>NZ_VDDA01000029.1 GCF_006151805.1 Methylobacterium terricola | reverse complement strand
TCAACCGCGCCCGCCGCTTGCCCGTCCGCTACGAACGCCGCGCCGACATCTACGAGGCCTTCACGTTCCTGCAGGCAAGCCTCATCACCCTCCGCCAGATCAGGCGGTTCTGTTAGGCGCTCTAAGTCCCTGGTGGGATTCACGCCTTACGCTCGCGGCAACTCGGAGACCGCCTGCATGCTGCGCCCCGTCCTGACCGCTGGCCTGATGATCCTGGCGCTTGACGCCCCCGCGGCGGCCGACGGTTCGCCGCACCGCGCCACGGGATACGGCCCGGCTCCCGCGGGCGCCGGACCCGGGCGCCGGCCGGTCCACGCCCGCATCCACCGGCATCAGGTCCAGGCCTCTGCGCGTGCCGGCGTGCACGGCGTTCCGGTCCAGCCGGTCACCTACGGCGAGCGCGACGGGCCGGTCTTCCACGCCTGGCTGCCGCGCAACACCAACCTGCCGATCTACAACATCCCGCCGCCGTACTTCCCGGAAGACTGAGATCCTCTCAGCGCGCACGGGCTCCGATGGGACCCGCTGGATCCGTCGGTTCCTCCGGCGAGACCCGGGAGCCGTCGCCGGTCCCACCGCGGGCGATGACGACGGGTGAGGCAGTGATCCGTTCCGGCCTCGGACGGGCCTGACGGCCGCGGCCCGGATCGAAGCAGAGCTTCCGGCGTTAGACTTGGCGTGGAAACCGTCAGGGAGCCGAGCCGTGACCGAGCCGACCGTGCCCGCTTCGATCGTCCTCTCGCCGGATCATCCAGCGATCCCGTCCGCGCCGGACCTGCGCGCCATCGACCTCGCCTCCGCTGCGGCTGGTCCCGAATGCCTCGACGACGGCACGCGCGCAGAGCTCGCCCAGGCCGGCCAGGAGGCTCTGGAGGCCTGCCTGCGCCGGCTCGCCCCCGCGGAGCGCGCGGCGTTCTGGCTCGCGATCGGCCGCTGCTACAACCGGCCGTACAATCCGCCCGAGACAGCATCGGCCGAGGCCGCGGGCATCCCCACGGACGGGCTCCCCCCGGCCCACGTGATCGATGCCGTCCACCCCCGCCCCGACTCCGCGCGGCCGGAGGCCGTCCTGCGATGACCGGTCGGGCGGTTCGGAAGCCATGACCACGCCGCCCCTCATTCCCCTGGACGCGCAGCTGCGGCGGGTCGCGCTCGCCTCGCAGCGCCTCGCCGGCGAGATGATCCTGCTCGGTCTCGCGGTGCAGATCGCCTGGTTCGAGGCCTGGACGCAGCCGGTCATCGATGCGGCGGAGGCGCGGTCGGCCGGTCTCGCGCAGCGGTCCCGCCGCGACCGGCTGATGCGCCGCGGCGTGCCGGCCCACCTCGCCGGCCGGGCCCTCAGCCTGGTGCCGTGACGGCGGCGGCCGAGAGATCAACCGCCGTAGCTCTGCACCAGGGACCCGGCCACCAGGGTCCAGCCATCGACCAGCACGAAGAAGATCAGCTTGAACGGCAGCGCCACGGTGGCGGGCGGCAGCATCATCATGCCGACCGACATCAGGATCGACGCGACCACGAGGTCGATGATCAGGAACGGGATGAACAGCAGGAAGCCGATCTCGAAGGCGCGCCGCAGCTCCGAGATCATGAAGGCGGGGGTCAGCACCTCGAGGCCCACCGCCTCCGGCGTCGCCGGCGTGCCGGCGCGGGCGAGGTCGAGGAAGAGCTTCAGGTCCTTCTCGCGCACGCTGCGCAGCATGAACGCCTTGAACGGCTGGCTCGCCCGCTCGAAGGCCTGGCCCTGCTGGATCTGCCCGGCGAGCAGCGGCTCGATGCCGGTGCGGTAGGCCTCCCGCGCCGTCGGCGCCATCACGAAGGCGGTGAGGAACAGGGACAGGCTGACGATCACCGCGTTCGGCGGCGCCGTCTGGGTGCCCAGCGCCGAGCGCAGGATCGACAGCACCACCACGATGCGGGTGAACGAGGTCGCCATCACCAGCACCGAGGGCGCCAGCGCCAGCACGGTGATCAGGGCGACGAGCTGCAGCGCCCGCTCGGTGACGCCGCCGCTCGGGCCGAGATCGACCGTCAGGCTCTGCGCCAGCGCCGTGCCGCCCGGGAGGAGCAGCAGGGCCAAAGCGGCGCGGCAGAGGAGGGGAAGTCGGGACGGGCGATTCGGGCGTGCCATGGCGGCATCACCCTTGGGGCCCGGTCCCGTGGCCCGCAAGCGCCGCGCCCGCCGCACCCTGTCGAGGGCGGGCGGGCGCGGTTCCGATGCAACAGCTGTCGTCCGAGTGCCCCGGGGCCGGATCGTCGGTGCGAGAGCCTCAGCGCTTGTCGAGCGGCCGGCCGAGGAGGCGGGCGAACTCGGCCTCGATCTCCTCGACCGAGAACGGGTTCTGGACCGAGGGCGGCTTGGAGGCCGGGGCCGGCTCCTCCGGCGGGGGCGGCGGAGGCGGGGGCGGGGGCGGCTCGGGGGCCGGTTCCGGCGCCGGCGGGGGCGGGGGCGCCGGTTCGGGTTCGGGCGTAGGCTCCGGCTCCGGCTCAGGCGCGGGCTCCGGGGGAGGGGGCGGAGGAGGGGGGGGTGGTTCGGGCTCGGGCTCGGGCAAGGGCTGCACCGGCTCCGGCGGAGCGCTCATCACCGGGGCGGCCGGGCGGGCCGGCGCGACCGCCGAGGATGGCCGCCTCAGGGCCTCTTCGAGCTGGCGGGCCATGTCGTTGAGGATCGCCGCATCCACCGTCCGCGGCTCGGCCCCGCGGGTGCCGGCGGGAGCGGGCGCCGGCTCGGGCGGCAGGACCGGTTCCGGCATCGGCGGGGGCGCCGCCACGACCGGCGGGACAGGGACCGCGAAGGGAGGCGCCTCGGGCGTCTCGAGCGGCGGGGGCGTCTGGCGGGCGGCGCGCAGGCTCGGTGGCTCGACCCGGCGCGAGGCGTTGAAGCGCGAGGCCGGCCGTGCCGGCTCGGGCGGAGCCTCCGGAGGCGGCGGGAAGACCGGGGCGGCCCGCGCGGGCTCGGGCACCCGCACCGGCGTCTCGGGCTCCGGGAAGGGCGGCGGCAGGGGCGCGGGCTCGGACCCGGGCGGCAGGGTGAGCGGAACCTCCGGTGCCTCCGGCTCCGACCGGTCGGCCAGCTCGGCCGAGACCCGGTTGCCGCCGGCCCGCACGATGTTGCGCTCGACCACGACGTCGTTGGGCCCGCCGACCAGCAGCAGATGCTCGGTGTTGTCGCGGCGCAAAAGGATCAGCTGGCGCTGGCGGTCCAGTTCGTAGATGTCGACGATGCCGAGCCGCGGCTGCCGGCTGCGGCTGGTGCTCCCGTTGCTCCCAAGGCTCAGGCGGCCGCGGGCGAACCGCTTCGCCCCAAGGGCGAACAGGCTGAGCAGCACGACCATGATCAGGAAGACGATCAGGTAGGAGAGCAAGGGCGAACCGTCCGTCCCGAGGATCGAGGAGAGCAAAGCACGGTCTCTCAAGTGAGGCGCGCGCGGGGCACGCCGACGATGTGATGCCTTCTAGCACGGCTGTGACGGGCCTGCGCAGGGGACCTTAACATATCGTTAACAGCTTTAGCGGTGCGGTGTCGGCGCGGGATGGGTGGGGCGGAACGGGATGGACGGGCCGGGCTCGTCTTAACCAGGCTTTAACCATGCGCTAGGCAGATTGTGCCGGTCTAAACCGGAAGGCCCGCCCGTGTCGGTCACCGATCTCCCCGTCGTCGCGATGTTGCGCAACCGGATGCAGTGGCAGCAGACGCGCCAGAAGGTTCTGGCGGAGAACGTCGCCAATGCCGACACGCCGGGGTTCCGCGCCCGCGACCTCAAGGCGCCGCGCTTCGAGCCGGACGGCGCCCTCGCGGCCGCGGGGCTGCCGGGTCTCGGCGTCGAGCGCACCAGCGGCCTGCACCTCGCCGGGAGCAGCGGGGGCGGGCCCTCGGAGGAGCGCGCCGGCACCCGCTTCGAGATGACGCCGAGCGGCAACGCGGTGAGCCTCGAGGACGAGATGCTGAAGGCCGCCGACAACCAGGGCGACTACCAGCTCGCGAGCCTCCTCTACCGCAAGAGCCTGCAGACCCTGCGCACCGCGGTCGGCAAATAAGTCCCAGCCGAGGCAGGCCGTTCCTGCCGGGTCGCTCGTCCGTCGCACCGCACCGCACCGCTCCGCTCCCTCATCCCCGCTCGATCGTCACACCGGCCGCAAGGTGGCTTCCATGGATTTCAGCAAGGCGATTGGCATCGCGGCCTCGGGGCTCAAGGCCCAGTCGGGCCGGATGCGGGTGATCTCGGAGAACATCGCCAACGCGGATTCGGCGCCGACCAGCGCCACCGCCGAGCCCTACCGGCGCAAGATCCCGACCTTCACCAACCACGTCGACCGCGCGCTCGACGCGACGGTGGTGGATCTCGGGCGCGTCCGGCGCGACCAGAGCCCGTTCCGCTCCAAGCAGGACCCGGGCAACCCCGCCGCCGACGCCAACGGCGAGGTGCGGATGCCCAACGTCAACGTCCTCGTCGAGACCGTCGACATGCGTGAGGCCCAGCGCTCCTACGAGGCGAACCTCAACATGGTCACGCTCACCAACCGCATGGTGTCCCGCACCATCGACATCCTGAAGGCCTGACCATGCCCACCAATGCCTTCGCGGCCGGCGCCTACGCCGCCATCCAGAACATGGGCCGCCCGCAGGCGGCCGGCACGGCCGCTCCGGGAGAGGCCGGCTTCACCCAGCTCCTCTCCTCGGCCCTCGACGGGGTCGCGGAGGCCGGCAAGCGCGCCGACGGCCAGGCCCTGGCGGTCGCCGCCGGCAAGGCCAACGTCGTCGACGTGGTGACGGCGGTGGCCGAGAGCGAGACCGCGCTCCAGACCCTGGTGGCGGTGCGCGACCGGGTGATCTCGGCCTACGAGGACATCATGCGGATGCAGATTTAAGGGATCGTTGCCACTCATGACCGGCCTCGCCATCCTCGACGTCGCCCGCGACGGCATCTTCACCTTTCTCAAGGTCGCCGGTCCCCTGATGGTCGTCGCCCTCGTGGTCGGCCTCGTCGTGTCGCTGTTCCAGGCCCTGACCCAGATCCAGGAACAGACCCTGATCTACGTGCCGAAGATCGTCGCGGTCTTCGCCGCGATGCTGCTGATGCTGCCCTTCATGGGCGACGCGCTGGCCGGCTACATGACCCGCATCGCCGCCCGGATCGCCTCGGGGGGTTGAGCGGGCGGGAAATCCGTCCGAGACGCGTCGAGATCCTCCCTCGCTCCCGAATCGGCCGGACGTGAACCTCCTCCTGCCCGGCCTCGCCTCGGCCTACCTCCTCACCTTCGCGCGGATCGGCACAATGGTGATGCTGATGCCGGGCCTCGGCGAGGCGTTCGTGACGCCGCGGCTCCGCCTCGCCTTCGCGCTGCTGCTCTCCCTCGTCCTGTTCCCGGTCGCCCGCCCGCTCCTGCCCGGCGGCACCGGACCGGAGCCCGGCGGGCCCGGCACGGCGCTGATCGGCGTGCTGATCGGCGAGATCGCGGTCGGCCTGATTCTGGGCCTGAGCGTGCGGGCGGTGATCGCGGCGCTCCAGACCGCCGGCACCATCGTGGCCCAGCAGCTCGGCCTCGCCTACGCGATGACCGTCGATCCCTCCCTCGGCAACCAGCAGGCGACGCTCGGCAGCTTCTTGAGCCTTCTCGGCCTCACGCTGGTCCTCGCCGCCGACCTGCACCACCTCGCGATCGAGGGCATCCGCGATTCCTACGGGCTGATGCCGCCGGTCGGCATGCCGGCGACCGGCGACGCCGCCGCCTTCGCGGTGCGGGCGGTGGCCCGCGGCTTCACCCTGGCGGTGCAGATCTCGGCGCCGTTCATCGCCTTCGGCATCCTGTTCAACCTCGGCCTCGGCGTGCTGTCGCGGATGATGCCGCAGATGCAGGTGTTCTTCGTCGCCGCCCCAGCCTCGATCCTGATCGGCATGCTGGTCTTCCTGGCGACGATCGGGGTGATGATGGGGGTGTTCGTCGACGATCTCGGCCGCTTCCTGGCCGATCTCGGGAGGTCGTGAGCGCATGTCGGACGAGGCCGACCAGGAAGACCGCACCGAAGACCCGAGCCAACGACGGCTCGACGATGCGGTCGAGCGCGGCGACGTCGCCACCAGCCAGGAGGTCAACACCTTCCTGATGCTCGGCGTGTTCACGCTGGTGCTGATGGTCGCCGCCGCGCCGCTGGCCCGCGGGCTGCTCGCCGACCTGCGGGGCCTGCTCGCCCACGTGCACCAGGTCCCCTCCGATCCGGCCGGCTACCTGGCCTTCGGCCGCCGCGCCCTGATCGCGGCGCTCCTCGCCCTCGCGATCCCGATGGGCGCGGTGGCGGCGGCGGGCGTCGTCGGCGGCCTCGTCCAGCATCCCCTGGTCTGGACCACCGAGACCCTGGGGATGAAGTGGAACCGGGTCTCGCCGATGGCCGGCCTCAAGCGGCTGTTCGGGCCCGAGGCCTGGTTCCAGTTCGGCAAGGGCCTCGTCAAGATCCTGCTCGTCGGGATCGCCGCCGGCCTGGTGCTGTGGGGCGACCGCGACCGGCTCGAGGCCTTCGCGCGGCTCGAGCCGCCGGCCGTGCTCCAGGGCACCCTCGCGCTCTGCCTGCGGCTGATGGGCGCGGTGCTGGCGGCCTACCTCGTCGTCACCCTCGGCGACGCGCTCTACCAGCGCTTCCGCTGGCGGGCCAAGCTTCGCATGACGAAGCAGGAGCAGAAGGAGGAGATGAAGGAGCAGGACGGCAACCCGGAGGTGAAGGGGCGGATGCGCCAGATCCGCATGCAGCGGGTCAAGAAGCGCATGATGGCCGCGGTGCCGAGCGCGAGCGTGATCGTCACCAACCCGACCCACTACGCGGTCGCGCTCCGCTACGAGGCCGGCATGGCCGCGCCGGTCTGCGTCGCCAAGGGCGTCGACGCCCTGGCGCTCCGCATCCGCGAGGTGGCGCGCGAGCACGGCGTGCCGGTGGTCGAGAACCCGCCGCTGGCGCGGGCGCTCCACGCCACCGTCGAGATCGACGCCGCGGTGCCGCCCGAGCATTACCGGGCGGTGGCCGAGGTGATCGGCTACGTCCTGCGCCTGCGCCGCCGTCATTGAGGCGCGCCGGAACGAACCGGGTTCATTCCACGGAAACGCCGAGCCTGCTAGGGAACGTGGGAGGGGCCGGTTCAGGCCCCGGAGAACGGATCAAGGGTCCGGACGCGTGGTCCGGGCCCACGGGGAGTGTCGAGGCGACATGCCGGAGTTGAGCCCATCCGCGGCGGAGGCCGCCCTCGACCGCTCCGAGCGGCCCGGCCGGGTCAGCCTGCTCCTGCTGCTCGCCGGCCTCCTCGTCGGCGCGGCGGTCGGCCTGAGCTTCGTCGCCAACGAGCAGGCGCAGCCGATCATCCTCGGCCTGCTGGCGCTGCTCGCCATGGCGGGCGTGTTCTGCCTGTTCGCCTTCGCCATCGGGGCGATCCAGCTCACCGGCCAGGGCACCCGCAACGACGTCACCAAGGCGGTGGTCGACGCCGCGCCCGACGGCATGATCGCCATGGAGGAGGGCGGCCGGCCGATCTACGCCAACGCCGCCTACCTGAAGCTCGCCGGCAGCGACACCTTCACCAATCTGCGCCCGGTCGAGCGGGTCTTCGTCGGCTCGCCCGAGGTGTCGGAGGCGGTCTATCGCCTGGCGCAAGCCGCGCGCGAGGGCCGCTCCCTGTCGGAGGAGATCCGCATGGCGCCGCCTCCCGGCGGTGCGGCGGAGCGCGACTTCGCCTGGTTCCGCATCGGCGTGCGGCCGCTGCCGCTGCCGCGCCGGCCGGTGGCCTTGTGGAGCGTCGCCGACATCACCCACGAGCGCGAGCGCCAGGAGAACGTCTTCCAGGAGCTCCAGCACGCGATCGACTACCTCGACCACGCCCCGGCGGGCTTCATGGCGGTCGATCCCAAGGGGTCGGTCGTCTACATGAACGCGACGCTCGCCGCCTGGCTCGGCCACGACCTGGCGCAGGTCGGCTCGGGGGGCCTGCGCCTTTCCGAGATCCTGCCCGACGATCTCGGGCCGGTGCTGATCGGCGGCAACGGCCAGCCCGGCGAGGTCCGTACCGACCGGTTCGACCTGGATCTGCGCCGGCGCAACGGCCACCCGCTCTCGGCCCGGCTCTACCACCGCGTCGCCTACGGCCAGGATGGCCGGCCGGGCGATTCGCGCACGCTGGTGCTCAACCGCTCCGCCGGCGGGGAGAGCGACGATCCCCAGCA
The DNA here is from genome assembly GCF_006151805.1 of Methylobacterium terricola. Taxonomy (GTDB): domain Bacteria; phylum Pseudomonadota; class Alphaproteobacteria; order Rhizobiales; family Beijerinckiaceae; genus Methylobacterium; species Methylobacterium terricola. The sequence continues at coordinate 44,451 of NZ_VDDA01000029.1, read as the reverse complement.
GGCGGCGGAACTCCGCTTCGACCGCTTCTTCAACACCAGCCCGGTCGCCGTGGCGACACTGGCGGAGGACGGGCGGCTGGTGCGCGCCAACGCCTCGTTCGCGCGCCTGTTCGGCACCCTGCCGCGCACCGGCGACGGCAGCGAGGTCGGGCCGCCGGTGCGCGACTTCATCGTCGAGCGCGACCGCCACATCGTCGATGCCGCCGCGCGGGCGGCGGCGGAGGGCCGCGGCGACGTGCCGCCGGTCGAGATCGGCGTCTCGGCGCCGGTCAACCGCTCGGCCCGGATCTGGCTCAGCCCGGCCGGCACGGCGGGCGGCGCGGAAGGGGCGGTGATCCTCTACGCCCTCGACACCACGGCCCAGCACCAGCTCCAGCAGCAGGTCAACCAGGCCCAGAAGATGGAGATGGTCGGCCAGCTCGCCGGCGGCATCGCGCACGACTTCAACAACGTGCTGCAGGCGATCATCGGCTACTCGGACCTGCTGCTGGCGAGCCACCGGCCGACCGACCCGGCCTTCCAGGACATCATGCAGATCAAGCAGAACGCCAACCGGGCCGCCAGCCTGGTGCGGCAGCTGCTGGCCTTCTCGCGCCGCCAGACCCTGCGGCCGGAGGTGATCCATCTCGGCGAGGCGCTGTCCGACCTCACCCTGCTCCTGAAGCGCCTGCTCGGCGAGCGGGTCGAGCTCGACCTCAAGCACGGCCGCGACCTCTGGCCGGTCAAGGCCGACGTCAACCAGTTCGAGCAGGTGATCGTGAACCTCGCGGTCAATGCCCGCGACGCGATGCCGGAGGGCGGGCGCCTGCTGATCCGCACCGCCAACATGACCGCCGAGGCCGTCGGCGCCTTGCGCCTCAACGGCCTGCCGGGTGCCGACCACGTGCTCATCGAGGTCAGCGACACCGGCACCGGCATGACGCCCGAGGTGATGGAGAAGATCTTCGAGCCCTTCTTCACCACCAAGGAGGTCAACAAGGGCACGGGGCTGGGCCTCTCGACGGTGTTCGGCATCGTCAAGCAGTCCGGCGGCTACATCGACGTGCGCTCGACCGTCGGCCAGGGCACGGTCTTCGCCATCTACCTGCCGCGCCACGTGCCGGTGCCGGAGGTGGAGGCTCCCGACGCGCCGGCTGAGATCGCCCCGCCGGCGAAGGGCGCCGCGGCGGCCGCACCCGCGGCGGAAGCCCCGAAGCCGCCGGCCCGCGACCTCACCGGCGTCGGCACGATCCTGCTCGTCGAGGACGAGGATCCGGTCCGCGCGGTCAACGGCCGGGCGCTCACCGCCCGCGGCTACACCGTGCTCGAGGCCGCCTCGGGCCTCGAGGCCCTGCAGATCATGCAGGAGCGCGACGTGCCGGTCGACCTCGTCGTCTCCGACGTGGTGATGCCCGAGATGGACGGCCCGACCCTGCTGCGCGAGCTGCGCAAGGCCCATCCGGGCCTGAAGGTGATCTTCGTCTCCGGCTATGCCGAGGATGCCTTCCGCAAGAACCTGCCCGACGGCGAGGAGTTCAACTTCCTGCCCAAGCCTTTCAGCTTGAAGCAGCTCGTCGAGACGGTGAAGACCACGATGGCCGGGTGAGGGGGCACGGATCGCATCCTGGTGACCGCCTCGCCGGACTTGCATGCCTGTGAGGAACGCGGCAGGCGGCGCTGACGAGCGCGCGTGGCATGCGCCAGATGCGGACGATGGCGGCTGGCGCCATTCGGGCGCTGCCGCACGCGGTGCCGGTCAAGAATGGCACCGCGGCGGTCGGTGGGCTGCTGCCGGTCCGGAATCTGTCTCCGGAACCCATGCGCACGGCGCTGGCCGACATCGGTGCGGCGCCTGCCATGCGATTGGGTCGCGACAGGCGACGTCCGCGCAGGCGGGCACGCTTCTGAGCCGTCTCAGGGTGATCGAGGCCGAGCTTCCCACCCGAGGCGGCCGGCGTCCTCTCCGACACCGTCGCCTCCCGCGACGGCTCGACCGTCCGATGCGCACGTCCTCGCCTGCGCCCGGCTTCGCGACGCTGACATCCGGAGCCGCGACCGCGCCGGCACCGGCTGGCCGTCCTGGTCGAACGCCGGCCTGCTGCGCGCCCTCGGCCACCCGTGAGCCGACTCCCATCCCACGGCAAATCCTCCGTTCGCCCTTGTCGAACGAGAACAAAACGAGTACATAAAACCCAGCCGCGCGATTGAGACTTGCCGCCCCTCCTGCCATAAGGACCCGCCGAGATGGCTCAGCCCCAGATGCGACTGGTGGAAAACCCGACCATGGACAAAGACAAGTCGAAGGCGATCGACGCCGCCCTCGCCCAGATCGAGCGCGCCTTCGGCAAGGGCTCGATCATGCGGCTCGGCAAGGGCGACAAGGTGCAGGAGGTCGAGGTCGTCTCGACCGGGTCGCTCGGCCTCGACATCGCGCTCGGCGTCGGCGGCCTGCCGCGCGGGCGCGTGATCGAGATCTACGGCCCGGAATCCTCGGGTAAGACGACGCTCGCCCTGCACACCATCGCCGAGGCCCAGAAGAAGGGCGGCGTCTGCGCCTTCGTGGATGCCGAGCACGCCCTCGATCCGGTCTATGCCCGCAAGCTCGGCGTCAACCTCGACGACCTGCTGATCTCGCAGCCCGATACCGGCGAGCAGGCCCTCGAGATCACCGACACCCTGGTGCGCTCCGGCGCCATCGACATCCTGGTGGTCGATTCGGTGGCCGCGCTGACCCCGCGCGCCGAGATCGAGGGTGAGATGGGCGACCAGCAGCCGGGCCTCCAGGCCCGCCTGATGAGCCAGGCCCTGCGCAAGCTCACCGGCTCGATCTCGCGCTCGAACTGCATGGTCATCTTCATCAACCAGATCCGGATGAAGATCGGCGTGATGTATGGCAGCCCCGAGACCACGACGGGCGGCAACGCGCTGAAGTTCTACGCCTCGGTGCGCCTCGACATCCGCCGCATCTCGACCCTCAAGGACCGCGACCAGCCGATCGGCAACAGCGTCCGGGTCAAGGTGGTCAAGAACAAGGTGGCGCCGCCGTTCAAGCAGGTCGAGTTCGACATCATGTTCGGCGAGGGCGTGTCGAAGGTCGGCGAGCTGATCGACCTCGGCGTCAAGGCCGGCATCGTCGAGAAGTCGGGCGCGTGGTTCTCCTACGACAGCCAGCGCCTCGGCCAGGGGCGCGAGAACTCGAAGGGTTTCCTGCGCGACAATCCCGACATCGCCAACAAGATCGAAGCCTCGATCCGGCAGAATTCGGGGCTGGTCGCCGACAAGATCCTCGAGAACGCCACCCCGACGGCCGACGACCTCGACGAGGGGTCGGCCTGATCTCGACGGATCGGCCCGGGACGTCATGAGGGGCCGCCGCGCGACGAGCGCGGCGGCCCTTTTCGCGTTACGGGGCGCCCGGCCCGGACCAGCCGAACAGACCGGCGAACACGAAGCCGATGCCGACCATCGCGACACCCCAGACGAGCGTGCGGATCCACGGGATGCCGAAGCCGTAGATCGGCAGGTAGAGGAGCCGGGCCCAGAAATAGAGCTCCGCCCCCCACGTCACCGCGCCGCCCTGCTTGCCCGAGACCGCGGCCGCCAGCGCCAGGGCGGCAAAGAGCGGGAAGGTCTCGAAGAAGTTGGCCGAGGCCCGCTTCAGCCGGGCGGCGGCACCGGTGACCTCGCCTTCGCTCTCGCGGTTGCCCGCCGCCCAGGCGAGCCCGCCGCGCTGGGAGAGCCCGGCGGTCGAGGCCGCCATGACGTGGGCGAGTCCCAGGGCCGCCGAGAAGGCGAGGAGGCGGATTTCTTCGGTCATCGGGGCTTGAGTCCTGCCGGGCGGGCCGGCGGCCGCGCTTGCCCACCGTCACATAGCGGCGCCGCCCCGCCTCGACACGGGGGGAGCGCGTGACTAAAGACACGCGGATGCATCCGCGGGCCGCCCGCCGGTGCGCCCAGGTTTCTCACCCGCCCTTCGCCCGGCCCGCCTTCCGCAGAGACGATTCTTCCCATGAGTGGCGTCAACGAGATCCGGTCCACCTTCCTGGACTACTTCGCCAAGCACGGTCACGAGGTGGTGCCGTCCTCGCCGCTGGTGCCGCGCAACGACCCGACGTTGATGTTCACCAACGCCGGCATGGTGCAGTTCAAGAACGTCTTCACCGGCGTCGAGAAGCGGCCCTACCAGCGCGCCACCACGGCCCAGAAATGCGTGCGCGCCGGTGGCAAGCACAACGACCTCGACAATGTCGGGTATACCGCGCGCCACCATACCTTCTTCGAGATGCTGGGCAATTTCTCGTTCGGCGACTATTTCAAGCCGTTGGCGATCGAGCTGGCCTGGAACCTCGTCACCAAGGAATTCGGGCTCTCGCCCGAGCGCCTGCTCGTGACCGTCTATGCCGACGACGACGATGCCGCCGCCCTGTGGCGCAAGATCGCCGGCTTCTCCGACGACCGCATCATCCGCATCCCGACCTCCGACAATTTCTGGCAGATGGGCGATACCGGCCCGTGCGGCCCGTGCTCGGAGATCTTCATCGACCAGGGCCCGGAGCTGTGGGGCGGTCCGCCCGGCAGCCCGGAGGAGGACGGCGACCGCTTCCTCGAATTCTGGAACCTCGTGTTCATGCAGTACGAGCAGATCGAGCCGGGCAACCGGGTCGGCCTGCCGCGGCCCTCGATCGATACCGGCATGGGCCTCGAGCGCATGGCGGCGATCCTCCAGGGCGTGAAGAGCAACTACGACACCGACCTGTTCCGCAGCCTGATCGACGCCGTCGCGCATCAGGTCGGCCGGGCGCCCGAGGGCAAGCAGACCGCTTCCTACCGGGTGATCGCCGACCATCTGCGCGCCTCGTCCTTCCTCGTCGCCGATGGGGTGCTGCCGAGCAACGAGGGCCGCGGCTACGTGCTGCGCCGGATCATGCGTCGCGCCATGCGCCACGCCCAGTTGCTCGGCGCCCGCGACCCGATGATGTTCCGCCTCGTGCCGACGCTGGTGCGCGAGATGGGCCAGGCCTACCCCGAGCTGGTGCGGGCCGAGAGCCTGATCGTCGAGACCCTGCGTCTGGAGGAAACCCGCTTCCGCCGCACCCTGGAGCGCGGCCTGTCGATCCTCGACGCCGAGACCCGCGACCTCTCGGACGGCCAGAGCCTGTCGGGCGAGACCGCCTTCACCCTCTACGACACCTACGGCTTCCCCCTCGACCTGACCCAGGACGCGCTGAAGTCCCGTGGCATCACGGTCGATACGGATGGCTTCTCGGCCGCGATGCAGCGCCAGCGCGCCGCCGCCCGCGCGGCGTGGTCGGGCTCCGGCGAGGCCGCGACCGAGACCCTGTGGTACGGTTTGCGCGAGCGCACCGGCGCCACCGAGTTTCTCGGCTACGACACGGAAGAGGCCGAGGCCGTGGTCACCGCCCTCGTGCGCGGCGGGGCCGAGGTCGAGACGATCCGGGCCGGCGAGGAGGGCCTGCTCGTCGTCACCCAGACGCCGTTCTATGCCGAGTCCGGCGGCCAGGTCGGCGATACCGGCACGGTGACCGGCCAGGGTCTCAAGGCCCGGGTGACCGCGACCGAGAAGAAGCTCGGCGACCTCTTCGTCCATCACGTCGCGGTGGAGGAGGGCGCCCTGACCCTCAGCCAGCCGGTCGAGCTGAAGGTCGACCACGCCCGCCGCTCGGCGATCCGCGCCAACCACTCCGCCACCCACCTGCTGCACGAGGCCCTGCGCCAGGTGCTCGGCGACCACGTCGCCCAGAAGGGCTCGCTCGTCGCCCCCGAGCGCCTGCGCTTCGACATCAGCCATCCGAAGCCGATCGAGGCCGAGGAGCTGGCCCGGGTCGAGGCGATCGCCAATCGGGTGCTGCTCCAGAACGAGCCGGTGGTGACCAAGCTGATGGCGGTCGACGACGCCATCGCGTCGGGCGCCCGCGCGCTGTTCGGCGAGAAGTACGGCGAAGAGGTCCGGGTCGTCTCGATGGGCCGCGACAGCGCCGCCGACGGCCGGCCCAAGACCTTCTCGGTCGAACTGTGCGGCGGCACCCATGTCGGCCGCACCGGCGATATCGGCCTGGTGACGGTTCTGGCCGAGAGCGCGGTCGGCGCCGGCGTGCGCCGGATCGAGGCGATGACGGGCGACGCCGCCCGCCGCCACCTCGCCGGCGAGAGCCGCCAGCTCGCGGCGTTGGCCGGCCTGCTCAAGGTGCCGGTGGCCGAGGCGCCCGAGCGCTTGGCGAGCCTCCTCGAGGAGCGCCGCCGGATGGAGCGGGAACTGGCGGAGGCCCGCCGCAAGCTCGCCATGGGCGGGGGAGGCAGCGGCGGCGGCGATGACGGCGTGCGCGAGGTCGCCGGCACCAAGCTGATGGCCCGGGTCGTGCAGGGGGTCGAGATGCGCGACCTCAAGAGCCTCGCCGACGAGGGCAAGAAGCGGCTCGGCTCCGGGATCGTGGCGATCGTCGGCGTGGCGCCGGACGGCAAGGCCGGACTCGTCGTCGGCGTGACCGAGGACCTGACCGGCCGGTTCGACGCCGTCGCCCTGGTGCGGGCCGGCTCGGAGCGGCTCGGCGGCAAGGGCGGCGGCGGGCGCCGCGACATGGCCCAGGCCGGCGGCCCCGACGGTGCGGCAGCCGAGGCTGCCCTGGAGGCGATCGCGGCGGCTGTTGCGGGCGCGTGATCCCGCGCCGCCAGCGGGGGCGTCACGGCTGACGCCCCGCGACCACCGGCCGGCCGTTCGGGCGTATCGAAGACCCCAGGCTGTGTCGAAGGTTTGCCGGGTCGAAAATGGCCTGGATCGACACCTTCGCGCGCGATCCTGCAATCGCGTCCGACCGTGACCGATCCAGGGCGGCCTCGATCGGCCGTGCTGTACGGGGGGCGATTGCGGCTCGTCCCGTCCCGCCGCCCGCGATCGGCGGTCCGTCTTGCTCGCCCGGTAACGTCGAAGTAGAGGCTGCGGGAATGCGGTCCTGGCCGGTCCGGCCGACGCGGTTGTGCCACGATCGCCGGGCATGAGCCCAGGCTTGTCAAGCCGCGCGAGATCGGAAGGTGGGCGGGATGCAGGTCATCGATCAGGCGATACCGGCGGTGAAGCTGGTGATCCCGAAGCGGCACGGCGATGCCCGCGGCTGGTTCTCGGAGACCTACCGGGCCGACATCCTGGCCGCGTACGGCGTCGAGGACCACTTCATCCAGGACAACCAGTCCTTCTCGGCGCAACAGGGCACCGTCCGCGGCCTGCACTTCCAGCGCCACCCCTTCGCCCAGGCCAAGCTGATCCGGGTGCTCGCCGGTGCGATCCTCGACGTGGCCGTGGATCTGCGGCGCGACTCGCCGACCTACGGCCGGCACGTCGCCGCCCGGCTCGACGCCGCGAACGGCCACCAGCTCTACGTGCCGATCGGCTTCGGGCACGGTTTCTGCACTCTCGAGCCGGACACCATGGTGGCCTACAAGGTCGCCGGCGGCGTCTACAGCCCGGAGCATGACGGCAACCTGTTGTGGAACGACCCCGATCTCGGCATCGACTGGCCGGTCAGCGAGGCCGAGGCCCAGCTCTCGGCCAAGGACAAGGTGGCGCCCCGCTTCGCCGATCTGCCCACGCTGTTCTGAGGGTCGTGCCGGCGCATTCCTATGACGCCGGCATCCGGAGTTACAATCAGGGCGCGAGTTGATTCGCCGCGACCCGCTTTGCGCCGACGAGCGTCATCCTTTCAGGAGATCATTCACCCCATGCGCATCCTCGTCACGGGCGGCTGCGGCTTCATCGGCTCGGCCCTGGTCCTGCACCTCGTCCAAGATCTCGGCCACGAGGTCCTGACCCTCGACGCGCTGACCTACGCGGCGAACCCGATCTCGCTGATGCCGCTCAAGGGCAACAACCGCCACCGCTTCGCGGAAGCCGACATCTGCGACCATGACAGGGTGTCCGGCCTCTTCGCCGAGTTCCGCCCGCAAGCCGTGATGCATCTCGCCGCCGAGAGCCATGTCGACCGCTCGATCACCGGGCCGGGCGCCTTCATCCGCACCAACGTCGTCGGCACCCAGGTGATGCTGGAAGCCGCCCGCGGCTACTACAGCACCCTGTCGGGCGCGGAGCGCGACGCCTTCCGCTTCCTCCACGTCTCGACCGACGAGGTCTACGGCTCGCTGCCCCCGGGCGCCTTCTTCACCGAGGACAGCCGCTACGATCCGCGCTCGCCCTACTCGGCCTCGAAGGCGGCCTCCGACCACCTGGCCCGGGCCTGGCACGAGACCTACGGCCTGCCGGTGCTGGTGACCAACTGCTCGAACAATTACGGGCCGCGGCACTTCCCCGAGAAGCTGATCCCGCTGATGATCCTCAACGCCCTCGACGGCAAGGACCTGCCGGTCTACGGCGACGGCCAGAACGAGCGCGACTGGATCCACGTCGAGGACCACGCCCGCGGCCTCGTCGCGGTGCTGGAGAAGGGCCGGATCGGCGAGACCTACCTGCTCGGCGGCCGCTCGGTGCGCAACAACCTCGACGTGGTGAAAACGCTCTGCGCGATCTTCGACCGTCTCCGTCCCGAGGCCGGCCCGCACGAGCGCCTGATCAAGTTCGTCACCGACCGGCCGGGCCACGACCGGCGCTACGCCATCGACCCGAGCAAGGCGGAGAAGGAGGTCGGCTATGCGCCGACCCGCACCTTCGAGCAGGCGCTCGAGGACACCGTGCGCTGGTACCTCGACAACGAGTCGTGGTGGCGCCCGATCCGCGAGGGCCGCTATTCCGGCGAGCGCCTCGGCCTGACGGCGGAGTGAGGCGGATGGCGCGGGAGATCCTCGTCCTCGGCGGTGGCGGCCAGGTCGGCACCGAATTGCAGCGGCAAAGCTTCGGGGCGGACGCGGTCATCCGCGCTCCCGCCCGGGATGCCCTCGACATCACCGACGAGGCGGCGGTCGCCCGCGCGGTCGCCGAGCGGCCGTGGGCGGCGGTGATCAACACCGCCGCCTACACGGCGGTCGACAAGGCCGAGAGCGACGTGGCGGCGGCCTGGCGGCTCAACGCGCTCGCCCCCGCGTATCTCGCGGCGGAGACCGCGAAGGCCGGCATCCCGCTGATCCACGTCTCGACCGACTACGTCTTCGACGGCACCGGCGCCGGCGCCTACGCGGCCGATGCCCCGGTGCGGCCGGTCAGCGTCTACGGCGCCAGCAAGGCCGCCGGCGAGATGGCCGTCCGCACCGGCAACCCGCGCCACGCGATCCTGCGTACCGCCTGGGTGGTGAGCCCGCACCGGGCGAACTTCGTCAAGACGATGCTGCGGCTCGCGGGCGAGCGCGACAAGCTGACGGTGGTCGACGACCAGCGCGGCTGCCCGACCTCGGCCGGCGACCTCGCGGCGGCGCTCGTCGCCGTCGCGCTGCGCTTCGCCGAGGACACGGCGGCGCCTGCCGGCACTTATCACTGCGTCAATGCCGGCGCGACGACCTGGTACGATTTCGCGCGGGCCATCATGGCCGGCGCGGCGGCGCGGGGTGCCCGCTCGGTGCCGGTCGAGCCGATCCCCAGCACGGCCTTCAAGACCCCGGTCACCCGGCCGGCCAATTCCGAGCTCTCGACCGAGACCCTCACCCGCGCCTTCGGCCTCACGCCGCGCCCGTGGGACGCGGCTCTCGACGACATCCTGGACCAGCTCATCGGTCCCGCGGCGAACCGCGCCTGAAGGAGTAACAGACCATGAAGGGCATCGTGCTCGCCGGCGGATCCGGCACGCGGCTGCATCCGGCCACGCTGGCGATCAACAAGCAGCTGCTGCCGGTCTACGACAAGCCGATGATCTACTACCCGGTGTCGGTGCTGATGCTGGCCGGCATCCGCGACATCCTGCTGATCTCGTCGCCGGAGCATATCGACAACTACAAGCGGCTGTTCGGCACCGGCGAGCAGTTCGGCATCACCATTTCCTACGCGCTGCAGCCCAAGCCCGAGGGCCTGGCCCAGGCCTTCATCATCGGCCGCGAGTTCGTCGGCGACGATTCGGTGGCGCTGGTGCTCGGCGACAACCTGTTCTTCGGCGCCGGCATGCGCCAGCTCCTCGCCAAGGCGAAGTCGCGCGAGACGGGCGCCACCGTGTTCGCCTACCACGTCGACCAGCCGGAGGCCTACGGCGTCGTCACCCTCGACAAGCAGGGCCGGGCGACCAAGCTGGTCGAGAAGCCGAAGAACCCGGAATCGCCCTGGGCGGTGACCGGCCTCTACTTCTACGACAACCAGGTGCTCGACATCGCGGCGGCGGTGAAGCCCTCGCCCCGCGGCGAGCTGGAGATCACCGACGTCAACCAGGCCTATCTCGACCGCGGCCAGCTCCACGTCGAGTGCATGTCCCGCGGCTATGCCTGGCTCGACACCGGCACCCACGACAACCTGCTCGAGGCCGGCGAGTTCGTCCGCGTGATCCAGCACCGCCAGGGCATGCAGGTCGCCTGCCTGGAGGAGATCGCCTACCTGCAGGGCTTCATCACCCGGGAGCAGGTGCTGGCCCGCGGCCAGCTCTTCGCCAAGACCAATTACGGCCAGAGCCTGCTGCGCCTCGCCCGCGAGGAGGAGCCCGGCCAGGTCGCGCTCTGAGCCGGCTCACGGAGCCCGCGTCGACGGGCGCGGCCCTTCGCATGCCGCGTCCCGTTCCCGGTCCGGTCTCGCCCAAAAAGACCGAGTTTTCGCCCCGCCCCGGCGCATGCTAAGGCCGCAGGCACGGTCAAGCCTCCCGGCGGGCGCGGACTCTTCTTCAGGAATGGGCGACAGCATGAAGGACATCCTCGAACGGCTCGACCAGCGGCGTGCGCAGGCCCGGGTCGGCGGCGGCGAGAGCCGGGTGGCGGCGCAGCACAAGCGCGGCAAGCTCACGGCGCGCGAGCGCATCGAGCTCCTCCTCGATTCCGGGTCGTTCGAGGAATTCGACATGTTCGTGCAGCACCGCTCGAACGATTTCGGGATGGAGAAGCAGAAGATCCCGGGCGACGGCGTCATCACCGGCTGGGGGACCATCAACGGCCGCGCCGTGTTCGTGTTCTCCAAGGACTTCACGGTCTTCGGCGGCTCGCTGTCCGAGGCGCACGCCCAGAAGATCATCAAGGTCCAGGACATGGCGCTCAAGATGCGCGCCCCGATCATCGGCATCTTCGATGCCGGCGGTGCCCGCATCCAGGAAGGCGTCGCGGCGCTCGGCGGCTACGGCGAGGTGTTCAAGCGCAACGTCACGGCGTCCGGCGTGATCCCGCAGATCTCGGTGATCATGGGGCCGTGCGCCGGCGGCGACGTCTACTCGCCGGCGATGACCGACTTCATCTTCATGGTGCGCGACACGAGCTACATGTTCGTGACCGGGCCGGACGTGGTGAAGACCGTGACTAACGAGGTGGTCACCGCCGAGGAACTCGGCGGCGCCAAGGTCCACACCTCGAAGTCGTCGATCGCCGACGGCTCCTACGAGAACGACGTCGAGGCGCTGCTGCAGATCCGGCGCCTGATGGACTTCCTGCCGGCCAACAACCAGGCCGGCGTGCCGGAGCTCGAGAGCTTCGACGATCCGGCGCGCCTCGACCGCAGCCTCGACACCCTGATCCCCGACAACCCGAACAAGCCCTACGACATGGGGGAGCTGATCCGGCGGGTGGTCGACGAGGGCGACTTCTTCGAGATCCAGGCGGCCTATGCCCGCAACATCATCACGGGCTTCGCCCGGGTCGAGGGCCGCACCGTCGGCTTCGTCGCCAACCAGCCGATGGTGCTGGCCGGCGTGCTCGATTCGGACGCCTCGCGCAAGGCCGCCCGCTTCGTGCGCTTCTGCGACGCCTTCTCGATCCCGATCGTCACCTTCGTCGACGTGCCGGGCTTCCTGCCGGGCACCGCGCAGGAATACGGCGGCCTGATCAAGCACGGCGCGAAGCTGCTCTTCGCCTACAGCCAGGCGACGGTGCCGCTCGTCACCGTCATCACCCGCAAGGCCTTCGGCGGCGCCTACGACGTGATGGCCTCGAAGCACGTCGGCGGCGACGTGAACTACGCCTGGCCGACCGCCCAGATCGCCGTGATGGGCGCCAAGGGCGCGGTCGAGATCATCTTCCGCCAGGACCTCGGCGACCCGGACAAGATCGCCGCCCGCACCAGCGAGTACGAGGAGCGCTTCATGTCGCCGTTCGTCGCCGCCGAGCGCGGCTACATCGACGAGGTGATCATGCCGCACTCGACGCGCCGCCGCATCGCCCGGGCGCTCGCCATGCTGCGCACCAAGGAGAGCGAGCAGCCCTGGAAGAAGCACGACAACATCCCGCTGTGAGGGCCGTCTCGCTCTCACCGCGGGACTGACACCCTCTTGGTCATCCCGGGCTCCGCTGCACGGTCCCGGGATGACGCGGAGGATGACGGATGACGGGGCTTCTTCCACTGCTCCCACAAGGGGACAGGCCTCACCCCGCCTTCAGGAACTTCTCGACGCTCCCGGTCAGTCCGCTCGAATGCCCGGCGAGGCTCTCCGACACCGCCCGCACGGTCTCGGCGATCCGGCCGGTGGCGCTGGCGGCGTCCGACACCGCCACGATGTTCGACGACACCTCCTGCGTCGAGGCCGCCTGCTGCTCAACGGCGCTGGCAATGGCGAGTGTCAGCCGCGACAGCTCGGCCACGGCGTTGTTGATCGTGGCGATCGCCGCCACCGCCTCGCCGGTCGCCCCCTGGATGTCCCCGATGCGCTGGGTGATCTCGCCGGTCGCTCGTGCCGTCTGGCCGGCGAGTTCCTTGACCTCGGCGGCCACCACCGCGAAGCCGCGCCCTGCCGCCCCCGCCCGGGCCGCCTCGATGGTGGCGTTGAGCGCGAGCAGGTTGGTCTGGTCGGCGATGGTCGAGATCATGCCGACCACCGAATCGACCTCGCGCGCCTTGGCCGAGAGGGTGCGCACCGTCGCGTCGGTCGCCTCGGCCTGTGCGGCGATCTGCTGGGCGCGCTCGGAGACCCGGCCGACCTGATCCGAGATCTCCCGGATCGAGGCGGTCATCTCCTCGGAGCCCGCCGCCACCGTGGCGGCGCGCTCGCGGGCCGCATCGGCCGACTGGCCGAGACCGATGGCGGAACGCTGCATCTCCTCGACCGCACCGCTCATGGCGCCGACCACCTGCGACACGTCGGAGGCCATGATCGCCTGCGCGGTCACCACCGCCCAGGTCAGCATCGGCCCGACATAGGACCCGTCCGGCCCCATGATCGCCGAGACCTGCAGGTCGAGCACCTCCGGGCCGAGCTTGATCTTGGTCCGGTGCGGCAGCCGGCTCGCATCGGCCAGCATCCGGCGCTGGTGCGACGGGTTCTTGTGGAATACGTCGATCGAGGTGCCGACCATCAGCTCCGCCGCGACCGGCAGGTACTGCGCCAGCGGGCCGAGGGTCCGGCGCGAGGCGCCGTTCATGTAGTCGATGCGGAAGTCGTTATGCGGGTCGGCGGTCATCACGGCGACCGGCATGCCCTCGATCATCGTCATGAGACGGCTGATCTCGTTCTTCTTCCGAGTGATGTCGGCGGCGAGCTTGACCACCTTGACCGGCTTGCCGGCGGCGTCGAGCACCGGGTTGTAGGTCGCCTCGAGCCAGACTCGCTTGGCGTTCTTGCCGAAGCGCAGGAACTCGTCGGCGAAGAACTGACCCGCCCGCAGCTTGTCCCAGAACACCGCGTAGTCGGGCGAGGCGGCGGCCTCTGGATCGAGGAACATCCGATGATGTTTCCCGATGATCTCGTCGAGCCGGTAGTCGAGCAGGTTGAGGAAGTTGGCGTTGGCTCCGATCACGGTGCCGTCAAGGTCGAACTCGATGATGGCGAGGGACTTGTTGAGGGCACTCAATGTCGCGTCCGAGACATTCTCGCGCCGTTTCCGAAACATGCCGCCGGTTCCTTTTTGGTCGAAACTTGTTCAAACTTGGGCCGGCAGGCTTAAAATCCGCTAAAAGAATGCTGCGCAATACCAGTTTTCCGACGGCAGCGGCGAGGGCCGGCAGGCCGGTCCGGACCGGGCCCGACAGGCCTGCGGCGTGCCTGACTGATGAAATCTGGATGGCAAAACAAGGGATTGCTGCGATCCCAACGCTCTGCCGGCGCGCCCGCGCCCGCGCCCGCGACGCTGCAGTTTTACCGTTAGGTCGGTCGCCCCGCCGCACCGCGTCGCCGTGGTCGGTATCGCAGTGCTGTGCAGTGCATGCCCAGAAGGTAACTTGCGGATCGGCGCGCCGAATGAGCGGATATTCGGCTTGAGCCGGCAGAGACTGTTAGATCGAGGCCGCCTGGCGGCGGCCTCTCCCGCGTTCGAGCAGTTTTTATGCTGCTGTCAGACCCTGCTCGCGGATCCAGGCATGGGTGCGGTCCAGCGCGGTGACGAGACGGTCGAACAGGGTGTCGATCTCGTCCGGGCGGATCACCAGCGGCGGGCAGACCGCGACGCGGTCGCCGGTGAGGAAGCGGACGATCAGGCCCTCCTCCTGCGCGAAGGCGACGCAACGGGCGGCGACGCCGGCCTTCGGGTCATATTGCCGCTTCGTCGCCTTGTCGGCCACGATCTCGAGGCCGCCGATCAGGCCGAGCCCCTTGGCCTCGCCGACGAGCGGATGCTCCTCCAGGGCCGAGAGGCGGCGCTGGAAGTGCGGCGCCTTCTCGGCCGCGCCCTCGATGATGCGGTCGCGCTTGTAGATCTCGATGGTCTTCAGCGCCACCGCGCTCGCCACCGGATGGCCCGAATAGGTGGTGCCGTGGCCAAACGTGCCGATCTTGCGGCTCTGGTCCTGCATCGCCTGGTACAGGGTTTCGTCGACCGTGACGCCGCCGAGCGGCATGTAGGCCGAGGTCAGCGCCTTGGCGAAGGACAGGCTGTGGGGATGCATGCCGACCGTCTCGGTGCCGAACCAGGTGCCGAGCCGGCCGAAGCCGCAGATCACCTCGTCGGCGATCAGCCGCACGTCGTAGCGGGCGAGCACCGGCTCGACCGCCGCGAAATAGCCCTTCGGCGGCACGATGGCGCCGCCCGCGCCCATCACCGGTTCGGCGATGAAGGCCGCGACGGTCTCGGGCCCCTCGCGCAGGATCATCTCCTCCAACTCGGCCGCCAGCCGCGCCGAATAGGCCTCCTCGCTCTCGCCGGGTTCGGCGCCGCGGTAATGGTGCGGGCAGGCGGCGTGCAGGAAGCCCGGCAGCGGCAGGTCCCAATCGGCGTGGTTGGCGGTCAGCCCGGTCAGCGAGGCCGACGCGACGGTGACGCCGTGATAGCCCTTGTGCCGGCCGATGATCTTCTTCTTCTGCGGCCGGCCGAGCGCGTTGTTGAGGTACCAGGTCAGCTTGACCTGGGTGTCGTTGGCCTCCGAGCCCGAGGAGGTGAAGAACACCTTCGAGACCGGGATCGGCGCCAGTTCCTTCAGGGTCTCGGCGAGCTCGATCGCCGGGTCGTGGCTGCGGCCGGAGAACAGGTGGGTGAAGGGCAGCCGCGCCATCTGCTCGCGGGCGGCCTCGACCAGCTCCTCGTTGGAATAGCCGAGCGCCGTGCACCACAGGCCGGCCATGCCTTCGAGATAGGGCCGTCCGTCGGTGTCGTAGACCCAGACGCCGTGGCCGCGCTCCAGGACCAGCGGCCCGGTCTGCCGGAAGGCCGCCAGGTTGGTATAGGGGTGGATCAGGGTTTCGACGTCGCGGGTGGCGAGGTTCGAGAGCATCGTCGCGATCGCTTTCTTCACGGGGGAGCTCGAGGCGGCTCCCGACTGGCGGAGCAGAATTCGCTTGCACCGTCACACTAGCGGCGCGATGCCGACGCACAACCCGGGCCGCTCTCGCGGGCCGCCCGCACAATCCTGGTCAGACCGACGCGCATGCTCGACCCCGCCGAACTCGTCTCGACGCCCGCGCCCGGCCGCGCCTGCGGCGCCTGCACCCTGTGCTGCAAGGTCTACGACGTGCCGGCCGTCGAGAGCGTCGCCGGCGAGTGGTGCCGCCACGCCAAGCCCGGCCGCGGCTGCGGCATCCACGCGACCCGGCCCGGCCATTGCCGCGCCTTCCATTGCCTCTGGATGACCGAATCCTGGCTCGGCCCGGAATGGAAGCCCGACAAGGCCAAGATGGTGCTGAGCCTCGATCCGACGACGCGCTTCCTCCACGTCCAGGTCGATCCGAGCCAGCCTGCCGTGTGGCGGCGCGAGCCCTATTACGGCCAGCTCAAGCGCTGGGCCGTGGCGTCGCTCCCGCAGCGCCGGCACGTGCTGGTCTTCGTCAACCACAGCGCCACCGTGGTGCTGCCCGACCGGGACGTGCCGCTCGGCGTCTTCCTGCCCGGCGACCGGCTCGTCGCCCGCGAGCGAATGACGCCGAACGGCGTCGTCCTCGACGTCGAGAAGCGGGCGGTGACGTGAGGGGCGCGCGTCAGCCGCCATCGGCCCGGGCGGCGTCGCGCCAGGCCAGCACCACCCGCTCCAGCGCGGCGACGTCGCCGGGGGGCAGCCGGCCGAGGGTGCGGGCGACGTAGGCCTGCTGCGCCGCGATGCCCGAGCCGGCCAGCGCCAGCCCGGCCTCGGTCAGGTGGAGCGCATGCGAGCGCCGGTCGCCGGGAATCGGGCGGCGCTCGACCATTCCCGCCTCGACCAGCCGGTCGATCAGGCCCGAGACGTTGCCCTTGGTGACGTAGAGCCGCTCGGCGAGGTCCTGCTGGGTCAGGCCCTCGCGCTCGGACAAGGTCGAGAGCACGTCGAATTGCGGGATCGACAGCCCGACGGCCTTCAGCTCCGCCGCCACCGCGGCCGAGACGCGCCGGTGCAGGCGCAGGAAGCGGAACCAGACCCGCAGCGGGTCGGCCTCGGCCGGGGCGTCCGCCTCAGCCGAAGGGTGGGGGCGCGAGGATGCCGTCATGGCAATAGTTTACATCAGAACCATCTCGGTGCCACGCCTAGCCGCCGCCGATCCCCGCTCTTCGATCCCCGCCTCCAGGCTCGCGGGATGCGTGAAGGCACCGCTCTAGCCGCCCCGGCACCGCTGCCATAAGCTGGCGCCTCAGACCGCGGGCCCGCGAGGCCCCGGCGAGCGAGGGCGCGTGGATAAGCGCGCTCCACCAAGGGAAGGACGACACGCCATGCTCGGCCTGATGCAGGACTGGCCCCTGCTGATCCACCGCATCATCGACTACGCCGCCGTGCAGCACGGCGCCCGCCCGGTGATCTCGCGCTCGGTCGAGGGGCCGATGCACCGGACCACCTATGCCGAGGTGCGGCAGCGCTCGCTGCGCCTGTCGAAGCGCCTCGCCGCCGACGGCATCCGCCTCGGCGACCGGATCGCGACGCTGGCCTGGAACACCTGGCGCCACCTCGAGACCTGGTACGGCATCACCGGCATCGGGGCGATCTACCACACGGTCAACCCGCGGTTGTTCGAGGACCAGATCGCCTACATCATCAACCACGCCGAGGACCGGATCCTCTTCCTCGACCTGACCTTCGTGCCGCTGGTCGAGCGCCTGGCCGACAAGCTGCCGACGATCGAGCGCTACGTCGTCCTGACCGACGGCGCCCACATGCCGCAGACGAGCTTGCGCAACGCCGTCGCCTACGAGGCGTGGCTGTCGGAAGCCGACGACGACTTCGCCTGGGCGCGCTTCGAGGAGAACACCGCGGCGGGCCTCTGCTATACCTCGGGCACCACCGGCCTGCCGAAGGGCGTGCTCTACTCGCACCGCTCGAACGTGCTGCTCGGCCTGATGGTCAACAACCCGGCCTTCATCGCGCTCAAGCCGACCGACATGGCGATGCCGGTGGTGCCGCTGTTCCACGCCAATGCCTGGGGCTTCAGCTTCGCGGCGCCGATGTCGGGCGCCGGCCTCGTCATGCCGGGGGCGAAGCTCGACGGCGCCTCGGTGCTGGAGATCCTGGAGACGACCGGCGTCACCGTGACCGCGGCGGTGCCGACCGTCTGGCTCGGCCTGCTCCAGCACCTCGACGCGACGGGCAAGCGCCTGAGCCACCTCGAGCGGGTGGTGATCGGCGGCTCGGCCTGCCCGCGGGCGATGACCGAGCGCTTCGAGCGCGACTACGGCGTCACCGTCGACCACGCCTGGGGCATGACCGAGATGAGCCCGATCGGCTCCTACTGCTCGCTCAAGCCCGAGGTCGCCGATCTCGAGGGCGAGGCCCGCCTCGACCTCAAGATGAAGCAGGGCTATGCCCCGTTCGGCGTCGAGTTCCGCCTGACCGACGACGACGGCCGCGACCTGCCCTGGGACGGCACCACCTTCGGGCGCCTCAAGGTCGCGGGGCTCGCGGTGGCCAAGGCCTACTTCAAGAGCGACGAGCCGATCCTCGACGATCGCGGCTTCTTCGATACCGGCGACGTCGCCACCATCGATCCCAACGGCTACATGGCGATCACCGACCGCTCGAAGGACGTGATCAAGTCCGGCGGCGAGTGGATCTCCTCGATCGACCTCGAGAATCTGGCGGTCGGCCATCCGGACGTCGCGGAGGCCGCGGTGATCGGCGTGCAGCACCCGAAATGGGACGAGCGCCCGCTGCTGATCGTGGTGCCGAAGGAGGGCCGCACCCCCGACAAGGCCGACATCCTGGCCTTCATGGCGCCGCGCATCGCCAAGTGGTGGATGCCCGACGACGTGGTGGTGGTGCCGGCGATCCCCCACACCGCCACCGGCAAGATCCAGAAGACGGCTTTGCGCGACCAGTTCCGGGACTACCGGCTGCCCGGCGCGGCGTGATGGAAGGGCGGCGGGCGCCGCCGGGAGGCCCGCCGCCCTTCCGATGATCCTGCGAGGCGCGACCTTATCGCGCGTGCGCCCCCACGGTGACGAACGCCCCCGTGCGCATAGCTGAGACGGCGAAGCGCGGAAATGTCGGGCACGATCGCGGGGGAAGCCGGATGCGGGAGGATCTGACCGTCTACTACGATGGGGCCTGCCCGCTCTGCCGCACCGAGATCGCGCATTACCGCGGCCGGGCCGGCGCGGAGCGCGTCCGCTTCGTCGATCTCGCCGCGGTCGAGACGGAGGCCGCCCTGGGGCCGGGGCTCGACCTGCCGGCGGCGAGGGCCCGGTTCCACGTCCGCGAGACCGATGGACGCCTCGTCTCCGGGGCCGCCGCCTTCGCGCGGCTCTGGCGCCGGCTGCCGGGCTGGCGCTGGCTCGCCCGCCTCGTCGAATGGCGGGTGTTCGGCCGGCAGCCCGTCCTGCCCCTGGCCGATGCCGCCTACCGCCTGTCGCTGCCGCTCCGGCCGCGGCTGGTACGGCTGCTGCGCCTGTCCGGCTCCCGCCGCTGAGCGGGCGCCCCGTCGCGGGTTGCCGCGATCACGCCTCGGAGCCCGCCCCCGTCCAGCGAGGAGAGACATGAGCAGCGCGGTCGTCATCGGGGCCTCGGGCGGGGTGGGACGCGCCCTCGTGACCGCGCTCGCGGCCCGGGGCGCGCACGACACGGTCTTCGCCCTGTCGCGCTCGCGGTCTCCCCAGCCCGACGGCGTGCGCGCCGTCGCCATCGACGTCACCGACGAGGCCACCGTCGCGGCGGCGGCGCAGCGCGTCGGGGAGGCGGGGCCGGTCGGGCTGGTCATCGTCGCCAGCGGCATCCTGCACGGGCCGGGCATCGCCCCGGAGAAGGCGCTGCGGACGCTCGACCCGGCCGCGATGGCCGCCGTCTTCGCCGTCAACGCCCTCGGCCCGGCGCTCGTCGCCAAGCACCTCCTGCCGCTGATGCCGCGCAAGGGGCGGTCGGTTTTCGCCGCCCTCTCGGCCCGGGTCGGCTCGATCGGCGACAACCGCCTCGGCGGCTGATACGCCTACCGGGCCTCGAAGGCGGCGCTGAACCAGATCCTGCGCACCCTCGCCGTCGAGACCGCCCGCACCCATCCCGACCTGATCGTCGCGGGCCTCCATCCCGGCACCGTGCAGACGACCCTGTCCCGGCCGTTCCGTCCCGATCCGGGCCCCGGCCTGTTCTCGCCGGAGGAGAGCGCGGACCACCTGCTGCGGGTCCTGGCCGGCGTGCAGACCGGCGATTCCGGCCGCGTCTTCGCCTGGGACGGGCAGCCGATCCCGCCATAGATCCGCTTGGTCGGCGCATCCTGAAGTTGCGTTCGCGGCCCGATTCCGTGCAGTCTGGGGCGGTCGGTGCCGGGCGGCGGGACAGCGCCGTCCGGCCCCCGGCGGGGCCTGCCGGTTGCCGCGGAGGGCCGCACGGCGCCGTTCGTGGGTCCCGGGGCGCGAGAGGAGCAGCGATGATCTACGCCGCGGTCTGTTGCACGGCCCGGGACGAGGCGCCGATCCTGCGGGAATGGATGGCGTTCCACCGCGCCGTCGGCTTCGAGAAGATCATCCTCATCGACAACGGCAGCACCGACGCGACGGCGGAGATCGTCGCCTCGTTCCGCGACCGGGCGAGCGTCGACCTCATCGACCGGCCGGACCGCAGCAGCCAGATCGCGCTCTACGACGGCGTGCTCGCCCGCTACGCCGGCGCGGTCGAATGGATCGCGTTCATCGATGCCGACGAGTTCCTCTACCCGGTCGACGGCACCGACATCCGCCACACGATCGCGAGCTTCGGCGAGGTCGGCGCGATCGCGGTCCATTGGCACGTCTACGGATCGAACGGGCATCTCGCCCATCCCGACGGACTGACGATCGACAGCTTCACGCGCCGTGCCCCGGACGATTTCGTCTACAACCGACACGTCAAGTCCATCGTCAACCTCAAGCACGCGCACCGGGCGAGAACGTCCCATCTCTTCGAGGTCGAGGGCGGCATCGTCGACGATGCCGGCCAGGAACTGCCGATGATCCCGCCCTACGGCCTCTTCATGGATAAGCTGCCGACCTACGCGCGCCTGAGGATCAATCACTATCACGTCCGGTCGAAGAGTTATTATTGGAGCAAGGCGACGCGCGGCTATTTCGGCATCGACGACGGCAAGCTCGACACCGAGGAGAAGATCAGGGCGATGTTCGAGGCCCACGACCGCAACGAGGTCGAGGACCCGTCCGCCCAGAGATTCAAGCCGCTGATGCGGTTCTACCTTCAGGACGGGACGGGCTGACGGCGGGAGCGCCCGGGGTATCGCCCCATTCTCACCGCGTCCTCGCGCGTCCCTGGCCAAAGGCCTGCTCGTCGGCGAGATCCCCGAACACGAACTGCCCGCGCTGGCCGTTGCTGAGCGCCACGATCGCCGATCCGGTCATGAAGCCGGCCTGCCGCGTCACGATTGCCTCGCCCCGCACCCGGGCACCATAGGTCACCACGCGGGCGAAGCCGGCGGCGGCGTAGGCCTGTTCGAGCTCGCGGGCGGCGGCGAAGATCTCGGCGGCGGAGACGGCGCGTCCGGAGAGGCGGGCGAGCGCCGGCAGGCCGCCCTGGACGTCGAGGCGTCGGACGGAGAGGTTCTCTGCGCCGGGTGGCGCGTCCGGCCCCTGTCTCTGTCGGGGATGAGGATGGCACCGCCCTGGCGCTGAAGGGGGGCTGAAGGAGGGCGAGCGCGGCCGGGCTCGTCACGGGGGAGGTGGCGCTTTGGAGGGCGGGCTCGCGCTGCGGCTGGGTCTTGAGCTTGCTGTGCCCGCGCCGGTCCTCATGCCTCGATCTAGGATCCTCAGCGGGGGCGTGGTTCACTCCACTCCTCCTGCCTTGATGGCGATGACGGGCGTCTTGCGAAGGCGATCGCCTTGTTTTGCAGCTAAATGTGTTGGCAGTAACATGGGGTAATGATTTGGACAAGTGTGCAGTCAGATGCTTATCACTTGTATATACTGACGTATATGTCGACTATCGGTCAATATACTGACTGAAGCGAGATCGATTTGCCATGCGATGGCTTTATCGCGCGCAGGGCTGGATGATATCGTAGCAGATCTTCAGTCTCATTATCGGGCAAAAACCCCGGTCTCGGCGTCTCAATCTTCTCCTGCCTGCAAGCTCAGCCGACGGCGTCCGTGATGCGCCGTAGACGAGCGTCGAGGTTGCGGTGTTGCTGCACACCACGATGAAGACCGGCGGCATGCCGCTGCCGGCCCGCGCCCTCGGTTAGCCAGATCGCGGTCTCGACCGCCTCGACAGCCAGAAGAACGGCCGGAGCCGATGCCAGTCGCAATCGCAGTCGCAGTCGCGGCGCCAGTGCCGGGGCAGTCGCTGGGTCGCCGGGGTGACGCCCCAATCCGCCGGGTTGGGCAGCGCGCCGGGACGCGACGTGGCCGCGGATCCCGTTGATCCGGCGTAGAGGCCTGCTCCGCGGAGGAAAGGCCGGACTCGTCCCCCAGCGTCCGATCGCCCTGCTTGGCCTTGCCTGATTGCTTCTCCGGCTTCGGGACGGCAGGTGTAAGCAACTCCGATCAGCGACGGCCCTGAATGGGCGGCCGCTCGAGCGGCTGGCCGTCCTTGTCGAGCGCGTGATGACGTGTCGGGGCGTCGTCGGGAGAGTTGAGAAGCGGCTGCTCGAAGAACGGCTTCGCCACGCGCCCCTCCCCGCGGCAACCTTACCGTGCCGGCACTGTCGCAAGCCGTAAGGCTCAGCTTCGAGCGAGGCCAGACCCGCAAAGGCCGCGTGACTGTTGATCGTAGATAGCGTGTTTGGTTGCAGCCCTCGCGCGAGGCTCCGTGGCAGCATCTCAGGCCGCGGTCAGGGCCGCGAGCCACTGCTCGGTCGGCTGTGCTCCCGAGACCGCCCATTTGCGGTCGACGATGAAGAACGGCACGCCGGCGACCTGCATCTCGGTCGCCTGCCGCTCGATGGATTCGACCCACTGCCTCAGCTGTGCGTCGCCCATTGCATCCTCGACGACATGCCGCTCCAGCCCTGCCGCGACGCAGATCTCGCGCAGAACGCAGGGATCGCCGACGTCCCGGCCCTCCTCGAAATAGGCGCGGAACAGGGCGTCGACGACCGGATCGGCCCGTCCGTGCCGGGTCGCTGCCGCGATCAGCATGTGGGCGCTCCGCGTGCTCGGCGTGCGCGTCATCCGCCCGAACGCGAAACCGATGCCCTCCTGGTGCCCGAGTTCGGTCATCTGCGCGTCGAGCTGCGCGGCGCGCTCGGCCCCGAACTTGCGGGCGCGGTAGAGCGCGCGCACCATGCCCTCGGCCGGCATGGCGGGGTTCAGCTCGAACGGCAGCCATTCGACCGTCGTGCTCTCGCGCAGACCGAGCTGGTCGAGGGCGCGTTCGAGCCGGCGCTTACCGACATAGCACCACGGGCAGATCACGTCGGAGAACACGGAGATGGTCAGCGGCATGGTGTGCTCCCGATCAGCCTCGGCATGGCCGATCGCAGTCCTGAACGTTAGCCCTGCCTGGTTAGGATTTGGAGCATGCGTTGCGGATCGAACTCGATGATGACTCGCTCCCGGCATCATGATGGGTGGCGCCTTTAGCGCTACGCTCGCCCCATCGGCCAGCATCATCCGAGGCATGCTGGCTGTCTCGGTTGAGCATCGTTCCCAAGCTTAAGCGAAGCCGCGTTCAACCTCGGCAGTGCAGTCGTGGAGCTCCAGCCGTGGCACGCGCCTGAATGTTGCGACTCGGCAGGTCAAGCGATCCCGAGAAACGCCATAGGTGCCTGAATTTGATAGGGACAGTAAAAAATGGCTGGGGCGCCAGGATTCGAACCTGGGAATGGCGGTACCAAAAACCGCTGCCTTACCGCTTGGCGACGCCCCAACGCGCGGCTGGCGCTTCCATAGCCGGGCGAACCCGCGCTGGCAACCGGGGCATCGGCCTGACGCGATGGTTGGAGCGCCTTTCGGGCTCGTGTATGCCGGAGCGCGCCGACGGCAACGATTCAAAAGAGACGGGGAGGAGAGGCGAGATGAGCACGCAGAAGGTCGCGCTGGTGACCGGGGCCGGCTCGGGGGTGGGGCGCGCGGTGGCGCTCGGGCTCGCGGATGCCGGGTACGACGTGGTGCTGTCGGGGCGGCGTCCCGAGCCGCTGCAGGCGGTCGCGGGCGAGATCGAGGCCAAGGGCCGGCGGGCGCTGGCGCAGCCGACCGATATCGGCGACGAGGCCTCGGTGGCCGAGCTGTTCCGCCGCGTCGGGGAGGAGTTCGGCCGCCTCGACGTGCTGTTCAACAATGCCGGCATCGGCGCGCCGCCGGTCGAGCTCGACGAATTGCCCGTCGCGACCTGGAAGGCCGTGGTCGACACCAACCTCACCGGTGCCTTCCTGTGCACCCAGGGGGCGTTCCGGCTGATGAAGACGCAGCAGCCGCGCGGCGGGCGCATCATCAACAACGGCTCGATCTCGGCGCACGTGCCGCGGCCGTTCTCGGCGCCCTACACCGCCACCAAGCACGCCATCACGGGCCTCACCCGCTCGACCTCGCTCGACGGGCGCGCCCACGACATCGCCTGCGGCCAGGTCGATATCGGCAACGCCGCCACCGACATGACGGTGCGCATGCAAGCCGGCGTGCCCCAGCCCGACGGCTCGACCCGGCCCGAGCCGACCATGGACGCCAAGCACGTCGCCGACGCGGTGGTCTACATGGCGAGCCTGCCGCTCGATGCCAACGTGCAGTTCATGACCGTGATGGCGACCAAGATGCCGTTCATCGGCCGCGGCTGAGAGGGGAGGGGCCCCCGGACTATCCGGGGCCTCCGGCCTTCGGCCGTCCAGGGAGCCTCCAGGCCCCGGGGTCGTCCAGGGGCGCCCTTCCGGCCCTGGCTCGTTCCAAGCGGCCTCTGGCCCTCGGGCGCCGGCATGGGGTAGAGAGGCGGCGCGGGCGCCGACGCGGTGCCCGCGCCTCCCCGTGTGGGGATCTCCGCATGTCCCAACCGACGACCGGGCCCCGACGGACCCGAGACAGAAACCCGGGTCCGGGCTAGACACCTCCCATGCTGATGCAGACAGACGCCCCGCGCGCCCCCGCCGATCCGGTCGCCCGGCGCCGCACCTTCGCGATCATCTCGCACCCGGATGCCGGCAAGACCACGCTGACCGAGAAGCTGCTGCTGTTCGGCGGCGCGATCCAGCTCGCCGGCGAGGTCAAGGCCAAGCGCAACCGCGTCTCGACCCGCTCGGACTGGATGGGCATCGAGAAGGAGCGCGGCATCTCGGTCGTCACCTCGGTGATGACCTTCGAGTACGGCGACTGCGTGTTCAACCTGCTCGACACGCCGGGCCACGAGGACTTCTCGGAGGACACCTACCGGACGTTGACCGCGGTCGATTCCGCCGTGATGGTGATCGACGCGGCCAAGGGCATCGAGGCGCGCACCCGCAAGCTGTTCGAGGTCTGCCGCCTGCGCGACATCCCGATCGTCACCTTCGTCAACAAGCTCGACCGGGAATCCCGCGATCCCTTCGACCTCCTCGACGAGATCGAGAAGACGCTCGCCCTCGACGTCGCGCCGGTGACCTGGCCGATCGGGCGCGGCCGGAGCTTCGCCGGCACCTACGACCTGCTGCGGCGGCGCGTCCGCCGGCTCGACGCGGCGGACGATGCCGGCACGGTGCCGGTGTCGGGCCTCGACGATCCGCTCTTCGACACCCTGCTGCCGGAGGCCGGCGACGCCGCGACCTGGCGCGAGGAGGCGGAGCTGGCGGAAGGCGGCTGCAAGCCGTTCGACCTCGAGGCCTTCCGCGAGGGGCACCTCACCCCGGTCTTCTTCGGCAGCGCCCTGCGCAATTTCGGCGTGCGCGACCTGATCGACGGACTCGCCGAGGTGGCGCCGCCGCCGCGGGGCCAGGACGCCGACATCCGCGCCGTCTCGCCGACCGAGCCGAAGATGACCGGCTTCGTGTTCAAGATCCAGGCGAACATGGACCCGAACCATCGGGACCGCATCGCCTTCATGCGGGTCTGCTCCGGCAAGCTCAGCCGCGGCATGAAGGCCCGGCTGGTGCGGACCGGCAAGCCGATCTCGCTCTCGGCGCCGCAATTCTTCTTCGCCCAGGACCGCGCCATCGCCGACGAGGCCTATGCGGGCGACGTGGTCGGCATCCCCAACCACGGGACACTGCGCATCGGCGACACGCTCACCGAGGGCGAGGAGCTGGTCTTCCGCGGGGTGCCGAGCTTCGCGCCCGAGATCCTGCGCCGGATCAAGCTCACCGACGCGATGAAGGCCAAGAAGCTGCGCGAGGCCTTGCAGCAGATGGCCGAGGAGGGGGTGGTGCAGCTCTTCCTGCCGCAGGACGGCTCGGGCGCGATCGTCGGCGTCGTCGGCGCGCTGCAGCTCGACGTGCTCAAGGAGCGGCTCCAGGCCGAGTACGGCCTGCCGATCGACTACGAGCCGACCCGCTTCACGATCTGCCGCTGGATCGAGTCGGAGGACCAGGTCGAGCTCGACAAGTTCATCGGCTCGCACGGCTCGTCGATGGCGAGCGACCTCGACGGTGCGCCGGTCTACATGGCGACGACCGGCTTCTCGCTGCGCTACGAGGAGGAACGGGCGCCGGCGATCCGCTTCACCGACGTCAAGGACTACCAGAAGCGGCGGGCGTGAGGCCGCGGGGATGCCCGGCGCCGGGACCGGCGCCGGGAGCTAGAACTTGCCGAGCAGCGGGAAGTCGACGCTGAGGCTCGAGACCGGGCCGACCGGGGTCTCGCGCTTGCGCGGCCGGCCGTTCAGCACCTGCTTCAGCTTGGTCTTCAGCAGCGACAGGTCGAACGGCTTGAGGATGAAGGCGTCGGCCCCGGCCAGGTGCGCGACGTTGATGTCCTCGAAGCTGAACGAGGTCTCGGTCAGGATGAACGGGGTGTTCATCAGCGCGTCGTCGGCGCGGATCTCGCGCAGGAGCTGGATGCCGTCCATCGGCTCCATGTCGAGGTCGGAGATCACGAGGCCGTAGCGCCTGGCGCGCAGCTGCTCGAGCGCCTGCGGCCCGTCGGTCACGCCCTCGACCTCCGGGAAGCCGAGGCGGTTCATCAGCTCGGTCACCAGGCGGACGAGTTTGACCTGGTCGTCGACGATCAGGATCGGAGGTGCTTCGCTCATCGGAACCAGCCAGGGGTTTCAAGTTTCGTGACGGATCACCGGGGGCTCCCGGCGGTTCCCACGGCATTTTCCGACGCGGCGGATGCCGGTTCGCCGTGGAAAATGCGGCACATTCAAGAGCCTAGCGCCTCGATCGATCGCCGCGCGATCGGGCGATGCGCTAGACGAACAGGTGGTCGATGCCCTGCTTGGCCATCGTGTCGGCCTGGAGCGCCTGGGCGAGCGCATAGACCGTGCTGGCCTTCGGGGTGCCGCGCTGGAGCATCGGCCCCAGATTGGCCTTCTGAAACAGCGGGTCGTTGGTCGGCGTGCGCAGGACCGCGGCGAACGAGGTCACGAACTCGCGCTTCGCGATTTCCCGCCACTCGACGATGTGCACGTCGCGGTGCCGGGGATCCCCGGAGATCCGCTGGAACGTCTCCTGCACCGACATCCGCTCCCCTTCGAGGATCTGGATGAAATAGCCCTGATCGACGATCAGCAGGCTGGTGATCACCGAGAACTCGTTCTTCTTCTGCGCGTGCCGGGCGATGTCGTTGATCTGCTGCATGCGGACCATCGGCTCGGCGGAGAGCTGCGCCCGCGAGAAGTAGATCAAGTGGATGAGGCTGCTTCGCTTGCTCGTGCGCATATCCCTGGGTCCAGCGCCGGTCCAGGAGTGCAGCTAAGGGCAAGAGGTTCAACACCGCGTAAACGGCGTCCGGCCGCATCCGGCAGATTTTGCCGCGCGCGGCGGCCCGCGCCCGGCGGGAATTGCCGCTCCGGCCGCGCAGCATTCAATGAAATCAAGGGCTTGGCCCTGGCACACGGCTTGCGGACCCCTGTCCCGGGTGATCGGGTTCGAGATGGAGTCCCAGGAAAGATGGACGTTTTCAGCGCTCTGCAGACCTCGGTCTCGGGTCTCAAGGCCCAGGCCTTCAGCCTCGAGAACATTTCGGGCAACATCGCGAACTCGCAGACCGTCGGCTACAAGCGGATCGACACCGACTTCGTCGACATGCTGGCCGAGCAGCCGGCCAAGCAGCAGACCGCCGGCTCGGTCGCGGCCTTCTCGCAGCTGACCAACAGCCTGCAGGGCAACGTGGCGGCGACCGGCATCGCCACCAACATGGCGCTGAGCGGCAACGGCTTCTTCACGGTGCAGACCAAGGGGGGCGACGCCGCCGGCGCGCCGGTCTTCTCGAGCACCAACCTCTATACCCGCCGCGGCGACTTCTCGGTCGACCGGGACGGCTACCTCGTCAACGGCGCCGGCGCCTACCTCACCGGGCAGAGCCTCGATCCGGCCACCGGCCAGCCGACCGGCTCCGGGCCGATCAAGGTCTCCGACGCGGCTCTGCCGGCGAAGCCC
This sequence comes from Methylobacterium terricola, assembly GCF_006151805.1. Taxonomy (GTDB): domain Bacteria; phylum Pseudomonadota; class Alphaproteobacteria; order Rhizobiales; family Beijerinckiaceae; genus Methylobacterium; species Methylobacterium terricola. Next base: position 16,171 of record NZ_VDDA01000029.1, on the reverse strand, counting down.
ACGACCAGCCTCTCCTACGAGGCGAACCTGCCGAGCAGCCCGACCACGGCGTCCGGCACGGCGCTGCTGGCGGCGCTCCCCGGGGGCGATGCCCGGGTGCTGTCCGGCGTTGCGGCGGCCCCGCCAGCGGTGGCTGCCGCGGATACCGCCGCCTTCACCGCGGCCAGCCTCGCCGGCGGCGAGCTCACGGCCTATTCGGGCACCGGCACGCCGGTGAGCGTGCAGCTGCGCTGGGCCAAGGTGGCGAATGCCGATGCCGCCGCCGGCACCAGCGACACCTGGAACCTGTACTACGCCAACCAGACCGGCTCCGGCACGACGGCCGCCACCTGGAAGAATGTCGGGGTGGCCTTCACCTTCAACGGCAGCGGCCAGCTTACCTCGCCCAGCATCAACAGCCTTACCCTGCCCGACCTGACGGTGAACGGCACCAGCCTCGGTGCGCTCGCGGTGAATTTCGGCACCGGCGGCCTGACCCAGTACGGCTCGTCCGGCGGCCAGGTCACCACCACCACCCTGCAGCAGAACGGCTACGCCGCCGGCACCCTCAACTCGCTCGCCGTGACGAATGACGGCAAGCTCACCGGCACCTATTCCAACGGCAACAGCGTGGCCCTGGCCCAGGTCGGGGTGGCGCGGTTCAACGCGCCCGACGCGCTCAAGGCGGTCTCGGGCGGCAACTACGCCCAGACGGCGGAATCCGGCGAGCCGCTCGCCGGCCTCTCCGGCGGCACGATCATCGGCGGCAACGTCGAGCAGTCGAACACCGACACGGCGGGCGAGTTCTCGAAGCTCATCGTCACCCAGCAGGCCTACTCGGCCAACACGCGGGTGATGTCGACCGCCCAGCAGATGATGTCCGACCTCATCAACGTGATCCGCTGAGCGGGACCCCGCCGGGCGCCCCGGCGCCGGCGCGGACCGCCCCGCCGCTTCCACCGGACCCGGTCGGCCGCACGCGGCGGTCCCGGACCCGGCCCATCCCGAGACGCCGGAGCGCGGCGCGGCCCGAAGGGACGCGGCGGCACGGCCCGGCCCTCACCCGCTCACCCGGATCCGCCCGATGTCCCTCAACGCCCTCAACACCGCGACTGCCGGCCTGCAGGTGACGCAGGCGGCGATCGGCCTCGTCTCGCAGAACGTCGCCAATGCGGGCAGCGCCGGCTACGTCAAGCGCGTCCTCACCCCGGTGGCGCAGCTCGGCAATTCGGGCGTCGCGACGGGCACGATCACCCGGACCCTCGACGCGGTCTCGCTCAAGCAGTTGCGGCTCGAGACCGCCGGCGCGTCCTATACCGGGCTCACCGCCAAGGTGCAGGGCCAGCTCGACGCGCTCTACGGCACGCCCGGCAGCTCCGCGGCGCTCGACGGGGTGATGAACGGCTTCACCCAGGCGCTGCAGGGGCTGACGACCGATCCGACCTCCGCCGCCTCGCGGGCGGCGGCGGTGGGCGCGGCCCGGACCGTCGCCACGACGATCTCCGGCATCGCGAACGGCGTGCAGGATCTGCGCAGCGGCCTCGAAGCGCAGCTCGGCGCCGACGTCGCGTCGGCCAGCACGCTGCTGTCGCAGATCGCCGCGCTCAACACCAAGGTCGTCGGCGCCACCGGCAATTCGAGCGGCGATACCAGCGTGGCCGAACTCCTCGACCAGCGCGACCAGGCGATCAACACGCTGTCGCAGTATCTCGACGTCCAGGTGAGCGAGCAGCATGACGGCTCGGCGACCCTGCTCACCGCCTCGGGCGCGACGCTCGTCGATCACGGCGCGGCGGCGACCCTCGCCTTCGACGGCCGCGGCAGCTTGAACGCCGCGGTGCAGTACACGACCGACCCGGACACACGCGGCGTCGGCACGGTGACGGCGACGACGCCGGCCGGCGCCAGGATCGACCTGATCGCCACCGGGGCGATCCGCTCCGGCTCGATCGCCGCCGCGGTCTCGCTGCGCGACGACACCCTGGTCCAGGCCCAGCGCCAGCTCGACGACCTGGCCGGCGGCCTGTCGCGGGCGATCAGCGACCGTCCGGCGACCGGAACGGCGGCCGCGGCCAACGGGCTCACCGGCTTCGACATCGACCTCACCGGGCTCCAGGCCGGCAATGCCGTGACCCTCGGCGTGCGCAACGCCGCGGGCGCCGGGCGCAACCTGATCCTGATGCCGACGAACGGGGCGGCGCCCGACCCGATCGACCCGAGGCTCACCGACGATCCGACCGCCCTCGTGGTGCCGGTCGACATCTCCGGTGGGCCCGCGACCTTCGCGGGCGCGATCGGCGCGGCGCTCGGCCCCGGCTTCACCGTGTCGGCGACGCCCGACGGGGCCGCGGGCTCGGTGCGCCTCCTGACCGACCCCGCGACCCTCGCGCTCACCGGCGCCGCCGCCTCGGTCACCGTGCCGACGAGCGCCGCCGACACAAAGACCGGGAGCGGCCAGCTCGCGCTGTTCGTCGATGGCGGCAACGGCAACACGGTGTTCACCGGCTCGTTCGAGGGCGGCTCGCACCTGACGGGCCTGTCCCAGCGCCTCGCCGTCAACCCGGCGGTGGTCGCCGACACCTCGGCCCTGGTGAATTACGCCGGGACCACGACCTCCGGTGACACGGCGCGGCCGCAATACCTCGTCGACGCGCTCACCGGCCGCAACCTGACCTTCTCGGCGGGCAGCGGCATCGGCGGCGTCAGCGCGCCCCGTTCCGCCACGGTGATCGGCTTTGCCCAGTCGGTGATCGACGCGCGCGGCGCCGCGAGCGCCGAGGCGCAGCAGCTCGACGAGGGCCAGGGGATCGCCCTGTCCTCGGCCCAGAGCCGCTTCGGCAAGGAATCCGGCGTCAGCGTCGACGAGGAAATGTCCAAGCTGATCCAGCTCCAGACCGCCTACAGCGCCAATGCCCGGGTGCTGACCGCCGCCCGCGACATGCTCGATACCCTGCTCAGGCTCTAAGAGGACCGCCCGCGATGACCATCGCCCCCTTCGCGGCCGGAACCGCCGCCGCCGACCTCAACACCCGCCGCCTCGTCGACATGAAGGCGACGCTCGGCACGCTCTCGAACCAGATCGCCAGCGGCCGCACCGCCGACACCTATGGCGGCCTCGGCAGCGGGCGCACCCAGAGCCTCGCGGCGCATGCCCAGATCTCTGCGCTCGACGGCTACATCGCGGCGGCCGGCACCGGCACGACCCGGGTGGCGCTCGCCTCGGCGAGCGTGCAGCAGGTCGCGACCCTGTCCTCGGCGGCGTGGAGCAGCCTCGTCAGCGCCCGCACCGGCACCGGCACCTCGTCCCGCTCGACCCTGCAGCAGGGCGCCTCGGGCCAGCTCGGCGGCGCCCTCGACGCCCTCAACCAGAGCACCGGCGGCCAGTACGTCCTGGGCGGCCGGGTCACCGACCGGGCGCCGGTGGAGAGCATCGACCGCATCCTCGATGGCGATCCCGCCGCGGGTCTCGACGGGGTGCGCAGCGTGATCGCCGAGCGCCAGTCGGCCGATCTCGGCCTCGGCACGCCGAAGACCGGGCGGCTCGACCTCGCGGGCGTGGGCGCGGGCGTCAGCCTGTCGGAGAGCGCGTCGCCCGACGTGCGGGCAAATTTCGGCTTCACCCTCGCCCATGCGGTCAGCTCGAACCCGGCCGGCCTCGCGGTCGCGGTCCAGGCCGGCACGCCGCCTGACGCCACCCTGTCCTTCGCCAGCCAGCCGAAGGACGGCGACATCGTGCGGGTGACGGTGCAGAATGCCGATGGCAGCCAGGGCTTCGTCGACGTCACCGCCCGGACTGCCGGGACCGGCGGGGAGGGCAGCTTCGCGATCGGTGCCGATGCGGAGGCGAGCGCCCGGAACCTCGCCGCGGCGCTCGCGGGCAAGACCGTGCTCGGCGTCCAGAGCGCGGGCGCGCCCGGCGCGACGGCCGTGCTCGCCGGCGGTACCCCGGCCTCGATGACCGTGACGGTCGGGACGGGCCTCGCCGCCGGCGACAGCGTCCAGGTGACGGTCGGCCTGCGCGACGGCACCAGCAAGACCCTGAGCCTGAAGGCCGCCGCGGATGGCGGCACCGCCGGCACCTTTGCGATCGGCGCGAGCCCGGCCGAGACCGCCGCCAACCTGCGGGCCGCCCTGGCGACGGCGCTCGATACCACCGCCGCCACCGACCTCGCGGCGAGTTCCGCCACGCGGGCGGCGAGCGACTTCTTTGCCGGTTCGTCCTCGCCGGGCCTGAGCCCGCGCCGGGTCGCCACCGACGCCGCAAGCAATGCCACCGGCTACGTCGCCGATCCGAGCGGCCGTACCCTGATCTGGTACAAGGGCGACGACACGTCCGCCGACCCGCGCCGGACCGCGACCGTCCCGGTCTCCCGCGACCAGTCGGTGGCGATCGGCGTCCAGGCCAACGAGGCGCCGTTCCGGGCGGTGCTGAGCGGCCTCGCCGTCCTCGCCACGACGCCGTTCGACGCGACGGATGCCGACGGCACCCGCTTCGACGCCTATTCGAGCCGGATCCAGACCCTGCTCAAGCCCGGCGACGGCCAGCCCTCGGTGCAGGGCGTCGCCGCGGAGCTGAGCCTGGCCTCGGCCCAGATCGCCACCCAGAAGGACCAGAACACCGCCACCAAGGCCATGCTGCAGAAGACGGTCGACGGCGTCGAAACGGTCTCGACCGAGGAGGCGGCGGCCAAGCTCCTGACGCTGCAGAATCAGTTGCAGGCGAGCTACCAGACGACCTCGATGCTGTCGAAGCTGTCATTGACGAATTACATGTAAGCCGACGGACCGGGAGCTGAAGGATATGGCGTCGTCCCGGTCTCATGCCGCCGCGCCGTCGAACGGATCCGTTCGACGGCGCAAGGCAAGCCCGAACGGGCGTCGGTGCTGATGCGCTGGATGCCTCGGCATCGCCGTGTCGATGCCGAGGCGCGAGAGTATGAGACCCCGAATTCGGACGGTCTCCTCACATCAGCTCTGCGGTGCCGATCGTCGGTGGATGAGGAGCCGCATCGCAGCGATCAGGATGCCGGCCAAGGCCGCGAGCATCGCCCCGAGCCTGGTCGGGTGCTCCAGCAGCCTCCTCTCCGCTCGGACGGCGGATTCCAGCTTCATGTCCGGGCGGATATCGCGATCGCGGAACACGCGGACGTGGACCCGGCCGCCGTCGCGGATGTCGCCGGAACGTTGTCCTGGACGGCGGTGGAGATCGCGGCGGCCAGTTCCTTCCGCCTCTTCCGGCGAGAAGGCGGCGTTCTCCCGCCGGAGACGAGAGGCCGCGGTCGATGGACGAGGAAGCCTGAGCGCACCCGGTCACGCGCCGAGCCGGGTGCCGATCACTCCCCGCCGCCCCGCACCCGCGCCAGCACCAGATCCGTGAAGGTCCGCGCATGCGGCATCTCCGGCGCCGGCTGGCGCACCAGGGTCATCGGGGCGACCGGGGCCGGGCCGGCGATCTCGCGGTAGCGCACGCCTTCGGTGGCGAGCCGCGCCATCGAGCGCGGCACGATGGCGAGCGCGATGCCGGTGGCGACGAGGTTGACCACCGAGGCGAGCTGCGGCGCGTTCTGGGCGATGTGGGGCGAGAACCCGGCCGCCGCGCAGGCCGCCATGATGCCGTCATAGAGCGCCCGGCCGTTGCGGCGCGGATAGACGATGAAGCCCTCGTCCGAGAGGTCGGCGAGGCCGATCGGGCCGGGCTCGGCGGCCAGCCAGTGGGTCGCCGGCAACGCCACCACCATCGGCTCGTCGAACAGGTGGCGGGCCCACAGGTCGTCGACCTCGCCCTCGTCCGGGCGCATGAAGGCGACGTCGACCCGGCCGGACCGGAACGCGGCGAGCAGGCTCGCGGTCGTCTCCTCCAGAAGCTCGACCTGCACGTCCGGGTAGGCGCTGCGGTAGTCGCGGATCGCCCCGGTCACCAGGGGATGGAACGAGGCGGACGAGGTGAAGCCGATGCGGATCTGGCCGACATCGCCGGTGGCGATGCGCAGAGCCCGGGTCTTGGCGGCATCGACGGCGGCGAGCACCGCCCGGGCATCGTCCGCGAAGGCGCGACCCGGCTCGGTCAGCGCCACTCCCCGCGACAGGCGCTGGAGCAGGGCGGTGCCGACCTCGGTCTCGAGGCTCTTGATCTGGTGGCTGAGCGCCGGCTGCGCGATGTTGAGCCGCTCCGCCGCCCGGGTGATGCTGAGATCGTCGGCCACCGCGACGAAGTAGCGAAGATGGCGAAGCTCCATCGCGCCGGTTCCCCCCTGATCCCCGGCCTTCGCCGCGACCGCCGGATTCACGTCCGTCTGCCCTACGATAGCCGAGGTTCGGGGGGAGCGCATGGGGCGCGAGGGAATGCCCGCTTATCCGCGCGGCACGGTGTCCCGCACCGACGGCCGGTCGGCTTGCGCATCCCGGAAGGCCGCGACCGTCGGGCAGAGCCCGCGCCAGTCGTGGTCGGGGAAGCGGAACACCAGGTAGTCCAAAGCCGTGATCGCCGCGATCGCCGGCAGGCCGAACGGCTCTTGCACCGTCTCGAACGCCGCATCGAGGCGGCGCAGGCCCTCCCGCATGGTGCGGAAGCGCTTGGTGCCGACGAGGCCGCTATCGAAATCCGGTGCCGACTTGCGGCCGATGATGACCGCGACCGCGGCGTCGAACACCCCGATCGCGACCCCGGCCGCCGAGAGCGCGGCGGCTCCGCCCGCCAGCACGGCCGGCTTCGATCCTGTCGCGTCGAGATGGGCGAGGATCAGGAGCGCCTCGGTCAGCCGCGTGCCATCGTCGGTGACCAGCGTCGGCACGCGGCCGGCCGGGTTGGCGTCGAGGAAGGCCGGGTCGTCGGCCCAGGCGTCGACGAAGGTGGTGTCGACCGTCTCGTTCAGGCCCTTCTCGATCAGGGCCATGCGGACGATGCGCACGAAGGGCGAGGTCGGGTTGGCGAAGAGCTTCATCGGGCGGGCTCCGGTCAGCCGGCGGTGGTCAGGGGGCAGCCGCTCTTGTCGGCGGGGGTGAACAGTTTGTCGCCCGGGATCGTCTCGATGACGCGATAGAGGTCGGCCTTGCTCTTCGCTTCCTTGGGGCTCTTCACCTCGACCAGCATCATGTCCATCACCACCCGGCCGTTCGCCTGGATGCGCGGGTTGCCGTAGAAGCCGTCGTCGATCGGCAGGTCCTTCATCGCCTTGTTGACGGCGCCGGCCTCGTCGGTGCCGGCCTTCTCGACGGCTCTCAGGTAATGCCTCACCGACGAGTAGGCGGCGGCGTGGCCCATGGTCGGCACGACGTTGCCGTTGCGGGCCATCAGGCGCTTGGCCCAGGCGCGGCTGGCGTCGTTGGCATCCCAGTAGAAGTTCACCGCCATGCGGATCCCTTGCGCCACGTCGAGCCCGAGCGCCACGGTGTTGTTGGTGAAGACCAGCATCGCCACCACCTTCGAGGTGATGCCGAATTCCCGCGCCTGCTTGATGGTGTTGACGAGGTCCGGCCCGGCATTGGCGAGCCCGATCACGTCGGCGCCCGACGACTGCGCCTGGATCAGCTGCGACGACAGGTCGGTGGCCCCGAGCGGATGGCGGATCTCGCCGACGACGGTGCCGCCCGCCGCCTTCACGGCCTTGCCGGCATCCGCCGCGAGGCCGTGACCGAACACGTAGTCGGCGGTGATGAAATACCACTTCTTGCCGCCGCTCTGCACCACGGCGCCCGCGACGGCATTGGCGAGCTCGCCGGTCGAGGGCACCCATTGCGTGCCGTAGGGCGAGCAGCCGGGGCCGGAGAATTGTGAGGCGTAGCCGCCGGTCACCATCGTGGTGATCTTGCGCTCCCGGGCGTAGGCCTGCACGCCGAGACCGACCGAGCTGGCGCCGCCGAGCACGAAGGCGGTGACGCCGCGCTGGTCGACGAGCTGGCGGGCGAGGCCCGAGCCGATGTCGGGCTTGTTCTGGTGGTCGACGCCGATCACCTCGATCGGCCGTCCCAGCACCTTGCCGCCGAACTCCTCCGCCGCCATCGTGGCGGCCAGCACCATGTTCGGCCCGCCATTGCCGGAATACATCCCCGACAGGTCCTCGATCACGCCGATGCGCAGCGGCGTCTCGGCAGCGAGCGCGGGTGCGCTGAGCGTCGTGGCGAGCAGGCCGGCGACGGCGGCGCGTCGCGTCCAGGACGTGCAGGACATGGGCGTTTCCTCGAAGCGGGCATCGGCCGGTCTCGCGCCCGTTCTCGGGCGTCGGGGCGATGCGGGATGGCTGCCGAGGGTATTGCGGGGCCCTTCGATCGCCGTCCAATAGTTTGCGCACCACCCCGTCATCGTTTCCCGATATGGCAGGGCGTGATGCGCGGTGCGGCGCGCCGTCATCGTCGCCGGCTATGGCTCGCGCCCGATCTTTGTATTGGACGGCGCCCCCCTGCCCGGGCGACACCGCCGGCACGATCGCGAGGGCCCGGCGAGACAGGCGCCCCGCTTCCCGAGGAGATGCCCGCATGATCACCAGCTTCTACATGCCGACCCGGATCGTCTCCGGACGCGGGGCGCTCGCCACGATCGGCACGCTCGCCCGCGACCTCGGGATGACCCGGGTCCTGGTCGTGTCCGACCCGGTGATCTCGGCGCAAGGGTTCCACGCCGATGCGCTCGCGGCCCTCACTGATGCGGGAATTGCGGTCGCGCGCTTCGACGAGTGCGGGATCGACGCCCGCTGCTCGCATATCGACGACCAGGGCGAGCGGGTGCGCCGCGAGGGGATCGACGGCGTCGTCTGCATCGGCGGCGGCTCGGTGATGTGCACCGGCAAGGGCATCGCCATCGTGGCGACCAACCACAAGCCGATGGCCGAGTGCACCGGCGTCGGGCAGTTCGACCGCAAGGCGCTGCCGATGATCATGGTGCCGACCACCGCCGGCTCCGGCTCGGAGGTGTCGCAATGGACCATCGTCAAGGACGAGGTGCGCCACCTGAAGCTCCTCGGCGGCGGGCCCTTGAGCTTCCCCGACGCCGCGATCCTCGACCCCGTCACCCTCCGCTCGCTGCCGATGCACGTCGCCGCCCTGCCGGCGGTCGACGCGCTGACCCACGGCGTCGAGGCGTATCTCAGCGGCATCGCCTCGCCGCTCACCGACGCGGTGGCGCTGGCCGCGGTCCGGCTCCAGGCGGCGTCCCTGCGCGCCTCGATCAATGCCGACGACGACCGCGCCCGGGAGGACAACCTGGTGGCCTCCTGCATGGCCAACATCGCCTGCGGCAACGCCCGGCTCGGCCATGGCCACGCCCTGTCGCTGCCGCTGGAAGGCCATCTCGACCTGCCCCATCCCTACGGCGTCGGCGTGCTGCTGCCGCACGTCGTCACCTTCAACCTCGCGGTGCTGCCCACCAAGGTGCGTCCCCTCGCCGAGGCGCTGGAGGTCGAGACCGCGGGCCTGTCGCGCCCGGAGACGATCGCGGCTTGCGCCGAGGCGATCCGGGCGCTCTACGCCGATATCGGCTTTCCCACCCGCTTCACGCCCGAGCAACTGCCCCGCGAGCGGGTGCGCGAGATGGCGTTGCGCGCCGTGCCGGGCCTCTATGCCGGCATCGCCGCCAAGGATTTCGATCCGGCGAGCGCCCACGACCGCACGATCATCGCGAGCCCGGCGGCGCGCAAGATGACGGTGAAGCAGGCGGAGGAGATCTTCGAGCTTTGCGTGGGGTGAGCTTTCCGCCGTGAGACCGGGACTGCCCCGAAGCGGGTGCGCCTGCTCAACGCACCCGCGGCAGACGGCCGGCGCTTCATCCGGCGGAGTCGAGGCGTGCTCAGGGTGGAAAGCAGGTCCCGGGCTTGAGCATCACGGACCTCGGTTCCCATTGTCCTCGCTTGGCGGAGAGCGGCCTTGTCGGGCTCTCCCGCTTCCCTCGCGGGCTGCTGCCGGCCGATCTGCTCGAGCGGATCGTTCAGCGTCAAGCGAGTGGTCTTCAGTGACGGGTGGACCGATGCGTTGCTGGAACCCGATCAGCCTTTACGGAAAACCCTCCAGGCGCCGTTTCCGCACACAGCGTCAATCCGATAGGGCTTGTCGCGCGGTTTCCACGTCGAAGTCTGGCGCGCGGCTGGATGGGCGCGGCGCCTGACGGCAAACACATGGGGCTATTGAAAAATGCACCGCTGGTGGCCGGTGCGGTTTGGGGCGGAATGACACCCCAAGGTATGCGGTCCCGTCTCGATCGGGATCGAATTCCGGGAAAACGTCAGGCCGGCAGCCTCAGGGCTCGCCGTCGCTCGATACGTGCCGCTACCAGCAGTTCGCGGACGGCCGGATCGACAAGCTGTTCTAATTGCATCAGCGGCAGATGGCGCATAGCCTTGCCTGTACCTTGGAGCAGGCGGGTTAAATCGCCTAGATTTGCACCTTGGTAGAATGCGAGATTTACATGATACTTATAGGGTAGCGCACAAGCATAAGCCTCGCTCATCTTCTTCGGACCCCAACCCCAGCTCACCGCCCGATCACCCGGCCGTGCAACCTCCACAAGGCCGGGATGCAGTTCTAGGGCCAGCGCCCTCAACGCGCGAAGAAGCACACCATGCTGGGGCTCTAGCCCGATGATCTGCTCAAAGGTGCCGATAGCTTCATTCATGCATGATGCCTCATTTGGAACGCCGCTCTCACCTGTTTCCCGACATCCGAGCGTATACCCAAAATGGCTATGAGCGGCGCAAGCCGCCGCCCGTATCGCCGATTCGATCGGTTTCGACCCCTGTCCGCGCATCCCGCACGACCCCGCGCCGGAGGCCGTGTCCCCCACGCCCTGGCGCACCAGCCCCCGCCATGCTTCTCTCCACCCCGAACGAGAGGGCAGGCCATTGCGCACCACATCGATCATCCTGGCGGCCGCCGCCCTCGCCGCTTCCCTGCCGGCCCACGCCCTCGACGTGCGCGACCTCCCCATCGCCAAGGCGCCCGAAACCTGCCCGCACGAGGGGCCGGGCTTCGTCCGCTTCACGCCCGGCGGACCCTGCACGCGGATCAGCGGCCGGGTGCGGGCCGAGGCCGGCACGCCGGTCCCCGCCCGGCCCGGCGCGGGGCTCGACGGGGCGGCGCGGGGCGTGGTCAGCGGCTCCGGCCGGGTCGCGATCGATACGCGGACGCAGACCGAGTACGGCCCGGCCCGGGCCTATATCCGGCTTGGCACCGGGCACTGACGCGTCTCACAGGCTGCGCGACAGCACCAGCGGCGCGCTGCGCGTCCGGCCGTAGGGCGAGGGGGCCGGGCGGCCGCCATAGCCGGTGCCGTAGCCCTTGGGCTCGCCGCTGCGGGTGATCTCTGCCGAGAGACTGCGCAGCAATCCTTCCGAGACCGAGCGGGCGGTCGCCAGCACCGCCTGGTTGGCCGCGACGGCGTGCGAGAAGCGGCCATGCGCCTCGCGGAGCGCCGCGATCCCCTCGGGGGCGAAGCGGGCGAGCGCCACGGCGTTGGCCTTCACCGCCTGCAAACCCTGAAGGTAGGCGCCGGCGAGCGCGGTCTTCTGCGGCGCCTCGGACAGGCCCTCGGCGAGGCGCCCGACCCGGACGTGGTCGCTCTCGCGCATGAGCAGGGCCTCGAGGTCGCGCATCGTCGACAGCGTGTCGGCGATCAGGCGCTCGGCGGCGCCGGCATCGGCGACCGGGGCGGGGCGGGCGACCTCAGCCATGGGCGCCACCCTGCAGCCGCAGCATCTCGCGCATCACCTGGTCGCCGATGCCGACGCCGCCGCTCTGCACGATCGACTGGGCGTATTCCTTGTTGAGCATCGACCGATAGACGCCGCCGCCGGTGCCGTTCTCGCCGAGCGGCCCGTCGGTGCCTTGCGAGCGGTTGAGCACGTCGAGGCTCTGCTCCAGGAACATCGACTCGAAGTCCCTGGCGGTCTTCTGCATCTTGGTCTTGTCGGCTGCCGCCGCGGGGGCGGTCTTGTCGGCTGCCGCCGACAGGCTGGAGCCGACGGCCCCGGCGAGGGCCTGGCCGACCGCCAGGCCGGCGGAGGCCGCGAGGGAAGCGAGGGGAAACATCGGCGTGAACCTCGTCGGGAGTTGAGCGAAGGGGGGAGGGCGGCCTCACATCACCTCGATGTCGGCCTGGAGCGCGCCGGCGGTCTTGATCGCCTGGAGGATCGAGATCAGGTCGCGCGGGCCGATGCCCAGCGCGTTGAGCCCGTCGACCAGCTCGCGCAGGGTCACGCCCTCCTTGACCAGGGCGAGCTTGTTCTTCTCGCCGGCATCGACCTTGAGGGCGGTGCGCGGCACCACCACGGTCTCGCCGTTGGAGAACGGCGCCGGCTGGCTGACCTGCGGCTGCTCGGTGATGGTGACGGTGAGATTGCCCTGCGCCACCGCCACGGTGGAGACCCGCACGTCGCGGCCCATCACGATGATGCCGGAGCGCTCGTCGATCACCACCCGGGCGGTCTGGTCGGGCTCGACCTTGAGCTGCTCGATCTCGGTGAGCAGCCGGATCATGTTGCCCTGGTAGCGCGGCGGCACCTGCAGGGTGACGGTGGAGGGATCGGTCGGCTCGGCGGTGTCGGCGCCCATGAAGTCGTTGATCGCCGCGGCGATCCGCTTCGAGGTGGTGAAGTCCGGGTTGCGCAGGGACAGGCGCAGGCACTTCTGCTCGTTGAGCTTGAAGGCGATCTCGCGCTCGATCACCGCGCCGTTGGCGATGCGGCCGTTGGTCGGCACGCCGCGGGTGATCTTGGCGGCGTCGCCCTCGGCCTGGAAGCCCGCGATGGCGAGCGAGCCCTGCGCGACCGCGTAGGCCTCGCCGTCGGCGCCGAGCAGCGGCGTGACGAGCAGCGTGCCGCCCTGGAGCGACTTGGCGTCGCCGAGCGACGAGACCGTGACGTCGATCCGCGTGCCCTGCGCCGCGAAGGGCGGGAGGTTCGCCGTCACCATCACGGCGGCGAGGTTGGCGGTGCGCATGGTCGCGCCGCGGGTGTTGACCCCGAGCCGCTCCAGCATCGCCTGCACCGACTGCTTGGTGAAGGGCGCGTTGTTCAGCGTATCGCCGGTGCCGTTGAGCCCGACCACGATGCCGTAGCCGATGAGCTGGTTGCTCCGCATCCCCTCGACGCTGGCGAGGTCCTTCACCCGCGACAGGGCAAGGGCGGGATGGGCCGGGAGGAGGGCCAGGAGAAAGGCCGTGCAGCAGGCGAGGACGAGGAGGCGGAGGCGCATGACGGGGTCCCGAAACTCGAGACACAGGACTGCCAGGACCGTGCCAGCCCGTCCGACGAGCGTAAGTGTCTGGTAAGGTTACCGCTTCGTTTCGGCGCCGGAGCGCGGGCGGACGATCCGGGCCCGGTCGTTTTCGCCCCGCGGCAAGTTCTGCCGCCCTGTTTACGGCGCATTCACCATACCCGGGCGAGGTTTGGGCCGAGACCAGCGAACCCCGTGACCCGGACCCGATCCCATGCGTGTCGACACCCGCCTCGCGGCTACCCCCCTGTCGGGGGCCGGATCGCGCACCCTGCCGGCAGGCGGCGTGTTCACCCTCGGGATGGAGGCGGCGCGCGGGCCGGTGAGCGCCGGCAGCGCGATGCCGCTCGCGAGCCTGAGCGCGATCCTGACCCTCCAGAGCCAGGACGAGATCTCCGCCGACCGCCGCCGCCGGGCGACGAAGCGCGGCCACGACCTCCTCGATGCCCTCGACCGCCTCAAGGCCGCCCTGCTCGGCGGCCGCGTCGCCGCGAGCGAGCTGAAGGCCATCGCCGGCCGCCTCGCCGAGCGCAACGGCAGCACCGGCGACCCGCGCCTCGACGACCTGATCGGCCATATCGAGCTGCGGGCGCAGGTGGAGCTGGCCAAGCTCGGGATGGCGGGGGGCTGACAGGGGCGCCACCCTCGGCCGTTGACGCGTCACCCTCGCTCCCCCACAACGGCGCCCGTTCGAAGACGGGCGGCCCTGGTGTCGCCGCAAGACCCGCGTCACCCCGGCCTCGATGCTGTTCAACTCCTTCCCGTTCCTCCTCGGCTTCCTGCCGGTCGCCCTCGTCCTCCACGCCGTCGTGGCCCTGCACCGGCCGGGCTGGCGGCTGCCGCTGCTGGTCGGGCTCTCGCTCGTCTTCTACGGCTGGTGGGACCCGCGCTTCGTGCCGCTGCTCGCGGCCTCGATCGGGCTGAACTGGCTCGTCGCCCGGTGGTTCGGGCGGAGCCGTGCGGCACTCCTCATCCCGCTCGCCATCGCGGCGAACCTCGCGGTGCTGGCGCTGTTCAAGTATGCCGGGTTCCTCGCCGGCCTCGCTTCGTTCCTGCCGGGGCTCGCCGACCTGCCGCAGCCGAGCCTCGCGCTGCCGCTCGGCATCTCGTTCTTCACCTTCCATCACGTGATGTACCTGACCGACCTGCGCGCCGGCCGGGCGCCGCAGATGGACCTGACGCGCTACGCCCTCTACATCGCGTTCTTCCCCCAGGTGCTCGCCGGCCCGCTGGTGCGCTGGAGCGAGATCCTCCACCAGTTCGACGAGAAGCCCTATGCCCGGCCCGACGCCGCCGAGCGGATCGGGCGGGGCCTGATGCTGCTCTGCCTCGGGCTCGCCAAGAAGGTCTTCCTCGGCGATCCGCTGGCGGCCTACGCCAACCCGGTGTTCCAGGCCGCCGCGGAGGGCAAGGTCGTCAGCGTCGTCGAGGCCTGGCAGGGTACGCTCGCCTTCACGTTCCAGATCTACTTCGACTTCTCGGGCTACACCGACATGGCGCTCGGCCTCGCGCTCCTGTTCGGGATCGTGCTGCCGCAGAACTTCGACGTGCCCTACCGCGCCACCTCGCTGCAGGATTTCTGGCGGCGCTGGCACATGACCCTGTCGCGGTTCCTGCGCGACTACCTCTACATCCCGTTCGGCGGCAACCGTCGGGGCTTGAGCGTCCAGCTCGCCGCGCTCTTCGCCACCATGACCCTCGGCGGCCTGTGGCACGGGGCCGGCCTCACCTTCGTCGCCTGGGGGGCGGCGCATGGCGCCGGGCTCGGGGCCGGATTGCTGTGGCGCCGGGCCGGGCTGCCGATGCCGGCGCTCGTCGGCTGGGCCCTCACCTTCGCCTTCGTGGCCCTGACCTGGGTGCTGTTCCGCGCCACCAGCTTCGAGGCGGCGCTGACCGTGTTCAAGGGGCTCGCCGGCCTCGCGCCGGTGGGCCACGGCTTCAAGTGGCGGGCCTTCGTGCCCGCCGCCCTGGTGGCTTTGGTCGGCCCGACCGCTTGGGGCGCGGTCCACCGCCTGCCGCCGCGGCCGGCCCTGGCGATCGCCTTCGCGGTGCTCCTCGTGGCGGTGCTGCTGCGCATCGGCGACGACGCCAATTACGAGTTCATCTACTTCCAGTTCTGAGGGGAGCCGATCGATGCGCGCCGACCCCCCGAGCTCGGACGCCGCGTGGCGGCGTTTCGCCGTCCGTCTCGTGGCCGCGGCGGCCGGGCTGCTCGCCGGCTACCTGGCGCTGGCGCTCGCGGTCGATCCCTACGATACCGGCCGGCCGCGGCTCCTCGCCCGCGACGGCGTCCGCCCGCAGGGACCCCGCACCGCGACGGCGAGCCGGGGCCGCGATCCCGCCTTCACGGCGGCGATCGTCGGCAACTCGCACATCCAGCTGATCGCGCCGGAGCGCCTGCGGGCGGCGACCGGGATCCCGTTCGTGCAGCTCGCGGTGCCGGGTACCGGACCGGGCGAGCAACTGCTCGTCGCCGATTACTTCCTGCGCCACCACCCGCAGGCGCGGGCCCTGGTGATCGGGGCCGATGCGTTCTGGTGCACCGGCGACCCCGCCCTGCCGCCGCAGCGGCCGTTCCCGTCCTGGCTGCTGGCCGCGGACTGGCCGAGCTACCTGCGCGGCCTCCTGCGCATCACCGTCGCCCAGGAGGTGGTCAACCGGATCGGCTGGGCCCTGCGCTCCGCCCCGCGCCGGGCGGCGCCCGACGGCTACTGGGACTACGAGCCGGATTACCTGCGCCTCGGCGATCCCGACATGCCGGCCCGCGTCGCCTCCCGGGCGAAGGCCGCCCCAGACGGGCCCGATCCGGGGGAGGGCGGTCCCGGCTTTCCCGCGAGCACCCGCCTGCGCGCCCTCGCCGAGCGCCTGCCGCCCGAGACCGCCCTGGTTCTGGTCTTTCCTCCGATCGCCCCGGCGACGCGGCCGCGGCCGGGCACGCCCCGGGCGGCGGCGGCCGCGTCGTGCCGCGCCGCGCTGGCGGCCGCGGTGGCGCCGC
>NZ_VDDA01000028.1 GCF_006151805.1 Methylobacterium terricola | reverse complement strand
GGACGGGGGCAAGGTGCGGGTGCGGACGCTGACGCTGCCGGACAGCTACCAGGACCACGACACGCCGGAGCGGATGTACGCCGAGGCCGGGCTCGACGCGGCCTCGATCGTCAAGGTCGTGGAGGCGACGTTGCCTGTGCGCGAGGCCGCGGCCGAGCGGGCCGGGCGCCTGCGCCTCGCCTGAGACGTCTCACCGGACGGGCTCATTCCGGCGGCAGGGCGCTGATGCGCGGGCGGCACGCCCGTCCGCGATCGGCGGCCCATGCCTTGCGGGCATGGCGCCGGGCTGGCAGAAGCGGCCCGGCTTCCCGAAGTGAGTGCTGAACGAGAATGTCGGGCCCGCCGCCCGAGCCCCCGAGAAGGAACGCATGACCGAGGCGAAAGACGGCCCGTCGTCCCCTCCGCCCGGCGCCGGGTTCGCGCCCGGCCCGGTGCTGATCACCGGCGCCAGCGGCTTCCTCGGCCCGGCCCTCGTGGACGTGTTTCGCGCCGCCGGCTTCCCGGTGCGGGTGCTGGTGCGCGCCACCAGCCCGCGCACCAACCTGACCTGGCCCGACGTCGAGATCGTCGAGGGCGACATGCGCGACCCCGAGGCCGCGGCCGCCGGCATGCGCGGCATGCGCTACCTCGTCCACGCCGCGGCGGATTACCGGCTGTGGGCGCCGGACCCGGAGGAGATCGTGCGCACCAACCGCGACGGCACCCGGGCCCTGATGCGGGCGGCCCTCGATGCCGGCGTCGAGCGGGTGGTCTACACGTCGAGCGTCGCCACCATCAAGCCGCATGACGACGGCACGCCGGCCGACGAGACCCGGCCGCTCACGCCGGAGACCGCCATCGGCGCCTACAAGCGCAGCAAGGTGGTGGCCGAGCGGGTGGTCGAGGAGATGGTCGCCCGCGACGGCCTGCCGGCGGTGATCGTCAACCCCTCGACCCCGATCGGACCCCGCGACGTCAAGCCGACCCCGACCGGGCGGATCATCGTCGAGGCGGCGAACGGCAAGATGCCTGCCTTCGTCGATACGGGGCTCAACCTCGTCCACGTCGACGACGTGGCGAAGGGCCATCTGCTCGCCCTGCACAAGGGCCGCATCGGCGAGCGCTACATCCTGGGCGGCGAGGACGTGCTCCTGTCGCGCATGCTCGCCGACATCGCCGGGATCGTCGGGCGCAAGCCCCCGACCGTGCGGCTGCCGCGGGCGGCGGTCTATCCGGTCGCCGTCGTCTCGGAGCTCGCCGCCCGGATCACCGGCAAGGCGCCGCTCGCCACGATCGACGGCATCCGGATGTCGCGCTACCGCATGTTCTTCTCCGACGCCAAGGCGCGGGCCGAGCTCGGCTACGCCGCCCGGCCCTACCGCGACGGCCTCACCGATGCCGTCGCCTGGTTCCGTCAGGCTGGATACATCCGATGACCACCGCCACCGAGGCGCGCTCCGGCAAGGGGCACCGCGACGAGAACTTCCCGGTCGCCTCGCACCTGATCCATCCGCGCCACCGCGGCCCGATCCTGGACTTCTACTACTTCGTCCGGGCCGGCGACGACGTCGCCGACAATGCCGGCCTGTCGCCGGAGCGCAAGATCGCGCTCCTCGACGGGCTTGCCGACGCCCTGACGGCCAAGGGCCCCGACGACCCGGAAGCCGCCCCCTTGCGGCGCTCGCTCGCCGAACGCGGCTTAGCCCCGCGCCACGCCCTCGAGCTCCTCGACGCGTTCCGGATGGACGCGCACAAGACCCGCTACGAGACCTGGGACGAACTGGCCCATTACTGCCGCTACTCGGCGGTGCCGGTCGGCCGCTTCGTCCTCGACGTGCACGGCGAGGATCCGGGCCGCACCTGGCCCACATCCGACGCGATCTGCACCGCGCTCCAGGTGATCAACCACCTGCAGGACTGCGCCAAGGACTTCCGCAGCATCGACCGGGTCTACCTGCCGCGCGAGACGCTCGAGAAGCATGGCGCCCGCATCGAGGACTTGGGCGCCGATCGCGCGACCCCGGCCTTGCGCGCGGTGATCGCCGAACTGGCGCAACGCTGCCTCGACCTCCTCGAGGAGGGCCGGCCCCTGCCCGACCTGATCGACGACACGCGCCTCGCCATGGAGATCGCGGCGATCCATCGCCTCGCGGTGGTGCTGGCCCGCGGCCTGCTGGTCCGCGATCCGCTGAGCGAGACGGTCCATCACGGCAAGGCCGCCTTCGCGTTGACCGCGCTCGGCGCCGCCGCCACGACGCTCGCCCGGCGGCCGTTCCGCCGCCATCTCCAGCCGGCCCTGCGGGGAGCCCGACCGTGACCGCCCTCGCCTCCCAGCCCGCCTCCCAAGCCGAGACCACGACCGAGACCCCGGCTCTGCCGGCGGCCGGCTCGTCGTTCTACACCGCCATGCGGCTGCTGCCGGCCGAGCAGCGCGACGCGATGTACGCGGTCTACGCCTTCTGCCGCGCCGTCGACGACGTCGCCGACGATGGCGGCGCCCGCGAGGTGCGCGCCGCCGAGCTCGACCGCTGGCGCGCCGATATCGACGCCCTCTATGCCGGCCGGCCGGTGCCCCGCACGCAGCCCCTCGTCGGGCCGGTGCGGCAGTTCGGGCTCAAGCGCGAGGATTTCCAGGCGGTGATCGACGGCATGGCGATGGATGCCGAGGCCGACATCGTCGCCCCCGATTCCGCGACCCTCGACCTCTACTGCGATCGCGTGGCGAGTGCCGTCGGCCGGCTCTCGGTGCGGATCTTCGGCCTGCCCGAGGAGCCCGGCATCAGGCTCGCCCACCATCTCGGCCGGGCGCTCCAGCTCACCAACATCCTGCGCGACATCGACGAGGATGCCGGGCGCGGCCGGCTCTACCTGCCGGCCGAGCCGCTGGCGGCGATCGGCCTGTCCCATCCGACGCCCGAGAGCGCGCTCGCGCATCCGCGCCTCGCGGAAGTCTGCGCCCGGCTCCTCGACGAGGCGCAGGGCCATTACGATGCGTCCTGGGCGATCATGAACCGCGAATCGCGCCGGGCCACCAAGGCGCCCCGGATCATGGGGGCGGCCTACCACCTGATCCTCGTCGGCCTGCGCCGACGCGGCTGGGCGGCGCCCCGGTCGCGGGTGAAGCCCGGCAAGCTCGCGCTGATCGGCGTCCTCCTGCGTCAGGCGATCGTCTGATGGGCACCGTTCACGTTCTCGGGGCCGGCCTCGCCGGCCTCTCGGCGGCCCTGCGCCTCGCCAAGGCGGGCCGGCGCGTCGTGGTGCACGAGGCGGCCAAGCAGGCCGGCGGCCGCTGCCGCTCCTACTTCGATCCGGCCCTCGGGCTGACGATCGACAACGGCAACCACCTGCTGCTCTCGGGCAACCGCGACGCCCTCGACTTCATGGCGCTCGCCGGCGCGCCGGACGGCGTGCTCGCCGGGCCGGACGAGGCCGCCTTCGCCTTCGCCGACCTCGCCACCGGCGAGCGCTGGACCCTGCGGCCCAATGCCGGGCGCCTGCCGTGGTGGGTGCTCGACGCCCGCCGCCGGGTGCCGGGCAGCCGCGCCCGCGACTACCTCGCGCCGCTCGGCATCTTCCGCGGCGCCACGAAGGCCGCCACGATCGGCGAGAGCATGACCTGCGAGGGGCTGCTCTGGGACCGCTTGTGGCACCCGGTGCTGCTCGCCGCCCTCAACACCGAGCCGCAGGAGAGCGATGCAGGGCTTGCCGCCACCATCCTGCGCGAGACGCTCGGCGCCGGCGGCCGGGCGTGCCGGCCGCTGGTGGCGGTCGAGGGCCTGTCGGCGGCCTTCGTCGATCCGGCCCTGTCGGCTCTGGAGAAGGCCGGCGCCGAGGTGCGTCTCGGTCGGCGCCTGCGGGCGCTCGGGATCGAGGGCGGGCGCCTGACCCGTCTCGACTTCTCGGACGGGCCGGAGGTGCTCGGCCCCGACGACGCGGCGGTGCTGGCCCTGCCGGCCTGGGTCGCCGCCGACCTGATGCCTGGCCTGGAGACGCCGCAGAGCCACCGCTCGATCGTCAACGCGCATTTCGCGCTTCCCCCGAAGCCGGGGGCGCCCTTGCTGCTCGGCGTCGTCGGTGGCGTGACCGAGTGGCTGTTCTCCTATCCCGACCGGCTCTCGGTGACGATCAGCGGCGCCGACCGCCTGCTCGACGTGCCGCGGGACGAACTCGCCCGCACGATCTGGGACGAGGTCTCGCGGCTCTCAGGGTATGCCGGCGCGCCGCTGCCGCGGTGGCAGATCGTCAAGGAGAAGCGCGCCACCTTCGCGGCGACCCCCGCCGAGGCGGCGCGCCGGCCGGGTGCGCGGACGCACGTCGCGAACCTGGCGCTCGCCGGCGACTGGACCGCCACCGGCCTGCCCTCGACCATCGAGGGGGCGATCCGCTCCGGCGCCACCGCCGCGCAGGTGCTGACAGGTATGGGCGCCGGCAGCGGCGGCAACGCTGCGTTGCGCGGAGCCGCTTGACGCCGGGCCGGAGTTCCGGAACAGCGTGAGCGTGGGCGGCGTTTGTGCGCCGCGAAAACAATTCGAAGCGGCAGGGCGGCGGGCGACACCGCGCGCCGGAGAGGAAGGCGGAGACACCGTGGGCAAGGTCGAGACGCTGCACCGCAAGAGCACGCAGGACGTCACCCTCGACGAGGTCGAGCGGCGGGTCTCGGCGGCGTCCCGGGCGCTGACGCAGCTGGCGCAGGCCGACGGTCACTGGTGCTTCGAGCTCGAGGCGGATGCCACCATCCCGTCCGAGTACATCCTCTACCACCACTTCCGCGCGTCGATCCCGCCGCGGGAGCTGGAGGAGAAGATCGCCGTCTACCTGCGCCGGACGCAGAGCCCGCTGCACCACGGCTGGGCCCTCGTCCACGAGGGTCCGCTCGACATGAGCGCGACCGTCAAGGCGTATTTCGCCCTGAAGATGATCGGCGATTCGCCCGACGCCCCGCATATGCGCCGGGCCCGGGACGCGATCCTGCAGCGCGGCGGCGCGGCCCATGCCAACGTCTTCACCCGCACCCTGCTCGCCCTCTACGGCGAGGTGCCGTGGAGCGCCGTGCCGGTGATGCCGGTCGAGGTGATGCTGCTGCCGCGGTGGTTCCCGTTCCACCTCGACAAGGTGTCGTACTGGGCCCGCACCGTGATGGTGCCCCTCTTCATCCTGCAGATGAAGAAGCCCCGCGCCAAGAACCCGCGCGGGATCGGCGTGCGCGAGTTGTTCACCCAGGATCCGGCGCGGATCCGGCGCTGGCCGTCGGGCGCCCAGGAGGCCTCGCCCTGGCGTCCGGTCTTCGCCGTCATCGACGACATCCTGCGGGTGGTCGAGCCGCTGTTCCCGGCCGGGCCCCGCGCCAAGGCGGTGGACAAGGCCGTGGCCTTCGTCAGCGAGCGGCTGAACGGCGAGGACGGCCTGGGGGCCATCTTCCCGGCCATCGCCAACTCGGTGCTGATGTACGAGGCGCTGGGCTATCCAGAGGACCACCCGCTGGTCGTTACGGCGCGCTCGGCGGTGGAGAAGCTCGTCACCGTCAAGGAGCACGAAGCCTACGTCCAGCCCTGCCTGTCGCCGGTCTGGGACACGGCGCTCGCCGCCCACGCCCTGATGGAGGCCGGCGGCCCCGAGAACGAGCGCCAGGCCCGCGCCGCCCTCGAATGGTTGAAGCCGCTCCAGGTTCTCGACATCAAGGGCGACTGGGCGGCCCGCAAGCCGGACGTGCGCCCGGGCGGCTGGGCGTTCCAGTACAACAACCCGCACTATCCCGACCTCGACGACACCGCCGTGGTGGCGATGGCGATGGACCGGGCGCAGACCCGCCTCGGCCCCGGCGAGGGCGGCTCGGACTACACCCAGTCGATCGCCCGGGCCCGCGAGTGGATCGAGGGCCTGCAGAGCCGCGACGGGGGCTTCGCCGCCTTCGACGCCGACAACACCTACCACTACCTCAACTACATCCCGTTCTCCGACCACGGCGCGCTGCTCGATCCGCCGACCGCCGACGTCACCGCCCGCTGCATCTCGATGCTGGCCCAGCTCGGCGAGACCAAGGCGACGAGCCCCGCCCTCGCCCGGGCCGTCGACTACCTGCTCGCCGACCAGGAGGAGGACGGCAGCTGGTACGGCCGCTGGGGCATGAACTACATCTACGGCACGTGGTCGGCCCTCTGCGCGCTGAACGCCGCCGGCCAGGACCCGTCCTCGGCGCCGATCCGCAAGGCGGTGGAGTGGCTGGTCGCGATCCAGAACCCGGATGGCGGCTGGGGCGAGGATGCGGCGAGCTACAAGCTCGAATATCGCGGCTACGAGCGCGCCGGCAGCACCGCCTCGCAGACCGCCTGGGCGCTGATCGCCCTGATGGCGGCCGGCGAGGCCGACCACCCGGCGGTGGCCCGCGGCATCAACTACCTCGCCCGCACGCAGGGCGCGGACGGGCTGTGGGGCGAGGAGTTCTACACCGGCACCGGCTTCCCGCGGGTGTTCTACCTGCGCTACCACGGCTACGCGAAGTTCTTCCCGCTCTGGGCGCTGGCGCGCTACCGCAACCTGCAGCGCGGCAACAGCCGCCGGGTCGCGGTGGGGATGTAGCGAGGAGCGGTTCTGCCCCGCGGCGCAACCGCGCCCGCCCGGAACGACCGCCCGGGCTCGGACATTCCCCGGGCCGGGAGCCCCGCGATGACCCTGTACAGCTACCACATCTCGCACGAGCAGTGCCCGCCTAGGTCGCTGCTCGCGCTCGCCCAGCGGGCCGAGCAGGCCGGCTTCGACGGGGCCTTCTCGTCCGACCATCTCCAGCCCTGGTCGCCAAGCCAGGGCGAGTCCGGTTTCGCCTGGGCCTGGCTCGGCGCCGCCCTGCAGGCGACCGAGCGGCTGACCTTCGGCATCATCTCGGTGCCGGGGGGCTGGCGCTACCACCCGGTGGTGCTGGCGCAGGCCGTGGCGACGCTGGGCCAGATGTTCCCCGGCCGGGTGCCGTGGGTGGCGCTCGGCAGCGGCCAGGCGATGAACGAGCGCGCCACCGGCGGTCCCTGGCCCGACAAGGCGGAACGCAACGCCCGCCTGCGCGAGGGCGCCGAGATCATGCGGGCGCTGCTCGCCGGCGAGACCGTGACCCAGCGCGGCCGCCTGACCGCGGTGGACGCCAAGGTGTGGTCGCTGCCCGAGACACCGACCCGCCTCGTGGGCGCGGCCACCAGCGTCGAGACCGCCGCCTGGCTCGGCACCTGGGCCGACGGGCTCCTCACCGTCGGGACGAGCCCGGAGGCCCTGGGGCCGATCGTCGACGCCTTCCGGGAGAATGGCGGCGCCGACAAGCCGGTCTTCCTCAAGATGGACCTCAGCTACGCCCCCGACCCGGCCGAGGCCCTGCACCAGGCCCATGCCGAGTGGCGCTTCAACGCCCTGCCGTCCTCGGTGGCCTGGGAGCTGCCGCGCCCGGCCGATTTCGAGGCCGCCGCCCGCTTCCTGCGGCCGGAGGACATGCACGAGGCGGTGCTGATCTCGCACGACCTGCCGGCGCTGACCGAGCGCATCGCGGCCTGCGCGGCGCTCGGCTTCGACAGCATCGACCTGCACCAGGTCGGCGGCAGCCAGCCGGCCTTCATCGACGCCTTCGGCGAGCGGGTGCTGCCGGCCCTGCACGGCCGCAAGGCGCCGGTGATCGAGTTCGACCCGTTCGGGCGCAAGCCGGCGGCGCGGGCGGGGTAGGCCGGCCGCGGATCGCCCGTCGCCCCAAACGCGGCGAGGCGCCCGACCGGCCGGCCGGGCGCCTCGCTCGTCCTGCGGTACGGATCAGTAGCCGTAATAGAATCGGCGCGGCCCGCCATACGGGCGCCGCCAGTACGGCCGTGGGCCGTAAGAGTAGGGGCGCGGGCCGTAGAACGGCCGCGGCCCGTAGAACGGGCGGCAATAGCCGAAGCGGTTCGGGACGAAGCCCGGGCCGCAGCCGCCGGCCACCGGGATTACGCCCGCCTCCGTCGCGAGCGTGCCCGCCGCGCCGAGGCCGATCGGGGCAGCCTGCGCGGTCGAGGCGAGGCCAAGACCGCCCGCCACCACACCGCCCGCCACGAGGGCAGCCATCCCGAGCACCTTGACGTGCATCATCGTCGGATCTCTCCTCAGGTGAAGGCGGCCGCCAGGACCGCCTGCCCGCCCAGGAAAGAACTAACGACCTGAACGGACGATGAGCGCGCCTTTCGGCCTCCGCTCATCGCGGCGGCGGCTCAATGGCCGCGGCGTCTCCCCGGCGCCAGGCCGGAGACCACCGGATCCGCGGCGGTCCGCAGCGCCGCGCCGCGGCCGCGCCGGCTCTGGCCGAGGCCGGAGCTCTTGGCGAGTTCGGAGCGCTGGGCGGCGTAGTTGGCGGCGACCATCGGATAGTCCGGCGGCAGGCCCCATTTCTGGCGGTACTGCTCGGGGGTGAGGCCGCGGCCCGCCAGGTGGCGCTTCAGCGTCTTGTAGGGCTTGCCGTCCTCCAGGCTGATGATGTGGTCCGGCGTGACGGTGCGGCGGATCGGGACCGGCGGCGTCGCCTTCTCGGGCTCCGGCGCCGGCGCCGCACCGAGCTGGCTCAGCGACGTATGGACCGCCGCGATCAGCCCCGGCACGTCCGTCGCCGGGACCGAGTTGTTCGCCACATAGGCCGACACGACGTCGGCGGCGAGCTCGATCAGGTCGAGCGATCGGGTCGGGTCATCGTTGGTCATGGCGCACCAGATCGAAGTGACCAGCGCAGGAGGACACGTGTTGTCGCGCGCGTCAACCACAGGTGATATGCGTCACGACAGAATTCGCGGGTGGAGATACGAACTAGAAAAAGTATTGCACGCGATTTGCCGGATGACTCCGCATCGCCCGGCAAGGCGGCGAGGCGCGGGCTGCACCCGCGCCACACTCGCCCGGATATCGCGCTAGCCCGTTGGTCCTGACGGTTTTTCCCGAGGGAGCGGTTTCCCCTCGGCGGGGAAATGCCCTAGCTGTTGCTGCATTGCGCCATTCGGCGCCCCGTTGTGTCAGAACGATCGTCAAGACCTCCCATGACAGACAAGAACCGCCGCCTCCTGGTCTCCGGCGCCGCTGCCGGCCTCGCCTCGACGCTGCTGGCGGGCGCCCTGCCGCGTCCCGCCCTCGCCTGGACGGACCAGGATTTCGCCCCCGTCCGGCGCCGGCGCTCGCGCGATCCGGTCCCGGCGGATGACGGGGCGTTCTACGATACGCGCGGCCAGGGTTACGGCACCCAAGGCTATGGCGGACAGGGCGCCGATCCGTATCGCGGCCAGCCCGTCCCGGCCGAGCCGGCGCCGGAGGAGGATTCCTTCTGGGGCGGCCGGCGCAGCGTCTCGCCGCCGCAGGGCACCGCCGACCCGTCCCCCACGGTGGTGGTCGATGACGGGCCGATCGACTATGCCCGCGCCTACGCGGCGCTCGACACCGAGCCGTTCCCGGTCGCGGCGTTCCGCTGGCGCCGCGCCAACCCGTCCTTCCTGCGCCAGGAGGTCGCCTATGGCGGCCGCTACGCGCCGGGCACCATCGTGGTCGATCCGCGGGCGCACCACCTTTACCTGATCCAGGAAGGCGGCCGGGCCCGCCGCTACGGCGTCGGCGTCGGCCGCCAGGGCTTCGCCTGGAACGGGGCGGCCACCATCAACTCCAAGCAGGCCTGGCCGGACTGGTACCCGCCCAAGGAGATGATCGCCCGCCAGCCGGCGCTCGCCCGCAGCGTGTCCAAGCTCCAGAGCGGGCTGGGCGTGCCGGGCGGCCCGCGCAACCCGCTCGGCGCCCGCGCCCTCTACCTGTGGCAGAACAACAAGGACACGCTGTTCCGCATCCACGGCACCACCGAGCCGGAGAGCATCGGCCGCAGCGTTTCGTCGGGGTGCATCCGGATGATCAACCAGGACGCGATCGACCTCTACGCCCGGGTGCCGGTGGGCGCGCAGGTGGTGGTGCTGGGCTGAGGCCCCGGTCTCCCGCGGCGGTCGTCCCAGGGCCGCCGCCGGACCGGCGGTCCTCCGGGACGCGCCGCCGGGCGCGCCCGGCCCGGATGCGGTATGGGTCCGTCCCCGCTCCTTCGGCCGGACCCATGCCCCCCTTCAAAGCCAGGCTCCAGGCCCTCTACGAGGGCGACACCCACCAGGCGCACCGTTTCCGCTACGCCCTGCTCGCCTTCGACATCGCGACGGTCGCCTTCGTCATCGTGACCTCGTTCCTGCCGCTCTCGCTCTGGATCGTCGCCTGCGACGTGGTGCTCGGCTTGGGCGTGCTGACCGACTTCCTCGCCCGCCTGGCGATCAGCCGGGCGCCCGCCCGCGAGTTCCTGCGCCTGAGCACCTGGACGGACGTGATCGCCATCGCCTCGTTCCTGGCGCCGATGATCATGCAGGGCGTCGGCTTCCTGCGCATCCTGCGCACGCTCCGCCTGCTGCGCACCTACCAGCTGCTCGACCGGCTGCGCCACGACAGCCCGGTCTTCCAGCGCAACGAGGAGGCGATCCTCGCCGCCACCAACCTGGTGGTGTTCGTGTTCGTGATGACCGGCGTGGTCTACGTCTCGCAGAACGGCACCAACCCGGCGATCGGCAGTCCGGTCGATGCGCTGTATTTCACCGTCACGTCGCTGACGACCACGGGCTACGGCGACATCACGCTACCGGGCACGTCCGGACGGCTGATCTCGGTGTTCGTGATGATCTGCGGCGTGACGTTGTTCTTCCGCCTCGCCCAGGTGGTGTTCCGGCCCTACAAGGTGCGCTTCTCCTGCCCGACCTGCGGGCTGCAGCGGCACGAGCCGGACGCGGTGCACTGCAAGGCCTGCGGCACCACGCTGAACATCCCCGACGACGGAGCCGATTGACCTGCCGGCGGTGACGGACGTCGTGCCTTCAGGATGTCGGGTGGAGGAGCGAACGGGCCCTTTCTCCGTCGAGCCTGGCCCTCCCGAGCGGGGCGCTCGACCGTACGGAGGTGGACGCCGCCCTCACGCCGCCCGGCCGAGCGGGGTTCGACCCCGGCCGATCTCGATCGGATCGGGGGGCTCGGCGCCGACGGGCGGCAACGGGTCGTCACCGGGGCGCGGCGTGTCGGACATCGTGGGTCTTTCCCTGCGCTCCCCCTGGGAACCGACGATCAACGCGCCGGCCGTCCGAAGGGCGCTCCGCGGTGAGGTCATGCACGAGATCGGCGAAGCGGCGGCCCTCCTCCGTGCGGCCGTCGACCTGCGCCGGCGCGATGAAGTCGCTGGGCTTGCCCTTCCGGCCGGCGGCCTTCGCCAGGGCCTCGGCACAGGCGACCACGTCCGCGTTGCTGGGCGCGGGCGGCGTCACCGTAACCGCGGGCGCGAAGTGCTTGGTCTCGGCAGCGCCGTCGGCCGTGAGCACCTGAAAGGTGGCGGAGGGCAGGCAGGGGAGATCGACGAGGCTGATCTCGCTCGGGTCTCGGCCGTGGCGACGCCATAGACCAGGCGTTGCTCGGCGTCGACCTTGGTCAGGGAGATGAAGAGGGAGAGGTCCGACATGTCCGTGTCCTGTGCTGGCTCAAGCGGGCTTCGACCGCAGGGCCGCGCGTCGGGCGGCGATGGAACTTGAGGCGGCTTCGAGATCGCGCTCGAGCTGTGTGACGTCCGTCGTGGCGGCTGGATCCGGCTGACGTGGCAGATGAGGCGCGGCCGGCGGTGCTCTCGCGGATAGTGATCAGTGCTTCCTGCGCCATGGGTCGCAGCGGCGACGCTGTTCAGGCTGCGCTCCAGGTTGCGGACGTGCTCGCCGAGCATCGCCATGGCCTTGTCGTCCCGCTCCTGGTCTTTCGGCTCATAGCCCTCGCAGGGTCCGTGTCCGTGGTGAGGTTGGAAGGGCGCAGCTCTCCGGGGGGGGGGCGGCTCCCCTGCATGAAACGTTTCATGCCAGGTGCGGCCTGGGATGTGAGGCTGCGACTAGGACGTGATGAATGGCGGTAGAAGGATGTCCGGCTTCAATGCTCTTCGACGCGCCACGATCATGGACAGCGTTGAAGGGCGTGGGTAGCCAGAGACAGAAATTTGAAACGTTTTATTGACAGCGCTTGGTATGCCCCTCTAGGGTTTCCTCATGATCCGGACGAGGGGCACGAAGAGGCCCGCTGGCGGATCGAGTCGGCGCTCTGCGGAGGGCCGCACGGGAGGAGACATGATGGCGCTTCGCGCTCAGCGCGCCGCAATCGGCGCATTGCTGGCATCCGTCACGTTCTGTGGTGCGGGATCGGCCTGCGAACTCAAGATCGGCGCACCGGCCGTCCTGTCGGGGCCTGCTGCCCAATGGGGCATCGCCTTGCGGGGAGCACTGGAGTTCGTCGCCAAGGAGACGGCGCAGGAGCGCCGCCTCGTGATCGGCGGTACGCCCTGCACCGTCTCGGTGAAAGCGATCGACTCCAAGTACACTGCCGAGGGGGCGGCGTCCGCGATGAACGCGCTGGCTGCCGACGGCATCGCGGTGATCGTGGGACCCGTCGGTTCGCCCGAGGTGACCGGGATGAAGCCCGTGGCCCTGCGCAACCGCATGGTCGCGATGGTCAACAGCTTCGCCAGGGATTCGATCGGCCCGCGCTGGCCGAACGTCTTCCATATCGGCCCGGGTCCGTCCGGATGGGCCGGCCCGATCATCGACGAGGGGCGGAAACACTACGACTTCTCCTCCGTCGGCATCGTCGCCCCGAACGACCAGGGCGGGACGGACGTCGCGGGCGTCAACGCCGAGATCTTCAAGAAGAAGGGCGTAGGCGTCGTCGAAGAGTACTACCAGCGCGGTACGACCAACTTCGCTCCGATCGTCACGCGCGTGCTCCGCTCCAATCCGGGAGCGATTGATCTGGCGTCCTCGCCGGCCGGCGATGCCGGCATCATCATCAAGCAATTGCGCCAGGCCGGTTTCGCAGGACCGATCTTTCGCCTCGGCGGGCCGGGCTTCGAGGAGATCGCCCGCGTGGCCGGCGGCATCGAGGTGCTGAAGGATTTCCTCTGGTACGAGCCCGTCGCGATGGATGAGGGCCTGCGCGCGCTCGAGAAGAAGCACCAGGACCTGATGGGCGCCCCGCGCCCGGAGAACGCCGACTTCTTCCGCTGGGTGTTCGCAGCGCGGATGATGGTCAAGGCCGCTCAGGCCGCACAGTCGATCGACAAGCCTCAGGCCATTGCCGACGCCATGCGCAAGCTGCCGGTCGAGGACGAGAATATCGGCAAGGGATACTGGATCGGTCAGCAGTTCTTCGGGATCAATCAGGAGATGTCCTACCCGTTCGCGATCGGGCAGGTCCGCGGCGGCAAGGTCCAGGACTACATCCACGCCGCGGCCGTCAAGGAAAATTGATCTGCGAAAGACCGATTTTCGGAGGAACGATGGACAATCTCATTGCCACGGGGCTGATCGGGATCAGCCTCGGATCCCAGTACGCGCTCCTGGCGCTCGGTTTCACCCTGATCTTCGGCATCCTGGGCGTCGTCAATTTCGCCCATGGCGGGTTTTACGTGATGGGTGGCTACGTCGCCTATTACTGCTCCGTCGTGCTCGGGCTGCCCTTCCCCGTCGCCGTGCTCGCCGCGACGCTCGCCACGGCAGCGCTCGGCTGGCTGTTCGAGACGCTCATCCTCGAGCGCGTGATCGAGGACCATCAGGCGACCCTGATGGTCACCATGGGCTTCTACCTCGTCATGGCGACCGCGATCCTGCTCCTCTTCGGTCCGGAATCGCCCGAGTTCTCGTTTCCGATCACCGGCGTGTGGCGGGCGGGCGGTGCCTACGTTCCCTACGCGAACATGGTCGTCATCGGCGTCTGCCTCGCGGCGATCGTCATCGTCTACTGGCTCATCTACCGCTCCGGCATCGGGCGGGCGATGCGCGCCATGGCGGAGGACCGGGCGGTCGCGAGCGCGCTGGGAATGCGCACGCGGGCCCTGTTCCCCTTCGCCTTCGCCCTCGCGACGGGCCTTGCCGGCCTGACGGGTGCGCTCGTCACCCCCATCCTCGCGCTGGCTCCTCATGTCGGCGATCCGGTGCTCGCCTTCTCGTTCCTCACCGTCATCCTCGGCGGGCTCGGAAGCGTAGCCGGTGCGACGGTTGCCGCCTTCATCGTCGGCATGGTCGAGGCCTACGCCGCAGTCTATCTCGGCGGCTCGAAGGGAGCGCTGGCGCTCTTCGTCCTGGTCCTCCTCATCCTCGTGGTCCGCCCGCAGGGCCTTCTCGGCAGGGAGGTGCGGCGGGCATGAGCAACCAGGCATCCATCACGCGCCTCCCGCAGGCGCGCCGCCCCGCCCTCCTCGGCGGCTACGAATGGGCGACGCTCTGCCTGGTTGGCTTCGCCTTCGCGGTGCCGGTGCTCACCCGCAACCCGCAGATCCTCTCCCAGACGAACCTGATCCTCATCGCGGCCACCGCCGCGCTAGGCGTCTACATCATGCTGCGCATGGATCTGATGAGCTTCGCCGTGCCGGCTTTCATGGCGATCGGCGGCTATACGGTCGCTGTCCTCAGCCTGAAGCTCGGCGTGACCGACGCCATCCTGCTCGGGGTCGCCGCCTTCGTGATGCCGGCCCTCTGTGCCGTTCCGCTCGGCTGGCTGATCCTGCGCCTGAAGGGGGTCTACTTCGTTCTCGTCACCTTCGTGCTGACGGAGATCGTCCAATTACTCCTGTTCGAGGCAGCGCCCCTGACGGGCGGCTCCAACGGCCTCGTCGGGATGCCGGCGGTGACCCTCTTCGGCATCGAGCTGATGGACAACAGCCAAGTGCTCCTGACCACGGCGGGTCTCGCCTTCGCGGGCTTCACGATCACCGCGCTGTTCACCCGGCATTTCCGCTACGAGTTCACCGCGATCGAGAAGAACGACGTGCTCGCCGAGAGCCTCGGCTTGGCCTGCTGGCGCTACAAGGCGCTGGCCTTCTCGGTCGCGGCCGGGGTCTCGGGCCTTGCCGGCTTCGCGCTGGTGAACATGCTGCTCACCGCGCACCCGACCTCTTTCGCACCGATGTCCTCGGTGAGCTACATCACCTACACCATCGTGGGCGGAAAGGGCGCGATCCTCGGCACGCTCGCCGGCGCCGCGCTCCTCGTGACGGCGACCGACCTCTTCGCCCTCAAGGGCGAACTGTCCCCCGGCCTGTTCGGGCTCCTCATCATCGTCGTCACGCTCGTGGCGCGGGGCGGCGTCATCGGTCTCGCCGCGAAGGCGGCAGGGCGGATGCGGCGGGCCTCGCCTGCGGCGCCCGCCCGCGTCGCTCCCATCGCCGCGGTTCAAGCCCGGGGGGTGAAATCGTGAGCGCGAGCCTCACCGCTTCGGCCGGCGCCCTGCGCGCCGACAGCATCTCGAAGGCGTTCGGCGGCCTCAAGGTCTTCTACGACGTCAGCTTCACCCTGCCGCCGGCCGGCCTGCTCGGGGTCATCGGCCCCAACGGTGCGGGCAAGACCACGATGATCAACATCATGTCGGGCCGGTTGCCGCTGAGTTCGGGTCAGGTCCTGCTCGGCGACACGCGGATCGACGGCCGCCCCGTCTACGCGAATGCGGATCAGGGCCTGGTCCGCAGCTTCCAGCAGACCGCGACATTCGCCGGATCGAGCGTCGAGGACAACCTCATCGCGGCCTTGCGGTTCGCGAAGCGCGACCGCTCGGTGCTCGAGCGGCTGGCTCCCCTGCTCGACCGGTTCGGGCTCATCGAGTGCTGGAGGCGCCACGCCGAGGTCCTGCCCTACGGCCTCCAGAAGATGCTCGGCCTGACCATGGCGCTGGCGACGCAGCCGAAGATGCTGCTGCTCGACGAGCCGGCCGCCGGGCTCGAGAAGTCCGAACGGGCCAACATCGACGCCTATGTCGGCTTTGCCCAGCGCGAATTCGGGTGCGGCATCCTGCTCGTCGAGCACGACATGGACCTGATCCGGCGCCTGTGCCCGCAGGTCATCGTGCTGGACGGCGGCCGCCTGATCGCGGCCGGGCCGCCGGGCGAGGTCCTGAACCGCAAGGACGTGATCGATGCCTATCTCGGCGGCACGGACGAGGAGGATGCCGATGCTCAGCATTCGTGACCTCCACGTCTCCTACGGCGGCACCCGCGCCGTCGAGGGGATCGACCTCGACGTCGGCGCCGGGGAAACCGTCCTGCTGATCGGGGCGAACGGCGCCGGCAAGTCGAGCCTGATCAACGCCGTGATCGGCCTCGTCCGCACCGCGCGCGGGCGCGTCACCTTCGACGGTCGGGACATCGCCGGGCTGCCGAGCGACGCCCGTGCCCGCTGCGGGATCGGGTACTCGCCGGAGGGGCGTCGCGTCTTCCCGAGCATGAGCGTCAAGGACAACGTTCTGTCCGGCGCGGTGCGTCTCACGCCCCGCGAGCAGGCCCGCCGTTGGGATGGGCTCGTGGACACGTTCCCCTTCCTGGCCGAGCGGCAGGCCCAGGCGGCGGGCGAATTGTCCGGCGGCCAGCAGCAGCTCGTCGCCATCGCCCGCGCGATGAGCGGGGGGCCGAAGCTGCTGCTGCTCGACGAGCCGTTCCTCGGCCTGGCCCCGGTGTGGATCCGGCAGATCTCGGCCGCGGTCCAGCGGATGCGGGACGAGGGAATCGCGGTGCTGATGACGGAGCAGATGGCCCGTCCCGCGCTGCGGATCGCGCAAGTCGGCCACGTGATGCGCTCCGGTCAGATCCGGCGCTCCGGCCGGACCGAGGAGATCAAAGGGGCGGCGCTCGCCGAGGAGTACCTGTGACCTCGTCCCCCCACTATCCCACGAAGAAGCAAGACTTGCCGATGAGGAGCAACGATTTGCAGCGTACCGCACCCCTTGGCGGCCTGACCGTTCTCGAACTGGGCCATTCGGTTGCCGCGCCCTATGCCGGCCTGATCCTGGCCGAGCTCGGCGCGCGGGTGATCAAGGTCGAGAACCCGGCGACCGGCGACTACGCCCGCGGCTGGGGTCCCCCCTTCCTCGGCGACGACGCCACCGTCTTCCACGCCCTCAACCGCTCCAAGGAGAGCGTGACGCTCGACTTCTCCGACCCGGCGCAGAAGGCGGCCCTGACGCGTCTGATCCTCGACTCCGACGCCGTCATCCAGAACCTCCGGCCCGGCCTCCTCGAGAAATTCGGCATCGAGGCGGATGCGTTGC
The DNA here is from genome assembly GCF_006151805.1 of Methylobacterium terricola. Classification (GTDB taxonomy): domain Bacteria; phylum Pseudomonadota; class Alphaproteobacteria; order Rhizobiales; family Beijerinckiaceae; genus Methylobacterium; species Methylobacterium terricola. Next base: position 39,109 of record NZ_VDDA01000028.1, on the reverse strand, counting down.
GCCGGGAGAAGCCCGGGCTGATCTGGTGCGACATCGGCGCCTTCGGCAAGTCGGGCCCGCTGGCGAGCAAGCCCGGCTACGACCCGCTCGCCCAGGCGAGTTCGGGGATCATGTCGATCACCGGCGAGGCCGACCGGGCGCCGGTCCGCGTCGGCGTGTCCCTGGTGGATATGGGCGCGGGCATGTGGACCGTCATCGGCCTCCTCGCGGCGCTCTGCGAGCGCGGTGCGACCGGCACCGGCGCCCGGGTGTCGACCTCGCTCTTCGAGACCGGGCTCGCCTGGATGACGATCCCGCTCGCCGCGCATGCGGTGTCGGGCGAGGTGCGCAAGCCGCAAGGGTCGGGCCTCGCCGAGATCGTCCCCTACCAGGCCTTCGAGGCGAGCGACGGCTGGGTGATGATCGCGGCCGGCAACGACAAGCTCTTCGCGCGGCTGTGCGAGGCGATCCCGGGGCTCGCCGAGGTCGGGCGCGATCCCCGCTTCGCGCGGAACCGCGAGCGGGTGCTCCTGCGCGACGAGCTCGTGCCGCGGATCGCGGCCGCCATCCGGGCCTTGAGCGCTTCGGTGCTCGGCGCCACCCTCGATGCCGCCCAGGTGCCGAACTGCCCGCTGCTCCGCATCGATCAGGTCTGGGCCCACCCGCAGACGCAGGCCGTGGGCATCCTGACCGAAGGGGCGGGCCACCAATGGGTCGGGCTGCCGATCACGCTCGACGACGCCCGCCCCACCGCGGGCGGGGCGGCGCCCGCCCTCGGTGCCCACAACGCGAGCCTTCTGCAGGATCACGAATGAACGCCACCTACGAGACCCTCGGGCTGGAGCGGATCGACGACGACCTGCTTCTGGTCCGGCTGAACCGGCCTCAGGCCGCCAACGCGATGAACACCCGCATGGGCGAGGAACTCCTCGACCTCTTCGAGCGGTTCCAGCTCGAGACGGACGGCGTGCGGGCGATCGTCGTCACCGGCGCTGGCGAGAAGGCCTTCTGCGCCGGGGGCGACCTCAAGGAGCGCAACGGCATGACCGACGCGCAGTGGCTGCGCCAGCACGCCATGTTCGAGCGGATGCTGCGCGCGGTCGTCGCCTGCCCGCTGCCCCTGATCGGCGCGGTCAACGGGGCGGCTTTCGGCGGCGGCTGCGAACTCGCGGCAGCCCTGGACTTCACCTACGCGGCCGAGAGCGCGCGCTTCGCCTTGACCGAGGTGACGCTGGGAATCATGCCCGGTGCCGGCGGGACCCAGAATATCCCGCGGGCGCTCGGCGAGCGGCGGGCCAAGGAGATCATCCTCACCGGGCTGCCCTTCACCGCGCGGGAAGCCTGCGACTGGGGCCTCGTCAACCGCGTCCTGCCGCAGGCGGAGCTGCTGGAGGCCACCCTCGCCACCGCGCGGCGGATCGCCGGCAACGCGCCCATCGCCGTGCGCCAGGCCAAGCAGTCGATCCACCGCGGGTTGCAGATGTCGCTCGCCGACGGTCTCGCCTTCGAGATCGAGTGCTACAACCGCATGGTCGCGACGCAGGACCGGCACGAGGGCGTGCGTGCCTTCAACGAGAAGCGCAAGCCGCGCTTCCGGGGGGAGTAGCCCATGCCGGAACACGCGATCCTGCGCGAGGTCGGCCTGCGCGACGGCATCCAGATGGCGGCCCGCTTCCTCCCCACGGAGCGCAAGCGCGAATGGGCGCTGCGGCTGAAGGAGGCCGGTCTGCGCGAGATCGAGCTGACCTCCTTCGTGCCGGCGAAGGTGGTGCCTCAGTTCGCCGACGCCGATGCGCTCGCGGCGATCCTGCCGGAGCTCACCGGCGTGACCGCCTCGGCCCTGGTGCCGAACCTCAAGGGAGCCGAGCGGGCGCTCGCGGCCGGCTTCACCCACGTCAATTACGTCCTGTCGATCTCGGAAGCCCACAGCCGGTCCAACGTGCGCCGCTCGACCGACGAGGCGATCGCGGAGTTCGAGCGGATCGCCGCCCTGAAGGCGACGCCGGCCGGGAGCGGCATGGTGCTCGGCGTCGGGCTCGCCACGAGCTTCGGCTGCACGCTCCAGGGGCACGTCGATCCCGACCGGGTGTTCGAGGTCGCCGCGATGGTGGCCGGGGGCGGCGCCGACGAGCTGATCGTCGCCGACACCGTCGGCTACGGCAACCCGGCCCAGGTCAAGGCCCTCCTGCCGACGATCCTTCGCATCGCGGCGGGGCGGCGGGTGGTCTGCCACTTCCACGACACGCGCGGCCTCGGCCTCGCCAACGTCGCGGCGGCGCTCGATGCGGGCGTGCGCACCTTCGACAGCTCGCTTGCCGGGCTCGGCGGCTGCCCCTTCGCGCCGGGGGCGACCGGCAACATCAACACCGAGGACGCCGCCTTCATGCTCGACAGCATGGGCTTTGCCACCGGCCTCGACATCCCGGCGCTCCTCGCCCTGCGCCGCGACGTCGAGGGCTGGCTCGGAGACGAGCGCTACAGCGGCGCGATCGCCCGCGCCGGCCTGCCCAAGACCTATTCGACCGGCCTTCGCACGGCCACGCCTCCCGCCCTCGCTTCGTGAGATTGCGCCATGAACCAGCCAGACGTCATGCTCGATATCGGCAAGGACTATCCCGAGCTGCGCGATTCGGTGCGCCGGATCTGCGAGAAGTATCCGATGGAGTACTGGGCGAAGCTCGAGGAGGAGTCGGGTTATCCGTCCGAATTCGTGACCGAACTGACCGAGAGCGGGTTCCTCGCCGCCCTCATCCCGGAGGAGTACGGCGGTGCCGGCCTGCCGCTGCGGGCCGCCTCCGTCATCCTGGAGGAGATCAACGCCTGCGGTTGCGTGGCGAGCCCGGCCCACGCCCAGATGTACATCATGGGCACCCTCCTGCGGCACGGCTCCGAGGACCAGAAGCGCGAGTACCTGCCGAAGATCGCCTCGGGCGAGCTGCGCCTCCAGGCCTTCGGCGTGACCGAGCCGACCACCGGCTCGGACACCACCCAGCTCAGGACGCGGGCCGTGCGCGAGGGCAACGGCTACGTCATCAACGGGCAGAAGGTCTGGACCTCCCGTGCCCGCTACTCCGACCTCCTGCTGCTGCTCGCCCGCACGACGCCCCTCGACCAGGTTCAGAAGAAGACGGACGGCATCTCGGTCTTCCTGATCGACCTGCGCGAGGCCCGCGGCAACGGGATCGACATCCGCCCGATCAAGGCGCTGATGAACCACAACACGACCGAGATGTTCATCGAGGACCTGCGCGTCCCGGCCTCCGCCCTGGTCGGCGAGGAGGGCAAGGGCTTCCGCTACATCCTCGACGGGATGAATGCCGAGCGGATCCTCGTCGCCTCCGAGTGCGTCGGCGACGGGCGCTACATGATCCAGCGGGCCGTGGCCTACGCCAACGAGCGCGTCGTGTTCAACCGGCCGATCGGCGCCAATCAGGGCATCCAGTTCCCGATCGCCCGTGCGCACGTGGCGCTGGAGGCCGCGGACCTCATGGCGCGCAAGGCCGCCGCCCTGTTCGACGCCGGGCAGCCCTGCGGATCCGAGGCCAACATGGCCAAGCTCCTCGCCTCCGAGGCGACCTGGAGCGCGGCGGACACGGCGCTCCAGACCCATGGCGGCTTCGGCTACGCCACGGAGTACGGCATCGAGCGCAAGTGGCGCGAGTGCCGCATCTACCAGACCGCCCCGATCTCGACGAACCTCGTGCTGGCCTATGTCGGCCAGCACGTCCTCGGCATGCCGCGTTCCTACTGAGGTGGTCATGGACAGCATCACCCGAAAGGCCGCCGATTTCGTCGCCCGCTTCGACGGCGCGCGTGTTCCGGCGCGCGCGAGGCATGCCGCGCGCATCGGCTTCGTCGATTGCGTCGGTGTGATGCTCGCCGGTGCGGGCGAGCCGGCGGTGCGGCTGGCCGCCACGATCGCCTCGCCCGTCCCCGGCAGCAACGAGGCGCCGGTCGCCGTGGACGGGCAGCGCTACGGCGCGGCGGAGGCGGCCTTCGTCAACGGCGTCGCCGCCCACGTCCTCGACTTCGACGACGTGGCGCTGGCGGGGCATCCCAGCACCGTCCTCGTGCCGGCGATCCTGGCCGAGGCCCACGCGCTCTCGGCCTCGGGCGAGGCGGCGATCGACGCCTACCTCGTGGGCTACGAGCTGTGGGCGCATCTGGCGGAGCTCGAGCCCGGTCACCTGCACGATCGCGGCTTCCATCCGACGGCCGTGATGGGAACCCTCGCCTGCGCGGCCGCCGCCGCCCGGCTGCGGCGGCTCGGGCCCGGGGAGACCGCCCACGCACTGGCCATCGCCGCCTCGCTGGCGGCCGGGCTCGTGGCGAATTTCGGCTCGATGACGAAGTCGCTGCATGCCGGGCGCACCGCGCAATCGGGCATCCAGGCCGCCCGGCTCGCGAGCGTCGGCTACACCGGCAGCCTCGATGCCCTCGAGCACCGGACGGGGTTCCTGCGGGCCTTCTCGCCATCCGGTGCGCCGGACCTCGATCCCGCCGCGTTCCGCATCGGCGAGGAGTGGCTGGTCGAGCGCTTCGGCGTCAACATCAAGCGCTACCCGACCTGCTACGCGACGCACCGGGCCATCGACGCGATGATCGACCTTGCGGACGCGCACGACCTCGCGGGCGAGGCCGTCGAGACCATCCACGTCCATACCGGCGCCACCCAGCGCCTGATGCTGCGCAACACCCGGCCCAAAACCGGGCTCGAGGCGAAGTTCTCGATGGAGTTCGCGATGGCGAGTGCCCTCCTGGCGCGGCGGGTCGGTCTTACGGAACTCACCGACGCCTTCGTCGGTCGTCCGGACATCCAGGCGATGCTCGAACGGGTCGACGTCACGGCGAGCGAGGAGAGCGCCGGGACCGACATGCCCATGGCGCCGCACGACCTCGTCTGGGTGACCTTGAGGGACGGCACGGTGCACCGCCATGCGCCGGTGGAGCATGCGCGCGGCAGCTGGCAGCGTCCGCTCGAGCGCGCGGAGCTCGAGGCGAAGTTCCGCGACTGCGCGGAGATCCGGCTGTCGTCGGAGCGCGCCGCGGCGCTGTTCGCGAAGCTCTGGGACATCGAGTCTGTCGGCGACCTTCGGGACCTCGCACTGAACTAGATCCCATCCGCTGTGCTCCACGGTCGTGAAACAGGGTGCACGATGAGCCTGCCAGACACGCAGATCCCCGGCGTCTATCACCGCCGCTTCGGCGACGTCCTCGTCACGGCGTTGTCCGACGGCTACGTCGAGATGGGCCATGCCATCTTCCGGGAGTTCTCCCCGGACGACGTGGACCGGATGATGGCACGCGACCACCGGATCTCGCCACCGCGGATCTCCGTGAACTGCTTCCTGCTGCGGGGCCCGGCCGGCACGGTGCTGGTCGATTGCGGCTCGCAGGACAAGTTCGGGCCGACGGCGGGCAAGCTCTTCGCGAACCTGGCGGCGGCCGGCGTCGCGCCGTCCGAGATCGGGCACGTGCTCCTCACCCATTGCCACCCCGACCATTCCTGCGGCCTCACGGACGCGGCGAGCGGCCGGCGGCTGTTTCCAAACGCAACGGTCGTCGTCAATCGCAAGGAGATCGCACACTGGTTCTCGGACGAGGCGATGGCGCGCGCCGATGCTCGCCAGCGCGAGCGCTACTTCGGCTGGGCGCGCGAGCAGGTCGGGCCCTATCGGGCGGAGCATCTGCGCCTCGCCGAGGACGGCGACGAGGTCCTGCCTGGCATCACGCTCGTCGAATGCGCCGGCCACACCCCGGGTCACTCGACCTACGTCCTTCGCTCGCAGGGGCGGCGGATGATCGTCTGGGGCGACCTCGCGCACGTTCCCGAGATCCAGGTCGCGCGCCCCGAGGTCTCGATGAGCTTCGATCACGATCCCGACATGGCGGCGGCAAACCGCACCGCCCTGCTGCAGCGCATCTACGACGAGGACATGTTGGTCGCGGGAATGCACATCCACTTCCCCGGCCTCGGCTACCTCGTGCGCGAGGGGACGGGCTACCGCGTCGCAACCGAGCAGTGGCAGTTCGAAATCTGATGAGCGTGCACCGAGAGAAGCCGCCGAGGGCCCCCACCATTCGCGAGGTCGCGAAGCTCGCCAACGTTTCCACCGGGACCGTATCGCGGGTCGTGAACGATGCGGCTGACGTCAAGCCGGCGGTGCGCAAGGCGGTCGAGGAGGCGATCGCGGAGCTGGGCTACGTTCCCAACGCGGCGGCCAAGTCGATGCGGATGGGGCGCACCCGCACCGTCGGCTGCATCCTGCGCGAGATCAACATCGCCCAGCTCGGCGGCTTCGTCTCGACCGCGCAGAACGTCCTGAATGAATCCGGCTACGCGCTCCTCATCTCGAACTCGGAGGGCCGGCGCGAGCGCGAGATCAAGCTCCTGCGCAGCTTCTCGAGCGGTCAGGTCGACGGTGTCCTGATGGGGCCCTACACGCCGATCGAGGGCGAGATGGAGGAGATCCTCCGGGACCTGCCGGTGCCGCTGGTCATGATCGACCGCGACCAGCCGTCCTGGTGCGATGCCGTCTACGTCGACCACGAAGGCGGAACCCGCCTCGCGACGTCGCATCTCCTCGGCCTCGGCCATCGCCGGATCGCGCTCCTGACCGGGCCGATGGGGCTGCATCCCGCGGTCTCCCGCGTCCGTGGCTTCGAGCGCGCCCACGCCGAACGGGGGATCGCGCCCCTGCCGGATCTCATCGTGTCCGGGAGCTTCCTGCGCGACCACGCCTATCGGGCGACGTCGGCGCTGCTGGGCCTGTCGCAACGGCCGACGGCGATCATCGCCGGCGGCATCGACATGCTGTCGGGCGTCCTGCGGGCGATCCGCACGCACGGCCTCGGGATCCCGGGCGACATCTCGGTGGTCGCTTCGGGGCGGAACGACCTCTCGGACCTGCACCAGCCGCCGATCGCGGTGGTGGGGTGGGAGCAGAGCGAGGTCGGGGCGACGGCCGCGTCGCTGCTCCTCGACCACATCGTCCGGGGCAGCCGGGACGAGCCGCGCCGCGTCCTCATCCCGACGACCTTCGACCCCCAGGCATCCTGCGCCCCGCCCCGCGGGCAGGGAGCAGCCGAAACCCCGTAGGCCCGCAAGCCGGCGACGGGCGCGATGACACGGCCGACGGGACGCGAAGATCCCGGTCCGGCCCCACACGACAACCGGGAGGGAACCGCCATGGGCTCCGACGTCAAACTGTTCTCCGCCTTCACCCTGCGCGGCGTCACGCTGAAGAACCGCGTCGTCATCTCGCCGATGGGTACGTATTCGGCCGAGAACGGCCGCCTCCAGCCCTTCCACCACACTCACTACGCCAACTTCGCCATGGGCGGCGCGGGCCTGGTGATGATCGAGCAGACCTCGATCACGCGGCGCGGGCGGGTGACCAACGGCGATCCGGGCCTGTGGGAGGACGGCCAGATCGGCGACATGCGGGCGCTGGTGAGCCACATCAAGAGCTACGGGGCCAAGGCCGGCATCCAGCTCAACCATGGCGGCCGCAAGTCGTCCATGCAGCGCGCGTTCCGCGGCAACGGGCCGCTGACCGACCGCGATCTGGCGATGGGAGAGGAGGAGTGGGTACCGCTCGCGCCCTCTGCCCTGCCGCTCGGGGAAGGCTGGCGGATGCCGGAGGCGATCACCGCAGGCCAGCTCGATGGCCTGCGCGATGCCTTCGCGGCGGCGGCGCGACGCGCGGTCCTGGCGGGCTTCGATCTCGTCGAGATCCACATGGCCCACGGCTACCTGCTGCAGAACTTCCTGTCCCCGCTCGCCAACCAGCGGGACGACGCGTACGGCGGCAGCCTCGAGAACCGGATGCGGTTCCCGCTGGAGGTGGTGCGCGCGGTCCGCGAGGTCGTGCCATCCTCGATGCCGCTCCTTGCCCGCATCTCGGCCACCGACTGGATCGAGGGCGGCTGGACGATGGACGACAGCCTCGTCCTCGCCCGCGCGCTCGCGGAGGCCGGGATCGACCTCGTGGACTGCTCGTCGGGCGGCAACCTGCGCGTCGGCGCGACCAATTCGAGCCTGGGGCGGGGGCCGGGATATCAGGTTCCCTTCGCCGAGCGCATTCGCGCGGAGACGGGCATCCCGACCGCAGCCGTCGGCATGATCCGCACCCCGGACTTCGCCGAGCGGATCCTCCGGGAGGGGCGGGCCGACCTGATCTGCATCGCGCGCCAGGCCTTGTTCGATCCGTTCTGGGCCCACCACGCGGCCGAGGCGCTCGGCGTCAACGACGGCTTTTCGGACTGGCCGCCGCAATACGGCTGGTGGCTGGAAAAATGGGGCCGCGCGCTCTCCGCCAACGGCGAGCGGCCGACGGGCCCGGAGGTCTTCGCGCCCTCTCCGACGCAAGCGCCCCGCGAGAGCTCCGCGGCCTGACCATCGAGGGGCGAACGGGAGAGCACCATGACCACGCGCATCTGGCACCAATCCGTGAACGAGCTGAGCCGTATCGCGGCCTACAAGCAGGGGATCGAGGCTCATGCCCGGACGTTCCTCGGCACGGAGGCCGAGATCCACGTGCAGGGTCTGGCCGAGGGAACCTACGGCGACTTGAGCCCGAGCGACGCGCTCGGCAACGCCTACCTCTACCACCGCGTGCTCGGACCGATCGTCGAGCAGGCCGTGGAGGCGGAGCGACAGGGTTACGACGCGTTCGTGATCGGCTCGTTCAGCGAGCCCTACCTGCGCGAGATGCGCAGTGCGGTCGACATCCCGGTCGTCTCCCTGACGGAGGCGTCGCTCCTCGTCGGCTGCTCGCTCGGCACGCGCATCGCCCTGATCTCCAACGCCCCGAACGTCGCCTACATGACGAAGCTCTCGGTGGCCAAGCACCATCTCGAGGCCCGGGTCCAGGCCGTCACCGCGCTCGACCCAGGGATGGACGAGTACGCGCTGATCGCGGCCCGCGACGACCCGTCGGCCCTGGTCGAGACCTTCACGCGGACCGCGCGCGCGCTGATCGCCGAGGGGGCCGAGGTGATCGTGCCGGCCGAGGGCGTGATGGCCGAGATCTTCGCCAAGCAGGGCCTGCGCCGGATCGACGGAGCCGTGGTGCTCGACGTGTTCGCCGCCGCCTGGAGCCACGCCTTGTCCCTCGTGCGGCTGCGCCGGGGTCTCGGGCTCGAGGTCAGCCGCGCCTGGGCCTACAGCCGCGGCTGATGCCCGGCACGAGGAGAGAGACACCGCCATGACGCCTGCCGGACGCATCCTCGGGGATTACCTCGGACACTTCGCATCGCGCACGCTCGAGCCGGATGTCCGCGAGAAGGCGCTGATGTGCCTCGTCGACACGCTCGGCCTCTCGCTCTCGGCGCGCGACGAGCCGACGGCCCGCGCGGCGATCGCCCTGTCGCGACCGCTCGCCCCCCACAGCGACGGCGCGGCGCGAGCCTGGGCATCGGGGGTCGGCCTCGCCCCTTCCGAGGCCGCCTTCGCCAACGGAGTCGCGGCGCACGCGCACTTCCAGGACGACACCGACCACGAGTCCTGGACGCATCCGGGCTCCCTCGTCCCTCCGGCGGTCGTCGCCCTGGCCGAACGGGACGGGGCGAGCCTCGAGGTCGCGCTCCGCGCCCTCGTCGCCGGCTACAGCACGATCAACTGGCTCGGCCGCGACGAGGTCGTGGCACGCCGGTTGATCGCGCGCGGCTTCCGGACCAGCCCGACCTTCGGCACGATCGCCGCGGCGGCGGGCGCCGCCGTCGTGCTCGGCCTCGACCCGGAGCGCGCCGCCTCCGCGGTCTCGATCGCGGCCTCCACCACCGGGGGCACCCTCGAGCCGGTGCGGGCCGGCGCCGACGAGTGGCGCGTCCAGAACGGCCGGGCGGCTCAGGGCGGGCTGATCGCGGCCTGCCTCGCCGCTTCCGGCGTCGCCGGCGCTCCGGAGGCTCTCGACGGCCCGAAGGGCTTCCTCGCGACCGTCGCCGGCATGGAGCAGGCGCCGGACGTCTGGTCGACGCCGCCCGATCCGGCGGCGATGCGCGGCATCATGTGCAAGCCCTACGCGACGCTCGGCGACAACATGCCGGCCGCGATGGCGGCCCAGAAGCTCCACGGGGAGGGCCTCGACCCCGCCGCGGTCGAGGCGATCGAGGTCACGCTCTGGGAGCCCTACACGGTCTATCCCGGCACGAACTTCAAGGGCCCGTACGAGCGGCTGGTCCAGACCCAGGCCAGCACCGCCTTCGCCGTCTCGGCGATGCTCTCGCGCGGGGACATCACCTACGAGATGGGGACCAGCCTGCGCGACGATCCGGTGATCCTCGACCTCGTGCGCCGGACGAATGTGGTGCCGGACGCGGAGGGCGGGGCGCTCGATTCCCGCATCACCCTCCGGATGAAGGACGGTTCCCGCCGCGAGGCCCATTCCTCGCAGATGCCGCGGGATCTGATCTTCCTGACGCGCGCGCGCACGCTCGCGGTTTTCGACCAGCGCCTGACGCGTCTCGGCGCGGCCCCGGGCGCCGCCCGAGCCCTCGGGGAGCGTTTGTTCGACGGGCTCGACGGCGCCGGCAGCCTCCCGCTCCGCACCGTGCTCGACGACATCCTGGCGCTCGCGCGATGACGGCGCCCCCGACCACCGATGGCGGGCACGAGGGCCGGCCGCTCCTGTTCCAGCCCTTCACGATCCGCGGCGTGACGCTCAAGAATCGGATCGTCGTCTCGCCGATGGGCACCTATGCGGCCGAGGACGGCCGGCTGACGCCGTTCCAGTTGGCTCATTACCAGCGCATGGCGATGGGCGGCGCCGGCCTCGTGATCATGGAGCAGACCTTCGTCACGCGGGCCGGGCGGGTCAGCAACGGCGATCCGGGCCTCTGGGCCGACAGCCAGATCGCCCCGATGGCGGCGCTCGTCGGCGAGATGAAGCGCTACGGCGCCAGGACGGCGATCCAGATCAGCCACGGGGGCCGCAAGGGCGGCCAGCAGCGCGCGCACGAGGGCAACGGCCCGATCGGCGAGCGCGACCTCGCCGCCGGAAGCGAGCCGCTCCATCCCATGGGCGCCTCGGCGGTGCCGCTCTCGGACGGCTGGCAAGTTCCGGTCGCGATGAGCGAGGTGCAGATCGAGGGCGTGATCGAGGCCTACGTCGCCGGCGCGCGCCGCGCGGTCCTTGCCGGCTTCGACCTCCTCGAGCTGCATCTCGCCCACGGCTATCTCCTGCAGAGCTTCCTCTCGCCGATCGCGAACCATCGGACCGACCGCTGGGGCGGCTCGCTCGAGAACCGGATGCGGCTGCCGCTCACCGTCGTGCGGCGCCTGCGCGCCACGCTGCCCGACTCCATGCCCCTCTTCGCGCGCCTCTCGGTGACGGACTGGATGGAGGGCGGCTGGACGGAAGCCGACAGCGTCGTCCTCGCGCGGGAGCTGAAGGAGGCGGGCGTCGACCTCATCGACTGCTCGTCGGGCGGCAACATGCGGGCCGGCGCGACGAACTCGAACCTCGCCCGGGGGCCCGGCTACCAGGTCTCGCTGTCCGACAGGCTGCGGCGGGAGGCGGGGATTCCCACGGCCGCCGTCGGCATGATCCGCACCCCGGCCCATGCCGAGCGGATCCTCCGGGAGGGGCGGTCGGATCTCGTCTGCATCGGTCGCCAGATGCTCTTCGACCCGTTCTGGGCCCATCACGCCGCCTGGGAGATGGGCGTGGAGCGGGACTTCGCGTCCTGGCCCGAGCCCTACGGCTGGTGGCTCGACAAGTGGGCACGCGCGCTCGACGCGAACGGCGAGGATCCGCTCGGGCCGGAACGCTTCGCCGACGCTGCGGAATGAGGGAGGGCACGGGATGAACTGGGGGACCGAGCTCGCGACGATCCATCAGCGCTACGGCGACCGGATCGGGATCGTCGATGCGGCGGGGCCGCACCGGATCGCGGCGGTGCTCGACGTCGCGGCGGGCATCGCGCGCCGCCTCGCGGCCCGCGGCCTCGGCCCGGGTGCCTTCGTGGCGACGATCTTCCACAACTCGGCGCTCGCCGCATCGGCGAGCTACGCCGTCTCGCTCGCGGGGGCGGCGGAGGTGCCCGTCAACCCGCTGCTGAGCCCTCACGAGATCGCGCACGCCCTCGCCTGCACGGGCGCCGGACTGGTCCTGATGGACGGTGCCGACGAACTCCCGGCCGATCTCGGCGTACCCTGCGAGGATGTCCGGAGTACGGAGGCGTACCCCTTCGCGCCGGAGGGCTGGCCGGATGTCGATCCGGACGCTCCGAGCCGGATCGTCTTCACCAGCGGCACGACGGGCCCGGCCAAGGGTGCGATCCATACGCATCGCGGCCGGTGGACCGGCACCCTGATGCTGCGCGCCTCCCTGCCCTTCGCGCCGGACGGGGGAAGCCGCGCCCTGCTCATGACGCCGTTCTCGCATGGCAGCTCGCTGCTCACCTTCGCCTACCTCGCGCAGGGGGCGAGCGTGCATCTCATGCGCGGCGTCGAACCGGCTCTGGTGGTGCCGCTCCTGGCCTCCGGCGAGATCACCGAGGCCTTCGCCCCGCCGACGGTGCTCGCCAAGCTCCTCGAGGCCTGGGCCCGCCCGGAGCACCGCGACCTCGTCCCGAAGCTGCGCACGATCCTGACCGGCACGGCACCTCTGACGCCGCTCGTCTACCGTGGCGCCGTCGAGCGCTTCGGCGAGATCGTCCGCGTGACCTACGGCAAGAGCGAGATCTTCAACCCGATCACGGTCCTCGATCCACCCGAGACCGCCGCGGCCTACGCCGAGCCGCCCGCGGAGGGATTGTGCGTCGGCTGGCCGGCGACGGGCGTCCAGGTCGAGATCCGCGACGAGGCGGGCCTTTGCCTACCACGCGGCGAGACCGGGGCGATCCACCTGATGAGCCCGCACCTCTCGACCGGCTACATCACGCGCGAGGGCCTGAGGTTGCGGGCCGACGGCGAGTTCCACGACACCGGCGACATCGGGTTCGTGGACGCGCGCGGGCGTCTCTTCCTGGTCGCGCGCCAGTCCGACATGATGAAGAGCGGCGGCTACAAGGTCTCGCCCGACGAGGTCGAGCGCGCCCTCGCCCCGTTCCTCCCGGAGACGGAGCTCGTCGTCCTCGGCACTCCGTCCGATTATTGGGGCGAGATCGTCACGCTCGTCGCGCAACGGCCGCCCGAGGATTGGCGCGCGCGCCTCGGCCCGGCGCTCGACGCGATGACGCCCTACAAGCGGCCGCGCCTGTTCGCCACCGTCGAGGAACTGCCGCGCAACGCGATCGGCAAGATCGCGCGGACGCAGCTCCGCCGCCGCCTGATGGAGACCCACGACCTCGTCGAGACGGCCAAGCCTGCCCTCGTCGCCAAGCCTGCCCTCGTGGCGAGGCCTGCCCTCGTGGCGAAGCCGGGATCGGACGCGGCATGACTCCCTTCTCCCGGATCCCCTTCTCCCAGGTGCCGGCGATCTACCATCGCCCGGTGGGCGACGTTCTCGTGACCGCCCTGTGCGACGGCTACGTCGCCTACGACACGCTGGAAATCATGCGCGACGGCGATCACGCCAAGCTCGCGCGCTTCCTGCGGGAGGACGGGAGGACGGTGCCCCCGGTCGTCTCGATCAACGCCTTCCTGATCCGCGACGGCCTCCGCACCATCCTCGTCGATTGCGGGTCGGGCGATATCATGGGGCCGACCTGCGGCCACCTGCCCGGCCTCCTTCGCGCGCTCGGGATCGCCCCTGGCGCGATCACCGACGTGCTGCTGACCCACGTCCATCCCGATCACTCGAACGGCCTCACGGATCCCGCGACCGGGTGCAAGCTGTTCCCGAACGCGCTGGTGCACGTCCACGAGGCGGAGATCGCCCATTGGTTCGACGATGCGGCGAAGGCGGGTGCGACCGAGCGCCAGAAACGGGTCTACTTCGATGCGGGACGGATCCAGCTCGGTCCCTACCTCGACGGCGCGGTCCGCCGGTTCTCGCACGAGCACGAGGCGCTACCCGGCATCACGGCGGTGCCCTCGACCGGGCACACGCCGGGGCACACCTGCTACATCCTCAGATCGCGCGGCGAGGCGATGATCGTCTGGGGCGACACCGTGCACGTCCCGGAGGTCCAGCTCGGCGATCCGGGCGTCGGCATGATCTTCGACACCGACAGCGCGGCGGGCGCGGTCTCGCGGCGGCGTATCCTCCGGCGCTGCGTCGAGGAGGATCTCCTGGTGGCGGGCATGCACATCCATTTTCCCGGCTTCGCCCGCATCCGGCCGGGCCATGTCGGCGCATTCCGGTTCGTCCAGGAACAGTGGTTCCACGCACCGCATCCCGGTCGGAGCGGGCCCGTCGGCCGCTGACGGGGCAGCCCGGGAACCGGATTTCCACCGAGGCCGATGACAGCGCCGAGGACCAAGCCGTGCCGACCATGAGCATCTGCCACGCCCCCGCGCCCGGCGGTCCGGAGGCCTTGCGCTTCGAGCGGGCCGAACGACCTTCCCCTGCGCCCCACGAGGTGCTGATCCGGGTCGGGGCCGTCGGGGTCAACCGCCTCGACGCAATGCAGCGCGCCGGGCATTACCCCCTCCCGCCCGGAACGAACCCCGTGCTCGGCGTCGAGTGCGGCGGCACGGTCGTGGAGGCGGGGGCCGAGGTCGACGGGATCGTCCCAGGGACGCGGGTCGCCGCCCTCCTGCCCGGCGGCGGATACGCGGAATACGCCGTGGCCGATCACCGTCACCTCGTCGCCGTACCGGCCGATTGGGACGACGTGCAGGCGGCCTCCGTCATCGAGACCTTCTGTACGGCGCACGAAACCCTGTTCGAGCTGTCCCGCCTCGCCCCGGGGGAACGGGTGCTGATCCATGCCGGCGGCAGCGCCGTCGGCAGCACGGCGATCCTCATGGCAAGGAGCATCGGCGCGGAGATCGTGGCGACCGTCGGACGGGCGGACAAGGCGCGTCGCCTGCGCGAATGGGGGATCCCGCACGTCGTCAACTACCGCGAGGTGGATTTCGCCGATGCGCTGCGCGAGATCCACCCCGACGGCGTCGATGTGGTGGAAGACTTCATCGGGCCCGCCTATCTCGCCCGCCACGTCTCGCTCCTGCGCTGGCGCGGCCGGCTCGCCTTCGTCGGATTGCTGAGCTCCGGTTCCTGCCAGGTCGACGTCGCAGCATTGCTCCTCAAGATGCTGCAGCTTCGCGGCTTCACGCTCCGGCCGCACTCGGTCGCCGAGAAGGCGGCCGTCGTCGAGCGCTTCCGCCGGCGCTGGCTGCCGGAGCTGACCGACGGCCGCATCACCCCGGCCATCCACGCCGTCCTTCCCTTCGGCCAGGCCGCGGAGGCTCACCGCATGCTGGAGAATGCGGATAATTTCGGGAAGATCGTGCTCAGGATCTGAGACATTCCGGTATGATGACGGCTGGGATCGCCAACAGACGGCCCATGCACCGCTACGACCTCTTCACTCTCGAACTCTTCATCGCCGTCGTCGAGGAGCAGAGCATCGCGGCGGCGGCCGAGCGCGCGCATATCGCGGCCTCCGCCATCAGCCGGCGCATCTCGGAACTCGAGGCGATGCTCGGCGCCGAACTCCTGGTGCGCCACTCCAAGGGCATCGACCTGACCGAGGCCGGCACGGCCCTCCTCCATCACGCCCGCACCATCCAGGGCAGCGTCGCGGTGATGGATGCCGAGTTGCGCGACTTCGCCAGCGGTCTTCGC
Source organism: Methylobacterium terricola (assembly GCF_006151805.1). Classification (GTDB taxonomy): domain Bacteria; phylum Pseudomonadota; class Alphaproteobacteria; order Rhizobiales; family Beijerinckiaceae; genus Methylobacterium; species Methylobacterium terricola. The sequence goes on along the minus strand of NZ_VDDA01000028.1, from coordinate 23,450 downwards.
GGGCTGATCCGGGTCTCGGCGAACAAGTCGGCGATCATGGAAACGCTGCCGATGGAGCTTGCCGGCTTCCTCGCCCTGCACCCGCTGATCCGCATCAACCTGGAGGAAGGCACCAGCCCCGACATCGTGCAGCGGGTCGCCAGCAACCAGGCCGATCTCGGGATCTTCGGGGGCAACATCCCGGCACCGGGGCTGCAGATCGTGCCCTACCGGCGCGACGAGCTCGTCGTCGTGCTGCCGCCTGGCCACGTCCTCTCGGGGCGGGCCTCGATCGCCTTCGCGGATCTCCTCGACCACGATTTCGTCTGCCTGGAGCGGGGCTCCTCGATCGAGACCCTGTGCCGGCGCGCTGCCGAAGATCTCGGCAGCGAGGTTCGCGTGCGGGTCCGGGTCGGCAGCTTCGAGGGCCAGTTGCGCATCATCGAGAACGGGCTCGGCATCGGCATCGTCCCGCGCCAGGTCCTCGATGGACATATGCGCGAGACCGGCCTGACCGCACTCGCACTCGAGGATCCCTGGCGCCTGCGCCCGCTTCATATCGGCCTGCGCGACCACGCCAGCCTGTCGCGACCGGCGCGCCGGCTGATCGCCTACCTGACGCAGCCATCTCCAAATGCGACGGCGGCATGCCCAACCGGCGCTTCGTGCGACGCGGGTCCGTCCCTACGCTCCTCCCCGCAGCAGCCCTCCGACTGAGAGGGCGCGCATCCGATGCGGCGAAAACAGCCGCGCGGGGGAGGACACGTTATGGCGGCCAGAACGCTGTTCGCGAAGATCTGGGACGAGCACGTCGTCAGCGACCTCGGCGACGGTGCCGTGCTCCTGCACGTCGACCGGCACCTGCTGCACGATCTCGGTGGCTCGCGCGGCCTGCTCGACCTCAAGCAGCGCGGCCTCACCGTGCACAGCCCGGGCCTGACCTTCGCGACGCCCGACCACGCGATCTCGAGCGCTGCCGGCCGGGCCGGCACCACCGAGACCGGCTGGAGCCTGCTCCGCGCCCTGCGGGCCGAGACTCGAGAGGCCGGCATCCGCCTGTTCGACGTCGGCGAGCGCGGCCAGGGCATCGTCCACGTCATCGGGCCGGAACTGGGCTTAAGCCTGCCGGGCACGCTCATCGTCTGCGGCGACAGCCACACCTGCACCCATGGCGGTCTCGGTGCGCTCGCCTTCGGGATCGGCTCGTCGGAGCTGTCGCACGTGCTGGCGACGCAGACCCTGGTGCAGCGACGGCCCAGGACCATGCGGGTGCGCTTCGAGGGCGCGATGCCGCCCGGCGTGCTGCCCAAGGATCTGATCCTGCACCTGATCGGGGTGATCGGCGCGGCGGGCGGCACCGGCTACGCGGTGGAATATGCCGGCTCGGCGATCCGGGCGATGCCGGTCGAGGGCCGGCTCACCATCTGCAACCTGTCGATCGAGCTGGGCGCCAAGATCGGCATGGTAGCCCCCGACGACACCACGTTCGCCTACCTTCAGGGCAAGCCCTACGCGCCCCGGGGCGAGGCGTGGGACGAGGCGGTCGCGGCCTGGCGGGAACTCGCCAGCGACCCCGACGCCGCCTTCGACCGCGAGGTGACGATCGACGTCGGACGGGTCGCCCCCCAGGTCACCTGGGGCACCAGCCCCGAGCACGTCGTCCCGGTCGACGGCCTGATCCCCGATCCCGCGTCCGAGCCGGATCCGAGCCGGGCCCGCGCGATGGCGGCGGCCCTCGACTATATGGGCCTGTCCCCGGGCGGCCCGATCGCCGGCACCCCCGTCGACTGGGTGTTCATCGGCTCCTGCACCAACGGCCGCCTGTCGGACCTGCGCGAGGCGGCGGACGTCGCCCGCGGGCGTCGGGTGGCCGAGGGGGTGCGCGCCTGGGTCGTGCCGGGCTCCGAGATCGTCAAGCGCGAGGCGGAGGCCGAGGGACTCGACCGGGTGTTCGTCGAGGCCGGGTTCGAGTGGCGCGAGCCGGGCTGCTCGATGTGCCTCGCCGCCAACGGCGAGGTCGTGCCGGCCGGGCAGCGTTCGGTCTCGACGAGTAACCGCAACTTCGTCGGCCGCCAGGGGCCGCGCGCCCGCACCCATCTGGCGAGCCCCGCCATGGCCGCGGCGGCGGCCCTCGCCGGCGCCATCGCGGACGTCAGGAGGGCCGGATGAACCGCTTCACCCGCCTCGAGGCCGTCGCCGCGCCGATCCTCATCGAGAACATCGACACCGACGTGATCATCCGCATCGAGCGGCTGGTCGGCAACGGCATCCGCGGCACGCTCGCGCCCTGGTGCTTCGGCGCGCTGCGCTACCGCGCCGACGGCTCGGAGGATCCCGACTTCATCCTCAACCGGCCGCCCTACCGCGAAGCGCAGATCATCCTCGGCGGGCGCAACTTCGGCTGCGGCTCGTCGCGCGAGGGCGCGGTGTGGTCGCTCCAGGAGCGCGGCGTCGCCTGCGTCATCGCCCCGAGCTTCGGCGACATCTTCTTCAACAACTGCTTCCAGAACGGCATCCTGCCGGTCGTCCTCGACGAGGGGATCGTGGCCAGTCTCGCCCGTGAGGTCGAGGAGAGCCAGGGCGCCGGCAAGGTCGCGGTCGACCTCGAGGAACGCTGCGTCGTCTCGCCCTCCGGCCGCCGCTTCCCCTTCGCGGTCGAGGCTCGTCGGCGCGAGGCGTTGCTGCAGGGGCTCGACGAGATCGGCACGACGCTCCGGCAGGCCGACGCGATCGCCCGATTCCAGGAGCGGGACCGGCGGGTGCGGCCCTGGGTGTACGCGGCGGCGGGCGATGCGGCGGGAGATCGAGCATGAGCGGGACCAACATGATGCGCGTCGCGGTGATCGGCGGCGAGGGCATCGGGCCGGAAGTCACGGCCCAGGCGAGCCGCGTGCTGGCGTGGTTCTCCGAGCGCCGCCGCCTGCCGGTCGAGGTAGCGGAGGCCGAGTTCGGGCTCGACGCCTACCGCCGCACCGGCAAGGTGATCCCGCCCGAGACCCGGGCGGCGATCGAAGGCGCCGATGCGATCCTGTTCGGTGCCACCGGCGGCCCGGAGACCGCCGAGGTGCCGCCGGAGGCGCGCCGCGAGGGCAGCCTCCTGAAGCTGCGCCGCTCCCTCGACCTCTACGCCAACCTGCGCCCGATCGTGACCGATCCTGCGCTCTACGATTCGGCGCCGTTGAAGGAGCGTGTCCTGAACGGCGTCGATTTCGTCATCGTGCGCGAGTTGTCGAGCGGCATCTATTTTGGCGAGCCGCGCGGGATCGAGACCCGGCCCGACGGCAGCCGGCGCGGCTTCAATACCAACAGCTACACCACCGAGGAAATCCGGCGGGTAGCCCGCTTCGCCTTCGAGCTCGCCCGCAGCCGGCGCGGCCGGCTCTGCTCGGTCGACAAGGCCAACGTGATGGAGGCGAGCGTGCTGTGGCGCGAGGAGGTGATCGCGCTCCATGCCGAGGAATTCCCGGACGTCGAGCTGTCCCACATGTATGTCGACAACGCCGCGATGCAGATCGTGCGGGCGCCGGGGCAGTTCGACGTCATGGTGACGGACAACATCTTCGGCGACATCCTGTCGGACTGCGCCGCGATGGCGGCGGGCTCGCTCGGCATGCTGCCCTCCGCCTCGCTCGGGCCGGCCGATGCGCAGGGACGGCGCACGGCGCTCTACGAGCCGGTGCACGGCTCGGCCCCCGACATCGCCGGGCGAGGAATCGCCAACCCGCTCGGGTCGATCCTGAGCGTCGCGATGATGCTGCGCCTGACCCTCGGGCGGCCCGACGACGCGATCCTTCTGGAGCGGGCGGTCGGCGACGCCCTGGCGCACGGCGCCCGCACCGCCGACATCGCCGAGCCGGGGCGCGCCCCGGTCTCCACCGCCGCCATGGGCGACGCCGTGCTGGCCTCGCTCGACCGCCTCGCGGGCTGACGTCCCGACGATCCCTTCCACTCTCGATCCGGGAGACCGCGAGCCATGACGTCCCCCCTGACGTCCCTGCCGAAGGTGTCGGTCCTGACCCGGCGCCATGTGGTGACGGCGCTCGGCGCGAGTGCGGCGCTCGCCGGCTCGCGCGCGGCTCGCGCCGCGAGCGCCGCCAAGGGCATCTATCCGGTCGCGACCTGCAGCTACATGGTGATGTTCGCCGCCCAAGGCCTCGGCTACTTCAAGGACGAGGGCCTCGACAGTCGCCTCGTCCAGGGTGGGTCGGGCGTGAAGACCCGCGAGATCATCGCCTCGGGCCAGGGCGACTTCGCGCTCGCCGACTTCGTCCACCCGATGCTGCTGACGAACAAGGGGCGCCCGTGCAAGGCGCTCACCGCGGTCGACCGCATCGCGGCCGGCCTGCAGTTCATGATCCGGGCCGACCTCTACGCGCAGGGCATCACCGACCTCGCCAAGTTCGTCGCCTGGAAGCGCCCGGACGGACGAAAGCCCCTCGTCGGCGTCTCCTCGATCGGCGGCACGACCCACATCTGGTCGACCTACTTCCTGGAAAAGCTCGGCTACGACGGCATGGTCACCTGGCTCGGCGTCGGCAACGTCGACACGATGCTCGGCTCGCTGAAGACGAAGCAGGTCGACGTCCTCATCAACACCTACTCGCTCGTCGGCGAGGTCGAGCGCCAGGGCTACGGCAAGCTGCTCTACGATGGTTCGGACCCGCGCAACTGGGACTCCGTGATCGGCGGCACGGTGCCGGTGACGGTCAATTACTGCCTGCAAGCGCGCATCGACCGCGATCCGGCCCTGGTCCAGGCCTGGACGAACGCCGTGATGCGCGCCGGGCAGTGGGTCGACAAGCACGACCCCGAGGAGATCTACGGCGCCATCGAGCCCTTCGTCGGCTCGACCTCGCGCGAGTCGAACCTGATCGAGATCAAGGCGACCAAGGCGGTCGGCAACCCGGCCGGCCTGATCGACGAGGCCGCGTTCGACCGCGGCGCCAAGGTGTGGTTCCGCGAGATGACCGGCGTGCAGAAGCTGCCGCTCGACGCCGTCTATGCGGCGCGCTTCGCCGAGGCCGCCGCCGCGAAGTACCCGGCATGATGCTGGCCCTCGCCGAACCCCCGGCTCAAGCCGCGCTCGCGCCTGTGCGCGTCGACGTGCGCGGCCTCTCGAAGTCGTTCGCCCTGCACGGCCGGCGGATCGACGCGGTCGAGGACGTCTCGTTCACCGTGCGCCAGGGCGAGTTCGTGTCGCTGCTCGGCCCCTCGGGCTCCGGCAAGAGCACAGTGCTCAACATGATCGCGACGCTGCTCGCCCCGACCGGCGGCTCGATCCTGATCGACGGCAAGGCGGTCGTCCCGGGCCGGACCACGCCGCAGGTCGGCTACGTCTATCAGAAGGACACGCTGTTTCCGTGGCGCACCGTGGCCGACAACATCGGCTACGGCCTGGAGCTCGCAGGTCTGTCAAAGGCGGAGCGGCGCGAGCGGGTCGCCCGGGCGGTGGCCCGGGTCGGTCTCACCGGCTTCGAGGCGGCCTATCCGGCCTCGCTCTCCGGCGGCATGCGCCAGCGCGCCTCGCTGATGCGCACGCTGGTGCGCGAGCCCGAGATCCTGCTGATGGACGAGCCGTTCGGCGCCCTCGACACCCACACCAAGCTCGACATGCACGACGTGCTGCTCAAGATCTGGGAGCGCGAGAAGCAGACGGTTTTGTTCGTCACCCACGATCTCGGCGAGGCGCTCACCCTGTCGGACCGGATCATCCTGTTCTCCGCCCGGCCGGGGCGGATCAAGGACAGTTTCGAGGTGCCGTTCCCGCGGCCGCGCGACGGCGTCGCGATGCGCGAGACGCCCGAATACGCCGCCCTGTTCTCGCGGATCTGGCACGCGCTCGGCGAGGAGTTCAAGAAGGCGCGCAAGTCATGAGTCTCTTGCCATGAGCCGGCCGCTCTCCACCCTCGCCTGGCAGGTCGCGATCGTCGCCGTGCTGCTCGCCCTGTGGCAATGGGCCTGGAGCCTCAAGCCCTACGCGCCCTGGGCGGTGCCGGACCTGTTCGATCCCTACTTCGTGTCGCGCCCCTCCGAGATCTTCGAGCAGTTCCTGCGCCTGAGCTGCCTGCAGCCGAAGCCCGGCGAGTGGGCGATGCCCGGCGGGACCGCCTTCTCGGCCTGCACCGCGCGCTACGAGAACAATTTGTGGTTTGCCACCTTCGTCACCCTGCGCAACACGTTCTTCGGCTTCCTGACCGGCGTGACGAGCGGCGTCGTGCTCGGCCTGCTGCTCGGCCGCTCGCCGCGCCTGGCCGAGATCGCCTCGCCCTTCGTCACCGCGGTCAACTCGATCCCCCGGATCGCGCTCGCGCCGATCATCATCCTGGCCTTCGGCATCGGCGACGCCTCGAAGATCGCGACGTCGTGGATCGTCGTGGTGTTCCTGGTGTTCTTCAACACCTTCGAGGGCGCGCGCTCGGTCGATCCCGACTACGTCAATGCCTCGCGGCTGCTCGGCGCCTCGGAGTGGCAGATCACCCGGACCGTCATCATCCCCTCGACGATGGCCTGGGTCTTCGCCTCCCTGACGCCGGCGGTCTCGTTCGCGTTGATCGGCGTCATCGTCGGCGAGTTCATCGGCGCCGAGTTCGGGATCGGACGCCTGATCATCGAGTCGGAGGCGCGCGGCGAAGCCGCCGGGATGATGGTCGCGGTGTTCGTGCTGATGATCGTCGGCATCGTCCTCTCGGCGGGGATCCAGCGCATGCAGAGCTACCTGCTGCGCTGGCAGCCGCGCCACCAGGGCCGGTGAGCCTAGAGCATTTTCCGACGAACTGGATGCCGGTTCGTCACAGAAAATGCGGCAAAATTAAACAACTCAATGAATATAAAATCGTATTTCGATCGGTTATTCATTGAGTCAACGAGGGGAAGACGCCGATGACGAGACGCCGGATCTGGATCTACGTCCTGATGTTCGCGCTGGCGACCATCAACTACGTCGATCGCGTCGTGCTCTCGGTCTCGGCGACGTCAATCACGCGGGAATTCGGCATCACGCCGGTCGAGCTCGGCTACCTGTTCTCGTCGTTCCTGTGGCTCTACGTCGTCTGCCTGGTTCCGATGGGGATGCTGGTCGACCGTTTCGGCTCGCGGGCGGTGAACGCCGCCGGGATCGGGCTGTGGTCGGCCGCCACCGCGCTGACGGGTCTCGCCTCCGGGCTCGGCGGCCTCATCGTCGCGCGCATCGCCATGGGAATCGGCGAGTCGACGACCTATCCGGCAGCCGGCCGGGTGATCCGCGAATGGATCCCGCGCTCGGAGCGGGCCCTGTTCGCGGCGATCTTCAATGCCGGAGCGTATTTCGGGCCGGCGATCGGCGGGATCGCACTCGCCTGGCTCGTCGAGGCCGCGGGCTGGCGCGCGGCGTTCCTGGCCTGCGGCGCCGCCGGGTTCGTGTGGCTCGCCGCCTGGCTCGTCTGGTATCGCCGCCCCGAGGCGGCGGGCTGGCTCGATCCCCGCGAGCGCGACCTGATCCTCGGCGAGCGCGAGCCGGATGCGGCGGCACCCGCGGCGACGCCCTCCTCCCTCGGCCGGCTTCTCGCCTCGCGCGCCATGCTGGGGCTGATGCTGACGCAGGGCTGCGCCGTCTACACCCAGTACCTGTTCCTGACCTGGCTGCCCAACTACTTCCAGACCGAGCGCGGGATGCCGATGCTCAAGAGCGGCGCCATGATGGCGATCCCCTATCTCGGCGCGGTCGTCCTCACGACCCTCGTTGGGCGCTTCAGCGATGCGCGCCTCGACGCCGCGGCGGCGGCCTCGGGCGAACGTCGGCGCGTCGCGGCTCTCGCGATGCTCGCCGGCGCCGTCATCCTGCTCGCGCCGATGACGTCGAGCGTCCCCCTGGTGCTCCTTCTGATCATGGTCGCGCTCGGCGGCGTCGCCTCGACGGTCGCCCTCAACATCGCCCTCGTCGGCGACCTCATCGCCTCCTCCGCCGATGCCGGGCGCGCGACGGGGCTGCTGATCCTCGGCGGCAACATCTTCGGTATCCTGGCGCCGATCGTGACCGGCTACGTGGTCCAGGCCACCGGCAGCTTCGACGCGGCCTTCCTGGTGGCGGGCGGCCTGCTCCTCATCGGCGCCGCCTCGGTCTTCCTCCTCGCCCGCCACCCGATCGGCGCGCATTCCCCTTCCCTCTGCCCTTCCCTCCCCGCCAACCCGGGACCGGTGCATGTTCTTCCAGCCGCCGAGAGACCTTGAGACGACGGTGTTCGCGAGGCTGCCCGACGCGTACCGGCGGGCCGCCCCCGACAACGAGTGGGCGCGCTACCAGCCGCAGGGCGGCCCGGCCACCTCGCTGCTCGAGGGACCGTCGATCGACCGCGACGGCACCCTGTGGTGCGTCGACCTGCCGAACGGCCGGGTCTACCGGATCACGCCGGACGGGACCTTCCACGTCGCGGCCGAGTATGACGGCTGGCCCAACGGCCTGAAATTCCACGAGGACGGCCGCATCTTCATCGCCGACTACAAGCACGGCATCATGGAGATGGACCCTGTCAACGGCCGCGTCCGGCCCTTCCTCACCCGTGCTGGCCTGGCGCCGTTCAAGGGCTGCAACGACCTGTTCTTCGCCAGCAACGGCGATCTCTACTTCACCGACCAGGGCCTGACCGGGCTGCACGACCCGACCGGCCGGCTGTTTCGCCTGACCGCCGCCGGCCGGCTCGAATGCCTGCTCTCGAACGTGCCGAGCCCCAACGGCCTGGTGATGAACCTCTCCGAGTCGATGGTCTACCTGGCCGTGACCCGCGGCAACTGCGTCTGGCGCGTGCCGCTGAGCCCGGACGGCGGGGTCGCCAAGGTCGGGGTCTACGTCCAGCTCTCGGGCGGCTGGGGCGGCCCGGACGGGCTCGCCCTCGACGTCGACGGCCGGCTGTTCATCGCCCATGTCGGCATGGGGGCGGTCTGGGTCGTCGACGCCATGGGCGAGCCGGTCTACCGCATCCGCACCTGCGCCGAGGCGCACACCACCAACGTCGCCTTCGGCGGTGCCGACGGGCGCACGCTCTACATCACCGAGAGCGGCAGCGGCTCGATCCTGGCGGCACGGCTCGACCGGCCCGGGCGGCCGATGTTCTCCCACGCCGATCGCAACGGTGCCGTCCGTCCGGGCGGCAAGGGGGCGTGATCGCGATCCCGACCCGGTGCCGGGCCCGGGCGAGCCCGACGATCGCGAGGCCGGCGGTCGTCACGGTCGATCGGCAGGACTGGGTCGACGTCCGGTCGAGACGCGGGAGCGGGGCGGAGAGGTGAGCCCGACCGGGCGCCTCGCCGCGCTCAACGCCCTGCGGCCTCCGCGAGGACCGCATCCGCGGCGGTCCCGCTTCCGTTCATGCGGCGCAGCCGCTGCGAGACCGTGAACCGGCCCGCCGGGTGGAGCGTCGAGGACATCTCGAAGATCCCGCCCTTCTCGTCGACGTAGTGGCGCACGATCCGGAGCGCGGGCGCGTCGGCCTGCGCCTGCAACGCCGCGGCCCGGGCGGCCGGCAGGGCGATGGCGTCGACGGATTGCCGGATCTCCGCGCAAAGCCGGCCGTAGCGCTGCTCGATCAGCGTCGTGATCAAAACCTCCGGCGTGACCCGGGCGATCTCGCCGAGGTCGGCGTAGAGCGGGTCGATGTACACGTCGGTCCAGCTCACCGGGGGGGCGCCCGGCTCGCTGTTCAGGCGCAGGCTCGAGATCCGGAACCAGCGCGCCCCCTCCTCGCACCCGATCTCCGCAGCCAGGCCCGCATCCGCCGTGACGTGCGCCGTCTCCTGGACCACGCGGATCGTCGCGGCGCCGAACTGGATCAGGTCCTCCAGGGACGCGAGGGACTGCCGGTAGCCGCTCGTCGGTTCCACCGCCTCGACCCGCGTCCCCGCCTTCTTGTTGCGCGAGACGAGGCCTTGATCCTGCAGCTGGCGGATCGCGGTGCGCACCGTATGGCGGCTCATCCCGTAACGCTCGCACAACTCCAGCTCTGTCGGCAGCAGCGAGCCGACCGGATAGCGGCCCGTGGCGATCCCAGCTTTCAGGTCCTGCGCCACCTGCGCCCACAACGTCCCGCTCATCGGTCCTTCCCGCATCGCCGCGCGCCGCCGCGCGCCCACTCCCTTGACATCATGTCCGGACATAAAATATGCGTTTTAATGTTCGTACATAATGGCGCCGTTCCTGGAGCGGCCGGAGGATGCCGTGAGCCGCCCGATTCCTGCACCCGCCGCCACCGTCATCGACTCGCTCCTGTTCCGCGACGCATTCGGCACCCCCGCGATGCGCGCGATCTTCTCCGACCATGCCTTGATCCAGCGTTACATCGAGGTCGAGGTGGCGCTGGCCAAGGCCGAGGCGGCCTGCGGCGTCATCCCGGCCGAGGCCGCCGATGAGATCGCCGCGCGCTGCCGCTTCGAGGCGCTCGACTTCGACCTCCTGCGCCACGAGACCGACAATGTCGGCTACCCCATCCTGCCGCTGGTCCACCAGCTGGTGAAGCAATGCGGCGAGGCGGGCCGCTTCGTCCACTGGGGGGCGACCACCCAGGACATCATGGACACGGCCAACGTGCTCCAGATCCGTGCCGGCCTCGATCTCGTGTCGGCCGACATCGATGCCCTGCGCACCATCCTGGCCGACCTGTCGCGCCGCCACCGCGACACCCCGATGGCGGGCCGCACCCACCTGCAGCAGGCCCTGCCGGTCACCTTCGGCTACAAGACCGCGATCTGGCTCGCCGCCCTCGACCGCCACGCCGAGCGCCTCGCGCAAGCCCGCCCCCGGGTGCTCGTCGGATCCTTCGCCGGGGCGGCGGGAACCCTGGCCTCCCTCGGCGAGAACGGCCTCGCGGTGCAGGAGGCGCTCTGCCGCGAGCTGGATCTCGGCGTGCCGGTCTCGACCTGGCACGTCGCCCGCGACGGCTTCGCCGAGGTGGTCAACCTGCTCGCCCTGATCACCGGGTCGCTCGGCAAGATCGCGCTCGACGTGATGATCATGGCCTCGACCGAGTTCGCCGAGGTCTACGAGCCCTTCGTCACCGGGCGCGGCGCCTCCTCGACCATGCCGCAGAAGCGCAACCCGATCTCGTCCGAGCTGATGCTCGCCGCCTCCAAGGGCGTGCGCCAGCAGGCCGGGTTGATGCTCGACGCCATGGTGCAGGATTTCGAGCGCGCGACCGGCCCCTGGCACGCCGAGTGGATGGCGATCCCCGAGAGCTTCGTGCTGACGGCGGGCGCCCTGCACCAGGCGAAGTTCGCCCTGGGCGGCCTGATCGTCGACGAGGCGCAGATGCGCCGGAACCTCGGCCTCAGCCGCGGCCTGATCGTCGCCGAGGCGGTGATGATGGCGCTCGCCCCCCATACCGGCCGCCAGGCCGCGCACGACCTCGTCTACACGGCCTGCCGCGTCGCGAACGAGCGCGGCGGCACCCTGGCCGAGGCCCTCGCCGCCGTGCCGGAGGTCACCGCGCATTTCGATCGGGCGGCGATCGATCGCTTGACCGACCCGGCGAACTACCTCGGCGCCGCGCCGCAGATGGTCGACCGCGTCCTCGCCTCGGCACCGCGCGGCCGCTGACACCCCCACCCCACGACGACCGCATGCGCCGCAACGCGGGGGCGAACGCCCCCGCGGCAATACCAAGAGCGCGTGGTCACGGCCCTCGCCCCATCCGGAGGAAACGATGTCGACGACCGTCACCACGCCTGCCGGCCTGCACCCGCCGCCCTCGTCCGCGGCGCAGCCACGCAGGGCGATCTGGAAGAATCTCGGCGTCCAGATCGTCGTCGCGATGGTGCTCGGCGCCGCCGTCGGCTTCCTGTTCCCGAGCTTCGCCGCGCAGCTGAAGATCCTCGGCGACATCTTCCTGCGGCTGATCAAGACGGCGGTGGCGCCGCTGGTCTTCCTCTGCGTCGTCGTCGGCGTGACCTCGGCGGGGGACTTCAAGCGGGTCGGCAAGGTCGGGCTGATCGCGATGCTCTATTTCGAGATCGTCTCGACCCTCGCGCTGGCGGTGGGCCTGCTCGCCGGCAACTTGCTCGGCGTCGGCCAGGGCATGGCGGAGACGACCAAGGCCACCCTCGCGCAGGGCAGGGCCCCGACCGGAGCCGGCGCGCCGCACTCGACGCTCGACTTCATTCTCAACGTCTTCCCCGACAACTTCATCGGCGCGTTTGCCCGCGGCGAGCTGCTCCAGGTTCTGGTGATCGCGCTGATCTTCGGCGCGGCCCTGCTGCACCTGCCCCCCGAGAAGCGTCAGCCGATCGAGCGCGGCCTCACCACGATCTCGGACGCGTTCTTCGAGTTCATCCACCTGATCATGTGGTGCGCGCCGCTCGGCACCTTCGGGGCGGTCGCCTTCGCGGTCGGGTCGAGCGGCACGAGCGTGCTGCTCTCGCTGATCTACCTCGTGCTGAGCTTCTACGCCGTCGTGATCGCGTTCATCGTGATCGTGCTCGGGGCGATCTCGGCCCTGTTCAAGATCAACCTGTTCCGCTTCCTCGCCTTCATCAGGGAAGAGATCTTCATCGTGCTCGGCACCGCGTCCTCGGAGAGCGTGCTGCCGCGGCTCCTCGAGAAGCTGCCGACCTACGGCTGCTCGCGGCAATCGGTCGGCCTCGTCCTGCCCACCGGCTACGCCTTCAACCTCGACGGCACGTCGATCTACATGTCGATGGGCGTGATCTTCCTGGCCAATGCCTATCACGTGCCGCTCGATCTCGGCCAGCAGCTCGGTATCCTGGCCGTGATGCTGCTCACCTCGAAGGGCGCGGCGACCGTGTCGGGCGGCAGCTTCGTGGTCTTCGCCGCGACGGTGGCGGCGACCGGCGTTCTGCCGCTGGAGGGGCTGCCGATCCTGTTCGGCGTCTACCGGTTCATGTCGATCGCCATCGCCACCACCAACGTGATCGGCAACAGCGTCGCCACGGTCGTCACCGCCAAGCTCGCCGGGGAGTTCGACCCCCGCATGGCGGAGGAGGCGATGGCGCGTCTCCGGGCGGAACGCACCGTATCCCCCTGACCGACGCCGGAAAGGCCCGCGGGCCCGCTCCCCTACGCCGACGAATGTCCGTTCCCTCGAAGAGCCTTGCGCCATGACCGAGCCGTCGCCCATCCGGATCGAGAACGATGCCTTCGGCCCGGTCGAGATCCCGGCCGACCGCTACTGGGGGGCACAGACGCAGCGCGCGCTCGGGGTCTTCGCGATCGGAGAGGAACGCCTGCCGGTCTGCCTCGTGCGGGCCTTCGGCCTGCAGAAGCTCGCGGCGGCCCGCGCCAACCGCCGCCTCGGGGTGCTGGATCCGTTTCTCGCCGCCCCGATCGAGGCGGCGTCCCGCGAGGTGTGGGAGGGCGGGTTCGACGGCCACTTTCCCCTCGTGGTCTGGCAGACCGGTTCCGGCACCCAGACCAACATGAACGCCAACGAGGTCATCGCCAACCGCGCCAACGAGCGCCTCGGCCAGGCCCTGGGGACGCGCAGCCCGGTCCATCCCAACGACCACGTGAACCGGTCCCAGTCCTCGAACGACAGCTTCCCGACCGTGATGCACCTCTGCACCGCACTGGAGCTGCGCGACCGGCTGCTGCCGGCGCTTCACCTTTTGCGCGACACCCTGGCCGCGAAGGCGGTGGCCTTCGACGGCGTGGTGAAGATCGGTCGGACCCACCTCATGGACGCGGTGCCGATGACGGTCGGGCAGGCATTCCGCGCCTTCGCGGCGCAGATCGAATCGGGGATCGAGCGCGTCGAGGCCGTGGCTCCGCGCCTGCACCGCCTCGCGCAGGGCGGAACCGCCGTCGGGTCCGGCCTCAACGCGCCGACGGGGTTCGACGACGCCTTCTGCGCGGAGATCGCGGCCCTCTCGGGGCTTCCCGTCGTCCCCAACCCGAGCAAGTTCGAGGGGATGGGCGCCCATGACGCCCTGGTCGAGGTCTCGGGCGCCCTCAACGTGCTGGCGGTCTCAGTCATCAAGATCGCCAACGATATCCGGCTGCTCGGCTCCGGGCCGCGCTGCGGCCTCGGCGAGCTCGTGATCCCCGACGACGGCCTGTCGTCGTCGATCATGCCGGGCAAGCGCAACGCGACGGTCGCCGAGGCCCTGGTGCAGGCCGCCTTCCAGGTCGTCGGCAACCACGCCACGGTCTCGGCGGCGGGCGCCTCCGGGACCTTCGAGCTGAACGTCGCCAAGCCGGTCCTGATATACAACCTGCTGCAATCGATCCGGGTGCTGGCGGACGGCGCCCGCGTCTTCGCCCTGCGGCTGGTGCGGGACCTCGACGTCGATCGGGACCGCCTTGCCGACAACGTGGCGAACGCCCTGCTGCTTGCCACGGCGCTCAACCCGGTCCTCGGCTACGACCGCGTCGCCGCGATCACCCGGACGGCGATGAGCGAGGGGGTGACCCCGCGCGCGGCGGCGATCGCCCTGGGTTTCGCGACGGCGGAAGAGTACGATCGCCTCGTCGACCCCGCTGCGATGGCCTCGCCCGATGCCGCTGCGCGCCCGGATCGGGACGTGTGACGCGGCGGGATGCCTCGCGGATCCGAAAGGCGGCCTCGGCTTCTACTCTGACGGGGTCAGGTAATCCGGGCAGGCGACGCTGCCAAGGGTTGCCGCGACCTCGAACCGGCCGAGCCACCGGTCGATAGCCTCGGCGAGATGCCGCTCCAGGAGCAGGGCCGCCCCGCGCGCATCGCCGTCGAGCAGATGATCCAGGATGGCGAGGTGCTCGTGCAGGGCATGCTCGATCTTGTGCATCGGGATCCCGAGGATCGGGTCGATCAGGTGCCGTGTCGGGCCGAACAGGAAATGCGTTGGCTTGAGGGCGTGAATCAGCTCGTCGTTTCCCGAAAGGCCGAGAAGATCCCGATGCAGATCGGTCTCGGCCCGGTCGAAATCCCCGCCGTCGATCGCGGGCCGGGCCAGCGTCGCCTCGACATGCGTCCTCGCCTGACGGAGCCGGGCCGTCGGAACGCGCGGCGCGGCCTCGGCCAGCAAGACCGGTTCGAGCAGCCGGCGCAGCGCGTAGAGGTTGCGGATCCGCTGCGGCGTCACCCGGCGGGCCACCCAGCGCCCGGCGGCATCCTTGGTGACGAGGCCGACGCCGTCCATGCGGGCGAGAAGGTCGCGCGTCACCGTCCGGCTCACGCCGTAATGCTGCGCGAGCCGCAGGTCGTTGACGCGGACCGAGTGAAACAGGATCTGCCCGTAGAGTTCCTGCTCCACCGCGCCGTACAGGATTTCCCAGCGGCGCTGATGGGGCATCGGCGCCGGGTCGAGCGGTGGTGCCGCATCATCCGCCTCCCCGGCTGCAGCGATGCCCCCGACCCTGTAGCCACGCGCCCCGTCCTCGGAGACGAGCCGCTCCGCCGCCAGGGCATTCAGGGCGCCGCGGGCCGGCGAGCGGCTGACGCCGAATGTCCGGGCAAGCTGCGACTCGAGCAGCCGGGTCCCCGGCCGGATGCGGCCTTCCGCGATCCCCGCCTTGAGGTGGGCGTAGATCCGGTCCTGCAGCGAGACCGCGGACGATGTGACGAGCGGCGCCCGCCGGTCCGCCTCGTCCCGTGCCGGTCTCCGGTCGATTGTCATACCCTTCTCCCGGGAACGGCCGCGGGGCGACGCGATGGCGTCGATACCCGGTAACAGTGGTTGACTCCAATGTACACTGGATGCAGTGTACGCTCTAACAAGGGCGATCGGCGAGGCTGCGAGGCCGGTCTGCCGACCCGAACCAGCCGAAAAGGGACGAAACGTCGGGGCTGCCCGTCGTCGGAGAGCGATCCGACGCCGCATGGATGCTCCCGGCCATGACACGCCGCACGGGCCGGCAAGCGCGGCCGGCCCCCGGTTGCAGGCCTGATGCGCGGATCGTCGGGCTGATTCGGCGGCGCGGTCGCCATGCCCATTCATCCTTCGCAGCGGAACCTGACGATCGTCGCCGCGAGCGCCGCAGCGAAACCCAGGAGGTCACCGTGTACGACGTCAAGAAGATGTTCGGCGATTACGACATGCATCCGAACAGCGGCGTCAATCCGCAATACGCGCCGGCCTATCCGGTCGAATGGGAATGCGCGCTGCGGACCGTCGAGGTCATGACCCGGGTCGATCGGGCGAAGGTCGCCGCCCTCCTCGCCGACACGCCGTTCGAGCTCGTCAACGACCGGGTCGCCTTCCGCTTCATGGCCTCGCCGGGGCATACCCTGTCGCTTCATCAAGGGCGCATGTTCGACCTCATGGTGACGGTCGCGGTCCGCTACGAAGGATTGTTCACCCAGACGCATCTCTACATGTATTGCAGCGATCCGATGGGGATCGCTGCCGGGCGCGAGCTCTTCGGCTATACCAAGAAGGATTGCACCTACGCGTTCGACGAGGCTCCGGACGGATCGATCTCCGGCCGGGTCGACCGCCGCGGCGGTCCGCTGGCGGAATTCCGGTTCACACCCGATCCGGACGCGCCGGTCGTGCGCCTCGTCGACGCCGACGAGCAGCCGGGCGGCGAGATCCACGTCCGGCGCCTCCCGCATCCGGAGCGCCTGGAGACGGCCTATGCCGACATCGTCTATCGGCGCACGCCCCTCGCCTATTCCGAGCCGCGCCCCGGACGGGCCGCGATGACGCTGAACGCCTCCGCCTTCGATCCGATCGCGGCGCTGGAGCCCGAGATCTTGTCGGCGCAGTTCATGGTGTCCGATGTCTATGGCGGCGGCTTCGCGGTCGAGGACCGGCGCCTGCTCAAGCGCCTGATCCCGTAGCGCCCGCGCCGTCCCCCGCACGGATCGATCACCATGGGAGAGGATACGATGCCATCGACGGCCTTCAGTGCGCGCCGGATCGGCCGCCGGACATTCCTGGCCGGCGGGGTCGGCGCGGCGGTCCTGGGATCGACCCGCCTCAGGGCCGAACCGGCGCGGCCGGTCAGGATCGGCGTCCTGACCGACATGTCCAGCCTCTACGCGGATTGCACGGGCCAGGGCTCGGTCCTCGCCACGCAGCTGGCCGCCGAGGATCTCGGTGCCGGCCCCTCGCTGCCCGTCGAGATCCTGAGCGCCGATCACCAGAACAAGGCCGACGTCGCCGCGGCGATCGCCCGGAAGTGGATCGACCAGGACGGGGTCGACGTCATCACCGACGTCCCGAACTCGGCCGTCGCCCTGGCGGTCGGCAGCGTGGTGCGCGACAAGAACAAGGTGATGCTGGCCTCAGGCCCGTCCTCCTCCGACCTGACCGGCAAGGCTTGCTCGCCGAACACGATCCACTGGACCTACGACACCTACGCGCTCGCGACCGGCGCCGCGACGGCAGTGGTCGCCTCCGGTGCGCGCTCGTGGTTCACCCTCACGGCCGACTACGCCTTCGGCCACGCGATGGAGGGGGATGTCCGGCGCGTGGTCGAGCGGAGCGGCGGCAAGGTCATCGGCGGCGTACGGACGCCGATCAACACGCCCGATTTCTCGTCCTTCCTGCTGCAAGCACAGGCCTCCGGGGCCCAGGTCGTCGGTCTGATCAACGCCGGGGGCGACACGATCAACTCGATCAAGCAGGCGGTCGAGTTCGGCATCCCGGCCGGGGGGCAGAAGCTCGTGGCGACGGTCCTCTACATCACCGACGTCCACTCCCTCGGTCTCGAGACGGCGAAGGGGCTGCAATTCACCGAGGCCTTCTACTGGGATCTGAACGAGGGAACCCGGGCCTGGACGAAGCGGTTCGTCCCGAGAAACCGCGACCGCTACCCGAGCGCACTGCATGCCGGCGCCTATGCCTCGGCCCTGCACTGCCTGCGCGCCGTCCAGTCGCTCGGCAGCGCGGCCGACGGCCGGGCCGTCGTCTCCCGGATGAAGGAGATGCCGACCGATGATCCACTCTTCGGCAAGGGCTCGATCCGGCCCGACGGCCGCAAGCTCCATCCGATGTACCTGTTCGAGGTGAAGAGCCCGGCCGACTCGAAATACCCGTGGGATTACTACAAGGTCGTGCAGTCGATCCCGGCCGACGTCGTGTGGCGTCCGCTCGGCGAGGGCGGCTGCCCGATGGTCAAGGCATGAGCGTCGCGCTCGTCACCGGCGGCGGGGGCGGCCTCGGACGCGCCATCGCTCTCCGGCTCGCCCGGGACGGCGCCGCGATCGCGCTGGCCGACCACGATCCCGCTTCGGGCGCGGAGACCGCGCGGCTGGTCGAGGCCGCGGGCCGGCGCGCCTTGTTCGTCAGGACGGACGTCTCCGACAGCGCCGGATTCGCCGCCTGCGTCGCGGCCGTCGAACGCGATCTCGGACCGATCACGGCCTTCGTCAGCAATGCGGGCATCGAGGGTGTCGTCGCCCCGATCGACGAATACCCGGACGACGTCTTCGACCGGGTTCTCGCCGTCAACGCCAAGGGTACGTTCCTGGGCCTGAAGCATGTTCTCGGCCGGATGCGCCGGCGCGGCGCCGGGTCGATCGTCACCGTCGCCTCCACCTCCGCGATCCGGGGCCGTGCCGGCCTCGCGGGATACGTGGCCGCCAAGCATGCCGTCCTCGGGCTGACCCGGGTGGCGGCGCTCGACGTCCAGGGTACGGGCGTTCGGGTGAACGCCGTCCTGCCCGGCCCGATCGACACCCGCATGATTCATTCGCTCGACGCGCAGGCCCTCAGGTCCGGTGGCGCGATCCGAAGAGCGGGACAGCCCATTTACGGCAAGCCCGCCGACGTTGCGAACGTTGTCGCGTTCCTCCTGTCCGATGAGGCCGCGCATGTGAATGGGGCCGCCCTCACGGTCGACGCCGCCGCCAGCGTCCTGTGAGCGCCGACAGAGGACCTTCGGAGCGTCCGCTTTCGGGGCAGTCTGACAGAACGGACTCATTTGACCGGAACAGGTGGTGTTAGGGCTGTATATGCCTTCTCCCGCCTATGGTCTGAGTCGCCCTACCACATCAAACCCAGAGTCTGCATTCGGTCGAAGGACGGTGATCTCGCCGTCTGCCGGGACGATTCCGGTGAGCGCCGTGATGTTCACCTGATGCGTCACGAGCACGAGGGTACCCGGTCGGCCCAACCAATCTCGAATGCGGTCGCGTAGGGCTGCGCTCTGGTCCGGCTCGGCCTTGCGATCGACAAAGAAGCTGTCGAGAGACGGATCGGCCTCGACCGTGACGTCGGGGAACGCGAGGGCGGCGGTGTCGCGTGCGCGGCACCATCGGCTGGACCGAACCGCGGTCACGACGACGAGCTCACGTCTCAAGCGTAGGCCGAGTTCAGCGGCCTGTGCGCGGCCCGCCTCGCCAAGATTGCGCTGCGTCTCGCAGGCGCCGAGCCTGAAATCCGCCGGATCGCCGAAGCCCGGAGCGTTGGCGTGCCGCAGCAACATGACCGTCCCGCCAGCCCGTGCCGCCGCCCAAACCGCCTCCGTTGCAGATGCAGGGATGACAGAAACGACCAAAGCGAGGGCGACGATGAGATGTGCGTGCATAGAGCAAAACTCCGATAGCGACGCTGCCTTGTCCCGGTCGCGCGATCCGCCTTACGAAGACCAAGACATCCAGCCCGGGCGTCGTGCCGCCGAGCGACGAAGCCCTGGCTGTCCTGACCGGAACCCCTCGGCACATTACTCGGCACCACGTCTTTTGGAACGGCGACGGCCGCCGCTATACGCATTTCGCCAGTCAGTATCGCAACATCGCGAGGCGGGCTGGGGTCCCATGGCGCTGTCACGATCTGCGCCACCGGTTCGCCTCGGTCTTCCTGATGGAAACCGGTGACCTCGCCGCTCTTCAGGCGATCCTCGGCCACCGGACTGTGGCCATGACGATGCGCTACTCGCATCTCGTGACCGACCACCTACACCGCGCAATAGCGACGCTCGGCACAAGCCTAGGCACAAACACGGCGGAGTCCGACGAGGCCCGCGTCGGTTGACTACATCTAAGGTTTTGATTTCATTGGCGGAAGGGGTGGGATTCGCGCATCCCATCGATCTGACCTAAGCGATTGACGTAAATGAAAAATGTTACGGTCTCCGAACTCCGTGTTGGACGTTTTGTTGTACGCAATCGGCGCCCTCCCCGGCCGGTCTCCCCGCTTCATCGCGTCGACGGGCGAAAGCGGGCAACACCGCGGATGCTGCACCTGCTCCTTAGATCCCGTCATGGCGCTCGCCTCGTGCCACCTCGGCCATCATCTCGTCCGGGAGCGGCCGCTGTAGCTGCAACGCCTCCTCGGCTGGCGCCTCAAGCCAGGTGCGCCACTCCTCCATCGTGGTGAGCAGCACCGGCATCGCCTTCGGATGGACCGGCCCCACCACGCCGTTCGCCTCGGTCGTCAGGAACGAGAACAGCCGGTGCTCCTCCTCAACGGGCTCATCTCGCTTCGGCCCGCGCACGCCCGTCCACGGCCGCCAGATCCCCGCGAAGGCGAAGAGCGGCCGGCTTTCGTTGAGGGCGAACCACACCGGCGTCTTGCGGGGCTTCGTGTCGGCGTACTCGCTGAACGAGGTGACCGGCACGAGGCAGCGGTGCGCCGGCTTGAGCCAGGGCCGCCAGTAGGGCGAGGCGACGTTGCGCACGTTCGTGACCGGCTGCGTGCTGAGCTTCGGCGGCGGCGGGAAGCCCCAGCGCATCATCGTCAGCACCGGCTCGCCGCCGGCAGCGTGGATGACGGGCGCCATCTGGTCGGGGAAGATCCCGGGCAGCGGCGGCAGGTTGCCGGTCTCGTCGCGATCGATCGCGAAGGTGCGCCGGATTTCATCCTGGGAGCGGGCAGAGCTGTAGAGGTTGCACATGGCCGCGATCGTAGCTGATTGGCCTCTACCGGTCTCGTGAAGCGTCGTTGGCCGTCGCTGGAGGTGCGAGCCGCCGCTTTCGACCCGTTGCGGACCCTCGGAAGGTCCGCTTGCAGCTAGTACGATGGGCTGGCCTCGAAAGCGGCCTTCGCAACCGCGACCGCGGACACCAGCCCGTTTCTTTCTTTTGTTATAGTCGGTCCTCTCGAAGGGGCCTAGCAAATGATCCCTTCGGCGGGGTGTCCGCGCATCTGACTGGCCTTAGCGCTCGGCATACGCCGGTGGCCGCTCAATATTCCTCAATGACTATGGACATTATATCAGACAACATGTTGCAAGCCTCGGACGGCTTCCATGCATTCGGCAGTCATGTCGAGTGCACGGCATGGCTTTCAGCGCAGAACAAAGCGTTTCAGGCTGCGATCAACGGCGCGCCGCTCGCAGAGTCACTGGGCATCCTCGTGGATACCGCCTGCTCCCAGTCTGGCGGAGGCCTTCGCTCCGCCTTCTACCTGACCGACCCTGACGGCACCGGGCTGCGGCACGTCATAGGAATGCCCGAGCCCTATGCCATAGCCGCAGGCGGCATCAAGATCGGGTCGGACTCTTTGGCGTGTGGTCTGGCGGTCTTCAACCGTCAGCCGGTCATTACCGTCGACGTGAGAAAGGAGCCACGCTGGCAGCCGTGGCTCTGGTTGGCCGAAGAGCACGGCATCCGTGCCGTCTGGTCGTTCCCGGCCGAAACCGCAGCGGGGCGGGTCGTTGGTACCTTCGCCGTGTACTTCCGCGATCCGCGTGAAGCCACGCCCCGCGATCACGAGTTCGCCGCTGCCCTGACCCAGACCGCGGCGATCATTATCTCGCAGCACCGGCAAGCCGCAGACCTGATCCAACGGCGCATCACGGACGAGGCACTGCGCGAGAGTGAGGAGCGCTTCCGAGCCGTGGCCGAGCAAGCCGAAGCCGGCATCGTCATCGTCAATGCCGGCCACCGGATGAGCTTCGTCAACGATCGCTACTGCGAGATCCTGGGGCGCACTCGCGATGACCTGCTCGGCCGCACCGTGCAGGAACTGACCCACCCGGACGACTGGTCGTTCAACGAACCTCTCTACCAGCGCGCCATGGCGGCGGGCGCATCCTTCACCATCGAGAAGCGCTATCTACGTCCGGATGGTACGGCAGTGTGGGTGCGCAACGTCGTCAGCGCCCTTCGCGACGGGACAGGTGTCATCGTTGGCGGCCTTGCGGTCTCCCTCGACATTACCGAACGCCATCAGGCCGAGGCGGACCTGCGCGAGAGTGAGGAGCGTTTCCGGCGCTTCGCCGAGCATTCGGCGAACGTGCTCTGGCTCGCCGATCTGAAGAGCGGACAACTCAATTACCTCAGCCCGGCCTTCGCGCAAGTCTGGGGTATGCCCGTCGAGGCCATGCCGGACCTTGCGGGCTGGCTCGCGAGCATCCACCCGGAGGACCGCGACGGCGCGGCTCAGGCGCTGGAGCGGGTCGGAGACAGTGAGACGCTGGTGCTCAGATACCGGATCTTGCGTGCCTCGGATGGGGGGATGCGCCGCATCCGCGACACCTTCTTCCCGATCCCCGGGCAGGACGGGCACATCCGCTTCGTCGGCGGGATCGCGCAGGACGTCACGACCGCTACCGACCTACGCGCCTACGTGGTCGCGGCCGGTGAGGACGCCCGGCATCGGTTCGCGGCGGCCCTGCAGGCCGCCGATTATGAGGTGAAGGCCTTCGCGACAAGTCAGGCCCTTCTCAAGCTGGCTGGCTCGCTGATGCCGGGCTGCGTCGTGCTCGACCTTGAGGAAGCCACGGGCATGATCCTCATCAGCGCGCTGAAGGCTGACCGTTCACACCTACCCGTGGTGGCGGTCGGCGCGAGCGGAGGCGATGTCGGCTTCGGGGTGCGCGCCATGAAGGCAGGAGCGGCCGATTACCTCGACGCTCCTTGGACACCAGAGGCGCTGCTGTTCGCGGTCAAGACGGCGATGGCGGACATCCGTGACGCTGCCGAAAGGACGCGCGCACGCGACAAGTCCCGCCGTCGGGTTGCGTCCCTGTCGGAGCGCGAGCGAGCAGTGCTGGAGGGCCTGCTCGCAGGCGGCACGAACAAGACCATCGCCCGCACGCTGGGCCTGAGTCCGCGCACGGTGGAGATCCACCGCGCGAAGGTCATGGAAGCGCTCGGAGCCCGCACCCTGCCTGAGGCCGTTCTCATCGCCACAGCGGCCGGCGTCCGCCCGGCGGATCAGAGCAGTACATAGGTCACAACATGGCGCCCACCGGGGAAGCAGGTCGCGAAGGGTTCCGTGACAGACGCTGAACGCTACAGGTGCCCAGTTTTGCATCCCGTTATCTGACGCCATTGTCGCAGAGCGAATATCTGCAGGTGGCGTCTTCGCAGCGAGATCAGCTTGTTGCACTGCAGGGATTGCAGCACAAGGCGAATACCTTTGCTATGAACGTGGCCCGCTGCTCGGTGTTCGCGGTTGAAGCAGTGGCTTGCGCGGAACGACCCAGACCAAATTGGTTTCCCCGGTCCGGCCACCCTCATCGGATAGGCCCCACTGGCTTGGCTAGCATTCACCTAAGAGCGCCTAACAGAACGGCACGATCGGGTCTGTTGGGCGTTGGGGTGGTATGGCTCGCCCGCTTCTTCCCGACGACCTCTGGTCTGCGATCGCCCCGCTTCTGCCGCCGCACCCGCCTCGCC
>NZ_VDDA01000027.1 GCF_006151805.1 Methylobacterium terricola | reverse complement strand
CTCCACCCGTGAGGCGCAGGCCACGGGCTTCCAGCCGCTGCCGCTGCGCTGGCGGATCGAGGCGACGTTCGGCACGCTCTCGACGCGCTACCGCCGCCTGACCCGCCACTGGGAGCACAGCCCAGCGGCGGCCGAGGACAGCATCAGTATCGCCAATTGCCATAGGCTCATGCAGGCCTATGAGCGGCACCAATACAGCTCTTCATAGTCAAACAGGCTCTCAGTGTTCGACGATTCGGCCCCTGCGCTCATCCGGACCGTCCTGGCAGATAGAGCATCGGATAGAGGAAGATCCACACCACGTCGACCAGGTGCCAGTAGAGGGCCGTCACCTCGACCTGCGGGTTCTCCTTGAGGAAGTTGGTGTCGCGCCAGCCCTTGATCGTGAGGCGCGTCACCAGGGCGATCCCGATGCTGAGGTGGATCGCGTGCACCACCGTGACGAGCCAGTAGAAGCCGAAGAAGATCTGGGCCGGAGCCTGGCTCAGCGCGAAATGCGCGCCCGGCACCAGATGCTTCTCAATGTCCTCGCGATATTCGAAGCCCTTGACGATAAGGAAGGCGAGGCCGAGCGCCGCGGTGGCCGCGAGGCACCCGAGCGTCAGGCGGCGAAACAGCCCTTTCTCGGCGGCTTGCGAGGCGACCGCCGTGGTGAGGCTGCTGGTGAGCAAGATCGCGGTGTTGAGGGTGCCGTAGACGATGTTGGTCTCGCGGCCCGCCGCCGCGAAGGCCTCTTGGTTGGCGAGCCGGGCTGCCGTGTAGGTCAGGAACAGAGCGGAGAAGAACAGGACTTCGCTCGCCAGGAAGACCCAGATGCCGAAGGTGGCGCCGTCGCGCTGGCGCGCGAAGGCTGTCGCGTCATCGGTCTCCAAGTCACTCCACGGTTCCCTAAGGCGAGCCTCGATATCGGCGCCGCTCATGTCAGCGACCCCCGCGAGGGAAGCCGCGGCTGGTCGTGGACCGGGGCGACCCCTTCCGGGTGGTAGTTGTAGGGCCCGCCCTGAACTTGGGGAGAGCCGAAGAAGTTCTGCCGCGGTGGCGGCGAGGCGGTGCGCCATTCGAGCCCGCTCGCGTCCCACGGGTTGTTCGTGGCGCGCTTCCCGAACAGCAGCGACCAGGTCAGGTAGCCGAGTGGCATCAGGTAGGCCACCGCCAGCACGGCGGCGCCGGCGGAGGAGAGCACGTTCCAGATCTGGAATTCCGGCGGGTAGACGTGGTAGCGGCGCGGCATCCCGAGATAGCCGGCGATGAATTGCGGGAAGAAGGTTAGGTTGAAGCCGAAGAACATCAGAATCGCGGCGAAGCGCGCCCAGTTCTCGGGATAGGTTCGCCCGGTGATCTTCGGCCACCAGAAGTGCAGGCCGCCGAAATAGGCTGAGACCGAGGCACCGACCATGATGTAGTGGAAATGCGCGACGACGAAGTAGGTGTCCTGGACGTGGACGTCGATCGGGATCGAGGCGAGGAACAGGCCGGTGAGGCCACCGAGCGTGAAGAGCCCGACGAAGCCGAGCGCGTAGAGCATCGGCGATTCGAACCCGACCTGGCCGCGGTAGAGCGTGCCGGTCCAGTTGAATACCTTGATGGCCGAGGGCACCGCCACGATGAACGACAGGAACGAGAACACCAGGGCGGCGAAAGGAGACATGCCGGAGGTGAACATGTGGTGGCCCCATGTGAAGAAGCCGATCACCGCGATCGCCACCAGGGCGTAGACCATGAAGGAGTAGCCAAAGACCTTTCGTCGCGCAAAGCAGGTGATCAGCTCCGAGACGACACCCATCGCCGGCAACACCATGATGTAGACGGCCGGGTGCGAGTAGAACCAGAACAGGTGCTGGAACAGGATCGGGTCGCCGCCGCGGGCCGGATCGAAGATCGGCAGTCCGAAGGTCCGCTCGGCGACGACCAGCAGCAGGGTCACGGCGAGGACCGGCGTCGCCAGCACGAACATCAGGCTCGTCGTGTACATCGCCCAGACGAAGAGCGGCAGCCGGAACCAGGTCATACCCGGTGCCCGCAGCAGGTGGACGGTCGCGATGAAGTTCACCCCCGTGGCGATCGACGAGAAGCCGGTGGTGAACACGCCGAGCACGGTGAGCGAGACCCAGGTGTTGGAGAAGACCGTGGAATAGGGGACGTAGAAGGTCCATCCGGTATCGACCCCGCCGAGCAGCAAAGCCGCGACGGCGAGCGATCCCCCGCCGACGTTGAGGTACCAGCTCACGAGATTCAGCTTCGGGAATGCGACATCCCGTGCGCCGATCATCAGCGGGACGAGGAAGTTGCCCAGCGTGTTGGGGATCGAGGGGATCAGGAAGAACCACACCATCACCACGCCATGCAGCGTGAACAGCTTGTTGTAGGTGTCGGCCCGCAGCAGGTCGGCCTCGGGGGTCGCGAGTTCGAGCCGCACCAGCGTGGCAGCGGCTCCGCCGATGAAGAAGAACACCGTGATGGTGATCGCGTAGAGGATCGCGATCCGCTTGTGGTCGGTGGTGAGGAGCCAGGAGCGGACGCTGTGCCCGTCGGCGAGATAGCTTACTGGCAGGCGCAGGTCGAGTTCGTCCGGGTCGGCGAGGCCGGTGGGACTGGCGGTGGTACTCATCGGGAGCCTCCGACTTTACGTTCTTGCCCCAACGGAACTTGGGCTTGCCCGATTTCCGAATGCTTATGCCCAAGTCGGGCAAGCCCGACTTGGGATGGGGGAAGGTAGGTGGCGGCGGCGCTCATGGCCGTACCGCCGTGCCCGCCGGAGCGGGCTGATCGAGCACCGGGGCGCCGGGTACCAGGGCGGGACTGCGCTGCCGCACCCCGCCCGGCACGTTGGAGCGAAGCTCCGGCGTCCCGAGATCCCGCACCACCGCCGGCTCGGAGCCGAGGGCGCGGATGTAGGCGGTGATCGCCTGGATCTCGCCGTCGTCGAGGAGGCCGGCATAGCTCGGCATCACGGGGGCGTAGCCCGCCACGACGTCGCGCTTCGGCTGGAGGATCGAGTCGCGGATGTAGGCGGCGTCGGCAGTGGCGAAGCGGCCGCCGTCGAGGGGGACGGGGCGCTCCCAGATCCCCGCGAGGCTCGGCGCGTGCACGGCCGAGCCCGGGGCGTGGCAGCCGGCGCAGCCGCGCTCCGAGAACAGCCGCTCGCCCTGGTGGGCGAGGTCGTCGCCCTCCGGCTGAGCCGACAGCCAGCTTGCGTAGGCCTCGGGCTCCATCACGATCACCCGGCCGATCATCCGGGCGTGGTCGGTGCCGCAATACTCGGTGCAGAGAAGGTGGAAGGTGCCAGTCTTGGTCGCCTGGAACCACGCCTCGGTCTGCTGGTCGGGCAGCACGTCGCGCTTCAACCGGAAGGCCGGGATGAAGAACGAGTGGATCACGTCCTGCGAGGTCATGATGAGCTTGACCGGCGCGTTCACCGGCACGTGCAGCTCGTTGATCTCACGGGCACCGTTCGAGCTTTGCGTCTTCCACATCCACTGCTTGGCGACGACGTGGATCTCGATGGCGCCCGGCGGCGCCGAATAGGCGCCGATCTCCGCCGAGGCCGCCCACCAGAAGATGAACACGAACAGGAAGATCGTCGCGGCGGTCCAGCCGATCTCGAACTCGCGCGAGACGATCTCGGGGAGGGGATGGCGGTTGATCTTCGAGCCGCGGCGGAAGCGGATCGAGAAGACCAGGACGAGCCCGATCACCAGGGCGAGGATCAGGGCCGAGGCGATGGTGAGCCCGATGAAGATCCGGTCGGTCAGCACCGCCTGGAGGGAGGCGGTTTCCGGCATGAGGCGGCCGAACATCAGCGCACCTCTTTCGGCGAGGGGGCGACGGTGCCGGGCGGGGGCAGGGGGCTCGCGGCGCCCCCGCGGCTGCCCAATGGCGGAATGCGCTCCGGCTGCAGCGGGGCGGCGTAGGCCTCCGCCCCGCGCTGGCTGAGACGCCGCATCGCCTCGGTCACCGGCATGCGGGCGATGCCGTGGGCTTGGTCGACCCACCCATAGGTGTCGAGGCGCCGGCGCTGGTCGGCGAGAAGGCGGGCGAGGTCGCCTTCCGGGTCCCGTTGGAGCGCGGGGCCGGGGAAGGTGCGGGCCGGCTCGGTGTCCGGGCTGGTGATCACCACGTCGCGATAGACGCGCAGGGCCGCCAGGGTGACAGCGACGAAGATCACGATGAACAGGCCGGTGAGCAGTACCGGCGCCACGTTGATGTCGGGCGCTTCTGGCGGCCCCTCGGCATGGCCAACCG
Source organism: Methylobacterium terricola (assembly GCF_006151805.1). Classification (GTDB taxonomy): domain Bacteria; phylum Pseudomonadota; class Alphaproteobacteria; order Rhizobiales; family Beijerinckiaceae; genus Methylobacterium; species Methylobacterium terricola. The sequence continues at coordinate 54,443 of NZ_VDDA01000027.1, read as the reverse complement.
CATCGTCGCGCACGGGTGCGGAGGCGTCAGACATGCCGGAGCCTCCATCCGAGCCGGCCGGCGAGGCGCAAGGCCAGGCGCGCGAGGACGATGAGGCCGGTGAGCCACAGGCTGGCGGCGACCGCCGCCACGCCGGCGCTCGGTCCCCAAGCCGGCAGCACCAGCCAGCAGACGCGCAAGGTGAGCCCGACGAGGACTAGCAGGCCGACTAGCCGCAGGGCCCCAGGGCTGCGGCGCACCGCCCCGACGAGCAGGAACAGGAACGGGACGAGGCCGCCGGCGGCCACGGCCACGCCGATCAGGGCCGGGTAGGGGCCGACCTCGCGCCGCAGGTAGTAGGCGGCCTTCGGCGGCAGGTCGCCGTACCAGGCGACCACGTAGGACATCAGGCCAACATAGAGCACGCCGAGCAGCGTCGCGAGGAGCAGATTGGCGAGGTCGGGCGCGGTCCTGCCGTCGAGACCGCGCGGGCTCGCGACGGCGGCGACGCTGAGCGCGGCGAGGACCTGGTGCAGGGCGATGCCGGCTCCGAAGGCCGAGGAGGTGAAGCGCGGCTCCAGTGACAGGATCCAGTCCACTGGCACAAGGCTGATGGTTAGGCCGTAGAAGGCGAGGCCGAGGCCAGCGACGAGCCGGGAGCCGCGCCCCGTGAGCACCAGCCCGGCCAGCACCGACCAGCCGAGGAGCGCGACAGCGCTGCGGACGATGAAGAGCGGCGGGTTGAAGTAGAGGGAGGCGACGCCCGGCTTCACCACGCCCGGATCGGCCGCCCACGGATAGAGCGCCGGGAGCGCCACCGCCACGCCGAGGAAGCCGAGGGCGGCAAGCGGCAGGAGCGCCGCGGTCGGCCGCAGGACCGGCGCCAGCGCCTCGCCCCAGCGCCCGCCGGTGATGCGGTGGACGAGCAGCAGCACGAGGCTGCCCGCGGGGGCAGCGCCGAAGGCGATCCAGGCGAGGAGCCAGCCGCGGGCGAGGGCTTCGGTCACGGGCGTGCCCCCGGGTTCGCCTCTGTGGGGATCGTGTCCGCCAAGCCCGGCACCTCGGCGACGCGGGCACCCTGGGAGAGCTGGAGGGCGCGGATATAGGCGGCGACCGCCCAGCGGTCCCGCGGCGCGACCCGGTTGGCGTAGCGGTACATCACCCCGTAGCCGTTCGTGATGACGTCGACAAAGTAGCGGGCCGGCGCCGCCCGCAGGCGGTCCTCATGGTAGGAGGGGGGCTTGGGGAAGCCGCGGGCGACGATCATGCCGTCGCCGTGGCCGGTGAGCCCATGACAGGGGGTGCAGATCGCCTCGTAGCGTTCACGCCCGCGCTGAAGCAGGGCGGCATCGATGGGGGGCGGGTCGTCGAGGGCCGAGTCGTCGGCGAGCGCCCCCTGCTGCACGGTGCCTTCTGGCGGCGTGCGGGCCTCGGCCCCGTCGGCCCACAGGTCGGCGCGGCGGTAGACGTCGTAGCGCTTCTGCTGCGTCATCGAGAGGTCGTCGCAGGCAGTCAGCAGCAGGAGCGACGGAAGGAGGATGTCGGGCAGGAGCCGGCCGGTCACGGATGCGTCTCCGCCACCAGCCCGGCCCCAGCCTCCTCGAGGAGCCGACGCAAGGGTTCCGGATCGCCCTTCGGCGCGACGAGGAGCAGGAAGCGGTCCTGGCTCGCCCGCTCGAATTGCGGCATCACGAACAACGGATGGTGCAGCCGCGGCAGCCCGCAGGTGGCGAGGAAGGCCGCAAAGCCCGCGATGGCGGCGGCCAGTACCCCGACCTCGAACGGCACGAGCACGAAGACTTGCCAGCTGTGCAGCGGACGGCCACCGGAATTGAGCGGGTAGTCATAGACGGCGCTCCACCATTGCAGGGCGTACATCGCGGCCGCCGTGCCAAATCCGGCGAGCGCCATGGCGGGCCGGATCCAGCGCAGGGCGGGATCGAAGGCTTCGGCGAGTTCTTCGAGCGGAAACGGCGTGAAGGCATCGACGGTGCGGTGGCCTTCGCTGCGGGCGCGACGGAAGGCGGAGACGAGGGCGTCGGGGGTGTCGAACTCGGCGAGGAGGGGCGTGGTCATGGCTGCGCCACCCCCTCGTCCCGCGCCAGCTGCCGGACCTCGTGCATCGAGACGATCGGCAGAAGGCGCGCCAGCCCCAGGAACAGGAAGGCGAACAGCCCGAGCGGCCCCACCAGGATCGCGAGGTCGTAGAGGCTGGTGTGGTAGGTCCGCCACAGCGTGATCGCGTGGCCATGCGAGAGCGTGTTCCAGACGATCAGGATCCGCTCGAGCCACATGCCGACGTTGATCAACACCGAGATTCCGGCGAGCCACCACAGGTTCCGCCGCACCCGACGCCACCACAGGGCTTGAGGCGCCAAGCAGTTGCAGAACAGGAGTGCGCCGTAGAGTGGGGCGTAATCACCGGTGAAGAAGTAGCCGATCACCGTGCGGTCGGCATGCTCGCCGCTATACCAGGCCGTGAACCACTCGGTGGCGTAGGAGAACGCCATGACGACGCTGGCAAACAGCATTACCTTCGACATGGCGTCGAAATGCGCCGGCGTGATCATCGCCTGGAGGCTCAATCCCCAGCGGATCAGGATCGCCAGCACTACCACCATGGCGAAACCCGAGAACATCGCCCCGACGACGAAGTAGGGTGGGAAGATGCTCTCCTGCCAGCCGGGCATCAGGCTCGCGGCGAAGTCGAGCCCGACGATCGAGTGCACCGAGCAGACCAGCGGCACGGCCAGCGCCGCCATGGTGAGGTGGTAGGTCTCGTAGGCGCGCCAGTGCCGGGCGGAGTTGCGCCAGCCCAGCGCCAGCGCCCCGTAGATCACCCGGCCGGCCCGCGTCCGCGCGCGGTCGCGCATGGTGGCGAGGTCCGGCAGCAGGCCGGTGAACCAGAACAGAGCGGAGAAGAGCAGGTAGCTCAGGATCGCCCAGAAGTCCCAGACCAGGGCCGAGCGCCATTGCGGCCAGAGATCCATGGTGTTCGGGTAGGGCGCGAGCCAGTAGGCGTAGAGCGGCCGCCCGAGATGGATGATCGGAAAAAGCCCGGCGATGGCGGCGGCGAACAGGGTCATCGCCTCGGCGAAGCGGTTGATTGAGGCGCGCCAGCGCTGGCGCGTCAGCAGCAGCATCGAGGAGATCAGCGTCCCGGCATTGCCGATGCCGATCCACCAGACGTAGTTCGCGATTGAGAAGCCCCAGACCACGGTGATGTTCACCCCCGACAGCCCGATCCCGACGGTCAGCACCGCCCCGATGGCGCCGAGCGTGAGCACGACAAAGGGCAGGGTGCAGAGCAGCGCGATCGCCCAGGCGCGGCCGAAGCCCGTCCGCTGGATCGGATCGGCGACCACGGCCGAGATCGCCCCGTAGCCGAGGCGCTCGGCGTCGATCAGAGGGTGGGGCTGCCCGCTCACGTCCGGTCCTCCGGCGCGGGGTTGCGCAACTCGGCGAGGTAGGTGGTGCGCGGCCGCGTATTCAGCTCCGCCATCAGGGCGTAGTGGCGCGGCTCGGCGCGCTGCGCCGCCACCGGGCTGTTCGGCGCGTTCAGGTCGCCGAAGCGGATGGCGCGGGTCGGGCAGGCGGACTGGCAGGCGGTCGAGACGTCGCCCATCGGGCGCCCGTCGCGCTCGGCCGCCTGGCGCTCGTTCGCGATGCGCTGGACGCAGTAGGTGCATTTCTCCATCACGCCGCGGGCCCGCACCGTGACGTTGGGGTTGCGCTGCGCCCGCACCGGCGCGGCACCGAGATTCGCGTATTCCTGCCCGTCGGCGTAGCCGAAGAAGTTGAAGCGGCGGACCTTGTAGGGGCAGTTCGCCTCGCAGAAGCGGGTGCCGACGCAGCGATTGTAGACCTGGAGGTTCAGCCCCTCGCCGTCATGGACCGAGGCCGCCACCGGGCAGACCGGCTCGCAGGGCGCGTGCTCGCAATGCATGCACGGCACCGGCTGGAACCCGGCCTCGATCCGCTCCGGCTTCCCTGCGTCGTAGATGTCGACGCGCAGCCAGTGCATCATCCGGCCGCGGGCGATCTCTTCCGGCCCCACCACCGGCACGTTGTTCTCGGACTGGCAGGCGATCACGCAGGCGTTGCAGCCGATGCACGCCATGGTGTCGATCACCATGCCCCAGGCATGGCCGTCGGCGTCGCCGGTCCAGGGGGCGAGCAGCGTGGGCTGGTCCGACCCGTTGCCCTTGGGCGCGGAGGAGGCCAAAGCCGCGAGGTCGATGTGCGGAAAGAGTTTTTCGGTCTCGCCCTCGATCTGGGTGTAGTTCTGCGTGCGCAGGATCGCGTGTCGTTCGTCGAGGGGCGTGAGGCTCCCGTCGCGGATGAGCCGCCCTGCGCTCTCCCGCATGAGCCGGTAGCCGTCGGTCCCGATGCCGTTGCCGATCTGCCCGGCACGGGGCCGGCCGTGGCCGAGGCTCAACCCCGCCACCCCGTCGGCGACGCCCGACACCACCGCCACCGGGGCGACGACCGAGATGCCGCGCACGGTGATGCTCACGCCCTGGCCGTCGTCAAGGCCGCGCCGCGCCGCCTCGCCGTGCGAGAGGAGCAGCGCGTTGCCCCAGACCTGCTTCGTCACCGGGTGCGGGCATTCCTGAAGCCAGGCGTTGTTGGCGAAGCGCCCGTCCCACAGGGCCGGGTCGGGCGTGAGAAGGAGGGCGAGGTCGGCCGGGGCGGGCGCCGGCGGCAGCACCGGCAGGGCGGGCTCGGGACCTGCGACCGGTGCGGCGGCGCTTCCCGGAATCGTCCCGTCGTGCAGGCAGCGGCGCCACCAGCCCTCGAACTCGCGGTCGTCCGGACGCCGGTGCTGCTCCCAGACCCCCTGCCAAGTCTCCCGCACGATGTCGTAGCCGCGCCGGGCCTCCGCGCCGGTGAGCAGGTTCAGGATCTCGTGTGCCGAGCGGCCGCCATAGAGCGGACGCACCAGGGGCTGGACCAAGCTCGCGGTTCCGTCGGTCGCCCGCAGGTCGGACCAGGATTCGAGGTCGTGGGCGAGCGGCAGGTGCCAGTGCGTCGCGCCCGCGGTCTCGTCGGCATGGGTGCCGACCTGGACGCTGAACCCCACTTGGCCCAGCAACTCCGGGAAATCGAGACCGGCCGGCGCGGTCTGGACCGGGTTCGTGCCGAGGATGGCGAGGCAGGAGACCCGATCGGCCGCGATGTCCTCGCACAAGCCCGCGAGGTTGCCCGGCGGATGGCCCGGCAGCTCATCGGGCGGTTCGATCCAGTCCACCGGCGCCGCGAGCCGGGCGTTGAGCCAGTGCGCGAGGGCGTGGAAACCGGGCTCCAGCGCCTCGCCCACGAGCACCACGGCGCGGCCGTGATGCGCCCGCAGATCGTCCAGGATGCTCGTCGCGAAGCGGCGCTCGTCATCCCGTAGGCTGGGCTCGGGCAGGCCGGCGCCGAAGCCGTTGGCGACGTGGACGAGAAGGGCGGCGGTCGTCGCCGGCGCCAGGGCGCGGCGCGCGTCGGCCTTGATGCCGGTGAGCGTCGGCAGGCCTTCCGCCACGAAGAGCCGACCGAACCGGGAGGGGTCGCGCCGGCGCTCCATCAGGGCGGAAGACAGGCGGATCTGGTCCGGCCCCGGCCCGAGGGGATCGGCCTCCAGGCAAACCACGATCTCGGCCCGGTCGAGGCGGGGCAGGGCGTGCAACGGGCGCCCGAAGGCCAGGACGGCGCCGGCCCGGGCGTTCGCCTCGTCGAGCGGCTCGTGGACGTGCCAGGCCGCCTCCGGCATCGCCTCCCGCAAGGCAGCAATCTGACGCAGCAGCGTCGGCGAGGTGACCCGCCCGGTGAGCAGCCTGAAGCCAGCGCCGCGACGGGCCCGCGCCTCGGAGAGCGGCCGGGCGTAGGCCTTGCCGAACGCCTCCCAGGAGGCGATGCCGCTCGTCCGCTCGCTCGGCGCGCGGGAGCGGTCGGGGTCGTAGAGATCGAGGATTGCGGCTTCGAGGAAGACGTCCGTGGCGCCGCGGCTGCCGGGATGGAGCGGATTGCCCTCGATCTTGATCGGCCGGCCGTCGACCGCGATGGCCTGGACGCCACGGGCGAAGCCGGCGAGGGAAAGTGCCGTGGCGTAGCGCGCCGTTACCCCGGGCAGGAGCTGCTCGGGCTGGCGCACGTAGGGCAAGATCTCCTCGTCCGGCCGGGAGCAGCCCCCGACGGCGAGCGCGATGCCGGCGCCGAGCAGCCGCAGCGCTTCGCGGCGGTGAAGGCCGGTCAGCGGTGGCATATCGAGCACTCGCTCAAGCGCGCCGGCGACTTCACGTGGTAAGCCGCGGCGAGGTGGGCGCCCTGCTCGGCCTGGTCGTCAGGCGGCGCCCAGGTCATGTCGAATACCGCCTCGCGCGGACGCAAGTTCGGCCCGGGATTGCGGTGGCAGTCGAGGCACCAGCCCATGGTCAGGGGGGCGACCTGCCGCACCAGCTTCATGGTCTGGATCGCGCCATGGCAGGTCGAGCACCCGACCCCCTTGGCGACGTGGACCGAGTGATTGAAGTAGACGTAGTCCGGCAGGGCGTGGACCCGCCGCCAGACCAGCGGCCGCCCCTCGGCGAGGCTGGTGCGGACGGGCGCCAGCATCGGCGCATTGGTCCAGATCTGCGAGTGGCAGCTCATGCAGGTCTCCGTCGGCGGGATGCCCGCGAAGGCGGCCTTCTCGACCGAGGTGTGGCAGTAGCGGCAGTCGATCCCGAGTCCGCCGACATGGTGCTCGTGGCTGAACGGCACCGGCTGCTCGCGGGTCACGTCCTGGGCGGTGGCGTAGGGCGAGCGCCACAGGGTGGTGGCCATCCCGACCGCGAGGACCGGAACTACGGCGATGCCTGCGAGGACCACGCGAGCCAGGGTGTCGGCACCAGGACGAAAGATCTGCGCCATTCCGCTTGTGGTCTCACCCCTCGATCCCAGGGAGGCGTTCGCACGCCGTGCCACATCTTATTACTCAGTATGTGTATACAGGTTCCATCGGCGGGGCGAGGAGCCGTCGCGGCGTCCGCGAAGGCGGCGAGCCGCCATCCCCGTCGTCCTGGCAGTCCCCGCGCTTGTCTGGAAACTCCGACGCATGCACATCGCACATGGCATGACTTGGCAGTATTCAACAATTAACCTGCTTTAAAATTGCGATATTTCCCGTTCAGAGGGCCGGAACGAGACAAGCCTGAAGCTGTTGGCCGCAAAAGGCAGAAAAGCCGCATCATGACGGTAGCCAAGCCATGACGTGGGACGTCGCCTCGCGAGGCTTGCGTCGACGATTTCCGGTATCGCGGATATCTGGGCGGATGCCGGAGCCGTCCCGGTCGGCGGGGGCGAGCGCCTCGTCAGCCTGTCGATCGCAGACGGAGGAACGCGGATGCACGGCGAAGAAGACACTGCCCATTACGACGGCCCGTCCGGCGGCTGGGGTTCCGTACGGGGCATCTCCCGGATCTTCGGCAAGGAATGGGCGACGCCGCTCGCCACCGAGACGCTGTTCCGGCAGAACAAGCCCAAGGGCTTCATGTGCGTGTCGTGCTCATGGGCGAAGCCGGCTAATTATCATCCCTTCGAGTTCTGCGAGAACGGCGCCAAGGCAACCCTCTGGGAGCTGACGACCCGGCGCTGCACCCCGGATTTCTTTTCCAAGCACACGGTCACGGAATTGCGGGAGTGGACGGATTACGACCTCGAGCAGCAGGGCCGCCTGACCCACCCGATGCGCTACGACCGGGCGAGCGACAAATACGTACCCTGCGGCTGGGATGAGGCCTTCCGGGAGATCGGATCGGAGCTGAGGCTCCTCGATCCGAAATCGGTCGTGTTCTACTCGTCGGGTCGCGCGAGCCTGGAGACGTCCTACCTCTACGCGCTGTTCGCCCGGCTCTACGGCTGCAACAACCTGCCCGACTCCTCCAACATGTGCCACGAGACCACGTCGGTGGCGTTGAAGAAGGTCATCGGCGCGGGCGTCGGCACGGTCGTGTTCGACGATCTCCAGAACTGCGACGCGATGTTCTTCTTCGGCCAGAACACCGGGTCGAACAGCCCGCGCTTCCTGCACCCGCTGCAGGAGGCCGCGAAGCGCGGCGTGAAGATCGTCACGTTCAATCCAGTGCGCGAGCGCGGCCTCGAATTCTTCACCAACCCGCAGAGCCCGGTCGAGATGCTGACGGGCAAAGAGACCCGCATCAGCACGCAGTACCACCAGGTCCGCGCCGGCGGCGACATCGCCGTGCTGATGGGGGTCTGCAAGCACGTCTTTGCCGCCGACGAAGCGGCGCGCCGGGAGGGCCGGCGGGTGCTCGACGTCGATTTCATCGAGCAGCACACGAGCGGGCTCGCGGCCTTCGAGGCGAAGGTGCGGGCGACCACCTGGGACGCGATCGAGCGTGAATCAGGCCTGAGCCGGCAGGACATCGAGGCCGCCGCCCAGGTCTACGTCGAGGCGGATCGCGTCATCGGCATCTACGGCATGGGCCTGACCCAGCACATGCACGGGTTCGAGAACGTCGCACTGTTCGTGAACATGCTGCTCCTGAAGGGCAATATCGGTCGCGACGGCACCGGCATCTCGCCGGTGCGCGGCCATTCCAACGTCCAGGGGCAGCGCACGGTCGGCATCACGGAGAAGCCCGAGCTGGTGCCGCTCGATCGCTACGCGAAACAGTTCGGCTTCGAACCGCCGCGCGACACGGGCATGAACACGGTCGAGGCCTGCGAGGGCATCCTGTCCGGCAAGGTGAGGAGCTTCTTCGGGCTCGACGGCAAGTTCGTGCGCGCCATTCCCGATCGCGACCGCATGGAGAAGGCCTGGACGACGATGCGCCTCACCGTGCAGGTCGCCACCAAGCTCAACCGCTCTCACCTCGTGAACGGGGAGATCGCCTACCTGCTGCCCTGCCGCGGCCGCACCGAGGAGGACGTGCAGGCGAGCGGACCGCAAGCCGTGAGCATGGAGGACACATTCAGCTGCATCTACGGCTCGCTGGGCCGCCGCACGCCCGCCAGCGAGCACCTCAAGTCCGAGGTCGACATCGTGGCGGGCTTCGCTAAGGCGACGCTCGCCCCCAACCCGAAGGTTCGCTGGGACGAGTGGGTCGGCGATTACGCGCTGATCCGCGACCAGATCGCCGAGACCTATCCCGAGCAGTTCCACGGCTTCAACGAGCGGATGTGGACGCCCGGCGGGTTCTACCGGGGCAACTCGGCCCGCGAGCGGATCTGGAAGACGAAGAGCGGCAAGGCCGAGTTCACGACGCCCGAGACCCTGTCGGCGACCGGGTGGCCGGACGCGCCCGGCCGGTACCGCCTGATCACGATGCGCTCGAACGACCAGTTCAACACCACCATCTACGGCTACAGCGACCGCATGCGGGGCATCGAGGGCACGCGCGACGTGCTCCTCATCAACCCCGACGAGATGCGTCGAGCGAACCTGCAGGAGGGCCAGGTCGTCTCGCTTGTCGGCGACGCCGAGGACGGGGTCGAGCGCGCGGTGTTCGGCCTCAAGGTGGTGCCGTTCGCGCTGCCCGGTGGCTGCCTCGGCGCCTACTATCCCGAGATGAACCCGCTGATGCCGCTCTCCCACCATGACGGGCCGTCGAAGACGCCGGCCGCCAAGTCGGTACCGGTGCGGATCCGGGCATCGGACGAGCTGAGCGATGGCATGGACAGGCGCGAGCCGCCGGGACACGCGACGCATCCGGTGTGACCGGCCCGACCCGGAAGGACACGAGGTCGGCGCGTCGCCGGGTCGAGGGGCCACCGACCGGTATACGACTTCTTCTTCGATAACGGCCCATAGACGCGCGACGAAGCGGAAGAGCTGCCTTAACCTGGATTAAAATATCGGAAAGATGATGCTTTGATCATATGTCAATCATGAGTGCGTCATGGTGAAATAGATTTGGAACATCGGTTCTGGCCGGCGGTTGCGTCAGCATATCGGCCAGGAGATCTCTTCATGAAGGCGGTCGTGTTCCACGGCGTCGGCGACATCCGTCTCGACGAGGTGCCCGAGCCGACGATCCAGGATCCGACCGACGCGGTCGTGCGGCTCACCGCCTCGGCAATCTGCGGCACGGACCTGCACTTCGTGCGCGGCTCCTTTGAAGGCATGGAGAAAGGCACCATCCTCGGGCACGAAGGCGTCGGCATCGTCGAGGCGGTGGGCCCGATGGTGCGCAACGTCCGGCCCGGCGACCGGGTGGTGGTCTGCTCGACGATCGCCTGTGGCTCCTGCGCTTATTGCCGCGCTGGCTACTTCGCCCAGTGCGACAATGCCAATCCGGGTGGCAGACGCGCCGGCACGGCGTTCTTCGGTGGGCCTAAGCCGACTGGGGCGGTGAACGGAGCTATGCGGGGATTTGGGTGACGAGGCTGGTCAGGCGGCGCGGTGATCTGGGCTCGCGGTGACCTCGGTCCCATCCCGGAAGATGACGCCGGCCACCACTTTCGGCAACTGGTTCTCGCCTGTCAGCCGCCTCCAGGTCTTGGCAGCCGCCATCACGAGCTTGAACACCATCAGCTTGGCGGTCGTGGGCGAGGGCGCCCCCTTCGTGCGCACTGTCCGATGCCGGACCGTCGCGAATACACTCTCGATCGGGTTCGTCGTTCGCAGGTGATCCCAGTGCTCCGCCGGCATGTCGTAGAACGCCAGCAGAGCTTCCCTGTCTTTCATCAGGCATTCGGTTGCACGGGGATACTTCACCCCGTACTTCTCCACGAACACGTCCATCGCCACCTCGGCTTGCGCCCGCGTCGACGCACCGGAGATCTCACGCAGATCCGCCTTCATCGCCGATTGCACGGACTTGGGCACCTTGTTGAGGACGTTGGCCGTCTTGTGTTGCCAGCAGCGCTGGTGGCGCGTGCCGGGGAAGACCTCGTCCAGTGCCTTCCAGAAGCCCAGAGCCCCGTCTCCCACAGCCAGCGTCGGCGCCACCAACAACCCGCGCCGCCTCACATCGACCAGCAACTCCCGCCAACTCTGCGCACTCTCGCGCACCCCGACCTGGAAGCCAACCAACTCCTTCCTGCCTTCCGGCGTGGCGCCGATCAGGACCAGCATGCACTCGGCCTGATCCTCCATCCGGGCCTGCAGGTAGATCCCGTCAGCTCAGACGTAGACGTAGCGGCGCGCCGAGAGATCGCGTGCCTGCCAGCGGGTGTACTCGTCAGCCCACGTCGCGGTCAGCCGCGTGACGACGGCCGGCGACAGGTTCGGCGCATCCTTGCCCAGGAGGGCAGCGAGCGCCTCCTGGAAGTCGCCCGTCGAGATCCCGCGCAGGTACAGGACCGGCAGCAACGCATCCAGGCTGCGGCTACGCCGCGCCCAGCGTGGCAGCAGGGCCGAGGAGAACCGGATCCGCTCCTCGGGGCTGGTCGCGCCACGATCGCGGATGCGCACCCGCGCCACCGGCACTGGGCCGATGCCGGTCTGGATCGCGCGCTCGGCGCCGTGCCCGTGGCGCACCAGGCGGGCGCGCCCGTCCGCCAGCCGTAGATCCTGCATGGCGGTCAGGAAGGCTTCGGCCTCGAGTTCGACAGCCTGGGCGAGCAGGCGGCGGGCGCCAGCCCGCAGCACCTCGGTCAGGGGATTGTCGATCTCCTCAGGCTGACGAAGCCGCACGATGTTGGTAGGGCTGTACATGGCGTATCGCTCTCGTTGAGAGGTTCTGGCAGGCTCGACACCCGCCTCGATACGCCGCCTTCACACCAACCGCGTCACCCATTCTCCCGCATAGCTCCAGCCCGTCGAAGCCCTTGCGCATGTCGGTGTGCCCGGTGGCCAGCCAGACGCGCGAGCCGGACGGGACCGGGATCATCGGCCGAGCAGCGCGGCGATCGCGCCCTGGAGGAGCGTCAGGTCCGCCCCGGCTGCGGCCCGCACCCGATGCCCGCCGGCCAGCTCGATCTCGATCAGGCCCGACCCGGCCGGCACCTCGGCTGCCGCCGGAGCCGGGGGCGGCAGGGCGAGCGGGATGAAGGTCGGTGGGGCAGCCGCAGCCGAGGCCTGCTGCTCGGCCAGCAAGGCGCGCCGCCACCGGAATAATAGGCTGGAGTGCAGACCGTGCCGGCGCGCCACTTCCGAGGCGGTCGTGCCGGGATCGTCCGCCTCGGCCAGGATGGCGCGCTTCTGCTCGCGCGACCAGACACGGCGCGTGCCCGCAACAATGACGTGAGGAGAATTGGACATAGGTCCAGACACAGGGCCGATACAGCGCCATCTGGCGCCAGCACCTGTATCCAGAGCAAAGCACTACACGCACAAGGCGGCCGTCACCGACTTCCTTTTACCCACATCCTGGCGATGTCTGGGCGAGGGCGGCTCCGAGCGCAATGTCTGTGAGGCGTGCAAAGCCGCGCCACATGACGAGGTTGCCGGGCGGCGGATCGCGTGAGCGGGCGATGTAGCCGCCGAGGCGCGCGATCTTCACCACATAGGCAAAGAGGGATCGCTCACCGGCTGGCAAGTCCGGTACGAGGCGGTCGAGCAGCGCGATCTCGTGATCGGTCACGGCCAGGTGTGGGTCCGCGCGCGGCGCCGAGCGGCCGATCATGGTCGTCCAGAACACCCGCCACGCCAGGATGCAGTACACCGCGATGAGCTTGACCAAGCGCTCCTCCGTCCGCAGCCGCGCGTGCTCGGCACGGCAGCCTTTCTTCAGGATGTGGTGAAACACCTCAGCGCGGCATCAACGCCTCGGTGATGCTGACCGAGGAGGCGGTCAAGCGCGTCGCGGTGGGCAAGGAGCGCACCGACATCACCCATGCGACGATCGAGTAGATCACTGCTCAGGTGCAGGAGAGCGGTAAGCTCTCGGTGGCGTTTCCTTTTACCCACATGCATGGTCAAGCTTGGAGCGTTGCGGGATCGGCCTCACCGGTGATGGGTTGAGAGGCACCTGAACCCTTGGAAGACGAGGTGTTCCATGCCCGTTGCCACACGGTGCTGGTGGGAAGAGGAACTCGCCGGTAGCACCTTCGCCGATGCCCGCCTCGAGCATCGGCTGCACCGGCTCGTCGGACAGATGGACCGTAGCCTCGGCGCCAGCCTGCCGTTTGCCTGCCAGGACTGGGCCAGCATCAAAGCCGCATACCGTTTCTTTTCCAACGAAAGGGTCAGCGAGGCGCAGATCCTGTCGGGTCACTTCGCATCGACACGCGAGCGTGTGCGGGCCAGTGAGGGCCCCGTATTGGTCCTCCAGGATACGACCGAGTTCACGTTCCAGCGCGAGAGCCATGAGGCCGTCGGGATCACCCGCACCGTCACCACGGGGCGCGACAAGGCAGGTCAGGTTCGCATGCACACGCTGTGTGGCCTGCTCATGCATGCCTCGCTCGCGGTGACCACTGACGGCCTACCGCTCGGGCTTGCGGCGGTGAAGTTCTGGTCGCGGCAGAAGTTCAAGGGCACGAATGCGCTCAAGCGCAAGGTCAATCCGATCCGCGTATCGATCGAACAGAAAGAGAGCTTCCGCTGGCTGGAGAACGTTCGCCAGTCCACATCGCTGTTTGCCGCGCCGGACCGTTGCGTACATGTCGGTGACCGCGAGGGCGACATCTACGAACTGTTTTCTCTGGCCCATGATCTCGGCACGCACTTCATCGTGCGCAGCTGCGTCGATCTGCTGGCCGGTGACTGCCAGCACACGATCGCCAACGAGATGGATGAGGTCGCCGTCCAAGGCCTTCATCGGGTCGAGGTTCGCGATCAGCGAGGGCGGCTCGTCACCGCCTCGGTCGAACTCCGCTATCGCCGCATCACGGTTTTACCGCCGATCGGCAAGCAAAAGCGATATCCCCCGCTGTCACTCACCGTCCTACACGCACGTGAGCCCGACACGCCAAAGGATCGTCCAGCGATCGACTGGCGACTGATCACCGACTTGCTCGTGGACAGTCCTGAGCAGGCCGTCGAGAAGTTGGATTGGTATGCCCGGCGCTGGAAAATCGAAATAGTCCTTCCGCAACTGACAAAAGCGTCCGCGCTCACCGTCCGGGCCGACGGGAACCACGTAGCGGATCTCGACCTCGGCCTCGGTCACCACGACCCGATCGACGAGTAGTTCGATCAATCGGCGGCGCTGCGCGAAGTCGGCGCCGGCCAGACCATCCTGGACGCGACGGCAGAACGCTTCGGCTGATCCCGCCCAGCCGACCAGCTGCGCCTGTCTGTCGACTTGGCCCTCCAACTGCTCGGCCTGCGCCGCCAGAGCCTGCAGGTGCTCCTCCGCCACGCGGCGGCGGCGTTGGTACTCCGGCAACGGGATGATCCCCTGCAGGTAGGCCTCCGTCAGGCGCTCCACCTGCTGCTCGAGCCCACGGCGCCCCTTCCGCAGCTGATCGCGCCGGGCCTGCAGATCCTGCGGCAGCCAGCCGCCGCCATGGGCGCGGGCCAGGGCCGCGGCGATCAGCTCGGGCTCGCTCAGCAGAGCACACAGATCCTGCCAGACCAGCGCATCGAGCTGATGGGCCGGCGCGTAGCGCGCTGGGCAGGGCTGCGCGCGGCCGCTGCGGCCCGGATGCCCCTTGGCGCGGCACAGATAGTAGTCGTAGCCGGGATGGATCGTCCGGCACAGGCAGCTCGACTGGCAGACTCCGCAGCTCACCAGGGCGCGCAGCAGGTAGCTGTACCGGGTGTTGTGGCGTCGGGCGAAGGCGCGGTTCTGCGCCAGCTTGGCCTGCGCCTGCGCGAACAGCGCGGGGCTGACGAGGGCCGGGACGGTGGCGACCGGCAGCCATTGCTCCGCCGGTACCGGCACCGACGTGGTCGAGGGGCATCCGATCGGATGCGTCGCCGAGCGGCGGATGCGCGGGGGTCGGCTGCGCCACCGGCCGGCGAAGACCTGGCCGGTATAGACCGGGTTCGTCAGCAGGCCGCGCAGCGAGGCCGAACTCCAGCGGGGGCGGCCGGTCGGCGAGACGATGCCGAGAGCCCGCAGGTGGTTGGCCAGGCCGAATAGGCTGGCCTCCTCCTCGACGTAGCGGGCGAAGACCTGCTGGACCACGGCGCCCTCGGCTGGCTCCAGCCGAACCCCGGCCGGGTCGCGCGGCCGGTCGGGATCGAGCCGATACCCGTAGGGCGCTCGGGTCCAGGGGAGCAGGCTGCCGGCACGCAGGCGCATCTGGCGTCCTCGCCGCATCCGTTTCGCGATCAGCGTGCGCTCGTACTCTGCCACGGCACCGCGGATCTGCAACAGCAGCTGGTCGTGCGGATCCCGTCCGATCGGACGATCGAGGAACGCCACCTCGCATCCGAAGCGTTCGAGTTCCTGCAACACGATCATAATCTGGACGTAGTTGCGCGACAGCCGGTCGGGATCGGTGATCAGAACCTGATCGATCTCGCCGGCGCGCACGGCATCGCGCAGCCGGTCCAGACCAGGCCGGTTCAGCGTGGCTCCACTCTGACCGTCATCCCGGAAGATGGCGCTGTCGTCCAGAGCGGTGTTCTGTGCTTGCAGATGGACCCGCAGACGGTCGAGCTGCTGATCGATGGTCTGGGCCTGGGCCTGGCGCGCCGTCGAGACCCGCACGTAGACAGCTGTCCTCATGGCTTGCCTCCTCTGCGAGGGGGAAGGCAATTTGCATCGCTGCCGGTGGGGCTTCGGGTGATCCCCAGCTCAGAATGAGGCCGTAGGCCCGATCCCACCGCCGGGCTGCGTCCGGCGTGGTCGTGGTCTGACGGCGGATCTGCCAGTGGCGACGCATGGGCACCTCCCCGATCGCTCTCCCGATCGAGATCTGCCCTCTGGCTGGCCGCAGTGCAGCCGCGCCGACGCGATGGCCGACGCCACCACGTCAGGACAAGCTGCGCCGTGCGCACCAGACAAAACCTGTCGTTTGTGATCAGACCATTGAATGTCGCCGAGGATCGCCCGGACCTGCCCGGTCGCCTCCTTGGCCTGGTCGGCGAGCGCCTTCATCTCGGAGGCCACCGCCGCTAAGCTGCGCCCGCTCTCGCCCGCCGCCGCCGCCTCGATGGCGGCGTTGAGTGCCAGGAGATGCGTGCGCTCCGAGACGTCGTTCACCGTGGCGATGATCTCGCCGATGGCCTGCGTCTTCTCGCTCAAGCTGACGATGTTCTCGGCGACCGCCTCGCTCTGCTCGCGGATCGCGTCCATGGCGCGGGCCGTCTCGCCGAGGGCGCGAAGCCCGGCGCTCGAAGTCTGGGCGGTGGCTTGGGCGGTGGCGATCACCTCCTGCGCGCGCTTGCCGATCTGGGCGCCCGCATGGGTGATCTCGTCGACGGTCGCGGCGGTCTCCTGCACGGCGGCGAACTGTTCCTCGACGCTCGCGGCTTGCTCCTGGGCTGAGGCGCGGATCTCGGCCGCGTCCGCGTTGAGGTTCGAAGTCGAGGCGCGACTGGTCTGAGCCAGATCGGTCAGGCCTGCCACCATTGAGTTCAGGGTCGTGCCAAGCCGGCCGATCTCATTCCGGCTCCTTACGGTGACGCGACCCGTTAGATTGCCCATACCGACGTGTTCGACGAAGGCCATCACGGTTCCGAGTGGTCGGACGATTAGGAGATTGATAGCAATGCCAATGGCTGCGCAGATCAGAAGCGTGAGCAGTGTGCCAAACCACAGCGTCAGGTTTGCAGCACGCTCAGCCTGTGCGAGACGCGCATTCTGCGTCACGCGATTGGCTTCTTCGACAGTCTCGATGGCGGCGAGCTTTTCACGGAAGGCGTCGAACAGCTTCTTGCCTGAACCATCGGTCTCGATGCGAACGGCTTCGGCCCGCGTTGCCAAATCATCTGCCTTGCCGATTGGTGCTTCGGCGATATCGTGCTGCCACGTGCGAGCCGCCGTGGTGGCATCGGTCAGCAAGCGCGACGTCTCGGTATCTCCACCAATCAAGGTGCGTAGGTGCTGGACTGCTTCATCCAGGGCTGGTCGTCCTGCACGGTACAGCTCCAGGCTACTCGTGCGGCCTGTCAGCAGGTAGCCCCGCAACCCCGTTTCCTGATCGACCATGGCGGTGCGAAATTCGCCCAGGGCCCGAAAGAGCTGGCTCGAGCGACCGCGCGCCTCGGTGGCGACGTGCAACTGATCCAGGGAGAACAGGACCGCACCGCTGCTGGGCAGCGAGATGACAGCGGTAGCCGCGATGGCGCCACCGAGCGAGCGGTTGAGGCCGTGGGAGTTGGGCATGCCTGGCCGCTCTGCTCAGCTGGAAGGGTCGTGCTAATCGGGATAGCTGCGCTTTAGCGGAAGGTCGGCATCTCCGGCAAGTCGCTCGGTGGGCTGACGCAAACCCCGAATGGCATACCCGCGCCTACCGGGTTGCGTTTGAGGGGCCATCAGCGTGCCGCTGAATGCTCGAACGAGCACCGCCTGAAACTTTCGAGAAAGACGCCTCACGTTCCATATGCCAAGCTTATGCGCGTAGTTTCTCGTTACCTGTGAGAAGACAAGCGAATGGGTTCAGAGCCGGTAGCGCTCGGACAGGAATAGAGAACGCATTCCAAGCGCAGCGACAATCATAGTTTTGTCACATCGTGAACACGATGCAACCACTAGCCGGCATCATGGGGAATGTGAACAACTGCCACACTCAGTTTGGAGCCGATCTCGTGATTTTCACGGTCCACGCGACTTGCCGCGAACTTCGATTTTCCCGATTATTTGCGGCACCCCTGCAAGCAATCGAGCAAGGAATGTCGCTAATTTGTGCTGGCGCGCAGAATGTGCTGATTGCAGATGGTGATGGATGCAAGCGCTCGCCCATCGAGCTCTACAATATTATTTGTGGCACCTCTGCAGATGCACGCAAATCAACAGAGTCCATTCAGAGCACATTCTTCACTCGGGCCGCGGCCTGAGAAGATCTTTAACTGATCAAGAGCGACTGTGAGGAAACCGTGTCAGGAAATCAGAGGGTTGGAAAACCCTCGCAGCCGGACACCCCTGACACAGGTTGCGAGGAGCCACAGCCTTGACCCGGGCGTGAACGGCAGGCGCTCGGGCCGCTTCATCGGCTGGAGCTCGGCAGCCGGATAGCTGGCTCTGAGACCTTCCGCCACCATGAAGCGGTGGATGCCGGTGGCGACCGACCGGCGCCGGCTGATCGTGGAGTGCGAGAGGGCGCGCAGGTCGAGGTGGGCGAGGTAGGCCACCATGTCCTGGCGCGTCACGTCGGCGAGACGCCGCTCGCCGAGCCAGCCGAGGTAGCAGGCGATGTCGCTGCGATAGGTCTTGAGCGACGAGGCGGCGGTGCCGCGCTCGGCCGCCAGGGCTTCGAGCCAGAGCTCGGTGACGTCGGCGTTGGTCATGCCCGGAGCATGACCAGTGATCCCTTAACGGCGAGTTCTCTGAGAAACACCAGTTATGCGAACTCAGGCGCCTGGACAGGTACCCTGCCCCATCCCCACGGCCTGTCACGCTTCGACGTACTTGTGATCGGAAGCAGGTAGCTGACACCAGCCGGCCATGTGAATGCGAACACCTGACCCCTTGCAGACCTTCTAGCACCACATCCCATATGTCCGCTTCGTGGGAAGAAGCGGCCCCTTGAGCGGCGGCCACGACATCAGCAGGTAGGGGCACATTAGCGACCACCGATGGGAGGACGCCTTGGCGTCAGCCCGCCCGTAGCTTGGCGCGCCCTGAACGAACTCGAACTGCCCTTGAAAGATACCGTTAGGTAGGTATCCTTTGGGCGAAGGGCGCCCGAGCGCCATCGGACAATGACCATGGCGACCGCCTACCATCGCAAGAAGCAACCGGAGCTCGTCCGGCGCACGCTCCTCGACTGCGCCGCCAAGCTCGCCCTGGAGCAGGGCCTCGCCGCGGTGACCGTGCAGGCTGTCAGCCTCGCCGCCGGCGTGACCAAGGGCGCGCTGTTCCACCATTTCCCGCGCAAGCAGGCGCTGGTCGAGGGCGTCGTCGCCGACCTCATCGCGCAGCTCGACGCCGACATCGACGCCGCAATGGCGAAGGATCCCGAGCCCTACGGGCGGTACACCCGGGCCTACGTCGACATCACCCTGCACGACCCGATGATGACCGAGGGCGGCCAGTGGGCGGCCCTGCACATCTCCATCCTCGCCGAGCCGGCCCTGCGCCGGATGGTGTCGGACTGGTTTGCCGAGCGCCTGCACCGCCATCGGGACACCGACGGGGACGCCGACCTGGAGTTCGTCCGGCTGGCCGCCGACGGCGCGTGGATCGCCTACCTCGTGCGCGAGAAGCCGACCGACCCGGTGCCGGAGCTCGGCGCGCTCCGCGCGCGGCTCATCGCCATGACCCACGCCGGACGACTCGGGCCTGCGGACGGCTGCCGGACCTGAGCCATGGCATATTCATCGACGCCCGAACTCGCCGCGGCCCATGCCCCGGACGAGAGCGACGACGCTTACGGCGAGGTGGCATCCAGGCACGTATCCGCGGCGCGCATCCTCGGCCTGTTCCATCCCTACGCGGGCCGGATCGCGCTCGTCCTCCTGCTCATCGCGCTCGCGACGGCGGCGGGGCTCGCCGCGCCGTTCCTCCTCCGGGAGATCATCGATGTCGCGCTGCCGCGCGGCGACGTGCGGCTGCTCGGGCTGCTCGCGGGAAGCCTCGTCGGCCTCGCCGCGCTCGGCGCCGGCATCGGCGTGCTCCAGGCCCTCGTCACTGCGAAGGTCGGGCAGGAGCTGATGCACGACCTCAGGGTGCGCGTGTACGCGCACCTCCAGTCGCTGCCTCTCGGCTTCTTCACGGCGACCCGGGGCGGGGACATCCAGTCGCGCATCGCGAGCGACATCGGCGCCCTCCAGGCGCTCGTCACCCACACCGCGGGCGAGGCGACGCGCAACGCCAGCGCGGTCGCGATGACCGCGGCCGCGATGCTGCTGCTGGAGTGGCGGTTAGCCCTTTTCTCCTTCCTGGTGCTGCCGCTGGCGACCTGGATCAGCAACCGCGTCGGCCGGATGCGCGAGGAGACCACCTACGCGCAGCAGGAGCGGATCGCCGAGATGACCTCGGCGGTGCAGGAGTCCCTGTCGGTCTCGGGCATCGTCCTCGCCCGCACGACGGGCCGCACCCGGCACCTGGTCGAGCGCTTCACGCGGGCCTCGCGTGAGGTGGCGAACCTGGAGGTCCGGTCCCACACGGCCGGGCAGTGGCAGTGGTCCGTCATCGACCTGGTGCTTCAGGCCCTGCCGGCCCTCACGCTGTTCCTCGGCGGCTGGATGATGAACGCCGGGACGGCCATGACCATCGGCACGCTCGTCGCCATGATCGCCCTTCAGGAGCAGATGCTGTTCCCGCTGGAGGAGGTTCTGCGCACGGGCGTCGAGGCCCGCAAGGCGCGGGCGCTGTTCGCCCGCATCTTCGAGTACCTCGACAAGCCGGCCGGCATCACCGAACGACCGGACGCCGTCACCCTCGATCCTTCGAAGGTCGCCGGCCACGTGCGCCTCGATGGCGTGACGTTCTCCTACGACGGGTCGGGACCCGCCACCCTGCGCGGCGTCACGGTGGACATCCCCGCCGGCTCGCACACCGCCATCGTCGGCGCGACCGGCTCGGGCAAGTCGACCCTCGGTCATATCCTGGCACGCCTCCACGACGTCGATGGCGGCGCCGTCATCTACGACGGCGTCGACGTGCGGGACCTGAGCATGCGTTCGCTCTCCGAGGTCCTCGGGGTGGTGACGCAGGACCCGTTCCTCCTCCACGCCAGCATCGCCGAGAACCTTCTGTTCGCCCGGCCCGAGGCCACGGTGGCGCAGATGGTCGAGGCGGCGCGCATCGCCCAGTTGCACGACCTGATCGCGGCCCTGCCCGACGGCTACGACACCGTCGTGGGCGAGCGGGGGCACCGCTTCTCCGGCGGCGATAGACAGCGTCTCTCCCTGGCGCGCACCATCCTGCGCGATCCCCGGGTCCTGCTGCTCGACGAGGCGACGAGCGCGCTCGACACCGCCACGGAGCGGGCGGTGGTCGAGGCCTTGGCTCGGCCGGGCAAGCCGCGCACGACCATCACCATCGCCCACCGCCTGTCGACCGTGCGCCGAGCCGACCAGATCGTCGTGCTGGACCGCGGAACGGTGGTCGAGAGCGGAACGCACGAAACCCTCCTGGCCCGCGACGGCGCCTATGCGCGCCTCGTGCGCAAGGCCGCCTGACGGCCCGGCACCAACGGACCATCCCCATGTCGATTCCCACCTCCCTCCACCGGACGCCGGTCCTCGTCGCCGCCGCCTGCCTCGCCATCCTCGCCCTGCAAGGCTGCAAGCCGGCGGCAGACGGCCAGCCCGCGGGCGGGCCCGGTACGGCGGGCGCCGCGCCCGACGTCTCGACGGTCACGGTCGCGGCGGTCACGGTGCCGCGCACCCTCGACCTGCCGGGCCGCCTGACCTCGACGCGGGTCGCCGAGGTCCGGGCCCAGGTCTCCGGCATCGTCCAGGAGCGCGCCTTCGAGGAAGGCAGCCTCGTGGCCAAGGGCGACGTCCTCTTCCGGATCGACCCCGCCATCTACCGTGCCGAGGTCGACGCCAAGGCCGCCGCGCTCGCCCGCGCGGAGGCGACCAAGGTCCAGGCGCAGCGCCAGTCGGAGCGCACCGAAACCCTGTTGGAGCGCCAGGCGGCGAGCGCCGCCCAGCAGGACATCGCGGTCGCCGCCCTGCGCCAAGCCGAGGCCGACGTCGCGAGCGCCAAGGCGCAACTCGCCCGCGCCCGGATCGACCTCGACTACGCCACCGTGCGCGCGCCCATCGCCGGCCGCATCGGCCGGGCCCTCGTCACCGAGGGGGCGCTCGTCGGCCAGGGCGACGCGACCAAGCTGGCCCTGATCCAGCAGGTCGACCCGATCTTCGCCGACTTCAACGCCTCGGCCGCCGACCCGAGCCGTCTCGCCGAGCGCGCCTCGGGGCAGGAGGAGACCGAGGTGCGGTTGGTACTGCCCGATGGCTCACTCCATGCCGATGCCGGGCGATTGCTGTTCACCGACGTCAGCGTCGATCCCGGCACCGGGCAGGTCAGCCTCCGCGCCACGTTCCCGAACCCGAAGGTCGCCCTGCTTCCAGGCACATATGTCCGCGTCCGCGTCGCGCAGGGCACGCTGCCGGGTGCGGTCATTCTCCCGGCCCAGGCCATCCAGCGCAGCAGCGCCGGCGTCGCCCAGGTCTACGTCGTTGCCGAGGACCGGACCGTGGCGCTGCGCCCCGTCCGCGCGGGGGCGCTGACTGATGCCGGCTGGATCGTCGAGGACGGTCTCAAGGCCGGGGAGACCGTCGTGGTCGAGGGCTTCCAGAGGCTGCAGCCCGGCATGGCGGTGAACCCGTCCCCCTGGCAGGCGCCCCGCAATGCCTCCGCCTCCGCGAAGTCCTGACCGTCGGGATCACGCCGCCATGACCCGCTTCTTCATCGCGCGCCCGATCTTCGCCTGGGCGGTCTCCATCTTCATCATGCTGGTGGGGGTAATCTCCATCGCCTACCTGCCGGTCTCGCAGTACCCTGACGTCGCCCCGGTCACGATCCAGGTGACGGCGACCTATCCCGGCTCCCCGCCGGAGCGGCTCTACGACGGCGTCACCCGCATCATCGAGGAGGAGCTCAACGGCATCCCGGGGCTGATGTACTTCGAGAGCACCAGCGACACCTCCGGAATGGCGCAGATCACGGCCTCGTTCGCGCCGGGCTCGGACCCGTCGAAGGCGACGGTCGCGGTCCAGAACCGGATCAAGCGCATCGAGGCGCGCCTTCCACGTGCGGTGACCCAGCAGGGCGTCATCGTCGAGGAGGCCAGCACCAGCTTCCTCCAGTTCGTCACCGTCTCCTACAAGGACGGCACCATGAGCGAGACCGACCTCGGCGACCTCGCCGCTCGCCGCCTCCTCGGTGAGCTGCGGCGGGTGCCGGGCGTCGGCCGGGCGACCCTGTTCTCGTCCGAGAAGGCGCTGCGCATCTGGATCGACCCGGTCAAGCTCGTCGGTCTCGGCATGACGCCGGGCGACGTGACAGCCGCGGTCGGAGCGCAGAACGCGCAGGTCGCCTCGGGCGTCGTCGGCGCCCAGCCGGCGACGGAGGGCCAGCGCATCGCCGCGAACGTGTTGGTGAAGGGGCAACTGACCACACCGGCCGAGTTCGGTGAAATCGTGCTGCGCGCCAACCCCGACGGTTCTCTGGTGCGCCTGCGCGACGTCGCTGAGGTCGAGCTCGGCGGACAGTCCTACGCGATGCAGACCCGCCTCGACGGGCGCCCCGCCGCCGGCATCGGCATCCAGCTCGCGCCCGGCGCGAACGCGCTCGCCGCCGCCAGCGGCGTGAGGGCGAAGCTCGCCCAGCTCCAGCGCACGCTGCCGGCCAACGTCCGCGTCACGGTCCCCTACGACACCACCCCCTTCATCGAGGTGTCGATCCGGAAGGTGCTGATGACGCTGGCCGAGGCGATGGCGCTCGTCTTCGCCGTGATGTTCCTGTTCCTGCAGAACGTCCGCTACACCCTGATCCCGACCATCGTCGTGCCCGTGGCGCTGCTCGGCACCTGCGGCGCGCTGCTGCTCGCCGGCTTCTCGATCAACGTGCTGACGATGTTCGGCATGGTGCTCGCCATCGGCATCCTCGTCGACGACGCCATCGTCGTGGTCGAGAACGTCGAGCGCATCATGGGCGAGGAGGGGCTGCCGCCGAAGGAAGCCACCGCCAAGGCCATGGGCCAGATCACCGGCGCCATCATCGGCATCACCTCGGTGCTGGTGACGGTGTTCGTGCCGCTCGCCTTCTTCCCCGGTTCGGTCGGGGTGATCTACCGCCAGTTCGCGGTCAGCATGGCGACCTCCATCGCCTTCTCGGCCTTCCTGGCCCTGTCGCTGACGCCGGCCTTGTGCGCCACGCTGCTCAAGCCCGTCGAGGCCGGGCACGGCCACGCCAGGGGCGGGTTCTTCGGCTGGTTCAACCGCCGCTTCCGGGCCGGCACGCTGGCTTATCGCTCCGGCGTCGCCGGGCTGCTGCGCCGGCCGGTGCGGGCGCTCCTCGTCTACGCGCTGCTCGTGGCCGCCCTCGGCTGGGGGTACCTGCGCATGCCGTCGAGCTTCCTGCCCATCGAGGACCAGGGCTACGTCATCGTCGACGTGCAGACCCCGCCGGAATCGGCCTCCGGGCGCACCCTCGATATGGCCAAGCGCATCGAAGAGCACTTCGCCAGGGAGCCAGGCATCGACAGCCAGACCCTGCTGCTCGGCTTCGGCTTCTCCGGCCAGGGCCAGAACGCGGCGCTCAACTTCGTCGGGCTGAAGCCCTGGGGCGAGCGCGGCCCGGACGACGGCGCCGACGCCATCGCCGCCCGCGCCAACGCCGCGCTCGGGGGGATGCCGGACGCCATCGCCATGTCGCTGTCGCCGCCGGCCATCGACTCGCTCGGCAACTCCAGCGGCTTCGCCTTCCGCCTCCAGGACAAGGGCCAGCAGGGCCATGCGGCGTTGGCGGCCGCGCGCGACCAGTTGCTGAAGGCGGCGAGCCAGAGCCCGGTCCTCGCTGGCGTCTACGTCGAGGGGCTGCCGACCGCGCCGCAGATCGAACTCGTCCTCGACCGGCAGAAGGCGAACGCGCTCGGCGTCACCTTCGCCGACATCAACGACGCGCTCTCGACGAGCCTCGGCTCGGCCTACGTCAACGACTTCCCGAATCAGGCCCGCATGCAGCGGGTCATCGTCCAGGCCGAGGCGTCCCGGCGGATGAGGGCCGAGGACCTGCTCGATCTCAACGTGCGCAACGCCAAGGGCCAGATGGTGCCGTTCCAATCCTTCTCGCGGGTGCAGTGGACGATGGGCCCGTCGCAGGTCGTGGGCTTCAACGGCTACCCGAGCATCAAGATCTCCGGCAGCGCGGCCCCCGGCTACGCCAGCGGCGATGCCATGGCCGAGATGGAGCGGCTGGCCGGGCAATTGCCGCCGGGCTTCGACTTCGCCTGGACGGGGCAATCGCTGCAGGAGAAGCTCTCGGGCTCCCAGGCGATCTACCTGCTCGCCCTGGCGCTGTTCTGTGTCTTCCTCTGCCTCGCGGCGCTCTACGAGAGCTGGTCGATACCCCTCGCCGTGCTGCTCGTCGTGCCGACCGGCGTGGCCGGCGCGGTCTTCGCCATGCTGCTTCGGGACATGCCCAACGACGTCTACTTCAAGGTCGGCCTGATCACGGTGATCGGCCTGACGGTGAAGAACGCCATCCTGATCATTGAGGTGGCCAAGGACCTCGTCGCGCAGGGCCGGTCTCTGCACGAGGCGGCGCTGGAGGCGTGCGAGCTGCGCTTCCGGCCCATCGTCATGACCTCGTTCGCCTTCATCCTCGGCGTGGTGCCGCTCGCCGTCGCCAGTGGGGCCAGCATGAACAGCCAGAGGGCCATCGGCACCGGCGTGCTCGGCGGCATGGTCACCGCGACGGTGCTCGCCGTCTTCGTCACGCCGCTCTTCTACGTGCTGATCGCCCGAGCCTTCTCGGGGCGTAAGGCCACGGGGACGAAGGCCGGCCAGGCCAATGCTCCGGCCGCACGCGGCATCCCGGCTGGCTGAACCCTGCGTCACGGGCTCGTGGCCTCGCCCGACAGAGGTTGCGCTCCCGCTTCACCCCCGTGGTCCGCAATGTCGGCGGACCTGATCCATCGCCCGGTCGGCAAGCAGGTCGCGCGCTCCCACGAGCACACCGGCGTAGCATGCTCCTGGACAGGGACCTGTCCGACCGCGGGCGGCCCCTTGCCGGTTCCGTGCTCGATGCTTGCGGTCCGGGCAGAGGGGCGAGGGCCCGTCGCCGGTTCGCCGGTCCGGAAGCATTGTCGGTCTCACGCCGTCAGGCGGCCAAGTCCTGGAACGCGAGGGATTGGTGGACCGAGATGCCCGCGGTGACCCCGTCCGCCACGGCCCAACTCACGCTGTGGGGTGCTCGGGCAATATCGCCGGCCGCGTACACCCCTGCGACCGTCGTCAGCTTGGTGGCGTCGGTGCGGATGACCGGACCGAACGGTCCTTCGTCGAGCGCGCAGCCGAGCCGTTCCGCCAGCGGGCTGTTCATACGCGTCCGCGGGGCGAGGTAAAGAACGTCGACGGCTGCCATGCGCCCGTCATCGAGCCGCAAACCCGACAGCGTCCCGCCCTCGCCGACGAGGGCGACCACGGGGGCGGGTTCGATCCCGACATTGCGGCGTGCGAGCCGGGCGCATGTCGCCTCGTCAGGCATGTCCCCGCCGTTCAGGTAGAGCGTCGTCGGCCCCCATTCCGCGATCAGCAACGCCTGATGCGCGGACAGGGGGGACACGGCTAACACGCCGAGCTTGCCGTCTGCGAACTCGTAGCCGTGGCAGTATGGGCAGTGAAGGACACTCTTGCCCCATCGCTCCGCCAAGCCCTGGATCTCGGGAAGCACATCCGTGATGCCGTAGGCGAGGACGAGGCGGGCCGCGTCCAGGGTCTGGCCGCTTGCGAGGGTGACTGTGAAGTCCCGCCCGGCGCGGATATCGACCGCCTGCCCCACCACGATGGTCGCCTGCGGGTAGGCGGCGAGCTGGCCTCGTGCCTGCGCCAGCATCGTCCGCGGGTCGCTGCCGTCCTGGCCGAGGAAGCCATGGGTGTGATTAGGCGTGGAATAAGGGTTCATCCGCACTTTTGGTGCAAGCGGTCGAGCCTCCCAGCCGCTAAATTATTGGAAAGATTGGCTTATTAATAATTTGCAGAAGCTTGTCCGTGGAGTCAGCCAACCCCTTGGAGGTCAAGCTCGAAATCAGATCCGGAACAAGGACTTAGACGGCAAGCCCATCTTTCGCCTGCATCGAAAGTGCGGATGAACCCCGTTCCGATGCCGTTTGACACCGCACCCCGGCGCGGCGGACTGCCGCTCTATGCGGGGGCCTGTGCGTTGCTGCTGGTAGGCGCCGCCTGCGGGCTTGCCGATTGGGTTGGGGCGGCGCTGGCCGGCACCGGTCTCCTGACCCTCACGGGCTGGCTCGTCAGGCACGACATCGCCGTGCGGACGGTGCGCCGGGACGGGCAGGCGCGCTTCATGGCCGCCTGCATGCTGGCGGATTATGCGTGGCTCGGCCTCGCTGGCCTGGCCCTGATCGCCCAGCCGCCGTCTGAGACCGCCTTCGGCTACGACATCGCGCTCCACGCCGTCCTGATCGGCTTCGTCCTGTCGATGGTGTTCGGGCACGCTCCCATCATCCTGCCGGCGGTGGCGCGACTCCGGGTTCCCTATGGACCCCTCCTCTACGGACCCTTGGTCCTGCTCCAAGCCTCGGTCACGCTCCGGGCCGGCTCGGGGCTCGCTGGCTGGCATTCCGGCCGACAGTGGAGCGGGTTGCTGACCATCGCCGCAGTGCTGGCATATCCCGCTTGCGCCGCCGCGTCGAAGCGCGTCGGCGGGCACGCGCGGCCCCTCCCGATTCGGCGAGCGGTGCCATGAGCGACTTTGCCCTCATCTCTGCTGCAGCGCGACCTCGGCGCCACGCCCTGGGCCGCCTCCACCAAGCGGCTGGCCCCGCGCCGGTCACGTGCATCATGAAGTTCGCCGCCTTTGCGTCGACGTGGTAGCTTCGGACGGATCGAAAAGGCGCGCCGACCCCGGCGTATAGGTTGTGGATCCGGTCGGGCAGGAATGGTGCCGCAAGCTGGTGGCCTGGTAACGCGGGCGGCGCGGCATGCGGCCCTGGAAGGGCAGTCCCGGCCGCTTCCCCCTCCTCGCCGGACGGAGCCCACCTCACGATGGCGCAAGCGGACCCGCCTCCCGGCGGCACGATGGACATGAAGGACCAAGCCGACCCACCGCCGTCCGTCGGCATGCCGCTGAACGCCGAGGACTTCCGCAGCATCCTCGACGAGGCGGGCATCTGCACCTGGGTCCTGGACATCCCGACCGGCCGCGTCACCGTCTCCCCGACCTGCGCAGCCCTGTTCGGCGTACCGGCCGAGGGACTGGACAGCCTCGCGGCGATCCAGGCGCTCGTGCACCCCGAGGACCAGGAGGCCAGGTCGGTCTCCATCCGGCACGCGCTGGAGCGCGGCGGGACCTACGAGGTCGATTACCGCGTCATGCGCCGCGATGGGCCCCCTCATTGGCTGCGCTCGCGCGGTGCCGTGCAGGTCGGTCCGGACGGGAAGCCGTTCCGACACCGGGGCGTGGTCACCAGCATCCACGAGCATAGACGGGCCGACGAGGAGTTGCGGGCCCGCGAGGCGCACCTGCGCTCGATCCTGGAGACGGTGCCCGACGCCATGGTCGTCATCGACGAGCAGGCCCGGATCAAGTCGTTCAGCGCCGCCGCCGTGCGCCAGTTCGGCTACGCGGAGAGCGAAGTGGTGGACCGCAACGTCAGCCTGCTGATGCCGGAGCCCTACCGGACCCAGCACGACGCCTACATGGACCGCTACCTCGCCACGGGCGAGCGGCGTATCATCGGGATCGGCCGCGTCGTCGTCGGCCAGCGCAAGGACGGCTCGACCTTCCCAATGGAGCTCTCGGTCGGCGAGATGCGCTCAGGCGGCCAGCGCTACTTCACCGGCTTCATCCGCGACCTGACCGAGCGGAGGCAGACCGAGACGCGACTGCAGGAGCTGCAATCCGAACTCGTCCACATGTCCCGCTTCACGGCGCTCGGCGAGATGGCCTCGACGCTCGCGCACGAGATCAATCAGCCGCTGACCGCCATCGCCAGCTACCTCAAGGGCTGCCGCCGCATCCTGTCCCGCATGGAGGGCGCGGAGGTGCCCATGCTGTCCGAAGCGGTGAACCAAGCCGCCGAGCAGGCGCTGCGGGCGGGGCAGGTCATCCGCCACCTGCGCGAGTTCGTGACCCGCGGCGAGGGCGAGCGCCACATCGAGAGCCTGCCCAAGCTGATCGAGGAGGCGAGTGCCCTGGCCCTCGTCGGCGCCAAGGAGAAGGGGGTGCGCGTGCGCTTCGACCTCGACCCGGACGCGCCCCTCGTCCTCGCCGACCGCGTCCAGGTGCAGCAGGTGCTGCTCAACCTCATCCGCAACGCCATCGAAGCGATGCAGGAGGCTGAACAGCGCGAGTTGGTCGTCGCGACGAGAGCCCTGTCGGCGGAGGGCTCGGTCGAGGTGCAGGTGTCGGACACAGGCACCGGCATCGCCCCTGAGGTCGCGGCACAACTCTTCCAGCCCTTCGTAACGACGAAGGCGAACGGGATGGGGGTCGGCCTCTCGATCTGCCGCACTATCGTCGAATCCCATGGTGGGAAGATCCTCGCCGAGGCGGGTCCCGCGGGTGGGACGACGTTCCGGTTCACGCTGCGCACCATCGACCGAAGGGAGCTCGCGTATGCCCAGTGATACGCTCGTGCATGTCGTGGACGACGACGTGGCGGTGCGCCGGGCTCTGGCGTTCCTGCTCGCCACGGACGGGCTGGCGGTGCGTGTGCACGAATCCGCGAGCGCCTTCCTCGCCGCCGTCGCCGAGCCCACCGGCTGCATAGTCACGGACGTGCGCATGCCCGAGATCGACGGCATCGAGTTCCTTCGCCGCCTCCGGCAGCGGGGCCCCCTGCCGCCCGTCATCGTGATGACCGGGCACGCGGACGTGCCGCTCGCCGTCGCCGCCATGAAGGAGGGCGCCCGCGATTTCATCGAGAAGCCGTTCGACGACGAGGTGATGCTTGCCAGCGTCCGGTCGGCGCTGGCGCAGGCCGAACGGAGCGCGGACCGCGCCGCCGAGACCAAGGTGGTGCGGACGCGTCTGGCCACCCTGTCCGAGCGCGAGCGCGATGTGCTGGACGGGCTCGTCGCCGGCAAGGCCAACAAGGTCATCGCCCTCGACCTCGGCATCAGCCCGCGGACGGTGGAGATCTACCGGGCCAACGTCATGGCCAAGTTGCAGGCCGGAAGCCTGTCCGAACTCGTCCGCATGGCCCTGGTCGCGGGGCAATCCGCCGACGGCTGCTGACGTTTGTCGCCCGGACACCGGCCTCACCCTGCCCTTGTTGAACGGTCGTCGCCCCGAGCTTGGACGCGACGCCGCGCTTGAGGCAGATCAAGGCGCGTCCCCGCGGTTCGACCTAGGCGAGGACGAGACTGGATCGGACGCCCCCATGCCGAAGCGAACAGGACCGGTGCTCGTCGTCGACGACGACGCCGCCGTCCGCGATTCCCTGAAGTTCGTCCTCGGACTCGAAGGGCTGGACGTGCGCCTCTACAAGGACGGCGCCGAACTGCTGCGCGAGGCTGCCCTGCCGCGGACCGGCTGCCTCGTGGTTGATTATCTGATGCCGGGCATGGACGGGCTGGAGCTCGTCGGGCACCTGCGCGACCGCGCGGTCGAGCTCCCTGCCATCCTGATCACCGGAAGGGCCACGGGCGACCTTCTGCGACGCGCGAGCCATACGGGCTTCCACGGCGTGGTCGAGAAACCGTTCGAGGACGGTGCACTTCTCGACAACATCCGCGACGCGCTCGCGGCGGTGGCATGAGGTAGGACGAGACGCCTCCGTAAAACCCCTTAGGGGGGCCTCTTAGGAAAGGCACGGAATTTCGCAGCGGCCGGACCAGGCGTAGCCATGGAACCACGTTCCGCGACCCGGAGGCTTCCATGCAGACCGCCCTCGCCACCGCCGGCCTCCCGCCCGTTTTCTCGACGTCGCTGCCCGGTCGCGCCCTCCCGCTCCCGACGACGGAGGCGAGGCCCGGCCATCGACGCATCGTCGCGGCCGAGGCGGAGATCTTCGCCGAGGGCGACCGGGCGGGCTCCTTCTACAAGGTGGTTTCGGGCGTGGTGCGCACCTACAGGCTCCTCGCGGACGGGCGTCGCCAGATCGACGCCTTCCATCTGCCCGGCGACATCTTCGGCCTGGAAGCCGGCGCGGAGCACCGCTTCAACGCCGAGGCCGTCACCGAGGCGCAACTCGAAGTCCATCGTCGCGAGCCCCGCGCGCTGGCCGGCGATGGCGGCGCGCTGGCGCGGGAGGTCGTGGCCTCGATGATGCGCGGTCTGGAACGGGCACAGGACCACATGATGCTGCTCGGCCGGAAGTCGGCCCGGGAACGCATCGCCACCTTCCTGCTCACGATGGCGCGGCGGATGGCCTGCGGCGGGACCGCGTTGGAACTGCCGATGTCTCGTACCGACATGGCCGACCATCTCGGCCTGACCGTCGAGAGCGTCTCGCGCGCCGTAACCCAGTTGGAGCGTGACGGCCTGATCGCCCTGCCACCCAACCGTCGGATGGTGGTCCTGCGCGACATGGAGGCTCTGGCCGACCTTTCCGAGTGACTTCCGAAAGGTGCTGAGCGCGAGGAGCTTTCCCGCCTCGTGGGCGGTCACGACCGACGCCATCGCGCGGACGTGGACGTACCCGCCGATTTTCCGGCTTCGGACGCACCGCCAATTCAAGCCTCGCGCAACCCGTCGAGACAGGCGGCGTTTGGGCAGAACTCGGGGTATGTGTCCGCTGCCGTCCCGCTCCAGAGCTCGCGCGTGCAGCGTGCCCGCTCCGCGCAGCCGAGGCACGCCGCCTCCAGTTCTCGCACGATCTCGGGGCGGCTTTGCCTGAGTGCCTCGGGTTCGAGGTGCAGGCCGCGCATCAACGTCGCGAGACTGCGAACCTTAGCGGCGGCATCCCAGTCTTTTGCCATGCCGCCGGAGGCATGTGCATCCAGTAGCGTATCCATCATCTCGGCATCGACGTCCCTCAA
Source organism: Methylobacterium terricola (assembly GCF_006151805.1). Taxonomy (GTDB): domain Bacteria; phylum Pseudomonadota; class Alphaproteobacteria; order Rhizobiales; family Beijerinckiaceae; genus Methylobacterium; species Methylobacterium terricola. The sequence goes on along the minus strand of NZ_VDDA01000027.1, from coordinate 22,852 downwards.
CTCACGGGCCGCCTTGAGCATGCAGCACCAGCCTTCCATCGTCGCGGCGATGCCGAAGGCATCTAACGGGTTGGACTTGCAGGCAGGCGTGGACATGGCGTCTCTCAAGGGCTTTCGGGCGCCTCGCCAATGCGAGGCCTTGATAGTGGGGCGTGGGTCCGGTTCTGGAAGGGCAGCCTCACGCCGCGTGTTGGGCGAGTTCGACGACCTCACAGGTGTCGGCCCGAAGCCGCCAGTCAGATACACCGGCAGCCTTGCAGAACATCGCCTTGGCCTCGTAGGCGGCGGATACGTCGGATCTGGCGGCGATGACCGCCCGCCGCTGCAGCACGACGTGGTCGTGGCCGGTATCGTCGGACACGGTCTTCGCGAAGGTGACGAGGAACTTGCGCATCTTCGCCTCCGGCCGGCATCGACCTCGTGTGCGTACCGGCGGCCCGGTGCCGGGGCCTTGATCCAGCGCAAGGAATCCGGCGCGGCCTCCGTGAGCGACGACTATCGCGGCGGTGCTGTGGCGGAAGCGGACTTCCGTCGGGGGCTGGGAACGGCGCTGCGTGCCTCCGTTGCGCTGGATCAATGCACGGCGTGTCCCGTGGTTCATGCTCCGCGCGGCGGGGAGCGACCGGGACGGGCCCGGCAGGCCCGACCGCACGGGAGGCGGCATGCTGGTCGATACGGGCTCGTGCGAGAGGACTCCGCAGGCGTGCCACCAAGGTCGTTCGGAGAACGGCTGCGCTGACTGCAAGGTGCGCCTGATCAGCGTCTGCTCGGTGCTTGAGCCGACGGAGCTGGAGGAGCTTGAGGCGCTCAGCCACCACCTCACCCTAGACAAGGGCCAAACCCTGTTCGGCCAGGACGAGCCGGCCGGCTCGGTGTTCAACGTGATCGAGGGCGCCCTGCGCCTCACCCGCCTGCTCCCCGACGGGCGGCGCCAGGTCATGGGCTTCGCCCTTCCGGGCGACTTCCTCGGCCTCGCGCTGCAGGTACGCTACTCGGTCTCGGCCGAGGCGCTCGGGCCTGTGAGGACCTGCCGGTTCGGTCGCGAGGATTTCGCCGCCGTGGTTGAGGCCAAGCCGCATCTGCTTAGGAGCTTGCACGAGCGTGCCGGCTACGAGCTGACCCTGTCCCAGGAGCAGATGCTGCTGCTCGGGCGCCGCACGGCCGAGGAGAAGGTCGCCGCCTTCCTGCTGTCGCTGCGGGACCGCTACGCGCGGATCGGTCACTCCTCCGTCACCGTGGAGTTGCCGATGGGGCGCCAGGACATGGCCGATCATCTGGGCCTCACCATCGAGACGGTCAGCCGCATCCTGAACCGGCTCGACCGGGCGCACGCCGTCCTGCTCGTGCCCGGCGGCGCGCGCCTGATCGACCTCTCAAGACTGGAACGGATGGCGGCCAGTTGAGGTCGCCTCACCGCTCCAGCGTCTTCAGGTAGGCGATCAGTGCCTCCGCCTGGTCCGGATTGAAGCGGAACTCGGGCATCGAGGGGTGACCCGTGCGGATGCCCTCGGTGAGCGCCTCCGCGAGGTCGTCGACCGGGTAGCGCTCGTGGAGCGTCCGGAACGGCGGGGCTTGCCGCAGCGGGCTCGCGCCCGTCCGGCCGACGGCGTGGCAGCGTGCGCATTCCGAACGCGCCAGGGCGCGGCCGCGCTCGACCCGGGCGTCCCAGGCGGCGGCAGGGGCCGCCGCGAGGCAGAGCAGGAGCGCTGCGGCCGTGATGGCATCAAAGGCGTGCATCAGTGGCTCATCAGGCAGCAGAGCGGCGATGTCCGTAGGATGTCCCGGGTCACGCCGCCGAACAGCCACTCCCGCAGCCGCGAGTGGCCGTAGCCGCCCATGACGACGAGGTCGGCGTCCTCGCGCTTGGCGAAGCGCAGCACCGCGTCCGCGACCTCGCCGGCCGGCGCGTCCAGCAGGTTCGTGGTGACGTGCGCGCCATGGCGGCACAGCAGGTCGGAGACCTCGTCGGCGCCTTCGAAGCGGGCCTCGGCGCCGGCCGCCGCCACGAAGACCTTGTCCGCGCGCGCGACGAACGGCAGCGCGGCCGAGACGGCGCGGCGCGCCTCGGGCGCGTCCTTCCAGGCGATGACGATGCGGGCCGCGTCGAGGCGCTCGACGCCAGGCAGGGCAACCAGCACCGGACGCCCGGCCTCCATCAGCACCGTGCCCGGGTCGGGCACCATGGCATCATGCCCCGCGCGTCCCACCTCGCGTCCGACGACGGCCAGGTCGGTGCCGCGCGCTTGCCGGACCAGGAAGGCCTCGGGTGCCGCCTCCGCCTGCCGCTGCGGATGTCGGCTCCGGCGCTGGCCCGGAATACCTCCTCGGCCCGCGCGAGCTCGCGGGCCATACTTGGCCTGCTCCTCGTCGTAGGAGGCTTGCGCCGCCACGATGTCGGCGGCCGGGCCGGGGTTCGGCAGCTTGCGGGCGGCGACGCCGGTGAGCGTCGCCTCGAACCGGCGTGCGAGGTCCGCGGCAAGGCGGACGCGGCGGGCGGCCGCCTCGCCGGTGTCGAGGGCGACCATGATGCTGGCGATGGACATTGAGCGGCTCCGGTTCGGGATGGAAGATCCGTGCAGGCTGCTTCGCCAACCCGTCGCGGTTCATCCTTGATCCAGCGCAAAAACGGACGGCTCTCGCCGAGCGGGCGCCGCAGCGCCCAGGACCAGCGGCTTCTGCCGCGGGGCGTCCTTGATCCAGAGCAAGGGTCGCTGCACCGCAGAGGCGCACGGAAGGATGCCCGTCACGGCCGCGCTCCGTCCGGGTCCGCTCACCGCCATTCCGCCCACTCGTCTGAATGCGACGGCGGCCCACACAGGAGATGCTTTGCTATGACCCGAACCCTGCTCGCCGTCGCGGCGCTGTCGCTCGCCGCATCGTCGACGGTCGCCCTCGCGCTGCCGGTGGGGGAATGCTCCGCCCGGTTCTTCGCCCCGCAGCGGGACGGTAGTCTGAACGGCCGCGACTGGGAAAGCTTCCGGCAAGGCGTGTGAGGTGCCGCGGCGGTCAAGGCGCTCTGGTCCGTCCGTCGGACACCCGACCGCAGCGCCTTGCCCGCGGCCGGCCGATGACGCGTCGGGTCCGCGGACGGGGGCAAGCTTGGCCGTTTTGATCCCGATCAAGGACCGTGGGTTCCGGGACGGGCGAGTGGACGGGCAGCCGAACGTGGCTCTTCCCTGAAGCGAACGGACCCATGCGTAAGACCACCCTCCTCGCCGCCACGGCCGCCGTCCTGGCCTGCGGCTTCCCGGGCGCCCATGCCGCCGACCTGTCGACCTTCGCGGCGCCGCCGGCCCCGGCCCCCGTCGTGGCGATGTGGTCGCCCTGGCTGGTGCGCGTGCGCGCCCTCGGCGTCCTGCCCGACCCGGGAGCCCGCCTCTCGGCAGCGGGCGCACCGCTCGCCGGCGCGGGGGTGGCCATCACCGACTCGGCCATTCCCGAACTCGACATCTCGTATTTCTTCACCAGGAACATCGCGGCCGAGCTGATCCTCGGCGTGACGCGGCACGGCATCCAGGGCGCCGGCACCCTGGCGGGCACCCGCATCGGCAGCACCTGGATCCTGCCGCCCACGCTCACCCTGCAGTACCACTTCGACGGGTTCGGCCCGCTCAAGCCCTATCTCGGCGCGGGCGTGAACTACTCGATCTTCTTCGGCGACCAGAAGCGGGGCGGCTTCACGAGCTTCCGCCTGTCGAACAGCGTCGCGCCCGCCCTCCAGGCCGGCTTCGACTACATGCTCGACGAGCATTGGGGCTTGAACGTCGACGTCAAGAAGCTCTTCCTCGACACGAAGGTGAAGCTCAACGCCGGGGCGATCCGCGGCCGGGTCGACATCGACCCGTGGATCGTCGGCGCCGGCGTCACCTACCGGTTCTGAACCGGTCGGCCGGGACGCCTCGCTAGGCCGCGGCCGGGTCCGTGACCTCAACCACCTGCTCCGCCGCACGCCCGAACGGGCGTGCCGGCGGCTCCATCAGGGCCTCGACGTGAGCGGCGTCCGAGCGTGCCAGGCCGATCAGGTCGTAACCGCCCTCCAGTACCGAGACGATGCGACCGCCGCAGACGCGGTCGGCGATGTCGACGACCCGCTCCGTCGCCCAGCGGAAATCCTCCTCCGCGAAGGCGAGTCCGGTCAGCGGGTCACGCCAGTGGGCGTCGAAGCCCGCCGAGATGAGCACGAGATCGGGCTCGAAGGCCGCGATGCGCGGCAGCACCAACGTTGCCAACGCCTCCCTGAACACCGTGCCGTCGGCACCCTCGGCAAAGGGCACGTTGACGACGGTACCGTGCTCGCCGCACTCGCTCTTCGCGCCGGTGCCGGGATAGAGCGGCCACTGGTGGGTCGAGCAGAACAGCACGGTCGTGTCGTCCCAGAAGATTTCCTGGGTGCCGTCCCCGTGATGGGCGTCCCAGTCCAGGATGGAGACCCGCGCGGCGCCGTGGACGGCTTGGGCGTGGCGGGCGGCGACCGCGACGTTGTTGAAGAAGCAGAAGCCGGCGGACCGTGCCCGGCCGGCATGGTGCCCGGGCGGGCGCATGACGGAGACGGCGTTGCGAACCTGTCCGGTCATGACCTCGTCGACCGCCTGCACCGCGGCGCCGGCGCTTCGCAGGACCGCCTCCAGCGTGCCGGGTCCGACCTGCGTGTCGCCGTCGGGCTGAAAGATACAGCCTCTCTCAAGCCCGTCGAGCGTGGCCGAGACGTACGCTTCGTCGTGCGCCCTGTGGAAGGCGGAGAGCGCAACGCGGGGCGCCTGCTCGCGCACGAGCGCCGCGAAGCGCTGCCGCTCCAGGCGGCCTTCGATGGCGCGGATGCGGTTGGCCCGCTCGGGATGCCAAGGAGGCGCGAGGTCGGTAAGCGCGGCCGTGTGTGTGAGGTGCAGTGTCGTCAAGCGTCGCCTCCCGGGCGGCGCGTGTCGCTATCGTGGTCGGTGACGCCCCGTCGCGCCCTTGGTTAGCCGGTTGCTCCGAGCACCGGACACGAGACGAGCGGGGTCCGAGACGTTTCACGCGATCTTCGGGTGCGCCGAAACCCACATCGAGCCAAGCGTCGACGGCTGGGACCGTCGTTGACCTGGACCAAGGGGCCGGGAAACAGAACCGGATATGCGGGAGGATCGAGCGGACAAGGCAGGTCCCGTCATCGAAGGCGGAACCCGAAGCGAGCGCGTTCCGCCGACCCCCGGCATGCTTTCAGCCCGAGAAACGTCATGGGCCATTCGAACCCTCCTCCGCTGATGCGTTCGGCCGAGCCTCCGCCGGGCGCGGCGGCACGGATGGACCTCCTCTGGGCCGCACAGATCCACGAGGCGGTGGCCAATAGCCTGGCCGACAACCCCTGCCGCCTCGATCCCACCGGAGCGCTCCCGGCCCTGCGGCCCCTGCGTCGGATGGTGCGGGACCATCGGATCAAGGCCATGCTTCTGCGCGGGCGGGCTGCCGCAAACGGGATCGCGCCCGGCGCGAGGTAGGAGGGCGGTCCCTGACACAAGTGCCAGCGCTGCCGCCGCGTCGTCGCCCGATGCGGCGGTCACGCGGCCCGGCTGTGCACCGCGGCGGAGGTCCCGAGATGCGCGTCGAAGGCCGCCGCGACGTTCCGCACGAAGGTTCTGGCTTCCGCCGTGACGACGAGGATCTCGCCGTCACGTTGGACCAGCCCATCGGCGACGAGCGTCGGCAGCCGCGAGAACGTCGCGAGAAGGTCATCCGGATTGCGGCCGTGGACGCGGCAGACCTGCCCGACGTCGACGGCGAAGTCGCACATGACCCGCTCGATCAGATCGGCCCGCAACCGGTCCTCCGGCGTGAGCGCGTAGCCCTTCACCGTGGCGAGTTCGCCCCGGCCGATGCGCTCGGCGTAGGCCCGCAGACCCGGCGCGTTCTGGACGAAGCCTCGCGGAAGCCGCCCGATGGCCGAGGCGCCCAGCCCGATCAGGGTATCGCAGGGGTCCGTCGTGTAGCCCTGGAAATTCCGCCGCAGCCGGCCTTCCGCCTGCGCGATCTCCAGGGGGTCGTCAGGCAGGGCGTAGTGGTCCAGGCCAATGCGCCTGTACCCGGTCGCGACGAGCGTCTCGGCGATGGCCTCGGCCTGGTCGAGGCGCGCACGCGCGTCCGGCAGCGTGGCCTCGTCGATGTGGCGCTGATGCTTCTTGAAGGCCGGCACGTGCGCGTAGCCGAACACTGCGAGGCGGTCGGGGTGCAGCTCCAGGCACTGCCGCACCGTCTCGACGCACGAGGCCACCGTCTGGTGCGGCAGGCCGTAGATCAGGTCGAGGTTGATCCCGCGCACGCCCGCGGCCCTGAGGCCGACGATCGCCGCGGCGGTGACGTCGAAGCCCTGCCGGCGACGGATCGCCGCCTGGACCAAGGGGTCGAAGCTTTGGACGCCCAAGCTTGCGCGGGTGACGCCGACGTGGCCCAGCGCCTCGGTCATCGCGGGCACGAGGGTCCGCGGGTCGATCTCGATGGCGAGTTCGGCGTCCGGGTCGAAGGGGAAACGCGCGCGCAGGGCCGCGACGAGGCGGACGAGATCCTTCGGGGCCATGACGGTCGGGGTGCCGCCGCCGAAGTGGACGTGGCGGATCAGAGGCACGTGCCCGAACCGCGTGGCGACCAGACCGATCTCGCGTTCGAGAACGTCGACGTAGTCCGTTATCGGGCCATCGTGCCGGGTGATGCTGGTGTGGCACCCGCAGTACCAGCACATCGACCGGCAGAACGGAACGTGCAGATAGAGCGAGGCGGTCGCTCCGCTTGGCGTGCCCGCCAGCCAGGCTGCGTAGCGCTTGGTACCGTTCTCAGTGGTGAAGTGGGGGCTGGGCGGGTAGCTCGTGTAGCGGGGCAGCCGCTCCGCCCCGTAAAGCGCCCTGAGATCCTCCCGCATGCGCGCCTCTCTCCCGCGTTCGCCTGCCGGTCCCGGACCGGCCCCTCGATCCGTGGTAGGTGTCCGACGATGGACCCGCCTTGATGTGGCTCAAGGGCGTGACCGCCTTGATCGAGGTCATGGTTCGGACGCGGTGCGGGGAGCATGACCACCTCCGCAGGCATCGCCCGCGCCCGTCGTCGCGGCGGCCTGCTCAGGCTGGGAGGGTTCGAGGTGCCGAGGGTGATTGAGGTCGACAGCAATCGGTTCGCTATCGTCGAGGGCGACCTGTGGTGGCCGGGGCGATTCGATTCCCCCTTGACCGCGCGTCGCGCGGCGGCCCTGCGCGAAGCCGATCTGGCCCGGCTGCAGGCGCACAAGAACGCCGAGGCGCGCGGCGCCCGCGGCGTCATCACGGTCGCGGACCTCGAACACGCGTAGTGACGGACGACGCCGACCTCAGCTAGGGCGCGGACCCGCCGCCCTTCCAGTGCCCGCGCCGCTTCAGGGCGCCGGCGACCTCGCGCGGCATGTAGGTCTCGTCGTACTTGGCGAGCACCGTATCCGCTTGGAAGGTCCCGGCCGCGTCGAGGGCTCCTTCCGCCACCACGCCCTGGCCCTCCCGGAATAGGTCGGGCAGCAGCCCACGGTACGTCACCGGCACTCTGGCTGCGCCGTCGCTGACGGCGAAGGCGACGCGCTGGTCGGGACCGCGTACCACTGAGCCCACCTGTACCAAGCCGCCGAGGCGGAACCACGCGCCGGCCGCCATCCCCTGCGTGGCGACCTCGCCGGGCGAGCGGAAGAACACGATGGAGCCGCTCATCGCAAACAGGATGAGGCCGACCGCCAGGACCAGCACGGCGCCCGAGACGGCGATGAGGATGAGGCGCCGGGCCTTGCGGCGCGTCATGGGGCATCCTGTGCCGCCGGGCCGTCGGGATTGCGTCCGCAGGCGAAAGGAAGGACGCACGCCGCGAGGAAGCAGAGGGCGCCCGCGGCGAGGAACGACGGCAGGTAGCTCTCCAGCCCAATCCGCGCCACGCCCGCGCCGTAGGCCGCCGCGGCCGCGCCAAGCTGGTGCCCGGCGAACACCATGCCGAGGGCCGCTGGCGCCCGCGGGCTACCGAGCCGGTCCAGAAGGATCCTCACCATCGGCGGCACGGTGGCGACCCAGTCCAGGCCGTAGACCGTCGCGAACAGGGACAGGCCGACGAAGGAAAGGTCGGTGAAGGGCAGGGACACGAGCGACACGCCGCGCAGGCCGTAGAACCAGAACAGCAGCCAGCCGGGCGCGAACCGGTCCGACAGCCACCCCGCGGCCGCCGATCCGAGAAGGCTCAGCAAACCCATCCCGGCGAGCAGGCCGGTCGCCGGGACCGGGCCGACCCCGATGTCGGCGCAGAACGGCACGAGGTGGGCTTGGACGAGGCCGGCGGTGGTCGTGCCGCAGACGGCGAAGCTGCCAAACAGGACCCAGAAGGGACCCGACCGGACAATCTTCCGGAGGGAGTCCCCTACGGAGCGAGAAGCCAGGGGCTGCGTCCCTGCCTCACCCTGCCGTGCGCCATAGGGTCGAACGCCGATATCCTCCGGCCGCTCCGGCACGAGGACATGTATGGCGAGCATCCCTAGCGCCATCAGGGCGCACGGGACGAGGAGGCAAACGCGCCAGCCAAGCACGTCCGCCACCCAGGCGAGGAGCGGCAGCATTGCCAGTTGCCCCGCCGTCGCGGCGGCTCCGAACAGGCCGATGACGAGGCCGCGCCGTGTCGCGAACCAGCGAGCCGCCACGGTCGCGCCCAGCATGAGGAAGACAAGGCCCGCACCGGAACCGACCAGCACACCCCAAAGCAGCATGAGTTGCCAGGCATGCGTTATGGCAAGCGAGGCGAGGAGCCCTGCGGCGGTCATCGCCAGCGCTGTGCAAGCCACCCGGCGCACGCCCCACAGGGTGGTCAGCGGCGACGCGAGCAGTCCCGCCACGCCGAAGGCCGCGAGCCGGACGGCGGAAGCCGCAGAGAGGGTCGCGACATCCCAGCCGAACTCCCGGCTGAGGGGCAAGATCAGCACGTTCGGCGCGCCGAACGCGGCCGCCGCGGCGAGGATCGAGAGACAGGTCGCCGCCGCCACGGTCCAGGCGCGGTGTGGGATCCGAACCGCAACCGGCCGGTGGAGCGCGAGCTCAGTCATCGTTGAGCACGCGGTACTCGGCGCCCTCGATGTCATCGTACTGGCCGCTCCGCAGGGCCCAGAGGAAGGCGGCCAGCCCGAGGGTGCCGAGCGCCAGCGCGATAGGAATGACGAGGAGAAGCACAGTCATGGCGGCCTTACGCGGCGCTCGGGACGGGGGCGGCCACGGGGGGGCGGCCCACGGCCTCGGCCGGAGTTCCGGCCGCGCCCGAGCGGGCGCGCAGGGCGTTCGCCGTAACGACGAGGGAGGAGCCCGACATGGCAAGGGCTGCGATCAGGGGCGTCAGCAGGCCGAACGCCGCCAGAGGAACCGCGAGCACGTTGTAGACCGCCGAGAACCACAGGTTCTGCAGCATCAGGCGGCGCGCCCGACGCCCCATCGTCAGCACCGACAGGACCGGGGTCAGCCCGCGACCCAGGAACAGCGCGTCGGCGGCGGCCTGGCTGACATGCGCGGCGGTGACCGGCGAGAGCGAGGCGTGCGCGGTGGCGAGCGCGGGCGCGTCGTTGAGGCCGTCGCCGACCATCAGGACCCTCCGACCGGCACGCTGGAGGTCCTCAATGCGTGCGATCTTGTCCTGGGGGGCGAGGCCAGCCTCCCACTCGGCGACACCGAGCCTGCGCGCGACCGCCTCGACGGCGGCGGCGCGGTCGCCCGACAGGATCAGGACGCGGTGGCCGAGCGTCGCGAGGCCGGCGACGACTTCGGCGGCGTCCGGGCGCAGTCCCTGACGCACCGGGAAGGCGACCGGCGCCCCGTCCCCGGCTCGGAAGCAGATCACCGAGGCCTCCGGGTCGGCCGCCAGCGCCGCGGCAGCCTCTGCCTCAGCCCCGCAGAAGCGGGCCGAGCCGAGCCGCAGCTCCACGCCGTCGACCTGCGCTCGCACCCCGAGCCCGGCGGCCTCCTCGGCGCACGGGAAGGGTTCCGAGCCCCCGGCCGTCGCGGCCAGGGCCGTGGCCATCGGGTGCCGACTCGACAGCGCCAGCCTGGCCGCCGTCGCCAAAGCTTTGGGATCGAATGTGCCGGCCGTCAGGACCGGCTCCGGCAGGGTCAGGGTACCGGTCTTGTCGAACACCACGGTGTCGACTTGGGCGAAGCGCTCCAGCCCCGTGCCGTCGTTGAGCAGGACGCCCTCGCGGAACAAGGCGCCGGCGGTCACGACCTGCACGGCCGGGATCGCAAGGCCGAGCGCGCAGGGGCAAGTCACGATCAGCACGGCGACGGCATCGACGAGCCCCGCGTGCCAGCCCGCCCCCGCCGCTAGCCAGCCGACCAGGGTCAGCGCGGCGGCAGCGTGGACCAGCGGGACGTAGAGGCGTGTCGCCCTGTCGGCGAGGACGAGCGCGCGCGAGCGCGCTTCCAGGGCCCGCCGCATCAGGCCCTCGACCTCGTCGAGCAGGCTCGCTCCGGCCGCCGCCGTCACCGTGACGGTCAGGGCCCCGCTGCCGTTGAGGGCACCGGCGAAGACCCGGTCGCCTCCGCGGACCATGACGGCGGCGGTCTCGCCGGTCACCAGGCTGTGGTCGAGTTCGGAGATGCCGTGCTCGACGAGCCCGTCGGCCGGCACCCGCTCGCCCGGCCGGACCAGGATGCGCGCGCCCGGGACGAGCTCGGCGAGGGGTACGTCGCGCAGGCCGCCGTTCGTGTCAGCGAGCGTCGCGCGCTCGCTGCGGAGCGCCGCCAGGTTCTCCGCGCAGGCGCGCGTGCGCCGACGCATGGTCTGGTCGAGGACCCGACCGATCAGCAGGAAGAACAGCAGCATCACGGCGCCGTCGAAGTAGGCGTGCGTGGCGCCCGACACCGATTCCACCACCGACATCACCAGCGTCAGGACGACGCCGAGCGTGATCGGGAAGTCCATGGTGACCCGGCCCGCCCGCAACCCGCGGAATGCGCCCTCGTAGAAGGGCCGACCCGCATAGGCCGCCGCCGGCAGCGCGATGAGCGCCTGGATCCAGTGGAAGAGGTCGCGGTTCTCGGGCGTCATGTCTGAGACGCTGCCGGCCCAGACCGAAATGGCGAGCAGCATCACGTTCATCGACGCGAAGCCCGCCACCGCCAGCGCCCGGATCAGCCGCTTCGTCTCGGCGGCTTCCGCATCCGCGAGCCTGTCCGGCGCGAAGGGCTGCGCAGCATAGCCGAGTGCGTTGAGCGCCGCGAGCACGGCGGGCACGTCGGGCGCGGCCTCAGCCTTCCAGGTCACGGCGAGGCGCCGGTCCGAGAAGTTCAGCCGCGCGGAGGCCACACCGGGCAAGGGCGCGAGGCCGCGCTCGATGGCGGTCATGCAGGCGGCGCAGCGCACGCCCTCGACGGCGAACTCCGCGCGGGAGGAGCGGTCCGGCATTTTGGCGACGAAGGCGGCGTAGTCGCGCCCGAGCGAGGGTCGGGTATTCGCTTCGCTCCAAGATGCGTGAGCCTCCACATAGGCGAGCGCCATATCAGTGCAGCACATCGGACACTCCCCTCAGTCTAGGACGACGCGGTGCCTGCGCCGGAACGCGACGCCGTTCGCTCCGACGACCTCGACGACGAGGTCCCATTGTCCACGCGCGACCGGTTCGGCCCGGGCTGAATAGGTCCCCGCGCTGACCTCGATAAGGTTGACGCGCAGATCCTGCCGCTTGTCGGTCGGACGTTCGAGGCGGGCCTCCACCACCTTTCCTCGGACCGGCTCCCCTCCGTCGTCGGCCAGGGTGACGTGGATGGACGCGACCGCCGCAGGGTTGCGGATGGCGGTCGCGTCGAGGCGCCATCCGAGGGCGTCCTGCTCGGCCGCGCGCCTCAGCTCGGCATTGTAGCGTTGGCTGGCCTGGTAGGGGGACGGCTCGTCCAGTCCGGACCACGTCCGGAAGGCGGAGGTGACCAGGAAGGCGTCCGCGCTGGCGACGGTGCCGAAGAAGGCGACGAAGATCAGGAGCACCTTGCGACCGGTCAGTCGGCCGGAGGGGTGCGAGGGACGCGGCGAGGCAATGGTCTGCATGGTCATGGGGCCTTGAAGCTGTCTCGCGCGCGAGCCGTCTCGCCGGTGGCGGCGTCGGCGATCCGGAAGGTCAGGGGGACGGAGGCGGTCGGCCCGGCGCCTGCCGGTGCAAAAACGAGGACGCGGAATTCCTGTGTCGCATCGGATGGCACCGGCAGGTCGCCGGCCAAGCCGCCCACGACCTCGACGCGCGCCCCCGGCAGACCTTCGACCGCCAGCGCGTAGTGTCGCTCGCCGGGGCGCTTGTTGCTGAGCCGGACCGTGTAGCCGTTGCGGATCGAGCCGTCGGAGAGCGTCACGAACAGCGGGTTGCGGTCGTGCAGGACGCTCAGGCCCATGAAGCTGCGCGTCGCGAGGCTGTAGAGCATGAAGCCGCCGATGCCCGCGACGAGGGCCGCGTACAGGACGGTGCGCGGGCGAACGACGTGGCTGACGGGGCCCTTGCCGGCGGCCCGGCTCCGGCGGTTGGCCTCGGTGTCGTAGCCGATCAGGCCTGCCGGCCGGCCCAGCTTGGCCATGACGGTGTCGCAGGCGTCGACGCACAGGCCGCACTGGATGCAGTCCATCTGCAGGCCATCGCGGATGTCGATGCCCGCCGGGCAGGCGGTAACGCATGCGAAGCAGTCGACGCAATCGCCGGCGGGTTGGCCGGCGGCGCGCAGAACGGCGGCCTGCTTGGCCGAGACCCGAGGCTCCCCGCGAGCGTCCCGGTAGAGGATGTTGTAGGCGTGTTCGTCAGTGAGCGCGGCCTGGATACGGGGCCACGGGCACATGTAGGTGCAGACCTGCTCGCGCATGTGGCCGGCGAGGAGGTAGGTCGTCGCGGTCAGCGTCAGGATCGCGATGTAGGCCGCGGGCGGAGCTTGATAGGTCGCCAGCTGCACGACCAGTGTCGGCGCGTCGGCGAAGTAGAGCACCCAGGCGCCGCCGGTCCACCACGCGATCAGCAGCCAGATGGCGTGCTTCATCGTGCGGAGCGCGATCTTCTCCATCGACCATGGCGCCGCGTCGAGCTTCAGACGCTCGCGCCGGTCGCCCTCGACCAGTCGCTCGACGGCGAGGAACAGGTCGGTCCAGACGGTCTGTGGGCAGAGGTAGCCGCACCAGATCCGGCCGGCGACGGCGTTCATCAGGAACAGGACCAGGGCCGCCAGGATCAGGAGGCCCATCACGTAGGTCACGTCCTGCGGCCAGAGCTCGATTGAGAAGAAGTGGAAGCGGCCCCTGTCGAGGTCGAGCAGGACGGCCTGGGACGGCTCGCCCGGACCCCGGTCCCAGCGGATGAACGGGACGGCGTAGTAGACGCCGAGCGTAGCCGCGAGCAGGGCCCACTTGATCCGCCGGAAGGTGCCGCGGACCGCCTGCGGCTGGATCTTCGTCCGGGCGGCGTAGAGCGACCCGTTGACCGCCGGGATGGCCGTTCGCGTCGCGCGGCTGCCGAACTTCTTGGTCGGACGGGGCCTGGGCGCAGGGGCTGTGTGTGTCGGCTCGGCGAGGGGCATCGGTGCGAGGTTTCCGTCCGGCGACGCGGCCGGCTCCGTTCGTCCTATGGTCCGCCCGAGCCACCCGCCTTGATCTCGCTCAAGCCGGGAATCGAGCCACGTCCAGGGTTCGCGCTGGACGTGGTCCGCGGGACGTCGACCGGCTCGGGCTCCCTCGGAACCGACCGGGACAAGATCCCGCTACTTGCCGCCGCCCAAGCCGTGCACGTAGACCGCCAGAGACTTGATAGTCGCGGGATCGAGGCGACCTTCCCACGCGGGCATCACGCCCTTGCGGCCGTTGGTGACCGTGGCGACGACTTGATCGGGCGCGGAGCCGTAGAGCCAGATCGGGTCGGTCAGGTTGGGCGCACCCATCTCCGGGTTGCCCTTCGCGGCTTCGCCATGACAGGCGGCGCAATTGCCCGCGAACACCTCGGCGCCCTTCTCAACGCTCGCGCCGGCCACGCCCGGCTTGCCCGAGAGCGACAGCACATAGGTTGCCACCGCTTCGACCTCCTGGCGCTTGAGCACGCCGTCGCGCCCAAAGGCCGGCATGTCGCCGAGATGGGCTTCGCCGTGGCCTGAGCGGGCTCCAAAGCGGATCGTCCGCTCAATCGCCTCGGGGGTCCCGCCCCAGAGCCAGTCGTCGTCCTGCAGATTCGGGTAGCCGATCCGGCCCGTGGCCGAGGTGCCGTGGCAGGCGGCGCAGTTGTCGCCGAAGGCCGCCTTGCCAGTGGCGAGTGCGAGGCGCAGCAGGGCCGGGTCTGCGCGGATCTCCGCGACTGTGGCGCTGGCAAGCTGCGCCTGGCCGCGGGCGTCCCGCTCGCGGCGCACCGCCTCGACCTCGTCGAGCACCGTTGCGCGCTGCGAGTAGCCGAGCAGGCCCGAGGTGTTGCCGCTCACGAGCGGCCAAGCCGGGTAGAGCACCCAGTAGCCCAAGGACCAGACGATGGTGGCATACAGGCCGTAGAGCCACCAACGCGGCAGCGGGTTGTTGTACTCGCGGATGCCGTCCCACTCATGCCCGGTGGTCTCCGGGCCGGCGGGCGGCTTGCCGGGGTTCGCGGTATCGGCCACGGCGGTCAGTCCTCGATCAGGGGGAGATGGGCGGCGGCGTCGAACCGGGAGCGATTGCGCGGCCAGAAGGCGTACAGGGACACGGCGGCGAAGATGCCGACGAAGTAGAGGAGGCCGCTGGTCTGGGCGAAGGCGGCGGCACTTTCGTAGGTCATAGCGCTCACCTCAGGTTCTTCCTGTCTTCGTAGATCTTGAAGTCGACCATCGTGCCGAGCACCTGCAGGTAGGCCACGAGCGCGTCGATCTCGGCAGCCTGGCCCTTGTCGCTGCCGAAGTCGCGGACGTTGGCACCGGGGTAGCGGCGCTGCAGGTCGGCTGCGCCGGGACCGTCGGGATCGAGTTGGGCCTTCAAGTCGCCGCGCGCTGCAGCGATCATCTCGTCGGTGTAGGGGACGCCGATGGCGCGGTTGGCCTTGAGATCGTCCGCGATGGCGTCGGCGTCGAGCGGCCGGTCGAGAAAGGCGTAGGCCGGCATGATCGAGGCCGGCACTACGGCGCGCGGGTCCTTCAGGTGCTCGCGATGCCACTGGTCCGAATACTTGCCGCCGACGCGGGCGAGGTCGGGGCCGGTGCGCTTCGAGCCCCACTGGAAGGGATGGTCGTACATGCTCTCGGCGGCGAGCGAGAAGTGGCCGTAGCGCTCGACCTCGTCGCGCATCGGCCGGACCATCTGGCTGTGGCAGAGGTAGCAGCCCTCGCGGACGTAGATGTTGCGCCCGGCGAGTTCGAGCGGTGTGTAGGGCCGGACGCCCTCGACCTTTTCCACCGTGCTCTTGAGGTAGAAGAGCGGCGTGATCTCTACGAGGCCGCCGATGGCCACGACGAGGAGCGCGCCGATAAGCAGGACGATGGAGTTCTTCTCGAAGACCTCGTGCCTCTTCCAGAGGCCGGGCTGGGCGGTGGCCATGATCAAGCGTCCGTGATGCGGGATGGGACTGGGGGATCACGGGAGCCGCCGGGACGCGCGGATCCCGCGAGGGTCACTCGGCCGGTACCAGGGCTGGTTCGGCCGTGGGGGTGGCCTCGGGCTCACGCTCGACGGCGTTCTTACCCGCGATGGTCATGGCGAGGTTGTAGGCCATGATCAGCGCCCCGATCAGGAACAGCACCCCTCCCAGTGCACGGACGAGGTAGTAGGGCTGCATCGCCTCCACCGTCTCCACGAAGGAGTATTCGAGGAAGCCAAGCGTGTTGTAGGCGCGCCACATCAGGCCCTGCATGATGCCGGCGACCCACATCGAGGTGATGTACAGCACGATGCCGAGGGTCGAGACCCAGAAGTGCCACTCGACGAGTTTCAAGGAATACAGCTCACGCCGGTTCCACAGCCACGGCACCAGGCAGTAGATTGCCCCGAACGAGACGTAGGCGACCCAGCCGAGCGCACCCGAATGCACGTGGCCGATGGTCCAGTCGGTGTAGTGCGACAGCCCGTTGACGGCCTTGATGGCCATGAGCGGTCCCTCGAAGGTCGCCATGCCGTAGAAGGCCAGCGACACGACCATGAAGCGCAGGACGGGGTCGGTGCGCAGCTTGTCCCAGGCGCCCGAGAGGGTCATCAGGCCGTTGATCATGCCGCCCCAGGACGGCATCCACAGCATGATTGAGAAGGTCATACCGAGCGTCTGGGCCCAATCAGGCAGCGCCGTGTAGTGCAGATGGTGCGGCCCGGCCCAGATATACATGAATATCAGCGCCCAGAAGTGGATGATTGATAGGCGGTACGAGTAGATCGGCCGCTCGGCGCGCTTCGGGACGAAGTAGTACATGATGGCGAGGAAGCCGGCGGTGAGGAAGAAGCCGACCGCGTTGTGGCCGTACCACCACTGGATCAGAGCATCCTGCACGCCCGCGAACATCGGGTAGGACTTCGAGCCAAGGAAGCTCACCGGCATCGCCAGGTTGTTGACGATGTGCAGCATCGCGATGGTCACGATGAAGGCGAGATAGAACCAGTTTGCCACGAAGATGTGGGGTTCCTTTCGCTTCCAGAGGGTCGCAAGGAAGACGAGGAGGTAGGCGACCCAGACGATGGTGAGCCACAGGTCGGCGTACCATTCGGGCTCGGCGTATTCCTTGGACTGAGTGACCCCCATCAGGTAGCCGGTCCCGGCGATGACGATGAACAGGTTGTAGCCGAGCACCACGAACCAGGGCGCGAGGTCGCCCGCGAGCCGCGCCCGGCAGGTGCGCTGCACGACGTACATCGAGGTCCCGATCAGGACGTTGCCGCCGAAGGCGAAGATCACCGCCGAGGTGTGCAGCGGGCGCAAGCGGCCGAAGGTCGTGTATTCGAGCTCGAGGTTCAGCGAGGGCGCCCAGAGCTGGAAGGCGATTGTGCAGCCGACGAGGAAGCCCGTGATGCCCCAGGCCATCGCGGCGATCACGGTGAACTTGACCGGTCCGAGGTTGTAGTTCGGCTTGCCGTCGATCTGCTGGGGGGCGGCCTCCGCGGGCCGTCCCTCGTACCGCTTGAGGATGGCGGCGATGCCGGCGACCGCGGCGAGCGCGAAAACGGCCATGTGGACGCTGAACGGCGCGTCGACCGCGCGGGCCGAGGCTAGGGCGCAGAGGAAGGCGCCGACCAGGAGGGCGAGGCCTAGGCCGACCTCTCCCTCCGTCATGTATTTGGATGTTGGTGTCGCGGCCATGGCTCGCTCGATTCGCCCCGTGCAAAAACGGCTATGCCTGCGCTTAGGGGCGCGGGCGTCCGGGAGCCTTGATTTCGATCAAACGACCTGCCGCCATGCCGACCCGCAGATGCTGGCCGCCCGAACCGACCGGCGACCGGCACCCCGGAAGCCCGCCCAGGCCAGGGCGCGCGTCGTCGTCCGCCGGTGCTCCATCCGCGGGTTCAATGGCGAGGCGTGCGTGACGGATGGCGGTGCCCGGCGACGACCGCGCCTTGGGGACGGACGGCCCGGGACGGGGCCGCCGAGGGCGGGGCATCCGGATGGGGGCCGGACGACCGGCTCGTATCAAGCCCGCTCCTGGCGGCGGAGCCCGAGCAGCCCGCTTGTCAGGATCATGGCCGCCAGGACCAGGGGCGCGAGGATCCGGGTGCCGGTGACCAGCGCTTGGAAAAGAAAGCCCCCGGCGTTGAGGATCAGGGTCCCGGCCAGCAGCGAGAAGGCGGCGGCCACGGCCAACCCGCCGACGACCGCGGAGACGAACAGCGCCGTGAAGGCTCGGATCGGGTTCCACGGGAGGGAGAGTGGGCGGGCGCTCATTGAGGCTGTCTCCGGTTGCACGCCGCTGACGTCGCACGGGCCGGGAAGCCTGGCCTTGGGCTGGATCAAGGACGGCGGTTGAGGCGGGTTCTCCGGCGGTCGACTGGCGCGCTCCGACGCGTCTCGCGGCTTTTCAAGGCGACACGCCACGCCCAACCCAGATCCCGCCGCCCAGGCGCCGCCCCGCGGCACCTGAAATGGCGATACGGGTACTACGTCGTTATCGGCGGCATCGTCGCCGCCTGCGCGATCCTCTATTGGCGCTTCCGCAAAAACGGATGGCTCTGACGACCACGTGCGAGGCCGCATGACGGTCGCGGTGAACCGCTCCCGTCGACGACCTGCCGGCGTAGTCGTCGATGTCGAAGGCCCGGGAGCGGCGCCGACAAAGATCGTCGGCGTCGAGGAGCCCGGCTACGCGGGTATCCGCCCGTCTGGCGTCTAGCGGTCGACGGCCTGGGGGAGCTCCCGGGACAGGCGGGAGAGAAGCTCCTCGCGGGACAGGCCCGTGCGCTGGGTCAGCGTTGCCGGGACGTCGGGACCGATGGCCTGTTCAAGGTGCTGAGGCGCGATCTCCTGGTTCGGTCCCTGGTTGACCCAGGACTGCGCCGCGGCCCCGTGACCGGCTTGCTGGAAACGCTGAAGCATCTCGCCCAAGCCGCTGTTCAGGAAGCCGCCCGGCGCCTCGCTGCGCCGGTTGCCCAAAAGGCCGTCGAGAAGACCGCCGATGCCGCCTCCCGAATTGCCGGGCGCGGCACCGGACCCCGGGTGCGCGGGGGCGGCCTGGCCGGCCCCACCCAACATCTCCGCGATCTTGTCCCAGTTCTGGTAGCCGGCGAGGGCCAGCAGGCCCAGGAGAGCCATCATCGAGGGGTATCCGTCGCTCATGGGTCGTCTCCGGCTTGCGGCGGCGAGGAGGGGCTCGTCCGCCGACAGGGTCCGGGCATCAAACGCGCCCGGTCGCCGATGCGATGCATCCCCAGCGTGAGGGGCTCCTTGTGCAGAGTGCGCCGCGGTGGGTCACGACCCTGAACTCCGGCAGGATCTTGGCCGGCGTCATGGGGCCCGGACCAACCAGGAACTTGGCTATTGGCTGCATGATGCGGTCCCAGAACTCCTCGGCGCGGAAGCGGTCAAGCTGGTCCTCGACCTTGGCGAGTCTAGCCTGTCGTGACTGCCGGCCCTATCATTTAATGTCAACGGCAGCTATCGGGCTCCGAAGCGGCCATTTCAATGGTTTCGGCCGAAAGTCCGTTGATGGCGCACAGCCGAACAAGCGGCATGCGAACTGCTGACCCCATGCAGACATTCAGTCCTGTTGGCTGAGACGTCCGCTTGGTAGGACAAAGCGGACCTTTATGCGTCGGTCACGACATCAGCATGCCGAGGCCCATTATGCTGGGTTCCCTGTACGATGGAGCATCCTCCTCGTCTCCCACGCTCGCTGCAACCTACATGTCCCTGGGGAGCCGACATCGGGAACACCTCCACGAGGAAGGCCAGCAACGCCCTCACGTTCGGGTTGCCACGCCGGCTTTCCGGACAGAGGGCGGTGATGACCGACCGCTTGACCGCGAAGTCACGAAGGACGGTCGCCGACGGCCTCCGGACTCCGTCGAACCCCTGCTTACCGGCCGAACCCCGACGGGGCTCCAAGGCCACTTAGGTCGCGCGGAGGGTCCGTCTGGCCACAAGGCCGAGGGTTGAGCCCTGCACGATGATGGTGAAGAGCACGACGGCGTAGGTCGCCGCGAGGATGGCGGGCTTGGCATCGCTTTCCGGGAGTGAGAGCGCCAACGCCACCGAGATGCCGCCGCGTACGCCCGCCCAAGTCAGGAACGGTACGTTGCCGAGCGAGAGGTTGCCGCCCCAACGGAAAAGCATGACGGGTGTCGAGACCGCGACGAGGCGGGCGACGAGCACGATGGGAACGGCACAGGCCGCCGAAGCCAAGCCGGAGACCTGGAAGCGGAGGACCAGCACCTCCAGGCCGATCAGGAGGAAAAGCACCGAGTTCAGCACCTCGTCGATGAGCGTCCACAGGGCCGAGACGTACTTCTGGGTGGTGTCGCTCATGGCGTAGCGGGGTGCACGCTCGCCGACGAGCAGTCCCGCCGCGACCACGGCGAGAGGCCCGCTCGTCCCAAGCTTCCGGGCAATCGCGTAGGTGCCGGTCACGAGAGCTAGGGTGATCAGAACCTCGACTGGAAAGTCGTCGATGGCCTTCATCGCGCGGTAGGCGACGTAGCCGGTGACGATGCCGAGGAGCACGCCGCCTACGGCCTCGTGCAGGAGAAGCGTCGCCACCCCGCCGGCGCTCGTCGTCTCGCCTCCCGACTCTACTGCGAAGGCGACCAGCACCGTGAACAGCACGATGCCGATGCCGTCGTTGAACAGCGCCTCGCCCTGCATCTCCACTTCGAGGGCTTCCGGTACCTTGACGTTCTTCAGGGTGGCCAGCACCGCGACGGGGTCCGTCGGGCTGATCAGCGCGCCGAACACCAGGGCCCAGGCCAGCGTCACCGGGCTGCCGAGCGCCTGCGCCGCCGCCCAGAACGCCGCTCCGACCACATCGGTCGACACGAGCGTCCCGAGAAGCGCGAGGATGCCCACGGCGAAGGCGCGTTCGCGAAGGGCGCCGAGGTCGAGGTTCAGGGCCCCGGCGAACAGCAGGAAGGCCAGCATCCCATTCATGACCACGCCGGTGAAGTCGACCTGGTCGAGCACGCGGGTGAGGTCCTCGTAGAGGTGCTGCTGCGGGAAGGCGACGTCGGCGAGCACCAGGGCGAGCGAGGCGAGGAGCCCCATAACGAGCAGGCCGATGCTGTGCGGCATGCGCAGGAAGCGCCGGTTCAGCCAGCCGAATATGGCCGACAGGGTGAGAAGCAGCGCGGCGAGGTCGAAGATCGAGATCAAAGGATGTCCTTCCCATCCGCGGTTTGTCCGAACGCGCCGTTCCGCGTCGGACGGGCCGCGCGGTCGATGTCTAACGACCGGGGACGGTAATTCGTGCCGGTTGTCGCCGGCGGCGGGAGCTGTCAGGCCTCAGCGATGAATACACGCATTAAAGCCTGGCTGGAGATCCTCGGCGACCTGTTCTGGCTTCGACCCGCACTGGTCGTGCTCGGCTGCATCCTGCTGGCCCAGTTCGGAATTTCGCTGGAGACGGCCCACATCGCCAGCCTCGACGCCTCCTCCCCGGACACGAACTGGGGCTATTCCGGCGGCGCCGAGGGCGCGCGGGCACTGCTCAGCGCCATCGCGTCCTCCAACATCGGGGTCGCTGGCACGACCTTCTCCATAACCATCGCTGCCCTGACCCTGGCCTCCGGCCAGATAGGCCCCCGACTGCTGCGCAACTTCATCCGCGATGCCCGCAACCAGACGGTCCTGGGCATCTTCCTCGGGGCCTTCGCCTACTCGCTGATGGTCCTGCGCACGGTGCGCACGGTGGAGGAGAGCCCGTTTGTCCCCCACCTCGCGATCACCGGCGCGCTCGTCCTGGCGCTGGTCGCTATCGGTACGCTGGTCTGGTTCGTCCACCACATCGCCACCGGCATCAACATCGAGACCGTGGTCGATGCCGTCCAGCGCGACCTCTGCGAGGCCATCGCCGCCCGTACGCGGGACGAGCCGGGGCCGACGCGCCCCGCTGAGGCGCCGACCGGACGTGCGGTCGCCGCGACCGGTGGGGGCTACGTGCAGGCCATGGACATCAACGCCCTAGTGTCCTGCGTCTGAAGTTCGTGTCAAAGGCTTTGTCTCTGGCTCAGCTTCGAGTGCTCTCAGGCAGAAGCGTTTGACGCTGGCCAGGATGGAGGCGGCCGACTTCACCCACCGGAACGGTCTCGGATCGGCATTCGTGGCCTCGATGAAGGCGCGAATGTCGCGTTCGAGTTCGTCCACCGAGCAATGAACGCCTCGCCGGATCGCCCGCTCCGTCAGCAAGCCGAACCATCGCTCGACCTGGTTGATCCATGAAGCAGAGGTCGGCGTGAAGTGCACGTGATAGTGCGCGCGCCTGGCTAACCAATCGCGGATCAACTTAGTCTTGTGCGTCGCCGAGTTGTCGAGCACCAGATGCACGTCGAGGTCGGCCGGTACCGCCGCCTCGATCTCATCCAGGAAGCGGCGGAACTCGCTGGCGCGGTGACGCGGATAGCACTGCCCGATCACGGTCCCGGCCTTTACATCGAGAGCGGCAAACAAGCTGGTGGTGCCATGTCGGGCATAGTCGTGCGTGCGCCGCTCCACCTGTCCGGGCCGGAGCGGCAGCAGCGGCTGCGTGCGATCGAGCGCCTGAACCTGGGACTTCTCGTCCACGCAGAGAACCAGGGCACGGGCGGGCGGAGCCAGATAGAGCCCCACGATATCGCGCACCTTCTCGGCAAACAGCGGATCGGTGGAGAGCTTGAAGGTCTCGGATCGGTGCGGCTGCAGGCCGAACGCGCGCCAGACTCGCCCGACCGTCGCTCCTGACACCCCGCTGACCTTGGCCATGCTGCGCTGGCTCCAGTGAGTGGCACCCTGGCGCCGCTCGCAGAGCGTGCGGTCGATCAACTCGGCGACTTGCTCGTCGCCGATCCGGCGCGGGGCTCCCGAGCGAGGTTCATCCAGCAGGCCATCCGTGCGTTCGCGGGCAAACCGTTCGCGCCATTTGCCGACAGTGTGCTTGCCGGTGCTCAGTTCCGCCGCGATGGCCGTATTGCTCCGTCCATCGGAGGCTAGAAGCACGATGCGGGCACGCAGGGCGAGCCCCTGGGCTGTCTTGCGGCGGCGGGCCCATCTCTCAAGCTCAGCTCGTTCCTCGGCGCTCAGGTCAAGAGATGTGGGTACACGGTAGGCCATCGGCGCCTCCCAACAGACCCACACTTTGCCACGAACTTCAGACGCAGGACACTAGTGCCTTGACTCAAACGGATGGTGCAGCGTTGCCGTTGACGGCATCGAGGATGGCGGCGGCCGGCTTGGTCCAGACGAAGGGCTTCGGCCTGCCGTTGTGCTCGGCGATGTAACGGTTGA
>NZ_VDDA01000026.1 GCF_006151805.1 Methylobacterium terricola | reverse complement strand
CATGTCGGCGGCGGAACCGATCGTCTTGCCGTTCGTGAAGATGTTGCGCTCGAGCGCCGAGATGAAGCCGAGACCGACCATGTTGTAGCGCGGCAGCAGGTCGAGCATCTCGCGACCGATCGGCCCCTGCAGGACACCGTTGGCCTGGTCCACGCCACGTTGACGATGCCGAGATGCACCGGGTCGATCCCGTAGCTCTGCGCCACGGGCGCGAGGATCGGGCCGAGGATGAGGATCGTGGCCAGCGCCTCCATGAAGGTGCCGACGACGAACAGCAGGACGTTGACGAGGCGCAGGAAGCCGACCGGTCCGCTCGTCACCTGCCCGATCAGCACGCCAAGATATTGCGGGATCTGGTTGACCGTGAGCACGTAACCGAACAAAGCCGTGAAGGCGACGATCAGCATCACCATGCCGGTCATCACGGCGGACTCGTTCGGGATCCGCACCACGTCGCGCAGCGTGATCGCCCGGTAGACGAAGCGGCTGACGAGGAAGCCGTAGACGACGGCGCCCACCGAGGCCTCGGTCGCCGTGAACACGCCCGAGTAGATGCCGCCGAGGATGATCACCGGCATCACGATGGCGAAGGCCGCCTCCCGGGTGACCCTGACGAGGTTGCGCGCCCAGGCGCTGAGGGGCACGCGCTGGGTGGCATCGAAATCCTGGAGCCGCGCCATCGCGCAGATCGTCAGGATGAGGCTCAGCGCGATCAGGATCCCCGGCAGGATGCCGGCGATGAAGAGGCTGCCGATCGAGACGTTGACGACAAGGCCGTAGTTCACCACCGCGCGCGATCTGGTGCGTCGGGTCGGGGCAGACAGCGCCGTCGCCGTCGACGGCAACGCCTACTCGGTGCCCTGGCGGCTGATCGGCGAGGCGGTGCGCGTCACCGTGATCGCGGCCAGGGTTGCGCGTCCACCATGGCGGACAGGAGGTCGCGGTCGTGTCCCTTGGAGTGGTGTAGCTGAGCGATAGCGGGAGATCCCGCTTGCGCGCCCTCGATAGCGCTGTAGCAGGCGGGATCTCTCGCGGGGGTGGCCATCGGCGGCGACGGGTCAGGATCGGGGTGTGAGCCACCAACCCCGAACCCGGGAGCCCCCCGATGACCGATGCCATGATGAGCCTGCGGGCGCTGGCTCAGAAGAGCGCTGAGACGGGTCGGGTGTCATCCGGCTTCGCCGGACGGAAAGCAGGGTGAAGAGCCGTGTGCATTGAAAGGTGTCTGCACCGTTCGGGGAGAGGGGAGCCGGCAGACTCGGGTCGTCGAGCTTGATCGAGATGTAGTCCCGCCGCTACTTCCATCGCTTGGCCCATCCGGCGCCTGGCGAATGGGGAGAGACCGACCCTGGCTCGGGACGTGCGAGACAGGAACGCGCCTCTACCAAGTCGCGATCCTTGGTAACAAGGCGCTTGCCGGCAAGCGGTCACCTTGTTACCAATCTCGATGGTTTGGTAACAAGGTCGTCGTTCGTTGCGTGCGCTTTCCCACCTCGATCAGATCGCCTTCGCGGACCTGTGCTCGAAGGCCTTCGACGCCCAGTTCGATCGGCGTTTTCCTGCGAACGGCAATTTTGTCAGGCAGAAGCGCGGCAACAAGGAGTATTTCTACTATAAGGGATACGAGCGGGCGGCCGATGGCGCGCCCGGCAAGCACAAACTCACATATGTCGGACCTGTCGACGACTCCGAAACGCAGCGGCGCGTCGAGAATTTCGGTCGCAACAAGGATCTCTACCGGACCCGGCGCGAACTGGCCGGCAAGCTTCGCCACACCGGCCTGCCGGCACCGTCCCCGATCGAGGGCAGGATCCTGGAGGCTTTCGCAAGCGTCGATGCCTGGAGCAGGGTCGTGCTCGTCGGCACCCTGGCCTACCAGAGCTACAGTGGTCCCCTGGCCGCGCTGCTGGGCGAGGCCGAGTACCGGACGCAGGACGCGGGCTTCGCGGAGTTCTTCGTCCCCGCCGCCCGGGACATGATCGACCTCCCGGCACTGCTGCAGACAGTCGATCCGACCTTCGAGCCAGTATTTCATCCGGCAGAGGCTTCGGTGCCGGTCGGGTTCCGCAACCGGATGGGCTACAAGGTCGAGTTGCTGGTTCCCTCCAAGGGCGGGGCGAGCCCGGTCTACCCGTCCCGCGTCATGGCGAAGATGGGGGCCCAGGCCCTCAAGTACCTGGAGTTCCTGGTCAAGGATCCGGTCCGGTCGGTCGCCCTCTACGATGCCGGGATCCCCGTCATGGTCCCCGCGCCGGAGCGCTTCGCCGTCCACAAGCTCATCGTAGCCTGCCTGCGCGCGAGCCACGACCAGGCCAAGGTCGCCAAGGATATCGCCCAGTGCGGCGCGATCATCGATGCCAAGCGGCTCGCCGGCATGACGATCGACCTCGGCCTGGCCTGGACGGATGCGCATGGCCGCGGGCCGAAATGGCGCAGGTTCCTTGCCCTCGGCGCCGCACGGCTCTCCGACGACCGGAGGGCAACCCTGGAGGAGGGCATTCGCAAGCTGGCGCAGGTCGAGGGCAAGGATCCGGCTTCCCTGATCCCCTGGCTTGAGCGTTCCGGCGGGTGACGCGACCGACCGTTCGGCCGATCCGATCCGGCCGTTCACCGTGG
Organism: Methylobacterium terricola; assembly: GCF_006151805.1. Taxonomy (GTDB): domain Bacteria; phylum Pseudomonadota; class Alphaproteobacteria; order Rhizobiales; family Beijerinckiaceae; genus Methylobacterium; species Methylobacterium terricola. The sequence continues at coordinate 56,311 of NZ_VDDA01000026.1, read as the reverse complement.
TGGAACAGCCTCCGCTCCACGTAGACCTAGGACAAGGTCCAATCGCTCCGAGCGGCACGACGAGGGGCGGCACTCGTCGGCGTGCTCTTCTGACCCTCTGTTTGAGGGAGCGTGCTCAGTATCGGCCTTTGGGCTCGCGACCCAGCGCCATCTCGCCATAAATCGCGCCGACCGTATTCCGGTGGAGGCTGATGTGGCGGCCAACAGCGGGCGCGTCACCCCGCGCCCACTGCACCAGGTTCGAGACGGCAAGCCCGTCGCGGCAGGTCGAGGCGTTGGAGCGCCTCCATGGCCCGGATCGCCGGGGAGACGGCGAAGACATGCCTGTGCCGCTTGGTGATGCGGTCCTCGACCATGATATCCCGGCTCGCCTCCGCGGTGGCCTCGCGCAGCATCGGCGGCCTCCTCACGCGTGTCCGGGCGGGAGGGACAGCCAGAGCTGGACGTCCACGCTCGTCCACGGCACGACGCCGGTCATCAAGATCAAGTTTGCGGTCCGCGATTGCGGGGACTGCTCGCTGCGGCCGCACTGCACACGCGCGAAGTCGGCACGCCGGGCGATCACGATCCGTCCCGAAGCTCGACACGAGGCGTTGCGGGTCAGGCGGGAGCGGGAGAAGACCGCCGACTTCGCAGCCGAGTACGCCCGGCGAGCCGGCATCGAGGGCACGATCGCGCAAGGCGTGCGGTCATCTCGGCTCCGACGGACGCCCTACTTCGGACACGCAAAGACGCACCTTGCTGATTTGATGACGGCAGCGGCGATGAACTTGGTGCGGCTACTGCGTTGGCACGCGGACGAACCGAAGGCGCGAACTCGGAACTCATCCTTTTCACGGCTGCACTCGCTTGCAGCTTGACTGTGCCGTGCTGAATTTGCCACCAATATCGCTTAGCGTGGATGGCGGTGGACTGCCTCGGGCCGGTGATAAGCTGACCCAGCCTCCCCATCGTGGATGGCATGAACATTCCCTTCGCCATCTCCGAGTGCCGGGTCGCGCGGTTCGTCGAGCGACACGAGGATCACCTCGTCATCCCGATGCGGCTGGACGCGGCTGATGGTCGATGCCCCGACTGCGGTCGTGCCAGCTGGTCCGTCCATAGCCGCTACCACCGCCAACCCGTCGACCTGCCGGTATCGACATCGCAGACCAGGCTCCGCATCGAGGGACGGCGGTTCTACTGCCTCAACCCGACCTGCCGACGCCGGACCTTCGCCGAGGCGCCCCTGAGCCTCCGCGCGCCGGGCGCACGCGGCGGCTTGGCGAGGCGCAGGCCAGGGTCGACATCGCCTGCGGCGGTGCAGGCGGGCGCGCGTCTCTTTGCGCACCTCCATACGCCAGCAAGCCGCGCGGCTGTGCTGCGGCTCGTCACCCGCCTGCCGATGCCCGACGCGCTCGCTCCCATCCGGGTCGGGATCGACGACTGGGCGATCCGGAAGGGCTGCCGATACGGCACGATCGTCGTCGATCTCGACCGTCACCGCGTCGTCGACCTCCTCTCGGATCACACCGCACCCACGGTGGCCGGCTGGCTCGAACGGCAATCCGGCGTCGCACTCGTCGCCCGTGATCGCTCGACCGAGTATGCTCGAGGTGCAAGCCTTGGCGCTCCCCAGGCGCAGCAGGTCGCCGATCGATGGCATCTGCTCACCACCATGCGGCAGGCCGTCGAACGCGGGCTTCATGGGGCTCATGCCCGGCTGCGCATCCTTCCACCTCTCCCTGGCTCTGCCGTTCGTCCCACCCGGCGCGACCATGCCATCGCCCGCAGCACGCCGGAGCTGGAGGCGGGTGCACAGAGCCGGATACGATGGCAGGCCCTCCATGACGGCCCGAGCCCTGAGGCTCAGGGCCCGCCAATCGACTTTGTTCGATCCGCCGAGGGGGAGGCTCTCGGCGAAGGCGACGCGCCGCGGCACTTTGTAGGCGGCGAGGTGCAGGCGGCAGAACGCGACGATGCTTGCTGGATCCGCGGCGCCGCCGTCCTTGAGCACGAGGTAGGCCTGGACGGTCCCTCCCCGGTACGGATCGGGCGCGCCCACCACGCAGGCCAGCCGCACGGCAGGATGCGGTGCAACACCTCCTCGACCTCGCTCGGCCACACCTTGAAGCCACTGGCGTTGATCATGCGCTTCAGCCGATCGACGACGTAGAAGTAGCCGTCGGCGTCGCGCCGCCCAAGGTCGCCGGTGCGCAGGAACCGGCGCCCCGCCACGATGGCAAAGCCCTCTGCGTCAGCCTGCGGATTCGAGAAGTAGCGGACGATGACCTGTGGCCCCGCCACCATGATCTCGCCGACCTCGCCATCGGCACGCCGATGCTGCCGGCGCGCGGCTGGTCGAGCGGATTGAGGTGGGTCGGCGACATGTTCTCGCTCAGGCCGTCGCCTTCGATGTAGGTGAGGCCGAACCGCGTCGCGAGTTCGGCGGCCACCAGCCCCGGCATCGCCGAGCCGCCGCCGGTGACCACCCGCAACCGCGAAGGCCGCCGGATCGACATCCGGCCGGGCGAGAAGATCGATGACCATGGTCGGCGGCGCGTTCCAGAACGTCACCCCGGCCCAGGCGAACAGCCGGAGGGCCGCGGCCGCGTCCCATCGCGTCATGACCAGCAGGGCCACACCGGCCGCCAACCCGGCATGCATCGAGCCCTGCATCCCGGCGACGTGGAACAGAGGCTGCACCGCCGTGACCACGCTGCCGCTGTCGAGGCGATACCAGCGCGCCTGCGCCTCGGCGGTATGGATCACCGCCGCATGTCCGTGTGGGCAGCCCTTCGGGCGACCGGTGATGCCGGAGGTGTAGGGCATCACCCCGCCCTCCCTGACCTCGTCATCGCCGTCGCCCCGCGCCCCCTCCCCGGCAATCGCCGCCGCGAAGGCGATGATCCGGGCCGATGCCGGGACCATCGCGGGCTCGGCCAGGACCGGCGGCAGCGGTCCCAGGGGCAGAGCCGGGAGTGCGTCGGCGTAGACGGCGGCGATGAGCGTCAGGTCAGCCGGGAAGCGGTCGATCGGCTCGGCCCCGACGATCGCCAGGCGGGCGCCGCTATCCTCCAGGATCGCTGCCACCTCGGCCGCCCGGTACATCGGGTTGAGCGGCACCACCACCGCCACTGCCACCAGCACCGCCTGGCAGGCGATGACGAGGTGGGGGCTGTTCTGCAGCGCTATCGCCACCCGATCGCCCGGCCGGATCCCCGCGGCCGTCGTCAGGTGGCGGGCGAGAGCGGCGGTGCGCCACCACATCTCGGCGTAGGACAGGACCGCGCCGTAGAACAGCAGGGCCGGCGCCTCGCCCTGCGTCGCCGCATGGTGGCGCAGATAATGCTCCATCCGCGCGAAGCGGGCGGCGCGCGGCTCCACGGACTTAGTCATCGGACGCTCCGACGATGGGCGACCCTGGACCGCCCGGGCTGAATTACCGTAAATCGGAATAAATTTGCAAATTACAAAAATATGTGACATAGACCGCCCGTCCTGCTGCCGGAGGGAGGCCCGGATGCCGCCCGTTGCCGATGCCCTGCTGTGCGAGGCGATCCGCACGCCGCGTGGCCGAGGCCGCGCCGGAGGCGCCCTCGCGACGGTCAAGCCCGTGCGGCTCCTCGCCGACCTGATGCAGGCGCTGCACCGGCGCACCGGCCTCGGCCCGGCGGCGATCGAAGACGTGGTCATCGGCTGCGTCTCGCCGGTCGGCGAGCAGGACGGGCCGATCGGCCGGACCGCCGCCCTGCTCAACGACTGGGACTCTGCTCCGCCCGGACTGCAGATCGACCGGTTCTGCGCCTCGGGCCTGGAGGCGATTCACCTCGCTGCCCAGAAGGTGCGCTCCGGCTGGGAAGAGGTCGTCCTGGCCGGGGGCGTCGAGACGATGTCGCGGGTGCCGATATTTTCGAATGGCGGCGCCTGGCAATTCGATCCTCGAACCTCGGCGGCGCTCGACTACGTGCCGCAGGGAATCAGCGCCGATCTGATCGCGACCCTCGGCGGCTTCTCCCGCGCCGACCTCGACCGCTACGCGGCCCGCTCCCACCGCCTGGCGGCGCAGGCCTGGGACGAGGGCCGGTTCGCGCGCTCCGTCGTGCCCGTGACCGATGCGTTAGGGTCGGTCCTGCTCGCGCGCGACGAGGCGATACGGGCCGGCACGACGCCTGAGTCCCTCGCTGCCCTCGCGCCGGTCTTCGCCGAGGCGGGTCGGAGCGGCTTCGATGCCGTCGCCTTGCGCCCGCTACGGCGACCGCGTCGCCGCGATCGAGCACAGGCACACCGCGGGCATTTCCTCGGCCATCGTCGACGGAGCGGTCTCGCCCTTGTGGCGAGCCCGCGCGCCGCGGCGGCCCACGGCCTGACGCCGTGGGCTCGCATCATTTCCGTTGCCACGATCGCCTGCGAGCCGACGATCATGCTGACCGGGCCGGCGCTCGCGGCCCGCAAGGCGCTCGCCCGGGCGGGTCTCCCCCTCGGGGCGATCGGCCTGTTCGAGGTCAACGAGACCTTCGCGTCGGTCGTCCTCCACTTCCTAGCCGAGACTGGGGTGGATCCGGACCGGGTGAACGTCAACGGCGCCGCCATCGCGATGGGCCATCCCCTCGGCGCCACGCTGGTCGGCACGCTGGTCGACGAGATGGATCGGCGGGGGAGCGCTACGACCTGGCGACGCTCTGCATCGGCGCCGGCATGGCCTCCGCCGCCATCCTCGAGCGGATCGCCGCGTGATGCGCTACCTGCAGTCCCACCGGCGTCCCGACGGCCTCCTCGTCGTGACGCTGGACAATCCCGAGAGTCGCGCCAACCGCACGAGCGCGCTGTTCAAGGCCGAGCTGGACGCGGTCCTCACCGGCATCGAGTCCGCCGACCCGGCAGAACGCCCGCCCGCTCGGCCGACATCCCGGTCGCCGCCCCACCGCGGGTCACCGCCATCGCGGGTGCCGGGACGATGGGGGCTGCCATCGCCTACGCCTTCGCTCTTAAGGGGGCTTCGGTCTTGCTGGCCGATGTCGACCGGACGGCGGCGGAGCAGGGCGTGGCGGCCGTCGCGGAGATCGGGGCCAGCGCGGTCCGGCGCGGCGCGCCGGCGCCCGGCGACCTGCCGGCGCTGCTGGGACGGATCGCGCCGGTCGACGGCCTCGACCCGCTCGCACCCGCCGACATCGCCGTCGAGGCGATGGGCGAGGCGGCCGCGCTCAAGCGCGACGTCCTCGGCCGTCTCGAGGCGATGCTGCGGCCGGAGGCGCTCCTCGCCACCAGCACCGCGGCGCTCTCCATCGACGGCCTCGCCGACGGGCTCGCCGCCCCGTCGCGCCTCGTCGGCCTGCATATCGCCTCGCCGGTCGAGCTGTGGGGCATCGTCGAGATCGTGCGCGGGCGGCGCAGCGCCGCGGCGGCCCTCGCCCGGGCGCACGACGACGCCGGCTTCCTCGGCAAGGGCGCGATCCAGGTCCGGGACCGGCACGGCTTCTTCGCCGGCCGGGTCCTCCGGGCGTTCGTCAACGAGGCCGCCGCGATGGTCGGCGAGGGCGTCGCGCCGGCGCTGGTGGAGAACGCCGCCCTCCAGGCCGGCTATCTGGCCGCGCCTCTCGCCCTCATCGACGACGCCTCCCTGTCGCTTGCGGCCGAGGGCATCGCCGGGGCGCGGGGAGCCACCCGGGGACCATCCGGGCGAAGGCGTGATCCTGGAGCTGCTGGCCGAGGGCCGGGCCGGACGGCGCGCCGGCGCCGGCTTCTACGACCATGACGACGACGCCAGGCGGCTGTGGCCCGACCTGTCCCGCTACCGGCGGGCGTCGGACCTGACCCTGGCCGGGGCCGGGGAGCGGTTCCTGTTCGCCCAGATCGCCGAGGTTCTGCGCGCCGTCCGCGACCTCGCCGCCCGGCACGGACCGCGCGTCGCCTGGCCGGTGGCGGGTGCGACCCGCCTCGCGGCCCTGCTCGTCCCCCTGCGCCGGCCTGCGCCGGCCTGCGGCCGGACCGGCCGCCTGACGCCCTTCCCGAATCTGCAAGGCAAGGAGCTGCCCGCATGAAACGTCTGCTGATGACCGGCCTCAATGCCGGCGACGAGGCCCCGGTCGCGGTGATCGGCGGCGACGGCTCGTACTTCCACCTCGACGACGGCCGGAAGGTTCTCGACGGCAGCAATTCCGGCGGCGCCCTCGGCCACCGCCACCCGGACATCGTCGCGGCGATCCACCGGGCGGCCGACTATCCGGCGTGCAGCGAGGGCTGGTTCTGGAAGGAGCGCGAGGCGGCGGCCGAGGCGCTGGTCGAGCTCGCCTTCGCGGGCGAGCACGACTGGGTCGGCGCCGTGCGCTTCGGCCTGTCGGGCTCGGAGGTCAACGACCTCGCCCTGTCGCTCGCCCAGGCGGCCACCGGCCGCGGCGCCATCGCGACCCGGGAGCGCGCCTATCACGGCCTCACCGGCCTGTCCCGCGACGTGACGGTGCAGCCCCACTGGCACGGCGGCCTGTCGCACCGGGACGGGCGCGTCAGCCTCTGCTCCGCCTCCGCTCCGGTGCGGGTGCTGTCGGCGCCCCTGGCCTCGGCCTATGGCGAGCGCGTGCCGCTCCTGGCGCAGCAGGGCGAGGACGCGATGGCGGCCATGCTCGGCGACGTCTCGGGCGTGATCGTCGATTACAGCCAGGGCGGCATCTACCACGACGGCGCCTACCAGGATCAGGTCGCCCGGGCGGCCCGGCGCGCCGGCGCGCTGTGGATCGCCGACGAGGTCGTGACCGGGGCCGGGCGGTCCGGGCGCTGGTTCGCGTTCCAGGGCGGCGAGAGCCGGCCCGACATGGTGACGATGGGCAAGTCGCTGGCCGGCGGCGGGGCGCCGATCGGCGCCGTGATCCTGTCGCGCGCCATGGTCGAGCGCCTCGACGGCGCGGCCTGGCAGGCCTACAGCACCTTCCGCGGCCATCCCATCGCCATGGCCTGCGTGCTGGCCACCCTCGAGGTGATCCGGCGCGACGGCCTGCTGGAGCGCGTCGCCTCCCTCGAGCCGATGATGCGCCGCAACCTCGTGGCGATCGCGGCCGCCCACCCCTCCGTCGCCCGGGTCGACGGCCGCGGCCTGCACTGGACCATCGAGCTGCACGGCCCGCACTGGCGGGACTGGACCGCCGCCTCGGCTGGGACGCCGGTCGCATCGCTCGTCGCGGCGGCGGCCCTCGCGGAGGACGTCGTGATCGGGACGAGCGGCGAGGAGACCTCGCTCTTCCTCGCCCCCTCGCTGCTGATGAGCGAGGCCGATCTCGACAGGCTCCTCGGCGCCCTCGACCGCGCCCTCGCGGTGGCCGACCGGCACCACGCGCGCCACGCCGCCTGACCCTCGAACCCGACGAAGGACGACGACGATGAACGAGGAATCCGCGGTCCGCGCCGCCGTACAGGCCTATTTCGATGCGCTCTACGACGGCGACGTCGAGGGCTTCCGGCGAGTGTTCCATCCCGCCTGCCGGCTCTACACCGTCGGGGAGGACGGGGCGGTCACGACGATCGACCACGAGCCGTACCTCGCCCGGGTCGCCGGCCGGCCCTCGCCGGCCTCGCGCGGCGATGCCCGCGACGACGAGATCCTGGCCCTGACGGTGACCGGCCCGGGAATGGCCCATGCGCGGGTCCGCGACTGCTACCTGCCGCGGCGCTTCGTGAACGAGCTGACCCTGCTGAAGGTCGAGGGCATCTGGCGCATCGTCGCGAAGGTCTACTGGACCCTGGCGTGACGCGGAGCGGGCCCGGCGCGGGCCGAACCGCCTCGGTTGACAGCCCACGCGGCCTGCCCCTAAGCAGGCTCGCGTCGGCGGGCCGGCGCTTCGTCCGCTTAGGTTTCTGATGTGGCGCAGGGTTTTATCGCAGTACTGGTGACCGCTGTCGCGAACCTACTCAGATCTGCCGACCGAACGGCGACTCCGGAAGGCTTTTGATGACGAGCGACGCCGACGACTCGCCGCTCGGCCGGTCCTTCCGAATCCTCGAACTGCTCGCCGCCTCCCCCGAGGGCCTGAGCCTCACCGAGATCGCGACGGGCAGCGGCCTCGTGGTGGCGACCGCCCACCGCCAGCTCGGCACGCTGCTCGGCCTCGGATTGGTGCGCAAGGTCAATGCCCGCTCGTTCGGGCTCGGCGAGCGGGTGTGGCGCCTCGCCCACCTGATGAGCGACGGCGCCGATGTGGTGACGGTGGCCGAACCGGTGCTGAAAGCGCTGGTGGAACGCTTCGGCGAAACAGCATTCCTGGCCAAGCTCACCGGCGACCAGGTCGAGCTGATCGCGACGAGCCATCCGGACGATTTCGGCAAGGCCTACGCCCAGCCCGGCCGCGGCATGCCGCTCCATGCCGCCGCGTCCGGCAAGATCTTGCTCTCCCTCCAGGATGACGCCTTCATCGACGCGTACCTGAAGGCCCCGCGCCGGGCCTTCACGGCGGCGACCAAGGTCGAGGAGCACGCGATCCGGGCCGACCTCGCGGAGGCCCGGGAGCGGCGGATCGCCGTCTGCAACAACGAGTTCGACCCTGGCATCCTGAGCTATGCCGCGCCGGTGCAGGACGACCGCACCGGGCTCGCCTACGCGGTCGCGATCTTCGGCCTCGCCGAGCGCTTCGCGCAGGTCGACCGCGCGACGGTCGAGGCTGCCCTCACCGAGGCCGCCCGCTCGCTCGCTCAGGCCCTGCGCGGCGCCCGGTAGGGCCAGGCCTCTCCGCCGATACACCACCGGCACCCGAGAGCGAGGTCGCGACCGCTGTCGCGACGGATCGCCCGCGGACCCGCGCGCCGGCTTCGATCCCGCGGATATTTTTTCCGGTTCCCGAGAATCCTCTCGGTGCCCCCACCGCCGCACGATCCCCCATCCTGGCATAGAACTTGAACAAGACCAGGTGCTTGGGTCCAGTCCAGGCTCTTCGGCCGCGCGCCAAGTCCCGCCAAGCCGGCCTTGACACCGCCGCGCCTCCTCGAGATATTCGAAAAACGAGATTATTTTCAGTTTTTCGAGATTTGCATGGGCTGGCGGCTGGGCATCGATATCGGCGGGACGTTCACCGACGTCATCGCCGTCGCCGAGGACGGCGTCACGCGCCGCTCCGGCAAGGCGCCGAGCCGCCCGGCCGAGCCGGTCCGGGCGATCATCGACGCCATCGCGGCGGTATCCCTGACCTGGCCGGAGGTCGACGAGATCGTCCACGGCACGACGATCGTCACCAACGACATCGTCGAGGAGCGCTTCCGCCCAGCCGCCCTGGTGGCGACGCGGGGCTTCTCCGACACGATCGAGATCGGCCGCGGCTCGCGCCGCCATCTCTATCGCCTCGACCTGCCGCCGAAGGCCGAACCGCTGATCCCGGCCTCCGGCCGGTTCGAGGTCCGCGAACGCGTCGGCCCTGACGGCCGGGTGATCGAGCCCCTGACCGAAGCCGAGATCGAGCGGGTGGTGGACGAGATCCTGGCCGCCGGCCTCGACACCGTCGCGGTCTGCCTGATCCACGCCTACGCCAATCCCGAGCACGAGGTCCGGCTCGGGAAGCGCCTGCGCGAGGCGATCCCGTTCGTGAGCCTCAGCCACGAGATCAGCCCGGAGGCGCGGGAATTCGAGCGCATGAGCACGACGGCGCTCAACGCGATGATGATGGCGCGGATCACCCGGCACCTCGCCCTGATCGCCGAGCGCCGGCCGGAGGCGAGCCGGCTGCACCTGATCCATTCTGCGAGCGGCATGGCGGCACCGGAGCTGATCGCCGAGCGGCCCTTGATGCTCGCCATGTCGGGCCCGGCCGCCGGGGTCTCGGCGAGCCGCTTCGCCACCGACCGCCTCGGCATCGACCACGCGCTCACCTTCGACATGGGCGGCACGACCACCGATGTCTGCCTGATCGTCGATGGCAAGGCCGAGATCGCCCTCAACCGCGAACTCGGCGGACGCCGCATCCGCCTGCCGATGGTGGCGGTGGATTCGGTCGGAGCCGGCGGCGGCTCGATCGCGCGGCTCTCCTCCGGCGCCCTGACGGTGGGGCCGCAGAGCGCCGGGGCGAGCCCGGGACCGGCCTGCTACGGCCGGGGCGGCGAGGCCGCCACGGTGGCGGATGCCGACCTGCTCCTCGGCTACCTCAATCCCGGCCGCACCCTCGGCAAGGCCGTGACCCTGTCGCCGGAGGCGGCGGAGGCGGCCATCGGCCGGCTCGCCGCCGAGATGGGCTTCGCCATCCCCGAGGCGGCGGTCGGCATCGTCCGGGTTGTCCACGCCAACATGGCCCGCGCCCTGCGTCGCGCCACGGTCGAGCGCGGGGTCGACATCCGCGACTTTGCGCTGATCGCCTTCGGCGGTGCGGGTCCGATGCACGCCGCCGAGGTCGCCCGCCTGTGCGGCATCGGCCGCATCGTCGTGCCGGAATTCTCCTCCGGCTTCTCGGCCCTCGGCTGCGTCGATGCGCGGATGAGCTTCTCGCGCCAGATGACCGTCAACGTCCGCTCGACCGCCTGGGACCAGGCCCGGCTCGACGGGATGGTGGCGGCCCAGACGTCGGAGCTGGCGGGGGCCCTGGCTCGGGCTGGCTACCCGCCGGAACGGCTCGCCACCAGCCACGTGGCGGGCATCCGCTACAGCGGGCAGAGCTACGAGACGCCGATCACCGACCCCGCCCTCGGCGACCCGGCGGCCCTTGGCGCCCAGTTCGACGCCGCGCACCGGGCCCTCTACGGCTACGCCACCGGCGAACCCTGGGAGCTCGTCAACATCCGCACCGAGGTCGCCGCCCCCGGGAAGGCCGCGCCGGCCGGAGCCGCGCACGCGCCCTCCCCGGCGGAACCGGCGGCAGGCCCCCTCCAAGAGGGCGAGCGCCTCGTCACCTACGAGACCGGCGAGCGCCATCCGACGCCGGTCTACGCGCGGGGCTCCCTGCCGGCGGGCCTGCGCATCGCCGGGCCGGCGATCATCGAGGACGAGTGGTCGACGATCGTGGTGCCGCCGGGCGACGTGCTGTGGCGCGAGAACCGGGACGACCTCTTCATCGCCGTGAGGCTGCCCGCATGATCATCGATCCCGTCTCCCTCGAGGTGGCGCGCAACGCGCTCACCGCCATCGCCGAGGAAATGTCGATGGTGGTGATGCGGGCGGCCCGCTCGCCGCTCCTGCGCGAGGCCGGCGACCATTCCTCCGCCCTCACCGATGCGGCAGGATTCCTGATCGCCCAGGGCCAGGACGTGCCGGTCCATCTCGGCGTCCTGTCCTTCACGGTCCGGGAGTTCCTCGCCGTGGTCCGGCCCGCCGAGATGAGGCCGGGCGACGTCTGGATCGTCAACACGCCGGAGGTCGGCGGCAACCATCTCCCGGACGTCAAGCTGATCCGTCCGGTCTTCTCGGGGACGACCCTGTACGCCTTCGCGATCAGCCTCGCCCACTGGGCCGATATCGGGGGGGCGGCCCCCGGCAGCTACTACGCGGCGGCGGTGGACGCCTGGCAGGAGGGGTTGCGCATCCCCCCGGTTCGCCTCGTCGCCGGGGAGGCGATCGACGAGCGGGTGATGGCGTTCATCCTCGCCAACGTCCGCGGCCCGGAAGAGCGACGCGGCGACATCCTCGCCCAGATCGCCGCCACCACGGTCGCGGCGCGACGCCTCGCCGAGCTCGACCGCCGCTACGGCGCCCCCTTCCTCGTGGAGGCCTTCGAGGCGATCCACGCCCGCGCCGAGCGACAGATGCGCGCGGCGATCGCCGCTCTGCCGGATGGCGTCTATCGCGGCGAGGACTTCATGGACGATGACGGCCATGGCGGCCCGCCGCAGCCGATCCGGGTCACCGCCACCATCGCGGGCGACGAGATCACCTTCGACTTCTCGGACAGCGCCGACGCGGTGCCAGGACCGATCAACACCACGCCCTTCATCGCCGGGGCGGCGGCCTTCTACGTGATGAAGGCGCTGTTCGGCCCCGAGATCCAGCCCAGCGCCGGCTGCTACCGGCCGCTGCGGATCGTGACCCGGCCGGGGTCGATCCTCGACGGCGGGGCCACCGCCCCGGTCGTCGGCGGCAACCACGAGACCTGCCAGCGCGTCGCCGACGCGATCTTCCAGGCCTTCCGGCCGTTCGCAGTGGAGCGGATGAGCGCCGGAGGGCCGACTACCGCCGGGCTCCTCATCTTCGGTGCGCGCCGGGACGACGGGAGCTGGTCCACCTTCTACGAGGTGCATTGCGGCGGCGAGGGCGCGCGGGCCGATCGCGACGGCATGGCGGCGACGCGCGTCCACCTCGCCAACGTGATGAACACCCCCGCCGAGGTGATCGAGAGCGAGTACCCGATCACGGTCGAGTTCCAGCGGCTGCGCCGGGGCTCGGGCGGCCGCGGCCGCCATGCCGGCGGCGACGGCGTCTGTCGCGGCTACCGGGTGCAAGCCGACGGCGTCTCGCTCACCACGATGTTCGAGCGGGCGGTGGTGCCGCCCTACGGCCTCGAGGGCGGCGAGGACGGTGCGCCGTTCCGGGTCCGGCTTGAGCGGAGCTCGGGGGAGACGCTCGCGCTTGCCGGGAAAGCGAACATCGTCGTGGGCGCCGGCGACCTCGTGGTTGCCGAGAGCTGCGGCGGCGGCGGCTACGGCCGCTCCTCGGACTGACCCGGACCGTCCCGCCTCACTTGCTGGAGCCGCTACGCATGAACAGACGTGACCTCCTCGTCGCCGGCGGCGCCTCGCTCGCCACTCTCCGGCTCGGCGCCGGGCCGGCCCTCGCCCAGCAATCCGGCGTGATCCGCGTCCTGCTCGAGGATGCGCCCAACACGTTCGATCCGGCCGGGACCGGCTACAACACGCCGGCGGTGAACGTCACCTGGAACGTCTACGACCGCCTGGTGACCTTCGGCATCAAGCCGATCGAGGGCGAGGACGGTGCCTTCACGTACGATTACGACAGGATTGTCGGCTAGGCGGCGGAGGGCTACGAGGTCTCAGGCGACGGACGCCGCATCGTCTTCCACATGCGCCGGGGCGCGATCTTCCACGACGGAACGCCGGTCACGGCGCGCGACGCCAAGTGGTCTCTCGACCGCTGCATGAGCGTGCCGACCGCGAAGGCGCAACTCGCCTCGGGCTCCCTGCGCGACCCGGCACAGTTCTCGGTCATCGACGACATGACCCTGCAGGTCGAGACCGAGAAGGCCGACCGCTTCACGCTGCCCAACCTCGCTATCGTGTTCCCGGCGATCTTCAACTCGGCCCTGTGCCGCAAGCACGCAACCGAAGCGGATCCCTTCGCCCTGGACTGGCTGAAGGCGAACGTCGCTGGCGGCGGCCCGTTCCGGCTCGCCCGCTACGAGCCGGGCCAGCAGGTGATCCTCGACCGTTTCCCGCAATGGCTGAACGGCAAGGTCGCCGGCAAGGCCAGGATCCTGCTCCAAGTCGCCACGAACGCGTCGAGCCGCCGGGCGGCGGCCGAGCGCGGCGAGGCGGACATCGTCCGGGGCCTGTCGGGCCGCGACGTCGCCGATCTGCGGGCCTCCGGCAGGACCCGCATCGTCGGCGTCAACAATCCGGCGAGCGTCGCCTACGTGGCGATGAACACCCAGATGGCGCCGTTCGACGACCGGCGGGTGCGCCAAGCCGTCGCCTACGCGCTTCCGTACCGCCAGATGTTCGACTCGGCTCTGTACGGGCGCGGCAAGCCGCTGTTCGGCGGCGAGGCCGCCACCGTCTCGGCCAAGTGGCCGGTGCCGCTGCCCTACGACACCGACCTCGCGAAGGCGAAGGCGCTCCTCGCCGAGGCCGGCCATGCCGGCGGCTTCGAGACCGTGTTCTCGATCGATGCCGGGCAGGCGGCCCTGGCCGAGCCGGTCGCGGTCCTGCTCCAGGAATCGCTCGGCAAGGTCGGGATCCGGGTCGCGATCAGCAAGGTGCCGGGTGCCCAGATCGGCACACTCCAGGCCGAGAAGAAGCTCGCGATGTTCCTGGCGACAGGCAGTGCCTGGCTGAAGAGCCAGGACTATTTCTTTCGGATCTTCTACACCGGCAAGTCGCGCTGGAACTACGGCAACTTCGCCGACCCGGAGATGGAGGCGCTAACCATGGCGACGCGGTTCGAAACCGACCCGGCGACCTACGAGGCCAAGGTGCGCCGGATGGTCGAGATCGCCAAGGCGGAGGTGCCGATGGTGGCCCTGTGGTCGCCGTTCCTCGACGTGGCGGTCGGCAAGGGGCTCAGCGGCTACACCTACATGTTCCACAGTGCGCTCGAGCTGCGCCACCTCGTCAAGGCGTGAACCCGGCCGGTCTGGAGCCGGGCCCCGCGGAACGGAGGTGACTTCATGAAGGTCGTGGCATTTCGGCTCCTCGGCGCGCTCCCGATCCTCCTCGGCGTGGTGGTGGTGACCTTCGCGCTGGTGCGCGCCCTGCCTGGCGATCCGGCGATCTACTATGCCAGCTCGCCCAGCGCCGGCCCGGACGAGATCCGGGCGGTGCGCCAGCAGCTCGGTCTCGATCGCGGCTGGCTCGAGCAATTCCTGATCTACCTGCACGCCCTCGCCCACGGCCAGCTCGGGCAGTCGCTGCTCACCGGCCAGCCGGTGCTGGAGGATTTCCGCCGGCTCCTGCCAGCGACGATCGAGCTCGCCGCCCTCGGCTTCGCGATGGGCGTCGGCGTCGCCCTGCCCCTCGGCGTCCTGGCGGCTTTCCACCGCGGCGGCGCCCTCGACCAGGCCTGCCGCGCCGTGTCCTCGACCACGGCGGCGATGCCGGGCTTCTTCTTCGGCCTGCTGCTGATCTACCTCCTCTACTACCTGGCGGGAATCGCCCCGGAACCGATCGGCCGCCTGCCGGGCTCCGACATCCCGCCGACCCGGGTCACCGGCCTGATGACCGTTGACGCCCTGATCGAGGGCGATCCCGGCCTCGCCTGGCGCGCCTTCTGCAAGATGCTGCTGCCGGCGGCCTCGATGGCGATCTTCGCGGTGGCCCCGCTCCTGCGCATGATGCGGGGAGCGATGATCGACGCTCTCGACAGCGACTACGTGATGACGGCCCGCGCCTTCGGGCTGACACGGGCGCGCATCCTGATCTCCTACGCCCTGCCGAACGCGATGCTGCCGGTCCTCGCCACCATGGGCATGGTGCTGTCGACCATGCTGGGGGCGAACGTGATGATCGAGAAGCTGTTCGCCTGGCCGGGCATCGGCGCCTACGCGATCAACGCGCTGCTCGGGGTCGACTACGCGCCAGTTCAGGCCTTCGTGCTCATCGTGGCGGTGATGTTCGTGATCCTGACCCTGGTCATCGACCTTCTGACCGCGGCGATCGATCCGCGCGTCGACGTGAACGGGTGAGCGGCCCGTGACCTCTCCCGCCTCCATCCCCGCCGCTCCCGCCCGGATCCCCGTCCTCGCCGTCCTCGCCCGGCAGGGCCGAGGCACGGCTTTCGCCCTCGCGGTCGTCGTCCTGCTGCTGGTCCTCGCGGCGATCGGCCCGTGGATCGCGCCCTATCCCCCGCTCGCCACCAGCCCGCTGGTCCTGGCGCCGCCCTCCCTCGCCCACCCGTTCGGCACCGACCATGTCGGGCGGGACATCTTCAGCCGGGTGATCGTCGCGACGCGGCTCGACATCGCCATCGCGGTCTCGGCGGTGGCGCTCGCGGCCGCCGCCGGCACCGCCCTCGGCGCGGTCAGCGGCTATGCGGGCGGCCTCGGCGACCGGGTACTGAGCCGCCTCATCGACGTCATGATGGCGTTCCTGCTGTTCATCGCTGCCATGGCCCTCGTGGCGGTGTTCGGCAACTCGGTGAAGAGCGTCGTGCTCGCCACCGCGATCATCAACGTGCCGTTCTACTTCCGCCTGGCCCGGGCCGAGGTCGCGGCCCGGCGCGGGATCGGCTACGTCGAGGCGGCGGTGATCAACGGCGCCGCGCCGCTTTCGGTGATCTTCGTCTTCCTCCTGCCGAACTGCCTGCCGCCGGTGATCGTCCAGATCTCCCTCAATCTCGGCTGGGCGGTGCTCAACACCTCGGGCCTCGCCTTCATCGGCCTCGGCGTCGCACCGCCGACTCCCGAATGGGGCGTGATGATCCAGGAGGGGGCGGGCCTGATGCTGTCGGGGGAGTGGTGGGTGGTCACCTTCCCGGGACTCGCCCTGGTGCTCTCGGTGTTCTGCTTCAGCGTGATCGGCGATGCGGTGCGTGACCTCGTCGATCCCCGGAGACGCCGCTGATGGACCCGCTGCTCCAGATCGAGGACCTGGCCGTCCGTTTCGACGCGGAGGACGGGCCGGTGCGCGTCCTCGACGGGCTGTCGCTGAGCCTCGGGCGCGGCGAGTGCCTCGCTCTGGTGGGCGAGAGCGGATCGGGCAAGAGCATGACCGGCCTGTCGGTGATGCGGCTCCTGCCGCCGCAGGCCCGGATCGCCGCCGGGTCGGTCCGGCTCGACGGCAGCGACCTGCTGCGCGCCGACGAGCGGGCGATGCGGCGGATCCGCGGCCGGCGGGTCGCCATGATCTTCCAGAACGCCAAGGCCGGCCTCAACCCGATCCGCCGCGTCGGGGACACCCTGTGCGACATCCTGATCGCCCATGACGGCGGCCGCCTGACCCGTCGGGCGGCGCGAGGCCGCATCGCGGCGCTGCTCGGCCAGATCGGCATCACCGACCCGGAGCGGCGCCTCGAGGCCTATCCGTCGCAGCTCTCGGGCGGTCTGTGCCAGCGGATCATGATCGCGGCGGCCTTCGCTTGCTCGCCCGAGCTGATCATTGCCGACGAGCCGACGAGCGCCCTCGACGTGACAACGCAGAAGCTGGTCATGGATCTGCTGATGGCTGCCTGCCGCGAACGGGGAGTGGCAGCCTTGTTCATCACCCACGACCTCGCCCTCGCAAGCCAGTATTGCGACCGGGTTTGCGTGATGCGCAAGGGCCGCGTCGTCGAGGAGGGCCCGGCCGGACGTCTGTTCACGGCCCCGGCGGCCGCCTACACGCGGATGCTGATCGATGCCCTGCCCGCCGGCAAGGGCACGGCGCAGGAATGGCGGGCGGCGATCCGGAGCCATGCGGGGATGTCGTCGTGACGGTGGGCCCCGTCCGGCGCGTGGAGGCCGCCGCGGAGGCGCCGCCCCGGCGCAAGCTCCTCGAGATCGGAGCGGTGACCAAGGTCTACGGCCCGCCAGGCACCGGGCTGCGCGCGGTCGACGGGGTGAGCTTCCACCTGCGCGAGGGCGAGATCCTGGGCCTCGTCGGCGAATCGGGCAGCGGCAAGTCCACCCTCGCCCGCATCATCGCCCGACTGATCCCCCAGACCTCGGGCAGCGTGGTGTTCGAAGACCAGGACATCAGCGGCCTGTCGGGCCGGCATTTCGCTCGCACCGGGCAGCGCCGATGCATCCAGATGGTGTTCCAAGACCCCCTGGCGAGCCTCAACCCGCGCTTCACGGCCTTCCGGTCGATCGCCGATCCGGTACGGCGCCTCGGGACGCCGGCCGAGCGGGCCGCGCTCCCGGAGCTGGTGCGGGAGGCCGCGCACCGGGCCGGGCTGCCGGAGTCATTGCTGGCGAGCATGCCCCACCAGCTCTCCGGCGGCCAGCGCGCCCGGGTCGACATCGCCCGGGCGATCGTGCTGCGACCGAAGCTGCTCATCCTCGACGAGCCGACCTCGGCACTCGATGCGTCGTTGCAGGCCCACGTCGTCGAGACGCTCCTGTCCCTGCGCGACGCGAGCGAGATGAGCTACATCTTCGTCACCCACGACCTGAGCCTCGTGCGGCTCATCGCCGATCGGCTGATCGTCATGCATCGCGGCCAACTGGTCGAGACCGGAACTGCGGGGGAGATCTTCCGCCAGCCGCAGCATGACTATACGCGTCGCCTCATCGCAGCCATCCCAACCCTCGGAGGGACGAAGACCTGAGCCGGCGCGACGGATCTCCGCTCGGTGAAGGATGTCAATGGGCACCGAAGTCTGGTTGTCCAGCATTTCGAGTGATGCAGAGGCCCAGCTTGCCGGCAGTGGGATTGGACCAGGGTGATGACCGCCAAGATCCGCCGTAATGCCGAAACCCCTACTCCCCTTCATTCCACCCTCGTTGCACGTAGTCGCCGTCGCCTCTGATCCCCTGCGCGTGAGCGTGCTGACGGTGCCTTGCTCAACTGCGCCCCTCTGCACCAGCGTAAGCGCTCGGTGACGGAGTAACTTGTCAGGCAGCCTGGTCGACTCAGACCCCGTTTCATAAGGCTTGTGCGAGTCGTCTCACGAGGATCATGGCAGCGGCCAGCACGAAGAAGGCGAGTGCGGACGATCCGGTGGCTTCGTGATCGCGCGCCATTCTGCGGCAACGGCCGATCCAGCCCCGGGTGCTCTCGACCACCCAGCGTCTTGGCTGCATCGCAAAGCCTGTCTGCCCGTCCTCGGGCTCAACGATCTCGACGGTGATGGTGGTGGCTGTGCCGACCCGCCCTCCCCGGTAGGCGCGATCGGCAAAGCAGTGCGCGAGGAACGGCCAGAGTTGTGATCAGGGTCTAAACCCATTCAAGGTATTTCGTTGACGAGTGAACGGTGATTCCACACTCCTCCCAGATGGAAGAGGCTGTGGCACAGTTGTTCTGGCTGTCGGACGAGCAATGGCAGGCGATCACGCCGGTCATGCCCAACAACCAGCCCGGCGCTCGTCGCAAGGACGACCGCAGGATCCTCTCAGGCATCCTGCACGTCATCAAGTCCGGCTGCCGCTGAAAGGACTGTCCGAGCGAGTACGGTCCCTCCACCACCGTCTACAACCGCTTCAACAGGTGGTCGCGCCGCCGCGTCTGGACCGGCATGCTGGAAGCCCTGGCCAAGGCCGGATGGTCGGGCGAGGCCGCCGTCTCGACTCAACCTACGTCAAAGCCCAGCGCGCCGCCCACGGCGGACAAGGGGGGCCGCGAACAGGCGATTGGCCCATCGCGGGCAGGCCCGACTACCAAGATCCACGTCCTCACCGATGTGATCGGCCGCCCCAGCGTCATCCACCTCACGCCCGGCACCGCCAGCGACGTGAAGACCGCCCCCGCCGTCCTGGAAAAGGCGCCCGGTCGCGTGCGCCGGCTCATCGCCGACAAGGGCTACGATGCCGGTTGGCTGCGCCAGCACCTGCACGAGCAGGGCATCAGCGTGGTCATTCCCGGCACCCGCGCCCGCAAGCGCAAGATCCGCCTCGATAAGCGGCGCTACCGTGACCGCTGGCGGATCGAAATAGTCCTTCCGTAATTGGCAAAAGCGTCCGCGCTCGCCGTCCGGGCCGACGGGTACCACGTAGCGGATCTCGACCTCAGCCTCCACGACCCGGTCGACGAGCAGTTCCACCACTCGGCGGCGTTGCGCGAAGTCGGCGCCGGCCAGACCATCCTGGAGGCGACGGCAGAACGCCTCGGCCGATCCCGCCCAGTTGGCCAGTTGCGCCTGTCTGTCGACTTGGCCTTCCAATTGCTCGGCCTGCGCCGCGAGAGCCTGCGGGTGCTCCTCCGCCACGCGACGGCGGCGCTGGTATTCCGGCAACGGGATGATCCCCTGTAGGTAGGCCTCCGTCAGACGATCCACCTGCTGCTCGAGCCCACGGCGCCCCTTCCGCAGCTGATCGCGCCGGGCCTGCAGATCCTGCGGCAGCCAGCCGCCGCCATGGGCCCAGGCCAGGGCCGCGGCGATCTGCTCGGGCTCTCTCAGCAGAGCACACAGATCCTGCCAGACCAGCGCATCGAGCTGATGGGCCGGTGCGTAGCGCGCCGGGCAGGGCTACGCGCGGCCGCTGCGGCGCGGATGCCCTTTGGCGCGGCATAGATAGTCGTCGTCGCCGGGATGGATCGTCCGGTACAGGCAGCTCGACTGGCAGACTCCGCAGCTCACCAGGGCGCGCAGCAGGGAGCTGTACCGGGTGTTGTGGCGTCGGGCGAAGGCGCGGTTCTGCGCCAGCTTGGCCTGCGCCTGCGCGAACAGCGCGGGGCTGACGAGGGCCGGGACGGTGGCGACCGGCAGCCACTGCTCCGCCGGTACCGGCACCGACGTGGTCGAGGGGCGTCCGATCGGATGCGTCGCCGAGCGGCGGATGCGCGGGGGTCTGCTGCGCCACCGGCCGGCGAAGACCTGGCCGGTATAGACCGGGTTCGTCAGCAGGCCGCGCAGCGAGGCCGAACTCCAGCGGGGGCGGCCTGTCGGCGAGGCGATGCCGAGAGCCCGCAGATGGTTGGCCAGGCCGAACAGGCTGGCCTCCTCCTCGATGTAGCGGGCGAAGACCTGCTGGACCATGGCGCCCTCGGCCGGCTCCAGCCGAACCCCGGCCGGGGCGCGCGGCCGGTCGGGATCGAGCCGATACCCGTAGTGCGCTCGGGTCCAGGGAAGCAGGCTGCCGGCACGCAGGCGCATCTGGCGTCCTCGCCGCATCCGTTCCGCGATCAGCGTGCGCTCGTACTCTGCCACGGCACCGCGGATCTGCAACAGCAGCTGGTCGTGCGGATCCCGTCCGATCGGACGATCGAGGAACGTCACCTCGCATCCGAAGCGTTCGAGTTCCAGCGCCATGATCGGCATGGGGTATCGCGCCACCCAGGCGGAGCTCGCCCGCCGCGCCGCCTGGCTCGCTGAGGCCAAAGCTGCCCGACCGCCGTTGCGCTGGGATCGCGAGCGGAAAGAGTGGACGTTGGACTGAGGTTTTGAACCCTGCCAATTCTAACCGGGCAACCTCACGAACGGCCTTGCCGGCCGGAGGGGCGTGCGGCGACCAGGGCGCGGATCCCGTCTGCGACGGTCTTATGGACCGGATTGTAGACGAGCATGCCGAGTTCTGGCTGCCCGTCCACCGCGAAGGCCGAGTATTCCAGCTCGATCTCGCCCAGGGTCGGGTGCTGCAGGCGCTTGACCCCGTCACCGTGGACCCGGACGTCGTTCTCCCGCCAGAGCGCCTCGAATTCCGGGCTCGTGCGGCAGAGCTCCTCCACCAAGCGGCCGACCTCCGAGGTGGCGCCGGCCCTCGCCGCGTCGGCCCGGAACGCGCCGACCACGAAGCGCGCCACGCTGTCCCAGTCGTGCTGCGCGCTCCGCACCCGCGGGTCGCCGAACATGCGGCGCAGGATGTTTCGCTCGCGGAACGGGACCTCATCCCAGTCGGTCAGCACCACGGCGGCGGCCGCGTTCCAGGCGATGACGTCCCAGGTCGCAGTCTTCACCAGCGCAGGGCTCGCCTCGAGCGTGTCCAGGAGGCGCTGCAGGCGCGGTGTCACGCCTTCGACGGGCCGGTAGCGGACCTCGGGCGGGCGCCCGAGCCCTAGCATGAACAGGTGCTCGCGTTCCGGCTCCGTCAGCATCAGTCCGGAGGCGATGCGGTTGAGCACGTCCGCGGAGGGGGCCCCGCCGCGTCCCTGCTCCAGCCACGTGTACCAGGTCGCGCTGATGTTCGAGCGCTGGGCGACCTCCTCCCGGCGTAGGCCCGGCGTCCGCCGACGCCCGGAGAACCCGAAGGCGGCCGGGTCGAGCCTTGTCCGCCGATCCCGGAGGTAGTCTCCCAGCAGGTTCTCCGAGATGGACGGCATCGCGATCCTGTTGGTGATTATACCGGGATGAGCTCACTCCTTTAACCGGATGCGGGCTGGCGCGACAATGAGGTTCCACGCCACTTCGGACAGGCACTCCATGCGCGTATTCCTCACCGGCGCGACCGGCTTCATCGGCTCGGCTATCGTTCCGGAACTCCTCGCCGCCGGCCATCAGGTCCTCGGGCTGACCCGCTCGGCGAAGGGCGCCCAGGCGCTCCGCGACGCGGGGGCCGAGCCGCACCTCGGGAGCCTGCAGGATCTGGACAGCCTGCGCAGCGGCGCCGCCGAAGCGGACGGCGTGATCCACACCGCCTTCGACCACGACTTCACGCACTTCGTCGCCAATTGCGCGAAGGACCGGCGCGTCATCGAGGCCTTGGGTTCCTCCCTCAAGGGCTCGGATCGACCTCTGATCATCACCTCCGGAACTGGCTTCGGCAGCCCCGCCCCGGGCCTGCCGGCGACCGAGGACGTCTTCAACGCCGAGTATCCGAACCCGCGGATCGCCTCAGAACTGGCGGGCGCCGCGTTGTCGGAGGCGGGCGTCAAGGTGTCCGTGGTGCGGCTCCCCCAGGTGCACGATACGGTCAAGCAAGGCCTCGTCACCTACCTCGCCGAACTGGCCCGCCGGAAGGGCGTCTCGGCCTATGTCGGGGACGGGACGCACCGGTGGTCGGCCGCTCCCGTGCTCGACGTCGCCCGCCTCTACCGGTTGGCCCTGGAGCAGCAGGAGGCGGGTACTCGCTACCACGCGGTCGCCGAGGAGGGCGTCCCGACCCGCGCCATCGCGGAGGCGCTCGGCCGGGGGCTGAACCTGCCGGTCGCGTCC
Organism: Methylobacterium terricola; assembly: GCF_006151805.1. GTDB lineage: Bacteria > Pseudomonadota > Alphaproteobacteria > Rhizobiales > Beijerinckiaceae > Methylobacterium > Methylobacterium terricola. The sequence goes on along the minus strand of NZ_VDDA01000026.1, from coordinate 33,981 downwards.
GTGCCGCCGGAGGAGGCGGCCCGGCATTTCGAGTGGCTCGACGCCTTCGCCGGCATGGACATGTCCGCGTCGAGCGCGTGGACGCGGGACCGATTGGGCTGGCATCCGACGGGACCGGGGCTGATCGCCGACATCGAAGCGATGCGAGACCGCGACGTTGCACACTGAGAACGCTTCGGCGAGACCGCAGCCAACGTCGACCCGGCTGCCCGGGGCCGCCGGCCCATGGAACCGATGCCTTGGGAGCCGCCCTGCCGCCGTCAGCTCCTGGGCACCTCCATGCCGCGCTCGACCGGCTGGGAAGCGAAGAGGCGGATTTCGACGTCGTGTTCTCGGACGTGGTGATGCCGGGCATGGGGGGCCTCGCCCTCGCGAGGGAGATGCGGCGGCGTATGCCCCACATCCCCGTGCTCCTGGCCTCCCGCTACAGCCACGTGCTCGCACAGAACGACCAGCACGGGTTCAACCTAGAGCATTGCCCGATCAGGCTGAAACGTAGCAGTCTGTCTGGTAGCCTTCTGTATCAAGGTAGCTGCGACACTCCTGCGGGGTGAAGGCTGCGAAGGCTTGGCGGATCGCAGCATGCAGGTCTTCGACCGTGCGCGCGGCTGCGGTGCGCAGCAAGGTTTTGAGTTTGGCGAAGGCCTGCTCGATCGGGTTGAATTCCGGGCTGTAGGGCGGCAGGTACACCACCCGCGCGCCCGCCGCCGCAATGGCCTCGCGCACGCCCGCTACCTTGTGGGCCTGGAGGGTGTCGAGGATCACCGTGTCGCCGGGCTGGAGTACCGGGACCAGGGTGTCGGTGATGTAATCCAGGAAGCGATGGCCGTTGGTGGCGCCCTCGAAGATCGCCGTCGCGGTCAAGCCGCTCGTGCGCAAGGCCGCCGTGACGGTGGTGGTCTTGTAGTGCCCGCACGGCATCGGCAGGCGACAGCGCTGGCCGCGCGGGGCCCATCCGTAGCGACGTGCCATCCGGGTCGAGGCTGCCGTCTCATCAATGAATACCAGACAGTCCGGATCGAGATCGAGTTGACCCTCGAACCACGCCTGGCGCGCCTGCGCTACGTCCGGACGGTCCTGCTCGGCGGCGTGGAGAGCCCCTTTTTTCGGGTGATGCGATGGCGGGCCAGGAAGCGCGACAGGCTGCGGGTGCTGGTGGTGACGCGCTGCTCGGCCAAAGCGTCGCGCAACTCCGACAGCACGATGTTGCCGCGCTCCTTGCACAGCCTCAGGATCCGCGGGGCGTGAGCCTCGATGACCTGCGAGCGCTGGTCTCCGCGCATCGGCTTGGGTCGGACGTGGCCGTCCTGGAGATGGCGGGCGTGCCAGCGACTGACGCTGGCGGCGCTGACGCCGAACCGCTCGCCAGCTTGGCGGCAGGACGCGCCTGCCAGGACGGCAGACACGACGCGCTCACGCAGACCGACGGACAAGGGTGAGGTCATCGCTGGCTCCTTCAGCCAACCAACCCCCTAACCAACTTCGCCTTTGCAGGCCGATCGCACAGCGCCTTAGGGCGTCTCTGCAAACTCGCGTCAGCCAGAGCATGGTCATGCCGAGAGTGACCATGGCGAGGTCGTTGGTGGCGCGCTTCTCGTAGCGGGTGGCGATGCGGCGATACTGCTTGAGCCGGTTGATCAGCCGCTCGACCTTGTTGCGTTCCCGGTAGGCGGCCTTGTCGAAGTCGGGCTGACGCGGCTGATCTTTGCGGGTCGGGATCGCCGATCAATCCGGCCCAAGGTCCCGAAGCTGGCGGCCCTCATGGACACGGCGGAGACCGACGTGGTGGCCTACATGGGCTTCCCAGCCGCCCATCGGGCCAAGCTGCACTCGACCAATCCGTTGGAGCGCCTCAACGGCGAAATCAAGCGGCGCACCGAGGTCGTCGACATCTTCCCCGACGAGCCCTCGATCCGCAGGCTCGTCGGCGCGATCTTGCTGGAGCAAAACGACGAATCGGCCGTGCAGCGTTGCCGCTACATGACCCTGGAAAGCATCGCCCCGATCGGCGATGATCCTCCCGTCAGCCTGCCAAACCTCGCAGTCCGACCAGTCCGGCCCTGCCGGTCATCGTGGTGGACCACACGCAGTTACACCACGCTACGGGACACGATCTTTTCGAAAGCTGAGATCAGCTTATCAAGATCGTCAATTTCGGGTCGCCAACCCCAATCGTGCCGCGCCTGGGAGTCGCTGAATTTGCTGTACGTCGCGCGCGGCCCGTTCTCTCGTTCATACTTGACAGTGAATTCGGGGAAACGACGGACTAAAGCGGCCTCCATCTCCAGCGCTGAAGTTAGATTTTGAATTCCTGCTAAATTGTAGACCACCCGCCCGACACGTTCGGCAGGTGCGTTCATGATTTCCAAGGTCCCGCGGACCGCGTCCGACACGTGGAGGAAGGCTCCGAGATCGGATGGGGAGGCCTGCGCAACGTGAGCGCGGCCTTGGATGGCGTCCTCGATCATCAATGGGGCCCAATGTCCCGCCGTGCGCACCCCCGGCGCCATCATCGTGGGGTAGCGCAGAGCCCGGAAATCCAACCCGAACTTCGCTCTGTACCAGCGGCCGACACCCTCGCCGTAAAGCTTGCCGGATCCGTAGAATAGTGTCGGGCGCTGGACGGTGAAATCGTCTACGACGTCGCCGGTGTCGAGGCCGTAAGTACCGCGACTGCTGGCGAAGAAGACCTGCTTAACGCCGAGAATACGGGACGCTTCGAGGACGTTCATCGTTCCCTGCACGTTGATCTGATGCGACTCCCAGTGATTGCTTTCGGATACGACACTGAGCATCGCGCCGAGATGGAAGATGCGCTCGATGCGGTGGGTCTTCATGACGTCGAGCACCTCGCTCATGTTGGCGACGCTGCCGCGCCGGAACGTCACGAGATCAGGTCGGTCGATCGTGCGATGCAGGTCGATGATATCGACCGCGACCACGGTCTCTCCCCGGGCCGCGAGCGCGTCGACGAGTCGCCGCCCGATATGGCCGCCGGCACCTGTGATGAGGATCGTCATTGTCAGGTCTCGTATCGCGTTGGGACGTGCTTACGGGAAGCCGTAGAGCTGACCGGGGTTGTCGACGAGCACGCGGTGCCGCTCGGCGGGATCGAGGACCATGTCGCCGAGGAGGTCGACCAGGAGACCGTCATCCGGGATCGGGCCGTCGAGCTTGGTGTGCGGCCAGTCCGTGCCCCACACGGCGCGGTCGCCCGCCTGCGCCACGAGGGATTGCACGAAAGGGATCGTGTCAGTGTAGGGGGGCCCTGCACGCGTGGCGCGGTCGCAGCCGCTGATCTTCACCCAGACGTTCTCGTCCTCGAGGAGCCGCAGCAGGGCGATGAAGCCCGGCTGGTCCAGCCCGGCCGAGGCATCGGGATAGGCCATGTGGTCGATCACGACGGGCACGGCCGAACGATGGATCGCCGCGGCGCAATCCGGGATCTGCTCGCCGTTGATATGAAGCTGGAGATGCCAGCCGAACCGCGCGAGGCGGTCCCCGAACCGCACGATGTCGTCGATGGTCTCCGTCCCCGGCATCGTGTGCGTCAGGTGGAAGCGCGCTCCCCGGAAGCCGTGAGCGTTGAGCCTGGCCAACTCGGAGTCGGCGACGTCTAGCGGCACGAGGGCAATACCGCGATGATTGCCTGGATCGGCCTCGATCGTCTCGATGGCGGCGGCGTGGTCGTAGCCGTGATTGAGGGTCTGGACGATCACCGCGCGATCGAGGCCGAGATGACGCTGAAGCGCCAGGAAGACGTCCTTGGGCGCATCCGCCGGGGCGGCGTCTCGCGGGACCGCATAGGGAAAGGTCGCGGCAGGACCGAAGATGTGACAATGGGCATTGCAGGACAACGGCGGAAGCGTGAGCCGGGGCGAGCGCGGTGTCATGCTGAAGGTGGGGCGGGCGCTGCTCATGAGGTGGTCCCTCCGTCCATCGGTTCCTGAGGACCCGTGTTCCGGCCTCGCTGAGGCGCGGCACGATCCGAATGTCAGCGCCCGACGAAGACGGGCCTGCGCTTCTCGTTGAAGGCCCGGACGCCCTCGCGACGGTCCTCGGTAGGAACCATGCGGTTATAGGCCTCCACCTCGAACAGCATGCCGTCGGCGAGGCTCAGGCCCAGCCCGTGGTGCATCGCGCGCTTGGCTTGGCGGATCGCGATCGGCGCATTCGCGGCGATGGCCGAAGCGGTCTCGATCGCGTCGGACACGAGGGCGGCAGGATCGCAGAGGCGGTTCACCATTCCCCAGGCGGCGGCATCCTCGGCCGCGAAGGGGTGTCCCGTCAGCAGGAGTTCCTTGGCGCGGTGCTCGCCGAGAGCGCGTGGCAAGGTCTGCGTCCCGCCCGCCCCCGGCATGATGCCGAGCGTCACTTCCGGAAGGGCGAAGCGCACGCCCCGTGCGGCATAGATGAAGTCGCAGGCGAGCGCGATCTCGCAGCCGCCGCCGTAGGCCGAACCGTTCACGGCTGCAATGAGCGGCATCGGGCAATCGATGAGCGCCTTCACCATGCGCTCGAAGATCAGGTGCTGCGCCTGCCAGGCCGCATCGGTGAGGCCGTTCCGTTCCTTGAGGTCGCCGCCCGCGCAGAAGGCTTTCTGTCCGGCGCCCGTGAGGACGACCGCACGGCAGAATTCCGGGCTTGCGGCAATTTCAGTGAAGAGGTCGAGCAGATCGAGGCCCATTCGGGTGTTGAGAGCATTTGCCGCGGCCGGCCGGTTGAGCGTGACGAGGAGAACGTCATCGGCGGGTCGGGCCAAGGTGATTGTCTCGTAGCGTTCCGACATTGCGCCCTCCCTTTGCGCCGCGGCGGGCGTGGTCTCGTGATCGGATGGCGTGGTTTCGTGATCGGATGCGGCCCCGGAGCATGATGCGGAGCAAGAAAAGCGGCTTCCCGCACTCCTCATGTGTCGGTGCAGTGCGAGAGCCTGTTGCTGTCCGCGTTGAGCCAGCACCGTGTTTTTAGTAGCTGCGCGGCAGACCGAGCACGTGCTCGGACAGGTAGGCCAGGATGAGGTTCGTCGAGATCGGGGCGACTTGGTACAGGCGTGTCTCACGGAACTTGCGCTCGACGTCGTATTCCTCGGCGAAGCCGAAGCCGCCATGGGTCTGGATGCAGGCCTCGGCGGCGGCCCAGGATGCCTCGGCGGCCAGAAGTTTGGCCATGTTGGCCTGCTCGCCGGGCGTCCTTCCGGCCTCGAACAGGCGGCAGCCTTCCCGCACCATTAGCTCGGCCGCCCGCATCTGCGCATAGGCGCGCGCGATCGGGAACTGTACGCCCTGGTTCTGGCCGATCGGCCGCCCGAAGACGGTGCGCTCCTTGGCGTAGGCGACCGACCGCTTCGTGAACCATTTGGCGTCGCCGATGCACTCGGCGGCGATCAGCAACCGCTCGGCATTCATCCCGTCGAGAATGTAGCGGAAGCCCTGGCCCTCCTGACCAAGCAGGTTCTCGGCCGGCACCTTCAGGCCATCGAAGAACACCTCACAGGAATTGTGATTCATCATCGAGCGGATCGGCCGGATGGAGAGGCCGTTGCCGAGAGCGTCGCGCATCTCGACGATGAAGGTCGATAGGCCGGCGGTCTTTTTGGCAGCCTGATCCTTGGGCGTGGTTCGGGCCAGGAGCAGCATCAGGTCCGAGTGTTCGGCTCGGCTTGTCCAGATCTTCTGGCCATTGACCACGTAATGTCCGCCCTCGCGGCGCGCCGTGGTGCGCAGAGCCGTCGTGTCGGTGCCGCTCGTCGGCTCGGTGACGCCGAAGGCCTGGAGCCGCAACTCGCCCGACGCGATCTTCGGCAGGTAGCGGCGCTTCTGCTCCTCCGAGCCGTGCCGGAGGATCGTCCCCATGATGTACATTTGGGCGTGGCAGGCGGCGCCGTTGCAGCCCTCTTCCTGCACGGTCTCAAGGATTGCGGCGGCGGCGGAGAGGCCGAGGCCCGATCCGCCGTATTCCTCCGGAATGAGAACCGATAGGTAGCCGGCCTCGGTCAGCGCCTGAACGAACTCGGTCGGGTACCCGCGCACCGTGTCCAGCTTGCGCCAGTACTCGCCAGGAAAGCGCGCGCAGAGCTTGCGCACCTCTTCCCGGATCTCCGCGAGACTGTCGTCAGGTTCGTCTGCGATGTCGTTCACGTTCGCCTCTAGGAGTCGTTGTTTCTCGAAAGCACGTTGTTTTTTCGGAAACAGCAACGTGCTCTGTGCCTTTGTCAGCGCACGATGCCTTCGGAGAGCCGGTTTTTCCTTCTCCTCATCATGCTCCGATGGCGGACGGCGCTCAGGCCGGGCGCATGTGGCTGCTGGCCTCGTCCTCGATCCGCTGCCAAATCTCGATCGCCATGGGGTTCTCGGCTTCCTCGAGGATGTGGCCGACGAGGCCGATGGCGCGCGCCATCACGCCGAAGCCGCGCACGATCCGCCATGGGAAGCCGAATTCGCAGCAGAGCGCCCCGAGCGCGCCGGTTGCGTTCAGGGTCAGCGGCTTGCCCGAGGCACGCTCCGCTTCAGCGTGGATGCGTTGGATGAGGTCGACGTAGCGCCCGGCCATGCCGTTCTCGGCCGCGATCGCGAAAAGCCGCGGCGTGCGCGGGTCGACTGGCTTGTGGATTGGGTGCCCGAAGCCCGGCAGGATCCGCTTCTCGGCCCGGTACCGGGCGACGGTCTCGCGGGCGACGGCATCGAGGTCCGCATCGGCCTCCTCGGGCATGATCTCGTAGAGCAAGCGGGCGGCGCCCTCCATGCTGCCGACGAAGACCGTTCCCAAGCCGCACAGACCGGCCGCGACGGCGGCCTGAAGCGACTCCGGCGCCCCCGCATAGGTCATCCGGGCCGCGATCGCCGAGGGCGTAATGCCGTGCTCCACCAACGTGATGACGACGGCGTTGAACACCGCCGATTGCTGGGGCGTCGGCATCCGGCCAGTGAGCTGCAGGAACGCCATGTCCCCGAGGTTGATGTGGCCCAGGATTTCGTCCGGCAGGCTTTTACCGCGGACGGTGATCCGGTCGGACGTGCTCCAGGCGATATCCGACTGGATTGGTTTCGGGGTTCTGACCACGCGGCGTTCCTCTGCTCGTCGTTGAGTCGTCGTCGCCGCCGCTCAGCGCGGCAGCACCAGCGCGGGCCAGTCCGCTCCCTCGAACCGGTAGCCCTCGCCCTCACGGCGGACGTAGCCGCAGTGGGGAGCTCCGAAATGCATCGGCATGATCAGCGCGTTGCGTTCGCTGGCCCGGGCCAGAAGCGCCGCGCGACTCTCGCGCGCCTTGTCAGGGAAGATGCAGTAGCGGGTGTTCAGCTCCGGCCGGGTGATCTGGAGCGGGCTGTGGAACACGTCGGCGCTGAACAGGCCCTCCTCGCCGTTCGAGCGCAGGCGGTAGCTCAGCATGCCGGGGCTGTGACCCGGCACCGGCTCGACCGCAAGGCAGCCCGCAACCTCCCGCGTGTCGTCGCCGATGAAGTCGACCAGGCCCGTCTCGACGAGGGGCAGCAGGCTGTCGCGGAAGGCATTGTCGATGATGGGATCCGGGCCCTTGGCCAGGGCCGCCTGGAAATGGTCAAAATCGGTCCTCGGCACCAGGTAGCGTGCGTTCGGGAAAGTCGGGACCCAGCGCCCGTCGACCTCGATCGTGTTCCAACCGATATGGTCGCTGTGCAGGTGGGTGTGGACCACGTGAGTGACTTGGTCGGGGGCCGCACCTGCGGCCTCGAGCCAGGGCAAGACGAGGCCATTCAGATTGTTCATCCGCGCCGCGCCCCGCGGTTTGCCGTTGCCGACGCCGGTGTCGATCACGATGACGTTGCCGCCCGCATGCACGATCCAGAGCTGGATCGTGACGATCAGGCGGTTCATGCGCGGCACGTAGTGGTTGGGCGCGAGCCAGCGCGCCTCGGCGTCGAGTTCCGCCTGCGGCAGGTCGGGGAACAGGAAGGCCGGGTCGTGCGTCGGCCCGGAATATTCGAGGACGCGGGTGACGCGAGCGTCGCCGATGGTGCGGGACTGGATCATGGGGTTCTCCCGGGCGGGGCGACGGTGTCGTCAGGAGTCGTCGCGGACGGGGCAGGCGCACACGGCGGGCCGCGCGTCGAAGCCCGCATGCCAGGCCGCCAGCTTAGGACGCCGGTCGCGCCACCCATCGTCTGCGAAGCGGAAGTCGACGTAGCCGAGGGCCGTACCGATCGCGACATGGCCGATGTCGTACGGGCGGGTCGTCAGCAGCGCGACGTCGCTCTCGAGCCGGTCGAGCGCCGCCGCCGTCTTGCGCTCGTTCGACACGACGATCTCGGGCGAGCGGCGCTCCTCGGGCCGCAGGCGCTCGATCAGCCGCATCATCAGCACGTCGAGGAGCCCGTCGCCGAGGGCCTGGTTGCGCAGCGCGATCAGGCGCTCACGGCCGCCCTGCGGAAACAGCCTGGGGCCGTCGTGCAGCGTGTCGAGGTGCTCGCAGATCACGCGGTTGTCGTAGATCGCCGTCCCGTCGTCGAGGACGAGCGTCGGCAGCTTGTTCAGCGGGTTGTCGTCCCAGAGGTCCTCGGCCGGCGCGAAGGGCGAGACGGTGGTGCGGACGCAGTCGAGGCGGCTCCCGAGACCCATCTCGTGGGCGGCGATCAGCACCTTGCGGACATAGGGCGAGCGTGGCGACCAGTGCAGCTTCATGTCGGTTCACCTGTGGTGTTCGAGCCGGGCGTCACTCAGCCGCCGGTCGCGGCCAGGAAGCCGTTGAGCGAAGCGGCCACCCGCTCGGGAGTCTGGGTCGCCATGAAATGCCCCGTCTCGATGGCCTCGAAGCGGGAGCCGGCGACGGTGCGCGACAAGGGCTCGATGAGTGCGGGCGGGCGCAACGGGTCCTGCGTGCCGGCGAGGAAGAGCGTCGGCAGACGCAGGGCGGCGATCTCGGCGGCCATGTCGAGCCCTGACAGCATGCGGTAGATCGCGGCGTAGCTGCCCGGATCGTTCGCGAGCCAGCGCGCCCGGAAACGCCGATAGCGCGAGGCATCGCTCCGCAGGCTCTGCGGATAGGACCGGGCGAGATCGTCGTCGGCCACGCCGATCATGCCCTCCCGCTCGACCCGGTCGGCATGGGCGTGGATGGCGGGCCGCCGCTCCTCCGGGATCCCGGTGGCGGGACCGAGAGCGGCCACGGCTCTGACTCGCCCAGGGTGACGCGCCGCGACGTGCAGCGCGATGGCGCCGCCGACTGCGCCACCTGCGACCGTGACCGGATCATTCCGGCCGAGCGCGTCGAGCAGAGCGACGACGTCGTCGGCCATCGCGTCGAGGCTCGCTGTGCCGCGCAGCTTCGTCGACAGGCCCGCCCCGCGGGTGTCGTAGCGCAGGACAGCCCGGGAGCCCTGCAGGAGTGGCAGGACGAGGTCCCAACCCTCGAGCGTGCCGCCCATCTCGTGGATGAGGACCAGCGTGCCCGCGCCGGATCCCGTCAGCTCGTAGCGCAGGCCGACGCCGTCGGTCTCGATCCAGTTCATCGTCATCCCTCCTGTCGATCAGGCGGCCGCAGGGCTGCTCTCGTCGCTGCAGCGTCGCGTTCCGGTGGAGCGGCAGAGCGCCCGCACCTGCCCGGCACGCCCCGGCGCAAGATGTCGTTGCATCAGAACAGCTCCATGAGCCTGGCATGGTCCGCGAAATCGGCCGGCACGCCGCGCTCGATCACCTGACCCGATTTCATCACCACGACGCTGTCGGAGATCGCGAAGGCCTCGCCGACATTCTGCTCGACCAGCAGGATCGTCATGCCGCGCTGCTGCTGCAGCGCGCGGATCGGAGCCATGAGGTCCTGGAACAGCTTCGGTGCGAGCCCGATCGAGGGCTCGTCGAGCAGCAGGATGGAGGGGCGCGAGAGCAGCGCCCGCCCGATCGAGACCATCTGCTGCTGGCCGCCGGAGAGCTGGCCCGCGCGCTTGGTCCAGAATTCCTTGATGCGCGGGAGGATGACTAGGACCTCCTCGGTCCGGGCCGCCGCCTCGCCGCCCTTGAGGCCGGCGGACCACAGGGCGAGCCGGAAGTTCTCCTTGACGGTGAGACCCGGGAAGACGCCGCGTCCCTCCGGAACGTAGGCGATGCCGGCAGCCGCCATGGCGCTCGGATGCGGTACCAGCTCCGTCCCGCGCAGGCGGATCGTTCCGCCCGTCGGCGGATGCAGTCCGAAGAGCAGCTTCAGCAGCGTCGACTTGCCAGCGCCGTTATGCCCGATCAGGCACAGCACCTCGCTCTCCGGCACGGAGAGGCTCAAGTCCGACAGGACCGGGCGGCCGCCATAGCCCGCCGACAGTCCCGCCACCGCGATCGCCGGCACGAGGCCAGCGGGCGACGGAGCGGGACCGGACGCTCGAAGCCGGCCGAGGGCTTTATCGACCGCAGGTTTCATCGGCGCGGCTCCCCGAAATAGATGCCGATCAGCTCGGGATCCCGGAGGATCGCGGCCGGCTCGCCCTCGGCCAGCTTGCGACCCCGGTCGAGAAAGGCGATCCGGTCGGCGAGTTCGGTGACGATGTCGAGATTGTGCTCGATCAGGCAGACCGTCACGCCGGCCGCGACGGCCTCCTTGAGCAGCGCGACGAAGCGGGCGCGCGAGACCGGATCGAGGCCGGAGGCCGGCTCGTCCAGCAGCCAGATCCGCGCCTCCGTTACCAGAATGCGGGCGAGCGAGAGGAACTTGGTCTCGGCATAAGACAGGTCGACGGCCCGCGCCCCTGCCAGAGCCGAAAGTCCGGTGCGTTCCAGCGCCGCCTCGGTCTTGTGGAGCCGGGCCCTCGCGGCGCGGCGGCCGCCGGGCTGCCAGAGCCAAGCGGTCGGCTCGAGCGCCGACAGGACATTGTCCCGCACCGACATCCGGCCGAACAGCCGTAGATCCTGGAAGCTGCGCGCGATCCCGAGCCGCGCGATCGTATGCGGCCGCTCCCCCCGGATCGGGCGGCCGGCGAGCTGCACCTCCCCCGCATCCGGGCTGATATGCCCGCAGATCAGGTTGAACAGAGTGGTCTTGCCCGCGCCGTTCGGGCCGACGAGGGCCGTGACCACGCCCTCGACCAGGTCCATGTCGACGGACTGGATGGCCTTGACCCCGCCGAACTCTTTGGAGAGCCCGCGGACCGACAACAGCGACCCGGGCATCAGCGGCGTCCCGTCGACGGCGCGGCGAGGCCGGCCGGGCGGAAGATCATGAGGAGCGTCATTGCCAGCCCGTAGACGAGTTGTTGCACGGTCCCGATCTCGGTGGCCGGAATGAACGGGATGAATGACAGGACGGCGGGCAGCAGCAGCAGTAGCAGCGTTCCGACGAGCGGCCCCAGCAAGGTCCCGGCGCCGCCGATGATCACCATCGCCATGAGCAGCACGGACTGCTCGAGCGTGAAGCTCTCGACGTTGATGAAGGCGAGCTGGAACGCGAAGAGTGTTCCGGCCACACCGGCGAGACTGCAGCCAATCGCGACCGCGATTGTCTTCAGAGCCGGGACGTTCTTGCCGAGGGCCTCTGCCGCGCTCTCGCTGTCGCGAATGGCCATCAGGCCGCGGCCGAAGCCACCGCGCATGAGGATGGCGATCGAGACAAGGGAGAGGGTGAGAGCGCCGACGCACACGGCCAGGAAGCGCCACGGTGAGGAGACATCGATCCCGAGCAGGCTCGCGGGCGGGATGCCCACGAGACCGCCATGGCCGCCGGTCAGGCTATGCGCCTCGCTGAAGACCGTGACCGCCAGCATCTGCAGCCCGAGGCTCGCGGCGACGAAGTACTCGCCGCGAACCCGAAGCGCCGGCAGGGCGAGGCAGAGGGACAACAGCCCCGAGAGAAGTCCCCCCGCCAGGGAGGCGAGCAGAACGTCCGGCACGAGGTTGAGCGCGACCTGGGCCCCCGCATAGGCGCCGACGCCGAAGAACACGGCGTGGGCCACGCTGAAGATGCCGGCATAGCCGATCAGCACGTTGAGGCTCGCGGCCAGGATCCCGAAGATCGTGGCGAGCGTCGCCAGGTTGAGGAGGTAGGCCGTCATCGTCTCACCGCCTGCCCGAAGAGCCCGCTCGGGCGGAAGAGAATGAATGCGAACAGCACCAGGAAGCCGGCAGCCTCGCTCCACTGGGTGTCCAGAACCGCGATGATGAGGTTCTCGGTGATGCCGAGCAGCAGGCCGGCCAGGGCCGCCCCGCGCAGGCTGCCGATCCCGCCGACCACAGCCGCCGCGAGGCTGATCAGCACCACGTGGGCGCCGGCGGCCGGTTCGATGCCGCTCGTCGCCGCCGTCAGGATCGCGCCCGGGACGGTCATCGCCGATCCGATGCCGAAGGCGAGGGCCGACAGACGGCGGGAGGAGAGGCCGAAGGCGCGCAGCAGCTCCGGGTTCTCCGAGAGGCCGCGCAGGGCGACGCCGGCATCCGTCCGGTCCAGGAACATCGTCACGAGCGCGAAGAGGGCGACGGCGACCCCGATCGCGATCCAGAAGACTGGGGCGACGTAGAGTCCAGGCAGGATCTCGCTGGCGCGGGTGAGCGGCGTCGACACCGAGACCGAACCGCGGCCGACGCAGAACTGGATCAGGTTCTGCACCACGAGGCTCGCCCCGAAGGCGGCGACGAAGACCGTGAAGAACGCTCCCTCGTGCCGCTGGATCGGCCGGTAGACGAAGGCATCCATGAACAGACCGAAGCCGATCGCCACGACGAGGGCGAGCAGGCACGAGACCGGCCAAGGCAGGCCCGCCTGCGCGCCGAGGACGAACGCATAGCCGGCCAGCACGAAGGTCGCTCCATGCGCCACGTGGAACACCCGGGTGGCGCCGAAGATCAGCGCGAACCCGGCCGCCGTCAGGCCGTAGAGGACACCGGTCTGGATGCCGGAGGCGAGGAGTTGCAGGATCAACATCGCTTCAGGCGACCTCCGCGGGCATGGAGCGGCGCGCTCATCATGGTGTTCACCTGTCGGATCCGGTGGGCCGTCACAGGAGAGGGTCAGCCGATCTTCTCGCTCCGGCCGCCGTGCACCCGGCTGATCTGGATGGCGCTCGACGCGCTGGCGTGCTCGTCGAACGTCACCTCGCCGCCGGCGAGTTGGAACGTCCGGACCCGCATCAGCTCGGCCAGCAGGGTCTCGCCCGTCACCGGCGTCCCGGCCCGTTCCAGGCCCTGCGCCAGCATCGCGAACAGCATCAATCCATTGTAGTAGTTGAGGGCGTAGGTGACCGGCTCGGCCTTGTACTTGGTGCGCCAGCCCTCCACGAAACGCTTGATCTTCGGTTCGTTCGAGGTCCAGTCGGCGGCTTGGCCGGTGAAGATCATGCCCTCGCTCTCCGGCTGGGCGACGATCGACGGCAGGTTGCCGACGGAGTAAGTCACGAATTGCTGCGTGATGCCGTTGTCGCGCAGCTGTTTGGCCATCTGCGAGAGCTGCGTGCCGATCGGGGTCGCGAAATAGACGGCGTCCGGTTTGACGTCGCGCACGCGCGCGGCAATGGCTCCGAATTGCTGCTGTGTCGGAGGCACGCTGAAGGCGCCGACGAGAGTGCCGCCCTGCTTCGGCAGTCCGGCGGCGAACTCCTGGTTGATGCTCTGCCCGAGAGGATCATCGACGTAGATGAGGGCGACGCGTTTCAGCCCCTCCTTCGCGAGCCAGGGCAGGATGGCCGTGACCTCCTTGTTGGCGAGCGGGATGATGTTCACGAAGTAGGGCGATAAGGTCGCGAGGTCGGGGCCGACCCCGCCACCATTGATCATGACGACCTTGTTGCGGCCCCCGATGGGCGCCGCTGCTTTCGATACGCCGGTGAAGCCGAGGAGGACGTAGGACGCCTTGTCCACGGTCGCGAGGCGCGTCATGCCGACCGCTCCGCCCTGCGGCGTCGCCTGGCTGTCCTGGCTGCGGAGCTCGATCGGGCTCTTCAGCATCCGGTCGGCGGTGATGTGATCGAGGGCGAGCTGGACCGCGTTGGTATAGAGCGTCCCGAACTCGGCATTGCTGCCGGACATCGGAAACAGGGTGCCGACGATGTGGCTCTGTGTCTGGGCGAAGGCGCGCCAGGCGGCAAGCGTCGCGGCGCCCGATGCGAGGAAAGTACGGCGCTTCATCATGAGCATTTCCCCTTGTTTTTTGTGTCGACCGGCTCTGCCCAGCCTTGTCCGCCAGGACGGTCGCCGGTCCGGCGACGCATAGACGCTTCACCCAGTCCCGGGCGGGATCGTGTGGCGCGATCCCGCCCGCGTCACGATGCGGGCGACAGCGTCGCCTCGGTCAGTTCCTGAAGGTCGTCGAGGGTCAGGCCCGGCACCATGTCGAGGACGCGGAAGCCCCCCGGAGTGACGTCGAGGACCGCGAGGTTGGTGTAGACCCGTGCCACCGCGCCGATGGCGGTGAGCGGGTAGGAGCAGGCGCGCACGAGGCGCGGACGGCCCTCCTTCGTGGTGTGCTCCATGGCGACCCAGAGCCGCCGGGCACCAACGGCGAGATCCATCGCGCCGCCGACCGCCGGCGCCGTGTCGTGCTCCGAGGTGGCCCAGTTCGCGATGTCGCCGGTCTCGGCCACCTCGTAGGCGCCGAGCACGCACAGATCGAGATGGGCCCCCCGGATCACCCCGAAGCTGTCGGCGTGATGGATGTAGGAGCCGCCCGCGCGCAGGGTGACGTATTGCTTGCCGGCATTGATCAGCCACGGATCGACATGCGCCGCGTCGGGCGCCGGTCCAATGCCGAGGATGCCGTTCTCGGCGTGAAAGATGACCTCGCGCTCGATCGGGACGTGGTCGGCGACGAGCGTCGGCACGCCGATCCCGAGGTTGACGTACCAGCCTTCCGGGATGTCGCGCGCAATGCGCGCCGCCATCTCGGTGCGGCTCAACGGGGTCCAGCTTGCGGTAGGTCGGGACATCTCACGCTCGCTGTCAGAGAACCGGGTCGCCGTGGGGCAGGTGCACGACGCGGTCGACGAAGATGCCGGGCGTCACGACCGTCTCTGGATCGAGCTCGCCGAGCTTTGCGACGTGCTGGGTCTGAACGATGGTGAGGCGGCCTGCCATCGCGACAACCGGATTGAAGTTGCGCCCTGCCGCCCGGTACCGGAGATTGCCCCACCGATCCGCCTGCCAGGCCTCAACCAGCGCGACATCGCCGGGCAGGGCATATTCGAGCACGTGGATGCGGCCGCCGACCTCGCGGGTTTCCTTACCCTCGGCGAGGCGCGTTCCAACGCCGGTGGGCGTGAAGAAGGCCGGCACGCCTGCTCCGGCCGCGCGCATGCGCTCGGCGAGCGTGCCCTGAGGAACGAGTTCTAGCTCTAGCCGACCTGCCCGGTAGAGGCTCTCGAAGATTGTAGAGCCAGCGATGCGAGGAAAGCTGCAGATCAGCTTACGCACACGCCCGGCCTCGAGGAGCCGCGCGAGGCCGACCCGGCCGTAGCCGGCATTGTTGGCGACGACCGTTAGATCCTTCGCACCAGTCTCGATTAATCCCTCGATCAGGTGGGTGGCTTGGCCGACGGCCCCGAAACCGCCAAGCAAGATGGTCGATCCATCCTCGATGCCGTGCAGCGCGTCGACGACTGAGGCGACGAACTTATCGATCATGTCGGCACGCCACCGGCTCGATGCACGCGAGGGCGCTCGCGCTCCTCGTAGTGCCAAGGACGGCTGGGCACGATGCCCCATGGAATGCATCGACTCGCAATGCTGCTGCCCTCCCCAGGATCGAGCGCCATCGCAAAATGTCCGCTGTACGGACAATTGTTCGTATGATAGAACGCCAGTGGCAGGATGAAGTCAATCCGGGTGCAGACCGAAAGCGCACGACCATGTCACGAGGAACGCGAAGCGAAGGACGGGAGGGAGGCTCCGGCGCAGGGATGCCGCCCCTCGTGTCCGGTGAGGAAGGGCGGCGTGAGCCGGATTTCGTGGAAGCGCTGGCGCGAGGGCTGAACGTGCTCGCGAGCTTCAGCCCCGAGCATGGAGGGCCGCGCCGCGGACGGATGATCCTCTCGGAAGTGGCGGCGCGC
The DNA here is from genome assembly GCF_006151805.1 of Methylobacterium terricola. Taxonomy (GTDB): domain Bacteria; phylum Pseudomonadota; class Alphaproteobacteria; order Rhizobiales; family Beijerinckiaceae; genus Methylobacterium; species Methylobacterium terricola. The sequence goes on along the minus strand of NZ_VDDA01000026.1, from coordinate 17,995 downwards.
ACCGGGTTGAGCCGGGGGACGGCGCGGCGCCTGCTCTTGACGCTGCGGTCGTTGAACTACATCGATACAGATGGTCGCTTCTTCTGGCTCACGCCGAAGGTGCTGCAGTTCAGTAATGCCTATCTAAACCCGTTGGGCCTCGGCGATGCGGCCAAGGCCATCATCCGTGACGTGACCAACGCGTTGAACGAGTCGTCGTCAGTCGGCGTTCTCGACGGACCGGACGTAGTATACGTCGCCCGCTTCGAGGTTCGCAGGCTGTACTCGTCCGGGATCGATGTCGGCACGCGGCTGCCGGCCCATTGCAGCTCCCTGGGACGCATACTGTTGGCATCTCTGCCACATGAGCAGCTTCAGCACTGGCTCTCCCAGCATGAACTCAAAAAAATGACGCCCAAAACAATCGCGGAAGTGTCGCGCTTTCACGAGGAGCTGGCAAGGGTAAGAAGCCAGAAATACGCGATCATTGATGAAGAGCTCGAAATCGGGATCAGGTCGGTTGCTGTGCCGATTGTAGGGCAATCCGGCCGCACCATCGCATCCCTGAATGCGAGCGCATCGACGGCCCGCATTAGCGTCGATACACTGGCCGATGTTTTCGTGCCCCGGTTGCACGTCGCAGCTGGCAATCTCTCCGCTATTATGGATTGGTAATCGCATACTGCGAGAGCGGCTGCGCCTCGCTTGCAGGTCGACCCTGGAGCAAGCCTCAGTGAAGATCGCAGATGCAATATGTGATCCCAACGCAGATTTTCGCAATATCGGGTCGTGTGGCCGAACGTGTGAAGCTGAGGCTCGCCCACCATGGTGCACCGCATGACGGACCACACTCTTGCCGTGTCGGATCGCCGAGCGCGGCGATGGCGAGAGAGGCCGCTGTGATAGCCATAGCTTACCATAAGCGGAGGCTAACCCAATGGCTAGGGTCAGGACTCGATCAGCACCAGAACGCGATGACGGCGAGCCACCATAGCGGATCGCAGGCGCGGTGCTCCGAGCTCCGTTCGTTATTCCGGCCGTCCATAGGGGCATACCCTAACGAATTTTGAGCGTCGTTTTAAGCAGCGCGGGTATAGACATCCCGACGGCCTCTCTGTTGCTATTCAGGATGCTCGAACGACGGCGGCGAAGGAGATTATCCTAAAATTAACGGATTCGCCCGAGTTTTCACACAGCCTGCACTCGTTGCGGACCCTGGCTGCAGTCGACGCGCTTGTGCGCGGATAAGCGGTTCGTTTGAGGGGGTCGGCTTGCATGCCGCGCTGAGCAGCCTACTGCGCCCTCTCAGCGCGGCCAACAGGGTAACCATCGTCAAGCTCAACCCGGATCGCAAAATCGTAACGGTCGATGTCCAGTGCAATATCAAGATCAGCTCGCGGGAGATGCGGGCGCGTCGGATCACCAAAGTAGGATGCCTCGCGGCTCGCTAAGATCATCTGCCTGGCCCCCTCGACATGTCCGGGACGGCCTTCAATGAGGTTGCGCAGGTGAAGCGCGCAAATCTCATCCTCATCGGTACGCACGACGGCGTTGTTTCCCATGGCGACGAGCGTCACAGCGGCGGGCGTGCCACGCACTAGTGCGCGGGCTGTCGCGCTCGCGGTCACCAACGAAGCTGCGTAGAGCCGCGTCGCTTGCGCAGCCGCAACGATCCCCTGCGTCCCCGCCCCGGTCCGCTGCGCGATCGCGCAGCCTGCCAAGTCAGCCGCCGATACCTCGTAGGGCGAATTACCGAAATCAAAGCCAGGCGGCGCCCGCCCGCCGATCTCGCCCATACACAGCTGCACCCGCCCCTGTGCACGGAGAGCCAGAGCCTCGTCTGCCGATCCAACCATGACGACCTCGGATGCACCCTTCGCCAAGGCGACAGCTGCCGTGGTGAATGCGCGGAATACGTCGATGATAGCGACGTGCCCGCGAGCGCGTCGTGCACCATCCAATAGGCTCTCGATCACGATGTCCATGAGCTGGAACTAGCCCTCATTCATCACCGACCTTAGCTCATCGACGTATACGCCGGCTACGCTTCAGGGAGTCCGTTGGTCATTCCGACCGTCCATAGGGGCATACCGCAGTGGCAATGGCACGACCCGCCAAATACGTCCGCAAGGGTTGGAAAATCCAACGGACAGAAACCAAACGGACATCACCCGAGCGGACAGTACGGCGCAGCCCCGACGCAGGCTACTCGGCCGGCCGCTGCCACCCGGTCCGCTCGAGCGTGTCGATCAGCGTCGAGCGGGCGATCTTGAACGACCGACAGACCGAGGCCTTGCTGGCGCCACCGTCGAGCGCTGCCGTGATCTGCTCGAGCTGCTCACCGCCGATCGTCGGGGGTCGGCCGCCACGGCGCCCTCGGCGCTTGGCTGCTGCGAGCCCGGCGACCACACGCTCCCGGGTGAGCTGGCGCTCGAATTGCGCCAGCGCCCCGAACAGCGAGAACAGCAGCTCGCCGTGCGGTGTCCCGGTGTCCATCGCCTCGGTGAGCGAGCGGAAGGCGACCCCGCGCTTCCGCAGGTCGCCCATGACCTCCAGGAGGTGTGGGAGGCTGCGGCCGAGCCGGTCGAGCTTCCACACCACGAGGGTGTCGCCCGCCTTGAGATAGGTGAGGCAGGCCTTCAGCCCGGGCCGGTCGTCCCGGGATCCGGAAGCGTGGTCCTGGTAGAGGTGCCGGTCGTCGACGCCGGCGGCCATCAGCGCGTCGCGCTGGAGGTCGACCGACTGGCGCCCGTCGGCCGTCGACACCCGCATGTACCCGACCAGCATGTACGGAAACCCCTCCAAACCCGTTTCCGCACATAGCATCAATCCGACAGGGTTTGTCGCGCATTTTCCCCGTCGAGGGCTGGCGTGCGGCCGGGTTGCCGTAGCCGCTGTCGGCAAACACTTGTTTTTCGTGCACCAGAGCCTGGGATACGGAATGGTCGCATGGGGTTGAGGAGCAGCAGTTCGATAGTGTCAAGGCTGAACAGTAGGGGCGGATACAGGACTGCCGTCCGAGGGCGGACATGCGCATTGGCATTCCAAAAAATCAGATCCTTGCATCCTCCGCTTGGCAGTGCGGCTTGCTTAGTTTTTGGGAAGCGAAATCGAAATTCTTCGAGCATGGCGGTCGACCCGTCGTCGTTGGTAACGTATCGGTAGAAGAAGAACTGCAACGCTCAGAACGATCGCCATCACCGCGCTGGCAACAAGGTCGACGACGCCGTCGGTGGCCAGGGCTGCGACGAGGCACGCGCCGATCAGGAGATTGATCCCGACGGGCCCCGGCCAGACCGGTGGCAGGGATGGCCGAGGCTTCATTGCGCCCCCTCCGATCGACCGTTCGCGTCGACGGGCGTTTTGAGGCGGAAGTGATGTCGGCTGGTCACGTGACGGCCGACCCAGAGATAGAGGCCCGTCACGATCACCACAATCGTCGCCAGATCCAGGACCGCCCAGAGCAGCTTGAGCGGGAGGCCGCCGTAATTGCCGAAGTGGAGCGGCTGCGACAGGAACACGGCCTGCGCGTACCAGGGCATCGCGGCGTGAGCCGCGATCCGGCCGGTCTGCGCATTCACCAGGACGATGTCGAGCAAGCGTCCGGTCAGCGGCGTCGCCCCGGCGAGGAACACGGCATAATGCCGGTCACTGCTGACGGCCGTTCCCGGGTAAGCAATGAAGCGAAGGGTCTTGCCCGGTGTCGTGGCCAGTGCGACCGCCGCCGCGTCGGCGACCGGTATCCGCCGACCGGTGGCCGGCAAGCTTCGATCGTGAGCCGTCATCGCGGCGAGCTGGTCGCGCTGCCACAGCTTCAGCATCAGGTCGGCCCAGGTGTTTACGGTCCCGGTCCCGGCCACGAGCATGGCCCAGCCGAGCGTGGTGACGCCGACGAGGTTGTGCCAGTCGAGCCAGTAGATCCGCCGGGTGCGGTCGCGACGCACCGTGCCGTAGGGCAGCTTTCGCATCGCCGGCCCATACAGAATGACCCCCGATACGATCGCAAGGGCGAACAGCACGCCGATCAGTCCGAGGAAGAGTTTGCCGCCGAGGCCCAGGAACATGTCGACGTGCAGCTTCAGCAGCCAGGCGATCGGGCTCGGCCGCAGCTTGGGTTCCTGGACGACGCGCGCCACCCGCCAATCCATGGCGAACAAGCTCTCGGGGGGCGAGGTACGCAGGTCCCGGCTGAGGCTGACGAAGACGAGGTCCGGCTCATCGCGATCGATCAGCAGGAACTGTGGAGCCTCCTTCGGTCGCAGCGTCTGTGCCGTCTCAACGAGCCGGTCGAGGGGGAGATGCGGTGTGCCGGCCGCCAGGACCGGCAGTTCCGGCGCGGTGCCGAACGCCTCGTCGAGCTCGTGATAGAAGATCAGCGGCAACCCGGTCAGGCACAGCATCAGCATGAAGGCCGTGCTGACGACGCTGCTCCAGGTATGGATACGCGACCAGAGCCGGCGGCGTGGCCCGCTCTGCGGCCGCCGCAGGCGGATCGTCATCAGACGTTGGATCGGCATCAGAAGACGTACTTGACCCGGCCGATCACCGTACGGCGCACGCCGGGATAGCAATCGAACAGCGAGGTGCATGTGGTGATGTATTGCCGGTCGGCGAGGTTGGTCGCATTCACCGAGAACAGCCAGTTGCCGGTGGTGTAGCTGACGGCTGCGTCGAGCAACGTCCGCTCCTTGATCCGCAGCGTGTTGGCGGCATCGCCGAAGGAATCGCCGACGTAGCGCACCCCCCCGCCGAGGCTGAGACCCCGCAGCCAGCCGGTCTGGACCGTGTAGTTGAGCCAGGCCGAGGCTGAGTAGTTGGGCACGATGGCGGGGCGGTTGCCGATGATCGCCCGGGTGTCCTTCGTGACTTCGGCATCAAGGTAGGTGAAGGACGCAACGGCATCCCAGCCCTCGGTGAGGCCGATCCGTCCCTCGAGTTCGATGCCACGCGAGCGGATCGCACCGGTCGCGATCTGGAAACCCGGATTGGCAAAATCCGTGGTCAGGACGTTCGTCTTGGTGATGTCGAACAGGGCAGCGGTGAACAGCGCGTTCCAGCCCTGAGGGATATACTTGACTCCGACCTCCCACTGCTCGCCCCGGGACGGGTCGAAGGGCCGCGCACCGGCGGCGGGGGCGGAGACGCCGGTATTCGGCACGAAGGACTGGGCGAAGCTGACGTAAGGCGCGAGGCCGAAGCCTGTGAGGTAGGTCAGGCCAGCGCGGCCGCTGAAGGCACCGGTATCGAGCTTGGTATCGGTCGCGGTGAGACGGTTCTGCGTATCGAGCGTGACGTCGTCGTAGCGTCCGCCCAGCGTCAGGATCCAGGAGTCCCCAACCTTGATCTGGTCCTGAGCGTAGACACCAAGCTGGTTCATCACCTCGCGGTAGTTGAGGAGCGGGGTCGTCGGGGTCGGGACGAACCGGCCGTAGACCGGCGCGAACGGGTCCAGGCTCGGGGCTGCTCCGGTGAAGCGGCGCACGTCGCCGTCCGAGCGGGTGTAGTCGAGACCCAGCAGAAGGTCGTGCCTGAGGAAGCCGGTGGCGAAGCGCGCCTCGACCTGGTTGTCGACCGCCAAGGCATCCAGTCGCTCGTCGAAGCGGCGCGCGATGCGGCTGAGGCCCGTTGATGTCAGGCCGCCGAGCAGCAGATTGTTGAGCCCGAGCTCGACATGGCCGTAGCGCAGGTTCTGCCGGACGGACCAGACATCGTCGAAGTGGTGCTCGAACTGATAGCCGATCGTCGCCTGATCCTGGGCGAAGCGGTTGAAGCTCGGATCGCCGATCAGCAGCTTGGTCGGCCGGGCGTTCGGGGTGAAGAAGGTGACGGTACCGCCCGAGCGATCACGCAGGACGTCGGCGAGCACCGTCAGGCTCGTGGCTGCGTCGGGAGCCCAGGTGAAGGACGGTGCGAGGTAGAGCCGGTCGTCCGGAATTTCCGCGCCGTTGCCGTAACGGTACTGGGTGTCGCTGGAGCGCGCGACGCCGATCAACCGGGCGCTCAGGGTGCGCTCGGGATTGACCGGGCCGGTGAGGTCGAACATCCCCTCGACCCGCCCGAAATTCCCGAGCTGGAACTGGACCTCATTGATCGGCGTGAGCAGCGGGCGCTTGCTGACCCGGTTGATGATGCCGCCGGCGTCGCTCTGCCCGTAAAGCGTCGAGGACGGTCCACGCAGGACCTCGATGCGCTCCAGCGCATAGGGCTCGGTGCGGAAGAAGCTGTAGCTTGTGTTGAGCTGGCGCAGGCCATCGCGAAAGTCGCTCGTCGCCTGGGCGTTGAAGCCCCGGATGAACAGCCAGTCGAAGCCCTTCGGGTCATAGCCGTAGGACTCGACCGATACGCCAGGGACGTAGCGCAGAGCTTCGGTGACGCTCTGGACATTCTGGGTGTCGAGCTGGGCGCGAGTGATCACGGAGATCGATTGCGGCACTTCGATCAGGGGTGTGCTGGTCTTTGTGCCGGCGCTGGTGCGGGTGGCGACGAAGCCGACCGCACCCGGATCGCCGCCAACAGCGGCGATGGCCGACGCGTTGCCTTCGACCGTGATGGTGTCGAGGGCGACATCCGGAGTCGGGGCCGGGCCGGGCAACTGGACGAAGCGCGGGTTGACGAGCGTGATCGTCGAGGGGCCGGCCGCCTGGTAGGTCAGGCCGGTACCCTCGAGAACCTTGGCCAGCGCCTCGAGCGGCGCGAAGAGACCCTCAGCACCCTGCGTCGCCAGGTTCTCAGTAATCGTGGTCCGGTAGGCGAGCCTGAGCTGCGTCTGGCCGGACAATGCGGTCAGGGCCGGCTCCAATGGGCCCGGTGCGATCGAGACCTGGACGCGTGTCGCACTGGACGCGATGGTGGATGCTTCCTGCCCAGCTGAGACGGGGATGATGTCGACCCGATCGGAGGCCGGCAGTGGACGCGCGAAGGTCCGGTCCTGTGCCATCGCGGCATTGCTCAGCGCGAGCAGTGACACCCCTGCCAAGGCTGCACCCTGCAGCCCCCGTGACACGATACCCTGACTCCGCACGTCCATCGCCGACCCCATCGATCCACCAGGGACGGTGCGCGTCTCGCGTCTCGTGTCCCTTCAACGGTAGACAGGGGAGCCGCCGAACTCCTGACCTCCTCCGGCGAAGTTTTTGTGCTGCCGTCTGATCGCTACCGGACCAGGGTCAGGAGTGGGGTGAGGTTGATGACACGGATCCCCATCGTGGCGGAGAGGATCGCGAGCGCTGCACCGGTGTCGCGGGGATCGAGCGTACCGCTGAACCGTCGTTCGCCGATCGCCGCATCGGTGAGCAGGATGCGGCCCCGGCGATACCGCCCGAGTTCGGCGAGGACCTGCGAGAGAGGCTGACCGGAGAAGACGAGCCTGCCCTCCCGCCACGCGATTGCTTGCGCTACGTCGCTCGTGCGAGCGACGGGGCGGCCGGTCGCGTCCTGCGAGGCGACCTCGCCGGCCTGCAGCAGGACGTGGCCCAACCCAGTCGCGACGTCGACGCGTCCCTCTGCTACGCCGACCGGGTCGGCAATGCCGTCCGCGCGGACGAAGAAGCGCGTCCCGACAGCCCGGGCACGAATACCGTGTCCGCGCACCACGAAGGGACGCTGTGGGTCCGGTACGACGTCGAACACCGCCTCGCCACGGAGCAGCTCAACCCCTCTCTCACGCGGTGTGTCGTGCAAGGCGATCGCCGTATCGGTGTTGAGGTCGACCCGGCTTCCATCCGCGAGGATGGTGCTCCTGATCTCGCCGACGTCGGTCCAATCGTCGGCCCGTAGTCGATCGACCAGCCCGAGCTGCCAGCCCAGGATCCCGACGAGGCCGAGGGCCGCGACGATGATGAGACCAGGTGCTGCCTTAGGCTTGCTTCGGCGCGGATCGGGCACCTGTCCCATCGTCCGCCTCCAGGACTCCATCTCGGCATAAGCGGCTTCATGGGCTGGATCGGTGGCGCGCCAGACTGCGAAGGCCTCACGATCCGCGTCCGTTGCGTCGGCGGAGGAGAGCCGGGCGACCCAGAGGGCTGCAGCCTCATAGACGGGGTTGTCCCCGGTCTCGTCCGATTTTTCAGGCGGTGTGCGAGCGGTCATGCTGATGAGTGGATCTACCCGGCTCGGACGACCCGAAGCCGTCCCATCCATAGAGACCGCTGAGCGCACGGAGTCCTGATATCTCAATTAGAAAAAATCTGCGCAGCGGCGGCGGGTATGGAGAAGCGCCTTCATGAGGTGCTTCTCGACCATGTTGCGGCTGACACCCAGTTTCGCGGCGATCTCGCCGTTCGTGAGACCATCAAAAGCGCTCAGTATGAACGTCTCCCGGCAGCGAGGCGGCAACTCATCGATAGCTGATGCGACTAAGCGGAGCTGCTGGCGTGCGATCACTTGCTGTTCGGTTCGGACGCTGTCATCCACTCGATCACCGAGATTACTATCGTCCAGAGATCGAAAAAGGTTCGCCTCGAACCGCCGTCTCTTGCCAAGATTGATGGCGACGTTGCGCGCCACGAAGAACAGGAATACTCGCGGGTGCTCGATGTCCGTTGCACACAGCGCCTTCACGAGGCGCAGATAGGTTTCTTGCGATGCATCGGTAGCGTCAGCGTGATTGCCCAGCATGCGCAGGAGGAAGCGCTGCAGTCGGACCCCTTCGGTTCGATACAGGGTGTCGATCAACCCTCCCGACATAGCAGCAAACTCACATCCTCCGGTGCGGCACGAGACGCGACCGTCATCGAGCAGCGACAAGAAGGCTACTAATCGCATTTACGCAAGATGCCTGCCTCTCTAAAATAGCTACAGATCCTGCGCTCTCAGCGCTCTATGATATTGCATCTCAACATAAAATCTTGCTTGTTTGAACTATGACAATCTGATTTTTATCCCCATATCATATCAAGGAGTAGCTGGTAGTTGCCGTAAGGCAACAGATGTGCCTCAGGTGCAATCGAAGATAGAACACACCAGTTGTACTGGTCGTTCGTAACGAACGCTCGTCGGCCAGGCCCGAAGCCTATTCGGAGCAATATGGCAGCGCTGGAGATCTCGGTCGTAGGGCTAGGGTCTAAACCCGATCAAGATGATGAGCAAAATATGATTCCAGAGCGTCTCCAGATGGAGGAGGCTATGGCAGAGCTGTTCTGGCCGTCTGACGAGCAGTGGCAGGCGATCGCGCCGTTCATGCCCACCAACCAGCCCGGCGCGCATCGCAAGGACGACCGCACCATCCTGTCGGGCATCCCGCACGTCATCAAGTCCGGCTGTCGCTGGAAGGACTGCCCGAGCGCGTACGGTCCTCCCACCACCGTCTACAACCGCTTCAACAGGTGGTCGCGCCGGCGCTTCTGGACCAGCATGCTGGCGGCTCTCGCCAAAGCCGGATGGTCGGGCGAGGCCGCCGCCCTCGATGCGACCGACGTCAAAGCCCAGCGCGCCGCCCACGGCGCAAAAGGGGGGACCGCCACCAGGCGATCGGCCCCTCGCGGGCGGGCCCGACCACCGAGATCCATGTCCTCACCGACGTGATCGGCCGCCCGGGCGTCATCCACCTCACCCCCGGCAACGCCAGCGACGTGAAGACCGCGCCCGCCGTGCTGGCCCAGGCGCCCGGCCCGGTACGCCGGCTGATCGCCGACAAGGGCTACGACGCCGACTGGCTGCGCCAGGACCTGCGCCAGCAGGGCCTCAGCGTGGTCATTCCCGGCACTCGCGCCCGCAAGCGCAAGATCCGCCTCGACAAGCGGCGCTATCGCGATCGCTGGCGGGTCGAAGCAGTCTTCTGCCGCCTCAAGGACTTCCGCCGCATCGCCACCCGCTACGAGAAGCGCGCCACCAACGACCTCGCCATGGTCACCCTCGGCATGACCATGCTCTGGCTGACGTGAGTTTGCAGAGACGCCCTAGCCCGACCGAGGAACAACGCCGCTCCAGGGAAAAGGAAAGCCTGTCGCGACGCCCGTCCACCGTCGAGTGACCCATCAGCCAGCATCGTCCGCTTCCCCATATATGCTCAAGCGTACATATATGGGTTGAGGCAGAGCGGGCTTGTCGGAGGTCCCGATGCGGAAAGGCAGAGTTCAGTAATCCAGAGCACCCTCGCACTCGGAGCGAGCCTCGGCCGTCGGTTACCGCGGCCGCATCGGTCCGGGGAGCAGATGCCCGCTGATACCTGGTAACACGCCCCCGGCTGAATGGAGGCTACGGCAGATGGGCGGTTCGGACGCTGGAATGACCGCTCGGCGTGGAAAGCGGCGCTTCAGTAGCTTGTTGCCGGATGGCAGGGTAGCGCCACCTTTGGATGCTCAATCCCGCAACCTATTCGTCCGCCAGGCATCCAACAACAGACTTTCCAGAGGTCTGAGAGACCTGTTTCTGACCTCGTCTCGTTCGCGTGAACTGATCAACGACTGACGGTGATTTTCAAACCGTGGGGACGTCAGGAACGCGTTAGACCTGCTCGACCACGCCTCGCGTGAGCCGCACCAGCGGCGTGATCGTCCGGTCGATCGGGACCGGCAGATCTTGAGCCTCGACGACTTGCACGATCGCGCTGTTGATCGTCTCGATCTCGGTCGGCCTCACAGCACGAAGGTCCCGCAGCATCGACGGTTCACGCACCCGATGATGAGCGAGAGCGTCGTTAATCTTAGCGAAGATACGGGCCTTGTCGATGCTCACCCCCGAGGCCGAAGCCACCACAAGGCTATCCCTATCTACGCGACCGATCGCGATCGTGCTGGAAAATTCAGAATTTAATCTTATTTTGTACTCAATATGCGCCATAGTAAAACCGTCAGCGAGCCCATGATGCAATAGCCCAACAAGACATCCCTCGAATGAAGCGAGAGCAGTTCGGGCGCGAATTCAAACATGACGCATAAGGTGCAAATCGCGGGCCAGTTCCTTGCAGTCGCCCGCGGAACAGACCAGGCAGTGGGGCACGACCGAAGCTCTCGCCAGAAAAGGTCACTGCGCGAAGGCCAAGAGCGGTACAGCCTCCCCGCGATGGGCTGCTGCGACCGGATGATGCCGTCGAGCGGGCGCGTGACCAAACCCTGCCTGGGCTCCGACCGGCGCCTCGCGACCCGGTGGGCCGAACGGTTGTTCTGGAGCCGGCGGCACGGGTGAGGCAGGCCGCGGCCCGGTCTCGCAGGGACTGCCGGCACCGCACTCATCGCGCGATTGCCGGTCACCATGTCATGGCACCAAGATCGTTCATAATATTTCCTAGCATATATTGTCGAAATACGGCTTATCGTTATTTGTAGATTACAGCATTGCGATGTTTTAGGTTGGAGAGCCGAAAGATAAATAAACACATAGCCTATTTTTTATTGATCGAGACCACACCAAAGACAAATGGGCCCATGAACATATTTTCCACCAGGCGCGGCACCGGCAAAAAAGACATTTTCCAAAATGCGACTTTACACCAATTCCGTAATTTGTATGATATTGATGCAAGACAAGATATTTCATGCAGAGGAACGCCATGCCTGCCAGTATTTTGCTGCCTCCGTCCACCAATGTGTTCTTGGCGGCGTTCACCAATGCGAGCGACATCCAACGCGTGACGATCACGCCACCGGGGGGACAGGCCATCGTCTGGCAGGGATCGGGGGAAAACAACAAGCAGATTGGTTCGACCTTCTTTCAGACGCCGTCCGGCAGCCAGGATGTTTCGGCCACGGTCGACATCCAGCATTCCTCGGACGGTGGCCGGACCTGGCAGGAATCCGCCCTCCTGCCGGGCGGCTGCAGCGTCGCGACGATGAACATCCAAGTCGTCCTGTCGGAAGATCAGGTCGACCGCGACTACAACGATGCCGTCGTCCAGTTCCTGTGGTGGGAGTCGCTGTCATGAATGCAGGAATCCCGACGTTCGTGCGCCTCGCCTGTACGGCACTCGGTCCGCTCTCGGCCGCATGGCTCGCGCTCCAGGGACCGGGCGCGACCGCGGCGCGCGCCGATCCCATCGTCATCGGGGTGATCGGCGACCAGACGGGTGCCACCGATCTCGACGCATCGTATCGAGTCCTGAAGCAGGGCGTCACCGCCATCAACAGCCTGGACCGGAAACCGGACGTCGTCCTGCACGTCGGTGACCTCATCGAGAGCACGGAGACACCCGAGCAGATCACCGCGCGCTTTGGTCAGGCGACATCGATCCTGAAGACCTTGACCATGCCGTGGTACACGACGCCCGGCGACCACGACGTCAACCCGACAAGATATCTTCAGAATTCCACTGATAGATCGCGCGAAACCCTCTACAAGCAACTTTACTCGCCCCTCAACCCGCTGGTAAAGGACAAATTATATTACTCATTTGATGTAAAAAATTGGCATTTTATTGCGCTCGACAGCCTCGAGCATCTATACACTGATCCGCGCTGGGGCAACGTGTTCTACTCGCAGATCTCGGACAACCAGTTTGCCTGGCTGCAGCGGGATCTGGAAGCGCATGCACAGGGGAAGGACGGGATCATCGTCTTCACGCATCAGCCACTCTGGTACAACTGGACGGGCTGGTCCCGCGTACACGAGCTGCTGGCGCGCTATCCGGTGAAAGCCGTCATCGCCGGCCACACCCATTACAATCAGACCGACACGGCTCTCGGCGGCATCCGCTACTGGGTGGTTGGTTCGACGGGCGGCGACATCAAGGACGGCAGCGCCAATGCGGGACATCTGCATCACGTCTCGCTCCTCTCGCTGTCCGGCGCCGCGGTCGACTTCAGGCTGATTCCGCTGGCTCCCTTCACGCAGTCGGACTGGACGAGTCGGACCGTGATGGATCAGGTCCAGGCGGTCACCGTGAACCTCGGGAATCTCTACGACTTCGATCAGAAAGCGAAGGTTTTCCTGGACGGCGACCGGGTCGTCGGAGCCTGCGGCACGCAGGAGCCCGCCACGGTCACCGTCGCGAATGTCGGCAACGCGACGGCCGATCCGCTGAACGTCAGCATCGTCGTCAACAGCACCTCCGTGCGGGCGACGGCCGGGACGTTCGGCGCTGGCTTCTGCGACACCAGCATCGACGAGTTCAGCTGTCAGCTCGTCGCCTCGGCCGGGGTCGCCGTGTCGAACAACTCGATCGTCCAGATGTCCACCTATCCCGTGCCGCCGCCGCTCTGGGTCGGCACGGTCGTGGCAGGCAGCGGCGCGTCGCCGAAAGTCGGCGATCCGATCGAGCTGACTCTCACCATGATGTTCAGATCCGAGAACAAGAGCTATACGATGGCCCATAGCGGCAAGACGACGATCAAGGCCTGTCGATGACGTTCGTCCTGCGGCGGAGCGAGGAGGACTGCTCAGGCCTCTCTCGTCGCTCCGCCGCCGGACTGCAATCCTCGGGTCTGCTCGCCTGACGCGCCGGTGCCAGACCGGCTGTCAGCCGAGCCTGCCGGCCGCCGTCTCGAGCAGGCCCATCGCCTCGTCGCCGAACCGCTTGCGCCACTCGGCGTAGAAGCCGCTCCGGCGCAGCTCCTCCTTGAACGGCGCGGTGTCGACGTCGTTGAAGGCGAGGCCCTTCGCCACCAGCTCCTCGCGCAAGGAGGCGTTCAACCGCGCCACGTCCTTGCGCTCCTCCAGGCAGGCGGCGTTCACGTTGCGCGCGAAGATCTCCTTCGTCTCCGGTGGCAGCTGGTTCCAGGCGCGGCGGTTGATCAGGAACCACCAGCCGTCCCACATGTGGTTCGTGACCGAGCAGTATCTCTGCACCTCGTAGATCTTGGCGGTGTTGATGATCACCGGCGGGTTCTCCTGCCCGTCGACCACCCTGGTCTGCAGCGAGGAATAGACCTCGGCGAAGTTGAGGCTGGTCGGCGCGGCGCCGAGCGAGCGGAACAGCGAGGTCCACAGCGCGCTCACCGGCACCCGGATCTTGAGGCCTTGCAGGTCCTTCGGCTCGCGGATCGGCCGGACGCTGTTGGTGATCTGCCGGAAACCGTTGTCCCAGATCCTCTCCATGACGACGAAGCCGGCCTTCTCGATCTGGCCGCGCAAGTGCTGGCCGAGCGGCCCGTCCATGCCGCGCCAGACCGCGTCGTAATCCGGGAAGGCGAAGCCGAGGCCGTAGATCGACGAGGTCGGGATGATCGTCGAGAGCACGTTGACGCCCGAGAGCGCGAAGCATTCGAGCGCGCCGGAGCGCAACTGCGAGAGCATGTCGCTCTGGCCGCCGAGCTGGTTGTTGGAGAAGATCTGGAGGTCGACCTGCCCGTTGGTCTGCTCGCGGATGGCGTCCGCGGCCTTGCGGGCGTGGATGTTGATCGGATGGGTGTCGGGCACGTCGGTGCCGAGCTTGAACACGAACTCGGCGGCGCGGGCGTGGCGCAGGGGTATGCCGGCGCCGATCAGGCCGGCGCTGAGCGTGCCGGCGACCACGGCGCGGCGCGAGAGGGGGGCGCGCGACATCGTTCCTCCTGATGTGTTTTCGGGTTGGCGGCGGGATCCGCCTGGGTCTTTTCTTGGATTGTTCTTGGATTATGTCTGGCACCGAGACCTATTGTCGGTGTCCGTCGTCATTCCGGGGCTTGCCGGAGGCGAGAGCCCGGACCCGGAATGACGCGGTGGAGGTCATCGACGGTGAAGCAGGGCGGCCTGCTACAGCGCGATGATCGGCTTGATCTCCTCGAAGTTCTTCATCCGGGTCAGCGCCGTATCGACCTGGTCGAGGCTGTAGCGGTTGGTGACCATGGTGTGGAACGGCACCTCGTGCTGGTGCTCCGCCACGAATTGCAGCGCCTTCCAGTAGGCCTTGGCCTGGCCGGAGAACGAGCCGAGCACCCGCAGGTTCTTCGCCACGATGGTCGAGGGTGCGATCGTCGTCGTGCCCTGACCGAGCTGGCCGACCACGACGTAGGACCCGCCGCGCCGGGCGAGGTCGAGCCCTTCGCCGAAGGCGGCCGGGTGGCCGGTGAACTCCATCACCACGTCGGCGCCGCGCCCGTCGGTCAGCGCCCGGACCCGGTCGAGGCGCTCCGCGTGGCCCGTCTCCTCGATCGACAGCACCTCGTCGGCGCCGAAATCGCGGGCGAGCGCCAGCCGCGCTGCCGGGGCGCCGAGCGTCACGACCCGGCGGGCGCCCGAGATCTTGGCGACCGCGGTGGCGAGCAGCCCGAGCGGGCCGGCGCCCTGCACCACCACGGTGTCGGTCGGATCGACGCGGCCGAGGACATCGAAGGCGTTCATCACCGAGCGGAAGGCGCAGCTCGCCATGCTGGCGAGCTCGTTCGGCACCGAATCCGGCACCTTCACCCGGCCGGAATCGGGCAGGACGTAGCCGTATTCCGAGAAGCCGCCGAGCAGGTAGGGCGCCACGTCCATCCGCTCGTACATGTACTTGCGGCTGTACTGGCACAGGGTCGGCTCGCGGGCGACGGTGCAGAAGTAGCAGCGGCCGCAGGCCGTATGGGTCCAGGTGATGCGGTCGCCGACCCGGAGCGGCTGGCCGACCGAGTCGCGGTCGGTGCCGGCGCCCATCGCGACGATGCGCCCGACCATCTCGTGGCCGATGATCACCGGCAGGTCGACCTTGAGGGCGAGCGAGCCCTGCCAGAGATGGACGTCGGTGCCGCAGATCGAGCAGGTCTCGATCTTGGTGAGGATCGTGCCGGGCTCCAGCTCCTGCGGCACCGGCACCTCCTCGATGCAGACCGGCGCCTTGAACGCGCGCACCACGGCGGCGCGGCTGGTTTTCGGAAAGCGCATCATGGACGGGACCCCTCGGGCGCCATCGCGAGCACGCGGCGCGCAAGCTTCAGGTGGGCGATGTCGATCATCCGCCCGTCGAGCACAGCGACCCCCGCCCCGCTGCCTTCCAGAAGCCGCACCACCTCGCGCGCCCAGGCGACGCGCTCGGGTGCCGGGGTGAAGGCGGCCGTCACCGCCTCCAGCTGGCCCGGATGGATGCAGAGCTTGCCCGAGAACCCGTCCGCCGCGGCGGCCTCGGTCTCGGCCTGCAAGCCGGCGGGGTCGCGCGGATCGGGGAACGGCGTGTCGATCGCCGCGACCCCGGCGGCGGCGGCCGCGATCAGCAGCCGGTCGCGCGCGGCGGCGACCGGCGCCGCGAGAGTGCCGTCGGGCCGGCGCGGGACGATGCCGAGATCGGCCGACAGATCCTCGGCGCCGAAGCAGAGGGCGCGCAGGCGCGGCGAGACGCCGGCATAGTTCATGTCGCGCAAGGATTCCGCCGTCTCGGTGGCGAGCAGCAGCACCCCGACGGAGCCGGCCGGCACGCCGCCGGCGGCCTCCAGCACGTCGATCTGGCCGGCCAGCATCGCGAGATCGGCCGGCGACGTGCATTTCGGCAGCAGGATCGCGGCCGGCCGGGCCGGGACGATCGCCGCGAGGTCGTCGAGATACCAGGCGGTGCCGCGGGGGTTGATCCGCACGATCAGCGCGTCCGGCCGGTCGCGCAGGATCGAAGCGGCCTGCCCGCGGGCCTCGTCCTTGGCGGCGGGGGCGACGCTGTCCTCGAGGTCGAGGATGACGGCATCGGCCCCCGAGGCGACCGCCTTCTCGGCCTTGCGGGCCGAATCGGCCGGGGCGAACAGCAGGGACCGCAGCCTCATCGGGATATCTCCGTCTGGTTGAGTTCGGCGGCGATCTCGGCTTCGTCCTGGCCGAGGGCGGGGGCGAGGCGGCGGATCCGGCCGGGCGTGCGCGACAGGCGCGGGAACGGCGCGTGCATCGGCACCGGGCCGTGCTCCGGGTCGTCGACCTCGACGAGGACGCCGCGGCCCTTCACATGCGGGTCCTCGGCGAAGCCCGCCGGATCGTAGACCGGGCCGACCGTGACCTCCGCCTCCTCGAAATAGGCCAGGTTGTCGGCGAGGTCCCGCGCCGCGATGAAGCCGCCGACGATCGCGTCGACCTCCTCGACGTTGTCGAGCCGGGCGGAATTGGTGGCAAAGCGCGGATCGGCGATCATGTCGGGCCGGCCGATGGCCGAGAACAGCCGGGCGGCCATCCCCTGCGTCGAGGCCGAGAGCGCCAGCCACTCGCCGTCGCGGGTGCGGTAGACGTTGCGCGGCGCGGTGATGCTGACCCGGTTGCCGACGCGCGAGGGCACGCGGCCGGTGAGCCGGTGGATCGCCGCGTCGGGCCCGAGCGTCGCGTGGAGCGGTTCGAGCAGCGAGAGGTCGACCACCTGCCCGGCGCCGTCCGGCCCCTCCGCCACCCGCAGCGCCGCGAGCGTCGCGAAGGCGCCGGACAGGCCCGCCACCATGTCGGCGAGCGCGAGGTTCGGCAGGGCCGGCGGCTTGTCGGCAAAGCCGTTCTTGGCGGCGAACCCGCTCATCGCCTCGATCAACGAGCCGAAGCCCGGGCGCTGGGCGTAAGGCCCGGTCTGGCCGAATCCGCTGACCCGGACGATCACCAGCCTCGGATTGAGCGCCAGCAGCGCCTCGGGCGAGAAGCCCGCCGCCTCCATCACGCCGGGGCGGAAGCCTTCGACCAGCACCTGGGCGGTCGGCACCAGCCGGCGCAACGCCGCCTTGCCGTCGGGCTCGCGCAGGTCGAGGCGGATCGAGCGCTTGTTGCGGCCGTAGACCGTCCACCAGGCCGGGATGCCGTTCTCCTGCCAGTGCCGGAGCGGGTCGCCGCGGTCGGGCTCGAGCTTGATCACGTCGGCGCCGAAATCGGCGAGTTGCAGGCTCAGCATGTTGCCGGCGACGAGGCGCGACAGGTCGAGCACCCGGATGCCCGCGAGGGGGCCGTCGGTGGCGGGGTTCACGGCCGCCCCCGTCCGAGAGCGGCGGTCCGCCGCCTGCGCGCCTTGCGGGCCATCAGATCCCTCCCGGGTTGTCTTGCTTGAGCGACATCCTGGCCGAGGGTCCGCCCGGGATCGAGACGGATTTTCCGGGGAGGCTATCGGGAAATCTTATGGCTTAGAGCGCCTAACAGAACCGCCTGATCTGGCGGAGGGTGATGAGGCTTGCCTGCAGGAACGTGAAGGCCTCGTAGATGTCGGCGCGGCGTTCGTAGCGGACGGGCAAGCGGCGGGCGCGGTTGA
>NZ_VDDA01000025.1 GCF_006151805.1 Methylobacterium terricola | reverse complement strand
GGCGAGGCGGGTGCGGCGGCAGAAGCGGGGCGATCGCAGACCAGAGGTCGTCGGGAAGAAGCGGGCGAGCCATACCACCCCAACGCCCAACAGACCCGATCGTGCCGTTCTGTTAGGCGCTCTAAGGAGCTGCTGAACACCCTGGCGATCTAACGGTCAAGTTTCGGGCGGCTTCGAAGAAACGGAGCCGCTCGCATTAGAAACAGAATGTGCCAGCTAAAACGCATGTAGTGACAGCGCCTTACGGGTGGCGCTGCGAACTGGTGTAGCCGCCGATGTGAAACTGACCCAGGCCGTAGGCTGGGCTCCTTCTGCGGGAGGAGGCCCGGATGGTGGGTGAGGAGGCAGCGTTGGAGATCCGGGTGTTGCATCGGCACGGGAAGGGCATCCGCGAGATTGCCCGCGCGACGGGTCTGTCGCGCAACACGGTGAGGCGCTACCTGCGCGACGAGGCGGCGGCGCGCTACAAGGGGCGGCCACCCCGACCGGGTAAGCTCGACCCGTTCAAGGGCTACGTGGTGGAGCGCCTCGCGGCTGCGGCGCCGGAGCGGATCCCGGCCAGCGTGCTGCTCGGCGAGTTGCGCGAGCGGGGCTATGCGGGCGGCTACACGATGCTCAAGGAGTTCGTCGCCGGCCTGGCGCCGGCGCCCGCCCCGCAGCCGGTGGTGCGCTTCGAGACGGCGCCGGGCGAGCAGATGCAGGTCGACTGGGCGGTCATGCGGCGCGGGGCCGGCCGGCTCTCGGTGTTCGTGGCGACCCTGGGCTGGAGCCGGGCGGCCTACCTCGAGTTCGTCACCGACGAGCGCCTCGAGACGCTGATCGCCGCCCACGAGAACGCCTTCCTGGCCTTCGGGGGCGTGCCGCGCGAGATACTCTACGACAACATGCGCACCGTGGTGGTGGAGAGGAACGCCTACGGCCGCGGCCGTCACCGCTTCCAGGCCGGCTTCCTGGACTTCGCCCGCCATTGCGGCTTCCGGCCCCGGCTGTGCCAGCCCGGTCGAGCGCAGACCAAGGGCAAGGTCGAGCGCTTCATCCGCTACCTGCGTGGCAGCTTCTACGTTCCGCTGGCCAGCCGGCTCGGCCAGGAGGGGCTGGTGCTCGACCGGGAGGCGGCCAACCTGGCGGCAGGTCGCTGGCTGCGCACGGTCGCCAACCAGCGGGTCCATGCCACGACCGGCGCGGTGCCGGCCGAGCGCCTGGAAGTGGAACGGACGCAGTTGCAGCCGGTGCCGCCGCCCTACGGCGGACGCTCGGTGCGCCAGATCCAGGCCCCGGCGGTGCCGGCTCCCGCCCACCCGGTGGTCGGGCTGCAGCACCCGCTTGCGCTCTACGACGGGCTCTCGGGCCTGATGACGGGAGAGCCGGCATGAGCGACCTGCAGCATGCCCGCCTCGCCGAACTCTGCGCCGAGTTGCGCCTGCAGGCGGTGCCCGCGGCCTACGGCGCGCTCGCGCAGGCGGCATCCGAGCGCGACACGCCCTATGCGGTCTTCCTGGAGGAGGTGCTGCGGGCCGAGCGCGAGGCCCGGCGCACCCGGGCGCGGGAGATGTTCGCTCGGGTTGCGGGGTTCCCAGCGGTGAAGACGCTGGAGGGCTACGACTTCGGCTTTGCTACCGGGGCACCGCGGGCGCAGATCCAGGAACTGGCCAGCCTGGCCTTCGTGGAGCGGGCGCAGAACGTGGTGTTCCTCGGCCCCTCGGGGGTCGGCAAGACGCATCTGGCGATTGCGCTCGGCTACCTGGCGACGCAGCGCGGGATGAAGGTGCGCTTCACCAGTGCGGCGGACCTGGTCCTGACGCTGGAGACGGCACAGCGCCAGGGGCGCCTGAAGGAGGCGATGCACCGGGCGGTGAACCTTTACCGCCTGCTGATCGTCGACGAGATCGGCTACCTGCCGTTTGCGCGCGAGCAGGCGAACCTGTTCTTCCAGGTGGCGGCCAAGCGCTACGAGCGGGGCGCGATGATCCTGACCTCGAACCTGTCGTTCGGGGCGTGGGACCAGGCGTTTGCCGGCGACGCGGTGCTGACGGCGGCGATGCTGGACCGGGTGCTGCACCATGCCAGCGTGGTGACGATCACGGGCGAGAGCTACCGGCTGAAGGACAAGCGGCGCGCCGGGCTGGTGGCGCGGCCCGTGCGGGAAACAGCCGTTCCTGCGTGAGGGGTGGGTCAGGTTACGATCGGCGACAAAGCCAAAGGTGGGTCAGACTTCAATCGGCGTTGACACTGGAGTTTTGAATCAAAATGGTATATCGAGGCTTGCCTCATCCAGACACCCGCCTTGGTAGGCTCATGCTCCCACCGTCGGTGATTGCGGACGGTCGCCGGCAGCCCTTTTGAGTGACGGACCAGATATAGCTGGGAGTGTCTGAGAGGTAGGAGGCCTGAGGTGCTGCTGGCCCCGCAGGGCACAGCTTCGCCGGTGACCCGGCAGAAGTTGGTGCTCGCTTAGATCTCCAGAATGGAGGCCGTCGGAGCCGGGGCCGGAGGTGAAACCTTGTGACAGGCAGGCCGGGGTTGGGCTGTCGGCCTTTACTCACCGCTTCCCGCCATCCCGGCGGCCAACGCGGACGGATGCCTACTCTCCGGACCCTTGGAGTAGGCGATCGTGTGGAGGTTCGGGGCTACCCGCTCCTCGCTCCTGAGCAGCTCGGAAGTCCGAGTTGCTCTTGTATGCCGATGCCCTTCGGCGATTGATCCGGAGGCCCCATGTTCGCCTGGCTAGCGTTAGAGGCGCAGAGCCCATAAGGGGCTGGCGTGTCCTGTATATAGTTTTATGACTTGAGTTATAGTAAATGTCATGCTCAAAAATACGAAAATTATTCCTTGTTTTTTATGTCTGGCAAAAGTCAAGGTATTCGCGATATCTGTTCTAGAAGCATCGGCAAGCCATAGCCGCCGTATGCTCCGCTGACTGATTTTTGCCGACCTAGCATGTAGATTGTCACGTCCTCTCGCAAGCCCTTATCGCGAGAGAGAGTAGAGAAGCGATGGCGCCAGCCGTGGTTCGGCTGCATGCGCGGATCGACCATTCCTAGTGAGCGGATCCAACGCCCCAGTACTTTGCTGCCGTTTCCTCCTCGACTGCCAAAACGATCAGGCGGAAGTTCAGTGAATAGAGGGCCCGGCTTAGCTGAGGCTACGAACTCAAGGAAGCCTTGCGCTATCAAGTTCGGGTGGACTGGGATAGTACGCTCGGAATTTTCATTCTTGAGTGAGCCAGCTTCAGGGCGAATGGCAATAACATGGATCATACTGTCTGCGTAGACATCTTCCTTGCGCAATTGACAAATTTCAGCTACCCGTGCACCTGTATAAGCGCAGAGCCAGGGGACCCATCGCCGCACACTGTCATGCGCCTCCGTAGCTGCCGCCAAGATTTGCTTGACCTCATCCTCTGTTGAATCCCGCTTACGGTCGGCTGCACGAGCTTTAGTTGTAACTTTAATGCCACGCGCCACATTGGTTGCGATTTTCTTGTTATCAACGCCCCATTGAAGGATTGTTTTTAGTGGTCCGATTTTACCATTACGAATTGTTGTGCCTCTTAACCCTTGTTGAAGCAAGGAATCCTTCCAACGCACGATGTCGTCTTCCGTCATCGATGTAGCATCGCCACGCCCATTAAAGGCGATGAACTCCCGAACCACTCGTGGGAAGACGTAGGCAGTTTTAGCGGCAGGCTGGCGCTCGCGCAGCCAGCCTTCGATTAGTGCTTCTAATTGAACAACTTCTCCGCTTGCGCGCGATAAAATAAGTTCGTGCGCCTTGGGATTCTTAGTGGCGGCCGATTTCGCCGACGAGACCTTCTTATCAGCAACTGGCGTCCAACGCCCCTGACTCATGTCGCGCAGCTGCAGAGCGCCCATCTGCATCGCACGGGCAATGGCACGCACAAGCTCCAGTCGACTGTCGGGATCGACGCGAAGGCCGTCACGCGCGAGCTTCCCATCAGCCGCCTGTTCGCACCATGCTCGCATGTCGGCACGGACGTTTAAAAGTGGGTCAAGCTTTTTATTAAGGAAATCGACGACTGTCTCTCCAGGCTGGAGAATAGGTGGCGGCGTCGAGAATAAGCCCTCGCCAGCTTCAACATCCCAAAGGTCTTGGCGGCTCGGATAATCGTGATAATGGGCAACAAATTTCTCGCCGATGCTGGCGGCGAGAATATGTGCCTCCCTCTCTGTGAGGGTACGTGCGCCGCCCCGCAGATTCGCCCACTGCGCCTCAAGCTCGGCGAGCGCCTCCGCGAACAGGCGCTTCGCCTCTTTAGGGTCGCGCGTGCCGAGGCTGCGGCGGACCTCGCCACGGCCGAGCGCGGCCTTCAGATCGTCCGGGACGCGTCGGCGCAGGTAGTAGACCCGCGTGCGCGGATGCAGCCAGGGAGTTGCCATCGCAAGGGCCATGTGTACCACCCATGTGTACCACCGGGCGCCCAAAAAGCCATTGTCTGACAGCAAGCTACGGCAGGATCACCACAAATTTCTGTGGTGGCGGAGACGGAGGGATTCGAACCCTCGAAGCCCCTTTCGGGGCTTGCTCATTTAGCAAACGAGTGCCTTCAGCCGCTCGGCCACGTCTCCGGTGGGCAACGATCTACGGATTCGGCGGGGCGCGGTCAACCGGTTTCGTCGGCGCGCGGCCGTGCGGCGGCGCTTGACCCTCGGGGCCCGCCGGTTGTCAGATGGTGCGAGGCAGGCGGGGAGGCCGGGTGTGGCGAAAGAGATCTTCGTGTCCTACGGCGTCGACGTCGATGCGGTGGCGGGCTGGCTCGGCTCCTATGGCGGCGAGGACAGCCCCTGCGACATCTCCCGCGGCGTGTTCGCCGGCAAGGTCGGCTCGCCGCGGCTCCTGCGGATGTTTGCCCGCTGGGGCATCCAGACGACCTGGTTCGTCCCCGGGCACTCGATCGAGACCTTCCCCGAGGAGATGAAGGCCGTGGCCGCGGCCGGCCACGAGATCGGAATGCATGGCTACAGCCACGAGAACCCGATCGCGATGACGCCCGAGCAGGAGGAGGCGATCTTCGACAAGTGCGTCGGGCTCATCACCGATCTCGCCGGCAAGCCGCCCCGGGGCTACGTCGCGCCGTGGTGGGAGTTCGGGCCGAAAACCAACGAACTGCTGCAGAAGAAGGGCATCCGCTACGACCACTCGCTGATGCACAACGACCACCACCCCTATTACGTGCGGGTGGACGAGTCTTGGACCAAGATCGACTACGCGCAGCACCCCTCGACCTGGATGCGGCCGTTCGAGCATGGCACCGAGACCCGGCTGATCGAGATCCCGGCTTCCTGGACCCTCGACGACCTGCCGCCGATGATGTTCGTGAAGGCGGCGCCCAACAGCCACGGCTTCGTCAATCCGCGCGACATCGAAGAGATGTGGCGCGACCAGTTCGACTGGGTCTACGACAATTACGATTATGCCGTCTTTCCGATCACCATCCATCCCGATGTCTCGGGCAAGCCGCACGTCCTGCAGATGCATGAGCGCCTGTTCCAGCACTTCAAGGCCCATGACGGCGTGCGCTTCGTGACGATGGAGACGATCGCCGAGGATTTCGCCCGCCGCTTCCCGTTCGAGGGGACGGCGCGGCCGCAATCCTGAGCGCCGCGATGTGCGGCCTGTGCGGCGCCTTCGGGGCGCCCGACCATTGGAGCGACGGCCTCGATCGGAGCGGACCGCCCGAGGCCGAGCGGCGCGCTCGGGCCGCCGCCGCCAACCGGGTGCTCGGCCTCTACGGCTTGCGCCTCGCCGCCTGGGCCGGCCGCTACACCCTGTCGGGGCGCACCGGGCGCAGCGCGGTGGTCGACCATTTCGGCGGCCTGTGGCCGGCGGCGGAACGGCTCGCCGGGCGCCCCTGCGACCCCCTCGATCCCGCGATCATCGCCGCCCTGGAGGTGCGTTGACCCCCGTCACCCTGCTCACCGGCTTCCTCGGCGCCGGCAAGACCGCCCTGCTCGCCCGCCTGCTGCGCTGGCCGGCCCTGCGCGACACCGCGGTGCTGATCAACGAGTTCGGCGAGGTCGGCCTCGACCACCTGCTGGTCGAGCCGGTGCAGGGGGAGGTGGCGCTCCTGCGCGGCGGCTGCGTCTGCTGCAGCATCCGCGGCGACCTGAAGGCGGCGCTCATCGACCTGCACGACCGCCGCCGCCGCGGGCTGGTGCCGCAGTTCCGCCGGGTGGTGATCGAGACCACCGGCCTCGCCGATCCGGGGCCGGCGGTCGCCACACTCGTGGCCGATCCGGTCTTGCGCCACGCCTTCACGGCGGCCGCCATCGTCACGGTGGTCGATGCGGTGAACGGTGCCCGCACGCTGGACACCCACGAGGCGGCCGTGCGCCAGGCGGCCTGCGCCGACCGGCTGGTCCTGTCGAAGACCGACCTGGCGACGCCCGAGGCGACCGTGGCCCTGCGGGCCCGGCTCTCCGCCCTCAACCCGGTCGCGCCGGTCACCGACCTCACCCTCGACGACGCGCCGGAGGCCGCCCTCCTGACCGACGACCCGACGGGATCCGCGAGCGCCCGGCGCTGGCTCTGCGCCGAGGTCCCGGCGGTGCACGGCACGGTCGGGGCGGTGCTGATCGAGAGCGGCCCGGTCGACTGGACGCGGTTCGGGCTCTGGCTCGGCATGCTGCTCAACCGGCACGGCGCCCGGATCCTGCGCCTCAAGGGCCTGGTGGCCGTCGAGGGCGCCACGACGCCGGTGGTGATCCAGGGCGTGCAGCACCTCGTCCATCCGCCCCGCCACCTGCCCGCCTGGCCGGAGGGCGAGGCCCGCACCCGCCTGGTCCTGATCGGCCACGACCTCGACGGCGCCCTGCTGCGCCGCTCCTACGGCGCCTTTACAGGCGCACGAGCCTGGACGGGCGCGCAGGCCTTCACGGCCGGACAGGGTCCCACGGGCGTCTCGGCAGCCGATCGTTAACCTTGCCGGTCCTACATCTCCGCTCTGTCCGGCAGACGGGAGGGTGAGGCGTGAACGCACTGGTGCCGAAGGAACTCGCCGCGAAGCTGAGCGCCCTGCCGCGCCGCCCCTGCGCGCTGGGCGAGGCCGGGCACGAGCCGCACAAGCCGGTCTTTGCCGAGATCCTCGACCGGTCCGGCCACGGCACCGGCCATTTCGTCCGCCTGCCGCAGAGCATGGTGGAGATGATCACCCGCGAGGCGAAGGCGCCCGAGCCGGTTCGCGCGCCGGAGCCGGCCCCCGAGGCCGGAGAGCCCGTCGAGAAGCCACGTCGGACATCCGGGTCCAAGGCCAAGCCGCAGGCCCGCACCGAGAGCAAGCCCGCGAAGCGTCCCTCCCGCAAGGAGGGTTGAGGCCAGCCGCTCCATCGATCCCGGGCAGGCCCGCGTTCGAACGGCCTGCCCATCGCCCCGGCCGCCGGGATCCGTGAGGCTCGACCGGATGGCCTAACCAACGCGTTCCAGTGGGGGCGGGAGGCCATCAGCCCACGGCGATGCCGGTCCGGCGCCCCTCCGGCCAAGTCCCGTTGCCGCCCCGGAGGGTGATGCCCCGGCATGGCGCCACGTAGTGGAAGCGATCGGAGCGGGATCGTCCGATCGGTCGTGAATAGCGGGGGCATAGTTCAGGACGTCGCTGCCGAAACGCCGGGATGGCGATCCGCGGAGCTTGTCCGCCGGGGGGCTCACGAGCTGGAATGCTTGCGTCCGCCATCGTCTCACGCAGGCGATCTCACATCCGCACCCTGTTGATGCGCGAGCCCGGCGTTCCCGGACGCCCCGGCTGTGCAGGACGTCGCCCGGCAGCCGTCCCCACGGACCTTCGTCGTCGGTGGCGCCCCGAGGGATTCGATCGGGATGGGGCGAGGTCCTCCTCCCGTCCTGCGTGTCGTGCGTCATCCGGACCGCTCGCGTCACGGCCGAAACCTGCATCGATGCTTCGTTGCGCAGCGTTTTCGCTCAAATTGTTTCTATCGCGGCGCGCGGCTTGATTGCGTGCAAAATCTGATAGCTCTATGAATACATGAGCGTAAGTCGAGATTTTGCCATCGTGAGGCGGCAAAATAATCTGTCGGATCGACCGGACTAGGCTATTCGGCATAAGGGCCTATACGAATTTCGACTCATTTTTCGCCAACCAATGCGGGTCTCGACTTCAAGAAACCGCCTGATGACTCGAATTTGAGCGATTTTGGCGCAGTGCCGGAAACGGGAAGGCTTGATGTTCGCCCTCAACACAGGGGGTCACGATGCAGCTTTCTTCCATCAGCCGCACAGTCCAGGTCTCGACCATCTCATCGCGGACCAGCATCGCTGCCGGACAAGGTCAGTCGAACCTCCTGTCGCGCTACGACATCGCCCGGCAGATCCTCGGAATCGCGGCCTCGCAACCGGCTTCGTCGAGCCGTGGCGCTTCGGCACCGGCCCCGACCGTCGGGCCAGCGCCGGTCGACGCCACCGGGCGCGCGACCGCGAAGGTTGCCGGCGCGGCCGCCGCTGCCTTCCTGGATGGGCTCGATGGGACCGGGAGCCTGGCGAGGCTCGGGACGGCGGTCGTGGACATGGCCCAGCGGGTCGCGGGCGACGCCCTCGCTCCGGCGAGCGGGCAGCGCGGGCGGAACGCCGCGCCGGGGGATGCGCCGCGAGCCGGCCTCGATGCGGTGAGCGCCGCGGCGCCCCGGGCGGTGGAGGGGCGGGCGCGCCCAGCCGCTGCGGACATCGTGACGGCGGAGATCGTCATGGCCGCCGCTGCTGCGGCCGCTTCGGGTACGCCGCCGGTCGCCGGGACGCCGCGACCGGTCGCGGCCGTGGGTTCGGATGCGCTGCCCGTGACACGGCAGGAGGATGCCCCGACGGTGGAGACGCCGGCGCCTCGAGCGGCCGCGAAGCCCCGGCCGCCCGAGCGAGCCGGGGCCGCAGCTCGCCCGGCATTGGGGCATCCCCACGAGGCCGGGAGTTCGCACCACGACCACGCCGGACCGGCGCAATCCGGAGGCCACGATACGGCGAAGCGGCCCGGCCCCGAGGCCTCGCCCCGTGTCGTCGATTCGACGCCGCAGGGGCGGGGACTCGGACCGGTCGTCGGCCCGGCGCGTGACACGACGCCTCCGCGCCCCGTGGGACCGGCCGCAGCGCCCGTCGCCGCCGGACCGGGACGATTGCCCATGCCGGGCGGGAAGCCCGCCGCGCCGACGGCGGCTCCCGACGCCAAACCCGGCCCCGACCTCGCGCCGTCGCCCGAGGCCAAGCCCGCGCGTCGCCCCGAGGCTGCGCCCCCGGCCAAGATCGAGGCGCCGAAGGCCGTGATCGATCCTCGCGCGGGTCAGCCGGCCCAGGCTGCGCACGGCGCGAGCGAGAGGGCGGTTCTTGTGCCGAACGCGGTGAGCGCTGCGGTGAAGAGCTACAAGGCGCATGGCGCGTGATCGCGCGCCGCGCGGTCTACGACGGCCGGCCGCGCCCGCCCTCCGCGCCCAGGCTCCAGCGCTCCCGCACGGCTTCGGCCACGAAGACCAGCACCGTGGCGGAGGTCCGTACCAGGCGGCTCATGGTCAGGATGCCGTGGGTCTGGTCCGAGAGGTGGAGCGCCGTGACCGGCACGCCCTCGCGCTCCAGGCGGTGGGCATAGAGGCGGGCTTCCTCACAGAGCGGGTCGTGGCCGCAGGTCAGCACCAGGGCCGGTGCCGTGCCGGCAAGGCTCGCCGCGCGGGCCGGGGAGGCGCGCCAATCGGTGCGGTCGCCGGGCTCCGGCGCGTAGTGGTCGACGAAGTAGCGCATCGTGCCGGCCGTGAGCGGCTGGCCGGCGGTGATGCGCTCGAAGCCCTCGCTGGTCAGCCCGAGATCGACGGAGGGGTAGAGCAGCACCTGCATGGCGGTCTGCGGCACGGTCCCGTCGCGGCCCATCAGCGCCAGCACCGCCGCGAGGTTGCCGCCCGCGCTGTCGCCGCCGACCGCCAGCCGCCCCGGATCGACGCCAAGCCCCTCCGCCCTCTCGGCCACGAAGGACAAGGCCGCCGCCGCGTCCTCGACCGCCGCCGGGAACGGATGCTCCGGGGCGAGGCGATAATCGACCGAGATCACGCAGGCCTGCATCAGGTTGGCGAGCCGCCGGCAGACCCAGTCGTGCGAGTCGATGTTGCCGAGCACCCAGCCGCCGCCATGCAGGTAGACCAGGCAGGGCAGGGCCACGTCCGGCGCCGTGCCCGCGCCGCGATAGAGCCGCAGCGGAACCGGCCCGGCGGGGGAGGGCGCGGCGAGGTCGCGGATCTGCGCCACCGGATCCGGCGGCGGCTGCAGGGCCCGGCGCCCGGCCAGGTAGCTGCGCCGCGCCGCCTCGGGCGGCAGGGTCTCGAGGGGCTGCGCATCGGCGGCGCGCAGCATCGCCAGCAGGGCCTGGACGTCGGGATGGAGGGCGGGCATGGCGGGACTCGAACGGGATTCGGGAGGAGAGATTTAGCATCTCCCCGCCGGGTTGGTCCCTCGAGCAGCGCCCGATCAGTGTGCAATCGGACGCTGCTCTAGGTTTTTGATTGTGCCGCATTTTCTGCGACGAACCGGCATCCACTTCGTCGAAAGATGCTCTAGACCTCGGTCGTCACGCCTCGGCCGTCGGCCAGGCGAAGAAGCCGCGCCCCTCCGAGTCGAGGTGGCGGTTCAGCACCATGCGGTGGACCTCGTCGGCCCCGTCGACGAGCCGCGCCTGGCGGGCGTAGCGGTAGATCCATTCCAGCACGGTGTCCTTGGAATAGCCGCGGGCGCCGTTGATCTGGATGCCGATATCGGCCGCCCGGTGCAGGGTGTTGGCGACGTGGACCTTCGCCATCGACACCTCCTTGCGGGCGAAGCGGCCCTGGTCGAGCTCCCAGGCGGCCCGCATCACCAGGAGGCGGCCGATCTGGATGTCCATGGCGAGGCCGCCGAGCATCAGCTGGACGCTCTCGCGGTCGGCGAGGCGCACGCCGAAGCCCTCGCGGACCGCGGCATACTCTTGCGCGATCTCGACGCAGCGGCCGGCGAGGCCGAGCCAGCGCATGCAATGCGTGAGCCGGGCCGGGCCGAGGCGCACCTGCGTCACCTTCAGGCCCTTGCCCTCGCCGCCGAGCACGTCCTCGGGCTTGACCGTCAGCCCGTCGAAGGCGAGCTCGCAATGGCCGCCATGCTCCTCCGGCCCCATGATCGGGATGCGGCGGACGATCTCCCAGCCCGGCTGGTCGCGGTGGAACAGGAAGGCGGTGAGCCCGTAGCGCGGATCGTCCGAGGTGCGGGCGATCAGGATGAAGTGAGCCGCGTCCTCGGCGCCGGTGATGTACCATTTGCGCCCGGTGATCCGCCACGAGCCGTCCGGCTGCCGCTCGGCCCGGGTGCGGATCATCGACGGGTCGGAGCCGCCGCCGGGATGCGGCTCGGTCATCGCGAAGGCCGAGCGCACCTCGCCCGAGACGATCGGCTCCAGCCAGCGCGCCTTCTGCTCCGGCGTGCCGAGCGCCTCCAGCACCACCATGTTGCCGTCGTCGGGGGCGGCGGAGTTGAACACCACGGGCCCGAAGATCGAGCGGTTCATCTCGGTGTAGCAGGCCGCCATGCCGACCTTGTCCAGGCCCTGGCCGCCGGTTTCGGGCTTGAGCTGGAGGCACCACAGGCCGGCGGCCTTGGCCTTGGCGCGCAAGGCCGCCAGGGCCTCGGGGCCGATATTCTCGTGTTCGTCCCAGGTGCTGCGATCGGCCTCGACGGGCAGGATCTCGCTCTCGACGAAGGCCGCGATGCGGGCGCGATACTCCTCGATGCGCGGGGAGAGCGTGAAGTCCATCGGTGATTCCTCCGGTGCGGAACTATAATTCATACGCTTGCGCCGCCCGGAGGCCCGCGGTCAAGCGCCGACCGCCTCCCTATTTGCCGCGCGGCGGCCCGGTCGGGACCAGGAGGGCGATACGGTAGCTGCCGCCCTCGCGGCCGACCAGGAACAGGCTGGTGGGGGGCGCGCCGCCCTCGACCGGCGGCTCGTCGAACACCACCCGCAGCCGCTCCGTCACCGGCATGTTGGCCTTGAGGGTGCCGCGCGCCGTCGCCTCCGCCAGGCCGTCCGCCGGCATCGGCTCGAGGGCGGCGGCCTTGATCGGCCGGCCGAAGGCGGAGCGGATCTGGTAGAGCGTCAGGCGCTTGCGCTGCGCCCGGGTGCCGGTCCAGTTCACCAGCCGCTCGAAGGCGGGCAGGTCGTGGCCGGTGAGGGCCTTCGTCACGTAGGCGACGAGGGCGTCCGCTTGCGAGGGGAGGGGGGCGGATCCCCCCTCCTTCGCTGCCACCGGTGCCTGCGCCCGCGCCGGTCCGGCCAGGGCCGCCGCCGCGAGGGCGGCAGCGACCCCGAGACCCGTCAGGCGGCGCCTCATTGGGCCGCCGCCTCCTCGCCCATGACCCGGAACACCCAGATCACGCCGCCCTGCGGCAGGACGCTGACCCGGCGCTCCTCGGGGATCAGGGCGTTGATGCCGGTCAGCATGCGCTCGGCATCGACGCCCCAGCCGGCCTGGACCGCGACGTACTGGATTCCGTCGACCATGTAGCTCGACGGCACGCCCGTGACGCCGGAATTGAGGCGGGTCTCCCACAGCACCTTGCCGGTGGTGCCGTCGAGAGCCCGGAACTTCCGGTCGCTGGTGCCGCCGGCGAAGATCAGCCCGCTGCCGGTGGTCAGGAGCGGCCCCCAATTCGCCGAGTCCGGGAAGTCGTGCTGCCAGACGCGCTTGCCGGTCTTCGGGTCCCAGGCCTGGATCGCCCCGATGGCGAAGGGCTTCGACGGGTCGATGCCGTCGCGCAGGCGGAGCGAGTTCAGCACCTCGTCGATCGGGATGCCGATATAGAGCTCGCCCGGCTTGCGGATGCCGGCTTGGCTGCCGGCCAGCTCCGAGCACAGGTTGTCGTTGCTGGGGATGTAGAACAGCCCGGTCTTCGGGTTGTAGGCCTCCGGCGGCCAGTCCTTGCCGCCCCACAGGCCGGGGCAGAACGCGGCGCGCTTGTTGATGCCCGGAATCTTGGCCTCGTGATAGGTCGGCCGGCCGGTCTTCGGGTCGAGGGAGGCGAACACGTCCTGGTGCACGAACGGCTTGCCGTCGACGAAGCTCAAGCCCCCGTCCTTGCTGCGCGCGAGCGTCCAGAGATAGCCGTTGCGGCCGGCATGGATGGCGGCGGGGATCGTCTTCCCGTCGCGCTCGATGTCGATCAGCACGGGAGCCGAGACCTCGTCCCAGTCCCAGGCATCGTTCCAGTGGTACTGGTGGTGGCCCTTGATCTTGCCGCTGTCGAGGTCGAGGGCGACGACCGACGAGGTGTAGAGGTTGTCGCCGGGGCGCGCATCCGGCGTCCACGGGCCGCCATTGCCGGTGCCGAAATAGGCGAGGTTCGCGGAGGGATCGTAGCTGCCCTGGATCCAGACCGAGCCGCCGCCGGTCTTCCAGGCGTCGCCCTTCCAGGTATCGGCCGCCGGGTCGCCGGGGCCGGCCACCGTGTAGGTCTTCCAGGCCTCGTTGCCGGTCTCGGCATCGAGCGCCGTGATGAAGCCGCGCACGCCGTACTCGCCGCCCGACACGCCGACCACGACCTTGCCCTTCGCCACCAGCGGCGACAGGGTCATGTAGTAGCCGTCCTGCCAGGGAGCGATGCACTTCTCCCACTTCACCTTGCCGGTCGCGGCGCCGAGCGCGACGACGCAGGAATCGGTGGTGGTCATGTAGACGTTGTCGCCGTAGAGGCCGACGCCGCGGTTGGTCGGGTGCAGCTGCGACAGCTCCGGCGGCAGCTCCTTCTGGTAGCGCCACAGGATCTCGCCGGTGCGGGCGTTGATCGCCATCACCTGCGCCTGCGGGGTGGTGACGAACATCACCCCGTTGTTGACGATCGGCGGGGCCTGGTGGCCCTCGCTCACCCCGGTCGATAGGCTCCAGGCCGGCACGAGCTTGGTGACGTTCTTCGCGGTGATCTGGTCGAGGGGGGAATAGCCCCAGCTCTGGTAGTTGCCCCGGTATTGCAGCCAGTTCTCGGGCTCCGGGTTGGCGAGGCGCTGGTCGGTGACCGGCTTGTACTCCACCGGGCCCGCCTGGACCGGCGCGGCGGCGAGCGCCAGGGCCATCGCACCGGGCGCGACCGCGGCGAGCCAGCCCCTGGCTCGAACGAGACGTGACATGCTGCTCTCCTCAAGGCGGGGGCAGGCGCGGGCCGGCCCGGCGTTTCCTCAGACCCGTTTGCTCAGGCCCGTCTCTCAGGCCCTCGGCGTCGTTGCCCGGTCCCGCGTCGTTGCTGCGCGGGTCTCGGTGGTCCCGGCGGCGCGAGAAGCGCCGCCGATCCTCGTCGTCAGACGGGCGGCGCAGCAGCGCCGCCGTTCCGCGGTCCCGCTCAGGCGGGGCCTGGTCCTGGCCGGGTCGTGAAGCCGCCGGCGACCATCAGCGTGCCGCCCTCGCCCCTGGCCAGCGGCAGCACCGGCAGGCGCTTGCGCGCCGGCCCCTTCGCCACCCGGCCGCCCTCGGCGGGCAGGAACTCGGAATGGTGGCAGAAGCAGCTCAGGCGCCGGGTCTCGTGGCTCCAGCCCGAGATGGTGCAGCCCTGGTGGGTGCAGATGGCCGAGAGCGCGAGCACGCCGTCGACCGCGTGGGCGCGCTGGTCTTCGGCGATCTGGTCGGGGGCGACCCGCACCAGGATGATCTTGGAGAAGCGCGACCCCTCGCGCCTGACCCCCTGCGGATCGACCGCCACCGCCTCGACGAGTTCGCCGCCGACCGGCAGGCCGTCGAGGGTGATCGGCTGCCCCGCCTTCGCGCCATCGCCGAGCACCAGCCGGTCGCCCTTCTGCGGCAGCAGATCCTCCGGCCCCGCCCAGGCGGCGCCCCCCGCCGCGCAACACGCGACGGCCCCCATCACCACGCTGCGCCGGTCGAGCCCGTGCTCGTGCCGAGGCACGCGCCGTTCTACGCGGTCCATTGTTCCTCCCGATAAAAATTTTCTTATGTTATTATGGTTTTCTCTATGAGTAGCCAAGATGCTGGCCGCGTCAACCCGCTTCGTGCCGCAGATTGGGTCGCTCACGGTCTTCTGACGCCGCGTCTGCTTGGTGCGATGCAAAATCGACTGTGCAGCGCGGCAAGATTGTGCGGCGAGATCTTAGGATGCGAGGGCGGCCCGCAGCGTCGCCGCGAGGACATCCGGCGTGATCGCGTTCGGCAGCCGGCCGAGCAGGGTTCCCGACGGGCCGACGAGGAACAGGTCGGCTGGATGATCGACGACACCGTCGTGGCGGCGGATCGGAGGTCCAAAGGCGTTGGTGAGGCCGTCGATGACCGCGACCGGGCCGGTCACCGCCACGATGGCCGGGTGGAAGGTGTCGAGATAGCGGGCGAGCACGCCCGGGCCGTCATGCTCCGGGTCGGCGGCGATCATCACCGGTACCAGCCGGGCGAGCAGGGCGGGAGGCAGCGCGTCGAGGGCCTGGGTCATCGTCATCAGCGCGGTCGGGCAGAGGTCCGGGCAGCGCGTGTAGCCGATATAGACCAGGCGCAGCCGGCCGGCGAAGCGGGCCTCGTCGAGCGGGGCGCCGGTCTGGTCGACGAGGCCGCGCCCCGCCGGGGAGGTCTGTGACCAGATCGGGAGCCGCGATGGGGCGCGGTCCGCCGCGGTGGCGAGGGCCGCCGCGCCGCCGGACAGGAGGACCGCCAGGGCCGGTCCCCGGCCCAGGCGACGCAACCGAGACCAGACCGTACCCATCGTAAAACCTCACGCCGCAGCACGATGTAAGCCCGTCGATTCTCCTCCGCCAACAGAAAGCGACGACAATCCCCGTAACTCTCACCGAATTGATCCGCGAACGCGCGTCGCATCGCATTCCGCCGGAGGATCGCGGCCCCGGCGAGGATCCCTTAACCTTCGCGTACGGGGGGCATCGCATCCCGACCACTTCGAAGGATCGTCGCAGCCCTCCGTTAAGGGGCGGCGGTATGTCTATCGGTCAACGCGGACAGGTCGCGGTGGCCGGGGGCTACCAGCCCGAGGGGGACATCATGGGTATCGTCAAGCAGCTCATCACCACGTCCGGGCCGCTCCTCGCCTATATGAGCGCCGTGCCGCTGCTGCGGATGGTGCCGTTCCTGACCCGCTCCGCGCCCCCGCTCCTCGACGGGCCGGTCCAGACGACCGTCGACTTCCCGGCCGTGCAGCCGCCGGCGGAGCCGTATCACTGGCCGCGCTCGCACGTCCTCTCGGGCAATCCGGTCCAGACCGCGACCTACATCTATACCAGCCCCGATGCCCTGTTCGCGGCCGGCATCTGGACCTGCGAGATCGGCAAGTTCCGCATCGATTTCGGCCGGGCCGAGTTCATCCAGATCCTGGAAGGCGTGGTGATCGTCACCGATGCCGACGGCGCCTCGAAGACCTACCGCGCCGGCGACGCCTTCGTGACGCCGAAGGGGTTCTCCGGCACCTGGGACGTGATCGAGCCGATCAAGAAGCACTTCACCTGGTACGGGTCGGGGGAGTGAGCGGGGAGCCGGTCCGGCGCGGACCTGCCCGGATCTCGGTTCCCACGGGACGCGACACGGGGGCGGCAGGGCCCGGGTCGGTGGCCGTGCCGGCGTGAGCCACTCCGCCTTGCCGGATGCCCGACGCGAAGCAGCGGGAGACCCGGGACAGGGGTGGGCTTGCGATAGGATCCGGGCCAGACGGAACCGCCCTCCCGTATCGTTTGCCCCGTGCGACGCGATCGGGCGCGGCGCGAGCCTGCGCGGCAGCCAATCGGGCACACTCTTCGTCACGACGGGGCCGGTGAAATTCGCCCGGCCGATGGCGGTGCCGTCCGTGTCGATGAGGTCGTAGGCGGCGCGGAAGCCGGCATCGGCGTGCCGGGTGTCGAGCCAGCGGTGACGAGGGGCGGGCGCGGCGGGCCGCATGGGCAGGGGCGTGAGGGCCCGCTTTGAGCGGGCCGCCAGCCCGACCCTCGCACCTGTCGCCAGCAGCGCCGCAAGGCTGGCCAGGCCGCTGCCCGCAGCCGCGGCCCGCGCTTTCCAGTGATGCCGCCGAAATCCCGTCGCCGGCGCCGTCAGCGCAGCGCCAAGGTCGGCACGGCCGGCTCGCCGTCGCGCGGCAGGGTCGTCTGCCAGACCGCGCCGCTGCTGCCCTTCTGGAAGCCGTCGTCGTAGAGCTTGCGCATGTAGGCGGTATCGAAGCCCTGCGAGGCCGGGACCTCCGGAAGGCGCCGGTCGATATAGGTCAGGTTGAAGCCCATGCCGTTGCGACGGGCGAAGGCGTAGGTGCTGGCCAGCGTCGCCCGGGCGCGGGAGCGCCCGACGGTCGAGAGCGAGCGCACCGCGATCGGCAGGGTGCCGTTCGGCACCAGATCGAAGCTCGGCTCGATGCGGCCGTTGATGATGACGTAGATGTTGGGCTTGCCGCGGCTCGCGGCGATGCGGCCGTCCTGGGTCAGGAAGGCCTCGGGCAGGGTGAAGACCGGGGTCACCACCGAGCCGTCGACATGCATCTCCTGGAAAGCGTGGTTGTCGGCCTGGGCGTCGATCAGCATCGGCGGAAAGACAGCCGGCACGCTGGCCGAGGCGGTCAGCACGTCGCGGAACAGGTCGCGGGCATTCGGCTGCCCGCTCGCCGCGATGGCGCCCATGTCCCAGATCACGGCGCGCTGTGAATCGAGGTTGGTGGTGACGACGAGGAGCCGCCGCCCCTTGCGGTGCTCCTCGGCCACCGCCGCCAGCAGGTCCGGCGTGACGTAGCGCCCGACGAGGTCGCGCAGGCGGGCGTCGCCGAACAGGCCGTCGCCGGTCAGGACGTTGAGCGGGTTGGGCGAGCGCACCAGGGTTGCGGCCTCGCCGCTGGTGTAGATCTCGCGCAGGTACCCGTCATAGGCCGGGCCCAGGAAGGCGAAGGGGGCGATCAGCGCCCCGGTCGAGACGCCCGAGACCATGGTGAAGGTCGGCCGCCGGCCGGTCTGGCTCCAGCCGTTGAGCACGCCGGCGCCGTAGGCGCCGTCGCCGCCGCCGCCCGAGAGGGCGAGGTAGCTGAATGGCTCGCGCGAGGTCTTCACCTGATCGGCCACCGCCGCGAAGCTGCGGGCCGAGCCGTCGGCCCAGAAGCGCACGTCGGGGGCTTGGCCCGGCACGGTGGCGGCGGCGGCCTCGGCCGCCGTGTAGGGCGTGCGCGGCAGCGACGCGCAGGCCGCGGCCTGCGCCCCGATGAGGGCGACCGCGAGGCCGCGGATCCAGTTCGATCGAAGGGACACGGTCACCACACCACGAATCTCGCCACGCCACCTCGCCGGGAGTATCGGACGAAGACGACGAAACGGCAACGCTTATGGCAAAGCTTGAGACGCGGAACGGTTCCCGGTGCCGGGATCGCTATTCGGCGGCCTTCGGCCCGCCGCTGCGGCGGCCGAAATCCGGCTCCGCCGTCTCCTGGCCCATGGCGACGATGCCGCGGCGGATCGCCCGGGTCCGGGTGAACAGGGCGTGCAGCGCCTCGCCGTCGTCCCAGCGGATGGCGCGGGCCAAGGCCGCCAGGTCCTCGTTGAACCGGCCCAGCATCTCCAGCACCGCCTCCTTGTTGGTGAGGAAGATGTCGCGCCACATCGTCGGGTCGGAGGCGGCGATGCGGGTGAAGTCGCGAAAGCCGCCGGCCGAGAACTTGATCACCTCGGACTGGGTCACGGTCTCGAGGTCGGCGGCGGTGCCGACGATGTTGTAGGCGATGAGGTGCGGCACGTGGCTGGTGATCGCCAGGACCAGATCGTGGTGCGCCGGAGTCATGGTCTCGACGACCGAGCCGAGGCCTTCCCAGAACCCCCGCACCCGCGCGACCGCCGCGGGGTCGGTGCCCTCCGGCGGGGTCAGGATGCACCAGCGGCCGTGGAACAGGCTGGCGAAGCCCGCATCCGGCCCCGAATGCTCGGTGCCGGCGACCGGATGGGCGGGGACGAAGCTGACGCCCTCCGGCAGGTGCGGGCTGGCCGCCGCCACCACCGCCGCCTTGACCGAGCCGACATCCGACAGGATCGCGCCGGGCGCCAAGGCCCCGGCGATCTCGGCGGCCACCGCCCCGATGGCGCCGACCGGCACGCACAGGATCACGAGGTCGGCGCCCGCCACGCCCGAGGCGAGGTCGGACGTCACCTCGTCGGCGATGCCGAGCGCCCGCACGCGCGCGGTGACCGCCTCGTCGCGGTCGATGGCGACGATGGTGTCGGCGAGTCCGGCGGCCTTCGCGCCGCGGGCCAGCGACGAGCCGATCAGCCCGAGGCCGACCAGCGCCAGGCGTCGAAACGGCTCAGCCACGCGAGGCGCTCGTCATGAAGTCGGTGAGGGCCGCCACCACCGCCGCGTTGGCCTCGGCGGTGCCGATGGTCATGCGCAGGGCGTTCGGCAGGCCGTAGGCGCCGACCCGACGCAGGATCAGCCCGCGGGCGGTGAGGTAGGCGTCGGCCTCCGCGGCCGTGCGGCCGGCCGTCTCGGGGAAGTGGATCAGCACGAAGTTGCCGACGCTCGGCGTCACGGTGAGGCCGAGGCCTTCGAGCGCCGTCGTGACCTTCGGCAGCCACGCGTCGTTGTGCGCCACCGCCTTCGCGATATGGGCGTCGTCGGCGATCGCGGCGGCACCGGCGGTGATCGCCGCGGCACCCAGGTTGAACGGCCCGCGGATGCGGTTCACGGCATCGGCGATCGCCGCCGGGGCCACCATCCAGCCGATGCGCAGCGCGGCGAGCCCGTACACCTTCGAGAAGGTGCGGGTCATCACGACGTTCTCGGATTCGGCCACCAGCTCCAGGCCGGCGGCGTAGTCGTTGCGCCGGACATACTCGGCATAGGCCGCGTCGAGGACCAGCAGCGTGGTCTTCGGCAGGCCGGCATGGAGGCGGCGTACCTCGTCGAACGGCAGGTAGGTGCCGGTCGGGTTGTTGGGGTTGGCGAGGTAGACGATGCGGGTCTTGTCGGTCACCGCCGCCAGCAGGGCGTCGACATCGGTGGTGCAGTCGCGCTCCGGCGCTACCACCGGCGTGCCGCCCGCCGCCAGGATCGCGATGCGGTAGACCAGGAAGCCGTACTGCGAATACAGGCCCTCGTCGCCCGGGCCCATATAGGCGTAGGTCAGGAGCGAGAGCAGTTCGTCGGAGCCGGCGCCGCAGACGATGCGCTCGGGGTCGAGGCCGTATTTCTGCGCGATCGCCTGGCGCAGCTTGGTGGCGCCGCCGTCCGGGTAGAGCTCGAGATGCGCGGCCGTCTCCTGCATCGCGGCGATCGCCGCCGGGCTCGGGCCCAGCGGCGTCTCGTTGGAGGAGAGCTTGTGCAGCTTCACGCCGGCCGGCGCCGCGCTCTTGCCCGGGACGTAGGCCTCGATCGCGAGGACACCGGGACGCGGGACGGGGCGGAGGGCGGCGGCGGACATGGAGCGAACCTGGGATGGGGAGAACCTGACGCCGTCTAGAGCAAGTCGCGGCCTTTTGGAAACGGCGTCGATCGCGTGGGAGCCTTGCGCGGGGAAGCCCTGCCTTCGGCACGGCGGCGATTCGCCGGTGCGGCGCGAAACGCCCCCGGTAGCGCGGGCGGGCTCGGGGCGGTACATCGGGCAGGACAGGCCGCCCGTCCCGGCGCGGCCGCGACCCGCCGGATTCATGCGCCGCCAACCCCCGATCGTCGCCCCATGCGCCGCCTGATCGTCGAGGAGCCCGTCACCCGGGCGGCGCCCTGGGCGTTGCGCCTCGCCTGGTTCTCCCTCGCGGTGGTCGGGATCGCGCTCCTGCTGGTTCGCGACCCGCGGGCCGAGACCGATGCGGCCCTCGCCGTGCTGGGCTCCGGGGTCGGGGTCGCAGGGCTGGCCGCCCTGCTCGCCGTGGCGGCCTTCGTGCGGATCTGGCGCGAGGGCGCCCGCGGCCTCGGCCTCGCGGTCGGCGGGCTGCTGCTCGCCGCCCTGGTGCTGGCCTACCCGGCCTATATGGCGTTGCGCGGCGCGATGCTGCCGCCGCTCACCGACGTCTCGACCGACATCGAGACTCCGCCGGCCTTCTCGCGCTCCCTGGCCGCCTGGCAGGCCCGCGGCTGGCGGATGCCCCGCGATTCCGGCCCCGCCGCCCGATCCCTGCAGCGCGAGGCGTACCCGCAGATCGCGCCGCTCACCCTCGATCTCGGTCCCGACGAGGCCTTCGCCCTGGCCATGAAGGCGGCGCAGAACCGCAAGTGGCAGGTGGTGGAATCCTACAAGCCCGGCGGCCGGGCCGGGAACGGCCGCATCGAGGCGGTGGTGCGCTCGCGCCTGCTCGGCCTGCCCTACGACGTCACGGTGCGGCTGCATCCGCGCGCCGACGGCACCCGCATCGACGTGCGCTCCGCGACCCGCTTCGGCGACCGCGATTTCGGCCAGAACGCCGATCACATCCGGGCGTATCTGGACGAGATCGGCAACCTGGCGCTGGCGGTGAAGTAGGGACGGCTGCCGGGGCTCGCCCTTGTGCGGGCTCGGAACCAGGGACCGGACGATCCCGGGACGACGGGGAGGCGTCGGGGGCCGTGCAGGCCCTCACGCCACCCGATATTCCGCATCGAGCGCCGGCGGCCCGTCCGTGACGACCCGCCCGCGCTCCACCAGATCCTCCAGATGCGCGAAGACCGAGAGCGCCGCGGCCGGCAGCAGCCTCGGGTCGAGACCGGAATAGAGCGCGGCGACGAGGCCCGGGATCGTGCGCTCGCCGGCCCGCAGGCGCTCCACGATGCCGGTCTCGCGGGCGCGCCGGTGGCTGAGCAGCCCGCGCACGAAGCGCTGCGGATCCCGCACCGGGCCGCCATGGCCGGGCCAGTAGATCGTCTCGGGCCTGCCGCGCAGCCGGTCGAGGGAGGCCATGTAGGGGCCCATCGCGCCGTCGGGCGGGGCCACGATGCTGGTCGACCAGGCCATGACGTGATCGCCTGAGAACAGGGCGTTCTCCTCCGCGAAGGCGAAGGCGAGGTGGTTCATGGTATGGCCGGGGGTGGCCAAGGCCGTCAGGGTCCAGCCCGGCCCCGTCACGCGCTCGCCGTCGGCCAGTTCCCGGTCCGGCCGGTGGTCGGCATCGCCCGCCGCGTCGAGGCGGCCCTGCTCGGCGCCGCGCACCGCGCGGGCCGGCCGGTGCGGACCGCAGCCGACGATCGGCGCCCCGGTCGCGGCACTGAGCGGGCGGGCGCCCGGCGAGTGGTCGCGGTGGGTGTGCGT
The DNA here is from genome assembly GCF_006151805.1 of Methylobacterium terricola. Taxonomy (GTDB): domain Bacteria; phylum Pseudomonadota; class Alphaproteobacteria; order Rhizobiales; family Beijerinckiaceae; genus Methylobacterium; species Methylobacterium terricola. The sequence goes on along the minus strand of NZ_VDDA01000025.1, from coordinate 37,698 downwards.
GACGAGGATCGCGTCGACCGTCTCGCCGTCGAGCGCCGCGAGGAGCGCTGCGCGGTGCTCGGGATGATCCGGCCCGGGATCGATCACCGCGACGCGCCCGTGCCCGACCAGATAGGTGCAGGTGCCGCTCTGGGTGAAGGGCCCGCCATTCGGGCAGACCAGCCGCCGGACCAGCGGCGACACCGCCTCGACCCGGCCGCTCGCCGGGGCCTCGCGCAGGAAGACGGGCGCCGTCTCAGATTCGCTCAACGGACAGGCCTCCGGACGGGGTGCGATACCGGCCCGGGTTAGCGGCCGGGCCCCGCCCTGTCGAGGGTCCGCCGGAGCCGGACGCCCCGGCGCGTCAGCCTGCCATCCAGGCCCAGGCCAGCAATCCGGCGAAGAACAGGCCCGAACTCACGAAGACGGCCGCGACTTCGCGGTAGGGCAGCAGACGATTCTCGAACGCGGGCGACATGGCGGGCGACAGCATGTGAGGGGAGACCGGACGAGGCCGGGAGCGGGATCAGTTTCGTCACGCCGGCCTGTGAATCGCAAGCGCCGCGAGCGCGCAGGACGGTGGAACACCGGCCCTGTCTCCGGTCCGCAACAGGCTCCATCCCCGGGCGGATCAGCGGAACGGGGAGGGCGATACGATCCGGATCGGCAGGAAGCCGGCATCGCTGACGACCTCGACGAATCCCCCCGAATGCGAGGCGTAGCGCAGGCGGCCGGGCTCCCGGCCCTGGGCGGCGAGGGAGCGGCGGAACTCGGCCCGGGCGCGCTCCAGGCGCGACACGTCGAGGGTGCGGTCGAGCTCGCGCTTCGTGCCGGAGGACAGGACCGAGGCGGTCCGGAAGTCGACAAAACGGGCCTCGCCGGCGCGGTCGCGACCGGTGAAGACCTGCCCGCCGGCCCCGCGCGCCACCGCGTCGCCGGGTTGCAGGGTCGCGTCGCGCAGGAGCAGCCGGGCATAGCCGCCCTTGCCCGGATTGCACGAGCAGCTCGACGAGGTCTTCGTCCGGTACGAGAACGCGGCGGCGAGGCTGCGGTAGGGCCGTCCGTCCGCGCTGACCGCCTGTTCGAGCTCCTGGCCCGCCCGCACGGTGTAGAGCGCGGTCTCGGCGCCCGGGCAGGCCGCGGCGCAGGCCTGCGCATGCGCCTGCGGGGCGCGCCGTCCGTCGATATTGGCCAGGGGGAACAGGTAGCCGTCGCAGGTGCGCACGCAGACCGTGCGGTCGTGCTGGCCGATCGCGGCGGGGTCCGCGACCGGCTGCGGGGTCGCCTGCATCCCCGGTTCCTTGACCCGGTCGCGCAGCGCGCGGTCGGCCGTGGGCTTCGGCGGGGCGGCGTGCATGCGCGGGGCCGGGTCGCGCCAGCGCGGCCGCTCGGGCTTGGCCTCGACCTCGGCCCGGGCCGGCCGGCTGATCCAGCGCGCCCGCCGCTCGCGCAGCTCGGCCTCCGGCCGCGGCGCCCGCGCCGGCAGGCCGAGGCTGCGCGGCAGGTCGCCGAGCATGAAATCGAGCACCCCGGCATCGTCCGCGGCATGCACCAGGGTGGTGCCGGCCCCGACGCTCCCGACGCCGAGCAGCGCGCCGAGGGCCAGCGTCCGGGCTATGGCACGCGTCGGGGTGCGCGTCCGGGGACGCCCGGACGGGGTCGCTGTCGAGAGGAAGTTCACGGGGTGCCTCACCAAAGGTTAAGGCCAATTAACGGTTCGCCGCGGACTCGCGCAACTGCGGAGAAGCGCTGAGATAACAGATTCATGACTCGACGCCCGCCCGGGGGTGATTCGGCCTCCGGCGATACTGCATGACTGTAATTCGAGCCGTCGGCGCGGCGGCAGCGAGGCTTTTTGCCCGGCCCGCGCGTTAGCGCCGGAGAAGGCGGCAGCGTCCGGACTGGCCGCCGACACGGAGATCGCGATGGATTCCGACCGAATCACCGGCGCCGGCAAGGAGCTCGGCGGCAAGGTGCAGCAGCGGCTCGGCGAATGGACGGGCGATACCGGCACCCAGGCCCGGGGCCTTGCCGATCAGGCGGCGGGGGCGGCCCGCAGCCTCTACGGTCAGGCCAAGGATGCGGTGCACGATCTCGCCGATGCCGCGCCGGACTACGCCGACCAGGCCCGCGAGACCGGGCGACATTACTACGAGCGCGGCAACCGCGCGGTTTCCCGCCAGGTCGGCGACCGGCACCTGGCCGCCCTGCTGGTCGCGGGCGGCATCGGCTACCTGTTCGGTTGGCTGATCCACGGCCGCCACTGAGGACGGGAGGAGCGCCTTCCGGCGACGGCCTCGGCGCTCCGATCGGTCGAATGCGACGTCGTCCCGGTGCTCGCTGAACGCGAGAACCCGGGATCCATCACCGCGGCGGCGCAGGAACGGGCGGGTCGCGATCCGCGTCGTCCTGAACCGTCGGCGGTGATGGACCCCGGGTTCCGTGATGCGGCCCCAGGACAACGATGGTGGGCGTCAGAGGTGGCGGCGCGACGGGCGGCCCGTCGCCGTCGGACCCGCCCCTGTCAGACGCCTTCGCCCATGGCCGACTGCATCATGCGGTCGCCGGTCAGGTCGTCGTCGCCGTAGCCGAGGAGCTCGGCTAGGCGGTTGCGGGCGCGGTTGACGCGGCTCTTGATCGTGCCGATCGCCACGCCGCAGATGCCCGCGACCTCCTCGTAGGACAGGCCCTCGGCGCCGACCAGGATCAGCGCCTCGCGCTGGTCCGGCGGCAGCTTGGCGAGGCCGGCGCGCAGGTCCTGCACGTCGAGGCGGTGGCCCTGGTCGGGGGCGGTGAACAGGCGCGCGGCGTAGGAGCCGTCCTCGTCCTGGACCTCGCGCATCCGCTTGCGCTGCTCGGAGTAGAAGGCGTTGCGCAGGATGGTGAACAGCCAGGCGTTCAGGTTGGTGCCGGGCTGGAAGCGGTGCTGGTTCTGCCAGGCGCGCAGGATCGTGTCCTGGACGAGGTCGTCGGCGCGGGCGGCATTGTTGGTGAGCGAGAGCGCGAAGGCGCGCAGCGACGACAGGGCGGCCAGCATGCCCTGGCGGAATTCCGGCTCGACCGCACGGCCCTGGGCGGCGAGCGCCGCCTCGAGCTTCTCGATCAGCGCGAGGAAGATCTCCGGGGTCGCGGCGGTCTCGAGGGGCGCGTAGGCCGCACGCAGCTGTCGGCCGAGATGAACCTGGACGGTCTGGGGCAGGCCGGGCTTGGTCTCGGTGCCGGGAAGGGGATTGTCGATAGACGCCATGCGACTCTCACGTTCTGAAGCGGGGAGGGCGGCGGCCAGCGCGGGGACAACAGCCGCGAAGCCGCTCTCTTGGTACTCCGCCGGAGCTTCCTGGGTAGAAAACTGGGGCGCGCCGCGCGTCTGTCGACGCGCGCATCGCCGCGGGCGGATCAGCCGCGGCGCATCCGGACCCGCACGGCGCCCTCGACCGGTCCCTTCACGCGCTGCATCGCCATCGCTCCGTCGCTCCACAGAGGCCGCACGAACGCGGCCGCGCCCGGGCCGGCGGCCGGGGTCGCGGGGGGCAACGGCCTTCGTACGGCCGAGGTTCCCGGAAATGTCGCCGACGCCCGGCCCCTACCAGGTCCGGGCGCCCGGCTGGCTCCGGTACTCGGCGGCGCGGATGCGGGTCATGAGGCGGTCGAGCTCGGCCAGCAGGGTGGTCTCCTCGGCCTGGGCGGAGGCGGCGGCGCCCGGCTCGGCGAGGTAGAGACGCTCCTGCTCGGCGCGGGCGAGCCGCTGCTCCAGCTCCGCCCGTTCCGCATGGAGCGCCATCAGCTCCCGGCGGCCGGGGTCGTCGTCGGGGCCGGGCTTGTCCGGGCGCCCGTCGGTCGTGGTATCGAGAGTGTGCACGGGGCTGCGTCCTGTGACCATCATCGCGGGTCAAATGTCCGGGGCTGTCCCCGGCGATCCTCGCCGTCCCAACGCGCGAGGTGGCGAAACCGTCGCATCCGGGCGGACGCTGTCATCCCAGTGTCATGGGATCGTCATAGGGCCGGCGTCACGCCGGGCGTATCCCTCGCCCGCGCCGGAGGTCCCGGCAACGATCGGGACACAATCCGGCGCAGTCCGGGGAGACCGGTCACGTCCTCATCGGCCGTCGACGCGCAAGGAGCCGGGACCCTCCTCCGGGCCCCCGCGCCCTGCCTGACCGATCCGAACACGGAGAGATACCAGTGAAGCCCTTCTCCTACGCGCTCGCCATCGGGCTCGCGACCGCCCAGATCGCTACCTCGGCGATGGCCCTCGACATCACCGGCGCCGGCGCCACCTTCCCGTTCCCGGTCTACTCGAAGTGGGCCGAGGCCTATCGCAAGGAGACCGGGAACGGCCTCAACTACCAGTCGATCGGCTCAGGCGGCGGCATCAAGCAGATCCAGGCCAAGACCGTCGATTTCGGCGCCACCGACGCGCCCCTGAAGGGCGAGACCCTGGCCAAGGACGGCCTGGTCCAGTTCCCGACCGTGATGGGCGGCGTCGTCCCGGTGGTGAACATCGCGGGCATCAAGCCCGGTGAGGTCAAGCTGACCGGCGAGGTCCTGGCCGAGATCTACCAGGGCAAGATCCGGAAGTGGTCCGACCCGAAGATCGCCAAGCTCAACGAGGGCGTGAAGCTCCCCGACGCCCCGATCACCCCGGTCTACCGGTCGGACGCGTCCGGCACCACCAACATCTTCACCACCTACCTGTCGGACGTGTCGCCGGCCTGGAAGTCCGAGTTCGGCGCCTCGACCACGGTCAGCTGGCCGGCCGGCCAGGGCGGCAAGGGCAACGAGGGCGTCACGGCGGTCGTCAAGCAGGTCCCGAACGCCATCGGCTACGTCGAGTACGCCTATGCCAAGCAGAACAACCTGCCGGTCGCGCTGATCCAGAACAAGGACGGCCAGTACCCGATGCCGGGCGACGAGGCGTTCCAGGCCGCCGCCGCCAACGCCGACTGGAAGGCCGCCCCGGGCTTCGGCATCTCGCTGACCAACCAGGCCGGCGCCAAGGCGTGGCCGATCACCGCCGCGACCTTCATCCTGGTCCACAAGAACCCGGCCGATGCCGCCCGTACCGCCGAGGTGCTGAAGTTCTTCCGCTGGGCCTACAAGAGCGGCGGCCAGATGGCCACCGCCCTCGACTACGTGCCGCTGCCCGCGAAGGTCGTCACCCAGGTCGAGGACGAGTGGAAGACGATCGTCAAGGACGGCAAGCCCGTCCTCGCCAACTGACGCCGCTGCGGAACGCCCGAAACCCGGGAGGGCGGGATCGTCCCGCCCTCCCTCCTCCGCCGGCCCGGATGTCGGGCCCGCGCGGCGCTTGAGCGATGCCGGGATGCCGCCGCCGGCCGGTCGCCGGGGCGCGGCCGACTCGCCTCGATCCGCCGAGCGCGCTAAGGCCGCTCACTCCAAGGGAAACCCGGATGGTCGCGTTGTCTGAGAACGTTGCTTTGGCGGCGAGGCCCGCCGTCGCCCGCCGCAGCCCCAGCCCCCTCGGCGACCGCATCTTCCGCGGTGCCGCCCTCGCCTCGGCGTTGCTGGTGCTCGCGGTGCTGGCCGGCATCCTCGGCTCGATCGCCTATGGCGGCTGGCCGGCCTTCCGGGAATTCGGCCCCGGCTTCCTCGTCTCGAGCGCCTGGAACGTCGGCCGCGAGCAGTACGGCGCCCTGGTGGCCATCATCGGCACCCTGGTCTCGGCGCTGCTCGCCCTCGTCATCGGCGTGCCGATCTCGCTCGGCATCGCGATCTACCTGACCCAGCTCTGCCCCGGCTGGGCCCGCCGCCCGGTCGCGATGACGATCGAGCTGCTCGCCGCCGTGCCGAGCATCATCTACGGCATGTGGGGCCTGTTCGTGTTCGCGCCGCTCTTCGCGCGCTTCGTGCAGATCCCGGTCTCGAACCTCGTCGAGGGGATGCCGATCGTCGGCACCCTGTTCTACGCCCAGGTGCCGTCCGGCGTCGGCGTCCTCACCGCCGGCATCATCCTGGCGATCATGATCGTGCCCTTCGTCGCCTCGATCACCCGCGACATGCTCGACCAGATCCCGACGGTCCTGCGCGAGAGCGCCTACGGCATCGGCTGCACCACCTGGGAGGTCGTGCGCCACGTCCTGATCCCGCAGGCCTCGGTCTCGATCATCGGGGCGATCATGCTGGGCCTCGGCCGGGCGCTCGGCGAGACGATGGCGGTCACCTTCGTGATCGGCAACGCCAACCGCCTCTCGGCCTCGATCTTCGATCCGGGCTCGACCATCGCCTCGCGCATCGCCAACGAGTTCAACGAGGCCGACGGCATGCAGCTCAACGCCCTGATGGCGCTCGGTTGCATCCTGTTCGTCGTCACCTTCATCGTGCTCATCGTCGCCCGGCTGCTGGTGCGCCGCGCGAAGGTGGCCTGACCTTCGCACCCGCAGGACGCCTCCCGATGAACGCCTCCCCCGCCGCGGTCGCAAGGCCGGCCCCGCCCGCCCCCACCCGCACCGCCCCCGCGGAATGGGGCCGGGTCCGCGCCAGCCGGCGCTCGGCCGACAAGCTCCTGATCGTCGCCTGCACGGCCGCCACCGTGCTCGGCGCCGTCGTGCTCGGCTCGATCCTGCTGATGCTCATCATCCAGGGCGTGCAGGGCTTCTCGCCGGCCCTGTTCACCCAGGTCACGCCCGGTCCCGGCTCCGAGGGCGGCGGCATCGCCAACGCGATCCTCGGCAGCCTGGTGATGACGGCGCTCGGCATCGTGGTGGCGACGCCGGTCGGCGTGCTCGCCGGCACCTACCTCGCCGAGTACGGCCGCACCTCGCACCTCGCCAACCTGATCCGCTTCCTCAACGACATCCTGCTCTCGGCGCCCTCGATCCTGATCGGCCTGTTCGTCTACACCCTGATGGTGCGGCCGATGGGCGGCTATTCGGGTTGGGCCGGCGGCGTCGCGCTCGCCATCATCGCCACCCCGGTGATCGTGCGCACCACCGAGGACATGCTGCGCCTGGTGCCCGGCACCCTGCGCGAGGCCGGCGCGGCGCTGGGCGCGCCGACATCGATCGTGATCCGCAGCGTCACCTGGCGGGCGGCGCAGTCGGGCATCGTCACCGGCGTGCTGCTGGCGCTCGCCCGCATCGCCGGCGAGACCGCGCCGCTGCTCTTCACCGCGCTCAACAACAATTCCTGGTTCAGCCCGAACCTGATGGGCGGCGTCGCGAACCTGCCGGTGATGATCTACCAGTTCGCCCTGTCGCCCTACGAGAACTGGCGCCAGCTGGCCTGGGCCGGCGCGCTCCTCATCACCGTCACCATCCTGGGCCTGTCGATCGTGGCCCGCCTCGTCCTGAGCGGCCCGAAGGGGCGCTGATCCGCATCCTGGAGACACACCGATGAGCGCCACCGCCACCGCCGCGCCGGTCGTGGGCCAGAGCACGGCCGACGAATCCGCCGCGATCCGCCTCGCCGTGAAGGACCTCAGCTTCTACTACGGCGACTTCAAGGGCCTGAAGAACATCAACCTCAACTTCCTCGACCGCCAGGTCACGGCGCTGATCGGGCCGTCGGGCTGCGGCAAGTCGACGTTGCTGCGCACCTTCAACCGCATCTACAGCCTCTACCCGGAGCAGCGCGCCGAGGGCGAGATCCTGCTCGACGGCCGCAACATCCTGGATCCCTCGATCGACCTCAACGAGCTGCGCGCCCGGGTCGGCATGGTGTTCCAGAAGCCGACCCCGTTCCCGATGTCGATCTACGACAACATCGCCTTCGGCATCCGGCTCTACGAGCGCCTCGGCAAGGCCGATCTCGACAACCGCGTCGAGGAGGCCCTGCGCAAGGGGGCGCTGTGGGACGAGGTGAAGGACAAGCTGAAGCAATCCGGCATGGGCCTGTCCGGCGGCCAGCAGCAGCGCCTCTGCATCGCCCGCACGGTGGCGCAGCGCCCGGAGGTGATCCTGTTCGACGAGCCGACCTCGGCCCTCGACCCGATCTCGACCGGCCGCATCGAGGAGCTGATCGAGCAGCTGCGGGCTGAGTTCACCATCGCCATCGTCACCCACAACATGCAGCAGGCGGCCCGCATCTCGCAGTTCACCGCCTTCATGTATCTCGGCGAGCTGGTCGAGTACGGTCCGACCAACCGGCTGTTCATGAATCCGACGAAGCGCCAGACCCAGGACTACATCACCGGCCGGTTCGGCTGAGGCGCCACGCCATCGTTCCGCCGGCCCAGGCCTCGCCGGGCCGGCGTCCGCCATACGCTCCACCTCAGCGCGGGGAGGCTCACCTCATGTCGGGTCACATCGTCAGCTCCTACGATCAGGAACTGCAGAACCTTCGGCGCAGCATCGCCGAGATGGGCGGCATCGCCGAGAAGATGGTGGCCGATTCCGGCCAGGCGCTGCTGCGCCGCGATGCCGGCCTCGCCCAGGCGGTGATCGCCGTGGACCAGCGCCTCGACGGGTTGCAGCGCGAGATCGAGGAGAAGGCGATCCTGCTGATCGCCCGGCGCCAGCCGATGGCGATCGACCTGCGCGAGACGATCTCGGCGATCCGCGTCTCCGGCGATCTCGAGCGCATCGGCGATCTTGCCAAGAACGTCGCCAAGCGCGTCGTCGCGATCAGCGACCAGGTACAATTGCAGAAGATCGTCGTCGGCGTGGAGCACATGAACGAGCTGGTCCAGGCCCAGCTCAAGGACGTGCTCGACGCCTATGCCACCCAGGATACCGTCGCGGCCCTCGACGTCTGGGCCCGGGACGGCGGCATCGACGCGCTCTACACCTCGCTCTTCCGCGAGCTGCTGACCTACATGATGGAGGATCCGCGCAACATCACGTTCTGCACGCACCTCTTGTTCTGCGCCAAGAACGTCGAGCGCATCGGCGACCACACCACCAACATCGCCGAGACGATCCACTACCTCGCCACCGGCGAGACGCTGACGACCGATCGTCCCAAGAACGACCGCTCGAGCTTCGCCACCCTCGACACCCCGCCCGAGGCCTGAGGGCGACACGCCCGCGCGGGCTCGCGATGCCCGGCGGGCCCCACCCGTGATCCCTGCCTGAAGTACCCGCAATGAGTACCCGCATCCTGATCGTCGAGGACGAGGAAGCCCTCACCCTCCTCCTGCGCTACAACCTCGAGGCCGAGGGCTTCGAGGTCGACGCCGTCGCCCGCGGCGACGAGGCGGATCTCCGCCTGCGCGAGCAGGTGCCCGACCTCGTCCTCCTCGACTGGATGATGCCCGGCCTGTCCGGCATCGAACTGTGCCGGCGCATCCGCGCCCGCCGGGAGACCGAGCGGCTGCCGGTCATCATGCTCACGGCGCGGGGCGAGGAGGGCGACCGGGTGCGGGGGCTCGCCACCGGCGCCGACGACTACATCGTCAAGCCGTTCTCGGTGCCGGAGCTGCTGGCGCGGGTCCGCGCGCTCCTGCGCCGCGCCAAGCCCGCCCACGTCGCCGACCTGCTGGTCGCCGGCGACATCGAGCTCGACCGGGTCAGCCACCGCGTCCGCCGCGACGGCCGCGAGCTGCATCTCGGCCCGACCGAGTTCAAGCTGCTCGAATTCCTGATGCAGAGCCCGGGCCGCGTCTTCTCGCGCGAGCAGCTCCTCGACGGCGTCTGGGGCCACGACGTCTATATCGATGAGCGCACCGTCGACGTGCATATCGGCCGCCTGCGCAAGGCGATCAACCGTGGCCGCGACAACGACCCGATCCGCACCGTACGCGGCTCCGGCTATTCCTTCGACGAGATGTTCGCGCCGGATGCGTGAGGCATCGGAACGCTCGCCGGGGCCGCTTCGGGACCGGCGCATCCGCTGCCGTTCCTGGGCCGCCTCCGTCAGGATGGTCGAGCCGGTCCGCCGCCGCCGCGTCGCAGGATCCGTCCGGCCGCGGCCGCCGGACAGGAATCGTTAGGATTTGAGCGATAACGTCAAGCCATCGGAAGCGGCGGGCCGCCGCTCCCGATGCCGCGGCCTCAGCGGAAGCCGACGGCCCTGCGGTCGCGCTTGCGCTCGGCGGCGGGCTGGTAGGCGATGCGGCTGTGATGGGTGCAGTAGGGCAGGCCGGTGATCGCGCGGTCGCCGCAGAAGCGGAAATCCGGCGTGGACGGGTCGCCCATCGGCCAGCGGCACATGAATTCCCGCAGCTCCATGATGGTGACGCGGGCGCTCTCCGGCAGGGCGACGGAGTCGGAGGTGGGGTCGGACTGAGCCTGGACCAGGGCGAGGGCCGGCGGCGCCGGCGCCAGCATGGACGGTGCCTCGGTGATGGGGGCGTCCGGTGCATCGGCGTCGCCCCGGCCACGGCGGCCGGCGGTCGACGCGGCGCCATTGGTCTTCAGGACCCGGCCGGCGAGGCCGAGCCGGTGGACCTTGCCAATGACCGCGTTGCGGGACACGCCGCCGATCTCGGCCGCGATCTGGCTGGCGCTCCGGCCGTCGCTCCACAGCCGCTTGAGAAGCTCGACACGCTCCTTCGTCCAGCCCGGGCCCGCATCCGTCATCGCCGCCTCCACTCCCCCGACATCACCCATGGAATCGACGTGCGGACGCGAGCGGTCAGCCGTTCGACCGCGCGTTCAGTCCGTCCGATCCTGCTGGTGATCGCCGCCACGCCTCGGGCGGTGGCGACGGGGGTGAACCTACAGGACGGCCTAACACCCGCGCAAGAGTCCGGGCCCCCCCGAGGCGGTTTTTCCCCGCGGCGGAGCGGGCGGCACGACCCGTCTCGGTTGTGCCGACGAGGGGCTCCGTTGTGCCGTGCGGCACCGGCGGAGGACGAAAAATAGTCATTGCTCTGAGCATGTTGCGCCGTGTTTGACCGGATTTCGCGGCCGTCCGGCACGGGGCGGCGCGCCGCCGCGCCGCCCTTCTGGGGCGACACAACCATTGGTTGAATTCACGGTGTTTGGGCAAGCGTGGCCTTATCGCCACGGCGGGCGCGCTCCCGGCACCGGCGGCACGTTGCCGGGAACCGGGGCGGGACCTATCTTGAGACGGCCAACAGGGCCGACGCCATCACCCACGGCCGCCCCGGGAGACCTCATGCGATCACTCCTCGCGTGCGTCCTGCTCGCGCTCTCGTCGCCCGCCCTGGCGGCCGAGGCCGTGCATCTCGCACCCCATCGCGCCGTCTACGACCTGTCCCTGTCCGGCAGCTCCGGCACCCGCGCGGTCGAAGGGGCCCGCGGCCGGATCGTGTTCGATTTCACCGGGGATTCCTGCAAGGGCTTCGCGCTGCAATACCGGCAGGTGACGGTTCTGGAGAGCTCGGAGAGCGGCAGCCGCACCTCCGACCTGCGCAACACCACTTTCGAGAGCGGCGACGGGCGCAGCTTCCGCTTCCGCACCCAGTCCGACCTCAACGGCAAGGCCGCGGCACCGGTCGACGGCAACGCCGAGCGCGGCGACAAGGGCGTCGACATCACCCTCAAGCAGCCCAAGCGCGGGGAGATGGCGGTGGCTGGGGAGGTGCTGTTTCCCGCCGCCCACATGCGACGGCTGATCGAGGCCGCCCGGGCCGGGCAATCCACCGTCGCCGTCAAGGTATTCGACGGCTCGGATGACGGCCGCAAGGTCTACGATACCCTGGCGGTGATCGGTCCGCAGCGCGCCATCGCCGCCGACACGGCCAAGCCCGATCTGGCCAAGCCCGATTTGGCCAAGCCCGATCTGGCCAAGCCCGATCTGTCCAAGCCGGACGCGAAGGCCGCCACTGCACCGGTCGAGGCGCCGCTGCGCCAGGGGGCGATGGCGGCGATGCCGCACTGGCCGGTGACGCTGAGCTACTTCTCGCCGGGCGAGGGGGAGCGCACCCCGGTCTACGTCCTCGCCTTCGACCTCTACGAGAACGGCGTGAGCGGGGCGCTGCGCCTCGATTACGGCGAGTTCTCGCTCAAGGGCGAGCTGTCGCGCATCGACCTCATGCCGGAGAGCAAGGACTGCAAATAGGGTCCGGAGGGGAAGCGGTGGCCGACCGTCAGCGGGGCTCCCGCTTCGCCGTCCCCGGGACCGGCCCCTGCTTGCCGGAGCCCGGCCCACCCTCGCCCTGCGGGGTGAAGCCGAGGCCGCGCTGCACCGCGGCTGCACCGAAGCGGTCGCGCAAGGCATCGATCGCCGCCGCCCGGCTGGCGTCGCGGACCGCCGAGACGTCGGCGAGGTCGCCCCGGTCGGCATGGGCCGCGCCGCACAGGTCGCCGGCGCCGATCCCGATCAGCCGGTAGGCGGTGCCGTCGCAGGCCTCGCGCAGCAGCGCCTCGGCCGGGCGAAACAGCCGCTCGGCGACCTGCGTCGGCGCCAACCCCGAGCGGGTGCGGGTGCGCAGGCGGAACTCCCGGTCCTTGAGCTTCAGCGTGACGCTGCCGGCGGCGAGCTCCGCCCGCTTCAGCCGCCGCGCGACCTTCTCGCAGAGCTGCCACAGGATCGGCCGCAGGGCCTCGAAGGCGCGCAGGTCCTCCGCGAAGGTGGTCTCGCCCGACACGCTCTTCGTCTCGCGGATCGGCTGCACCCGGCGTGGATCCTCGCCGCGGGCGAGCGCGCGCAGCCGGGCGGCGTCGCGCCCGAGGCCGGCCTGCAGCCGCTCCGGCGCCACCCGGCCGAGATCGCCGATCCGCTGGATGCCGAGGGACGCGAGGCGCTCGGCGGCGGCCTGGCCGATGCCGGGCAGGATCCGCACCGGCCGGGGCGCCAGGAACGCCTCGGCCTCGTCCCGGCCGATGATCGAGAAGCCGCGCGGCTTCTCGAGGTCGGAGGCGATCTTGGCCAGGAACTTGTTGGGGGCGAGCCCGACCGAGACGGTGATGCCGATCTCGGCCTCGACCCGGCGGGCGAAGCGCGCCAGCGTCACGGCGGGCGAGGCGCCGTGCAGCCGCTCGGTGCCCGAGAGGTCGAGGAACGCCTCGTCGATCGAGACGGGCTCGACCAGGGGCGTCAGCTCCTGCATCATCGCCCGCACCTCCCGGCCGACCCGGGCGTATTTCTCCATGTCGGGCCGCAGCACCACCGCGTCCGGGCAGGCCTCCAGGGCGCGGTACATCGGCATCGCCGAATGGACGCCCCGGATCCGCGCGATGTAGCAGGCGGTCGCCACCACCCCGCGCTTGCCCCCGCCGATGATCAGCGGCCTGTCGCGCAAGGACGGGTCGTCGCGCTTCTCGACCGCGGCGTAGAACGCGTCGCAATCGACATGCGCGATGGCGAGGGCGTCGCGCTCCGGATGAGCGACGAGGCGCGGCGAGCCGCAGGCCCGGCAGCGCGGGGCGCCGGCGGCCGGCGCGGTCGCGCCGCAATCGCGGCAGAACCCGGCATCCGCCTGGCTCACGCGCCGAACTCGCCCGGATCCGGCGGACCGAGGCGGCGCCATGCCTGGGTGATCCGCTCCGGCGGCACCTCGAGGGCGCTCGCGCAGGCGACGAGCAGCTCCTCGTCCGCCACCACGTGGTCGAGGAGGCCGGCGATGAGGTCCGGGCCGTCCGCTGCCTGCCGCAACGCATCCGGCGTCAGGCCGGCGCTCTCCATGAACCGGAGCAGTCGGCCCGGATCGCCCGTGACGTAGCCGAAGACGCGGGCGCCAAGGGCCTCCGCGGCGGATGCGCTCAGCACTCCACCACGGGGATCGGACCCTCTGGCAAAACCGTCGGATTTGCGTTTCATCAACATGTGCCGCTTAACAGTGTTGCGGTTCCGGTTTGCTGCCGGGTGGGACGCGGGCCGCTGGAGCGCCGGAGACAGTGAGCCATGACGAAGACGGTGCTCATCGTCGAGGACAACGAGCTGAACATGAAGCTTTTCAACGACCTGTTGGAAGCTCACGGCTACTCGACCCTCAAGACGGCCAACGGGATCGAGGCGATCGAGCTGGCGCGCCGGCATCGACCGGACCTGATCCTGATGGACATTCAGCTCCCCGAGGTCTCGGGCCTCGAGGTCACTAAATGGCTCAAGGAGGACGACGAGCTCAAGAGCATCCCGGTGATTGCCATCACGGCTTTCGCCATGAAGGGTGACGAGGAGCGCATCCGCGAGGGAGGCTGCGAGGCCTACCTCTCGAAGCCCATTTCCGTCGCGAAGTTCCTTGCGACGGTGCGGACCTACGTCGGCGACGAGCGCAAGAGCTGATCGCGCGTTGATCGAGAGCGGACCCTGACAAGAGCTGATGCAGAGCTGAGAGGCCTGACCTACCCATGTCGGCACGTGTCCTCATCGTCGACGATCTTTTTCCGAACATCAAGCTGCTTGAGACCAAGCTGACCATCGAGTACTTCGATGTGGTCTCGGCGATGAACGGGCCCGATGCCCTCGCGGTGTGCGAGAAGGGCCTGTGCGACATCGTGCTGCTCGACGTGATGATGCCCGGCATGGACGGGTTCGAGGTCTGCCGCCGGATCAAGTCGACCCCGACCACCGCCCACCTGCCGGTGGTGATGGTGACCGCCCTCGACCAGCCGGGCGACCGCCTGCGCGGCCTCGATGCCGGCGCCGACGACTTCCTCACCAAGCCGATCGACGACACCGCCCTGATGGCCCGGGTGCGCAGCCTGGTGCGCCTGAAGGCGGTGACCGACGAGCTGCGCAGCCGTGCCATGGCGTCGCGGGTCGGCGATCCCCTGGCGGCGGCCACCGCCGAGACCGGGCACGACGCCAACGTGCTGATCGTTGAGGACCGCCGCGCCTCGGCCGAGCGCATGGCCGCGGCGCTCGGGCAGTATCACTGCGTGGAGACCGTCGCCTCGCCGCAGGAGGCCCTGGAGCGGGTCAAGGCCGGCGATTACGACGTGGTGCTGGTGAGCCTCGACCTCGAGGGCCATGACGGCCTGCGCCTGTGCAGCCAGCTCCGCTCCCTCGACCGCACCCGCACCGTGCCGGTGGTGATGCTGGCCGATGCCGGCGACCGCGCCCGGATCATGCGCGGCCTCGATCTCGGCGTCCACGACTACCTGGTCCGCCCGATCGACCGCAACGAGCTGGTGGCCCGGGTGCGCACCCAGGTGAAGCGCAAGCGGTTCTCGCACTCGCTGCGCGAGTCGGTCCAGGCGTCGATGGACCTCGCCGTGACCGACGGGCTCACCGGCCTGCACAACCGGCGCTACCTCGACAGCTACCTCGCCGGCCTGTTCTCCGAGCCGTCCTTGCGGGACCGCCCGGTGGCCCTCCTGATCCTCGACATCGACCGCTTCAAGTCGATCAACGACCGCTTCGGCCACGACGCCGGCGACGAGGTCCTGAAGGAATTCGCCACCCGCATCCGCGCCCAGACCCGCGGCATCGACGTGGTGGCACGCTACGGCGGCGAGGAGATCGTCGTGGTGGTGCCCGATACCGGGCTCGACGCCGCCCGCCAGGTGGCGGAGCGCATCCGCGAACGGATCGAGGCGGCGGCCTTCCAGGTCCAGCGCGGCACCTGCGCCATCGACGTCACGGTCTCGATCGGCGTCGCCATCCGGCAGGCCGGGGATGGCGACCCGTCCCTCCTGCTCAAGCGCGCCGACCTCGCGCTCTACCAGGCCAAGCAGGACGGCCGGAACCGGGTGGTCGCGGCGGCGGCGTGAGGGGAGGGGGACCTCCGTCCCGCTCGATCGTCCCACGTCTCCGGCACCCTCGCCGCCATCCCGGGTTCTCGCCTGTGGCGAGTCCCAGGATGACGTGGCGTACCGGGTCACCGGCGGCTCGCTAGGTCCGCCCCAGCCTCTCCAGCAGCTCCTTCAGCACCGCCGGCATCAGCTCCGGCAGGTCCTCGGCGATCAGCCCCGGCCCGTGCCGGCGCCCGGCGGCGGCGTGGAGCCAGACCGCCGCGGCGGCGGCCTCGAACGGCGCCATCCCTTGCGCGAGCAGCCCGCCGGCAAAGCCGCACAGCACGTCGCCGCTGCCGGCGGTGCCGAGCCAGGGCGTGCCGTTGGCGTTGATGGCGGCGCAGCCGTCCGGGGCGGCGATCACCGTGTCGGCCCCCTTCAGCACCACCACCGCGCCGAGGAAGGCCGCGGCGGCCCGGGCCCGCACCAGCTTCGAGCCCTCCGCCGGCACGGCGGCGACGCCCTTGAACAGGCGCGCGAACTCCCCCTCGTGCGGGGTCGCGATCGCTTGCGCGCCGCCGCCCGCGATCATCTCGGCGAGTTCGTCGGCCCGCCCCGAGAAGCTCGTCAGCGCGTCGGCGTCGAGGACGAGGCCGCGGCCGGCCTCGCTGGCGACCCGCACCAGGTCGCGGGTCGGGGCGCCGGTGCCAAGGCCCGGGCCGGCGACGATCGCGTTCAGGCGCTCGTCGGTGAGCGTGTCGTCGAGGTCGTCGGCGCCCTCGCACGGGCTCAGCATGATCGCCGTGAGATGGGCGGCGTTCTCGGGCAGGGCCGAGGCCGGCGACAGCACGGTGACGAGGCCGGCGCCGATCCGAAGCGCGCCGCGGGCGGCGAGCCGCGCCGCGCCGGTGCGGTGGGCCGGGCCCGACAGCACCACCGCGTGGCCCCGCATGTATTTGTGGCTGTCGGTGGCGAGATGCGGGATGGCGGCACCCCAGAGGTCCGGCCCGTTGGCGTGGGCCTGCGCGCCGATCCCCGCCACCACCGCATCCGGGATGCCGATCTCCGCCACCGTGACCGGGCCGCACAGGCGCCGGCCGGGCAGGAGCAGATGGCCGGGCTTGCACCGCACGAAGGTGACGGTCTCGGTCGCGGCGACGACCGCGCCGCGCGGCGCGCCGGTATCCCCGTCGAGGCCCGACGGCACGTCGACCGCCAGCACCGGCACTCCGGCCTCGTTGACCCGCGCGATCAGCGAAGCCGCCGCGCCCTCGACCGGGCGGGCGAGGCCGGCCCCGAACAGGGCATCGATCACCAGGGCGAAGCCCGCCGGCTCGGCGCTCGCCGCGTCCGCCACCGGGCCGGTCCAGTCCGCGGCCGCCGCGGCGGCGTCGCCCGCGAGCGCGTCGCGCGGTCCGAGCAGCGCGACCTCGACGGCGAGGCCCGCCTCGGCCAGCAGCCGCGCGGCGACGAACCCGTCGCCGCCGTTGTTGCCCGGCCCGCACAGGACCAGGACCGGTCCCTCCCCGGCGAGCGCCCGGGCGCGCGCGGCCACGCCCGCACCGGCGCGGGACATCAGGGTCAGGCCGGGCGTGCCGGCGTCGATCGCGGCGGCATCGGCCCGCCGCATCTCGTCGGTGGTGAGCAGCTCGGTCCCGGCCATCGCATCCTACTCCGAGAAGCGCCCGGACGCGGCAGCGTCGCCGCGGAGCCAAGCTTGAGAACGACGAATTGCGCAACAAACGCGCAGCAATTGCTTACCGATTAGGCATTCCCGGTCCGCTCACGGGAAATCCCCCGTGGCGGTCGGCGCGGCGCGATGCTAGGAATGCCGCCGGAACCGTTGCAGACCAGGCCCGCCCGGCATGAAGAAGATCGAAGCGATCATCAAGCCCTTCAAGCTCGACGAGGTGAAGGAGGCCCTGCAGGAGGTCGGCCTTCAGGGCATCACGGTGATCGAGGCCAAGGGCTTCGGCCGCCAGAAGGGCCACACCGAGCTCTATCGGGGCGCGGAATACGTGGTCGACTTCCTGCCCAAGGTGAAGCTGGAGATCGTGCTGCCCGACACGCTGGTGGACGGCGCCGTCGAGGCGATCCGCAAATCGGCCCAGACCGGCCGCATCGGCGACGGCAAGATCTTCGTCTCCTCGATCGAGGAAGCGATCCGCATCCGCACCGGCGAGACCGGCCAGGACGCCATCTGACGACGGCGCGATCCGACGCCCGGCCTTCTCTGCAGCGACGAAAACCGCGGCCTGACCCCAGGACCGCGGCTTCATGGCGGCCTTCGACGCCGTTCTAGGAAGGGATCAAACGAGAATGTCTAAGACCGCGACGGACGTCCTCAAGGAAATCAAGGAAAACGACGTCAAGTACGTCGACTTCCGCTTCACCGATCCGCGGGGCAAGTGGCAGCACGTCACCTTCGACGTGTCGCTGGTCGATGAGGACATCTTCGCCGAGGGCACGATGTTCGACGGCTCGTCGATTGCCGGCTGGAAGGCGATCAACGAATCCGACATGCTGCTGATGCCGGACCCGGCGACGGCCTGCATGGACCCGTTCTTCTCCGCCTCGACCATGTCGATCGTCTGCGACGTGCTCGAGCCGTCGACCGGCGAGCCCTACAGCCGCGATCCGCGCGGCATCGCCAAGAAGGCCGAGGCCTTCGTGAAGGCCAGCGGCATCGGCGACACCATCTTCGTCGGCCCCGAGGCCGAGTTCTTCGTCTTCGACGACGTCCGCTTCTCCGCCGACCCGTACCATACCGGCTTCAAGCTCGATTCGGTCGAGCTGCCGATCAACGGCCAGACCGAGTACGAGGGCGGCAACCTCGGCCACCGCGTCCAGATCAAGGGCGGCTACTTCCCGGTCCCGCCGCAGGATTCGGCCCAGGACATGCGCGGCGAGATGCTCGCCGCCATGCAGTCAATGGGCGTCAAGGTCGAGAAGCACCATCACGAGGTCGCGTCTGCCCAGCACGAGCTGGGCATGAAGTTCGACACGCTGACCCTGATGGCCGACCAGATGCAGATCTACAAGTACTGCATCCACAACGTCGCCCAGAGCTACGGCAAGACCGCGACCTTCATGCCGAAGCCGGTCTACGGCGACAACGGCTCGGGCATGCACGTCCACCAGTCGATCTGGAAGGACGGCAAGCCGGTCTTCGCCGGCAACAAGTACGCCGACCTCAGCCAGGAATGCCTGTGGTACATCGGCGGCGTCATCAAGCACGCCAAGGCCCTCAACGCCTTCACCAACCCGTCGACCAACTCCTACAAGCGCCTGGTCCCGGGCTACGAGGCGCCGGTGCTGCTGGCCTATTCGGCCCGCAACCGCTCGGCCTCATGCCGGATTCCGTGGACGACCTCGCCGAAGGCCAAGCGCGTCGAGGTCCGCTTCCCCGACCCGATGGCGAACCCCTACCTCGCCTTCGCGGCCCTGCTGATGGCCGGCCTCGACGGCATCGTGAACAAGATCGATCCGGGTCCGGCGATGGACAAGGACCTCTACGACCTGCCCCCGGCGGAGCTCAAGGAGATCCCGACCGTGTGCGGCAGCTTGCGTGAGGCGCTCAACAGCCTCGACGCCGACCGCGAGTTCCTCAAGGCCGGCGGCGTGTTCAACGACGACTTCATCGACTCGTTCATCGAGCTGAAGATGACCGAGGTGATGCGGTACGAGATGACCCCGCACCCGATCGAGTTCGTGAACTACTACTCGCTCTGATCCAGACCCGGGTCAGGCACGTGACGGAGGGGGCCGGAGCGATCCGGCCCCTTCTCTTTTTGGCACCGGGCTTGCGGCGCCTCGGCGAGACGATCCCCGGAGTCCCGATGACCGAGCCGACCTCTCCCGCCGCGACCCTGCGCGCGCTCCTCGCCACCCTGGTCAAGGCCGCCCTGATCGCCGATGAGGCCCGCGTCGCGGTCTGGCGCCGGGAGGCGGCGGAGCTGCACGGGCGGCTGGCGGGCCAAGACCTCTCCGCCCTCAAGCTCGACGGCGTCTGGACGCTCGCCGTGCGCGAGGCCGAGGCGCCGGACCTGCGGCCGGACGAGACCCAGGTGTCGCTGACCCTGCCGCAGGACTGCCCGCTGGCGCTCGACGCCGTCGCGGGTCCGGGCTTCGATTTCGATGCCGCGGTCGACCGGGTGCGCAAGTCGGCCTCGACCGGGTGAGGGGAGGGACCGTCACGGTCGAACGTTCCCGCGATCCCGCGACGGACCCGTGACCCGCGGCGTCATCCCGGAGC
The DNA here is from genome assembly GCF_006151805.1 of Methylobacterium terricola. Lineage (GTDB taxonomy): Bacteria > Pseudomonadota > Alphaproteobacteria > Rhizobiales > Beijerinckiaceae > Methylobacterium > Methylobacterium terricola. Next base: position 17,982 of record NZ_VDDA01000025.1, on the reverse strand, counting down.
TCCGCTGACGCGACCCCGGAATGACGCGGTGGATCGTCGAGGTGACATCGGGCCGGACGTGCCGCGCCGATCGGCCTCCGGTCACGCCGGCTTTTTGAGCGGGACGCTCTGCGGGAACTTGAACACGTCGTCCGGGTCGTAGCGGCGCTTCACCTCGCAGAGCCGGCCGACATTCTCGCCGTAATAGGCGTCGAGCCAGTTCGGCAGGTCGCGGCTCGGGAAGTTGACGTAGGATTGCGGCTTCACGAAACGTTGCATCGCGGCGAAGTACTCGGTCAGCCAGGCCTGCTGCCGCTTGACCATGTCCGGCATGTCGAGCGGGCTCCACGACGTCTCCATCTCCAGGATGAAGTCGGATTCGCGGTGGACATAGGCTGTGTCGGTGGGGCGCACCGCCTTCACCCGGCCGCCGGCCGCGAACAGGATGCCCATGTTCTGCTGCAGCACCGAGCCGCAGGGCGACTTCTCCATACAGCGCATCATCGTGTCGATCGCGTCGCCGCCGAGTTGGCCGGCGACGTAGCTCGAGCGGATGTCGTAGAAGCCGCCCGGGTCGTCGGTCACGAGGTAGTCGCGGGCGCTCCAGTAATTCATCCGGTTGATCTCGGCGACGGTCGGCTTCGACCGGGACAGGGGACGGTCGAGGAGCGCCCGGAGCTGGTCCGGCGGGCCGAAGAACTGGCCGAGGGTCTGCACCCCCAGTTTGTCGCGCTGCACCTGGCCGGCGACGATCGGCACGAGCTTGCTGCGGGTCGAGATCAGGTGCGGATTGTTGAGCTGGATGTCCTGCAGATCCAGCATCAGCTCGATCTGGTGGCGGGCCGGCCAGACGATGTTGAACACCGTGACGTCGTAGACCGGGTGCGGCTCGAAGGTGAACGAGGTGTGCACCGCGAAGTTGCCGCCGCCGCCGCCCCGCGCGGCCCAGAACAGGGACGCGTCGTCGCCGGTCGCGGCGATGCCGCGATGCAGGGTGCCGTCCGCCGTCACCGCGTCGGTCGCCCGCAGGGCGTCGCAGGTCAGGCCGTTGCGCGTCGCCGAGAAGCCCCAGCCGCCCCCGAGGGTGAGACCGCTGATCCCCACCGTCGGGCAGCGGCCCGACGGGACCGCGAGGCCGGTTGCCCGGAAGGCGTCGGCCATGTCCTGGTTGCTGGCGCCGGCCCCGATCGTCACGAACCCGGTCTTCGGGTCGAACTGGATGCCGCTCATCGGCTTCACGTCGATGAGCAGGCCGTGCGTGGTCGAGAAGCCCGCGTAGTTGTGCCCGCCGCAGCGCACCGCAAAGGTCTGGCGCTCCTGGCGTGCCCAGTTGATGCAGGCACGCACGTCGTCGCCGCCGGTGCACATCGCGATCGCGAGCGGCAGCACGTCGGCCCAGCGGCCGTTATTCGGCCACGCGGCGACCAGGAAGCCCGGCTCGCCGGGGCGGATCAGGCGGCCGCGCAGGTCGCGCGCCAGGGCATCGAGCCCCCGCGGCGGCGGTCCCTCCAGGGCTGCCGCGCCGGGAATCCGGCTGCCGAGGGCGGCGCCCGCGATCACGGCGCCGGACTGGAACAGCCGGCGCCGGCTGACGGCCGTCGAGGTCTTGCCCGCAGCGCGGGAGGAGGTCTCGGCGAAGGTCTTGATCGTCGGATAGTCTGTCATGGCGTCCGATCTGTCCGGGCCGATTCGGCCTCAAGCCATCAGCCGATGCGGACCCAACGTCGTCAACGCGGGTCGGACGGAAAGATCTTTTCCATGATCGAAGAGAGAAGATCGGATCGACTGATGTGGAATGACAACAATCTTCCTGTGCTGCTGGATGGTGGCCGGCATCTTGGTCGATTGGTTGTCCACAGACGTGCAGGGCCCACCCATTCAGGTGTTCCCGGTCCGGATCGGGGCGCTGCCCGGCGCGTCCTGACGCCCTGACCTCGTCGAGGCCGCGACACCGCTCGCGAGACTGTCCCGATCGATCGAGGACGTCGGCGGACGGGACGCGGTGCCGGGCGTCGTTGCTGCGACGTGGCCGGCATGGTCGATGACGATGCTGGCTCACCGCGCCGTCCGGCCGGCGTCGGGACTCGTCCCTCCGGCGACGTTGCCCTGCCGCCGCACCCATCCCATATTTCGGGCTTGCGGCAGCGGCTGACCCGCCGGGGAGCCGTCGCGTCCCGCCGCCTGGATTCGACCTGTTGGCCAAGAAAACCTACCCTGCGCGCGTACACACCAAGGCTCCCAAGCCCGCCTCCGCCGCCCTGCCGACCCGCGAGGCGGTGCTCGCCTTCATCGACGAGTCGCCCCAGAAGGTCGGCAAGCGCGAGATCGCCCAGGCCTTCGGCATCAAGGGCTCCGACAAGATCGAGCTGAAGCGCCTGCTCAAGGATCTCCAGGAAGAGGGCGTGATCGAGAAGGACCGGTCGGGCTTGCGCAAGGCCGGCCGCCTGCCGCCGGTCGTCGTCGCCGACATCGACAGCCGCCGCGACCGCGACGGCGAGCTGGTGGCGCGCCCGGTGCAGTGGGATCCGGAAGCCGGGCCCGCCCCGCTCATCATCGTGCTGATGCCGCGCGGGCGCAGCAGCAACGGGCCGGCCCCCGGCACCGGCGACCGGGCGCTCCTGAAGATCGAACCCGACGGCGACACGCCCAACCGCTATCTCGGCCGGGTCATCAAGGTGATCGGCCGCAACAAGGCCGAGACGCTCGGCGTCTACCGCGCCCTGCCGACCGGCGGCGGGCGCATCGTGCCGGTCGACAAGAAGGCGCAAGGCCGCGAGATCGCGGTGCCGCCGGGGGCGGAGGGCGAGGCGCTCGACGGCGACCTCGTCACCGTGACGCTCGGGCGCGAGGACCGGTTCGGGCTGACGCAAGGGCGCGTCAAGGACCGTCTCGGCAGCCTCGGCTCGGAGAAGGCGGTCAGCCTGATCGCGATCCACGCCCACGACATCCCGCACGTCTTCCCGCGCGAGGTACTGGCGGAGGCCGAGGCCGCCCGCGAGGTCGGCCTGGAGGGCCGTGAAGACTGGCGCGAGCTGCCGCTCGTCACCATCGACCCGCCGGACGCCAAGGACCACGACGACGCCGTGATGGCGGTGCCGGATCCCGATCCGGCCAATCCGGGCGGCTTCGTCGTCACGGTGGCGATCGCCGACGTCGCGGCCTATGTCCGGCCCGGCACCGCCCTCGACCGCGAGGCGCTGCTGCGCGGCAACTCGGTCTACTTCCCCGACCGGGTGGTGCCGATGCTGCCGGAGCGGATCTCGAACGACCTCTGCTCCCTGCGGCCCGGCCAGGACCGGCCGGCCCTGGCCGTGCGGATGGTCGTGACGGCGGAGGGACGAAAAGTCCGCCACGGTTTCCACCGGGTGATGATGCGCTCGCGCGCCAAGCTCGCCTACGCGCAGGCGCAAGCGGCGATCGACGGCCGGCCCGACGAGGTCACCGGCCCGCTCCTGGACGGGGTGTTGCGCCCGCTCTGGGCCGCCTACGACGCGCTGGCAGTCGCCCGCGACGCCCGCGGGCCGCTGGCGCTGGATCTCCCCGAGCGCAAGGTGATCCTGAACGCCGAGGGCGGGGTCGACCGGGTGATCGTGCCGGAGCGCCTCGCCGCGCACCGGCTGATCGAGGAGTTCATGATCCAGGCCAACGTCGCGGCGGCCGAGACCCTGGAATCCGCCGGTCAGGCGCTGATCTATCGCGTCCACGACGAGCCCTCGCTCGAGAAGATGCGGGCGCTCGGGGAGGTGATGGCCTCGATCGGCCTGAAATTGCCGAAGGAGGCGAACCTCCGCCCGGCCCTGTTCAACCGCATCCTCGGCATGGTGGAGGGCAGCGAGCACCAGCTCTTCCTCAACGAGGTGGTGCTGCGCTCGCAGGCCCAGGCCGTCTACGCCGCCGAGAATGCCGGCCATTTCGGCCTGTCCTTGCGCCGCTACGCCCATTTCACCTCGCCGATCCGGCGCTACGCCGACCTGATCGTGCATCGTGCCCTGATCCGGGCCCTCAAGCTCGGCTCCGACGGGCTGCCGGCCGGCATGGAAGTCGGTGACCTTGCCGAGATCGGCCAGCAGATCTCGGCCGCCGAGCGCCGCGCCATGGCGGCGGAGCGCGAGACGATCGACCGGCTGATCGCCCACCACCTCGCCGACCGGGTCGGCGCCACCTTCTCCGGGCAGATCTCGGGCGCGACGCGGTCGGGCCTGTTCATCAAGCTCGACGAGACCGGGGCCGATGGCTTCATCCCGGTCTCGACGCTCGGCGCCGATTATTTCCGCTACGAGGAGGGCCGCCACGCCCTCGTCGGCGAGCGCACCCGCGAGACCTTTCGCCTCGGCGACAAGGTCGAGGTGCGGTTGGTCGAGGCCGCGCCGGTGGCGGGGGCCTTGCGCTTCGAGATCGCCGGTGGCGGACGGCAGGCGGCGCCCGGCCCCGCCCGGGGCAGGCCCCGCGGCCACCGGCCGTCGCCGGCAGGCCGCGACAGCCTGACCAAGCGCCGCGGGAGACGGGCATGATCGAGATCCACGCCGGACCGGCCGCCGAGCCGGTCGAGACGCTGCCGCGGCGGACGGGCACCGACCCGCACTGGATGCTGGCGATCTGGCGCGGCTTCCGCAACCGCTGCCCGCATTGCGGCGAGGGGCGGCTGTTCGGACGCTTCCTCAAGGTGCGGCCGGATTGCGAGGCCTGCGGGATGGAGTTCCATCATCACCGCGCCGACGACCTGCCGCCCTACCTGGTGATCTTCGTCGTCGGCCACGTCGTCGGCCTGGGCGTCCTCGAGACCGAGATGCGGCTCGACCTGCCGTTCTGGTTCCAGATGACGTTCTGGCCGGCGCTGGCCCTCGTCGCCTCGCTGCTGCTGCTCCAGCCGACCAAGGGGGCGGTGGTCGGGCTGCAATATGCCCTTGGCATGCATGGCTTCGCCGCGATACGCCGCGCGGGGGCCGGGCCGGCGAGCGGTCTGCCTGAGGACGAGACGGAGATGCGGCATGGCGTCAGGACCGACGGACGGAACGACGGCTCCAGCCGCCCCTGAGAGGAAGACCAGGCCGCTGCGGATCCGCAACGCAGCGACGCTGATCATCCTCGACCGCACCGGCGACCAGCCGAAGGTGCTGATGGGCCGGCGCCATGCCGGCCACAAGTTCATGCCCGGCCTGTTCGTCTTCCCCGGCGGGCGGATCGAGCTCGGCGACCGCTCGATGCCGGTGGCCGGCACCCTCAACGATCGGGCCGAGCAGGCCCTGGCCGAGCAGGTCCACCCGCCGCTGTTCCATCTCGGCCGGGTCCTGGCGCTCGCGGCGATCCGCGAGACCTACGAGGAGACCGGGCTGATGATCGGCACGACCGATTACGGCCCGCCCGAGATGGCGCCGCCCGGCACCTGGTCGGCGTTTCGCGAGGCCGGGGTGATGCCGGACCTCGAATTGCTGGAATTCGTCGCCCGGGCGATCACCCCGCCCTCCCGGCCCAAGCGCTTCGACACCCGCTTCTTCGCCGTCGACCGGGAGGCGGTGGCGGCCGAGACCCCGGGCATCGTCGGACCCGATTCGGAGCTGACCGAACTCGCCTGGGTCAACCTCGCCGAGGCCCGCACGCTGGAACTGCCCCGCATCACCGCCATCGTGCTCGACGAGCTGGAGGCCCGGCTCGCGGCGGGGTTCAGCCCGAGGCTGCCGGTGCCGTTCTTTCGCGACGTGGATGGCGAGCACACGCGGGAAGAGCTGTGATGCGGCTCCCCCTGGATTTGGCCTAATAAAGGAAAGGCACCTCCCCTCTCCCGCACGGGAGAGGAGGGCCCGCGATCTATTCGTCTCGGGATGGGTCGCGCGGAAATTCTACGGCGGTGCTCGGGACTAGGCTGGCCTTTGCCGGCGCCCTGGCCCATATGAGCCGGCCCTGACGGCCAGCCCCATCATGACCACCCTCGCCACCGATTCGGAGTTCGGGCCCGCGCGCCTCGCCGCCATCGCCGCTGCCATCACCTGCGTGGCGGTCGTCGGCATCGGGCTCAGCCTGTCGATCCCGCTGCTCTCCCTCGAGATGGAGCGGATGGGCCTGTCCAACACCTGGATCGGCGTCAACACGGCGATTGCCGGGGTGGCGAGCATCGTCGTCCTGCCCTTCGTGCCGCAGGTGGCGGCGCGCCTCGGGGTGATGCCGCTTCTGCTCGGCGCCATCGCGGTGGGGGCGCTGACGCTCCTCGGCTTCCAGGCGGTCCACGATTTCGCCTGGTGGTTTCCGCTGCGCTTCGTGTTCTCGGCCGCCCTCGGGGTGCTGTTCGTCCTCTCCGAGTTCTGGATCAACCAGGCGGCGCCGCCTTCGCGCCGCGGGCTGGTAATGGGGGTCTACGCCACGGTGCTGGCCCTCGGCTTCGCCATCGGCCCAGGGTTGCTGCGCGTCCTCGGCACCACCGGCTGGGCGCCCTACCTTGCGGGGGCCGCCCTGTTCTGCGCCGGCGCGCTGCCGCTGGTGATGGCCCGCGGGCTGTCGCCGGAGATCCCGCACAAGGGCGGGCGCGGCTTTCTCGGCTACCTGCGGGTCGCGCCCTCGGCGACGCTGGCGGCGCTCGTCTACGGCGCCGTGGAGACCGGCGGCTTCGCGATCCTGCCGATCTACGGCCTGCGCCTCGGCCTCTCGGCGGAGCAGGCGGCGGGCCTCGTCAGCCTGGCGGCGCTGGGCAACGTGCTGTTCCAGATTCCGGTCGGGCTCCTCGCCGATAGGATCGACAAGCGCAGGGTCCTGCTCGCCGCGGCCTTCCTCGGTGCGGTCGGTGCCGCGGCGCTGCCGCTCGGTGCGGAGGATGCGCGGCTGCTGGGCCTCATCCTGTTCCTGTGGGGCGGCATCGCCGGCACGCTCTACACGGTCGGCCTCGCCCATCTCGGCGCCCGCTTCGACGGCGCGGCGCTCGCCGGGGCCAACGCGGCCTTCCTGGTGCTCTACAATATCGGGCTGGTGCTGGGGCCGCCGCTCGTCGGCGGCGGCATGGACCTCGCCTCGCCGCACGGCTTCGCCGGGTCGCTGGCGCTGCTCTTCGTCGCCTACTTGGCGGTGGTGGGCGGGCGGATGGTCCGGGCCGCGCCCTGATGCCCATGCGCGACCGTCGGTCGCCCGGGCTTGACGCCCGGAGGGTGATGGGGCAGGAAGGCGCCGCGTTCTGGCCGGGCCTGCCCGGCCGTTTTGCGTTTCGGTCTTCCGGGCGCAACACCCCATACTCACAAGAGGTCGCGCCATGGCCAAGGCCGTCACCATCAAGATCAAGCTGCTGTCGACCGCCGATACCGGCTTCTTCTACGTCACGAAGAAGAACTCCCGTACCAAGACCGACAAGCTGTCGTTCCGTAAGTACGATCCGATCGCGCGCAAGCACGTCGAGTTCAAGGAGACCAAGATCAAGTAAGCTTGATCTTGCGCCGTTTGCCGCCTCGCGCGGCATGAAAAAGGCCGCCCGCGAGGGCGGCCTTTTTCCGTTGGAGACCGCATCAGCCGAACAGGTACATCGCCCCCGGCAGGGCGACGAAGCCGGCGGCGCAAGCGTAGGCCAGCCACAGGCCCGGCTGGCGGGTCGCGAGGCGGCGCAGGCGCTGGGCGGTCGGCCCGGCCTTCACGGTGCGCCCGTTCACGCACGAGCACAGCAGATGATGGGCCTCGCCGGTGCTCAGGTCGAAGAAGGCGCGAGCCTCCCCGAAGGTGTCGCCGGTGAGCCCGCTCGCCCGCAGCACCGGATCGGCATAGGCGAAGGAGAGCGGCGAGTTGTCGGCCCGGATCCCCGCCCGCATCTTGCGGGGCACGAACTCGATCTCCTCCAGGGTGATGAAGGTGCGGCCGGGATCGCGGTCGAGGATCTCGGCGAAGCGTTCGAGCCGCGCCCGGCGGCCCTCGAGCAGGGGCGGAATCGTCCCGACGTCGGCAATGTCGCGGATGTGGCGAAGCGGCTGATGTTCCATGCTGGGCATCCTCGTCGATGCGCTGCAGTCCGTTGCACGCTGCTGCTGCGCCAGCATGCGACAAGCATCCCACCGATGCATTCGCCCAAGTTAACACGTTTTCTTGAGCGCTATACCGTCAAGCCGGAAACAAGAATCATTAAGATGGCGGACATCAAGGGCTTAATGCTCGCCTCTGAGCTTGACCGATCAGCGTCCGGCGGTCGGTCTGCGACCGCCGGACGCAGGGAGCTTGCGCGGCTCAGGTCACCTCGAACCAGCCCCACAGCCCGGTATCGAACCGCTCGAGTGCCGTCGCGCTCACGAGCCAGCGGCCGGGATTGTCGGCCAGGAACGCGATGCGGGCGGTGCGGCCCTCGAGCAGCTGGAAGGTGTCGAGCCAGTAGGGCTCCCAGCCGTCGTCGAGCGGGTGCAGCAGCCGGAAGACGTGGCCGTGCAGGTGCAGCGATTGCGGAAAGGCCGTGGTGTTGGTGAGCGCCAGCACCACCGCGGTGTTGCGCTTCACGGTGAAGAGCGGCGGGTTCTCGGCCCGGCCGGCGGCACCGTTGAGGGTCCAGATCCGGCTCGGGTCGCCGGAGAAGGCCGGGGCGGCCTCGGGCTTGGCCTTGTCGAACACCGCGCCGCCCGCGATGGCGATATCGCGCCGGAACGCGTTCTGAAGCTTGATCTCCGGCGGGAGCAGCTTGTTCTCGCCGATCGGCGCCACCGGCGGCCGGGCCGCGACCGGCTCGCCCTTGGCGACGATGCGGGCGAGCGGCATCCCGGAGCCGATCAGCGCCACCACGGCGCCCGCCGGCTCCGACGCGCCGGGCACGTCGAGCAGGATGTCGTAGCGGGTGCCGGGCGGGAAGGGCAGGGTGGCCCGCAACGGCTCGAACGTGTCGGTCGGCTGCCCGTCCACCGCCGCCACCCAGGCCTTGAGCCCGTCGAAGCGGATCCGGGTCGCCCGGGCATTGCAGGCATTGGCGAGCCGCAACCGCAGCCGCGTGCCGGGCGCCGCCTCGATCGTCTCAGGCGTCGGCTTGCCGTTGACGGTCAGCGCGTTGCCGAGCCGGCCGGAGCTTGCCGCGAACGCGACCTGGCCGAAGGGCGCGAGCGTCCCGTCGGGTTCCAGGCGCCAGTCCTGGAGGAGCAGCGGCACGTCGCGGTCGACGACCGGGGGCTTTGCCTCCTCGACCACCAGCATCCCGGCGAGCCCCCGACCCGAGGGCTCGCTCGCCCCCCCGACGACCAGGGGGCGGATCAGCGAGGTCCCGGCATCCGGCGGGGTGAACTCGTAGAGGAAGCTCGCGCCGGGGGCGACCGGGGCCTGCGTGACCCCGCCGACCCCGTCCATGGCGTTGCGGTTGCGCACCCCGTGCCAGTGCAGCGACAGCGGCCGCTCGGTCTTGTTCTCGACCCGAAGCCGCACGGCCTCGCCGAGCTTGACCCGCAGCACCGGCGGAGCGGATTGGCCGTCGAAGGCCCAGACCGGGGTCTCGGGCGCCGGCTCCGGCTTGAGCCGCGCCCGTGCCGGTGCGGCGGTGAGACGTCTGGCATCGGCAGGCTTCGTATCCCCGGCATGCACCGCCGGTTGCGGCGCGCCCCCCTGCGCCCGGACGAGGGCCGGCGCGAGGGAGAGCGCGGCGCCGGCGAGCAGCGCGCGGCGCGAGGGCGGCAGGGATGACGGCATGGCACCTCGCTTCAACGGATCTTGGATCTCTGGGCAGGCTTCGGACGCCGGGCGCCGGAGAGTCCCCCTGCATCGGGGACAGCCTTGTAGCCGGGGGCGGGGGCGGGGGCGAGGCGGCCCCCAAAATTCTTGCTGCGTGACCGATCCACCATGCTATAGAGCCGCGCCCGGGTGCGTCAGGCCTCGGGCGAGAGCGTCGCGGGCGTGGCGGAATTGGTAGACGCGCTGGATTTAGGTTCCAGTGACGAGAGTCGTGGGGGTTCGAGCCCCTCCGCCCGCACCACATCCGCCAGGCGACACGACGGATTGGGTTCAAGCAGCAGTGCCGGCCCCTTGTCCTGACGGTCCCGTCGCACGGCGTCGAACACCGCGCCGTCCGGGCCCGCAGCCAAGCCGGATTCGAAGGTGCAAGGCGGAATGACGACGATGCAGGTGACCGAGACCAAGGCCGAGGGGCTGAAGCGCGAATACCAGGTGGTCCTGCCGGCGGCCGAGCTGGAGACCCGGCTCGCGACCGAGCTCGACGGGATCAAGGGCAAGGTGCAGCTCAAGGGCTTCCGCCCGGGCAAGGTGCCGGTCGCCCATCTGCGCAAGGTCTACGGCCGCTCCGTGATGGCCGACGTCGTCCAGAACGCCGTCAACGAGGCCAACCAGAAGATCGTCGAGGACAACAAGCTCAAGCTCGCCCTCGAGCCTCAGGTCCAGATGCCCGAGGACAAGGACGAGATCGAGAAGGCCCTCGACGCCAAGGCCGACCTCGCCTTCAAGATCGCCCTCGAGGTGATGCCGAGCTTCGACCTCGTCGACCTCTCGGACGTGAGCCTGACCAAGCAGGTCGTCACCCCCTCCGACGAGGAGATCAACGAGACGATCGAGCGCATGGCCTCGGCCAACCGCCCGTTCCACGACCGGATGGAGGGCCAGTACGCCGAGACCGGCGACCGCCTGACCATCAACTTCACCGGCCGCATCGACGGCACCCCGTTCGAGGGCGGCACCGGCGAGGACATCAACCTCGATCTCGGCTCGAACACCTTCATCCCGGGCTTCGAGGACCAGCTCCTCGGCGCTCACGTCGGCGACGAGCGCCTCGTCAAGGTCACCTTCCCGGAGACCTACGGCGCCGAGCACCTCGCCGGCAAGGACGCCGAGTTCGACGTGACCGTGAAGGCCATCAAGTACCCGGGCCAGCTCGAGATTAACGACGAGCTCGCCAAGAACTTCGGCATGGACTCGCTCGACGCCCTCAAGGACGCCGTGCGCACCACCATGGGCCGTGAATACGAGGCGGCCTCGCGCCAGAAGCTGAAGAAGGGCCTCCTCGACGCCCTCGACAGCCGCTACTCGTTCGAGCTGCCCCCGAGCCTGGTGCACCAGGAGTTCGCCGCCGTGTGGGCGCAGGTCGAGCAGGACCTGAAGAACCGCGGCAAGACCTTCGAGGACGAGGACACCACTGAGGAGAAGGCGCGCGAGGAGTACCGCCGGATCGCCGAGCGCCGCGTGCGCCTCGGCCTGGTGCTTGCGCAGGCGGGCGAGAGCGCCGATATCAAGGTCTCGGACGACGAGGTGAATCAGGCCCTGATCGCCCGCGTCCGTCAGTTCCCCGGCCAGGAGCAGCAGGTCTGGGATTTCTATCGCAAGACCCCGCAGGCGCTGGCCGAGCTGCGCGCCCCGCTGTTCGAGGAAAAGGTGGTTGACCACGTCCTCGGGCAGGTGAAACTGGTCGAGGAGCCCGTCTCCAAGGAGGCGCTGTTCGCCGACGAGGACGACGCCGAGGAGGCCAAGGCCGATGCGCCGAAGGCTGCCGAGGCCGCTCCCGCGGGTGAGTCCAACCCGGCCTGATCCTCGTCCGGTCCCGAACGGGCGGCGGGGACGGGGCCTGCGAGGTCGTACGTTTCCGCCGCTACCCCGGCTGCCCGCGGCGGCCGGGTTCCGTTCAGAGGGCCAGTGAGATGAGAGATCCGGTCGAGTATTATAACAGCGCGCTCGTCCCCATGGTGGTCGAGCAGTCGAGCCGCGGCGAGCGCGCCTTCGACATCTACTCGCGCCTGCTGCGCGAGCGCATCATCTTCCTGACCGGCCCGGTCGAGGACTATTCCGCGTCGCTGATCGTGGCACAGCTGCTGTTCCTCGAGGCGGAGAATCCCAAGAAGGAAATCTCCTTCTACATCAACTCGCCGGGCGGCGTGGTCACCTCCGGCCTGTCGATCTACGACACGATGCAGTTCATCCGCTGCCCGGTCGCCACGCTCTGCGTCGGCCAGGCTGCGTCGATGGGCTCGCTGCTGCTGGCCGCCGGCGAGGCGGGCCACCGCTTCGCGCTCCCGAACGCCCGGATCATGGTGCACCAGCCCTCCGGCGGCTTCCAGGGCCAGGCCACCGACATCCTGATCCATGCCCGCGAGATCGAGGCCCTGAAGCGGCGCCTCAACGAGATCTACGTGAAGCACACCGGCCGCGAGTACGAGGCCATCGAGCAGGGCCTGGAGCGCGACAACTTCATGACCGCCGATGCGGCCAAGGAGTGGGGCCTGATCGACGAGGTGCTCCAGAAGCGCGCCGAGGCTCCGGCGCAGGCCTGACCGGGCCGGCGCGAGCCCACGCGCCAGCAAGCCTCGCGACCACCGGAGGTCCCGCGCGAGCGGGGCCTCCCCTGGGGGACGGTGATCGTCCTCCGAAGGCGGATGCCCCGATGCGGCCATTTGGCGGGAGCCTGTCGCATCCGTGGGATTGATCCGGAGGTGGCTGCGTGTTTGCATCGCGATTCTGCACCGGGCGCCCGGGCCGCTCGGGGCGGTGACTGTTTCTTTAGCCGGGCGCCACTATCTAAAAGCGATGCGGTCGCGTCCCCGGGGCGGGACCGGTCGGGGACTTGGAGACCCATATGAGCAAGGCTGGCGGCAACGACTCGAAGAGCACGCTGTACTGCTCGTTCTGCGGCAAGAGCCAGCACGAGGTTCGCAAGCTGATCGCGGGCCCGACCGTCTTCATCTGCGATGAGTGCGTCGAGCTGTGCATGGACATCATTCGCGAGGAATCGAAGTCCTCGCTTGTGAAGTCGCGGGACGGCGTACCGACCCCGAAGGAAATTCGGCGGGTCCTCGATGATTACGTCATCGGGCAGGACTTTGCCAAGAAGGTCCTGTCGGTGGCTGTGCACAACCACTACAAGCGCCTGGCGCACGCGACCAAGCACAACGACGTCGAGCTGGCGAAGTCCAACATTCTGCTGATCGGTCCGACCGGATCGGGCAAGACTCTGTTGGCCCAGACCCTGGCGCGCATCCTCGACGTGCCGTTCACGATGGCCGACGCGACGACGCTGACCGAGGCCGGTTACGTCGGCGAGGACGTCGAGAACATCATCCTCAAGCTGCTCCAGGCCTCCGACTACAACGTCGAGCGGGCGCAGCGCGGCATCGTCTACATCGACGAGATCGACAAGATCTCCCGCAAGTCCGACAACCCGTCGATCACCCGCGACGTGTCGGGCGAGGGCGTGCAGCAGGCCCTGCTGAAGATCATGGAGGGGACGGTCGCCAGCGTGCCGCCGCAGGGCGGTCGCAAGCACCCGCAGCAGGAATTCCTGCAGGTCGACACGACCAACATCCTGTTCATCTGCGGCGGCGCCTTCGCGGGGCTGGAGCGGATCATCTCGGCCCGCGGCAAGGGAACCTCCATCGGCTTCGGCGCCACCGTCCAGGCCCCGGACGACCGCCGCACCGGCGAGATCTTCCGCAACGTCGAGCCCGAGGACCTGCTCAAGTTCGGCCTCATCCCCGAATTCGTCGGCCGTCTCCCGGTCCTGGCGACCCTCGAGGATCTCGACGAGACCGCGCTGAAGCGGATCCTCCAGGAGCCGAAGAACGCGCTGGTCAAGCAGTACCAGCGCCTGTTCGAGATGGAGAACGTCGATCTGACGTTCCAGGAAGAGGCTCTGAGCCTCGTCGCCCGCAAGGCGATCGAGCGCAAGACCGGCGCTCGCGGCCTGCGCTCGATCCTGGAGAGCATTCTGCTCGAGACGATGTACGACCTGCCGGGCCTCGATTCGGTCGAGCAGGTGGTGATCGGGCCGGAGGTCGTCGATGGCAAGTCGCGGCCGCTCTACATCCACGGCGACCGCGGCAAGGACGCACCGGCGAGCGCCAGCGCCTGACGACGTGACCCCCGAGAGGCCGCCGTGACGAACGGCGGCCTCTCTCGCGAGAGCGGCCCGGATGGCGGCTCCGGGTGACCCCAGAGACCGAAGTGGCACGGTGCTTGAAAGCGGCATCCGGAGGGGCCACCTGAGAGTCGACGCGACGGCCGCATGCTCACCGAAACGAGGTGCGGTGCCGCGAACCGGCCGCTCTCCTCGTTTCCGACCCCCGCGGCCCGGTCGGCCCCCAAAGTTCCTCCTGCTTGTCCCCGTGAGGGGAGGGACCTGGGCGTCACCACACAAGGAAGTCAGTCAATGACCCAGCCGAAATCGCGCCAGCCCGTCGTCCCCGGCTCGACCGGGACCTACGCGGTCCTGCCGCTGCGCGACATCGTGGTCTTCCCGCACATGATCGTGCCGCTCTTCGTCGGCCGCGAGAAGTCGATCCGTGCGCTCGAGGAGGCGGTCCGCACCGACCGGCACATCCTGCTCGCCACCCAGGTCAACGCCACCGACGACGACCCGGCCACCGACGCGATCTACACCATCGGCACGCTGGCCAGCGTCCTGCAGCTGCTCAAGCTTCCCGACGGCACCGTGAAGGTGCTGGTCGAGGGCGGCGGCCGGGCCAAGATCCAGGATTTCGTCCGCTCGGACGAGTACTACGCCGCCGACGCCGAGGTGCTGCCGAACGATCTCGGCGACAAGATCGAGGCCGAGGCGCTCGCCCGCTCGGTGATCTCGGAGTTCGAGAACTACGTCAAGCTCAACAAGAAGATCTCGCCCGAGGTAGTGTCGGCGGTGATCCAGATCGACGAGCCCTCGAAGCTCGCCGACACGGTCGCCTCGCACCTCGCGGTCAAGATCTCCGACAAGCAGGCGATCCTCGAGATCCCGACCGTCGCCCAGCGGCTGGAGCGCGTGCTCTCGCTGATGGAGAGCGAGATCTCGGTGCTGCAGGTCGAGAAGCGCATCCGGACCCGCGTCAAGCGGCAGATGGAGAAGACCCAGCGCGAGTACTACCTGAATGAGCAGATGAAGGCCATTCAGAAGGAACTCGGCGACGAGGACGGCCGCGACGAGCTGGCCGAGCTCGAGGACAAGATCGAGAAGACCAAGCTGTCGAAGGAGGCGCGGGACAAGGCGCTGGCCGAGCTGAAGAAGCTGCGTCAGATGTCGCCGATGTCGGCCGAGGCGACGGTCGTGCGCAACTACCTCGACTGGATGCTCGGCATCCCGTGGGGCAAGCGCTCGAAGATCAAGAAGGACCTACCCGGCGCGCAGGCCATGCTCGATTCCGATCATTTCGGTCTCGACAAGGTCAAGGAGCGGATCGTCGAGTACCTGGCGGTGCAGCAGCGCGCCAACAAGCTCACCGGTCCGATCCTGTGCCTCGTCGGACCTCCCGGCGTCGGCAAGACCTCGCTCGGCAAGTCGATCGCCAAGGCCACGGGTCGCGAGTTCGTCCGCATGTCGCTCGGCGGCGTGCGTGACGAGGCCGAGATCCGCGGTCACCGCCGGACCTATATCGGCTCGATGCCCGGCAAGATCGTGCAGTCGATGCGCAAGGCCAAGACCTCGAACCCGCTCATCCTGCTCGACGAGATCGACAAGATGGGCATGGACTTCCGCGGCGATCCGTCCGCGGCGCTCCTCGAGGTGCTAGATCCCGAGCAGAACGCGACCTTCAACGACCATTACCTCGAGGTCGATTACGACCTGTCGAACGTGATGTTCGTGACCACGGCCAACACCCTCAACATCCCGCCGGCCCTCCTGGACCGGATGGAGGTGATCCGCATCGCCGGCTACACCGAGGAGGAGAAGGTCGAGATCGCGCGCAAGCACCTGATGCCGGGCGCGCTGAAGAAGCACGGTCTCGACACCAACGAGTGGTCGATCACCGATGACGGCCTGATGCTCCTGATCCGCCGCTACACCCGCGAGGCGGGCGTGCGGAACCTGGAGCGCGAGATCTCGAACCTGATCCGCAAGGCGGTGAAGGAGATCCTGATCTCGGGGGTGAAGAGCGTGACGGTCTCGGCCGACAACCTCGATACCTTCCTCGGTCCGGCGAAGTTCCGCTACGGCGAGGTCGAGACCGACGATCAGGTCGGCGTCGTCACCGGCTTGGCCTGGACCGAGGTCGGCGGCGAGCTGCTCACGATCGAAGGCGTCATGATGCCCGGCAAGGGCAAGATGACGGTGACCGGCAACCTGCGCGACGTGATGAAGGAGTCGATCTCCGCGGCGGCGTCCTACGTCCGTTCGCGGGCCGTCGACTTCGGTGTCGAGCCACCGCTGTTCGAGCGCCGGGACATCCACGTCCACGTGCCGGAGGGGGCGACCCCGAAGGACGGGCCCTCGGCCGGTATCGCCATGGCGACGGCGATCGTCTCGGTCATCACCGGCATTCCGGTGCGCCGCGACATCGCCATGACCGGCGAGGTCACCCTGCGTGGACGGGTGCTGCCGATCGGCGGTCTCAAGGAGAAGCTGCTGGCGGCTCTGCGGGGCGGCATCAAGATCGTGCTGATCCCGGAGGAGAACGCCAAGGATCTGGTGGACATCCCGGCCAGTGTGAAGAACGGGCTCGAGATCTTCCCCGTGTCGCGCATGGACCAGGTTCTCGAGCGGGCGTTGATCCGCATGCCCGAGGCGATCGACTGGGATGAGCCGCTGCCGAAGGCGGCTCCGGCGCGCACCGAGGACGACGCGTCGGGGGTGGTGGCGCATTAAGCCGCGCCACTCGTCACCGTAATGCGAGAAGGCCCCCGGACCGCGAGGTCCGGGGGCCTTCTTCGTTGCGAAGGAACGCCCGTGGGTTCAGGCGCTGCGGCGCCGGCCGAGGCCGCTGTTCTTGGCGAGCTCGGACCGCTGGGCGGCGTAGTTGGCCGCGACCATCGGGTAGTCGTGCGGCAGGCCCCACTTGCGGCGGTATTCCTCGGGGGTGAGCCCGCGGGTCGACAGGTGGCGCTTCAGCGACTTGTACTGCTTTCCGTCCTCGAGGCTGATCAGGTAGTCCGGGGTCACCGTCTTCTTGACCGGCATCAGCGGGACCGGCTTCTCGGCCTCGACCGGCTCCGCGCCGCCGAGTCGGCTCAGTGACTGGTGCACCGCGTTGATCAGCGCCGGCAGATCGGCGAGCGGGACAGAGTTGTTGGACACGTAGGCCGACACGATATCGGCGGCGCGTTCAATCAGGTTGGTTTCTTGGTCTTGGTCCAGCATTTCATTGGCTCCGATGGCAGAGTGGCAGCCCCATGCGGCTTAACACGCCGCGGGTCAACGTTTCTTTTTGCGAATGCGACAGAATTACACTCGCGAAACAAGGTTGCGCGCGACGGGTGTCGCGAATCTGCGCCGTCCGAAGGCTGACGTCTTCCATGCGTCAGCGTAATACAGGGAATGCATGTTTGTTAGAGCCGCGTCGGGAAGGAGTGCGGACACGCGCGATCCGGCTATCCGTCGGTTCGCGTGAGAGGGGAGGGGAGAGGTCGGCAAGCGGACGGGCAGGGGCTTTGTCGCGAGGGTTTCACAAACCGGTTGACGGGCCGAAATCGGGGGCCTATACGACCACCCATCGGCGCCGGCCGCGACAGCGGACCGGGCGCTGAACTATCTCTTCGACAGTCTGGGCCAGCGAGCCTGACCTTGGTCAGGCGCTGGTCCTGTCGTCGCCGATGATACCCCGGTCTTGGCCGGGCCGCTCTTTGACAAGTGCATACGAGAAAGAGAAGCGTGGACGGCGTCGTCCCTGCGGATCGGGCCTTCGGGTCTGGTCGTGAGTAGGATGATGCTGGTCTGACGTTTCGGTGCTCACACGATTTGGTGGAAACGCCGATCGGTTGTGAGCCTCCGTTTATGTTGTGATCAGCTTTGATCAGCTCTTCAACTTGAGAGTTTGATCCTGGCTCAGAGCGAACGCTGGCGGCAGGCTTAACACATGCAAGTCGAGCGGGCCCTTCGGGGTCAGCGGCAGACGGGTGAGTAACGCGTGGGAACGTGCCCTTCGGTTCGGAATAACTCAGGGAAACTTGAGCTAATACCGGATACGCCCTTATGGGGAAAGGTTTACTGCCGAAGGATCGGCCCGCGTCTGATTAGCTAGTTGGTGAGGTTATGGCTCACCAAGGCGACGATCAGTAGCTGGTCTGAGAGGATGATCAGCCACACTGGGACTGAGACACGGCCCAGACTCCTACGGGAGGCAGCAGTGGGGAATATTGGACAATGGGGGCAACCCT
>NZ_VDDA01000024.1 GCF_006151805.1 Methylobacterium terricola | reverse complement strand
CGCCGGTGCCCTGCAGGAAGGTCAGGCCGGTGGTTCCCGACAGGGTGAGCCGGCCTTGCGCCGTGCTGAGCGTCACGGTGAGCGTTCCGCCATCCGCATCGGCCACGCGGAGGGCGTTGCCGCTGCCGGTGGAGAAGACCAGCGGCGTATCCTCGTTCAGGGTCTGCGTCGTGGCCGGCACCACGTGGGTCGGCGCGTCGTTCACGGGATTGACGGTGAGGCGGATGGTGTCGGTGACGCTCATCGCGCCGCCCGCGCCGGTATTGCCGCCGTCGTTCGTCGTGACCGTCAGGACGTCGCTGCCGTTGTAGTCCGCCTCGGCCCGGTAGGTGGTTCCGGACAGGGCCGCGTTGACGGCGGCGAGGGTGCCGGTCAGCGAGACCGAACCGGTGCCCGCCCCCGTGACCGTGACGTTTGCCGTACTGCCGAGGGCCAGCGTGCCGTGCTGGACGTGGAGCGTCGTGGTCACGCGGCCGCTGCCGGCATCGACGTCCGCGACGGTGATCCCGTTGCCGTTGCCCGGGGCGAAGACGAGGTTGGTGTCCTCGTCCACGGTCTGGGGGCCGGGAACGCCGTTGACCGGCGCGTCGTTCACGGCGGTGACGGCGATCGCGAGGGTGTCGGTGTCGCTCTTAGGCCCGCCCGCGCCGGTATTGCCGTTGTCGGTGGTGACGATCGTGAGGGTCTCGGGGCCGTTATAGTTGGGATTGGGGCGGTAGATCGTGCCGTCCAAGGCGGCGTTGATGGCGGTGGCCGTGCCCGTGAGGGTGACGGCGCCGGTCCCGTCGTTGGTCACGGTGACGCCGGTGCGCGCACCGAGGGTGAGGGTCCCGTGCGCCACGCCGAGGGTGGTGGTGAGGTTGCCGGTCCCCGCATCCGGATCCGCCACGGTAACGGCGTTGCGATTGGTCGCCGAGAAGACGAGGCTGGAATCCTCAGCGAGGGTCTGGCTGGCCGGGAGGGTGTTGACCGGTGGGGCGTTCGCCGCGACGACGGTGACGGTCGCCGTGGCGACGGCGGAGTCGATCGTGCCATCGTTCACCGTCACCGCGATGGTGCGGTCGACCGTCGAGGGCGCCGATCCGGTGGAGGCGTAGCGGATCTGCTGGAGGGCGGTCTGGTAGTCGGCCTTGCTCGCGGCGCCGGTCAGCGTCAGCGTGTGGGTCGCGGCATCGTAGCTCGCGACGATGCCCGAGGGCGGGGTGCCGACGAAAGTGAGGCCGTCATCGGCCTGAGGGTTGGTGATGACGGCCCGGGCCGAGGCGATCTGGGCGTTGTCGACGTCCGTGACGGCGACGTCGGTATCGACGATGGCGACGGCGGTGCCGCCGGCGCCGTAGCTCGTCCGGAACCCGGTGCCGGGCGCCGAGGCGTCGAGGTCGAGGATAGGGGCGGCGTCCACCGTCACGGTCACCGCCGCGGTCTCGGTCGTCCCGCCCGCCGTCACAGTGTAGGTGAAGTTGTCGGTCCCGGTGAAGTTCGCATTCGGCGTGTAGGTGAGGGTGCCGTCGGGCTGGAACGTGACGCTGCCGTGCCCGCCCTGCGAGACCGCGGTCACGGCGCGGGTGGCGTCCTCGAAATTGTCCGCCGCGGCGCCGTTCGTGCCGGTGACGGCGTTGAAGGTGATGGCGATATTCTCGGTCGTCGTCACCGCATCCTGCACGATGTCGGCGACGGGGGCGACGGTGACATCGACGGCGCTCTCGGTCCTGAAGCCTTGCTGGATCCGGATGCCGTCGATGAAGTTGCCGATGCTCTGCGAGCCGCCGGCCGCGCTGATCGACCGGAATTCGAAGCGCAGCGTGTTGCCGCTGGTGGCTCCCCCGATCGTCTCGCTGTATGCGCCCCAGGCCGTATTGCCGTCGGAATACATCTTGTCGAACAGCGTGCGATCGTCCGCCGTATCGGCGATGCCGTCGGCGCCGAGATCCGTGACCTTCACCTCCATGGTGTCCACGCCGGAGCGCCCGCGATGGGCGAAGTCGAAGCTGACGGTCGACCCGGCCCTTGCATCGAACGTCTGATAGAGCGTCGCCACCTCATTGGCGTTGATCTCGGCGAACAGGTTGCCCTGGTAGGCCGGTACGCCGTTATAGCCGGAGCGCCAGATTTCGATCTTGTGATCGGTGGCACTCGTCTTCCAGCCCGGAACCGATGATTCCGGTACGATCTCGTAGGTATTTGTGGTGATCGTCGAGTCTTCGAACGAGCCGTTGACGAAGTTGTCGGCGGACCGGACGGGATCCTGCGTCACGAGGGAGATCCGCGCGCTGCCGTTGTAATCGGCCCTGGGCGTGAAACGCAGCCCGTCGAGCGCGGCATTGATGTCGGGGACCAGGCCGGAGAACGTCATGGTGGCATCGTTCGCGCCATCGCCCTCCGTGAAGGTCAGGCCGGTGAGGCGGGACAGGTTCAACAGCCCCTGCTCCGCCGAGAGGGTGACGGTGAGCTGGCCGCCGTCCTGATCATCGACGCGGACCGCGTTGCCCCTCGTCGGCGAGAAGACGAGGTCGGTGTCCTCGGCGACGGTCTGGCTGGCCGGGACGGTGTTGACCGGGGGGAAGTTCGCCGTGGTGACGGTCGCCTTGGCGACGGGGGAGTCGATCGTGCCGTCGTTCACCGTCACCGCGATGGTGCGGTCGACCGTCGCGGGAGCCGACCCGGTGGAGGCGTAGCGGATCTGCTGGAGGGCGGTCTGGTAGTCGGCCTTGCTCGCGGCGCCGGTCAGCGTCAGCGTGGAGGTCGTGGCATCGTAGGTCGCGACGATGCCCGAGGGCGGGGTGCCGACGAAGGTGAGGACGTCGCCGGTCTGGGGGTTGGTGATGACGGCCTTTGCCGACGAGATGCTCGTGCGGGCGACATCGAAAATCGAGACGTCGCTGTCGACGATGGCGATGCCCGCCGCGCTCTGGGTGTTGCGCGTGACGTAGCCGGTTCCCGCGGCCGAGGCGTCGAGGTCGAGCACCAGGGCGGGGTTGTAGCCGAAATCCGGGCCGGCCAGCGTCGCGCCGATCCTGGTGTCGGAGACGGCGCCCGACATCGCCGTCGTCGCCGTCGCCCTGACGAGGCGGCCCTCGGTGTCGGTCACGCGCACGACGAACTGACCGGGGAGGATCCCGGTGAAGCTGTAGCGGCCGTCGGCCGCGGAGGTGTCGGTGGCCAGGACGCGCTCTCCGGCATCGACCTGCCCGTTGCCGTTGACGTCGTCGACGAGCTCGACCGTCACGCCGCGGAGGCCGGCCTCGCCGCTGTCGGACGTCCCGTTCGTGTTCGCATCGCCGAACACCCGCCCGCCGATCGTCGAGGTCGGAGGTGTCCAGGAGGCCGCGTCGATGACGGCGCCGAGTGCGTTCGAGCCGTCCGTGGTGATGGCCTTGCCGCCCCCGATGGCGGCTCCGGTATTCGGGTCGATCCGCGTGATGTTCGTCCCGAGGCTGTAGATGGAGCCGCCGGAATCGATGCCGATCTGGGCGTCGGTCCTGGTCGCCGTCCCGTCGTAGAGCGCCTCGCGCCCGTCGCTGAGGTCGAACCGGGCGTAGGAGGTCCGGGTCAGGCTGACGAGCTGTCCGGCGGCCTGATCGATCGCTATGTCGCCCCAGTTGTAATCGCGGTTCGACTGGTTGCCGAAGGGTGCGCCCGATGCCACGGTGCGGCCCGACCCGGTGAAGGTCAGCTTGTAGATCTGATCGGTGGTGCCGGAAACGTTCTCGACGGCGAGGTAGAGGACGCCGTTCGAGAAGGCGGCGCCGGACCCGCCCAGGCCCTGAGCACCGGTCGTGATGGCGTGGTTCGACAGGTCGGCGTCGATCAGGATGTGCCGGTCGTTCCGGAAATCGTAGGCGAACAGCGCGTTCTTGTCGGCGGCCTGGGGACTGGCGTTGTCGACGTAGTAGATCAGCCCGTTCGCCTGGTCGACGGCGAGCGAGTTGAGGGCCGTGCTCAAGGTGATCCCGCCGACGCTGGCGGGAGCCTCGGTGAGGGCCGTCGCCTTTCCGGACGCGATGTCGACGCTGTAGATCGTGCGGTTCGAGACCGCCAGCAGGGCGCCGCGGCCGTGATCCGCGGCCGCCAGGAGATGATGCCAGTCACGCTGCGCCGCCTCGTCGACGACGATACCGGTCTCGATGGCGCCCCGATGCATCTCGAGGGTCCAGTCGCCGCCAAGCTCGGCGTCGCCGGTGGGATCGTCTGATGCGGCGATGTCGGCTCCCGTGGCGGAGGCGAGGAGCGCCACGGCGCGGGCCCCGGCGTCGCCCGCGGCGAAGTCGCAGCCGTAGATCAGCAGATCGCCGGTGGCGGTGAGCGCGTTGCCGATGACGGCGAGGTCGGCGGCGTAGCGGCCCTGGATCGTCTCGGCCGTCAGGTCGCCCGTGCCGAGACGCAGGTCGCCGGCCGAGCCGTGCGAGAGGATGTGGATGGCGTCGATGCCGCTGCGCCCCGCAAGCGCGTCGGCGAGTTGATCGAAGCCGTCCCGGGCCGGATCGATCAGGATGATTTCGGCCGAGGCCGGCACGCCGGCGAGCAGGGTCGCCACGTCGGCGGCCCCCTTGTCGATCACGACGATCTCGTGCCGGCCGCTCGCGGTGGCGGTCTCGTGCACCGGTGCCACCGGCGCGGCGGCGCGGGAATCGGCCGGTTCGGCATGCCCCCCTGCTTCGGCCCGGTCCCCGGGGGCCGCATCGTCATGGGCCGCATCGTCATGGGCCGGATCGCCGTGGGCCGGATCGCCATGACCCGGTCCACCATGCGATGGCGCGGCGGCCGGGTCCGGATGCGCCTGCGCGGCGGCCGGAGCCGCGGCGCCATCGAAGACGAAGCGGGGTTCCAACGCGCGGATCACCGGCATCGCCGTCGCGCCCGTCGCGATCCGCGGCTCCGAACCGGCCCGTGTCTGGCCCTCCCGCATCTTGCTTCGGAAACGTTCGAACATCGACACCGCTCAGCCTGCGACGGGACCGCGTGGCGCGTTCCACGCGGGCGAGCTTGAGCCGGCATGGTTAAGGAAGGGTGGGGCGGGCCCTCCCTCGCGGCGGTCAGAAGCCGCTCTCGCGCACGAGAACGGCGACGATTCGCCGAATCGCGCGCACTGCGACGCTCTCGCGACGGCCCGAGACCGCGACCACGCCGCGCACCACGGCGGGCGTGCCGGACAGGCGCAGTTCGTCGTCGGGCCGGTTCAGCACGACCGTGTACTGGGCCTCGACGGGCACCGGACCGACATTCTTCTCCTCGCGCACGGCGACCGGCCCGCCGAGCGTCGACAGGAGCGACGGGATCTCCACGATGGCGACCGCCGCGTCGGACACCGAGCTGACGGTGACCGGAATCGAGCCGGTGGTGAGATCGTCCGGCACGAAGGTGCCGGAAGCACCGGCATAGAGCCGCGCCATGGCGTCCTCCGGCACGAGGCCGCGCACCTGACGGCGTCCGTTCGAGACCAGGGTCCCGAGTTCCTCGCCCTTGCCGACCCAGCGGCCGGGCTGCAGGTCGGGTTCGATCTCCGCGACGATGCCGTCGAAGGCGGCGCGGATCACGAGCTCGTCGTGGCGCCGTTCCAGTCCTCGAACGGCCTCGCGCCGTGCGTTCTGCTCGCCGTCGAGGACGAGGCCGGCGGCCCGGTCCTGCGGATCGGCGGCGCGGCGGTCCTGCTTCAGCTCGACGAGGGCGAGGCGGATCCGCGCGGTGTCGAGATCGTGGTCGAGGGCGGGGGAGCGCAGCCGCATCAGGACCTGCCCGGCCCTAACGGCATCGCCCGGCTCGACCTCCACGGTCTCGATCCGTGCCGCGGCCACGGCCGTGAGGCGCTCGGTCCGCTCCGGTTCGGCGATCGCCGGGATCTCGACGCGGCCGGAGAGCGGCAGCACGAGCAGCATCAGCACGACGGCGAGCGCCGCCCCGGTGACGCGCACGCGTCCACCGGGGGCGATGCGGCGACGGTTCGTCCACCAGAACAGCGTCTCGCGGGTGATCGGTCGGAGGACGAACACGCCGATCTCGACGGCGAAGAGCAGCAGGCCGAGGATCTTGAAGGCGAGGGCGTAGACCATCACGGCGATGCCGGTGAACAGCACCAGCCGGTAGATCCAGACCGCGATGCCGTAGGCGATCACGCCTAAGCGCCGACGCGGGCTCCAGGTCTCGGGGCAGGGATCCCCGAGCCCGAACAGGGTCTCGCGCAGCGCCCAGGTGGTGAGTGCGAAGGCGCGGGGCTGGAGATTCGACACGCCGAACACGTCGGCGGCGATGTAGTAGCCGTCGAAGCGCATCAGCGGGCTGAGGTTGATGGCGACGCTCATCACCCAGCCGGTCGTGGCGAGGAAGAAGGCGATGGAGCGCGCCGTCCCTTCCGGCAGGAACGACCAGGCCAGCGTCGCGACGGCCGCCACCGCGAGTTCCACCGCGACCCCGGCGCCGTCGATGGCGATGCGCTGCCGGCGATCGCGCAGGCGCCAGGCGTCGGTGGTGTCGGTGTAGAGCACCGGCACCAGCACCATGAAGGCGACCCCCATGCTGGGCACGCGGCAGCCGTAATGGGTGGCGACGTAGGCGTGACCGAGCTCGTGCAGCGCTTTCACGGCGATAAGGGCGGCGAGATAGCCGACCAGACCCTCCGGCGTGAAGAACTGCAGGAACGTCGCGCAGAACGCGTCCCATTGCTGCATGGCGAGATAGAGGCCAAGCAGCCCGGCGAGCGCAATTGCCGTCAGGCTGCGCCGACCGGCGAGCCGGCGGGCAAGCGGCAGGGTGCGATCGAGAAACGCCTGCGGCCGCACCAGGGGAATGCGGATGAAGAGGTAGTTGTGCAGCAGCCAGGCGCCGAGCCCGTGCCGGCGGGCCGCCGCCTGCCGCGCCAGTGCCGGCCACCCGCCCCGATGCGCGGCGAGGCCGTTGGCCTCGCAGAACCCGCGAAACGCCGCGACCTCGGCCGGCCCGACCGCGCGCCCGAGGGCCTGGCCGGCGGCGTCGGCGAGCTCCGCCGGCGTGATGCCCGTGCGCCACGCCCGCAGGAAGGCGAGGCCGGTCCCGTCGATCTCGTAGTAGCGGTGCGCCATGGGATCGTAGACGAGCCAGGGGGCCGGGCCGCCATCGCCCGGGACCGTCCCGCGCGCGATCCGCAGATCCTCGCGCAGGGCCGTGAGCGGCTGGCCGTCGATCGGGTCCGTCCCGCGGCTCACAGGCCGACCTTCTGGCGCAGGACCGCGAGCGGTTTGCGCAGGAGCGTGAATCCGAACGGCACGGTCGACCCGTAGAGCTGTGCCGTCCCGCGGGCGCCGAGCCGTGGCACCGACGCGGCGGCGGGCAGCTTCGCGACGATGCGATGGGCGAGCACGCCGGCCTCGGTCATCCGGGCGACCGGCGTCACCTGGTCGACCTGCGCGTCCAGGGCGTTGAGGGGATCGGCGTCGAGGAAGACCCGCACCCGGCTGCCCACCGCGAGGGCGATGGCATCGGAGACCGGAAGATCGATGCGGATGTCCACCGTCTTCGGGTCGGCGATCTCAAGGATGCGCTGGCCGGCGGCGACGGGTTTGCCGTACCAGTCCTTGCGGTCGGCATAGACGGCGACGCCGGCGCGCTCGGCGCGGACCTGCGTCTTGGCGAAGGTGTCGCGGGCGAAATCCCGTTCGGCCACCTTCAGGGCGAGCTCGGCGCGGGCCTGCCCGATCTCGCGTCTGACCCGCTCCTCGGCATACGCCCCCAGCGTCACCTGCCGGAGCTTCGCGTCGGCGACCTGCACCTCGCGCTCGGACACCGAGAGCGCGTTGCGTTGGGCGGTGTCGACGTACCGCAGGACGAGGTCGCCGACGGCGACGGCGGCGTTCGGCGCGGGCGCGATCTCCTCGATGATGCCCTCGATCGGCGCCGCGACCACGAAGGGCCGCTCCGCCGTGATCGTGGCCGGCGCCAGGACCGTCATCGACACGGGACAGGCGAGGCCGGCCAGGACCAGCCCGGCCACCACGAGGGCAGGCTTGCGCAGGTCGCCCGACAGGCGCGGCAGCCGCGGCGGCCGCAGGGCGAGGAGGGCATGGGCGCCCGTCTCCGCGAGTCGTCCGGCGAGGGCCGTGTCGGCCTCGTCGAAAGCCCGCTCGCGCGTCAGCAGCAGGCCGCCGACCGGCGCCCGCGACCGGTCGAGCAGGGGAACCCAGAGGCCGTGGCGGAAGGGGTAGGTCCGGGCTTCCTCGCCCTCCGAGGCCGAGAGGTCGATGCTCCCGGACGCGGCGCGCTCGGCCTTCGGGATCGCGGTGACGGCCGCCTCGACGACGGCGAGAAGGGGCGCATTCCGCTCGACCTGGATCGTGCCGGACACCCGTTCGACCGCAAGACCGCCGAGGCGATCCGTCCGCAGCAGGAAGCCCTGGCGCGCCCGCACCAGCGTGACGCTCTCGTTGACGATGGCGAGGCCGAGCGCGTCGCGGTCCGGGGCGTGGCGGAAGGCCGCCTCGACGGCGAGGAGCTGGCGCAGGCCGGCGCTCGGATCGTTCCCGTCGACCGGCCCCGGCCCCCGCGGACTCGTCCCGCCCGGGGGAGCGATGCGGACGCGGCGCCCCCCGGCCTCGGCCCTCGGCTGCGGCGCCGCCATATCAGCGGCCATGTCAGTGGGTCGGACGTTCGAACGAGGCGTCGAGGCTCATGCCGGGCAGCACCGCCGACGTGTCGCCGGGGGCGAAAGCCGCGGTGATCCTGATCGTCTGGGACACCGGATCGACGGCGGCGGCGGTTCGGATCACCTTGGCGGCATAGGTCTTTCCGGTCTCGTCGACCTTCACCTCGAGGGGGGCGGCGGCCCGCAGCCAGGCGAGCCAGGCCGAGGGAACGATCAGGTCGATCTCGAGCGCGGTGGCATCGACGATCCGGAGGAGCGGCTGGCCGGCCACCGGCATCTCGTGCTCCCGCGCCCGCATCTCGGCGACGCGGCCGGTGAACGGCGCGACGATCCGGCAATCGCGAACCCTGACGCGCAGCGCTTCGGCGGAGGCCCGGGCTTTCTCCCACCGCGCTTTGGCCGCCTGAACCTCGATCCGCCCGATGGCGTGACGGCGGTCGAGCTGCTGGGCATTGTCGAGGGCGATGCGGTTCACCGCGGTCTCGGCCTCGGCCGCCCGCGATTCCGCCTCGGTTCGATCGCAGTCGAAGGTGACGAGCGTATCGCCGGCGTTGAACGACGCCCCCTCGCGGAACGGCAGCGTGCGGATGCGGGCATTGAGGTCCGTCGCGACGCTGGCATCCCGGATCGCCCGCACGACGCCACGGATCGGAGGTTCGGGTTGAGCAAGCGCGGGCAGGGCTGCCAGAGAGAGGACGATGACCGTTGCCGAGCGCACGAAACACCCCTGACGCATGAAGGCGAGAGCGGTCGCAGCGTATGTCGGCATGGTTAAGGCATCGTAAGAGACGGCCTCGGACGCAAGGGGCCGCACTGGCGAGACGCCCGCCCGCGCGGCGCGTTCCCCGGATCGCGAGGGCCGGCGGCGGCGCGCCGTCCACCACTGATCGCCCGGGCTCCGGTCGACAGGTGGCGATCCGGCGTGAGGATCGGGATCGTTCCGGTTCTGACACCGCTGGCGGATCCTGAACCGCCCCCGGGTTTCCCCGGAGGTTCCACCCTCTGATACCGCAGCGCCGTCGAACGAACGCGGTCGAAGGCGCTGGCTAAGCCCGGACGGGCGTCGGCGCCGATGCGCCGGACGCCTTGGCATCGACGTGTCGATGCCAAGGCGCGAGGGTGTGGAAGGATGGAGCCATCACGAGGCGGACAGCCCCGTTTTCCCCTGAGGTGCGCGAGCGCGCGGTGCGGATGATGCGCGAGCACGGTTCGCGATGGTCGGCGATCCAGTCGATTGCGGCTCAGATCGGCTGTTCGGGTGAGACGCCGAGGAACGGGGTGTACCAGTCCGAGCGTGACCAGGGCGTGCGTTCCGGCCAGATGACGGATGAGCGCGAGCGGGCCAAGGCGCTGGAGCGAGAGGTTCGGCAAGCCAACGAGCTTCGTGCTGGACGCCCTGGAGCAAGCCTTGCCCGAGCGCCGTCCTGTCCAGGGCAGCGGGCTGGTTCACTACTTGGGCCGCGGCTCGCAAGACTTGGCTTGGCGCTACATCGAGCGCTTGGCCGGAGCGGGCATCGGGCTGCCGGTCGGCAGCGTCGGCGACAATGCCATGGTGGAGACGATCAACGGCCTGTTCAAGGCAGGGGCGATTCACCGACGAGGGCCGTGGCGCTCCTTCGAGGCGTTCGGGTATGCCACCCTGGAATGGGTCGGCGGGTCCAACCATCGCCGCATGCTCGCGCCGATCGGCAGCGTCCCTCCCGCCGAAGCCGAAGCGCGCTGTCATGCTCCCGTCGGCGACCCAGCCCTGGCGACCTGACCCACGGCAAACAGCCTCCGAGAAACCCGGGGCGGTTCACCAGGAGGGCCGATCCCACCGCTCTCGACCGCGCACTCAAGGTTGTCGCCGTCGCCACGGAGGTCTCGCAGCCAGACGCGGCGATCGTGGAGGCCGATCGCTTGCCTGCCCCCTGAGGGATGGCACAGGCCAGCTACCGTCCGCTCCAGTGCACGTAGCGGCGCTCGATCCGCGCCGACAGCACGTTCAGCGCGTAGCCGAGCGCACCGGCGGCGAAGATCGCCGCGTACATGCGCGGCATGTCGAAGATCATCTGGTTGTTCATGATCCGCTGGCCGAGGCCGTCGGTTGAACCGATGAACATCTCGGCCACGATGACGATGACGAGCGCGATGGAGATCCCGTTGCGCATCCCGACGAAGGTCTGAGGCAGAGATTCCCAGATCGTGACGTCCCGCATGACCGCCCAGGCGTTCGCACCCATCACGCGGGCGGTGAGTTGTCGCTGCTTGCGGGCGTTCATCACCCCGTAGGCGACGTTGAACAGAATGACGAGCGCCGCCCCGAAGGCGGCGACGGCGATCTTCGTCGCCTCGCCGACCCCGAACAGCACGAGAAAAAGCGGGAACAGCGCTGAGGCCGGGGTGGAGCGGAAGAAGTCGATCAGAAACTCGATCGCGCGATAGACGCGCTCCGATGCCCCGAGGGCGATTCCGAGCGGAACCGCGACCGCGACCGCGACCACGAAGGCCGCGATCGTGCGTAGGACGGTTCGGATCAGGTCGTTCCAGAGCGTGCCCTGCGCCAAGTCCTCAACGAACACCGACAGCGTCCGGACCGGCGACGGCAGCAGCACGGCATCGACCAAGCCGCTGCGCGCGACGAGGTCCCAGGTGAGAACCAGCAGGGCGAGGCCCGTGAGGGGCCGCAGCCGGGCGAGCAGCCTGTGCAGGGTCATCGGCGCACCTCTTCCTGGAAAATCCGCAAGCTTTCCGATTTGACCTGGATGAACTCGGGAGCGATCGTCGTGGCGGCCGTGCGCGGACGCGGCGCGCGGAAGGGGAGCCGTCCCGCGACGCGCGTCGGACGCTTGGTGAGGAGGAGCACCTCGTCCGCCATCGAGACCGCTTCGTCGAGGTCGTGCGAGACGAGCAACGTCGTGACCCTGCGCTCGCCGAGAACCCTCTGAAGGCGGTCGCGCAGAAAAAGCGTGGTTTCGTAGTCGAGGGCGGAGAACGGTTCGTCGAGGAAGAGGATAGACGGCTCGACGACCAGTGCGCGCATGATCGATATCAATTGCTGCTGTCCCCCGGACAGTTCATAAGGATATCGCGCGAGGTCGATGCGGACATCGAAGCTCGCCAGCAATCGCTCCACGCGGGCATCGCGCTCGCCGCGAGAAAGATCCAGGAATTTGAGCGGATAGCGGATGTTGTCGATCGCACGAAGCCACGGGAACACGGCTTCGCGGTAGTTCTGGAAGACGTAGCCGATCACGCTCTCGCGGATAGGCCTGCCGTCGAGGAGGACCGAGCCGGCATCCATGGGCAGGATCCCGGCGATCATGTTGATGAGCGTGCTCTTGCCACATCCGTTCGGTCCGAACACGGACACGAACTGGCCGCGCTCGATGGTCAGGTTGAAGTCACGGTAGAGTTCGATGCCGTGGAAGGACTTCGAGAGATTGCGAACGATGACGTGGGGCGACGCCTCGCAATGGCCCGGAGCCATCATCAAACGGGCTCCATCAGGGTTCTCACGTCGACCTTGCCGCCGACGACACCGATCGACATCCCGAAGTCGACGAAGGCTTGGAAGTCGCGAACCTGATGATCCGTCATCTTCTTGACTTCGACGAAGTAGCTCAGCGGCACGTCTTTCACGATGTCGGGTGGGACATTCATGTCGGAGACCAAGTAGCCGCGGACGCCGTCATCGGACGCAACGTCGGCGAGCGCGCGCGACCAGGCGCGCGCGAAGCGGGACGCGGCCTCGGGACGCGCCTTGAGCAGCCCGGTCGAGACAGCAGCGCCCGCAGCGTAGGCCTCCGCGGCCCGGTTGCCGATGATGTAGGTCGCAATGACGCCTGCTTCGAGGCGCCGCGCCGCCCCTTGCTGGATCAGGCTGGTCGCCACGGGTTCGAGCGTGTAGCCGCCGTCGAAGGCGCCGGACCGCAGGGCGCCGAGATGGTTGCCGAGCTGCATCTCCTGCATCTGATAGTCGGCGCCCTCGCTCAGCCCGACCTTCGCCAGGATCGCCTTGGCGAGGCCGATATTGGCCGGACCGGGCGAGGTGAAGAGCTTGGCGCCCCTGAGATCGGCCAGCGCACGGGCCGGGTGGCCCGGGCGCACGACGAACTGCTCGAAGACGTGGGTGCTGTTCTGGGCGACGAACGAGGTGTACTTGAGAGTGTTCGGCCGGCGGGCGGTGATGTTGGCGCCTTCCAGGGTCACGAGGTTCGACGTCGCGTCGATCGCGCCGGTGACGAGCGCCTGCACGATCAGGGCGGGCGTCCCCATGACGACGGTCTCGCAAGCGAGCCCCTCCTGAGCGAAGTACCCGCGTCTGAGCGCGACGAAGTACGGCAACGCTGCGCCGACCGGAAACACTCCGACTTTAAGCGGCTCAGCGGCGCTGATCGATCGCGCGCGCAGAAGAGCTGGCGCGAAGACGGCTCCAGGGACCAGCCTTGAGACAAAGGTTCTCCGATCCATGTTCGATCTCCGCTCTCGCACCGCATGTCCTGCAGGCCGCCCCGGTGGGACTGCCGCGAGCAGCGGGCCGCTCGATCATCGCGGCTCGAAATATTTGATACAGATAAAAAGCTTTTTGCAATATTGAAATTCGGGCAGTGGTGCGTCGCTCCTGACGCAGAAGCGGGCACGGGGGCGGCGCGCGGTGACACAGGCAGCAAACGGCGACGGCCGGATACGCGCATCGCTGGCCCAGTGGGCTCAATCGCGTTCGAGGTTGATCCAGAGCGTTCACACCATCTGCGTGCCGTGGTTCCAGGTGCGGCAGGGACGGCGCGAGCCGTCGGAGATCACGCCGCCCGCCCCGCGCACGACGCAGCTCCTTCGACCCCGACGGTCGGCTTGCCGTCCAGCACGAAGCCATACGCGACGCCACGATGAGCGACCGGCCGGTTGGCACGGCGCGCATGCGGCCCGTCCTCGTTCAGCGCCACTGCGATGCCGCGCGAGCGGCCCTCGCGGAGCAGGCGCCGGATCGCGTGCCGCGTGGTCCCGATCACCGGCCGCTCGGCCGCGCGCACGACGAGGCGCTCCTCCGGCGCCGGTTCGTTCGCGAGACGATCGGACATGGCCATGTCGAGCGCTTTGGCAACAACCACGAGGGAGCCGAGCGACGCGCGCCCGCGCTCGACCAGGCTCAGCATGGTCGGGCTGAGACCCGAGGCTTCCGCCAGCGCCTGCCGCGTCATCGACCGCGCCCGCCGCACCTCGCGGATGCGCACGCCGATCGCAGCGAGCGCACTCGCCGCAGCATCCGAGACCTCGTCCGCGGGTTTGGGTTGAGCTTCCTGAGCCACCGACCCTTGCCATCCTCTCGAACATCCTGAAATGCCGAAGGCTCGTGGTCGCGCTGCCGAGTGATTGCTGCTTGGCCTCCACCCTCGCCGCGTGCCAAATCTTGGATATCATTCAAATCTGCGCAACGATAGTAAAATTTTCTCCGGAATGCGATGGATCTGCCGCTCTTACGCGGCGATGGCGGCAACCGGTGGCAAGGCGAATCAATCATACCGGGGGCCCAAGATGCTGACGCATCGATGCGATCCCGGTCAGGCCCGAGATCGACGGGGCTAATGAGCCATCTCGAAGTTTCGACATCGGGCCCAGATGTCCGGGATCTTGGGCTTGGCAAAAATCCACGACCGTTGGTCTTACGAGCCGGTCGAGTCGGCGCGCTCAGGCCGCCTCTGCCCAAGGTTGAAGCGAGGCCTTGGGACCGGAGCGTGTCCGATCGCATCCGGCAAGGGAGCAGGCATGCCTTCGGCTGCCGGCACAATGCACGTACATTCGGCATCGAATATCGAATTCGACGCCGCTAATATTTGGTAAGATGTGGCGAAAACGGCGACAGCTTTGTTCAAGATAAGCATGGCAGCCTCCGATATCCGTGCCCGGCCCCGAGCGAGAGGGGAGCCGGGCACGGGCCGATTCTCAGCGGCCGTCCGGCCCACCGCTCATCAGTCCGGCGGCGATGCTGCGCGGGCCAAGGATCGCCTTGGCCGCGTCGCCGACGGCTTCCACGGCTTCATCCATGCCGTCGAAGCAGACGATCCGGCAGGGGCACGCTTCCAGCCCATCGTAGCGCCAGGGAAAGGCTCCGATGATGGAGCGTTTGTTCAGCATCAGTTCGATGTCGCCGCCGACGTTCTCGGCGTGGATCAGCCCCTCCTGGAAGGCGTAGGCGTGGAAGGGGAAGATCTCCTCCGTGACGGCGCGTCCCGAGCGCTTGTGGGTGTAGCTGTAGTCGCCGAAGAACTGATCACACGTCATGCCGACCTTCTGCTCGAAGCGCTTGGCAAGGTCGGGGCGCATGTGCCGGATCGACGTGTTCATGGCATGGTCGCCCGATCCGCAATCGATGCCGAACCACTTGATCTTCTTCTTCAGCATCCACTCGAGCAGTTCGATCTTGCCGCCAGGATGCATGCAGAAATAGCGGACGAGGTCCTGCTGCGGCTTGCCCTCCCAGTAGCGATGCCAGCCGGTATGGAGGATCAGGATGTCGCCCTCCTTGACCTCCACCGGTGCGCTCTCGATCATCTCGGGGGTGATGACGGCCCAGTCATCCATGTGCTGGGACACGTCGACCACGGCGCCCGGCCCCACCAGGAAGTCGAGCGGATAGGACGCCATGTCGCCCATGCCGTCGGTTCCGTGCATGGCGCCGTCGATATGAGTCCCGACGTGAAGCGCCGTATCGATGCGCTGGGCAACGATCTGCTTGGTCTGCAAGTTCTGCGCGTAATACATCTTGTTGCCGGCGTAGCCGACCCAGCCGGGGGTGTGGACGTTCATCAAGTGGGACAGGTCGACGATCTTCACGGAGCGGGTCTCCTTCAGCGTTTCATTCGGTCAAGGCTTCGCCGTCGCGATCCCGAAGGATCGGCGCTCAGCTCGGGAGAGAATGGATCCGAGGGTTGGGGCGGGGGCCGGATCAGACGTTCCGGCCTGCCTGCTCCCGTCGGATTATCGAAACGAACCACGCCTTGAGCGCGGCCAGGATCAGGCCGGGGGCGCTGACCGGGTTGGGTGCCGCGGCGACGGGCGCGGCAGCGGGCGGGCTGGTCTCGGACGCCGCCGGCGTGACCTGGGCGGATGCCGTCGGCGCCAGCTGGGCCTCCGCGTTCTGGACGAAGCTCTGGACGAGGACCCCGGCGACCTCGTTGAAGAGGCTGGTGCGCCCGAACTGGGCGATCGGACCGGAGAGCTGAATATCCGCCTCGACGGTCACCGTCGTCGCGTCGCCTGCCGCCTCGCAGGTGCAGGTCAGGGCAAGCTTGCCGCGGCTCGCGCCCTTGCGGTCGACACCCTTGCCGTTGGCCGTGACCACGTGGGCCGATTCGTCATAGGCCACGGCGGCATCGCCTTCGAAGCTCGCCTGGAACGGTCCCACCTTGGTGGTGACGCGTCCCGCGTGCCGGCCATCCTCCTTCGCCCCCAGGTACTCGGCTCCCGGCACGCAGGCGGCGACCCGAGGAATGTCGTGGAAGAAGGTCCAGACGCTCGGGAGCGGGCGTCCGACGGTGAATGCCTGCGTGATCTTCACGGTGAGTCCCCTTCCTGAATCCTGCTCGCACCAGGCTCGGACGACGCCGGTGTCCTGCACATCCTGCGGGTCGGCTTCAGCGACAGTCCGTGCCGATGCGAAGTCCGTCGACGTCGGTCCGCCGGTCGGCGCGCGGCCTGATCCGCTCGGACCGCTCCTGCGCGAAGTGGACCCGAGCCACGTCCCCATCGGCGACGATCATCGCCTGCGGGTCCGCACCGAGCGGACCCGCCAGGATCGTCCCGAACGGATCGACGACGAGGGACGAGCCGAGGAAGCGTGATCCCGCCTCGCTGCCGGCTTGCGAGGCGCAAGCCACGAAAACCTGGTTTAGGTTGGCCTGAACCACGGCTCCCTGCGCCTGGCCGATCATCGCGCCGGGCGGGAGCTCGGTCCGGTCGAACCCGCCGACCCAGGCCGTCGGGACCGCCGCGATCTCGGCGCCCGCCAAGGCCAGTCCGCGCAGGACCTCGACGAAGCGGAGATCGTAGCAGACGCACAGCCCGATCCGGCCGACCGGCGTCTCCGCCACCGGCAACCCCTTGTCGCCGGGGATGAAGACATCCTTCTCGCGGTCGGACAGGTGGAGTTTGCGGTAGTGGAGCCGCAATCCGTCCGGGCCGACGAGCACCGCGCAATTGTAGAGGCGGTCGCCCTCGCGTTCGCAGAACCCGCCCACGACATGCAGGCCGTGGGCGCGCGCGAGGCCCGACCAGAGATCGAGAGTGGCCCCATCGAGTGGCTCGGCCGCGTCTCGGAGCACGCCGGGCTCGACCGTGTAGCCCGGGACGATGAGTGCCGGCAGGACCACGAGATCGGCGCCGGCCGCCACCGCGTCCTCGATGGCCGCTCGACTGGCGGCCCGGTTCGCCTCGACCTGCGCGATGCGGCCCGTGACCTGCGCGACGGCGATCCGCATGGCTCAGCCTGGCGCTCGCGCATCGGCAGGCAGAGCTCCAACCTTCTTGAGGAGAGGCACGTCGGCCGGGCTGGGCCCACCCACGCTGACGATGCCGACGCCCTTGTCCGCCTTCACGGCGTGCTTCACGCCCACCGGGACATGGACGGCGCAGCCGGCATGGAACGGGAGGCTGATGTCGTTCGTGTAGTCCTGGATCGTTCCCTCGCCTTCGAGGATGAAGATCGTGTCCTCCGACTCGACGTGGACGTGCGGCACGTTCTCCTCGCCCGGTTCCAGCCGCACGTAATTCATGTTCGCGACCCACGCCCCGCTTCCGGGCCAGACGATGAAGCGGGCGTCCTTCGAGATCAGGGGAAGGCGCAGCGAAGGCGTGTCGCGGTGGAAGACTCGAATGGCCATGACCTACCTGGAGGCTCGTAGGGTCGCATAGAGTTCGGGATCCGCCGGGCACGGGCCGCCGAGAATCTTCATCCCGGTCGCCTCGTCCGCCTCGAAACGGTAAGTATCCCCGCGGTCGATATGGACCATCGCGCCCTCGATCAGTGCCGAGGTGACGCCGGCCGCCATATCGGTTACGACCCCGCTGCCCGATATAACGTAATAGACGCTGTCGGACGGGTGACTGAGCGAAACAGTCTTGCCGCATGGGGTCAGAGAGATCAGGTGAAATGTTCTGTAGATTGCGCCGCTTTCCGGCCACAATACGACTTTCGCATTGCCACCGCTCTCGACGATCGGTATCTCCTGGCAGCCGATTGCGCTGTCGATGACGCGGATGGCCCCCGCCGGGTCGGACGTCATATCCGCTGTTCCATTTTGAATTTCACTCAAACGTTTTTTGCATATATGTAAACTTCGTGCAAGCCGGGAACGCTCGCATCGCGGCGGTCGACCCAGAGGAACCAGACGAATGAGAACAGACCCCCCGCAGTGGGAGAGCCAACCGGACGAGCCCGCCGTCGCGACCGCCGCGGAGATCGCGGAGAGTACCGCCGCGACCCTGGCGACGATCGGCCAGCGCATCCGGGAGGCGCGCAATACGCGCAACATGACATTGCAGTCGCTCGCCGCGGCATCCGGCCTGAGCACATCGATGCTCAGCCTCGTGGAGCGCGGCCGGGCCTCGCCGTCCATCGGCTCCCTGATCGTCATCGCGAGCGCGCTCGGGATCACCATGTCGGAACTCGTCGCGAGCGAGCCGACGACGGACGAGAAGCTCGTCGTGCGTGCGGGCGAGCCTCCCGCCATCGAGACCGCCCAGCATGTCATCCGCCGGCTGATGCGGGATGACCGCGCCCGGGGCGTCACCGTGGCCGTGAACGAGTACCAGCCGCGCACGGGCAGCAACGACCGGCCGGTCACCCATTCCGGCTTCGAGTACGGCTACGTGCTGGAAGGCCGCCTCACCGTGGAGGTCGACGGGGCGGTCTACATTCTCAATCCCGGCGACCTGATCTCCTACCTGTCGCAGCGGCCGCACCGGATCTGGAACCACGGCACCACGATCGTGCGGACCCTGTGGTTCAACATCGATAGGCCGTAGGGGGATCGGTCGAGCCCGCGGCCTGCGGCGGGCCCAGATGTCGTCGGGCGATCTCATCGACCCGCCGGTGCGGCCAGGGCTCCATGGAGGAAGTCCGGCGTGATCGGCAGGCGGGATACGAGGCCGGGGCGCCCAAGGGCATCGTCGACGGCCGAAGCGATGGCGGCCCCCACGGCGGTGAGCCCTCCTTCGCCCGCGCCCTTCACGCCGAGGGGGTTGAGGGGGCTCGGCGCATCCTCGCGCAGCAGAACGTCGACGGGCGGCGCCTCGCGGCTCGTCGGCATCAGATAATCCGCGAAGCTGGTCGCCAGAGGCTGCCCGTCCGGGTCGTAGACGAACTCCTCCAGCAGCGCGCCGCCGATCCCCTGCACGGCGGCGCCGACGATCTGGCCCTCCACGAGCATGGGGTTGATGGCCCGCCCGATATCGTAGGCGACGAGATAGCGCTCGACCGAGACGCCGCAGGTCTCGCGATCGATACGGACCTGGGCCACATGCACCCCATAGGGGTAATTCATGTGGCTGGTCTCGAAGAGGCCCTCTCCCGTCAGGCCCTCGGCCGACTGGGAGGCGATGGTGGCAAGGTCGACCGAGGCACCGGTGTCGGGATGGAGGAAGGCGCCGTCGCGGTACGCCAGCACGGCAGGGTCCGCCTGGAGCAGGCGCCCGGCGATCCGGCTGGCCTGCCCGAGGAGGTCTTCCGTCGCGAGCTTGACGGCCGAGCCCGTCATCACCGTCACCCGCGACGCGTAGGCGCCGAAGCCGATCGGGATCTCGCGGGTCTGCCCGTGGACCACCGTCATCCGGTCGATCGGCACCCGCAGCGTCTCGGCGCAAATCTGCGCCATCGCGGTCTCGACGCCTTGGCCGATCGAGCAGGCGCCCGTCACGATCCGGACCGCGCCGTCTCCCGCGACGCTCACACGGGCGAGGTCGCGGGGGCCAAGGCCGCTCTTCTCCACGAAGAAGGCGAGGCCGAGGCCGACCGCCTCTCCCGTCGCCCGCCTCGCGGCGATCTCGTCCTTCAGCGCCGGATAGCCGAGATGGCCGAGAGCCCGCTCCAGGAGGTCATGGTACTTGCCCGAGTCGTAGACGACATGGGTTCCGAGCGCGTCGATGCCCCGGTCGAAAGGCATCGCCGTCTCGGGGATCAGGTTGACCCGACGCACGGCGACGGGATCGAGGCCGAGGCGATGGGCGATGGCGTCGATCAGGCGCTCGCGGGCGAAGGTGGTCTCGTAGCGGCCAGGCGCACGGTAGGTCCCGCTCGGGGTCTTGTTGGTGAGGCGGATATGCCCCTCCACCCGGTAGGCCGGGACGATGTAAGGGCCCGGCAGCAAGGCGGCGGCAAGGTCCGAGACCGTCGCGCCGTGGGTCCGGATATAGGCGCCCTGGTCGGTGAAGAAGCACACGTCGAGGCCGAGGATGAACCCTCGCCCGTCCACCGCCGCCCGCAGCCGGTGGCTTTGGTCGCGGGAATGGTTGGCGGCGATCTGGTGCTCGCGCCGGTCCTCGATCCAGCGGACGGGCCGCCTCAGCCGCAAGGCCGCCGCGCAGGCCAGCACATCCTCCGGGTAGATCTCGCCGCGGATGCCGAAGCCGCCGCCCACATGGCACTCGCTGAGCTGCAGCTTGGCCGGATCGCGGCCGAGCATCCGGGCGATGGCGTCCCGGTTGTAATGAACGACCTTGGCCGCACCGTGCAGCGTGAGCACGTCGTCGTCGCCGAGGATCGCCACCGCCCCGCGCGTCTCCAGGGGGATGCCGGAATGACGCCCGATGGAAACGGCGAGTTCGACCACCGCATGGGCCTGCGCGAAGGCCGCGTCGAGGTCGCCATAGCCCTTGCGCAGGACGGCCGGCTCGGTCCGCAGGGTCGAGGCGCCCGGCGCGAACTCGCCCGGCTCGGCGAGGGGGTCGAGGCATGGCGAGAGGTCGTCGATCTCGCAGAAGACGAGGTCGGCCGCGTCCTCGGCGGCATAGGGATCCGCCGCGAAGACCACCGCCACCGGCTCGCCGACATAGCGCACGAAGTCGCGGGCGAGGACGGGCTGGCGGTAGGGTTCGAGGCCGTCGATCTTCGTCATGCGGAAGTCGATCGGCGGCAGGTCCGCCACGTCGGCGGCGGTCCAGACGGCGAGGACGCCCGGACAGGCGAGGGCGGCGCTCGCATCGATGGCGAGGAGGCGGCCGAACGCGACGGGGGAGCGGACGACCCGCATGGTCACCTGCCCGGGAAAGGCGATGTCCGCCGCGAAGCGGCCGGCACCGGTCAGCAGGGGGCGGTCTTCCAGGCGCTTCAGCGGGCGGCCGATGCTGTGCATGGTCAGCGGCCCGCCCGCATGTCCTTAAGCGCCAGCGACACCGCCTTGGCGATGTTCTGGTAGCCGGTGCAGCGGCACAGGTTGGACGACAGGACCTCCATCATCGCCGCGTCGTCGATCGTCGGGTCGGCCTCGAACGCTCCGGCGACGAGCATCAGGAAGCCTGGCGTGCAGAACCCGCATTGCAGGCCATGCTGCTCCCAGAAATGCCGCTGAAGCGGGTGGAGCTCGTCGCCCTCGGCAAGCCCTTCGACCGTGCGGACCGCCAAGCCCTCCGCCTGGACGGCGAACATCAGGCAGGAGCGGACGGGCTTGCCGTCCACGATGACGGTGCAGGCGCCGCAGACCCCGTGCTCGCAGCCGAGATGCGTACCGGTGAGGCCGCAATCCTCCCGCAGGGCGTCGGCCAGGGATTTCCGGGGCTCGACCGTGACGGAATAGCTGCGCCCGTTGACGTCGAGAGTGGTGGCGAGCCTGTCGGTCATGTCCGGCTGTCCCTGGCGGAGCGGATGGCGGCGCGGATGCGCTCGGGCGTTGCGGGGATCTCGTTGATCTCGATGCCGAAGGGGCTGAGCGCGTCGACGATGGCATTGACGACGGCCGCCGGTGCGCCGATCGTTCCGCCTTCGCCGACGCCCTTCGCGCCGGTCAGGGTGGCGTCCGAGATCGTCTCCATGTGGAGGATCTCGATGGGCGGGATCTCGTGGATCGTCGGCGGCAGGTAGTCGGCGAGCGAGGCCGTCAGCAGGTTGCCGTCGGGATCGTAGACCACCTCTTCATAGAGCGCGTTGGCGATGCCCTGGGCGACTCCGCCGTGGATCTGCCCGTCGACGATCATCGGGTTGATCAGCCGTCCGGCATCCTCGACCACGAGGAACCGCTCGACCCGGACGCCGCCCGTTTCGACGTCCACTTCCACCTGCGCCACGTGGCAGGCGTTGGAGAAGGTGCCGAACGGATCGTAGAAGGCGCTCTGTCGCAGGCCGCCCTCCAGATCCGCGAAGAGATGGCTGCGGTGATGCGCGGCGCGGGCCACCTCCCGGATCGGCGTCGCGCGGTTCGTGCCCCTGACTCGGGCAAAGCCGTCCTCGAGCGCGATCTCGGCCTCGGTCGCCCCCATCATGCGGGCCGCGACGCCCCGCAGCTTGGCCGCGACCTTCGCGGAGGCGAGACGCGAGGCGCCCCCGGCGATGACCATGGAGCGGCTGGCGAAGGTGCCCCAGCCGTAGGGCGTGCGGTCGGTGTCGCCCGAAACCACCTGGACTTGGCCGGGCTCCACGCCGAGTTCGTCGGCCACGAGCTGAGCCAGGGCGGTGCCGAGCCCCTGGCCGTGGGGTGAGGCGCCGATGCGCAGCTCCACATGCCCCGACGGGTCGAGGGAGCATTCGACCTGTTCGTAGCCCGGAACGATCGCCATGCCCCGGGCGGCATAGGCCGGCGTGCCGTAGCCGGTCCGCTCGCTGAAGACCGACAGCCCGAGGCCGAGATGACGCCCTTTGGCGCGCGCCTCGGCCTGGCGAAGCCGGAAGGCGGGCACATCCACGGCCGCGACCGCCGCCTCCATCGCGGCGATGTAGGAGCCCTCGTCATGGACCAGCCCGGTCGGCGAGCGGTGCGGGAAGCGATCGATCAGGTTGCGGCGGCGGATCTCCACCGGATCGAGACCGAGACGCCGGGCGGCGCTCTCCATCAACCGCTCCATGGTCAGGGTGAGCATGGGGCGGGCCACACCGCGATAGGGCGCCATGGTGCAGGTGTTGGTGGTGACGCCGCGCGAGCGTGCTCCGTATTCCGGCACCTTGTAGGGGCCGGGCAACTCCGCGAACGCCATCAGCGGCTCGACCCCGCAGGTGACCGGATAGCAGGAGAAGGCGCCGACATTGCTGCGCAGGTTCGCCTCCAGGCCGAGGAGATGCCCCGTTGCGTCGAAGGCGCCCCGCACCGTGAAGGCTTGGTCGCGGCTATGGGCCGAGGCGAGGAAGTTCTCCCGCCGATCCTCGATCCACGCGACGTCCCGCTTCACGTGACGGGCGAGCCAGACCAGGGCGGCGTATTCCGGGAAGAGGGACATCTTCTGCCCGAAGCCGCCCCCGACGTCGGGAGCGATCACCCGCAGCTCCGCCTCCGGGCAGCCGAGCAGGTCGGCGAGGCCGGTGCGCAGCATGTGCGGCATCTGCACGGAGGCGTGAAGCGTCGTGCGCCCGTCCCGCGTGTCGTACCGGGCGACGCCGCCCCGGGTCTCCATCGGCATGGCCGATTGCCGCCGCGAGCGCAGATCGAGCGCGATGACGGCGGCAGCCTCCGCGAAGGCCGCGTCGAGACCGGGCGTGCGCATCCGCCCCTCGACGAGCACGTTGCCCGGCGCTTCGGGATGGGTCTGGATCGCGCCGGGCCGCAGGGCGGCGTCGAGGTCGACCACCGGATCCTCGGGTTCGATATCGAGGAAGACCCGCTCGGCGAGGTCCTCGGCCGCGGCGGCATCGTCCGCGACCACGAACGCCACGGCCTGGCCGGCGAAGCAGACCCGATCCACCGCCAGGACCGGCTGGCTCACGGCGACGTAGTCCGGGCGCTCGAGGACCGGCCTGATCTGGCCGACATCCGCGAGATCCGCCGCCGTGTAGACGCGCACGCCCTCCGGCGCCTCGATCCCGAGAATGCGCCCCCGCGCCACCGGACTGCGGACGAAGCGGACATGGGCCGCCCCGGGGGCAAGGTCGGCCACGTAGCGCCCGCGTCCACGCAGGAGCGTCGGGTCCTCGAGGCGGGGAAGTGCACGGCCGGTCCAGCTCACGCGGCAGCCTCCGCGAGGGCCCGCGTGACCATGGCGGCGATCAGGTCGCGCCTGTATCCGGACGAGGCATGGATGTCGGCGCCCGGCTCCAAGGCGTGGCTCGCCTCGGCCCCGGCAGCCCGGAACGACGATTCGGTCGCCTCCCGTCCGACGAGCGCCGCCTCGATGCCGGAGAGACGGATCGCCCTGTCGGCGACACCGCCGATACCGAGCTTCGCAGCCCGGATGATGCCGCCTTCGACCTTCAGGGCCGCCAGCGCCATCGCCAGGGCGAAGTCCCCCGCTCGCCGGGAGAATTCCGAGAACCCGCCCTGCCAGCCCGCGTCGAGGAGAGGCAGCCGGATCTCGATGATCAACTCGTCCGGTTCCAGGGCCGTCGTGAATGTGCCTTTGAAGAAGGCGGCGGCCGGGATGAGGCGCTCGCCGCGCAGGTTGCGCACCACGATCTCCGCGTCGAGCACCGTGGCGGCGAGACACCATTCGGACGCCGGATCGGCATGGGCGAGGCTTCCGGCGAAGGTCCCGCGCTGGCGGATCGGGTAATGTGCCACGTGGTCCACGACCCGGCTCAGGAGGCGGCCGAGCGGCCCCTCGACCACTGGCCGGTGGAAGGCGGCGTGACGGGTGAGGGCGCCGATGCGCAGATGGCCGCCCTCGACCCGAAGATAGTCGAGCTCGGCGAGCCGGTTCACGTCGATCAGAACGCCAGGACGAGCGAGGCGGAAATTCATGGCCGCCACGAGGCTCTGACCGCCGGCCAGCACCTTTCCGTCGGCGCCGTGCAGGTCGAGCAGGGCCAACGCGGCGGCCACGTCGGTGGGGCGATGATAGTCGAACGCTGCCGGTTTCATTTTGATGCCGTTAAAATTTGGTCAAGGGATAGGCGCGTTCCGGCCGGCTGTCCAGACGCGTCGCGTTCATTCCAAGCCCGATGATGCGGCAACAAATTTCCTATTTGCACAATTTTTCATCATATAGCTGCCCTTTGCTGCCGCCGTCTCTCGGACGGCACCCGCCTGGCAGAGATGATGCGAACAAATCCGATCTTGAAACAGGTCGTTACGCAGGGCAGCATCCTGCGCAAAGCAAACAACGTCCGTCGGCGCGAGCCCAGGTTTCCGCCCCGGCGACGTGTGAAATGCCGCCGTGACAGGCACCGATGCCGCACTATCGTGCATGGTACCCCTTTGAAAATTTCCACGGGTGTTTTAATCTGATAAAACTCGATCGGGGAGCTTGTTGATGCGGGTTGAAATTTCGGTGGCGGCGCTCCTGTCGCTCGTGGCGTTCCTCTCGCCGGCGCACGCGGAGGAGCCCCTCAAGGCCGGCTTCATCTATGTCGGTCCACGGGCCGATGCCGGATGGACGGCCCGGCACGACGAAGCGCGACGCTGCCTGGAGGCGGCCGGCATCAAGACGACCTTCGTGGAATCGGTCCCCGAGGGTCCCGACGCGGCGCGGATCGAACAGGATCTGCTCGGGCAGGGCTACAAGGCGATCTTTGCCACGGCCTTCGGCTACCAGCCCTTCACGCAGAAGGTCGCCAAGCAGAACCCCGACGCGCATTTCTTCGGCATCGCCCCGACCATCGCGCCGGCGGCCAACATCCAGAACGTCTACGGGAAGCTCTGGGACGGTCGTTACCTCAACGGCATCGTCGCCGGCCGGATGACGAAGACGAACAAGATCGGCTTCGTCGCCGCGCAGCCGATCCCGCCGGTGGTCGCCGGGATCAACGCGTTCACGCTCGGCGTGCACTCGGTCAACCCGAAGGCGACGGTGAGCGTCGTATGGACCCTGTCGTGGTTCGACCCCCCGGCCGAGAAGCAGGCTGCCGTGGCCCTTGTCGAGGCGGGCAACGACGTGATCGCCCAGCACCAGGACACGGCCTCCGCCTTGCAAGGCGCGATCGAGAAGGGAGCCTTCGCCATCGGCTCCGAATCCGACATGTCCGGTATCGGAGGGGACAAGGTGCTGACGGGAACGGTCTGGAACTGGTGCGAGCTCGATAAACGCCTCATCAAGTCCGTACAGGACAAGACCTTCAAGGCCGGCGACTACTACGGTGGGCTCAACGACGGGGTGGTCGGCCTCGCGAAGATCTCGCCGATGGTGCCGGCCGATGTGGCGAAGCTGGTCGAGGAGAAGCGCGCGGCGATCGCCGCTGGCACATTCGACTACTGGAAGGGCCCGCTCAAGGACAACAAGGGCAACGTCGTCGTTCCGGATGGCAAGACCCTCGACCTGTCGGACATTCAGAAGATGCGCTGGCTGTCCGAGGGCGTCTCGGGCGCCGTTCCCCAGAAATGAACGCCACCTTTCCTGTCCCGCCGCAGATGAACGGGATCACGGCTCCCCTGTGCAGCCTTGTCGGTGTGACCAAGAGATTCGGCAAGATCGTCGCCAACGACGACGTGACGTTCTCGGTCATGCCGGGGGAGGTGGTGGCTCTGCTCGGCGAGAACGGCGCCGGCAAGTCCACGGCCATGAACGTTCTGTGCGGCCTCTACCTCCCGGATGCGGGAACGGTCGAGGTCGACGAGCGTCCGCTGGTTCTGGGATCGCCGGCCGCCTCTGTCGCCCGCGGGATCGGGATGGTGCATCAGCAGTTCAAGCTGGTGCTGTCGCTCACCGCCTACGAGAACGTCTCCCTGGCGGTGGACCGGGGCCGCTTCTGGCAGCGCAAGCGCCCCTCCGGCGAGATCGAGCGGCTCATGGCCGAGGTCGGGTTCGAGCTCGACATGGCCAAGCCGGTCTGGCGGATGAGCCTCGCCGAGCGGCAGCA
Source organism: Methylobacterium terricola (assembly GCF_006151805.1). Lineage (GTDB taxonomy): Bacteria > Pseudomonadota > Alphaproteobacteria > Rhizobiales > Beijerinckiaceae > Methylobacterium > Methylobacterium terricola. The sequence goes on along the minus strand of NZ_VDDA01000024.1, from coordinate 39,659 downwards.
ATTGGAAATCCTGCGCGTCCTCGCGCAGGGCGCCCGGATCCTGGTCCTCGACGAGCCGACATCGGTGCTGTCTCCGCTCGAATCGGAGCGCCTGTTCATGCTCGTGCGTCGCATCATCGCCCGCGACCGCGCGGTGATCCTGATCTCGCACAAGCTGTCGGAGATCCGGCAGGTCGCCAGCCGTCTCGTGGTGATGCGCGGCGGGCGCGTCGTGTTCGAGGGCCCGGCCTCCGGCCGGACGTCCGAGGAGATCGCCGGGTTGATCGTGGGCACGCGCAGCGTCTGCGTGAGCCCACGCCCCAGCTCGGCGAAAGGGCCGGACAGGCTCACCGTCGAGAACCTCCGCGTCAAAGGCCATTCGGGCCGGGACAGCGTCCGGGACGTCAGCTTCAGGGTCCAAGGCGGCGAACTCGTCGCCGTCGTCGGCGTCGCCGGCAACGGACAGGCCGAGCTTCTCGATGCGATCGGGGGGCAGAAGGCTCCCTCCGGCGGCCGCATCGTCACGTCCGACGGCCGCAAGGGGCGTCGCTTCGCCTTCGTCCCCGCCCAGCATCTCGGGGTGGCGCTCGCGCCCGGTCTGAGCATCGAGGACAACACGCTTCTCGGCGTCCATCGGCGCAGGCCGTTTTCGGCGTGGATGGCGCGCCGGGACGTGCGTCGCCACTGCCGGACGGTTCAGGACATGTTCGGCGTCGCCGCCGAGCCGGGCTCACCGATCCGGCGCCTGTCGGGCGGCAATCTCCAGCGTATCGTCCTCGGCCGCGAACTGGTCGGCGATCCGGCCCTCGTCGTGGCGAGCTATCCGACCCGCGGCCTCGACATTGCCGCCGCGGCCCAGATCCGGAACGCCCTCATCGCCCGGGCCGCCGCCGGTGCCGCGGTGCTGATGGCGAGCGAGGAACTCGAAGAATGCCTGACGATCGCCACGCGCATCCTGGTGATGAGCGGTGGGCGCGTCGTCCTCGACCGGGAGACCGGTCAAACGAACCTCGACGAGATCGGGCGCTTCATGACGGCGGCGGAGGCTTCGTGATGCGTGTCCGCCTCGAGCCGCGGCTGACGGATCCGAGCCTGCCCGCCTATGCCCTGCGCGTGGCGCTGGGGATCGGCCTCGCCCTCGCGCTCTCGGCCGGCCTGCTCGCCTTGTCCGATCACCCGCCGGCCTCCGTGCTCGATTCCCTCCTCCGGGGTGCCTTCGGCTCCTGGACGGCCGTTCAATCGACCTTGACCAAGGCTGTTCCCATCGGACTCTGCGCGGTCGGGATCGCTCTCGCGTCGCGGGCGAACCTGACGAATATCGGTGCCGAGGGACAATTCTTCTTCGGGGCCTTCGCCGCGACGGGCGTCGGGCTGTCTCTCCCCGAGGAGACATCCCACCCCGTCGCCGTGGCCCTCGTGCTCGGCGCCGGCGTGTTCGGGGGCGCGGCCTGGGCGGCCCTGGCGGCGATCCCGCGGGCGCTCCTCGGCATGAGCGAGATCCTGACGACGCTGATGCTGAACTACATCTGCCTGCTCTGGATCAACTTCCTCGTGCGCGGCCCGTGGGCGGACCCGCTGACCTTCTCCTTTCCCTACTCGCCGCCGATCCTCGATGCGGGGCAGCTCGGCCCCGTCTCCGGCGCGATCCAGGGCGGGTTTCCGTTCCTGCTGATCGCCATCGCTCTGCTCGCGGTCATCGATGCCGGTACGCGCTGGGGCTATGAGTTGCGCGTCGCGGGCGATGCGCCGGAGGCGGCGCGCTACGGCGGCATCAACGCCGCGTGGATCGTGATCTCGGGGCTGTGCGCATCCGGGGCGCTCGCCGGTCTCGCCGGGGCGATCGAGATCTCGGCCACCACCGGCCGGCTCCAGACGGGGCTGTCGCCGGGCTACGGCTTCATGGGCGTCCTGGTCGCCTGGCTCGCGGGCGGACGGCCCCTGCCCATCCTCCTCGTCTCGATCCTCTATGCCGGCCTCCTGAACGGCGGCTTCAGCCTGCAGATCGCCCACATCCCCGGCGCGATCAGCACGATCCTCCAGGCGACGATCCTCGTCTGCATCCTGGGGGCCGGCTCGCTCGCCCGCTATCGCATCCGCCTCGTCCGGAACGCTGCCGCATGACCCTGAGCGATCCCACCCTCCTGTTGCTTGGGGCGGCCCTCGTGTCGGCGACGCCGATCCTCTACGCGGCGCTGGGAGAACTCTTGATCGAGCGGGCCGGCGTCCTGAACCTCGGGATCGAGGGGTCGATGCTGGTTGGTGCGGTGACCGCCTTCATGGTGGCGCACGGGAGCGGATCCAGCCTCGCCGGCATGGTCTGCGCCATCCTGGCGACGGCGGCGTTCGGCGGCGTCTTCGCCGCCCTCGTGGTCGGCTTGCGCCTCAATCAGGTGGTCACGGGCCTCGCCATGACGATCCTCGGATCGGGCCTCTCCGCCTTCCTCGGGCAATCCTATGTCGGGCTGACCCTCGGCGCAGCCGGATCCGCCGCGACGGCGGCGAGCGGCCTCTACGTCGCCGGCGGCCTGGCCTGTGCCGTGCTCGCCGCCCTGTTCCTGCGCTACACCCGCCCCGGCCTGCTCCTGCGGACCCTCGGCGAGAATCCGGCGGCGCTCGACGCCCTCGGCCTGCCGGTCGTGCCGTTGCGCTGCCTCTACGTGATCCTGGGCTCGGGCCTGATCGGGCTCGGCGGGGCGTTCATCTCCGTGGTCCTCACGCCGTCATGGGTCGAGAACATGACCGCTGGCCGGGGCTGGATCGCCCTCGCCCTCGTCATCTTCGCCCGCTGGCGCGCCCTCTGGATCGTCGCCGGAGCCGTCCTGTTCGGCCTGATCGACGCCTATCGCTTCCGAGCCCAGGTCGGCGGCGCGAGTTGGATCGACCCGCACTTCCTCAACATGTTACCCTACGTCGCGACCCTCGTCGTCCTCGGTCTTCAGAGCCGCCGGTCTGCGCAGGGAGCGGGGACGCCCACCCTCCTCGGCGTCGCCTACGACCGCGAGCGTCGATAAGGAGCCAGCCCATGAAGAGCTACATCGATGGCGCGATACGGGATCTCGGTCCGGAATTCGGCGAGTTCTTCGATCGCAGCCGCACCGCGATCGTCTCCATCGACCTGCACCGCGGGCATCTCGAGGATGATCCCCTCTGCCCTTGTCCGGCGCCCCGGGCCAGGGACGTCGTAGCCCCGGTCGATGCCTTCCATGCGGGGGCCCGCGACCTCGGCGTACCGGTGATCCACGTGCGCAGCACCCTCCGGGCAGGTGGCATCGACGACGTCGCCGGCCGCAAGTCGGCGTGGCGCCTCGTCTTCCCCCTCCATGTCGGGGCGATCGGCAATTCCGACGCCCACGCGATCGAGGGCACGCGCTGGACCGAATTCGTCACAGAGGTCGATGAACGCGATCTCGTCGTGTCCGGCAAGAAACGCCTCTCCGCCTTCTACCCGACCGACCTCGATTTCCTGTTGCGCAACATGGGTGTCGGCACCCTCGTCCTCGACGGGTGTCTCGCCGATTGCTGCGTGCTCAACACCGCGTTCGATGCCTCCAATCTCGGCTACCGGGTGGTGGTTTTGCGCGACCTCGTGGCCGGCACCAATCCGCATCTCGAAGATGCGGCGTTGCGGATCATCGCCATGCATGTCGGGCTCGTCACGGACGGGGCCGTCCTGCTGGACGCTTGGCGACAACAGGTCGACCGAACGGTTGCTGGATCATAGGCACGGTCGGTGCGTGCCGGTCCGTCCATAGCCGCGACCGGCGCCGTCCGGCCGACCTGCGGCCATCGGCATCGCGGACCACGCTGCGCAGCGAGGGACGGTCGTTCTCCCGCCCCACCCCACAGCCTGCCGACGCCGGACCTGCGCCGAGACGCCCATGATGCTCCGCGTGCCGCGATCCCGGCCCACGCTGGCCGGCTGGCCCGAACCGCAGGCCGGTGCCGGGCTCGGCGCCCGGAATCGCTCGATCGCGCATGCTCGCGATGCAAGCCTTGGCGCTCCCCAGGCGCAGCCGGTCACTGTTCGATGGCGTCTGCTCACCACCATGCGGCAGGCCGTCGAACGCCATCTCCATGGGGCCATGCCTAACCCATACGCCTCTCATGGTTGGCGGTCAGAGATTGCCTGTTCCGATCACCTGCATGAACCAATCGGCCGCGATGTCCGGATCGACCCGTGCGTCGATCACGAAGACCCCAGGCGCGCCACGCGCGACCCAGGCTGTGAGGGCGGCAAGATCCTCCGGGTTGCGAATCGTAGCCCCCTCGGCCCCGAGCCCTCGGGCCGCGCGGGCGAAATCAGTCTCGGGGAAGCGCACGATGTCCAGATCGTAGCCGTGCTTGAAATGATGAACCTCGGCACTGTACGCCGCATCGTTATAGATCAGGATGCACATCCTGCAATCGAGGCGCACCGCAGTCTCGAGTTCCGCCAGCGACATCAGGAATCCGCCATCACCGGCTGCGAGAACCACAAGGCGCTGGGGGAAGGAGACCGAGGCGCCGATCGCGGCGGCAAGACCAAGGCCGATCGATTGAAACGCGATCGGCATGCACCAGCTCCCGGCATCCGGCACCGAGAGGTGGTGGATCGGCCAGCCCGTGAAATGCCCGCCGTCGAGCACCACGATCCGGTCGGCCGGCAGGATCCGATCCACCGCCTTGGTGAAGGTGCGCGGGTCGATGTAACGTCCATCGCTCCGATCGCCATGGACCAGGTGCCGATGGCTCTTGTCGTGGATCACGGCCGCGACCTCGGGAGTCCGCCAGCGGCCGATCGGGGAGGGGCCGCTGGCTGCGAGGGCCTCAAGGATCCGGTGGGCGGTCTGCGCGGCATCGCCATGGATGCGCAACGCGACCTCGCTGAAGCGGCCGAACCGCTCGGCGCGGGACTCGATCTGAACGATGCGGGCGTCGTCCCGGATGAGGCGGCCCTTCTTCGTCGTCCACATGTTCAGCGAGGCGCCGAAGACGATCACGAGATCGCTCTGCTGGATCAGCTCCGAGGCGGCCGGCGACGCATAACCTCCGGCTATGCCAAGATTCCATGGATGATCCGCGAACATTCCATGGGCCTGGAGGGACGTCGCGAGCAGCCCGTCGACGGCACCCGCCAGCCGATCCAGCAGGCCTTCCGCGTTGGCGACCTCGGCGCCATGACCGGCCAGGATCAAGGGCCGCCGCGCCGTACGAACCATGTCCACGACGGCGAGGATCGCGGCGTCATCCGGCTGCGGCGGCTTTGTGAGGCTGTCGAGCGGAAGCCACGGAGCTGCCTCTGACATCTGCTCCTGGACATCGACCGGGAGGCTGATCACCACGACCTGACGCTCGCGCAAGGCGTGGGCTGCCGCCTTGCGCACGCACACGTAGCTGCTGGATGGCTCGTCGATCTGGATCCAGGAGGCTCCCACCGATCGGACGAGCTCCTCCTGCCGGATGCTGAAGCTCGACGTTCGGTCGCCGATGGGCACGTCGCCGGCCAGGATCACGAGCGGCGTGTCGCTCTTGGCAGCCTCGCCGATCCCCGTGATGGCATTGGTGAGCCCGGGTCCCGCCGTGACACTGACGATCGTCAAGGCGCCGGTCAGTCGCGCTGCCGCATCCGCCATCGTGACGGCACCGCCCTCATGGCGAGCCGATGTGAACGGGATGCCCAGCTCGGTGAGGGCGTGCGTGACCTTGAAGTTCGCTCCGCCGACGAGGCCGAAGCACCGGACAGCCCCGTGGTCGTGGAGCGCCCGTGCGACCTGGCGCCAGACCGGCTGATTGGCCATCGGCTGTGGTGCCAGAGGCAATGCAGGCATGCTCGTTCCCCACGATTCACGGTTGCGGGATCGTTGCGTCGGCAGCATCTAGGGAGTCGCGCAATATTGAGCGAAATCGATAAAATCGCCCACGAGTTTTGCGATGGCTTTGCTTTGTTTGGAAATATTATATATATACTATCATCATATCTGGTATCGTAGATTTATATAATAATGCTTCAAAACGTCAAATTATAGTGTATCTTATTGATTATCGAGTTTAGCAGCTCCAATTCTTTTTTGCTTACACCGTCGAAGGCCCGATCCGACAATCGCGACACTTTTTTTCTGATTTGCTGAATCACATCCCGTCCGGCATCCGTGATCGTCACGATCGTCGTCCGCGCGTCGTCCGGCGACGGTCGCGTCGAGACGAGATCTTGCGCGGTCATCCTTTGGATGATTTTGGCCATGGTGGACATCTTCGTGACCGCAATCTCGGAGATCTCGGTGACGCTGGCGGAGCCTTGGCTCGAGACGATCATCAAGACCCGCCAGCGGGGGACATCCATCCCGATGGGCTTGAGCATCGCGTCGAGCTTTAAATGATAGCGGCCGGTAAGCTGAACAATTCCGAAGAAAGGCCAGCTCCTGATGTCGAAATCGTCACTCTCCGGATCGACATGGATGCGATCCGGTGCGTTATGCTTTGTCGACACTCCAGCTCCCCAACCATCTCCGGGATGTAGGGGCGCGATACCCGACGCGGCACGTGCACGGCGGTTCTGCTTGGCGACCCTGTCCGGGTATTGCGTCTGACCGATGCCCCGTGCGACCTCACGTGGGCGTAGGTCTGAATCGATTGATGTGTCAACCGCGTCCCCTGCCCAGGCCGCGGGGCGCCAGAGGCCGCGCCGGTGCCAGGCATGGGGGCAGGCCCGGGGGCCGTCGACGGGCGACGGGACGAGGCGCCGGGTCCCATTCATCGCGGAAGTCCGTTCAGGCAGGTCCAACATCGCACGTCTGCTCAGGATCATGGTCGAGGTTTCGGTTCGGCCGCTTGCCCGTCTCCGAGGCGGCTGGTGTTCCGCTCGGTCTTCAGGCGGAGTCCGCGCATTCCCGGCCGCCGCGCCGCAGCACCATGCCGGTCGCGAGCGCGCCGATACGGCCGCCGAGGGCGTCCGCCGCCGTGGCGTCACCGGTCTCCGGCCAGCGATGGGCGGAGTTGACCAGGCCGATGATCGCGTGAGCGGCCACCGCCGGATCGGCTACGTCGAAGTCTCCCGACGTCGTGCCGTCGGCGAGAAGGCCCATGAGCTTGCCTTCGACACCCCGCTTGAGCCGGTTGATGGCGTCGAGGCTCTGCGTCGGGGCGACGGCCTCCCGGTCGAAGAACTCGCGCACGATCCCGCGCGAACGCGCGCTGATCTGCGAGAACTGTCGGATGAAGTCGTCGAGCTGCTGCGCCGGGGGGACGCGTTTCGCCACGGCAGCGTCGATCGCGGCGTCGATCCGGCCGATCACCTGCTCGTAGGCGCGGAAGTCGTGATCATCGGCCCGGACGAGACTCGCCCAGGTCCCGTCCATGAAGAGGAGCGGGGTCGCCGCCGGCACCGCCAGGACGTCCTCCACCTGCCCGACGAACAGGACGTGGGAGCTGAGGTCGATCGCCTGCACGACGCGGCAGTCGAAGGCGGCGGCGGCGTCGAGGAGCACCGGCGAGCCGGTCGCGCGGCGGCCCCAGCGGCCCTCGGTGAAGCGCTCCTCTCCCGTCACGCCGTCGGCGCCGGCGAACCGGCGCGCCAGGCCGGCCTGATCGTGGCGGAGGACGTTCACCGCGAAGACGCCCGCGCCGGCGATCGCCGGGCAGGAGGCGTTGCTGCGGTTCACCGCAAGGCCGAGCTGCGGCGGCTCCGCCGTCAGCGACATGACCGCCGTCGCCGTCATGCCGGCCCGGGCGCCTCCGTGGAGCGTGGTCGCGATGGTCACGGCGGCGGCGAGCTGGCGCATGCCGGCGCGGAACTCCGCCGGGGAGACGGGCGTGGACACGGCGTCCCTCTGGAAGGCCGTGACGGGGCTGGATTCATCGATCATCGGAGTGCTCCTGGCGGCGGGGCCGAACGTCACTCGAAGTCGGGATCGTCCCGGGCCGGGAGCGGGACGGCGACCTGCATGAAATCCGCCTCCGCCAGACCCATGGCCCGCTCCGGATCGGTGATGTCGGCGATCCGGATCATCGGCCTGCCGTAGGGATCGGCCCACTTCTGGACGACGCGGACCTGAAAGTCCTGATAGGCATAGCAGCCCCACATCTGTGCTTCCGCGTCCGGCATCGTCGGGTCCCCCGGTCCGTCACGCTTCCATGGTCTCGTGCAGGGACATCCAGACGGGTGTCGCACGATCCGGCCGATCGAGGAGAAGAGCGGTCGACCGGCGGAGGTTGTCCACCTCGCCGAAGGTCTGCCGCTCGCGGTAGGTGACGAGGGCGGAGCGCGTGTCGGTGAACCGCACCACGACATCGGTGATCGTCATGACGAGGCCCGGCCGCGTGCCGCGCAGACCGGGAAAGGCGCGCGCGAAGGTCTCGAACGGGAGAAGGCCGCCGGCTGGCGTCGTCATGGTGAAGCGCTCGTCGAAATGGGCGAGCACGGGAGCGGGATCGTCGGATCCCTCGGCCCGGAACCACGCCTGGAGCAGGCGGTGCAGGGCGTCGATCTCGGCGGCGGCGCGCGCGGGAAAAGGCAGGGGAGGGGCGGTCATGATCGGGTTCCGAAGGCGTGAGGAGGAAGGGGCGGCGCTCCGCGGCGGCCAGGCGCGGTGCCGCGCCCGGCAGGACGATCAGGGACGCATCAGGACGGAAATCTGCGGATGAACGACCCCGTGCGCCGTGGGAAGCGGCGTCACGAAGACGTTCTCGGTTCGTGTCCGCGTGATCTTCCACGCCCCGTCGATGCGGCGGAACGCGTTGTTGAGGCGGCTCGAGCGCAGGAGCGCCGAACCGTCGGAGAAGATCCAGGGCTGGCAATGCACCCACTGGCCGTCGGCCTCGTCGCCGGACACGTGGATCTGTTCCGACGTAAGGTAATGGACGTTCAGCACCAGCGCCGGATCGCGCTTCCCGCTCCAGAAGCTGCGGAAATGGGCCCGGATGGCGTCGTGGCCGACCGCGCGGCCGAACTGACCGTCGTAATAGGTCCCAACGCCCTCCCAGACCGCGTCCGGCGCGTAGAGCGCCATGATGCGCGCGATGCGCTCCTCGTCGTCGTCGACGCCGAATTCCGGGCAGGGCGTGTCGCAGAGGAACATGTAGCGGGCCTGGATGCGCCGGATCTCGGCCTCGGCCTCCAGGACGGCGACGCGCTGCGACAGCTCGGCCAGCCGTGCCGGAAGATCATCGATAGTCATGGGGTGCATCCTTCCGTCGCGGGCTCAATCAGAGCTCGATGACCAGCTGCGGCGTCTTCGCGCGCGAGCAGCAGAGCAGCATCTGGTCGTTGGCTTGCTTCTCCTCGTCGGTCAGGTACGTGTCGCGGTGGTCAGGGATGCCGTCGAGGACGGTGCAGAGGCAGGTCCCGCAGACGCCGTTCTCGCACGAGACCTCGACCGTGATGCCGGCCTCGGCGAGTGCCTTCACGATCGACAGGCCGCTCGGAACCGTGACGGTCCTGTCGCCGACCACCACCTCGAAGGCGTCGCCGGTCGCGTCGATCTCGGCCTTGAAATCCTCGCGATGAAGCCGGTCCTCGGCGAAACCGGCCCGGCGGGCTCCGGCGACCACCCAATCCATGAAGCCGGTCGGGCCGCAGACGTAGAGATGGGTTCCGGGCGCGACGGGAGACAGGCTGGCCAGATCGAGACGCCGGTCGGCCGGGCCGTCGTCGACATGGAGATGCGTCCGCGCGGCGAAGGCGGGTTCGGCCAACTCGGTCAGGAAGGCGGCCCGGGCCCGGTCGCGGGCGCAGTAATGCAGCTCGAACGAACGCCCGGCGGCGAGGAGCGCGTGCGCCATCGACAGAAGCGGCGTGATGCCGATGCCGCCGCCGATCAGCACCGTGTGCGCCGCCTCCAGCACCAGCGGGAAATGGTTGCGCGGCCGGCCGACCAGGACGCTCTCGCCGACCCGGAAGGTGCGGTGGATGGCCGCCGAACCGCCGCGCGAGGCCGGATCCAGCAGGATGCCGAGCCGGTAGCGCCGGCGCTCGGCCGGGTTGCCTGCCAGGGAATACTGCCGGACGAGACCGGTCCCGACATGGACATCGACATGCGCCCCCGCCTCGTAGGCCGGCAGATCGGCGCCGCCCGGATCCGCGAGATCGATGATGACGACGTCCGCCTGCGTCTCCCTGCGGACGATGCGAAGGTTCATGACGTCCTGGGTCACGACGAAAGCTCCTCAGCATCATCCGCCGAAGCGGTCATCGGTTCGGCGAAACAATGACGCGACAACAAGAACCTCAGCGGAGATGCATGGCGCGGCTCCGCTTCGCCCGGGTGGCCCGGCCTCAGCGCATGAACAGGCCGCCATTCAGGTCGATCGTCGCCCCGTTGGCGAAGGCCGCCCGCGGCGAGGCGAGCTGGACGATCATCTCGCCGACGAAGCCGGGATCGCCGATGTCGCCGACCGGGATCGCCTTCTTCAGCTCGGCGAGCCGCTCCGGCGGGACGGTCCGGTGCACCACCGGCAGGTCCAGCGGCCCGGGCGCGACCGCGTTGACCGTCACCCCGTGGGGTCCGAGGTCGCGGGCGAAGACCTTGGTCAGGGTGACGATCGCCCCCTTCGAGGCGGCATAATGCGCGCCGGTGGCGGTGCCGCCGTTCTGGCCGGCCAGCGAGGCGAGGTTGATGATCCGCCCGTAGCCGCGATCGCGGAAATGGGCGCCGAAGACCTGGCAGCCGAAGAAGGTGCCGCGCAGGTTCACGGCGATCACCGCATCGAATTCGTCCCCGGTGATGTCCATGACCGGCCGGGCGGCGGTCAGGGCGGCGTTGTTCACCAGGACCTCGACACCGCCCCAGCGCGACGCGAGGTCGGTGCAGGCCTGCTCGAAATCGCCCTTGAGGCGCACGTCGAGCCGCAGCGGGTGGGCGGTGTCCCCCGAGGGATCGAGGCGGGAGGCGGTCTCCCGTGCGGCGTCGAGATCGAGATCCGCGAGGGCGACCGCGTAGCCGGCCCGGTGCAGGCACCCGGCCACCACCGCGCCGAGACCGTTCCCGGCCCCGGTCACCAGGGCGACGGAGCGTTGAACGGCCGCGCTCACAGGATGTAGCTCACGCCGGTGATCGCGTCGGACGCGTTGATGAGGCGCACGACCTTCCGGGCGATGCGCAGGCCGTCCGGCGTCCGCACCAGCACGAAGGTGATGTCGGCCGTGTGCATCCGTTCGCGTTCGCGCCGATACTCCGTGAGGATCTGCGCGCAGCGCAGCTCGCACCGCCCTGCCTCCGAGGACAGGATGCGGAAGCGCGAGAGCAGGCGGACCGTCCGCGCCACCGGCGAGGCCGAGACGGACTGGCCGCTGCGCAGGCGCTCGACCCGCTTGGCGCGCATCGCGGCGTCGTCGTAGGCGATGTTGAGGGTGTTCTCGAAGTCGTCGCCCGCGGGCTCCGCCGGCACGACGTAGATCGCATCCGGTGTCCACAGCGCGAGCCACGGATCGTAATCGGCACTGTCGAGAAGGTCGGCCTCGAGCCAGGCGACCTCCATGGCGTCCTGGAGCGAGATGGCGGTCCGGGTGGTCGCATCCATGGCGTCAGGCCTCCATCATCCGCTTCCACTGGGCGTAGGCGGCGCGCATGCCGGTCTCGGCGCTGACGTCGCTGCGCTTGCGGCCCTCAGCCCCGACCTCCTCGTGGCTGAGGCCGCGATGCAGCATGATCGGCATGCCGGCGGCCCCTTGGGCGCCGTGCTGGACGCGGTCCCAGACCTCGGCATCGTCCGGGCTGCCGAAGCCCATCGGCCCCTGGAAGAACTCGTGGATGCGCAGGCGCGCGCGGTTCGCCGCCGCGGGTCCGCCCTCCATGCCGAGGGCGGCGTGGCGAACCTCCGTCTCGTCGACCGCGATCGGTTGCAGGACGCGGAAGAAGGCGGCCGAGCAGCCGAGATTGGGAAACAGGTTCAGGTTGAAGCCGCACCCGCCGACCGCGCGGACGATCCGGCGCACCTGCTCCTCGGGATGGCTCTGCCGAAGCTCCTCGGCCAGGGCCGCGAACTTCTCGGGGATCGGCGCGTCCAGGTTCTCCTCGAGATCGACGAGTTCCGGCATCATCACCATGACGCTGTGGCCGTTGCCGAGATCCTCGACGAAGCCGCCCTTGTTCATGATGTCCCACGAATCCTCGGTCTCCCGGTCGGCGGCCGACAGGAACGACTTGTGGACGAGCGGAAAGTGGTAGGCGTCGGTGGTGTTCTCCAGCTGGATCTTCCAGTTGCCGGGGAAACGGAATTTGTGCTCGCCCATCGTCTTGATCGGGAAGCCGGCGCCCTGCTTCATGAACAGGTCGATCCACGTCTTCGCCGGGCCGAGAAAATCGGAGAGCGGTTGGATCTCGCGGGAGAAGGTCGCGAAGATGAGGCCGTGATACTCCTCGACGCGGAGCGACAGGAGGGGGAACTCGGCCTTGTTCAGGCTGTCGTCGTAGCCCTTCTCATAGGGAACGCCGCGCAGGGAGCCGTCGAGGGCGTAAGCCCATCCGTGATAGGGGCAGACGAAGCTGTTGGTCTTGCCCTTACGGACCTCGCACAGGGTCGCGGCCCGGTGGCGGCACCGGTTGACGTGGACGTGGACCACCCCCTTGCGGTCGCGCACCACGATCACCGGCTGAAGGCCGACCTGGGCCATCTTGAAGTCGCCGCCCTTCGGGATCTCGCTCGCATGCGCGACCCAGACCCAGGTGTTCTCGAAGATCCGGCTCATCTCGGCCGCGAAGAGGGCGGGATCCGTGTAGAGCGTGGAACCGGCCCGGTCCTCACCGACCAGGGCGCCGGCATCGAGCACCGGCGTGACGGGAAAGGCGACAGTCATCGTCGTTGATCCTCAGCGGGGGCGGGGCGGGAGGGTCACGGGAAACCGGGCGTGGTCGGCAGGCCGAGCAGGACGCGGCCGGCGCTCATCAGGGTGCCCTCGCCGAGGAAGGCGTGCTGAGCCACGACGAGGCTGTCGCAGAGCGCCCGCGACAGGCGGTGGCCGTTGTAGATCGCGGTCGTTCCCGCCAGCGCGAAGGCGGCCCGCGATTCGTCCGCCCCCGTGCGGGCCGCATGGGTCGCCGCGAGGCGCAAGGTCGCGACCGCCTCGTTCGAGGGGCGGTCACCCGCGAGCACGGTCTGCCAGGCCGCCTCGGTCGCCTCGTAGAAGAAGGCCCGGGCGGAGCGCAGGGCCGCCTCGGCCTTGGCGACCTCGATCTGGACGTGGGCGCGGTCGGCCATGCGCGGGGCTCCGGTGAGCGAGGCCCGGCCCCCCGCCATCGCGGCGACCTCGCTCAGCGCCGAGCGGGCGATCCCCAAGCCCACCACCGCCAGCACCTGGGCGGCGAAGGCCATGGTCGGGTAGCGGTAGACCGCAGCGTCGACGGAGGGGGCGCCGCCGCGGATCAGCGTCCAGTCCTCGGGCACGAACACGTCCCGGACGACGAGATCGTGGCTGCCGGTCCCCTGCAGGCCGACCACGTCCCAGTCCGGGACGATCTCGACCTGGGCGGCCGGCATCACCGCGACCCGCGGCAGGCCGCCGGTCGTGTCGCCCTCGACGGTGATGCCGACGCCGATATGAGTGGCACCGGTCGCGCCGCTGCCGAACTTCCAGCGCCCGTTCACGACGAAGCCGCCCTCGACCTTGCGGGCCGGCTGGAGCGGGAACAAGCCTCCGGCGAAGACGATGTCGGGGCCGTCGGCGTAGAGGGTCTCGAGGGTTGGCTCGGGCAGGGCCGCCAGGTAGGTGGCCGAGACGCCGAAGCTCGCGACCCAGCCGGCGGAGCCGTCGGCCTCGGCGATGGCCTCGATCATCCGGCAGAACTCGGCCGGGCTCCGTTCGTCGCCCCCGAAGCGGCGCGCGACCATCGCCCGGTAGAGGCCGAGCGCCTTCAGACGCTCGATCACGTCGGGAGCGATCTGGCGGGCGGCCATGAACTCCTCGCGCCGCTCGGCGAGCACGCGCACCAGATCCGGCAGGCCGGCCTCGAACCGCCCCGGGGGTGCGGTGCCGAGTGGCATGGCGGGCAGCCGCGCCGTGTCGAAGGCGTAGGTCACTCTCCCCTCCTCGAGGCTCTGATCCGGCAAGGCTCCGACCCGGCCTGCGCATCGCGAAGGGCGGCCTCGATCCGCGCCGCGACGGCGCAGAGATCCGCATCGCCATTCGTCGGACCGACCAGCTGAAGGCCGACCGGACCGGCGGCCGCGCCGCGAACCGGGAGGGACAGGGCGGGGTGACCGCTCAGGTTGAACGGACGGACGAGGCGGGTGCTCTCGCGCGCAGCCTTCGCGTCGTCGGCGCGGTCGAGGGTGAGCGGCAGGTCGGGCAGGGTCGGGAGCGCGAGAGCGTCGCAGCCTGCGAGCGCGCGGTCGACCTCGGCGCGGAAGCGGAGCCTGACCGCTTCCGCCGCAGCGACCTGCTCCGGCTGGATGGACAGGGAGTGGCGCAGGCGCGTCTCGATGTCGGGGCCGAGCCGGCCGGATTCGAGCAGATGCCCGAAGCTCCGGGCCATCTCGGCGTTCATGATCGTCAGGCCGGCCTCGTAGGCGGCCTCGAGGCCCGGCAGCGACACCGGCACGATCTCCGCCCCGCAGGAATCGAGGCAAGAATCGAGGCAAGAATCGAAAGCGGAGCGGACCTGCGCGGCGACCGGCGGGCTCGCCCCGCCCTCCACCCAGCCGAGGCGCAGGCGCGCCGGCGCCGCGGCGGGCACGAAGGTCGGATCGAGGATCGCCATGGCCTGGATGATGGCGGCGACGCTGCGGCCGAGCGGCCCGACGCAATCGAGGGAACTCTCCGCCGGCGTCAGGCCCCGGCGGCTCAGGCGGCCGAAGCTAGGCTTGAGGCCGACCACCCCGCAGCAGGCCGCCGGGATGCGGATCGACCCGCCCGTGTCGGTGCCGAGGGAGAAATCGACCAGGCCGGCGGCCACGACGGTCGCGGATCCGCTCGACGATCCCCCCGGCACGCAATCCGGGAAATCCGGGTTCGGCGGCGTGCCGGCCCAGGCGTTGATGCCGGTCACCCCGAAGGCGAGCTCATGCATCCGCAGCTTGCCGACGATCCGGCAATCGGCGGCCAGCAGCGCCTCGACCACCGCCGCGTGACGGGCGGCCGGCGCGGAATCCGCCAAGGCGCGGGATCCCGCCCGGGTCGGATGGCCGGCGACATCGATCACGTCCTTGATCGCGACGACCGGTCCGGCGCCGCCGAGCGCGAGCGGCGCGCAGAGATGGAGCGCCAGGGCGTCCCGATCCGCCGAGGCGGAGTGTTCCGGACCTATTTCCACGACCTGCCTCCATCGAGCGCGACGAGCGACCAAGGCGTCACAGTCTGATACCCGATTTCACTGGAAAATTCAATCGAAAAGTACAGGATCTTCGATCCCGGGCCGCCCCGGGACCACGACGTTCCCGTCAGCCGCCGGAGCGGGTCCCGAGATAGGTCTGGATCACCCTGGGATCGCTCGCGATGTCCCGCGCCGGCCCGGCCGCGACGATCCGGCCGGATTCCATCACGCAGGCCGTGTCGGCGATCGCCAGGGCGGCGCGGGCGTTCTGTTCGACGAGGAGGCAGGCGATGCCGCGATCCCGCAGGCCGGCGACGGTCGCGAGGACGTCGCGGGTCACGAGCGGCGCGAGGCCGAGGCTGGGCTCGTCGAGCATCAGGAGCTTAGGCGCCGCCATGAGGGCCCGCCCCATCGCGAGCATCTGCCGCTCGCCGCCGGAGAGCGTTCCGGCCGCCTGCTCCCTGCGCTCGTGCAGGCGGGGGAACAGGGCGAAGATCTCGGACAGGCTCGCGGCGAGCGTGCGGTCGCCGCGGCGATAGCGGTCGAAGGCGCCGAGACGCAGGTTGTCCTCGACCGACAGGCTGGTGAAGAGTTCCCGCTTCTCGGGGATGAGGGCGACCCCGCGCCGCACGAGCGCGCCGACCTCGGGACCGTTGCCCAGGGTCTCGCCGAACACCGTCATGGTGCCGGACAGAGGGAGCAGGCCCATCAGGCCGGCGAGCAGCGTCGTCTTGCCGGCGCCGTTCGGTCCGATGATCGCGACGATCTCGCCCTCGCGGATCGTCAGCGACACGTCCCGGACCGCCTCGACCCGGCCGTAGGCGACGCGGACGTCGCGGACCTCCAGGACGGTCTTGCGGGGCGGGGCGGGGAAGGCCGCGACGGTCATGCGGCGGCTCCGAGATAGGCCTCGATGACGGCCGGGTCGCGCTGGATCGACGAGGGATCGCCCTCGGCGAGCTTCACGCCGAATTGGATGACGAGGACCCGGTCGGCGATGCCCATGAGGAAATCCATGTCGTGCTCGACGAGGAGGATGCCCATCCCCTCCGACCGGAGCTGAACCAGCAGGTCCGCGAGGGCCTGCTTCTCCAGGTGGCGCAGGCCGGCCGCCGGCTCGTCGAGGAGCAGGAGGCAGGGATCGCTGGCGAGCGCCCGGGCGATCTCGAGCAGGCGCTGCTGGCCCAGCGACAGGCTTCCGGCGCTCCGCATCGCGAGGTGACCGAGGCCGACCCGATCGAGCTGGCGTTGGGCCTCGGCGACGATCCGCGCCTCCTCGCCCCGGTCCAGGCGCAGGGCCGCGCGGACCAGCCCGCCGCGGCCGCGGGCATGGGCGCCGAGCGCCACGTTGTCGAGCACCGACATGTCGGGAAGGATGCGGACGTGCTGGAAGGTGCGTCCCATGCCGCCGAGCGCCAGGGCCCGCAGGGACAATCCGCTCCGCCCGCGGAACTCGACCGTGCCGGAGGTCGGCGGGGTGATGCCGGAGACGATGTCGAACAGGGTGCTCTTGCCGGCCCCGTTCGGACCGATCAGCGCCAGGATCTCGCCCGCCTGCACGTCGAGGCTGATGTCGCGGTTGGCCAGCAGGGCGCCGAACGCCTTGTGGATCCCGCGCACCGCCAGCACCGTCTCGCCCGAGGCCGGCTTGTCGCGGGCCGCGAGCGCCGGGGTGCCGGGGGCGGCCGGGCGGGCGCCGGGAGGCCGCAGCCGCAGCAGGGCGGCCAGGGCCGGCCAGATCCCGTGCGGCAGTCGTTGCAGCATCAGGATGGCCGCGAGCCCGAACACGATGACCTCGAAATCACCCTGCGCCCCGAAGATCCGCGGCAGCACCGACTGGAGCCACTGGTTGCCCATCACCACGATCGCGGCCCCCGCCACCGCGCCGACGAGGCTGCCGGCGCCGCCGATCACCGCCATGAACAGGTAGTTGATGCCCTGGGTGATCGAGAACGGCGACGGGTTCAGGAAGCGCTGGAAATGGGCATAGAGCCAGCCCGCGAGCCCGGCGAGCAGGCAGGCGACGACGAAGCTCGCGATCTTCATCGCGCGGGTATCGACGCCGACGCTCTCGGCCATCACCAGGCCGGACCTCAGGGCACGGATCGCGCGGCCGGGCCGGGAATCGAGCAGGTTGCGCAGGGCGAGCAATCCGCCGAGGACGACGAGCCAGATGACGGCGTAGAACGGCCTCGGACCCTGGAGCGGATGACCGAAGAGGGTCAATCCGGGCACGTTGGCCATGCCGGACTGGCCGCCGGTCACCTCCAGGGTGCCGAACAGGGCGTGGGCGACGAGGCCGAGCGCGAGGGTCGCGAGCGGCAGGTAGTGGCCCGACAGCCGAGCCGTCAGCAGGCCGGCGGCGAGCGCCAGCAGGCCGGAGGCTGCGAGCACCGCCGGCAGGGTGAGCCAGGGCGACAGGCCGTAGGCCGAGGACAGGTAGCCGGTGGTGTAGGCGCCGAGCCCGACATAGGCCGCCTGGGCGAACGAGGTCAGTCCGGCGATTCCGGTGAGCAGCACGAGGCCGAGCGCCACGATCGCCGCGAGGCCGACATAGTCGAGGATGGCGAGGGAATAGTCGGACAGGACGACGGGGGCCACGGCGATTCCGGCGACGAAGGCGACAACCAGCGCCCGCTGCGCCCAGGCCTGCCGCCGCATCGCCTCCGGGCTGTCATCGAGGACGAAGGCCGGCGCGGCGTCGTGGTCGTCCTCGAGCAGGCGGCCCTGGCGGAGGGTGCGGACCAGCAGGATCGGCACCACCAGGCCGAAGACGATCACTTCCTTGTAGGCGCTGGCGAAGAACGAGGCGTAGCTCTCCAGGAGGCCGACCAGCACCGCCCCGAGGGCCGCGAGGGGGTAGCTCGCGAGACCGCCGAGGATCGCCCCTACGAAACCCTTCAGCCCGAGGAGGAAGCCGGTGTCGTAGAGCATCGTGGTCGAGGAGGCGGCGATGACCCCTGACAGCGCTCCGACGATCCCGGCGATCAGGAAGCACAGCCGGCCGGCGAGCGGGGCCGAGATCCCCATCAGCCGTGCGCCGATCGGGTTGATCGCCGCCGCCCGCATCGCCTTGCCGTAGAGCGTGTTGCGGGACGCCAGGGAGAGCGCGCCGATCAGGAGAACCGTCACGGCCAGCGTCATCACGGTCTGGCCGGTGACCGGGACGTCGAGGAGGGTGACGCGCAGGTCGAGGAGCGGGGCCGAGCGCACGCCCCCGGGCCCGAACAGCGCCAGGGCGACGCCGACCAGCACGAGATGGAGCGCCACCGACACGATCAGCAGGGTGAGGACCGAGGCCTCCGCCAGGGGCTGGTAGACCAGCCGGTAGAGCAGCGGACCCAAAGCCGCCACCAGGGCGACCGCCAGGACGGCGTTGACGGCGAGCGGGAACCCGGCCGTGGGCAGCACGACGCTGCCGAGGGCGAGGCCGAGGGGCAAAGCGGCCTGGCGCAGGCCCGCCCGCAGGGCCGGTACCGGACGTCCGCGGCGCAGGCCGGCGAATGCCTCCACCGCGAGGCAGGCCATCGCGAGGAGCCCGACGAAGCCCCCGGTGACGCCGCCAGTCCCTTCCTGAAGCCCGAGATAGGTCAGCGCCCCGAAGGCGACGAACTCGCCGAGCGGGATGAAGATCACCCGCGTCACGGAAAACACCAGAACGATCGCCAGCGCCAGAAGCGCATAGATGGCGCCGTTGGCGAGTCCGTCCTGTGCGAGGTAGAGAGCGACGAATGTGGTCAAGGTCTCGACTCCGGACAGGCTACGAGACGGTTCGACGCGGGTGGTTTCCGGGACCGTGACCGGAACGGGGGCCTATTTCAGCAGCGTCCACTTCCCGTTCTTGACCACGATCGGCACGACGCTGCGGGCGTCGAAGCCGCTATGGTCCTCGGGCGTCATGTTGTAGACGCCCTGGGCGCCGACGAGGTCGCGGGTGCTCTCGATCGCGTCGCGCAATGCCGCCCGGAATTCGGGCGTGCCGGGAGTGGCCTTGGCGGCGGCGATCGGGACGGCCCGCTCCAGCAGCAGGCCGGCATCGAACACGTTGGCGCCGAAGGTCCCCGGCTCGGTGCCGTACTTCGCCTTGTAGAGGCCGATATAGCTGAGGGCGACGCGCTTCGCCGGGACGTCGTCACCCAGTTCGTCGAGGACCAGCATCGGGCTCGCCGCGAGCAGCGTCCCCTCGACCTTCTTGCCGCCGAGCTTCAGGAATTCCGGCGTGGCCGCGCCGTGCGTCTGGACGAGCCGGCCGCGATAGCCCTGATCGACCAGGGTGACCTCCGGCAGGATCGTCGCGGCGCCGGCGGTCCCGATCAGCACCGCGTCGGGATTGGCCGAGAGGATCCGCAGCGCCTGGCCGGTGACCGAGGTGTCGGTGCGGGCGTAGCGCTCGCTCGCGACGATCTTGATGCCCGTCTTCTCGGCGGCGATCCGCGCGGCCTTCTCGAAGTTCTCCCCGAGGGGATCGCTGGTGCCGATGAAGGCGACGGTCTTGGTCCCGCTCCGCTTCAGCTCGCCGAACAGGGCGTTCATGACGAGGTCGTCGTTCTGGGTGGTTTTGAAGACCCACCGGCGCTGGGCATCCATCGGCAGCACCACCGCCGTGCTGCCGACCGGCGCCAGCAGCGGCGTCTTCGCCTCGGCGATGAACGGCAATACCGCCATCGCGCCCGGCGTGCCGGACGGCCCGATGATCGCATCGACCTTGTCCTCGATCAGCAGCCTCTGGACGTTCTTGACCGACTGCGTCGGATCGCTGGCGTCGTCGAGGAAGACGTAAGCGACGTCGAGCGATCCGATCTTGCGGGGCAGGATCTCGACGGTGTTCTTCTGCTGGATCCCGACCACCGATACCGGCCCGGTCGAGGACGAGATCACCCCGACCTTGACCTGTGCGCTTGCCCCGAACGCCGTCACGGTGAGCGCGGCTGCCACGAGAATTCGCGCGATCATGGTGTCCTCCGATGCGGCGGCACGCCAGCCAAGCCGCAGGTCGCCGACTTGACGCTTCCAAGGGATGGCCGAACCGACCATATTTCGTGGGAATATTCCACGTATTTTGCGAGCTTTGCGATATATTCATGCGGTGTGCCCAAGGGTTCGGCGATATAGGGCTGCTTGGCCTGCGATCTGGGCAATGTTGGTGGACCTTGGGCTCGATGCGCCTCGGTTCCGCCTCGGCGAGCCAGTCCCGGTTCGGCATGGGCCGCGAGGCGGTTGCGGAGGCGCCCGGCCGCCTCGCCCGGTCCCGGGCGCTCTCCGCCTTCGAGGGCATCCACCGCCTTCTCTCCGGCCACGGGACCGAGAGCCGCGTCGCCGCGATGGCGGAGGTCGCCGGCCTGATCGAGACGACCGCCGGGCTCGGCCTGTCGCCGCGTCTGATCGACCTCGGCGGCGGCATGCCGATCCGCTGCGTCGATTCCGACGCCTACGCGCAAGCCTTGCGCGGCCGGCAACCGGAGCATTACCAGAACGACCGGGTCCCGGCGGAGTTCTACCCCTCCGGCAGCCCCCTGCGAGTCTCAGGCATGGCTCAGACGGTCTGCGTGATCCCGAGTGCCGCCGGCCTGGCGCACCTGTCCGCCATCGTCGCCGATCGGGCGCAGCCCCTCACAGATATCCAGCGCGCCCGCATCGTCCTGCTCCCGGCCGAACGCCTCTGCGTCCTCGGCTTGGTATCCACCTTCCTTCACGGTTCAGGATGCCCGACGAACCTGCGTTCGGCGTGGATCGGTTTGGCGGGTGAGGACCAGCCCCACCCAGCCAGCACGGATCAGGCGGGCTCTCTCCGTGACCGACGAGGTCGCGGGCGATCATCGGCTCGCGTGCAAGGAGCGGCATGGGACGACCCGTCAGCCGATGGGAGCACGAGAGCCGGTACGAGGCTCATGCAGCGCGATCGACGGGCGCGGCGAAGGGATCGTAGCCGAAGAACCAGTCGGTCTCCCCCGGCACTCTCAGCCAGGAATTTTCGGCCGAGATCCGCTGAACGTCTCCGACGCGCGGAATGCGGATGGCGGCGTAGCGGGCGAAGGCCTGCTCCGGCTCATCGAAGGTCGTGATGGCCCGAGCCAGGACGGCCGCATCCTCGATGGCCATCGCGCCGCCGGCGGCCATGAACGGGCGCACCGCGTGGCAGGCATCGCCCATCAGCACCGTCCGCCCGCTGCTCCACACGTCCCGGCGCGGCCGGTCGCAGATCGGCAGCAAGCTGACATTCTCCGTTGCCATCAACAGCTGCCGCAACTCCGGGTGGGCTGTCGGAAACGCATCCAGGAAGGTGTCGCGCGAACCGGGAGCCGGTGGCGTGTCGGCATCCCAGCGATCGTCGGGAATCGCGGCCATGACGTAGCACTCGTCGCGCCGCTCCGTCATGAAGTAGGCCAGGACATGGCGATCCTCGCCCCACCACTTGGTGCAGTCGCGCATCGGCACGCCCGGGGCCCGAGCCCTCGGAAAGACCGCCCGGATGGCGACCTTGCCGACGTAGCGTGGCGGCTCGTGGCCGAGGATCGCCTCGCGCACCACCGACCGGATGCCATCCGCCCCGATGACGATGTCGGCCTCTGCGACGAGCCCGTCGGCAAAGGACAGCCGCACCCCATCGCCGGTCTCGTCCAGGCCGAGCAGCCGGTGGCCGAAGCGAACCGTCCGCGGTGCGAGCCGCGAGAGCAGCAACCGGTGCAGATCCGCCCGATGGATGTTCACGAAGGCCCCCCCGAACCGGGCCTCGGCGGCCGCGTCGAACGGCATGTCGTTGAGGACGGTCCCCGTCGCGACATCCCGGCTCACGAAGGCATCGGGCCGGATGCCGGTCTGGACCAGCGCCTCCTCGAGCCCGAGGCGCCGCAGGACCTTGGCGGTGCTCGCCCCCAGGATGATGCCGGCGCCGATGCGCCAGAACTCGCTCGCCTGTTCGAAGACGGTGACGGCGAAGCCGTCCCGCTGCAACAGGCCCGCGACGGTCAAGCCTCCCAGGCCGGCACCGATGACGGCAACTCTCGTCATGTGGTCCATGGACGCTCGCGATCGATTGTTCGATGTAGAATGATCTGATTGATCTCCGCGCCTTTCGACCGTGTGTCAAGCGGGTCCGTTGTCCGCTTGGCTGGGCCGGCACGGGCCATGCTGGCCAATCGAATGCGCAATATGTTTCGTGACGATGCGCCGACAGTACCGATGATCAAAATACCAGCAAGATGCCATCATCATGATCGCTGTAACGGGCGCCTTGCTCATCATACGGCCAGGTCCGTCGTTGACCGACCGGCAACGCCTCGGATAGCGTCATTTCATTCGCTAAAGAATGAAATGACGCCGGGCCGACACGAGGCGTGAAGCCGGCTTTCCGCTCGCTTGAGAGGGTTCCCGACCTATGAAGCTCAGCGCTGTCGTCCCAGGCCTCGTTGCCGGGTTTCTCGCCTGGCTGCCTTCCGCCCAGGCGGCGGATGTCACCCTGGTGACCGATTTCGGCTTCAATGGCCGGCATTCCTACTTCTACGTTGCCCTGGACAAGGGATATTACCGCCAAGAAAATCTTGATGTGACGATCCTGCGAGGTCAGGGGTCGGCCGACGCCATCAAGAAAGTTGCGTCCGGGGCCGCCACGATCGGCTTTGCCGATGCCGGTGCCGTGGTGCTGGCACGGGGCAACGACAAGATACCGGTCAAGATGGTGGCGGTGGTTTACGCAACGCCGCCGCAGGCGATCATGACGCTTGCATCGAGCCAGATCCGCACGCCCAAGGATCTCGAGGGCAAGACGATCGCCGATACGCCGTCGAGTTCGGTGCGGTTGCTGTTCCCCGCCTATGCCGAGGCGGCAGGCATCGATGGGGCCAAGGTGACCTGGGTCAACGCGGACAGCGCCGCTCTGCCTTCGGTGCTGGCGACCCGCCGGGCGGAGGGCATCGGGCAATTCACGGTGGGCGAGCCGTTGATCGCGAAGGCAACGGCGCCTCAGGCCGTGACGGTCCTCGCCTACAAGGATGCCGGCCTGAACTTCTACGGCAACGGCCTCGTCGCCAGCGAGTCGACATTGGCGAGCCGGCCGGACCAGGTGCGGGGCTTCGTGCGGGCCACCTTGCGCGGCATGCGGGATGCGTTCGCGGACCCCGCGGGCGCCGCGGCGATCATGAGCAAGCATCACAAGCAGATCGATCCCACGGTCATCGAAGCCGAGACGCGCCTGGTGAAGGATCTGGCGGTCCAGCCCGGCATGCCGCTCGGCAAGATCGACCCCGCGCGCATGGAACAGACCGTGCGCGTGGTGAGCAAGTACTTCACCCTCGCCACGCCCGTGACGCCAGCGGAGGTCGCAGCGGAGGGTTTCGTCGAGTGATGGCTTCTACCCACGGGCAGGCGGCCGGTGCGGCGGCGTCAGGACCTCGCTCCGTCCCGGTGATCGCGCTCGAGGGCCTCACCAAGACGTTTCCCGGAGCGGACGGCCGGCCGGTCCACGCCCTGGGTCCCGTGGACCTGCGCATCCTCCCCGGGGAGTTCGTGGCGCTGGTCGGCCCGTCCGGTTGCGGCAAGTCCACGCTGCTGCGCCTCATCGCCGGGCTGGAGGCGGCGAGTGGCGGGACGCGGCAGCGCTACGGCACCCCGTTCGAGGCCCCCTCCCACGAGGTCGGCATCATCTTCCAGGACCATGTCCTGTTTCCCTGGGCCACCGTCCTGGAGAACGTGCTGCTGCCTGCCGATATCCTCCATCTGCCGCGACGAGTGGCGGACGAGCGTGCGCGCAAGCTCCTCGCCCTGACCGGACTCTCGGACTTTGCCGGCCACAAGCCGCAGATGCTGTCGGGGGGAATGAAGCAGCGGGCCGCCTTCTGCCGGGCGATGCTGGCCGATCCGCGCTTCCTGCTCCTGGACGAGCCGTTCGGCGCCCTCGACGCGCTCACCCGGGAGGAATTGTCCCTGGAGCTCTCGCGCCTCTGGGGTGAGCTCGGGCGCACGGCCTTCATGATCACGCACGATATCGACGAAGCCATCCTGCTCGGCGACCGCGTCCTCGTCATGTCGCCCCGTCCCGGCCGCATCGTGGCCGACATCGCCGTGGACCTGCCGCGGCCCCGCTCGGTCGACACGGCGGCGCATCCGCGATTCCAGGCCATCAAGCAGCAGATCCGGCGCCTCATCTTCGAACGGCGGAGCACCTGACCCATGAACGCGCGTCATGCCGGCCGCCTGCTGACGCCGGCGGTTTACGCGGTCTGCCTGATCGCGTGGGAAGGTCTCGTGCACGGGTTCGCCATTCCGTCGTGGCTCCTGCCCGCCCCGTCGCAGATCATGGCCGCCGCCCTTGCCTGGGGCCCGGAACTGGCGGCGAACGCCTTCGTGACCCTGCGGGAGACGCTGGCCGGGTTCCTGCTGGCGCTCGCCCTGTCGCTGCCGCTCGCCGGCCTCATCGCCTTCAACGCGCTGGCCCGCCGAAGCCTCTACCCCTTGCTGCTCGGCTTGCAATCGGTGCCGAAGGTCGCGCTTGCCCCGCTGATGACGGTGTGGTTCGGCTTCTCGGAATGGCCGAAGATCCTGATCGTCGTCCTGGTCTGCTTCTTCCCGATCCTCGTGAACGTCGTGGCAGGACTGGACAGCGTACCGTCGGCCATGCTGGACCTCATGCGGTCGCTCGGAGCCCCGCAGCACATGGTCCTGCGCCGGTTGCGCATTCCTGCGGCGCTGCCCGCTCTCTTCACCGGCTGCAAGGTCGCCATCACGTTCGCGGTGATCGGCGCGGTGATTGCCGAGTTCGTGTCGGCCCAGAGCGGCCTGGGTTACCTGATCATGATCACGACGTCGCAATCGCAGACGCCGGTCGCCTTCGCGGCCATCCTCGTCCTGACCGGCATCAGCGTGGCACTCTTTTATGCCATAGAATTTCTGGAGAAGCGTTTCGTCACGTGGAAGGTTTAACGAAATCCTGAACCGCTGTCGCGTAAAAGGGGAGGAGAGGACGCAGAGCATGACGAAATCACAGGCCGGCAAGTCCTCAGGTCGCGCGTCGGCCGATCGCGCAGCGCGACGCCGCGTGGACGACATCGTCCAACAGTGGCGCACCGAGCGCCCGGATATCGATCCGGTTCCGGCTCAGATTTACGGATTGATAGGACGTATCCACATTCAATCGACGGCATTCATCGATGAAATTTTAGCACCTTACCAACTTGTACGAGGTACTTTCGATGTGCTGACGGCGTTGCGGAGAGCTGGCGCACCGTACAGCCTGACGCCGAAAGCTCTTGCCGAATCGCTACTCCTGAGCGGCGCAGGCCTGAACAGCCGCATCAACCGACTTGAGGACATCCGCTACATTGCTCGGCTGCCCGAGCCGGCGGATCGGCGGACGGTCCGCATCCAACTGACCACGGCAGGGGAGTCCGTCATCAATGACGTGATTCCACAGGTCTTCGAAGCACAGTGGCGGCGACTGCGCGCCCTCGACGACGATTCGATGGGCCGACTCGTGACGGAGCTGTCTCGGCTCGCAGATGCGATCGACGCTATAAAATCGTAGAACTACAAAATAATCACCCATGATATTCCTTATTTACGCATATATACATTCATATTTGAATTTTAGCGGCCATTGACTATGAAAGGCACCAGGAAATAAACAAATCAGCGTGGCCGCTCTGGGGCGGCTCCCGACCTCTCTCCGGCATGCGAATGGTCTGGTGCTGGCTGTCTGATCTGCCATGAAAGACGGAGACTGGCCGAGCGCGGAAGGACGGCTTCAAGACCCTCGCGTCTTGGCATCGACAGGTCGATGCCAAGGCGTTCGGCGCATCGGCGTCGACGCCCGTTCGGGCTTGCCTTGCGCCGTCGAACGGATCCGTTCGACGGCGCGGCGGTATAAAAGCGAGTGTGTGGGAAGCGGATATGGGACCGCATCCTGGCTATGATCTTGGTGCTTTTCTCCTGAGGTTGTGCGATGTCGTCCCCTCTCTCTGAAGTCATTGCCCTCGCCTCGCGGCTGATCACGCTCGACACACGCAGCAGTCGCAGCAATCGTGTGCTCGCCGATATGATCGTCGGCGAGCTGCCGGAATTTGCGATCGAGCGGCTGGACTTCACGGACCCGGACGGCATCGAGAAAACCGCGCTCGTCGCCTTGCGCGGCGAAGCCGGCGGCTGCCTCGCCTTCTCGGCGCACATGGACACGGTGCCGCCGGTCGGATGGACGCGCGAACCGTTCCAACCCATCATCCAGGACGGTCGGCTTTACGGTCTCGGAAGTTGCGACATGAAAGGGCCGATGGCCGCGGCCATCGTCGCCGCTCGCAGCCTGCCCGCCGACCGCGCCGCAATGCTGCTGCTGACCTGCGACGAGGAGACGACCAAGGCGGGTGCGCGGCGCATCGTCGCCGAGAGCCGGATGCTCAAGGCTCATCCACCGGCCGGCATCCTCGTCGTTGAACCGACGAATCTGCGTCCCCTGCGCGGGCATCGCTCCGACGTGCAGTTCACCGCGACCGCCCGGGGCGTCCAGGCTCATTCCTCGACCGCGGATGGACTGAATGCCAACATCGCCTTGATCCCGTTCCTGTCCGAGATGCGAGACATCTACCTCACCCTGCGGGGCGATCCGCGGTTCCAGGATCCGAGCTACACGCCGCCCTGGTGCGACCTCAACATCATCGTCGACAACCACGGTACGGCGACCAACATAACACCGGCGCTGGCGACCTGCCGGATGAAGTTCCGGTACTCGAAGGCGATCGATCCGTCGTGGGTCATCGAGCGTGTCGAGGCGGCCGCGTGCCGTCACGGCCTGGACCTCGTCGTTCGTCAGGAGGGCACACCGCCCGAACTGGCCGTGGGCCATCCCCTGGTGCGGTTGGCTGCGGCCGTCACCGCAGTGTCTCCGGATGTGGGCGCATTCGGCAGCGACGCCTCGCAATTCGCCACGGTGGCGCCGACGCTGATCCTCGGTCCGGGCTCGATGGAGCAGGCGCACAAGCCGGAGGAATTCATCGATCTGGAGCCGCTCGAACGATCGATCGCGATCTTTCAGAAGCTGGCCGTCGAGCTGCCCCTGGCTGCCGGGTGATACGATGTCCAGGACGATCCCTTCCGGACATCGTATCCACGAGCCCGCGCGGCGCTTGAGCGAAGCCGCTTTCCGCGTACGGGGGAGGTGAGCGCGTCGGCCCGCACCCTCGATAGCGCGGAGTTGTGCGACCGCCGGGCCAGAACCGGACGGACACTCCGTCTACCAAGGCGGTTCGCGGGGCAACCGGCCGCCCAGTCATCCCCTCGCGCCTTGGCATCGACCCGTCGATGCCAAGGCGTCCGGCGCATCAGCGCCGGCGCCGTCAACTCCGGCCGGGAGAACCCGAACTCTGTCGAGCCGCGGCGAAGTTCGGACACGCCCCTGCGCGGCGTTACGCACCGGCGTGGGTCCGCGCGAGGGTGAAGCTGACGGTCGCGGTCAGGATGAGGGTGATGGCCGTGAGCGTGAACGCGAGCGCCGCCCCCAACGGCCAATTGGATTGCTGCAAGACCTGGTCGGCGACCGAGGGGGCCATCATCTGGAACGTTGGCCCCCCGAGAAGCACGGGCGTGGCGTAGGCGTTCATGGCCAGGATGAAGGACAGCAGGCCTGCCGCCACGACCCCGGGCATCGCCAGCGGCAGCGTCACCAGCCGCCATGTCGTAAAGGGCGTTGCACCAAGGCTCTGAGCGGCATCGACGGCGGATTTCTCGGTGCCTTCGAGGACACTTTGCAAGGTCAGCACGACGTAGGGCAGGTTGACCGACACGATGCCGGCGCAGACCGCGCCCCACGTATACATGAAGGCGGCGGGCTCCGAGACGATGCCGAGGCGCAGCAGGATCCAGTTCAGGAGTCCCTTTTGCCCCAGTGCCACCATCCAGCCCGCCGCCCGTACGGCGTTGCCGACGAAGAGCGGCAGGATCACCAGCAGGAGCAGCGCCGTCTTCCAGCGAGCCGGCGCCCTCGCGATGGCGCTGGCAACCGGGAAGCCCACGACGAGGCAGATCGCGGTGGCCGTGAAGGCCATCGTGACCGTCGTAACGGCGATTCTCCGATAGTAAGGATCGGAGATGATCTTGACGTAGTTCCCGAACGTCAACGCCTCGACCATGAACTGGCCCGGCTCGAACCGGTTCAGGCTGTAGCGCGCCATCAGGAGAAGCGGAAGGACGAGGCCCGCGACGACGATCACCGTCGCGGGCGCGAGCAGGGTCGCGAAGCGCCTCTGCTCGGTCGTGGCCGCGCTCATCGCGCGCCCGCCGCGGGAGCGGGGCCGCGCGCCGGGGCAGGGGAGCGTCGGATCAAGACTTGAACTCCTTGGTCCACCATTCCTGGAGCGACGCGTCCGTCTTCAGCAAATAATCCTGGTCCTGCTTGGCGAACGAGGATTGGAGATCGGCTGGCAGCGACACCTGTTTGGCGAGGGCGGGCGCGAGGGTGACGTTGTCGACCGTCGGCGCGTAACCCATGGTCCGGGCGAATGCTTCCTGCGACGTCGGCTCCAGGATCGCGTTCAGATAGGCGAAGGCGGCGTCCTTGTTGCGGGCGTTCTTCGGCACGACCATGTCGGAGATGTAGAGGACGACACCCTCTTTGGGGTAGGCGATCTCGACCGGGATGCCGGCTTTCTGCCAGGCGACGCCGCGGGCAAGCCACATGATGCAGATCGCGCATTCCTCGGTCTTGAGGGCCTGTGCCATGGCCTCGTTGGTCGGGTAGATCTTGACGCCTCTCTTCTTCAGTTCGAGCAGCTTGGCTTTGCCGGGCTCGTAATTCGTCATCGAGCCACCCGCGATCATGGCCGCGGATTCGATGGTCGTCTGGTATTGGAGGTCGATCAAGCCGACCTTTCCGGCGTATTCCGGTTTCCACAGATCGGCATAAGAGGTCGGCTTCTCAGGGATGAGCTTCGGATTGTAGAGAATCACCCGCCCCGTGTAGATATGCGGGGCTGCGTATTTGCTCTTCAGGAATGGCTGGACATGCTGGAGGTTCGGGACCTTGCCCTCGTCGAGCTCCTCGAGCGCGCCGTTGGAGTACATCTCGAACGAGCCCGAGGCCGTCAGGGCGGCGACGTCCATCGAGCCGCGCGGGAGGCGGCGCTCGGCCATGAGCTTGGTCTTGCGCACGGTGTCGGTGGCGGTGTCGTAGACCACGTTGACGCCCATCGGCGTCATCAACGGCACGGCGACGTTCTGTTGCAGGAGGTTCTGGTAGTCGCCGCCCCAGGTGCCGACCACGATCTGCCCCGAGGGCGCGGCACGAACGGTCCGCGGACAGACGATCCCGGCAGCGGCTGCGCCGGCCAGCAGGCCGAAGGCGCGGCGGTTGAGGTGTGCGCTCATGACGGTGTTCCCCTCTCTCATGCGGATTCCTTCGGATCGCTTCGCGATGCGGAAACCGGCTTCGCTCAAGCGCCGCGCGGGCTGGTGATTCAGGAGCCGGTCCGCATGCCGACGCCGGCGGTCGGCGCGACATGGGCCGTCAGGATCTGGCCCTGCCGCCAGTGCTCGCCCGCGTCCGGGGCGACCACGGACAGCCGCTCTCCTCCGGCCAGGCGCAATTCCAGTTCCCATCCGGCCCCGAGATAGGTCGCGGTCTCGACGGTGGCCGCCAGCCCGTCCGCGCCGGCCGGCCGAAGGCCGACAGCCTCGGGCCGGATCATCAGGGTGTCGGCGCCCTCCGCCAGATCGGCCACCGGCAGCCGCAGGCCCGACGCGGTGACGAAGATCCCGCGCTCCGCCCGGCCGGCGTAGAAATTCGCGCGCCCGACGAAGGACGCCACGAAGCGGTCCGCCGGACGACGGTAGATCTCGGACGGCGTGCCGACCTGGCGGACCTGCCCCTTCTCCATCACGGCAAGCCGGTCGGCCACGCTCATCGCCTCGTCCTGGTCATGCGTGACCATGATCGTGGTGATGCCGAGCTCGGTCTGGAGGCGGCGCAGCTCACCGCGCACGTCGTGGCGCAGCTGGGCGTCGAGGTTGGAGAGGGGCTCGTCGAGCAGCAGCACGTCGGGCTCGATCACGATGGCGCGGGCGATGGCGACACGCTGCTGCTGCCCGCCGGACATCGCCCGGGGATAGCGGCCGCCGAAGCCGTCGAGCTTGACGCGGGAGAGCGCGGTCGCGACGCGGGTCCGGATCGCCGCCTCGCCCACGCGGCGACGCCGGAGGCCGAAGGCGACGTTCTCCTCCACCGTCAGGTGGGGGAACAAGGCGTAGTTCTGGAAGACGAGGCCGATGTTGCGCCGGTAGGGGGGCTCGTGCGTCACGTCGCGCGCGCCGATCCGCACGCATCCCTCGCTCGGGGCCACGAAGCCGGCGATCATCCGCAGGGTCGTGGTCTTGCCGCAGCCCGACGGCCCGAGCAGCACCAGGAACTCGCCGTCCCGCACGTCGAGGGTGACGCCGTCGACCGCCGAGACCGCGTTGTATCGCTTGGCGAGGCTCTCGATCCGGATGCCGGCCACGTCAGACCACCTTTCCGAGGTTCGTGATACGGCTCGTCGCCACGAGCGCGGCACCGATGAGGACGATCTGGGCGACCGAGACGGCCGCGATCGTGGGATCGATCTTCCACTGGAGGTACTGGAGGATCGCGATCGGCAGGGTCGTCTGGCCCGGGGCCACCAGGAACAGCGACACCTCGATGTTGCCGAACGAGACCACGAACCCGAACACCGCCGCCGCGACGAGACCCGGCCAGATCATCGGCAGCGTCACCGTGAGGGCGGTCACGAGCGGCGAGGCGCCGAGGCTCAAGGCCGCCTCCTCGACCGACCGGTTCACCCCGACGAGGTTCGCCGTCACGAGGCGCACGCACCAGGGAACCGTCAGGAGGAGGTGGGCGACGACGATCCCCCAGGCCGAGCCCGCGAGGGGAAGGCCCGTCTCGATCTCGACCTGGACCAGGAAGACGTAGATGGATGCGCCGATCACGATGCCTGGCACGATCAGGGGCGACATCAGGAGCTGGAGGACCGCCTCGCGACCGGGAAAGCGGCCGCGGGCCAGCGCGAAGCTCGCCGGCACCGTCACCAGGAGGCCGAGGGTCGTCGCGACCGCGGCCACCCAGAGGCTCGTCACGAAGCCGCTGCGAAGCTGGTCCTGGTTCCAGGCCACGCCGTACCAGCGCAGCGAATAGCCCTCCGGCGGCACGACCATGATCTCGCCCGCCATGAACGACAGCCAGACCACGAGGGCGAGCGGCATCGCGATGTAGGCCAGGACCAGGGCCGTCGCCGCACGCAAGGCCGCCCGGGCGAGGATCTCGACCGGGCGGCGCCCGAGGATCGTCTCCCCGCTCATGGGAACGCCTTCTTGTAGAAGCAGCCCCCCTTCATGATGCCCGGGATGCGCTCGCCCTGGCCGTCGAGGATGCCGATCTCGGCGAGCGGGTTGCCGTCCACGACGATGAGGTCGGCATAGGCGCCGGCCTCCAGCGTCCCGATCGCGCCCTCGAGGCGGCACAGGCGGGCGGCGATCGGGCCGGCGGAGGCGAGGATCTCGGCCGCCGGCAGGACGCGCGCCCGGATCGTGAACTCCAGGGACTGGTATTTCTGCAATCCGCCGAGGAGGTCCGAGCCGTAGGCCATCGGCAGCCCGGCCTCGCGCATGATGGCGAGCGATTCCATGCCGCCGCGGCGCACGGTCTCGATCTTGGCGATCGATTCCGCCCCGAGGCCGAGCGCCTCGCCCTCCATGGCGAGCCCCTCGTAGGCGACCAGCGTCGGGCAGGCGATGCAGCCCGCCTCGGCCGCCAGCCTCGCGGTCTCGGCCTGGATGAGGTTGCAATGCTCGAGCGAGTGGACGCCGCACGCGACCGCCCGGCGGATCGCCCGGTCCGTGTAGAGGTGCGCCGACACGTAGGTGCCGGCGTTCTCCGCCTCCTCGACCGCCGCCCGGATCTCGTCGCGGGAATAGCCGAGGGCGTGGATCGGGTCGTTCGGCGAGGCGACGCCGCCATTCGCCATGATCTTGATCAGGTCCGCGCCGGCGCGGATCTCCTCGCGGGCGGCGCGGCGCACGGCATCGACCCCGTCGGCGATGCGGCCGAGGGCGCCGAGGCGGTCGTCGAAGGTGCCGCGGTTGTCGGAGCGGGGGCGAAAGTCGGTGTGGCCGCCGGTCTGGCCCAGCGCCTTGCCGGAGATCACCAGGCGGGGACCGTCGATCAACCCCAGCTCGACGGCCCGCTTGAGGCCGTGATCGGCGCCGCCGACGTCGCGCACGGTCGTGAAGCCCCGCATCAGCATGGCGTTCATGAGCCGTGCGGCGCGCAGGGCCACGAGCGAGGAGGGCTCGGCGGCGTTCTCGCCGATGTTCACGCTGGCCGCGGTCACGTGGACATGGGCGTCGACGAGGCCGGCCATCAGGGTGCGGCCGGCAAGGTCGATCCGCGTGGCCGACGGGCTGGAGAGGCCGGGGCCGACCTCCTTGATGCGGTCGC
Organism: Methylobacterium terricola; assembly: GCF_006151805.1. GTDB lineage: Bacteria > Pseudomonadota > Alphaproteobacteria > Rhizobiales > Beijerinckiaceae > Methylobacterium > Methylobacterium terricola. The sequence goes on along the minus strand of NZ_VDDA01000024.1, from coordinate 7,013 downwards.
CCTCGACGAGCACATCGCAGTTCCGGTCGAGCTCGGATGCGCCGGCACGCAGGACGGATCCGCCGGTCAGCAGGAACGACATTGCCACCTCACTTGCCCGCTTCTCTCGGCGATCTCACGCGTGCCGATGGGGGTTGCACCGCGCTCACGCGACGACGAAGCCGTGCGCGAAGGGGTCGCGGTCGTCGATGAAGATCGTGTTGATCCCGGTCATGCGCGCCCAGCCGGCGACGGACGGGACGATCGCGGGTCTGCCGCCGGCCGCCGCCGTCGCCTCGACCCGGCCCTTGAACAGGGAGCCGATGATCGACTCGTGGACGAAGTCGTCGCCCACCTTCAGCCTGCCTTTGGCGACGAGCTGAGCCATCCGGGCGGAGGTCCCGGTGCCGCAGGGCGAGCGGTCGATCGCCTTCTCGCCGTAGAAGACCGCGTTGCGGGCATGCGCCTCGGGAGCCCTCGGCCGACCGGTCCAGAGGATGTGGCTGAGGCCGCGGATCTGGTCGTGCTCGGGGTGGACGAACTCGTACTTCGCGTTGAGCGCGGCCCGCAGCTTCGGGCTCCAGGCGATCAGCGCCCCGGCGCTGTGGTCGTCCAGGTCCCGGAAGGACTTCTGCGGCTCGACGATGGCGTAGAAGTTGCCCCCGTAGGCCACGTCGACGACGACTTCGCCCAGGCCCTCGACCGTCGCCGTCAGCCCTTCGGCGAACAGGAAGCTCGGCACGTTGGTGAGCCTGACCTCCTCGACGAAGCGGCCCTCCTGCACGTAGGTCACATCGACCTTGCCCGCCGGCGCATCGATCGCGAGCCGGCCGGGGGTGCGCGGGACGACGAGGCCGTTCTCCACCGCCATCGTGATCGTCCCGATGGTGCCGTGCCCGCACATCGGCAGGCACCCCGAGGTCTCGATGAAGAGCACGGCCACGTCGCAATCGGGGCGCGTCGAGGGATAGAGGATCGAGCCCGACATCATGTCGTGGCCGCGCGGCTCGAACATCAGGCCGGTGCGGATCCAGTCGAACTCGCGCAGGAAGTGGGCGCGCTTCTCCAGCATGGTGGCCCCCTCCAGGCGGGGACCGCCGCCGGACACCAGGCGGACCGGGTTGCCGCAAGTGTGGCCATCGAAGCAGGAGAACGTATGCGTGGCCATCGGGGAAATCCTGAGTCTCTTCGTAGCGAAAACGGTGCCAGGTCGATCGCACGATCTTGGCGCGCGACGTCCGGGTCGGACAACCCGGCGCCGCTTCCTCCGCGGGCCGCCCGCGGGGCTGCCGGCTCCCCGAGGGGGCGGACCCGCCGCCCGATCAGCGGGCCGTCCACCCGCCATCGACCACCAGCATGGTGCCGGTGCAGAACGAGGAATCGTCGCTTGCCAGGAACAGGATGGCCTTGGCGACCTCGATCGGCTGACCGAGCCGCTCCATCGCCTGGCGCATCTCGAGACCGCGCCGCAATTCGGGCCCGTCCGGACCCGCGAGGATCTGCGCGAAGTAGGGCGACTCGATCGTGCCCGGCGCCACGCAGTTCACGCGGACCTTCGCGCCGACGTGATCCAGCGCGACCGCCCGGGTCAGCGCCGCCACCGCTCCCTTGGAGGCCACGTAGGCGGCACGGTTGAGGATGCCGACCGTGGCCACCGCCGAGGCGGTGTTGACGATGACGCCGCCGCCCTGCCGCTCCATGACCTGCACGGCGTGCTTGCAGCCGAAGAACACGCCCTTGACGTTGACCGCCATCAGCGCGTCCCAGTCGGCCTCGCTGGTGTCGACGACGGTGCCGGCGATCCCGTAGCCGGCGTTGTTGACCAGGATGTCGAGGCGGCCGTGCCGGCCAGCGGTCGCCCCGATCAGGGCGGCGACCTCGGCCTCCCGCGCCACGTCGACGGTCGCCGCCTCGGCCCGGGCGCCGCGGGCGGTCAGCTCGGCCGCCACGCGCTCGGCGGCGGCCGCGTCCCTGTCGGCCACGATGACCACGGCGCCCTCGTCCGCGAACAGCCTGGCGGCCTCGTGGCCGATCCCGGAGCCGCCCCCCGTGATGATCGCGATTCGACCGTCGAGCTTCATGGCGGATCCTTTCCGGGGAGCGAGGGGCGTCACAGCATGACCACGGTGGAGAAGTGCTGCTCGACCGCCGCGAGCAGCGCACGGCTCACGATCCCCGAGGTCTTCGGGTTGTCCGGCGAGGGCCGGTTGGCGACCACGAGGTCGAGCTCGCCGAGATCGCTCGTCGCCCGGATCGCGTGGGTGTTGCCCCGCGCGGCGGGATCCGCGACGACGCGGACCTCGGTCTCCTCGAAGCCGGCGCCGGCAAGGGCGAGGGTCGCGGCGACGTTGAGGTTGGCCGGGTAGCGGGCGGCGGCCGCGCGGGCGTTTCCCTGAAACAGGGTGAGCGCCGCGTCCGGTGCGGCGTCCGGGCCGAGGCGGGCGAGCTCGTCCGCCCAGGCGGCGGTCGGCTTGCGCGACTCGTAGCGGACCCGAAGGTTCGGCGCGCCCCTCATCGCCCGCACGTAGTCGAGCCCGGCGAGGGCCCCGGACGGCAGGTAGAGGCGCGTCCCGGCGGCCTGCGCCGTCGCGACGAGGGCATGGCGCAAGGCGTCGTCGTGCAGCGCGCCGACCGAGGACAGGAGCAGGGGCACGCCGAGCCCGAGGACCGCCGCGCCCCATTCGCGCACGGCGCCCGCGCCGGCCGCCTCGACCACCAGGGCGGGGGCGAAGCGGGCGAGCGCACCGACGTCGGGCAGGACCGCGCAGGCGGGATCGACCGCCGCGGCGCTCGCGGAGCCCGGCCGCAGCACGACCGCGAGGGCGTAGCCGTCCCGGGACGCCAGCGCCGTCGCGAGATCCCGGCCGATCGCCCCATGCCCGATGATCGCGACGCGGCGCATCAGGGGAGGGACCCGGTAAAGGCGAGCAGGTCGCGGGTGAAGTCGGGCGTGCGGGTGACCGGGAAGAAGTGGCCGCCATCCTCGTACCGTACGATCCGCGGGTCCGGCGGAAGCGCGGCAGCGAGATCCTCCTGCAGGAAGGCCGGCACGATCAGGTCGTCCCGCGCACCCAGCACCAGGACCGGGCATCGGATCGCCGCGACGGAGGCCGAGCCGTCGAAGGCGAGCAGGGCGTCGATGCGCTCCCGCACGACCCTACGCGCCTCCTCGGCGGTCGGGGCGTGCGCGGTCGCGGCCTCGAAGGCGGCCCAGTGGGCATCGAGCCACGACGGCGCGTAGCCCATCATGGCGCCGGTGGCTGCGTAGGCGACCGGATCGAGGTCGAGGATGCGGCGTCGCGCACCGAACAGGGCCTCCATGTAGCGGGAAGGCTTCAGCCACGTCGCGCTGAGCACGAGGCCGCGCAGGCGGTCGGGGGCGAGGCGGGCCAGCGCCTGCCCGATCGCGCCGCCGGTCGAGTGCCCGACGAACACGGCCGTCGCGATGCCGAGGGCGTCCATGACGGCGAGGCAGTCGCGCGCGAGCCGATCGATGTCGCAGGGCGCGGTCCCGCGGCCGCTCGCCCCGATCCCACGCTGGTCGAAGCGGGTGACGCGGTGGGCGAGGGCGAGGGCGGGCAGGCAGGGGGCCCAGAACCCGGCGGTGCCGCCGAGGCCGGAGACCAGCAGCAGGTCCGGTCCCTGCCCGTCCTGGCGGACGGCGAGCCGGGCGCCGTCGGAGGTGTCGACAGATGTCGCGCCTGAAGTCATCGAGACCCTCCCGCTACCAGGCGGCCACGCCGCCATCGACGGCGCAGGCGGGGACGATGCAGGTCACTTCCGGCGCCTGCCATCCTCGTCCTGGATACAATATCCATATTCTCACGGATCCACGGCGCCAAGGGCTTCGGCTGCCTCACCTTTCAGCAGCGATGGCCCGCGATTTCAGCTTGCTGTGGGTCAGAACGGTTGAATATCGTATTCAATCATGCAGATCGGACGCCAATCACTCATAGACCAGATCGTCGGCGAGATCCGCCGCCGGATCGTGTCCGGCGAATTGCCGGACGGAACGCCGCTGCGGCAGGAGAAGCTGGCGGCCGAACTCGGCGTCTCGCGGGTGCCGCTGCGCGAGGCGATCCGGCAGCTCGAGGCCGAGGGCCTCGTCGAATCGGAGGTCCACAAGGGCACGGTGGTCTCGTCCCTGTCGCCCGCCGAGATCGAGGAACTGTTCGAGATCCGGTCGGAACTCGAGACGTGGCTGTTCGGGCTGGCGATCCCGCGGATGACCGAGAGCCACTTCCAGGCTGCGGAGGCCGTCATCGCCGAGGCCAGCGCGACCAGCACGATCGAGACGTGGGGCGACCTCAACTGGCGCTTCCATCACGCCCTCTACGCGGCGAGCGAGCGGCGCATCGCCCTCCGGCTCCTCAAGACGGTGCACGACAACGCCAACCGCTACGTCAACCTGCAACTCGCGGTCGCGGCCGACGTCGAGCACGAACTCCTCGACCACCGTCGCCTCGTCGCCTTCGCCCGACTGGGGGACGTGGCGGGGGGCGTCGGGCTGCTGCGCACCCATATCGGCCGCGTCGCCGAGAACCTGCTCGCGTCGATCGGGCGCGGGCGTGCCGTCGCCGGCGCGGCGTGAGGCTCCCGTGGCGGCCCTCTTCTTCCTCCGCGCGGTCGACGGCATGAACGCCGTCCTGCGCCACCTCGTCGGCGCCATGCTGGGCGTCATGGTGCTGATCGTCGGGTTGCAGATCGTCGTGCGCTTCGTCCTGCCGCGGCTCGGGATCGTGCTCTCGGTCCCGTGGTCGGAGGAGCTGGCCCGCTACCTGATGGTCTGGTGCATCTTCACCGGCGCCGCCGTCGCGGCGCGGTCCGGCGCCCTCATCGCCGTCGACACCCTGCCGGATTCGCTGCCGCGGCGCGCCGGCGACCTCGTGCGGCTCGGGGCGCTGCTCGTCACGATCGGTTTCTTCCTCGGCCTCGTCTGGCTCGGCGCGCGCTGGGTCGCGTTCGGCCAGACCGAGACCTCGACGGTCCTGAACATCCCGATGGCCTGGGTCTACCTGTCGCTGCCCGTCGGCTCGGCGCTGGCGATCGTCAACATCGCGGCCTTCATCGTCGAGCGCCGCGTCACCGCGAAGACGTCCCTGGCGGTCGCGCCGGAGGACAATCCCGAAGCTTCGCTGATCTGACCAGGGAGACGCGCGGATGGCCCTCCTTCTCGGCTGGATGACGGTCCTCCTCGCGATCGCGGTGCCGATCTTCGCGGTCATGGGCCTCTGCGCGATCGTGGGGCTGCGGGCGAGGGGCCTCGATCTCATCAGCGTGCCGCAGAACGTCTTCGAGGCGCTCGACACGTTCGCGCTCCTGGCGATCCCGTTCTACGTGCTGGCCGGCAACATCATGAAGGCCGGCGGCATCTCCGACCGCCTGATCGCGTTCGCGACGGCGTTGCTCGGCTGGATGCGCGGGGGCGTGGGCAGCGCCGCGATCCTGACCTGCATGTTCTTCTCCACCATCACCGGATCGTCCTCGGCGACCACCGCGGCGGTGGGCTCGACCATGATCCCGGCGATGGAGCGCAAGGGCTACCCGAAGAACTTCGCGGCGGCCTCGGTCGCAGTCGGCGGCGAGCTCGGCGCGATCCTGCCCCCGTCCCTGCCGCTCGTCATCTACGGCCTCGTCGTCAACGTCTCGATCGGCAGCCTCTTCATCGCCGGCATCCTGCCGGGGATCCTGATCGCGCTGAGCCTCATCCTGACGATCTGCGCGATGGCGAGGCTCCAGGATTTCGATGCCACCCAGCGCGTGCCCGTCGGTGCCTGGGCGCGCAACCTCGTCAGGGTCACCCGGGAGGCGGCCTTCGCCATCGTGATGCCGGTGATCATCCTCGGCGGCATCTACTCGGGCGTGTTCACGGCGACCGAGGCCTCGGTGGTCGCCGTCGTCTACGGCTTCCTCGTCAGCCGCTTCGTCTACCGGGCGATCACGCTGCGCGACGTGGTGCGGATCCTGAACGAGTCCGCCGTGATGACCGGCATGGTGATGCTGATCGTCGCCTTCGCGGCTCTGTTCGGCTACGCGCTCACCGTCAACCAGATCCCGCAGCATCTCGGCACGCTGATCGGGCAGGTGACGAGCGGACCGGTCGGCTTCCTGCTCCTCGTCAACGTCCTGCTGTTCGTCGTCGGCACCTTCATGGAGGCGCTGGCCACGATCCTCATCCTCGGCCCGATCCTCGCGCCCGTGGCGCAGAGCTACGGGATCGACCCGGTGCATCTCGGCATCGTCTTCATCGTCAACGTGGCGACCGGCATGGTGACGCCGCCCGTCGCCATCAACCTCACCATCGCGAGCCAGGTCTCCGGCGTCCCGATGGACGCCATGACGAAGCCGCTCCTCGTCTTCCTCGCCGTCCTGACGGTCGACGTCCTCGTCATCAGCTATGTCCCGGCCTTCTCCCTGGTGCTGCTGCGATGAGCGCGCCCGAGCGGAAAGCGGTCCGCCGTCCGACACCATTCTGCTTGGGACCGGACGGCGACGTCCGGCGTCCCCTTCATGCGGACCGGTTCCGCCGAACGAGGAGCAAGACGATGACGTGGTCCCGCCTCCCGGCCTTCGCGGCCGCCGCATGGCTGTGCGCGACGGCACCGGTCCTGGCACAGGCGGTCGAGCTCAACCTCGGCCACGTGCTGACCACGGCGAGCCATTATCACGCCGCCGCCGTCAAGCTCGCCGAGGTCGCGGCCGCCAAGTCGAACGGCCAGATCAAGATCACCATCTTCCCCGGCGCCCAGCTCGGCGGAGAGGTGAAGATGATCCAGTCGGCCCGCACCGGCACCCAGGACATCGTCGTCACCGGCGAACCGCCGGTCGAGAACACGTTGAAGGAGTACACGGTCTTCTCCTTCCCCTATCTGTTCAGCAGCGTGGACCAGGCCAACGGCGTCCTGCAGGGTCCGATCGGTCGCGAGATGCTCGACCTGCTGCCGCGCTACAACATGGTCGGTCTCGGCTTCATCTCGGCGCTCGAGCGCAACATCTTCACGAACGGCAAGACGATCGGTTCCGCCGCCGACATG
>NZ_VDDA01000023.1 GCF_006151805.1 Methylobacterium terricola | reverse complement strand
GGCGAGGCGGGTGCGGCGGCAGAAGCGGGGCGATCGCAGACCAGAGGTCGTCGGGAAGAAGCGGGCGAGCCATACCACCCCAACGCCCAACAGACCCGATCGTGCCGTTCTGTTAGGCGCTCTTAGAATGCCAGCGTCAGGCGCAGCGTCGCCATATTTTTCGCGGATTGCCTGCACTTTGTCGTAGGCGCGGCCGGCTTCCTTGAACTGCTTGATCGCATCTTTGCCCGCCGCAATGATCTTATCCGGGCTGGCATCAGGGCTATGGACTGCCGCGGCCACGCTGTTCAGGCTGCTCTCCAGGCCGCTGATGTGCTCGCCGAGTGCCGCCATGGCCTTGTCATGCCGTGCCTGGTCCTTGGGCTCGTAACCCTCGCCGGGCTCGTACTCCTCGCCGTCGTCGTCGTGCGAACCGCCCCCTCCGCCGGTCGACGAGAACTTCCCGTCGTCGTCACGCGGATGGTCTTCCTCGTTCCACGATTTGGCGAGACCGAGCGTACCGAACATCTGCAGCCCGCGCCGTATGTTCATGTGATTACTCACTTCAGCTTCGCTGCGGTGACGTGAGGCTTCAAGACGTCAAGCGCATCGTCGATGCTGGACCGGAATTCGTCGGCATCATCGACATCGGTGGATTCGCTCTCGGCAAATCCGTACTCGCCCAGGACCTCGTTGTGCTCGGTGAGCGCATCGAGCGCCTTGGCGTGCTCCTTTTCGACGGTCGCGCCGATCCGCTTGAGCGCCGTGATGTGCTCGGCCGCCTGCTTTCGCGCCGCATGAATGTTGCCGAGGTGCCGGTCCAGGCGGGCGTCGATGGCGTGCATCCGCGCCTCGTCCTCGGGCTGGAACGTGGCGTTGTCGACGGCGTGGTCGCCCGAGGTCCACCGGCCGCTGGCGTCGCGGGGGTGGTCCCCCTCGTTGAAGGTCTTGGCGAGGCTGGGCGCGCCAAAGTTGCGGACGAGGCCGGTCATCGCCGTGGCCATGCTCGGCTCCTTGGGTCGTGTCGAATCGGGTTGACGTTGAGGTCTGCGGTGGGACGCGCTACACTCCTGGGCAGCCGCCAGTCGTTCCGGACGTGTCAGCTCAGGCCGGTTCTGAACCGCGCATCGAGCATGGCGGTGCTACTTCTTCCACAGCGTGACGACTTCGATCCGCCGCTTTCCGCGCTGGATCTCGCCGATGCATGTGTAGGTCACGCCGTCGATGGCCTTCGTAAAGACCAGGCGTGGTTGACCGTTCGCCTTGGAGGCAGGACCAGCCTGGACGGTGTCCGGTCGTCGAACGATCACGGCAACCTGCGCGAAGTCCTCTTTAGAGACGGGGATTTGCCCCCGCGCCCTCTCCTGCGCCGAGCCGTGCTTGGCGAGAATGTGCTTGATGCCTTCATTGGTCAGGGTGTGCTTGAAGCCACGCACATCAACCCCGGTGAGAGCGTGGATCCTTGCCGCCCTCGTCACCGTGCCGAGGCTGGCGCGAACGACGGGAGCCGCCTTCTGGCCGGCCGCGCTGAGGGCGGACGAGAGACCGGACGTCCACCGGCCGCGCTCGTCCCGCTCCTGACGTGGATCATACGCCTTGCCGACCGCCTCCGGTGGGTCCTCGACAACCGGCCCCACCACGCAGCGGCATTTCGGGTGCGCCGGGGTGGTGTCGTCCCCGCTCGGAAACTCGTCGTCGAGATCGATCGGCCCGGCCTCGGCGTTAGCCTGGCAGGCCGCGCAGCAGCCGTCCTCGGCGAACCACTGCTTTCGGACCCCGACGCCGGCCTCGCGCGCCGCGTGGTAGCTCTCCAGCGAGGCCTGGCCGTTGACGGACGCCACCTCGGTCTCGGCGATCGTCAGGGCCCGTTCGGCCGAGAAGGCGTAGGAGCCTTCGATCTCGTCGGCGATCGCGTCCGAGCCGATGTTGCGGGACAGCCCCGAGACGATCGTCTCCCGCAGCATCTCGCGGGTCGTCTCGTCGATCCGGTAGGAGGCGCGCCGGGCCTCGACGAGGTTGCCGTCGGCGTCCCAGCGCATCCCGACCAGTTCGGCGGCTCGGGCACGGGCCTGGGCGACGGCTCCCTCGTTGACCTGATCGACCAGGGTGTCCAGCCCGTCGGCGCCGACTTGCGCCATCGTCCGGCGCACTGCGTCGGAGGCGACGCCCGCCAGATCATCGGCGAGGTCCGGCGCAAGGCCCCCGAGGTCGGAGAGGTCGAGCCGGTCGACGAAGCGGTCTGCCTCACGCCGGGCCTGCTCCGCATCCTCGGGGTCCGGCGCTGCCTTGGCGAGCTTGCCGAACCCGCGCGCCGCTGCGACCGCCTCGTCACGGATACGGGTGAGCGCACCTGCAATCCGCCCCGTGATCGCCCGGATGGCCCGGCGCGTGGCCGGCCGGTCGAAAGGGAGGGGGTCCGGCCGCCTCCACCGCTTGCTGAAGGCCGCCTTCCCGGCCGGCGCCCCGATCGCCGCGACCTTGTCGTGCCAGGCGCGCCGGCGCTCCTCGATTGCCGCCAGCGCCGCTTCGCGCACATCCTCGTCGAAGTCGCCGTGTGCTTCCTCGACGTGCCGGCTCATCTCGTCGAGCGCGGCATCCACGGTGGCGGCGAGCTCGCGGCGCAACTCCGCCAGGATCCCGACGCCCTCGGCCTTGAGCAGCCCGCCGAGGCCCGCACCATCGAGCGCGCCGGTGACGAGGCTCGTGGCCGCCTCTTCATCGACGCCGGCCTCGGACATGAGGTGGCGGGCGACCTTCTCGGCGGCGTTGGTGAGCAGGGAATCCGCGGCGTAGGTCGCCAGGGCGACAACGGCCGGCGCCGTCCCACCGCTCATCGCCGTGACGACGGCGCCGCCGGCGAGGAGGGCCGCCGCGATCGCGGTGTTGCGCACCACCCCGCGGAACGTCTCGCGCGCCTTCTCCTCCCGGGTCTTCGCCGTTGCATCGCCGCTCGCGCTGCCGCCTCCGCCGCTGGTCCACTTGCCGTCGGCGGCCCGGGGCTGATCCGGGTCGAACTTGGCGAGGTCGAACTTGGCGAGGTCGAACTTGGCGAGGTCGAACTTGGCCAAATCGAACCTGGCGAGGAGCCGCTTGGCGACCCCGTCCTCGTCGTCCTGCTCCTGCCCGCCGCCCTGCGCCCCGAACGCACCACCTGGCCCCGGCGGCGGGCCGAGCAGGTCCATGGCCGCCTTCTTGGCCTCCAGCGTGTTCGCGTCGATCGGCACGTAACCGGATCCGGTGAGCACCATCAGCTGGTTGGCCGCCGGCGACGGGTCGGGATCGAGGCCGTCCTTCGCCCGCACCTCGTTGATGCTCATCAGACCCGAGGAGGCCTTGCCCCGCAGGATCTCGGCCTGCCGCGCCTCGTCGATCTGCGCGTCCTCGGCCCAGGCGAATTCGAGCTCGGGCGCGCCGAGGTCGTCGGCGAGCACGTCGTCGATCAGGCCCTTCACCCAGTCGAGGAGCGGCGCCAGGCCTTCCTCCTCGGCGATTTCCTTCTGGGTGTCCGCGCTCGCGCGGTTCATCTGCTTGAGCAGGGCCTGCGGCGAGGTCGAGAAGGCGAAGCAGACGACGCGGGCCAGCCACTCGTCGAACTCGCCCTTCAGCTCCGGCTCGCGGGTCTGGATGAAGGTCTTGGCGACGCCGCCGGGCACGAACTTGGCCTTGCGACGGCGCGCCTGGTTGCCCTCGAACAGCGAGTCCCAGTGGTTCTGGAATGCCGCGATCTGGTCGGGCGTCCAGGTGTCGGGCACGCCGATCAGCGAATCGGGGACATTGCCCGAGGTGTAATATTCCAGGGTCCCGACCTGCCGGCGCAGGGCGATGTTGACCGTGGTCATCACCTGCTCGACGGGCGAGTAGCCGTAGACCCGGTTCACGCGCCGGTTCCGCGGCCGGTAGAGCAGGTCGTTGGCGGTGTAGTTCACCGCCGGCAGGCCCTTGAGGATCTGCTGGTAGGCGTCGGGCCACTCGGTCTCGCCGGCGCGCAGCATCGGCTCGGGGACGCGGCCCCAGTCGTCGACCAGCGGCTTGATCGTGGCGCCGTCGATCGGCTCCAGGGCCAGCAGGTTGCCGGAGTAGTCGCGGCGCTTCAGCAACGACAGGGCGTCGAGGACCAGCACGTCCTCGAGCACCATGCGCAGCCAGTCGTCCCACCGGTGCAGCCCGTCGGGCTTGCGCAGCCACGCGACGAGTGCCGCGGTCCGGCGGTCGACCGCCCGCCCTTCGCGCGGCCGGATCGTCCAGTCCATCCGGGCGACCTGATCCTTGCGCGTCTCGATGACGAGCCGGAGCAGGTCGTAGCCGTCGGCGAGCCGCCGCAGCATGTCGAACCCGACCGGCTCGTAGGCCCGGGCGGTGGTGGCGAGGTTGTAGCCGACCGGGAAATCCCAGGCGCGGCCACGCACCTCCGGCGGGGCGGAGGGCGGCATGGGTACGCCCGGCCCGAACCAGCCCGAGCCCTGGCCGGGCGCGGCGTAGCGGAGGTTGAGCGTCAGCGGCGACAGGGAGATGCCCTGGACGCCGCCGCGCGACGGGTTCGCCATTCTCGCTCCGGATCCGGCCCGCGCGCCGCCGTCAGGCCGACGGCTCGCCCTTCGTCTCGCCCTTGGTCGCGCGCTTCGCCGCCTCCTGCTGCTGCGCCTCGGTGCCGGCGGGCTGCGTGGCGTTACCGGTGTTGGCCTCCGGGCTCGTCATGGCCTGGGGCGCGCCGGCACGCTGGGCGGCCTCGGCCGCGGCCGCCGCATCGGCCTCCTTGTGGAGGGTCACGACCGGATCCTGCCCGAGGTCGAGCGGGCGGCCATGGGGCGGGACGGCGCCGCCATAATCCTGGTGCTGCTGGGTGATGTCGGCCGGACTCTCGCGACGGCCGGCCTCGCGCTGCGCCGGGTCGAGCGCGGTGGCGCCCTCGATCGCCGCGGTGGGCGAGGGCGAGGTGATGGGGGCCGCGGTCGCGGTATCAGGATCGCCCGCCTGTTGCTGGACGACGAAGCCGGCGCCGATCAGGTCGCGCACGTCGGACGAATCGACCGTGACGGTGCCGTCGGGGGCGATCGTGTAGTTGCGGCCGGACCGACTGGCCTGGATCTGGCCGCCGACGCCCGGGGGCGCCTTGAGGACGACTTTCGGCATCATGGCTGGGGTTCTCCTGGACGAGGACGCGGTGCCGGACGGGCGCGGCGGAGACGCTGGTGGACGTGTGGGTGCGGGTGGCTCTCAGGCCGCGTCGTCGGCGGCATCCACGAACCCTGCCGCCCGCAGCGGCCCGGCATCCTCGCTCGCCACCCGCACCAGCCCGGCCGCGTCGGGCACGTAGCGCGCGCCGGTGAGCCCGATGACCGTCCCAGTGCCGGGCGGGGCTCGCATCGCGACCTGCCCGGCTACGACGCCCGACGGCATGGACCAGCCGTGCTGCGGGGCCGGGATAGCGGGCACGGCCTCGGCCTCCCGGCGGTAGAACTCCAGGATCCCCTCGCCGCCCTTCACGCCGGCAAGCTCGTTGAAGGCGTCGCTCGCGGCGTCCACTTGGTCGTCGTGCGAGCCGGACGGGAACATGCCGAGCTCCTGCAGGAAGGCGTCGTTCCAGGGCGCCCGAACCAGCCGCACGTTGCCCTGCTCGACCTGGGCGGCGAGCGGCCGGGCTCGGGTGTCCTTGGCGCCCGTGACCGGCAGGGCGGTGACGATGTAGCCGGCGAGCGCTGCGACGAGATCCTGAGCCTGCGCCTTGCCGGCCTGCCCCGGATCCTGCGGCAGCCGGATCGCGACGTCGCCGCCGTCCTGGCGCGCGGTGTCGAACAGGAGCGTGCGGACGGCGCCCGGGGTCTTCTGCACCCGCCTCACGTCGAGGACATAGAACGCACCGTCCTCGCCCCGGCCGATCTTCACCCCCGCCGTCCAGTCGCCGCCCCTGGTCGTCCCGGCGAGGTCCCAGCCCCGCACCGCCTTCGTGATGCGGGGGAGCGCATCGACGATCTCGATCTTGCCGACCTGGAACAGGCCGCCGTGCCGCGGCGCCGGCCGCTGCTGGAACTGCCCGGCGACGGCATAGGCGCCGAGCGGGATCTTGTCGCGCTCCACCACCTCGCGCGGGAAGCGGGCCGGGAACAGCAGCTCGCCGTCCTCTGTCCGTGGATCGCGGAAGCCGATGGAGGTGACGCACCGGCGGTCCGGCTCGAACTCCATCGGCAGCATCAGGTGCTCGTAGCCGAGATCCTTCGACAGGATCACGCCCGAGACGTCGCGCTCGTGAAGGCGCTGCATCACCACCACGATCGCGGAGCGCTTCGGGTCGGTGAGGCGGGTCGGCACCGATTCCAGGAACGTGGTGGTGACGCTGCCGCGCTCCGCCTCGCTCTCGGCGCTGTCGACCGAATGGGGATCGTCGATGATGACCCGGTCGCCGCGGGAACCGGTCAGGCTCTTGAACGCCATGGCGTCCCGAACGCCGGTCCTCGTGTTCTCGAACTTGGTCTTCGCGTTCTGGTCGCCGGTGAGAACCACCCGGTCGCCCCAGAGCCCCCGATACCAGTCCGAGGTGACCAGCCGCCTTGCCTTGAGGTTGTCGCGCACCGCGAGCGGGATGCTGTGCGAGGTCGCCACCACGCGGGTCGCGGGGCGGTTCCGCGGCCCCCATTCCCAGGTCGGCCAGAACACCCCGACCATCAGGCTCTTCATCGTGCCGGGCGGCACGTTGATCAGCAGCCGGGTGATCTGTCCGGCGGTCACCGCCTCCAGGTGCTCGGCGATCGCGTCGATGTGCCAGCCGTGGATGTAGGGCGCAGCGGGCTCGACGATGGGCCAGGCCCGCCGCACGTAGCCGGCGAGGCTCCCCTCGCAGTCGAGCCGATCAAGCTCCCGCAGCAGGGTCTTCGGGTTGGCCAGCCAGGCGCTCGGCGATGGCGCGGAGCTGGTCCCGTTGGCCCTGGTCGAGACGGTCGAGCGCGGCACGGAGATCGGCCCTGGTCGCCGGTTCGAGCCCGGCCGGATCGGCATCGAGGTTGTGCGCCTGCCGCTCGAGCGGGATCAGGCGGGCGGTGACCCGGGACAGCTTCTCCAGCAGGTCGCCGGGGCTCTCCCGTTCCCCGAGCAGCGGGCCGTCGGGCTGGCCGCCGTGGAGGTGCGTGGCGAGGCGGTCGGCCAGCACGCGCTTCAGGCCGTGGAGCTGCTGCAGGTCCCGCCGGTGGGAGGTGACGACGTCGAACCCGATCTGGGCCGAGGTCTCGATGATCTCCGCATCGGTACGCGTGCGTGGAGCTTGCGCACCGCTGCTGCGTACCAGCTTCTCACGGACCGCGTCCCGGACCTTATCTGCGAGCGCCCGGGTCCAGCCGGCGGCCTTGGCCCGCTTGCGGATCGCGCCCTCGCTGATGCCATGGGCCTTGGCGATCTCGCGGACGGAGAGCTGGCCGGCGCGGTAGGCGGCCTCGATCGCTTCCCAGTCGGTGTTGGCGGGCATGGAGGCGCCGGAGGCGTGAGGACGGGCGGGTCGGGGGCCGGACGCCCCCTCCCCTCAGCAGCCGCCGCTCGCGCTGCTGCTAGAGCTGTCGGTCGAGCAGCTGGACGACGAGCCGCTATCCGAGCCGCCGAAGGAGAACCAGCCGCCCGACCCGGCGACGCCCGCGGTACTCGCGGCGGAGGTGTCGGAGGCGTGGGACGGAGCGTAGTCCACGGCGCTGGAATCCTCCCGGCGCCGGAGCGTGTCCGGAGACGCCGTGCTCCGGAACAGGATGCGACTGAGCCACTCGAACATGCGGAGCCTCCCGGGCTGCCCGATGGTCCGAGGAGGATAGCAGGCCCGGGGCGGCGCCGACAGCGCCTCTGCGGAAGGGCGCTTGGTGCGCATCCGCCAATGCATCCGCAGGGCGGGTGAAAACTCACCGCAGCCCTGCATGCGCCCAGAATTACCCTGCGGCGCGGACATGATCAAGCGGGACCGTCGCCCTGTGCCGCTTGCCCATCGCCTCGAACACCACGTCGATGCGCTGGCCCGGCAGGGTGTGCCGCACGCGCTCCACGAAGGCGTCGAGCTCGGCCGAGCCGACGCGGACCTTCACCGCCTCTCCCGCTGCAAAGGCCGCCTCGGCGGTGCGGGTGAAGGCGTTGGCGGCGATGGCTTCCTCCAGCAGGCCGACGATGCGCTTCGGCACCGCCCGCGGCTGCTGCCCGCTCGACAGGATGCCGAGCACGCCCGGGACGGCCCGCAGCGGGTACCAGGACGCGCCCTCGGGCACGCCGAGGAAGACGTAGCGGGGGAAGACCGGCCGCTCGACCAGCATGCGCCGGCGGGCGTGGCTCACCTCGACGAGGCCGGTGGGCAGGAGGGCGGGATAGGCGCGGGCCTCGGCGGCGTCGCGGACGGCGGTCTCGCGGTTCGCCGCCACGTAGGCGGCGACCCAGAGGCGGATCGCGGACGGGGTGTCGGTGGTCGGCATGGTCGGCCGGATCTCCGTGGCGGGAGACCCGGACCGGGCGGGGGCGTGGCGGGCGGATCATACCACCGGAGCGCCCTCAACCCCCTCCCCCGAGTTCTTGACGGTGTAAAAAGCCGTTCGCTGGAGAGAGGGCATGGAGAGCAGGTCTAACAATGAAGGGGAGAGGGATAGGAGGGAAGAAGGGTAAAAAGATTTTTTCTTTTATATTTATAGAGTTAGAGCTTGGAGTTTTTGCACCGGCGGACTTTCTGCTGGCGGTGCAGGAAGGCGGCGAGCGGGTTTCTCCCAGGGTGCAAAAAGGATTCTGCGCGACGGCAGTGGCGTAAAATGGATTGTCTACACAGAGGCGAGAAGATAATCGATCAGTCTGCAAGCTCTATAATCGGTAAGCAAATCCATAACTTATACGATGGTCAAACGCAAATATAATCATTGAATTGAATCGTTTATTTTATGAACAACGCAGGAATGTTGATATCACATTTCGTCCCGAGCAAACGGAAAATTTGCACAGAATGGGGAATTTACAAGCCTGTTCAGTGCTGACACCATAATTTCCTGATTCGTATCTGGAGGCAATAGCATGCGATCGAAGGCCATGATGCTTGCTATCTTGTCGAATTTTTTTTGCTTAACTCCTGTATTTGCTCAATTGGACGAAGACGGATTGGTAAAACTTCGACAGTCGGCACAGAAATACAAAATTGAAATCCAAAAATATTTCGACTCAAGGCCTATTTTAACGCTTCCTGATGATTTAGATGAATTCCCTGGTTTCAAGGTGACAAAGAATTCAAGCGGGAAGAATGTTGTTTTACCATCTGGCGACGAAGAATACGTGAGATGTATGCGTGGAGCATGGGAAACATTCGGCATTGCCAGCACAGCCGGAATCGCAACCGCTACAATCCCTGGTGCTGTGATTGGTATTGGTGCCGGCGGTACGCAGGCGATCTTGGATGCACATAGTTGTGCGGAACAGAACGCCAGTCGGTTGTTCGAGGTTCTCGCTAATCTGGAGGCGGATGGTCAAGCTAAAGGCATATCCGTACAGATGGATGCCTTCAGCAAGGAACTTACAGGCATGCAAGGTGAGTTGATCGGACTCCGCGGGTCCGTAGTTGCGTCACAGCTTCTGATCAAGGAACAGATGCAAAAATCATTCAACGAACTTCTATCTAAAGCCGTAACTCAAGAAGATATGGAAAAAATAGTATCGGCAGGAATGAATCATATAAAAGATAATACTCGAAAGTATTTTGTAGAACTGAGGCAACGACAAATCGCCAATGACGAGATGAGTAAACTGCAATCAAATATCCAGCTAACGCAGCAAGGCTTGACTTCGCTGGTAAACGTTGCATTTCGAGATAATCCAAAACTTGCTAATAAGATTAATCGTGGGATTGGGGGCGCAGCAGAATTGGCGAAAATAGGTGTCGCTCTTTCAGCGGCAGCTAATCCTTTCACAGCAGTGATGCTGTCATTAAAGGCTATGGGAGTCATGGCCTCGATCTTCGGAGGCGGTGATGGAGGTGCCGCTTTTAATCAAATTATATTTGATAACATTCAAGCTTTAAGAAAAGACATCTCGGAAATGCGAGACGAGATGCGCACTCGTTTCGATGCAATTGATCGATCATTGATTGTCGTCGCTGACTATATGCGATCGGGATTCATTGTTATCGACGGTAAATTGGATAATTTACGTGCCGCCCTCGGCGATATTCGAGAGGAAGGCGAGATTAGAGCAAAAATTCAAGAGTCTGCAATTTCATATTTGCTAAGTGGGGCGTTAAGCGTTAGTTCTCAGAGATGTCTCAAGGGAGACGCAAGTCAATCCGTAGATAGAAACGCATATAGCACTTGCTTGGGTGATTTCAAGTTATACGCAACAGATGTCGCCCGCCTTGACATGATCGCGGGCAGCGGACGCATCGCGGCAGATCCGCTTGGTACTGTGAGCAATATGTTCTATCTTTCGGTCGATTCAGGAAGGAGTATTGGATACCTGTCCGCTTTGAATCGAAAAATCACCAATGCACCAGTTGTCGCGGAGGCACCAAGCCCGCTTGAGTGGGTCAAAGGTGTTCAGGCCTATCTTGAGTTACTCAGCCGCTATCATCGGCTTGAAAAGGTTCGCAGCGAAGTAGCTAAGTCGGAAATTATAAATAACGAGCAAGATAATATTAATAGTATGATCGATGCCGGTAATGAAATCAAAAAACGTGCGCGTTACTTAAGGCGCGACGGCATTATTGCCTTGATAGATTTGTATAATGATGAAACAAAAAAATTTATAAACGATATAGTGCCAATAATATATAGAGAACTTGCGAAAAGACCTTTAGGCGTAACTAAGGAGCAAACCACTAGAAAAGAATGGATCATTCAGGTCAATGGGCACTCTTCAGTGTTCAGTCCTTGTGGTTCAATTACGCGCGAAATTGCAGGCATTGATGATGTAATTGCATCGGAGGGTGACTGGCAGAGCTTCGAACACGGAGAGCGATGCTGGCCGTCTGCCTTCACAAATAAAGACAACGATGCAGCCTTGAAGCAACAAGGATTGAGATTTGCCCGTAGTCAGTCAGATGGAGAATTCGAGATAAAATCCCTTAGAACAAAAAATGAAGCAACCATTCGAATTCAAGAAAAATACCTTGAAAAACAGATTGTTTCAAAATTTTCGCCGCAGACTTTAGAAATGTTGTCACTGTCGATTGCTGCGACATTAAAATCCGATGAGTCGAGCCGTACAATGTACCGCCTTGCTTTTTTACATGAGCTTATATTGCAGCAAATCATGATAGGGTCCAATGACACATCAGACGCTAATCTGCCAGATAAAATTAAGCTTGTTCAATCACTGCCAACGTCAGCTTCTCAAATCCGCGAGTTGATTGACAGACTAACGTATAAGTCCGAAAAAATCTTGCGAGTGGCATTTTCCGAAGGGATGGCCGACCTATTTAATGGCGAGAAAAAGCGCGTTTCTGATGCAATTAGAGCAATGCCAGATAATGACAATTTTCCATTTATCGAGCCTTCGCTGCGACAGCTCCGCGCGGTTCGTATAAATTAAGATCAGTAATGAATCGTGACAACAATTCCCAGAGTGCTCGCTTGTGCAAAAGTTCGTCGCCAACGAACAACCTGGATTGAGATGCGCGCCCGGATCCAAATAACACCCACCGGGCTCCAGATGGAAGATGATGCGTTATCGCCCTCGTGTCAGCTCCAGATCGGCGTGGACGGCACTACGGGCCTCCAGCGCAGCCATGACGCTATCCAATCGTCGATACTCCTTAGTGCATGCGATGGGCCGGCTGGTTTGCGTCCTGCAGGCGCGGGAAGGCGTGCTGTCCTGCCGGGAGCCTCCGAAGCCGCAAGCGGCGCCACCCTTTCGATCACGGGAAGGTTGCTCCAAGTTCGTCCATATGCCGAGGCGGCGTCCACTTAGACGTACCCCCGGCCCGAAGGGAAACGCCTTCTGGTCGGGCGCAATCGTCGCCTCGGACTGCTCTACATGGTCGATGACCAGCTCGGCGTCGCCAGCGCATGCAGGATGCTGTGGCCGAAGTGGCCGAGGCTGTGGGGCACGAGACCGGCGCGTAAAATGAAAAGGCCCGCACGATGAGCGGGCCTTGGAGATGATTGGGGATGGCGCCTTACTCCGGAGCCGGCAACGTCCTGTAGGTGGTCCTGGATCGGCCCAGCGTCCGCTCGACGACCACCTCGACCCTGCCGCTGTCGACGAGGTCGCGCATCACCGTGTCGAGCTGCCGGGCGTCCATGCGTCCGTCTACCCTGCGGTACAGCTCGGAGCGGGTGACGGGTCGATCGGCCTGCCGAATGAACGCCTCGATCTCGTCCACCGGCAGGGGCAGGGAGTTCGCCAGTGGTCCGCTCACTGCGGGTAGGCCGAGCTCCACCCACAATCGCTGCGCTGCCGCCTTTCCGAAGGTCCGCCGGCACTCGGCCACCATCCGCAAGGCTTCCTTGCGCTGATCGGCCCGCGGGGCGTAGCTGCCCGAGCGGCGGATCGAGGGCAGCACCTCGCCAGTGACCCATTTCCGGAACCGGTGCGGGAGAGTGCCGGGCGTGGTCGCTCCCTGGCACCGCAGGATGAGGGTGTAGAGGCCGCTCTCCGAAATGAGGGTCACTTCCTGCTTGCCGCCAGGGGTGTCGGAAGTTCCGACACCCTTCTCGTCTGCGTCGAGGCGCGCGATGGCATCTCGCGAGTTTGCAATCGCGAGAGCGCCGCACACGTCGGCGGCGACGAACCATGGTGCGCCGTCGCGGTCGATGACGCGCACCGGACGGGCCTCGAACTGAAAGGGAACGACGGCGCTCACGCCGTGCCTCTTGCGGCTATGATGTCGGTCAGGATTGATGCGACGAGGCGACGATCAGTCGTCGAGGCGCAGAGGCTCGCCCAGGCCAAAGGATCTCCGTCGTGGCACCAGGAGAGCGCCAAGACTTTGATCGTGAGGCCCGCGAGCGTCGTGGCGGGCTGGCGTTCGATCCTCTTCACGATGTCGCAGCATCTCAGAACGGCCCCTTCCACCGCCTCGTCAACCGCAAGGCGCTCCGCCTCCCACGCCTCGTTCAGGTCCTGGCCCAAGCTGATGAGCTCGGCATCGGGAAAGGGATCGATCAGCGCCATGGCAGCGACCGGCGCTGCCACTGACGTTGAAGCGGCAGCGCTTGCCACGAAGGACCGGCGTGTCATCAGGGCCTCGTGGGTCGCTGCCAGGGCGGAGGTGACGGGGCCACATTGGGATGTGTTAGGGGTATGCTCAGCCTGTCGCATGGGATGCTCCGTGCTTCGGGTCAGGCCCGGCAGGTGTCGCAAGCACCTTGTCGGGCCGTCCTTTATGGGATATCCCGAAATCATGAATGCGTCAATTGCGGATATCCCGAAACGTAGAGGTCGCAAGCCTTCAGGCGGGCGCAAGGAGGGCATCATGTTGCGCCTCGATCCGGATATGCTTGCCGCCCTCGACGAACTCATCGCGCGGCAACCCGACCCGAAGCCGTCTCGGCCCGAGGCGGTGAGGCAGGTGCTGGCTCAAGCGCTCGGCCTCACGTCCGTGTCCTGATCCTCGTGAGCGTGATCGCCAACGAACAGGGGATGCGCGCCGCAGACGCACCGGACCGCACCGAAGCCGTGGTTCTGAGATCATACACAGCCCTGGGCCACAGTCCGAATTTCCCTTGCATCACCCCCGAATCTGTCCTCGATATTGTCGAGCACGCGAAATTACCCAGGGTGAGAGCGGATGTCGGGGGCGGAGCGGCCGGGGGGATTGGCGATCTCCCGGGAGTGGCAACTGTCGGCGCGCCGGATCTTCTGGATCACGACCCTGATCTGCGTGGGCCTGCCTCTCCTCGGCATCGTCGCCGTGACGCGGCCGGGCTTCCACTACAAGTCCGAGCAGACGATGGTGCTCGGCATGGCGTCGTTCCTGATCCCGGCCTGGATCGTCCTCGGTGGGCTCAGCGCGCTGGTGGGATTCGGCCTCCGGGTCCATGCCGAGCCGGTCATGGTGCAACCGGCCGCTCCGCCGCCTCCACCCGATTCGGCCCCGGTTCCAGCCCCTCCCCCGCGCCGCCGCGGCCGTCCGCTCCTGATGGGGACGGCCGCATTCCTGACCTGCCTCGTCCTGACGCTCGTGCTGTCAGGCGGACGGGAACTCGCCGCAGCCCTGGCCACCGCCTTCGTGGCGGCCTGCTTCGCCGTACGCGGGGAATGGCGGGGGTGATGCACTCCCACGGCGGATGAATGGAGAAGGTTGGCTCGGGCGCTGCAAGTCGATATCCCGGCATGCCTTCGTTATGGCCTCCGTGAATCAGGGACGATTCGCGAGGCACCCGGTCGACAGACGGAAGGCGGAGGAGTTCCCCGCGATGAGACACGTTCTGCCGGCCGCACTCTGCACGCTGGGCCTGTTCGCGGTCTCGCCGGCCGCGGCCTCGGGGAAGATCTACTACGGGTCGCGCGCCGGCATGACCGTCACCGTCGTGTCGATGAGCGGCCTGGACACGGCTCAAGCGGTGATCCGCACCAGGCACACGCGCGAAGACGCGGTCGGCTTCTGCCGGGACTACGTCGGCAAGGTGACGCCCGCCTGCATCAGCGAGGAACTGGCCGTCCCGCTCAACGACCGGATCACCGCCAACTGCCCGCGCGGCGAGTTCACCGACTTCCAGGGCAACCGCTACCGCTTCGCCGGCCGGTCCCGCAGCAAGGACAGCATGGCCAAGTACGTGGTCATGAGCCTCCCGTCCAGCGAGGTGGCGGACGGCTCGAGCGCCAGCGGCTACCCGACCAACATCCGAATCTTCAAGGCACTCTGCCCGAGCCGCGTGCAGGAGGCCGAATGACTTGTGGCCCCTCTCCAGAGACATTGTTTCCACGGTACGGTGTAGTTGAGGCTGGATTAATTTAAAGCCTAGCTAAAAGAATTATATACATGATATATTATACAAAAAAATTTAAATATACATAGTCATAATTGAAATCTTCCTTTTTTCGGATCAAATTCGATCGTTCAATAATTTGAGAAAACCATACCATACGCGTTGGAGAAACACTGCTTTGGGGCGACTAATCGTGCGCCAAAGCCTATTGCAACCAGGGATCCAATGATGCGAGTATACCAAAAAACTCGGTTGTGTCGAAAGGGTCAGATGAAGAGTTACGATTCCCGTACATACGGCATAAATGATTTCGTTGAGTGGGAAGCTGCTAGACAGCTGGAACTCAATCCACGATTTCAGCGTAGATCTGTGTGGAACGATAAGGCTAAAAGTTATCTTATCGACACAATTATGCGTGGCAAGCCAATTCCAAAGGTATTTATTAGGCAAAAAATTAACGTATCTACGAAAACATCCATCAGAGAAGTGGTGGACGGACAGCAACGGCTGCGGACTATATTATCCTTTGTAAAGGACGGATTCAAAGTAAGCAAATCTCACAATAAAGATTACGGAGGCTTATTGTTTAGTCAGCTAGATGAGATTATGCAAAGCCAAATATTGTCTTATGAAATATCTGTAGATATACTAATAAATTTATCCGACTCCGAAGTATTGGATATATTCGGCCGACTCAACTCGTATGCAATAGTCTTGAACGAACAGGAAAAATTAAATGCATCTCATTTTGGTCCTTTCAAGAGTCTCGCTGATGAAATCGCGCGGTATTATACAGAGTACTGGATAAGTCAGAAAATTTTTACTCCGAATCAAGTCCTGAGGATGAACGAAGTTAATATAACTGCCGATTTGTTGATTGCGATGATGGAGGGTATCAAGGCTAAGCGTTCGATTTCAAAGTATTACGAGAAATATGAGAATAAATTCACTGGAGATGGTGACGGGCTCACACTTTGGTTTGATACAACAATATCTAAAATCGCAGAGTTATTTCCAGACGGCTTGGTTGGCACCGAATTCAACCGGCCTTTTTCTATTTTATACGCTTTTCACTTCCATTGCGCATTTTATAGCGGGAATACCGGGGCTTAGTCCGACAAGTATCGATTTGAGTGAAAAAGCTCTCTCTTCTGTGCGCAATAGGCTTGATCATATCACAGAGATTTTCGCAAATAGAGATTCTGTAATTCTCTCCGACGAAGATCGAATATTTTTGCAAGATTCAACTCGAGCAACTACTGACGAGGCTGTCAGGTCGCGGCGTACTAAATATTTAATCAGACTCATCACTGGCGAATATGCGTCAGAAAATCTGGTTGATTAACGTGCCTCAAAACGCTCTCGCGCAAATTACATCGTCTTTTATACAGTGCGACGCACTGATTGCAAGCGCCCATCAGCAAGATGCAAATGGAGCATATTTATTTACATCGATATCACGGCAGCAAATTACTCATGCTGCATTTTTGAATATGTTTATTGCTTGGGAGAATTTTTTGGAAGAAGTAATTTCTGCTTATATGACTGGCTCCACAACGATCAATGGAAGCCAGCCCGTTAGAATGGTCGCTCCCGCTTCGAGAGACGAAGCAAAAAAAATGACAGTCGGGGTCATGAAATATTTTGATTTTAGCAATCACGAATATGTCAAGCAAATATCAAACATCTATTTCCAAAATGGATATCCAGTTAGAGGTGCTATCAACAATATAAATTCCCAACTTTCCGATCTAAAAACAATGAGAAATGCCTGCGCGCATGTTTCTTCGACCACACAGAGAGCTCTAGATAGTCTTGCGCTTCGCATTTTTGGTAGTCCTGCCCCGGGTATTAGCGTTTACACGATAATTACGAGCGTTCATCCGGCCCACAATCCTGATACTGTATATCTTGTGTATCGAAATGCTTTGCTAGCAGCCGCGACGCAGATAGCGAATGGCTAGTTATTGCCAAATATTATATTAAATAATCTAGTCTTCTGATAAATGCCACTGCCTGATTTAGCATCGAAATCATATACCAATAAATAAAATATACAACTTACTAGTAAATTATAATGACGAATTTACAACGTCATGTTCGCTGCCTATTTGATGAAGCGCTACGAAATTGCAACTTGATACATCGTTCTAGGTCTTCCTTTCGTCTTTTCCAACATCTCCTCCACCTGCCCGCTAGTTACGAGGTACTTCATCACGTTGTCGAGCTGACGTGCGTCCATCCGCCCGTCCACCCGCCGGTACACCTCCGAGCGGTTCACTGGCCGCCCGGCCTGACGGATGAACCCGAGCACTGCCTTCAGCCCCGCCTGATGCTCGTTCTCGGCCATGTTCTCCCGCAGGCCGGTGACGAACAGGCTGAACGACCAGTCCACCAGCCGCTGCGCCCAGGCCATGTCCCCCTCCTCCACCTGCACGCCCGCGAGCCCGGCCTTTGCGTAGCGCCCGCAGGCGACGATCAGCGCCACGCGCTTCGTCAGCTCCGCCGCCCGGCTCCAGGCCTCGTAGAGCGGGTCGTGGTCGGCGCGGGCCAGCATCGTTTCGTCGCGCTCGCGGCAGGCGGCGTAGATCGCCTGCGCGCCGGCCGTCATCTCGACCACCACGAGCGGCGGCGGGCGGGCAGGGTCCAGCAGCGTCGCTGTCGCGCCGAGGTGCCGGCGGGGATCGACGCCGGGCGGCGGCGCGTCCTGGAACTCGAACAGGCGCCGGGCCGCCGCCACGATCGCGTCGGGCACCTCCTCCTCCGGCGCCACCCGGGCCTGCACCTTCACCCGCTCGAACCGCGGCAGCACCAGGAAGCGGTTGAGGAAGCCGTTGGAGACCATCTTCGAGCGCATCTGCTCGTAGAACGACGTGAAAGTGGTGGCGCCGTAGAGCGACAGGCACGGCCGCTGGATCAGGATGTCGCCGCGCGTGGTGGTGCTGTTGGGGATGAACGTCCCCATGCCGCGGCCCCAGAGGGTGCAGTAATCCTGCAGCATCTCGGCCTCCTGGGCGTTGGCGTTGCGGTGGCCGACCCGGCGCAGGATCTTGTCGACCTCGTCCACCACCTGCACCTGCACCGGCCGCTCGGCGAGGCGCAAAGCCAGCGACGCCGCCGAGGAGGCCGCCGCGGTGTGCAGCCGCTGCCCTCCGGTCGCCGCGTCGAGGATCTGGCGCACCGCCTCCTGCGGCCGCTCCTTGCCGGCGCCGGTGCCGGCGATCGTCATCACGTAGAGGTGGGCGCCCGAGCGCGGCGTGCCGCAATAGACCCGCCGGCCGATCAGCGTGCCGACCGTCACCAGGGCCGCCGCGGTGGCGAACAGCCGGATCGGCTTGGGGCTCGACGCCATGATCCAGTCGGCAATCTCGCCCACCAGCCCCGGCACGCGCAGGTCCGCGTCCGGGAAGTCGCGGGAATCAACGGGCGCCGGCGGCGCCTCGAGCACCTCGCCGGTCTCGGCGTCGACCGTCACGCCCGCGTGCATCTCCACCCGCCGCGGCTGCAGGTCGATGGTCAGGCCCTCGCCGTAGCCGACCCGCCCCGCCAGCCAGTCGAAGGCCTCGTCCAGGGCGTATCCTCGCGCCGCCATCACGAGGTCGAGGGGCGTGTAGGCCCGGTTGCCGTCGTGGAAGTCGCGGATGCCGTCGGGGTGGATCTTGAGGTTGGGGCTGCGCTTCTCCAGCGGCCGGCCGGTGTGCGACGGGCGCCAGACCGGCACCGCCACGTAGCCGCCGCCCCGGCGGCGCAGCTTGGGCAGGCCGAGTTCCGGCACCCAGGCGCCGAGATCCGCCATGGCGAGGTCGTTGACCCGGCGGTGCGGCGTCTCCTCCCCGGCCGGGGCCTCCCGGCGCGGCGGCCGCGGCGGCTCGGGCCGGTAGCCGAACGGCACCAGCGCCGCGGCGATGCGCTCGCCGACGTCGTCGCCGATCCACGGCAGGTCCCCGGGGGCCACTCCGTCGAGCGCCTCGAGGCGCGTCCAGCGGTAGGGCTCGCCGGTCTCGGGATGGAGCGTCGGCGGCAGCACGGTCTGCTTGCCCGGGCCGAGCAGGTCGAGCACGCGCATCGGCCTGCCGTCCGGGCCGGGCAGGTCGAAGGCCCGGGACGGGAAGGTGGGGCTCGCGCGGTAGAACAGCGTCTCGCCCTTCCGCCCGGCCTTGCCGACCGTGGTGTCGGGCAGGATCGTCAGCAGGACGGCGCGGATCGCCGCGTCGTCTGTGTCGATGTCGGCGCTCACCGTGCCGCCCGAGGGCGGGCCCAGCGCGATCCCGACGCCGGCCCCGCTCTCGGACCAGCGCTCGACCTCGACCTCGACCGGCAGGCGGTGGCGGAACCGGGCCTGCCAGTCGTCGAGGCCGGTCCAGGCGCCGTCGGCCCGCGGTACGCCCGGGCGCTTGGTGCCGGGGATGATCGGAATCGCCGCGTAGCCCCGCTCCACGAGGCGGGCCCCGATCTGCCCGTACGCACCCGGCACCGCACGCATCGCATTGGTCCTCAGAACGGCGCGGTGCGGGCGAGGAGCATCCGGCGCAACTCGTCCTCGAAGCCGACCACGACCTGCTGCAGGAAGGTCGCCCATTCCTCGGGCGTCAGGGTCGCGAGGTCGGTCTTGCCGATGGCGTCGAGGAAGGCCCCTGCCCGCTCGCCGGCCGCGTCGCGCGCCCGCCGCTCGTACTCGTCCAGCTCGATCGTCGGCATCTCGTACACGCTCCTCGCCACCCGGCCGCAATCCGGGCTGTCGCACAGCCACAGCACCGGGCGGCCCTGCTTCCCGGCCCAGCCGAAGCCGGTATTCGCTCGGCGCCGGCACACGCCGCAGATCACCGGCTCGCGGTCGCCCTTCACCCGCGCCACGGCATCGCCCTTCCCTCCCGCCGACATCAGAACGGCACGTCGGCGGAGCTCGCGGCGCGCAAGCCCTCGACGTAGGCGCGGTTGATGTTGGTCATCGCGGCATGCGAGCCGCCGTGGTCCGGGTGGTGCTCGCGGGCGAGCCGCCGGAACGCCGCCCGCACCTCGTCCGCGTGGGCAAAGGGGTCGAGGCCCAGCACACGCCACCACGCCGCGTCCTCGCGCTCGGTCACGGAGCGGGGCGCGTAGGCCCGCACCCGGGCAAGCTCGTCCGGCGCGAAGCGGCGGCTGGCGACACGGGCGAACTTGCCGTCCTGCTTCACCACGATGTGGCTCGGCCGGGCGAGCTCGCCGTCCTCCAGGCGCTCCAGCGCCTCGTCCACGCTCGCCGGCGCCGGCTGGCGGCCGCGCATGTCGCGCCACCACTTCTCGGCCTTGGCCCTGGCGACGCCCTGGTGCTCGAAGCACACCCACTCGGCGTGGCTCACGAAGCCGCAGGCATAGTCCACCCGCAGCGTCGGCGGCGCCTCCGGCTCGAACCGCTTGACGTGCCGGGCGGCCACCATGCCGGTCACCGGCACCCACGGGTCGGGCGGCGGGGGCGGCGCGCCCTGCATCACCGGTCGCTCGGCATCCGCCACCGGATCGTGCTTCGGCACCGGCCGTTCCCACTCGAATCCGCAGCCGGGCGCGGTGCAGGCGTATTCGTCGAGGCCGACGAGGGTGCTGCAGTGCGGGCAGGCCTTCGCCCGGACCGTCTCCGGCCTCACGGCCATCTCGGGCGCCGCCCGCGCCGGACCGCTTCTCGCCGGTGGGGTCAGCGCGTCCACGGGCCCGTGCCGCAGGACGTTCTGCGCGAAGTCCAGCACGAGGCAGTTGGCCTTGACGCTCTCGGCGATCGCCGCCCGCCGCTCCTCCGGGCTCGCCTCGTTCGCGTCGAAGCCGTCCGGGTAGACCGGCCGGGTGCCGCGCCCCAGGATCTGGACGTAGAGGCCGGTCGAGAGGGTCGGCCGCAGCATGGCGATGAGGTCGACGCCGGGCGCGTCGAAGCCGGTAGTGAGCACCATGGCGTTGGTCAGGCAGCGGATGCGGCCCTCCCGGAACTGCCCCACCAGCCGGTCGCGCTCGCCGGACGCGGTCTCGCCGGTCACGGTCTCGGCGGCGATGCCGCGGGCGCGGAGCGCGTTGCGCACGTTCAGCGCGTGCTCGACGCCGGCGCAGAAGGCGAGCCAGGATTGCCGGTCCCGGCCCAGAGCCACGATCTCGTCGCAGGCCGCCTCGGTCACGTCGATCTGGTCGACCGCCGCCTGCAGCTGGCCCTCCACGAACTCGCCGCCGCGCCGGGCGACGCCCGAGAGGTCGAAGCCGGTGAGCGTCGCCTTGCTGACGAGCGGTGCCAGCCAGCCGTCGCGCACCGCGTCGCCGATGCCGTAGGTGTAGACGATGCGGTCGAACAGCCGCTCGTCTCCCTGGTCGAGGCGCCCGCTGTCGAGCCGGTAGGGCGTGGCCGTGAAGCCGGCGACGCGCAGGTCGGGCACCCGCTCGCGCAAGCTATCGACGAGGGTGCGGTACATGCCGTCGCCCGACTTCGGCACGAGGTGCGCCTCGTCGATCAGCACCAGGTCGCGCTTGCCCAGCGAGTAGCCGTCCTCGCGGTAGACGCTCTGGATCGAGGCGAACAGCACCTGGGCGTGCCGGTCGCGCTGGCCGAGGCTGGCCGCGTTGATGCCGACCGGCGCGTTCGGGCACAGGCGCAGCAGCGCCTTCACGTTCTGCGCCACCAACTCCTTGACGTGGACCAGCACGAGCACCCGCATGTCGGGCCACTCGGTCAACACGAGGTCGATGAGCTGGGCGATGCAGACGGACTTGCCGGTGCCGGTGGCGAGGTCGACGAGCGGGTTGCCGCCGCCGGCCCGCCAGTAGTCCAGCAGCGCCTGCACCGTCTCCATCTGGTAGGCGCGGGAGTGCAGGGCCGCCGCGGCCGGCCGGCGCTCGAACAACGTGTCGGATCCCGGCATCATTCGTCGCCTCCGTCGCGGCGCTTGCGGTCGTACTCGGCGAGGATCCGGGCCTGCCGGCGCGCGGGCAGCGCCTCGAGGATCCGCAGCGCCCGCTCGCGACGGGCGCGGTTGAATGGGTCGCCCAGCGCCCGGGCGGCCTCGCTGGCCTCCGGGACCTTCTTCATGGCCTTGGTGAGGATCACGGCGTCCGCGCCCATGGTGAACACGCCGACGATGCCGGGCCGGAAGATCGGCATGGAGCGGAAGCGCGACATCGCCGCTACTCCGCTGCCGCGGCAGACGACCCGCCGGGGACACCCGTTTCCGTCCCACGCTCACCCTCGTCCGCCCGCCAGGTCTGAGCGGATTCCTGGCCGAACAGGCCATCCGCACTCGGCACGAGGTGGCCCGAGGCGATCGCGTCCAGCGCGCTGCGGTGCCGCGTCGATCGGCCCGACGGCTCGAACCAGCATAGGGGGGGCCCGATCTCGCGCACGCGGTGGCCGAGGCAGAGGGTCTGCCCGGCTCGGCAGCGTTCGACGATCCGGCGCACCCGTGCCGGCAGCCTCTCGATCGGGACCGTCGTGCGGGAGGCTGCTGCGCCGGGGCTCACGGGCGCCATCCCGCGGCGCCGGCGCCGTCGACCCAGGTGCTGCCGTCGGCGAGGCGATAGGTGATCGTCTCGCGGCCCTCGTCGACGTCGACCTGCTCGCCGGGCACGAGGCCGGGCACGTAGCGGTGCTGGTGGCAGCCGCGGCGCTGCTCGTCCGGGGTCAGGTGGATGTCGTGGCGGGCGCAGTGCCAGCGGCCGGCATCGCCCTCGTCCACCACCGGCGTCGCGTGCAGGCAGGTCCGGCAGTTCACACGCGCCCAGGCGCCGTCGTGGCAGACCGTCCGGGCCGGGCACCAACCGCAGGCGAAGGCGGCCTTCGCCGACGGGTCGTCATGCAGCTTTGACGGGGGCTGGTCTGCCCGGATGATGCGCTCCGCCCGGGCGACCAGCTGCAGCGCGGCCGTCGCGTCGTAGCGCACCCGCTCCGCGTAGAGCTGGTCGTCGTTCTTGTTCACGGCGACGTAGAGCGCCCGCGTCAGCCCCGTGAAATGCATGTAGAACTGCATCTGCGAGACATGGCCCGGCTTAGACCGCGCGACGCCGTCCTTCAGCAGGGCCTTGAAGCTCCTGTCGTTATGCGTCTTGCATTCGAGGACGTGCGTCGTCTTCGGCGCGTCCGGTACGCCGTCGATCGTGCCGTCGAGGTGCCCGCGCAGGTGGCCGCCGATCGACCACACGCCGAACTGCCGGCCGGTCCGGGGATCGGCGTCGGTGACCACCATGCCGGCGCTCCGCAGGTCGCCGATCAGGCGGCCCTCCTCGAGGTGGCCGGTCTCGAACAGACGGATGCGCCGCCCGTCGAGCGGTTCCGGATCGTGGACCTTGCGCCAGCCGTACCAGAGCGCGCGGTCGCACTCGGTTCCGAACTGCGACATGCCGAGATAGCCGCGATCCTCGTCGCGGCGGTTGTGCTGGAGCGCGGCGTAGACGGCCGACACGGTTGGCGCCTCGATCGGCGGGAGCTCAGCCATGGCGGCGGACCTCCACGGCGCCGTTGCCGGCCTCGGGCAGCGCGAGCGGGTCGCCGTGGCAGCACAGGCGCCGCAGGCGCACCGCACCGGGGCGCAGCTCGATCACCGCCGCGGTCGACCCGCAGGCGCGGCAGGGTTGAAGTCCGAACGGCTGCGGGCATAGCTCCGCCCTGCGCTCGATTCGCATCGTGCGTCTCCGTATCCTTGAGGGGTGCGGGGTGGAGCGGCCGGCTCCTGGCGTCCCTTCCGAGCGCCGGCCGCTCCGGCTTCCTCAGGCCGCGCGGTTGCCCCAGGGCCGCCCGCCGGCGGTGCCGGGGCGTGACGTGGCCGCTGTGCCGCCGGTCTGCGCCTGGCGCGGCGACGAGGCTTCGCCCTGGGCCTTGCCGGGCGGCGGGGCGCCGCCGGCCATAGCCGAGAACTTCTTCATCTCGTTGCGCGGGCCGTATTCGGGGTCCTGCTTGACGGTCAGGCGCACGCGCAGCGGCTTGTAGTGCAGCACCTCGCTGTCGGTGAGGTGCCCGGCGAAGCCGACCGCGTCGCAGATCTGCTTGATCTGCTCGTGCGCGATGCGCTGCGCGGTGGCGTTCGGGTTCTTGTAGTTGAGGTTCAGCCAGACCTTGCGGCCGGCGCTCGGCCCGTCCATCACCTCCAAGGTGAGCTTCAGGATCAGGCCCGTGCCGGCCTTGGTCTCGACCACGTCGCTGTCGGTGACCTGGACCATGTACTCGCCGGCCGGCAGCGGCTCGTAGGTGTTATCGATTTCGATGGTGTCGACGTCGATGCTCTCGCCGAGGTTCGCCATCCTGTTTGTCTCCTTCTGTCGGACGCGGGTGGGGATCAGGCCGCTTCGGCGGCCGGCAACTGGCGGGCCGCATCCGGCAGGTACTTCGACAGCTCGGCGAAGCCTTTGCCTGGCTGGAACATCACCTTCTCGGGCATCCCGAAGCGGTTCTTCGCCACGAAGGCGGGCCGGCCTTCGGTGTAGATCCAGCGCTGCCCGCCGCCGTCGGCCTGGGCGCGCTTCTTGCCGAAGCCCTGGTCCTCGTTCTTGATCGAGGCGTCCTGCTTCACGAGCAGGATGGCGTCGGCCTCGTCCTTGACGATGGCGCTCGCCCGCTGGTGCAGGCGCAGGTCGTAGCGCGAGTAGCTGGCCGTCTGGGGATCGTCGAAGCGATCGATCGCCGAGTGGGCGAGCAGCACGACCGTCATGCCGAGCTGCGTGCGCAGCGCGTTCAGGCCGTCGAGGAAGTCGCGCCAGAGGTAATCCGCCTCCTTGTAGCCCTTGCCGTAGCCGGGCGCCTCGATCGAGCGCCACTGGTGCAGCTCGCAGACCCGGGTCCAGACCAGCGGCTCGAGGCGGTCCAGGCCGTCGACCACCACGGTTCGGAAGGAGTGCTCCTCCTGGTAGAGCGAGCCGATCGCCTCCATCACCTGTTCGAAGGTGGTGAGCACGCCGAACGAATCGATGGTGACGCCGGACGGCGTGCCGTCCTCGACCTGGATGAACACGGCCTCCGGGAACTCCGCCGCCAGCGTCGTCTTCCCAATGCCCTCCGGGCCGTAGATCACGATGCGCGCGGCGCTCTCGTTGGTGCGCTTGCGCAGGCTCTTGAGCGAGATCGACATGGGGTTCCTTTCGTCTGCGCCTGCTCCTGGAGGATCCGGGGCGGCCGGAGCGGAGACCAGGCATCGCGCCTCGGGCCGGGCGTCAGCCCGACACTCCGGCCGCCCTCGGTGAAGGGAGGGGTTGGCCGGGGGCCGCCACGCCCCCGGCCGTCGCCACGCCCCCGACCCGGTCCGGATCGGGAAGCGAGCCCGCGGGCAGGAGCCGCTCGGCGCCGTAGAGCGCCAGCAGGGCCGCCTCTGCCCGGTTGTGGTCCTTCTTGCGCGCGAACAGCTTCGCGCTCGCCGGGAAGCGCCGGAGGGCGAGGGCGCGCCCCGCTTCCTTGCCCTCGGGGCCACCGCGCAGGCGGAAGTGGCCCTTCCAGGCCTGCGGCCGCACGAGGTGGAGCGGGATCTCCAGCATCAGCGCGACGGTACGCGCCGTGGCGTAGGACTGCCCGAAGCTGAAGGCCTGGCGCACGCCGTCGCGCGGCTGCGGGCCGACCTCCTCGAGCACGATGAGGTCCGGGCGCGGCCAGCCGCGGATCAACTCCGCGAGCGCCGCCGCGTCGATGGTCTTGTGGACCTCCGGCATGTCCGCGACGGCGAGCGACGGGCCGGAGGGCATCAGGCTGAGGAGCGCGAGGGCCCCGGTGAGGCCGGGATCAATCCCGAGCAGGCGGACCTCCGGCGTCATCGGCGCCCTCCCCGATCCACGGGGCGATCTTGAGCGCCAGCCAGCCCGAGCTCCGCATGATCCACCCAGCCAGCAGCGTCCGCGGCCGGAAGGCGAAGGGCCTCTTGCCTGACGGTCTCTTGCCGGGAGGCCTCCTGCCCGACGGCCCCGTGTCCGAGGATCTCCCGGCAGGCCCGGAGCCGGGCAAGGTGGGCACGGTACGCACGATCGACATCCTCTAGGGTGCTGGCATCGAGGGCCGCCCGGCGCAGCCGGTCCATCTCCTCGGCCTCGATGCGGCGGGCCTCGCCGTTCCAGATACCACGCACGCGGCGATCGCCGAGGCCCGTGAGCCGTGCGACCCGCGCGAGCGCGGCCTTCACGTTCTCGCCGAGCCGGACTGGCCCGGCGATCAGCTCGACGAGCTGGCGCGCCTCTGCCTGAGCAGTCATGCTACCCTCGTGACGCTCGGGACAGTCTCCCGAGAACTTGGGTGAGAATCCCGACACCTTGGGCCGCTCCTGTGTTCCTCTGCGCTCGCCGGGGAGAGCGCAGAGGCGTGAGCAGCAGGGCCGGAGGACTTGCGGTGTCCCGGACGCACGGAGTCGAGGACACGCGACCAGGGCTTGGGCGGCTGGACGGTCGCATGGAGAGGAGCGCCGGCGGCGGCCCTGGCAGGCCGTCGTCCGGTGCCGGCTTCCGGGATCACCGCCTCGCCGCGTTCCAGCGCGGCGAGAAGCGGCAGGAGCGCGGGCTGGGCCGCGCACCGGAGGACGAAGGCGTGGGCGTCGGCCAGGACCTGGGCCTGCTCGGCATGGTGCTGCACCGCCTCGTCGAGGCCGGCACACGGCGTGCCTGTCGGCAGGCCGACCTGCATCCGGGCCGCCAGGATCTCGGTGCCGCGCGCGACCACGCCGGCATGGGAGGCTGCCGCGTGGAGCCTGGCGGCGAGCGAGGACAGGCCGCCGTTGCTCATCGCGCGACCCGCACGAGCGTCACCCACCCGTCGGCGAGGCAGACCTCGCATCGGCCGTCGGCCCGGAGGCGGTAGCGGATCTTGCGACGGGTCGTCCTCATGGCTGCCTCCGGTGGGGTCGAGGGTTGCGCCCGGCCGGGCGGATGGGGGCGGAAGGGTCCGGCCGGGCGCGATCCGGGACCGCCGCCGCACGGACGCCGGACCCGGAACACGGGGGACCGGCCTCAGCCGGCCTCCGGTCTCGCGTGTAGCGGCTGCTGCGAGGCGCGCTTCGACCAGCAGCCGGCCGTCCCCGTGCCCCAGGCGAGCAGGCAGAGCAGGATCGCGGCTGCGGCCCGGATGACGGGACGCGCTGGCGCCGTGGATCTCCGGGACGTCATGCGGCCACTCCGTGGGCTTCGGCCGGGCCGCGGGCCGGCGGCTCCCACAGATCCGGTCGCAGCCGGTGCTTCGGGATGGCGCCGTCGGTCGCCCGGTCGATCCGGACGGCCAGCTCGCCGGACACCCGCCCGGCCTTCTTCGCTTTCCAGATCGCGCTCTGGGAGACGCCGCAGGCGTCGCCCAGCTTCGCTTCCGAGCCGGCCAGCGTGATCGCGGCCTGAATGAGGGATCGCACGGTCATGACATTGGACATAACCGCCTTGGTTGTTGGTTGTCAACAACCGGAATATGCGAGCGCGACCACAACCGAGGTTTTAGACTGCCGCCCCATGGACTGGCAGGACATCATCCGCGAGGGGCGGCTCGCCAAGAAGCTCAGCCAGGCGCGGCTGGCGAAGGAGGTCGGCACCTCCCAGGCGACGATCGCCAAGATCGAGCTCAAGCAGGTCGAGAGCACGGCGCACCTCGCCCGGCTGATCGAGGTGCTCGGCCTCGACCCGGCGCTCTTCCCGGATGGCGCCCAGGACGGCCGGCCGGCGCAAGCCGCGAGGCAGGCGCCGATGCCGGTCCCGGACTTCGCGCGGGATCCCGCCTACTGGGCGGCTGCGGCGGGGCTCGTCGGAGACGTGCCGCTCTTCGCCTCGGCGGAGGGCGGGGAAGGCTCGCTCCTCATCGAGCGCGACCCGATCGGCACGGTGAAGCGCCCGCCCGCCCTGCAGGGCGTGAAGGACGGCTACGCGATCTACCTCGTCGGCGAATCGATGTCGCCGGAGTTCGAGCCCGGCGACACCCTGATGGTCAACCCGCGCCTGCCCGGCCTGTCCGCGACGCCCTGCGTGTTCTATTCCGGCGCCGGGGACGAACCGCGGGCGATGGTCAAGCGGCTCGTCGGCTCCAGCGCGGAGGCGTGGCGCGTCCAGCAGTTCAACCCGGCGCGGACTTTCGAGTTGTCCCGCGATGCATGGCCGACCTGCCATCGCATTGTGTCGAAGGACTTCAGGAAATAGCCAGATGCTGAGGCTGGAACAGCGTAGACTTGCGAAAAATTATTCCAAGCGGATAGCGATTTCAACTATCTAAGATTTTTGTTTCATCCTCTTGAATTGGGATAAAGTAGTTTATCCAGAAGATTGAAGCGCGATTGTTATTTCCTCTAATTGATGTTAAGCACAATATATTATAAAATTAGAAGTAGTGTCATTGGCCGAAGAGAGGAGGGCTCGCTGGAAACGCGCTTTGACGACCTGAATTTCCAAGAGAAATGGCATACTCCGTCGAAAAATGCTGACTTAATGCGATATTCGGAGAATTTGGTTTAAATTTTGGGCCAAATGTCAGCAATATATCATGTGTCCTCGTGCGATTAACACTAGCCAAAGCTGCCCCATTGCCGCTGTTGAATCTTATAAGTTTCCAAGTAGGATTCAAGCTCCCAGTTGTTATTATTATGAACTTCGCATGGTATGTAAGACTATCTTGATTGAATACATTGCCTTGTGATATTGGCGAGGAAGGAAAATATTTTACAGACGCGAGAGCGTCTGTGAGCCATTGCGTTAAACCTAAATCACTTGTAATAAGCGGAGAGCTGCCTTTTATCTCTCCTGCGTCGTCGCATTCATCTGTTTTATATTTTCTTAAACGATCCAAATCCCAATAGCTTCCAATCTTATCCTCTCTTGTGGCTTGTGAGGACAGCGTTGCGCCCAAGCCAAGCGTGAAATTTTCGGCGGCATTGAAAGGAACTATGTATGATAACCCCGGATTTACGCTCCCTATATGATCAACTTGTAGATCAAGGGTCGATTGTACGGCCCACCCCTCTGGAAATACTCTTTGAGCCTTTACAGCCAAATAAATCGCGCAGTAAATTTTCTCTTTGACATTGGCTTCAAGAATACCGTTTGCCGAAATTTCCTGCGAGCGATTAACATCCCATGACTCTCTAATCTCAGGAAGGTATGTTCCACAGGCTGAGTTTAGTGCCAACAAGGGGCATAGCATGTATTTTATTTTCTGATATATCATCGGATATACTCACTTACCGGACAAATTGATCGGGTTGAAAGCAGGATTTGAAAATGGGCAGACGTATCCGCTACCCTCCTTGAAGGCCGGACCAACCTGGCAGAAATTTTTTGACACTCGAACTGGCCCTTTACGAGATCTCGAAATGTCAGGATAATGAGTATATCTAACGCAATTCACACCTGCAGGCTCAAGATCATCTGGGCACCATACCTGTTGAGCATATGATTCAGAATTTATTAAAACTGTAGCAGCTACGAAAGGTGCGATCGAATAACGCATAGTTCATCTCTTGATTTATATTGGCGCTGCGAAATTATCGTACCTTGGGTTCATCTATGCGTCATCACTGAAATGCCTTAGGACTGAACTGCTGTGGGCATGTGCGATATATTTACAACATGGGAATATCTAATTCTCTCTTACGCTACGAATTAGGTATTTTTCAATTAATCCTGAAGCCTACGCTCAGATTCTAAGCTCGAAAAAGTTGAGAAACTTGTAATTAAATAACTTAGACGCCCCGATTTAATCCATATATACATAATTGATATTATATGTAATGTGTTTTTACGTCTGCAAATGAGCCTTATCTCGGAAACTGCTCATTCAGACTGTACGTTGCGGTTACAAATCGACGTCAGGCTGCCCACGCCCTTCCCTTTGTTGGTCTTCGTCAGTCAGGCGGCCGCGTGCCGGACCTTCTACGGTTCGGCACAGGAAAGAGGCGGTCGTTCACATTGCCAAGCTCGTCGAGTTTCGGGCTCAGGCGCATACGGTCATGGCCACGTCCTCGGGCAATTCCCCATTGCTGAAGATCAGCACCGCGTCGTCGAACTCGCCGGTCTCGGGGTCGCCGGCGCGCGAGAACGCGAGGGTCACGACCTTGGTTGGAGCTAGCCGGCGGGCGACCGCGAGGGCCTCCTCCTCGGACCGCGCCTCGATCGGCTCGTCCATGACGTAGCCCCCATCGGCTAGAGAGAACGACTGCACCACATAATAGGTATGGCGTCCGCCATGCACCGTCACCACCGGTTGCTCCCCATGCTGAACCCGTGGTGGAAATGTTCCCTTTTTGTTCACGTAACGTCAAGCGGGCAAGCGGAGACGAACCTGTGGGGCAACAACCGACATTGTGCGCATAAGGTCGGTAATTGACAACCAACAACTTGAGTTTTAGGTTGTCGCCATCCTCTTACGGATAGCCCCATGCCGAACTCCCCCGACCTCCACCTGGACGGCCCGAGCTACCTGCCGGCCCTGCGGGCGCGCCTCGTCGAGTTTCCGCCGCCCACCGACGAGGACGCATCCGCGGCGCCCTCCCCGGTCTTAAGGGCTGGCCGCCTCACGCTCCGCGAGGCCATCGCCCACGCCGTCGTGCTGATCCTCGCCACCGCCCTCGGTCTCCTCATCGGGACGCTGGCCGGCCTGCTAATCCGCGGAGCCGCGTGATGGCCGGCATCGATCCCGCGAGCGCGGGCGCCTACGCCCAGTACGAGGCCGCCAAGGCCACCGGCCGGTCCTCGCGGCGGCCGTCGCTGGAATGGTTCTCGGACCGGCACAAGCGGCGGGCCGCCGAGCGCGACCGCCGCTTGGCCGAGGCGCGGGCTACGCGCGGTCCGGTCGGCCACGAGGCGGTCGACGCGGCCTGCGAGCACATCCGCACCGAGGCTTCCGCCGCGGCCGAAGCCGCGCGGAACGGCGGCGAGCGCGCCGACATCGCCCGGTGGACCGTGGAGGCGCTCGCCCGGAGGGACGCACGATGAGCGCTGCCGTCCCGGCCCTCACCCCTGCCCTGTGCCGCGTCCTGCGCGCCCTCGCGCGCTCCGGCGAGCCGCACAGCTACGCCAGCCTCGCCGCCGCCCAGGAGCGCTCGCCCAAGGCGCTCGAGAAGACGGTGCGGGCGCTCCGCCATGCGCTCGCCGATACGGGCGTCACGATCACGCGCCGGCGGCTCCCGGGCGAGACCGCCTCGCGCCTCTACGTCGCGGGCGATGCCGCCCTGATCGGTCGGTTGCTCAGCAAGCCGCCGGCCACCGTCCAGCCCGCCTCGCGGCGCATCGAGACCATCACGCTGCCGAGCGTCGCGGGGATCACCTACGCCTTCTCCGCCGAGGGCCGGCTGATCGTCGGCGGCGTGGTGCAGCAGGCACGGGCGGCGTGCTGATGGCTGTGCCAAGGGGCGCTATCGCTGCCGACCCGCTCGCGGAGAACGATGCCGCGAGCAGGGCCGGTCCCTTCGCCCGGCACGGCATCCGCCTGCCCCTCGCCCTGAGCGAGGCCCCGGACGAGGCTGGCGTGGTCCGCGACGCGGACGGCCGCGAGGTCTTCACGGTGAACACCGAGGGCACGTGGCCGGACCCGACCGCACATGCGGTGGCCGCCCTTCTCCTCGGCCGCGCCAACGTCGCCGCGCCGCGGGCACCAGCCGAGGCCACCGAATTCCTCGCCTCCGCGCTCGACGGCGTCCGGACGCTCCTCGCTCCCATCGCCGAGGAGTGTGACGCCGCCCTCGCGGCTCTCCAGATCGCCGACGATGCACTCGCGGATCTTCGCGACCGAGCCGGAGCGGTGCCGTGACCGCGCCCCGCCGCCCGAACGCCGTCCTCCGGGCAGGTGTCGCTCGGCGGGGCGCGCTGCCTTGCGTCCAGCCTTCCCGCCCGGCCTCCGGAAGCGCCGCTCAGCCGTCTCGGCGACCATCGGCGGTGGTGCCACTCGAGCCGTTGAGCCTGCGCGCCGCGCTGCCGCGCCGGGAGCGGCAATGAGACCCGCCACGCGCCTCCCCTCGCCCGAGCCGGTCACGCCCGAGCGCATCGAGCAGGCGCTGGTGCGGCTCGCGTCCATCGTGGTCCAGGACGGGACCGAGGTCTATCTGCCGATCCTGGAGCGACTGGAGGCCGAGCTGATCGAGGCGCGCCGGATCGGGACGCCACGGCAGAGGGCCGAACGCGTGCTGAAGGATTACGGTACCGGCTGGATTCGGGCTTGAACCCGAGCGATTCCGCTCATCGTGCAGATTGGCCGTGCGTCCGCCGTGCATCCATTTCTACACCCGCCCGGGCGGCTTGAACGCGATCCGCTGAAGCCACTCGCGCTTTTGCGACAAGCTCGGCCCCGAGCCGTAGCGCGGCCTCTGGTACTTGTGGCCCATCATCGCCGCGATCAGCTTCTCGGGCGCCTCCACGGCCGTCAGCCGGTCCTCGAAGCAGTGCCGGAACGAGTAGGCCGACTGCCCGGGCAGGTGAAGCAGCCCCGCCGCGCGCATCACCTTGTTGGTGATCGCCGAGAGCGACGCCGCCTTGTCCCGGTAGCGCGGGAAGCCTTCCGGCTGCGCCTGCGCGGCTATCAACGCCACCCCGACCAGCGGCAGCTCCCGGGCCGACTGCTCCGTCTTCATCCGCCGGCCGTCCGCCCGCACCACGACGTGCGGCACCGCATGGTCCAGCCGGATCGTCTCCGCCGTGAGATTGCAGATCTCCGACAGCCGCATCCCCGTCTCGGCCATGATGTAGAGGATGCGCCGGGCCTCGGGGTTGAGCGCGTCCAGGGCGCCGTCCGCGAGGATGCGGGTCTGCACCCACTCGGCCGTGAAGGCGACGCGCTGGCCCTGCGTCTCGCCCTCCAGCCGCAGCTCGGCGAAGACGGGTCCCATGCCGAGCCGGTGGCTGCGCTCGATCTGCCGGAGCATGCGGTTGATGTGGCCGACGTCCTTGTTGGCCGTGCCGATCTCGATGCCCTCGACGAGGACGCGCTCCTGCCACCAGGCCCGGAAGTCGAGGGCGTCGTTGCGGGTGAGCTCGGTGACGGGCTTGTCGCCGACCACCTTCAGCAGGTTGGCGAGCGCCCGCTTCTTCGGGTTGCCCCACTTGCGCAGCTGGTCGGGCGAGAGGTCCTGGCGCGAGGACTTCGTCAGGGTCTCGTACTGCTCGAACAGCTGCGACAGCATCACGGCCGGCACCGGCTCCTTGCCGAGCACCGCCCCGCGGGCCGCCGGGTCGTCGGCCGCGCTGCGCGCGGACAGGGCCTCGATCCGGGCCAGGATCTCGGCGAGCGGCTGCGCCGCCACCTCCGCGGCCGGCATGTAGCTGAAGCCGAGCTGCCGGGCGCGCTTGCGTGCCGCCTCGTAGCGCGCCTTCGCCTCCGCGCTCTGGCCGCCGGCGAGGCCCTGCCAGTAGGCCTCGAGCTCGCCGTTCATCTGCACCGCGGCGCGGGCGGCGCGCAGGCCCCGCGGGTCGTCGGCGATCCGGATGTGGGTCGTGCGCTTGACGATGCCGCGTTGGTCGAGGGCGGCGAACGTCTCCGGGACGCGCCGGACGAAGTGCCAGAAGCCCTGGCGTCGCGTGAGGAACTCGGGCATCGGCGGGCAGCGATGTTGGACGTTGCGTTGGACGAAATGGTGCCCTGCCGCAGGGGCATTCGTCAAGAAAATGCGTTAAGTATCTGATTATAATGAGTAAATTGCAAACTGACTTGGCGGAAGGGGTGGGATTCGAACCCACGGTGGAGTTGCCCCCACGGCGGTTTTCAAGACCGCTGCCTTAAACCACTCGGCCACCCTTCCGGCCGCGAACGCTCACGGGTCCGGGTGCCTCTTCTGTAGGGCGGCGCGGCGGCGTGCGTCAACCGCGGCCAGGGGCCTTGCGGGGTGCAGGCGGGGGCCTACCGCGCGGCGCTCCCGCACCCTACCGTGCGGCCCGTGACCGGGGCGCGCGATGAGCTGTCCCGCAAGGAGGGCCGCATGGGCTATCGGTACGACCATCTCCACCTGCGCAGCCGGGACGCCGTGGCGGCGGCGCGGTTCTATGGCGAGGTGCTGGGCGCGAGGGAGACGGGGCGCGAGGGCGGGGAGACGCCGAGCCGGATCATGCTCGATGTCGGCGGGCTGACGATGTTCATCGAGCAGGCGCCCGAGGGCATCGCGGCGGCGGCCGTGCCGCCGCACCGCGGCATCGAGCATATCGGCTTCCGGGTCGAGGATATCGAGGCGACGGTGGCGGATCTCGCTGCCCGCGGCGTCCCGCTGGTCTCGGGCATCACCGACATACGGCCGGGCCTGCGCATCGCCTTCTTCGAGGGGCCGGACGGCGTGCGCATCGAGGTGCTGCAGCGGGGCTGATGCTCCTCCGTCGCGGCGGCCGGCGCTGGCGCCGGCCCCGTCGGCCGAGATCCTAACTGGGCCGAGATCCTAATGGGCCAAGATCCTACTGGGCGACGTGGACCACGATCGGCTGGGTGCGGCCGCGCAGGGTCAGCGGAAGCGTGCGGGTGAAGCGGCCCGTCGCCCCCGGCCCGGCCGCCGCGAGGCAGTGGTCGGAGACGAGGATGCGGCCGCCGACCTCGCGGGTGGCGGCTTGCAGGCGGCTCGCGACGTTGACGACGTCGCCGATCACCGTGAACTCGACCCGCTGGTCGGCGCCGATATTGCCGATCACCACCGGGCCGCAATGCACCCCGACCGCCACCCGCACCGGCGCGGCGCCGCGGGCCGCGCGCTTGGCGTTCCAGGCGTCGATCTCGTCCTGGAGGTCGAGGGCGCAGGCGATCGCCCGGGCGGCGGCGTCGCCGCGCCCGTCGAGGCCGCCGAAGGTCGCCATGAAGCCGTCGCCGAGGAACTTGTCGAGGGTGCCCGCGTGCTGAAACACCACCTTGCAGCTGCGCTCGCGAAAGCCGCGCAGGAGCGCGAAGGCCCGCTCCGGCTCCAGGTCCTCGCTCATCCCGGTGAAGCCGACGACATCGGCGAACAGCACCGCCACCACCCGGGTCTGTGGCGCGCCGAAGCCGGCATGGGCCCGGGCGCTCAGCGCGTCGGCGACATCGGGCGAGACGTAGCGGGCGAGATCGGCCCGCACCACCTCGGAGCGGACTTGCGCCAGCAGCAGCCCCCGCCCCCGCCACACCGCGATGGCGAGGAGCAGCGTGAACAGGCCGGTGACGATTCCTTGCGTCCAGAGCGGGGTCAGGCCGACATAGGCCGGGTCGAGGAAGATCTTCAGGCTCTCCTCGGGCCTCAGGCGCCCGTCGTGGACAGTGTCGGCGAAGCGCACGCTGTCCTCGCGGGCATAGACCAGCCAGACGCCGAGCGACCAGACAGCGGCGATCCAGCTCCCGGTCCACAACACGGCAAGCGGCCGGTAGGTCAGCGCCGCCTCGCCGAGCAGCAGCAGCAGGTAAAGGAATTCCGGGGTGCGCAGCCGGGTCTGGATCGGCCAGTCGATCCCCAGGCCCGCCGGCGGCGGCAGGATGATGACGGCGCTCATCAGCGCGACGTCGAGCACCGTGAAGGCGAGCTTGATCGCCCAGGCGTGCCGGTGCCGGCGCAGGGCGAACGGGATCGTGCCGAGCACGAAGAACAGGCCGGCGGCGGCGAGGTAGTAGAGCCCGCGGGGCCAGGGCACCAGCACCAGGAGCCACAGCGACACCACCGCGATGGCGACGGCGCGGGCCCGGAACGCGAAGGCGAGGCCGGCGAGCTCGGCGGCGCG
This sequence comes from Methylobacterium terricola, assembly GCF_006151805.1. GTDB lineage: Bacteria > Pseudomonadota > Alphaproteobacteria > Rhizobiales > Beijerinckiaceae > Methylobacterium > Methylobacterium terricola. The sequence goes on along the minus strand of NZ_VDDA01000023.1, from coordinate 31,606 downwards.
GACGTTCTCGGCCAGCCGCCCGCGGGCGCGGGGCGGCAGCCGCCCGGCGAGCCAGTGGCGCAGGCGCGCGACCCGCAGGCTGGTGCGGAAGGCGAGCATGCGGGCAAACCCGGCGCGGGCGAGGCCGGGTGCTCGCGGCTTCGGAAAGGGCTGGGGTGGCGGCTCGGCCGCCGCGATGGGCTCACTCACGGATCCGGTCGCCAGGCTCCCGCTCAGGCCATGATGGTAAGGCATGCGGCGGTGCAGCGAAGCCCCCGGCGGTTGAACAGACCGTGAGCGTCGGCCACCGCATCGCTCATCCCCCCGGAGCCCCTCCCCCGGCCGGCGCCCCCTCCAGGAAGTCCTCGGCGTAGTGGCAGGCCACCGCGCGACCGGCGAGCGGGCGCGGGTCCGGCCGCTCCTCGCGGCAGCGGGCGGTGGCGTGGGGGCAGCGGGTCGAGAACACGCAGCCCCGCGGCGGGTTGAGCGGCGAGGGCAGCTCGCCCCGCAGCACGATCCGCTCGCGGGTCCGCGGGCCGACGCCCGGCGTCGCCGCCATCAGGGCCTGGGTGTAGGGGTGGAGGGGACGAGCGAAGATCGCCTCCTTCGGGCCCTGCTCCATCGCCAACCCGAGATACATCACCAGCACGTCGTGGGCGATGTGGCGCACCACGCCGAGGTCGTGGGAGATGAACAGGTAGGCGAGGCCGAGCTCGCCCTGCAGGTCGGCGAGCAGGTTCAGCACCTGGGCCTGGATCGACACGTCGAGAGCGGAGACCGGCTCGTCGGCGACCACGAGCTTCGGCGACAGCATCAGCGCCCGGGCGATGGCGATACGTTGGCGCTGGCCGCCGGAGAACATGTGGGGGTAGCGCGCGTCGTGCTCCGGGCGCAGGCCCACCTTGGCCATCATCGCCTGCACCCGCTCGCGGCGCTCATGCCCCGACAGGCCGGTATTGATGGCGAGCGGCTGCTCCAGGATCGCCCCGATGCGCTTGCGCGGGTTGAGCGAGCCGTAGGGGTTCTGGAACACCAGCTGCACCGTGCGGCGCAGGCGGCGGCGCTCGGGCGCCGGCGTGTCGACGGCGTCGATCCCGTCGAGGGTGAGATCGCCGTCGGAGGGCGGCTCGATCAGCGTCACCATGCGGGCGAGGGTCGACTTGCCGCAGCCGGATTCGCCGACCACCGCCAGGGTCCGGCCGGGCGCGATCGAGAACGAGATCCCGCCGACCGCCTGGAGCCGGGAGGGCGCGCGAAACAGCCCGCGGCGGATCTCGTAGGTCTGGCGGAGATCGTCGGCGACGACGACGGGGGCGCTCACGGGGTCGTCTCCGCGGTCGAGACAGGGTGGTCCTGACGGATGCGGGCGTCGCGGGAGGGATCGCCGAGCGGATAGTGGCAGCGCACGGAGCCGTCCTGCCATGGCCGCAGGGCTGGCCGCTCGTTGCGGGAGTGATCGGTGGCGTAGGCGCAGCGCGGCGAGAACAGGCAGCCGCGCGGGCGGTCGTAGAGCCCCGGCACCACGCCCGGGATGGTGGACAGCCGCCCGCCCTCGCTGCGCTCCGGGAGGGCGGCCAGCAGGGCCGCCGTGTAGGGGTGCTGGGGATGGGCGAACAGGGCGTCGGCGCGCCGCTCCTCCATCACCTGGCCGGCATACATCACCATCATCCGGTCGGCGGTCTCGGCGACGACGCCCATGTTGTGGGTGATGAGCACCAGAGCCATCCCGCGCTCGCGCTGGAGCGCGAGCAGGAGGTCGAGGATCTGGGCCTGGATGGTGACGTCGAGCGCCGTCGTCGGCTCGTCGGCGATGAGGAGCTTCGGGTTGCAGGCGATCGCCATGGCGATCATCACCCGCTGGTTCATGCCGCCGGAGAGCTGGTGCGGATAGGACGAGAGCCGGCTCTCGGCGGCCGGGATGCCGACCTGCTCCAGGAGCTCGATCGCCCGGCGCCTGGCCGCCTTGCGGTCGAGGCCGAGATGCTGGCGCACGCTCTCGGTGATCTGGAAGCCGATCGTGAAGCAGGGGTTCAGGCTGGTGGTCGGCTCCTGGAAGATCATCGCCACGTCGCGGCCGGTGAGGCGGCGGCGCTCGCGGGCCGGCATCCCCATCAGGTCGCGCCCCGCGAAGGCCAGGCGGTCGGCCGAGACCCGGCCCGGATAGGCGACGAGGCCCATCAGCGCCATCATGGTCACGCTCTTGCCCGAGCCCGACTCGCCGACGACGCCGAGCACCTCCCCCTCCTCCAGGGTCAGGCTGACGCCGTCGACGGCGCGCAACGTTCCGCCGGCGGACGGGAATTCGACCGAGAGGTTGTTGATCTCGAGGAGCGGCATGGGGCGGCTCACCGCTTCAGCTTGGGATCGAGGGCGTCGCGCAAGCCATCCCCGACGAGGTTGAAGGCGAGCACGGTGATCAGGATGATCAACCCTGGGAAGGTCACCACCCACCAGGCCCGCAGCACGAACTCGCGGGCATCGGCCAGCATCGTGCCCCATTCCGGCGAGGGCGGCTGGGCGCCGAGGCCTAGGAAGCCCAGCGCCGCGGCATCCAGGATCGCGGTCGAGACGCCGAGCGAGGCCTGGACGATCAGGGGGGCGGCGCAGTTCGGCAGCACCTCGCCCAGCATCAGCCGCAGGGGGCCGGCGCCGCTGACCCGGGCGGCGGTGACGTAGTCCTTCGACTTCTCGGCGATCACCGCGGCGCGGGCGATGCGGACGTAATGCGGCAGCACCACCACGGCGACCGCCAGCATCGCGTTCATCAGCCCGGGGCCGAGGATCGCCACGATGACGATGGCGAGCAGCAGCGACGGCAGGGTCAGGATGATGTCCATCACCCGCATGATGACGATGCCGGTGGCGCCGCCGACGAAGCCGGCGACGAGCCCCAGCATCGTGCCGACCAGGATCGACACCGCGACGACGGCGATGCCGATCGACAGCGACAGCCGGGCGCCGTGGATCAGGCGCGAGAGGATGTCGCGGCCGATCGCGTCGGTGCCGAGGGGATAGGTGAGCGAGCCGCCCTCCTGCCAGAACGGGGGTTTGAGGAAGGCGGCGTTGTTGGTGAGGTTCGGCGGGTGCGGGGCGACGACGTCGGCAAAGACCGCCATCAGCAGCACCGCGACGATCAGCACGAGGCCGATCACCGCGCCGGTATTGGCGCGAAAGCTCGTCCAGAACTCGGCGAGCGGGTGCGGCGGGCCGGCGGGGGCCGCCGCGGCGGCGGGAGTGTCCAGACGTTCGGCGCTCATCGGGTCGGGGCGCTCATCGGGCGTGCCGGATGCGGGGGTTCACGAGGCCGTAGGCGAGGTCGACGATGAGGTTCACCGCCATCACCACCGCGCCGATCAGCAGGATGCCGCCCTGGAGGACGGGGTAGTCGCGCCGGCCGATCGCCTCGATCAGCCACTTGCCGATGCCGGGCCAGGAGAAGATCGTCTCGGTCAGGATCGCGCCGGTGAACAGCACGCCGACCTGGAGGCCGATCACCGTGACGACCGGGATCAGGGCGTTGCGCAAGCCGTGCAGCCCGACGATGCGCCAGGCCGGCAGGCCCTTGGCGCGGGCGGTGCGCATGTAATCCTCGCCCAGGACCTCCAGCATCGCCGAGCGGGTCATGCGGGCGATGACCGCGAGCGGCACCGTGCCGAGCACCACCGCCGGCAGGACGAGGTGGGACAGGGCCGACCGGAAGGCGCCGGTTTCGTCGGAGAGCAACGTGTCGATCAGCAGGAAACCGGTCACCGGCTCGATGAAGTACTGCACGTCGATGCGGCCCGAGACCGGCGTCCAGCCGAGCTGCACCGAGAACAGCAGGATCAGGAGCAGGCCCCACCAGAAGATCGGCATCGAGTAGCCGGTGAGCGACAGTCCCATCACCCCGTGGTCGAAGACCGAGTTGCGCTTCAGCGCCGCCAGGATGCCGGCGGGCAGGCCGACGAGGAGCGCGAACAGGATCGCGCAGACACCGAGCTCGATCGTCGCCGGAAACAGGCTGGCGAACTCGGCGATCACCGGCTCCTTGGTGCTGATCGAGCGGCCGAGATCGCCGTGGGCGAGGCGCTCGAGATAGATGCCGTACTGGACGGGCAGCGGCTTGTCGAAGCCGTACTCGGCGCGCAACGCCGCGTGCCGCGCCGGATCGATGCCCCGCTCCCCCGCCATCGTCTCGATCGGGTCGCCGGGCACCAGGCGGATCAGGAAGAACGCCACCAGGGTGATCCCGAGGAAGGTCGGGATCACCAGGGACGCGCGGGTCAGGAGGAAGCGGAGCACGGGAGAGCCGTTACCTGAGCAAGGGTCTTACTTGAGGCTCACGCCGTAGAAGGTGTGGCGGCCGAGCGGCGACAGCTTGAAGTCCACCACCTCCTTGCGGATCGGCTTCAGCTGCACCGCATGCGCGATGGTGAACCACGGCGCCTGTTCCTTGAACACCACCTGCGCCTGCTCGTAGAGCTTGGTGCGCTCGGCCTTGTCGGTGATGGTCTTGGCCTTGGTGACGAGGTCGTCGTAGGTCTTGTCGCACCACTTGGCGATGTTGCCGCCGCCGGGCTGGGCCGCGGCGCAGCCGAGCAGGGTATGGAGGAAGTTGTCGGGATCGCCGTTGTCGCCGGTCCAGCCCAGCATCGCGGTCTGGTGCTCGCCCTCCTGGACGCGCTTGCGGTACTCGCCCCACTCGTAGGACTTGATCTCGGCCTTCACCCCGACCTTGGCGAGGTCGGCCTGCATCAGCTCGGCGATGCGGCGGGCATTCGGGTTGTAGGGCCGCTGGACCGGCATCGCCCACAGGTCGATCGAGAGGCCGTTGCCGAGGCCGGCCTCGGCGAGGAGCTTCTTCGCCGCATCCGGATCGTACGGATCGTCCTTCACCGCGTCGTTGTAGGACCACAGGGTCGGCGGGATCGGGTTCTTGGCGGCGACGCCGGTCGAGAGATAGACCGCGTCGATGATCGCCTTCTTGTTGATCGCCATGTTCAACGCCTTGCGCACGCGCACGTCGTCGAACGGCTTCTTCTTGGTGTTGTAGGCGAGGTAACCGACATTGAGGCCGGGCTGCTCCAGCACCTGGACGTTCGCGTCCTTGCGCATCGCATCGACGTCGGCCGGGTTCGGGTACGGCATGACGTGGCACTCGCCCTTCTGGAGCTTGGCCCAGCGCACCGACGAATCCGGCGTGATGGCGAAGACCAGGTCGTCGAGGGCGGCCTTGCCGGCATAGTATTGCGGGAAGGCGCGGTAGCGGACGATCGCATCCTTTTGATATTGCAGCAGGTAGAACGGCCCGGTGCCGATCGGGTCCTGGTGGAGCTTGTCCGGCGTGCCGGCCTTCATCATCGCGTCGGCGTATTCCTTCGACTGGATCGCCGCGAAGGGCATGGCCAGATCGGCGAGGAAGGGCGCCTCGGGCTGGGTCAGGGTGAAGCGGATCGTGTAGTCGTCGACCTTGTCGATCGACGAGAGCAGCTTCGGCAGCCCCATGTCGTTGAAGTAGGTGTGGTTGGCGCTGGTCACCCGGAAGAACGGGTGGCTCTCCTTCCACTGCCGCTCGAACGAGAAGATCACGTCGTCGGCGTTGAAGTCACGGGTCGGCTTGAAGGTCTTGTTGGAATGCCACTTCACGCCCTTGCGCAAATGGAAGGTGTAGACCTTGCCATCCGGCGAGACGTCCCATGTCTCGGCGAGGTCGGGCATCACGTTGGTGGTGCCGCGCTCGAAATTGACGATGTTGGAGTAGATCTGGGCGCTGGCGTCGAACGAGGTGCCGGTGGTGTTCACCGCCGGGTAGAAGTTCTCCGGGCTGCCCTCGGAGCAGTAGACCAGCGTCTTGGCGCCGGCCGGCAGGCTTGCCGCCAGGGCGGTCGCGGCACCTAGAACCACCGCCAGGGACGCGCGCTTCATGCTCTGCTCTCCAGTCCGTGCGGGCCCCGGGCCCGGTCAAGCGCCCTTTCTGGCGGGTTTCCGCGCGGTTCCGCAAGGCCTTGGCGAACTGGACGCACAGCCGCCTAACCTCCGGGGCGGTTGCCGACGGGGCGATCTTGTGTCTGATATCAGACAAACGAGCGCCGCGCGTGCGCCCGGTGCGAAGGGGCGGAGGTGCGGTGAAACCGAAAACCACGTCAGCCGCGACGAATCCGACGGCCGCGGAGGTTTGCCGCAGCGTCGCGCGCCGGCTCGGCCGGCTGGACGAGTGCCGGCGCCGGGGGCTGCCGACCGAGGCCGAGGAGGAGGCCCTGCGCACCCTGTGGACCGATCTTGGCCTCGCCTATGCGCGCGAGGCGGTCAGGGTGGCGGAGCTGCGGCACCGAGCGGCGAGGCCGGGCTGAACGCCGGAGTCAGGCCCGCAACCGGGACATGTCCCTGCGGGACGAGCGTCGCGCCGATGAAGACCCGGCTTGGATCTGTCCGAGGCGCGTGTCCGAGCCCTCCCCCGCAGAGGGGGAGGCCTCGGCGGTGGCGCCTCACCCGTCCACCGTCATCCCGCACGCCTGCGCGATGTCCCCCGACAGCGCCCTGCGCAAGTCCCCCACCACCGGATGCCCGGCGCTGGCGTAGTCCCGCTCCCCGATCCGCCGCACCGGCGCGATCAGCCGCAGGGAGTTGGTGACGAACACCGCCTCCGCTTCCTCCAGTTCCTCGGGCGCGATCGCCCGCTCGACCGGCGCGAGGCCGAGGCCGGGGGCCAGGGCGAGCACCTGCCCCCGCACGATCCCGGCGAGCACCCCCTCGTCGAGGGACGGCGTGACGACCTCCCGGCCGAACACCGCGAACAGGTTGCCGGTCCCGGCACAGGCCACCTGGGCCCGCGTGTTGAGGAACAGGGCCTCGTCGTGTCCTTGCTCGGCGGCGGCCTTGGCGGCGAGCACCGCGTCGAGATAGCCGAGCGTCTTGTGGCGTGCGGCCGGCGAGGTCTCGTTGCGGCGGATCGCGCTCCAGCCGAGGGACATCTCCGAGAAGGCCGTGCCGGGCCGCAGCGGCGCCGCGCTGGCCCACAGGACCGGGCGGGGCTCCGCCGGCGGGCGCAGGCCCCGCGGGCCCGTACCGCGGGTCACGGTGGTGCGGATCGCCGCTTGCGGCAGCGCCGCCGCCAGGGCCCGCATCGCCGTGCGAGCCTCGCCCTCGTCGACGGCGAAGCCGAGCGCGGCGGCGGAGGCCATGAGGCGCGCCAGATGCGCGTCCTCCGCCACCACCGTCCCGCCGAGCGCCATCGCGGTGTCGAACACCCCGTCGCCGAGGAGCAGGCCGCGATCGGCGAGGTCGAAGGGGACGACCGTGCCCGCCTGCACCCGTCCGTCACGCCACAGCATCGCGCGCCCCTCCCGCCGCGTGCCAGCGCCGGGCCAGGTCCAGGAAATTGCCGAACAGGGCGTGGCCGTGCTCGGTCAGCACCGATTCCGGATGGAACTGCACCCCGTAGGTCGGGTGCCGGCGGTGGGAGAGCGCCATCACCTCGCCCTCGGGCGAGACGGCGTCGACGGTGAGATGCTGCTCCATGCCGGGTTCGGGCGCCACGATCAGCGAGTGGTAGCGCCCGACGGTGAGGGGCGCCGGCAGGTCGCGGAACAGGCCTCGCCCGTCATGCGCGATCAGCGTCGCGTGGCCGTGGAGCGGCTGCCGCGCCCGCGCGACCCGGCCGCCGAAGGCCGCGCCGATGCATTGGTGCCCGAGGCAGACCCCGAGCAGGGGCACCTCCCCCGACAGCGCGCGGATCGCCGGCAGCGACACCCCGGCCTCCGCCGGGCTGCACGGCCCCGGCGAGATCACCACCGCCTCCGGGCTCAAGCCCCGGATGCCGGCGACGTCGAGGGCGTCGTTGCGCAGGACCCGGGTCTCGGCGCCGAGTTCCTCGATGTAGCGCACGACGTTGAAGACGAAGGAATCGTAGTTGTCGATGACGAGGATCAAGCCGAGCCGACTTTTCTCTAAGGACAGCAAGGGGGTAGCACCCCTTTGTGTCACGGTTTGTAGCACGGTCGGGGAGGCCTCTGGAAGGCGGACTAGAGGCGGAACGGGGCGGGCTTCTCCCTCCGTTTTGGTGCTCGCTGGTCGCTCGCGAAGTGCTTCTCGGCTGGTAGACCCCCTGCCCTGGTGGTGATCCTCGGAGGTGCCTCGTGCTGCCTTAGGGGCCGCAAACGGATAGGCTTCATCGCCCGATCCTCGGGGGGCCATGTGTGTGCAAGGTGGGAGAGCCCGGAGGGCCGTGCTCAAGGTGACCTCGGGGCCGAGCACGCCAGAGGCGGTGGCGTCGGGCGGGGTTACGGGAGAGGCTTCGGGCTCAAGGCGATGGCGACCGAGATGGCGAAGATTGAGGCCTCTGAGGCGGTGCGGGGTCTGAGGTGGGATGAATTGAGCGGAAGAACTTGCTCGACAGCATAAGATTTGTCATTAGTCTCCGCAGAGATTGATCGTGAATGAAGAATTGGATTCCTGAGATGACTGCAAATATTTTATTGCGAGAAATTACGTATTATGTGCCGGAAGAGGAGAAGATTGGCGCGGCTCATCAAATTAGCGTTGTAGAAAATCTTAGAGGAAAGTTAAATGATTTTGAGGCCGCCCTCGACCTTATAGCGCACATTGATTCAGAGATAGCGCAGCTCACGTCGGAAAGAACAGAATTCCTTAAGAACTCGCATTTGAAAGATATTGATAAAAAACAGAATATCTAAAATCTGCCGCTCACAGACTTCATTATCTCGCTCGGTGGTCACGCTTGACTCGACGCGATGCAGCTATGACCATATTTCATTTTGGGTCGTTACTAGACGGCATTAACTTTAACAATTGCCCAACCATCGGTCGGACTATAAACAATCCGGAGATCAGAAGCGCCAGAGCTTTATTCAAAAAGAATTTCCCTGACCATATTGATGTTAGAAATTCGCTGGCGCATTCTGGCGAAAATTCAGCGGACTATGACCGATCCCGAAAACATTTTACGGACGCAGGCATCGAGAACGGGGTTTTTTCCATTCCAACGGGGGTCTCTGTTCGAGTCAGTGGGATGAGCTTCAATGACAGCTTGATGGCAGCACATAGAGGTGCCCACGAGAAAGAAGCCCAAATTAAATCTATTAATATAGATAGGGCTCTCTCGCAATAATGATAGACATATTTGAAACAATATATAAAGCCTTCGACGAGGCGATTACAAAGATTAAAACGTAAAGATTGCCCTGTGATCAATTTAATGACAGCGAAAAAGCACGCTGCGGGCCGGTGGCGGATCGTCAACGCGCATCGCCGGCACCGTCCAGGTGCCCACGAACGAAGCCCCGGGGGATCAGGCGGGAGCGCTCGCTGCGGCGTGTCGTTTGTGCAGAACGGCATGCCTTACGGTCACACAGACCAACAATTATTGCGGACAGTGACCCTCTCGACATATCTGCTGCCATCCCGTTCGATAATATGAAGCGACCTTCCTGGCGTGAGTAGGACGATATGCCGAACGTCGCATTCAGGTTTGATGGCCCCAGCTCGCTCGGAACAGGCGTATTTGAGACGGTGCCGATTGGAAATGGTACCGATCAGCAAATCGTAAGTGTGTCTGGAACTTTCAACGGCAACACTATCGACGGCTTATCTGATTTTGGAAATGCGAGTAATATACTTCTTCGATTGCAAAGTTCACGTCTTGATTTCTATTCTATCATGAAGAGCGATAATGGAGTATCTTTTACTTCTGGAGGCGCATCATACAATCTGCGCACTGTAGACAACAACATTCAAATAACATCATCTTCGCCGACATTCAGAAATGAAAGTGTATCTTTCAGCGCGAACTCGTCTTCGACGCTCCCATTCCCGTGTTTCTTGACCGGCACCTTAATCAGCACGGGTCGAGGCGACATCGCAGTTGAGGATCTTCGGGTCGGCGATCTTGCTGTCACTGCTTCCGGGGCGATGCGTCCTATCATCTGGATCGGCCACCACGAGATCAATGGGCAGGGCGCTTCAATCCCCTTCGAACGGCAACCCGTGCGCATTCGCGCGGACGCTTTCGGCCATGGTGTTCCAAGACGATCCCTAGGGCTGTCCCCCGGACATCCGGTGCTGGTCGGTGCCGACGCGGACGGCGCGGGCGGCCACCTCGTGCCGATCATGTGCCTGATCAACGGCACCACCATCGCCCGCGAGCCGGTGGCCTCCGTCACCTACTGGCACGTCGAGCTCGACGCCCACGACATTCTGCTCGCTGAGGGCTTGGCCGCCGAGAGCTACCTCGACTGGGGCGACCGGCCATTCTTCGACGAAGCTTCCGACCACGCCCTTCACAACCCCGACTTTGTCGTACCGGGCCTTGCCGCTCGCTGCCGGCCGGTGGCGGTGGACGGGCCGGTGGTCGAGGGGGAACGGATGCGCTTGTCGTCTGTGTTTTCCGCGACGCTCAACGAGGCATGTGCTTGGGACGAGATCGAGCGTTGCCGCTTCACCGGGCGAACGAGCCTGTAGAGCATGGGTGGCACACTATTGTAGCACGGTCGGCCTCGGCTTAACACTCTGACGGCACTCAACTATCTGCGAAGCATGATCTTTTGCAGGCAGTCGCCACCGATGACGAGGATCATGCGCCCTCCCCGGTCGCGAAGGCGGAAAAGACCCGCTCGGCCTTGGTCAGGGTCTCGCGGTACTCGGCCTCCGGGTCCGACAGCAGCGTGACGCCGCCGCCGGCCTGAAGCACGGCGCAGCCCTCGTCCAGCAGCACGGTGCGGATCGCGATGCTGGTGTCGAGGCTGCCGTCGAAGCCGATCCAGCCGATCGACCCGCAATAGGCCTCGCGGGCATCGCCCTCGATCTCCGTGATGATGTCCATGGCGCGCAGCTTCGGCGCCCCGGTGATCGAGCCGCCCGGGAAGGTCGCGGCCAGGAGATCGAGCGCGTCCGCCCCCTCCCGCAGGGTGCCGGTCACCGCCGAGACGAGGTGGTGGACGCCGGCATAGGTCTCGAGGCCGCACAAGGTGGGCACCGCGACGCTGCGGGGGGCGCAGATCCGCGACAGGTCGTTGCGGAGAAGATCGACGATCATCACGTTCTCGGCCCGCTCCTTCGCGTCGGCGAGAAGCGCCTCGGCCCGGGCGCGGTCCTCGGCCGGGTCGGCCGAGCGCCGCGCCGTGCCCTTGATCGGCCGGGTCTCGACCTGCCGGCCGTCGAGGCGCAGGAAGCGCTCGGGCGAGGACGAGGCCACCGTGAGCCGGTCGAACTCGAGATAGGCCGCGAACGGGGCCGGGTTGCGCGCCCGCAGGCGACGGTAGAACGCGAAGGCGTCGAAGCCCGGCGGCAGCGCCGCCTCGAAGCGCTGGGCGATGTTGGCCTGGTAGATGTCGCCGGCCCGGATGTAGTCGCGCACCCGCTCGACCGCCCTTGCGTAGGAGTCGGGCGTGAAGTTCGAGCGCCAGTCGAGGGCCGGGACCGGGGCAGGCTCGGCTGCCGGCTCGGGGGCTGCCAGGGCCGCCTCCAGCGCGTCGAGGTCGGCGGCGGCCTTCGCCGCGCGGGCCGCCGGGTCGGTCTCCGGGAAGCCGGTGGCGATCAGGTGGCAGGTGCCGGCCCGGTGATCGAAGGCGATCACCGTCGCGTAGAGGTTGACCGCGAGGTCGTCGGTGAGGCCGGCCCGGCGCGCGGGTGCCGTCACCCGTTCCAGGCTGGCGCCGAAATCATACGCCACGTAGCCGATCGCCCCGCCCTGGAATGGCGGCAGGCCGGGATCGGGATCGGTGCCGTACGGCGCCAGCACCGCCCGCAGGGCGTCGAGCGGAGCGCCCGGCACCGGGGCACCGTTCCAGAAGGCCTGGCCGCCGCGCACCCGGACGGTCCCGAACGGACCGGCGGCGAGGTAGGAGTGGCGCCCGAGGGTGTCGTGCCGCATCGCGCTGTCGAGGAGCGCGAGACCGGACTGTCGGCCGCGCAGGCGGGCGGCCGCGGCGGCGGGATCGAGCGGGGGGACGAGGCGGCTCCACATCGCGCCGTGATAGCGGAGGCCAGGCCCGCAGCGGAAGCCGGCCGTCGGGCCAAGATGGCGGTGACGATGCCGCCGCGTGACGCCCGCCCTCCCCCGTGCTATGGGCCTGCCCCAGCACCCTTCCCTAAATCCTTGATCCCGCTCGCGCCGGCTTGGCCGTGGGCCGGCGTCCCATCCTGCCTTCGCCATGAACGCACCTGCTCCAAAGATCTCCTTCGTGTCGCTCGGCTGCCCCAAGGCCCTGGTCGATTCCGAGCGCATCCTCACCCACCTGCGGGCCGAGGGCTACGAGCTGGCCCGCAAGCACGACGGCGCCGACGTGGTGATCGTCAACACCTGCGGCTTCCTCGATTCGGCCAAGGCCGAGTCGCTGCAGGCGATCGGCGACGCGATGGCGGAGAACGGCCGGGTGATCGTCACCGGCTGCATGGGCGCGCAGCCCGAGGAGATCCGCGAAAAATACCCGAACCTGCTCGCGGTCACCGGGCCGCAGGCCTACGAATCGGTGGTGGCGGCGGTCCACGAGGCGGTGCCCCCGGCGCACGACCCGTTCCTCGACCTGGTCCCGCCGCAGGGCGTCAAGCTGACGCCGCGGCATTACGCGTACCTGAAGATCTCCGAGGGCTGCAACAACCGCTGCACGTTCTGCATCATCCCGCAGCTGCGCGGCGACCTCGTCAGCCGCCCGGCGGCGGACGTGCTGCGCGAGGCCGAGAAGCTGGTGAAGGCCGGCGTCAAGGAGCTGCTCGTCGTCTCGCAGGATACCAGCGCCTACGGCATCGACACCCGCTACGCCACGAGCCCGTGGCGCGACCGCGAGGTCCGGGCCCGGTTCTACGACCTCGCCAAGGAACTCGGCGAGCTCGGCGCCTGGGTGCGCCTGCACTACGTCTACCCCTACCCGCATGTCGACGAGGTCATCCCGCTGATGGCCGAGGGCAAGGTGCTGCCCTACCTCGACATGCCGCTGCAGCACGCGAGCCCGGCGGTGCTCAAGCGGATGCGCCGCCCCGGCAACCAGGAGAAGATGCTGGAGCGCATCCGCTCCTGGCGCACCACCTGCCCGGACCTCGCCATCCGCTCGACCTTCATCGTCGGCTTCCCGGGCGAGACCGAGGCGGAGTTCGAGGAGCTGCTGAGCTGGCTCAAGGAGGCCAAGCTCGAGCGCGTCGGCTGCTTCCAGTACGAGCCGGTCCGCGGCGCCCCGGCGAACGAGGTGGCGGCGGCGGTGCCGGACGCGGTCAAGGCCGAGCGCCAGCGCCGGTTCATGGAGACGCAGCAGGCGGTGTCCCTGAGGCTCCAGAAGGCCAAGGTCGGCAAGCGCCTGCCGGTGATCATCGACGCCGCCGGCCCGACGGTGGCCAAGGGCCGCTCGAAATACGACGCGCCGGAGATCGACGGCAACGTCCACGTCGCCTTCCGCCGGCCGGTCCGGGTGGGGGATATCGTGACGGTGAAGATCGAGTCGGCGGATGCCTACGACCTGCACGGGGTGGCGGTGTAGGCGGTGGATGAGGCGGCACGCACGAAGGCCCGCAAGCTCGCTGCCAAGCGTACCACCGAGCGGCTGAAGCTGCTTGCGGGCTTCTTTAACGCACTGCACTGTCCCTTGGCGTCATCGGCGCCGGGGTCATCATCCCGACGGTCGCGGACCTGACGAACGCATGGCCGCAGAGTCTCGTTTGGCTCGCGACCGGACTCGTCCGACATTGTGCGGCACAAGGTGCATTCACCTTCCTGCGCAGCGAGGACTGACATGCTGACCTGGACCCTGACCATTCAGGTCGCAGCGACCACCGTGGTGCCCAGCGTCGGCGGCTTGCTCTACGCCCGCCACATCGCTCGCTCCTTCGACCGCAAGTGGGGCCGGCCCGAGGATTGGGGTTGAGCCTTCGCCGCACCTTCGATCAGGCCGATCGGTTCAAACCCTCCATGTCATCCCCTCCAAGTCATCCCGGATTCCGCTGTCGCGGCCCCGGGACGACATGGAGGGTGTCACTCGCGTCGAGCGGGACTGCCCGCCTCTACCCCCCGATCGTCCCGCTCTCCTCCCGCTCGACCCCCGCCGCCGCCATGTCGGCCCAGGCCCGTTCGAGCGAGCCGTCGCGGTCGATCGCCCGGCAGGCATCCTCGACCACCACCGCCTCGAACCCGGCCTCCCGCGCGTCGATGGCGCTCCAGGCGACGCAGTAATCGGTGGCGAGCCCGCACAGGAACACCCGGGTGAAGCCGCGCTCGCGCAGGTAGCCGGCGAGCCCGGTCGAGGTTTTGCGGTCGGCCTCGCGGAAGGCCGAGTAGCTGTCGATGCCCGGCCGGTAGCCCTTGCGGATCACCAGCTGGGCGTGCGGCAGGGCGAGATGCGGCGACAGCTCCGCCCCCGGCGTGCCCTGGACGCAGTGCTCCGGCCACAGCACCTGGGGGCCGTAATCCAGGATCGTGGTCTCGAAGGGCGCCTTGCCGGCGTGGCTTGCCGCGAAGGAGGCGTGGCCGGCCGGGTGCCAGTCCTGGGTCAGGACGACGTGCTGGAACGTCTTTCCCAACGCGTTGATCGGCGCGATCACCGCGTCCCCGTCCGGCACCGCGAGGGCGCCGCCGGGCAGGAAATCGGCCTGGACGTCGATGACGAGGAGACAATCGGTCTCGTTTGCCGTCAGGGCGCAGGAAGCCATCGCGTTGGGGTCTCCGCCCATCCGGGGCGAATCGCCCCGGATGGCGCAGCGTCAGCCTATCAGGGATGCATCACCGTCGCACCGGTCGTCTGCCGCCCGGCGAGGTCGGCATGGACCTTCGGCGCGTCGGCGAGCTTGGCCCTCGTATGGACCGGGATCTTCACCGCGCCGTTCCCCACCACCGCGAACAGGTCGGCGGCCATCTCCTCCAGGGTCGCGCGGTTGGCGGTGTGGGTGAACAGGGTCGGCCGCGTGGCGTAGAGCGAGCCCTTCTGGGCCAGCAGGTTGATGTCGAACTGCGTGATCGGCCCCGAAGCGCTGCCGAAATTCACGAAACAGCCAAAGGGCCGCAGGCAATCGAGCGAGGCCGGGAAGGTCGCCTGGCCGACGCCGTCATAGACGACCGCGCAGCCCTTGCCGCCGGTGATCTCCTTGACCCGGGCGGCGAAATCCTCGGTCCTGTACAGGATCACGTGGTCGCAGCCATGCTCGCGGGCGAGCGCGACCTTGTCCTCTGACCCGACGGTGCCGATCACCGTGGCGCCGAGGTGCTTGGCCCATTGCGTCGCGATCAGCCCGACGCCGCCGGCGGCGGCGTGGAACAGGATCGTGTCGCCGGGCTGGACCTTGTAGGTGCGGCGCAGCAGGTACTGGGTGGTGAGGCCCTTGAGCATCATCGCGGCGGCGGTGTCGTCGTCGATGCCGTCCGGCAGGCGCACCACCGAGCCCGCCCCGATCACCACCTCCTCGGCATAGGTGCCGGTGGCCGAGCCGTAGGCGACCCGGTCGCCCGGCGAGAAGCCGGTGACGCCCTCGCCGACCGCCACCACGGTGCCGGCGCCCTCGTTGCCCGGGGTGAAGGGGAGCTGGGGCGCCTTGTACAGGCCGGAGCGGAAGTAGATGTCGATGAAGTTGACGCCGATCGCGCTCTGGCGCACCCGGATCTGGCCCGGCCCGGGATCGCCGACCGCGACCTCCTCGTAGCGCATCACCTCGGGGCCGCCATACTCGTAGATCCGGATCGCCTTGGGCATCGGTCCGCTCCCACCCTGGTCTCGTTGTCCGGGCGGGATCATAGGTGGCGGCGCGGCTGCGGCAATGGCCCGGGATGGCGGACCGGCCCTGCATGACCCAGATCCCCCCGACGCGTGCGCGAGGACCCGTTCCGTGAGCCAGACAGCCGAGCCGAATCCCCGAGAGCCCCATTCCGAGGGGGGCCTCTACGACGTGGCGGTGGTCGGCGCCGGCGCGGTCGGCCTCGCGGCGGCCCTGGCGCTCGCCCGCGACGGGGTGCGGACCGTGCTGGTCGGCCGCCACGCCCCCGTGGCCGACGGGCGCACCGTGGCGCTCCTCGACGGCTCGGTGCGGCTGCTGCGGGCGCTCGGCGCCTGGGAGGCCCTGGAGCCGCAGGCCGCCCCCCTCGCCGAGATGCACCTGATCGACGATACCGGCAGCCTGTTCCGTCCACCGCCGGCCCGCTTCGTCGCCCGCGAGATCGGCCTCGACGCTTTCGGCTGGAACATCGAGAGCGCCCGCCTCGTCGAGGCCCTGCGCGCCCGCGCCCGCGCGGTGCCGGACCTGACGCTGGTCGAGCATGACGCCGCCGGCCGCACCTTGGAGGCCGACCGGGCCGTGCTGGCGCTGGAGGGCGGCGGGGGCGTGGCGGCCCGCCTCGTCGTCGCGGCCGATGGCGGCCTCTCTCCCTTGCGCGAGGCGGCGGGCCTGAGCGCCCGGCGCTGGACCTACCCGCAGAAGGCCCTGACCACGATCCTCGCCCATGCCCGTGACCACCGCGAGGTCTCGACCGAGTTCCACACCCGCGAGGGGCCCTTCACCCTGGTGCCGCTGCCGGGCGGGCGCCGCTCCAGCCTGGTCTGGGTCTCGGCCGAGGCCCGGGCGGAGGCCTTGAGTGCCCTCGACGACGCGGCGCTGGCCCGGGCGATCGAGCGGCAGGCGCAGTCGATGCTGGGCGCGATGCGGATCGACGGGCCGCGGGGCCTGGTGCCGATGCGCGGCCTGTCGGTGCCGCGCCCGGTCGGGCCGCGGCTCGCGCTGGTCGGCGAGGCTGCCCATGTCTTCCCGCCGATCGGCGCGCAGGGGCTGAACCTCGGCCTTCGCGATGCCGCGGCGTTGCGCGACGCGGTCGTGGACGGGCGCGATCCTGGCGGCGACGCGGTGCTGTCGCGCTTCTCCCGCGACCGGGCGCTCGATGCCCGCCTGCGCACCACCGCGGTCGACACCCTCAACCGCAGCCTGCTCACCGCCTTCCTGCCGAGCGACCTCGCCCGCGGCGCCGGCTTGCTGGCCCTCTCGACCATCGCGCCGCTGCGGCGGCTGGTGATGCGCGAGGGCGTGACCCCGCGGCTCGGGACGCCGACCCTGATGCGGGGGTGAGGCCCCCGACGGACGGGTTTGACGCCCCGTAACGCCGTCCGGGCTCCGCTGCGCGGCCCCGGACTGCCCTGGCGGTCGTCTGGCCTGGTGGTTCTCAGCTCCGCCGAGCCGACGAGCGGCGGATGTCCTGATGGTTACGGCGCGTTGCTCGCGCTCCGCCTCGTCGAGCTGGTGACCAGGCTGTCGGGCGACCAGTCGAAGGCGGTGCCGTCCCGCCCGAGCGTCTCGCCGTGGGCGAATAGGGCCCGCATGTAGCCCTGCTCGAACGGCGCCTGCGAGACCTGGCCGAAGCGCTGGTCGATGGTGGCGACGTGGAGCGGAAGTCCGGTGCGCGTCGCGAAGGCCTTGGTCACCGCGAGGGCGCCGGCGGTCTGGGCCTTGATCATCGCCGAGAGCGAGCGGCCGAGGATGCTCAGCATCGAGCGCTGGGCGACCTGGAAGTCCGGTGCCTGCGAGGTGTTGACGACGACGTAGACGGCCGGTGCCGGCAGGCGGTCCGCCGCGGGCGCCGCGCCCTCCACCTGCTCCAGCAGGGAGCGGCCGGGGGCGACGAAGAACGGCGCCGTGGCGCCGCCATCGGCGTGCATCTCCTGGAATCGCTTGGCCCCGGGGCCGACCGATTCGATCATCACCGGCGGGAAGATGCCGGGGATCGCCGCCGAGGCCAGCATCACCTCGCGGAACAGCTTGAGCCCGGCAGGACCGCCGGCTTGCGCGATCGCGCCCATGTCCCACAGGGTCGGGCGCAGGGAATCGAGCTCGGTGGTGACGACGAGGAGGCGCCGTCCCTTGCGGTGCTCCGCCGCCACCGCGGCGAGCAGGTCCGGCGTGACGCTGCGCTCGATGCCGCGCTTGAGCGGCCAGGTGTCGGTCAGGCTCTCCTGGCCGCCGCCGAACTCGAACACGTCCGCCGCCGAGGTTTCGGTATACGCCTTCTCCAGGGCCGCATCCCCCGACGCGCCGATGAAGGCGAAGGGGGCGATCAGCGCGCCGGTCGAGACGCCGGTGACGATGCCGAAATCCGGCCGGGTGCCGGCCCGGGTCCAGCCCTTGAGCAGGCCGGCCGCGAAGGCGCCATTCTCGCCGCCGCCGGAGAGCGCCAGCCAGGGCGCGCGCGAGGCCATCGCGGCGCCGTCGAGGAAGGCCTTGAACGCCGCCGGGTCGTCGCCCGGCACCCGCACCGAGGCGGGCAGCCCCTCCGGCCGCGCCGCCGCGAGATCCGCCGCCGTGAAGCTCGCCCGCACGGTCGAGCGCTGCCGGTCGGCCACCGTGCCGGCCTGGGCGGGCATCGTCGCGCCGAGGGCGAGTGCCACCACCGCGGCGCCGGCCAGCCCGCGCCGATTCCACTGTCGGGACATCGTGATCGTCCTCATGTCCTCCGCCGCCCGCCTTGCCCGATGAACGCCGGGTATGCACCGGCGTTCCATGCTGCACGTGCGAAACGGCACGGGCGCATAGGTCTTCGCCGGATTCTCGCCAGGTCACGGCGTGACGGCCCGCGGCCGGTGATCAATCCGGCCCCCGCGCCGTCCGGGATCTTCTGTCCCCTGCCAGCCCTCGCGATGATATCTTCAAAATCGAAAACGGCAAGTCGACAGGGCGTGAATTGACGGGTGACTTGCGGTTTCACCTCGGGACAGTCCGGAAGACAAGTCATGACAGGTTTTGGGGCCTCCCGGTGGGGGGAGGCCGCGGGACGATGCCTCGAAAGCGGGAGCCGTCCCTACATCCTCGGGATGATGCGCCGCGATGGTCTTTCGGCCCCGCGATGGGCGTTCCGATGTCCCGACCGGGGGGCACCAGGCGGGCGAGCCCGGCGCGGAACCGAGGGCGCGACGGCCCGGGAGCACGACCATCTGCCGAGACGCCGCCCCTTTACGGCCGCGCCGCCCCTGCTCTACCCCTCCGTCACGATCGGGCCTTCTCGCGATCCGGGAGGCCGGCCGTGCCGGAAGGTTGGAGAAACGCCCCATGAAACTGCCGCGCCGCTTCTTCCAGCCCCTGGCCACCGGGGCGCCGGCCCCCTTCCGCGAGCTGCCGGTCCGGCTCGAGCGGATGATCCACTTCGTGCCGCCGCACAACGACAAGGTCCGGGCCCGGGTGCCGGACCTGGCGACCCAGGTCGACGTGGTGCTCGGCAACCTCGAGGACGCGGTCCCCGCCGACCAGAAGCTGAACGCCCGCAAGGGCTTCATCGCCATGGCGCGGGACACCGACTTCGCCGCCCACGGCACCGGCCTGTGGACCCGCGTCAACGCCCTCAACAGCCCGTGGCTGCTCGACGACCTGATCGAGATCGTCGCCGAGGTCGGAAACAAGCTCGACGTCGTGATGGTGCCGAAGGTCGAGGGGCCGTGGGACATCCACTACGTCGACCAGCTTCTCGCCCAGCTCGAGGCCCGGGCCGGCGTAAGCAAGCCGATCCTGGTCCACGCCATCCTGGAGACCGCGGAGGGCGTCGCCAACGTCGATGCCATCGCCTGCGCCTCGCCGCGCATGCACGGGATGAGCCTGGGACCTGCCGACCTCGCGGCGTCCCGCGGCATGAAGACCACCCGGGTCGGCGGCGGCCATCCCGATTACCGGGTCATCGCCGATCCGACGCCCGGCTCGTCGGAGCGATCGAGCGTGCAGCAGGACCTCTGGCACTACACCATCGCCCGCATGGTCGATGCCTGCCAGGCCAACGGCATCAAGGCGTTCTACGGCCCGTTCGGCGACTTCTCCGATGCGGCGGCCTGCGAGGTGCAGTTCCGCAACGCCTTCCTGATGGGCTGCGCCGGGGCCTGGACCCTGCATCCGAGCCAGGTCGCCATCGCGAAGGGCGTCTTCGCGCCCGATCCGGGCGAGGTCGCCTTCGCCAAGCGCATCCTGGAGGCGATGCCTGACGGCACCGGTGCGGTGATGCTCGACGGCAAGATGCAGGACGACGCCACCTGGAAGCAGGCCAGCGTGATCGTGGACCTCGCCCGGCTCGTCGCCGCCAAGGATCCCGACCTCGCCCGCGCCTACGGCCTGGACGCCTGACGCTCCCGGCATCGTGAGACCCCGGAGGCGGGACATGCATCGCGCGAAGGCCTCGCGCCGGTGCAAACCCGCCCCCGTCATCCTATGTTGACGACCATGCCTCTCGGACAGACCTTCTCCGCCATGCCCGCCCCGCAGCCCGACGCCGCGCCGTCCGGCGCGGTCATCCGCCTCGCCAAGTTCAACATCGGCGACGTGGTGCGCCACCGAATCTACCCGTTCCGCGGCATCATCTTCGATGTCGATCCGGTCTTCGCCAACACCGAGGAATGGTGGCAGGCGATCCCCGAGGAGGTGCGGCCGTCCAAGGACCAGCCGTTCTACCACCTGCTCGCCGAGAACCAGGAGACCGAGTACGTCGCCTACGTCTCCGAGCAGAACCTGGTGCCCGACCGCTCGGGCGAAGCCCTGCGCCACGCCCGCATCGCCGAGATCTTCGAGCGCGACGCGGAGGGCGGGTACCGCATGCGGAGCGACGCGGCGAATTGAGGCGCTGCGCCTTCCCCTCTCCCTGTGGGGACAGGGGAAGGTGCGATGCTCTTCGACCGGTCGGTTTGAGCCACGAACAAAGAAGGGCCGGGCGTCGCCGCCCGGCCCTTGCTGCATCCCGCCGCGGGCGAGCCCGCGGCGTGACGCCCAATCCTTATACCCTCGCACCTTGGCATCGACACGTCGATGCCAAGGTGTCCGGCGCATCAGCGCCGGCGCCCGTTCGGGCCCGCCTTGCGCCTTCGAACGGATCCGTTCGAAGGCGCGGCGGTATTACTTGGCCGGAGCCGCCGCCGCCGCCGGGGCGCCGCCCTTCTCGAGCTGCTTGCGCATCTCCTCGGAGCGCTTCTCGAGCTCGGCCTGGAGCTTCTTCTGCTGCTCCTCGAGCACCTTCGGGTCGATCGGGGCGCCGTCGAAGGCCTTGCCGAAGCCGGCCAGCGGCACCGCGAAGGTGACCTCGCGCTGCATCTGGTTCTGCACGCTGACGTTCAGGGTCGTGCCCTTCTTCATCGCGGCGACCACGTCGTCCTTCAGGCCGGGGGCCTCGGCGAAGCAGCCGTTCGGGAAGCAGACGGCGTAGCGGCCGGGGGTCGGCTGGCCGTTATCGACCGTGAAGCGGATGCCGGGCTGCAGCAGCAGGCCGAGCGGCATCAGGAAGCGCACGACCTTGGTGCCCTGCGGGCCCTTCATGTCGTAGACCGCGACGGCCAGCACCGCCTGGCCCTGGTCGGAGACGAAGTCGCGGGTGGTGTAGCAGACCTCGTTGCCGCTGCCCTGGTCCTTGCCGCAGACCTTGGTCCAGTCGGCCTGGGACGGCTCCGCCTTCACCTGCACGACCATCGGGCCGGTCTGCTGCTGCTGGGCAGCGGGAGCGGCCTGGGCCGGGGCGGCCGGCGCGGGAGCGGCGGGCTTCTTGGGCTGGGCGAGCGCCGGGGCGGCCGCGAGACCGAGCCCGAGGCCGGCCAGGGCGAAGGCGATGGCGGCCTGGTTCGGGCGCGCGGGACGATTCGCGAAGAACATCAGGAGTGGACCCCTCAAGCGGCAGGAACGCCGAACGGCAAGAACGTCGGTGGCCGGTGGCGCGGGATCCCGCGGGGCGGGGGCGCCGACAGCTGGCGGAGCGCGGCCGAAGGGCTCCGCCCGGCCTCCGGGGCGCCTGCTTTCCCCCGGATTGAGGCGAAGGCAAGGCCTCGCGGCCGCCGACTGAGGGCCCCTTAACCGATCCCTTCGCCGACCGCGAGGGGGCCGCAGAGTTAAAACGCCCTTAACCATGCGGGGTCAGGATGCCCGGTGGGGTCAGGGCGACGGGGTGACGGCGGTGGCGGCTCAGGCGACGATGAGACGAGACGACGCGTCGTCCCTGCTGCGCGATCCGGGGCTGCCGGGCCGCGAGGCGCCGGTGACCGCCGGGATATCCGGCGCCGCGATGGGGCTCGGCGCGCTGCTGGCCGCCGTCGCCGACCGGCACCCCGCCCGCATCGCCCTCGTCGACCAGGCGAGCAAGCCGGCCTGGTGCGGCCGGCCCGCCATCGCCTGGACCTTCGCCGCCGCCCGCGAGATCGTCGCCCGCCTGGCCGAGGGCCTGCAACAGCTGCGGCTGCCGCCGAAGAGTCCCGTCGGCCTGTGCATGGCCGGCATGGCCGAGGCGCATCTCGCCTTCCTGGCGATCGAGCAGGCCGGTCACGTCCCGTGCCTGCTGCCGGTCACCTGGGACGAGGACCGGCTTCTCCAGGCGGTCGAGGCGGCGCAGGTTCTCGCCGTCCTGACGCAGGGCGTTCTCGGCAGCGAGCGGCCGGCCGAGACGCTGTGCCGGGTCGCGATGCGCTACTTCCCCCTCCGCTTCATCGCCGCCTTCGGGCCGCACGTGCCCGACGGCGTGATCAGCCTCGACCAGGTCGTGCTCGACCACCGGGGCGACGCCGCCGCGCTCGGCACCGGCCCGGCCGCCGGCCTCGTGACCTTCGCGCTGCCCGGGAGCGGGCCGGCGCGGCTCGCCGGCCCGCCCTCCGAGCCCGAGGGCGCGCCGCTCGCGATGCGGCGCGAGGCCGAGGCGTTGACCGCGGCGGCCGCCTCCTGCCTGGTGCCGCTGCGGGTCGAGCCGGGGGAGCGGATCCTGAGCCTGCTGCCGCCGAGCGACCTGAAGGGCCTCGCCACCGGCCTCACCGCCGCCCTGCTCGCGGGGGCGACCCTGGAATGCCACCCGGTCTTCGACGCGGGCGCTCTCTCGGCCGCCCTCGACCAGCCGGTGCCGACCCACCTGATCGCCCCGGCCTGGATGGAGGCGGGCTTTGCCCGCACCACCGTGCCGGGCCGCCTGCGCACCCTCGCCTATCTCCACCGGGCGCCCTGCCGCCTCAGCGGCCGGCTGCCGGGGCGCGCCGGCGTGGTGGACATCGTGGCCTTCGACGAGACCGCCCTGCTCTGCGGCCGGCGCGACGCCCAGGATGTCGGCCTCGTGCTCGCCGCGCCGGAGCGGGCCGGTGCCGAGCGGACCGGCCTGATCCAGCTGCGCCGCGATCCCGACGGGCGCCTGAGCTTCCGCGGGCCGGCCTGCGAGGTCCGCATGTTGCGCCGCGGCATCACCGTGGATGAAAATTCTGACGGATGGATGCCCTCGCGCTTCCGGGCCTCGCTCTTCGCCGGTGTCGCCACCGCCCTCACGGAGGTCTAACAGCTCGCCGGCAAATTTTTCGCCTCTCGGTGGCACTCGAAAATCCATGATCGATCAAGGGCTTATGGTAAGGCGCGTGGTCCTCGCCCCGGATGCCCGACCAGGCCTCGCGCTGCGGCAGGGGTGAACCTTCGTCGGCTCACAGCGTTACTGCCCCGGTGCCTTCACGAGAGGCACGCGATCGGCTAACGCTTGACCATGGGTGCGCTGCAAAAAGTTCTCGTCGTCGACGATGGCCACCGCGCCGTCGACCGGGCCCTCTCCGCCGAGCTGGCCGAGCTGGGCTATGCCAGCGTCACCGCCTCGCTCGAGGCGGCGGACGACGTCCTGGCGATGATGCCTCGCCCCGCGGCGGTGCTGCTGCACGTCCCGCCGCGCGACACCGGCGGAGCGTTCCGGCTCCTGTCGGAGCGCCTGCGCGAGCAGATGCGCGGCGCCGGCGTCCCGGTGATCGAGGTCGACGCCGTGGGCCAGCAGAGCGGCGCCCCGATCGACCTGCAGAGCCGCATCGGCACGCGGGTGCTGAACGAGCCGGAATTCTAGGCCGGTCCCTTTTCCGCGACGGGTTCGAAACCCTGGGCGTCATTCCGGTGCCGCAGACGCGGAGCCGGGACTCCGGACGCGCCGATGCCGCAGAACCATGCGGCACGCCGTCTGTCATTCCCCGAACCATCCGCGGTTCCGGGCTCCGCTGCGCGGCCCCGCGATGACGGGGTGGGGTCCCAGGGTCATCGGTGGACCAGGGCGCCCCCTTCACCCCGCCTGCAGCAGCTTCACCGCCGCATCGCGCTCGAACAGGTAGAGCAGCGCCCGCAGGGCCTGCCCCCGCTCCGACTTCAGCCCCGGATCACGCTCGACGATCAGCCTCGCATCGTCCCGTGCCGCGACGATCAGGTCTCCGTCCGCCTCGGGCCGGGCGAGGCGGAAGGCGGCGAGGCCCGACTGGCGGGTGCCCAGCACCTCGCCCTCGCCGCGCAGGCGCAGGTCTTCCTCGGCGATGCGGAAGCCGTCCTCGGTCTCGCGCATCATCTCGAGCCGGGCGCGGGAGACCTGGCCGAGCGGCCCCTTGAACAGCAGGAGGCAGGTCGAGGCGCCCGACCCCCGCCCGACCCGTCCGCGCAGCTGGTGCAATTGCGCCAGGCCGAAGCGCTCGGCGTGCTCGATCACCATGACGGTGGCCTGCGGCACGTCCACGCCGACCTCGACCACCGTGGTCGAGACCAGGATCTTGGTGTCTCCGACGACGAAGCGCTCCATCGCCTCGTCCTTGTCCTTGCCCGGCATCTTGCCGTGGACGAGGCCGACCGCGTCGCCGAAGCGCTCGCGCAGGGCCGAAAAGCGCTCCTCGGCCGCCGCGAGGTCGACGTATTCGGATTCGGCGACGAGCGGGCAGATCCAGTAGACCCGGTCGCCCTTGGCGAGCGCCCGCTCCAGGCCGAGGGTCACCTCCTCGATGCGGTCGGTCGAGACCAGCACGGTCTTGATCGGCTGGCGGCCGGCCGGCTTCTCGTCGAGGACCGAAACCTCCATGTCGCCGAAATAGGTCAGCGCCAGGGTGCGGGGGATCGGCGTCGCGGTCATCACCAGGATGTCGACCGCCTCGCCCTTGGCGCCCAGCGCCAGGCGCTGGTGGACGCCGAAGCGGTGCTGCTCGTCCACCACCGCGAGGCCGAGGTCGTGGAACGCCACGTCGTCCTGGAACAGGGCGTGGGTGCCGACGACGACGTGGATCGAGCCGTCGGCGAGGCCGGCCAGCGTCGTCCGGCGCTCCGCCACCCGGTCGCGGCCGGTGAGCAGCGCCAGCCGCAAGCCCGCCGCCTCCACCATCGGCCGCAGGCGCTCGGCGTGCTGGCGGGCCAGGATCTCGGTCGGCGCCATCATCGCCGCCTGGCGGCCCGCCTCGATCGCCGAGGCCATGGCGAGCAAGGCCACCGCGGTCTTGCCCGAGCCGACATCGCCCTGGAGCAGGCGCAGCATCCGCCGGTCGGAGCCCATGTCGCCGCGGATCTCGGCGAGCGCCCGGGTCTGCGCGCCGGTGAGCCCGAACGGCAGGGCCGCCTCGATCCGCCGCGACAGGGCGCCGTCGCCGACATTGGTCCGTCCCGCCGGGCGGTGCATCCGGCTGCGCACCAGCGCCAGCGCCAGTTGCGAGGCCAGCAGCTCGTCATAGGCGAGGCGGCGGCGCGCCGGGGTCTTCAGGTCGTCCTCGGTCTCCGCGGCCTCGGCGGGGCGGTGCTCGGTGCGCAGCGCATCGGCGAAGGCCGGCCAGCCCTGGCGGTCCAGCCATGAGCGGTCCTGCCACTCGGGCAGGATCGGCAGCCGGTCGAGGGCTGCGAGCGCGAGCTTGCCGATCGCCCGCGAGGTCAGCCCTTCGGTGGCGCCGTAGATCGGTTCCACCGCCGGCAGGTCGGCCAGCCCCTTCTCGTCGAGGATGCGCGACGGATGCACCATCTGGCGGAAGCCGTCCCACAGCTCGATCCGGCCGGAGACGTAGCGGTGGCTGCCGAGCGGCAGCATCTTCTCGATGCGGGCGCGGGGCAGGTTGAAGAACACCAGGGTGATGTCGCCGGTCTGGTCCTCGACCAGCACCCGGAACGGCTTTCGCCCGCCCCCCATCTGCGGCGGACGGTGGGCCACCACCGTGACGCCGAGCGTCACCGGCTCGCCGGGCGGCGCCTCGGCGATCGAGCCGCGCAGCTGCCGGGCGATGCCGCGCTGGGGCAGGTGGAACAGCAGGTCGACCACCCGGGCCGGGCGCTCCGGCGTGCCGACGAGCTTGTCGATCAGCACGGCGACCTTGGGACCGGCCCCCGGCAGCACGGTCGCGGGGGCGAACAGGGGATCGAGCAGGGAGGGACGCAGCGACATCGGGGCGGGAGCGGAGGAGAATCGGGGGCTCTATACACGACAGCGTCGCGCTTGCGGGCCTGCGGGTGTCGCAGGCTGCGGCGAGTCCCATATCAGTCCAGGGTTTCGCACCCGCGCCCCGGGCGGTAAAGCCGCTCCGGACCAGCCCGAGGATTTGTCTCAAGCGATGACCGGCACCACCCGCACCAGCGCCGACCTCGATCCGCGCCGCCGCCGCACGCTCTACCGCTCCTGGCACCGGGGCACCCGCGAGATGGACCTGATCATGGGCCGTTTCGCCGATGCCGAGATCGGCACGCTCACGGACGAGGAGCTGACCGATTTCGAGCTCCTGATCGAGGTGCCGGACCGCGACCTGTTCCGCTGGATCACCGACGAGACCGAGGTGCCGTCGAACTACGACACCGCGGTTTATCGCCGGATGAAGGCGTTCCATCAGCACGGGGCGCCGGTGGATTTATAATGTGGGCTTCCAGGTGAAGCGCGGGTCGACCCTCCCCCGCAGACGGGGGGAGGGTTCACCCCCATTCTGGAACGTTGACGATCCCACGCTCCTGCCCGCCCGTTCGAAGACCCGCTAAAGACCCGATGGCCAAGCCCGCCCCCAAGCCCGCCCCCAAGCCCCCCGCTCCGCCCGCCGCTCCGAAGAAGCCACCGGCCGCCCGCTTCGCCCTGCCGAAATCCGCCGCGCTGACCAGGGCCGTGGAGGCGCTGAAGGCCGGCGACAGCGCGACGCTGGCCCGGGTGCCGGACGGGTTCGACGCCCTGGTGGTGGCCGACCTCGCCCGGGCGCTCTCTCAGGTGTCGGAAGGACCCGCGGTGCTGGTCCACGTCGCCCGCGACGGCACCCGCTCGGCGGCCTTCGCCAGCGCGCTGTCCTTCGTGGCGCCGGAGATCGAGGTGATGAGCGTCCCGGCCTGGGACTGCCAGCCCTACGACCGGATCTCGCCCAATGCGGCCATCGCCGCGCAGCGGATGACCGCCCTGTCGCGGCTCGCCCGCACCCGCTCCTCGGCCGAGAAGCCGCGCATCCTCACCACCACGGTCAACGCCCTGGTGCAGCGCGTGCCGCCGAAGGCGCGCATCGCCGTCGAGACCTTCTCGGCCGCCCCCGGCAACGCCCTCGACACCGACCAGATCGTCGCCTGGCTCGAGGCCAACGGCTTCCTGCGCACCGGTACCGTGCGCGACACCGGCGAATACGCGGTGCGCGGCGGCATCATCGATCTGTCGCCGCCCGGCTTGGCCAATCCGGTCCGGCTCGACTTCTTCGGCGACACCCTCGAATCGATCCGCGCCTTCGATCCCGAGACCCAGCGCACCATCGGGCAGCTGCGCTCCCTCGACCTCGTGCCGATGAGCGAGGTGCAGCTCACCACCGAGACGATCCGGCGCTTCCGCCAGGGCTACGTCACCACCTTCGGCGCCGCGACCCGCGACGACCGGCTCTACGAGACGATCAGCGAGGGCCGGCGCTATGCCGGCCTCGAGCACTGGATGCCGCTGTTCTACGACCGCCTCGACACGCTGTTCGACTACGTCGCCGGCGTGCCGCTGGTCCTCGACCATCAGGTCGACGACGCGGTGGCCGAGCGCCTGTCCCAGGTGCAGGAGTATTACGACGCCCGCTGCGAGGCCCTGAAGGAGCGCCAGAGCGGCACCGCGCCCTATAAGCCGCTGAAGCCCGACGCGCTCTACCTGTCGCCGAACGAGTGGGCGAAGCGGATCGACGGGGCGACGGTCGCCCGCCTCGCGCCCTTCGACGTGCCGGAGGTCTCCGGGCGGCGCCTGATCGACTGCGAGGGCCTGCCCGGCCGCGACTTCGCCCCCGAGCGGGCGCAGGAGGGCGTCAACGTCTTCGATTCGGCCGTGAGCCACGTCCGCGACCTGCAAGGCGCCGGCCACCACGTCGTCCTGGCGGCGTGGTCCGAGGGCTCGCGCGACCGGCTTTGCGGCGTCCTGACCGAGCACGGCCTGCCGAAGCCGAAGAGCATCACGCGCCTCTCCGACATCCTGGCGATGAAGCGCGGCCAGGATATCGGCGTCGCGGTGTGGGGGCTGGAGGCCGGGTTCTCGGCGGGCCAGCTCGCCGTGGTGGCCGAGGGCGACATCCTCGGCGACCGGCTGGTGCGGCCGAAGCGCAAGGCGAAGCGCCCCCAGGACGTGATCCTGGAGGTGCAGGCGCTCGCCCCCGGCGACCTCGTGGTCCATGCCGATCACGGCATCGGCCGCTTCGTCGGCCTCAAGACCGTGACGGCGGCGGGCGCACCGCATGATTGCCTGGAGATCCAGTACAGCGGCGGCCTGCTGCTGCTGCCGGTCGAGAATATCGAGCTTCTCACCCGCTACGGCTCGGAGGATGCGGACGTCGCCCTCGACAAGCTCGGCGGCGGCGCCTGGCAGGCGCGCAAGGCCAAGCTCAAGCGCCGGATCATGGAGATGGCCGGCGCCCTCATCAAGGTCGCGGCCGAGCGGTTCCTGAAATCGGCGCCCAAGATGGCGCCGCCGGAGGGCACCTACGGCGAGTTCGCCGCCCGCTTCCCCTACGAGGAGACCGAGGACCAGGAAGCCGCGATCGCCGCGACGCTGGGCGACCTCACCTCGGGCCGGCCGATGGACCGGCTGGTCTGCGGCGATGTCGGCTTCGGCAAGACCGAGGTGGCGCTCCGCGCCGCCTTCGTCACCGCGCTCTCGGGCAAGCAGGTGGCGGTGGTGGTGCCGACCACGCTGCTCGCGCGCCAGCACGCCCGCACCTTCGAGGCCCGGTTCAAGGGCCTGCCGGTCAACGTGGCGCAAGCCTCCCGCTTCGTCGGCAATGCCGACCTGAAGAAGGTCCGGGAGGGCCTGGCCGACGGCTCGATCGACATCGTCGTCGGCACCCACGCGCTGCTCGCCAAGAACATCGTCTTCAAGGATCTCGGCCTCATCATCATCGACGAGGAGCAGCATTTCGGCGTCGCCCACAAGGAGCGGCTGAAGGCGCTGAAATCCGAGGTCCACGTGCTGACCCTGTCGGCGACGCCGATCCCGCGCACGCTGCAGCTCGCCATGACCGGGGTGCGCGAGCTCTCGATCATCGCGACGCCGCCGGTCGACCGGCTCGCGGTCCGCACCTTCGTGATGCCGTTCGATCCGCTCTCGATCCGCGAGGCGCTGCTGCGCGAGCGCTACCGCGGCGGCCAGGCCTTCTACGTCGTGCCGCGCATCGAGCACCTGGAGGAGGTCAAGCGCTTCCTCGACCGCGAGGTGCCCGAGGCCAAGGTGGCGGTCGCCCACGGCCAGATGGCGGCGGGCCAGCTCGAGGACGTGATGACGGCCTTCTACGAGGGCCAGTACGACATCCTGCTCGCCACCACGATCGTCGAATCCGGCCTCGACATCCCGACCGCCAACACCCTGATCGTCCATCGCGCCGACATGTTCGGCCTCGCCCAGCTCTACCAGCTGCGCGGCCGCGTCGGCCGATCCAAGGCCCGGGCCTATGCCCTGTTCACCACGCCGGAGGGCAAGACCCTGACGGTGCAGGCGGAGCGGCGCCTCTCCGTGCTGCAATCCCTCGACACGCTCGGGGCCGGCTTCCAGCTCGCCAGCCACGACCTCGACATCCGCGGCGCCGGCAACCTGCTCGGCGACGAGCAGTCCGGCCACGTCAAGGAGGTCGGCTACGAACTCTACCAGCAGATGCTGGAGAGCGCGGTGGCGGCGCTCAAGTCCGGCAACGCGCTCCCGACCGACGAGCAATGGTCGCCGACCATCGCGCTCGGCGCGCCGGTCACGATGCCGGAGGAGTACGTCTCGGATCTCTCGGTGCGGCTCGGCCTCTACCGCCGCCTCGCGACGCTCGAGAACGACCGCGAACTCGAGAGCTTCGGCGCCGAGATGATCGACCGCTTCGGCCCGATGCCGCCGGAGGTGGAAGAACTGCTGAAGATCGTGACGATCAAGATCCTGTGCCGCGAGACCAACGTCGAGAAGGTCGAGGCCGGCCCGAAGGGCATCGTCATGCATTTCCGCGACCGGTCCTTCGCCAACCCGGCCAAGCTCGCCGGCTACATCGCCGACCAGCGCTCCTTCGCCAAGGTGCGCCCGGACATGAGCGTGGTCTTCATCCGTGATCTCGCCACGGTGGCGGAGCGGTTGAAGGAGACCACCGCGATCCTGCGGGATTTGGTGAAGCTGATCACGCGGAAGAAGGCCGCGTGAGACAACAAGAGAGACGGTCGAAATCCGTCTCTCTTTCCGATGCAGGGGTGACGAGCCACTACGCTCTGTAGATACGTGTAAATATCATGGTGTGGCATTTAATTTATAAGATATAAAATTACGATCTTTATTATCGAATATAAATTGTGCGATTTATGATTTTGCTTCAATTTCGTCCAAGCTAAGAAGCTTGAATTTTGCCAAGAAACCCAAAAGCCCTATGCCCCACGTATAAACGATAGTCCCTTCAGATTGTTTTTTTGTATATGTAGTCGGTATTTTGGGTATAATTAAGCATATTTCCCTCAAACTTTCCATCTTTATACATATCATACGAAACGCCTATGTAATCAAGCCCGGCCTCGTCCTCAGGACGACTGAAAGTTATATTTCCTGTGTCAATTGCATGTTGTAGAGACATTTGAACTTGATAGGCAAATCTTGTTGTTTCCAGGGTGTCTCGCCCTACCAGCGTGCGATTATCGACGTTCGATAAGGCAAATTTAGTATTTACATTATTAAACGCCTCCTCATAGTATTGGTAGTTTTCCACTACGCCATTATCTGGCAGCATCAAATCCAGGCTCTTCCGCGCTGCCGCTTCAAAAGCCTCCGACGATAGTTTCGGGGCATGGTGTGCTACCCAGCCATTCGCTCCCAAGCCGCGCATGAAGGCCTCGTCCTTGGCCGAAATAGGTTGGTGCAGCATGCTGTCCGGCAGCTCAAGGTACGGCGCGGGTGCCACAAACTGCATGGCAAACCGGTCGGTTGGCGTCATCGATGCCAGATCGTCGGCAGTCGTATGCCTGTCGAGTCGCTTAAGATTTGCAATTGCATCGAATGTTCTGGTCGATGTGAGCTTGATCGCCTTTGACGTCGTATCGAGAGCCGTAGCGGCTTCTTTCGGAGACGGTTGTTCAGATGTGGCTATGATTTTATTGAGCAGTGTGAGCGCAATCGCGCTTGATGTCATCTTCGCGCCAGAGGTTGCGCTCGCCGAAATCATCTGACGCCCCTCAAATATGTATTGGAGAAGGTGCTTGGGTGCGATGGTTGCATCTAATTATTTCTAATTTTTTCTTAAGTCCTGCCGCTTTCTATGATCTTACGACAATATTGGATCATTTATTGGCACGACATTATGGATCGATCCATAATTTAGAAAATACATGATTGCGATGATCTCCGGAGGCGTGCCGAAGTGGCAGATAAACCGTGAGATTTAGAGCGCCTAACAGAACCGCCTGATCTGGCGGAGGGTGATGAGGCTTGCCTGCAGGAACGTGAAGGCCTCGTAGATGTCGGCGCGGCGTTCGTAGCGGACGGGCAAGCGGCGGGCGCGGTTGA
>NZ_VDDA01000022.1 GCF_006151805.1 Methylobacterium terricola | reverse complement strand
CTGATCGTGTGAGCACCGAAACGTCAGACCAGCATCATCCTACTCACGACCAGACCCGAAGGCCCGGTCCGCAGGGACGACGCCGTCCACGCTTCTCTTTCTCGTATGCACTTGTCAAAGAGCTGATCGGGCCGGAGCCAGATCCAGACCTTCCAGAGAACGGAAAGCAGCGCCGGGTTGCCCTGGCCCTTGCTTCGTCGTCTTCTGGGAAGGTTCGTCAGGGCGGAGCCGCTCGTCGCGGCGCCCCGTCGGTGAGCGGTCGTTTAAGGGTAGCCGGCTTGCCTGTCAACACGACCGGAACCGAGGCGGCACGGCCGAGGCGACGGACAAGGGCAGGGGGACTGCCCAGGCCACGCGGCCGCCGTGTACACTAGATGGGTATGTACGCCGTGGCTTCGAGGACGGGCGTCGAGACCCGTGTGACGGCTCGCGGGGCGTGACCCCGATGCAGGAGGCGCTCGGCCCTGCGCTCACCCCTCGGTCGGGCGCCGTCGGGCGCGGTGATGCAGCAGGTTCAGCACCAGGGCAGTCCAGCCGGTCTGGTGCGAGGCGCCGAGACCGCGGCCGGTATCCCCGTCGAAGAACTCGTGGAACAGCAGGGCCTCGTCATCGCCGTCCGGAGGACGGGGACCGTCGCCGAACGCCGGGCGCCGCCCGGCTTCGTCCTTGGTGAACAGACCGATCAGCCGGTCCTCCAGGGCATCGGCGATCGCCTCCAGGGACAGGAGCTGCCCCGATCCGGTCGGGTGCTCGACCCGGAAATCCTCGCCGTAATAGGTATGGAAGCGCCGCAGGGAGTCGATGATCAGGTAGTTCATCGGCAGCCAGACCGGCCCGCGCCAGTTCGAGTTGCCGCCGAACATCCCCGAGGTCGAATCGGCCGGATCGTAGCGCACGGTGAACGAGGCCCCGAGCGCGTCGAGGGTGTAGGGCTGGGCCTGATGCGCCTTCGAGAGCGAGCGCACGCCGAAGGGCGAGAGGAACTCCGCCTCGTCGAGCATGCGGCGCAGGAGCGCCTTCATCCGCTGGCCGCGCAGGAGCGACAGGAGCTTGCGGTCGCCGACGCCGCCCTCGGTCCAGCGGGACACCAGGCGGGCGAGGTGGGGGCGGTTCTGCAGCACCCAGTGCAGGCGCCGGGCGAAGTCCGGCAGGCGCTGCAGCATCGAGGGCTCGATCACCTCGACGGCGAAGAGCGGCACCAGCCCGACCATCGAGCGCACCCGCAGCGGGATCATGCGCCCGTCCGGCAGGTCGACCTGGTCGTAATAGAACTGGTCCTCCTCGTCCCAGAGCCCGAATCCCTCGCCGCCCATATCGGTCATCGCCTCGGCGATGAGCAGGAAGTGCTCGAAGAACTTCGAGGCCGTGCTCTCATAGACGTCGTTGTGCACAGCGAGCTCGAGAGCGATGCGCATCATGGTGAGCGCGTACATCGCCATCCAGGCGGTACCGTCGGCCTGGTGGACGAGGCCGAAGCCCGGAGGCGGGCGCGAGCGGTCGAAGACCCCGACATTGTCGAGTCCGAGGAAGCCGCCCTGGAAGACGTTGCGGCCGGTCGCGTCCTTGCGGTTCACCCACCAGGTGAAGTTGATCAGGAGCTTGTGGAAGACGCCTTCCAGGAAGGCGAGGTCGCCGCGGCCGCCGCGCCGGTCGCGGTCGATCTGGAACACCCGCAGCACCGCCCAGGCATGGACCGGCGGGTTGGTGTCGCCGAACTCCCACTCGTAGGCCGGAAGCTGGCCGTTCGGATGCATGTACCATTCGCGGGTGAGGAGCAGGAGTTGCGCCTTGGCGAAGTCCGGATCGAGCAGGGCCAAGGGGATGCAGTGAAAGGCGAGGTCCCAGGCGGCGAACCAGGGATACTCCCACGTGTCGGGCATCGACAGCACGTCGGCGGCGGCCATGTGGGCCCAGGCGGTGTTGCGGCCCTTGCGCCGCTCCGCCGGAGGCGGGGGCTGGAGCGGGTCGCCCCGCAGCCACAGGCCGACGTCGTAGCGGTAGAGCTGCTTGGTCCAGATCAGTCCGGCGGCGGCCTGGCGGTAGATCCGGCGTTCGTCCGGATCCGCGATCCCATCCTGAAGGGCGTCGTAGAAGGTGTCGGCCTCGGCGAGGCGCCGGGCCACCACCGCGCCGCCGGCATCGACCGGGCGGGGCGTGCCGCCGGAGCAGAGGCGGAGGCGCACCACCGCCCGGCCGCCGGCCGGCAGGGTGAGGGCGTAATGCAGGCCGAGCTTCGTGCCGCCCTCCGCCACCACGGCGTCGGTGTCGCCCTCGACGATTGCCGCGTTGAGCCCGTCCTTGAACGGGCCGAGCGCACCGGACCGGCGCGGGTTGGTCTCGTTCTCGCAGAACAGCAGCGCCGGCGCCCCGTCGTAGGTCAGCCGGTAGGAGCCGAGGCGCGGGTGCTCGCAGGCGATGCTGCCGTCCGGCCGCGCGGTCAGCCGGGGCCGCCAAGCCTCGGCTCCCTCGCGCCAGGACCACGTGTTGCGAAACCAGAGCTGGGGCACGAGGTGCAGGGGGGCGGGCTCCGGCGCCCGGTTCACCGCTGTCACGACGACGTGGATGTCGTCGGCATCCGCCTTGGCGTATTCGACCGTGACGTCGAAGAAGCGCAGGCCGTCGAAGACGCCGGTCTCCTCGATCTCGTATTCGGGCGCGTCGCGGCCGCGCCGGCGGCTCTCGGCGAGGAGCGCCTCGTAGGGGAACGCGGCGTGCGGGTAACGGTACAGGATCTTGAGATAGGCGTGGCTCGGGACCGCGTCGAGGTAGTGGTAGACTTCCTTGACGTCCTCGCCGTGATTGCCCTCCTCGTTGGTCAGGCCGAACAGGCGCTCCTTGAGGACGCGGTCCTGCCCGTTCCAGAGGGCGAGGGAGAGGCACATGAGCCCATGGTCGTCGGTGAGCCCGGCGATGCCGTCCTCGCCCCAGCGATAGGCGCGAAAGCGTGCCTCCTCGTGCGTGAGGGAGCGCCAGGCATTGCCGTCGCGGCTGTAATCCTCCCGCACCGTGCCCCATTGCCGCTCGCTGAGATACGGGCCCCAGAGCGACCAGGCGCGCTCGCCCCGCACCTGCTCGGCGATGCGCCGCCGCTCGGCCCAGCCGTCGGGCCCGCTCACCTGCCGGCTCCAGGCGCACATGTGACGGAGGGATATGACGGGTGAGGCATGGGGCGACCGCGCAGGAGGATCGGGGCCCGCCGCCATGCATCTTCGGCGCCAGTGCGGGTCAGCCGCGTAAGGTTGCCGCGAAGGCGCGGAGATCCTCGGCGAGAAGGTCCGGCTGTTCGAGCGCCGCGAAGTGGCCGCCCCGCGGCATCTCGGTCCAGCGACGCAAGTCGGCGAACATCGTCGCCTCGGCGAGCGAGCGGGGAGGACGGACCATCTCCTTGGGGAACGCCGCATAGGCGGTCGGGACGCGGATCGTCTCGCCGGAGGGGACGGGCCAGGGCCGGTGCATCCGCGCATGATAGGGGTGGAACGACGAGCCGATGGCGCCGGTGAACCAGTAGAGCGAGATGTTGGCGAGCATCCGATCGCGCGGGATCGCGGTCTCGATCGTGCCGTCGCAATCCGACCAGGACCGGAACTTCTCGACGATCCAGGCAGCGAGCCCGGCCGGCGAATCGGTGAGGGCGAAGGCGAGGGTCTGGGGCTTGGTGCCCTGGATCCACTGGTAGCCCGTCTCGTCCTTCAGCCAGGCCCCGACGCGCTCGTAATGGGCGGCCTCCTCGGGCGTCGCGTCGCGGCCCGACAGGTCGCGGCGCACCGGCAGCATGTTGAGATGCAGGCCCTCGACCCGCTCCGGGTAACGCCAGGCGAGCCGCGTGGTGATGAAGGCGCCCCAATCGCCTCCCTGCATCATGAAGCGGTCGTAGCCGAGGCGCGTCATCAACTCCGAAAAATGGTCGGCGATCTCCTCGACGCCGAGACGCGGCTGGCCCGGGCGGAACGACAGGCCGTAGCCGGGGAGCGACGGAGCGACCACCGTGAAAGCATCCTCGGGCCGGCCGCCGAAGCGGACCGGGTCGGTCAGGCGCGGAATGAGATCGAGGAACTCGAAGACCGAGCCCGGCCAGCCGTGACAGAGGAGGAGCGGGCGAGGGGTCGGCCCCGTGCCCGGGACGTGCAGGCAGTGGATGTCGATGTCGCCCACCTGCACCCTGGTCTGCGGGAAGGCGTTGAGCGCCGCTTCCTGTGCGCGCCAGTCGAACCGGTCGCGCCATTCGGCGATCAGCGCGGCGAGGTAGCTCACGTCGGTGCCGTAGGTCCAGGGCGCCTCGGGGGCCTGATCGGGCAGGCGGGTGCGGGCGAGGCGTTCGCGCAGGTCGGCGATCGCCGCGTCCGGAACATGGTAGGTGAACGGCTCTCCCGTCATCGGTCGCTCCTCCCCTGTCATGCGTCGGACCGGATGTCGCGGCCCGCGGCGCCGTGCTAGGCGCCCCGTCAAAGGTTCCGCATCAGACGCAGATCTCAAGGGAGGAGGGCGAAAATGGCGCGATATCGCATCGCCACCATCGAGGGCGACGGCATCGGCCCCGAGGTCACGCGGGCCGCGACGGCGGTGCTGACCGAGGCCTGCGGGGCCGACACCCTCGCCTTCGACGGTCTGGAGGGCGGCGCCGGGCATTACAGGAGGAGCGGCGAGGTCTTGCCGGACGAGACCTTCGCCGGCTGCCGCGACGCCGACGCGATCCTGCACGGGGCTGCCGGCCTGCCGGGCGTCGTCTATCCGGACGGGACGGAGGTCGGCAACGATTTGCACCTGCGCCTGCGCTTTCGGCTCGACCTCTACGCCAATGTCCGGCCGATCAAGCTCCTGCCCGGCGTGCTCTCGCCGTTGCGCGCCTTCGAGGGCGGCGGCATCGACTACGTCATCGTGCGCGAGAACACCGAGGGGCTCTATGCCAGCCGCGGCGCCGGGGTGCTGCTGCGCGACGAGATCGCCTCGGACAGCCTCGTCGTCACCCGCAAGGGCACCGAGCGGGTGGCCCGCTTCGCCTTCGACCTCGCCGCGCGACGGAGCGGCGCGCCGCGGGACGGGCAGCGTCGGGTGACGGTCTGCGACAAGGCCAACATCCTGCGGAGCTACGCCTTCTTCCGCCGGATCTGCGACGAGGTCCATGCCGGATATCCCGGCATCGCGATCGACTACGCCTATGCCGACGCGATCACCGTCCACATGCTCAAGCGGCCGGACTTCTACGACGTGATCGTGGCCGAGAACATGTTCGGCGACATCATCTCGGATCTCGGTGCCGCGACCGTCGGCGGCATGGGCATCTCGCCCTCGGGCGAGATCGGCGATACCCACGCCCTGTTCCAAGGCGCCCACGGCTCGGCGCCGGACATCGCCGGCCAGAACGCCGCGAGTCCGATTGCCACCATCCTGTCCGGGGCGATGATGCTGCGCTGGCTCGGCGACCGGAAGCACGACGCGGACCTGGCCCGGGCGGCCGACCGGGTCGAGGCTGCGGTCGCCACGACCTTGCGCGACGGACGGGCGGTGCCGCGCGACCTCGGCGGGGCCGCGACCTGCACCGAGGTGACCGACGCCGTGCGCCGGGCGCTCGCCTGACCGTCCATCGAGGAGAAAGGAACATCCATGACGAAGCAGACCATCGGCATCGTCGGCGTCGGCCTGATGGGGCACGGCATCGCCCTCAACGTCGTCCGCAAGGGCTGGCCCCTCGGCTACCTCGACCATCCGGGCAACCAGCCGACCGCCGACCTCGACGGCTTGGGCGCGACGCGCCACGCCGACCGGGCGTCCCTCGCGCGGCTGAGCGACGTGATCATCCTGTGCGTCACCGGCACGCCGCAGGTCGAGGACGTTCTCCTCGGCGAGGGCGGCCTGCTCGCCGCCCTGCGCCCCGGCACGGTGGTGATCGATTGCTCGACCGCGATCCCGGCCTCGACGGCGCGGATCGCCGCACAGGTGAGCCAGGCAGGCGGGCGCTTCCTCGACGCGCCGATGACCCGCACCCCGAAGGAGGCGGCGGAAGGCCGGCTCAACCTGCTCGTCGGGGCCGATCCTGAGCTATTCTCCGCCATGCAGCCGCTGCTCTCGACCTTCGCGGAGAACATCTTCCATGCCGGGCTGGAGGCCGGGGCCGGCCACACCCTGAAGCTCCTGCACAACTACGTCTCGCTCGGTTCCGTCGCCCTGATCGCCGAGGCGGCGGCCTGCGCCGGTAAGGCGGGGATCGCGCCGGAGATCCTGGTCGACGTGCTGCGCAAGGGCGGCGGCCATGGGGCGGCCCTCGACCGGCTCTCGCCCTACCTTCTGTCCGGCGATTCCTCGCCGATGCGGTTCTCGATCGCCAATGCCCGCAAGGACCTGAGCTACTACGTGGCGATGGCCGAGGATCTGGGGGCGGCGCATGCCGTCGCCGAAGGGGTCTTCGCCGATCTCGACCGGCTGGTCGAGGCCGGGCATGGCAGCGATCACCTGCCGCTCTTGGCCAAGCACCTCGCGGCGGAGCCCTGAGGGAAAGGCCTAACAGCCGGCTTGCCCGCTGCCGGAGGCCGGGTATCGTCGCCGCCCCCACCCATGGGAGCCGCGACGCGATGCTCGACCTCTCCGCCTTCCCGATTGCCGCGCGCTGGCCGGCCCGTCACCCGGACCGGATCCAGCTCTATTCCTTCCCGACGCCGAACGGCGTGAAGGTGTCGATCGCGCTCGAGGAGCTCGGCCTCCCCTACGAGGCGCACACCGTCCAGATCGGCAAGAACGAGACCTGGATTCCGGAATTCCTGTCGCTCAACCCCAACGGCAAGATCCCGGCGATCATCGATCCGGACGGGCCGGGCGGCAAACCCCTCGGGCTGTTCGAATCGGGCGCGATCCTGCTCTACCTCGCGGAGAAGACCGGGCGGCTGATCCCGTCCGATCCCGCCGGGCGCTACGAGACGGCGCAGTGGCTGTTCTTCCAGATGGCGGCGGTCGGGCCGATGTTCGGCCAGCTCGGCTACTTCCACAAGTTCGCCGGCCGCGAGATCGCCGACAAGCGGCCGCTCGAGCGCTACCGCGACGAGTCGAAGCGCCTGCTCCGGGTGCTGGAGACGCGGCTCGCCGGCCGCGACTGGATCATGGGCGCCGACTACACCATCGCCGACATCGCGCTCATCGGCTGGGTGCGCAACCTGATCGGGTTCTACGAGGCCCGTGAGCTGGTCGAGTACGACACGCTCACGGCCGTTCCGGGCTGGCTCGAGCGGAGCCTCGCCCGGCCGGCGGTGCAGCGGGGACTGGAGATCCCGCCGCGGGGGTAAGGCCGTCCTGCGATGCGGCTCCGGCACGGCCGCATCGCCGTCACAGGCCGAGGCCGCTCAGACCGGGATGGTCGTCCGGGCGGCGGCCGAGGGGCCAGCGGAACTTGCGGTCGGCCTCAGTGATCGGCACGTCGTTGATCGAGGCCTCGCGGCGACGCATCAGGCCGGCCTCGTCGAACTCCCACTGCTCGTTGCCGTGGGAGCGGAACCAGTGACCGGAATCGTCGCGCCACTCATAGGCGAAGCGGACCGCGATGCGGTTCTGGTGGTGGGCCCAGACCTCCTTGATCAGGCGGTACTCGAGCTCGCGGTCCCATTTGCGGGTGAGGAAGGCCACGATGGCCTCGCGCCCGGAGAAGAACTCGGCCCGGTTCCGCCAGGAGCTGTCCGGCGTATAGGCCAGCGACACCCGGACGGGATCGCGGCTGTTCCACGCATCCTCGGCGGCGCGGGCCTTCGCGGCGGCGCTCGTGGCGTCGAAGGGCGGCAGCGGCGGGCGGGTCTCGGTCATCGCGGCACCTTTCGGGAATGGCCGGAAGGCCGGGCGGCCCTCCGGTCGACGCGTCAATCGAGGTCGAGCATCAGGCGCAGGTTCTGCACCGCGGCCCCCGACGCACCCTTGCCGAGATTGTCGAGGCGCGCGACCAGCACCGCGTGGCGGTGCGTGTCGGAGCCGAACACCCGCAACTCCAGCATGTCGGTGTCGTTCAGCGCCTCGGGCTCGATGCGCTCGCGATGGGCGCCGTCCTCGGCGCCGGTCACCACCTTGACCAGTTTCGCGCCGGCGTAACGGGTGGCGAGCGCCGCTTCGAGGTCGGCCGGGCTCGGCTGTCCGGGCAGCAGGTCGAGGTGGAGCGGGATCGACACCAGCATGCCCTGCCGGAAGTTGCCCACCGACGGCACGAAGATCGGGCGCCGGGTGAGGCCGCTGTATGTCTGCGTTTCGGGCAGGTGCTTGTGGCCGAAGCCGAGGCCGTAGAGCTGGAAGGCCGGAGCCTCGCCGGCCTCGTAGGCCTCGATCATCTTGCGGCCGCCGCCGCTATAGCCCGAGACCGCGTTGATGCTGATCGGATGATCGGCAGGGATCAGGCCGGCATCGATCAGCGGGCGCAGGAGTGCGATGCCGCCGGTCGGGTAGCAGCCCGGGTTGGAGACGCGGCGGGACGCCCGGATGGCGCCCTCCTGCTCCGGCGCCAGCTCGGCGAAGCCGTAGGTCCAGGCCGGATCGACCCGGTAGGCGGTGCTGGCATCGAGCAGCCGCGGGCCGCCGCCGGGCAGCGAATCAGCCAGCGCCGCCGTCTCGCGCGAGGCTTCGTCGGGCAGGCAGAGGACCACGAGGTCGACCTCGCCCAGGAGGGCGCGCTTCGCCTCCGGGTCCTTGCGGCTCTCGTGCGGGATCGACCGCAGGGTGATGTCGTCGAAGGCGGCCAAGCGCTCGCGGATGCCGAGACCGGTCGTGCCGGCCTCGCCGTCGATGAAGACGCTCGGGCTGTGCTTGCGGGTCATGGGCGAAAGCTCCGTGGGCGGCTGCCCCGTGGCGCGGATCGGCCGATGCCGAACGACGCGCGTGGTGATTGGAATCGAGGGGCCTCCAAGTCAATCGGCAATCACGGTCCTCGGGCGCGGGAGTAAGCCGAACGGTCCGCGACCGTGCCGTGCCGTACGGCCGTCCACAAGGGCACAGTCATCCACAAGGGAAAGCGCCGCAGCGGAACCCGCCCCGTGCCGCCCGGTTGTGCTGGCAGATCACGGCAGATGTCAGCAGGAGCACACCATGGCCGGTACCGCCAAGAAGACCGACCCGAAGCTGTGGGAGAAGGTCAAGAAGGACGTCACCCGCTCGTCGAAGGGCGGCAAGCCTGGCCAATGGTCGGCGCGCAAGGCGCAGATGGCGGTGCAGGAATACAAGGAGGAGGGCGGCGGCTACGAGGGCAAGAAGTCGTCCGACAACCACCTCAAGCAATGGACCGACGAGGAGTGGGGCACCAAGTCGGGCGAGAAGAGCGGCGAGACCGGCGAGCGCTACCTGCCGAAGAAGGCCCGGGAGACGCTCTCGGACGACGAGTACAAGCGCTCGACCGCCAAGAAGCGCGCCGACAGCGCCAAGGGCCAGCAGCATTCGAAGCAGCCGAAGGACGTGGCCAAGAAGGCCGCTGCGGCGCGCAGGGCCTCGCACAAGACCGGCAGCCGGGAGAGCGGCCCGACCAAGGCCGAGCTGATGCAGAAGGCCCGGGCGAAGAACATCCCGGGCCGGTCGTCCATGTCGAAGGGCGAGCTGGAGAAGGCGCTGAACGCCTGACACACAACGAGAAAGGGCGGACCCTCGCGGGCCCGCCCTTCTTTGTGTCGACCGATAGGTCGCCTTAGCGCTTCGAGAACTGGAAGCTGCGGCGGGCCTTCTTGCGGCCGTACTTCTTGCGCTCGACCACGCGCGGGTCGCGGGTCAGGAAGCCTTCGCGCTTCAGCGACGACCGCAGCTCCGGCTCGTAATAGGTCAGGGCCTTCGACAGGCCGTGGCGCACCGCGCCGGCCTGGCCCGAGAGGCCGCCGCCGGCCACCGTCACGACGATGTCGTACTGGTCGACGCGGTCGACGATCTGGAGCGGCTGCTGCAGGATCATGCGCAGCACCGGGCGGGCGAAGTAGGTGTCGACCGGGCGGTCGTTCACCGTGATCTTGCCGGCGCCGGGCTTGATCCAGACGCGGGCGATCGCGTCCTTGCGCTTGCCGGTGGCGTAGGCGCGGCCCAGGGAGTCCAGCTTCTGGACGTGGACCGGGGCCTCGTTGTTCTCGCCCTGCGAGAGAGAGGCCTTGTTGGCCTGGCCGAGGTCGGCGAGGGACTGAAGGGTCGCCATCTTACGCGCTCACGTTCTTGCGGTTGAGAGCGGCGACGTCGAGCGTCTCCGGCTGCTGGGCGGTGTGGGGGTGCTCGTTGCCCTTGTAGACCCGGAGGTTGCCCAGGATCTGCCGGAACAGCGGGCCGCGCGGCAGCATGCGCTCCACGGCCTTCTCGACGACGCGCTCGGGGAAGCGGCCCTCGAGGATGAACTTGGCCGAACGCTCCTTGATGCCACCGGCGTAACCAGTGTGGTGATAGTACACCTTCTGGTTATACTTGCGGCCGGTGAACTTCACCTTCTCCGCATTGATGACGATGACGTTATCGCCGCAATCGACGTGGGGCGTGTACTGGGGCTTGTGCTTGCCCCGCAGACGCATCGCGATGATCGACGCCAGGCGGCCGACCACGAGGCCCTCCGCGTCGATGATCACCCACTTCTTGTCGACGTCGGCGGGCTTCAGCGAAAAGGTCTTCATCGCGGATAAGTCCCGGAAGTCTTGACGAAAAAAACAGGACGCCGCCGCGGTCAGTGACGAGCGCGCAGCGGCGATGGCCGGCTCAGTAAATCAGGTTCGCGCCCACGTCAAGCGACGCGAGAAATCCGAAAACGCGAAAAGCTGAGTTTTTCGAGCAGCTTCCGCGTAGAGGTATCATGATACCGCTATTTTGGCGGCAGCGCGTAGGTGCCGGTGGCGTGGCAGACGAGGTCGTCCCGGCCGAGGCTGCGGATCAGCACCT
The DNA here is from genome assembly GCF_006151805.1 of Methylobacterium terricola. Lineage (GTDB taxonomy): Bacteria > Pseudomonadota > Alphaproteobacteria > Rhizobiales > Beijerinckiaceae > Methylobacterium > Methylobacterium terricola. The sequence continues at coordinate 67,581 of NZ_VDDA01000022.1, read as the reverse complement.
CGCCCACCGCCAGCGAGCGCCCGAGCTTGAGCAGGCGCGCCTCGGCGAGGAGATCGGCCTGTGCGGGCTTGCGCATGAAGTTGAACGAGAGGTTGGTGGTGACGGCGAGCGCCACCGGGCCGACCTGGCTCAAGATCGCGACGTAGAGCGCCACGTCGGCGAGCCCCATCATCGCCGGGCCGGAGATCGTCCCGCCCGGCCGGAGGTGGCGCTCGTGGTAGGGCAGGCGCATCGTCGCCGTCATCGGACCGACGCTCTCGACCACCGGGCCGGGGCCGCCGTGATGGATCTGCGGGAAAACCTCGTCGAGGAAGGCCGCGACCGCGTCGCGGTCCATCACGGGGGCAGGGAGCATGCGGGCAGCGTGTCCGTTCATCGTTCTGCACGATCTTGCAGCACGACGCCCGGCACCGGACAATAGGCCATCCGTTGCCTCCTCAGCCGAGACCGCATGTCAGACACCCCCCTGCTCCTCCGGGACGACCGCGACGGCGTCGCGACCCTGGTCCTTAACCGGCCCCGCGCCCGCAACGCCCTGTCGCACGCGCTCCTCACCGCCCTGTCCGAGGAATTCGCTCGGCTCTCCGCCGACGAGAGCGTGCGCGCCGTGGTGCTGGCGGCGGAGGGACCGGCCTTCTGCGCCGGCCACGACCTCAAGGAGATGACCGCCTACCGGGCCGATGCCGATCGTGGCGCGGCGCGGTTCAAGGATCTGTTTGATCTCTGCTCGTCGGTGATGATGGCGATCCCCGCCCTGCCGCAGCCGGTGATCGCGGCGGTGGAGGGGATCGCGACCGCGGCGGGCTGCCAGCTCGTCGCCTCCTGCGACCTCGCGGTGGCCGGTACGGAGGCGCGTTTCGCGACCCCGGGCGTGCAGATCGGCCTGTTCTGCTCGACCCCGATGGTGGCGCTGTCGCGCAACCTGTCGCGCAAGGCCGCGATGGCGATGCTGCTCACCGCCGAGCTGGCGGAGGCCGAGGAGGCGAGGGCGCTCGGCCTCGTCAACCGGGTGGTGCCCGCCGGCACGGCGCTGAGGGAGGCGCAGGAACTGGCGGCCGGGATCGCGTCCCGCAGCGCCTACACGGTGCGGGTCGGCAAGCGCGCCTTCTACGAGCAGCTGGAGATGCCGCTCGCGCAGGCCTACGCCCATGCCGGGCGGGTGATGACCGAGAACATGCTCGCCCGGTCCGCCGAGGACGGGATCGCGGCGTTCCTCGACAAGAAGGCCGCCCGATGAACCACGACCGCTACGACGACGAGGCCCTGCGGGCGATCCTCCGCCGGGTGCGCACGATCGCCCTCGTCGGCGCCTCCGCCAACCCGGCCCGGCCGAGCTGGATCGTCACCAAGTACCTGCTGGAGCGCGGCTATCAGGTGATCCCGGTCAATCCGGGCCTCGCCGGGGGCGAGATCCTGGGCCGGCCGGTGGTGGCGCGGCTCGCCGACCTCGCCCACCCGGTCGACATGGTGGAGATCTTCCGCAATTCCGAGGCTGCCGGCCCGCTGGTCGACGAGGCGCTCGCCCTCGACCCGCTGCCGCAGGTGATCTGGATGCAGCTCGGCGTGCGCAACGACGACGGTGCCGCCCGGGCCGAGACGCGGGGCGTCACCGTGGTGATGAACCGCTGCCCGAAGATCGAGTACGGACGCCTGTCGGGCGAGATCGGCTGGACCGGGGTGAACTCCCGGATCCTCAGCGCCAAGCGGCCGAAGCTCGCGGCGAAGGGGTTCCAGAAGCTGACGATCGAGGAGCGGTAGCCGGGCGTTCGAGCCCTGCCGATTCCCGCGACGGATCTGGACCCCGCACCGTCATCCCGGGGGCCGCGCAGCGGAACCCGGGATCCACGACCGCCGACGGTTCAGGACTTGATCGTGCCGTCGCCTACAGCAGCGTCCCTTTCAGGATCACCAGCGCCACCGTGAAGTAGATCACCAGCCCCGACACGTCGACCAGGGTCGCCACGAACGGCGCCGACGCCGTGGCTGGGTCGAAGCCGACGCGCTGGAGGACGAAGGGCAGCATCGAGCCGGTGAGCGAGCCGAACAGCACGATGCCGACGAGCGCCGTGCCGACGGTGGCGGCGACCAGGAACCAGTGCTCGCCGTAATCGTAGAAGCCGAGCTTCTGCCAGATCACGATCCGCACGACGCCGATCGTGCCGAGGATCGCGCCGAGCGTCAGGCCGGCCGGGATCTCGCGGAGCGCCACCCGCCACCAATCGCTCAAGCGGACCTGGTGCAGGGCGAGCGCCCGGATCAGCAGCGAGGTCGCCTGCGAGCCCGAATTGCCGCCCGAACTCATGATCAGCGGGATGAACAGGGTCAGCACCAGGGCCTTCTCCAATTCGCCCTCGAAGCCCTGCATGGCGCTGGCGGTCAGCATCTCGGAGAGGAACAGCACGCAGAGCCAGCCGGCCCGCTTGCGGATCATGGTGAGGAAGTTGATCGACATGTAGGGCTCGTCGAGCGCCTCCATGCCGCCGAAGCGCTGCACGTCCTCGGTCTGCTTCTGGATCATCGCGTCGATCACGTCGTCGACGGTGACGATGCCGACGACGTGGTTGCTCGCATCGACCACCGGGATCGCCAGGAGATCGTATTTCGAGATCAGCCGCGCCGCCTCGTTGCGGCTGGCATCGGCCGAGACCACGACCGGGCGCCGGTTCGGCGCCACCGACAGGATAGTGTCCTCCGGGTGGCCGGTGATCAGCCGGCGCAGGGGGACCGCCTTGGCGAGCGCCCCGGTGCGCGGGTCGAGCACGAAGATCGAGTAGACGGTCTCGCGGGTGCGCTCGACCTTGCGGATGTAGTCGAGGGTGAGGCCGACGGTCCAGGTCGTCGGCACGGCGACGAACTCGGTCGTCATGATCGAGCCGACGCTCTCCTCCGGATAGGCGATGAGCTTGTCGACCGCGCCACGGGTCTCGGCGTCGAGGCGGGTGCGCAGGTCCGAACGCCCGGGCTCCTCGATCTCCTTGAACACGTCGGTGACCCGGTCGGCCGACATGCCCGACAGGAACGAGGCGACGCGGTCGCGCGGCAGCATCTCGATGATGTCGGGGGCGCACTCGAGCTCGGGCTGGTCCAGCACCTCGACGGCACGGTCGTGCGGCAGGCTCAACAGGATGGCGGCGGCCACCTCCGGCGCCTCCCGGTTGAGGGCTTCGACGATGTCCGGAGCGCTCTCCTCGGCGAGGCGCGCGGCGAGGGAAGCGGGCTCGACGGGGGCGTCGATCACGGTATCGGTCATGGCTCACCTACTCGGCGCTTGAGCGTCGGCCGGCCGTCCCCGGCCGGTCGCCCTCAGCCGCTCGCGGGAGCGCGGGACCTCAGGCCGGAGACGGCAAGGGCGGTCGACTGTGACTGTCGCTCGGCATGAAGTGGAGATTGTCCGGGATGGCCGCGGCACCAGGGGATCGCGGGCGGGCCGTCACTGCGCCGAGCCCCGGGCTTCGTCAAGAGGGGAACCGCCGCTGCCGGATCGGAATTCGTAAGCGGACGCTCATCGGCCCTGAGCCTCTGGAAACACTGGGGAAACACCTGAGAATCCGGGCCGCCGCGGGAGCCATGATGGTCACGAGTCGCATCCGCACCTTCTCGGATTTCGCCGCCTCCGTCGCCCGCGCGGCGGGCCGGCCCGGCACGTTCGCGGCGAGCCTGCTGCTGATCGTGGTCTGGGCGCTGACCGGCCCGCTGTTCCACTACTCGGATACTTGGCAACTGATCATCAACACCGGTACCACCATCGTGACGTTCCTGATGGTGTTCCTGATCCAGAACACCCAGAACCGCGATGGTGCGGCGATCCAGGCGAAGCTCGACGAGCTGATCCGGGCGAGCGCGGCCCAGAACGCCTATATCGGCATCGAGCACCTGAGCGAGGAGGAGCTCGACGTGTTGCGCGCCCGCTGCGAAGCGCGGGCGCGGGACTTTCGCCTCAGCGAGGCCGCCGACGCGGCCGAGGAGAATGCGAACGCCAAGGCGGCGGCCGCGGCCCGGGCCGCCACCGGGTCGTGAGACCGGCTCACGCGCAGAGCTGGCGCGACACCTCCATCTCGCTCGCCATCATCCGGGCCAGGCGCAGGATGTCGGAGATCACGAACGGCTTGGTCACGAAGATGCTGCCGGGCACCGCCGTGTGCTTCAGGTTGGCCGTGGTTGAGGAATAGATCACCGGCCGGTCCGGCTGGATCTGCCGGTACGCCTCCGCCACGCTCCAGCCGTCGACGAGGCCGGGGAGCCGGATGTCGGTGAGGAGCCAATCGATACGCGGACCGTGCTCGCGCAGCAGGGTCAGCGCCGCCTCGCCGCTCGACGCGGTCAGGGTCTCGATCCCGTGCTGCTCGCACAGGGTCACCAGCAGTTCGAGCAGCATGTAGCTGTCCTCGACGATGAGAACGCAGGGCTTGGTGCCGGGCTGTGGTGTCCGGGGGGAGGGCAGGGGCGCGGGCATCGGGAGGGAATCTCGGCCGTCGATGCGATGACGGTCGGGCCATTTGATTAACGAAGGGTCAACCATGGCCGCCGACGCGGCCGGCAGCCGGCGCCGGCCCCGGTGTTGCCAGGATGTCACGGCGCGCACCGTCGTGCCTCATCGCCTCGCGGCGCCGCAGCGTGGCCGTATTTCAACGGTGTGTGGCGCCTGGCTCCGCGCATCGGGCGGGGCTCGGCCGGGTCGTGCGACGATCGCAGGAGGCGGCAAGGGGTCGTCAAGCTTGACGGAACCTTCGCTTAACCGGCCGGGACTACAGACGGATGCGTGTTGTGTGGCGTCGCCGGGCCCGTGAAACGCTCGCGTCGCGCCGGGTGCGGCCTGGAACCAGGCCGCCAGAGGAGTTTTGGTCGATGCCGCTGCCGCTCGCGCCCCTGCGCGCGCTCAAGATCACCGCCGCGTTCGCGCTCGCCCTGTCGATGGCGGCCTGCGCGAGCAACAACGATCTCGCCGACGCCTCGGCGGCCTACGGCGCCGGAGGGGCCGGCGGCGCGGGTGGCTACGGCCGCGGCGGGCCGGCGACCCCGGGCAGCGCCCAGGACTTCGTCGTCAATATCGGCGACCGGGTGTTCTTCGAGTCCGATTCGACCGATCTGACCTCGACCGCCACCGCGACCCTCGACAAGCAGGCGCAGTGGCTGCAGCGCTATCCGCGCTACACGTTCCTGATCGAGGGCCATGCCGACGAGCGCGGCACCCGCGAGTACAACTTCTCCCTCGGCGCCCGCCGCGCCCAGGCCGTGCGCGATTACCTCGCCTCCCGCGGCATCGGCGGAAACCGCATGCGCACCGTGTCCTACGGCAAGGAGCGCCCGGTGGCGGTGTGCAACGACATCTCGTGCTGGTCGCAGAACCGCCGCGCCGTCACGGTGCTCGACGGTGGCGCCGGCTCGTAACCACAGGGGGCGGTGCTCCACCGCCCTACGTCGTCCCGGGCAGGCGGCTGCGGTCGCCGCCGCCTGTCGTCCGGCGGGACGGAGCGAGTCGCTCCGTCCCTTTTGCGGGGAGCCGCGGCATCTGCTAACCCGCGCTCCCGAGTGCGGACCCGCCGCCTGACCCGAGCCGTGATGCGCCCCGCCATGCTTCGCCGCCTGATCCTCGCCCCCGCCCTGGCCGTGTCCGCGCTGGCACTCGCTGCCGCCTGCCCGGCCGCCGCCCAGGACGCCTCCGAGTTCGTGGTGCGCCTCAACCGGCTGGAGAACCAGTCGCGCCAGATGGCGGGCCAGATCGAATCGCTCCAGTACGAGAACCGCCAGCTCAAGGAGCAGCTGCGCAAGTTCCAGGAGGACGTCGAGTACCGCTTCCAGGAAGCGAAGGGCGGCCAACGCCCGGCGGCCGCGACCCCGCAGCCCAAGCCCCAGAAGCGCAGCGACGCCTTCGACCCGTCCCAGAATCCGGGCGCTATCGGCGCGCCGCAGCAACTCGGCGCGACGACCCCGAGCCAGGCGCCCCGCGCCGCGGCGGCGGCCCCCGCGACGCCGGGCGCCACCGCTGCCCTTGCGCCGCCCCGCGCCGCGATCGAGGACGAGACGCCGGATTACGGCGAGCCCGTGGATCTGCGTCCGCCATCCCGCCCGGCCGCCGTGCCGGCTCCCGCCGCACCGCGCCCCTCGGCCAGCGTCGCCGCCACCGGCACCGGCGACGCGAAAGCGGATTACGAGGCGGCCTATGCCTACGTGTTGCAGCGCCAGTACGAGCAGGCCGAGATGAGCCTGCGCCAGTTCATCCAGTCGCATCCCCGCGACACCCTGGTGCCGGACGCGACCTACTGGCTCGGCGAGAGCTACCTGCAGCGCAACCGCACCCGCGAGGCGGCGGAGCAATTCCTGAAGGTCTCGACCGACTATGCCCGCTCGCGCAAGGCGCCGGATGCGATGTTGAAGCTCGGCGCCTCGCTCAACGCGCTTGGCGCCCGGGAGCAGGCCTGCGCCACCCTGGCCGAGCTGGAGCGCAAGTTCCCGCAGGCCTCCTCGACCGTGAAGCAGGGCGTCGACCGGGAACAGCGGCGCGCGCGCTGCGCGGCGTGAGCGCCGCCGCATGAGCGCCATCGCGTGAGCGGCCTGGATGGTCCCCTCGCGGTGGAGGAGGGGGACGATCTCCTCGGGCCCTGGATCGGACCGCGAAGCCCCTTCCGGGGGGCGGTGCTGGCGGTCTCCGGCGGTCCCGATTCGACGGCCCTGATGGGCTGCGCCGCCCAGGCCGAGGGCCGGATTCCCCTTCTCGTCGCCACCATCGATCACGGCCTGCGGCCCGGCTCGGCGGCGGAGGCTGCGGGCGTGGCCGGTCTCGCCGCCCGCCTCGGATTGCCGCACCGGACGCTGGCCTGGTCCGGTCGAAAGCCGACGGCGGGACTGCAGGAGGCGGCCCGGTCGGCGCGTTACGGCCTGCTGGCCGGTCTCGCCGCCGAGGCCGGCGCCGACCTCGTCCTCACGGCCCACACCCTCGACGATCAGGCCGAGACGGTGCTGATGCGCCTGTGCGCCGGCTCCGGCCCGGCTGGCCTCGCCGGGATGGCACCGGCCCGCCCCCTCGATGGCCTCACCCTCGCCCGACCATTCCTCTCGATCGCGAAGGCCCGCCTCGTCGCGACCTGCGAGGCGCGGGGCTGGCCGTATGTGCGCGACCCGTCGAACACCGATCCGCGCTTCGGCCGCGCCCGCCTGCGCCGGCTCCTGCCGCTCCTCGCCGAGGAGGGGCTGACCGCGGACCGCCTGGAACGGCTCGCCGGGCGCCTGCGCCGCGACGAGACGGCGCTCGCCGCGGCGGCCGCGGACGCCTTGCGCGATCTGCGGCGCGTCGACCCGCGGGGGGACGGACGGCTGATCCTCGAAGGCGCCGATCTCGCGGCCTTGCCGGAGGCGGTGGCGCTGCGGGCGGTGGGGCTTGCGGTCGCGTCCCTGCGCGAGGTTGCGGCCGCGCCTCCGGTGCGCCTCGAGCGGCTGGAACGGGCATTGCTCGACGCTCTCCTGCCGGCCTTGCGGGCAGGCACGCCATGCCGGCGCACCCTCGCGGGGCTCCTCCTCACCGCCGACGGCGGCCGCCTGACCCTGGCGCCCGCGCCGCCGCGCCGGGTGCCGCGGGCGACGCCGGCGGGTGACGAATCGTAAACCGGCCGGCCCGCGGCGCCGCAGGCGTGGTCGATTACTTGGCAAGCATCGGGCGGGTGCCTACATTGGGCTCCGAGTGCCGGCACCCACCCCAGCACGCCCGCGCGGTGCCGCGCTCCTCAGGGATTGACTCTTCGATGAACCCCAATTTCCGCAATTTCGCCTTGTGGGTCGTCATCTTCCTGCTCGTGCTGGCCCTCGTGACCCTGTTCCAGAATCCGGGTCACCGCTCGGGCGGCGGGGAGATCGCCTACAGCCAGCTCCTGAACGATGCCGAGCAGGGCCGCATCCAGAACGTGGTCATCTCCGGCCAGGAGGTCAGCGGCACCTACACGAGCGGCGGCACCTTCACGACCTACGCGCCGAACGACCCCTCGCTGGTGTCCAAGCTCCAGGGCAAGGGCGTGACCATCACGGCCCGTCCGCCGTCGGACAACACGCCGTGGTTCATCGCGCTGCTCGTGAACTGGCTGCCGATCCTGGTGTTCATCGGAGCCTGGATCTTCCTGTCGCGCCAGATGCAGTCCGGCGCCGGCCGGGCCATGGGCTTCGGCAAGTCGAAGGCGAAGCTCCTGACCGAGGCGCATGGCCGCGTCACCTTCGAGGACGTCGCCGGCGTCGACGAGGCCAAGGAGGATCTCCAGGAGATCGTCGAGTTCCTGCGCGACCCGCAGAAGTTCCAGCGCCTCGGCGGCCGCATCCCGCGCGGCGTGCTGCTGGTCGGCCCCCCCGGCACCGGTAAGACCCTGATCGCCCGGGCGGTCGCGGGCGAGGCCAACGTGCCGTTCTTCACCATCTCGGGCTCGGACTTCGTCGAGATGTTCGTCGGCGTCGGCGCCAGCCGCGTCCGCGACATGTTCGACCAGGCGAAGAAGAACGCGCCCTGCATCATCTTCATCGACGAGATCGACGCCGTCGGCCGCCATCGCGGCGCGGGCCTGGGCGGCGGCAACGACGAGCGCGAGCAGACCCTCAACCAGCTCCTCGTCGAGATGGACGGCTTCGAGGCCAACGAGGGCATCATCATCATCGCGGCGACCAACCGCCCCGACGTTCTCGACCCGGCGCTGCTGCGTCCCGGCCGTTTCGACCGCCAGATCATCGTGCCGAACCCGGACGTGATCGGCCGCGAGCGCATCCTGCGCGTCCACGTCCGCAAGGTGCCGCTCTCGCCCGACGTCGACCTGAAGGTGATCGCCCGCGGCACCCCCGGCTTCTCGGGCGCCGACCTGATGAACCTCGTCAACGAGGCGGCCCTCCTGGCGGCCCGCCGCGGCAAGCGCATCGTCACGATGCACGAGTTCGAGGACGCCAAGGACAAGGTGATGATGGGCGCCGAGCGGCGCACCCTGGTCATGACCGAGGACGAGAAGCGCCTGACCGCCTACCACGAGGGCGGCCACGCCATCGTGGCCTTCAACGTCCCGGCAACCGATCCCGTCCACAAGGCGACGATCATCCCGCGCGGCCGGGCGCTGGGCATGGTCATGCAGCTGCCGGAGCGCGACAAGCTGTCGATGTCGTTCGAGCAGATGACCTCGCGCCTCGCGATCATGATGGGCGGCCGCGTCGCCGAGGAGATGATCTTCGGCCACGACAAGGTCACGTCCGGCGCCCAGTCGGACATCGAGCAGGCGACCCGTCTCGCCCGCATGATGGTGACCCGCTGGGGCTTCAGCCCCGAGCTCGGCACTGTCGCCTACGGCGAGAACAACGACGAGGTTTTCCTCGGCATGCAGGTCAACCGGCAGCAGAACGTGTCGGAGGCCACCGCCCAGAAGATCGACGCCGAGGTCCGCCGCCTGGTCGAGGCCGGGCTGCAGGATGCCCGCCGCATCCTCGACGAGCGCCGCGACGACCTCGAGGCCCTGGCCCGCGGCCTGCTCGAGTACGAGACCCTGTCGGGCGACGAGATCCGCGATCTCATCAACGGCAAGCCGCCGGTGCGCGATGCCGGCGACTACCCGACGAACCCGACCCGTGGCTCGCCCGTCCCCTCCGCCGGCCGTGGCCGGCCGCGGGAGAACGACGGCGGCTACGAGCCCCAGCCGCAGGCCTGAGGCACGACGCACAATCCACACTCGGCCGATTTCGACATGAGGGGCGGCGGGATCACTCCCGCCGCCCCTTGTCGTTGTGGATGAGCCTCAAAATAACCCAGACCACGTGTGACCGCGTCCGGGAAGAGCGGCACCTCCCTTGCGCGGTCGCGCGCGAGGGCGGGCCGGATGGCCCGGAACGGGACAGGGAGTTGACGACCGTGCGCAAGTATTTCGGGACCGACGGCATCCGGGGCCGGGCCAACGGCGTGATCACGCCGGAACTCGCGCTCAAGGTGGGACAGGCCGCCGGGCTCGTGTTCCAGCGCGGCGACCATCGCCACCGGGTGGTGATCGGCAAGGATACGCGCCTGTCGGGCTACATGATCGAGACCGCGATGGTGGCGGGCTTCACCTCGGTCGGGATGGACGTGCTCCTGCTCGGCCCGATGCCGACGCCGGCCGTCGCGATGCTGACCCGCTCGATGCGCGCCGATATCGGGGTGATGATCTCGGCCTCGCACAACCCGTTCGAGGATAACGGCATCAAGATCTTCGGTCCCGACGGGTTCAAACTCTCCGACGAGGTCGAGCGCGAGATCGAGCGGCTCATCGATGCCGACCTCCAGGTAAAGCTTGCCGGCTCGCAGGATCTCGGCCGGGCGAAGCGCATCGAGAGCGTGCATGCCCGCTACATCGAGTTCGCCAAGCGCACGCTGCCGCGCAACCTGACCCTCGACGGTCTGCGGGTCGTGGTGGATTGCGCCAACGGTGCCGGCTACCGGGTGGCGCCCGAGACCCTGTGGGAGCTCGGCGCCGAGGTGATCGCCATCGGCACCGAGCCCGACGGCTTCAACATCAACCGCGACGTCGGCTCGACCGCGCCGGAGGCCCTGGTGAGCAAGGTGCGCGAATTGCGCGCCGATATCGGCATCGCGCTCGACGGCGACGCGGACCGGGTGCTGGTCGTCGACGAAAAGGGCCAGCGGGTCGATGGCGACCAGCTGATGGCGGTGGTGGCCCGGTCCTGGCAGGAGGACGCCCGCCTGTCGAAGAACGGCATCGTCGCCACCATCATGTCGAATCTCGGCCTCGAGCGCTATCTCGGGGGCCTTGGCCTCGGCATGGTCCGCACCGCCGTCGGCGACCGCTACGTGCTCGAGCACATGCGCGAGCACGGCTACAACCTCGGCGGCGAGCAGTCGGGCCACATCATCATGTCGGATTACGCCACCACCGGCGACGGATTGGTGGCGGCGCTCCAGCTCCTCTCGGTGGTGCAGCGCCAGCAGCGCCCGGTGAGCGAGGTCTGCCACTGCTTCGATCCGCTGCCGCAGGTGCTGAAGAACGTGCGCTACGCGACCGGGGGCGAGCCCCTGCGTCAGGACAGCGTCGTCACCGCGATCGAGGGCGCCCGTCAACGCCTCGGCGAGGGCGGCCGCCTCGTCATCCGCCCGTCCGGCACCGAGCCGGTGATCCGGGTGATGGCGGAGGGCGACGACCGCGACCTCGTGGTGCGGGTGGTCGACGACGTGGTCGAGGCGTTGCGCAAGGTCGCGGCTTGAGCGGCGCCCCGCGGCGGGAGCCGGCCTTCATTGCCGCTCCTGCCGCTCCGCAACCTGCGCGAGAAAACCCGACGAGACTGGCCGCACGACTTGCAGCCGGGCGATTCGTGTCTGTCCCGGCTCGGGTTCGATCAAATGCAACGCTTTCTCAGCCCTAAGGCTTAACGTTAAGCGCGGGTTTACCGAACGAGGCGACAGTCGTGACGTCTTCCGGAACGGCCGCCCGATGATTGCAGCGGCCCTTCACAACAGGGAACCGTCATGGGCCGCAGCAAGCCACTCGCGCTGGCGCGCATCTTCACGCTCGCTGCGAGCGTGGCCGCGCCGGGCCTCGTCCACGCCGCCGACCTCCTGCCGCCGCCGCCCCCGCCGCTGCTGCCGCCCCCGCCCGCCGTCGACTTCGCCGGCGGCTGGTACCTGCGCGGTGATGTCGGGGCGAGCGTGTACGCGACGCCGAAAGTGTCGACCGTGCCGGATCCGGATCCGGTCCACTACTACAACAGCGATCTCGGCGGCGGCGGCTTCGCCGGCGGCGGCGTCGGCTACCAGTTCACCCCCTGGTTCCGTGCCGACATCACCGGCGAATACCGCTTCTCGAGCGGCTTCCGCACCAATGATCGCGTCAACTCGAAGTCCGAGTACTACAACGACATCGGCCTGCGCACCGTCTCCAAGACCCAGCTCGACGAATCGACCAGCGGCAACTACTCGGCCGCGGTCGTGCTGGTGAACGGCTACGTCGAGAAGGAGCTGTTTGGCGGTCTCGGCGTGTTCGCCGGCGCCGGCGTTGGCGCGGCGTTCAACCGCTTCTCCGGCCTGTCCGAGGTCAGCATCAACAAGACCGTGCTGAGCTATCCGGACAACACCGATTACGCCGACACGTCCTTCGGCGGGACCAGCGGCGGGACCTACAAGAACCGCATCCGCACCAATTTCGCCTGGGCCCTGCATGCCGGCTTGTCCTACGCCGTCACGCCGAACCTGAAGCTCGAACTGGCCTATCGCTACCTCAACCTCGGCGAGGGCGCGACGGGCGTGCTGAACTGCTTCTGCGCGCAGACCTACCAGCCGTTCAAGGTCAAGGACATCGAGGCGCACGACATCAAGCTCGGCATGCGCTGGATGTTCGGCGCGCCGGTCGTCGCCGCCGCCTATGAGCCGCCCCCGATGATGCCGCTGGTGCGCAAGTACTGAACGACCTGACCGTCCTCCGGCGCCACGCCGGAGGACGTCCCGGCGGCCCGTTAGGGTTAAGTGCCTGCTAACCTCCTGACGTTACGTTTGTTTCCGGGCCGCAGGGCCCATCACCAATCGCGCAGTACGCCCCGGCCAAGGAGTCGAAGGGCAGGAAAGGGCGCCCCATGGCACGGTTCGGTCACTGCTTCCCGGTCGCACTTCTCGGGCTCGGCCTGCTCGGCGCGCCGGCACTTGCCGCCGACCTGCTGCCGCCCCCGCCTCCACCGCCGCCGCTTCCCGTTCCGGTGGAGGTCGGCTCGGGCTGGTACCTGCGCGGCGACTACACGGCGAGCGACTTCCGTCACCCGAAGGACGACACCCTGCCGGGCACCGACGGCGCCAAGCTCGTCGGCTTCCGCCTCGGCGACACCGACGGCTATGGCGGCGGCATCGGCTACCGCTTCAACAGCTTCCTGCGCGCCGACGTGACCATCGACGGCCGCACCCGCAGCCGCTTCCGCGATTATTCCTCCCGCACCAATTTCGTCGAGGGCTTCAACACCGAGGCCGGCAAGCTCGACGTGCTGACCGGCCTGTTCAACGTCTACGTCGATCTCGGTACCTGGTGGGGGGTCACGCCGTATATCGGCGCGGGCGTCGGCATGGCGAGCAAGCGCTTCCACGACGCCTGGACCGGCACCACCTGCTTCACGACCGCCTGCGGCAGCGGCGTCGACGGCGCCTACCAGCTCGGCGCGCAGGGGTTCGATGCCCGCGCCAACCACACGGCGGTCGGCCTCGCCTGGGCGGCGATGGCGGGCATCTCCTACGAGATCGGCGCCGGCGTCAGCATCGATGCCAATTACCGCTACCTCGAGGTCGGCAAGGCGCGAACCGGCTTCGACGTCTACAACCAGAACACCCGGATCAAGGACATCGCCGCCAACGAGTTCCGGGTCGGCCTGCGCTGGGCCTTCGGCAACGGTCTCGCCCTGCCGGGACTGGGCGGCCTGACCTACTGATCCTGTTCGGCTGACGCTGCGAAACGCCCGGTGCGCCCACCGCACCGGGCGTTTCGCATGTCTGATTTCGGACCATCTTTTGAGGCCCGTAACGCAGTTTTAAGGTTACCGAGTCATTGTGATGCCTGCGGCACGGCAAATTTTGCCGATCCTCGTGCCGGAGGCGGCCCAGATGCGTTTCACGACCTTAGGAATTCTCGTCGGCTTGGGTCTGGGCGCGCCCGTGGCGGCGCAGGCTGCGGATCTCGATTTCGGGGCTCTGCGGGGCACGGCCTCCGAGCCGGTGGCGGTATCCGTGCCGGATGTCTGGGAGGGCATCTATGTCGGCGGGCATGGCGGCTGGTCGAGCGCCAGCTTCGGCTTCGGCGACGTGTTCCGCAGCCCCGTCGCCCAGGCGCTGCGTGCCACCGCGATCGAATCGACGCTCGGTGCTTCCTCGCTCATGCACGCGCGCGACGTACGGCGCAACGGCATCACCTTCGGCGCCTTCGCGGGCGTGAACTACCAATTCGATGACACGATCGTGGGCGTCGAGCTCGATTACACCCATCTCGGGCTCACCGGTCGAAGCGGCGACGCAATTCACAAGTACCAAGTCGACAGCCTGGGCTTCCTCAGGGGTGCAAAGCTCTCCGGCGACGCGACGACGCAGATCCAGGACTACGCCACCATCCGGGCGCGCTTCGGCTACAGCGTCGACGGGTTCATGCCCTTCGTGACCGGCGGCTTCGCCATCGGCCGGGCGCAGATCGCCGAGACGGTGGCGGTGCGGGGTTACGAGTACGATCAGGCGACCTATCGCGCCAACCAGGCCCTCGCCGACCCCTCGCAGCGGGTCTTCGTGAATTACTCCGGCTACAAGACCTTCCTGCAGACCGATCCGGGCAACAGCATCCTGGCCGATCCGGACATCACCCATCGCACCAAGGAGAAGGTTGTCGGCGGCATCGCGGCCGGGGCCGGCATCGAGTACGCCATCACGCCGAACCTGCTGCTGCGCGCCGAGTACCAGTACGTGCTGTTCAACGATTTCGACGGCCACAAGATGAACCTCAACACCGTGCGCGGCGGCGCGGCGGTGAAGTTCTGAGGGCGAGGCTTGCGGCGGCCCTCCGGCCGCGCCACCCTGGCGGACCGCCCGAGGCGAGAGCTTCACGGCAAGAGGCGGGACGCGAGGGAAGGAAATCCGGATGCAGCGTCTGGCCGGCAAGGTCGCCCTGATCACGGGCGGCGCGCGGGGGATCGGGCTCGCGATCGCGCGGCGCTTCGCCCGCGAGGGGGCGGCGGCGGTGATCCTCGCCGATATCGACGAGACGGAGGCCGAGCGCGTCGCGCCGGAGAACCCGGCCTTCCATCCTTGCGCCCTCGACGTGACGAGGGACGAGGACTGGACGCAGGCCGTCGACCGCACGGTCGCCCGCCACGGCGGCCTCGACGTGCTGGTCAACAATGCCGGGATCGCGGTGGTCGGCACCATCGAGTCGGTGACGCTCGCGGAGTGGCGCCGGGTTCAGGACATCAACGTCGACGGCACCTTCCTCGGCTGCCGCCACGCCGTGCGGGCGATGAAGCCGCCGGCCGGGCGGGGAGGGGCGATCATCAACCTCTCGTCGGTCTCCGGCATCGTCGGCGGGCACAACCTCGCCGCCTACAACGCCTCGAAGGGGGCGGTGCGGCTCCTCACCAAATCGGTCGCGCTGCACTGCGCCCGCCAGAAATACGGCGTGCGCTGCAACTCGATCCATCCCGGCTTCACCGAGACCGACATGCTGCGCGACCTCGCCGCCGGCAGCCGCTACACGCCGGAAGCGCTCAGCGAACGCCTGCGCGCCGCGGTGCCGCTCGGGCGCAATGCCGCGGCCGACGAGATCGCCGGGCTCGCCGCCTACCTCGCCTCCGACGAGGCCGGCTTCGTCACCGGGGCCGAGATGGTGATCGACGGCGGCGTCACCGCGCAATAATCCCCTTCCCCCCGAAAGTCGGACCCCAGCGGCAGGCTGGCCCCTCTACAGGCCGGCGATTCACCGCTATTTGTATGCGCCGCAGCATAATCCCCGGAGACCTGACCGATGTCCGCCCAGGCCGCCCCCGCCCCGACCGACCTCGTCACCCTGGCGCAGGAAGCCGGGCTCGCCGCCAAGGCGCTCGCCGCCGACGCCGCCCGCCGGGTGCGGGCCGGCCTGCTCGGGCCCGACGGCCGGCTCTCGCCCGAGCGGATCGAGGCCGAGCAGCACGCCGCCCACGGCCTCGCCTGGCTCTCGACCTATGCCGAGGCGATCACCCAACTCGGCGCCTACGCGGCCCGCCTGTCCGGGGAGGGGCGCCTCGGCGAGACCGAGACGCTGCTCGTGCGGATCGGCCTCGGCGAATACCTGGAACAGCTCTTCGGCGGCATCCCGATGAGCCAGGGCGAGATGGTGCGCCCGACGACCTCGCTCGGTCTGAAGGCCCAGGAGGTGGCGCGCCACCGCTCGGAGGCGGTCGAGACCCTGATCGCCGAGGGCAACACCGCCCCGAACCGCGCCGCCCTGGTGCGGATGATCCGCGACGGCGCGGGATCCGCGACGGTCGGCGAGACCGGCCTCGACGAGGACATGGAGGCAATCCGCGCCGAGATGCGCCGCTTCGGCCAAGCCGAGGTCGCCCCCCATGCCCATGAATGGCACCTGGAGAACGCCTACATCCCGCTCGAGATCATCGGCCAGATGGCCGAGCTCGGCGTGTTCGGCCTGACCATTCCGGAGGAATACGGCGGCATGGGCCTGCCGAAGATCTCGATGTGCGTGGTCTCGGAGGAGTTGTCGCGGGCCTATATCGGCGTCGGCTCGCTCGGCACCCGCTCGGAGATCGCCGCCGAGCTGATCCTGTGCGGCGGCACCGAGGAGCAGAAGCAGCGCTTCCTGCCGAAGATCGCCTCGGGCGAGATCCTGCCGACCGCGGTCTTCACCGAGCCGAATACCGGCTCGGACCTCGCGTCCCTGCGCACCAAGGCGGTCAAAGACGGCGATACCTGGCGGATCAGCGGCAACAAGACCTGGATCACCCATCCGGTCCGGGCCGACCTGATGACGGTGCTGGTGCGCACCAAGCCCGAGGAGCCGGGCCACAAGGGCCTGTCGCTGCTGCTCGGCGAAAAGCCCCGCGGCACCGACGAGGACCCGTTCCCGGTCGAGGGCCTGTCGGGCGGCGAGATCGAGGTGCTCGGCTACCGCGGCATGAAGGAGTACGAGCTCGCCTTCGACGGGTTCGCGGTGCCGGAGGGCAACCTGCTCGGCGGGGTCGAGGGCAAGGGCTTCGCCCAGCTGATGCAGACCTTCGAATCGGCCCGGATCCAGACCGCGGCCCGCGCGGTCGGCGTGGCGCAATCGGCCCTCGATGTGGGCCTGCGCTACGCCGAGGAGCGGGTGCAGTTCGGCAAGCCGCTGGTCTCGTTCCCGCGGGTCGCCGACAAGCTTGCCCTGATGGCGGTCGAGATCGCCATCGCCCGCCAGCTCACCTACTTCGCCGCCCACCAGAAGGACGAGGGCAAGCGCTGCGACCTCGAGGCCGGCATGGCGAAGCTGCTGGCCGCCCGCGTCGCCTGGGCGGCGGCCGACAACGCGTTGCAGATCCACGGCGGCAACGGCTTCGCCCTCGAATATCCGGTGAGCCGCCTGCTCTGCGACGCCCGCATCCTGTCGATCTTCGAGGGCGCGGCCGAGATCCAGGCCCAGGTCATCGCCCGGCGCCTGCTCGAGGTGCAGTGACGGGCAGGATTCACGCCGCCCGCGCCCGGTAGACGGTGCGGTCGGCGACGCAGCAATTCCGGCCTGCGGCCTTGGCGGCGTAGAGTTCGAGGTCGGCGGCCTTCAGCGCCTCGGCGTAGGTCATGGCGTCGCCCACCCGCGCGACACCGGCGCTCGCCGTGACCGGCTGGGTCACGGCGGGAGCCCGTGCCACGGTTCGGGACGGAATCTGCCGGCGCAGGGACTCGACGGTGGCGACCGGGTCGTCGTCGTCGAGGAGCAGCGCGAATTCCTCGCCGCCGAGGCGGCCCGCATAGGCCGTGCCATCGGCCAGCGCCTCCGCCACCGCGACGATCACCGCGTCGCCCTGATCGTGACCGAAAGCGTCGTTGATCCGTTTGAAATGGTCGATGTCGAGGATCGCGACCGCACGCGGGCGCGTCGTCGCGAACCGGCGCTCCAGGCCGCGGCGGTTCGGCAGGCCGGTCAGCGGGTCGGTATGGGCGACGAGGTCCAGGGTGTCGGCCCGGGCCTGTGCCTGATCGCGTTCGCGCTTGAGCCGCATGAAGCGGTCGCCGACGCCGGCGGCGTTCAGCAGCATCTCCAGGGCGATGGCGCCGAACAGGGCGTACAGGAAGAGCCCGAACGGCCGGCCGAGCACGACGTCGTGAAAGAGGCTGACCCCGCAGACCGCCAGCACGCCGAGCGAGGCCGCGGTCTGGAACCGCGCCGCCCGGCTCCCGCGCGCGAGCGCCACCCCGAGCGACGTGCCGTACAGGGCGAGGACGCCGACGAGCACGAGGCTGCGCAAGGCCATGTAGGCCGGCGGACAGGGGGCGAGGAGCATCGCGGGCGTCGTCAGGGCGACGGACAACGGCAGAGACATCAAGCACCGGCGCAGGCGCGGCGGCAACGCGCCGGGTTCGAGCAGGGTGCCGAGGAACGGTCCCATCAGGACGATGACCCCGTCGAACAGGACGTTGATCGCGACCTGCCGGGCGAACCCCTCGGCGGTGACGATGGAGCCCAGGGGCAGCGACGACAGGCAGAGCGTCAGTGCGACGAGCGTCAGGATCCGGGCGATGTCCCAGAGCAGGAAGCGCTCGCGCAGGATGACGAAGAACGCGACGTTGTAGGCGGTCGGCAGCAGCAGGAAGCCGAGGAAAGCCCCGGTCAGCACGGCCGACCAGTCGAGCGGCGTACCGCGGGCGAAGCTGGACTGGGCGAGGGCGGGGCCGGCGCCAAGCAGCAGCAGCGCGACGGCGAGGCGAGAGGGGCGAAGGAGCGAGCGGATCATGCTGACGGGGCGATTTCGGCGCGTCACCCCGACATGGCTGTTCCGTGGGTCACCGTTGCGCCGGGAGCCGGTGTAAGCGCCAGCCTCCGTGACGGCAAGCCAACGATCCGTTGATAAAACTCAGGGTTTAACTTGCCGGCGCGAAACACTCTCCCTGCGACGCCAGACTTCCATGGTGCCGCTGCAAGGGAGGGGAGAGCGTCCGGGGCGATCGACGCGCGCAGGGCGAGGCGGTCGTGAGCGGAACCCGAGCGTCGAGCGATCGCACCATGCTCGGAGTTCCACGCCGAGGCGTGTCGTCCTCTTGCGCGCTCGCCGGTCCCGATTTCCCTCTCCCGCCCGGGAGGGGAGAATCGGGACCGGCAAGGCCCACGACTATTTCGTGATCTTCACCGAGACCGGGTCGCTCGACGGGAAGGTCTCCTCGAGACCCTCGTCGAGGCGCTCGTTCAGCTTGCCCTGCTGGTTCTCCGGCCGCGCCTTGTCCTCCGGCGAGGCGCTGTCGCGGCGAAAGCCCGCCTGATCCTTGTCCGGGGTCTTGGACTCGCTCATCGCGATCTCTCCTGTCGAGCGTCCCCGCTCGGGGACTCACTGCCCGGCTAACGCGCGGGGCCCGGGCCTGTTGCGTGCGCCTCGTGTTTAACGGGACGATGGTGCCCCGCCGGCTAGGCTTGGTCGACGAGAGGACCCGCCGATGCACGTCGCCATCCTGACGAACTTTGCCACGCCGAAGGGGGGCGCCGAGAAGGTCGCGATCGAATCGGCCCGCGGCCTCGCCGAGCGCGGTGTCGCCGTCACGCTGATCCACGGCGTCGACGGCCAGGCCGACCCGTTGCTCGACCATCCCGGCATTCACCGGGTGGGGCTCGGCCTCACCGACGTGTGGGAGCGGCCGGCCTGGCGCGGCGCGATCGAGGGAATCTGGAACCGCGAGGCGGCGCGGCGCCTCGCCGCCGCCCTGGCGGCCCTGCCGGCCGGGCCCGACCTGCTGCACCTCCACCAATGGACCCGCTCGCTGTCGCCGGCGGTCTTTTCCGTGCTGGCGCGCAGCGGCCTGCCCGTGGCCGTGACCCTGCACGACTACTTCCTGGCCTGCCCGAACGGGGTCTATTATCGCTTCGACACCGCCGAGCCCTGCACGCTCACGCCGCTCTCGGCCGGCTGCCTGACGGCCTCCTGCGATCCGCAATCGCCAGCGCACAAGGGGGTGCGGCTCGTCCGCTCCGCCGTGCAATCGGCGGCCATCGCCCGGGGCTTCACCGGGCGCCCGCTCGATCTCGTCCACGTCTCCGACGGCAGCCGGGCGCGGCTCGCGCCGATGCTGGGCGACGGGCGCTTTCGCCACCGCCGGGTCGACAACCCGGTCCGGGTCGCGCGCGCCGCCCCGGCCGATCCGGCCTCGGGCGACGCGGTGGCCTTCGTCGGCCGCCTCACCCGCGAGAAGGGGGCGGACCTCGTCGCCGAGGCGGCCCGGCGGGCGGGCCTGCCGTCGCTGTTCATCGGCGACGGGCCGCTCGCCGACGCATTGCGGGCCGTGCCGGGGGCCGAGGTGGTCGGCTGGCGCCCGCCGGCGGAGGTCGAGGCGCTGCTGCGCCGCCGCGCCCGGGCGGTGGCGGCGCCGGCGCGCTGGCTCGAGACCGGCCCGTTGACAGTCTACGAGGCGCTCGCCGCCGGCATCCCGGCCGTGGCGTCGGACCGGGCCGGGGCCGGGGAGAAGATCCGGGAGGCCGAGACCGGTTTCGTCGTCGCCCCCGACGTCGCGGCGCTCGCCGAGGTCTTCGGCCGGCTGAAGGACGACGCCCTGGTGCGGCGCTTGGGCGAGGCGGCCCATACCCGCTACTGGTCCGCTCCGATGACCCTCGAGGCCCATGCCGGCGCCCTGTGCGACCTCTATGCCGGGATGACGGAAGCGGCCGAGGCGCCATCTTTTCAGCGCAGTGCTGTCATGTGAGAGAGCATCCAGCCCACGAGCCCGATATCAGGAGCCGAATGCCGATGCGCCGCCCGACGCCCCCTCTGCTGCTCGCCGCGCTCCTCCTCGGGGTCGCCCATCCGGCGGCCGCGCAGGCCCCGTCGGTGCCGCCGTACCGCGCCCTGCAGGACAACCGGGCATTGCCCGAATCCAAGGCGCAGGTGCAGCTCTCCTTCGCGCCCCTGGTCAAGCGCGCCGCGCCCAGCGTGGTCAACGTCTACGGCACCCATGTCGAGAAGCGCGCCGGCAACCGCGGCGCCATGGACGAGTTCCTGCGCCGCTTCTTCGGCGATGCCGGCCCGAACCTGCCGCAGGAGCGGGCGCAGCGCTCCCTCGGCTCGGGCGTCATCGTCGATGCCTCGGGGCTGATCGTCACCAACAACCACGTCATCGAGAACATGAACGAGGTGAAGGTGGCGCTGAACGACCGGCGCGAGTTCGAGGCGCAGATCATCCTGCGCGACCCCCGCACCGACCTCGCCATCCTGAAGATCAAGAGCCCGACCGGCGGCCTCACGCCGATGGAGATCGGTGATTCGGAGGGGCTTCAGGTCGGTGATTTCGTGATCGCGATCGGCAACCCGTTCGGCGTCGGCCAGACGGTGACGCAGGGCATCGTCTCGGCGCTGGCCCGCACCCAGGTCGGCTCGGCCGATTACCAATTCTTCATCCAGACCGATGCGGCGATCAACCCCGGCAATTCGGGCGGCGCGCTGGTCGATCTCAACGGTGGCCTCGTCGGCATCAACACCGCGATCTACTCGCAGTCGGGCGGCAGCCACGGCATCGGCTTCGCCATCCCCGCCAGCATGGTCAAGGCGGTGGTCGAGACCGCCAAGGGCGGTGCCCGCACGGTGCGGCGGCCCTGGCTCGGCGCCCGGCTCCAGCACGTGACGCCGGACATCGCCGACAGCGTCGGCCTCGACCACCCGACCGGCGTGCTGGTCGCCTCGATGCAGCCGAAGAGCCCGGCCGAGGAGGCGGGGCTGAAGCGCGGCGACGTGATCCTGGCAGTCGACGGCCAGACCGTCGACGACCCGGAGGCCTTCGGCTACCGCTTCGCGCTCAAGGGCATCAAGGGCGAGACCAAGCTGACGGTCCTGCGCGGCGCCACCCGCACCACGGTGCCGGTGCGCCTGGGTCCCGCGCCGGAGACCCGCCCGCGCGACACCCTGAAGGTGAAGACCCGCTCGCCCTTCCTCGGCGCCACGGCGGTCAACCTGTCGCCGGCGGTGGCGGAGGAGATGCAGATGGACCTGTCGGCCCAGGCGCAGGGCGACGGCGTCATCATCGCGGAGGTCGAGGGCGGCACCGTCGCCAACCGGGTCGGCCTGCAGAAGGGCGACATCGTCGTGGCGGTGAACGGCGCCCCGGTCGCCTCGACCAAGGACCTGGAGCGCATGACCCGGGCGCCGGCCTCGATGTGGGAGGTGACGATCAACCGGGGCGGGCAGCAGCTGACATCCGTCTTCGGGGGATAGGGCCGGCCACCGGAGGGTTAAGCACCCTCCTGGTCATTCCGGGGCCGCGCGGCGGAGCCCGGAATCCGGACGTTCAGGTGGTTGAAGGCAGTGGCGGCACGCTATCTGCCCCGTCCTGCACCTCCACCGGGTCTGGATGCCGGGATACGCTGCGCGGCCTGGGGTCTGAAGCGGCGGCAGTGATGAGGAGGCGTGCCCTTGAGACACGACGCTGATTCGCCGGTAGGACCAATTTCTACTGAAACCATCTTGGACGCCGACAGTACGACGCGCGTAGTGAAGATGATGTCGATCGAGTGATGGCGACCGTATCAAGGCCCTCGTATTGGAGCTTCGAACGATGACCAGCCAACAGCCAGAAATCGTCGATATCCAATTCCTGGAAGAGTTGCTTCACCGCCCGGAAGTAAGGCGTTCGAGAGTTGCTCTAGAATCCCTGCTTGCAGTTGGGTTCGTAGAATTTTGGGCATCGGGTATCGTTTATAATAGAGATACGATCATCGAACGTCTTATTAGCGAAGATGGCATAGCGGAAATGATATTTTAGCAGATAATTATTCAATGATAATGATTTCGGATGACGCAGTACTGTTGACGTATGACAGCGAGAGTACTCAGGGCGACGGAGCGAGGCGGTATGTTTTGCGGAGCTCGATCTGGAAGCGCCATGACGATCGGTGGCAGTTGCTTTTTCACCAGGGTACGGTCAAGGAACGAGCGCGGGCGTCCAGCTAGGCTTCCCGAGGCTTGCTCGCTTACGATCGCACTTCCCGCTTGGCCACGAAGTTGATCTCGTCCACCAGCACGTCCTTGACCACGTCGCCGCCGAGACGCTCGTTCACCTTCGCCCGCACCTCGTTCAACCGCTTGGTGATGTCGTATTTCGCGAGCTTGCGGAAATCGAGGGCCGGGTCGGCGTAGATCTGACGGAAGGCCTCGTCGACCACGAAGGCGTTGGGCGGTACCGGCAAGGTGTGCATCAGCTTGGCGTCGGCCGTGAAGACCAGCACGGCGATGACATAGCCCTGCACCTTGCCGTCGGCGATCATCGGAATGTTGATCGGCGCGAGCTTCTGGTACTGGAGGCCCTCCAGGTAGGGCTCGGTCTTCTTCGTCATCAGGCCACCGCCGAAGGTCACGGCGGCGTAGCAGGACGCGATGGTGACGGCGCAGATCCACAGGCCGGTGATCAGGATCTTCATGACCAGTGCTCCCTCCGCGCGGAATAGGTGCCGTCCGACTCCGCGGCCAGCGCCACCTGGGCCAGGGTCTCGCCGATCTCCTCCACGGCCCGCAGGTGCAGGGCGACGACCTGCTGGTTGCGGGCGAGCTTGTCGCGCAGGCGTGCGAGATGGATCGCGACCGTGGCGTCGAGGGCGGTGACGTCGAGGCCGCGGGTCAGGCGGGTGAGTTCCAGGAGCCCCTGGCTCTTGCGATGGTTGAGGGCGTCGAGATCGACCGGGGCCCGGGTCTCCAGCGCCTCGGTCTCTTCCTCGATCACGGCCTCGAGTCGCTTGACGCAGGACAGCAGCACGGCGGTCAGACCTTGGCCGCCGGATTGGCGGCATCCGCCGGCGCGGCGGCCGGGCCGGCCGGATGGGCGGCATTCAGCATCTTGGCGACGCCGATGCCGCCGGCCTTGGCGATCTGGGTGCCGATCTGCTCGGCCAGCATCGACTTCCAGATGCCGCCGGCATTGCCCTTGCCGTACACGGTCTCGGACTTCTCCGGCATCATCGCCTCGACGAATTGCTGCAGCACCAGCCCCTCGAACTTCTTGTACGGATCGCTGCCGGTGCCCGAGAGACTGGTCTGGTTCTGCAGGCCGGTGAGGGCGCCGCGGGCATCGAGCGGCATGTGGGTCGAGAGGCCGACGTCGCGGGCCGCATCCGCGAAGGCGGTGGCGCCGGCGCTGCCGGGCTGCGACAGCTTGGCGGCAGCCTCCTGGTAGCGCGCCGGATCGGCGGCCCGGGCGACGTCGAGCACGATGTCGGAGGGCGGGGAGATGCTCATCGGCTCAGCTCGGAAGTCTCGTGGTGAAGGGTTTCTCTAAGCCCGCTGGCTTACGGGAGGCTTGTGCCGGGGCGGCCGAGGCGGGCCGCGATCCCGTCGAGGCGCTCGAGGTCCTCGCGCTTGTCCGCCGCGCGGCGGTGATCCTCGGCCCGGCGTTCGGACAGGGCCTCGGCCCGCTTCCGGGCGAGGCCGCGCTCGCGGACGGCCTCGGCCTGCGCGGCGGCCTCCGCCTCGAGCGCGGTGGCCTCCGTGGCGAGGTGGCGCAACCGCTTCGCCGTGGCCTCGAGCAGCATCGGGCCGTGATCGGAGGAGGCCAGCGCCGACAGCAGCCGCGCCCGGTCGGCCTCGATCCCGGCCGCGCGCTCGCGGGTCGCCGCCAGCTCCATCTCGGCCACCCGGCGCATCTGCTCCTGTACGGCGACGAGCCGCTGGGCGCGCTTCAGCCGGTCCCCGGTACGGCCCGCCATCAGCCGCGCTGCAGCCAGGTCGCGTAGCCGAGGAGGAACTGCATCATGAACTCGCCCGCCAGGTAATAGAGCATCAGGAGCCCGCCGAACATCACGAACGGCGTGGCGATGAAGTAGACCGGAATCGTCGGCGTGAGCTTGTTGATGAAGCCCGCCGCCAAGTTGACCAGGATCGCGTAGAGGATGAACGGCGCGGTGATTCGCAAGCCCAGCATGAAGGCGGTGGCGATCTGGTCGACGATCCGGGTCAGCATGACTTGGGAGCCGACGCCCTCGCCGGGCGGGATGCGGGCGTAGGATTCGACGAGGCCGCGAAACAGCTCCCAGTGCAGGTCGGCGGCAAACAGGATCGCGGTCGCGGTGAGCAGGATCAGCGCCTCGACCGCCGGCACCGGGTCGATGCCCTCGACCGGCGAGCCCGGCATGCCGCCGAACCCCACCATGGTCGAGGTCGCGTTCATCACCGTCTCCAGCACCAGGATGAAGATCCGGCCGAGAAAGCCGATCATCAGCCCGGTCAGGGTCTCGCTGACGATCCAGGCCAGCGTCTGGGTCGGCGCCTGGCCGGCGAGCCGCGGCTCGAATTGCGGCACGATCAGCGGCGCGATGGCCAGCGACACCGCGGCGGCGATGAGGAGACGGACCTGCTGCGGCACCCGCGGGCTGGAGAAGCCCGGGACGACGAGCAGGCAGCCGCCGACCCGGCAGAAGATCAGGAAGACGGCAAGGAAGCTGTCCGGCCCGATCTTCGTCACGAGACCGTGCCCAGCGACTTGATCTCGACGCCGCGCGCGATCTCGAGATGCGACAGCACCGGCAGGGTCGGGAAGATCCGCTCGATGATCATCCGCACATAGGGTCGGGCGTCGGGCGCGGTGACGAGGGCGAAGCCGTGCACCTCCTTCATCCGGGCACGGATCGCCTCGGAGGCCTCGGTGCCGAACTGCTCGACCAGGCGCGGGTCGATGTCGAATTCCACCACCTCGCCCTTGGCGTCGCGCTTCAGGCTCTGGTGGAACGACAGGTCCCAGCTGGCCCCGAGCCGCAGCACGTTGAGCACGCCGTTCTCGGCGAGGTCGCCGCAGATCTGCTGTGCCATGCGCATCCGCACGTGCTCGGCGATCTGCTCGGCCCGGCGCGCATGCGGGGTGATCTCGGCCACCGCCTCCAGGATCAGGTGCAGGTTGCGGATCGAGACCCGCTCGGCCAGCAGCAGCTTCAGCACCGCCTGCAATCCGGAATAGGAGATCTGCGACGGGCAGATCTCCTCGAGCAGGCGCTTGTACTCGGGGTCGAGGCGGTCGAGGAGGCCGCGCATGTCCTTGTAGGACAGGAATTGCGGCAGGTTGTTGCGGATCACCTCGGAGAGGTGGGTCAGCAGGACCGAGGCGCCGTCGATCGGCTCGAAGCCGCCGCGGCGCACCTCGGCGGCGTAGGAATCCATCACCCAGAGCGCCTTGAGGCCGAAGGCAGGCTCGCGCACCTCGTCGCTCGGCACGTCGGGCTTCGGCCCGTCGCCGACCACCACCAGCATCTCGCCGGGGCGGATCTCCTGGGCCGCCGCCACGGTGCCGTGGATGAGGATCTGGTAGGTCTTCGGCGGCAGCGCGAGATTGTCCGAGACCTTGATGTCCGGCACCACGAAGCCGTATTGGCGGGCGAACTTGCGCCGCATCTTGGCGACCCGGTGGCCGAGCTCGGCCTGCGAGGCCTGGATCTGCGAGGCGGCCTGGCGGCCGAGGCAGAGCTCGATCTCCGGGGTCTTGAGCGATTCCTTGACCGAGTCCTTCTCCTTGGCCTCGGCCTGCTTCACCGCCTCCTCGGCCCTGGACTTGGCCTCCGCCGCGTCGGCCTGGGCCTGGAGGCGGCGCGGGATCGTGCGGGCGACGAAGAACAGGAGGCCGCTCAACGCCGTGAAGGGCAGGAAGGGCAGGCCCGGCACCAGGGCGAACACCCCCATCATCGCCGCCGCGACGAGGAGCGCCCGGGGATAGGCGCCGAGCTGGCCGATCACCGCCTGCTCGGCGGTGCCCCGCGTGCCGCCCTTCGAGACCAGGAGGCCCGCGGCGAGCGAGACGATCAGGGCCGGGATCTGCGAGACCAGGCCGTCGCCGACCGAGAGCTTGGTGAAGATGTCGGCGGCGGTGCCGAGCGGCAGGCCGTGCCGCGTCGTCCCGATGATGATGCCGCCGAAGACGTTGACCGCGATGATGATGAGCGAGGCCACCGCCTCGCCGCGCACGAACTTGGAGGCGCCGTCCATCGAGCCGAAGAAGGCGCTCTCCTCCTCCAGCTCCCTGCGCCGGCGCTGCGCCTCCTTGTCGTCGATCAGCCCGGCATTGAGATCGGCGTCGATCGCCATCTGCTTGCCGGGGATCGCGTCGAGGGTGAAGCGGGCGCCGACCTCGGCGATGCGGGTCGCGCCCTTGGTGATGACGAGGAAGTTGACGGTGATCAGGATCAGGAACACCACGATCCCGATCACGAAGTCGCCGCTCATCACGAACTGCGAGAAGCCCTGGATGACGTGGCCGGCGGCGTCCACGCCCTTCTGGCCGTTGGCCAGGATCAGCCGGGTCGTGGCGATGCCGAGCGCCAGGCGCAGGAGCGTCGCGATCAGCAGCACGGTCGGGAAGGACGAGAATTCGAGCGGCTTCTGGATCCACAGCGCCACCATCAGGATCAGCACCGACAGGGCGATCGAGAAGGCGAGCCCGACATCGATGAGGACCGCCGGCACCGGCAGGAACAGCACCGCCAGGATCGCCACGATGCCGGCCGCGAAGCCGAAATCCCGCCGCGACTTGCGCTCCGTCGCGAGTGCCGCGCCCACCGCCATGACGTCCCCATGCTCCGCGACTGCCTGAGCCGGAGGGTGTGCCACCTTTGGCTTGTGCGGAGGTTGGGGAGCCTTCAGAACCCGGTCGCGATCCGCCCGTAGGCGGCCTCGGCGAAGGAGTGGATCTGCCCGCCGACGAAGGTGCCGGTGACGAGGAGCACCAGCAGGATCACCACGATCTTCGGCACGAAGGTCAGGGTGACCTCCTGGATCTGGGTGAGCGCCTGCAGCAGCCCCACGGCGATGCCGACCAGCATCGCGGCGCCGACCGCGGGACCGGCGGCCACCAGCACCGTCCAGATCGCCGAACGGACGAGTTCGAGGGCGTCGATCTCGTTCATGATCCCCTCCCGCCGGGGAGCCCTTACTGGATCACGATGCCGGAGGCCAGCAGCACGTCCTGGCCGCTGGTCAGCCGCGCCAGCGCGCCCTCGCTCGTCACCCGCACCGACTGGACGGTGCCGGTGGTGGTGCCGTCGGCCGAGGTCAGGGTGCGCCCGATCACCGTGTCGGCTTGGTCGAGGAAGCTCGATGCGAGCAGCGAATCGAGCTTCTGGTTGGTCTTCGTCGCCTGCTCGACCTGCGAGAAGGTGGCGAGCTCGCCGACATACTGCGTCGAGTCCATCGGCTTCGTCGGGTCCTGGTTCTTCAGCTGCGCCATCAGCAGCGTCAGGAAGGTGTCCGAGTTCATCGAGGCGGCGACGGAGCTGCCGGCCTTGGCCGCCGCCGCCGCGGTCGAGGTCGCGGTGGATGAGGTGCCCGCGGCGGTGCTGGACGTGATGGCGACGGACATTTCAGGCCTCCGGGTCGAGGGCGGGCAGGGTCTGGGGAGTGCGGCCTCGCGCGGCTTGCGACCGTCGGACCTCCGATCCGGGCGACGGCCGCTCCCGCGGGCGCTCGGGGCCACGGGTGCGGCGAGCCAGCGCGCCGAGGGCTGGAACCGGCACCACCGGCCCGTCATCCGGGCTGAGGAGAAGCGCCTCGGTGGGGTAGAGCCCGCGGATCTGCTTGAGCGCCTCGTAGAGGCGACCGGCCTCGATGAAGCCGTGGGCGGCCTCCAGCCCCTCGCGCAGGCCCGGATCGCGGATCGTCGCCATCAGGCCGTCGCGGATGCCGTCGTAGAGCGACCGTGCCGCCGCGATCCGGGCGGGGTCGATCAGCATGGTCTGGGCCGCGAAGTAGAGCTGGCGCAACGGCGTCGTCGCCTCCTCCACCTGCAGGACATGGCTTTCGAGCAGGAAGGTGGCGTCGTTCAGGAGCTCGATCGACACCTTGCGGTCGACCCGCAGCACGGCGCCGTTGATGTAGATCCGCTCCCCGGCGCGCAGCGACAGACGCATGGCGCCCCTCACCGAAGCCCGTCGCGGATCGAGGTGTTCACCTCGATCAGGGCGGCGAGGCTGCGCTCGGGCGAGCGCAGCACCGCGCCCGCTTCCTGCATGTTCCAGGCGCCGATCGACACCAGGTCGTCGCGCAGGGCCTCCGGCAGCGCGTTCTCGGGCGCCAGCAGGTCGGCGATCAGCACGTTCCAGAGGTCCTGCACGAAGCCGATCGCGGCCGTCCGCTCGGGGCCGGCGAGGCCGCGGGCCTCGACGTCGCGCAGGAGGGTGAGCGCCCGGTCGAAGGCGGCGCGCTCGCGCTCGCGGCCGACCTCCGGCGCGTCCTCCAGGATCTCGGAATAGGAAAAGCGGTACATCGGGCCGATGCCTCGTCGGTCTGGTGTCGTGCGCGGTCGGGGGCGGGCGCGTCGCGCTACGCGACGTACTTCAGGAGCGACAGCTCCTGGAGCTGCGCGGTGAGCGCGTACGAGATGTTGAGCTGCTTCGTCGCGGCGTCGAGCAGGGTCTTCGCCTCGACCGTGTCGACCGCCTCGAGTCGGGATATCTCCTTGGTGATGAGGGTGGATTGCGCGTCGAGCCGGGTATTGGCGTCGGTGAGCCGCGCCTGGCTGCGGCCGAGATCGGCCTGAATCGAGACGAGGCCGGCGCTGCTCTTGCTCAACAGGCTCATCACCCGGTCGGAGACGACGGACTGAGCATCGGCCGACAGGCCGGAGAGGCCGAGCCCGGCCAGGGTCGCCGCCTCGGCGAGCTGGCGGATCGCCGTGGCGTTCGCGGTGACCGAGGTGGTCGCGCTCTCGCTCAGCGAGATCCGGCTGGTGATGGCGGTGTCGGAGGCCTGCGACCAGGTGGTGCCCCAGCCCGTATCGGCGAACTGGGTCGCCACCGTCCCTTCGAGGAAGGTCTTGATCTGCGCCGCCGTCAGGCTCGCGGCCCGGGCATCGCTCGGCGGAAAGGTGAAGGTCGCCGTGAAGGCCGCGATCGCCGCCGCCTTGGCATTCGCCGCCGCGCCATCGCGCATCGGCGTGACGTCGGTGTTGATGCCGGAAAACAGGGCCTGGCCGCCCGCCGTGCTGTTGAGCAGGCCGGTGAGCGAGGTCAGCATGTCGCCGGACGAGGCCGCCATCGCGGCCATGCGCTTGTCCGCCGTCAGGCCGGTCAGGGTGGTGAACTGGGCATCGGCCGATTTCTGCAACTGCTGCAGGATGGTCTGGCTCGTGCTGAGGCGCAGAGCCGTGGCGCTGTTGCCGTCCTGGAGGGCGGCGATCTCCGCCGTGCTCTGGCGCAGGCCGAAGCTGCGACCGACCTGGCTCCCGAGGGCGAGGCCGGTATCGGCGTAGCGCCCGGTCGTGATCTCCTGGGTCGCCCGTTCGATCTCGGACTGGAGCCGCATCGACGCGGCGCGGGGCGCGTTCAGCAGGCTGAGGCTGGAGATGTAGCTCGTGGTCATCATGGGGTGTGAGCCTCTGTCTCAGGGAGCGACGCCGCGACGGCTCACCGGACCGCGTCCAGGAGCGTCTTCAGCATGTCGTCGACCATGGTCAGCAACTTGGCCGAGGCGGTGTAGGAGCGCTGGAGCTGCAGGGTCAGGGCGACCTCGTCGTCACCGTTGACGCCGACGGCGTTCGACAGGGCGTCGGTCGCCCGGCCGAGCAGCGTCTTCTGGTACTCGGCATCGCCCGAGGCGGCCTTGCGGGTCGCCTCGAGCCAGCCGGCGGAATCGGCCGCGAAGCTCGTCAGCGTCGTGGTCTCGTTCAGCGGCGGGCCCGGGGTGAAGCTGCGCGCGGTGGCGAGGCGGCCGATCAGGTCGGTCAGGCGTGTCGAATAGGCGGCGTCGGTGCTCGGGTTGGACCGGTAGGTGCTGCCGTTCATGCCGCCGTCGCGCAGGGTCGTGACGTCGCCGCCCACATTCGGGTCGACGGCGGCGTTGACCGCGATGCGCCCGGCGAGGCCGAGGGTCGAGGTCGGCAGGGCGCCGCTCGCGCCCGCCGTGAACAGGCCCGTCTTCGAGACGGTCCCGTCGGACTCCCGGAACGTGTCGATCAGGGCGCCGGCGATCGCGTCGAGCTGGTTCTCGTAGGTGACGGTGCTCTCGTCCCGCAGGGTGGCGAGGCCGGCGAGCCGCCCGCTCGAGAGCCGCATCGGCGAACCGCTGCCGGTGACCGGGACGCCGTCGACGACCACGGCCGCGCCCCGCGTGCCCGCCGAATAGGCCGTCGTCGGGGCGAAGGTCACGGCGCGGGCGCCGCGATCGTAGAGGATCACGCCGCTGTCGGTGGCGACCGCCATGTCGCCGCCGGGGCGCTCGCTGACGGTAATGCCGATCTCGGCGGAGAGCTGCGACAGGACGCGGTCGCGGTCGTCGAGGGCGTCGCTGACGTCCTGGCCCGCGTTGGTGCCCCGCATCACCGCCTTGTTGGCGCGGTCGAACTGGCCGAGGAGGTCGTTGATCGTCGCGACCGAGCCCACCATGGCCTGGTCGGCCTGCTCGCGCACGGCGTGCACCGCGTCGGACGCGCTCTTCAGGCTGGTGGCGAGGTCGCGCGCACCCTCGACCGCGGCGCGGGCGAGGTTGGCGTCGTTCGGGCGGTTGGCGGCGGCCTGGAGCGCCGCGTTGAGGGCGCCGAGGCGCGCCGCCGGCGATTCGGCGTCGCTGGTATCGCCCACCGTCTTCGACAGGGCGGTCAGGCCGTCGAGCAGGGCCTGCCCTTCCGCCGCCGATGAGGTCGCGGCGAGCTTGCGGCCGAACAGGGCCGCGTCGCTCGCGCGGGTGACCACCAGGGTGGTCCCGCCCGCGCCGCTCACCAGGCTGACGACCTTGCGCGAATAGCCGGGATCGTTCGCTCCCGCCGTGTTGCGGGCGGAGGTGGCGATCTGGCTCGACGTCGCGAAGAGTGCCGAGCGTGCGGTGTTGAGCGCGAGCGAGAGGCCCATCTGTCAGTTCCTGGTGGCCTTGGTGGTAACCTTGTGAGCCGATCGACCGCTACCGCTTCAGGCTCATCAGGGTGTCGAGCATCTCGTTGCCGGTCGTGAACACCTTGGAGTTGGCAGTGAAGACTGACTGCGACTCGATCATCGCCGTGAGCTCGGTGCTGACATCGACGTTCGATTGCTCGAGCACCCCCGACTTGATCGTCCCGCGCCCGCCCTGGTTGGCGAAACCGACCTGGATGTCGCCCGACTCGACCGTCGGCCGGTAGACGTTGCCCGAGCGCGGCTCGAGGTTGTCGGCACTCGACACCGTGGCGACCGGCACCTTGAAGGCCGCGATGCGCGAGCCGTCGTCGAAGGTGGCATAGACGGTGCCGTCCGCGTCGAACGACGTGCCGGTCACCGCCGCCGGCGACTTGCCGTTGGCCTTGCCCTCCACGGCGTAGTCGCCGGCGAGCTGGGTCAGGCCGGAGAGGTCGACCGTCATGCTCTGGCCGCCCGGGACGGTCACGGTCATGGACTTCGCGCCGGTGAAGGGGCCCGTGCCCCTGGCGCCGGTGCCGGTGATCTTGCCCTGGGCATCGAAGCCGATCGTGGTCGAGCCCAGTGCCGTGCCGGACGGCAGGGTCGGGGTGGATCCGCTCGGGGTCGGGTTGGCGGCGGCGTCGTAGAGCGACACCGTCCACGTGCTGTCCGCGTTCTTCGCCAGGTAGACGTCGAGAGTCCGCGACTTGCCGACGTTGTCGAAGGTCACGACCGAGTACTTCTTCGAGTACTGACTGGTGTTGGCGACGGCGGTCTCGTCGACCGGGAGCTTGCCCGAGAGGGCGCCTTCGGTGGTCGGAGTCGCCCGGCTGCTCACCGCGGCGAGGCTGATCGGCACCATGTCGGCCACGCCGTTGAGCGTCGTGGTCGGCTCGCCGCCGTCGAGCAGGCTGTAGCCCATCAGGGTCATGCCGGCCGCGTTGGTGAAGTTGGTCGAGGTGGCGTCGATCCTGAAGTTGCCGGCGCGGGTCAGGAGCGGCGCGCCGGCCGGGTCCTTGACCACGAAGAAGCCGTTGCCGTCGATCGCGAGGTCCGACTTGGAGGTGGTGGCGTTGAGGGTGCCGCCCTCCGAGATCGCGCGCCGCACCGTCGTCTCGACCGAACCCGAATTGTAGTTGCCGGTCCCGGTATCGGCGATCAGCAGCGAGGAGAACTCCGTCGAGCTGCGCTTGTAGCCCGCGGTACCGGAATTCTGGATGTTCTCCGCCACGGTCGAGATGCGGTTCGACTGGGCGTTCATGCCCGAGACACCGGTGCGGAGCACGCCGATGAGACTCATTGCGGGACCTCGTTCGTCGAGAAAAGTGCGGGTAGGGCGCAGGCGGGACGGGGCTCGGCCGGTGACGGACCTTGGCCCGGGATGAGTGTGGCTCAGGGCGGACTAGAAACGCTCAGGCTTGCGCGGAGCTTGGAAGTGGAGCTCCCGGGCAGCGAGACCTGTGGGCGAGAGGAGACGCTCATCGTGTCAGCCCCTCAGGCTCTGGGCGAGTTCCAGGAAGGCGTCCCGGCTCGCCGGCTGGCTCGGATCCTGGCGCAGGGCGTCGTAGATCCGCGGCACCAGGGCGATGGCCTGGTCGAGCTCGGCATCGGTCCCGTTGCGGTAGCCGCCCATCAGGCGCAGGTCCCGCGTCTCCTCGAACCGGGCCATCATCGCCCGGAGCTTGCGGATCAGGTCGCGCTGCTCGGGCGTCCAGACCTCGGTGGCGAGCCGCGAGATCGAGCCCAGGAGGTCGACCGCCGGGTAGCGGCCCTGCTCGGCGATGGCGCGGTCGAGGACGACGTGGCCGTCGAGGGTGCCGCGGATGCTGTCGGCGACCGGGTCGTTGTGGTCGTCGCCGTCGACGAGGACCGAGAACACGCCCGTGATGGTGCCGCGCCCCTCGAGGCCGGGGCCGGCCCGCTCCAGCAGGCGAGGCAGGTCGGAGAAGACGCTCGGCGGGAAGCCGCGGGCCACCGCCGGCTCGCCCGCCGCCAGCGCCACGTCGCGGGCGGCGTGGGCGTAGCGGGTCACCGAATCGACGATCAGCAGCACCGATTCGCCGCGATCGCGAAACGCCTCCGCCACCGCCAGCGCCACCTTGGGCGCCTGGCGACGCATCATCGGGCTCTCGTCGCCGGTCGAGACGACCACCACGGCGCGCCCGCGGCTCGGCGCGAGCGGGCCCTCGAGGAACTCGCGCACCTCGCGTCCGCGCTCGCCGACCAGGGCGACGACGACGCTGTCGAACCCCTCCGCGCCCGCCAGCATGGCGAGCAACGTCGACTTGCCGACGCCGGACCCGGCGAAGATGCCGATGCGCTGGCCGGCGCAGAGCGGCGTGAAGAGGTCGAGCGCCCGCACGCCGGTGCGCAACGGCGCCCGCACCCGGGCCCGGCCGAGCGCCGCCGGCGGATCGGCGTCGAGGGCGGCGGCGGTCGCGCCGGAGGCCAGCGGCCCGGCCCCGTCGATCGGTCGCCCGAGGGCGTCGATGACCCGGCCCTTCCAGCTCGGATCGGGCCGCAGCTCCGCCGGCCCGAGGCGGTGGGCGAGGGTGCCGATCCCGGCCTCGATCCGGCTCTCGTAAGCCTTGAGCGTCGCGCCTTCGGCATCGATCCGCACGATCTCGCCGACCTGCGGCCGGCCGCTGACGGAGAAGCCCATCCGGTCGCCCAGGCGCACGAAGGGCGCGACGCCGCCGATCCGGCAGGCGCTCGCCGTCACCTCGCGGATCGGCCCGCCGATCCGCACCAGGGCACCGTCGCGGCTCGCGCCGGCCATCGCCTCGGTCAGGCGCGCGATCGGATCCGTCGCCATCCTAGCCTCCCTGCGGCGAGAGCGACTTGACGGCGCTCAGGAGCGAGGACTCGGCCTCGGCGGTCGCCGTGGCGGCGCTCTCGAAGGCGCGCTGGATGGTGACGAGCTTCGTCATCTCCATGATCGGGTTGACGTTCGAGCCCTCGACGTGGCCCTGGAGGACGCCGATCCCGGTGAAGTCCTGCACCGGCCGGACCGGGAGGCTGGAGGTCACGGCGTTGCCGGGCGCGCGGGTGAGCGTCCCCTTCTTGTCGAGGATGTAGAGACCGAGAGCGCCGACCTGGTTGGTGCCCTGGTAGATGGTGCCGTCGCGTCCGATGGTCGGCGGTCCCTGCTGCGGGTCGAGCAGCAGGGACGAGCCGCCCGGGTCGAGCACCGGCTGCCCGGTGAGGGTGCGCAGCTGGCCGGTCGCGTCCATCGTCAGGCGCCCGTCGCGGGTATAGACCGGGCCGGAGGGACCGCCGACGCCGAGCCAGGCATCACCCTGGATGGCGACGTCGAGGGGGGAATCGGTCCGGGTGATCGGGCCGGAGGCCCGCGACAGGAAGGTGTCGCCGGAGCCGACGAAGGCCACCGTGCCCTTGGTCGCCTGGGCGAGCAGGGCGGAGAACTTGGTCTCCTCGGCGCGGAACCCCGACGTCGCCATGTTGGCGACGTTGTTGGCGGTGGCGTTCAGGCGCTTCTCGAGGGCGACCTGGGCCGAGAGGTTGACGTAGAGACTGCTCTGCATGGCCGCCTCACGCCTGAGCGTTGCTGAACAGCGCCAGGATCGGATCCGCGGCGGTGTTGTTCTGGGCGTCCCAGATCGCCGCGAAGCGCCGGGCGAAGGCCTCGACCTTGGCCGGGTCCTGGAAGCTCGCGAAATCGATCTTCTTGGAGATCAGCGTCGCGCGCGCGGCCAGGGCCTCGCTCGTTGTGGCGTTGCTGGTTTCCGGCAGGCCGATGACCGTGTTGATCACCTTCGTCAGGGCGGCATCGCCCAGGATGTCGTAGCCGCTGTTGAGCATCGGCGCCTTGCGGGCGAAGTAGAGGGCGAGGCGGACGCCGGTATCCTCGTCACCGGCATCGTCCTCCAGGCTCTGCTGCAGGTAGGCGTCGACCACGCTCTGGACGTTGGCGTCGGGGGGGATGTCGGTGCCGATGCCGATATCGACCGCCTTCTGGCCGGCGGCGGACAGGGCGGTGTTGTTGACGCTCACGGTGCGGACCTTGCCGCCGGCGGCGTAGAAGGTGTCGGCGTTGAAGCCCGTGCCGCCCGGGACGCCGTCGGCACCGTAATCCTCGTAGGCGCTCGTCTGGAAGAACAGGTTGCCGTTCGGGCCGGTGCCGACCTGCACCTTGCCCATCAGCCCATTGGCGCCGGAGGCCTCGATCTGGTCGCCGATCGCGTCCCGGATCTCGTCCTGCGTGACCTTCGTCAGGTCGGCGACCTTGCCGGCGAGGCTGGCGCGGTTGAGGACGATGGTCGCGGTCTTCGTCGTGGTCTGGTCGACCCGGGACGCGATCGTGAAGCGGGCCTCGTTGGTGCCGGAAAAGTCGTAGCTGTCGGCGAGCGGGGTCGGCAGCGAGAGCTGCGCGCCGATCGCCGAGACTTGGCTCGTATCGGTCAGCACCGCGTCGGTGCCGGTCGCGGAGGCGCCCTGGGTGAAATCGAAGGCCCTCGCGAAGGCGACGTAGCGGTCGTCGGCCAGCCGGTTGGCGAAGGCCGTGGCATCGCTCGTGCCCTCGGTCAGGACCTTGCGCATCAGCGCCTTGGCGTAGCCCATGTCCTCGAGGCCGAACGCCTTGACGGCATAGTTGTAGAGGCGGGTATCGGCCATGAAGTCGTCGACCGACTTCACCTTGCCGATATTGGCCTGGTAATAGGCAGTCTCGCGAGACACGATCGGCTCGGCGCCCTTGCGCTGCAGCGAGGTCGCGAGGTTTCGCGACAGGAGCATGTAGCTCGTCAGGGTGGTCACGGCGTCAGGTCTCCGGCTCGTCCGTCCGCTGCGGTCGGCCGCAGCGGCGCGAGGCCCCGATCTAGCCTCGGTACTAGGCGGCCACGCTTGCTCGTGGCTTGCAGCGGCTTGCTCGTGGCTTGCAGCGGCTTGCTCGTGGCTTGCAGCGGCTTGCTCGTGGCTTGCAGCGGCCTGCTCGTGGCTTGCAGCGGCCTGCTCGTGGCTTGCAGCGGCCTGCTCGTGGCTTGCCGCGGCCCGCTCGTGGCGTGCAGCGGAGCGCTCACAGCGCGGTCGGCCCGATGATCGTCTCGGTGGTGATCACGATCCAGCCGGCGCCCGTGCTGCGGATCGACAGCACACGGCCGGCTCCCGGCAGGAGGGAGCCGACGGCGACCTGGTGGATCCCGTCGCGCCCCTCGACCACGGCCTGGCCGGCCGATGCGCGGCGCAGGGCATAGCCCGTGGGCGGCGGCGCGCTGAGCGCCGGCAGGGCCGCGGCCGGCGCGGCCGGCGCCGCCGGGGCGTCCGGCAGCGAGCCGGTGATCAGCGGATCGAGGTCGGGCTCGGGCGCGCGGCCCTCGGCGACGGTCCGCTTCCAGGCGAAGGGCCCGGCCGAGGCCGGCAGCACCGCCCGCACGTCGTAGGGCCGGACCGGCTGGGACAGCGTGTAGCCGGCAAAGCCCGAGGCGGTGAGGGCGAGCAGGATGACCGCCCCGAACACGCCCCGCTCCGCCGCCGCCTCCCGGGCCCGGCGTCGGGCGACCAAGCTGGCGACCGGGCTTGCGGGCGGGAGGGGGGAACGCTTGGATGTGGCCGGGGCAGCGGGCATGGCCGGGATTCGATCGTCAGGTTGATGGCTAACGAGGAATGAAGGAACATGCTTGACGGGCGGTTAACGGGCCCGCCGCGAGGGCCGGCCCGGTTTCCGCCCCGGACAGAAATGCCGTAAGCGTCGGCGGACGGGCGCGGGGCCCGGTGCGGGGATTCCATGACCGACCTGCGGGACAGCGACGCCGCCGAGGATGCGGAGGGCCGAAAGGCCGACCCGGTCCCCCGGGCGGGCCGGCGCCGGCGCGTGTTCCAGCAGGGGCGGCTCGTCCTCGGCCCCGACCGCCTCGTCGCCTGCGAGGTCGCGGACCTCTCGGTCGCGGGCGCCCGCCTGCGCGTTCCGGCCCGGGTCGCGCTGCCGGAGGCCTTCTCCCTGGTCATCGTCGGCGACGACCTGCGCACGGTGGCCGTCCGCCTGCGCTGGCGCCGGGGCGATTTCGCCGGGGTGACGTTCGAGGGCGCGGGGGCCTACATCGCCTGAGGGGTCGGGGACCGCCCCCGCGCGGCGCGTCCCGGCATCTGCCGCACGAGGCGGTCCCGGGCTCCGCTCCCGCGGGTCCGACCCGCCGGCAGCGGGCCGGTGCGGCCGGACGGTCCTCAGAACAGCGTCTTCAGCGCGCTCTTCAGGATCTTGCCGTTCGGGTTGCGCGGCAGGATCTCCTCGTGGAGCAGGATGCGCACCGGCACCTTGAAGGCGGCGAGCCGGTCGGCGACGAAGGCGCGCAGCGCCTCCTCGCTCGTCTCCGCCCCGCGGGCGATCGCCACCACGGCGCCGGGCTCCTCGCCGAGCGTCGGATGCGGGAGGCCGACCACGGCGGCATCGACCACCGCCGGGTGCTCGTGCAGCACGCTCTCGACCTCGGCGCAGTAGATGTTCTCGCCGCCGCGGATCAGCATGTCCTTGGCCCGGTCGACGATCGTGATGAAGCCCTCGTCGTCGATCCGCGCCAAGTCGCCGGTGCGCAGCCAGCCCTCGCGAAACACCTCCGCATCGGCATCGGGCCGGTTCCAGTAGCCCGCCACCACGACCGGGCCCTTGACCCACAATTCCCCGACCTCGCCGGCGGGCAGGGCGTTGCCCTCGGGATCGACCGCCTTCGCCTCGCCGACCGGTAGAGGCGGGCCGCAGCTGTCGGGGCGGTGGACGTAATCCTCGGCCTGGTGGTGGGTGAAGGTGGCGGTGGTCTCGGTCATGCCCCAGCCGGTGGCCGGCTGCGCCTTCGGGAAGACGGCGCGCAGGCGGCGCACCAGCTCGGCCGGCGCCGGGGCGCCGCCATAGCTGATGGTCTCGAGGGACGACAGGTCGTGGGTGCCGGCCGCCATCCCGTCGAGGAGCTGGAACGCGATGGTCGGCACGCCGCCGGCGCTGGTGCAGCGCTCGCGCTCGATCAGCGCCAGGGCCCGCGCGAGGTCCCAGCGGCGCATCATCACCAGGCACCCGCCGCGATAGAGGTTGGTCACCAGGGTGGCGAAGCAACCGGTGACGTGGAACAGCGGGATCGACAGCAGCGCCACCTTCTGGGGGGCGCCCGGGTACGGCACCGGCACCGGCTCGCCCCGGCGCAGGAAGGCGCGCGCCGCCGAGAACGGGTGCGCCATCACGTTGCTGGCGCCGGCGCGGTGGGTGCCGATCGCCCCCTTCGAGCGGCCGGTGGTACCCGAGGTGTAGAACAGGGTGGCGACATCCTCCGGGCCGAT
Source organism: Methylobacterium terricola (assembly GCF_006151805.1). Lineage (GTDB taxonomy): Bacteria > Pseudomonadota > Alphaproteobacteria > Rhizobiales > Beijerinckiaceae > Methylobacterium > Methylobacterium terricola. The sequence continues at coordinate 28,810 of NZ_VDDA01000022.1, read as the reverse complement.
CGCCACCTCCGGCAGGGTTCCTTCCGGCAGGTCGCCCCAGGCCGCGACCGGGCCGATGAGGTCGGTCAGGCTCTCGGTGCCGGGGGCGGCCGGGGCGCGGGCGATCAGGACCCGGGCGAGCGCCGGGTAGCCGCCGCGGCGCTCGGCGATGCGTGCCCAGCGCTCCTCGTCGACGATGGCGACCGACGCGCCGGAATCGGTGAAGCCGTGGTCGAGCTCGGGGCCGGTCCACCACGCGTTGAGCGGCGTGGCGATGGCGCCGGCGAGGATCGCGGCGAAGAACGCCACCGGCCATTCCGGCAGGTTGCGCATCGCGATCGCCACCCGGTCGCCCGGGCGGACGCCGCCGCGGATCAGGTTCTCGGCGAGCGCCAGGGTGGCGCGGCTGAACGCCTCGAAGCTCGCCCGATCGTCCTCGTAGACCAGGAAGGTCTTGTTGCCATGCGCCCGCCCGGCCACGACGATGTCGCGCAAGGTGAGCGGCGCGTTGGCCCAGATCCGCGTCGGCACACCACGGATCGGGATTTCCGCGATGGCGAAGGGCGCGCCCGGCGCGGTCAGGCGGGCAGTCGCCTCGGCGAGGGAGATTGCGGGCCAAGACGGGGGGGTCGTCGGCTCGGTCATCGGCGCACTCGTGACTCGTTTCGACTCTCGGGGCGGGAAGGGCACGATCAGGCGAGGGACATCAGGTGATGGTCTGGCCGCCGTCGATCACGATGCTCTGGCCGGTCATGAACGCGCCGGCCGGGCTGGCCAGAAACACGGCGGCGCCGGCGATCTCGTCGGGCTGGCCGATGCGGGCCAAGGGCGTACGCGCCGTGTAGGCGGCGCGGGACGTCGGATCCTCCCACAGGGCACGGGCGAAATCGGTCTGGATCAGCCCCGGCGCGATGCAGTTGACCCGGACGTTGTGCGGCCCGAGCTCGACCGCGAGGTTGCGGGCGAGCTGGAAGTCGGCCGCCTTCGAGACGTTGTAGGCGCCGATCACGCCCGAGCCCTTCAGGCCGCCGACCGACGAGACCAGGATGATCGCGCCGTCCTTGCGGGCGATCATGCCGGGCGCGCAGAAGCCGATCAGCCAGTGGCCGGCGATGACGTTGTTGTCGAGGATCTTGCGGAACTGATCGTCCGAGATCCCGCTCATCGGGCCGTAATACGGGTTCGAGGCGGCGTTGCAGACCACCGTGTCGATGCGGCCGAAGCGGTCCTCGGTGCCCTTCGCCAGGCGCTCCAGGTCGGATTTCGACGAGATGCTGGCCGGGATCACCACGGCCCGCTCCTCGCCGTGGCGGGCGTTGATCGCCTCGGCCACCGCCGCGCAGGCCTCCGCCTTGCGCGACGAGACGACGACCCGGGCCCCGTGCTCGGCCAGGCGCTCGGCGATGGCGCGGCCGATGCCCCGCGACGAGCCGGTGACGATCGCAACGCGACCGGTGAGGTCGAAGAGCGGCGTCTGCATGCGGCGTCCCTCCTGTCGGCGCTGCCAAAACAGGCCTTGCTTTTGGCCCGACCTTAGCCCTGTATGGCGATTAAGCAAGCCGTGTTTTCGAAAACGCGGCCGTGGGGAGGGCAGGACCGGGGCGCCGCCGTAGGTCCGGACCTGGGTTCCGGAGGCCTTGCGGCTCCATACCCGATCCCCGATAATGAGGCAGAACCCCGCCCCGCCGACAGAGCGGCGGACGGGGCGGTCGGAGGAAACCGTGATGCGGGAAGCCGTCATCGTCGCCACCGCGCGCACCCCCATCGGCAAGGCCTATCGGGGCGCCTTCAACGACACGCAGGCCCAGGCGCTCGGCGGCCACGCCATCGCGCACGCGGTCCAGCGCGCCGGCATCGATCCGGCCGAGATCGGCGACGTGGTGATCGGCGCCGCGCTCCAGCAGGGCGCCACCGGCAGCAACATCGCCCGCCAGGCGGCGTTGCGCGCCGGCCTCCCCGAGACCGTCGCCGGCATGAGCCTCGACCGGCAATGCGCCTCGGGCCTGATGGCGATCGCCACCGCGGCGAAGGAGATCATCTCGGACGGGCTCGACGTCGCGGTGGGCGGCGGCCTCGAATCGATCTCGCTCGTCCAGAACGACAAGATCAACCGGTTCCGGGCGCAGGATCCGTGGCTCGTCGAGCACGTCCCGGCGATCTACATGACGATGATCGAGACCGCCGAGAACGTGGCCGAGCGCTATCGTATCAGCCGCGAGGCGCAGGATTCGTATGCCCTGCACTCGCAGCAGCGCACGGCCCGGGCGCAGGCCGAGAACCTGTTCGCCGACGAGATCGTGCCGATGGCGGCCCGTATGGCGGTCGTCGACAAGGCGACCGGGGCGGTCTCGCACAAGGAGATCACGCTCTCGCAGGACGAGGGCAACCGGCCCCAGACCAAGCTCGAGGACCTTCAAGGCCTCAAGCCCGTGTTCAAGGACGGCCAGCGGATCGCGGAAGGCCGGTTCATCACCGCCGGCAATGCCAGCCAGCTCTCGGACGGGGCGGCGGCGGTCGTGCTGATGGAGGCCCGCGAGGCCGAGCGCCGGGGCCTGCAACCGCTCGGCGCCTATCGCGGCATGGCGGTGGCCGGCTGCAACCCGGACGAGATGGGCATCGGCCCGGTCTTCGCGGTGCCGAAGCTCCTCGCTCAAGCCGGCTTGACGGTCGACGACATCGACCTGTGGGAGCTGAACGAGGCCTTCGCCAGCCAGGTGCTGTATTGCCGCGACCGGCTCGGCATCCCGGACGAGCGCCTGAACGTCAATGGCGGCGCGATCTCGATCGGGCATCCCTACGGCATGTCGGGCGCGCGGATGACCGGGCACATCCTGCTGGAAGGCCGCCGGCGCGGCGCCAAGTACGGCGTGGTCACGATGTGCGTCGGCGGCGGCATGGGCGCCGCGGGCCTGTTCGAGATCTACTGAACCTGCCACCATCCCGGCTCATGACGGCGCCCGCCAAGAGGCGCCCGGAGGACGCCGGCAGAGGGACGAAGCCGACCATGGCGCAAGACGCGAACGCCCAAGGTAAGCCCACCAACGACAACGTCGTCGCGACCGCCCGCGAGGGCGCGGTCGCGGTGCTGACGCTGCAATCCGGCCCGGTGAACGCGCTGGGCTCGGGCCTGCGCCAGGGCATCCTGGCGGCGATCGAGGCCGCGGAGGCCGATCCCGCCGTGAAGGCGATCGTGCTGATCGGCGGCGGCCGGATGTTCTCGGCCGGGGCCGACATCACCGAGTTCGGCAAGCCGCAGAGCGGCATCGGCCTGCCGGAGCTGCTCAACCGCATCGAGGCGGTGGGCAAGCCGGTCGTCGCGGCGATTCACGGCAACGCGCTCGGCGGCGGGCTCGAGACCGCGCTCGCCTGCCATTACCGGGTGGCGGTGCCGTCCGCCAAGGTCGGCCTGCCCGAGGTCAAGCTCGGCATCCTGCCCGGCGCCGGCGGCACCCAGCGCCTGCCGCGGGTGGTCGGGCCGCGCAAGGCGCTCGAGGTGATCGTCGGCGGTTCGCCGATCGGCGCCAAGGCGGCGGCCGGGATGGGGCTGATCGACGAACTGGCGCCGGAGGATGGCTTGCGCGCCCACGCGGTCGCCTTCGCCGAGCGGGTGGTGGCGGAGGGGCGGCCGCTCACCAAGATCCGCGACCGCGACGACAAGATCGCGGAAGGCCGCGACGATCCCGGCCTGTTCGCGGCTTTTCGCGATGAGAATTCCCGCAAGACCCGCGGCTTCGAGGCGCCGGAGGCCTGCATCGCCTGCATCGAGGCGGCCTGCCGGCTGCCCTTCGACGAGGGGATGGCCTTCGAGCGGGCGGAATTCCAGAAACTCGTCACTGGCACCCAGTCGGCGGCACAGCGCTACGTGTTCTTCGCCGAGCGCCAGGCCGCCAAGATCCCGGACGTGCCGGACGACACGCCCGCCCGCCCGATCGCCCGCGTCGGCGTGATCGGTGCCGGCACGATGGGCGGCGGCATCTCGATGAACTTCTTGAATGCCGGTATCCCGGTGACGATCGTCGAGACGAAGCGCGAGGCGCTCGACCGCGGCCTCAAGACCATCCGCACCAACTACGAGAACACCGCCAAGAAGGGCCGCCTGAAGGCTGAGGACGTCGAGACCCGTATGGGCCTCCTCAGCGATACCCTGGAGCTGGAACGGCTCGCCGAGTGCGACCTCATCATCGAGGCCGTGTTCGAGGATATGGGGATCAAGAAGGAGATCTTCTCCAAGCTCGACACCATCGCCAAGCCCGGCGCGATCCTGGCGTCCAACACCTCCTATCTCGATATCGACGCCATCGCGGCGATGACCCATCGCCCGGCCGACGTGATCGGCATGCACTTCTTCTCGCCGGCCAACGTCATGCGCCTGCTGGAAGTCGTGCGCGGCGAGAAGACGGCGAAGGACGTCATCGCCACGGCGATGCAGATCGGCCGCAAGGTCGGCAAGATCCCGGTGCTGGTGGGCGTCTGCCACGGCTTCGTCGGCAACCGGATGCTGGCGGAGCGCCAGCGCGAGGCCAACCGCCTGATCCTCGAGGGCGTCACCCCCTGGGACGTCGACCGGGTGATCTACGAGTTCGGCCTGCCGATGGGACCGTTCACGATGAGCGACCTCGCCGGCCTCGACATCGGCTGGAGCCGGGAGACCAACAAGTCCGAGAGCGTGCGCGACCTGCTCTGCGAGCAGGACCGACGCGGCCAGAAGACCAGCGCCGGCTTCTACGACTACGACGCCAAGCGCAAGGCGACCCCGTCCAAGGTCACCGAGGAGATCATCGCGACGGTCGCCGAGCGCCAGGGCGTGGCACGGAAGGATGCGACCGACCAGGAGATCCTGGAGCGCTGCCTCTACCCGATGGTCAACGAGGGCGCGAAGATCCTGGAAGAGGGCAAGGCGATCCGGGCCTCCGACATCGATATCGTGTGGATCAACGGCTACGGCTGGCCGGTCTATCGCGGCGGCCCGATGTTCTGGGCCGACACGATCGGCCTGCCCAAGGTTCTGGAGCGCCTGCGCGCCTACCAGGCCGAGTACGGCGACGCGTTCAAGCCGTCGGCGCTGCTGGAGCGGCTGGCCGCGGAAGGCAAAGGCTTCAAGGACCTGTAGCGCGCTTGCGAACCCTCCCCCCTCTGCGGGGGAGGGTGCCCGGCGGAGCCGGGCGGGAGAGGGGACGCCGCTGCCGGACAAGGCGGAACCGTTCTGAAGGGCGCCACATCCTTCACCGTCGCGCTGTCCCTCTCCCGGCCCCTGCTGACGCAGGGGCCACCCTCCCCCGCAGAGGGGGGAGGGTTCAAGCGTCGAGCCAGACTGACACGAGCAAATCACCTCCCGAGGAGGCATCCATGGACCTTCGCTTCACCCCCGAGGAGCGCGCCTTCCGCCAGGAAGTCCGCAGCTTCTTCCAGGACAACCTGCCGCAAGAGATCCGCCAGAAGATGATCGACGGGCGCCATCCGTCGAAGGACGACATCGTCACCTGGCAGAAGATCCTCAACACGAAGGGCTGGGCGGTGCCGAACTGGCCCGTCGAATGGGGCGGCACCGGCTGGGATCCGGTGCGCCAGTACATCTTCCTGGACGAGCTCCAGAGCTTCCCGGCGCCGTCGCCGCTGCAATTCGGCGTCTATATGGTCGGTCCGGTGATCGCCCAGTTCGGCAACGACGACCAGAAGAAGCACTTCCTGCCGCGCATCGCCAATCTCGACGATTGGTGGTGCCAGGGCTTCTCCGAGCCGGGCTCCGGCTCCGACCTCGCCTCGCTCAAGACCAAGGCCGTGCGCGAGGGCGACCACTACATCGTCAACGGTCAGAAGACCTGGACCACGCTCGGCCAGTACGCCGACTGGATCTTCTGCCTGGTGCGGACCGACGCCACCGTGAAGAAGCAGGAGGGCATCAGCTTCCTCCTCATCGACATGAAGACGCCCGGCATCACCGTGCGGCCGATCCAGACCATCGACGGCGGACACGAGGTCAACGAGGTCTTCTTCGACGACGTGAAGGTGCCGGTCGAGAACCTGGTCGGCCAGGAGAACAAGGGCTGGGACTACGCCAAGTTCCTGCTCGGCAACGAACGCACCAACATCGCCCGGGTCGGCGTCTCCAAGCAGCGCATCCGGCGCCTGAAGGAGCTGGCGGCGCTCGAGCGGGTCGGCGACACGCCGATCCTGGAGAACCCGCGCTTCCGCGAGAAGCTGGCGGCGCTCGAGATCGAGCTGAAGGCGCTCGAGATGACGCAGCTGCGCGTCGTCGCGGCCGAGCGCACCCGCGAGAAGGGCAAGCCCGATCCGGCCTCCTCGATCCTCAAGATCAAGGGCTCGGAGATCCAGCAGGCGACGACCGAATTGCTGCTGGAGGTCGTCGGGCCCTACGCGCTTCCATACGTCCCGGAGGACGAGGGCGACGAGGCCTTGAGCAACGAGCCGCCGGTCGGTCCCGACTGGGCCGGTCCCGCCGCACCGACCTACTTCAACTGGCGAAAGATCTCGATCTACGGCGGCTCGAACGAGATCCAGAAGAACATCATCGCGAAGGCGATCCTGGGGCTGTAGCCCTCGGATTTCTCGCTCGCTCCCCCTGTCCCGGACGACTGAAACGAAGTGGAACGAGATCCGGGAACCAGCCGTAAGATGTGCCGCGACGCGGCTCTGCTCGTTGCACCGTCGCCGACGATCGGACGCGTCGCGAGTCTTGTGCTGGATCCCGGATCGCATTCCGCTGACGCTGCATGGGCCCGGGACAGGGGAGCCAGACCGTTCGGCCGTGCGGCCGGCCCCCGATCGACCAGGAACATACATCGATGGATTTCGATCTGAGCGAGGAGCAGCGCCTTCTCAAGGACAGCGTCGAGCGCCTCCTCGCCGACCGCTACGACTTCGAATCCCGCAAGCGCTACGGCAAGGAACCCGAGGGCTTCGCGACGGCGATGTGGTCGGCTTACGCCGAGCAGGGCCTGCTCGCGGTGCCGTTCTCGGAAGAGGATGGCGGCATCGGCGGCGGGCCGGTCGAGACGATGATCGTCATGGAGGCGTTCGGCGGCGCGCTGGCGCTCGAACCCTACCTCGCCACGGTCGTGCTCGCCGGCGGCGTGCTGCGCCACGCGGCGAGCCCCGAGCAGCGCGCCGAATGGCTCCCCGGCCTGATCGCCGGCGAGACCCGCTACGCCCTCGCGCATGCCGAGCGCCAGGCCCGCTACGATCTCAACGACGTCGGGGTCACCGCGCGCCGCGACGGCGATGCGTGGGTGCTGGAGGGCGAGAAGTCCCTGGTCCTGCACGGCGACAGCGCCGACCGGCTGATCGTCTCGGCCCGCACCGCAGGCTCCCGGCGCGACCGTGACGGCATCGGCCTGTTCCTGGTCGAGGCCAATGCGGAGGGCGTGTCCCGCCGCGGCTACCCGACCCAGGACGGGATGCGGGCGGCCGAGGTGTCGCTGTCCTCAGTGCGCGTCGGGGCCGACGCGGTGATCGGCGATCCCGCGGGCGGCCTGCCGGTGATCGAGCGGGTGACCGACGAGGCGATCGCCGCGCTCTGCGCCGAGGCCGTCGGCGCGATGGACCGGATGCACACCCTGACGGTCGAGTACCTGAAGACCCGCAAGCAGTTCGGGGTGACGATCGGCTCGTTCCAGGTGCTCCAGCACCGGGCCGCCGACATGTTCATCGCCCTGGAGCAGGCCCGCTCGATGGCCTTCCTCGCTACCATGATGGCGGGCGAGGACGATGCGGAAGAGCGCGCCCGCGCCATCGCCGGCGCCAAGGTGCAGATCGGCCGCTCCGGCCGCATCGTCGGCCAGGGTGCGGTGCAGCTCCATGGCGGCGTCGGGGTGACGATGGAGTACAGCGTCGGCCACTACTTTAAGCGGGTCACGATGATCGACCAGCTGTTCGGCGACGCCGACCACCATCTCGGCCGCGTCGCCCGGATGGGCGGGCTGATCGCCGCCTGATCGCGAGGCGGGTCCGGCTCATCTCCGGGCTGGAACCGTCCCGTCCGAGACCGGAGGGTGCCGAGAGCGGCCTCCGGTCTCGACGCCAGGCCGGTGCGGGCGACGGAGAGGGCGAGCTGAAGCCCGCTCCTCGCGCCTGCCGATCACCGCCCCCAGCGCAACACCGCCGCGTCGAGGCTCCCGGCGATCTCGATCAGCCCGGCCCGGGTCGCCGGATGGACCGGCTCGAGGGGCGCACGCAGCGCATCCGACCGGATGATGCCGCCCTCCTTCATCAGGATCTTGGCCGCGGCAAGCCCGGTCTGGCGGTTCTCGTAGTTGATCAGCGGCAGCCAGCGGCCATAGGCCTGCACCGCCTCGTCCCGGCGCCCGGTGAGGTAGGGGTCGAGGATCTGGCGGATGCCGTCCGGGTAGCCGCCGCCGGTCATGGCGCCGGTGGCGCCGGCATCGAGGTCGGCGAGCAGCGTGATCGCCTCCTCGCCGTCCCACGGTCCCTCGATCGCGTCGCCGCCGAGTTCCAGCAGCGTCCGCAGCTTGGCCGCCGCCTGCGCCGTCTCGATCTTGAAGTACGACACGTTCGCGACCTCGCGGGCGAGCCGCGCCAGGAAGGCCGCCGAGAGCGTCGTGCCGGATACCGGGGCGTCCTGGATCATGATCGGGATCGAGATCGCGTCCGAGACCGTCCGGAAGAAGCGCTCGATGCCGGCTTCCGTCACCCGGATCGTCGCTCCGTGATAGGGCGGCATGATCATCACCATGGCGGCACCCAGGTCCTGCGCCCGCCGCGAGCGCTCGGCGCAGATATGGGTGGCGAAATGCGTGGTGGTGACGATCACCGGCACACGGCCGGCGACGTGCGTCAGCACGGCCGTCATCACCTCGTCGCGCTCGGCATCGGTGAGCACGAACTGCTCGGAGAAGTTGGCGAGGATGCACAGGCCGTTCGAGCCGGCCTCGATCATGAAGTCGATCGCCCGGCGCTGGCCGTCGAGGTCGAGGGTGCCGTCGTCGTGGAAGATCGTCGGGGCGACGGGGAAGACGCCGCGATAGGGGCGGGGCGCTGTCGTCATGGCTTGTCTCCTCAGGTCAGGCAGCAGTTCCGTGGCGGCGCAGGCCGTTATGGATCACGTGGCGGACGGCCTGCGCCGCGGCGTCCGGGTCGCCGGCCGCGATGGCCGCCACGATGGCGGCGTGGGCGGCGAGCGCGATCTCGCGCTCCGCGGCCTCGACCGGGGCGCTGAGCTGGAACGAGGCCCGCAAAGCCACCTCGATGACCCCGCCGATCGAGCGCATGAACGGGTTGCCGGAGGCGACCGCGACGGCGACGTGAAGCGCGAGGTCGCCCTCGGCGAAGCCGTCCGAATCGGACGGTGCGGCGCGCATCCTGGCCAATCCCGCTTCGAGGGCGGCGAGGTCCTCGGCGGTCCGGCGCTCGGCTGCCAGCGCTGCCGCCGCCGGCTCGACGGCGAGGCGGATCTCGGCGAGGTCGCGCAGGAAGCGGCGGTCGATCCCGGCCTCCAGATGCCAGGCGAGGACGTCGGCATCGAACATGTTCCAGGCCGCGCGCTCGCGCACCACCGTGCCGACCCGGGCCTTGGTGGTGAGCAGCCCCTTCGCCACCAGCGTCTTGACGCTCTCGCGCAGGACCGGCCGCGAGACCGCGAACATCGCCAGGAGGTCGCCGTCCCCCGGCAGCTTGGCGCCCGCCGCGTAACGGCCGCCGATGATCGCCGTGCCGAGGCTGCGCGCCACCTCGGCGTGGTTCGACCGCGCCCGCCCGGACGGGATCACCACGAGGCCGTCCGCTCCCGGGGCGTGACACATGGTGAAGGGCGCGCGCATTCGTGTCCCGGACGAGGCGCTCCGCGGCGCCGGTCGTCCCGTTACACCACGCCAGCGCCTCGCTGAATAGTCATACTGTTTGACTTTTACCGGCCGCGCCGTGTCAGGGTTGGGCGGCCTCCCGCGCCTCGGCCACCGCCTCGTCCCCCTCCCGCCTTTCCTCGGCATCGGCCGCCGGCGGTTCCTGCACCGCCTCGGCGGCGTGGTGGCGGCAGAGCCGGATCAGGATCGGGAAGTGGTCGGAGCCGACGTTGTCCAGCCGCTCCAGCCGGGCGACCAGGAAGTGCTCGGAGAAGAACACGTGGTCGAGGGGCCAGCGCAGGATCGGCCAGCCCGCATGGAAGGTCGGATAGGCCCCGCGCCCGACCCGCGGGTCGAGGAGGCCGCCGATGGCCTGGAACAGGCGGGTGGTGCGCGACCAGGCGACGTCGTTGAGGTCGCCGGCCACCACCGTCGGCCCTCCCTCCCGCGCCACCTCCCGGGCGACCAGCACCAATTCGCCGTCCCGCGTCGCGCTGCTGTGGCCCGGATGGGGCGGGCGCGGATGCACGCCGTGGAAGGTGAAGCGCTCTCCCGACGGGAGCGTGACGCCGGCGCGTACCGACGGCACGTCGCGCTCGATCAGGAAGCGCACCGTCACGTCGTCGAGCGGCAGGCGCGAATAGAAAATGAGACCGTAGGTGTTGTCCTGCGCCTGGTCGACGCCGTGGGGATAGCGCGCCCGCAGCGGGTGGAGCGCGTCGCGCCAGCCCGCATCGGTCTCGAGGGCCAGGATCAGGTCGGGATCGTGTCGCCGCACCAGCCGCAGCAGGCGATCATAGGCCCGGTTCGATTGCAGCACGTTGACGATCAGGATCGAGACGCAGGTTGCCGGATCCGCATCCACCGGCGCCGCGGCGGCTGTCGGCCGGGCCAGGCGGGTGAAGGGCAGGATATGCCGCAACTGCAGCCCGAGCGCGGCGAGCAGCCCGGCCCCGAGGGCGAGGGAGACCGGATCGTGTCCGGCCACCACCAGCAGGATCAGGACCGGCGGTATCGCGCTCGCGATCTGGAATCGCGGGAAGTCGAAGGTGCGCACCACCCCGGCGCGGCTGCGCCAGAACGGCAGCAGCGTCGCGACGATGAGGACAGCCGCAAGGGCCTGCGCGACGATGGACAGGGTCGTGACCGGCACGTGCTGCTTCCCCCCGCGGCTTGCCGCCGCTCACGGGGGCGAGATAGGTCGCGCCGGTCCGCGCGTCACCCGTCGCGGCGTCAGGCGCTCGCCAGCGGATGGAGGTCGCGCACCATCTGCTTCAGCCGCTCGTCGAGGACATGGGTGTAGATCTGCGTCGTCGAGATGTCGGCATGGCCGAGCAGCTCCTGGATCACCCGGAGGTCGGCGCCGTTCTGCAGCATGTGGCTGGCGAAGGCGTGGCGCAGGACGTGCGGGCTGATCCGGTCGGTGCGGATGCCGGCTGCCGCCGCCACGGCCTTCAGGTCGCGGGCGAAGGCCTGCCGGGTCAGGTGGCCCGTCTCGCTGTCGGCGGGAAACAGCCACGGACCGGGCGCGGCCAGGGTCGCGAGATGGGTTGCCATCGCCTGGCGGGCGACCTCGGTCAGCGGCACCAGGCGCTCGCGCCCGCCCTTGCCGCGCACCACCAGGAAGCGCTCCTTCGTGGAGCCGGCGGCGCGGGGCAGGGCGACCAGCTCCGACACGCGCAGGCCCGTGGCGTAGAGGAGCTCGATCAGGCAGTGCATCCGCCCGGCCCGCGCCGCCTCGACCGGATTCGGCGCCGTCGCGGCAGCCTCCTTGGCGACCGAGAGCAACCGGTCGACCTCGGCGACCGAGAGCACCTTGGGCAGGCCGCGGCCGCGCTTCGGCCCGGAGACCGGGGCGGTCGGGTCGCTCTCCGCCAGCCCTTCCGCGTAGAGGAAGCGGTGGAAGCCGCGCACGCAGGAGAGCCGCCGCGCCGCCGAGGTGCTCTTGAGCCCCCGCGCCTCCAGCTCGGCGAGGTAGGCGCGGATCCCTGAGGCCTCGACGTCTCCCGGCGCGAGGCGCTTGCCCTGGAGATAGGCGAGATAGTCGTCGAGGTCGCGCCGGTAGGCCGCCAGGGTGTTGGCGGCGGCGCCCCTCTCGGCCGCCAGCATGTCGAGATAGGCGTGCATCAGGCCCTGGGGGGCCGAACCGCTCATATCCGGACGCTCATTTCGGCTGTAGCTTCGTGGCGGGGATGGTGACGGAGATCTCGCGCGGCGTCGGCTCGACGAAGGTGGCGAGCGCGAACATCGCCGCGAAGGCGAGCCCGGCCAGGATCGCCACCACGGCCAGGAAGCGGAAGAGGGTCGGCACGTCGGACGGGCCCCGGGACTACGCGTGACAATGAGCGGCGCGGACGCCCTGGCGTCGGCCACCTTGGCCGTCGGTTCGACCATGCGCGGCGTCCCGAGGCAAGGCCGCCCGGGCGGCGGCCGGCGGAATGCCGGCGGCTGTTGCGCGGGCGCCTCCGCGGTGAGCCGGGACAGGCGGGATTTTCCGGTTTCCGCCGTTTCGCCCTGCGCGAAAAACAGGCTAAAGAACGCCGCATGAACCAGCGTCCCCCTCATGAACAGTCGATCGAGTCGCGCGTGCGCCGGGGCCTCGGCCTGCGCTCGATCGTGCTGGTCGGCCTCATGGGCGCGGGCAAGAGCACCGTCGGCAAGCGCCTGGCGGGGCGCCTCGGCCTGATCTTCAAGGATGCCGACCACGAGATCGAGGCGGCCGCCGGCCTGACCATCCCGGACATCTTCGCCATCTACGGCGAGCCGAGCTTTCGCGATGGCGAGGAGCGGGTGATCACCCGCCTCCTGCGCGAGGGCCCGATGGTGCTCGCCACCGGCGGCGGCGCCTTCATGCGGCCCGAGACCCAGGCCCGCATCGCCGAGGCCGGCGTCTCGGTCTGGCTCAAGGCCGATCTCGACGTGCTGATGCGCCGGGTGCGCAAGCGCCCCGGCCGGCCGCTGCTCCAGAACGAGGATCCGGAAGGCACGATGCGCCGCCTGATGGACATCCGCTATCCCGTCTATGGCGGGGCCGACGTGATGGTGCTGTCGCGCGACGTCTCGCACGACCGGGTCGTGCAGGACGTGCTGGAGGCCCTCGACGCCTACATGGTCGGCGAGCCGGCGGGAGCCCTGCCAGGCGAGGCGCGGGGCGGCGGTTCGGAGTCCGGCGGCCCGGATGCCGGTGGCCAGCACGAGCCCGCCGGCCCGGCCCTCGCCGCGCAATAGCCGCCTTCGCCTCGACCGCTCCCGACGACCGGATGTGACAACCGTGCAGAGCCAGACCGTTCACGTGCCCCTCGATGGCGGCCGGGCCTACGACATCCTGGTCGGGCGGGGGCTCCTCGCCGAGATCGGCCCCCGTGTCGCGGCGCTCAAGGCCCGGGCGGTCGGCGTGGTCAGCGACGAGACCGTGGCGGCGCAATACGGCGCGGCCGTCACCGCCTCGCTGGCCGAGGCGGGCTTGCGCACCACCCTGATCGCGGTGGCGCCGGGCGAGGGCTCGAAGAGCTACGCCGGCTTCGCCCAGGTCTGCGACGGGCTGATCGCCCATCGGATCGAGCGCGGCGACCTCGTCCTGGCCCTCGGCGGCGGCGTCGTCGGGGACTTGGCGGGCTTCGCCGCCGCCTCCCTGCGCCGGGGCGTGCGCTTCGTCCAGGCGCCGACCACGCTTCTGGCCCAGGTCGATTCCTCGGTCGGCGGCAAGACCGGGATCAACTCGCCCTACGGCAAGAACCTCGTCGGCGCCTTCCACCAGCCGAGCCTGGTCCTGGCCGACACCGCCTCCCTCGATACGCTGTCGTTGCGCGAGATGCGCGCCGGCTACGCCGAGGTGGCGAAGTACGGGCTGATCGACGATCCCGCCTTCTTCGCCTGGTGCGAGGCGAACATCGCCGAGATCTTCTCCGGCGGCCCGGCGCGGGAGGCGGCGGTGGCGTCCTGCTGTCGCGCGAAGGCCGGCGTGGTGGTGCGCGACGAGCGCGAGGACGGCGAGCGGGCGCTGCTCAACCTCGGCCACACCTTCGCGCACGCCCTCGAGCGCCTGACGGCCTACGACTCCGCCCGCCTCGTCCACGGCGAGGCGGTGGCGATCGGCCTGTGCCTCGCCTTCCGCTTCTCCGCGCGCCTCGGCCTGTGCCCGGGCCAGGATGCCGGCCGCGTCGCCAACCACCTGGCGCTCGCCGGCCTGCCGACGCGCCTCGCCCAGGTTCCGGGTGGCTGCGGCGACGCCGACCAGCTCCTCGACGCCATGCGCCAGGACAAGAAGGTTCGCGACGGGGCGCTCACCTTCATCCTGGCGCGGGGGATCGGCCGGAGCTTCATCGCGCCGGGGATCGAGGCGGGCGCGGTGCGGGAGTTCCTGGTGGAGGAATTGGGGTAAGCCCCGAGCTCAGGCGAGCGGCATGTCGTCGTAGATCGTCTCGAACGCCAGCGTGACACCGATTTCCGGTAATTCGACGAATGCGGTGCAGACGATCGGTGCGAGGCCGCCGTCCGGATTGCGGCGATATACTGTCACGGATTGGCGATCCTGCCTCACGAGCACAACGCTCCCGATCGATGAAACGGCGGCATAGGCGGCGAGCTTGGACGCGCGGCGTTTCGGCCTCTCGCTCGGCGACAGAACCTCGAACACGACGAGCGGTGCAGGCGTGATGCAGAGATCGTGGCGACCGTCGTCGATCGCCACGATGACGTCGGGCGCAACGGTTCGGGCGGCGTCCGGCACCGGCACCTGGCTCGGGCCGGACGGACGCCAGGGGCTGCCATGACGGCGCCGGTGCTGCCGCAGGGCCTCGAGGATGTTGACCTGGATCCAGTCGTGCCGCCGCGTCGGCTGCGGGTTCTTCAGCGGCACCCCGTCGTCCAGTTCCCAGCGTTCCCCCTTCGGCCGCTCCTCCAGGAAGGCCAGGAAGCCATCGAGGCTCATCGGTGGGTCGTGGGTCTCGGCGGCGCGCATGGCAGGCGCTCCCGGCTGCTCCCCGTTAGTCTACCATGTGTCACGCCAAGCGGAAGGCCCGCACCAGCACCGCCTCCCGCGCCGGCCGCAGGCTCGCGAGGGTGCCGACCAGGACGAGCCGGTTGAGCCAGGCATGCGGCCCCTCGGGCGCCGTCACGTCGATGGTCGAGAAGCGGTAATCGGGCGCGCCGTCACGGCCCGGATCGACCAGAACCTGATTGCGCACCGTCAGGATCGCGCCGTCCTCGGTCTTCATCTCGTAGAGGGCATCGAGGCGGCGGACGCCGTCCTTGCGCACGAGCTGCCGGTCGGCGCCGCCGGGCAGGACCGTGCCGCGGATCCGCGGCCCCTGGAAGACCCCGCCGGTGATCGGCACGATGCGGCGCTCGCCGAGGGGCGATTCGCCCAGCGGCACCATCGGGGCGATCTCGACCACCGCCTCGTAGACGAACTCCGTCTTCGGCATCGCCAGCGGCAGGTCGGTGAGGGGCGCGGAGGTCTCCGCCGCGAAGGCGGGGCCGGTGAGGGCGAGGCCGGCGCCGGCCAGCAGCAGGGCACGTCGGTCGGGTTTCAGGGCGTCCCGGTCGGGCATGGCGGATCCTCCCTCGATCTTGTTCGTCCGCCGATCATGCGCCTGCGCGACACGTGGCGACAGGGGCGGGGATGGGCTGCCGCAGCGTTTCGAACCACGATTCCGGCGCCATCGCTTGACGGACAGCGACGGCCCGGGCCGAGTGGCGGCGAAACCCTGGGTGAGGAGCGATGATGACCAGCGGCGCGACTCGGCGGAACGGCAGAGGGAGGGCGGGACACGTCCTGCCGGTCGTCCTCGGCCTCACCGGCCTCTCCCTGCCGGCTCTCGCCGATCCGCTCGCCTGCGGCGACCTCGCGCGGCTGGCGCGATCGGACCTGCGCATCACCCGGGCCGAGGCGATCCCCGCCGGCACCCTGCCGGCCGACAATCCGGGCCGCGCCGCCCTCACCGGGGCCGCCCGGGCGAGGGCGGCCCTGCCGGCCCATTGCCTCGTCGAGGGCACGATCGACCCGCGGGTCGGGGCAGGGGGCGTTTCCTACGGCATCGGCTTCCAGCTCCGCCTGCCGGAGGCGTGGAACGGCCGCTTCCTGTTCCAGGGCGGCGGCGGCCTCGACGGGGTGGTCAACGAGGCGATCGGCGCGATCCCGGTCTCGGGCGCGACGGCGCCGCCGGCCCTGCTGCGCGGCTACGCCGTCGCCTCGACCGATTCCGGCCATCGCGGCCGCGACAATGCCGATGCGTCCTTCGGGCTCGACCAGCAGGCGCGGATCGACTTCGCCTATGGCGCTATCGGCACCGTGGCGCGGGAGGCGAAGGGCCTGATCGCGGCTCGTTACGGCCGTGCGCCTGCGCATGCCTACTTCATGGGCTGCTCCAATGGCGGCCGCTCCGCCCTGATGGCGGCGACGCGCTTTCCCACCGCCTTCGACGGCATCGTCGCCGGCGCCCCGGCCTTCCGGCTCACCCGCGCCGGCCTCGGCCAGGTCTGGGACACCCAGGCCTTCCTCGCCGCCGCTCCGAAGGATGCCGAGGGAAGGCCGATCCTGGCGGAGTCCTTCAGCGAGGCCGACCTGGCTCTCGTCGCCGGCGCGGTGCTCAAGGCCTGCGACGCCGCCGACGGGCTGGCCGACGGCATGGTCGATGCGGTCGCGTCCTGCCGCTTCGACCCGGCGAGCCTTGCCTGCCCGGGCGACAAGACCGCGTCCTGCCTCGGCGAGCGCCAGGTCGAGGCCCTGCGCCGGGCCTTCCGGGGCGCGCAGGATTCGCAAGGAAAACCGGTCTACGCCGCGTGGCCGTGGGATCCCGGCCTCGCGGCGCCGGGCTGGCGGGCCTGGAAGCTCGGCACCTCGAAGACCGCGGTGCCGAACGCCCGCAACGCGACGCTCGGGCCGGCGGCGATCGCGAACTATTTCCTGACCCCGCCCGACCCGGGCTTCGACGCCCTGCGCTTCGACTTCGACCGCGACGTCGCGCGCACCGCCGAGACCGCCGCGATCAACGACCCGACCGGGACGTTCGTGTCGACCTTCACCGCCCGTGGCGGGCGGCTCCTCGTCTATCAGGGCGTCGCCGATCCGGTCTTCTCCGCCCGCGATCTCGTCGCGCACTGGCAAGCCCTCGCCCGCGACAACGGCGGCGCGGCGGCCTTGTCGGAGCGGGCGCGGCTGTTCCTCGTTCCGGGCATGACCCATTGCGGCGGCGGCCCCGCCCTCGACGATTTCGACCCGCTCGCCGCGATCGAATCCTGGGTCGAGGGCGGCAAGGCGCCCGACACGATGCCCGCCCGCGGCACCGCGTTCCCGGGCCGCACCCGGCCGCTCTGCCCCTACCCGAAGGAGGCGCGGTACGATGGCGGCGAGGCGGACAAGGCGGAGAGCTTCGCCTGCCGGGAGCCATGAGGGGCGCGGCCGATCAAGCCTGCGTGAGAGGCCGGAGCATGGGCTCGCACCCGCGTGCCGCACCGCCCTGCGTCGTCGCGCCGACCTTGCCTTGCGGTGCGGAAGGGATCCACACTCGCGGATCCCGGACGCTGCCTCAAGGCACGCCGGACGATGACGAGGACACCGCATGATGGAAGCCAGCGCGCCGGCCGCGACCCCGATGGATGACGGCATCGTCGCCGCCGCGGAGGCCTGCCTCGCCAGCGTCGGGCGCGCCCGCGAGGCGATCCACGGGGTCATCTTCGGGCAGGAGCAGGTGGTCGACCTGGCGCTGGTGACGATCCTGGCCGGCGGCCACGGCCTGCTCGTCGGCCTGCCGGGCCTCGCCAAGACCAAGCTGGTCGAGACCCTCGGCACCGTGCTCGGGCTCGACGCCCGCCGGGTGCAGTTCACCCCCGACCTGATGCCCTCCGACATCCTCGGCAGCGAGATCCTCGACGAGGACCAGGACCGGCACCGCTCGTTCCGCTTCGTGCGCGGGCCGATCTTCACTCAGCTGCTGATGGCCGACGAGATCAACCGGGCGAGCCCGCGCACCCAGTCGGCCCTGCTCCAGGCGATGCAGGAGCGCTTCGTCTCGGTGGCCGGCGCCCGCCACGACCTGCCGCGGCCCTTCCACGTGCTGGCGACCCAGAACCCGATCGAGCAGGAGGGCACCTATCCGCTGCCCGAGGCCCAGCTCGACCGGTTCCTGCTCGAGATCGATGTCGGCTATCCCGACCGCGCCGCCGAGCGCCGCATCCTGCTCGAGACCACCGGTGCCGAGGAGCACCGGCCAACGGCGGTGATGGACACCGACGCCCTGCTCTCGGCCCAGCGCCTGGTCCGGCGCCTGCCGGTCGGCGAGGCGGTGGTCGACGCGATCCTCGACCTCGTGCGCTCGGCCCGCCCGGTCGGCGGCGACGCAGCTGTCGCCGACAAGCTGCTCTGGGGCCCGGGCCCCCGCGCCAGCCAGGCCCTGATGCTGGCGGTGCGCGCCCGGGCGCTGATCGAGGGCCGGGTCGCTCCTTCCGTCGACGACGTCGCGGCGCTGGCCGAGCCGGTGCTGAAGCACCGCATGGCGCTCACCTTCGCGGCGCGGGCCGACGGCGAGACGATTCCCGGCCTGATCGGCCGCCTCGTCGGGCGGCTCTGACCCGGTGGCCCCGACGCGCGTCCTCGACGCCGCCGCCCGCGCGCCCGGCCGGCGGGAGACCGAGACCGCCCTCACGCTCGCCGAGCGGATGCCGCGGCTGATCCTCGAGGCCCGCCGGGTCGCCGCCACCCTGGCGCATGGCCTGCACGGCCGCCGCCGGGCAGGGCCGGGCGAGAGCTTCTGGCAGTTCCGGCCCTTCGTCGCCGGCGAGGCGGCGAGCCGGATCGACTGGCGCCGCTCAGGGAGGGACGACCGGCTCTACGTCCGCGAGCGCGAATGGGAGGCGGCCCACACCGTCTGGCTCTGGGTCGACCGCTCGGCCTCAATGGGCTTCGGCTCGGACCTCGCCCAGGCGCCGAAGATCGAGCGCGCCCTCGTCCTGGCGCTGGCGCTCGGCGACACCTTCGTGGAGGCCGGCGAGCGGGTCGGGCTGCTCGGCCTGTCGCGCCCGCTCGCCACCCGCACCATCGTCGAGCGGATGGCCGAGACGCTGGCCGCCGACACCTCCGGCCTCGACGAGGACCTGCCGCCCCGCGCCCCCGTCGGCCGCTTCGACGAGGTGGTGCTGGTCGGTGACTTCCTCTCTCCCCCCGAGCAGGTGCGTTCGGCGGTCTCGGCCATCGCGGCCGGCGGCAGCCGCGGCCATCTGGTGATGGTGGTCGATCCGGTCGAGGAGACGTTCCCGTTCTCCGGCCAGGCCGAGTTGCACGACCTGGAGGCCGGCCTGTCCCTCCGGGTCGGCGATGCCGCGGCCTGGGGCGAGGCCTATCGGCGGCGGATCCGCCAACACCGCGACGCGTTGGCCGAGATCGTCCGGGCCCAGGGCTGGACGCTGACGCTGCACCGCACCGACCGGCCGGCGAGCGAGGCGGCGTTCCGCCTCGTCACCCTGGTCGCCGCCGCCCGCAGCGCGGGCTGAGGATTCCTCATGTTCGGATTGCCCCTCAGCTTCGCCGCCCCCGCCGCCCTGGCGGCGCTCTTCGCCCTGCCGGCACTCTGGTACCTGCTGCGGGTGACGCCGCCGCGGCCGCGCCGCATCGATTTCCCGCCGCTGCGGATCCTCGCCGACCTGCTGCCGGAGCGCGAGACACCGGCCCGCACGCCACCCTGGCTGCTGGCGCTGCGCCTGCTGGCCGCCGCCTGCCTGATCCTGGCGGTGTCGGGACCGGTCTGGAACCCGAGCCCGCAAGGCGCGGGCGACGGGCGCACGCCCCTTGTCCTCGTGCTCGACAACGGCTTCACCGCGGCGCAGGACTGGCGCGACCGGGTCCGCGTCGCGACCGCCGAGGTCGAGGCGGCGGCCCGCGCCGGGCGGCCGGTGGCCCTGCTCGCCACCGCCTCGGCTCCGTCGGCGCTGGAGGCGACCAGTCCGGGCCCCGCCCTGGAGCGCCTGCGCGCCATCGAGCCGCTGCCGCACCTCGCGGATCGTGCCGCGCAAGCGCCGGCGCTCACCGCCTTCCTCGATCGCAACCCGGGCAGCGCGGTGGTCTGGGTGCATGACGGCGTGGCGGGGCCGGAGGGCGACGCCTTCCCGAAAGCCCTTGCCCAGGCGGCCGCCCGCACGAATGCCGCGATCACCGTGCTCAAGGCCGAGCGCCCGCCGGCCCTGGCGCTCGCCGGCCCCGACTCCTCGGGCGGCCAGCTCGGCGTCCGCGTGGTGCGGGCGGCGCCCAATGGGCGCGATGCCGGCACGGTGCGCGCCCTCGACGCCAAGGGCCTGCCGCTCGCCGAGACGAATTTCGCGTTCAGCGGCACTGCCGACGCGGCCGAGATCCGCTTCGACCTGCCGGTCGAGCTGCGCAACGCCATCGCGCGGTTCGAGATCGCGGGCGAGCATTCGGCCGGCGCGGTGGTGCTCGCCGACGAGCGCGGCCGCCGCCGCCGGGTCGGCCTCGTCTTCGGCGGCACCGCCGACCAGGCCCAGCCCCTGCTCTCGCCGACCTATTATCTCTCCCGCGCCCTGACCCCCTTCGCCGACGTGCAGGAGCCCCGGCCCGGGCGCGGCGTCGCCGAATCGATCGGGCAGATGCTCGATTCCCAGGTCTCGGTGCTGGTGCTCGCCGATGTCGGCGCCCTCGATCCCGCGACCCTGGAGCGGGTCTCGGCCTTCGTCGACAAGGGCGGCCTGCTGCTCCGCTTCGCCGGGCCGCGGCTTGCCGCCGGCAGCGACGACCTCGTCCCGGTGCGCCTGCGCCGCGGCGGGCGGACGCTCGGCGGCACCCTGTCCTGGGACAGCCCGCGCACCCTGGCGCCATTCGCGCCCGAGAGCCCCTTCGCGGGCCTGACGCAGCCGGCCGATATCGGCGTGCGGCGCCAGATCCTGGCCGAGCCGGACGGCGACCTGGCCCGGCGCACCTGGGCCGCCCTGCAGGACGGCACCCCGATCGTCACCGCCGCGAAGCGCGGGGAGGGCATGGTGGTCCTGGTCCACGTCACCGCCGACACCACCTGGTCGAACCTGCCGCTCTCGGGGCTGTTCGTCACCATGCTGCGCCGGGTCGTGGCGCTCGCCGGCACCACCCCGCCGACCGCCGGCACCAACCCCGGCACCCCGCCGCCGGTGCTGGCCCCGCGCCTGACCCTCGACGGCTTCGGCGCCCTCAAGACGCCCCCCGCCACCGCCCGGGCGGTCCCGGCGACCTGGACCGAACGGGCGACGGCCGAGCACCCGCCGGGGTTTTACGGCCCGGCCGATGGCGGGCTGGCCGTCAACGCGCTCACCGCGGAGGATCGGTTGAAGCCCCTCGACCTCTCGAGTCTCACCGGCGCCCGCTTCGGCGGCCTGGAAGAAGCCCGCACCCGCGACCTGCGCGGGCCGTTCTTCCTCGCCGCCCTGCTGCTCCTGGGGCTCGACACCCTGGCGAGCCTGTGGCTCGGCGGCTTCCTCGGGCGGATGACGGCGCACCTGCGCCGCCGGCCGGCGACCGCGGCCCTGATCCTCGGTGTCCTGCTGCTGGGAGCCGCGCCCGACGCCGCACGCGCCGCCGAGCCCGCCGCCAACCGGCCGAACGGCATCGAGTCGGCCCTCGTCACCCGCATCGCCTACGTGGTCACGGGTGACGCCGCCGTCGACGAGACCAGCCGGGCCGGCCTCGCCGGCCTGACCCAGATGCTGGCGAGCCGCACCGCCCTCGAACCCGGCGAGCCCGCCGGCATCGACCCCGCCCGGGACGAGCTCGCCTTCTACCCGCTGATCTACTGGCCGATCGTGCCGAGCCGGCCGCTGCCGAGCGCGGACACGATCCGGCGCATCGACGCCTTCATGAAGAACGGCGGCACGGTGATCTTCGACACCCGCGACGCGATGACTGCGCGCCCGGGCGGCTCGCCGACGCCCGAAGCGCTCTATCTCCAGCGCATGCTCGCGACGCTGGAGGTCCCGGAACTCGAGCCGGTGCCCCGTGACCACGTGCTCACCAAGGCGTTCTACCTCGTCGACAGTTTTCCCGGTCGCTACGCCACCGGCCAGACCTGGGTCGAGGCGCTGCCGCCCGTCGGCGAGGGCGGCGAGCGTCGTCCGGCCCGAGCCGGCGACGGCGTCTCGCCGATCGTGATCACGGGCAACGACCTCGCCTCCGCCTGGGCGATCGGCCGGCGCGGCGAGGCGCTCTATCCCCTTGTCGGCGGCGACCCGCGCCAGCGCGAGATGGCCTTCCGCGGCGGCGTCAACCTCGTGATGTACGCGCTCACCGGCAACTACAAGGCCGATCAGGTCCACGTGCCGGCGCTGCTGGAGCGGTTGGGGCAGTGAGGCATCGGATCACACAACGGTATCTGTCATGCTGAGTCTCAGCCTCGCCCCGCTCGTCCCCGTGCCGATCCTCTGGGCCCTGGGCGGGCTCACCGCGGTTCTCGCCGCCGTCGCGGTCCTCGCCCGCGGGCCGGTGGCCCTGCTCCGCGTCCTCGTCCTCGCCCTGGTGCTGCTGGCGCTCGCCAATCCCTCGCTGGTCCAGGAGGAGCGCGAGCCGGTGAAGGACGTGGTTGCGGTGGTGGTCGACCGTTCGGGCTCGCAGAGCCTCGGCGACCGGCCGGCGATGACCGACCGGGTTCGGGCCGAGCTGCAGCGGCGCCTCGGCACGCTCACCGAGATCGAGCCGCGCTTCGTCGAGGTGCCGGAGACGGGTGGCGACGAGGGCACACGGCTGTTCACGGCCCTGTCCAGCGCGCTCGCCGACGTGCCGCCCGATCGTCTGGCCGGCGTCGTGATGCTGACCGACGGCGTCGTCCACGACGTTCCGGCGAACCTCGCCTCGGCGAGTTTCAAGGCGCCGCTCCACGTGCTGGTCACCGGCCGGCCCGACGAGCGCGACCGGCAGATCCGCCTGATCGAGGCGCCGCGCTTCGGCATCGTCGGGCGCGACCAGACCATCCGGGCCGAGGTGATGGAGCGCGGCGGCACCGGCTCGGCGGTGGTCACGGTGCGCCGCGACGGCGAGGAGGTGACGCGCCAATCCGTGCGCACCGGCCAGCCCTTCAACCTGACCCTGCGGGTCGAGCATGGCGGGCCCAACGTCGTCGAGATCGAGGCCGAGGCGCTGCCGGGTGAGCTGACCACCGCCAACAACCGTGCCGTGCTGCCGATCGAGGGCATCCGCGAGAAGCTCAGGGTGCTGCTCGTCTCGGGCGAGCCCCATGCTGGCGAGCGCACCTGGCGCAACCTGCTCAAGTCCGACGCCAACGTCGATCTCGTCCACTTCACCATCCTGCGCCCGCCGGAGAAGCAGGACGGCACCCCGATCTCCGAACTGTCGCTGATCGCCTTTCCGACCCGCGAGCTGTTCCAGCAGAAGATCAAGGATTTCGACCTCATCATCTTCGACCGCTACGCCAACCAGAGCGTGCTGCCGTCGAGCTACTTCGACAACATCGTCCGCTACGTGCGCGAGGGCGGGGCGCTGCTGATCGCCGCAGGGCCGGAATTCGCCTCCGCTGCCAGCCTCGCCCGCACGCGGCTCGCCGCGATCCTGCCGGGCGAGCCGAACGGACGGGTGATCGAGCGGCCCTACAAGGCGGCGTTGACCAACAGCGGCCAGCGCCACCCCGTCACCCGCGACCTGCCGGGCTCCGAGGCCTCGCCCCCGGCCTGGGGCGACTGGCTGCGCCTGATCGGCGCCGAGGTCCGGCCCGGTGTGACCCCGATCATGGCCGGCGCCGAGTCGCAGCCGCTGCTGGCTTTGTCCCGCGAGGAGAAGGGCCGGGTGGCGCTGCTGCTCTCCGACCATGCCTGGCTCTGGGCCCGGGGCTACCAGGAAGGCGGGCCGCATCTCGACCTGCTGCGTCGCCTCGGCCATTGGCTGATGAAGGAGCCGGCCCTGGAGGAGGAGGCGCTGCGGGCCAGCGCCACCGGCCACGGCCGCGAGGTCCGGGTCGAGCGCCAGACCATGGGCGACACCGCCGACCCGGTCACCGTGACGGCGCCGAGCGGCAAGGCCCGCACCCTGACGCTGAACCCCGACAAGCCCGGCCTGTTCACCGCCACCTTCGAGGCCGACGAGCTCGGGCTGCACACCCTGCGAGCCGGCCCGCTCGTGGCCTTCGTGAGCGTCGGCCCGGCCAACCCGCGCGAGCTGGTCGACGTGTTCAGCGACACCGAGCGCCTGCGCGGCATCGCCGAAACCAGCGGCGGTTCGGTGCGCCGCCTCGCCGAGGCCAGCGGCGGGCTCGCCATTCCGCGGCTCCAGATCGCCCGCTCCGGCCGGCTCTCCGGTTCGGACTGGATCGGGTTCCGCCCGAGCGACAGCGCCGTGGTCCGGGGTGTGTCGGTGTATCCGCTCGGCCTCGGCCTCGCGGCCCTGGCGGCGCTGGCGGCGGCGGTGCTGGCGATGTGGCTGGTGGAGGGGCGGCGAGGGCGGGTGTGAAGGATGACCAGGCTTGTCTCTCAAGAGCTTGTCGCCGTCGGCTCATCCTGGTCGACGATCCCGCGCCTCGTTGACGCTGCCTGACAGCGGCTCTCAAGAAACCTCGCCAACCGACTGCGATACCGGGTGAAAGGCGGTCACGTCCGCCGGCTTTCCGCGACACCGTCACGAGGCCGTCCCTGACGAGGGAATGCTCTCGTTCGAAATCCGGCCCGGGTTCGGCGAGAGGACCGTGCCGTCAGTCCGTCCCCGCCCACAATCCCGCCTCCACCCCCGCCATCGCGGCCTCCGGCGCCACCCACGTCCAGTCCGCCCCCGCCTGGTGCCGGAACCACGTCACCTGCCGCTTGGCGTAACGCCGCGTATCCGCTTGGCCCCGGGCGACGGCCTCGTCGTACGAGACCTCGCCCCGCAGATGCGCGATCAGCCCCGGCACGCCATGGGCACGCATCACCGGCAGCATCGGATCGAGACCGCGGGCGGCCAGCGCCCGCACCTCGTCGAGGGCTCCGGCCGCCATCATGGCGAGGAAACGGGCGTCGATCCGGGCCCGCAAGACCTCGCGGTCGGGGGTGAGGAACAGCTTGCGGCAGGGCAGACCGGTGAGCGGGCCCGGACGGCGTGCGGCGTGGAAATCGGCGATCGGACGCCCCGTCGCGGCCAGGACTTCGAGGGCCCGCAGCACCCGCAGGCGGTCGTGGGGGTCGAGGCGGGCGGCACTGTCAGGGTCGCGGCCGGCGAGGGCGGCGTGCAGGGCCGGGGTCTCGCGTCCCTCGGCCCCGGCCCGCACCTCGGCCCGCACCGTCTCCGGCACCGGCGGAATCTCCGACAGCCCCTCGGTCAGGCCCATGAAGTAGAGGCCGGTGCCCCCCACCACGATCGGGAGGCGGTCCGCCGCCCAGGCCTCGCGCAACAGGGCGCCGGACTCCGCGAGGTAATGACCGACGGAAAAGTTCACCGCCCCGTCGACCGTGCCGTACAGGCGATGGGGCGCCAGCCCCTCCTCCTCCGCGCTCGGCCGCGCCGTCAGGCGATGCAGGTCGCGGTAGACCTGCATCGAATCGGCGTTGATCACGACGCCGCGATGCCGGCGGGCCAACGCCAGCGCCAGCGCCGACTTGCCCGAGGCGGTCGGCCCTGCGATGAGGATCGCCCGAACCCGCCCGTCCATGCCTGCCCCCCTCCACGCGTGGGCGGGACGCGCCGCCTGAGCCGAGCCCGAGAGCCCCGATGACCCTGGTCGCCACCCTGATAGCAAACCCGGAGCGCCCCGCCATCACCGACGCGGTGCTGGCCGAGGCGAGGGCGCTGCTGGCGACCGACCATCAGCCCCGCATCCTGCACGGCGAGGTCGCGGCCGAGATCCTGGCGGAGGGCGCACCCGCCGCCGCCCAGGGCCTCGCCGAGCGCCTGCGGCATGCGTTCCAGGGCGAGCCGATCGACGTCGCGGTCCAGGTCATGGGCCCGCATCGGCGCAAGCGCCTGTTCCTCGCCGACATGGATTCGACCATGATCGGCCAGGAATGCATCGACGAGCTTGCCGATCAGGTCGGGCTGAAGGAGCACGTCGCGGCGATCACCGAGCGGGCGATGCGCGGCGAGATCGCCTTCGAGCCGGCCCTGCGCGAGCGCGTCGCCCTGCTCAAGGGGCTGCCCCTGAAGGCCATCGGCGAGGTGATCGCCGAGCGCATCACCCTGACGCCGGGCGGGCGCACCTTGGTGCGGACCCTGAAGGCCCACGGCGCCTACACGGCCCTGGTCTCCGGCGGCTTCACCCTGTTCACCGGGCCGGTGGCCGCACTCATCGGCTTCGACGAGCACCGCTCGAACGTGCTCGAAACCGAGGACGACACGCTCGCCGGCGCCGTGGCGGAGCCGATCGTGGGGCGCGACGCCAAGCGTGCCGCGCTGGTCGAGCTGCGCACCCGCTTCGGCCTCGACCCGGCCGAGACCCTGGCGGTCGGCGACGGCGCCAACGACCTCGCGATGCTGGAGGAGGCGGGTCTCGGCGTGGCGTTCCGCGCCAAGCCCGCGGTCGCCGCCGTGGCCCATGCCCGGATCGATCACGGCGACCTGACCGGGTTGCTCTACCTGCAGGGCTTCGCGGCGGCCGAGTTCGTGGAGTAGGTTGCGTTCCGCCCCTGCACCGCTACACGACACCGGATGTCGACCGGATTGATCCTGCATGACGACGGCCGCCAGCGCTGCTGGTGGCCGGGCACCGACCCGCTCTACGTCGCCTACCACGACACCGAGTGGGGCGTACCGGAGCAGGACGACCGCGCGCTCTACGAGAAGCTGATCCTCGACGGCTTCCAGGCCGGCCTGTCCTGGATCACCATCCTGCGCCGTCGCGACGGCTTTCGCCGCGCCTTCGCGGAGTTCGAGCCGGAGGCGATCGCACGGTTCGGGCCCGCCGAGGTCGAGGCGCTGATGCGGGACACCGGCATCATCCGCAACCGCGCCAAGATCGAGGCGACGATCCGCAGCGCGCGCGCCTACCTGGCGATCCAGGAACGCGGGCCCGGCTTCGCCGCCTTCCTGTGGGACTTCGTCGACGGGCGCCCGCTCCAGCCGGGCCCGGCGACCCGGGCCGAGATTCCGACCGAGAGCGCGGTCTCGCGGGCGATGTCGAAGGCGCTCAAGGCGGAAGGCTTCGGCTTCTGCGGCCCGACCATCGTCTACGCCTTCATGCAGGCGGTCGGCATGATCAACGACCACCTCGTCGGCTGCTGCCGCCACGGCCCGTGCGCCGCCCTGCCGGGCCCGGGCGGCCTCGGGGTGCCGCGATGAGCAGCCAGCCTCGCGCCTGGCAGCGCATGCTGTCGGGGCGCCGCCTCGACCTCCTCGACCCGTCACCGCTCGACGTCGAGATCGTCGACATCGCCCACGGCCTTGCCCGGGTGGCGCGCTGGAACGGCCAGACGGCCGGCCCGCACGTCTTCTCGGTCGCCCAGCACGCGCTGCTGGTCGAGGCGATCGGCGGCGCCTTCGAGCCGGCGACCCATGCGGCCGGTCGTCTCGAATTGCTGCTGCACGATGCGCCCGAATACGTGATCGGCGACATCATCTCGCCGTTCAAGGCGGCGATCGGCCATTCCTACAAGGCGGTGGAGAACCGCTTGCTGGCGGCGATCCGCCTGCGCTTCGGCCTGACCCCGGAGCCGAGCGCGGCGATGCAGCGGCTGATCAAGCGCGCCGACCGCCTCAGCGCCTACCTGGAGGCGACCCGGCTGGCAGGGTTCTCGCAAGCCGAGGCCGGGCGGGTCTTCGGCAAGCCCGACCGCCTCGACATCGCCCTCGATGCCCTCCTGGACCCCTGGCCGACCGCCGAGGCGCAGGGTGCCTTCCTCGCCCGCTTCCACGCCCTCGCCGAGGCGATGCACCCGGCCGCGGCCTCATAGAACGGCCTCATCGAGAAGGATCCTCCGCCACCATGCCGACCCTGCACGTCTGCGCCCTGTCCCGCCTGCCCGAGACCGTCGCGGAGACGGGCGCGCGCCACGTGGTGACGCTGATCAACGTCGGCACGCCGGTGACCCGGCCGCCGAGCGTCGCCGAAACCGACCACCTGTTCGTCGGCATCAGCGACATCACCGATGCCCTCGACGGCCACGTCCTGCCCGACGAGGTGCATGTCCGGCGTCTCATCGACTTCGTGCGCGCATGGGGCCGGGAGCAGCCCCTGGTGATCCACTGCTATGCCGGCATCAGCCGTTCGACCGCCGCCGCCTTCATCGCGACCTGCGCCCTGCGGCCGGACCGGGACGAGGCCGAGATCGCCCGTGAGCTACGCGAGGCCTCGCCGTCGGCGACGCCGAACCGGCGCCTCGTCGCGGTGGCGGATGCCCTCCTCGGGCGCGACGGCCGGATGGCGGCGGCGATCGCGGCGATCGGCCGCGGTGCGGACGCCTTCGAGGGTGAGCCGTTCAGCGTCACCATTGACTGATTCCACTGTGGCCGAAAGGCAGCCCTGGCGCGCAAACGGGCACCGAGTGGTGCTCCCGGCGCCCTGCGGCGCCGCCGGAGGGTTGTTTCGTGCGACCTCACTCGCCATAACCCAACGCTCATCATGGGAGCATAGTAGCGCATGTCCGCAGCCCGGTCCGAAGCCAGCCGCGCGGCCGTCTCCGCACCCGCCGGCCCGACCGGAACCGCGGATCTGCCGTTCGAGAAGGCCCTCGAGGAACTCGAGGGCATCGTTCAGCGCCTGGAACAGGGCAACGTGCCGCTCGACGAATCCGTCGCGATCTACGAGCGCGGCGAGGCCCTCAAGCGCCACTGCGAGACGCTGCTGCAGCGCGCCGAGGCGCGCATCCAGCGCATCACGCTCGGGGCGGACGGACGCGCCGCCGGGACCGCGCCGCTCGATGTCGCCTGATCGCTCCCATTCTTCCCGCCCCGGCATCCGGCGGCGGGGTCTCTCCTTCCGGACGTGAGGATGGCTCCGGTGTCACCGCTCAACCTTCCCCTCCTCGACCGCGTCCGCGTTCCCGCGGACCTGCGCCAGCTGCCCGAGAGCGACCTGACGCAGCTCGCCGCCGAGCTGCGCACCGAGACCATCGACGCCGTCTCGGTCACCGGCGGC
>NZ_VDDA01000021.1 GCF_006151805.1 Methylobacterium terricola | reverse complement strand
TATCCCGGCTACGACGTACTGGCGAAGCGCGACGGCCCGTCCTGGAACGCCAAGACCCGCGCCGTACTCGACGAGCGACTGGCGATCGGGCCAGAGACGCGTCGCTTCTTCGTCGAGGCCGAGTGGCCGACCCTGAAGGCTCTCGCCGCGCGCATCGTGCCGCAGCCAGCCGACCGGGAGGCGCCGGTTCCGGTCGCGGCGCTCGTCGACCACAAGCTCGCGACCGATACGCGCGACGGCTACCGCAATTCCGAACTACCCGAGGAGCGCGAGGCATGGCGGCGGGGCCTACGGGCCCTCGACGCTGAGGCCATCGCACGGTTCGGCGCGCGCTTCCACGAGCTTGGCGCCTGGGCGCAGGACGAACTTCTGAAGCTCGCCGAGAAGGGTGAACTGATGGACGCAGCCTGGGAAGGCATGCCCTCCAAGCTGTTCTTCCACCAACGCGTCCTCGCCGACGTGGTGAAGGCCTACTACGCCCACCCGACCGCTTGGAACGAGATCGGCTGGGGCGGCCCGGCGAGCCCGCGCGGCTACGTGCGGATGGATTTCGACCGCCGCGACCCCTGGGAGGCCGCCGAGGCGAAGCCCGGCCGCGAGGACGAAGCCTACGAAGAGAACCTTCGGGTCGGCGATTGAGGACTGATTTCGACATGCGCATCCCCGGCCTCGGCAGCGCCGCCGACAACCCGAAGCACGGCACGCCGGGTGACGATCCCGAGCACCATCCACGCGCCCGCGACGGCCGCGCCCCTAACGTGATGCGGATCGGCGAGTGGGTGCCGATGCGACAGCACCGTGACGAGGACGAGGTCGATTTCGCGATCATCGGCACCGGCGCGGGCGGTGGCACATTGGCCTGCCGGCTCGCCGAAACCGGGTTCTCAGTCGTCGCCTTCGATGCCGGCCCGTATTTCCGGCCG
Source organism: Methylobacterium terricola (assembly GCF_006151805.1). Lineage (GTDB taxonomy): Bacteria > Pseudomonadota > Alphaproteobacteria > Rhizobiales > Beijerinckiaceae > Methylobacterium > Methylobacterium terricola. Next base: position 90,036 of record NZ_VDDA01000021.1, on the reverse strand, counting down.
CTGGAGGACTTCGCCTCCGACGAGAGTCATCAATCCAAGCTCTACTGGACCGATGAGCGCATCGTCGACGGCGAGAACCCGCTGCAGATGGGCTCGAACAATTCCGGCAAAGCGGTCGGCGGCTCGACCGTACACTACGCCATGGTAGCCCTGCGCTTCCGGCCGGAATGGTTCAAGGCGCGCACGCTGATGGGTTACGGTGCCGACTGGCCGATCGACTGGCGCGAGATGTGGCACTACTACGATCAGGTCGAGGACGACCTGAAGATCTCGGGACCGGTCACCTATCCGTGGGGACCGCATCGCCGCCGCTATCACCGCCGCGCGCACGAGATCAACGCCGCGGCCAAGGTGCTGGCCCGCGGCGCCGAGGCGATGGGTATCGGCTGGACGCCGACGCCGCTCGCCACGATCTCGGCCCCGCGCGGGGACGCGCCGCCTTGCGTCTATCGCGGCTTCTGCACGCTGGGCTGCTCGACCAACGCCAAGCAGAGCGTGCTCGTCACCTACCTGCCCCGGGCGCTGAAGGCCGGCGCCGAGATCCGCGACCTCGCCATGGTGGGGCGGATCGAGACCAGGAACGGGCGCGCCATCGGCGTGCATTATCACCGCGAGGGCCGGTGGCGGTTCCAGCGCGCGAAGAACGTCGTGGTGGCGGGCTACGCCATCGAGACGCCGCGACTGCTCCTCAACTCGGCCAACCAGGAGTTTCCGGACGGGCTCGCCAATTCCTCCGGCCTCGTCGGCCGCAACCTGACCGTCCAGGGCAACCAGGCGGTCTGGGGCGTCTTCGACGAGGAGATCCGCAGCTACAAGGGACCGCCCTCGCTCGCGATTAGCGAACACTGGAACTACGACGACACCGGCAGCGGCGCCTTCGCGAAGGATTTCTTCGGCGGCTACTCCTACATGAGCCAGGGTCCGCTGCCGCAGCTCTGGGCTAATACCCAGGCCTCGGCGCACGGCCTGTGGGGCGAGGCCCTGGTCGCCGAGATGCAGCGCTACAACCACATCGCGGGCCTGAAGGTCGTCTCCGAGTACATGCCGCAGGAGCGCAACCGGGTGACGCTTTCTGACGTCAAGGACCAGTACGGTCTGCCCGTCGCCCGCATCACCTATTCGTGGTGCGACAACGACAAGGCGCTGAACCGGCACGCGCTGAAATTCATGCGTCAAGCGTTAGAGGCCGCTGGCGGGCGCGAGGTCTGGGACCAGGGCGATGACACCTGCCACCTCAACGGCACCGCCCGAATGGGCGATGATCCGCGCACCTCCGTGGTCGATGCCAATTGTCGCTCTTGGGATATCCCCAACTTGTGGATCTGCGACGGCTCGGTCTTCCCGACGGTGGGTGGAGTCAATCCATCGCTCACCATTCAGGCGGTGGCTTTGCGGACGGCAGATCGGATCTTCGCGACCAGGGGTGCGTGACAACATCCTGCAAGCGATCTTAGGTAACGGAAAACTCCTGTTTTCCGTATAGCCGCGCCTGACGTACTGAATTACGGCATGGGGTCCCGCGGAGATGTCCGCTTCGATGCATCTGCCGTTCGGAAGCGGACAGGCGGATAGCCACCACGAATGGTCATTCCGCTGCTTGAGATTGGCTGTCTAGAAAACGACGGTTTTTCAGCCACTTAAATCTGTTAGGTTTGCATGTCAGGAATTCAAAAGGGCGTCCTTGGGCAATTGGCACGCGTCGATTGAACCAGCGTCACCATAAGGCGTCCTGGGAGCAGACCAGGGCAGCCACGGGCCGAACCCGCCGCTCTCGACCCCTTCTGACCTCAGAACGTCTGGCTTTCGGCCGCGTGGTGGACAATCACCTAGGGCCCAAACGGATGGTTTCCTACACATCCTCTTCGGACCGGCAGGGGTCGTGTCCCTTGGAGTGGTGTAGCTGACCGAGAGCGGGAGAGCCCGCCTGCGCGCCCCTCACAGCGCTGTAGCAGGCGGGATCTCTCGCGGGGGTGGCCATCGGCGGTGACGGGTTAGGATCGGGTTGTGAGCCACCAACCCCGAACCCGGGAGACCCCCGATGACCGATGCCATGATGAGCCTGCGGGCCCTGGCTGAGAAGAGTGCTGACGCGGACGTGCTGCGCGAGATGATCGGCTTTGCCGCGCAGCGCCTGATGGAACTGGAGGTGGCCGGCCTGACCGGTGCCGCCCACGGCGAGAAGAGCCCGGAGCGCTTGGCGCAGCGTAACGGCTATCGCGACAGAGACTGGCAGACGCGGGCTGGCACCGTCGAGCTGCGGATCCCGAAGCTGCGGACGGGGAGCTACTTCCCGAGCTTCCTGGAACCGCGCCGGATGACCGAGAAGGCGCTGACCGCGGTGATCCAGGAGGCCTACATCCAGGGCATCTCGACCCGGGCGGTCGACAACCTGGTTCAGGCGATGGGCGGGACGGGGATCTCCCCCAGCCAGGTCAGCCGACTGTGCCAGGAGATCGACGAGCGGGTGAACGCCTTCCTGGGGCGTCCCATCGAGGGCGAGTGGCCCTATCTCTGGATCGATGCCACTTACGTGAAAGTGCGTCAGGACCACCGTATCGTCTCGGTGGCCGTCATCGTGGCGGTGGGCGTCAACGCGGATGGCCGACGCGAAGTGCTGGGGCTCGACATCGGCCCGTCGGAGGCCGAAACCTTCTGGACCGCGTTCCTGCGCAAGCTGGCCCGGCGCGGTCTGCGCGGGGTCAAGCTGGTGATCTCGGACGCGCACGAGGGCATCAAGGCTTCGGTCGCCAAGGTGATGACCGCCTCCTGGCAGCGGTGCCGGGTGCACTTCATGCGCAACGTCCTGCCCCATGCCGGCCGCTCGGGCCGCCGCGTCGTCGCGGCCTTCATCGCCACCGCCTTCGCCCAGGAGGATGCCGAGGCGGCCCGCCAGCAGTGGCGGCGGGTGGCCGACCAACTCCGGTCCAAGGTCCCGAAGCTGGCCGCCCTGATGGATGCGGCGGAGACCGACGTTCTGGCCTATATGGGCTTCCCACCCGCCCATCGCGCCAAGCTGCACTCGACCAACCCGCTCGAACGCCTCAACGGCGAGATCAAGCGGCGTACCGAGGTCGTTGGCATCTTCCCCGACGAGCGCTCGATCCGCCGCCTGGTCGGTGCGATCCTGCTGGAGCAGAACGACGAGTGGGCGGTCCAGCGCTGCCGATACATGACCCTGGAAAGCATCGCCCCGATCGGCGATGATCCCCTCGTCAGCCTGCCAAACCTCACAGTCTGACCAGTCCGGCCCTGCCGGTCATCGTGGTGGACCACACGCAGCTACACCACCCCCTGGGACACGATCACGGCAGGTGCTGCGAAACAGGCTCTGACGAGCGTCTTGTCATCTTCCAATGACATGCGGACCTCGTTCAGCGCGGCTCGACCTTGATACACGTGAAGGCGACCGGGAGCGCTTTGCCGCCATCCGTCTTCCTCGTGAATGAGGCCGCATTGGCCGTCGTCGAGGCGATAGCATGCTCCGCGTCCGGGCTGTCGACCGGCAGCACGTAATCCTGGCCGCCCTCGATACCCTTCGTCGGGTCGAAGACTCGGATGGTGACGTTGAACGGCTTCAACTTCGTCTTCACCGGTCCTTCCGCCCGGACCGCGCCCATCGTCATCATGGTGAGCGCCGCGAGCGCGGCGAACGTCTTGAGGCCTCGCATCACCGTATCCCTCAGCGGCTGGCTGGCTCATGGATCGGGCAGCCGTTGAAGCGCTGCCGGAAATCGGCCGAGTGCCTGTATGGCGCGTTGCGGGCACGGTTGATGTTGCCGAGCGGCTGATGCGCCGCGAGCCCGGTCCAGACCGCAAACCGCATGCGCTCATCTACGGCGTCGACCCGAGCCGCGTCCCAGCTGTCCTGAGGTCGCACGGTGATGGTGGCAACCCGCTGGAACGGTGCCTCCTCCTCGTCCCACTGCACCGTCGGATCCTCCACCGGCTGGCGTTCGAGGTCGCGGCATAGCTGCACCCGGAACTCCCAGACTCCCTCGATGCCCGCCATCTCGGACTGCACGGTCTCGCGAATGGCGTCCGGGCGGCCGGAGGCGTCGATCTCTGTCCCTGTCAGCGCTATGAGCGCCGGAGCGACGGGAGCGACCGAGAACTTGGCAATGTGGTCGCCGTATCGGAACGGGGTGACGCTATAGTAGGTCTCGCCGAGCGGATCGACATTCGGCGCGCCGCCGAGCGACCCCAGGGTGGGACTCTCGATGCCCACCGCCGTGAGCGCCTTGTTCACCCCGCGCAGCACAGTGGAGGCGGCGACCTTCAGACCCTCGACGCGGTTCGTAGTCCCCGCGAGTAGCTTGAGGCTGCCCAGGAATTTCTCGGCGTTCGGCGCCTGGAAGACGGGGCCGTTGACCATGACGAAATCCTGGCTCGTTCCCTCAGCGTCAGGCAGGCGCTCGCCAGCCACGTCCAGGACCTTCAGGGCGAGACCGCGGGGAAGTGAAACGGCGTCCGGCAGGATGTCGCCCGCGTTGGTCGACATCCGCATGTAGACCTTGTGTTCGCCCGGCGTCGCGAAAAGGCCCTGCGCGAGTTCGGGCGGCAGCCCGGCGTCGATTGTCAGCGTGCCCTCCAGAATGCCGTGAGACTTGGCATGGACCGAGCGAACGGCATGGCCGGAGTCGTTCGCGACCGTCTCCAGGATACCGTCGAAGGTTTCGTTGAGCTGCTCGATGGTCCGGTCCTCGTCGGGCCTCAGGGCTTCGACGTCGGGGCTGTAGCGGACGGGTGCTGGCAAGGTCTGTCGTCCTTCGTTCGTCTGGGGACAAAACTGACCGGAGTGATCGACGTTCCGGGTTGCGCCCGACTCAATAGCCCGTGAACGATCTTAGGAGCGACGCGTTGCCGGGATCCTCGTCCCGAGGTCAGTGCGCCTTGGCTTGGAGTCCCGCGACTACCGAGGCGGGACAGGAACGAATTGCGTTCGGCTCTTCCGATAGCCGCGGCGCACGGGAGAGACTGGTATGACCTACCTTCGCTACGCCCCCGACATCGAGCGGCCTACCCCTGACGAGCAGGAGACCATCGACGGCATCATCAAGGGCATGACCCAGCAGTCGCAGACGGTGGAGAAGCGCGAACACCACGCGGTGCGCGCCAGCCACGCCAAGAGCTCGGCTTGCGTCATAGGGGAAATGACCGTCTCCGAAGGCTTGCCCCCGGAGCTCGCGCAGGGACTGTTCGCCAGACCGGGTACACACAAGGTGGCTGTGCGCTTCGCCCAGGGCCCGGGCGAGACGCTCGGTGACCGGGTCTCCACGCACCGCGGTATGTCGATCAAGGTCTTCGACGTGCCCGGCGACAAGCTACCCGGCCACGACGTCGACACGCAGGATTTCGTGCTCGCCACCGGCACGACCTTCCCGTCCGGGACGGCGGCTGGGTTTCTGCGCGACGGCACGGTCATTGGCAAGGCGACCGGGCTGCCCGAGGGCGTCAAGAGTGCGGTCGCCGCCACCGCGCGTAACCTCAACCGTGTGCTGCATGCCTTCGGCACAGAGAGCGCCATGGCCGACTTTCTCGGCCATCCCTACAGCCATCCTCTCGCCGACAGCTACTTCAGCCAAGCTCCGATGCGGTTCGGCAATTACGTGGCCAAGCTCGGCGCGGTGCCGGCATCGCCGGCGCAGCACGACTTGGCCGAATGGCGCCTCGACCCGCACCAGGACGAGGATGGCTTCCGCCATGCGGCCGTAGACTACTTCGGCGGCAACGATGCGGTCTACGAACTGAAGGCGCAGTTGTGGGCGGACGCCGAGCGCCAGCCCATTGAAGATGCCTCGGTCGATTGGCCGGTCACGATCAGTCCCTACCGCACGGTGGCGACGATCCGCCTGCCTCGGCAGGACGCCTACTCTCCCGAGCGGGTACGCTACTTCGACGAGATGATGACCTTTCGGCCGGCGCACAGCCTCTCGGAACACCGTCCGCTCGGTTCGGTGATGCGGGCGCGGCTCCAGGTCTACCGGGCGCTGAGCGATTTCCGGCACCGAGAGAACGGCGTGACCGCCGAGAACACCGCCTTGCCCGAAAGCATCCCGGCCTGACGCCGCCCATTCACGCTCTCACATGGATAGGAACGACCTATGACGCTTCAAGGAAAGACCATCGCCGTCCTGATCGCCCCCCGGGGTACGGAGGAGCCGGAATTCACCAAACCCCGTGACGCGCTTGTTGCGGCCGGTGCGACCGTCACGGTGATCGGGCTTGAGGCCGGTGAGGCGGAGACGGTCAACAACGACCTCGATCCCGCTGGGAAGTATCCGGTCGACAAGGTTATCGATGTCGTGTCTGCCTCGTCCTTCGACGGGCTCGTCATCCCCGGCGGCAGCGTCGGCGCCGACAAGCTCCGGGGCAGCGAGGCCGTGATCGCCTTTGTGCGGGACTTCTTCCAGCAGGCCAAGCCGGTCGGGGTCATCTGCCACGGGCCCTGGACCTTGGTGGAGGCTGACGTCGTGAAGGGGCGCAAGCTCACCTCTTTCCCAACGGTTAAGACCGACATCCGCAACGCGGGCGGGGAGTGGGTCGACGCGGAGGTGGTCGTCGACAAGGGGCTTGTCACGAGCCGTAACCCCAACGACCTGCCAGCGTTCTGCACGAAGATCGTCGAGGAATTCGCCGAGGGCCGTCATCCGGACCAAGCTCGCAGCGCCTGAAGCCTTCTCACGTCCGGTTCGACTGAGCCGAGCCCCGTCGCCCGATGCCGGTCGATCTCACATCGCTTTCCCAAGGAGACAGTCATGGATCTCGGCATCAAGGGGCGCGTCGCTGTCGTCACGGGCGCCAAGTCGGGGATGGGTCGCTCGACTGCCGAGCACCTCCTGCGCGAGGGCGTCCACGTCGTCCTGACCGACAAGGAAGGCCCCGAATTGCAAGCCACCGCCGCGGAGCTGGCGGCGCTGGGTCAGGTTCGCGCCGTCGAGGCGGATCTCAGTGGAGCCAAGGGGATCGAGGTGCTCGCCGCCTTCGCCAACATGGCCTTCGACGACAAGCCGACCATCCTCGTCTGTGCCGCCGGCATCACCGGGGCGTCGGGAGACTTTCTCGACCTCACCGACGACGACTGGCTGGAGGCATTGCAGACCGACCTCATGGCTGGGGTGCGCGCGACCAGGGCGTTCATCCCACACATGCGCAAGGCGGGCTGGGGCCGCGTCGTGCTTTTTTCCTCGGAGGACGCGGTGCAGCCCTACATTGAGGAACTGCCGTACGCTGCTGCCAAGGCCGGGGTCCTGAACCTTGCGAAGGGATTGTCCAAGGCCTACGGGCCGGATGGGGTGCTTGTGAACGCGGTCGGCCCGGCCTTCATCGCCACGCCAATGACCGATGCGCAGATGGAGAAGAAGGCGAAAGAGAAGGGGGTCTCGTTCGACGAGGCAATCCAGCTGACGCTGGACGAGGAACGCCCCGGCATCGTCGCCAAGCGCCGTGGCCGGGCGGAAGAGGTCGCCGCCGCGGTTACGTTCCTCTGCTCGGAACACGCCAGCTTCATCACCGGCGAGTTCCTCAGGGTCGACGGCGGCTCCGTAATGACCATTGGGGCCTGAGGTTTTGCCACAGATCAGCGGACCGTTCGGTGCCTGTGAGCGCACCGAACAGCCGCTTTCGGGATGCCTGCTCCCCACAATAGTGACTGGGTCGGCTTGGATGCGGAACGTTGGCTTCCGGATGGAATGCCAAGGACCGGTTGCCACTCCGAGCGGCCTTCCGCCGCTCGGGGCTACCTGTAAAAAAAACGACGGTTTTTCAGTCACTTAAACCTGTAAGGTTAGCATGTCTGGAAATTAAATCCGGGTACGGAGCACATAAGCTTGGCGTATGGATCCAGGTGCATCTGCTTCGTGCGAAACTCATGAGTTTCACACCGCCTTCCGGGCGGTGCGGTTTCAGGCTCTTGGCTGTTGCGAATGTCCGGTGCGCTTTGCAGGGGGCATCGTTAGGCAGCGCCGACCGGCAGCGTGGACCTAAAGGGTGTTCAACGGCTTGTGTCATACATGACCACACAGCCCGAAGCCCCAGCTCCCTACGCCCTTGTTGTCGATGATGACGGGCTGATCCGCATGGATGTGGTGGACATTCTCACGGAGGCCGGGTTCCGCACCTTCGAGGCCGAAACCGGCGACAAGGCCATCACCCTGCTCGAACGCGAGCAGGAGTGCATCGTGCTGCTGTTCAGCGACGTGCAGATGCCCGGATCGCGCAACGGGTTCGCCCTGGCACGCGAGACGGCCGAGCGCTGGCCGCACATCTCGATTGTCATCGCCTCCGGCAACCTCAAGCCGGGACCGGACGATATGCCGAAGGGTGCCCGGTTCATCGGCAAGCCGTTCTCTGCTGAGACGGTTCATGCGCACATCAAGGAAATCCTGCCGGACGGGCAGAAGCCGGACCCCCTCAAGAACGAAGATTGCTAATGCCGACGGCGGATCAAGCTGCAACCGGCAAACACCCCATCTCCATTAGCGCATACTGCCGGTCGCGTAGCAGTGCCAAGCGATCCAACTCCAAATAAAGCGCCTGCTCGGCGGTGGGGTTGGTCTGTCCCGCGACGAGCGAGGCATGGACGGCTTGGCCGTATTCCTCTGTGCGGCGCTCCGCAGCGGCAATGTCGGCAGCGAGGGTTTGAAGCAGTGTCTTGAGGGGCATCCGTCACGTCGCAGGTTCACCGCCCACGCACATAGACGGCAGATTTTAACGCCTGAGAACGGCCAAGGTTCAAGGGCGGTGGTTCTCCGGTTGAGGGCGCGGGTTGTAACCGGCTACGTCCACTGTCTGACGTTGTATCAAAAGACGGCCAAGGCGCGATTTGATTGTGCGTGGCGTGGGTTGCGGGTACAAGCGCGACCACAACGAAAGAACGAAGCGTGACCGGGGCATCGCTTAAATCCCTTACCCGTGAAGAGCTCGAGGCCGAGATCCTGCGCCTGCGTGCGGCCTGGCCTGGCGCGGACGGGGAGGCGCTGCCGACACCGTGCCGCGATGCTGCGGGCATTCCGACCGCACGCGCGTCCAGCGCGGCCCGTCAGCGCGCGGTGTTCACCAGCGCGATCGACTTCGCCATGGTCGTGACCGATACAGACGGGATCATAACCGACTGGAACCCTGGTGCCGAGCACGTGATGGGCTGGACCGCCGCCGAGATGTGCGGCCAGGACGCTACCCGGTTCTTCACCCCCGAGGATCGTGCCGCCGGACGCATCGAGCACGAGATGCAGAAGGCCTTGCAGGACGGCCGCGCCAACGACGAACGTTGGCACCTGCGCAAGGACGGACAGCGGTTCTGGGCCTCCGGCGAGATGATGCCGCTGCACGAGGAAGGGGTGCATCTGGGGTTCGTCAAAATCCTGCGCGACCGCACCGAACAGCGCGAAGCGCTGCTCCAGCAGCAGGCTGAGGCTGCGTTTATGCACAGCGTGCTGGCGTCCTCAGCCAACTGCATCAAGGTGCTCGACCTCGACACTCGGCTGACCTTCATGAACGAGGGCGGCATGAAGGTGATGGAGATCAGCGACTTCAACGACGTGCAGGGTTGTCCCTGGCCCGAGTTCTGGGTTGGGCAGGGGCACCAGGACGTGTTGGCTGCCGTGGCGGCGGCCAAGGCGGGCGGGGTCGGTCACTTCCCGGGCCAGGCAAACACCTACCGGGGTACCCCGAGGTGGTGGGACGTGCAGGTGACACCGATCCCTGGCCCGGACGGACAGCCCAACAAGCTGCTCGCGGTTTCGCGCGACATTAGCGACCAGAAGGCGGTGGAGCGTCAGCTTGCCGCTAGCGAAGCCCGCTGGCGCGGGCTGTTCGACGGAATGCAGGAAGGTTTCTTCCTGGGCGAGCTGGTGCGGGATACAGGCGGCCGTGCCGTCGATTACCGTTTCTTAGAGATCAACCCAGCCTTTGCCCGGCAATCCGGTCTCCCGGTCGATAGCGTCGGTCAGACGATCCGCACCTTTGTGCCGGACATCGATCAGTGGCTGATCGACAATTGCGCCCGTGTGGTTGAGACCGGCGAACCGACGCTGTTTGAGATCAACGTTCCCGGCCTCAATCGCACGTTCGAGGTGCGGGCGAACAAGGACCGAGACGACCGCTTTAGCTGTCTGTTTCTCGACATCACCGGCCGTAAGCAGGCGGAGACGGCCTTGCAGGCGAGCGAAGCCCGGCTGTTGACCGTAATGGAAACCGTGCCGGTCGGGATCCTGGTGGCGGAGGCTCCCTCCGGCCGCATTCTCATGGGCAACGGGCGACTGGCCGACATGCTCGGCCATGGGACCCTCTATGCCTCGTCCAGCAACGCCTATGATGGCTTTACCGCCTTCCATGCGGACGGCAGCCCCGTGGCGGCGCACGAGTACCCGTTGGCCCGCCTGTGCACGGGCGAGTGTGACCAGGCGGAGCTTGAGGCGCAGTATCAGCGGCCCGACGGACAGCGGATCTGGATCGTGATCTCCGGTGCGGCGACTAAGGACGCCGAGGGCCAGACGGTCGGCGCGGTGGTCGCCGTCAGCGACATCAGCCAGCGCAAGGCCGCCGAGGTGCAGCAGGATCTGCTCAACCGCGAGCTGTCCCACCGCATGAAGAACACCCTGGCGATCGTGCAGGCGATCGCCACGCAGACCCTGCGCAACGCGCGAGGGCTGGATGAGGCGCGCGATGCCTTGAGCGCCCGCCTGGTCACGCTCGGCAAGGCTCACGACATGCTGCTGACCGGCCAGGGCGAGAGCGCTGACGTGCGTGCAGTGATCGAGGGCGCGTTAGAGCTGCACGATGATGGGAAGGGCCGCTTCATCCTAGATGGCCCTGCCCTGCGCGTCGGCGGCAGCGCCGCGTTGTCGCTGGCACTGATGACCCACGAGCTGGCAACCAACGCCGCCAAGTACGGCGCCTTGCGGACACCTAAGGGCCGAGTACGGATCGACTGGACCATCACCGGCGACCCCGGCCTGGAAACCGTGCAGCTCCGCTGGCAGGAAAGCGGTGGTCCGCCGGTCGTACCGCCGACCCGCCGGGGGTTCGGCTCGCGCCTGATCGAGCGCGGGTTGGCCGGTGCAGTGGGTGGTGAGGTGGTGACGGACTATCCGCCGGAGGGGGTGATCTGCACCCTCACCGCGCCGCTGGCCGGGTTCCTCGACAACTTTTGAGTTTCAGGTACCTACCCAAGGGGGCTGGGGCGGATCGGCAACAGCCCGGTCAGCGATCCAGCCTTGCATCAACGGGTCAGGGAACAACCCCCTTACCCAGGGCATTGCAGACCCTGGGTCTGCGGCGAGCGCCGCCGCTCCTCACGCCTATTGCCCGCTGTCCGGCCTACGCCGCGGGTGCCAGACCAATCCGCGCAAAGGGTCTTGACCGTGCTGAATTCGCGGCAACCGCTGCAGTCGATCGCCGCCGCCAGCACACCCCTGGTGAGCCTGCGGCGAGGTGATAGCCAGCTGTTCGAGACCGAGCGGCGGCTTAACGCCGTGCTCAACAACGCCTCGGTCTCCATCTTCCTGATGGATGACCGCCAGCACTGCATCTACATGAACCGTGCTGCCGAGCAGCTGACCGGCTGGACGCTGGATGAGGTGCTAGCGCGGGACTGCCCGCTGCACGACATCGTCCACCACACCTACCCGGATGGGCGCCCTTTTCCGCTCGAAGAATGCGCGATCGACCGCGCCTTCCCGGAAAATAACCAGGAGCGCGGCGAGGAGGTGTTCGTTCACAAGGATGGACACTTTTTCCCGGTCGGCTTCACCGCGAGCCCGATCCGCGACGACGCCACCAACATCATCGGCACGATCATTGAGGTGCGCGACATCAGCGAGGAGAAGGCCGCGGCCGAGCGCCAGCGCCTGCTGATCAACGAGCTGAACCACCGGGTGAAGAACACCCTCGCCACGGTGCAGTCGATCGCCGCCCAGACGTTTCGGGGACAGACCGACCAAACCGCGCGGAGCGTGTTCGACGCGCGCATGGCGGCACTCTCGACCGCCCACAACGTGCTGGTCGAGGATAACTGGGAAAGCGCCAACCTACGCAGCGTGATCGAACGCGCGCTTGCGCCGCACCTTTTGGCAGAGGTCGATCTTAATCGCTTTCAGCTACAAGGCCCGGATGCCCGTCTGCACCCAAAGGTGGCAGTAACTCTGGCGATGGCCCTGCATGAACTGATGACCAACGCAGCCAAATACGGCGCCCTATCGGTACCAGAAGGCCAGGTTGTGCTGACATGGTCGCTGCACGACCTTGAGGATAATCGCCAGCAACTCGACCTGCGTTGGGAGGAGTGTGGTGGCCCTGTCGTTACTTCACCAACGCGCAAAGGGTTTGGGTCGCGGCTGATCGAGCGCCAACTGCCTATGGAATTTGATGGCAGCGGTGAAATCACCTACGCACCGGCCGGCGTGATCTGTGAGCTGCAGATACCGCTCACCACTTTGGGGTGGGTTGGTCAGGAGACGGTGGAAGGGCGGCAGGCTTTATGACGTTGCTGGTTGGACGTCGGGTTCTGTTGGTCGAGGACGAAAGCCTCGTTGCCATGCTGGCCGAGGACATGCTGGTCGACCTCGGTTGTGAGGTTGTCGTCGCGATGCGACTCGACAAGGCGCTGGCGCTTGCCCGCAACAAGGTGTTCGATCTGGCCGTGCTGGATGTGAACCTCGGCGACGCGCGCAGCTACCCCATCGCGGACCTGCTGTTCGAGCATCGCACACCGTTTCTGTTTGCCACCGGATACGGCAGGCAGGGTCTCGAGGAGGCCTACAAGGCGGTTCCGGTGTTGCAGAAGCCATACCAGGCAGCGCTGCTGGAACATTTGTTGACGCGCCTGCTCACCGGGGAAGCCCAGGCCCGTAAGGTGAGCGGTGGAGGCTCTATGCCGTGCCCGTGCCTAGGCCCGGATGGGCAAACGTTCCGGGCGGATCATTGCCCTTAGGTGTGCTTGGCTCGAGCCGCGGCACAGCGGCTCGCATGAGGTTAAAGAACAGCCAAGCCTTGTGAATTAGTCTGGTGGCTCTCGCACGCCCCTCATATCAAGGCCGAGGTTCCCGGCATTTTGCAGATTTCCCCGTAATATTTTACGGACCCCGATCGGTCCTGCCACGTTTTCAGATGCTGGCTGCTGGTGAGACCACTCCCGCAGCCTCGTCTGTTAAACAATAAAGAGGATTTGTTCATGGCGGCCAAACAGAAAACCCTGCAGGACGCGTTCTATGAGACCCTGAAGGATGTGTATTATGCTGAAAAGCAGTCGGTGCGCGCCCTGAAGAAATCGGCCAAGGCGGCTCAGCATGACGAGCTGCGCCAAGCCTTTAAGACCCATGCCGAGGAGAGCGCTGGCCAGGTCGAGCGCCTGCAGCAGGTGTTCGAGATCATTGGTAAGCCAGCACGCGCCAAGACCTGCGAGGCGATGCAGGGCCTAACCTCCGAGATGGAGGAGGATCTGGAGGATTTCGGCGACAGCCCGGCCGCCGATGCGGTGCTGGCCGGCTGCGCGCAGGCGGTGGAGCACTACGAGATCGCCCGCTATGGCACCCTGAAGACCTGGGCGACCCAGCTCGGCTACGATGATGCCGCCAAGCTGCTAGACGAGACCCTGCAGGAGGAGAAGAAAACCGATCAGCTCCTCACCGAGATCGCCGAGCGCATCAACGCCGAGGGCTCCGAGGAAGATGCCGAGGATGCCGACGAGGGCGAGGTGAAGGGCAAGAGCCGTCGCGCCACCAAAGCCTCTGATGATATCGAGGACGAGGATGCAGATGAGAACAAGGGCAAGGGTCGCCGTAAGGTCGCTTAAGTCGGTATAAAACTGTTTCAGATGGGAGAGGCGCCGCAGGGTGCCTTTTCTGTTTTCTACCTACCGATAAGCTGTGGCTTGGACGATATTTGTGAGCAGCGGCTCTGTTGCCTTGCAAACATGTCGCCCTGAAACGACCAGATGGCTCGCCGTGTAACCTACCAGATTTTCGACATGCCAGACGGCCGATTTTCCGTCACAGTGACCATTGAACCGAACAAAACGATGGTTCGCACTGGCTTTGCGACCCAGAACGATGCCAGTGACTGGGTTGATGGTTTGCGGGACATCATGGCGGCCCTCGGCGCACCAGTGAGCCTCGCCAACCCCGAGTACCCCGAGTCACTACCCTTGAATGAGGTGCTGGCCTTCATCCGAAAGGTATCGACCGAAACTGACTGATCACAGCGTAGCCAAGACAAATGTTGCCTGGATTGCGTAATGGCGGTGGGCCGGGTTGTTCCCTCCGAAGAGCCCCGGCCCACCAGCCTCGCCAAAAGGGTGATCGGGAAGGCGAGACGACAAAGAATTTGCATCCTATCCGCTGGCGCGCAAGCCTTACGGAAGGGTTAGATCACGCTAAGGCGGACCGGGGCGTTTTCCCCGTCATGGAGACCCGACCCGCCTGTGACACCAGCCGAGCGGCCCGAGAGCGGCAGGCAGGACGTGACTATCCATTCAATACATCAAACCTTGAACCGTTCCGGCGCTCGAATGAGCGCCAGTGAATTAGGACTAAATTCCAGAAACCATATCATCGACAGGGGCAACTGCTGACGTATCGCTGATTGCACTCATAACTCACTAATGCCCCGGTCCAAGAGCCTGCTGTACTGACATCTCAAGCCCAGAACCATCGTTGGGGCATGTCTATAAAACGACCGTTTTCCTTACAGGCGAGCCGAACCTCTGTCCGGTACCCCGAAACGGCCCCGTTCGTGTAAAGAAAATATGGCAGGAAATCTATCATAAGAAAACGTGTGCCTAGCGAAATGGCGAAGGGCAGCAGCTCAAGCTAGCGCCGCTGGAGTGCCTGCCGGCCGACACGGCGGTGCAGCTGACCCACATGTACCTGGCGTGCTCCCATCTCGACCACGATCGCGGCAACAACGAGCCGGCGAACCTCAAGGCGCTGTGCTTACGCTGGTTAACCTATCGGCGGCGCAAGGCTGTGGGTGACCTGTTCCTTAGGTCATAGCCGTTCCGGCTCTAGCGAGGTCAAGTGCGATACAACCTAAATGTGCAAAAATGGTTAGCCCACCCATGCATCGTGCGCATGGTTCCTGGGACATAGGTCGTATGGTGCGATGCGAAAAAGCGTGGGATACATACCCCATGCACGGCCGCGATGGCGTCGCGGCCCTGTTCGCCCTCATGGGCGTTTCCTCCCTAGACTTCGGGCCGCTCTCATGGGCGGCCTTTTTTCTGTCCGGGAGCAAGGTCTTAGCGTGCTCCCCTGCCCGTCTCAAGCGCAATTGTGCGCCATCCCTGGGCAGGTGTCACTTTCTTGCACATCGCTGGCCAGCCGCCGTGAGGTCACCTGGAACGAGTTGCTACTTGGTGATCCGCTTTGGCGAAATCGGGTCGCTGGCCGGGAACGTTTCCTAGACGGCTTGGTCGAGCAGCTGATCCTGCCGCTCCTCAAGATCGTCGCCCGGCTTCCGCTGACCGGGGGCGCTGGCCGCAGCGAGATCTGCCTTCGCTTTACCAGGGTCCTAAGGGTGATCCTTGTCGTAGTCGGTGCTCTTCGTCGGGTCGATCATTGGCGTGCTCCTGGAGTTGGTGATCACCAACTTCCAGGCCACTTCGCGGTTCGCATTCCTGAGCTGGTGGCCGCCGAGGAGGCGGCCGAACGTCAGCGGTGACTTACAGCGGTCCGCTCGCGTTTGCGACAGGCCCCTTTTACGTGCACGGCCTCTGGTCACAAGGCAAACCAGCCCAGAGCCAGCAACGGCCTCTGCGATGTGCACGAGCGCCCCGCTCATCCCCCGGGATTTGACGGCGAAGGTTAATCCGTGCCTGGATGTAGGTTACCGCAGCTCGCGTCCTGAGCCCGAGTCGCACCACCTGGAGACACCTGCCGCCGCAGTGAGACCCTGAAAAAGCGAGACCCCCTCACCTTGCCGGGTGAAGGGGTCTGGAGCCCCGAGGGGGCCGATCCAAGGTCTAAGCAACCGGATCATCCCCCGAAATCGCCACCTCTGTCAATCGGAAACCCGTTTTCCGACGGCGGCGGAGCTTTGCCGGGAACCGGGCGCGCGCGAGCGTGACCCGGCTCGATCTGCCGCGGCCTCATTGCGAGGCCGACCGATGACTTATGCCGAAATGAAAGAGGCAATCGCCCGGGCGCTGCCGGCGATGCTGCCGGGCTTGCGCGAGCAGCTCTACGCGCTGAACGGCGCCGGGCTGATCGAAGACGGCGAGGCGGGCGAGCTCGACGACGCGATCGAGGCGCGGCGCACCGCCGGCCGGGCGTCGCCCGTGGCCCCTGCCCTGCCAGGGCTGCCGCTCGCCGCCGCGATCGCACCGACGGCTGCCCGGATCACCCGGTTCGCGCCCCGCCGCCAGCGCTCGCCCGACCGCACCAAGAGCCGCGAGCGCCGCCGGGGCCTCGGCGGGTCGAGCCCGCTGCCCGAGCCGCTCGCGCGCCGCTACACCGAAGGCCAGAGGGCCGTGCTGTTCATCGTCGGGGAGGAGATAGCAGCACGGGGCGTGTGCGGTCTCTCGGTCGCCGAGATCGCGGCACGCGCCGGCGTCTGCCACAGGCATGCGCAGATGGCCCTACGCCTCGCCGAGGGCGACGGGCTCATCTCCATTACCGAGCGTCCCCGCAAGGGCCAGAAGCACCAGACGAACCTCGTGCGCGTCCTGTCGAAGGAATGGGCCGCCTGGCTCCAGCGTCGTCGACCGACAGGGTGCAAAACGACTCCCTCCACGGGGATTCAGGATTTTTCTTCCTCTTTAGAATCGAGAACGGCGGCTCGCGGGCAGGTTGCGAAGGGTTATCGGAGGGGGGATTCGAGTTCCGGACTGGCAAGACTCTCGGCCGCGGGGTTCCGATTTTAGCCTGAGACTGGTGCCGCCCCTGGAACCGAGAACGCCGGACCCTGGTGAGGGTCCGGCGCTCGGTGAGGGATTCGGGGCGGGAGGGTAACGAGCTACCGAACGCGCCGCCCGTCCTCGGGCAAATTGTCGAGGTCGATTGCGAATCCGTCGCGCGCGAGTGCCCGCAGGACCAAAAACTTGACCGTCACCCGCTCGTTGAGCGCGCGCTGGCGCAGCTCGGTCCAGACCTCCTCCGGAATGCTGAACTTGAGCGCCGGATCCTTTTGCCCGTTGGCCCTCTTGGGCAAAGGGGGATTTGGGCTTGTGGGTACAGGGTCTGGTACGGATGGAGCGTCAGGAGCAGGCCGCTCGGGCTCGGGCGCTGTCGATGGCCGGGTGAAGCCGAGATCCTCGGCAGCCTCGGCGAGCTGGCGCGCCTCCTCGGGTGATGTGCGCGGCTTCGGGCGCGGGGCGGGCTGGAACACGGGCTTGGTCATCACGCGGCCTGCTGCTGCTCGGCGAGGATGGCGAGAAGCTCATCGAGGGTGGCGCCGACCTCGCGCGCGGCCTTGGCATCGCCGTCCGGCGCCGAGGGCGACAGGCCGGTGAAGTGCAGCGCCTGGTAGGCGGCCCGCTGGATCACTTCAGTCTGGAGCACGGGGATCGACGCCGCCTGGATCTCGGCGCGGGCGTGGGCCGCGACGCGGCTCTGAAGCGGCGACATCTGCGTGAGAACGACCCGGGCCGGGATGCGGCGCTTGAGCATCTTCTCGGCGCGCTGGACGACCTCGTAGGTGCGGAACACCTCCTGCAGATCCATGCCCGACACCTTCGAGGGGATAAGCACGAGGTCCGACTCGGCAATCGCGTAGGTCACGGCCTGCGAGGCGGCGCCCTCGAGGTCGACGAAGACGATCGAGTAGCGGGCGGCGGCCTCGCTGATCCGGTCGAGGATGTTGGCCTGGGTCACGCCGCCGATCACGTCGACCTGGCCCCCATCCCCTGCCCGCTCACGCCAAGTCAGGACGTGGCCGTTCGGATCGGCATCAATGATTGCCACGTTGCCGCCCTGCCGGGCGTAGGCGTCGGCGAGGCAGATCACGAGCGTCGTCTTGCCGACGCCCCCCTTGGTCGAACACACGCTGATGACCGCCATTGCCCAAGCTCCCAGGTGGGTAAGTGTGCCAATGCCCCAAAGGGGAAACGCCCTAAGGGGATTAGGTGGAAAACCTCAACAGCCCGTGAACCCTATGGCCCATTAGGGCAAAGGGGTATTTGGATGCGATCTTGCGACCCGGTACGGGCAAGAGCTCCAAAACCCACAAACCCTAGATCCCAAGTTACCACTGGCGCAAGTGGGCAAAGGGGTATTTGGGTGTGGATGCGTCCCGTATCCTGTTCCCAGACCGCACCACCCCCTGTTCGCGGGGTACACCCTGCGAGACGGCACCGGTGAGACGCCCCGGCCCTGTCTCACAGGGTTGCAGCTCGGCTCGTGAGACAGCTACAAGGGATCGTCTAGACCCTGTGAGACATTCCATGGCCCGGATCGGCTACGCCCGCGTCTCCACACTCGACCAGGACCTCACCGTGCAGCTCGCCGCGCTCAAGGCTGCCGGCTGCGATGTCATCCGGTCCGAGAAGGTGAGCGGGTCCTCGACCATCGGGCGCGACGAGCTGCGCACGGTGCTGGCCTTCATCCGCGAGGGCGACACGCTGGTGGTCACCCGCGTCGACCGCCTGGCGCGTTCGATCGGCGACCTCCAGGACATCGTGCGCGAGCTAAGAGGGAAGGGGGCGGGCCTGCTCGCGACCGAGCAGCCGATCGACACCTCGACCGCCGCCGGCAAGGCGTTCCTCGACATGCTCGGGGTGTTCGCCGAGTTCGAGACTAACCTACGTCGAGAGCGCCAAGCTGAGGGGATCGCGAAGGCCAAGGCGGCCGGCGTCTACAAGCGAGCGCGCACGGTCGATCCAGAGGCCGTGCGGGCGCTGATGGGGGAGGGGAAAGGCGCCTCGGCGATTGCCCGTCAACTGGGGATCGGTCGAGCGAGTGTCTACCGGGTGCTCAAAGCTGCTCCGTAACCTTCACCGAGCCAACTCGGCTTGGACCGCCGCTTCCGACCCGAACCGGAAGCTCAGAAGGTCCGGTTCGGGGCAGGCTGATTAGCTTTGATCGACCGATGCTGGCAGATGGCGGGCCGACCGCTGTTTAAACTTCGAATAAGGGTAGTAGTCATTTGTTTGGATCAGGTTATTAGCTTACGTATCCGGCGGGACGAGAGGCCAGGTTTCCGCTTCTGGAGCGGATGCGAACAGCGCCTTGACGTCGGGCAGATAGGCTTGTTGGCGGCGCATCTCGGCGAAGACCGTGAGGTGCGGTGTGGACAAGATATCGTCGCGCAGCTCATTGAGCCGTTCAGCGGATGTGCCAGTCCCCTTCTCAGTGACATACTCGTACAATCGAGCACGGAAGCCGCCGAACGCGTTCTCACGTGCGACCCGCATCACTTCACGGTTTAAACCTAGCACATCGATTGTGAACGCCGCGCGCGCTTGAGCATCTACGGGTGCTGTATCCTTTGGCAGGAAGTCAAAGGTCGCGGGAACCTCTGATCCGTCGGGCGTTATTCCCCCGATATCGAGTTCAAGAAACTCAAGGGGATCCTCGGCGCGCGGATCGATCAGCGCTGAAATGCCGTTCGGTGGCGGGATGACTGGATCCTTACGTGCCCGGACGAACTCGGTGATCTTACCGTCGGCTACAATACCGTACCGACTGCCTTTCGGAGCGTTACAAGGGCCGCAGGCGAACAGATAATTCTCCCACGCGAATACATGCTCAGGGAAGAAGCTCTTGGGTTGAATATGCTCAATCTCATCAGCAAGCGAGTCCTCGCAATAGGCGCAGCGGATTGGCCCCACGCACATCAACGCGAGCGTCTGGCGCACTTCTTGAAAGGCTTCTGCCTTAATCTTGGTTGATGTTTTAGTATCCCACGCGCGCTTTGCCGCCTTGACCTTCAAGGCGTAGTTCAACTCAGCATCAATCAGCTCTTGCAGGCTTTGAAGTGTCGTGCGAGTGCTAGCGGCGAGCGGCCGTTCGATAATTTTCAGCATTGTATCGTCAGGAGACCGCAGTATCTGTGGCACGGGTGGGCAAGATCTGTCGCAATTCCTCTATCCGCGCCCGCTCAGAGTCGTTTGCTATGCCCTTTAGTGCCTTGCGGTTCAGGACTGCCAGTTCTTGCAGCAGTTCCTTAGAGTCTTCCGAGCGTGCGATGTCGCGACCGAAGAACTCGGTACCATAAGCATCAAGGATGGAGCCGTGGATGAGACGGTTAAGCACACCGCCCTCAACGCGGCCTGATGGTTCGTCGCTGCCCGGCGTTGTGAGGCGCCAAACAGTCGTGGCGGTACGACAGACAATTGGACTGTGGGTGCTGACGATGAACTGGATATCGGGGAAGCAGCGCGTGAACCAAGGCCCAATGTCGCGCTGCCACGAAGGATGAAGGTGCGCGTCAACCTCGTCGATGGCGACGACGCCAGGCAGCCGAACACATCCTGCATCTTGGTCAAGTGCGTCAATAACCTGTTTTGACCCAAAAGATTTGGTCATTTGCCGCAAAATCTCGAATATCATTGACAGAACTGAACGATATCCGTCGCTGAGCTGCTCGACCACGACGCGCGCGCCGCCACCATCGACGATAATGACTTCCTCTGCACGAATTTCCGCGATCTGCGCGTCATGCGGTAGCAACGACGATCTATTTAGAAAAGCAATTAGTTGGGTGAGCAGCTCGCCATTTTCTTCGCTCTGCTCAAGCTGCTTGACCCGCAGCTCCCGCAGCCAGCGCAGCCCCTCGGTAAGCGCCACATCCTCACCGAACGCCGACAGGTGTGAGGCGAGTCGTGGGTTGGTGAAGAACAGCCGGTCGAATTGCTGGTCGCCGCCGGTGAAGCGGCGGAACGGCCCGAACGAGGCTGAGAACCAGCCCGCATTAGTCCCCCAAATCGAGCGTTCGGCGGTCTTTATCCCGCTCGTTGCGGAGACCTCGACACGCGGACCACCAATCGACGACTCAATTGGGCGAAAGCCGATCTCGACGTCGACCGAGGTAGTGCGCCGTCCAGTGCCAGTGAATATGTCCACGCTACCACAGTCGACAACTAGACGGATGCGGCTGTCATCGGATTTGTAGCGCATCCAAGTGTTCCAGTTTTGGCGAAGCGCTACAGCCTCCCGCGGCCCAGCGAGCGCAAGGGCAAGTGAACGAATAACACTCGACTTACCCGCGCCATTGGAACCAAGAATTACATGCCATCCAGGCGCTTCCTCAGCGGATACCTTGAAGTCGAAGGCCTCGATCGCACGAATGTCTTTGATGAACAGTCTACGTACGTACATGCCTCGCCCGATCTTACCGCTGTCTCGCGCCTCGACGACCTAGCAGCCTTCCAGCACGATCATACCACTAAAATTTTATTTGGCAGGCTGCCCAAATGCGACAGGGCGTGGCGCAAGGGCCGCCGTCATTTGTATGTGGCTAACGCACCGTTTCGTAAGCAACTTGGCGCCGGACGGTTCAGCTCAATCGCCACAAGTGCCAGACGGGCACGCGGCCATCGTCACTATCCTAGCTCGCGTCACGGGCACGACAACATAGATGGTACTCAGGTCGAGTTCGTATTTCCCGAAACTTGCCATCCGGCTGACGTACACCAACCGCGGGATCGGCCACCGCCCTGCTAAGCAACTGAAGATCGGCGCCGAGCCGAATGTCCGGTTCTGGGTTGCAGCCCAACGATAACTCTCCACCCCAGCAGACATTCAGCGGTCAAGCTGATTGGGCTCAGAACCTAACCGTCGCCCAGTGCGCCGGCTCGCATAGGCGCTGGTATGAAACCTAGGTTCATGATGCTCGGGCAGGGATCGCGTTCTCCACGCAGCCTGGACCAAAGCAGCCCCTCCCACTGTCAAGCGGGATTGAATTTCCGCTAGTCCCGTTCGAAGACGGGGTGCCGCCAAGGGTCCTTTGCCGGCCGAGGCTTGCTGTCGAGCTCGGCCGAGGAGGGGCGCAGGACCAGGACGTCGTCGAAGCTGGCTCGGCCTCGGGGCACGGCCTTAAAGTTGTAGGTATTCACGTAGGCAACGTCACCAGCCACGATGGGCGTGGCCGTAATCGACGTGAGGGGGCCGCCCCTGGGGCAGTAGCGCGCGCCGCGCGCGCCCAGGTGCTCGTCGAGCGGTTCGCGGAGGCGGCCCCCGGGGGGCATGACAGCGACTCCCTGCAGGTGGAGCCCATCATTCGGCACCAGCTCACGCAGGCGGACCTTCGCCCGCTTCGCGACGGGGAAGTCGGGGACAAGGATCCAGCAAGGCATCCACGGCCGGCGACTGGGCGCTTTCGCATTGCGCCACACTCGCTCACACAGCCACCCGTGCGCCCGCTCCGCTTCGCGCTTCATCTGGGCGAGGACGGCGTCCCGGCGCCCGCCGAGGTGGTGAAACTTGAGGACGAGGAGGTAGGGGGTCCAGCCTTCAGCAACGAGGTCCATCGCGATATGCCCGTACCCCCCTATTAGCTGGTTGATCTGATCGCTCCTGGAGAGGGGAGAAAGGGGAGAGGGGCTGGGCATACCTATGTCTCCTGTAAGGGGGTGGGGGAGTGCTTTCTCAGTAGTGTGTTCCTAAAGCCCATGTGCTAAATCGGCTCTATCTCGACACGACAAACCATATGCACGCCCATAGACGTGCACCTTAGCGCGAAACATCGCGCGCCAGCTTGTGGCATCTTCCAAGGCAAGCCGGCAGTGTTTGCACACGCAAGCACTTTACCGTGTCGGGAAATTAGCGATGCGGCGTAGATGCTGCTCGCATTTGCGTGCGGCTCACGCCGCCAACATCAGGGCGATCTCTGATTGGAGATAGTGGGCGCTGTCGGAGCGACGGGGTAGGGGCCTTGAAACAGGTCACCCATGGCCTTGCGCCGGAACAGGGTCCGCCAGCGGCGGCGCTGATGCTCGTCGCGGTCGTGCAGCATGTGGCAGCGTTGGCAGAACGCTGCGAGGTTGGCGCTCTCGTTGTTGGAGGTGTCGTGATCGCGGTGGGCTGCCGCCAGCACCACCCGCGTGACCCGAACCCGGGCGAGCAAGTCTTCGTTGCGCAGCCGCTGCCGGAGCCGGCGGCCTTGGCCATCGCGCCAGCCCGAAATCTCGGCATCCCACCACCGACCATCGCCGAGGTGGAAGACCCGCTGCAGGTGCGGACGGGCGCACGCTTCGCACCGGCCCCGCGCCCGGCGGAAGCGGATGGCGTCGGAGAGTTGGGGCCAGTCGATGGGGTAGAAAAAGCGGTGCTCCGGCCGGATCGGCATCCCTGCTCCCCGGCTCCGCGGGCCTACGTGCTGCGGCAGCCTATCACGCCCTGTGGTTAAGCTCGACCTACCAGCACGGATTATGGTCATCCGTGGCCGTGCACTTAGACAGTAAGTGCGTACAGCTGGTCGGGAGCGCAGGCAGGTCCATATCTTCTTAGGCACTAAAGTCAGGTTCGCTTGTAGTAAGCTTGAGGATACGCATGAATCAGTTAGAAAATTCCAAATATCGCATCTACAATGTATCGGATGCTATAAATTTTGTGTTAGATGAGCAGAACTCCCTGCATCTGCGAGCTATTCGCCTTTACGAAATGCAAATTGCAGTCCTTTTTGGGCATAAACTCAACGACAGGCAAAGAGACAAAAGGGAGTTTCCTAATCGGTATTTGACAGTAAGCAGCGATATCCTGAACTCAGCATATGCTTGTGCGGCGATCAAGCTGCTGCGACGCATTGATAGGGCGTATAAAATTGAAGGAAATCCAGTTGCAAACTATCTGGATGATTCGAACGCCAGAGATATATTAAAAAATATACTTAGAAGTCCTGACAGTATTCGGAAATTTGCTGTTGCGCATAGTCCAAGAACGCTCGATCTGAAACTACAGATCCGCCGCCGACATCAGCGAAGATGCGCCCCATTGTATGACTTTTCTCTCCGCTATTATGTTGACGACACCGGGCCGAAGGGAGGGTGGAAAACAGCTCTATCTCTCTTCAACCAAAAGCAAGGCACCGATGCACACGCCACGATCAGAAAATTCTATCCGTATTTAGGTGGCGCAACAGTGGGTAAGCAATGTCGAAAAGAGTGGGATTTCCTCGCGGGGTTTGTTTGGAATAGCCACTTTGGAAGCCAGATATTTCAGCCAAAGAGAACTGGTTGGGCGCCTTTCGCTAAAAATTTACTAGGTAAGGTTGGGGATTTGTCAGGGTTGCGACGAGCGGTTGGCGAGTACCAATTTGTGAAGGCGCGACTGGAGGAGCGAGGCTACGAGCTCCTAACACTCAACCTCGTCCATCCGATACCCCCCGCTGCACCGCCGCTCCAGCCCCTCTCTGAGGATCTGCTGGATGCAGTTTCTTACGAAGAATCATAGACTTAGAAGGGGGTCGCCGCGCAGCGCGACCCCCTACTCGATGTGACGTGGCGTAGAACGGCCTTGCCCTCAACTCGAGGGCTGGAGGCCACAACATGGTGGAACAGAACAAGAGCTCGACCAAGCCGTTGATGTACGACGTGCATCAGCGCCGAGTCCATCCCATTGGCAGCAGTGTGCGCTGGCGCATCGGCTACACCACCGACCGCCCGGTGATCATCGACTACTCCGGTCTCGTCGGTCTCGGTCTGCATTTCGGCCTTGAGCAGATCGAAATCTTGGAACTGATCCTGGGCGAAACCTTCCCCGCGTCGCTCCATCCGCCGGAGAAGCCGATGGGCTGGACGGGCGACGAGCAGTGGCCCTACCAGGAAGCCGTTGCTGCCCTCATCGCGGCGGGCGAGCGCAAGCGCGTCGGCTGATACAGCGCCGTTACCATTAGGCGCTCCTTCAACACGCCGCCACGGTCGGGCTCATCCCCCTCCGCGGCGGCCCCCCCCTTCATCAGCAACGGCGCACCCGCGACACCCTGCATTTCTCGTAACGAGAACGGCGCGCGTTGCTCCACCAAGGCCAAACTATCATGACGAAGCGCAAGCGCGGCACGAAGAAGCCCGAGCAGTCGGATGATGCTTGGACGACGGAGCCCAGTGAGGGCAGCAACGGTCGCGGACCGTTCCCGCCGGATAATTCGGACCTTCGGCGTCGCATCAAGGAGAACCCGAACGGACTGGCGTTGGAAGCCCAGTCCAAGTTCCGCAAGCTGAAGGCGGGCTACCGCCGCGACCTGTACGAAGTGCTGGCCATGTGCGTCGGCGTCGGTCGCCACTACTCCAATGATTATAAGGCCTGGAAGGCGTTTTTCGATCAGCCGTTCTTCCAGACCGGCAAGCAAAAGCTGAAGGCGCGTACTCACCATACTGACGCGCTGCGACACACGATGAACTACGTGTGCGACGCGACGTCCAAGCAGGCGCGCAGCCGTACCGGCAAGTACGCTGCCGCCCTCCACGAGATCATGACCGTCGGCACGCCGGTCCACCTCGTAGCCGAGGAGATCGAGCAGGCCGGTGGCATCGAGAAGCTTTACGAGGCCTATCTGGAGCGGGAGGCGCTCAAGCCGAAGAAGGGGCGCAAGCAAATTCGGACCGAAGAGGACTACGCCGCCGCCAAGCAGTACTACAACTTGGATGATAAGCGGGTGAGTGCGCCGAAGGACATGATCCTGGCCGATTTAGAGGGCGCCTCCTTCGAGGAGCCGGACGATGTTGAAGCGGGGGAGGGCGAGGAGAGCGTGATGGACGGCGGCGGTGATGAGGACACCGAGGATGGCGAGCAGTTCGATATCCTTGATGATCTCGAGTTTGGGGTGACGCCGGTGGTCGAGCGTGGTCGTGACCCGGCGGGGCGGCGGACCATCGAGCTCGAGGTCAACTTGAAACAGCAGTCCCGCTTTTTGAATATGAAGGAGGGACAGAAGGCGGTGATCCACGTGATCTGCTGCGGTACAGATAAAGAATTCCTGCGGCTCCGGGCGCGCAAAGCGGTCTGGAAGCGCCGCTGAATATGACTTATGCGCTGGGGCAGGCAGCTGCCCCAGCGATTTGCAAACTCTTCGCCACAAACTGTCAACCCAATCGTCAATATAATCGAGATTTTAATAATAGTCTATTATAAATATCTATATATAGCTTGGTCAAATAAAACCATGAATTCGCCTAGTGTACGCCACGTACTTCGACGCTATCTTCGAGCTCGGAAATCACCCGGGGCAGGATGATCACACTGTCGAAGTCGGCTCGGCGACGCTGGAGGGACTTGAATAGGTAAAACGCGGCGCGCCGGGGCGTTTCGGTGATGGGCTCGGCGTGGATGCGAGCGACAGCGCCGCGGGTGTAGAGGGCCTGGTGGGTGTCGAAATGAGCGTCGAGGCCTTCACGGAGGCGGCTCCGGGGCGGGATGAGGGCGAGCCCCTGGTAGTGCAGCCCGTTGTTGAGCGTGACCTCGCGCAGGCTCGCCTTGGCCCCCTTCGGCACGGGCCAGTCCGGAACGAGGACCCATTCGGGGAGGCGATTGCGGTGGGCGGGGGAGCGGGGCTTGCGGGCAACCCGGAGCAAGAGGGTCTTGTAGGCCTCAGTGATCCCCTGCTTCATCTCCCCCAGTACCCATTCCCGGGGTCCCCGAAGGGGCTTGTATAGGAGGGAGAGGATGTAGGGGGTGCACCCTTCTCCCATCTTCATGATCAGCATGTCGCTGTAGGCATGTATCAATGTGTCAATGTGGAAATCAGTGTCTGTATGCACATGACTCTCCATATGCACTCCGCATCGGAAGCACATTGCAAGCTGATGAATGCAGGCCTCGAAAGCGTTGGCATACCAACGGTCGGGGGAAACTGCGACTGAAATTATATTTACCGATCATTGATTTAAGAAATCAGTGTTGGATCCGGTTAGGACAGACTGGTTATGAAATCTTACGAGGCAGCGCGGACGGGTTAGTCAGCAGACTATCTCGGATAGCTAAGATTGACGAAACGAAGGCCCGAAGCTGGGGGTCCATAGGTGGCGATAAATACGTCCAAGGTCGTGCCCTCGTGCCAGTAGCAGCGCCCGCCGCATGGCTCCGTCGATCCAGGCGTCCGCGTTGCCGAAGGCGCCCCCGCCAAGTCGCGGGAACATCACGCGACTCAAAGCGCCGCGGGATGCGTTGCGTAGACGGACCAGCAGCGTGCCTTCGTAGGCCGCCTCAAAGACAAGGCGAGCTCAGGTCGACGAGCAAGGCGCGCTGGCAAAGACGGATGCGGGGAAGTACCCCACGGACCGGGGCTACGAATGGGCGGTGACAACGCCACGCTGGTCCAATGCCAAGGTGAAGTGCATCGTGTTCACGGTGCCGACCTCGAAGTGAGGCTGGGTACCGGCCCCCAATTGCAGGGGGCCGGCAGGACCTCAAGGGCGTCGGCCGCATCGAGACCGGCCGACGCTAGAACCCTGACACGCTTGTGAGAATGCGATTGTCGCGCACGTAGATCCGCCACAGGATCCGTCGCTCTCCCGAGTTCAGCACCGCCGAACCAACGCAAGTGCGATCTTGCTGCTCCGAGTTGAAGCTCAATTCGCGGATCTGGTCGAGAGCGAGCAGCCGCCGGTGCACTTGTCCACGATCGTCGGCGTCCTCGATGGCCCGCCGGACCAACTCCCGAGACGCCTCGGCTTCGCAGGTCGGGAGGCCGACTACCCCGTTGCGGGGCCATATCAGCCACAGCACTGCCAGGAGCAAGGGCGCCTTCCACCACCAACCCGACCACAGCGCCTTGGACCGGCTTCGTTTCGCCAGCTGGCGCTTCTGATCCTCGTAGTCCCGCTCGGTGAGCTGCCCTTGTCGCCGAAGCTCGTCTAGCTGCGCGGTTCGGGCGTAGAGCCCATCGAAGCGGTCGCCGGCGGCCCACCGTGCCTCCAGGTCGGCGAGGATAAGCGGGATCGCTTCCTTGGTTTGCACGTCGGCGTACGACAGCCGGAACTGATCCACCGCTGCTGGCCCAAGCGTCGAGAGCTGCTCGACCGCAGCCCTGATGTCGGCGTCGTAGGCGGCGAGCGTCGCCCACTGCTCGCGGAAGGCGGGGGTGTCGCCCATGCGCTGGCGCTTCTTGGCGAGGGCCAGGGCGAGAAGAGCGGGGAAGAACAGGAGGCACACGACCGACCAGCGGTAGGGGTCGAGGCCTTTGTGTCGAGCGAGGTTCCAGGCGGCGACGGAGGCGAGCACGCCGAGGGGCAGGAATAGGCCAGTGTACGACATGGCGATGCCGTCGGTGACGGCCCTCTGTGAGGAGAAGGTCTGGGGGATGGGACCGACAGCCGGCAGGCAGCAGAAAATCTGAGACTGTCGGACCGTCGATTGTCAAGCCGCTGCCGTGGCCCTGTGCTGCCATGGACGCGCGGGCGATCATCGGTTGGAACTTGCGGCGCCTGCGGGTCGAGCAGGGGCTGTCGCAGGAGCGGCTGGCGCTCACGGCCGGCATCGACCGGGCCTATGTCGGCCGGGTCGAGCGCGGTTCGGAAAACGTGACGATCACCACCTTGGAGGCGATCGCGCGCGCACTGTCAGTACCGGTCGCGACCCTGCTCATTGAGCCCGACCCCGGGGCGGAGCGGCCCCAGCCCTTGCGGGCCGGTCGGCGCGCAAAGGCGGGATGAGCTTCAACCCGGTCTCACGACCCGATCTCCAGCTGCGGGGCGACCCGGATCAGCAGCGGCCATGCTGCATCGATCGCGTCGCGCGTGCGGGCATCGAGGTTACGAGCACCGAGCGCGGGGGCAATCAGCAGCCGCAGCAGCGTCGCCGCGAGGTCCGGAGCGGCCGCGATGAGCTGTGCGTCGGCCAGCCGCTGAATGCCAGTCGCGATATGCAGCGGGCAGCCCCCGGGCTCGACGGGCGCGTCCCGCCGGATGAAGTAGGGCCAGCCACCTAGCCGGTCCTCGGCTGCTGGCTCGACCCCGAGCATGATTTGCGCGGGCGATGCGCCCGGTCCGGCCGTGCCGCGCATCAACCATGGCCCGGGGGTTGGAATGGCCGAGGCCAACAATCTGTGTCCGGCCACGTCAGTACTCCCCGGCCAGCATGACCGTCAGCATCCGCGTCGTGATGCTGCTGTCGGCCGGATCCGGCGAGTGCCCCTTCAGCGCGCGGTCGTAGTAGTCGATTTTGAAAAACACTCGCTCGCCCGTGACTTCGAGCGCACCGAAATCGTGTTCCCCCCGCGGGTCGTTGTCGGGCGTGAAGGCGTCATAGGTGGCGATGGCGTCGAGAATGATCTGCTGGCGTTCGCGGCCGAGGGCGATGACGCCAGCCGTGAGCATCAGCAGACCGCCCGAGAGGGAGCGGCGGAGGATGTCGTTGAGCGCGCGGGTGCGATCCACGTCGAGGACGGTGGTCAGCATGAGAGCCTCGATTGTCGGAAGGAGGGTGAGTGGCGGCGCGGAGGCGCCTGCCGCTGGGCACCCGAGCCAGCCTGTGGCTCAGGTGCGGGGCACGAGCTGGCTACGCCTTGCCGGGCGGCAGTAGGGCGAGTTCGTCGGCCCGGCGCAGGATGGTGGCTTGGGTGGGATAGTCGCGCCAACGGAGCGAGTGGACGGTGCCGTTGATCCCGATCACCTCCGCTTCCCACCAACCCTCGTCGGGTCCCTCGTGGGCGAGCACGACGCTGCCCAGCCCGATCTCATCGCGGTCGCGAGGCAGCTTGTGCCCGACGAAGGGACTGGGCGAGGCGGGGGGCTGATGGGCGGCCGGTGGACGAGGCGCCGTCCCACTCGTCTGTGTGTTCGCAGCCGCTGGTAGCCCCACCTTAGCCGCTGTGACCGGGTTCGGGGCGTCGGGGTCTGCTCGAACGCCGGCGAGCTCGAGGAGACGGGGGAAGAGCTCGCGCCGAACGTAGGGCACGAAGGCGCGGCCGCTGCTGAACACCCGGCCATGGGCGAACTGATCGGCGAACACGCGCTGCTCGTCGTCGGCGAGCGGCAACATGCGGAGGTTCATCACCTCGGCCGCCTGCGCTGCAAGCTTGGTCTCGCTGGCATCGAACCAGGCGGCCCGAGGTCGGCCGGCATCATCGCGGCCGAACAGGACGAGGGCGGGCGTCATCGGTCGCAGCGGCACTTCGGCGACGAGCTTGGGAGCAGGTTTGGCGCTCATCAGCAGGCCCCTGAAACGAAGAAGGCCCCCGGAGCGGGGGCCTTAGTGGAGAGTCTGAAGTGGAAAGCGCGCTGGCGGGGCAGCGGCGGCGATCGACGCCGGGCGAGGGAGGGTGGTCGCTGGTGCATCAAAAGGCTCCGTGGCTCACATTGATCAGCGCCAGCGCGGCGCGCCGGTCAACCAATCAACAAAAGCACTATCGCACAAAAATACAGATAAATCAATGTCTTAGTAAATTTTCAGCGGCCGACAGCGCTGCCGCTCGTGTGTGTCGCGCTGTCAGCAGGGCGAGTGTTCCTCATTTCTGATAGTAAAGCCGGCGCAAAAACGTTCTTGCCGTTACCAAGACGAGGTGAAGTCGGAACGTACAATGATCTTCATCCGACAGGCCAGGGTGTGAACCTTCGGTGTGCAGCATCTTAAACAGGCCGTTAATGTAGTTCTTGCCGTCCGGCGTCCACTCGTTGCGGTTGCTCGCAAGAAATCCGATATCGGCTAGCAGGGCGCGCCGGTTCTCCGAGGTCAATCGCTGCGCCGCTTCTGTGGGACGGATCGCGCGGGCGATATCGTCGAATAGGCTTTCCAGGAAAGTGCGAAGCTGTCCATTGGCGGCGGCCCAGTCGCCACGCGTGTGGGCCTCGATCGCCTGCCCAAGGTGACCGAGGGGCGTCGCGAACTGGAAGTGGGTCAGGAGCTGACGGACCTCGTCGTCGCTTTCCGGAAGCAGGATCTCGCCCGGGAGGGTGGCCCGGAGCGTGGCCTGCCGTTGGCGATCGTCCCAGGTGACGGTGTAGCCGTCACGCGCCAGGCCGCGGAGGAGCGTGACGTCGCTCGTTTGGGTCGCATCAGGCCTCAGCATGCGGACCGCCTCGCGCACGATCGCCTCCGCCAGGGTCGCACTTCCGTCCACCGTCTGGATGACGTGGGTCGGGCGCTGGAGCGCCGCCCGCCCGAGAAGGCCGCATTTCTTCGCGACGCTCAGCGCGGTGCCGACCGGGATCGCGTCTTCGAGTTCAAGCCTAAGGACAAGCTGATCGAAGCTCGCTTGGCTGTGTCGTTCCAGCAGCTCGACAGCGGCGATGACGGTCGGCCGGGTGAAGGGTGTCAGCGCACAGGTGGCCCACTTCAGACGGCCAGCATAGCGTGGTGGAGTAAGATCGGCGCTCGGGGCGACGTCCTGACGTGCTCGCTCGCCCAACCAACTATGTCGAGGTCGCCAGGTGCGGCGAGCAGCTCGGCGGTCCGGCTGCGTCCGATCAGATATCGGTTGATCCCCTCGACCACGGCGTCAGGCGGCCCCTTGAGAACATAACCGACCATGAAGCCGCGCGCATGGTTCTCCGAATACTTGCCGTTCCGGAAGCGATCGATGCCCTCGACCACATACTCGCGGGCGAGGCTGGCATCTCCTTCGGCGACGCGCTTGCACTCGATGACCGCGTGAGGATCGTGCTCGCCCGAGCGCGCAAACACGCGGGTCAAGTAGACCGGGATATCGGTGCGGCCGTCTGGGGCTACCATACCTGGACGTGACCGCGACTCCGATCCTGGCGCGATAATCATCGTCTTGCGCCAGGGAAAGTGTTGCCGAGTAAGCGCTTCGCGCATGGCGTCGCGCAGGGTCTCGGTCATCGCGACCTCGTCCGCCCCTACGTGCACGGCCGCGTTCGCGGCGGCGATGACCCAGCCGGCTTCAACGGTGCGGAGGATCGCGATGGTGATGGCGGGGCTGAGCTTGATGAAGGTGCGGCCGACCGCCGCCGACTGACCGAGTGGGATCCTCACGCAACGTCCCCAGCAAAACTCTCCGCGATAACTGCGTCGGCGTCTTCGAGCGCCGTAGCCGGCATCCAGAAGCGCCGAGAGGCCGGCTTGATGATCACTACCTCGTCGGCCCCGTGCACCCGCAACTCGCGTTCGCCGATCAGGGCCGAGCCGAGGCGGACGTGGAGGCGCTGACCGATGCGGTCGAGCAAGGCCGAGAGCTCACCTTCGACCGGCAAAACCTCCACGGTCGAAGGACTACTGCCCTCCTCGAGAACAAACCGGATGACGCGGAGCGGCGCGCCATTCGCCAGGTTCATGATTTCGGCCCGCATGCGTTGATCAGGCATTGCCTGCAGCCAAGCTCCAGTCCCGCTTAGGAAGGCGTCGGCGTAAGGCGTCAGGTCGCGTTCGACTTCCGCAGGCCCGGCCGCAAGTTCGCGACCTCCCGCCCATTGCCAGCCCGCGCGCGTTAGGCCGTCGCGGACGACGATGCGGTCGGTCGGGTCGAGGCCGTAAAGGTCAAAGACGGCTTCATCGAGCGCGTCCCAGCGCTGTGGATCGACACCATTGGCGCGGAAGTTTCCTTCCAGCGACAGAAGCCGTTGTCCGGCTTCCGTCTGGCTTGCTCCGCCCGGGTCGGGCAGCGGCAGGAGCCCGACATCGTTGGTCAGCAGGCGGCGCTTCCAAATGCCGAACTCAGCGGCGGTCATGAAGAAGAACCACGACGCCAGGGCCGAGCTGAGCACCGCGGCGATGAGATGCGCGCTTTCGCGGTGTGCCTTGTCTACGGAAGCCCCGAAATAGGCGTCCATATAGACGAGGTCGCGATCAACGACGGCCGCCACCGGACGCGGTCCCGCTCTTAGAAACTCCTTGATGAGCAGGATCGGGCCTCGATACGTTTCCCGCGCGCGTGGCCATTGCGCTGTCGGGTGCTCGAAAGTGGGAAGGCCGGTAGGTACGAGGAACGGCGCGAGGTCTTTCGTGCTAAGAACCTCCAGGCCTTGCAGGTGTGTGGCGTCTCGCGTGCGCTGGTGCGGCTTTCCGAGGATAAGCCCATCGCGCCAGACGGAGCCGACCGAGGCGAGCCAAGCATCCAGATCCGAAAAGCGCGTCCTGAGCTCGTCGAGCAATAGCATGTCGCGGCCGCGTCCGAAGGCGGCTGTTTTTAGCCGTTCTGGGTCTCGTTCCCAGCTCGCGAGCGGTACAACAGTCACGTCCCCAGGCGCGATCTCGAAGGTATAGGACCGCTCGGCCGAGGGTGACCAAGGAACGTTCACCACGGTGAACTGGTCTGGATCTTGCGGACGGTGACGTGCAAGGAGGACAACGGCGGGCATTTTAGCCGTCGGGAAGAGCCACTTTGTGTGCGCGGCCAGGTTGACGAGCGTGGCGGGCGCGAGCCGCTGGACCACGTGCCGCGCCGCGGCGGCGCCTGTCTTGCTGCCGGCGAAGAACGGCATCGCGCTTAGCACGATGCCATAGCGGGATTGCTCATGCCCGAACTCGGCGGCGCGAAGCACGAAGTCGAGGCCTTCGCCGCGCGGCTGGCGGGGCGCGCCTGGGCGCGAACGGGTTCGACGATCCTCCGTCCCCTTCTTACCCCGGAAGGTCCAGGGTGGATTGCCGACGATGATGTCGAAGCGTCGCCGCTCTCCCGTCTCATCGAGCAGCGACGAGCCCTCCGGCTTGCTCTCGATGTCTCGTGCGTCGCCGACCAACAGGGTACGGCCGATGAGGTGCTTGAACCTCAGCGCTTCCGGCGGCTGCGGGTCAGGATCGAGCTCCAATGCTGCGAGGTAGAGGCTGAACGCCGCTACCCGGATCGCGGCGTCGCTGATGTCGACCCCATAGACCTGATTGTAGAGGGTTGATCGGATCAGCTCGCGTGTGGGTATCTCGCCGCCCTTGCGCGCCACGAGCCGCCGAAGTGCCTCGACGAGGAAAACGCCTGAGCCGCACGTCAGGTCAATGATGGTTTCCTTGCCCGTGATGTCGTTCATTACCTCATCGAGGATGAGCGACACGACCGGCAAGCGCGTGTAGTGAACGCCCCGTCGCCTGGCTTGGGCGGCCGTGACAGCGTCACTGGCGGCATCCGCTTGCTCGTCAGGCGCATCCTCTACTTCGAGTGGCGGCGCGATCTCATCAGCCGCAAGCGCGCCGTCCGCCGCCGCACCCGCCTTCGAGTGCGCGAACTGCTCGTAGATAGAGCTGATCAGCTCAACCGGGATAACATCGAACTGGTAGGGAAAGAAGGTGAGCTGGCCGGTCTCTGGATCGACCGCTTCTAGGAAATCGGCGACACGCGACAGGTGCCGTTCGGACAGGTTCTCGGTCGCCGCGCTCTGCGGGAACATGTCGCCGTTAAAGGTCCCGGCGAGGAAGGCAAAGAGGCGCTCCGTCGCGACCGGATCGCGCAGGGCTGCTGACAGGGTCCCGGCGCCGCATTCAGCGGCGAGGCGCGCGGGCCCTACGATCTTCCGATCAATGAGGTACTGCGAGAAGATCGACCGGCCGATCAGGCCTTGAGCGGTAGCGCGATTGAGGCCGGCACGGATCAGATCGCGCTCAAGTGCCGCCAAGTCGGAGAGTAGCTGCTCATCGACGCTCGTCTTGCGATTGACCGTACCGGGCCGGAGCCAGAACTGCCCGGTCTCCATCGCGAGCCGACCCGCCAGTTCATCGAGCTCTTGAAGCTCACGCTCGATCGTCGTGAAGGTCCGTAGCCGGTGCCGGCTCGCCTCGTCACGTGAGACCGGACGTCCGAAGCCGTTGTAGAGCTCGACCCGCTGCGGCGAGACGACCCATAGCAGGGGCGCAAAGCCTTCGTTCCAGATTTGCCGGCGCCAATCTTCGATCTCGGCCTCGTCAACCTGCGCGCCGCCATACTTGAAGTAGACGGTTAGCGACGAAGTGCCCTGCCACAGCGCGTCGGGGACGAATGACCGGCCCCGCCGATCTCGGCGCGCGTCGGAGCCCAACCGGACGCCGTGAGCTGGCACGCCGTTCTGGAGGTAGCCGGTCGCTTCAAGAACGCGGTTGAGCGGGCTCGGGCTCATCGGGCGTTCACCCGCAAGGCTTGGGGCGGGAACGGATGCGCCGACTGCGGCTCAGGCGGGATCGGCAGCAGCAGGCCGCTTAACCGCTCGATCAACGGCCAGCACGGCACCGCAAGGACTGCGTCGCCCGGCTGTGACCATGGAACCTCTCCCGCCGCGCACAGTCGAGCCTCGTCGGAGGTCACAACCGCGACAGTCTGGCCGAGTCGCGAGAGCTCGGCCCGACCTAGCAATTCGAAGAGCTCGCTGACGCCTGCTCCAACCGCCCCCACTCCCACGCCAAGCCGGCCAACGATCTCGAGGGTGACGGCGAGGCCGAGCAGATCGGAGAAGGTAAACCGCGCCGATTTGCCGGTCTTGTGTCGGAGATATGGAACCGACTTCCGCCAGTGACGCAGCTTCTCGGCCGAGACACCGACAGCTTCTCTAGCCTGCTCCTGCGTGTAATGGATCGTCCTGATGCCCACAAATGCCTGTTGCTAGCAACGAGAAATCTGGCCCATCTGTACGATGGTAGCCGTGCTAGCGCAACAAGCAGGCATGGCTTCTGTGAAACACGGTCGGGCTAATCCACAGCCATTGGCGACGTCGCACCTAATGGTTCAAGTGAGCGCCGCAGTGTGGGAGCGTGGTTGTCGGATCGCGAGGCTCGATCCTGAACGCGTCGATACCGTGACAGCTTAGGGCGATCCGCGAACCTGAGATAGGCCAGCGGTAATCATGCGTCTGCCGATCCGGATAGCATCGATCCGCCGTGCAACTCTCCAGCCGTTTTTCACCTGACCCGTGCTGGTCCTCGCCTCATCCAATAAGCCGGACGGCCTTTCCCTGATCGATTTCGGCCTCGTTGTAGTAGCGTGCAGCCTGCTGAACCGAGCGGTGCTGCGACAGTTGCATCGCCTCAGGCAGCGGCACGCCCTGCTTCCCGGCCTCGGTCATGAACCCCGATCGCAAGCCGTGGGCCGAAAACAGGGCGGGGTCGAGCCCGGCTCGAGCGCAGCGCGCCTTCAAGATCGCGTTCACGCTTTGCGGATCGAGCGCCATCGCGCCCAGCCGGCCCCAGCGGTCGATGCGCCGGAACACCG
The DNA here is from genome assembly GCF_006151805.1 of Methylobacterium terricola. Classification (GTDB taxonomy): domain Bacteria; phylum Pseudomonadota; class Alphaproteobacteria; order Rhizobiales; family Beijerinckiaceae; genus Methylobacterium; species Methylobacterium terricola. Next base: position 54,111 of record NZ_VDDA01000021.1, on the reverse strand, counting down.
CCCCGCTCTCGATCCGCGACAGCGCCAGCCAGTCGATCAGAGCCGTGGCGGCCCGCCCGATCACCACCACCCGGGCGTCGTCCTCTGCCGTCGTGGTCTTGGTGCGCCCGAGCCGGATCGTGAGCTTCGCGACCATCGGACCGTCCGGGTCGGCCGGATTGCGCGGCACGGCCGCCTCGCGCACCAGGTCTTCGACCCGCAAAGACGCGACCTCGGCCCGGCGTCGCCCTCCCGAGGCGAAGGCGACTAGCAGCAGCGCCCGGTCGCGCACGTCGACCAGGCGATGCTCGTACAGGCAGGTGGCGAGCAGCTTCTCGATCACCACGGCGGTGACCGCTCGGGCGCTCTTTCGAGCGCGAGGCCGCCGGTTCGCCCGCACGGCCAACGACAGGGCGGTCCGTAGGCGTGGTGCCTTGAACGGTCCGTCCGCGCCGCGGAAGCGGTGCAGGGTCGACCAGTGGGCGAGGCGCCGGCGCACGGTCGAGACCGCGTGCGGACCGGCGACCCGGAGCAGGCTGCGGGTGCGCAGTTCATCCTCAACGGCGCTGGGCATGCCGTGGCGGGGATCGCTCTCGCGCTCGGCTGGATCCCAGAGGTGATGGGCGACGAACTTCAGCGCCAGGGCCTCGGTCGCAGGCCAAGGCAGGGGATGACCGGTCGCGGCGAGGCACCAGGCCTCGAGGTAGCCAAGGTCGGAGGCGAGCGCCCGCAGGGTATTGGCGCCCATGCCGGAGCGGGCGAGGTGTTTGAGGGTGGCGGCGTCCTCGTCGGTGAGGAGGACGGCCAGGCGCTCGCGGGCATCGAACGGCAGGAGACCGGCGAGGGCATCGAGGTCGCGCTCTCGGGCGAGGGTCGGATCCGGGAGCAGGGCAGGGGCGGTATCGGGCATCGCGGCCGGAAGTGAGAGGAGCGGCGAGGGCGCATTCAAGCCGATTTCTGGCTCCTCGTCTACCACCATCGATAAGGGGGAATTATCAATGGTCAGAGTAGCACTCACGCAGTGATGCCGGTGCGGGAAGCGAAAGCTTTACTCGCTTCCGTTATGACGGATTGGTACAATCCTCGCAATGAGTTACCGTCTGCCCGACCCGCTCCCCTGGGCCGCCCTCGCCACACCGCTCGCCGCCGCCGAGGACACACTCGCCCGCCTCGACCAACTCCTCGCGACCAGCCCCATCCGCGACGGCTGGCGCACCCGCACCGACTTCGCCGACGCCTGCGCCAGCCTCACCCTCCAGGGCGACCTCGTGCTCCTCGAGGACCTCGTCCTCCACGACGCAGGCCGTGATCGGCACGCGCCCTCTCAGGAACTCACCCTCGCCCACACCGTCCTGCGTACCCGTCGCCGCATCGCCGCCGCCGAACCCGGATGGGCCACCAGCCCCACCGGACTCGCTGCCCTGGCCGAGGACCCGGATGGGGCGGAAAATCAGGCCGAAGCATCGGCATCAGCTGCGCCGCCGAACGACGACGTAGACGGGGAGGGGGATCTTGAAGATGCCGACGATGCCTTCGCTGCCGAACTCGCCGGCATCGACGCCCTGATCGCCCGCTCCAGTCGCCTTCTCGCCGACACCGGCCCGGTGAGGGAGAAAACGCCGCTGCTCTACGACCCAGCCTGGGGTGAGACCGACCGCCTCAGCAACTGGCGCCAGGTGGTCGCCGACACCCGCACCCTGCCCCCCATCCTTGTCGCCACCGTCGCCTACGATGCCTGGGCCGCCCTCGAACCGCTTCAGCACCGCGCATGGCTCGGGTCGCTCCTCACCGCCGACCTCCTGCGCGCGCGCGGCAAATGTCGACACCACCTGCCCGCTCTCGCCAGCGCCCTGCGCCGCGTGCCGCGCGATCGCTGGCTCGTGCGCGACCCACTGACCCGCTGGCTGGCGGTCCTTGGCGCCGTCACTGCGGGTGCCGAGCAGAGCATGAGGGATCACAACCGCTGGATGCTGGCGCGCGAGGGGCTACTACTCAAGGTGCGGGGGAGGAGAGGGAGTTCCAGCCTGCCCCGCCTCATCGACCTCGTTCTGGCCCGCCCGCTGGTCTCCACCACCACCATCGCAGACGAGCTCGGGGTCACACCCCGCGCCGCCCAGACCCTCGTGGCCGAACTCGGCCTGCGCGAGCTCACCGGACGAGGACGATACCGAGCATGGGGGATCTTGTGAGTTGGTGTCACGAGTGGCGGTTAAATCCGCGAGGTGCGCGGGCGCAGAGGTTGCCGTCGATGTCAGCGGTCCAGCGCGATAAAGTACTGAAGAACGAGATTATCCTTGGGATTGCCGGAGATCACATACCGGCAGGAACTTGCCCTACGTCGGCGGTTCTCCATAGAGTTTTCCGTGTTCGGATCAGGATGGATCCTCGTAGCAGAAAGAATTTACGTGTCGGACGAGCCCCAAGCCCAACAGCTTGAATTCATCGACCTCGCGGCCGATATCGTATCGGCGTATGTGAGCAAGAACAACGTTCCGATCACCGAACTGCCGAGCCTGATCGCCTCGGTGCATGCCGCGCTGAGCGGCCTCGGCCAACCCGCCGCCATTCCGACCGAGGATCATAAGGTCACAGCGGCCCAGATCCGCAAGTCCATCACCCCGGACGCCATCGTCAGCTTCATCGACGGGAAGTCCTACAAGTCGCTGAAGCGGCACCTGACCTCAAACGGTACGACCCCAGACGAGTACCGGCAGAAATACGGTCTGCCGCGCGACTACCCGATGGTGGCGGCCTCTTACACAGCGCGGCGGTCCGAGCTTGCCAAGAGCCTCGGCCTCGGACAGCTCCGGCGTGATCTGGCTGCTGCCAAGAGAGCGGCTGAGAAGCGGACCGAGCCTGATCCGGTCGTCACCGCACCCGTGGACGCGAAGCCTGCACGCCGCGGCCGGCCGAATAAGGCCGAGGCCAACACGGCCGAGTGACGTCAGATCCGACGAACCCATGGCGGCGACAGCGTACCCAATGCACGCTGTCGCTTTCGGGTGTGCTCCTCGTGGCGGGAGGTTTTGTGATCACCGTGGTCGGTGTGTATTTTGCCATCGAGGATGTCGTCATCCACTGGATCAGGTAGGTGCGCCGCCAATTCAGGGTTGTACACCCTGTGGGATGCTCGATACGCTGCCGTTGCTCGATCCTGAACCGAGCCATGGAGTAGGAAAGCTGTCAGTGCCCCAACAAGAACAAGGCTCCTCGGCCACTCTCGTTGAGCTCGCCGCCGACATCGTGTCGGCCTATGTGTCCAAGAACTCGGTTCCGGTTGCGGAGCTGCCGAACCTGATCGCGTCGGTCCACACCTCGTTGATGAACCTGGGGCAGGCAGTTGCTGAGCAACCCGAGAAGCTGACGCCGCCAGTGCCGATCAAGAAGACGGTGACACCGGATTACATCATCAGTCTCGAGGACGGCCGCCAGTACAAGTCGCTCAAGCGCCACCTGTCGACCCGTGGGCTCACCCCGGACCAGTATCGCCAGAAGTGGGGCTTGCCGCACGACTACCCAATGGTGGCAGCCACCTATGCAGCTCAGCGTTCGGAGCTCGCTAAGAACAGCGGATTGGGCCGGCCCCGTAAGGCAGCCTGAGCCATTCCCAAGCGCCCCTGTCGATCAGCGTCAGGCATAGCGGGTTGGCAGGGTGATGTGCTGCACGGCGGCGACGAGCATCAGCGCCGCCGTTAGTGCAAGCTACACCAGTTCAGGGTCATGGGCGACACATTCTAGAGGCTATACTTGGCTCCATGAGCCGAAATCGTCGTCAGCTTGGCCCTACGAGGGGCTCCTCCTGGCCCGGGCCAGCTGTTCAGGCCTTCCAGAACCAGCGTTTAAAGCGGACCTGCATACGGCAGCGCCTTAATGCGCTTTTGAACGATCTCCGGTGCAGGTCGATCGCCAGACAGGCGACCGAAACTGAGGCTATGCGTTAGTCCTGCGGGCAGCACTTCCCGTCCTTCGGAAGGGGCATTGTCCGCTCCGATCATCCTCTCGCCCAGGAGATGAGACGTTGACAGCCTCGGCCGAAGCAGTTTCAACACCCGCTGCAGCCAAGCACCCGGTGCGACCGGCCCTGCTGCTTGGTGCCCTCGGCATCGTCTTTGGCGACATCGGCACCAGCCCAATCTACGCCTTCCGCGAGTCTCTCAAGGCCGCCGGCGACACCGCCGTCGAGACCACTGTCCTGGGCGTACTCTCGATGGTGTTCTGGGCTGTCCTTCTCGTCGTAGCCCTCAAGTACGTTGTTTTCGTCATGCGCGCCGACAACCAAGGGGAGGGTGGGACTATGTCGCTGCTCGCCCTCGCGGTGCCGGTTGCCGGCCGCCTCCAGCCGGCGCTCCTCATCGTCGGGCTGGCCGGTGCCGCCCTGTTCTTCGGCGATGCCATGATCACCCCCGCCATCTCGGTGCTCAGCGCCGTCGAGGGCTTGCAGGTGGCGACCCCTGTGGTTGCCCCCTACGTCGTACCTATCGCGGCCCTTGTCCTGGTCGGCTTGTTCGCGATCCAGCGCTACGGCAGCGGCAGCGTTGGCGCGCTGTTTGGTCCGGTCATGGCCGCGTGGTTCATGACGCTGGCGCTCGCTGGTCTCGCGCACCTGCTGCAGCGGCCGGGCGTGCTGATGGCGCTCGACCCTCGTCATGCCCTCGCCTACGTGAGCCACGCAGGCGGTGCGACGACCTTCACGGTACTGGGCTCCGTCTTTCTGGCGCTGACCGGCGGCGAGGCGCTCTACGCCGACATGGGCCACTTCGGCCGCGGCGCGATCCGCATCGACTGGTTCGCCCTCGTCTTGCCCGCCCTCGTGCTGAATTACCTCGGCCAGGGCGCTCTCGTCCTGGCCGACCCAACGGCGGCGGCCAACCCGTTCTTTCTGCTGTTCCCCGGTTGGCTACTCGTGCCGGCAGTGGGGCTGACGACACTCGCCACGGTAATCGCGAGCCAAGCCGTTCTCTCAGGGGCGTTCGCGCTCGTACAGCAGGCCATCCAGCTCGGCGTCATCCCGCGGCTGGAGGTCCGGCAGACGTCCGACGAGTCGGCTGGTCAGGCCTACGTGCCGCAAGTGAACTGGCTCCTGGCCATCGTTGTGCTCGGCCTCGTGTTCGGCTTCCGCTCGTCGGATGCGCTGGCCAACGCGTATGGGATCGCAGTGGCAGGCGACATGACGGTGACGACGGTGCTCGTGGCCACCGTCGCGCATGGCCTGTGGCGCTGGCCCGCGGCGTTGGTCTTCCCGGTGGCCGGCCTGTTCTTGGCGCTCGATCTGACCTTCGTGGCGGCGAACGCGCACAAGATCCCGGCCGGAGGCTGGTTCCCGCTGCTGGTGGGGGCGGTCGCGCTGACGCTGATGCTGACTTGGCGCAAGGGTCGGGCGATCGCCTTCGCGCGCCGGGCCGAGAACGCGGTGATGTTGAGCGACTTCATCGCGGGCCTCGATCGGCCAGATGCGCCGGTGCGGATACCGGGAACCGCGATCTATTTCACAACCCGCACCGACGTCGTCTCAGCGGCACTGAGGCTGAATGTGCGGCACAACGGTGTGGTGCATGACCGGGTCGTACTGCTGCAGGTGACAACCGAACGCGCGCCACGGCTCATGGAAGGCCAGCGTATTACGCTTGAACCGCTGGGGTCGGGCTTCAGCCTCGCGCAATTGCGTTTCGGCTTCGCGGAGAAGCCGGATGTGATGGCGGCGCTGCGGCTGCACCATAGTGAGATTGGCTTCGATCCGGACGAAGCATCGTTCTTCATCGGTCGAGAGAACCCGGTGCCGTCGCTACGACCGGAGCTGAGTCGCTGGTTGGAGCCGCTCTATGCGTTCATGGCGCGCAACGCCGTTCGCTCCCCGGACTACTACCGCATCCCGCCGCCGCGGGTCGTCGAGTTGGGCACGCAGGTCGAGATGTAAGACGCTGTCGGTGCTTCATCAGCATGCCCAAAGCGAACCAGGTTCCCGCGCAGGGCGAAGCGGCTGCACCGCATCGTCCGTTTGGATCATGTCCACATGTTCGATTGTCCATTGGGTGAATGCGACCCTTGCAGACAGTTTTCCGGCCGGCCGCGGTGGTGTCCGTTGCGGTATGCCCCTATGGACGGCTGGAATAACGAACGGACCTTGGAGCGCCGCGCTGCGGTCTGTTATAGGTGGATTGTGTTGAAAAACTCCAACGCCAGCTGAAGCAGCACCTTGCACAAAGCGCCACGTAGAATGAATTTTTTTATGATACAGCTCTTCCGGGTGTAAACGCGTAGTTGCCGCTGCGATTGAAGATGGATTTTCTCCTAGGTGGGGCGTGAAACGAGGCCGCAGGCGCCATCTCCGAGTTTTTCAACAAAATCGGTGGAAAGCGGATGTTTCCCGGGCGGGGTACGTCCGCTATGATGCTCAATGCGTGAAGGCGAAACCGAACTCGATATGGTCAGGCGGCACGTCAAGAACGGTGCACAGCGCATCGCGAAGCAACGTGACCTAATCACTCGCCTGCGGCGGAAGAGCCTGCCGACTGACGAAGCGGAAGCGCTCCTGGCCACCTTTGAAAACCTGCAGCGTCAGCATCAGGACCATCTTGCGCGGATTGAAGCGCATGGATGCGAGGAGTCCGCTTAGGTTGGAAAGTGGCGGTTCAGATCCGGAAGTCCAGGGTCAGCCTCTGGCGTATCTGAGGCATCCAAGCGTCCTAGCACAGTCATCATGAGCAGACAGGACGACATGCCTATCACCGGCGGTTGAATGTTCGAATGTGTCACCTCGCTCTCGCGCTACTGCAATGGCGTAACAGGACATAGCAGGTGCCTCACGTGGTCGCGCGAATATGCAAATTTGTTGAGGTGTGCCCCCGGAAGCGCATTCGGGAAGCTGGATCACGGATATAGATCCCCGTGATCAGAGGTTTAGATGCCGCGTTGTCCCCTGACTACCATCGGCAGCCCCGCTGTTCGGGCTGGCTTGGTTTCATCCGCGTTGATCCTGATTCAGGCCTCAGGTCTCGCAGCGCAAGACAGTAGCAAAGGCGGCGTGCCGGATAAGGTCGACACAGAGAACCTGTTCGGTTTCACCGAGGGCACCGACACCGGCAAGAAGGGCGAGCAGGAACTCCTCTTCGACATGATCGGCCGCTTCAGCAAGCGCCGGGATGGTCCAGGCCGCTCAGGCTACAGCGCAGCGCAGCCTTTGATCAGCTACCAGTACGATCCGACTGACAATTTAAGCGTTGAACCGGGGCTCCTGTTCGATGCGCGCAACAGCCATAATATCGCAGGTGTGCCGGATAAAAGCTTCGGCACCTTCAATGGCGGCTCACTGGAACTCAAGTATCAGTTCTTCAAGCGGACGGACGAGCGGCCCTTTAGCCTCGCTCTTCAGGTGGAGCCGCAGTACGCCCGCATCACCCCAATCGAGGGACAGGGTGCCGACGTGTTCAGCGTCGAGACCCGCCTCATCGCCGATGCCCGCATCCTGCCGGACAAGCTGTGGGGAGGCCTCAATTTGATCTACGATCCCCAGGTGGCGCGGTCGAAGGGAAGCGGCGACGTCGATCGGGGCTCGACCCTGTCCGTCTCAGGCACGCTGATGGCGAAGGTCGCGAACGGTCTCTTTGTTGGGCCAGAAACCCGATACATGCGCGCCTATGACGGCACCTACCTGAACCGCTTTCTCGGCCACGCGGTGTTCGTCGGACCGGTGCTAAACTACCAAGTCATGGAGAAGGGCTTCTTCACCTTGGCCTATTCGACGCAGGTGTTCGGTCATGATCGTGACCCGGACTTTTCAGTTCGAGCCTTCAACCTGAACCAGTTCGCGCGACACGCCGTCCGTCTCCGCTTCGGCGTCGAGTTCTGATCATGCGTCTTTTCGGTCCCGCACGTGCATTCTGGTTGCGCCCCCGTCTGCTCGTCTGCGCCACGCTGGCTCTAGCTCTCGCCCTGCTGCTTCCGATACCCGGCGTATGGACGCGGCTCCTGGTCGGCTGGTGCGTCGGCGTCGTCGCCTATATCGTCCTGATCATCCTGCAAGCGGCTCACGGTTCCGGAGAGGCGCTGCGCCGCCAAGCCTCCCGGCTCGACGACAGTGCTTTCACGATCTCGCTCTTCGCGGTTCTCGCTGCTGCGGCGAGTTGCGGCGCTGTGGCGATGCTCCTGTTTGGTGAGCAGGGGCAGGATGCCTACCGCATCCCTCATCTCGGTCTGGCCGCCCTCACCCTCGTCTGCGCATGGGTCTTCGTCCAGGTGGTCTTCACGACTCACTATGCGCACGTCTACTACGGCGAGGAGGATGGCAAACCTCGAGGTGGGCTTAACTTCAACGGCGACGAGAGTCCTGATTTCTGGGATTTCTTCTATTTTTCTGTGACGATCGGCGCCACATCGCAGACGTCCGACACCGATATCACCGCGAAGCATATGCGCAGGATCGCGACGGTGCAGACAATCTATGCGTATTTTTTCAACACCAGCGTGTTGGCTTTGGCGGTGAATATGGCAGCCGGGCTTGCTCAGCACTGAAGCGGAGCCCTCGGGCCTCAGGCTAGATCAGTGCGGCTGTGACACTCGATGCCGTCCTGAGGCTGCCTGATCGGTTAGGTGACCTTTCTCGGCCGCCCACGCCGGGCTAGACCCTTATCACTCTTTCCACCGCTGCGCGCCGCGACTTGTGCGGTGCAATCACGTCCGCTCTGGCCGAGGCCAGAACTCTTGGCGAGCTCGGAGCGCTGGGCGGCGTAGTTGGCGGCGACCATCGGGTAGTCCGGCGGTAGGCCCCATTTCTGGCGGTAGGCTTCGGGGGTGAGCCCGCGGCCGGCCAGATGCCGCTTCAGCGTCTTGTAGGGCTTGCCGTCCTCCAGGCTGATGATGTGGTCGGGGGTGACCGTCCGGCGGATCGGGATCGGCGGCGTGGGCTTCTCGGCTTCGACGGGCCCAGCCGGCTGCCCAAGCTTCACCAATGCTGCGTGGGTCGCAGTGATGAGGCTCGGCAGCTCCGAGGCTGGCACGTTGTTTCTAGAAACGTAAGCGCCGATGATGGCGGCGGCGAGGTCGATCATCTGATTGGTAGGCGGGCTGATATCGTCCATCTCCTAACACCCAAACCTATTCGTTCTTAGTGCTGCGTCCTCGCAGCATACGAATAGCCTAACCAATCCAATCTTGAAATCCCTAGGTTGCAATTTACCCCTGTGACATACGCGCAACAAAGCCCGCTGCGATGGGGGTTGGCGCGTTCCTCTCGCCAGTCTGAGCGGGCCCATGTCCATCGTGCCCATCCCCCCATCGACGTCAGGCGGGATGGCTTTCGAACAGGTCGAGCTGCTGGGGGCTCACGCGTCGCCGGCGCGGACGCCTGGGAGCAGCCTTGGGGCTGGCCTTGAGCTTGGCGAACGGCGGCAGCGCCTCGCGCGGCTTGCCGTGCAGCACCGCCCCGACGATCCGGCCGCTCTCGCCATGGTGGAGCAGGTAGAGGACGTGGGCCGGTGTCCGCAGGATCTCCTGGCGCAGCGGCTCGCCGGACGGCAGGCACGCCAGGGCGGCCATCAGGCACGGCAGCCCGGCCGAGGCGACCTGCATCGCCTCGAACTCGATCTCGCGCAGGCTCCAGCGCTGGCGGGCGACGCCGGCCGTCGTGGACGGGAACGGGTTGGCCGCGGACCCGGTCGCTTCGTCGAGGACGAAGGCTGCCGGGCGATCGCGCTCGGCGATGGTGCCGGTGCGTAACGCAGCCGCGATCTGGCGCTTCTCTCCTGGAATATCCCGCAACTGCCTCTCCGACCCGGCCAGAGGGTACCATTGGCCTGCGGGAGATGAACAGCCAAGCCACGGACGTCAGATGCCGGCTTCAGTATCGGTCGATCGGCTTATCCGGCATCAAACAGCAGATGTCCCGTGAGGAGGCGGTCAATGAGCGCGGCAAGCGCTTGATGCTGGGGGCTCCCGACCTCACGAGCGAGGAAGGCTTGGACGCTCTCCCCAGGCGTGCCCTGCTCCGCTGCCGGACTGTCGAGGCGTATTGTAGGCGTGCCTTGACCATCGAGCTCTAGGAGCCAGCGCTCGCCGTCCTCGCCCGTGTGCAGGACATGAAGCTGAGCAGTTGCACTGAATGTGTCGACGGATACGCCGAGCACGCCGGCGATCTCGTTCAAGCGACGCAACCCGTCCGAAGATGGGCGCGGCATTTTGGCTGGGAATGACACTACGTTCATCCTCGCCTCCTCTCTCGCGGGAACCAACGAGGGTTAGGAAAATATATATCCCCAGTGTTCTCCGCTTCCACCAATGTCAATCACATATGGAACAAAAGTCCCACAACCTCGATAGGTTCTGCAATCTTGGCGTGCGTCGCAGGCTTGAGACATGCCGAACCAGGTCACCCGATCCGTACTCTCCTTCGTGCCAGACGCACTGACCGCCTCGCAGGTCGGCACTTGGGAGACCGAGTCCCTCACCGATCGCACTGTCAGCGATGCGACGACGGCCGCCCTGTTCGGCTTGGATCCGGTTCGGGCCGCCGGAGGCCTGCCACTGGCGGCATACTCTCGAGTGATCCATCCGGACGATCGGGCAGCATTCTTCGGCAAGCTCAACCGCGTACGCGATCATGGTGGCTTGTTCGTCATCGAATACCGGACACTCCCTGGGCCCAGTGACCTGCGTTGGGTGCTCGCTCGGGGCCGCTACGAGCGTGACGAGCGTACAGGGGGCATGACCGGGCGTGGCATCGTCATCGACATCACCGAGAGCAAGCACGACGGGCGAGTGGAAGACCGCGCGTTCTTCTTTGTAGAGGACGATACCGAGATGCCCCTCGATCGTGCGGCAGCCTGTGCCATTCAGGCGCGGCAAGCCATCGATGAGTTTGCTGGACCGGAGAGGCTTGGACTGCGCCGGTCGGTCGACACCCTGCTCTTGGCACTTGGACGCGCCCTTGCCTGCCGCATCGGACCTCTGGAGCTTTGAACGATGCCGGCTGCCGAGACCGGTGAAGGTTTCAGCTCAAGCCGTTGGATACGGCCCCTGGAACAGGTCACCCAGCGCTTTGCGCCGGAACAGCGTGCGCCAGCGGCGGCGCTGATGCTCGTCGCGGTCGTGCAGCATGTGGCAGCGCTGGCAGAACGCCGCCAGGTTGGCGTCCTCGTTGTTGGCCGTGTCGTGGTTACGGTGAGCTGCTGCCAGCACCACCTTCGTGATGCGGATCCGGGCGAGCAGGTCCTCGTCACGCTGCCGGAGCCGGCGCCCCTGACCATCGCGCCAGCCGGAGATCTCGGCATCCCACCACCGGCCGTCGCCGAGGTGGAAGACCCGCTGCAGGTGCGGACGGGCGCATTCCTCGCACCGGCCCCGCGCCCGGCGGAAGCGGATCGCGTCGGAGAGCTGCGGCCAGTCGATGGGGTAGAAGAAGCGGTGCTCCGGCCGGATAGGCATCCCTACTCCCCGAGTCGGAGGCCTGCTATTCGAGGGAAGCCTAGCCCGTTTGGTGGTTAAGCCCATCCTACCAGGTCGGCGATCCGCGCTTGCACAGACACACAAGCACGAAGCGTGGTTGCATTGTAGTTCGGGAGCGCTCGTGCAGCTCGGGGGCGATGACGTCAAGCGGTTCGGGGTCGGCGGGAGGATGGCTCACCGCGCCACGCCGTGCATTGTGAACCGGTTTAGCGCCGCCTTGAAGGTCGGATGCTCACCATTGACTGGCGTGTAGAAAGCACCTTCCAGCCGCTCGGCGATGAACCACTCCTGGATGAGACCATCTTTGTCTTTCTGCCGACGGCGCACACGCCCGATCAGTTTGTCATCACAGTAGACCTGTCGCACTCGAGAGCGACCGTCTGGTTCTGGGGTCCAGAACCAATCAACGGTGATCGACATTGCTCGCGCCTCCTCGAGTGGGCCCGAGTGGTGAGGCGGTCGGTCTGCAGAAATTCATAACAGGCCAGCGAAAATCGTCACGGGGCATCGTAAGGAGCTATGCGCGGAGGCTCGCCCTACGGTTTCAGGCGCTTACCATGAGGGCAAACGGAGCGCAGAGGGTATTTGGTCAGGCAGATGGACAATTCCGAGGGCTTCAGCTTGGATCGTCAATCCTGTTGCTACCAACCCAAGCAGCACAGCGATGACAAGAGCTGGCGGCCTACTGGCTGGATTGTTGATGACGGTGAGCTTGCCTCGCGCTTCTATTTTAGATCCGCACATACTTCACCCCCCTATTTTAGGCGAGCATACGCAGTCATCAGGCGCGCGTCCGTGACTTATTTGCTACATGAGAGGTACCGGTTAGCCTCCGGAAAACTCGCCAGAAGCCACGACGCGGTTGGCCACTCGGTGTACATGGCCGCCCTGGCCTACACTGGCCCGGTCCTGGCTAATGATCCAAGCACAGGTTAGGGAAACCACAGCGCGGCAGCAGAGCAGGCATGAGAACTGGGATCGATCGCTTCATGGCTAAACGCCGGGAGACTAGCATCCGCGTACGTCAGGAGCGAGTCAAGCGACACGCCGCCGATTTAACCCTCATTATCGACCAGTTACAGTCTGTCGCTGACGCTTTGAATGCTCGCAGCATCCCCACAGCCCGTGGAAGTCTTTGGACGCCCGTGCAGGTCAGCCGCATCCTTGCCAGGATAGCCTGAAAGGGCAGCGAGCCGGGGTACTCCCTCCGAGAGGAGGCCCGGCTCGCAGGTGACGCCAGCGGAGCGGATGGCAGGCTGGTGTGACGGGTGATCAGTTAGGGCTGTGACTGCGCGAGTCTATTGCGGCACCTCAACCCTGAGAACATCAGGCCGCCCGCACGGTATTGAGGAAGCGCGCGACCTCGGCTGAGAGGTGCTCGGCCTGGCGCGACAGCTCGCCGGCCGCTCCAAGCACCTGTGACGCTGCTGCTCCCGTATCCTCGGATGCACGTGCCACACCCACGATGTTGCCTGTCACCTCGCCGGTGCCGGCCGCCGCCTGGGAGACGTTGCGCACGATCTCCTGGGTCGCCGCGCCCTGCTCCTCCACCGCCGCGGCGATCGAGGTGGCGACACCCGAGATCTCCTCGATCCGCGTCGTGATCTTGCCGATCGCGCCGGCCGCCTGGCCGGTCGAGGCCTGGATCGCCGCGATCTGGCCCGTGATCTCATCTGTTGCCTTCGCGGTCTGCCCCGCCAACTGCTTGACCTCGGCAGCAACGACCGCGAAGCCGCGGCCCGCCTCGCCAGCGCGGGCGGCCTCGATCGTGGCGTTGAGCGCCAGCAGGTTCGTCTGCGCAGCAATCGACGAGATCATGCCGACGACGTCGCCGATGCGGGCGGTCGCCTCGGTCAGCGCCCGAACTTGATGCGCCGTCTGCCCGGCCTCAGCGACGGCGGCCTGCGCGAGTCGGGCCGAGCCATCGACCTGACGGCCGATCTCCTGGACGGACGCGCCGAGTTCTTCAGCCGCCGCCGCGACGGTGCCAACGTTCGCGGACGCCTCTTCAGCAGCCGCTGCGACGGCGGTGGACTGAGCGGCCGTCTCGGTCGCAGTAGCGGTCATGGTCTGGGCGGTCGCCTGCAGCTCGGTCGCTGACGCGGACACCATACCGACAATGCTGCCCACCGCAGCCTCGAAGCTGTCGGCCATCTGGCGCATTCCGGCGCGGCGCTGCTCCTCTGCTGAAGCGCGGGCGAGCGCCGTCTCCTCCTCGAGCTGACGCGTGTGGATCAGGTTGTCCTTGAACACCTGAACCGCTGCAGCCATGGCGCCGATTTCGTCCCGCCGATCGCCGTAGGGAATATGCGCTGCGGCATCCCCGGATGCCAGGATGCGCATCATGTCGGTCATACGAGCCAGAGGGCGCGCGATCCGCAGTAGGCCGAAGAGCATTGCGCCTAGAGCCGCGGCCAGACCCAAGCCGACAGCCAAGGCTGACACCAGTGTAGCGGCAGCCGCAGCAGTGACGCTGGCATCAGCGTCACGTTGGGCACCGCGTTCGTTCAGAGCAACAATGCGATTGAGCGTCTCACGCATCGCATCATAAATAGCAACATTTTGTGTGCTTAACAGCGTCTCCGCCGCCTTACTTGTTTGACCAGACACTACAAGGCGCAGGATCTCGCTTGCAACTTGGTTGTATTTTATCCAATCGGCAGAAAAGATTTCATAGAGCGCGCGCTCTTCCGCTGATGATATGAGTGGTTCGTACCGAGCCCGCGCTTTTGCAGCACGATCAACGCTCATTTCAAATTGGCTGCGATTTTCCAAGCGGTGCTGCTCATTGGCTCCGTCACTGATGAGGCGGTACTGTTTGATGCGAATTTGATCAATCTCAGCTCGAATTGCATTGGTTGCTGAAACAGACGGCATCCAGTTTTGTGCGACTTCAGCAACGCTGTGCCGGATGCTAGACAATTTGATCAAAGCAACAGCGCCTTGAGTGCATGAAATAAGCGCCAACCCACCGAATAAGTAGGCCAGTGTATTTTTGATTGAGAGGCGCATTGGGAGAATGCCGGTGCGTGAGTGGCCGATCGATCCGCTGCGCGCTACCGACCAGGTCTGATGACGATTTAGACTTGATATATATTGTTAATTATTAGTTATGGTATCAGATTATAACATGTTATTTTCAAGTGCATGTGTTAGCGCAACTCGCGTTATGATTGTGTAACATTCCAGACAAATACGTTGAGATTAGGCCGAGCTATATCGCGGTGGGCTGCCGCCAGCACTATCCGCGTGATGCGGATCCGGGTGAGCAGATCCTCGTCGCGCAGCCGCTGCCGCAGGCCCTGGCCGTTGCAAGTGCCCGCATCGGGCGTCTCGTGATGGTTCAGGTTGGGCATGCCCTTCGTTAACCAGCCTCGGGGCGGCCCGGAGAAACCTACCAGACCGGCCAAACTGAACTGGCACCAGGTGAACCATCTGATTGAACCGGCGCCTGCCCGTCGCATCGCCTTCTATCCGTATTGGTATACCCATAAGGACATGCCGGTCGCGCATGACCAGTCCAGATGGATCTGTAACCTCCACCAACGACGCGGTCCGATCTGGAATGCCGCTCATGTGGACCTGAGTTGGACCGGTCCGATGAGGCAGGCCTCAATGGACCGGACAGAGGGCCACGGCTGTCAAGCTCGGTGAGCGTTTTCCTGACGTTTGAATAGGAGGCGGGGTTTCCTGACATCCTCCCGCACGCGCGGCTGGCGCGTAAGGCGCGTCAGCCTTGGCCGACCAGCTGGCCTGTCAGGAACGGGTCGTTTTGTTGACACGTGTACGACGAGCATTTCCAGGCCTTCCGCGTCACCAAACCAAAATGCGTCTTTGAAGCCACACCAGATTTTAAAGGGCCACCTGCGACCTGTTTTCGACTGAGATGATTGAACCATCGCGCTTAAGCTCGACGTTATGCTCATAGCCACGGTTCAGGCCGGCGGTGAGATCAGCCCGAACCCAGGTGACACCGATGCTCAAGAAGCTTCTTCTGACCAGCGCGGCCATCGCGACCTCCAGCGCGGCCCTGGCCGCCGACCTGCCCCGCCGCGCAGCGCCCCCAGTGTTCACGCCGGTCGCCCCGGTGTTCACCTGGACCGGTGCCTACTTCGGCATCAACGCCGGCTACGTCTTCGACGGCGATACCCGCTTCGACCGCACGACCGGCGACCTCGCCAACAACAACGCCGCGCTCGCCGTCGGCCTGCGCCCGACCGCGGCCCGCGTGCGTAACGATGGGTTCACCGGCGGCGGCCAGATCGGCTACAATTATCAATTCACGCCGGGCTCAGGCTTCGTGATCGGTATCGAGGCGGACGCCGCCTATACCGACCTCAACCGGATCCGCACGCTGAGCAACACCACGAACTTTGGCCCGCTCGTCACGCCCGGCGCGGTCGCCACCACGCGGGTCAACACCTACCAAGGCGGCCTCGACTTCCTCGGCACCGTACGCGGGCGCGTCGGCTATGCCTTCGACCGCTTCATGGTCTACGGCACGGGCGGCTTCGCCTACGGCGGCGTCAACAACCGCGTGACCTTCTTCGCTCCGAACGGCACAATTCCGTTCTTCAACGGGCGGCAGAACGACATCCAGACCGGCTACGCCTACGGCGGTGGTATTGAGTATGCGCTGCCCACCGACTCGTTCTTCAACTTCTTCCGCTCGAGTGCGGTGACGCTGAAGGCCGAGTACCTGCACTACAATCTTGGCGGTGACCGCTTCGCCATTCCTGGTGTCAACGGCGGCCCAGGCAATTACAGCGCGCGTGTGCGAAACGATGGTGATCTCGTACGCGCTGGGCTGAACTATAAGTTTGGCACGTTCTAGTCGTCAGGCAATCAATCAGGGCCTGTAACGCTTTCGAGATCTGACCCCGTCGCCTTGGCGACGGGGTCCCGAAGTACCATATCTTTCGGGCAGCCTCGGTTCTTCTCAGATGCCTGCGTACCAGGCGTAGCCTTGATCCTCCCAGTACCCGCCTTGGCCCCGACCGATCGCGGTGTAGCTCTCGACCACCTCGATGTGCATCACGTACTTGGCCTGCTTGTAGCCGAGCTGCCGTTCCAGGCGCAGGCGCAAGGGCGCGCCATGGGCCACGGGCAGCGGCTGACCGTTCATGGCGTAGGCCAGGATGGTCTGCGGATGGTAGGCATCCACGAGATCGATGCTCTCGTAGTAGCGCACGGGCTCCGATGAGGGCGACGTTCGCTTCGGCGGATTGTCCTCGGCGTCGCTCGGCCCGTTCGTATCGCGCTTATCCTCCGCGTTGCCGCTCCGCTTGGTCATGTTTGGATTGGCTTGTTCCGAACCGCCCACGTCATCACTCTCGCCATCACCCGCACTATCGGCCTCCCCGCCCTCCATCGTGTCGGCGCAGTGGAAGACGATGTAGCGGGCCTGCGGCTTCAGTCCGGCCCGCTGCAGCAGCTCGGACAGGGGCACACCCGTCCATCCCCCGATGCAGCTCCAGCCCTCGACGCAGTCATGGCGGGTGATCTGCGTGCGCGAGGGCAGGGCACGCAGCTCGGCAAGTGAGAGCTTGAGCGGATGATCCACCAAGCCGTCCACCACGAGGTGGAAGTCTCGAAAACCGCGTCGGGCAAGAGCCTTGTAAGCCCGATCGGGCGGGCTCTCCGTACCGTTCGGCTTGAACCAGGGGGAGATCTCGGCCGCCGTGTACTCCGGGGCGAGGGTCGCCTCGCGCAGGAGCAGACGTTGCACGAAGAGATTGGCGTCCTCACCCGTATCGAGTGTGCGCGGAAACCAATCTTCGTTCCCGAGCCGATCGCAGCCGCCGAGGCTGGCGGCCAGGGCCGTGCTCGCCGCGCCGAGCAGGAGCCCTCGGCGGCTCGGTAGACGCCTCACGTTGGTTCTCCTGTGCGTGTCGTCGCGCGCAGCGGCCGGATCTGGCGAGCGATCACGAACCAGCCCGTGAGCATACCGCGCATGTTGTTCCAGAAGCCCGAGAGGAACACCAATGCGACGTGCACGACGACGAAGAGCACGAGCAGGCCGGCGATCACGAAATGCACCGTGCGGGCGGACTGGCGACCGCCGAAGAGGTCGAGAAGGAAGGGCGCCGCGGCATTCATCGCGGGCGACATCGCAAGGCCGGCCAGCACCTGCAGCGGGAGCAGCACGGCGACCACGACGAGGTAGGTCAGCTTCTGAATGACGTTGTAGCGCTTGGCTTCGTCCCCTTGCGGGAACCGCAATGTCAGGTGTTCCCGGACCGACGCGCCGAAGTGGCGAAGCTGATGGCGCGTCGGGATCAGCCGGAACCGGAGCTGACCGCTCACAAGGCCATAGGCGAGGTAGGCGAGGCCGTTGAGCACGAGGACCCAGGCGAAGAAGAAGTGCCAGCGCCGCCCGCCGGTGAGGTCCTGGTCGGCTGGCAGCGTGATCCAACTTGGGAAGCCGCGGTCGGCGAGTTCGCCGGTGCCACTCGGCGACACGCCAAGATACCCGGTAGTGTCGTAGGAACGCCCGAATATATTGGTGACGCCGCGCGGCGGATCGTCCTCGCTTGAGGTCATCGACAGCAGAGGATGATCGAAGGTTGAAACCTGCCCCCAGTAGAGAACTGGATGTGCATTGAAGATCTGCAGCCCGCTCATCAGCAGGATAGCGATAGCAAGCGTGTTGACCCAGTGTGTCACCCGGATAACAAGCGGGTGACGAAACATCCAGCGACGGCGTTCCACCTCAATCTGCTCTGGCGTGGTATGAGTGAGTTCAAATTGAGACAGAACAACTCTCCCAAGATCTTTTCAAGCGAGGATCGCGTCCGCATTCGGCCTGACGCGATCCTCGAACTGAATTACATGGAGCGCTGACGACGCTTCATCATCATCTTCTTCTTGGATGAGCGCTTCATCATCTTCTTCGAGCGCATCGGGCGCTGGGCCCGCATGTCGTCCTGCCCCATGCCGCCGGACATACCGCCCTGCATCTGGCCATTCTGCATACCGGGCTGCATGCCACCGCCCATGCCGGGCTGCTGCATTTGTGCCGAGGCGCCTGTCGCACAGCCGAGGCCCAGAGCCAGGGTGCCAGCAGCGATCCACATACGGGTCGTCATCGCATTCTCCATCAGTGTTGATCGTCTTCGGTCATGCTCCGACGCGGGCACAACGGTGGGACAAAGAAGTTCTCCATCGAAGATTCCAATGAAGAAAACAGTTTCCTTTTTGAAGCTTATACGCAGTCGCCATGCTCCGGCAACATGCTGGGTGCCGGGGACAAAGACCAGCCGTGACGCAACCATAGCGCATCACGATGAGGTGCGGTACGGATTGGTTGGGCGGAAAGTTTCAGATCCGCGCTGAAACTGTGCGTGGCTGCGCGAGCTCTCTCTCTACACGCGTGTTCCCTGACTGCGAGGCGATCCTCAACGCCTCCTGCGCCGCCTGGAACGCACTCACCGCAGAGCCAGAGCGTGTCGGCTCCATAGCCAACTTCCCATACATCGCACGCGTCAATGCTTAAGCGCGACGGTATAAGCATGAAACTGTTCGCGCGGTGGCGATAATTTTTTTCTTCAGAAAACAATAAATCATACATAAGCATCTCGAATTTTGCCTAATCGATCGGCCTTGCAGGTTAAGGTGCTTTGCCGAACCTCGTAATCTTCACGGCCGTTGAAGCGCGCATAGATCAGCCGAAACGCGACGGGTGCCGTGATGCCGTCTCGTGTCCGGCGCTCAGAACCCGCTGAAACTGCTTCGACCTGGACGCTCCCGAGCTTACCGGCCGCTTGAGCGACGACATCCCGGCAAGCTTCAACAAGTGCATTTCGTCCTGACTGCTCGAACAATGGAGTGAACAAGTAGTTAAGTGCAGTTTGCGTACCTCGCACTGTTCCAAAACCTTGAATATCAATGAGCAAGGTCTGCTCTCCCTGCGCACGCGAGGCTGCCGAGGCGGGACTAAGCTGCCAAGGCATAGCCCAAGCTGGATCAGCTATTGGTGGAAGGAATGCGTAGTCTGCATCGGCCCTTCCAACCATGCTCGTGACCAGCATGCTTGTCGCGAACGTGCCAAGAAAAAATTTAGATCCTAAGTTCATCGTGTCTTCTCCTGGATGCTTAAGCCACAACGCATCACGGAACTAGAATGGAGTCGGTCGCAGCACGGTTGGAAGGCTGAAGACGGTCGCACGCTCCGCTTGCGCCACGCGAGGCGTCTCGAACTTTGGGCTCGTAGTTCGCATGTTCCTGAGCGGATTGTGGCGCAGCATCGAACGCGTAGTTTCGGGCAAGCGCGTCACGCTTGGGTGAGGTGCTGCCGGGTCGGCGACCGCAGTTTGCACGGGCTTCTTGATGGCAAGGCGACGTCTACTGTGAGTACGCTCCCGCGATCGGGGCTGATTTTCCTCCACGGTGTCCTTCCTGGTACGTTCATACCAGCGGGAGCCAGAACGTACACTTCCGCCATGGGTGCTCTTCATCTCTCCATCGGAAGGTAGGCTATTCGGTGCAGCTAGAGGCTCAGCAAGGATAACGGAGGGCTCCGGCCGAAGCGATGAACCATCGAAATTCGGTTCTAGCGTGACTTGGGTGGCAGGCTCATCAAGCATGGGCGTGAGCGTCGGAGCAAGCGCGATACTCGCGGTTCGACTTGATGCAGGAGGCAGCGCGGTCGGTACTGTCTGTATCGCTGCTCTGGGCAATCCTTGATCGACAGATACGGTATGCGGCAGGATTTCGGTTGGAGTGACAGGCGTTGTTACTCCCTCGTCTGCAAGTGGGAAAATAATGGTGGGAGGCAGCGTTGGCGCTGTGGTGCCCATCATAGCAAGCGAGGACTGCCCCCGTAGCATGCTCTTCTGATCACCGCGTAGCGCTGACAAGTTTAGCCTCCCAGTCAATGAATCGCCTGCATTTCGGCTGACGGTTGGTCGTTCCAGATTATTCAGCACTAAGACACTGCTCGTGACGGTCATGGCTGCTAGAGCAACAAGCAAGCGGAGTTGTCCTCTGCGTGTATAGCTCGCACCATCGGAATCAGAACTGACTATCTTTACGCTTGTCTCGCCTCCTGAAGGAACGTTTGCTTCGTTTTCATTGATATCTGCACGTATGGCGGAGCCGCTACTATTCGTCTGCTTTGTGCCACGATCTGCCTTCGTGCGGTCGAAGCTGTGGGCATGACCGTCTTGAGATTTAGGTGCGGAGGAGCTGGACTTCTTTAGCAGGGAGCGAGGATTTCTCTGCTCAACATCAACCTGCATGAGGAGGTTAACCATACTGGGGCTCGGATTGCCATGCCGCGCTTCACTCGGCTCACCGTTCCGCGACGGCGGTTCCGAACCTGCTGGCCCTGATGGCTTGACGGCTTTGACGAAGGACGCAGCCTCGACGTCGGGCCCGTCATCCTCGAAATTGATGAACCAGGCGTTCTGTTGAGTTCCGGTGATGACATCCTTATCCGCCATCGTCTCACTCCTCGCGGAAGACGCGCTCGACTTGGTCGCTCAGCGGAGCGACAAGATAGTCGAGTATGGTGCGCGGATAGGTTGACACGACCACCTGTGCTGGCATTCCGGCCTGCAGGGTGACATTGCGTGCAGCGAGGTCGTTCGGATCGAGCTTCACCTGAGCCGTGTAATGCCCTCCGCTCGTGCCCATGTCGTCGATGCGGTCGGCTGAGACTGTCACGACCCGACCTGTTGCGATCGGCCGACGCTTCTGTGCGACCCCGGTGAAGCGCACCTCGGCTCGCATCCCAGCTGCGACTTCATCAATGTTTTCGGGCGGGATCCGAGCTTCAATGAGCAGTTCTTTCTTGGAAGGGACAATGTCGAGAACGCGCGAGCCTGCGGCGATGACGCCGCCGACCGTGAACGCATTCAGCTCGACAACCCTGCCCTCCGTGGGCGAGCGGATAGTAGTGCGGTCGAGAACCTCGCGGGCGGTCGTCAGCTTCGGCTCGAGCTCGGTCAGCTTGCCTTGCGTGTTACGGAGCCCCTCCGCCGTCTCGGTCGCGCGGGTGCGCTCGGCGGCGATGATGACGAGGTTGGTCTCGCCGATCTGCTGCTGGGCTCCCGCAATGGCGGCGAGCTTGGTGCCTTTCTCCGAGATGAGCTGCGCTTGCGTGCGCGCCAAGGAGACGACGCGGGTCTTGGGCGCGAAGCCCTTGTCGTAGATCTGCCGCACGCCCGCGAGTTCATCCTCGATCAGTGCGAGCTGCGTGGCCAAGCCCTCGATCTCGATGCGGTGACCCTTGATCTCCTCATCGAGCTGCTTGATCTTCTGGCGGCGCACGTCCGTCTCCGCAGCGAACTGGTTCCGGCGCTCGCGGAAGACGGCGGTCTGGTTCGTCATCGCTTCGGCCACGGAAGGCTTGGCCCGCCGCTGGGTCAGGGAGGCATCGAACGACGGCCCAGCCGCGCCGCCGCGCTCGGCAAGGTAGCGGGCCTCCAGCGCCTTGAGGGTATCACGCTCGGCCTGGAGCGTCTCGACCCTGGCCTTCGCCGCCACCGTGTCGAGTTGGATCAGGACTTGGCCGCTCTCAACCCGATCGCCCTCGCGCACCCGCAGGTCGCGCACCACGCCGCCGTCAGGGTGCTGCACGGCTTGGCGGTTGCCCTCGACCTTGATCGTGCCGCCAGCCACGACCGCGCCGGAGAGCGGAGCCAGTGCGGCGAAGGTGACGAAGCCACCGAAGAACAACAGCATCACCGCGAGCCCGGCGAGAATAGGACCGCGCGTCGTGTCCCTGGCCGCTCGGGCGACGACGGGAGCGGGTTCGGGCAGGACGAGGGCGGTACTCATCGGGCCGCCTCCCTCGACGCGCCCGATGTCTCGACGGGACGGACCTGCTTGCGCCGCAGCGCATCGATCAGCTCGGCACGGGGGCCGAACGCGCTGACCGTACCGGCCTCGACGACGAGGATGCGATCGGCGGCCGCAATGATGCTCGGACGGTGCGCCACGACGAGGACGTTCGCGCCCCGCTCCAGGATCCCGCCGATGGCCTGCATCAGCGCGCTCTCCCCGACGGCATCGAGATTGGAGTTCGGCTCGTCCAGGACGACGAGGCGCGGGTCGCCGAAGAGGGCGCGTGCGAGTCCGACGCGCTGTCGCTGCCCGCCGGACAGCCCGCTCCCGCCCTCGCCCAGGCGCGTATCGTAGCCGTCGGGTAGGTCGAGGATCATCTCGTGTACGCCGGCGCGCCCGGCGGCCTCGACGACGGCCAGATCGCTGGTGCCGCTCTGAAAGCGGGCGATGTTGTCGCGGATCGTGCCCGGGAAGAGCCCGGCTTCCTGGGGCAGGTAGCCGATCGTGCGTCCCATAGCCGGGTCGGCCCAGGGCTGCAACGGCGCTCCGCCGAAGCGCAGGCGCCCCGCGCTCGGCACTAGGGCGCCGACGATCAGCTTGACTAGCGTGCTCTTACCCGCGCCGCTCGGGCCGACGATGCCGAGAAGCTCGCCCCTTGGCAGCTCGAAGCTGACGTTGCGCAGAAGAATGCGACCGCCCGGCAAAGCGTAGCCGAGACCGTCCGCCCGCAGCCCACCATCGGTGGGGGCGACCCGCATCCGTGCGGCTGGTGCTGGGTGCTCGCTCAGCAGGGCTTCGAGGCGCTTGAGCGCCTGAGCACCGCCGCCGAACTGCCGCCAGGAGGCCACGGCCTGCTCCACCGGAGCGAGCGCACGAGCCATGATGATGCTGGCCGCGAAGATGGTGGCGGGCAGGATCGTGTGATCGAGTGCGAGCCAGGCTCCGACACCGAGCATAGCGGCCTGCAGCAGTAGGCGCAGGAAGCGGATCAGGGCTGTCGCCGACGTGTTGAGGTCGGCCGTTCGCCCCTGGTCGGCGAGCATCGCTTCCCGGTCCGTGTCCCAGTGGCGGGTGACGTCGACTTGCATCCCCATCGCTCGGATCACCTCCGCGTGACGCATCAGGCTTTCGGTGAAGGCGTAGGACCGCGCTGCCGTCTCGCTGGCGCGCACGACGCCTCGACGCGTCATCCACTCGTTGAGGATAGCCACCGCCAGCAGGACCAGGGTCCCGGCGGCGGCGGTTGCGCCGAGCAGGGGATGGGTGAGAAACAGCATCGCGAAGAACAGTGGCGTCCAGGGGACGTCGAACAGGAAGTGGACGGCAGGGCTCGCGACCACGGAGCGGATCTGATCGAGGTCCCGTAGGGCCTGGGAGCTGCGCAAACCGTTCGGCTGGGCGGCGCGCGCCACGCTCGCCTCCAGCACGCGGTGCGCGAGCTGCCGGTCGAGCCGTGTTCCGAGCCGGTTGAGGAGGCGCGCCCGTATCGCGTCGAGCAGGCCCATCACGGCGAGCGAGAAGGCAAGCACCAGCGTCAGAGCGACAAGCGTCGGCAGGCTCTGGCTCGAGAGAACGCGGTTGTAAACCTGGGTCAGATAGAGGGGGGAAGCCAGGTACAGTATATTGATGCCGCCACTGAACAGGGCGGCAACGGCGAGCGGCGGCAGACACTCGCGCAGGATCACGCCGGTTTCGCCACCGAACGGCTGCGTGTGCATGGAGCAGCGAACCTCGCGAACTGGGAGCGACGATGTGGCCCGGGACCATGGTGCGATCCCGGGCCGGGGCTGCGGAAGCAGCCAGCTGCCCTTCGGTTCGGGCCTCGGCCTAGCCGTGGCCGAGGAGACCGCCACCGTCATGGCTCTGCAGTTGACTCAGCTGATCGAACGAGCTGTCGAGGCTAAAGTCGTTGGTGAAGCTATGGGAAGTGTAGTCCACGTTGTGGCTCGCCTCCGAGGATTCCGACTGGCTTCCGCCAAAATCCTGGTTCGACGCTTCGTACGACGTGCTCGACGAGCCATGATCGCCATCGTGCGAAGTCATCTCGTAAGATTTCGACGACTCGCTGCCATTGTCGACGGCCGACGACTCATTCGAGCTGCTCTGGTGATTGCTGTAGCTCGTCTGATCGTAGGTGGTGTTGTTGTCGACGTTGAGCACCTTGCTCAGATCGAACGTGCTGGACGAACCTCCGGCATCGCCGCCGGATGAGCCGCCCCAATGGCTGCTTTCGCCGCCAGTCGAACCGCCCCAGTTGCCAGTGTTCGTGAGAGTGCTGAAAAAGTCAGCCATGGGAGATTCCTTCTACGTTGGCTGCGCGTTCGAGGCGAACACGTGAGCTCATCGGCTCCAGGAATAAGCACTCGCCTCATGGGTGTGGGCTGCCCCACGGCTGAACAAGTCCCGGATGCCGCGGGTGTTCCCGATAAGGACGGAGAATATCGCGATTAATCCATCTTCATCATTTGTCGATTAAGGCCGAATGAGGAATATCTTGACCGCACAGCACGAGAGTTCTATCAGCCAACACCGACCTTGTTAAGCATTTGCTGATTGAATGTCTTCGAAAGGCTTCGGTCGTCCGCGACTGACAGTACCCGGGACGGCACGGCACGGGGTACCGGCGCGCCGCCGGTGGCGTGCGTGTCATAACCTCGACCACTGTGCGGCAAGGGGCTCGCGATCAAATTAACAAACAAATGTCAGTTGAAGCGCCGTTCGAACTCAAGACGCGTCGCGTGCGAGAGCTCGTGAGGGGGGTCCGACACCTCGGAGATCTCCGGTAGATGGAGATAGCGATTATCGAAATTGGCGAAGGCTTCGAGACGCTTCGGATCAGGTACGACGAGACCCTTGCGCTTGCTCTCGATCAAGCCCTCCTTGCGGAGAGTGGTGAGCACGCGATGGACGTGCATGTGCGACAGCCCTGCCGTATCGGCTAACTCGGACTGCGTTAGAGGTAGCTTATAATCAGGCTCCATCGCTATGCCGACTGCCTGAAGGCGGGCCAGAACCTCGCATAGGAAGTGAGCTACCTGCCTGTCGGCCGAGCGCCGTCCTACGCCGACCAACCATTCGCGCAAAATTGACTCGTCGACCAAGACCGACCACCACAGAGCGAGGTAGATGTTTGGCCGGTAGGCTGCCATCTCCTTGATCTTGCGGTAGGGAATGGAGGCAACGGTGCAAGATGTGACGGTCGAAACCGAGTGAGACATGCGTTTTAGGACAGATGCGTGCAGATCACACCCATCACCTGGCACAAGATACGCGACGATCGATCGGCCCCCTCCGGCAACCACGTTGTATCTGCATGCAAATCCCTTTAGTATAATGTGTGCATATTCTGGAACTTCCCCCTCTATGACAACATCTCGCCCTTCTTCAATCTGAGAAACTTGCTCGGTAGCAGCGTTTAAGGCGTGGATATCATCATTATCGAGATTTACCCGGAGTGCCATCTTGCGAATGAAAGCGCTCCTGATTGAATAATTATCCAAGTTTTTATCCAATTTGTTTCACTCCCCAGGGATGTGTTGGCTTATTATTAAATAATTATTACAGGTACAAAGTTAAATTCTGCACTTTGATCATAACATACACCTCAATTATCATGCGTTAGCATGGGCGAAGAGACTCGGCATCCTTACCGGATAAATGGAAGGCGACCGTAGTGCTCTCATTCGCAGGCTCCTTACATGATTGAGGCTCGCAACTGTATTTCATTTGATGCATTGCAGGGGCAGTCCATAAACTTATGTTAAACATCTCGCTTTTTCAAATGGCAGATGCTCACAAGGGGAGGAACTCGGAGCGATGAGAGAGGCTCAGGCTGCGGCCTCGTTCGTCTCAGCTATCATATGTAGTAGTGTACAAATTAACTATAATAAGTTTTATATTTAGTAATTTCTATACATTACGAGATAACTACTTGTAATTAAATACGTTAATTATCGTAAAACTGCATTTATATCTATTATTTATCACTGACACAAGAGCTTACTGACCATTGGCAACTCCAGATCAACAGAGTGGCTTACGCCAGCATTATTGGAACTCCTGAGTGAGATCGATTGCGACTGTTCGTGTCATATCGGCCTGGCTAGTTCCATATGCCAAGCTTCTGCGCTTGAACCCGGCTTTGATTTCCAGACACGCTAACCTTACAGGTTTAAGTGGCTGAAAAACCGTCGTTTTCATTACGATACCAGTTTCCTTCGCTCGCGAGGTTCATGAATGCCAAGGCTGCCTATGTCGCAGGCAAGCCACTGGTCATATCTGTTCGTACCAGGCATGGAGGGGCCATGTCCGTACGCAAAAACGTCTCGATCTCACTGAGCCCGGAGCTGCACGCCGTCGTTGAGAGGATGCTAGCCTCCGGCCGCTATAGCAACTTCAGCGAAGTCGTC
This sequence comes from Methylobacterium terricola, assembly GCF_006151805.1. Classification (GTDB taxonomy): domain Bacteria; phylum Pseudomonadota; class Alphaproteobacteria; order Rhizobiales; family Beijerinckiaceae; genus Methylobacterium; species Methylobacterium terricola. Next base: position 27,499 of record NZ_VDDA01000021.1, on the reverse strand, counting down.
CGCGCGGCGCTGCGCCTGCTCGATGAGCGGGAGCAGCAGTTCCAGGCGCACGTCGAGACCGCCAGCGAGACGCAGAAGACCTTCAACGCATGAGTGTCCCATCAACGTTTCTGCGCGAGTTCGACTGGAGCTCCACGCCGCTCGGCCCCCGGGCGGCTTGGTCACCCGCGCTCACCACGATCTACGAGATGATGCTCGCGTCCCCGTTCGCCATGTGCGCCGGCTGGGGCTCGGAGCTGACGCTGCTCTATAACGACGCCTATATGGACTTTCTGGCTGGGCGTCATCCCGCCGCGCTCGGCCAGCCGATCAAGGCAGTCTGGCACGATATATGGACGGACATCGCGCCGCTAATTGATCAGGCGCTGGCCGGTAAAGAAGTCAAGATTACTGATTTGCATCTGGTTATGACCCGCAAGGGTTATGAAGAAAATACTTATTGGACTTTCGCCTATAGTCCGCTGCGCGACGGTGCAACGGTGGCCGGCTTCCTAGATATCGCGATCGAAACCACCGAAAGCGTCCTAGCCGGTCAGCGCAGAGACACTGCAGAAATCGCCTTGCGTCAGCAGAACTCCACGCTGAAGCAGGAGGTCGCCGCCGGCACTGCGGCCCGGGATCTGTTTGCCGTCCTGATCGAGCATCTACCGGTCGGCGTCAGCCTGCTCGACGCCAACGGCCAGATCCTAGTTGCCAATCCGACGTTCCGGACGTTCCTGCCTGGTGAACCGCTGCCGTCACGCATGAGAGAGGGTACCGGGGTCGAACGCTGGCTGGCTTATGATGCCCACGGCCAGCGGCTTCCCCCCAACCAGTATCCGGGCGCACGAGCGTTGCGCGGTGAGCTGGTCATGCCAGGCGTCGAATTCCGTTTCCAACCAGAGCATGGCCCCGAAATCTGGACGGCGGTCAGTGGCGTGCCGCTCAAGGATGCCAGCACGGGGCAGGTCAGCAACGCTATCGTCGTGCTGCAGGACATTGATGCCCAGAAACGCGCCCTGGAGGTCGCCCACGCCAATGCCGAGCGGCTGCAGAACGCTCTGGCCGCCGGCGCGATCATCGGTACTTGGTTCTGGGACCTACCAAGCGACCGGTTCACCGTGGACGAGGCGTTCGCCACGGCTTTTGGCCTCGACCCGGCCCTTGGTCGCGATGGCATTCCGCTCGCGCAGATCGTTGCGACCGTCCATCCGGATGACCAAGCCGGGCTGGCCGAGGCGATCAACGAGGTGATCGCGCGCGGTGGGCCCTATGCACACCAGTACCGGGTCCGGCGCCGGGATGGCCGCTACTACTGGCTGGAGGCCAACGGCCATGTCGAACACGGCCCGAACGGCACGCCACTGCGCTTTCCCGGCGTGCTGCTGGATATCGGAGTGCGCCGCCTGGATGCTGCCCTGGCGGTCCTGAGCGAACGTCTGCGTACGCTCGAGACCCCGCAGGCCATGGCACTGGCTGCGGCCGAGACGGTGGGGATGACGCTTGGACTGTCGCGCGCCGCCTATGGCGAGGTCGATGCCAAAGCGCGCAAGGTCATCCTGGCGCAGGACTGGCTGGCCTCCGGCCAGCAGAGTGCTGCCGGCGAACACACCTTTGCGGCCTACGGCACCTACATTCAGGCCCTTAAACGTGGGGCGGACGTCGCGATCGAAGACGTCACCACCGACCCGCGCACCGCAGCCCAGGCACTCAACTTTCAGCACCTCGACATTCGGGCGCTCGCCAACCTGCCGCTGATGGAGCAGGGTCACCTCAAGGTCATCTTCTGCCTGCACGCCAGCCAGCCACATGCCTGGACCAGCGACGAACTTGCCTTTGCCCGGCGGGTGATGGAGCGCACCGAGGTCGAGATCGCCCGGCGCAGTGCGGATGCCGAGGTCCTGGACGGCGCCGAGCGTCTCCGCTTGGTCATTGAGGGGGCAAGCGACCACGCGATCCTGACCACCGATCCCCACGGGATCATCACCAGCTGGTCGGCCGGCGCTCAGGCGATTTTTGGCTGGTCGGCCGATGAGATCGTGGGCCAACCAGCGAGGGTCATTTTCACGCCAGAGGACCAAGCGGCTGGTGCGCCGACACGCGAACTCGCCACGGCCCGGGAGCATGGCTGCGCCAACGACGAGCGCTGGCACGCGACCAAGAGCGGTGGGCGCGTGTTCATGAACGGCTCGGTGCGGCCACTGCCACCAGACCCTCAGGGCCGCGAGCGCGGCTTCATGAAGATCGCCCGCGACGAAACCGAGCGACGGCGGGCCCATGCTGAACTGCAGGAACTGAACGCGACCCTGGAGCAGCGCGTCGCCGAGCGCACAGCGGACCGCAATTCCCTCTGGCAGCTTTCCTCGGACCTGATGCTGCGCTGCACGTTCCAGGGCGTGATGACAGCGGTAAATCCGGCCTGGACCGAGGTGCTGGGCTGGCGCGAGGACGAACTGCTCGGCCGCACCATCTTTGAGTTCATTCACCCCGACGATGTGGCGCACACAATCGAGGGTGCCCAAGCCTCGTCCGAGGGGCATGCGTATAGCCGCTTCGAGAACCGCTACCGCTGCAAGGATGACAGCTACCGCTGGATCAGCTGGTCGACCAGCCCGGCCGACGGATTGATCAACGCCGTCGGCCGAGACGCCACGGCGGACAAGGAACAGGCCCAGGCACTGGAAATCACCGCCGAAGCCCTGCGCCAATCGCAGAAAATGGAGGCGGTGGGACAGCTCACCGGCGGGGTGGCCCACGACTTCAATAACCTGCTGACGATCATTCGCTCGTCGGTGGACTTCCTGCGCCGGCCCCAGCTGCCCGACGATCGCAAGGCCCGCTACCTCGATGCCGTGTCCGACACCGTGGATCGTGCCGCCAAGCTGACTGGTCAGCTGCTCGCGTTCGCCCGGCGGCAATCGCTCCGGCCAGAAGTGTTCGATGTGGGTGCGCGGCTGCGCGGGGTCGGCGACATGCTCGACACGGTGACTGGTGCGCGCGTGCAGGTGACGATCGAGGCGCCGGACGAACCGTGTTTTATCCACGCAGACGTGAGTCAGTTCGAGACCGCATTGATCAATATGGCGGTCAACGCCCGTGATGCGATGGACGGTGAGGGACACTTGATCCTGCGCCTTGCCTGCGGAGCCCATCTGCCACCGATCCGGGGGCACGCCGGTTCGGCCAGTTCCTTTGCAGCGGTCTCCGTCATCGACACCGGCTCCGGCATCGCACCAGACCAGCTTGGGCGCATCTTCGAGCCGTTCTTCACCACCAAGGAGGTCGGCAAGGGCACGGGACTTGGGTTGTCGCAGGTGTTCGGGTTCGCCAAGCAGTCGGGCGGTGACGTGGACGTGGCGAGCGTGTCCGGCCAGGGCACGACGTTCACACTCTACCTGCCCGAGGTGGCCGCCCCGGCCCAGGTCAAGGAGACTGATGCAGACACGCCACCAGCGCCGGTGGCCACGGGCCAGCGCGTACTCGTGGTCGAGGATAACGTTGAGGTCGGCCGGTTCTGCACACAGATCCTCGATGACCTCGGCTACGCGACGGATTGGGCGACCACGGGTGAGGAGGCGCTGCTCAAGTTGGGTCACGACGGGGCCGGGTTCGATGCGGTGTTCTCGGACGTCGTGATGCCTGGTATGGGCGGCATTACGCTCGCGGAAACCTTACGCGATCGTCTGCCTGGTCTGCCGGTCGTTCTGACCTCGGGCTACAGTCACATTTTGGCTCAGCAGGCTGATCACGGGTTCGAGCTGTTGCACAAACCCTATTCAGCCGAGCAGCTGGCTCGCGTACTTCAGCGCGTGATGCAGCCGGCCGTCCATCTGTTCGGCCGGGCCGTAAGCTCGCGGTAGCATTTCATGCGATGGCAAAGCGTACATCACCTCGTTCGCGAACCACTGCAGAACGGTGTTCGCGAGCTGATCCAGCATTGCAAAACGGACGCTCGAGCTAAGTTCATGCCCGAAAACACCAAACTGCCAAGCTCGCTAATGCCGAAACAAACTTCTCGAATGGGCGGCTACGGCCATGTCGCCGCCAAAAAGCCGTGCTAAGCAACTGATGGGCCGGACGAACTCCGCCGTCACCGTTACAGGACGCACCTTGTCTGACGTTCCTGCGCTCAACCTGTTCGAGGCCACGCCGAACCCTTATCTACTCCTCGCCCCGGATGGCCCGACCTACACAATTGTCGGGGTCAACGAGGCGTACCTGCGCGCAACGATGACCGAACGGCAGGCGATCATGGGCCGGTCGATCTTCGAGGTATTTCCAGACGATCCGGACACGCCGGACGCCTATAGCAGTCGTGATCTTCGGGCTTCGCTAGACCGGGCCACTCAGACCGCGCAGCCCGACCGTCTCCCGGTGCTACACTACAACATTCGTCGTCCGGACGGGATATTCGAGGAACGACACTGGCGCCCGCTGCAGGTGCCGGTACTTGGCCCCGGCGGTGAGGTCGTCAGCCTCATCCACTACGTCGAGGACGTGACCGAGAGCGTGCTCGATGCGCGCAAAGCGCAAACAGCGCTGACGGCCAGTGAAGCGCGCTACCGGGCGATCGTGGAGAGTTCGATCGACTACGCGATGATTGCGACAGATCTCGATGGTGTCGTGACTACCTGGAACACCGGCGCTGAACACATTCTTGGGTGGTCGGCTGGGGAGATGGTCGGTCAGACCCTTGATCGTTTCTTTACCCCGGAGGACCGGGCTGCGGGTGTTGCGGCGATGGAGATGCACAGCGCTCTGACCTGTGGACGTGGCACGGATGAGCGCTGGCATCTGAAAAAGGGCGACGTGTGGTTCTGGGCCAGCGGCGAGATGATGCCGCTCAAGAGCGACACGGGCACGGTGATCGGCTTCCTGAAGATCCTGCGCGACCGGACCCACCAGCGGGAAACCGAACTGGCCCTGGAACGGCAGACTATGCTCCTGAAGACCGTCACGGATTACGTCAGCGAAGCCGTGTTCCGGCTTGATCCGGACGGCACGATCCTACTGGTCAACCCGGCCGCCGAGCGCCTGTTCGGCTGGTCCCTTGAGGAGCTGCGCGGCGGAAACTTCCACGACATTCTGCATCATCACCATGAGGATGGCAGGCCATTCCTGGCGGAGGAGTGCGTGTTCGTCCAGGCCCTGCGCGACGGCCAGGCCGTGATGGCTGAGGAAGCCACGTTCTTCCGGCAGGATGGCCAGCCAGTGCCCGTGGAATGTACCAGCGTGCCATTCCACCTCGAAGGGCAGGTCTCTGGAGCAGTCATCACCGTGACCGACATCACCGAGCGGCGGCGGGCGCAGGAGCAGCAGCAGACCGTCAACCGCGAGCTCAGTCACCGTATGAAGAACGTGCTGGCCGTCGTGCAGGCGATCGCCACGCAAACGATGCGCAACGCGACCGATCTGGATGCCGCACGCAACATTCTGGCGGCCCGGCTAATTGCCCTGGGCAAGGCCCATGACATCCTGCTCGATACGGAGACTGGTGGAGCCGAGATGCATGCCCTGGCCAGCGCAGCGCTAGGCCTGCACGACGATCGACAGCCTGGTCGGTTCCACCTCAAAGGACCGCCGGTCGCAGTGGGTGAGGCGGCCATGGTGTCGCTGACGCTGATGCTGCATGAGCTGGCGACCAACGCGGCCAAGTACGGAGCACTCTCCACGGCGAAGGGGACGGTACGGCTGACCTGGCAGATCGTGCGCAGCGATGGCCCGCCGGTCTTTGCACTGCGCTGGGAAGAGGAAGGCGGCCCGCCGGTCGTTCCGCCGACCCGCAGTGGGTTCGGGTCACGCCTGATCCAACGCGGGTTGTCCAATGCGAGCGGTGGCACTGTCGAACTCAGCTACCAGCCTGGCGGTGTGGTCTGCACGTTAGCTGCCCCCCTGGCGGAGATCGAAGCGAGTTAGCGGCCAAGTCTTACTCGGCGAACCAGCTCTCCCGCGTGCTGCGCGAGGTCGTTCGTGCCAGGCGCGGGCGCTAATTGCCGTCCTCGGCGGCGTCGTAGCTGGCAACTTCAAGAGCTGCCAGATTGCTGCGCAGCTCGATACCTTTAACCCGGCGGCCACGGCTTATGGCCCGGAGCGTGTCAACAGTCGCATGATGGCCGTCTGCCTCCATCCGGTCGGCAAACTCAGCCAGCTCCTGGGCCATACCTTCCTGCTCAAGGAGCTCGGCGATGATCGCGTCCACAAGCCGCATATGTGCGTCGGTCATCCATAGCCGCCTAAAATGCTGATCACGCGTAAATCGCGAACGTTTGACCAGGGCGCAAGGGAGGACTGGCTGCCCCTCGCTCCGGTTGGGGGATGCTGCGTGCCGAGCGCAAAAAGCCCTATGGCCGAGGTTAGCGGTCAGGCCCTCAGCGGCTCGGGCTTATGCTCGTCCGGCACCACCTCCTTGAGGTGATGAAAGACCACCTCGGCGCTGAACGGCTTGCCGACGAACCGGGCACCCTTCGGCATGTCATCGGGACCCGGTCGGGCGCGGCCAGAGGCTACAACGATCGAGATGTGCGGCCAGTGCTTGGCGGTATGGCGGGCCAGCGCGAACCCATCCTGGGCACCGGGCATCTGGACGTCCGTGAACAGCACCACGATGGCGGGGTGGTGCTGGCCGAGCACGCCTAACGCCTCCTCGACGTGGGACGCTTCAAGGGTTTGAAATCCGGCGTCTGCCAGCATCTCGGCAGCGTTCATGCGGATCAGCGGGTCGTCATCGACCACCAGGGCACAGAGAGGGGTGTGGTGGTCAGCATCTTTCATCATGGACTAAATCGTCGGCCGCCGGAAAGGTCCGCTCGGTCGATGCCGATCTATCGAATGCAAAAGGGTTACCCGATCTGCCGCCCGGAGGAAAATTGCGCTAAATATGATCGGGCTGGGGGTAGCAAGGACCTATCATGAGCGCTGCCGATCCGTTGTCCGACGCCCTGCCGCTGGTGGCGGCATTAGCTGAAGAGCTTGCATTCGCGCTGACTAGCGATCTCATGGTCGAGCAGTATCGCCAGCCAAGCCGGGCCCTCGATCACCTCTCAGCTGCCAAGACGTTCCTGGAACAGCATCACCATTCTGTCGGTCCCTGTGTGCAGGAGGTCGTTGAAGTCGCCACGGCGCAAGGCGGACTGCTGGCGTAGTCCTTCGTAACCATCCGGACGCTCTGAGTGATGGGCATCGGACGCGAGTTCCGCACTGGACTTTTGGATCAAATAAGCGTTTAAAACTACACCGACAGGAAGATGGTGCAAAACTCATGAATTTCGCACTAGGCAGATACTGGTTCCATGCGCCAAGCTTATATTATTACCCTCGACTTTGATTTCCAGACACGCTAAACTTACAATTTTAAGTGGATTAAAAACTGTCTCTTTACATACATCCCAATCCCGTCAGCGGAATGACTGCTCGGGGTGGATAGCGGACGATCGGCTGCATCATCTCGGCGCCCGCGATGAGCGGTGTAAGGTATCCGTCAGCGCGGCAGACTCTCATGGCCAGTGGTCGAATGCAGGTAGCCCGCCTTGAACGCGGCTATCGCCTGCAGCTGCGGTAGATCCAGGATCCTCATCTGCCTTTCCCGCCACTCAATCAGGTTCTGGTCCCGCAGCACCCTCAGCGTGCGGTTCACGTGAACGTTCGAGAGACCCAGCGTGTCGCCCAGATCCTGCTGGGTGATCGGGAACCCGTAACCATTCCTGGTCGCAAAGCCGACCGCCTGCAGTCGCACCTGCAATTCGCATAGAAGATGCGCCATCCTTTCGAGGGCTGAGCGGCACCCCACATTCACCAACCACTCACGGCTGATCGCCTCTTCCTGAAGCTTGGCCAAGCGTAGAGCGCGAGCCATGGCTGGATGCCGCTCAAGGGTACTGACGAGGGCACGCCGCGGGATGAAGGCCACCATGCACGCACTCAGGGTGCCAACCGAGAAATCCAGCCGGCTCAGGTGCCCGGCATCGGCCTCGCACAGGTCGCCTGGTAGGAGGTGAGCCAGGATTTGACGATGGCCGGTCGGCTGGAACTTGCAGCGTGCGGCGAAGCCCTCCAGCACCAGAATTACCTCGTCCGGTGTATCGCCTTCGTGGAGCAGCTCGGTGCGAGGCCTGACTTGGCGCGCACCGACACTCAGATCGGCCAGGGCACCTGCATCGTCCTCAGTCAGCGGGACCAGACGGTCGAGCTTACGGACCAGGACGTGGTGATGGTGCCGGTCGCGATGCGGAGCGGGGATCCGGAGCGGTTCGGCGCTTTCGAAACCGCTCAACGGCCAGCATCCCGATCTAGCCTGCTCAAGGTCGCGACGACCTCGCTGGGCAGGGTGGGCTTTGCCAGCCAAGGTGCAGCCTGCAACTCGGGACAGAGGGAGGTATCCCGTCGCCAGGCCGAGTGGACCACGAACGGCACCTGACGGCGGTGAAGTTCGCGCGCTAGTTCGCTGCTCAGCCCATCGCGCAGGCGAACATCGACGATTGCGAGATCGGGCGGGCGTCGCCGGAGGTGGACGAGGGCGTCAGCGAGGGTGCTGACGGGTCCGGCAGTGCGGTAACCGGCACGCACGAGCGCCTCGCCAAGATCGAGGCCGACGAGGGCATCGTCCTCGACAAGCAGGACCGTTGGCTTTGGATCGGTGGATCTCACAGGCGCTCTCCTTACGGATGACGGCCGCTGCCGGACCTCTATGAATGACAACGATCCGTGTGTAAGCCACTGGGATTGCTGATAAAAGCCCACCTCAGACGTTGGTATTGTAGCGAACAATTTTATTGTTCGGCATCGAACCAAGATGCCATGAACAACATTGCAAATGTTAATTTAGGAATATAGCAAATGATTGTCTTGGAATGTGGCTTCCATAACTTATGCGGTGATCGGTCTCACCTTGTTACATCGCTATGCACTACCTAAATAGCTGATGTCGCTTGCTCACGATCCGGGCGCGAGCGCTTGAGAGATGACACGTGCTCTTGCCCCAAATGGGAGAGCGCCGTGTCGCAAACCCAGCAAGCCACCATCAACAACCGCCTGCTTCGGGCGCTTACACCCGACGATTTTGCTCGGCTCCAGCCGCACCTCGAGCCAATGACATCCCAGCTGCGCGAGGAGCTGATCGGGGCGGGTGAACCAATCAAGGAACTCTACTTCCCAGAGACCGGCTTCGCCTCAATCGTGATCGACGGCTTAGCGCAGAAGATCGAGGTTGGACTGATTGGCAGGGAGGGTCTGGTCGGTGCCGCACCACTATTGCTAGGCACTGATAGCACCCCACAGCGGTCGTTCGTTCAGATGTCCGGTACGCTCATGAGGATCGATGCGAGCGTGCTACGTGCCGCCGCCCTGGAGAGCGCGAGCCTACACACCATTCTTCTGCGCTACATCCATACACATATGATCCAGGCCTCGCTGACCATTTATGCCCACGCTGCCCTCAACCTGGAGGCTCGCCTCGCCCGCTGGCTTTTGATGTGCCACGATCGTGTCGACGGTGACGAACTGGTACTGACGCATGAGTTTCTGTCGATGATGCTGGGCGTGCATCGGGCGGGCGTGACACTGGCGTTGCAGAACCTGGAGGGCGCAGGCCGCATCAAGGGCAGGCGCAAGCGCATCCAGATCCTCGACCGGGACAAGCTCTTGCAATTGGTGGACGGCAGCTACGGCGTGGCTGAGGCAGAGTACGCTCGCTTGATCGGAGGTGCCTGACGATGGCACGCTACTTCTTCAACGTGCGCCACCATCCTGGCCTGGAGGGACTGGCCCGGGACCCTGAGGGCGACGAGTTGCCGGACGGCGCTGCGGCTCGGGAGCACGCCCTGGCAGTCGCCCGCGACCTGATCGCCCGGACGCGCTTGGACAGCGTGCGGGACTGGTTCGAATGCTCGTTCGAGATCACCGACGAGGAAGGCCGGCCTGTCATGATCGTGCCGTTTGGCGACACAGTGCCGGATGAGACGGATGAAGGGGAGGATTGACCTGAACGGCCAAGAGCCATGACACGGAAGATGGTTTCGTCCATTCGGCAGTGGACGGCGGCGGGGCCTTCTTCGTTGAGGGACCGCTAAGGGTCGATTTTGTTGAAAAACTCGGCTGTTGCAGCGGCATTCGCGAGGTGATTCACTGCCTTTGTGAGGCGGGGATCGACGCAGATGATGGGACCTCGGCAAGTCGAGCAAGGTGCTCTGTTCTACGAGTTCTCGCTCGACACCCACGTTCCCGCTGACCATCTACTACGCTCCATCGACCGCTTCGTCGATCTCACCGGCCTGCGCCAGGAGCTGGCCCCGTTCTACGCCTCGACGGGCCGCCCCTCGGTCGATCCCGAGTTGATGATCCGCATGCTGATCATCGGCTACTGCCTCGGCATCCGCTCCGAGCGTCGGCTCTGCGACGAGGTCCACCTCAACCTCGCCTATCGCTGGTTCTGCCGGCTCGGTCTCGACGGCCGGGTGCCGGATCATTCCACCTTCTCCAAGAACCGCCATGGCCGCTTCCGCCACAGTGACCTCTTGCGCCGCCTGTTCGAGACCGTGCTGGCCCGCTGCATCGCCGAGGGCCTCGTGGGTGGCGAAGGCTTTGCCGTCGATGGCAGCCTGATCAGGGCCGATGCCAATCGGCAGAAGGGGGTCGAAAACTCTGCCGGCCTGCCGCCTGAAGCCGTAAGCCGCGCCGCTCGGGAGTACCTCGCTGTCCTCGACGAGGCCGCCTTCGGGGCAGCAACGCCGGTGCCGCCCAAGTTCATCTCGCCCGCCGACCCGGCCGCGCGCTGGACGGGAGCGCACGGCGGGCAGGCGTTCTTCGCCTACACAGCCAACTATCTGATCGACCTCGATCATGCGATCATCGTCGATGTTGAAGCGACCACGGCCATCCGGCAAGCCGAGGTCACTGCGGCCAAGCGCATGATCGAGCGTTCGCGCGAGCGCTTCGACCTCTATCCGGCCAAGCTGGCGGGCGACAGCGGTTACGGTTCGGCCGAGATGCTGGGCTGGCTCGTCTACGAGCAGGGCATCGAACCGCACATCAGCGTGTTCGACAAGTCGACCCGCACCGACGGCACCTTCTCACGCGCCGACTTCGCCTACGACCAGCCGGACGACGTCTATCGCTGCCCAGCGGGCCAGGTGCTGACCACGACTGGCACCCGGGTCAACGACGGGGCGACGCTGCTGTACCGCGCGAGCAAGTTCGACTGTACGCCATGCCCGTTGAAGGCGCGGTGCTGCCCGAACGAGCCGAGGCGCAAGGTCCCACGCTCGATCTACGAGGGCGCACGGGACATGGCCCGCGATATCGCACGCTCCGAGGAAGGCAAAACCTCACGGCGCGAGCGCAAGAAGATCGAGATGCTGTTTGCCCACCTCAAGCGCATCCTGAAGCTGGACCGCCTCCGGCTACGGGGGCCGAACGGAGCGAAAGACGAGTTCCACCTCGCAGCCGCTGCCCAGAACCTCAGAAAGCTCGCAAAGATCATCCCGGTCCTGCAGCCGAGCCCGGCTTGACCGGCCGGGCACACACCAGGCCCGACGACAGACGCCCATCCCGTCCGACGGTGATCGCGGCAGCCATCGAGTTTTTCAACAGAATCGGTCGGGAGCAGACCCCCGAGGACGATTAGCCCCGTCCGCCATCCATCGACGCTTCGGCCGCCCAGATCATCTCCTAGAGGTCGCGCCCCACCATCGCGATCATCCGCCGGAGCGCGATAGCCCGAGCCGTGTACCGCCTATGCTTCCAGTTCGCCCGCGCGGCCCGCTCTCGGCCCTCCGGGGTCCTAGCACCTGTGCCACTGCCCCGTGGATCCGGCATCATCCTCCTATTCAGCGGTTGATGGTCAGGATCATGCTCGAGGCAGGTACAGCCGATATCGCCGGAGCAAGGTAAGCCCAGCCTACGAGCAGGCTACCAGCGACGACGACCCGGACAACGCTCACCAGCACACTTTCCTGTCGTGACCTATGATCGCCACCCGATTGGATGCGTGAGAAGAAGAATGGTGTCTTCCGCGCTTTGTCGGGGGTTACAGGCGACTCGTGAGGCATCATACTGCTCGGAACCGAGAGAGACGGGTAAGGTCGTTCAGTCGCGATACGGATCGGAGGCCTAGCTGATCCGTTGATGCAGAGGGGTGTTGATCCGCTGCTCTGCGGCTGTTCTGAGCAGCGCTAACAGCGGGTACCGTGCCGAACCTCGGATAAGGATCCGTAAACGAGAGGACGTCGTGATGCCCGCGAGAGGGCTACCATTCCAGAAGGGGCAGAGCGGCAACCCTGCCGGGCGAGCGAAGGGCAGTCGGACCCGTGTCGCTCAGGCGATGGAGCTGATCCTGTCGGACGACGCCGACGCTATCATGCGCAAGGCAACCACCTTGGCGAAGGACGGCGACCCCACGGCCCTTCGCCTCTGCCTCGACCGCTTGATGCCCGTCAGGAAGGACCGGCCGGTGCCGTTCGCTCTCCCGCCTATCGAGACCGAGGCCGACCTGACGAAGGTGACCGGCGCGCTCCTCGCTGCTGTGGCTGCCGGCGAGCTCACCCCGTCCGAGGCTGCCGAACTCGGCAAGCTGGTGGACGCCCACGTGCGGGCAGTCGAGCTGACCGACGTGCAAGCCCGCCTCGACGCCCTGGAGAGTTTGAAGAAATGAACCGCACTCTTGAGAGCCGCATTCGCAGATTGGAGAAGGAAGCCGACATGAGCAGCCTGCACCACCTTACTGACGACGAGCTAGACGAGCGCATCATCGAGGCGCTTCGCCAATTGACCGCCGGCCACAGCAGCATCATGGGCGCCATCGAGCATTGGCAGGGCACAGGCGACCCCGACTATGTGAAGCTTGCCGACTCTCTCGACAGGAGAATGCCAATGATCCGAGAGATAGTCGCGCGCCAGTACCCGACCGCGGCCTGACCCACGTAGCCGAGCTTCTCGAGGATCGTATTTGCATGGCTGACGAGCACGACGCGGGGGTGAGGCAACGGGAACACGGAGGGGAGTGGGGCGTCGGCGGGTGCGACATTCTCTGACAGACCAAGGCACCCATGGTGCATGGACCGCTGGTTCGGCGACGTCATTCGCTGCCAACCCCTTCCCGTCCACGGCGGTCAGCGTTGCCCGCTATCGCTGGGGCCTATGCGAGATCGAATTCGATCCCGGTAGGGATCTCAATCAATCGATATAGGTCAGTCGCATTATGCCTCGGTTTCGATCTTAAATTGCACAACTATTAAATCGCAGATTTTTACCATTAGTTGCGTGTCATAAATTATTAATATCTGTCTTAGATGTGATATATAAAACATATATTAACTTTGTCTAACAGATATTGTCGGCCGCGAGAGCCTTTTATAGATATTGTCGTGCAGACAAATAGCTCAATTCAGGCGTGCACGGCGATCTACCTGTGCAATAGGGAGTTAATCTGTAATGCAATGCCATGTTCCGCGCATCCCAGCGTTTTCTCTTGCTGCTCGTAGCAGCTTAGTAGGAACATTTATATTGCTGATAGCGATTGCGGGGATCGTCAGCCTCATGCTGCGGGACATCGAAGCAGAAATGCATCGTCAGGCGACGGATGCTCTTGCAAGTAATATCAAATTGTTGAAACAAACATTAAGCGATCAGGGCGGATCATCAACTTTCAAGATGCTAGATGGAAAGTTGATTATTGGGTCACACGTCATCAGCGCTACCGAACCGGCGGTCGACCGCGTGCGCGAAGTCATGGGCGGCTCCGCGACAGTGTTCCTAGGCGACACTCGGGTTGCTACGACCGTCCTCAACCCGGACGGCTCCCGCGCCGTCGGGACCAGACTCACGCCGGGCCCGGTCCACGATGCGGTCCTCGGCCGGGGCGAGACGTACCAGGGCGATGCCGTCATCCTCGGCATCCCGTACCTGACGATCTACGAGCCGATCCGCGACGCGCGCGGCGGCGTGATCGGCATCTTTTACGCGGGCGTGAAGAAGAGCGATTACTACGTGCTGCTCGACCGCATCAGGAACGAGTCCATTGTGCTCGGCCTTGCCATGGCCCTCGTCGGCGCGGCGATCCTGTGGCTCAGCCTGCGCCGGGCGTTCGCACCCCTGCGCAAGCTCGATCACTCGATGCGGCAGCTGGCGGCGGGGGGCGTCGCGGTCGCCATCCCGGGTGCGGACCGGCGCGATGAGATTGGTGCTATGGCTGCAGCGGTTCAGGTGTTCAAGGACAACCTGATCCACACGCGCCAGCTCGAGGAGGAGACGGCGCTCGCTCGTGCTTCAGCAGAAGAACAGCGACGCGCCGGCATGCGCCAGATGGCCGACAGCTTCGAGGCTGCCGTGGGCAGCATCGTTGGCATGGTGTCGGCGTCAGCGACCGAGTTGCAGGCCACCGCCCAGACCATGACAGCCACCGCGACCGAGACGGCCGCGCAGTCCACCGCTGTGGCGGCGGCGGCTGAAGAGGCATCTGCGAACGTCGGCACCGTGGCCGCGGCGGCGGAAGAGCTCGGCGCCTCGGTCCAGGAGATCGGCCGCCAGGTCGACGGCTCGGCCCGCCTCGCCCAGGCTGCCGTCGCCGAAGCAGGTCAGACCGCTCAACAGGTTCGGGCTTTGACCGAGGCCACCACTCGTATCGGCAACGTGGTCGGGCTGATCTCGTCGATCGCCGCCCAGACCAACCTGCTCGCCCTTAATGCCACGATCGAGGCGGCCCGCGCCGGGGCGGCGGGGCGAGGCTTCGCGGTCGTGGCGGCGGAGGTGAAAGAGCTCGCCGGCCAGACCGCGAAGGCGACGGAGGAAATCACGAGCCAGATCGCGGCGATCCAGGCCTCGACGGGTCAGGCGGCCGGGGCGATCGGCCAGATCACGGCGCGGATCGAGGAGATCGCGGGCGTGGCGACTTCGATCGCGGCGGCGGTGGAGCAGCAGGGCGCGGCAACGCAGGAGATCGTGCGCAACGTATCTCAGGCGGCGGCCGGCACCGGCGAGGTGACGGGCAACATCGCGGGCGTGGCGGGCGCTGCAGAGGAGACGGGGGCGGCAGCGAGCCAGGTGCTTACCTCGGCCTCCGAGCTGTCGCGCCAGTCCGAGCATCTCTCGGCCGAGGTGGCCCGCTTCCTCGATACTGTGCGCGTCGCATAGAATTTCTAATCTCCCATAAATTTGCTGACAGAGGTAAAAGATAGAAACCTAATGCGACTGGCCCCGCAGTGACGCACAGCGGGGCCTTTCCATGTTTAAATCTGGTATTTCTTATCGAGCGTGCCAGGCGTGAATTTTGGGGCTGGGGGGGGTAGCCGGTGATGGGATGACGGCAATGCATGGCCAGTTTCTGCTTTCAACCCGCATTCCAATTATAGCCGATACCCGATGCACCACGAGGAGCCCTCGCGTACCTGTTCCTGGCGATGATCGGCCTCGACGGCCGCACCCTTCAATCCGGGTTTTAAACCAGGGCGTCGACGCGCTGCGCTTCGGTTGCACTTGCATGGAAACCGAACGCGGGCCCTTCCCACTAGCAGCGCTTCGTGGAAACTCCCTATCTTAAGTGGCCATGAATTGACTATAAAATGTGCGATTGGTAGCGATCGAAGCACCGCTACCACCCAATTCCAAACCTAATTACCACGTATTTATTATATTTCATCCTGAGAAATTTAACTTGTATACCCTCCAGTCGCCTAGAGAGGTCACAATGCTAGCGATATTAACATGTGTTACCCAGAACCATGACGAGAAAATATTGTTTCTCGCCGCGGTCGTCTGCGCGATCGGTATCTACGCCTCATCGGCAATCGCCGCGCATGCCGGCCGATCCGAAGGTCTGACGCGCCGCCAATGGGCTGCGGCCAGCATCGTCGCCTCTGGTTGTACCGCGTGGGCGACGCATGTGATCGCCCTGCTCGCTTTTCTGCCCGGCATGGCGGCGGGCTTCGAGCCCGTCCTCACCGCGCTTTCCCTCATCCTGGTGATCAGCGGCATAGGTGCCGGCGTCTGGCTCTCACTTGGTGAGCGCCGCCGGACACGCCGTTTCGCAGCCGGGGCAATCCTCGGGCTCGGCATCGCAGTCCTGCACTATGTCGGGCAGGCCTCCTATCGGGTCACCGGGCAGGTCGCCTGGGACATGCTCCTCGTCTCCAGCTCAATTTTGGTCGGCCTGGTCCTGTCCGGGACCGCCCTTGTCGCCGCCGGCGAGCGCAGCCGCACTTGGCGCCGCTGCGCCGTCCCGCTGCTGCTTTCGTCGATCACCGTCCTGCATCTCGGCGGTATGACGGCGATGACCCTGATTTACGATCCGCGGATCCCGCTGCCGGACACCGCGATCGCGCCGGCAACGATCGCCCCGATCATCGCGGCAGTCTCGCTTGGCCTCCTGATGCTGGCCTTCGTCGGCCTGCGCATGACGCTGAACGCCAAGGCGCAGCTGCGGCGGGATCGCGAGCGCCTGCGCGAACTGGCAAGCCTTGCTCTCGAAGGGCTCGCAGTCTGCGAGGAGGGCACGATCACCACCGCCAACCACAGCCTTGAGCAGCTCTCGGGCATGACCCAGGCCGAGCTAATCGGTTGTAGCATTTCGCGGCTGCTGCCGAGCTTGGTGCTCGCCGATCTCCCAGAGCAGGAGGAGCGCGACACCAAGCTGCTTGATGCAGGCGGGCAGAGCGTGCCCGTACGAGTCCTATGCAAGGACATCACTCTCGGCCACAAGCGCCAGACCGTCTTCGCTTTCCGCGATCAACGGGAGCGCCTGAAATCCGAAGCGCGCCTACGCGCTCTCGCCTTCACCGATGCGGTGACCGGACTGGCGAACCGGGCGCGGTTCGGCGACCTGCTGCAGCACCATGCGGCCGTCGCGCGGGAGCGGGAAGAAGGATGCATCGCCGTGCTGATGCTCGACCTCGACCGCTTCAAGTTCGTCAACGACACCTTCGGCCACGGCATGGGAGATGAACTCCTGCGCAAAGTCGCCGGCCGCCTAACAGCCGCCGTCACCGAGGCTGACGTGGTGGCCCGCCTCGGTGGGGACGAGTTCGCTGTCCTGCTCTACGGCGTTGCGGACGGGGAGCGCCCTCAGCAGGTAGCTGCGCGCATCGTCGAGGCGGTCGATCGCGCCTTTCTGCTCGACGGGCAGCTTGTCCATGTCGGAGTCAGCGTCGGCATCGCCATCACCCCGGGCGGCGGGACTGGGCCCGAAGAACTCCTCCGCAACGCGGACCTAGCCTTGTACAAGGCCAAGGCCGAGGGCCGGGGGGCCTTCCGGATGTTTGAACCGGCCATGGCCGAGCGGATGCAAGCGCGGAACCGTATGGAGACCGACCTGCGCCGGGCCCTGGCCGCCGGCGAGTTCGAGTTGCACTTCCAGCCTCTCGTTGACGTCCAGAGCGGGGAAGTGACGGCGGCCGAGGCGCTGGTCCGTTGGCGCCATCCCGAGCAGGGACTGATCTCCCCGGCCGATTTCATCCCGCTCGCGGAGGAGACCGGACTCATCGTGCCGCTTGGCGAGTGGGTGCTGCGCACCGCCTGCACACAGGCGGCATCTTGGCCGCAGGAGATCAAGGTTGCCGTCAACCTGTCGCCGGTGCAGGTCCGCGACGACCGGCTGCCCGAGACCGTTGCGGCGATCCTGCGAGAGATCGGCCTGGAGCCCGGCCGGCTCGAACTCGAGATCACCGAAGGCGTGCTTCTCGACGGCGAGGAGCGCACTCTCGCGATGCTGACAAGGCTTCGGGCCATCGGCGTTGGCCTCGCGATGGACGATTTCGGGACCGGCTACTCGTCGCTAAGCTACCTTCGCCGCTTCCCCTTCTCCAAGATTAAGATCGATCGCTCGTTCGTTTGCCTGCTCCCCGACGACGCGGAGAGCGCCGCCATCGTGCGCGCCATCATCACCATGGGAGCGGGTCTCGGTATGGCGACGACGGTCGAGGGCGTCGAGAACGCCGAGCAGTACGCCTTCGTGGCGGCCGAGCACTGCGGACAGGTGCAGGGCTACCACGTGAGCCGGCCGCTGCCTGGTCCGGCATTCCTCGGCTTCCTGAGCGGAATGGAGGCAGCAGCCTGAACACGGCATATGGCATTATCTGTAAGCTGGTAGCTCGAGCTTAAACCCAAAAATAGCTAAGCTCACGGCACAGCAGCCCGCCGCCACGGAGGAGCAGGGATGCCGATCCGGCCGGAGCACCGCTTCTTCTACCCTATCGATTGGCCCCAGCTCTCCGATGCGATCCGCTTCCGGCGGGCGCGGGGTCGGTGCGAGGAATGCGCCAGACCTCACCTGCAGCGAGTCTTCTACCTCGGCGACGGTCGGTGGTGGGATGCCGAAATCTCGGGCTGGCGCGACGGCCACGGCCGCCGGCTCCGGACGCGGCTGCGCGACGAGGATCTGCTCGCCCGGATCCGCATCACAAGGGTGGTGCTGGCAGCAGCCCACCGCGACCACGACACCGCCAACAACGAGGACGCCAATTTAGCGGCGTTCTGCCAGCGCTGCCACATGCTGCACGACCGCGACGAGCATCAGCGCCGCCGCTGGCGCACTTTGTTCCGGCGCAAGGCCATGGGCGACCTGTTCCGAGGACCGTATCCGAGTGATTGAGGCCACCGCTCAACAGCAACGCGTAATTGCCTTAACGGCGAGCGCCTCCAGTATCATATACGGCAAGAGAGATCCGCTTCCGAGATCTCCGGCCGGAGGAAGCATCCATGACGATCTCACGTACCCGGAGCGCAGCTATCATCTTCGCCGCCACCAGCGCCTTGCTCGGCTCGTTCGGCATGACGATGGCCGACGATATGCATGGAATGACTCTGGTGCCCGGCGAGGAGGCGGTGCGGTGGAGCCCGGCCCCGCCTTCGCTGCCGCGGGGCAGCGAAATCAGCATCCTGTACGGCGATCCCAACAAGCCCGGCCCGTTCACCCTGCGGGTGCGGTTTCCGGCCGACACCCTGGTGGCGCCCCACACCCATGCGGCCGACGAGAGCGTGACCCTGCTCTCCGGCTCACTGATGCATGCTATGGGTGAGACCGTCGACAAGACGCGCGGGAAACCGATGAAGCAGGGTGGCTTCGTGTTCCTGCCGGCCAAGATGCCTCACTCCCTCTGGACATCTACCGAGCCCGCAACGGTGCAGGTATCCGGAGTGGGACCGTTTGGGCTGATCTACGTGGAACCGGCCGACGACCCGGCCCGGCAGAGCTCCCCAAGTAATATTCATAGGCTAGACTCGATTGAAGATCAAATGAGAGTGCCCCCTGGGGTGACAGTCCTTAGCATATGATCGTCTTGTCGGGGGAGTTGGGAGGCGCCGTCGATGAGGCCGGCGGGTCGGGACCCCAGCAGGTAGCCGACCCGCCAACCCATGCCTGGGTCACCGAGCCAGCACCAACCCGGAGTAGGAGAGGGTTGCCGTGTACACCGGGCGACCATCCTCGTCCGTAACAAGTACCGTCATGGTGTGGCGATCCCCGTCGCGAGGCAGCTGATCGAGTGCCATGGCGGGCAGAGTCTGCTTGGCCTGCAGGATGGCGTGTTCGATATTAGGGCATTCGGTACCACCGTCATCGCGGTCCCAATGGCCATCGTGGAGGTCGAAAAAGAACCGCGGCATTGCGCATCTCCGAACTGGGCCGCCTGGGAGCGCGCAGGCCTCACAGCCGTCAGCGAGCAAAAACTGAAGCTAGCGATGCACCGTCTATAACATGACACATCTGCCTAGAATTAACATGGATCGGTAATTTGGATAATATTTCCTAACTTCAGCTGCTTCACGGCGGTCAAGCCAGTTGCCCTTCATGCAATGAGGTGCGCACATGCCGATCCGTCGTGAGACCTACATCACTCGCCAAATGCTCCAAAATGAGCCGGACACGCTGTTCGTGTTCAGTGACACCCTAATCGGCAAAGGGTCAGACGGCCATGCTCAAGAAATGAGGGGTGAGCCGAACGCGGTTGGGATCCCGACCAAGAAGCTGCCGACGATGGACCCAAGCGCCTTCTTCGTGGATGGCGATGAAGGGTTCTTCCTGCTAGCGGCCGAGCCGCCGTTCCGTCGCCTTACGACCCACCTGCAAGCGGGAGGCATAGTCGTTTGGCCTGCTGCTGGCATCGGCACTGGGGCGGCCGATCTTCAGACGCGTGCGCCGATAATCTGGGCACGCCTCGAGCGGGCCCGGGAGATCTTGTTCGCATGGCAGTAGGGGATCACGTCTTCAGGCCTTAAAGACCCCCGTGCGGCTGGCGAGGGCTCGCCCCAATACCAAAAGCAGGGCGTCAACCGATCTTCGCAGTCCAAGCCCCTCCGATCCGGCAACCTCATCGATCGCTTGTCGTGCTTGGATGGCGCAGGCCGCTCGATCTTCAGGATGGATCGCTCGGGTATAAGTCGCAAGCGGCTCACCTTCAGCAGCACGATCAGGATCGATGCCAAACAGGGTAGCGGTCGCTGCATCGCTCAGCGTGAGATCCGTGATAGAGTCGGTTTCCCACGTACCGACCTGTGAGGCGGTCAGCGCGTCAGGCACGAAGGCGAGTACGGATCGGGTAACCTGGTTCGGCATATCTCAAGCCTGCGACGCACGCCAAGATTGCAGATCCTATCGAGATAGTGGCGTAATTGTTCCGTATGTGATTGACGCGCGCGGAAGCGAGGAACACGGGGGGTGGGTATATTTTCCTGACCCCATTCGTTGTCATGAAGGAGGAGGCGAGGATGAACGTAGTGTCATTCCCAGCCAAAATGCCGCGCCCATCCTCGGTCAGGTTGCGCCGCCTGGACGAGATCGCGGACGTGCTCGGCGTGCCCGTGGACGCGTTCACTGCGCCTGCTCAGCCTCACGTCTTGCATACTGGTGAGGGTGGCGCGCATTGGCTCTTAGAGCTCGATGAACAGGGTACGCCGACTGTGCGCCTCGTCAGGCCTGCCGCGGAGCAGGGTGCGGCTGGAGAGAGCATCCAAGCCTTCCTCGCTCGGGATGTCGGCAGCCCGCAGCATCAGGCGCTTGTCGCGCTCATCGACCGCTCTCTCGTGGTGCATCTGGCTTCCTGACGTACGGATTGATCGCCCGGAGCGTCTGCATGGCCCTTGCTCTGACTGTGCCTTCTACAAGAACCCGCTTCCCGAGTGACCCTGGAAGGCGTTCGCGCGCCGGATGTACCCAACCACGGTTCGGGTATCTCGGTGCCCGGACTGATCCATGATGCGAGCCAGATCCGCACCACGTTCAGCCGCGGTCGTGATGTAGCCGGCCCGCAGGGAGTGAGCTCCGAACGTCGAGGCATCGAGCCCGGCCGCGGTCGCGTACTTCTCGATGATATCAGCGACGGCTTGGGTGGTGAGGCAGGCGGGGTCGGCATTCGAACCTGCCCAATCGCGACACCGGCCGGAACACGGCCCCTCGCTGATCCCAGCCGCATTGAGCTAGTCGCGTAGCAGGTAACGGACTTGATGAGGCGCTGCCTCGCCCCTCTATGGATGAGGTCGACGCGGATGGATTAGGATCGGGCAATGGCCCGCACCTCCTGCCAGCACCCCGAGAACTGCATCGCCGCGGGCCGCGGCGGCCCTTGCCGGCGATGTGATGCGGCGGCGATCGCAGAGCGCGCGGTTCTCCTGCGCGAGCGCATCCTCGCCAACCAGGCGGAGGGGCGTCCGCCCTACGCTGTGCGCCCACGTCAATCGCTCAAGCCTGCACGACGAGCGCCTTGATCTCCCCGCCCCTAGCGTGGGCTCGCTCCGCTCGCATCAGGCGCAAGTTATGCGCAGCAAGCCTGTCCGAATGGGTATACCGTAGCGGACAGGGCCGCGGTCACCCGGGATACCGTCCGCAAGCGTCGAATTTACCTAACGGGCAATCGAGCATGCGGACATGATCCCAACGAACGACGCCGTGCACCCGCTCCGCCGTGCGCGGGAAGTTGGTTCGCTGTGGGTGCGCCTTCAATGAGTAGTCCTGACCGCGCCTTCCAACCCCATGCGATCATTTTACCGTCTGGATCGCTATGTAAAAAACGACCGTTTTCCTTACAGGTGTGCCAGACCCCTGTTGAACCGTATGAAGACGTTCCGACCGCCCACGATCATCAGCGCAGCGAGGGATAATACGCCAAGCCAAGCAGGAAACACTTGGACACTTTCGGTGATCGGGGGCGCAACAGAAAGCTACTGTCCTTGCTTTGAAGCGCGAACAAGATCTGTCGGCGCCGGTTGTTGCCTGCAAGGCCGCCTTGGAATGCCCCTCCATCGCGGCCCGCCGAGAGACGCGATCGCGGAGAATTCATGAGCGCCGGACCCGCTTCGAACCTGCTGCGCCAGCCCGGTCCGCCGAAGACCGTCCCTGATGTTGATCCGCCGAGGGCGTTCGACCCACGCTTCACCGAAGCGGTCCTGCCCCAGGCCCGCCTCGTCTCGCTCTACGATCAGGCAGTCTTCAGCGAGGGACCGGTGTGGTGGCCCGCACGCGGGATCCTGGTGTGGTCGGACATTGAGGGCCGGCGCGTGCTCGGCTGGCATTCGGACGGCTGCGTGCGGGTCGTGATCGACGCGGCGCCCTTCATCAACGGCAACACGGTCGACCATAACGGCGACCTGATCCACTGCGAGCACGGCAACCGTCGCCTGTCCCGCACCACGCCCGATGGACGCTCCTCCGTGGTGGTCGAAACCTTTGAAGGCCATCATTTCAATGCGCCGAACGACGTGGTCTGCGCCGCCGACGGCGCCTTGTGGTTCACCGATCCGGCCTACGGCCTGCGCCTGCCCAGGCAAGGCGCTTTGGCCGAGTCGGATCTCGGACACTACAGCGTCTACCGGTTCGACCCAAGCACGGGCAGCGTGCGGCGCATGGCGGATCTCGGCCAGCCGAACGGGCTCGCCTTTTCACCGGACGGGCGCACGCTCTACGTCAGCGACACATCGCGCACCGAGGGCGGCGACGGGCACACCATTCTGGCTTTCCCAGTTCGCGACGATGCCGGCCTCGGCGAGCCACGCGCCTTCGCCGAGATCGAACCCGGCGTGCCCGACGGTTTTCGGGTCGACCACCGTGGATGGATCTGGACGAGTTCCGGGTCCGGGGTGCAGGTCTTCTCGGCGGAAGGTGGCCGGCTCGGGCTGATCCCGACCCCGCAGACATGCTCGAATTGCTGCTTCGGCCCGGACAAGCGGCGGCTGTTCATCACCTCTGGGCAGCACCTCTACGCCCTCGACCTCGCCAGCGACTGAAGCCGACGGGGCACGAACCCTTGCACCGCCCGGGAGTGCCGGAAACACCCGACACGAGACGGAAACATCTCTGCCAGGAACATCCCCAAAGTATGTCGGTTAGCCCCGCGATAGAGGCAATGCCCCAAGGGCACGTTGAGGAGCCGGTCGCCGCATCCTTCGCAGGCCCCCGATCGGGTTCGCGATGCCGCACGGCTCCTGAGGAGCAGCCATGGCCGAAGCCGTCGCCGATTTCTTCTGGAAGCGTCTCGCCGAGTGGGGGGTGAAGACGATCTTCGGCTACCCGGGCGACGGCATCAACGGCCTCCTCGGCGCCCTCCAGCGCAACGACCTGCCGTTCGAGTTCATCCAGGTCCGCCACGAGGAGATGGCGGCCTTCATGGCCACCGCCTACGCCAAGTTCACCGGCGAGGTCGGCGTCTGCCTCGCGACCTCGGGACCCGGGGCGACGCACCTGCTGACCGGCATGTACGACGCCTATTCCGATCATGTGCCGCTGCTCGCCATCGCGGGCCAGCAGGCGCGCAACGTCAACGGCGCGCATTACCAGCAGGAACTCGACCTCACCAGCGTCTACAAGGACGTCGCCGCCTACGTGCAGCAGGCGGCCTCCCCGGCGTCCGTGCGCCATATCGTCGATCGTGCGATGCGCATCGCCAAGGCCGAGCGCAAGGTCGCGGCGATTATCCTGCCGAACGACCTGCAGGACGTTCCCTACGAGGCCCCCGTCCGCAAGCACGGCAATACCTTCTCAGGGACAGGCTGGACCGCCCCGAAGGTCGTGCCGTTCGAGGCCGATCTGAAGCGCGCCGCCGACGTGCTGAACGCCGGCGAGAAGGTGGCGATCCTGGTGGGCGCCGGCGCGCTCCACGCCACCGACGAGGTGATCGCGGTGGCAAACCGCCTCCAGGCCGGCGTCGCCAAGGCGCTACTTGGCAAGGCCGCGCTCCCGGACGACCTGCCCTTCGTCACCGGCACGATCGGCCTCCTGGGCTCCAAGCCCTCCTCCGACATGATGGCGGAGTGCGACACTCTGCTGATGATCGGCTCCGGCTTTCCCTGGGCCGAGTTTCTCCCCGAGGAAGGCCAGGCCCGCGGCGTGCAGATTGATCTCGCGCCGGAGATGCTGTCCTTGCGCTACCCGATGGAGGTGCCGCTCCAGGGCGAGTCGGCCGAGACCCTGCGCGCGCTCCTGCCGCTGCTCGAGCAGAAGGCGGAGGGTGGCTCCTGGCGCAAAGGCATCGAGAAAGGCGTCGCCTCCTGGTGGAAGGAGGCCGAGGATCGCGCGATGGCGAAGGCCAACCCGGTGAACCCGCAGCGGGTGACCTGGGAGTTGTCGCCGCGGATGCCCGACCGCGCCATCATCACCTCGGATTCGGGCTCCTGCGCCAACTGGTACGCCCGCGACCTGAAGATGCGGCGCGGCCAGATGTGCTCGCTCTCGGGTGGCCTCGCCTCGATGGGGGCGGCGGTGCCCTACGCCATCGCCGCCAAGGTGGCCCATCCGGACCGGCCAGTGATCGCGCTCGTCGGCGACGGCGCCATGCAGATGAACAACATGGCCGAGCTGATTACCGTCGCCAAGTACATGCATCGCTGGTCCAACAAGACCTGGATCTGCTGCGTCTTTAACAACGAGGACCTGAATCAGGTGACATGGGAACAGCGGGTGATGGAGGGCAACCCGAAGTTCGAGGCGAGCCAGACGATCCCGAACGTGCCTTACCACAAGTTCGCCGAGCTGATCGGGCTGCGCGGCATCTACGTTGACGATCCTGAGCGGATGGGCGCGGCCTGGGACGAGGCCCTGGCGAGCCCGGTGCCGGTGGTGCTGGAAGTTAAGACCGATCCCGAGGTGCCGCCGCTGCCGCCGTTCTTCACCTTCGAGCAAGTGAAGAACTACATGTCGATGCTCGGCAAGGGCGATCCGAAGGAGCGGCACCTCCTCGTCGATACGGCCCGCCAAGTGCTGAGTTCCGTTCTGCCCGGGGGCAAGAGCTGAAAGCTGGGTCCGGCACAACGACCATGCGTGACGATCCGACGATCCGGGTGGTGCGGGCGCGAGCCTTCACCGTGCCCACCGACGCGCCCGAGGCCGACGGGACCTATGCCTGGGACAAGACGACGATCGTCGTCGTCCACGTTGAGGCCGGGGGCGAGACCGGCCTCGGCTACAGCTACACCGACGCCAGCGTCGTGCCCCTGATCGAGGCGACGCTGGCGACGCGGCTCTCGGGCCTCTCGGTCTTCGACATCCCGCGCGCTAACGTGGTCCTGTGGGGGGCGGTGCGCAATATCGGCCGCTCCGGGCTCGCGACGAGCGCGATCTCGGCTCTCGACACCGCCTTGTGGGATCTGAAGGCGCGCCTCCTCGGGGTGCCGCTGGCGACCCTGTTCGGCCGGGTACGGGAGCGCGCCGAGATCTACGGCAGCGGCGGCTTCACAACTTACGACGACCGGCAGCTCCGCGAGCAGCTCGAGGCCTTCGTCGCGCGCGACGGCTGCCGGGCGGTGAAGATGAAGATCGGCAGCGAGCCCGAGCGCGACCCCGCCCGAATGGCGGCGGCGAAGGATGTAATTGGGGGCGCAGAGCTGTTCATCGACGCCAACGGCGCCTTCACGCCGAAACGCGCGCTCACGATGGCCCGGGCCGCCGAGCCGTTCGGCGTGACGTGGTTCGAGGAACCGGTCACCAGCGACGATCCCCAGGGGATGGCGCTCGTCCGCGCTGCGGCGCCCGCCGGTCTGGAGATCGCGGCGGGCGAGTACACCTACACCCTCGACGACCTACAGCGCCTGATCCGTGCCGATGCAGTCGATGTGGCGCAGGCGGACGTGACCCGCTGCGGCGGCTATAGCGGCTTCCTCAAGATGGCCGCCCTCTGCGAGGCGGCGCATCTCGACCTCTCCGGTCACTGCGCCCCCGCCCTGCACCTGCCCGTCGCGATGGCAGCACCCCGCTTCCGGCACCTCGAATGGTTCCACGACCACGTCCGGATCGAGCGAATGCTGTTCGATGGGGCGCCGGTACCGCGGGACGGCGCGATCGCCCCCGACCTGACCCGGCCGGGCCACGGCCTCACCCTCAAGACGAAGGCCGCCGATGCCTACGCTGCCTGATCGCAGCCCCCGCCCGCCCGAGCGCCGTTTCGCGCCCGGAGCCGTTATGGAGCGCCGCGTCGCCCCGGTGCGGGTCGAGGCGGCCATCCATCCGGTGGTTGTTCTCGCTGCGGTCGCGGCGGGTGCCGGCCTGCTGACCTGGTTCGCCGCCGGGCGCTCGAAGCGCCTCGGCCTCTCCCCAGCCGGTGGCTCATCAGAGGGGCGCCGCTACAGCCCGCGCGGCAGCGCCGTGACGGCGAGCGCCGCGCAGCGCCTCAACCACGCCTCCTCAATGCTCGCCGCCTCTGTGTTGTTCGACTCCGGGCTCGAGCATTATCGCGGCCAGTTCTTCAACCGGGCGATGTACACGCCGATTATCGTCTCGAGCATCACCCTAGCCTCGTCCCTGCACGGTGCCGGCGACACCGACCCCGGCAGTTCCCGCGTCCGGCACACGATGCAAGCGCTGGCGGGCGTCACCGGGCTGATTGGCTTTGGCTTCCACGCCTACAACGTCGGCAAGCGCGAGGGCGGGTACTCCCTTCAGAACTTGTTCTACTCGGCGCCGATCGGCGCGCCGATGGCGCTGACGCTGGCCGGCCTCCTCGGCATCGTTGCCGAGCGGGTGCGCGACGCTGATCCCGACGAGCCCCGCCTCGGCGGGAAGCCGGCAGGGCGCATGCTGGCGCTCGCCACCGCCGGGATGCTCGCCGGCACGACCCTAGAGGCTGGGCTCTTGCATTTCCGCGGCGCCTTCCAGAACCCCGCGATGTTCGTGCCCGTCACCCTGCCGCCGCTCGCGGCAGCCCTCCTCGTCCGCGCCGCCGGCAAGTCCGAGGGCGCGAGCCAGGTCGGTGCCAAGTGGGGGATGTGGGCGGTCTCCGCCATGGGCATCGGCGGCGTCGCCTTCCACGCCTACGGCGTCGCCCGGATGATGGGCGGCTTCGACAACTGGCGCCAGAACCTGATCGACGGGCCGCCGCTGCCGGCTCCCCCCTCCTTCTCCGGCGTGGCGCTCGGCGGCCTCGCCGCCCTTGAACTCCTCGAGCACCGTCCGCTTCGCCTATGATCCGAGGGCCGCATGCTTCCCAGACGAGACCTCTATCCCGGCTACGACGTACTGGCGAAGCGCGACGGCCCGTCCTGGAACGCCAAGACCCGCGCCGTACTCGACGAGCGACTGGCGATCGGGCCAGAGACGCGTCGCTTCTTCGTCGAGGCCGAG
>NZ_VDDA01000020.1 GCF_006151805.1 Methylobacterium terricola | reverse complement strand
GGCGAGGCGGGTGCGGCGGCAGAAGCGGGGCGATCGCAGACCAGAGGTCGTCGGGAAGAAGCGGGCGAGCCATACCACCCCAACGCCCAACAGACCCGATCGTGCCGTTCTGTTAGGCGCTCTTAACCGCGGCTCGCGATCCCGACGCCGGCCACCGCCACCACCATGCCGAGGAGCTGCACCGGTGCCAGGGTCTCGCCGAACAGCCCGAACGCCATCGCGGCCGAGACCGGCGGCACGAGGTAGAACAGCGCCGCGACGCCCGCCACCGCCCCGCGGCGGATGAGCCCGAGCAGGATCAGGATGCCGCCGACCGACAGGCCGAGCACCGCCCAGGCGAGGCCGAGGAGCAGCGGGGCCGAGAGGTCGAACGCGCCGCTCTCGGTCAGGAGCGCCAGCGGCAGGGTGAAGAGGGCGGCGCCGATGAACTGTGCCGCGGCGTTGGTGCGCAGGTCGACCGCCACGGCCTTGCGCTTCTGCCACAGGGTGCCGAGCGTGATCCCGACCGTGCCGCAGAAGCACACCGCGAGGGCGACCGGCGGGATCCCGCCGCTGGCGCCGATCCGCGGCGCCAGCACCAGCCCGGCGCCGACGAGGCCGACCGCGATGCCGAGCCAGCGCACGGACGAGACGCGCTCGCCCAGGAGCGGTCCCGCCACCGCGGCGGTGAGCAGCGGCTGCAGGCTCGCCACCAGGGCCGCGATGCCCGCCGGCAGCCCGCGATGCACCGCCCAGAACACCGCGTCGAGATAGACGCCGTGGATCAGGATCCCGGCCACGATCGCATCGCGCCAGCCGGTCCCGCCGCGCGGCCAGGTCGCGCCGGCGGCGAGGCCTATGCCCGACAGCACCATCGCGCTGAGGACGAAGCGCAGGCTGAGGAACGTCAGCGGCTCGGCATGGGGCGCGATCAGCCGCGCCACGATGAAGCCCGTGGCCCAGATCAGCACGAACAGGCCGGGCGCCAGGCGGGCGGACCAGGATGCGTCGGAGAGAGGCAGGAGGCGGCTCATGATGCCTGCGCAACGAGCACGAGCGCGACCGTTCCGCAACCGGAACCTCGGCTCCCCGGCCGCGCCGGGCCGAGGCACCGGGCCATCGTGCCCAGAAGGACGCGGGCACCGGATTTTGACCTGCCCGGCTTCCCAGGACGGCCCTGCGCGCTCTACCTGGGGCGACAGGTCCGCGGGCGCGACGGTCCGCTGGCTTTCAGGCATGCCTGCCGCACGGGAAGCCCGCCGGACGGCCCGTGACTTCGACGAGAGCGGCATCCGATCGCGCTGCCTTCGGATGCCGTCTCCGGAACTTTGATTTTGCCGCATTGTCCGACGAACCGGTATCCACTTCGTCGGACAATGCTCCAAGCCCGAGAGCCCGCGCGCCGTGATCCGTCCCCGTACCGCCCTGGAGATCGCCGCCATCGCGGCGCAGCGCTTCGTCGCCCATGACGGCTGGGCGATCGCCAGCCACATCGCGCTCTCGCTCCTGACCTCGCTGTTCCCGTTCCTGATCCTGCTCACCGCGCTGGCCAGCGTGTTCGGCACCAAGTCGCTCGCCGACGAGGCCGGCAACCTGCTGTTCGAGATCTGGCCGAGCGAGGTGGCGGGGCCGATCGCCGCGGAGGTCCATCGGGTGCTGACCGAGCAGCGCGGCGGGCTCCTCACCCTCGGCGCGGTGCTGGCGCTGTATTTCTCGTCGAGCGGGGTCGAGAGCCTGCGGGTCGGCCTCAACCGGGCCTACGGCCTGCGCGAGATGCGGCCGTGGTGGCTCACCCGCCTCGAATCGATCGGCTACGTCATCTGCGCCGCCTTCGCGATGCTGGCCTTCACCTTCCTGGTGGTGCTGGGACCGCTGATGTGGCGCGGGCTGGTGCTGGTGGCGCCGGGGCTGGAGCCGCTCGGCCTCACCATCGCGGTCGGCCGGGTCGGGGTGACCGTGCTGCTCGTCGCGAGCGTGCTGGTGATCGCCCACAAGTTCATCGCCGCCGGGCGGCGGCCCGTCGCCCTGGTGCTGCCCGGCATCGCGGTGACGCTCGGGCTGTGGGTGCTGGCCGGCCTCGGCTTCGGGATGTACCTCGACCGGTTCTCGAGCGCCTACGTCTCGACCTACGGCGGGCTGGCCACCGCGATGGTGTTCCTGGTCTTCGTCTACTGGCTCGCCGCGATGTTCCTGTTCGGCGGCGAGATCAACGGCACGGTGATCGCCGCCCGCCGCCGCCGGCTCCAGGCCCGGGCCCAGAGCCGGCGGGACACGATCAAGCTGCTCTGACGCCTGATGGCGCCGGCTACGGACGGCAGGGTCAGCTCCAGGCGTGGAACGGCGGGTTCACCCCGTTGAGGGCGTGGTTGCCGACGATCGCCACCTTCCAGCGCACCGGATCGTGGAGGGTGTGGGTGCGGGCGTTGCGCCAGTGCCGGTCGAGATTGTGCTCGGCCAGCGTCGAGCGGGTGCCGGACAATTCGAACAGGGTGTTGGAGGCGGCGAGCGCCACCTCGGTGGTCAGCACCTTCGACTCGGCCACCGCGAGCTGGGCCGCCGCCACGCTCTCCGGCGTCGGCGCCGCGACCGCCGCGTCGATGGCGAGGCCGGCGCGGTCGAGCAGGGCCTCGGCGGCGTGCTGGCGGATCGTCAGGTCGCCGACGGCGCGGATCGTGTAGGGGTCGTCCGCGGCCCGGTCCTGGCCGCTGTCGATCCAGGGCCGCGCCTTCTCGCGCACGAAGGCGATGGTGTCGTCGAGGGCGGCGCGCCCGATGCCCGCGTCGATCGCCGCCTGGATGATCTGGAAGATCGCCCCGTCGACGCGGGGCGCGGTGTAGCCGCGCCAGGCCGGCACGAGACGGCTCTTCGCGACCCGGACGTCGTCGATCAGCACCGTGCCGCTGGCGGTGCCGCGCTGGCCGAAGCTCGACCAGTCGTCGATCACGGTCAGCCCCGGCGCGTCGCGGTCGGCGATGGCGTACCAGGGCCGGCCCTCGTCATCGACGGCGACGATCGGCACGAGATGGGCCAGCAGCGCGCCGGTGGCGTAGAATTTCCGGCCCCGGACGACGACGTGGTCGCCGTGATCGGTGAAGCGGGTCTCGAACTCGGCGGCGCGCTTGGTGCCCTTCTCCGAGAAGGCGTTGCCGAACCGGGTGCCGGCGAGAACCTGGGCGAAGAGATCCGCCTGCTGCTCCGGATCCGACACGGTGCGGATCGCCGCGACGATGCCGAGATGGTTCTGGGCGATCTGCGCGATCGAAGGGTCGGCCGCCGCGATGATCGCGATGACCTGCGCCAGCGTGCGGTACGACACCTCCGGCCCGCCATGGCTGCGCGGCACGTTGATCGACCACAGCCCGCTCTGCGAGAAGGCGTCGAGCTCCGCCAGCGGCCGGGCGCCGGTCCGGTCGCGCTCCGAGGCGCCCTCCCGGAACCGCGCCGCGAGGGCATGGGCGACCCGGATCGCCTCGGCGTCGTCGCGGATGACGTGGGCGGGTGCGGCCGGGCGCGCGGGGCCGGGCGCGCCCTGCGGCGCGGGCTCGGCGGCGACGAGGCTCGAATGGACGGCGATGTTCATCGGGAGGCTCCGCAAGCGATGGTGGATCGGCGGTGGGCGGCACCCCTTCTCGTGCGCGAGCGGGAAGGGACCGGCTCTCGGTCCCGCACGGGCGGGATCACCGGCTTGCCCGGTCGATACAGGGACGATGATCGTCTGTTGTCTGTTTCAGGCTTGATCGCGCCGCAGAATGGTCGCCGAAGCGTGCCCCATCGTCAAACGAAGCATTCCGTCTATTTTGCTGAGTTTCTGGAATTTCCTTTCTCAGCCGAAGTCGATCGGGAAAGAGCGATGCCCTGCGGTCCGGCGGGCAGCCGGCCGGCGTCCCGGACGCCGATACGAGAAGGGGCAGGCTCTCGCCTGCCCCTCGGACGCGCCGGTCACGCCGCCAGGGCGTACTCGTCCGGTTCCGGCGCCGCCGCCATGAACTGGGCCCGGGCGAGGTCGGCGAAGCGGCCGTCCTCGGCCACCAGTTCGTCGAAGGTGCCGCTCTCGACGATCCGGCCCTGGTGGAAGACCAGGATGCGGTCGGCGTCGCGGATCGTCGACAGGCGGTGGGCGATCACGAAGGTGGTGCGCCCCTCCATCACCGCCTCCAGCGCGCCCTGGAGCTTGCGCTCGGTGGCGGCGTCGAGCGCGCTCGTCGCCTCGTCGAGGATCAGGACCGGCGGGTTCTTCAGGAGCGCCCGGGCGATCGAGAGACGCTGGCGCTCGCCGCCGGACAGCGAGCGGCCGCGTTCGCCGATGATCGTGTCGAGCCCGTCGGGCTGGCGCGCCATGAATTCCGACGCCTGGGCCCGCTCCAGGGCGTCGAGCATCTCGGCGTCGGTGGCGTCGGGGCGGCCGACCTGGAGGTTCTCGCGGATCGAGCGGGCGAACAGCATCGGCTCCTGGAACACCACGCCGATGTTGTGGCGCAAGGAGGACAGGCCGATGTCGCGCAGGTCCTCGCCGTCGATGCGGATCGTGCCGGCATCGGGGTCGAAGGCGCGGTGCAGGAGCCCGAGCGTCGTCGACTTGCCCGAGCCCGTGGTGCCGACGAGGGCCACGGTCTCGCCGGCCCGCGCCGTGAACGACACCCCGTCGAGGGCCGGGCGGCGGCCGTCATAGGAGAACCGCACGTCCTCGAAGGAGACGTCGCCGTCGAGCCGCGCCACCGCCTTGGCACCGGGCCGGTCGTGGACCGCCGGGACGGTGTCGAGGATCTCGAAGAATTCCTGCATCTTCGGCGCCTGCAGGAACAGGCCGTTGACGAAGGCGACGACCTGATCGAGCCGGGCGACCAGCATGGTGGCGAGGCTCATGAACGAGACCACGTCGCCGACGGTGGCCAGGCCGTGGCCGTGCAGCACGATGCCGGTGACGAAGATCGCCGTCATGGTCAGCGTCGCCGAGGCGCGGGTGGCCACGGACGCGAGCGCCCACCAGGACAGGACCGGGATCTGGGCGGCGAGCAGGTCGCGGATGATGCCGTGCATCGCCTCCTTCTCGGCCTTGGCGCGGGTGAAGGACTGGATGACCGCGACGTTGCCGAGCGCGTCGGAGGCATGCGCCGCGAGGCCCGAATGGTATTCCTCGACCTTGCCCTGGAGGGTCTCGGTGCGGCGCAGGACGAAGGTGGTGAGGGCTGTGAACACCACCATCAGGGCGACCAGGATCGAGCCGAGCTGCCAATTGAGGAACAGGGTCAGCGGCAGCAGCACGACGAGGGAGACGAGCGCGGCGCAATGGTCGCGGAAGAAGCCGAGCCAGGTCGCCGCCATGCCGCTCGTGCCCTCCAGCATCGCCTTCAGCACCCGGCCGGAATGGTTGGCCGAGTGGAAGGCGAGCGGCAGGTCGAGGACGTGCTCGAAGTAGTTCGCCATCGCCGAGAGGCGGCTGCGATGGGTGAGCCGGTCGGCGTGCAGCGCGATCAACACGCCGGCGCCGATCGAGAACAGCCCGAACCCGACCCAGGCGGCGACGAGGAGCAGGAGGCTCGACGTGCCGGCGCCGCCGGCCGGCAGATGGGTGAGCCGGTCGATGATGCGGCCGAACAGCACCGGCTCGGCGAAGGCCGCCACCGCCAGGGCGACGTTGGCGGCGGCGAGCAACGCGCCGAGGCGCAGATCGGGCCCGAGCTGGCCCATGACCCGGACGTAGAGCCTGATCAGCCGCATGGATCGAGAACCTTCGACAGATGTCCCTGTATGCGGCCCGGGCGCTCGCCCGCCGCCTGCCCCGTGCGCGGCCTGTTGTGCGGCCGTTCGTTCGCATGGCCATCCCTATGCCAGATTTCGGCTGAACGGCGCATGACGGCGTCGGGCCCGGGCAGCGGCATTTTTACCGTTCGTTGACCCTGCCGGCCTTACTTTCCAGGGCAGGAAGAGCGCGACGCCCGGCCCGAGCCCCGCGCCCGGGGGGCCGCGAGCGCGCATCAAGGGGCCGCCCACAGATGGATATCGCAACCGGCGCCGGCCTCGTCGGCGGCATCGCGGTCGTGTTCGTGCTCATCATGATCGATGGCGGCAACTTCGCCGCCTATTTCGACAAGCACGCAGTGATCGTGATCTTCGGCGGCGCCACCGCCGCCACCATGCTGCGCTTCCCGTTCTCGGTCATCGTCCACGGCGTGCCGATGGGCCTGCGCTACGCCTTCAACATGCGGGCGATCCGCCCGCGCGAGCTGATCGACGAGATCACCAAGATCGCCGACGTGGTGAAGCGCCAGGGCCCGATGGCGATCGAGAACCTCGAGATCTCGGACCCGTTCCTGGCCCAGGGCGTGCGCTACATCGCCGACGGCTACGACCGCGAGTTCATCCGCGACACGATGGAGCGCGACCGCGACAACTTCCTGATGCACCTCGACGAGGGCTCGAAGGTCTATCGCGCCTTCGGCGACTGCGCCCCGGCCTGGGGCATGATCGGCACGATTCTCGGCATGGTGACGATGTTCGCCAACATGTCCGACCCCTCGAAGCTCGGCCCCGCCATGGCGACCGCGCTGCTGGCCACCCTCTACGGCGCGCTCATCGCCAACATGATCACCCTGCCGATCGCCGACAAGCTGCACGTCAAGCTGGAGGAGGAGGACGTCTCGCGCTCCCTCATCATCGACGGCGTGCTGCTGATCCGCGACGCCAAGAGCGCCTCGCTGGTGCGCGAGATGCTGATCGCCTACCTGCCGCACAACCACCGCGACGAGATGGCCGCCGAGGCGGCCTGACGCCGTCGGACTGAAGCGTCCTTCAGGGAGATCGGAACGGTGGCCAAGAAGAAGCGCGGCGGGGCCCATGGCGGCCACGGCTGGTTCGTGACCTTCGCGGACCTGATGGCGCTGTTGATGAGCTTCTTCGTGATGATCGCGGCCTATTCGACGCAGGATCAGAAGAAGCTCCAGGCGGTGGCGGGCTCGATGCGCGACGCCTTCGGCACCAACCGCGAATCGCGCTTCAACGGCATCATCGAGAAGAACGGCCTGCCCTCGGCGACCAAGCTGCGCGACACCCGCGACATCCCGCCGGAGAAGGCCTCGGACCGGGCCGAGCCGCCCTCGGACGACGATCCTCTGGCCAACGGCATCCAGCACAACGCCTACAAGGAGGGGTTCGGCCTCGCCATGACCTCCCTGCGCCAGGCGCTGCAGGACCTGCCGGAGATCGCCGAACTGTCGAAGAGCATCGTGATCGAGGTGACGGCCAAGGGCCTCGACATCTCGCTCGTCGACCAGGACAACCGCTCGATGTTCCCGGAGGGCTCGACCCGGCCGAACGACCGCACCCGCCAGGTGCTGGAGCGGATCGTCCCGACCCTGCGCCGGCTGCCGAACCGCATCGCGGTGACCGGCTACACCGCCGCCGACCGCCCCGGCCGCCGCCCCGCCGCCCCGCCCTGGGAGCTCTCCGCCGGCCGCGCGATCAGCGTGCGCGAGGTCCTGGCCGGCAACGGCCTGCCCGCCGACCGCTTCGCCTCGGTGTCGGGCAAGGCCGATACCGAGCCGCTGTTTCCCGACAATCCGTACCTGCCGGCCAACCGCCGGGTGACGGTGACGCTGCTCAACGAGGCGCCGCCGACACCGCGGGGGATGGGGTTTCCGTGAGCAGGCCGGACGACGCCCGCCGCGCTCAGCGCGCGGTCGCGCCGTCGGGGGCCTTGGCGTCGGGGGCCTTGGCGTCAGGGACCTGGGCGTAGCGGCCGTCGTAGCGGCCCTGCGCGATCAGACTCAGGACCTCGGCCTCGCGGGCCTCCTGGGCCTTGGCCGCCGCGAGCAGGTCGCCAGCCTGGTCGGGCGGGAAGGTGACGACGCCGTCGGCATCGCCGACCACGACATCGCCGGTGCGGATGACCCAGCCGCCGACCGACACCGGCACGCCGATCTCGCCCGGCCCGGTCTTGTAGGGGCCGCGATGGGTGACCGCGCGGGCGTAGCAGGGGAAATCGGACGCCGCGAAGTCCGCCGCGTCGCGGATCGCGCCGTCGATCACGAAGCCTGCGGCGCCCCGGCTCTCCGCGATCGCCTTCATGATCCCGCCGACGAGGGCCCGGTCCTCGCCGCCGCCGCCATCCACCACCACCACGTCGCCGGGCCGGACCCGCTCGAGGGCCTGATGGATGGCGAGGTTGTCGCCGCCGCGGACCCGGACGGTCAGGGCCCGGCCGACCAGCATCCCGCCGCGGTGGAACGGCTTCAGGCCGACCGGGCCGGCGAGACGGTCCATGTTGTCGCTGAGCGAGGCGGTCGAGACGCCGCGCAGGGCGTCCAGGAGGTCCGCATCGCCGGGAGAGACCGGGTCGCTCACGACTTCACCGCGTAGGCTGCCGGATCGGGCGTGCTGGTCGGATGGGCGAAGGCGCGCTCCAGCTCGGGCGACAGCGGCACCGCGAAGTTCAGGCCCCGGGGCGGCACCGGCGACTGGAACCAGCGCCGGTAGATCTCCAGGATCCGGGGGCTGCGGTAGAGGTCGGCCGTTGCGGCATCGGCCAATGCCTTGAACGGCGCATCATCCTTGCGCAGCATGATGCCGTAGGGCTCGGGGGCCGACAGGGCCTCCTGGCTCAGCCCGTAGGCGTCCGGCTCCTTCGATTGGGCGATCAGGATGCTGAGCTGTACGTCGTCGGTGACGAAAGCGGCGGCGCGTCCGCTCTCGATCAGCAGGAAGCCTTCCGCCGGATCCTTGGCGGCCTGGATGGTCATGCCGAGCTGCCGCTCGGTGTTGATCTTGTTCAGCTGGATGACGTTGGTCGAGCCCGCCACCGTGGCGACCGTCTTGCCCCGCAGGTCGTCGATGCGGGAGAGATTGAGGGACTTGCGCGCGGCGAAGCGCGTCGCCGCCAGGAAGTGCGTGTTGGTGAAGGTGACCTGCTTCTGGCGCTCGGCGTTGTTCGTGGTGGTGCCGCATTCCAGGTCGATCGACCCGTTCGCCATCAGCGGGATCCGGGTCGAGGAGATCACGGTCTGCATCTCGACCCGCAGGTCGGGCAGGCCGAGGCGTGCCTTCACCGCCCCGACGATGTGCTGGCAGATGTCGACGGTGTAGCCGACGATCTGGGCCTTGTCGTCGATGTAGCTGAAGGGCGTCGCGCTGTCGCGGACGCCGAGCACGATGCGGTTGCTGTCCTTGATCTTCCGCAGGGTGCCGGTCAGCTCGTCCGCCGCCGCCGGGGCGAGCAGGGCCACGACCAGGGGCAAGGCGGACAACAAGGCATGCACGCGCATGAGACGGGCTCCGGTGAGGAAAGGAGGGCGCTGAAGCGAAGCGGTGCCTTCCGCCTCGAGGCCGATCCCGTCGAGGCGGAAGGCACCGCGGGCGGCAGAGTGGGACAAGACATTTCGCGAAAAAAGCGATTAAAACTCCCGGTACCGCATGCCAGAACGGCATGATCCGGATTGCCCCGACCTCAGGAAGGCCTTGTGCCGACGCTCAAGCAACTCGATGCCCTGCGCTGGGCCGTGGCCCTCGGCAGCTTCGAGCGTGCGGCGGAGCGCCTGAACACCACGCAATCGGCGATCTCGAAGCGGATCCGCGATCTGGAGGCCGCCCTCGGCGCCGAACTCTTCGACCGGCGCCAGCGCGGGGCGCGCCTCACGCCGCGGGGCGAGGCCGTGCTGGCCATGGGCGAGGAGATGCTGGCCTTACGCGACCGGCTGATCGCCCTCGGCGAGGGCGAGGCGCCCTCGCTGCGCCGCCTGCGCTTCGGCGTCACGGAGCTGACGGCCCTGACCTGGCTGCCGGCCTTCGTGGCGGAGCTGCGCGCCTCCTACGACCGGATCACCCTGGAGCCGGAGGTGGAGCAGAGCGTCAACCTGCTGGCGCTGCTGGCCTCCGGCGAGCTCGACTTCATCATCGTCCCGGACGTGTTCTGGCAGGCGGGGTATCTCTCGGTGCCGCTGGCCCGGGTCGAGAACGGCTGGATGTGCAGCCCGCAGCTCATGCACGAGCGACAGGTCATCCCTCTCGAGGCCCTGATGCGGCTGCCGGTCCTGATCCAGGGCGACCGCTCGGGCTCGGGCCTGTTCTTCGACAAGTGGCTGAAGCAGCACGGAGTGACCCCGGCCCGCATGATCCGGAGCAACAGCATGATCGCCCTCGTCGGGCTGACGGTCGCGGCGGTCGGGATCAGCTACCAGCCCCGCCACTGCCTGAAGGGCCTCGTCGAACGCGGCGTCCTGCGCCTCCTCGAGAGCGATCCGGCCCTGCCGGCGATGACCTACGTGATGATGTTCCGCGGCGACGAATCCGCCAACATCGTCCGCACCCTCACCGGCCTGGCACGGCGGACCTGCGACTTCACCCGGCCGGTCCGCTGGAGCTGATGCACCTTCCTACTTCGCCACCAGCAGCGCCCAGTACACCTTGTACTTCGACCCCGGCGCATAGGCCGTCGCGATCCCCATCCGGGTCGCCGTGGGATCGAGCATCACGGCGTTGTGGGCCGGGCTCTCGCGCCACCCCGAGAACGCCTCGGCGAGCGTGTGGTAGCCGGCCGAGAGGTTGGCGGCCGGATCCGGGTAGCCCATCCGGGCCGCGACCGTCTTGACGATGTCGGCCTGGCTCGGGCGGCCGGCGGCGGCCATGGCGGCGGTCTCGGTCTCGGCGAGGCGCTGGAGGCCGGGATCGAGGGCGAGGGGCGGCAAGCCCTTGTTGCGGCGGTAGGTGGCGATCATGTCGCGGGCGGCGCCCGCATCGATCTGGGCGCCGGTCGCCGCCATCGGCCAGTACAGGCTCGGTCCCGCGGCGCCGACCGGCGCCCGCGTCGCCTCGGTCGCCGAGCAGGCGGCCAGCGCGAGCGGGAGAGCCAGAAGGACGAGGCGCTTCGGCGCGGCGGGAGGGAGTGTCACGGCACGGTCTCGGGGGTTCGGCGACGCTCGGCCTCGGGCTCGGCACGGGTCTCGGGGCGGAGCGCCGCAGGGTTCGCCATGCGGGCGATCTGCCCCATGGCGTCCTGCATCGCGTCGAGCCCCTGAACCGTGACGATGCTCGATCCGGGTCCGAGATTGGGGATGAGGCCGCCTTCGGACAAGGTCTTGAACACCGCGAAGTTGAGGTCGCTCTGCACCTTCGCCTGCGAGCCGACATCAGTGATCATCGCGATCAGCTCGAATTCGAGGAACGGATCGCCGATCTTGCGGAACACCACCCGGGGCGGCGGCTCCTTCAGCACGTCCGGATGCGCCTTGGCGCAAGCGACGATCAGCTCGGCGGCGTGGACCGGATCCTGGTTGCGCAGGACGCTGACGGTGAGCGTGACCCGGCCGGTGCGGTCGCCGCGGACCCGGTTCTTCACCACGCCGGAGATCAGGTTCGAGTTCGGCACGATGACGGCCGAGCGGTCGAAGGTCTGGATCTCGGTCGAGCGCACGCTGATGCGGCGGACATAGCCCTCGTTGTCGCCGATCACCACGAGGTCGCCGACCCGGATCGGCCGCTCCCAGAGCAGCAGCAGGCCCGAGACGAAGTTGTTGACGATCGATTGCAGGCCGAAGCCGATACCGACCGACAGGGCGCCGGCCACGATGGTGAGCTTCTCGAGGCTCAGGCCCAGATACGAGAAGGCGAGCGCCAGGGTGAGCAGGAAGCCGACATAGCCGCTCACCGTCGAGATCGAGTTGCGCAGGCCCGGATCGAGGTCGGTGGCGGGCAGGTAGGTGTTCTCGAGCCAGCGCTGCACCGCCTTGGTGATGACGAGGCCGAGCGTGAACAGCCCGATGGCGAGCGCGATCGTCGAGAGCGAGATCGTCACCCCGCCGACGGTGAAGCCGAAGAACGCGGCCTGGGCCCAGGCGAAGATGTCGGTCGAATCGACGCCCCAGGAGGCGAGCAGCAGCACCCCGGCGGCGGTGAGCAGCACCACCCGGACGAAGCCCGAGATCAAGACAGCGATCTGGTTGAGCGAGCGCTTGCGCAGGCCCGTATTGGCCTGGAGCGCCGTGGCGATGCGCGAATCGTCCTGGAGGGCCGAGCTCACCACGGAATCGACGCTCGAGATCGCCAGGTAGAGGAGCGCCGCGGCGATCGCGGTCCACATCAGCTGGTCGATCAGGAACGACGACAGGGCGATGTAGCCGACGAGCGCCGAGACGCCGATCGCCGCCACCACGATCCAGCCGAGGATGCGCAAGGGACCGCCGATGCCGGTATTCGCATCGGCGGCGATGTAGGGGCCGAGGCAGGCCTCGTCGGTCTCGGCCCGGGCCGCGAACCGGCGCAGGCCCTCGGCCAGCACCACGGCGACGACGGCGGCGAACACCCCCTTGGTGACGATGGTGATCGGCAGGCTGACCGAGATGCCCTCGTTCAGCCCCTCGATGGTGCGGCCGACGGCGATCACCGAGGCGATGGCGATGATCAGGCGGTTGAGCCGCTCGGCGGTGGCGTCGGTCATCGCGACGAGGCGCCAGGCCGGGCGGTCGGGCGAGAGCAGGGCGTCGGCCATCGCCTCGACCACCGCCACGAAGGCGAGCGAGGCGACGATCCGGTGGGCCGCCGGCAGCAGGCGCAGCGGCAGCAGCCCGGTGACGTCGAGGGTGTAGCCGACGAGGAAGCTGCCGAGCACCGCCGGCACCGCGCCGACGAGGAAGACCCGCCAGGCCGCCAGCACCTTGGCGTAGCGGGTCGGCTGCGCGTCCGAGGATGCGCGGTGCCCGACCCGCGGGGCGATGTGACGGCGCCCGATATAGAGCGCGACCGACACGCCGATCGCCAGCGCGAGCAGGAACAGGTTGAGCGGCGTGCCCCGGCGCTGGACCTGGGCGATCGAGTCGTCGACCGAGCTCTTCAGCGCCCGCAGGTCGCGGTCGAGGTCGCTGGCGGCCCGCATCCACAGGTTCGGGCTGACCAGGCCGTCGGTGCGCTCGAACAGGGCGCGGGTGAAGGCGGCGCGGCGCCGGTTGCTGATCTGGTCGGTGATCTGCTCGCTCTGGACGAGCAGCGAGCGGGCGAGCCGCAGGGTGTCGTCGATCTCGGCGACGCCGGCCTCGCGCTGGGCCCGCTCCTGGGCCACGTCGGCGCCCTCGGGCTCCTTCGGCTTCGGCCCGAGCTGGTTCAGCCGCTCCTTGGCGGCATCGAGCCGGGGCCCGAGCTGGTCGATGACCTGGCGCAGCCGGTCGGCGACCGCCGGGATGCCGTCGCGCAGGAGCGCGAGGTCGTCCTTGTTCAGCTCGCGGTGGGTCAGGGCCTGCTCGCGCTGGTCGAGGTCGGCCTTCTCGGCATCGAGCTGGGCGCGGATCTGCTTGATCTGCTCGGAGATCGGGGTCTGCGGCGGGGGCTTGGCGGCTTCCTTGGCGGGCTCGGCGGGCGCGGCCGCGGCGGGCTGGCCGGTCGCGGGTTTGGCGTCACCCTTGGGAGCCGGCGCCTGCGCGACCGCGGCCGGTTTCGCCGCCGGGCCCTGCGCCGCCGCGGGTCCGGGACCCAGCAGGGCGACCAGCAGGGCGGCGACCGGGCCGATCGTCCATCGGCGAAGCTGTCTCATGCGCAATCCTTCTCACCCGCGTGTCGGTCTCGTCTCCCGGCGACCCGGCGGAGTCATGGCGG
Source organism: Methylobacterium terricola (assembly GCF_006151805.1). Classification (GTDB taxonomy): domain Bacteria; phylum Pseudomonadota; class Alphaproteobacteria; order Rhizobiales; family Beijerinckiaceae; genus Methylobacterium; species Methylobacterium terricola. The sequence goes on along the minus strand of NZ_VDDA01000020.1, from coordinate 83,233 downwards.
GACGATCCGGCCCTCGGCCGGCGATCCTCGCGATGGGGTCGGTTCGAGCGGTCTACCTAGGTCATCCGTCCGCGCGATGGAACCGCCGGGGGCACCGCCAGGAGATGCCGCGAGAGCGAAACGAGGCCGGCCGCGGGATCGCGGATCAATGGGGCGAAAATCCGGGCCGGACCGCGCGGCCGCCCCGGCATCGCTGCCGGAAGGCCGTCCTGCGGCGGATTCGTGTGGGGCGTGACGAGACGCCCCGGCTCGAAACCTTCACAACCCTGTCATGCTGCTATTAGACTAAGCCTCAATGGACACGGCCTTTTCGTTCTGCTGCGGGAGGATCCCGGTGATCGCCCACCACCAGCAGCCCAGACGGCGCCCGGATCGCATCCCGGCCGCGCCCCACGACGTCCGCTCCCCGAGCGGCCGCCGCGGGCATCCGCCGTGTCTTCCTCTTCTTAGTCCCCCCACTCTTCCCGACCGGCTCGGAGGATAGGCGATGGTCCCCATCTCCTCTCCTGGCGAGCGACGCGAGGACCGGCACCGTGCCGGCCCCCCTCGCTGCGGTCGGCCCGTCGCCAGGGCAGGATGATGCTGGACCTTCAAACCCTCGTGCTCAACGCGGATTACCGGCCGCTCTCGTACAATCCGCTCTCGCTGTGGTCGTGGAAGGATGCGTTCACGGCCCTGTTCCTCGACCGCGTCACCCTGGTGGCGAGCTACGACGTCGAGGCGCGCTCGCCCAGCCGGTCGCTGCGGGTGCCGAGCGTGGTGGCGCTCAAGAGCTACGTCGCCATGGCGCGCAGCCCCGCCTTCACGCGCTACAACATCTACCTGCGCGACACGTTCTCGTGCCAGTATTGCGGCCTGCGCCTGCCCTCCGGCGGCCTGACCTTCGACCACGTGGTCCCGCGCTCCCGCGGCGGCCTCTCGAGCTGGGAGAACGTCGTCGCGGCCTGCAGCCCGTGCAACCTGCGCAAGGCCAACCGCACGCCCGAGGAGGCCGAGATGCCCCTCCTCAACGAGCCGCGCCGGCCGAGCCGCCACGAGCTGCACCGCCGCCAGCCGGAATTCGACCACCGCCAGTACCACCACACCTGGGTCGACTACCTGTACTGGGACAGCGAGCTGGAGACCTGATCGCGGACGACCCGCGGACGCGGGACCGCGATCCTGCGTCCCGTCCGGCGAGGAGCGAGCGATGCCTTTCGCCGCGGTCGCGCACGCAGCCCGGATGGCGGGACCGGAATTCCGCGCCTTCCATGCGGAGCGGCCGGACCGCGAGCGCAGGGAACTGGTCGAGGGAGTCCGGTCCGCCGTCCAGCGGCCGGGCATCGCGCTTCCCTGGCCGCGCGCCGCTCTCGCCGAGATGGATCGGACCGGCCCCCATCGGCCCAGGCCCGACGCGGCGGTGGTCGACTACGATGCCTTGGTCGCGAGCGAGCGGTTCACCGGTACGGCTCACCTGACTCGCCGAGGTGATCTCGAGCACCGACGAGGACCTGACGCCGGTCAGCGGTGCGCTGGATCGACGTGACGGTCAGGCCCTGCCGGGCGCCCCCCGCCGGCCCCCCGACGATCCGGGACGCACCGGGCTCGATCGCCCGACTGACCGCGCGACACCCTGGAGATGCGGGGGCGGTTTGGGCTACATGCTGGCGGCTTGCCCCGTCATGGCCGCGTCGCGCGGCCCGCCAGCGCCGAAAGCCGCATGCCGCATCCGACCGTGACCGACGCCGCGAGTCCCTCCGGACCCAAGCCCGCCGTCTCCAAGCCGGCCATCTCCAAGCCCGCCCGCGCCCGCCGCGACTGGCCGGGGCTCTTCCTGCGCGCCGTGTTCTCGCTGTTCCTCGGCCTGCCGCTCGGTGGCGTGCTGTTCGCCCTGACCGGGCTTGGGATCGCGCTCGTCAACGACGATCCGATGCTGCAGCATCCCTGGCTCCTGGCCTTCCGCACCCTGGCGGCGGCGGTGACCTACGTCTTCCTCGGCGGCTTCGCCTGGACGCCGGAGGGCGGCTACGAGAGTCTGCACGCCTGGTACGCCGCCGGCGTGGTGCTGGCCTTCCTCCTGATGAGCCGGCCGTGGCGGCGCTGGACGCAGCGGACGAAGCCGGAGGCCTGGCCGCGCAAGGGCTGACCGCCGGCCGGGGCACGAGGGACTGCGCGATAGTGCCGCGGTCGTGGGACGGCGAGGAACGGCACGGAACGTCCGTCGGGCGAGAAAATTACTCCCCCCGAGCATCTAGGCCCGCGAGCGCCGGGATGCCTACCGTTCACCGGAGCCACATCCATGCATCGTCGCGACGTCCTGGTCAGCATGCTCTCCGCCACCGCGGCCCTCGCGGTCACCCGCACCGCCATCGCCCAGCCGATCGCGGCCGGCGCGATGCCGACGCCCGTCTACCTGGCGATGGCCACCAAGGGCGGCCTGTTCCTGGAGAACACCGCCCGTGACGCCTACGCCAAGACCGGCAACCCGCGGGTCCGGCGCTTCGCCCGGGCCGAGGTGACCGAGCAGGTCAACCTCGCCAACAAGCTCGACGGGGTCACGGGCGGCAACGTCGCGGTACCGGTCGGCGGCGGCCAGCCGGGAGGCCTGGCCGGTCCCGGGGGTCTCGTCGGCGGTCTGGTGGCGGCACCGCTGGCGGTGGCGGGCGGCGTGGCCGGCGCCGCGGTCGGCACCGTCGGCGGGGTGCTCGGGGCGCCCGGTGGCGGGGGGGCGCCCGGTGGCATGACCTCGGACGAGCAGAAGGCGCAGATCCAGGCGCAGCTCTCCGGCCTCCAGGGCGGTCCGCAATACGACGCCGCCTTCGTCAACGCCTCGCTCCAGGGCCACCGCGAAGCCCTGACGATCCACGGTTCCTACGCCCAGAGCGGCGAGGACCCGGCCCTGCGCCGCATCGCCCGGGGCGCCGTGCCGCTGATCCAGCTGCACATCTCGCAGCTTTCCCAGATGCAGCGGATGATGGGCGGCGGCGCAGAGGGCTGACGAGAGAGCCGCCGACCTCGACGGTAGCCACCCCGGGCTCGCCGGCCGCGAGCCTGGGGTGATGCACGTTCAGGAACGGCGACGCGGGGCTCCGGCGGGCGCTCCACGGCGCTGCGCCGGAACGAACGAACACTTTGATACACTTGAGCGGCTTGTGATCCCCAACTCGATCTTCTAGCATCGACTCGCGTTCGAACCGACTTGATTTGCCAGAAGCGTCGATTGGGGAATCATATGAATAAAATCCTAATTTCGGCGCTCGTGCTCGGGCTGCTCGGCAGCCAGGGCGTGCTGGCGCAGGAAGGCTGCAAGTCGGTCACGGCGTCCTGCTCGCAGATGCAGGCGACCTGCGAGGAGAAATGCCGCTCGGCGGCCAACCCGGACCGATGCGCCGTGACCATCTGCGCCACGGCGATGCCCCGCTGCAAGGAAAGCGGCATCTGGGGCACGAGGACCTCGGCGACGTGCTGGAAGACCAGCAACCGCTCGTAGGAGACCACTCAGCCTGCCGCGCGACCGCCCCGTCCGGAGCCGTCCGTCGCGCCCCCGGACGCCACCGTCCGGGGGCTCCGTCGCATCAGTCCTTCAGATCCGTCTCGATGTCGGCGAGCAGCGCCAGATGCTCGCGGATCTGGCCGCGGGCGAGCTTTGCGACGCCGAGATTCTCCCGGTCCTTGCCGGTGGCGAGATAGGCCTCCTGAATTTTCAGGAGCGCCTGATGGCCCTCGATCTGGCCACGGATGTACTCGAGGTCGAAGGCCTTGCCGGCTTTGGCCTGCTCGAGCTTGTCGAGCATCGCCCGGCCCTTGGGGTCGAGCTGGCCGGTCACCTCGGGCTCGGCCGGGGGTTTCACCTGGCCGCGGGCGGCCTGCGCGGGGTCGCGCATCGCCTTGAGCACGTCGGCGATGGTCTCCTGCTCGGCGACCTCGAAGCGGGCGAACTGCTTCACGTCGTCGTCCGAGGCCTTCTGCAGCGCGACGCGGCTCGCCGCCAGGGAGGCCGAGCCGGCCGCCAGGGTGTCGGCGGCGTGCCGGGCCTCGGCGTCGCCCATGCGGGCCCCGGTATTGCCGGTGGCCGCCGCGGTCGGGCCGCCCTGCTGCGCGTACGCTGCCGTGACGAGAGAGGGGACCGCCACGGCGGAGACGATGGCGGTCAGTGCGAGACGACGATCCATGGAACACCTGACTGTCGACGGGGGATGCGCCCGGGAGCCGGGCCGCGAGGAGGCGCCGGAAGCAAGCTCTAACGCCGACACGAAAGGCGAGGTTTCAGCGTCACCTTTCGAGACTCCCGGCGTCCACCGCGAGACGCCCGCAAGCCGGGATCCCGCTCCGAACGCCTCGGCGTCCACCTCCCATCGGCGAGGTTCCACCGACCGTCGCGACGGTGTCGTCTGAGCCACGGCACCATTCAGGCACGGTCGTTCGCCGGCGGAAAGCCGTCGTCAGGGGGGCGCGGATTGTGGCGGATCACGGAGGCGGGGGATGACGACGATCTTTTTCGGGTCGCTGCGGCCGGGCCCGGATGGCGGCAGCGCCCGGCCCGTCGTGCCGGTGCTCTGCTCCGCGGTCGTCGTCTGCCACCTCGCCGACCGGCGCCGCATGACGAAACCGTAATGCCCCCGTGAGGTCCGGGCCATCCGGACGGGCGCATCCTGCAACCTCGGCGGTTCGGCGTGTCGACCCGCACGAGGAGCGTATCATGCCACGCAGTGTCACCCTCGGGGTTTTGGCGGGAATCGTGAGCGCCGGGATGGCCGGCACCGCCCTGGCGCAGGCGCCGGACGCGGCACGGCCGATCCAGGTCGCGCATGCGGGCGATGCCGCCAAGCCGGAGGGCCGGCGCGGCGCGAGCGAAGAGGACGCTCAGGCCTTCGCCGATGCCCGGGTGGCGGCCCTGCATGCCGGCCTGAAGCTCACCCCCGACCAGGAGAAGCTGTGGCCGCCGGTCGAGGGAGCGATGCGCAACCTCGCCACGCTCCGGCGCGACCAGCGCGCGGCCCGGCGTGGGCGCGACCGTGACCCGGCGGCCGAGAACGCGCCCGACGCGATCCGGGCCCGGGCGGACGCCATGAGCGCCCGCGCCGACGCCCTGCGCAAGCTCGCCGACGCCTCGCAGCCCCTCTACGCCACCCTCGACCCGGCCCAGAAGCAGCGCGCCGCGATGCTGACCCGGCCGATGCGGCCGCATCCCCACCATCACGGCCGCCACCGCCGCGACGACTGAACGCCCTTCCCTCCCCGCACCTCGTCTCGATGTCTTCCGCCGCCCCGGCTCCCACCGCGGGCGGCGTCGCCGCATGGCGCGCGAAAGTTTCGGTGCCTCGCAACACTCGGCGCAATCCGCACGCAATCCGGCCATGCGACACCGGAATGCGCGACGAAGCTCGGCCGACATCGATCGTCGACCGGGCCGCCGCGAGGAAACGCGCCGCGGCGAGCCCGCGCCGCCGGTCCCCAAGGCTGGCGGCCGGTCGCCCGGACCGAGAAGAACAGCCACCGCATCGTCAGCGGCAACCAGCGGGAGAGGCAGATGGACACCGTCATCCGTCCGGATTTCCAGCGCGCGGCCAAGGTGAGGGCCAAAGCCCGGGGCAACGAGACGAGGGCCCCTCGCGCCATCGGCACGGCGCAATACGTCAAGACCTATGGCGAGGTCGGGCTTCACGCCGTGTCGCTGGTCCGCGACCGCTCGGGGTCGCGCGACGTCTACCAGGTCGTGATCGACGGGCCCGGCGGGCAGGTCGGTCCGGTCGGGGTCGAGCCCGCGACCGCCGACGGCATGTTCGACGCCGACCGCATCGGCCTGGCGGTGGTCCGCACCCTGGAGCTGGTGGCGGGGCGCCCGGAGGATTTCGACGTCGCCTGACGCAACCCTCCTCCCCCCTTGTCCGCAGGTCACCCCGCATGGACAGCCGGCGCCCGGCCGCGCCATCATGCGGGGACCGACGGACGGGATGAGAGCGATGGCCGAGGATCACCGCGAGGGCAATCACCGGGAAGACACCTGGACCTATTTCGAGGGCGCCTGGCACCCGGGCAACGTGCGGATGATGGGGCCGCGCACCCATGCCGCCTGGCTTGCCTCGACGGTGTTCGACGGCGCCCGGGCCTTCGAGGGCGTGACGCCCGACCTCGACCTCCACCTCGCCCGGATCAACCGCTCCGCCACCGCCTTCGGCCTCGAGCCGGTGGTGGCGCAAGGCACCTGGGCCGAACTGGTGCGCGATGGGCTGACGCGCTTCGCCCCCGACGCCGCGCTCTACATCCGGCCGATGTACTGGGCCGAAGGGGGGCTCGGCGGCGCGGTGCGGATGGACCCGGCCTCGACCGCCTGGTGCCTGTGCCTCTACGAGGCGCCGATGCCGCCGCCGACCGGCTTCACCGCCACCCTGTCGCCGTTCCGACGCCCGACCGCGGACGCCGCGCTCCTCGACGCCAAGGCCGGCTGCCTCTACCCCAACAGCTCGCGGGCGATCGCGGAAGCCGCCTCCCGCGGCTTCGGCAACGCGCTGATGCGCGACGCGCTCGGCAACGTCGCCGAATTCGCCACCGCCAACGTGCTGATGGCCCGCGACGGCGTGGTCTATACCCCGGTGCCGAACGGCACCTTCCTCGCCGGCATCACCCGCGGCCGCGTGATCGCGCTTCTGCGCGGGGCCGGGATCACCGTGGTGGAGAAGACCCTCACCGTCGACGACCTGATGGGCGCCGACGAGCTGTTCTCGGTCGGCAACTTCGCCAAGGTCGTGCCGGTGACGGCCCTCGACGACCGGCCCTTCGCCCCGGGGCCGCTGTTCCGGAAGGCGCGCGAGCTCTACTGGGCCTTCGCCCACGGGGGCTGACCCCGCGCGTGTTTCCCGACCGATTCCCTTGCTCCCTCGCCCGCCCCTTGACACAAGCGGGGCGGTTCCCGGGAGCGAGGTGACGATGGTCGTTCGGTTGGCGGTGGCGTGGGCGACGGTGGCGGCCTTCGCGGTGTTCGGTGGAGGCTGGCTCGGCGGGCTCGCGGCGCCGCTGGCGGCGGCTGGGCTGTTCGCCTGGCTGTTCTCCGTGATTCTGTGGTCGGCCTTCGGCGTGGTGCACGAGGCCGAGGAACTGGCCGACCGCCTCGGCGAGCCCTACGGCACCCTGATCCTCACGTTGTCGATCGTGATCATCGAGGTGGCGTTGGTCGCCGCGGTGATGCTCGGGGCCAAGGCCGCCCCGACCCTCGGCCGCGACACGATGTTCGCCGTCATCATGATCGTGATGAACGGCCTCGTCGGGGTCGGGCTGATCCTCGGCGGGCTGCGCCACCACCGCCAGAACTACAACCTCGACGGCGCCGGCGCCTATCTGGCGGCGATCATCCCGCTCACCACCATCGCGCTCATCATCCCGAACTTCACCCTCTCGACCCCCGACGGCTCGCTGACGGTGATCCAGGCGGTCGCGTTCTCGATCCTGACGGTGGTGCTCTACGGCATCTTCCTGCTGCTGCAGACCGGCCGCCACAGCGACTTCTTCACCGACTTCGTCAAGCCGGGCGCCCTCGCGCCGGAGGAGACGCGCGTCCATCCGGATGCCGGCCGGGGCGCGATCCTGCGCCATTCCGCGCTGCTGCTGGTCAGCCTGCTGCCGATCGTGCTCCTGTCGAAGAGCCTGGCGGCGATCCTCGATCACGGCATCGCGGCGCTCGGCGCCCCCTCGGCGCTCGGCGGCGTCATCATCGCCGCCATCGTGTTCACGCCGGAGGGCATCAGCGCCCTCAAGGCGATCCGGCGCGACCAGCTCCAGCGCGCGATCAATCTCTGCCTGGGCGCCGTCACCTCGACGGTCGGCCTCACCGTCCCGGCGGTGCTCGCCATCGGGCTGATCTCGGGGCAGCGGGTGGTGCTGGGGCTCCCCCCGGCCCAGATGGCGGTGCTCGCCATGACGCTGCTCCTCAGCGTCATCACCTTCTCGCGCCAGGGCACGACGGTGCTGGAGGGCGCGGTGCACCTGGTGGTATTCTTGACCTACCTGACGCTGATCTTCAGCCCGTAAGCAAACCTGATCTGTGAGCGCGAATTCGTGCGCCACAGACGGGCAATCCTCAAAGCTCTTCCTGTCCCGGATCTCCGTCCGCCGTCGCTACAATCGTCCGGGACAGGGCGGAGAGGCATGCGAGGAAGCCACGGCCTGCCTCGCGCGGCCCTCCGCGTCACCTGGCTCCGCCGACAAAAAACGGCGCGGGCCCTTCGGCCCGCGCCGTTCACATTCTCAGCGTGACGCCGGATCTCAGGCCGCGGCCGAGACCTCGGTCGGGACGGTCGAGATGGTCTTCAGGATCTGCGAGGCGATCTGGTAGGGGTCGCCCATCGAGTTCGGACGGCGATCCTCGAGGTAGCCCTTGTAGCCGTTGTTGACGAAGCTGTGGGGAACCCGGATCGAGGCGCCGCGGTCGGCCACGCCCCAGCTGAAGGTGTGGATCGAGGCGGTCTCGTGCTTGCCGGTCAGCCGCATGTGGTTGTCCGGGCCGTAGACGGCGATGTGGTCCTCACGGGCATCGCCGAAGGCCGCCATCAGCTTCTCGAAGTACTCCTTGCCGCCGACATCGCGCATGAAGGAGGTCGAGAAGTTGGCGTGCATGCCCGACCCGTTCCAGTCGGTGTCGCCGAGCGGCTTGCAGTGGTACTCGATGTCGATCTCGTACTTCTCGCAGAGGCGCTGCATCAGGTAGCGCGCCATCCACATCTCGTCGGCGGCCCGCTTGGAGCCCTTGCCGAAGATCTGGAACTCCCACTGGCCCTTCGCCACCTCGGCGTTGATGCCCTCGTGGTTGATGCCGGCGGCGAGGCACAGGTCGAGGTGCTCCTCGACGATCTGGCGGGCGACCGAGCCGACGTTCGAGTAGCCGACGCCGGTGTAATACGGGCCCTGCGGCGCCGGATAGCCGGTCTCGGGGAAGCCGAGCGGGCGGCCGTTCTTGTAGAAGAAGTATTCCTGCTCGAAGCCGAACCAGGCGCCTTCGTCATCCAGGATGGTGGCGCGCTTGTTCGACGGGTGCGGGGTCTTGCCGTCCGGCATCATGACTTCGCACAGGACCAGGACGCCGTCGGTGCGGGCCGGGTCGGGGAAGTGGCGGACGGGCTTGAGCACGCAATCGGAAGAGCTGCCCTCGGCCTGCTTGGTCGAGCTGCCGTCGAAGCCCCAGAGCGGAAGCTGCTCGAGGGTCGGGAAGCTGTCGAAGGCCTTGATCTGGGTCTTGCCGCGAAGGTTCGGGGTCGGCGTGTAGCCGTCAAGCCAAATGTACTCGAGCTTGTATTTGGTCATCTCGCGTCTCTCTTCAGGTTCCGATGAGCCCGGCTTCCTCGTCGGCGCCCATCACCCGCCAGCGGCATCCCCTCGCTAGCAGGTCCCGTGCCAAACCCGGAGGGACGCGACCGATCGGGCGGAACGATCGTCCAGGCGACGCGTTTCCGATACCCTGCCGGGTATCGGGCGCCCCAGCGTCACACCGCGTCTCCCGGGGGCGGACAGCACCGTGCCCGGTTGCGCGCCAGAGCGCCACGACGCCCAACCATGCGCCACACCCGCCAATTCAATCACCGATGCAAGAGCGGGCATGCACGAATTGTAGCCAACCACTGATTTTTTCGTGGTCAATCAGCGCAGTCACCAGGCACACTCCGGTACGATCTCAGAGGCCGCCGCCAGCCGGCGCGGCCCTCACGGGAGGCCAGCCCATGAGCACCACCAGCCCACGCGTTTCCGCGAAGATCTACGCCTTCCCGGCCGGCGGCCGCAGCCGCGGCGGCCGCCACGACTGGGCGGGCCCCGGCCCCGCGGCGCGGGAGCGCGCGCCCGACATCATGCCGGCGAGCGGCGGCTACCACGACGAGGCGATCCGCGAGGAGCGCTCCCGAAAGCCCTGAGGCAGGCCGCCCCCTACTCGCCGAAGATCGACCAGCCGAGGCGTTTCGTCAGCCGCTCCAGGGCGATGCGCCCGAGATGGGAATTGCCGGCGGCATCGAGCCCCGGCGCCCAGACGGCGATCGAGGCCTTCCCCGGCGCCACCGCCAGGATGCCGCCGCCGACGCCGCTCTTGCCCGGCAGGCCGACCCGGTAGGCGAACTCGCCCGAGCCGTCGTAATGGCCGCAGGTCAGCATGACGGCGTTGATGCGCTTGGCCCGCTCGGCCTGGACCACCGACAGGCCGGTGCTGGGATCGCGCCCGGAATGGGCGAGGAACCGGCCCGCCACCGCGAGCTGCCGGCAGGTCATGCTGATGGCGCAGTGGTGGAAATAGACGCCGAGCGTGTACTCGACCGGGTTGTCGATCACCCCGAACGACTTCATGTAGTTGGCGAGCGCGACGTTGCGGAAGCCCGTGCGCTGCTCGGAGGCCGCCACCGCCTCGTCGATGGTGATCGAGGAATCCTGCGCGAGATACTGCATGAAGCGCAGGATCTCGCCGAGCGCCTCGCGCGGCTGGTGGCCGGACAGGATCACGTCGGTGACGGCGATCGCCCCGGCATTGATGAACGGGTTGCGGGGGATGCCGCGCTCGTATTCGAGCTGCACGACCGAGTTGAACGGGCTGCCCGAGGGCTCGCGCCCGACCCGCTGCCACAGCCGGTCGCCGACCATGCCGAGGGCCAGCGTCAGGGTGAACACCTTCGAGATGCTCTGGATCGAGAACGGCACGTCGCAATCGCCGGCCGCCGCCACCGTGCCGTCGGCGCCGATCACCGCGAGGCCGAAATGGCCGGGATCGACCCGGGCGAGTTCGGGGATGTAGCGCGCCACCTCGCCGCGGTCGGTCCGCTGGCGCATCTCGTCGACGATCTCGCTCACGACGGTTTCGAGGTTCGGCACGGATCGGAGATCCCAGGCAAGAGGGCAACGGCGTCAGGACAAGCGCGGCCTTAATGCTGCAAGTTCGAGGCCTCAAGCCAGCAGCCGACAGTTCCCGCACCTGACGCAAGAGATTTCGCACGATCGATTGGCACCGCAGCGAAAACTCGCGCGTTGACCGGACGACCGCACGGGATGCGGCGGGAGCGCGGGAGAGGCGAGAGTGGGCCGGGACGGGACCATCGCGATCATCGGGGCGGGCATCGCCGGCGCCGCGGCGGCGCACCGTCTGCGTGGAGCCGGCCGCTCGGTCGTGGTGCTCGACAAGGGCCGCGGCCCCGGCGGCCGGATGGCGACGCGGCGCGGCCCGGAGGGCCTCCGCTTCGATCACGGCGCCCAGTACTTCACCGCGCGAGACCCGCGCTTCATCGCCCTGGTGCAGGGATGGACGGCGCGGGGCGTCGCCGCCTCCTGGGGCGGGGCGGACCGTTTCGTCGGCGTTCCGGGGATGACCGCGCCGGTGCGCGACCTCCTCGACGGGGTCGCGCTGAAATGCGGCCGCGCCGTCGGCCGCCTGGTGCGGGAGGGGCGGGGCTGGCGGCTTCAGGAGGCCGACGGCGCCCCCCTCGCCGAAGACGCGGCGTTCTCGGCCGTGCTCCTGACCTGCCCGTCGCCCCAGACCCTCGCGCTGCTGGGTGGTGCCGGGGAGAGCCTGCCGGGTGTCGCGGAGGTGCGTTACGCCCCGTGCTGGACCCTGATGCTGGCGCATGATGGCCCTCCCCTCCCCGACGCTCCGGTGCGGGAGGACCGCGATCCGGACGCCACGCTCGCCTGGATCGCCGAGAACGGCAGCAAGCCCGGTCGCGAACCGGGACGGACGATCGTGGCGCATGCCGGCCCGGCCTGGTCGCGCGCCAACCTCGACTGCGCGGCCGAGGACGTCGCCGAGCGGCTGGTCGCGACCCTGCGCGACCGCGTCCCGGTGGGCGAGATCCGCCACCGCGCCGCCCATCGCTGGCGCTATGCCGCGGTCGAGCGGGCGGTCGGCGAGCCCTGCCTGTTCGCGCCGGAGACCGGCCTCGGCTTTGCAGGCGATGGCTGCCTCGGCCCGCGGGTGGAGTTCGCCTACCTCAGCGGCCTGGCGCTGGCCGAGCGCGTGCTCGCGGAGGCGGCATGACGGCCCGTGCGGCGGCACACCGTCCGGCCGGCTCGGCTGGGGCAAGCTTCGCGGAAGGGTGCGTCCCGCCACACCGGGACCATCGTTCCGCCCAATGGCGGTGCGACACCACTTCCAACCGGGGTGATCTCATCCCGAAAGCCGGCCTTGCCGGCCTCCAAGGTCGGACCCCTCCGGCCTCGTCCCCAGCCACAGGGAGCCCATGAACTCGGACCGGGGGGCACGTAGCCTCCGCGGTTCTCCTCGAATCCTCCTTATCGGGTGAGTGCAATGTCTGATGCGTCCCTCTTCCTCCACATCGCCGGCTCGCTGACCTTCGTGGGCCTCGTCGGCCTCGGGATCGGCCGGGCCCTCGACGCCTGGGTGCGGCTCGCGCCGACCGGTGGCGACGACGACGGCGCCCTGGCGGAGTAGGGACCGGCCGGGTAGGCTCGCCAGGAGCCGGGTCGAGAGCAGGAGGACGCCGCCTTGCGCGCGATGATGGAGAGGGCCGGGCGCATCGCCGCCCTGCTGACGGCCCGGCGGGAGACCGTCGCGGTGGCCGAATCCTCCGCCGGAGGGCTGGTCTCGGCCGCGCTCCTCGCCGTGCCGGGCGCTTCCGCCTATTATCTCGGCGGCGCGGTGGTCTACACCGCGCAGGCGCGACAGGCCCTGATCGGCCTCGACGCAGCCGGCATGGACGGCCTGCGCAGCGCCAGCGAGCCCTATGCCGCGCGCGTGGCGGACCTCGTGCGCGAGCGCCACGGCGCGGTCTGGGGCCTGTGCGAGACCGGCGCCGCGGGTCCGGGCGGCAACCGCTACGGCGATTCCGCGGGCCATACCTGCCTCGCCGTCGCCGGCCCGGTCGCCAGCCGCCGGACCGTCGAGACCGGCGACAGTGACCGCGCCGCCAACATGGAGGCCTTCGCGGCCGCCATGCTCGACGCCTTCCTGGAGGCCCTGGCGGAGGCGGACGGGGCTCCGTAAGGAGCCCGCCCCGAGGCGCCCCTCCCCGATCAGCTCGGCCGGTCCATCCGGCAGGTGGTCGGCAACACGGTGTCCTTGGTCTCGACCCGGCCGATCATCTTCCAGCCCCAGCCGGTCCCCTCCTCGTCGAAGCGCATCCCGGGCTCCATCGGGCCGAAGGAGTGGACGAACATCGTCTGGAAGTACTGGTGGTCGTCGGGCCGGACGTAGCCCTCGCTGCCGATATGCGGCTTGAGGCGGGCCTGTTCGAGCTTTGGCGCCACCTTGCGCGCCTCCGACGAACCGGCCTCCTGCATCGCGGTCAGGAGCGCGTTCATCGCGTTGAAGGCGCGCGGATAGGTCGAGCCGATGCCCGTGCGGGCCCGGAACGCGGCCTCGAAATCCTGCGCGGCGGCATCGCCCTCGTTGGCGGCGCCCTGCGAGACCTCGAACACCCGGTGGGCGAGCCCGGTCTGGCGCACCACCGTCGGCCCGCCGGTGCCGCCGGCATAATAGGTGTAGAAGCCCGCCTGGAGCCCGGCCTCGGCGGCGGCCTTGAGCAGCAGGTTGATGTCCTGGGCCCAGTTGCCGGTGATGACCGAATCCGCCCCGGAGGCGCGGATCTTGGCGACGTAGGGCGCGAAGTCGTTGACCTTCTGCAGCGGCGTCACCTCGTCGCCGACGATCTCGATGTCCGGCCGCTTCGCCTTCAGCATCGCGCGGGCCTGCGACCGCACCGATTGGCCGAACGAGTAATCCTGGTTGATCAGGTACACCTTCTTGATCTCGGGCCGCGTCTTCATGAAATTCGTCAGCGCCTCCATCTTGATGTCGGAATTGGCATCGAAGCGGAAGTGCCAGTAGTTGCATTTTTCGTTGGTCAGCGACGGATCGACCGCCGAGTAATTGATGTAGACGACCTGGCGGTTCGGGTTGCGCTCGTTGTGCTTGGCGACGAAGTCGGTGAGCGCTGCCGCCGCGGAGGAACCGTTGCCCTGCACGACCACCCGGGCACCGGCATCGATGCCCTTCTGGGCGGCGATCAGGGTCTCCTGCGGGTTGACCTTGTTGTCGTAGGCCAGAACCTCGAACCGGAACTGCTTCTGGCGGGCGTTCAGCACCTCGGCCATGTACTGGAAGTGACGCAGGCCCGCCTCGCCGGTCGGCGCGCCGCCGCCCGAGAGCGGATCGATGAAGGCGATCTTCACGGTTTCCTGCGCGAGGGCAGCACCGCACAGGGAAGGGCCACACAGGGACAAGACGACGACGGCGCCGCGCAGCGCCTGGCGAATGGGCGTCATGCTTCCTCTCCTCTCGGCCGCGGTCGTCTCGCGCCCCGTCGGGGCTGGCGCCGCGTTGCCGGAGCCGAGAGTCCGGCCCGGACCGGAGTGTCGTCAAGCAGAAACTCCGCCCGCCCGTCGCGGCCGTCATCTTGCACGTGAGCCGCGCCCATGCGCGAAGTATAGATCCACGTTTTTCATGATCATACGCCTCAAATTGGAATCGTTATAATCATCGCCAGGCCTTCGATCCGGGCCGGGATCGTTGACACTCACTTGTGCCGAGGCATAAGCGTCGCGGTGACGAAGGTGATCGGCCGACGGCCGTCCGGCGAAGATCTCTCGGCCCGGCGCGACGGGGAGCATGGACCATGATTCAGCCCGAGGCGTCGCCCACGACCTGTCCCGCATCGGCCGGCATGGGGGACGGCCGGTGAGATCCGTCCTGTTCCAGCTCCACTGGTTCCTCGGCCTGACCGCTGGCCTCGTGCTGATGGTCCTCGGGGTGACGGGGGGCCTGCTCAGCCTCGAGGACGAGGTCACGGCCCTGCTCAGCCCCGGCATCGTCACCGTCCCGGCGCGGGAAACGCCGCGCCTGACGCCGGACGCGCTGATCGCCCGCCTGAAGGAGGAGGCGCCGGGGCGCCGCGTCACCCTCATGGTGCTGAACGGCGCGCCCGACCGGGCGGCGCAGGTGCGTCTCGCCGACGGGGCGGGCCGGTCTGCGGGGACCCGCGGCATCGAGACCTATATCGACCCCTATGACGGCCGGATCCTCGGGCCGGCGCGGGGCGAGGAGTTCTTCGGCTTCGTGCGGCGGCTGCACCGCTGGCTGACCCTGCCCGGCAACGGCGATGGCTGGGGCCGCACCATCACCGGCGCCTCGGCCCTGGCGCTGGTCTATCTCGCGCTGTCGGGCCTCTACCTGCGCTGGCCGAGGGGCCGGCGCGACTGGCGGGTCTGGCTGAAGCCGGCGCTGAACCGCCGCGGCCGGGCGCTGTACTGGTCGCTGCACGCGGTCGTCGGCACCTGGGTGCTGGTGCTCTACCTGGTGATGGCGCTGACCGGCCTGTGGTGGTCCTACGGCTGGTACCGGGACGGGGCGACCACCCTGCTCACCGGCCGCCCGCCCGCCGCCGCGCCGGCCCGGACCACCGGGAAACGGGAGGGCGCCCCCATTCCCCTCGATCCCGCCTTCGCGGCCTTCGCGGCGGCGGCCGGCCCCTACGCCACCGCCTCCCTCGCCCCGGCCCACGAGGGCGAGACGATCCGCATCCGATCGGTGGCCCGGGATGCGAGCCATTTCCAGGCCCGCGACGAGTGGCGCTTCCGCCCCGACGGTACGCTCGACGCCCGCGACCTCTATGCCGGGCGGCCGCTCGGGCTCCGGCTGACCGGCAGCATGCTGGCCCTGCACGAGGGCCGGTACTTCGGCCCCGTCGGCACGGTCGCCTTCATGCTGGCGGCGCTCGCCATGCCGGTCTTCGGGGTGACGGGGCTCCTGCTCTATCTCGGCCGGCGCCGCAGCCGGCGGCGCCACGCGGCCGCGGCGGTCCAGACGGCCTGAGGCCGCTCCGGCCTTCGCGCGAGTTGCCTTCCGGTCCCCTCAGGCGGTAAGCGCACGGGCAGCAGGGCCGCCCGACCGGCGAGAGGATGCCGCATGATCCGCAACGACGTCTCCATCACGCCCGAGCTCGTGCGCCAGCACGGCCTGACCGAGGACGAGTACCAGCGCTTCGTCGGGCTGATCGGGCGCGAGCCGACCATCACCGAACTCGGCATCGTCTCGGCGATGTGGAACGAGCACTGCTCGTACAAGTCCTCGCGTCTCCACCTGAAGACGCTGCCGACCAAGGCGCCGTGGGTGATCCAGGGCCCGGGCGAGAATGCCGGTGTCATCGACATCGGCGACGGCCTCGCCTGCGTGTTCAAGATGGAGAGCCACAACCACCCGAGCTTCATCGAGCCCTACCAGGGCGCGGGCACCGGGGTCGGCGGCATCCTGCGCGACGTCTTCACCATGGGCGCGCGGCCGATCGCGGCGCTCAACGCGCTGCGCTTCGGCTCGCCGGACCATCCGCGCACGCCCCATCTCGTCTCCGGCGTGGTCGCGGGCATCGGCGGCTACGGCAATTCCTTCGGCGTGCCGACGGTCGGCGGGGCGGTCGGCTTCCACACCCGCTACGACGGCAACATCCTGGTCAACGCCATGGCGGTGGGCCTGGCCCGGACCGACGCGATCTTCTACGCGGCGGCGACCGGCGTCGGGAACCCGATCGTCTATCTCGGCTCGAAGACCGGGCGCGACGGCATCCACGGCGCCACCATGGCCTCGGCCGCCTTCGACGCCTCGTCGGAGGAGAAGCGCCCGACCGTGCAGGTCGGCGATCCCTTCGCGGAGAAGCTGCTGCTCGAGGCCTGCCTGGAGCTGATGGCGTCCGGCGCCGTGATCGCGATCCAGGACATGGGCGCGGCGGGGCTCACCTGCTCGGCGGTCGAGATGGGCGCCAAGGGCAATCTCGGCGTCGAGCTGGATCTCGATGCGGTGCCGACCCGCGAGCCCGGCATGACCGCCTACGAGATGATGCTGTCGGAGAGCCAGGAGCGCATGCTCATGGTGCTCAAGCCCGGCATGGAGCAGGAGGCGCAAGCCATCTTCGTGAAGTGGGGCCTCGATTTCGCGATCATCGGCCACACCACAGACACGTTGCGCTTCGTCATCAAGCATGGCGGCGAGACCGTCGCCGACCTGCCGATCAAGGAACTCGGCGACGAGGCGCCGCTCTACGACCGGCCGCACCGCCAGAACGCCTACCAGCCCGAGATCAAGGCGGAGGACGTGGCGGCGCCGATGCGCAACGTCGATGCCCTCACCAAGCTCGTCGGCGCGCCGGACCTGTGCTCGAAGCGCTGGGTCTACGAGCAGTACGACCACTACATCCTCGGCAACACCGTGCAGAAGCCCGGCGGCGACGCCGCGGTGGTGCGGGTCGAGGACGGGCCGAAGGGCCTGGCGCTCACCACCGACGTGACCCCGCGCTACTGCGAGGCCGATCCGGTCGAGGGCGGCAAGCAGGCGGTGGCCGAGGCCTGGCGCAACATCACGGCGGTGGGCGGCCGCCCGCTCGCCATCACCGACAACCTCAACTTCGGCAACCCCGAGAAGCCGGAGGTGATGGGCCAGTTCGTCGGCTGCATCCAGGGCATCGGCGAGGCCTGCCGCGCCCTCGACTTCCCGGTCGTGTCCGGCAACGTCTCGCTGTACAACGAGACCGAGGGGGTAGGCATCCTGCCGACCCCGTCGATCGGCGGCGTCGGGGTGGTCGACGACGTCGCCAGGATCGCCACGGTCGCGTTCAAGCGCGACGGCGACGCCCTGGTGCTGGTCGGCAAGACCGTGGGCTGGCTCGGCCAGTCGGCCTATCTCGCCACGGTCTGCGGCCGCGAGGAGGGGGCGCCGCCCCCGGTCGACCTCGCCGCCGAGAAGCGCAACGGCGATTTCGTGCGCGGGCTGATCACCTCGGGGATCGTCGACACCGTCCACGACCTCTCCGATGGCGGCCTCGCGGTGGCGGTGGCCGAGATGGCGATGGCCGGCAATATCGGCGCCGTCCTCCCCGAATGCCCGCTGCCCGTCCCCTGCCACGCCTATCTGTTCGGCGAGGATCAGGGCCGCTACCTCCTGGCGGTGGAGCCCGACGCGGTCGCCGACCTGCTCTACAGCGCCAGCGCGCAAGGGATCGACGCGGCGGTGATCGGCGTGACGGGCGCCGACTCGCTGACCCTGCCGGGCGACGAGATCGTCGCCCTCGACACCCTGCGCAAGGCGCACGAGGACTGGCTGCCGACCTACATGGCGGGTCCGGCCGCCGACGCCGCCTGACACCCTCGACCGAGAGCACGGTCCGATCGCGTGGGACCCGGGCCGTGCCCTCGATCCGTGATGTTGCCGCATTCTCGTCGACGAACCGGTATCCCCGTCGTCGGACGATGCCCTGAGGAGACGATCCGATGCCGATGGATGCCCGCGAGATCGAGACGATGATCCGGGAGGCCCTGCCCGACGCCAAGGTCGAGATCCGCGACCTCGCCGGCGACGGCGACCACTACGCCGCCACCGTCGTGTCGGCGGCGTTCAAGGGCAAGTCGCGGGTGCAGCAGCACCAGATGGTCTACGGCGCCCTCCAGGGACGCATGGGCGGGGTGCTGCACGCCCTTGCCCTGACCACGAGCGTGCCGCAGGATTGAGCCCGACCGAGGGCCGCCGCATGGACGAGATCCGCACGGATCAGCCGAGCCTCTACGACGAGGACGTCGTCGCCTGGGCGGAGCAGCAAGCAGCGGCCTTGCGCGCCCTCGGGGAGCGGCCGGACCTCTCGAACGTCCTCGACTGGGACAACATCATCGAAGAGGTCGAGGCCGCGGGCGCGTCGCAGGTCAGCGCCGTCGAGAGCGCCCTCCGCCTCGCGCTCCTGCACCTGATCAAGCATCTCTCGGCGCCGCACCTGCCGCCGTCACATCACCGGCGCGCGGAAGTGGTGGCATTTCAGCTCACGGCGCAGGACGGCTATCGCGCCTCGATGCGGCGGAGGATCGACCTCGACAAGGTCTGGCGAGGCGCTGTCATCCAGGCGGAGGAGAGTTTGTCGGCCTACCACGACGCCCCGGTGGCAGGCCTGCCGGAGACCTCGCCCTTTACGTTGGACGAACTCATCTCCAGGGACTTCGACATCGATCGCAGCCTGATCCAGCTCGCCGCATCGCTCGATTCGCGGCTGGCCCGGCGCCGACGCTGAGACCGCGGCCGGAACGTCCGCCTTGGACATTCCGGTCCGCCATCCTTACATGACATCCGGAACGAGGACCGTAGCCATGACCGACGTCAACAGCCGCATCGAGACCGAGATCAAGTCCCAGGACGTGGTGGTGTTCATGAAGGGCACGCCGCAATTCCCGATGTGCGGCTTCTCGGGCCAGGTGGCCCAGATCCTCAACTACCTCGGCGTGCCGTTCAAGGGCGTGAACGTGCTCGAGGACATGGAGATCCGCGAGGGCATCAAGGCCTTCTCGCAGTGGCCGACCATCCCGCAGGTCTACGTCAAGGGCGAGTTCGTCGGCGGCTGCGACATCACCCGCGAGATGTTCCAGTCCGGCGAGCTGCAGCAGATGCTCTCCGAGAAGGGCATCGCCACCAACACCGCCGCGGCCTGATTCCAGGATCGCACGGACGGACGACGAGGAAGGGCGCGCGAGCGCCCTTTTTCGTTGCGGCACAGCGAAACCCGGCCAGAGCCCGATGCGTCTATCCCGAGTGGCAGCTCTCGAGACGGCGACATGCGGGACGTGATCATCGTGGGCGGCGGCCCGGCGGGCCTGTCGGCGGCGCTCATCCTCGGGCGCTGCCGGCGCCGGGTGCTGCTGATCGATGCCGGCCACCCGCGCAACGCGGTGACGCCGCGCATGCACGGCTTCCTCGGCCGCGACGGCCGGGCGCCGGGCGACTTGCGTGAGGAGGGACGACGGGAGCTCGCCGCCTACGGCACGGTCGAGATCTGGGACGGGCGCGTCGCCGACGCGGTGCGGGCGCCGGACGGCTTCCGGGTGGTGATGGACGACCAGCGCCGGGCGACAGGACGCCGGATGATCCTCGCCACCGGCCTGCGCACCGACCTGCCGGCCATCGAGGGTTTCTCGGAGTTCTGGGGCCACGGCGTCCACCACTGCCCGTATTGCGACGGTTACGAGAACCGCGACCGGCCGCTCGCCGTCTACGGCCCGGGCGACGCCGGCAAGGGCCTCGCCCTCGAGCTCACCGCCTGGAGCCGCGACCTGACGCTGTGCACCGACGGGCCGTCCGGCCTCGGCGCCCCGGAGCGCGACCGCCTCGCCCGCCACGGCATCCGCATCGAGGAGCGTGCCGTCGCCCGTCTGGAGGGCGAGGACGGGCGGTTCGCGCGGATCCGCCTGCGCGACGGCGACGCCCTCGCATGCGGCGCGCTGTTCTTCACCACCGGTCCCTGCATCCCCTCCCGGCTGGTCGAGCGGCTCGGCTGCGACCTGTCGCACAAGGGCACGGTGCCGACCGGCGACTACGAGGAGACGAACGTGCCGGGCCTGTACGTGGCGGGCGACGCGTCGCGCCGGGTCCAGCTCGCCATCGTGGCCGCCGCCGAGGGCGCGATGGCGGCCTTCGCGATCAACACCGAGCTGCTGCGTGAGGATACCCGCTGATTCGCCCGGGGGCGGGCCGCCGGCACAGGATAGGACTCCCTTCCGGCGATTCGCGCCGTGCCGACCCTGCGCCAATAACCTCGCAGCAGCAGGCGCTTGGCCCGCGCGACAAGGGCCCCGGACGGGCAGTCGAGCGAACAATCGCCCTGTCAAGACTTTATCGGCCCGCGAAGGTTTGTTAGCGTTTACTGGTTGATCGCGGGAGGGGCGCCCATGATAGCGTTGGCGCAGGCATGGCGGGCCGGGCTGACCCGGCGCACGCAACGCACGACCGTGGCCCGCGAGGCCGCGATGATCCGCAGCGAGCCGCCCGAGCACCACGAGCTGACCACGCGCGAGCTGATCCGCATGGCGCAATCCGCCCGCGCCGCCATCGAGGCGCGGGGCTGAGGCGACGTCCGTGCGGGATGGCGGAAGACCTGTCGCATCCGTCCCGCGGCCATGGGCGCGGGAACCCGGTCACCGGGCTCCGGGTTGAGGGAAGCGGCGGGTTCGGTATGCCGATGCATGCCGATGCCGGCCATTGGCTCGGCGTCTTCCCGATCCGCCGCCCCGCTTCGCTGCAATGCACGCAAGACCACGATGCGCCGCACACCCCCTGGCGTGCGCTGGCGCACGTCAATCCAGCGGTTGCACGCGTAACCCCTGCAAGGACTGCCGCGCGAGGCGGCCTCCGTCTTTGGGCGGTGGCGCGAAGGTTTTTCTTGCACGGTGACGCGTGGTGCGGAACTGTCGGAGTTCTTCACCGTTGCTGTTTCTCTAGCGTGAGTTTGCGTATTCCCTCACCACCACGGGCCACACGCCCGGGGGACCATCATGCCCGATTTCGAGTCACGGAACCTCGACGACGCCGAGAGCCTCGCACGCCTCGCCGAGCTTCTTCATCCGACCAAGGTCGCCCGGACCGAGGCCAAGGCCCGTGGCCGGCGGCGCGCGGCGGCCGGTTTCCTGCCGGCCCAGAGCCCCGCGCCGGCCGATCCGGTCGCCCCCGTCCTGCAACACGCCTGACCGGCACCCACCACGCTGGCGTGGGGCCTACCAGGCCGGCATGGCGGTGATCAGTCCCTTGCTGGTGACCACGACCCAGGTTCTGCCGCGACGCTCGATCGCCTCAACCCGGCCGGCGCCCGGCAGCGTGTCGCCTGGGCCGATCTCCAGGAGGCGGCGGTTGCGGTTCTCGATCATCGCCACCCCGTCATAGACGTCGCGCAGCACCCATCCCTCGATGGTGGCAGGCTTCGCCTTCTCGGCGGGCTTGTCGGGCAGGCTGCCGGTGAGGGCCGGCTCCGCCGCGGCGACGGGCTTGTGCGACGCCACGGGAGCGGCCGCCACCGGAACGGCGGCGACCGGTGCCGCCGCGACCGGCCCGGGGGCCTGACGCTTGTCGAGCTTGTCGGTGAGCGCCGTGAGGCGGGCCGCCTGGTCGCGGTCGGCCTGCTCCTGCCGCTCGGCCATGGCGGCGAGGCGCTCGGCCACCGCCGCGACCTTGGCGGCGAGATCGGCGTCCTGGCGATGCAGCCGCTCCAGCCGCTCGGCGACCTGTCCTAAGCGGGCGCCGGTCTCGGCGCGGCCCTTGTCGGCGGCGTCCTGGGCCTGGACCGCGCGGTCGCGCAACAGCGACAGGTCGGTGGCGAGGCGGGTCGCCTCGCTGGCCCCGGTCTCGACGCGGCCCGAGAGCCGCGACCACTCGGCCTGCGGGATGCCGGTCCCGCCGCCCTGGGCGGCGTTCATCAGCGCCACCGTGGCCCCGCCGGCGAGCGCGCCGATGCAGGCAGCACAGAGGAGGCCCGCCGCGGTTGTCGTCTTCAGCTTCGGCCATCCCTGCCCGGACCGGACCGCGATGCCACGCCTCGTCGGGGCTGCCGCGCCGTCCGGGGCCGGCGCACCGGCGACGTCGTTCTGATCCACCATGACCCGAGCTTCCCAGGAATCCAGGAAGATTTGGGTAACCATGTTTGGTTAACCGCTGGTTAGCGGTCGGCCCGGGCCCGATGGCCCGGACCACCCCTCCCCTTACGCCAGCGCCGGCAGCACCCGCTCGATCTCGGCCCGGTGGGGCTCGAGGAAGGCCGGCAGCTTCAGAGCGGCGCCCAGAGCCTCGGCCGGCTCGTCGGCGGCGAAGCCCGGATCGTCGGTGGCGATCTCGAACAACACCCCGCCGGGCTCGCGGAAATAGACCGAGCGGAAGTAGTTGCGGTCGCGCTGCTCGGTCACCTGCAGCCCGAGCGCCCCGGCCCGCCCCGCCATCGCGGCCTGGCCTGCGTCGTCGGCGGCCCGGAAGGCGATGTGGTGCACCGAGCCGCCGCCGGAGCGGCCGGGCAGGAAGTCGCCGACCTCGCGCAGGGTGACGGCAGCCCCGAGCCCGGCGGTACCCTGGTAGCGGGTGAGCGCGCCCTCGCGGCCGGTCTCCTCGAGCCCGAACACCTCCGTCAGCACCCGGGCGGTGGGCGCGGCCTGGCGCAGCATCAGGGTGACGCCGTGGAAGCCCCGGATCGCGTGCTCGGCCGCCACCTCGGACCCGGTCCAGGCCGGCTCGCCCTCCGCCCCGGCCACGCCGACGAGGGCGAGGCGCATCCCGTCGGGATCGCGGAACGGCAGCACCGTCTCGCCGAACACCTTGGCCGGCGCCTCGAAGGCGATGCCCGCCGCGACGAGGCGGTGCGTCCAGTAGCCGATCGAGCCCTCGGGGACCCGGAACGCCGTCTCCTCGGCCTGGCCGACGCCGACCCGGCCCGGGGCGACGTGCTCCCAGGGGAAGAAGGTCAGGATCGTGCCGGGCGCGCCGTCGGCATCGCCGTAATACAGGTGATAGGTGCCGGGATCGTCGAAGTTGACGGTCTTCTTCACCAGCCGCAGCCCGAGGACGCGGGTGTAGAAATCGAGGTTCCGGCGCGCCGGACCCGAGATGGCGGTGACATGATGCAGGCCGGCGGACGGGGTAACGGCGACGTCGGTTTCGGTGGTCATGGCCGGTGGCTCCTGGAGGGCGGCCCGTCGGGGCCGCCGTGATGGAGGAAATCTAGGACTTGCCCCGGCGGCCAGAAATAGAAACAATCGAAACCCATCGTTTCCGGATGCGCCCATGGCCATGCCTGATTTCGAGGCCTGGGCGATCTTCGCCCGGGTGGCGCAGACCGCCTCGTTCTCCCGCGCCGCCACCGAGCTCGGCCTGTCGAAGGCCACGGTCTCGAAGGCGGTGAGCCGGCTCGAGCGCCGCCTCGGCGCCGCCCTGCTCCATCGCACCTCGCGGCGCCTCGCGCTCACCGAGGCCGGGCGCCTCGCCCTCGACGGCGCCGCCCGCATCCTGGCGGCCGGCGAGGCGGCGGAGGCCGAGGCCCTGGCGCATTCGGCCTCGCCCCGGGGCCTGGTGCGCGTCGCCGCCCCGATGTCGTTCGGCCTCGCCCACGTCGCGCCGCTCCTGCCCGATTTCCTCGCCGCGCATCCGGAGGTGTCGGTCGACCTGCATCTGAGCGACGCGGTGATCGACCTCGTCGGCGGCGGCTTCGACCTCGGCTTGCGCATCGCGGCGCTCGCCGATTCGAGCCTGCGCCTGCGCCGCCTCTGCGCCGTGGGCCGTTCGCTGGTGGCCGCCCCCGCCTATCTCGCCGGCGCCGGGAGGCCGGCGCATCCGCGCGACCTCCAGGACCATGCCTGCCTGGGCTACGCCTACCTGCCGAACCCCGAGCGCTGGCACTTTCACGACGAGGCCGGCGCGGAGGTGACCGTGACGCCGGCCGGCCGCCTGCGGGCGAACAATGCCGACGCGCTGACGCCGGCCCTCCTTGCCGGCCTCGGCCTCGCGGTGCAGCCGGACTTCCTGGTCTGGGACGACCTGCGCGCCGGGCGGCTGGAGCGGGTGATGCCGGGCTGGTCGCCGCCGCCGGTCGGGCTCAACCTGCTGATGCCGCCGGGCGCCGCCCGGCCGGCACGGGTCACCGCCCTGGTGACGTTCCTGGAGCGGCGCCTCGCGGCGGCGCCCTGGGCGAGCGAGACGCTCGGAGCAGGCGGGACATCTGGGGCAAGCGGCGCACGGCCCAGTTACAGAATCGCCGGCTCGTAACAATGCGGCTTTACAATGCTGCCGGAATCGCCGAGGGGGCGCATACGACCTTCGTCGTAGGCGGCAGGCCGGGGCATGGTGCGCCGCCGCATCCCCGCATGTTAGACTAGGTCTTTGATTTTAACGCAGTTTTTGCGTCAGGGCCGGTTCCCAGAGCGGCCGAAAGGTGCTCTAAGCTCGGATCGGGGCCCGGGAGGAAGCGTACGATGAAGTTCCGCGTCGAGGTCGATTGCACCCCGGTCGAGGCCCGCCAGTTCGTCGGGCTGCCCAATGTGGAGCCGATGCAAGCGGCCGTGATGGCCGAGGTCGAGCGGCGCATGCTCGCCGAGATGGACCGGTTCTCGCCCGACGCGATCATGCGCAGCTGGTTCACGGTGTTTCCCCAGAACGCCGACCAGATGCAGAATCTCTTCCTCAAGATGTTCCAGCAGGGGTTCGGCGGTTCCTCGACGCCATCGGCCAAGTCCGACACGTGAGGCGGGCGACGGCGGCGAATGGTTCCGGGTTTTCGCACCGCGTCATCGCGCGCGATGCGGATGACCGGAACGCCCGCTCCTGTCATTCCCGCTAAACCCTTGCAATCCTTCATGAGCTGCGAAAGCATAGCGATGGCACGAACGATGCTGACGCCTGCGGCAGCTCGGCCCACCAATCGAGTATGATCCCAGGGAGGACAACGTGGAACGCAGTCGCGATCTCGACCCGGTCGAGACCCAGGAGTGGCTCGACTCGCTCGACGGCGTGCTGGAAGTCGAGGGCCCGGACCGGGCGCACTTCCTCATCGAGCAGGTCATCGAAGGTGCCCGCAAGAAGGGCGCGCCGGTTCCGTACTCGGCCAACACGGCCTACCTGAACACGATTCCGGTCGACAAGCAGCCCCCCCATCCGGGGGACCGGATGATCGAGCACCGCATCCGCTCGGCGATCCGCTGGAACGCGATCGCGATCATCCTGCGCAACAACAAGGATTCGTCGGAGCTCGGCGGCCACATCGCCAGCTTCCAGTCCGCCGCGACCCTCTACGACACCGGCTTCATGCATTTCTGGCACGGCGCCGAGGGCGACCGTGGCGGCGACCTGATCTACGTCCAGGGCCATTCCTCGCCGGGCATCTATGCCCGCGCCTATCTGGAGGGCCGCCTGACCGAGGAGCAGCTGCTGAGCTTCCGCCAGGAAGTCGGCGGCAAGGGCCTCTCGTCCTATCCGCATCCCTGGCTGATGCCGGATTTCTGGCAGTTCCCGACCGTCTCGATGGGCCTCGGGCCGCTGATGGCGATCTACCAGGCGCGCTACCTGCGCTATCTGCACCATCGCGGGCTCGCCAACACCGACGGCCGCAAGGTCTGGGCCTTCATGGGCGACGGCGAGATGGACGAGCCGGAATCGCTCGGCGCGATCTCGCTCGCCTCGCGCGAGAAGCTCGACAACCTGGTCTTCGTCATCAACTGCAACCTGCAGCGCCTCGACGGCCCGGTGCGCGGCAACGGCAAGATCGTCCAGGAGCTGGAGGCCAACTTCCGCGGCGCCGGCTGGAACGTCATCAAGGTGCTGTGGGGCTCGGGCTGGGACCAGCTGCTCGCCCGCGACACCACCGGCATGCTGGCGCGCCTGATGGAGGAGTGCGTCGACGGCGAGTACCAGGACTTCAAGTCGAAGAACGGCGCCTACATCCGCGAGCACTTCTTCGGCAAGTACCCGGAGACCGCCGCCCTGGTGAAGGACTGGAGCGACGAGGACATCTGGCGGCTCACCCGCGGCGGCCACGACCCGAGCAAGGTCTTCGCGGCCTACGCGGCGGCGGTGAAGCACAAGGGCCAGCCGACCCTCATCCTCGCCAAGACCGTCAAGGGCTACGGCATGGGCGAGGCCGGTGAGGCGCAGAACATCACCCATCAGCAGAAGAAGATGGGCGAGGCGGTGCTCAAGCAGTTCCGCGACCGCTTCGGCATCGACCTCACCGACGACCAGATCGCCGAGATCCCGTTCATCCGCTTCCCCGAGGGGTCGCCGGAGCACACCTACCTGATGGAGCGCCGCAAGGCGCTCGGCGGCCCGCTGCCGGCGCGGCGGGAGAAGTCTCAGGCCCTGCAGGTGCCGCCGCTGGAGGCGTTCTCGGCCCAGCTGAAGGAGACCGCGGGCCGCGAGATCTCCACCACCATGGCGTTCGTGCGGGTGCTCAACACCCTCCTGCGCGACAAGAACATCGGCAACCGCATCGTGCCGATCGTGCCCGACGAGAGCCGGACCTTCGGCATGGAGGGCATGTTCCGGCAATTCGGCATCTTCAGCCAGGTCGGCCAGCTCTACCGGCCCGAAGACGCCAACCAGCTGATGTATTACCGTGAGGACGAGAAGGGCCAGATGCTCCAGGAGGGCATCAACGAGGCCGGGGCGATGTCGTCCTGGATCGCGGCCGCGACCTCGTACTCCCACTCCGACGCGCCGACGATCCCGTTCTACATCTACTACTCGATGTTCGGGTTCCAGCGCATCGGCGACCTGGCCTGGGCCGCCGGCGACATGCGCGCCCGCGGCTTCATGATCGGCGGCACCGCCGGCCGCACGACCCTCAACGGCGAGGGCCTGCAGCACGAGGACGGCCACAGCCACCTGATCTCGGCCACCATCCCGAACTGCGTCTCCTACGACCCGACCTTCTCCTACGAGGTGGCGGTGATCGTGCAGGACGGCCTGCGCCGGATGTATGCCGAGCAGGAGGACGTGTTCTACTACATCACGGTGATGAACGAGAACTACGAGCATCCCGGCATGCCCGAAGGGGCCGAGGCCGGGATCCTCAAAGGCATGTACCTGTTCCGCGAGGGCAAGGCCGGCGCCGCGAACCGGGTTCAGCTGATGGGCTCGGGCACGATCCTGCGCGAGGTGATCGCCGGGGCGGAGCTCTTGGAGCAGGATTTCGGCATCGCCGCCGATATCTGGTCCTGCCCGAGCTTCACCGAGCTGCGCCGCGAGGCGATGGCGGTGGAGCGCTGGAACATGCTCCACCCGACCGAGCCGCAGAAGACCGCTTACGTCGAGACCTGCCTGTCGGGCCGCCAGGGCCCGGTGATCGCGGCGACCGACTACATGCGGCTCTTCGCCGACCAGATCCGCCCCTACGTGCCGGGCCGCTACAAGGTGCTCGGCACCGACGGCTTCGGCCGCTCGGATTACCGGGTGCGCCTGCGCGAGTTCTTCGAGGTCAACCGCTACTGGGTCGCCGTCGCGGCGCTCAAGAGCCTGGCCGAGGAGGGCGCCGTACCGGCCGCCAAGGTCGCCGAGGCGATCGCCAAGTACGGGCTGAACCCGGAGAAGCCGGCCCCCTGGACGGTCTGAACCATCAGCGGTGCGCGTGGCCCTGTTCTGCCGGACGTCACAACACGCTCCGGGGAAGCTGAATGGCGCGGGTCTCCCCTCTCCCGTGTGGGAGAGGGGCCGGGGGCGAGGGTGACACGCTTCAGGGTAAAGCGCTGAGCGTGGTGCTGGCAGCGAAACGGTTCGGTCTTCTTGCGGCACCGTCTCCACCCTCACCCCTACCCCTCTCCCAAACGGGAGAGGGGATCCCGCGCTTGATTCTCAAAGGGAATTTGCCCGGACAACCCTGCGGGTGCCCGGGACCGGATGGCCTCGCGCGCCAAGAACTTCATCTGCAAAAACAGCTTAAGCGAATACAGTGGGAGAGTGCGCAGTGTCGATCGAGGTCAAGATCCCGGATATCGGTGATTTCAAGAACATCCCGATCATCGAGATCCTGGTGAAGGAAGGCGACACCATCGGGGCCGAGGACCCGATCGTGTCGCTCGAATCCGACAAGGCGACGATGGAGGTGCCCTCCCCGTCGGCCGGCGTGATCGAGAAGATCCTGGTCAAGATCGGCGACACGGTGAGCGAGGGCAGCCCGGTCCTGCTGCTGAAGGGCGAGTCCGAGGCGAAGGCGCCGGCCGCCGCCTCCGCCGCGACCCCGAATGCTGGCGCGGCGCCCGCCGCCGACACCGCCGCCCTGATGCCGAAGCAGGAGCCGGATCCGGCCAAGCCCGCCGCGCCCCCGGTCCCGGCCGCCCCGGCGTCGTCGGCGCCGGACTTCTCGAACGTCCATGCCAGCCCGGCCGTGCGGCGGCTCGCCCGCGAGCTCGGCGTCGACCTCAACGGCATCAAGGGCTCCGGCGAGAAGGGCCGGATCACCAAGGAGGACGTGAAGGGCTCGCTGGTGCACTCCGCCGCCCCGGCGCCGGCCGCCGGCACCGCGGTCGCCACCGGCAGCATGGGCATCCCGGAGATCCCGGCGGTCGACTTCTCGAAGTTCGGCCCGACCGAGGTTAAGCCGCTGCCGCGGATCAAGAAGATCTCCGGCCCGCACCTGCACCGCGCCTGGCTCAACGTGCCGCTCGTCACCCATTCGGACGAGTCGGACATCACCGAGACCGACGCCTACCGCAAGGATCTCGACACCGCCGGCAAGGACAAGGGCTACCGCGTCACCCTGCTGTCGTTCCTGATCAAGGCCGCGGTCTCGGCCCTGCGTCAGCACCCGGAGTTCAACTCGTCGCTGAACCCCGAGAAGGACGCGCTGATCCTCAAGAAGTACTACAACATCGGCGTCGCCGTCGACACGCCGGACGGCCTCGTCGTCCCGGTGGTCAAGGATGCCGACCGCAAGGGCATCATCGAGATCAGCCAGGAGCTGGGCGCGCTGTCGAAGAAGGCCCGCGACGGCAAGCTCGGCAGCGGCGACATGCAGGGCGCCACCTTCACGATCTCGTCGCTCGGCGGCATCGGCGGCACCGGCTTCACGCCCCTCGTCAACGCCCCCGAGGTCGCGATCCTGGGCGTCGTGCGCTCCAAGATGGCCCCGGTCTGGAACGGCAGCGAGTTCAAGCCGCGGCTGATGCTGCCGCTCTCGGTCTCCTACGACCACCGCGTGATCGACGGCGCGCTGGCTGCGCGCTTCACCCGCCACCTCGCCCACGTCCTCGAGGACGTCCGGCGCCTCGTCGTCTGACGAGACCAACAGCGAGGCGATCCGAATGAGCAACGAAGTCCGTCTGCCGGATATCGGCGACTTCAAGAACGTCCCGGTGATCGAGGTGCTGGTCAAGGCCGGCGACACGATCGCGGTCGACGACACCATCGTCGTCCTGGAATCCGACAAGGCGACCATGGACGTCCCCTCCTCCGTGGCCGGCACGGTCGCGGAGGTGAAGATCAAGCCCGGCGACACGGTCACGCAGGGTGACCTGCTGCTGGTGCTGGAGGGCGCGGCGTCTGCCGGTGCCGCGAAGCCCGCGGTCGCCGAGAAGGCGGCCCCGGCTCCCGCGGCTTCCGGCGGCTCGCCGCTGGCGGCCGGCACCGGCCAGGCGGGCTACGGCTCGCCGGCTACCGCCGGCGGAACTGGGGCGTCCGCCGCCCCGGCCCCGAAGGGCGCGGCCCCGGTCTCCGGCGAGGAGATGCGGGCCGAGGTGCTGGTGCTCGGCGCCGGTCCCGGCGGCTACACGGCGGCGTTCCGCGCCGCCGACCTCGGCAAGAAGGTCGTGCTCGTCGAGCGCTGGCCGAGCCTCGGCGGGGTGTGCCTCAATGTCGGCTGCATCCCCTCGAAGGCGCTGCTCCACGCCGCCAAGGTGATCGACGAGAGCCAGGCGATGGCCGCGCACGGCATCAGCTTCGCCGCGCCGCAGATCGACATCGACCAGCTCCGCAGCTGGAAGGAGGGCGTGGTCAAGCGCCTGACCGGCGGCCTCGGGGGTCTGGCCAAGCAGCGCAAGGTGACGGTGGTCACCGGCACCGCCCGCTTCGTCAGCCCGCACCAGATCGAGGTCGAGCACGAGGGCGCGAAGAAGATCATCGGCTTCGACAACGCGATCATCGCGGCCGGGTCCGAGCCGATCAAGATGCCGTTCATCCCGCACGACGACCCGCGGGTGATCGACTCGACCGGGGCGCTCGAACTCGACGGGGTGCCGAAGCGCCTCCTCGTGATCGGTGGCGGCATCATCGGCCTCGAGATGGCGACGGTCTACCACGCGCTCGGGTCCAAGGTGACCATCGTCGAGCTGATGGACCAGATCATCTCGGGCGCCGACAAGGACATCGTCACCCCGCTGTTCAAGCGGATCTCGAAGCAGTACGAGGCGATCCACCTCAAGGCCAAGGTCACGGCCGTCGAGGCGCTGCCGGAAGGCCTCAAGGTGACGTTCGAGGGCGGCTCGGCGCCGGCCACCGACACCTTCGACAAGATCCTGGTCTCGGTCGGCCGCCGTCCCAACGGCAAGCTGATCGGCGCCGAGGCCGCCGGCGTCGCGGTGGACGAGCGGGGCTTCATCCCGGTCGACAAGCAGATGCGCACGACGGCAGGCCACATCTTCGCCATCGGCGACGTGGTCGGCCAGCCGATGCTCGCCCACAAGGCGGTGCACGAGGGCAAGGTCGCGGCGGAAGCGGCGGCCGGCCAGAACTCGTTCTTCGACGCCAAGGTGATCCCGTCGGTGGCCTATACCGATCCGGAGGTGGCCTGGGTCGGCCTGTCCGAGACCGAGGCCAAGGCCAAGGGCATCAAGGTCGGCAAGGGCGTCTTTCCCTGGGCGGCGAGCGGCCGCTCGCTGTCGCTCGGGCGCGACGAGGGCCTGACCAAGGTGCTGTTCGACGAGGCCTCGAACCGGATCGTCGGCTGCGGCATCGTCGGCCCCTCGGCCGGCGACCTGATCGCCGAGGCCGCGCTCGCCATCGAGATGGGGGCGGATGCCGAGGATATCGGGCTCACCATCCACCCGCACCCGACCCTGTCGGAGACGGTCGGCATGGCAGCCGAGGCCTTCGAGGGCACGATCACCGACCTCTACATGCCGAAGAAGAAGGCGCATTGAGGTAGTTTTCAGGGTGCGACGGCAGCGTTGCTGCCGTCCTTCACAAGTTCAGACAAACAGAACGCGGGATCCCCTCTCCCGAGTGGGAGAGGGGCAGGGGTGAGGATGATACGCTTCAGTGTGAAGCTAAGACCGTCGTGCTGGCAGCGGGACGGTCAGCGCTAGACTCAGAGCCGTAGCACCCTCACCCCCGACCCCTCTCCCACACGGGAGAGGGGAGGTCCTGCGCTCAAATCTTCAAACAACTTCTCAAACCGAATCATTCGGGCGACCGTGAGGGGATCTCACGTCCCGCCCACGGCTTCTCGCGGCCGAAATCGACCCTGACCCAACGCAAGCCGGCGGGATCACGACCCCAACCTTGAGCGTTGCCGTCCCGATCGGTGCCCTCGAACGGCGCCGGCCGGGAGGCGGCTCCGCGCGCCGCCATCCCACACAATCAGGAGGACACGTCATGGACGAGCAACTCGAGAAGGCCGCCCTCGACTACCACCGCTTCCCGACGCCGGGGAAGATCGCCGTGCTGCCGACGAAGGACATGAGCACGCAGCGCGACCTCGCGCTCGCCTACTCGCCCGGCGTCGCCGCCGCCTGCCTCGCCATCGAGAAGGACCCGGCCCAGGCCGCCGAGCTGACCTCCCGCGGCAACCTCGTGGCGGTGATCTCGAACGGCACCGCGGTGCTGGGCCTCGGCAATATCGGGGCGCTCGCCGGCAAGCCGGTGATGGAGGGCAAGGGCTGCCTGTTCCGCAAGTTCGCCGGCATCGACGTGTTCGACATCGAGATCGACGAGACCGATCCCGGCAAGCTCGTCGACATCATCGCGAGCCTGGAGCCGACCTTCGGGGGCATCAACCTCGAGGACATCAAGGCACCCGAGTGCTTCGAGATCGAGACCCGCCTGCGTGAGCGGATGAAGATCCCGGTCTTCCACGACGACCAACACGGCACCGCGATCATCGCGGCGGCCGCGATCCTCAACGGCCTCGAGGTGGTCGGCAAGCGCATCGAGGACGTGCGCGTCGTCTGCTCGGGCGCCGGTGCCGCGGCCATCGCCTGCCTGAACCTTCTCGTCAGCCTCGGCCTCGACAAGGCGAAGGTGCTGGTCACCGACAGCCGCGGCGTGGTCTACCAGGGCCGCAACAACCTCGACGCCCAGAAGGCGCAATACGCGCAGGTCACCGAGGCGCGCACGCTGGCCGACGCGGTGCCGGGCACCGACATCTTCCTCGGCCTCTCCGCCGCCGGCGCGCTGACGCCGGAGATGGTCAAGGGCATGGCCGACAAGCCGCTGATCCTGGCGCTCGCCAATCCCGAGCCGGAGATCCGGCCCGAGGCCGCCAAGGCCGTGCGCCCCGACGCGATCATCGCCACCGGCCGCTCGGATTACCCGAACCAGGTCAACAACGTCCTGTGCTTCCCGTTCATCTTCCGCGGCGCGCTCGATGTCGGCGCGACCACGATCAACGAGGAGATGAAGCTCGCCGCAGTGCGGGCGATCGCCGAGCTGGCGCGGGCCGAGCAGTCGGACGTGGTGACGGCGGCCTACGGCACGCAGGACATCGCTTTCGGGCCCGATTACCTGATCCCGCGCCCGTTCGATCCCCGGCTGATCACCAAGGTCGCCCCCGCCGTGGCGCTCGCCGCCACCGAGAGCGGTGTCGCGACGAAGCCGATGCTCGACGTCGAGGCCTATCGACGCTCGCTCGAGAGCCGGGTCTACACCTCCGGCACGGTGATGCAGCCGGTCTTCGCCGCCGCGACCGAGGCCGCCCGCGCCCGCGTGGCCTATGCCGAGGGCGAGGACGACCGGGTCTTGCGCGCCGCGCAGGTCATCGTCGACGAGGGCCTGGCCCGGCCGGTGCTGGTCGGCCGGCGGGAGGTCATCGCCGACAAGATGAAGGCCTTGGGGCTTCGCATCGAGGTCGGCCGCGACGTCGACGTGCAGGACCTCGACGACGATGTGTTCCAGGCGCAAGCCGCCGAGGGATACTACGCCAAGCGCAAGCGCCACGGCCTGTCGCGCGAGGTCGCGCTGGCGGAGGCGCGCCGCAACCCGACCCTCGTCGGCGCGATGCTGCTCTCCCTCGGCCAGGTCGACGGGCTCCTGTGCGGCGGCACCGGCTCCTATCACAGCCACCTGCGCCACGTGCGCGAGGTGATCGGGATGGCGCCGGGGGTGAAGGCGCTCACCGCC
This sequence comes from Methylobacterium terricola, assembly GCF_006151805.1. GTDB lineage: Bacteria > Pseudomonadota > Alphaproteobacteria > Rhizobiales > Beijerinckiaceae > Methylobacterium > Methylobacterium terricola. The sequence goes on along the minus strand of NZ_VDDA01000020.1, from coordinate 49,689 downwards.
ATGAGCCTGTTGCAGCTGCCGCGGCACACGCTGTTCATCTGCGACCCCTACATCCACCTCGATCCCGGCGCGGAGGAACTGGCCGACATGACGCTGCTCGCCGCAGCCGAGATGCGCCGCTTCGGCCAGACCCCGCGGGTGGCGTTGGTCTCGCATTCGAGCTTCGGCACCGCCCGAAACCCGTCGGCCGAGAAGATGCGCAAGGCGCTCTCCCTCATCACCGAGCGGGCGCCGGACCTCGAGGTCGAGGGCGAGATGCAGGCCGACGCGGCCTTGAGCCGGCCGCTGATGGAACGGGTGTTCCCGGAATCGCGCCTCACCGGCGAGGCCAACCTCCTGGTGATGCCGAACCTGGATGCCGCCAACATCACCCTCAACGCCCTGAAGGTGGTGGCCGGCCAGGGCATCAGCGTCGGGCCGATCCTGCTCGGCGCCGCCGCCCCGGTCCACATCCTCACCCACACCACCACCGTACGCGGCATCGTCAACATGACGGCGCTGACCGCGGTGGCGGCCGCGAAGGCGGGCTGACACGAATGCCGGCCGCCGGACGACCCGGCGGCCGGGCCCGGACGGCATACGCACCACCCGGACCGTGAGACGCCAACGCGCCGCACGGCCGGCGGTTCCTGGACACATGCCCGTTTCTGGATTGTCGCGTCGCATGACGCAGTATCCGCGGCTCCCGCTGCGCCGAGCGAAGGTAATCGCACAAGGAATATTAACGGACGCTAGGGAAACATGACGCTCCGCCTCAAGGGGAGCGTCATGAGCCTAGCCCGCAAATTCGTTGGTCTGTGTGCCGTCAGCTTGGTGTCGAGCGCGCTGCTGGCAGGAGCGGTCGGGCTGTACCGGCACGCGGACGAGCAGGTGAAGGCCGCCAACGAGAACCGCCTCGCCTCGATGCTGCTGGCCGACGAACTCCGGCAGACGTCCGACGACCTGACGCGGCTCAGCCGAACCTACATCGCCACCGGCAAGGCCACCTACAAGCAGCAATACAAGGACATTGTCGACATCCGCGCCGGACGCAAGCCGCGGCCGGTCGATTACCACCGCATCTATTGGGATTACGTCGCTGCCGGCGAGGCCAAGCCGCGCCCGGACGGCGAGACCGTGTCGGTGGACGCCCTGATGGACCGCCTCGGCGTCACGGGCGCCGAGAAGCAGAAGCTGGCCGAGTCGGTCCGCAACTCCAACGACCTCGTCAAGGTCGCCAATGCCGCGATGAAGCTGGCGGAGGGCGGCGAGCCGGGTGCCCGGGACGAGGCGATCCGGCTCGTCCATACCGACGAGTATCACGCCGCCAAGGCGCGGATCATGAAGCCGATCGACGACTTCTACGTCATGCTGGATGCGCGCACGAAGCAGACGGTCGCCGACGGCGAAGGACGCGCGCAGCTTGCCTTCGCGCTGGTCCTCGGCCTGCTCGCCATCACGATCGCCTCGGTCGTCGCCATGGCGTGGTTCGCCTGTGGCGCGCTGGTGCGCGGCTACGCCTCGGTCGGCACCGCGATGGGCCGGATCGCCGCCGGCGACTACGCCGCCGAGGTGCCGGGAACCGGGCGGCGCGACGAGGTCGGCGACATGGCCCGCAGCCTGGAGGCGTTCAAGGCCAACCTCGCCGCCGACCTGGAGGCCCGCCATGCCCGCGAACGCGAGGAGCGCAGGACGCTTCGGCGGACGCAGACGGCCGCCCTGGCCGACGCGTTCGAGGAAGCGGTGGGCGGCATCGCCCGCACCGTCGCGGCCTCGGCGACCGAGCTGCGGGCGACCGCGCAAGGCATGTCGCAGCTCGCCGGGGGCACGGCCGAGCGCTCCGCCACCGTGAACCAGGCGGCGCACGAGGCCTCGGCCAACGTCGCCACCGTGGCCGCCGCCGCCGAGGAGCTGAGCACGTCGGTCGGCGAGATCGCCCGCCAGGTCTCGGATTCGGCGGCCCTCGCCAAAGCCAGCGTGACGGAGGCCGCCCAGACCGCCGAGCTGGTGCGCACCTTGAGCCAGGCGGCGACCCGGGTCGGGGACGTGGTGGCGATGATCAACGGCATCGCCGGCCAGACCAACCTGCTCGCGCTCAACGCCACCATCGAGGCGGCGCGGGCCGGCGAGGCGGGACGGGGCTTCGCGGTCGTCGCCGCCGAGGTGAAGGAGCTCGCCACCCAGACCGCCAAGGCCACCGAGGAGATCGCGAGCCAGATCGGCGGCATCCAGGGCGCGACGCGCCAAGCCGTCGATGCCATCGGCGGGATCGCGACGCGGATCGAGGATCTGAGCGGCATCTCGACCGCCATCGCCGCCTCGATCGAGGAGCAGGGCGCCGCGACCCGGGAGATCGTCCGCACCATCAGCCAGGCCGCCGCCGGCACCGGCGCGGTGACGGCGACGATCACCGGCGTGGCCGACGCGGCGGGCGAGGCCGGGCAGGCGGCCGGACGGGTGCTGAGCGTCGCCTCGGCGGTCTCGCACGAGGCGGAGCACTTGAGCATGGAGGTCACGCGGTTCCTGGACCGGATCCGGGCGGCGTGAGCCGAGTCACCGGGGGCGGCCCGCCGCCCCCGGCTCACACCTGATCGAAATCCACCGTCACCCGCCCGGAGGTCGGGCGGGCCTGGCAGGTGAGGACGAAGCCGGCCTCCACCTCCCAGGGCTCCAGCGAATAGTTCACCGCCATGGCGACGCGGCCGTCGACCACCTTGGCGCGGCAGGTGCAGCACATGCCGCCGCGACAGGAATAGGGAAGGTCGAGGCCGGCACGGATCGCGGCGTCGAGGACCGCCTCGCCCTCGGCCACCGGCACCTCGGTGGCGATGCCGTCGGTGATCACCGTGGCGAGCGCGGCCGGCGCGGCCGCCGCCGAGACCGGGCGGGCGGCGCGGGTCCGGCCCGGCTCGGCCGGGGTGAAGCGCTCGACATGGACGCGCGCGCGGGGCAGGCCGAGCCCGATGAGCGCGCCCTCCACCGCGTCGATCATCTCGCCCGGGCCGCACACGAAGGCGTGGTCGACCATGGCCGCCGGCACGATGCTGCGCAGGAACAAAGCCGCCTTCCCGCCGTCCAGCCGCCCGTTGAGGACCGAGAGGTCCTGCGTCTCGCGCGACAGGACGTGGAACACCGAGAGCCGGTCGAGGAAGCGGTCCTTCAGGGTCTCCAGCGCCTCGCGGAACAGGATCGAGCCGGTGGCGCGGTTGCCGTAGAACAGGAAGAAGCGGCTCTTCGGCTCGGCGGCGAGCACGGTGCGGATGATCGACAGGATCGGGGTGATGCCCGATCCCGCCGCGAAGCCCACGAAGGTGCGGGCCGCGTCGGGCTGGATCTCGACGCCGAAGCGGCCCATCGGCGGCATCACCTCGATCTCGTCGCCCGGCGCGATCGCCTGGTTGGCAAAGCCCGAGAACAACCCGCCCTCGACCCGCTTGATCGCGACGCGCAGGTCGGGATCGCCGACGCCGGAGCAGATCGAGTAGGAGCGCCGCACCTCCTCGCCGTCGACCGTGGCCTTCAGGGTCAGGTACTGGCCACAGGCGAAGCCGAAGGCCTCCCGCGCCTCTTCCGGCACCGCGAAGGCGATCGAGACGGCGTCCGGCGTCTCGCGGCGGATCTCGGCGACGCGCAGGCGATGGAAGCGGGGGGTCATCGGCGCCTCAGATGCACTTGAAGGAATCGAACGGCTCGCGGCAGGCCCGGCAGCGCCACAACGCCTTGCAGGCGGTGGAGCCGAACTCGGAGACCTTTTCCGTGGCGGCCGAGCCGCAATGCGGGCAGGCGACCGTCTCCTCGCCGAACAAGGCCCGGCGCGAGGCTTTTCCCGCCGGCGGAGCGATGCCGTAGGCAGCAAGCTTCCGCTTGCCGGCCTCGCTCATCCAGTCGGTGGTCCAGGCCGGCGCCAGGACCAGGCGCACCCGGGCCTCCGGGATGCCGGCCTCGGCCAGGGCCGTCTGCACCTCGATGCCGATCACGTCCATCGCCGGGCAGCCGGAATAGGTCGGGGTGATCGCGACCTCGACCCGGCCATCCGCGACCGTCACGCCCCGCAGCACGCCGAGATCCGCGATGGTGAGGACAGGGATCTCGGGATCGCACACCGTCGCGGCGGCCTCGTGCGCGCGGCGGGCGAGATCCGCTTCGGCGGGGGTCACCAGGCCGCCCCCGGATGGGCGCGCTGCAGGTATTGCAGGTCGGACAGGATGAAGCCGAGATGCTCGCTGTGGCGTCCGGCCCGGCCGCCGCTCTGCATCCAGGTGCCGGGGGGGCGGGCGAGCGTCGCCTCGCCGAGGATGTGGTCGAGCGTGGCGTCGAACTCCGCCCGCAGGGTCCGGGGATCCGGCAGCGTGCCGGCCTCGATCAGCGCGGCCTCGGCGGCATCGACCTCGAACAATTCGCCCGTATAGGGCCACAGCTCGTCGAGGGCGGCGCGGGCGCGGGCATGGCTCTCGTCGGTGCCGTCGCCGAGCCGGATCAGCCACTCGCCGGAATGCCGCAAGTGGTAGGCGGTCTCCTTTTCGGCCTTCGCGGCGATGGCGGCGAGCGTCGCGTCGCGGGAGGCCATGAGCGCGCGGTAGTACGGATCGATGAAGGCCGAGACCAGCACCTGCCTGACGATGGTCGCGGCGAAGTCGCCGTTCGGCTGCTCGACCAAGAGGCAGTTGCGGTACTGCCCGGCCTCGCGCCGATAGGCGAAATCGTCCTCGGAGAGCCCCTCCCCCGCCACCTCGGCAGCGTAGGCGTAGAAGGCGCGGGCCTGGCCGACGCAATCGAGGGCGATGTTGGCGAGGGCGATGTCCTCCTCCAGCATCGGCGCGTGGCCGCACCACTCGGACAGCCGGTGCCCGAGGATCAGCGCATCGTCCGCCAGGGCCAGGATGCCGGCCAGCAGTGGGGTCTCGGTGAGGCTGAGGGAGGTGGTGGGCATGGAGGCCTCGGGAGGATCGGGTCGCGCCGGCGACGGATGAGGCGCGGGCAGATATGGCGTCACATATGCCCGACCTCGTCCGGCACCTCGTAGAAGGTCGGGTGACGGTAGATCTTCGAGGCGGTGGGCTCGAACATCACCTCCTTGTCGGCCGGGTCCGAGGCGACGATGGCCGCGGACGGCACGACCCAGAGCGACAGCCCCTCGCCGCGGCGGGTGTAGACGTCGCGGGCGGCCTGGAGCGCCATGGCGGCATCGGCGGCGTGGAGCGAGCCGACATGCTTGTGCGCCAGGCCGTTGCGGGAGCGGATGAACACCTCCCAGAGCGGGATCTTCGGCTCGGCCATCGTCCCCTCCCTCACGCCGCCTGCTGCAGGGCGTCGGCCTTCGCCGCCGCCCGACGGGCGCGCTTCGCAGCATGCGCCATCGCCGCCTCGCGCACCCAGGCGCCGGCGGCGTGGGCGTCGCGGCGCTGCTTCATCCGCTGGCGGTTGCAGGGGCCGTTGCCGGCCAGCACCTGCTTGAACTCCTCCCAGTCGATGGCGCCGTAGCGCCAGTGGCCTGCCGCCTCGTCGTAGGCGAGGTCCGGGTCGGGGAAGGTCAGGCCGAGATACTGGCCCTGCGGCACCGTCGCGTCGACGAATTTCTGGCGCAGCTCGTCGTTGGAAAAGCGCTTGATCTTCCACTTGGCCGATTGGTCGGAATGCTGGCTCTCGGCGTCGGGCGGCCCGAACATCATCAGGCAGGGCCACCACCAGCGGTTCAGGGCGTCCTGGGCCATCGCCTTCTGCTCGGGCGTGCCGCGGCAGAGGGTCAGCATGATCTCGTAGCCCTGGCGCTGGTGGAAGCTCTCCTCCTTGCAGACGCGGATCATCGCGCGGGCGTAAGGACCGTAGGAGCAGCGGCAGAGCGGGATCTGGTTCATGATCGCCGCGCCGTCGACCAGCCAGCCGATGGCGCCGATATCGGCCCAGGTCAGGGTCGGGTAGTTGAAGATCGAGGAATATTTCGCCCGGCCGGCGAGCAGCTGGTCGAACAGCTCCTCGCGGCTGGTGCCGAGGGTCTCGGCCGCCGAGTAGAGGTAGAGCCCGTGGCCGGCCTCGTCCTGCACTTTTGCCAGCAGCGCGGCCTTCCGCTTGAGCGTCGGCGCCCGGGTGATCCAGTTGCCCTCCGGCAGCATGCCGACGATCTCGGAATGGGCGTGCTGCGAGATCTGCCGGGTCAGCGTGCGTCGGTAGGCCTCCGGCATCCAGTCGTTCGGCTCGATCCGCTCCTCGGCGTCGATCCGCGCCTGGAACCGGGCGGCCCGCGCAGCCTCCTCCGGGCCGGCGACCGGGGCGGTGGTGTCTCTGGCGTTCAGGGCCTGCGTGTACATGGCCGCGCCTCCCTCGAAGTTCTGGACCTCGATATATCACGAAATTTTCTTATCGCAAGATTTTCCGTAACACGTTGCGGTGCGGGAGGGCCGTCGGGCCGCGTCGAGCCTGGGGCGGCGGCCCTTCGACGGCGGCCGATTCTCGCACCACCCCTGACGCGACAAGCGAGCAGAACCGGCTGGTCACCCGACGAACCGCGCCGCGAACTCCGCTCCCGGCAACGGCAGCGGGCCGGTGTCGCGCGTGGCGTTCGCATCGAGCCAGGCTTCCGCGGCCGGCGCGACGGCGCGGTAGATCGTGGCGCACAGTCTCCGCGCCGCGGCCCCGGGCCAGTCCTCCGGCAGGAGATCGGCCGGCAGCAGCGGGTCCTTGAGGACGGCGCGGCGGTACTCGTGGATCAGCAGGATGCGCAGCACCAGGGCGTCGAGCCCGGACGGAGGATGCGCGGCAACGGCTGCGCCGGCCGCCGCGAAGGTGCCGGCGAAGCGGGCGTAACGCTCGCCCACCTCCGCCACCGGCCAGGCCCGGGCGGCGAGGCGGCGCGCGGTGCCCGGATCCTCCGGCCGGGCGGCGAGGCGCAACACCCCCTGCGTCCCGGCCGCCTCCCTCGCCCCGATCATCAGGTCGGGCCCGAGGCTGCCGTAGCCGCACGCCGCGAGCTCGGCCCGCCGGTCGCCACCACCGTCGAGAAGCAGGAGGTCGAAGGCGCCCGACCAGGCCGGCGCCGCGGGGCCGTAGATCCGGGCGGTCGCCTGCGCGAAGGCGGCGGTGCCCGACGCGGACAGGCGGTAGAAGCTGTTGCGGCCGAGCTTCCAGCGCTCGAACCATCCATCGGCGACGAGCCGCGACAGGGCCGTGCGCACCACCCCGTCCCCGATGCGGAAGGCCCGGGTGATCGCGAGCAGCGATTCGAGCGACAGCACCCCGCCCCGTGGCACCACCGCGTCGCCGAACACCGTGACCACCAGGGAGCCGGCGCGGATCGGCGTGCGGGCGTGGAAATGGGCGATGAGTGGCGCCAGGAGGTCGGCCATTCCGGTCCTTCGGGATCAACGCTCCCCGATAAGGGCGCCGGCCCGGGGCTGTCGAGCCGCGCTTGACCAACCGGCCGGTCGGTCAATAATGGGCGCACAAGAACGGCAGGACGAACGGGAGGCACGCCATGCGGCTGGAGAGCTACGTCCAGGGACGCTGGATCGCGCCGGGGGGAGACTGGACCGGCATCCGCAGCGCCGTCACCGGCGCGGTGGTGGCGGAGGTCGGCAGCGGCGGCCTCGACATGGGCGAGGTGCTGGACCATGCCCGCCGGGTCGGCGGGCCGGCTCTGCGCCGCCTTACCTTCCACCAGCGCGCCGAGATGCTGAAGCGGCTCGCCGCCTATCTCAACGAGCGCCGGGACGGGCTCTACGCCCTGTCGCACCGGACCGGCGCGACCCGGGCCGACAACCTGATCGACATCGACGGCGGCATCGGGACGCTGTTCGTCTACGCCTCGAAGGGGCGGCGCGAATTGCCGAACGCGACGGTCCTGATCGACGGCGCGGTGGAGCCGCTGTCGCGCGGGGGCAGCTTCGTCGGGCGCCACGTGCTGACCAGCCGGGTCGGCTGCGCCGTCCACATCAACGCCTTCAACTTCCCGTGCTGGGGGCTGCTCGAGAAGCTCGCGCCCGCGATCCTCGCCGGCGTGCCGGTGGTGACGAAGCCCGCCACCATCACGGCTTACGTCGCCCATGCGCTGGTGCGGCTGATCGCCGAATCCGGGATCCTGCCGATTGGTGCGCTGCAATGCGTGGTCGGACCGACCGGGGACCTGTTCGATCACCTCACCGGACAGGACGTGGTGTCGTTCACCGGCTCGGCCGAGACCGCGCAGCGGCTCCAGCGCCATCCGGTGATCGCCCGCGAGGCGGTGCATTTCGTGGCCGAGCGCGACTCGCTCAACGCCGCGATCTTAGGGATCGATGCCGGGCCGGGCAGCCCGGAATTCGACCTCTTTATCCGCGAGGTCGCCAAGGAGATGACCGTCAAGGCAGGCCAGAAATGCACGGCGATCCGCCGGGCCCTGGTGCCCCGCGCCCAGGTGCCGGCGGTGATCGAGGCCCTGAGCCGACGCCTGGCCTCGGTGCGGATCGGCGACCCGGCCCGCGACGACGTGCGGATGGGGCCGGTGGTGGGGCTCGCGCAGCGCCGCGACGTGCTCGCCCGGGTCGAGGCCCTGAAGGCGGAAGCGGAGCTGGTCTTCGGCGATCCGGCGCGCCTGACCGTCGAGGGGGCGGATGCCGAGACCGGCGCCTTCCTGCCGCCGATGCTGCTCCACTGCGCCGATCCGCTGCGCGCCCGGCAGGTGCATGCGCTGGAGGCCTTCGGCCCGGTCTGCACGGTGATGGGCTATGACGGGCTGGAGGAAGCGGCGACGCTCGCCAATCGCGGCGAGGGCAGCCTCGTCGCCTCGCTCTACACCCACGACCCGGCGGCGGCGTCCGAGCTGGTCTTCGGGGTCGGGGCCTATCACGGCCGCCTCGTCGTCATCGACCGCGACTGCGCCAAGGAGCAGACAGGCCACGGCTCGCCGATGCCGCACATGATGCATGGCGGTCCCGGCCGGGCCGGCGGCGGCGAGGAACTCGGCGGCGTGCGGGCGCTGTCGCACTACATGCAGCGCACGGCGCTTCAGGGCTCGCCGGCGATGCTGAGCCGGATCACGCAGAGCTGGATCAAGGGCGCGCCGGAGGACATCCGCCCCGAGCATCCGTTCCGCTGCCACTTCGAGGATCTGGCGATCGGCCGCAGCTTCCACTCGGCCGAGCGGGTGATCACGCTCGCGGATATCGAGCATTTCGCGCATTTCACCGGCGACACCTTCTACGCCCATATGAGCGAGGAGGCGACGAAGGGCCATCCGTTCTTCCCCGGCCGGGTGGCGCACGGCTACCTGCTTCTATCCTTCGCCGCCGGCCTGTTCGTCGATCCCGATCCGGGCCCGGTGCTGGCCAATTACGGGCTCGACTCCTTGCGCTTCCTCAAGCCGATCCAGCCCGGCGAGGCGATCCGCGTGCGCCTCACCGCCAAGGAGAAGTCGCCGCGCAACGCGCAATACGGCGAGGTGCGGTGGGACGTGGAGATCCAGACGGCGGCCGGGGAGACGGCGGCGACCTACGAACTGCTGACCATGAACGCGATGCGGGGGGCGTGAGGAACCGCGCGGCCCGCCCCCTCCCCCTGTGCGGGGGAGGGGGCGGTAAGCGTCGCGCCTCAGCCGAACCGTCCCGCCCGCAATGCCTCGATCGCCATCCCGGGCCTCCGCCCCGCCAGCAGATCCGCCACGATGCGCCCGGTCCCGGCGCTCTGCGTCAGGCCGAGATGGCCGTGGCCGAAAGCGTAGATCACCCGCGGGCTCGCCCGCGACGGGCCGATCACCGGCAGGCTGTCGGGGAGCGACGGCCTGAATCCCATCCATTGCCGGCCGCCCTCCGTCCGCAGGCCCGGCAGGAAGGCCGCGGCCTTGCGTAGCATCGCGTCGGCGCGGGCGAAGTTGGGCGGGCGGTCGAGCCCCCCGAACTCGACGGCGCCGCCGACCCGGATGCCGGTGGACAACGGCGTGACCACGAAGCCATGGCCGCCGAAGGTGAGCTGGCGGCGCAGAGCGAAGGCGCCGGGGGGCAGCGTGGTGTTGTAGCCGCGCTCGGTGTCGAGGGGCACCCGGTCGCCGAGGCGGCGCGCCAGCGCCCGCGACCAGGCACCGGCGGCGAGCACGCAGGCCTCGGCGTCGCGCGACGTTCCGTCGGCGAGGGTCAGGCGCACGCCGTTGCCCTCGGGCGCGATGTCCCGCACCTCGCCCGGCGTGAGCACGGCGCCCTTCGCCATCACGTCGGCGTGGAGCGCCAGGGCGAACCGGTGCGGATCGTCGACCGTCATCCAGTGCGGCGTGAAGGTGCCGGCGACGAAGCGGGGCGACAGGCCGGGCTGCAGCTCGGCGAGGCGCTCAGCCCGGACATGCTCGAAGGCGATGCCCTCGCGCTCCCGCGCCGCCCAGCCGGGCCCGGCGGCGGCGAGCTCCGCCTCGCTCTCGTAGAGTTCGAGGTTGCCGTCGCGGCGCAGCCGCCCGCCGAGGCCGGCCGAGGCCACCATCGCCTCCATCGCCTGCGCGGCGAGCCGCATCAGGCCGGACTGGACTTGCGTCGCGTGGCGGTGGCGATCGGGTAGGCTGGCGCGCCAGAAGCGCAGCAGCCAGGGGGCGATCCGTGGCAGGTAGGCCGGCGGCAGCGCCAGCGGCCCGAGGGGATCGAGCATCCAGCGCGGCGCCCGCCGCAGGATGCCCGGCGAGGCGAGCGGCAGCACGTCGGTGAAGGCGAGCGCCCCGGCATTGCCGAAGCTCGCCCCCTCGGCGACGCCGCCGCGCTCGATCAGCCGCACCCGCCAGCCTTCCGTGAGGAGGTGGTGGGCGCAGGCGAGGCCGACGATGCCGGCCCCGACGATGATGACCTCGCGGGCCAAGGCGGCTCCTTTTAAGCGGCGAGCTTCAGGGTCGGGCGACGCTCCAGGGCGGTGCGGATGATCGCCTCGACGGCGGCCCGGCGCTCGCCCGAGAGCGGCTTCCGCGGCATGCGGACGTGCTCGGTCGAGCCGATCGCCAGGGCCTCGGCGAGCTTGATGTTCTGGACCAGGAAGGTCGAGACGTCGAGGTCGAGGAGCGGGCGGAACCAGCGGTAGATCTCGAGCGCGTCCGCCGTGCGGCCGGCCTTCATCAGGCGGTAGATCGCCACGGTCTCGTCCGGGAAGGCGACGACCAGGCCCGCGACCCAGCCGACCGCGCCGACGCTCAGCGCCTCGAAGGCGAGGTTGTCGACGCCGGTCAGCACCGCGAAGCGGTCACCGAAATGATTGATGATCTCGGTCGAGCGGCGGATGTCGTCGGAGGATTCCTTGATCGCGACGAAGCGGGAATCGGAGGCCAGCCGCTCCATGATCCGGGGCGTCACGTCGACCCGGTAGGCGACGCGGTTCGAGTAGATCATCACCGGCAGGTCGCCGGCGGCAGCGACCGCGCTCAGGGTCGCGACGGTCTCGTCCTCGTCGGTGTGGTAGATCGGGCTCGGCACCACCATCAGGCCGGAGGCGCCGGCCTTGGCCGCACGGGCGGCGAGCGCGCAGGCCTCGCGGGTGCCGGCCTCGGAGACGGTGAGCAGCACCGGCTTGCCCCCGGCGACCGACTGGGCGGTCTTCAGCACCTCGAGCCGCTCGTCGGGCGACAGCATCGGGCCCTCGCCGAGCGAGCCGCAGACGATGAGGCCGTCGCAGCCGGCCTGCATCTGGAGCGCGAAGCAGCGCTCCATCTCGGCGTGGTCGAGCGCGCCGTCGGCGGTGAACTTGGTGGTGACGGCGGGAATGACGCCTGTCCACATGGTCGTATCTCCTTGAGGTGTGATGAGGGGGTGAAGGGATCAGGCCGCCTCGGCGACCGGGGACGACTGGGGGCTCTGCGGCGCGGTCCGGGCGGCGCGGCGGTGGCGCCAGTGCAGCCACTCGCCGACGACGCCGCGGCGGAAGAACGAGACGCAGAGGATGAAGATCAGGCCGATCACGACGGTGACGAGGTCGCCGATGGTGGCGAGGTAGTTTTGCAGCCCGACCACCAGGGCGGCGCCGACGAGCGGCCCGAACAGGGTGCCGACGCCGCCGAGCAGCGTCATCAGCACCACCTCGGTCGAGGTGTGCAGCGACACGTCGTTGAGCGAGACGAGGCCGAAGACCAGGGCCTTGAGGGTGCCGGCATAGCCCGCCACCGCCGCCGAGAGCACGAAGGCGAGGAGCTGGAACCGGGCCGCGTCGTAGCCGAGCGACACCGCCCTCGGCTCGTTGTCGCGCACCGCCTGGAGGATCTGGCCGAAGGGCGAGTGCACCACCCGGTGGATGAACAGGAAGCCGGCGACGAACAGCGCGAGCGCCACGTAGTACATCGCGGTGTCGTTCGAGAGGTCGACGAGGCCGAAGAGCGTGCCGCGCGGAATGCCCTGGAGCCCGTCCTCGCCGCCGGTCCAGCGGAACTGCACCGCCAGGAAGTAGACGATCTGCGAGAGCGCCAGCGTGATCATCGCGAAGTAGATGCCGCGCCGCCGGATCGCGAGGCCACCGATGGCGAAGCCGACGAGCGCTGCCGCCGCGACGCCGGCCGCGAAGGCCGCTGGCACCCCGAGCGGGTGGGCGCCGAGCCGGATCATCAGCGCGCCGGTGACGTAGCCGGCGGTGCCGAGGAAGGCGGCGTGGGCGAAGGAGACGAGGCCGGTGAAGCCGAGCAGCAGGTTGAAGGCGCAGGCGAACAGCCCGTAGGCCATCACCTTCATGACGAAGATCGGGTAGATCAGCGCCGGCACCAGCGGCACCACGAGGAGCCCGGCGACGAGGCCGGCGAACAGATGCCTGGAGTTCATCTCACGCCTCCCGCCCGAACAGGCCGGCCGGGCGCAGCAGCAGCGCCAGGGCCATGATCACGAACACCACCACGGTCGAGGCCTCCGGATAGACCACCTTGGTCAGCCCCTCGATCAGCCCGAGGCCGAGGCCGGTCACCATGGCGCCGAGGATCGAGCCGAGGCCGCCGATCACCACCACGGCGAAGACGATGTTGAGGAGGCTGCCGCCCATCAGCGGGGTGATCTGCATGATCGGCGCGGCCAGGACCCCGGCGATGCCGGCCAGCGCCACGCCGAAGCCGTAGGTCAGGGTGATCATCACCGGCACGTTGATGCCGAAGGCCTGGAGCAGGCGCGGATTCTCGGTGCCGGCCCGCAGGTAGGCGCCGAGCTTGGTGCGCTCGAACAGGTACCAGGTGGCAAGGCAGATCAGCAGCGAGGCCGCGACCACGAAGACCCGGTATTTCGGCAGCAGCATGAAGCCGACATCGACCGGGCCCTGCAGGATCTCCGGCGGCTCGTAGCCCTGGCCCGACACCCCGAAGAAATAGCGAAACCCCCCTTCCATCACGAGCGCCACCCCGAAGGTGAGGAGCAGGCCGTAGAGATGGTCGAGGTGGTAGAGCCGGCGCAGCAGCGTGCGCTCGATCGCCATGCCGAACACCGCGACGAGGGCCGGCGCCAGCACCAGGGCGAGCCAGAAATTCACCTGGAGGTCGGGCTGGCCGAGCCAGGGGCCGACCTGCGTCAGCCCGATCCAGGCCAGGAACGCCGCCATCATGAACTGCGCGCCGTGGGTGAAGTTGATGATGTTGAGCAGGCCGAAGATGATCGCCAGCCCCATGCTCAGCATGGCGTAGAAGCAGCCGCCGATGAGCCCGATGGTGAGCTGGGCCATGAAGGCCTGGAGGGAGATGTCCGACATGGGGAGCACCGGGGAAGGACTGGCGGGACGGTTCGGTTCATCCCCTCCCCCCCGCAGAGGGGGGAGGGTCGAGGCGTCGTGTCACCCCTTCGCGTTCAGCGGGCAGGCGTCGCTCGGCTTCGGGTAGACGTCGTCGCCCTTGAGCACCGCCTTGACGTGGTAGAAGTCCCAGTCGCGCTTCGACTCCGCCGGCTTCTTCACCTGGAGCAGCAGCAGGTCGTGCACCAGCGCGCCGTCGGCGCGAAGCTTGCCGTTGCGGATCACGGCGTCGTCGATGGTCATCGAGCGCAGCTGACCCATCACCGCGCCGGCCTCGTCGGTGCCGGCCGCCTGGATCGCCTTCAGGTAGCTCAGCACCGCCGAGTAGATGGCGGCCTGCGAGGCGCTCGGCATCCGCTTCATCTTGGCGAAGTATTTTTCCGCGAAGGCGCGCGAGCGGTCGTCGTAATCCCAGTAGAACGCCTCTGTGAGGTACATGTCCTGGGCCTTGGCGAGGCCGAGGCTCTTCACGTCGGTGATGTAGGTGAGGAGCGGCGCGATCACCTGCTTGTCGCTGCGGCCGATGCCGTATTCGGCGGCCTGCTTGACGGCGTTGACGGTGTCGCTGCCGGCATTGGCCAGCGCGATCACCTGGGCGCCGGTGCTCTGCGCCTTCAGCATGTAGGACGAGAAATCGCCGCCCGGGAAGGGATGGCGCGAGACGCCCAGGACCTTGCCGCCCTCGGCCTCGACCACCGCGGCCGCGTCCTTCTCCAGCGAATGGCCGAAGGTGTAATCGGCGGTGACGAAGTACCAGCTCTTCTTGCCGGCCTGCATCAGGGCCTTGGCGGTGCCGGCGGCCAGCGCGTAGGTGTTGACCATCCATTGCGCGCTCAGGGGCGAGCACTTGTCGGTGATCGCCGCCATGGCGACGCCGGCCGAGAGCATGGTCACCCGGTTCTTCTGCTTGGCGATCTCCATCACGGCGAGCGCCGTCGAGGAGGTCGGGAAGTCGGCGATCATGTCGACCTTGCCCTGGTCGAACCACTCGCGGGCGAGGTTCGCCGCGATGTCGGGCTTGTTCTGGTGGTCGGCGGCGACGAGCTCGACCGGCGCGCCCAGCACCTTGCCCCCCATCTCGTCGATGGCGATCTGCGCCGCCACCGCCGAGCCGCGGCCGGTGAAGTCGGAATAGATGCCCGACAGGTCGTTGAGGATGCCGACCTTCACCACCCCGTCGCTGACCTTGTCGGCCGCGAGGGCGCCCGACGCCACAGCGGCGAGCGACAGCCCGAGGGCACACCCGATGACACGCGACCGCATGATTCCCACCTCCTTGATGATCCGGTTGACCGACGCGCACCGCCGCCGGGGGTCACACCCCGAGCAGCCGGCCGACCTCCTCCTCCCGCGCCGCGACCTCGTGCGCCGCGATCTCCGCGGCGATGCGGCCGTGCTCGACCACGTAGTGGCGGTCGGCGAGGTGGCGGGCGAAGTGGAAGTTCTGCTCGACCAGCACGATGGTGAAGCCGCGGCTCTTCAGCATCGCCACGGCGCGGCCGAGCGCCTCGACGATGACCGGCGCCAGCCCCTCGGTGATCTCGTCGAGGAGCAGGATGCGGGCGCCGGTGGTGAGGATGCGGCCGAGCGCCAGCATCTGCTGCTCGCCGCCCGAGAGCCGGCCGCCATAGCTGTCGGCCCGCTCGGCGAGGTTGGGAAACAGCGCCAGCACCTCGTCCAGCGGCAGGCCGCCCTCGCCGAGGCGGGGCAGCAGGGTCAGGTTCTCGCGGGTGGTGAGGGTGCGGTAGACGCCGCGCTCCTCCGGGCAGTAGCCGAGGCCCAGCCGCGCGATGCGGTGCGGCGGCAGCCGGATCGCCTCGACCCCGCGCACCCGCACCGAGCCGGCGCGCCGGTCGGTCAGGCCGAGGATGGCGCGCAACGTCGTGGTGCGGCCGGCGCCGTTGCGGCCGATCAGGGTCACGCACTCGCCCTCGCGCACCGTGAGGTCGATGCCGTGCAGGACGTGGCTCTCGCCGTACCAGGCCTCGAGCCCGCGCGCTTCGAGAACGACCTCACGCATGACCGCCCCCGAGATAGGCCGCCTTCACCGCCGGATCGGCCGAGACCGCCGCGTAAGGGCCCTCCGCCAGGATCTCGCCCCGCTGCAGCACCGTGATGGTGTCGCAGAGGTCGGCCACCACCGACATGTTGTGCTCCACCATCAGGATCGTGCGTCCCTTGGCGATGCGCCGGACCAGACGCTTGATGCGGTCGACATCCTCGATCGCCATCCCTTGCGTCGGCTCGTCGAGGAGCAGGAAGGGCGGGTCGAGGGCGAGGGTCGTGGCGATCTCGAGCGTGCGCTTGCGGCCGTAGGACAGGTCGGCGGCACGAGCCTCGGCGGCCTCGGCGAGGCCGACCTCCGACAGCAGCCGCATCGCCTCGTCGTCGAGCACGGCCAGCGAGCGGCTGGAGCGCCAGAACTGGAACTGCGTGCCGAGCCGCCGCTGCAACGCCACCCGGACGTTGTCGCGCACCGAGAGGTTCGGGAAGATCGCCGAGATCTGGAACGAGCGCACCAGCCCACGCCGGGCGATGGCCGCCGACGAGGCCTTCGTGATGTCCTGGCCCTCGTAGAGGATCTGTCCGTCCGTCGGCACGTGGACCTTGGTGAGCAGGTTGAACACCGTGGTCTTGCCGGCGCCGTTCGGCCCGATCAGCGCGTGGATCGTGTGCCGCCGAACCTTCAGGTCGAGCCCCCGCACCGCCCGGAAGCCGCCGAACGCCTTGGTCAGCCCCCTGGTTTCGAGTGCGATGTCGGGCACGGTGTCGTCCTCTGCGTGGTGTGATTCGTAGATTGTATAAAATATGCGATGCAGTCAAGCGGGCTCGCAAAGCGATCTGCCTCGGCGGGCGGACGGCTCGGCGAGGCGGGTGCGGAAGCGGACCTTGAGCCCTGGAGCCGTCGTGGCGCCCCTTACGGCATCGTCGTCAGATGATGCCGGATCTCGGCGGCGACGATCTCCGCGTGGGTTCGGGCGAGATCGTGGTCCGCCCCGGGGATGACGCGAAGGCGGGCTTGCGGAAGCAGGGAGGCCAGCCGCTGCCCAACCGCCACCGGGCTGATCGGATCAGCGTCTCCCCACAGTAACAGCGCCGGCGCATCGATGGATGGGATCTGCGCCGACAGGTCTTCGACGGGATCGGCGATCCACCGGGCGGCGTTCGGGAAGGCCGAGGCGTAGTCGGAGCGCCAGTCGCATCCGCCCAGATCCGCCACTGGCACGCCGCCCGACGTCACGGCCAAGACGAGGCTCTTGACCAGCGTCGGAAAGGCCAGCGCCAGCTTGATCGCGACGTAGCCGCCCATCGATTGAGCGATCAGCGCTGTCGGCTCGCGGATCTGCCTTGCGGCCAGGGAGACGAGATCGTCGATGCAACCCACTGCCGGATCGGGCGGCTCGTCACCGAGGCCCGGCCACGAGACGAACACGCCGTCGAGGCCTGCATGGACGGCAACGGGTTTCCAGAAGGAGGCGCTGCCGCCGGCACCAGGGAGAAACAGCGTCTTGAGCATCCAGACCCATCCATGCTTCCGGTCCCGGAGGGCCGGCGCGGGGTGAGAGCGGGCCAGATCTCCGGGCGCCCGACCTTACGTCATGGCTCCGCCGACTTGCGATAGATCTCCACCAGCGAGCGCCCGGCATGCTCGACATGGATCCGCAGGAGATTCGCCGCCGCCACGACCTCCCCCGCCTCGCACAGATCGAGGATCGTGGTGTGCTCCATGTCGGCGCGGGCGACGTCGCCGGTGACGGAGAGTTGCAGCCGGGTCGGGCGGTCGCAATCCTGGAGCAGGCCGGCGATGATCGACAGCGAGCGCGGCCGGCCGGCATGGCGCAGGAGGCCGAGATGGAAGCGCCGGTTCAGCTCGCCCCAGTTCTCGACCTGGCCGGCCTTGAGCGCGGCGCTGTACTCGTCGCGCAGGGAGCGCAGCTCCGAAAAGTCCTCCGGCGTGAGGTGGCGGGCCGAAAGGATCAGCAATTGCGGCTCCAGCGAGACGCGAAGCTGGAACACGTCCTCGATCTCCTCGACCGAGAGCCCCGAGACCACGGCGCCGCGATGCGGCACGATCTTGACGAGGCCGCCGGCCTCCAGCTGAAGCAGGGCCTCCCGGATCGGGATCCGGCTGATGCCGAACTCCTCCGCCAGCGCGTCCTGGCGCAGCTGGAAGCCGGGCGCGAGGGCGCCCGAGAGGATGCGCTCGCGCAGGGCCTCGGCCACGGCCGCCGAGACGGTGCGATGGCCGAGGCTTCCAGGAACGGATCGGGCTCCGCCCGCGCGTGCCGTCACGGCCATGCTCTCGACTCCACCGCTTCTCTCAAACGCATATTGTATACGATCGCTGCTTGGCAAGGCCGTCAGAAGGTCGGCGGGGTGCAGGCACTCACCACCTCGCACGGATGCGGCCCGACGCAGCGGAAGCGATGCGGCCGGCGGCTGGAGAAGTAATAGGCGTCGCCGGGCCCGAGCACCCGCCGCTCGTCGTCCACCATCACTTCGAGCCGCCCCGAGAGCACGATCCCGCCTTCCTCCCCGTCATGGACCAGGGGCACGCGGCCGGTATCGGCACCCGGCTCGTAGCGCTCCTTGAGCAGTTGCAGGGCGCGGCCGAACAGGTTGTCGCCGACCTGGCGGTAGGAGATCCGGCCCTTGCCGATCTCGACCAGTTCCTCGCCGGCGTAGAATGCCTTCTCGCTCCGCTCCGGCGTCAGCGAGAAGAACTCGGCGAGCCCGATCGGCACCGCGTCGAGGATGCGCTTGAGGGCGCCGACCGACGGGTTGGTGTGGCCCGATTCGATCAGCGAGATGGTCGAGTTCACCACGCCCGCGCGCTTGGCCAGCGCCCGCTGCGACAGGCCGTGCAGCAGGCGCACGTGGCGCAGGCGCGCCCCCACCTCGTCGTTGGTCACGCCGGCTCCCCTGTTGAGGCTGTTGCGGATCGGGCAACACTCTATCGCGGCCCCGTGCAGCGGCAAAGGGTTACGGCGGGGCAGAAAAGGACTTGTTGCCAGTGCCGGAACGGTCTTGTCTGGCGGCGACCGTGCCTCAGAAAGAGACCGCCATGAACGCCCATCCGCCGCGCCTCAACCGTCCGAGCCTCGACGCCTACTGGATGCCGTTCACGGCCAACCGCCAGTTCAAGGCCGCGCCGCGCCTGCTCGTCGCGGCCGAGGGCATGCACTACACCACCGACGACGGGCGCGAGGTCCTCGACGGCACCGCCGGCCTGTGGTGCGTCAATGCCGGCCACGGCCGCCGCCGCATCGCCGAGGCCGTCGAGCGCCAGCTCTCGACCCTCGATTACGCGCCCTCGTTCCAGATGGGCCACCCGATCGCCTTCGAATTCGCCGAGCGCCTCGCCGCCATCGCGCCGGGCGGTGCCCTCGACCGGGTGTTCTTCACCGGCTCGGGCTCGGAATCGGTCGATACGGCGCTCAAGATCGCGCTGGCCTACCAGCGCGCCATCGGCCAGGGCACGCGGACCCGGGTGATCGGGCGCGAGCGCGGCTATCACGGCGTCGGCTTCGGCGGCATCTCGGTCGGCGGCCTCGTCAACAACCGCCGGATGTTCCCGCTGCTGCCGGGCGTCGACCACCTGCGCCACACCCACGACCTCGCCCGCAACGCCTTCGTGCAGGGCCAGCCCGAGCACGGCGCCGACCTCGCCGACGATCTGGAGCGGCTGGTGGCGCTCCACGGCGCCGAGACGATCGCCGCGGTGATCGTCGAGCCGGTGGCGGGCTCGACCGGCGTGCTGGTGCCGCCGAAGGGCTACCTCGAGCGCCTGCGCGAGATCGCGACGAAGCACGGCATCCTCTTGATCTTCGACGAGGTCATCACCGGGTTCGGCCGCCTCGGCGCGCCCTTCGCCACCGACTATTTCGGCGTGACGCCCGATCTCATCACCACCGCCAAGGGCCTCACCAACGGCACGATCCCGATGGGCGCGGTCTTCGCCACCCGGGCCGTCCACGACGCGCTGATGCACGGGCCCGAGGGCGCGATCGAGCTGTTCCACGGCTACACCTATTCGGGGCACCCGGTCGCCTGCGCGGCCGGCCTCGCCACCCTGGAGATCTACGCGGAAGAGGACCTGCTCACCCGCACGACGCAGGTCCAGGCGCAGTGGCACCAGGCGATGCATGCCCTGCGCGACTGCCCGCACGTGATCGACATCCGCACCATCGGCCTCATCGCCGGCATCGAGCTGGAGCCCCGGGCGGGCGCGCCGGGGGCGCGGGCCTACGACGTCTTCACCGATTGCTTCGAGAAGGGCCTGCTGATCCGCGTCACCGGCGACATCATCGCCCTGTCGCCGCCGCTGATCGCCGAACCCGAGCACATCGACACGATGGCCTCGATGCTGGGCGAGGCGCTGCGCCGGGCGGCGTAGGGATCTTCCCTGCCGGACGTCGACACCCCCCTCGTCATCCCCGGGGCCGCGACAGCGGAACCCGGGATCCAGGACCGCTGGCGGTGGACGATGAAGCGGATCGCGCGCCGCTCCATCCTCAAGCGTCAGCGGTCATGGATCCCGGGTTCCCGCCTGCGGCGAGCCCCGGGATGACGCGGAGATTGACCCGCCAAACGCAGCTCGACATGCGAGCCGTGGATCACCCGTTTCATCACCGGATTCGATTCTGCTCATGAACACCATCGGACACTTCGTCGGCGGCAGCCAGACCCCCGGCCGTTCGGGCCGCACCGCGCCGGTCTTCAACCCAGCCACCGGCGAGCCGTCGGGCCATGTCGCGCTGGCGAGCGCCGACGAGGTCGGGGCCGCGGTGGCGGCCGCCCGCGCCGCCTTCCCGGCCTGGGCCGCCACGCCGCCGCTCCGCCGGGCCCGCATCCTCAACAAGTTCCTGCACCTGCTTGAAGAGCGCATCGACACCCTCGCCGCGGTGATCACCGCCGAGCACGGCAAGGTGCTGTCCGACGCCAAGGGCGAGATCCAGCGCGGCATGGAGGTGGTCGAGTTCGCCACCGGCGCGCCCCAGCTCCTCAAGGGCGAGATCACCGAGAATGTCGGCACCCGCGTCGACAGCCACTCCCTGCGCCAGCCCCTCGGCGTCGTCGCCGGCATCACGCCGTTCAACTTCCCCGCCATGGTGCCGATGTGGATGTTCCCCGTCGCGCTGGCCTGCGGCAACTGCTTCGTGCTCAAGCCCTCCGAGCGCGATCCCTCCGCCGCCCTGGTCATGGCCGAGTGGCTGAAGGAGGCAGGGCTCCCCGACGGCGTGTTCTCGGTGGTGCAGGGCGACAAGGAGGCGGTCGACGCCCTCCTGTACCACCCCGACATCCAGGCCGTGTCCTTCGTCGGCTCGACCCCGATCGCGAAGTACATCTACGAGACCGCGGCGCGCACGGGGAAGCGGGCGCAATGCCTCGGCGGGGCCAAGAACCACATGGTGGTGATGCCCGACGCCGACATGGACCAGGCGGTCGACGCCCTGATGGGCGCGGCCTACGGCTCGGCGGGCGAGCGCTGCATGGCGATCTCGGTGGCGGTGCCGATCGGCGAGGAGACCGCAGACCGGCTGATGGAGAAGCTGGTGCCGAAGGTCCGCGCGCTGAAGGTCGGGCCCGGCACCGACCCCGAGGCCGAGATGGGCCCGCTGGTGACCGCGCAGCACCGCGACAAGGTGAAGGGCTACATCGACCGCGGCGTGGCCGAAGGCGCCGAGCTGGTAGTCGACGGCCGGGGCTTGAGCCTGCAGGGCTACGAGAACGGCTACTTCGTCGGCGGCACGCTGTTCGACCGGGTGACGCCCGAGATGACGATCTACAAGGAGGAGATCTTCGGCCCGGTGCTGGCGGTGGCGCGCGCGCCGGACTACGCGACCGCCGCGCGGATGATCAACGAGCACGAGTTCGGCAACGGCACGGCGATCTTCACCCGGGACGGCGACGCGGCGCGGGAATTCGCGCACCAGATCCAGGTCGGGATGGTGGGGATCAACGTGCCGATCCCGGTGCCGATGGCGTTCCACTCGTTCGGCGGCTGGAAGGCGTCGCTGTTCGGCGACCACCACATGCACGGGCCTGAGGGCGTGCGGTTCTACACCCGGCTCAAGACGATCACGACCCGCTGGCCGACCGGCATCCGTGCCGGCGCCGAGTTCGTGATGCCGACCATGCGCTGACGGTCCGCAGGATCCGCGACACGACACCGCCGGGCGGGCCTCTTCCCTCCGCCCGGCGCCCGGGAGGCCGGTACGCCGCGGTCGCCGACCGTGCCATCGACCATTTCAGGCGGATCACCGCCACCGACGGCCACGCGGCCGGCGACCTTGGTGCTCCGGCACGTCGCCGACATCGCCATGGCGGCGGCCCGCAACGCCGACACGGCATGCCGGATCGGCGGTGAGGAGATCGTGGTGGTCATGCCGCGGATCGACCTCGCCCAGGCGGCGCAGATCGCCGAGGTGCGGCGTGCCGCCACCGGCGACACGACCGTGCCGGTCGGGGCCGGCCGCGCCGTCGCCCTCCGCCTCGGGGCCTGTCAGCAGACAAAAAAAGGCCGCCCTTGCGAGGCGGCCCGAAGTCTAGGGAGGAAACGCCCAAGAAGGGCAGCACCGCCGCGACGCCATCGCCGCAGTGCGTGAAATCGTTTTCACATTTTGCGCCGCCGGAGGCAAGCGAGTCGATGGCGGGGCCGCCATGCGTCAGTCACATGACGCGAGGGGTCCGGCCCGCCACGCCCGTCGCTCGCGCTGCGCCAGCACCGCCAGGGTCGGCTCGGCGGCGAGGAGCTTGCGCGTGTAATCCTCGCGCGGATGGTCCAGGACCTCGCGCACCGTCCCGGTCTCGACCAGGCGCCCGGCCTGCATCACCCCGACCCGGTCGGCGATCTCGTCGACGACGCCGAGATTGTGAGTGATGAACAGCACGGTCAGGCCGTGGCGGTCGCGCAAGCCCAGGATCAGGCGCAGGATCTGGGCCTGGATCGACAGGTCGAGGGCCGAGACCGCCTCGTCGGCGACGACGAGCTTCGGGCGGGTGATGAGAGCCCGGGCGATGGCGATGCGCTGGCGCTGGCCACCGGAGAATTCGTGCGGATAGCGGGCAGCGGCGCTGCCGGGCAGCCCGACCTCCTCGAGCGCCCGGGCGATCAGGGCCTGGCGGTCGCGGCCCCGCGGCGCGTCGTCGAGGAGGCACAGCGGCTCGGCGACGATGCGGCCGACCGAGTGGCGCGGGTTGAGCGAGCCGTAGGGATCCTGGAACACCATCTGGAAGTCGCGGCGCTTGCGCGCCAGGGCCGTGGGCGACAGCGCGAACAGGTCGTCGCCGCCGAGGCGCACGGTGCCGCTCGTCGGCCGGTCGAGGGCCATGACGATGCGGGCCAGAGTGGACTTGCCGCAGCCCGATTCCCCGACCACCGCGAAGACGCTGCCGGCCTCGACGGCGAGGCTGACATCGTCGACCGCCCGCAGGGTCCGCGTCGCGCCGCCGCGCCCGCGCAGGGCGTAGTCGCGGGTGAGGTTCTCGATCGACAGGAGCGGGGCGGTCACCGGGCGCCTCCTCCCGCGGCGAGAGGCGGACCCTCGCCGAGGCCGGCCCTAGCCCGGCGCGGCAGCGCCGCGATCAGGTCGCGGGTGTACTGCGCCGTGGGGTGGCGCAGGACCGCGGCGGTCGCCCCCTGCTCGACGGCGCGGCCGCGGCATAGCACCAGGGTCCGGTCGGTGCTGCGGGCGATCACCCCGAGGTCGTGGCTGATCAGGATCAGCGACAGGCCGAGATCGGCCACCAGCTCGTCGAGGATGTCGAGGATCTCCTTCTGCACCGTCACGTCGAGGGCCGTGGTCGGCTCGTCGGCGATCAGCAGGTCGGGCTCGAGCGCCAGCGCGATCGCGATGCCGACGCGCTGGCGCTGGCCGCCGGACATCTCGTGCGGGTAGCTGTCGATGCGCCGGGCCGGATCGGGGATCCGCACCCGGTCGAGAAGGCGCAGGGCCTCGGCCCGCGCCTCGGCCCGGCCGACCCTGCGGTGCAGGCGGATGCCTTCCGCGATCTGCTGGCCCGCCGTCATGGCGGGGTTGAGCGCCGTCATCGGCTCCTGGAAGATCATGCCGATGCGCCGTCCGCGCAGACCGCACAGCGCGCGCTCGCCCATCCTCAGGATGTCCTGCCCCTCCAGCAGGATCTCGCCGGAGGTGCGGGCGGTGCGCGGCAGGAGCCCGATGGCGGCGAGCGACAGCATCGACTTGCCGGAGCCCGATTCGCCGACGATGCCGAGGCTCTCGCCGCGGCCGACCTCGACCGAGACGTCATCGACGACGCGGACCGGGCCGGCAGCGCCCGGGAAGGCGATGGACAGGTTGCGGATCGCGAGCATCAGGAGGCCTGCCGGCGGCGTGGATCGAGGCGGGCGGCGAGCCCGTCGCCCAGGAGGTTGAGGCCGAGCACCGCGGCCGCGATGGCGAGGCCGGGGGCGAGCGCGAGATGGGGCGCCTGGGTGAGGTAGGTCTGCGATTCGGCGAGCATCCGCCCCCAGGTCGGGGCCGGCGGCGGCAGGCCGAGCCCGAGGAAGCTCAGGCCCGCCTCGGTCAGGATCGCCATGGCGAGCTGGATCGTCACCTGCACGATGATCTGCCCGGCAATGTTGGGCAGCACGTGCTCCGCGGTGATCCGGGCCGTGCCCTTGCCGGCCATGCGCGCGGCCATGATGTACTCGCGCGCCCAGATCTGCATCGCCGCGCCGCGGGTGACCCGGGCGAAGACCGGGATCATGAACACCCCGATGGCGATGATCGCGGTCAGCGCCCCGGGGCCGAGCAGCGCGCCGAGCATGATCGCCGACAGGATCGGCGGCAGGGCGAACAGCGCATCGCAGACCCGCATCAGCACCGCGTCGAGCCTGGAATTCGCCGCCGCCGCGACGCCGGCGAGCGTGCCGAGCCCGACCCCGACCCCGACCGCCGCGAAGGCGGTGGTGAGCGAGTTGAAGGCGCCGCGCATCAGCATCGAGGCGACGTCGCGCCCGAGATGGTCGGTGCCGAGGGCGCCTGAGACCAGGGGTCCTCTGAGCTTCTGGAGGATGCGCATCCGGGCCGGGTCCTCGGGGGTCCAGACCAGGGAGGTGAGCGCGATGCCGACGAGGCACGCCGTCAGGACGCCGCCGACGAGGAGCGCGGCGCTGCCGGGGCGCCGGCCGCGCCGCAGCCGCAAGACCGCGCCGGGGACCTTGGCCAGGGCCGTCATGCGCGCCTCCTCAGGCGGGGATCGACGACCGTGTAGAGCAGGTCGACGCCGAGATTGACCACGATGACGATCGTGGCGAACACCATCACGACGTTCTGGATCACGATCAGGTCGCGCTGCGCCAGGGCCTGCCAGGCGAGCCGGCCCATGCCGGGCAGGGTGAACACGTTCTCGACCAGCACCGCGCCGCCGATCAGGAACGAGATCTGCAGGCCCAGCATCGTGATGACCGGCACCAGCGCGTTCGGCACCGCGTGGCGCCACAGGGCGCGCGAGACCGAGGCGCCCTTGGCCCGGGCGGTGCGGACGAAATCCTCGTTCATCACCTCGACCACAGAGGCCCGCGTCACCCGGGTCAGCACCGCCGATTGCGGGATGGCGAGGGCGAGCGCCGGCAGCAGCAGGGCGCGGAACGCCGCCACCGGCTCGCCCCAGCCCGGAAAGCCGCCGGCCGGCAGCCAGCCGAGGCCGAGGGCCACCACCATGATCAGCAAAAGCCCGATCCAGAAATTCGGCACCGCGATGCCAGCCTGCGCGTAGAGGGTGGCGGCGCCGTCCGCCACCCCGCCGGGACGGGCCGCCGCGGTGACGCCGAGGGGCAGCGCGATGCCGACGGCGAGGAGGACCGCCAGCCCGGTCAGCGGCAGCGTCACCGCCAGCCGCTCCAGGATCAGCCCGCCCACCGGCACGCCGTAGGTGTAGGAGATCCCCATGTTGCCGGTCACGAGCCCGCCGAGCCAGCGCAGGTAGCGCAGGACCGCCGGGGCATCGAGGCCCATCTGGGCGCGCAGGGCCGCCAGGGTCTCGGGCGTCGCCGAGGTGCCGAGCATCGCCGAGGCCGGATCGCCGGGCACGATCTCCATCATGCCGAAGACGAGGACCGAGATCAGCAGGACGGTCACGGCGAAGCCGGCGGCGCGGCGGAGGAGGTGCCTCAGCATCGGGTGAACTCGGGCATTGGGAGCGCTTTGCTGTGATCGAACGTGATGTCGAGGAAAGCCAACCCCGACGCGTGAGGCGCGGGCTTTTCCCCTCCCCCCTCTGCGGGGGAGGGTACCCGGCGGAGCCGGGCGGGAGAGGGGAACCACGCTGCCGGAAGAAACCGAACCGTTCTGAAGGGCGCCCCCTGGATCAGCGTCGCGCTGCCCCTCTCCCGGCTCACTGCGTTCGCCACCCTCCCCCGCAGAGGGGGGAGGGAGAATCCCGCGCCCTTACTTGCCACGAGACAGACTTGCTTGTCCCTAGACAGACTTGGCGCCCGTGGAGCAGTGCGACGCGTGATTTACGTCCGACAGATCGATGCCCTATTCCGTCCATCGCACCTCGGTCAGGTCGTTCGACGGTACCGGCTCGTTCTTCCAGAAGCCCGTCAGCTTGGCCCGCCACACGCTGAGCTTCGGCAGCACGAACAGGAACAGGGCCGGCACGTCCTCGGCCAGGATCGTTTGCGCCTCGCCGTAGAGCTTCAGCCGGGTCGCCTCGTCGGTGGCCGCGGCGGCCTTCGCCACCACGTCGTTGAAGGCCGGGTTCTTGTAGCCGAAATAGTACGGGTCGTTCGCATAGATCGCGATGTCCATCGGCTCCGCATGGGCGATGACCGTCATGTCGAAGCTGCGGTCGCGCATCACCTCCTGAACCCATTTGGCCGGAAACTCGGTCGGCACGATGTTCATCGTCACGCCGACCTCGGAAAACATCGCTTGCAGGATTTCCGCCGTGCGGGTGGCATAGGGCATCTGCGGCGACTTGAAGCTGAAGGTCAGGCCCTTGGCGTAGCCGGCCTCTGCCAGGAGCGCCTTCGCCTTCTTGGGATCGTAGGGATAGACCCCCGTCAGGTCCTTGTAGCCCGGGTCGTTGGG
Source organism: Methylobacterium terricola (assembly GCF_006151805.1). Lineage (GTDB taxonomy): Bacteria > Pseudomonadota > Alphaproteobacteria > Rhizobiales > Beijerinckiaceae > Methylobacterium > Methylobacterium terricola. The sequence continues at coordinate 22,966 of NZ_VDDA01000020.1, read as the reverse complement.
CGTGTAGTGGCTGCCGATGGCTGCGCCGTAACCGGAATAGGCCCCTTCGATCAGCAGCGTGCGGTCGACCGCCATCATCAGCGCCTGGCGCACGCGCTTGTCGCTGAACGGCTTTCCGGCGTTGTTCATGCCGGCCACGACCTTCATCTCGGTCAGGCCCGGCTCGGCCGTGAACGCCTTGTCCTTCTGGAACGCCGCGTAGAGCTCGGGCGCCGGCAGGAGCGGGAAGGCGTCGACGTCGCCGGCCCGGAGCGCCGCGGCGGCGGCCTGCGGATCGCCGATGAAGCGGAACGTCACCTTGTCGAGACGGACCGGGCGGGCGGCGTCCCAGTAATCGGGGCTGCGCGCCAGCTCGACCCGGTCACCCTTGCGCCAGGAGGCGAAGCGGAACGGCCCGGTGCCGACCGGATTGGTCTTCAGCCCGTCGCGCGACGTCGGCTCCACCATCACCGCCGCCGGCTGGCCGAGCCAGAACAGCAGGTTGCCGGAGGGCTTCGAGAGGGTCAGGACCAGGGTCTGCGGATCGGGCGCCTTCACGTCGGCGATGGCCGCGTAGAGCGCCTTCTGCGGGTTGACCGAGCCCGGCGCCCGGATCGCGTCGAGGGAGAACTTCGCCGTCTCGGCGGTGAAGGGCGCGCCGTTGTGGAACTTGACCCCGGTCTGGAGCGCGAAGGTGTAGGTCAGGCCGTCGGGCGAGATCGTCCAGCTCTTGGCGAGCTGCGGCTGTACCTTGCCGTCGCGGTCGATCCGGGTCAGGCCCTGAAACACGTTCTGCCACACCACCTGGCCGATCACCGTCGGGGCGGCGCTGGTCGGGTCGAGGCCCGGCGGCTCCACCGGCATGCCGACGACGAGGTCGGTGCGCGGCGCCGCCTGGGCGCTCCCGGCGAGCCCAGGGAGTGCGAGCCCGGCCAGGAGGGCGCCCGCCAGGACGTGGCGACGTGTGGAGCGCGTGCGAAGAACCATGAAATCCCCGATCGTCCGGCCGCCTCTTCCGGGTGGCCTTGCTGACGCGAGGAGATCAGGATTTTTGGCGGGGCCGCAACAACGATCTGAGGGGCGCCCCGCAGGCCGAGGGCCGCCTTACGCCAGCGGAGCCTCGTCCATCCTCGCCGCCAGCTGCAGGTCGTGCTCGGACATCTCACCGGCCGAGCGAATGGGGCTCAGGCCGTGCCGACGATAGAGCGCTGTCAGCGGCTCCCAATCGCGCAACACGATCTCGTAGAGGCCGCGATAGATGAAATTCTTCGCAGCCAAGCCGCGGGCGACGTCCTGGCCGAGGACGTTGCTCACCGCCTCGATCTCGAGGTAGTTCACGATGATGTGGAGGCATGAGGAGAATTCATCGTTCGCACCTTCCGGAAAGCCGATCGGCAGGGAGGGATACGCCTGCCTGAGCGCGTCCCAGATCTCCTGCCATCCGGACGTGTTCCCGTGCGAGTACCACGTCAGGTACCAGTGCATCTGCTCATGGAGATAGGTGCAAAGCACCTGCTCCTCAGCTTGAAAGTTGCCATTCAGGGTCAGAACCGGATGGCTGTAGCATGGCCCGGACGGAGCGATCCTGACCGTCCTGGTATATTCGTAGCGCTGGAGATCGTGGGTCGCCCAGAGCTTGAGCAAGAGGCTACGAACGCGCTCGGCGGATTTCTGCGCGGCCGACAAATCGATGGCGATGCGATCGTTCACGTCCGGGCCCCCAGGGTGGTTCAAGCTCGTCACGATCGGTCGTTTGACACGCCGCATCGTGATTCGCATCTGGGTAAGGCCTGCGCCGCTGGCCTTCGATCCTGAGGTCTTGAGCCTCTTGGCCGTCAACCCGCCTCGACGACCAGCCGCGCCGCCGCCTCCCCGGCCGCCCCGAGCGGCGCCGGCCGCCGCGTCTCCTTCGACAGCAGCACGCAGACCGATTCCGCCTCGCCCGCCACCACGTCGCCGGTGAGGATCCGGTGGCGGAAACCGAGCGACGTACGGCCGGCCCGGGCGAGCCAGGTCGCGGTGCGGACCCGGCCCGGATAGTGCAGCTCGGCCCGGTAATCGATGACGAAGCGGGCGATGACGAAGAACGTGTCGGGGGTGAGCAGCGGGGTCAGGTGCGTCCCGAAGAACTGCACCCGGCCGCTCTCGCAGAAGGCGGCGAAGACCGCGTTGTTGACGTGGCCGTTGGCGTCCGTGTCGCGGTAGCGCAGCACGTCCTCGCTCCACAGCACCCGCGGATCGCCCTCGAGCCCGTCGGTCATCGCCCTGCCCTCCTCAGCCGTTGCGCGGGGCGGTGCCGCCGAGGTGGAAGACCCGGTGCGGCACCAGTTCGCCGCGCTCGACGTCGCCGACCGCGACCAGCACGCCGCCGCAGGTCGCGTAGGCCTTGCCCTCGGTCGGGGCATCGCGGCCGCGCAGGATCACCGGCTGGCCGCGCATCAGCCGCATCGCCATGTCGCGGGAGACCGGCACGTGCGGCACCGCGTCGAGCGCCGTCTCGACCGGGCGCAGGACCGCGGCATTGGCCTCGGCCTCGGCGGCCTCGAGCGCCGCGACGGTGCAGGACTGGTCCTCGGTGAAGGGGCCGACGCGGGTGCGGCGCAGGGCCGAGACGTGGCCGCAGCAGCCGAGCGCCCGGCCGAGATCGCGGGCGATGGCGCGGACATAGGTGCCCTTGCCGCACTCGGCCTCGATCACCGTGCGCTCGGGGGTGTGGGCGACGACCGCGAGCCGGTCGATCTGCACCGGCCGGGCGACGAGCTCGACCACCTCGCCGTCGCGGGCGAGGTCGTAGGCGCGCTCGCCCTGGATCTTGATCGCCGAGTAGCGCGGCGGCACCTGCTCGATCGCGCCGACGAAGCGCGGCAGCATCGCCTCGACCTGCTCCTGGGTGGGACGGTCGTCGGAGGTCGCGACCGGGCGCCCTTCCGCGTCGTCGGTGTCGGTCTCGACGCCCCAGGTCACCGCGAAGACGTAGGCCTTGCGGCCGTCCATCACGAACGGCACGGTCTTCGTCGCCTCGCCGAGCGCGATCGGCAGGATGCCGGAGGCGAGCGGGTCGAGGGTGCCGGCATGCCCGGCCTTCTTGGCGTTCAGCGCCCGCTTCACCGCCGCGACCGCGTGGGTCGAGGTCATGCCGACGCCCTTGTCGAGGATCACCCAGCCGCTGATCTCGCGGCGCTTGGGCCGGTCTCCCGGCGGGCGGCCGCGGCCGCGCGGCCGGTCGGAGCGCGGACCGTCTTGCCGCTGACCATCTTGCCGCTGACCATCTTGGCGCAGGGCTCCGTCGCGGCCCTCGCGGGCGGGGCGGGTCGCCTGCGGCGCGGCCTCTGCGGGCTGATCCTCGTGCATCGTCATCTCTGCGTCCATTCTCGAACGGCGGCGGCCGCGGGACGTGGCGCCCGCGTTGGTCCGTGCCGGCCTCTTGTGGAATCTCAAGTCGTCGCCCGGGGCTCCGGTTCGGCCTGCCCGGGCGATGCCCTACTCCTCGGCGTCCGGCTCGGACCCGAGATCGCGCTGCACCTTGTCGCTGCGCAGGAGCGCATCGATGCGCGCCGCCTCGTCGAAGGTCTCGTCGCGGCGGAAGCGCAGGTCGGGGGCGAATTTCAGCGCCACCCGGCGGGCCACTTCCTGGCGCAGGACCTTCTTGTTGCGCTCCAGCGCCTCGATCACCGGGCGCTCGTCCTGGCCGCCGAGCGGCATGACGTAGGCGGTGGCGAGCTTGAGGTCGGGGGACATCCGCACCTCCGGCACGGTGATCACGTGCTGGCTCAGCACCGGATCCTGGATGTCGCCGCGGCTCAGCACCTCGGCGAGGGCGTGCCGCACGAGTTCGGCCACGCGCTGCTGGCGCTGCGACGGGCCGGTGGATTCCTGGGGTTTGCGCACCATCGTCTCTCCGGGCTCGGACCGGGCCGCGGGGCGTCTTCGTCCCACCACGGCCTCGCGGCCGTCTCAGGGCCCTCACGGCTGTCATCTTATGAACCGACGAGCCCGGGACGCTGGCGTCCCGGGCTCGCGGTATTCTCTATGAGCCGCCGCCATGACGGCGGACGGCCGATGGCAGCGGGATCGCCGTCAGAGCGAGCGCCGCTCCTCGTGGACGATGTAGCACTCGATGACGTCGCGGGGGCGCATGTCCTGGTAGTTCTCGAACGCCATGCCGCATTCCTGGCCGGACGCCACTTCCTTGGCGTCGTCCTTGAAGCGCTTGAGCTGCGAGAGCTTGCCTTCGTGCACCACCACGTTGTCGCGGATGAGGCGGACATGGGCGCCGCGCTCGACCCGGCCGTCCTCGACCCGGCAACCGGCGATCTTGCCCACCTTCGAGACGTTGAAGATCTCGAGGATGCGCGCCTCGCCCAGGCGCTCCTCGCGGAGCGTCGGCGGGAGCAGGCCCGACATCGCCGCCTTCACGTCATCCACGAGGTCGTAGATGATGTTGTAGTAGCGGATCTCGACGCCCGCCCGCTCGGCGGCCTCGCGGGCCTCCTTGTGGGCGCGGACGTTGAAGCCGACCACGACCGCACCCGAGGCCTGGGCCAGGGTGATGTCCGACTCGGTGATGCCGCCGACACCCGTGTGCAGGATGCGGGCCGCCACCTCGTCGTTGCCGAGCTTCTCGAGCGAGCCGGCGATGGCCTCGACCGAGCCCTGCACGTCGCCCTTGATGACGAGCGGGAACTCCTTGCGGCCGGCGCCTTCCTTGAGGTCGCGCATCATGTCCATCAGCGTCCGGCCGGCACCGCTGCCTGTGGCCGCCGCGCGCTCGCGCTTCACGCGGGCACGGTACTCGGTGACCTCGCGGGCCCGGGCCTCGTTCTCGACCACCGCGACGCGGTCGCCCGCCTCCGGGGTACCGTTGAAGCCCAGAACCTCGACCGGCACCGACGGCGCCGCTTCCTTGGCGTTGCGGCCGGCATCGTCGACGAGGGCACGCACGCGGCCCCACTCGGCACCCGCCACGATGATGTCGCCGGTGCGCAGGGTGCCGCGCTCGACGAGCACCGTCGCCACCGGGCCGCGGCCGCGGTCGAGCTTGGCCTCGATCACGGTACCTTCCGCCGACCGCTCCGGGTTGGCGCGCAGGTCCAGGATCTCGGCCTGGAGGGCGAGGCCCTCCAGCAGCTCGTCGAGGCCGTCCCGGGTCTTGGCCGAGACCTCGAACTCGAGGGTCTCGCCGCCCATCGACTCGACCTGGATGTCGTGCTGCAGCAGCTCGGTGCGCACCCGCTGCGGGTTCGCGTCGGGCTTGTCGATCTTGTTGATCGCCACGATCAGCGGCACCTCGGCCGCCTTGGCGTGGGAGATCGCCTCGATCGTCTGGGGCATGACGCCGTCATCGGCCGCCACCACCAGCACGACGATGTCCGTCACCCGGGCGCCGCGGGCGCGCATCGAGGTGAACGCCGCGTGGCCGGGGGTGTCGATGAAGGTGATCTTGCCGCCGGACGGCGAGGTCACCTGGTAGGCGCCGATATGCTGCGTGATGCCGCCCGCCTCGCCGGAGACGACGTTGGCGTTGCGGATCGCGTCGAGCAGCGAGGTCTTGCCGTGGTCGACGTGGCCCATGATGGTCACGACCGGCGGACGCGGCTGGGTGTCCTCGTCGATATCGGCCTCGTCGAAGAGGCCTTCCTCGACGTCCGACTCCGCGACGCGGCGGACGGTGTGGCCGAGCTCCTCGGCGATGAGCTGCGCCGAATCCGAGTCGATCACGTCGGTGATCTTGTGGATCTGGCCCTGCTTCATCAGCATGCGGATCACGTCGACCGCCCGCTCGCTCATCCGGTTGGCGAGCTCCTGGATGGTGATCGTCTCCGGGATGACCACCTCGCGGGCCAGCTTCTCCTTCTGCTCCACCTGGCGGTGGCCGGTCAGGCGCTGGTTGCGGCGGCGGAACGAGGCGAGCGAACGGGTGCGCTCGTCCTCGCCCGAGGTCGCGGTCGCGATCGTCAGACGGCCGCGGTTGCGGTCGCCGCCGGGCGACTTCGGCGTCTTGGGCGGGGTGATGACCTTGAGCGGCATGCCGGGACGGCGGATGACCCGCTTGGTCTCGGCCTCCTCCTCCGCCGCGGCCGGACGGCCGGTGGCGGGACGCGCCGTCGCGGCACCCGCGGCGGGCTTCGCCGCGGTCGCCGGCTTGGCGGCGGTCGGCTCGGGCTTGACGGGCTCGGGCTCCGGCTTCGGCGCCGGGCGGGCCATGAAGTTCAGGTCGCGCGGCTTGCGGGCATCGGCCGTCAGCGTGCGGCGCGGCTCGGCCGGGGCGCTCGGACGGGTGATTCCGGTGCTCGGGGTCGCCGGACGGGTGCCGGCGGGCGCGGCCGGACGCGGGGCGGTCCCGGCCGGAGCACCCGGACGGGCGCCGGCGACGGCGGGACGCGCACCGGCTGCCGGACGGGCAGCACCAGTCGGAGCGGCCGAGCGGGCAGCACCGGCCGCCGCCGGGCGGGCCGCGGCCGGAGCCGCAGGACGCGGGGCAGGAGCCGTGGCCGCAGGCGCAGGCGCAGCTGGGGCAGCGGCGGGAGCCGGAGCGGCAGCCGCAGGAGCCGGGGCGGCGGCGCGGGCCGCATCCTCCTGGGCACGACGCTCGGCCTCCTCGGCGGCACGGCGCTTGCGCGCGTCCTCCTGGCGGCGACGCTCCTCTTCCTCGTGCTTGCGGGCCTCGGCGGCCTCGCGCTCACGCTGCTCGGCGGCCTCGCGCTCGATGCGGCGCTGGGCCTCCTCGGCGGCGCGACGGCGATCCTCCTCCTCGCGACGCTTGGCGTCGACGAGGGCGGCCATGCGGGCGCTCTGCTCCTGATCGCTCAGGGTGCGCAGCACGACGCCGGAGCGGGCGGCCGGCCGGTCCTGGCGCGATCCGCCGGGACGGCCCTGCCCCTGGGGAGCGGAGCGCGCCTGGCTCGGTGCCGATTCTTTCGGCGCAGCCGGAGCCGGCGCGCCGCCGGGGCGACGTTTCACCGTCTCGACCACGACCGCCTTCGAGCGGCCATGGGAGAAGCTCTGGCGCACCGTCCCCTGCTCGATCGGACGCTTCATCGAGAACGTCTTCGCGGGACCGGTATGCAACGTCTTGTCGCCCGGATTCTTCGTCTCACTCATTCAGTTCAGACCCTGGGGGTTCTCATCCGTCCCGGGACCCGGCCTCCCGGCGGCCGCCTCCCATCGTATTCCCGGGAGCGAACCCGCCGACCGGGCCGATCCCATTCGATTCACTCAACCACCGGCCTCCGGGGGGCCGGTCCGCAACGATGCTCCATCATCCTGGGCAGCGTCCGGGACAGCCGCGTCGGAGCCCGGAGGCTCCGTTCCGGCGGTTCCCGGCGTCGCCGCCTCGCCGCGGAAGACGTGGAGCCGACGCCAACGCGCGAGCAAGCCGGCAGTGCCGGCTCCCGCGACGAGGGCAGCGTGTATCACATGATCCCGGCCCAAGGCCATGTCCAATTCTTCACCGGACAGGTCGTCGATCACCGGGATCCTCGATATGGCATCGCCATACCGCCTTCGCAATGCCTGGGCGAGCTTGCGGCGCCCGTCGGCGCTGGCGTCGCTGGCATGCACCAGGGCCTTCACCCCGGTGAGGCTGTCGACCGCGCTCTCGACCTTGGTGAAGCCGGTGACGACGCAGCCCGCCTTGTTGGCCAGCGAGAAAGCCTGGCGCAGGTCGTCGCGCAACCCCGCCTCGATCACATCGGCGAGATCGGCGGCCGCAACGGCATCCTTCCGCTTGAAGGCGCGCTGGAACAGCCGCTTCCTCACCGCGTCGGCCACCGCCGCCCGGGTCGCCGTGACCCAGGCGCCGCGGCCCGGAAGCTTGGCGCGCAGGTCCGGCACCACCCGGCCGTCGGGCGCCAGCGCGAAGCGGATCATCCGGTCGGGGTTGCCGGCCTGCCGCGTGACCAGGCAGGTGCGCTCCGCGTTGGCGCGGCCGCGCCCCGCGCCGGCATCGAGGATGTCCGGCGGCAGCGCGTCCGCGTCCTGCGTCTCGTCCTGCATGGTCGCGCTCATGGTGTGAGGCTCCCCTCCCCGCCTCAGGTCGGCTGGCGCTCGGCGGCCGCGGCGGCGTCCTCCTCGACCGGCACGGTCTCGGAGTCCTCGCCCTCGGACGACTCGCCCTCGGCCTCCTCACCCTCAGGCTGCTCGCCCTCGTCCTCCTGCATCTCCTCGACCGGGGGCGCCTCGACCCAGCCGGCATGGACGCGGGCGGCCATGATCATCGCCTCGGCCTCGGCGCGGGAGAGCTCGAACCCGTCGAGATAGCCGGCATGGCGCACCGCCTCGGGGCCGCGCCCTTCCGTGTAGCCGACGAGGTCGTCGGTGGCGCAGCCGGCGAGGTCCTCGACGGTCTTCACCTCGTTCTCGCCCAGGGCCACCATCATCGGGGTGGTGATGCCGTCGATGTCGCGCAGCTCGTCGGCGACGCCGAGCTCGATGCGGCGGGCGTCGTTCTCGGCCTCGATGCGGTTGAGATAGTCGAGCGCGCGGGCCTGGATCTCGGCGCCGGTCTCCTCGTCGAGACCCTGGATGTTGGCGAGCTCCGTCGGCTCGACATAGGCAATCTCCTCGACCGAGCGGAAGCCTTCCGCGGCGAGGAGCTGGCCGACGGTCTCGTCGACGTCGAGGGCCTGCATGAAGGTGTTGGTGCGCTCGACGAACTCCTTCTGCCGGCGCTCCGATTCCTCGGCCTCGGTCAGGATGTCGATGTCCCAGCCGGTGAGCTGGGAGGCCAGCCGCACGTTCTGGCCGCGGCGGCCGATGGCGAGCGACAGCTGGTCGTCGGGCACCACCACCTCGATGCGGTCGGCCTCCTCGTCGAGCACCACCTTGACCACCTCGGCCGGCTGCAGCGCGTTGACGATGAAGGTCGCCTGGTCCTGCGACCACGGGATGATGTCGATCTTCTCGCCCTGCAGCTCGCCGACCACCGCCTGGACGCGGGAGCCGCGCATGCCGACGCAGGCGCCGACCGGGTCGATCGAGGAATCGCGCGAGATCACCGCGATCTTGGCGCGCGAGCCAGGATCGCGGGCGACCGCCTTCACCTCGACGATGCCGTCGTAGATCTCCGGCACTTCCTGGCCGAAGAGCTTGGCCATGAATTGCGGGTGCGAGCGCGAGAGGAAGATCTGCGGCCCGCGCACCTCGTGGCGGACGTCGAACAGGTAGGCGCGGATGCGGTCGCCGGGGCGGAAGGTCTCGCGCGGGATCGACTCGTCGCGGCGGACGATGCCCTCGCCGCGGCCGAGATCGACGATGACGTTGCCGTACTCGACGCGCTTCACGAGACCGTTGACGACCTCGCCGATGCGGTCCTTGTACTCGTCGTACTGGCGCTCGCGCTCGGCCTCGCGGACCTTCTGGACGATCACCTGCTTGGCCGACTGGGCGGCGACGCGGCCGAAGTCGAACGGCGGCAGGGTGTCGGAGATCACGTCGCCGACCTGGGCGGCCGGGTTGTGCCGGCGCGCCGCCACGAGGTCGATCTCGCGGGCGTCGTTCTCGACCTCGTCCACCACCAGGAGGTGACGCGACAGGCGCAGCGCCCCGGTGCGCGGGTCGATCTCGGCATGCACGTCGGTCTCGGCGCCGTAGCGCGAGCGGGCGGCCTTGGCGATCGCCTCCTCCATGGCGCCGATCACGATGGCGCGGTCGATCACCTTCTCGCGGGCGACCGCATCGGCGATCTGGAGGAGTTCGAGCCTGTTGGCGCTGACGACGGCCATCGGTTCAGTCCTTCCTGGTTGGAGATTCTGATTGGGTTGGAATTGTCTTCGGATCGCTCAGCGGGCGGCGGGCGGGGCGGCGCCCTCGTCCACGTCGTCCTCGTCGTCGTCCTGCGGCGGGGCCGAGCCGCGCCGCAGCGACTCGCGCACCAGCGCATCGGTGAGGACGAGATGGGCCTCGGCGATGTCGCGCAGGGTGAGGTCGTAGGCGGACGGCAGGCCCTCCTTGACGTCGGGCAGCTCGATGCGGACCTTGTCTCCGTCCGGCGCCCGGATGATGCCGCGGAAACGCTTGCGGCCATCGAGCGGCATCGCCAGCTCGACCTTGGCCTCGTAGCCGGCCCAGCGGGCGAAGTCGCCGGCGCGCACCAGCGGCCGGTCGATGCCCGGCGAGGAGATCTCGAGGTAGTAGGCGCCGCCGATCGGATCGTCGACGTCGAGGATCGGCGAGATCGTGCGGCTGACGGTCTCGCACTCGTCCACCGACATGGTGCCGTCCGGCCGCTCGGCCATGATCTGCACCGTGCAGCCGTTCTGGCCGCTGATGCGCACCCGCACGAGGCGGAAGCCGAGGCCCTCGATCGCGGGCTCGATGATCTGCGCGACGCGAGCGGCGACGCCGGTCTCGGTGATCAGGCGCTTCTCGGCCGGGTGTTGGTCTGGGGCGTCGGTCATGGGTGTGAGAGCCGTGGCGCAGTCCCGTGAGGGGAGGCAATCTGGCGTTCGGCTCGCGTCCGGGGAGGCTTGCGGCAATAAAAAAGAGCGGGCCCCGGGGGACCCACTCCCGCACCGTAGCCTCATCAGCCACGAACAGAACTGTTGTTGCGGAGATAATCCGGGACCGCGCGAAATGCAAGGCGCTCGGCGGCGGGGCCGCCGGGCGCCTGCGTCTCCGGCCGGAAGGAGGCGCCGGGCGGGACGGCCTCAGCCCGCCAGCGCCGGATAGTCGATGTAGCCGCGCTCATCACCGCCGTAGAACGTCGACCGGTCGTAGCGGTTGAGCGGGGCATTCCGGCGCAGGCGCTCGGCCAGGTCGGGGTTGGCGATGAACAGCCGCCCGAAGGCGATGGCGTCCGCCCGGCCATCGGTGATCGCCGCCTCGGCGGTGTCGCGCACGTAGCCGCCGGCGGAGATCACCTTGCCGCCGAAGGCCGCCTTCACCCGCGCCGCGGCGTCGGGCGCGTCGGGATTGATGGCGTTGACGTCGCTGTTCTGGTCGGCGCGGGGCTCGACCACGTGGAGATAGGCGAGGCCCCGTGTGCCGAGCTCGGCGGCGACGTGGTCGAACAGGGCGCCGGGATCGCTGTCGCGCATGGCGTTGAAGCTGCCCCAGGGCGAGAGCCGCACGCCGATCCGGTCGGCGCTCCAGGCCTGCGCCGCGGCATCCACCACCTCGAGCAGCAGCCGCGCCCGGTTGGCGATCGGGCCGCCGTAGCGGTCGGTGCGGGCGTTGACCCCGTCCTGCAGGAACTGGTCGAGCAGGTAGCCGTTCGCCGAGTGGATCTCGACCGCGTCGAAGCCGGCGGCGCGGGCGTTGCGCACCGCCTGCGCGAAGCCCGCGACGATGCCGGGGATCTCGGATTCCTCCAGCGCCCGCGGCGTCTCGAACGGCACCGGCTGGCCGCCCGCATCCATGTGGCCCATGCCGGTCACCGGCCGGGCCGAGGACGAGACCGGAACCGCGCCGCCGGGCTGCATCGAGGAATGCGAGACGCGCCCGGTATGCCAGATCTGCGCCGCGACCAGCCCGCCGCGGGCGTGGATCGCCTCGGTGACGCCGCGCCAGCCGGCGATCTGCTCCTCGCTGTAGAGGCCCGGCGCGCCCGGATAGCCGCGGGCCTGCTCGCTGATGTCGGTCGCCTCGGTGATGATCAGGCCGCCGCGGCTGGCGCGCTGGCCGTAATAGGTGGCGTTCAGCGGGACCGGCACGTCGCCGGGCCGGCGGGCGCGCAGGCGGGTCAGCGGCGCCATCACGACGCGGTGGGCGAGCGACAGGGCGCCGAGCTGGACCGGCTGGAACAGGGGATCTTGAAGCGACACGAATCGGGTCTCCGGGCTGATGCGGCCGAGATGGCCGATCGCGCGCCGGCGGTGTAGTGCCGGGCCGGAGGAGCCGCCTTAACGGGAAGCGTTACAATCCAGGGAGACGACCCGCGATGGAGACCCGCGACCTCGCGGTGCTGGCGGCGGCGGCGGGCGCCGGCAGCCTCTCGGCGGCGGCGCGCCGCCTCGGACTGACCCCGATGGCGGCCTCGCGCCGCCTCGCCGCCCTGGAACGGGATTGCGGCGCCCGCCTCCTGCACCGCACCACCCGCTCGGTCTCGCTCACCGCGGAGGGCGAGGCGCTGCTGCCCTACGCCCAGGCGATGCTGGAGGCCGAGGAGGCCGCCCGCGCCGCCCTCAGCCCCGGCCAGCTCTGCGCCACCGGCCTGCTGCGGGCGACGGCGCCGGCCGCCTTCGGGCGCAAGGTGGTGGTGCCGCTGATGCCGGACCTGCTCGCCGCCCAGCCGGGCCTGCGGATCGACCTGCAGCTGACCGATGCGGTGGTCGACATCGTCGGCGAGGGGTTCGACGTCGCGATCCGGATCGCGCCGTTGCGGGATTCCGGGCTGATCGCCCGGCGGCTCGCCCCCAACCCGCGCCTGCTCTGCGCGAGCCCGGCCTACCTCGCCGCGCGGGGCGCGCCGGCCGGCCTCGCCGATCTCGCGGACCACGAATGCGTGCGGCTGACCGGCGTGACGCACTGGCCGTTCCGCGCGGGCCACCTTTCCCGCAACGTGCGGATCGAGGGGCGCTTCACGTCGAGCAGCATCGAGGGGGTGCACGAGGCCTGCCGGCGCGGGCTCGGCCTCGCGCTCCTGTCGTACTGGGACGTGAAGGACGAGCTGGCGGCAGGGCGCCTCGCCAGCGTCGCGCTGAACGATGCCGAGCCGCAGGACCTGTCGATCTGGGCCCTCTACCCGACGGCGCGCTACGCGCCGCCGAAGCTGCGGGTGTTCCTGGCGGCGCTGGAGCGGGGATTGGCGTGAGGGATCACACCGACAGCCAACGCCGCACCTGCGCCTCGACCATGCCGGAGCGCGGGCCCGCCTCGACCACCTGGCCGCGATCCATCACCGCGTAAGTGTCGCACAGGTCGCGGGCCCATTCGAAGTATTGTTCGACCAGCACGATCGCCATGTCGCCCTTGCCGCGCAGGTAGTCGATCGCCCGGCCGATATCCTTGATGATCGAGGGCTGGATGCCCTCGGTCGGCTCGTCGAGGACGAGGACGCGGGGGCGCGTCACCAGGGCGCGGCCGATGGCGAGCTGCTGCTGCTGGCCGCCGGAGAGGTCGCCGCCGCGCCGCCCCAGCATGTCCTTGAGCACCGGGAAGAGGTCGTAGATCTCGGCCGGCACGTAGCGATCAGCGCGCTTGCAGGGCGCAAAGCCGGTCTCGAGGTTCTCCTTGACGGTGAGGAGCGGGAAGATCTCGCGGCCCTGCGGCACGAAGGCGATGCCCTGGCGGGCGCGGTCGTAGGGGGCGAGCCGGCTGATGTCGCGGCCGTCGAGCTTGACCGCGCCCTTCGACACCGGCTGCTGGCCGACGATGGCGCGCATCAAGGAGGTCTTGCCGACGCCGTTGCGGCCGAGCACCGCCGTGACCTTGCCGAGTTCGGCCTGGAGCGAGACGCCGCGCAGGGCCTGTGCCGCGCCGTAATGGAGATCGATGGTCTCGACGGAGAGCATGTCCGAAAAGATCCTCAGCGGCCGAGATAGACCTCGACCACCCGCGGGTCGGCCGAGACGGAATCGATCGAGCCCTCGGCCAGCACCGCGCCCTCGTGCAGGCAGGTGACGCGGCACTGGAGCGCGCGGACGAAGTGCATGTCGTGCTCGACCACGATCACCGCGTGGTCCCGGGCGATGCGGCGCAGCAGCGTCGCGGTCGCCTCGGTCTCGGCATCGGTCATGCCGGCGACCGGCTCGTCGACGAGGAGGAGCTTCGGGTCCTGCGCCAGCAGCATCCCGATCTCGAGCCACTGCTTCTGGCCGTGCGAGAGGTCGGCCGCCGGCCGGCCGCGGTGGGCGATCAGCCCCACCGTCTCCAGGATGGCGTCGATCTGCGCCCGCTCGACCCGGTTGCGCCAGCCGAACAGCGACGCGGTCGCGGCCCGCGGGCCTTTGAGCGCCAGGAGGATGTTGTCGGCGACCGACTGGCTCTCGAACACCGTCGGCTTCTGGAACTTGCGGCCGATGCCGAGCTCGGCGATCGCCGCCTCGTCCATCCGGGTCAGGTCGTGCACGCCGTCATAGATCACCTGGCCGGTATCGGGCCGGGTCTTGCCGGTGATGCAATCCATCATCGTGGTCTTGCCGGCGCCGTTCGGCCCGATGATCGCCCGCATCTCGCCGGGCATCAGGGTCAGGGACAGGCCGCGCAGGGCGCGGTAGCCGTCGAACGTCACCTTGATGTCGTCGACGTAGAGCAGGGCCTGGGTGAGGCGCTTGTCGTGGACCGGGTCGGAAACCGGCAGGGCGATCGCCGCGCTCATGATCCGCGGCCCTCCTCGGCGAGTGCGGGGGGAATGTCGCCCGGTTTGGGGCCGGGCAGGCGGGCCTTGGCGCGGCGCGAGCCGAGCCGCTCGGTCAGGGTGCCGAGGATGCCCTTGGGCAGGAACAGGGTGACGACGACGAACAGCGCGCCGAGCGCGAACAGCCAGGCATCCGGCATCGCGCCGGTGAGCAGCGTCTTGGCGTAGTTGACCAGCACCGCGCCGAGGGCCGCGCCGACCAGCGTGCCGCGACCGCCGACCGCGACCCAGATCACCGCCTCGATCGAGTTGGCGGGAGCGAATTCGGACGGGTTGATGATGCCGACCTGCGGCACGTAGAGGGCGCCCGCCACCCCGGCCATCATCGCCGAGACGGTGAAGGCCAGGGCCTTGTAGTGCGCCGTGCGGTAGCCGAGGAAGCGGGTGCGCGATTCGGCGTCGCGGATCGCGATCAGCACCTTGCCGAAGGCCGAGGTCGTCATGAAGCGGGCGACGAGGTAGGCGAGCGCAAGAGCCAATGCGGTCAGGACGAACAGGGCGACGCGGGTCCCTTGCGCCTGGACGTTGAAGCCGAGGATGTCCTTGAAGTCGGTGAGGCCGTTGTTGCCCCCTAACCCCATGTCGTTGCGGAAGAAGGCGAGCATCAGCGCGAAGGTCATCGCCTGGGTGATGATCGACAGGTAGACCCCGGTCACCCGCGAGCGGAAGGCGAGCCAGCCGAACACGAAGGCGAGGATTCCCGGCACCAGCAGCACCATCACGGCGGCGAAGGGAAACCAGTCGAAGCCGTGCCAGTACCAGGGCAGCGACTTGTAGTTCAGGAACACCATGAAGTCGGGCAGGATCGGGTTGCCGTAGACGCCGCGCGGGCCGATCTGGCGCATCAGGTACATGCCCATCGCGTAGCCGCCGAGCGCGAAGAACGCGCCGTGGCCGAGCGAGAGGATGCCGCAATAGCCCCAGACGAGGTCGAGGCTGAGCGCCAGGATCGCATAGGCGAGGTACTTGCCCATCAGCGAGACGGCGTAGGTCGGCACGTGCAGCGCCGAGCCCGGCGCCGTCATGAGGTTGAGGGCCGGCACCACGAGGCAGGCGAGGGCCAGGACGCCGAGGAAGATCCAGCCCGGCTTGTCGATGCGGGAGAGCAGCATGGTCAGGCCTCCACCGCCCGGCCCTTGAGCGCGAACAGGCCGCGCGGCCGCTTCTGGATGAACAGGATGATGAAGACGAGGAGCAGGATCTTGCCGAGCACCGCACCCGCATAGGGCTCGAGGAACTTGTTGGCGACGCCCAGCGTCAGCGCCGCGACCAGCGTGCCCCACAGGTTGCCGACGCCGCCGAACACCACGACCAGGAACGAGTCGATGATGTAGCCCTGGCCGAGATTCGGCGAGACGTTGTCGATCTGCGACAAAGCCACGCCCGCCACGCCGGCGATGCCCGACCCCAGGCCGAACGTGAAGGCGTCGATCCACGGCGTGCGGATGCCCATGGCGGCGGCCATGCGGCGGTTCTGGGTGACGGCGCGGGTCTTCAGGCCGAACGAGGTCGCCTTCAGGATCAGGTTGAGGGCGACGAAGACGGCCATCGCGAAGACCACGATCCACAGCCGGCCCCAGGTGATCGAGAGGCCGAACAGGTCGAAGGCGCCGGACATGTAGGAGGGTGCGCCGACCTCGCGGTTGGTCGGCCCGAAGACCGAGCGCACCGCCTGCTGGAGGATCAGGCTGATGCCCCAGGTGGCGAGCAGCGTCTCGAGGGGACGGCCGTAGAGGTGGCGGATGACGGTCCGCTCGATCAGGATGCCGACGGCGCCGGCGACCAGGAAGGCGAGCGGGATCGCGATCGGCAGCGACCAGTCGAACAGGCCGGGGGCCCTCTGGCGGATCAGCTCCTGCACCAGGTAGGTGGTGTAGGCGCCGAGCATCACCATCTCGCCGTGGGCCATGTTGATGATGCCCATCACCCCGAAGGTGATGGCAAGGCCGATGGCGGCGAGCAGCAGCACCGAGCCGAGCGACACGCCGTACCAGGCGTTCTGCACGTTCGCCATCAGTGCCTGGCGGGTCTCGATCGCCGACACGCCGCGGGCGGCGGCGTCGCGCACGCTCGAAGCCGCGTCGCCCGAGAGGCCGCGCAAGATCCCGAGCGCCTCGCTGTCGCCGCGGTTCTGGATCGTGTCGACGGCCGCGAGCCGGTCGATCTCAGGACTGCCGGGCTTGGCCAGCAACGCCGCGGCGCGGGCCTCCTGCAGGCTGCGCTTCGCGCTCGCATCGGTCTCGCGGGCGAGGGCCGCGTCGAGGGCCGGAAGGGCGGCGACGTCGCGGGCCTTGAACACCGCGTCGGCGGCGGTGCGGCGGGTGGCGGCGTCGGGGGCGAGGAGATTCAGGGTGCCGAGGGCCGCGTCGATGGCGCGCCGCACCCGGTTGTTGACCCGCACGGGCTTCAGGCCGTCCGGGCCGACCGCCGCGCCGGTGCGGGCGTCGGTGACCGTGGCGCCGTCCTTGATGGCGAGCGCCTTGTCGTCCGGGCGGTAGAGCAGGCGGTTCTCGGCGAGCGCGCGCAGGACCGCACCGGCCTTCGGGTCGCCGCTGGTGGCGAGCGCGGCGATGCCGGCCTCGATGTCGGAATAGCTGTCGCTGGCGAGCCGGGCATAGGCAGCATCGGACCCGGTCTGCGCCGCGGCCGGCAGGGCCCAAGTGACACACCAAGCGGTGCACCAGGCGACGAGGAGAAGGACGAGGCAGCGGCGCATGCAGAGATGTCCGAGGAGGTTATCGTCTTCCTTGCGGAAGAGGTCGTGGGCGTGGTGGCACCGGGTTCTCAGGCACCCACCCCTTTCCCGCACGACTGCAGCGTCAGCGGAAGGAGATCCGGGATCCAGCACAGAAAGTCGCGAAGCGTCAGCATGTCTGCACCGTCGCAACAGTGAGAGCCGCTTCGCGGCAAGTCTTGCGGCTGGATCCCGGATCTCCTTCCGCTCCGCTGCAGTCGTCCGGGAAAGGGGAGCCGAACGGCATCCCCTCGGGCCCCTCCCCCCTCGGGGAGAGGCCCGGCAGCAGGCGCTTTACGCGCCGCCGCACTTCTTCGTCTTGGTGTTGTAGTTGCCGCACTTGAGCTGCACCCAGTCGGCCTCGAGGTCCTTCGAGCCTTCGAGCTGCTTCGACCAGGCCTCGCCGGGGATCAGCTCCTTGGTCTTCCACACCACGTCGAACTGGCCGTTCGCCTCGATCTCGCCGATGAAGACCGGCTTGGTGATGTGGTGGTTGGGCAGCATCTTGGCGGTGCCGCCGGTGAGGTTGGCCTGCTCGGTGCCGGGCAGCGCGTCGATCACCTTGTCCGGGTTGGTGGTGCCGGCCTTCTCGACCGCCTTCACCCACATGTTGAAGCCGATGTAGCTCGCTTCCATCGGGTCGTTGGTGACGGCCTTGGGGTTCTTCTTGAACTCCTGCCACTTCTTGATGAACGCCTCGTTCTCCGGGGTCTTCACCGACTCGAAGTAGTTCCACGCGGCGAGGTGGCCGACGAGCGGCTTGGTGTCGATGCCGGCCAGCTCCTCCTCGCCGACCGAGAACGCCATCACCGGGATGTCGGTCGCCTTGATGCCCTGGTTGCCGAGTTCCTTGTAGAACGGCACGTTGGCGTCACCGTTGACGGTCGAGACCACCGCGGTCTTCTTGCCGGCCGAGCCGAACGCCTTGATCTTCGACACCTCCGTCTGCCAGTCCGAGAAGCCGAACGGGGTGTAGTTGATCATGATGTCCTCGTCCTTCACCCCCTTGTACTTGAGGTAGGCTTCGAGGATCTTGTTGGTGGTGCGCGGGTAGACGTAGTCCGTGCCCTCCAGCACCCACCGCTTCACGCTGCCGCCGTCCTCCGACATCAGGTAGTCGACGGCCGGGATCGCCTGCTGGTTCGGGGCGGCGCCGGTGTAGAACACGTTGCGCTCGCTCTCCTCGCCCTCGTACTGGACGGGGTAGAACAGGATGTTGTTGAGCTCCTTGAAGACCGGCAGCACCGACTTGCGCGACACCGAGGTCCAGCAGCCGAACACCGCGGCGACCTTGTCCTTCGCGATCAGCTCGCGCGCCTTCTCGGCGAAGAGCGGCCAGTTCGAGGCCGGATCGACGACCACCGCCTCGAGCTTCTTGCCGAGCACGCCGCCCTTCTTGTTCTGCTCGTCGATGAGCATCAGCATGACGTCTTTGAGCGTCGTCTCGGAGATCGCCATCGTGCCCGAAAGCGAGTGCAGGATGCCGACCTTGATGGTCTCCTGCGCCGAGGCGACCGTGGTCGTCAGCGTGCCGAGCGCCAACCCGCCCGCGACCGCGGCGCGCGAGAGCCAACCCTTCCACGTCATGTTCATCGTCTCCCTGGGCCAAGGCGCCCGGACCCCGATCCGCAAAGGGCATGCCAAGGAATTTTTTGAAATGGTTCCCCGGGGGGCGGCTCAAATTCTGGGCACACGCCGGATTTCGGGGCCAATCGCCGTTTCTTTCGGCGCACCCCTGCCCATGCGAGCGCCATCATGCCCAAGATAGCGCCAAGGCTACGCTTAAGGGGCCACTGCCCTAGCTGTTGACGGGATGCGGACCGTCGAGGCGTGAGGAGAGCCGGGGTGATCGAGGACCTCTGGTACAAGAACGCGGTGATCTACTGCCTCTCGGTCGGCTCCTTCATGGATGCCAACGGCGACGGCATCGGCGATTTCGAGGGGCTGGAGCGGCGCCTCGATTATCTGCTCGGGCTCGGCGTCACGGCGATCTGGCTGCACCCGTTCCAGCCCTCGCCGGGACGCGACCACGGCTACGACGTCGCCGACTATTACGGCGTCGATCCGCGCTACGGCACGCTCGGCGACTTCGTCGCCTTCACCCACGCCGCCAAGCAGCGCGGGATGCGGGTGCTGATCGACCTCGTGGTCAACCACACCTCCGACCAGCATCCGTGGTTCCAGGCCGCCCGCTCCGACCCGAATGCCCTCACCCGCGACTGGTACGTCTGGTCGAAGACGAAGCCGCCGCAGGCCCACGAGGGCATGGTGTTCCCGGGCGTGCAGAAGAGCACCTGGAGCTACGACAAGGAAGCGAAGGCCTGGTACTTCCACCGCTTCTACGACTTCCAGCCCGACCTCAACACCGCGAACCCCCACGTCCAGGCCGAGATCCTGAAGATCATGGGGTTCTGGATCCAGCTCGGCGTGTCGGGCTTCCGGATGGATGCGGTGCCGTTCGTGATCGCCGAGAAGGGACCGGAGGTCTCCGGCGAGCCGCGCGAGCAGTTCGAGCTGCTGCGGCTGTTCCGCGAGTTCCTACAATGGCGCCAGGGCGACGCGATCATCCTGGCCGAGGCCAACATCCTGCCGCGCCAGGACCTCGACTATTTCGGCGAGGACGCCGACCGCATGCACATGATGTTCAACTTCCAGGCCAACCAGACCCTGTTCTACGCGCTCGCCTCGGCCGATTCGCGCCCGCTGGTGAAGGCGCTGGAGAAGACCCGGAACCGGCCGGCCTCGGGCCAGTGGGCGATCTTCCTGCGCAACCACGACGAGCTGGATCTCGGGCGGCTGACAGAGAAGCAGCGCCAGACGGTGTTCCAGGCCTTTGGCCCTGAACCCGACATGCAGCTCTACGGCCGCGGCATCCGCCGGCGCCTCGCGCCGATGCTCGGCGGCGACCGGCGCCGGATCGAGCTCGCCTACAGCCTGATGTTCACCCTGCCGGGCACGCCGGTGCTGCGCTACGGCGACGAGATCGGTATGGGCGACGACCTCTCGCTGCCCGAGCGCGACTGCGCCCGCACGCCGATGCAGTGGTCGCACGAGCCGCAGGGCGGCTTCACCCTGAGCGACACGCCCGAATCGCCGCCGATCCACCACGGGGCTTATGCCTACCAGCACGTCAACGCGGCGGGGCAGCGCTGTGCGCCGGAATCGCTCCTCAACTGGATGGAGCGCATCATCCGCATGCGCAAGGAGGTGCCGGAGATCGGCTGGGGCGACTTCACGGTGATCGAGACCGGCCATCCCGGCGTGCTGGCTTTGCGCTACGACTGGCGGAAGAACTCGGTCCTGTGCCTGCACAACCTTCAGGCCGAGCCGCGCGAGGTCGGCTTCGCCACCGGCCTCGACGGCGACGGCCGCAACCTGATCGACCTCCTCACCGGCCAGCGCAGCCTCGCCAACGACGACGGCCGGCACTGCGTCCTGATGGAGGGGTACGGGTACCGGTGGTACCGGGTCGGGGGGCTGGATTACCTGCTGCGGCGGAGCGAGATCTGAGGGCCCGGCTTGCTCGAGGATCCCGACACGCACCGGGTCATTCCGGGGCTGCGACGCCGAGCCCGGAATGACCCGGAGGATGGGTGGACGGGCGTGGGCTCATCGAGCGAAGCCGTCCGTCAGGCCCCCACCTCCGCCGGCATCCCCAGCCCCGCCTCCTCCGGCGAGAACTCTCCCTCCGGCCGGTCGGACCAGACGACGTCGCGGTAGATCGGCAGGCAGACGCCGATCCGCTTGTATTCCGCGATCCGGTTGCGGACCGTGCGGACCGAGACGCCGAGCATCCTGGCGGCGTGGGTGCGGTTGCCGCGGCAACGGATGAGCGTCTCGATGACGAGCTTGCGCTCGGCCTCCGCGAGGGTGGTCGCTGGCGCCATGCTGATTTCCTCCTGGTGACGAGAGCCCCCGGGCTTTTGCTTGGTGTGAGGACCTGGAAAAGCTGCGCAATCAGGGTTAACAAGTCGTTAACAGGAGGATCGACCAAAATCGGTATCGCCCTATGCTTGTGATGCAGGGCGCAGATCGATGAGAAATACAGTGAGCGTCACGTGATCAGCGGGAGTTGTCGGCGGGAGGAAAGGCGGTCCGAGGCGGCATTCGAGGCGCGAGGGGCATTCCTCCCGGCCGCGGGCGCATGACGAGAGGCGTCGAGCCCGTGTGTTATTGCTTGATCCGCCCGGTGAAACCGCACGGCCGGCCGGCGGCGACCACCCCTTCGGCGCGGCGGCGCGGGGCCGTCGCGCCGCTGATCCCGCCTTACCTCGGTCGCGCCGGCGGCAGAACTTGCCCCAGGACGCGCGAGAAAAATCCGCGCGGGCGCCTACGCGCCCGCCGGCACCAGCCCGGGATCGATCGTGCGCGGGCTGGCGAGCCAGTGCGGCACCGGCAGGTCGCGGGCGCGCAGGAAGCCGGGATCGAACAGCTTCGAGGCGTAGCGGGTGCCGTAATCGCACAGGATCGTCACGATGGTGTGGCCGGGGCCGAGATGGCGGGCGAGCCGGATCGCCCCCGCGACGTTGATGCCCGACGAGCCGCCGAGGCACAGCCCCTCCTCCGCGAGCAGGCCGAAGACCAGCGGCAGCGCCTCGGCGTCGGGGATGCCGAAGGAGATGTCGGGCCGGAAGCCCGCGAGGTTGCCGGTGATGCGGCCCTGGCCGATGCCCTCGGTGATCGAGCTGCCCGAGGCCTTGAGCTCGCCGGTGGCGTAGTAGGGATGCAGCGCCGAGCCGTCGGGATCGGCGAGCCCGATCGTCACCCCCGGGTTGCAGGCGCGCAAAGCCGCCGCGGTGCCGGCGAGCGTGCCGCCGGTGCCGGCGGCGCAGATGAAGCCGTCGACCCGTCCCCCGGTCGCCTCCCAGATCTCCGGCCCGGTCGTGGCGACGTGGGCGTCGCGGTTGGCCGTGTTGTCGAACTGGTCGGCAAAGAAGGCGCCGCCGGGCTCGGTGGCGGAAAGCCGTGCGGCGAGGCGGCCGGCGACCTTGACGTAGTTGTTGGGATTGGCGAACGGCACCGCCGGCACCTCGACGAGGTCGGCCCCGGCCAGCCGCAGCGCCTGCTTCTTCTCCGCCGACTGGGTGTCGGGGATCACGATCACGGTGCGGTAGCCCCGCGCCGCGCCGACGAGCGCCAGCCCGATGCCGGTATTGCCCGCCGTCCCCTCGACGATGGTACCGCCCGGCCGCAAGGCGCCGGCGCGCTCGGCGGCCTCGACCATGAACAGGGCGGCGCGGTCCTTCACCGACTGTCCCGGATTGAGGAACTCGGCCTTGCCCAGGATGGTGCAGCCGGTCTCCTCCGAGGCGCGCTTGAGGCGGATCAAGGGCGTGCCGCCGATCGCGGCGAGGATGTCGGGGCGGATCATCGCGGGGCCATCCGTATGGGCGGGCGCGAGGGCCCGCGGGGGTAGCGGTGATGCCGCGAAACCGGATGGGCGGCAAGGCGCACGGCTCGTCGCAACGACAGGCATCGTCGTGCCGAATGCGCAGCCGCCCCATGGTGAGCCCTACCCCTTTCCCGGACGACTGTAGCGTCAGCGGAAGGAGATCCGGGATCCAGCAGAAGAAGTGCCGCGAAGCGGCTCTATATTTGCAACGTTGCAGCCACGAGGACGCTTCGCGACCTTTTATGCTCGATCCCGGATCTCCTTCCACTTCGTTTCAATCATCCGGGAAAGGGGAGCCTCGGGATGGGCCGTCCGCGGGTGAAATACGAGGGGGGATCGACGCCTGTTCCGCGTCTCGCCAGGCATGAGCGAATTTGAGCTGCCTGGAATGCCTCTACTCCGCGTTGACGCCCGCCCCGGCAAATGTCAGCCTTCCTGACTTAGAGCGCCTAACAGAACGGCACGATCGGGTCTGTTGGGCGTTGGGGTGGTATGGCTCGCCCGCTTCTTCCCGACGACCTCTGGTCTGCGATCGCCCCGCTTCTGCCGCCGCACCCGCCTCGCC
>NZ_VDDA01000002.1 GCF_006151805.1 Methylobacterium terricola | reverse complement strand
GGCGACGGCACTACAATGGGGTGCGCCCGCACGGCGCGCTGGGCTACCGACCCCCGGCCCCGGAGGTGTTCGTGCCAGGCTTGCCCGCTTGGCCGGCTGCGCTCACCCGACCGGCTCCGCCGGTCAAGCTACCCGTGGAGCAAACGCCGACACTGCACTAACTTTCAACTTGGACCACCTCGTGGGGGCCGATTAGGCATGACGGTCGAGATGATCGAGCGCCGGTTCGGGCACCACTCGTCGAGCCACATGGAAGGGGCCCGGGCGGCCCTTGGCGGCAAGCGCAAGAAGAGAGCGGCCTGACGGGATCGAACCTGTGGCCGAAACATGTGGCCGGGCCTTGAATGCCGACTTTTGCACGAACCTGTGGCCGGGCCCCAGGCTGGATATCGGGAAGACGCATTCCCCCTAGGGAGAAATGGTCGGAGTGGCAGGATTTGAACCTGCGACCCCCACGTCCCGAACGTGGTGCGCTACCAGACTGCGCTACACTCCGACGCGCCCGAAGGCACTCGCTTGGTCTTGTCACAACACCTTTGCAGATGTTGTTTGATCTCGGGATGACACAGAGCTCGGGAGAGCGCTGGTCGGAGTGGCAGGATTTGAACCTGCGACCCCCACGTCCCGAACGTGGTGCGCTACCAGACTGCGCTACACTCCGAACGGCCGGCCCGTGGCCGACGAGGGGGCTTATAGCGAGGGCTTCCGGGGGCCGCAAGGCCGTTCGTGCCGGATGGCCGAGTTTCTTGGAAGGGCCTGTTTCCCCGATCGGGCCGGTGCCCCGGGCCGCCACTCTCCGTCGGCGGAACCGCGACGCAGGCCCTGGGACGGGAAGGCTCGGGGGAGGGGGAAGGCCTTGCGCGATCTCATCTTCCGCCCCATTGTCGTGCCATAGGGATGGCCGGCACCGGCGGGGTGGCGGATGGCGAGCCAGGTGGCGGTGTGAGCGACGACGACAAGGCCGGGTCGCCGGTTCCGGACGCCCACCACGCCGCGGAGGCCCCCTCCTACGCGCATCTGAAATCGGCGGTGATCCGCGAGCCGGGCCTCGACGACCGCGGCAGCGTGTTCTTCGCCGCGATCGAGATGACCCGCATGCCGATGATCCTGACGGATCCGCGCCGGCCCGACAATCCGATCGTCTTCGCCAACCGGGCGTTCCAGGACCTCACCGGCTATGCCGAATCCGAGCTGATCGGCCGCAACTGCCGCTTCCTGCAGGGCCCCGAGACCAGCCGGGAGACCGTGGCGGAGTTGCGCCGGGCGGTCGAGGAGCGCCGGGCGATCGCGACCGAGATTCTCAACTACAAGCGCGACGGCTCGCCGTTCTGGAACGGCATCTTCATCGGCCCGGTCTTCGACGCCGCGGGCGAGATCGTCTACTTCTTCGCCTCGCAGCTCGACGTGACCCGTCGCCGGGTGTCGGAGCAGGCGTTCCGCCAGGCGCAGAAGATGGAGGCGATCGGCCAGCTCACCGCCGGCCTCGCCCACGACTTCAACAACCTCCTGCAGGTCGTCTCCGGCAACCTCGAACTGGCACGCGGCTCGGTGACCGGTGAGCGGACGCAACGCCAGCTCGCCAACGCGGCCGGCGCGGCGGAGCGCGGTGCCAAGCTGACGAAGCAGCTCCTGTCCTTCGCCCGCAAGGCGCGGCTCGAGCCGCGCTCGCTCAACCTCAACGCCCTCGTGCTCAATCTCGCCGAGGTAGCCGAGAGCACGCTCGGCAGCACCGTCTCGATCCGTCTCGACCTGACCCCGCGGCTGCCGGCAGTCACCCTCGACCGCACCAATCTGGAGATGGCGCTCCTCAACGTGCTCATCAACGCCCGCGACGCGATGCCGGCGGGCGGTACGGTGACGATCTCGACCGCCTCCGTCCACCTCGACGGGACCGGGGAGGCCCGCACCCTGCCGCCCGGCGACTACGTGGCCCTGCGGATCCGCGACGAGGGGGAGGGAATGCCGCCCCACGTCGCCGAGCGGGCGACCGAGCCGTTCTTCTCGACCAAGGGCCCCGGCAAGGGAACCGGCCTCGGGCTCGCGATGGCGCACGGCTTCGTGCAGCAATCCCGCGGCCGGCTCGAGATCGAGAGCCGGCGGAAGACCGGGGAGGGGGCGGGCGGCACCACGATCACGATGCTGTTCCCGGCCGGATCCGGGGCGGCCGTCGAGGACGAGCCGGCCGAGCAGACGGCGGTCCTGCGGCGCGGCGACGAGACCGTGCTGCTGGTCGAGGACAGCGACGACGTCCGGGCGCTCGCCCGCGAATACCTCGACAGCCTCGGCTATCACGTGCTGTCGGCCCGCGACGGCACCGAGGCGTTGCGGATCCTGGAGCGCGGGGAGCGGATCGACCTTCTGTTCTCCGACATCGTGATGCCGGGCAGCGTCAACGGCCTGATCCTGGCCGAACGGGCGCAGGCCCTGCGGCCGAACCTGCCGGTGCTGCTGACCACCGACTACAACGAGGATCTGGTGGCGGACGGGCCGACCGTCCCGACCATGGACGTGCTCGGCAAGCCCTACCGCAAGGCCGAGCTCGCCGACCGGATCCGCGCCGCCCTCGATCGCGGCGTCCGGCCGATGCCGGCCCCGGGCGAGCCGCATCACGGCTGAGGCGGGGCGGATTCGGGCCCGCAGGGTCGGAAAGACGGCGGGTCGTCACTCCGTTGACATGGGGCGTGCGCCAGAACGGCCGCGCTCATCCGCTGAGGATCCCATGCCGCGCCGTTCTCTCCTCGCCCTCGCGCTCCTGCTGTCGGGCGCGTCCGCCGCTCTCGCTCAGGAGCCGAAGGCCTTTCCCGCCACCCTCGCCGGCCACGCCGTGCTGCCGGCCGAGAGCGTCGCGCCGCTGCCGGCCGATGCGCCGAAGGATTTCGCGACGCCTGGCAAGTTCACCACCGGCCGGCGGGTCGAGGCTGTCGGCACCGTCGAGGCCCAGTCGATGGGCCGTGCCACCAGCCTCAAGCTGCCGCTCAAGGGCCAGCCGCTCCAGGGCCATTCCGGCATCAAGCGCATGCCGGACGGGACCTACTGGGTGCTGACCGATAACGGCTTCGGCACCAAGGCCGGCTCTCCCGATTCGATGCTCTACCTCAACCATTACCGGATCGACTTCGACAAGGGCGGCGTCGAGCGGCTGGAGACGATCTTCCTGCGCGATCCGGACAAGAAGGTGCCGTTCCGCATCGCCAACGAGGCGACCGACAGCCGCTACCTCACCGGCAGCGACTTCGACCCCGAGAGCGTCCAGTTCGTCGGCGACACGATCTGGATCGGCGATGAGTTCGGCCCGTTCCTCATCAAGGCCGACCGCAGCGGCAAGATCGAGGCGGTGGTCGAGACCCTGGCCGACGGCAAGCCCGTTCGCTCCCCCGACAATCCGGCGGTGACGACGCCGGCGATGCCGGGCGGCCCGGTGTCATTCAACGCCCGCCGCTCCAAGGGCTTCGAGGGCATGGCGGCGTCGCCCGACGGCAGCCGGCTCTACGCCCTGCTCGAAGGCCCGCTCTGGAACGCCGACGCGAAGGCGTTCGAGACGCGCGACGGCCGCGAGGTGTTGCGCATCCTCGAATTCGACACCAAGGCGGAGACCTGGACCGGCCGTTCCTGGCTCTACCCGCTGGAGCAGGCCGGCAACGCCATCGGCGACTTCAACCTGATCGACGGCACGACCGGCCTGATCATCGAGCGCGACGACGGCGAGGGTACCGCGGACCGCGCCTGCCCGGCGGGCCAGAAGGGGCCGGATTGCTTCTCGGTCCCGGCAAAGTTCAAGCGCGTCACCAAGATCGAGATGACCGACGCCAACCAGGGCGGTCCGGTGCGCAAGATCGGCTTCATCGACCTGATGCGCATCGCCGATCCGAACAAGAGGGCGCGCAAGCCGCTGACCGACGGGGTGCTCGCCATGCCGTTCTGGACCATCGAGAACGTCGACAAGGTCGACGACACCCACATCATCGTCGGCAACGACAACAACCTGCCGTTCTCGGCGAGCCGCGACCCGCACAAGGTCGACGACAACGAGTTCGTGCTGCTGGAGGTGGGGGAGTTCCTGAAGGCGAAGTGACGGCCTGCCTCCCGCGTCTCGGAACCGATGCGGGCAATCGGCGGATCCCGCCGGCAATGCCGCGCTCTACCCGTCGTAGATCGAGAACCCATCACGTCGTCCCGGGGCCCGGCGAAGCCGGGCGCCTGGGATCCCCATCCGCCGCCGTCGGGGAAGAACGCGGATCGCGGGCCGCCTCCTCTCGAGCCGCCTGCGATTACGGTTCCCGGGTTCCGCTTTCGCGGCCCCAGGGTGACGGGATGATATCGGTGAGTGTCGAGCGAGCCGAGCTGTCTCTCATACCCTCGCGCCTTGGCATCGACGTGTCGATGCCAAGGCGTCCGGCGCATCAACGCCGACGCCCGTTCGAAGGCGCGGCGGTATCAGTTCTTCGCCCTGTTCGCCGCGCGGAACAGCTGCCATTCCTCGACGACGCGGCCGTCGGGGAGATGACAATAGCCTGCCTCGCCCTTGGCCTCCTTGCGAATTTCCAGGCGCCCGCCGACCGAGGTGCAATAGGCCGAGGCCGGGTTCCCCATGGCCCAGGCCGGCGAAGCGCCCGCGATGGCGAACAAGGCGGCGCTCGCAAATAACGACTTCACGGCACTCTCCCGATTCCGTGTCCGGCACCCGATGAGCGAAGTCGGATGAACCGGCGATGACGCCACGTCGCCCCGCCGGTCCGACGCCTCAATGACCGCCGCCGAGATACGCCGCCCGCACCTGGGGATCGTTGCGCAGCTGCGCCGCCGGTCCCTGGAAACGGATGCGGCCGTTCTCCAGCACGTAGGCGTGGTCGGCGACGCCCAACGCCGCCATGGCGAACTGCTCGACGAGCAGCATCGTCACCTGCTCCTCCTTGAGCCGGCGGATGATGCGGAACACCTCCTCGACCAGCTTCGGCGCGAGGCCCATCGAGGGCTCGTCGAGGAGCAGGATCTCCGGACGCAGCATCAGCGCCCGGCCCATGGCGAGCATCTGCTGCTCGCCGCCCGACAGGGTGCCGGCGAGCTGGGTGCGGCGCTCGCGCAGGCGCGGGAACAGGGTGTAGGCCCGCTCCCGGTCGGCGTTGACGTCGCCCTTCGGCCGCGATCCGGTGAGGCGCGGGAAGGCGCCGAGGGTCAGGTTGTCCTCGACCGAGAGGGTCGGGAAGACCCGCCGCCCCTCGGGCGAGTGGGCAAGGCCGGTGCGGGCGACATCGTGGCTCTCCAGGCCGCCGATCTCGCGCCCGTTGAGCTTGATCGAGCCGGCGCGCGGCTTGATCATGCCGGAGAGCGCCCGCATCGTCGTGGTCTTGCCGGCCCCGTTGGAGCCGATCAGGGTGACGACCTGGCCCTTCGGGACCGTGAAGGTGAGGCCGTGGAGGACCTCGATCTGGCCGTAGCCGGCCGACAGGCCGCTGACATCGAGCATCTCTCTACTCCGCGGCGTCGGCAACCGGGCTGCCGAGATAGGCTTCGATGACCTTGGGGTCGGACTGGACCTCGCGGGCGCCGCCCTCGGCGATCTTGTGGCCGAAATCGAGCACGCTCACCCGGTCGCACAGCCCCATCACCACGTCCATGTGATGCTCGATCAGGATCACCGTGATGCCGGCGTCGCGGATCTTGCGGATGATCAGGGTCAGCTCGGCGATGTCGGGGGCGGTGAGGCCCGCCGCCGGCTCGTCGAGGAGGAGCAGCACCGGATCGAGCGCCAGGGCGCGTCCGATCTCGAGGAGGCGCTGCTTGCCGTAGGGCAGGTTGCGGGCCTCGACCTGGGCGAGCGAGCCTAAGCCCACGAAGTCCAGGATCGCCATGGCGCGGGCCCTGGCCTCGCGCTCCTCGCGCCGGCGGCGCGGGGTGCCGAGGATCGCGTCGAACAGCGTGCCCTGGAAGCTGTGGTGCAGGCCGACCAGCACGTTCTCCAGCGCGGTCATCTCGCGGAAGAGCTGGACGTTCTGGAAGGTGCGGGCGACGCCCGACAGGGCGATCTCGGACGGCGTGCGACCGTCGAGGCGCTTCACCGCATCCGTGCCGGTGGCGAGCGAGACGCCGCCGGCGGTCGGCTTGTAGATGCCGGTGAGCACGTTCATCATCGTGCTCTTGCCCGAGCCGTTCGGGCCGATCAGCCCGTGGATCGTGCCCGGCCGCACCGCGAGGTCGACCTCGTTGAGGGCCTTGAGGCCGCCGAACTGCATCAGCACCCGCTCGACCTTCAGCAGCGGATCGGCGCCGGAGCGGCCGCCCTGCCGGTTGAGCGCCTCGCCGGAGGCGGCGAGCTCCTGGGTGGCGCCGGTATGGGCCGGGCGCAGGAAGGGCAGCTTCTCGCGCAAGAAGCCGACGATGCCGTCCGGCAGGTAATAGACCACGAACAGGATCATCAGGCCGAAGACGGTGAGGCGGAAATCCGTCACCGAGTCCATCGCCAGCGTCGCCGGGAAGAAGGCGAGGCAGAGCGCGCCCGGGATGAGGAGGGTCATCCGGTTGTCCTGGCGGCGCAGGAAGGCGAGGCCGACCACGACGACGGCCAGCGCGGCGATGATGCCGGCCATGATCCGCACGAGGCCGATATCGGCCAGGATGTTCGGCATCATGACGATGATGGCGGCGCCGATCAGCGGGCCGGAGCGCGACTTGCGGCCGCCCATGGTGACGGCGAGCAGGAACAGCACCGTCAGCTCGAAGCCGTAGGAGTTCGGCGCGACGTAGCGCTCCGACCAGGCGAACAGCGCGCCGGCGAGGCCGGCGAGCGCCGCCGAGATCACGAAGGCGTAGACCTTGTAGCGGTAGACGCTGACGCCCATGCAGTCGCAGGCGATCGGCGAATCGCGCAGGGCCTCGAAGGCGCGGCCGAAGGGCGACCGCACCACCCGGTTCACCACCAGAATGGTGGCGAGCAGGCAGGCGCAGACGAGATAGTAGAATTCGAGCTTGCGGCCGGCGGCCCCCCAGGGCGCCTGCATGCCGATCAGCGAGAAGTCGAGGACGCGGGCCGGCGGCAGGGTGATGCCCAGCGGGCCATTGGTCAGATCGGTCATCTCGTTGATGAAGATCTGGATGATGGTGCCGAAGGCGAGCGTCACCATGGCGAGGTACGGCCCGCTGACCCGCAGCGCCGGGATCGCCAGCAGCAACCCGAAGGCCGCCGTCACGCCGATGCCGGCGACGAGCCCGACCCACAGGCCGAGCTTGAACTTGAGGAACAGGACGGCCGCCGCGTAGGCGCCGATGCCGAACAGGCCGGCATGGCCCAGCGAGACCTGGCCGGTATAGCCGACCACGATGTCGAGGCCGAGGATCAGGATCGCGTAGATCGCGATCACCACCAGCAGGTGAATATAATACTGGCTGGTGACGACGTGCGGGAAGGCCGCGAGGAAGACGACGAGACACACGGCCCCGAGGAGGCCGACGAAGCGGCCGAGCCCGGCATTTGGCACCGGCGGGGCGGTTTGCCGGGCAAGGGCCGGCGCGGAGGCGGACTGCGCCATGGTGGTGTGAAACCCTGGACGAGACGGGAGCGACTGGAGCATTTCCCGACGACGCGGAGACCGGTTCGTCGAAGAAAATGCGGCAAAATCAGAGAGCTGACGTGTCGTCCGGTTGCAGCGCGATCGGACGACACGTCAGTGCCGCTCCCGCAACCGGGAGCGGCACAGGCGGAAAGGAACTCAGACCTTCTTGATCACAGCCTTGCCGAACAGGCCGACCGGGCGCACCGCCAGCACGGCGAGGAGCAGGATCAGGCCGGGCACGTCCTTGTAGCCGGTCGAGATGTAGAAGCCGGTCAGGGTCTCGGCGACGCCGAGGATCAGCCCGCCGACGATGACGCCGAGGCCGGATTCGAGGCCGCCGATGATCGCGACCGCGAAGGCCTTGAGCGCCAGCACCGAGCCCATCGTGGCGCCGGTGAGGGTGACGGGGGCGACGAGCACGCCCGCGAAGGCGGCCGTCATGGCGCTGATCGAGTAGGACAGGGTGATGACCTTCTGGGTGTTGATGCCCATCAGGCCGGCGGCGTCGATGTCGTTCGAGGTCGCCACCACTGCCTTGCCCCAGATCGAGCGGCGGTTGAACAGCTCGACCGCGAGCATCATCAGGAGCGCGCCGGCGACGATCATCAGCTCCATCGGCAGGACGCGGACGCCGCCGAAGGTCAGCGCTTCCTCGGGCAGCGGCGAGGGGAACTTGAGGTCGTCGCGGCCCCAGATGTTCTCGGCGACGTTCTTGAAGATGATGCCGAGCGCGATGGTGGCCATGATCCACCCGTACTCGGACTTGATCTTCACCGCCGGGCGGACGCCGAGGCGCTCGACGACAGCGCCGAGGGCGAAGCCGAAGACCAGGACGAGCGGCAGCATCAGCCAGTAGCCGGTGAACGGCACCAGCGTGAGGCCGAACAGGGCGCCGAGCATCAGCGCCTCGCCCTGGCCGAAATTCAGGGTTTTCGAGGTCGCGAAGGTGAGCTGGTAGCCGAACGCGATCGCGGCGTAGATCATGCCGACGGCGACGCCGCTCGCCACGAGCTGAAGGAAGATCTGCATGAGGGAAGGGCTCGTCTCGACGGGCAGGCCCCGCGCCTCATGCGCGGGGCCGAATTGCGGCCTCAGTTCGAGGCCTTCTCCTTGACGCGGACGACGCCGGCGTTCTTGGCGTCCTCGTCCTTGGCATAGACGATCTTGCCGTCCTGGACCTTGCCGAACACCACCATGTTGCGGCTGATGGCGTTGTGGTCCTTGGCCGTGAACGGCTTGTCGTAGGTGGTGACGACGCCCTCTACCTTGGTGTTCAGGTTCTCGAGCGCGGCCCGCACCTTGGCACCGTCGGTGGAGCCGGCCTGCTTGATCGCGGCCGCCAGCAGGTAGACCGAATCGTACCCTTGCGCGCCTGCGACCGGGGTCGGGATCTTGTTGACCTTGAAGGTGGCGTAGTAGCCGTCGAGGAACGACTTGCGCTTCGGCAGCGTCTTATCCTCGATGAAGGTCTGGGGCATGATCACGCCGTTGCCGTTCGCGCCGGCGATATCGATGAAGCTCTGCATCGAGGCCGGCCACGAGGTGATCATCGGCACCTTCCAGCCGAGCTTGGCCATGCCGTTGGCGATCTGGGCCAGCTCCGGGCCGATGCCGTAGGCCAGGATCACGTCGGCGCCGGCGGCCTGCGACTTCAACAGCTGGGGCGTCATGTCGACGTCCTTGATGTTGAACTTCTCGACCGCGACCGGCTTGATGCCTTTCGCCTTGAAGTACTTCTCGAGGTCCTCGCGGCCGAGCTGGCCGTAATTGGTCGAATCGGCCAGGATCGCGATCTTCTTGAAGCCCTGCGCGATCGCCTCGTCGGCCATCATGCCGGCCTGCAGCACGTCGTAGGCCGAGGTCCGGAAGACGTAGTTGTTGTCGTAGTCCGGCGGGTTGAACTGGTTGGTGATGATCGTGCCGGTGGCGACGTTGTTGATCACCGGGATCTCGGCTTCCTGGTAAAAGCGCTGGGCGGCGAGCGCCACGCCGGTGTTGATGAAGCCGAGGGTGGCGACCACCTTCTCCTTGTTGATCAGCTCCTGGGCGACCTGGGCGCCGACCTCGTTCTTGGCCTCGTCGTCGCGCTCCACGAGCTGGATCTGGCGCCCGAGCACGCCGCCGCTCTTGTTGATCTCGTCGGCGGCGAGCCGCACGCCGTCGCGCATCGACACGCCCATCGAGGAGGAGCCGCCGGTATAGGGGCCGGTCACGCCGATCTTGATCGGGTCGGCCGCCAGGGCCGGGACCGCGAGGGCGGTCGCGCAGGCGAGCGCCGCCGCGAGAGCGGTCAGGGATGAGCGCATCTGGATTCCTCCGGGGACCGTTTCTTGCCGTGCCGGCCTCGGCGGCCGGGTTATCGGGGTGCCGGATAGAACCGAAAGTGGCAGCGCTTGTCGACCGCGTCTTTCGATCTAGAGAGCGGGACAGGGGCGGGGGAAGATCGCCGACAGATTAGCCGACCCGGCCGGCCTGTCGATCTGCGCAAGCCTCGCCCCCCTCGCAGGGCCAGCCCGGGCCTCGCACAGGCGAGAGCCCGGGATCCAGAACGGTAGGGGGGCGGAATCGCGGGAAAAATTGGCCGCGTCGTCCTGCGTGACCTGCGGTTTGGCGCCCCGGGCCCGGCTTTCGCAGCCCCGGGACGACGCGGAGAGGTCGAAATCCCGCGGGACGTCGTTGCGCGACCGGGGGCACTGCGTCGCCCCCGCCCCGCATCAATCCTTCGCCGGCTCGTCCTTGCCGGGCACCTGCGTGATGCCGCCGATCACCCGCACCGGGCGGTTGCCGTCGGGCGGGGTCTTCCAGGTGCCGTCCTTCGCGTCCGGGGCCTTGGGTGCGGCCTCGGCGGCTTGCTTCGGCGCCGGCTCGGCCTTCGGCGCGAGGGGCGGGACGAGGGCCGCTGGCGTCTCGATCTTCTCTTTCTCGATCTTCTCCGGCGGCTTCGTCCGGGCGGCGGTCCGCCGCGGTGCCTCGGGCTTCACGCCCTCGGGCCTGGCCGCATCGGGCGCGGTCTCGCGGCGCGACGCGGCACCGGAGCGGGCGGCCGGGCTGTCGGGGTTGAGGCCGAGCGGATTAGGCCCGGCGGCGCCCGGTGCGCGCGGGGCCGGTGCGGCACGCACGGCCGGGGAGGGGGCCTCCGCGCCGGGGATCGCTTGCCCAGGGATGCCCTGCCCGTGAATCCCTTGCCCGTGAACCCCTTGCCCGGGCGCTGACGGCGGCAGCGGGCGGGCGGCGATCCGGCGTTCCTCCGGGCACTCGCCCACCGGCGGCAGCGGCTCGGCCCGGGAGAGCGGCACGGGGACGTAGGCGCCGCCGTCCCGCGGGTCGCCGTCCCGTGGGTTGGCCTGGCGAAAGTCGCCGCGGGGGCCGCGCTCGCGAAACATCTCGTCGCGGGGCGCCGGCGGGCGCACATCCGCCTCGGTCCAGCCGTAGCCGGGGCGACGGCCACCGGGAATCGTGCCGGGGGGAATCATCGGCGCCTCCAGGCGCTCGCGATCGAGGATGCGGCCGGTGCGGGCATCGACGACGAGCTGCACCCGGTTGCCCCACGGGCTGTCGGCCTCGACGCGGTAGGTCTCGCCGTCGAAGCGCGGATGGCTCATGCCGGTGAAGCCGGCCCGGCCGAGGCGGAACAGCACCGCCCGCGGCGGCAGGATCGCGTCGTCCTCGTCCTCGATCACGACCCGGTAGCCCTGCGCGCGGACGGGCGCGACCGCCCCCGTCAGCAGCGTGGCGGCGAGCGCGGCGAGGAGCGCCGCGCCCGTCACGGACCGCGGTCCCGTCTTCGACGGCTTTGCAGTCATCGTCCCGCATTCCCTTGTTTCCGGGGTCGTGCCGGGCTGCGTGAGCCCCGCATTCCCCTCGTGCTTGGACAAGGTTCTGTTAACCGCGGGATTGAGGCGGGATTGCGGGAGCGCGGCAGTCGGCAGCATCGCCTTTCGGGTAGGAGAGGCCCGACCGTCATCCCGCCCGCCGCGCCAGCGCCAGGAACGCCTCCACCTCTGCGTCGGTGGTCGAGAAGGCGGTGATGAGACGGATCATCCGCTCGCCCTCGCGCACCCCTTCGCCGGCGGGCAGGCTGCGGCTCGCCCAGTCGTAGTAGACGGCGCCGCCGCCGCGCAGGGCCTCGTCGAGGGCGGCCGGCAGGATCGGGAACAGCTCGTTGCCCTGGACCGGCCAGGCCAGCCGAACCCCGGGAATCGCGGACAGGCCCGCCGCGAGGCGCGCGGCCATGCGGTTGGCATGCGCCGCGTTCGCCAGCCAGTGATCGTCGGCGAGGTAGGCGTCGAGCTGCGCGGCGAGGAAGCGGCCCTTCGACAGGATGTGGCCAGCGCGCTTGCGGCGGAACTCCAGCGTCTCGGAGAGGTCGGGGCGGAAGACCAGGATCGCCTCGGCGGCGAGCGCGCCGTTCTTGCTCGCCCCGAACGAGAGGATGTCGATGCCGGCGCGCCACGTCATCTCGGCCGGCGAGCAGCCGAGCGCGTGGAGCGCATTGGCGAAGCGCGCGCCGTCCATGTGGACGGTGAGGCCGTGGGCATGGGCGATGCCGCTGAGACGCGCGATCTCCTCCAGCGTGTAGACCTGCCCGCTCTCGGTGAGCTGCGACAGGGTGAGCGCCCGCGGCGGCATCTGCTTCACGTGGCGGGTCAGGCCGCCGAGGAACGCATCGAGGGTCTCCGGGGCGATCTTGCTGCCGGGCCCGGGCAACCCATGCAGCTTGGCGCCGTGGGTGTAGAATTCCGGCGCGCCGCACTCGTCCTCCATCACGTGCGCCTCCTCGTGGCAGACGCACAGCCCGAAGGGCGGCACCATCACCGAGAGGGCGAGCGCATTCGCCGCGGTGCCGGTGGCGACCGGGAACACCGCGAGATCGGGATGCTCGAACAGCGTCCGGAAGCGCGGGGTCAGCCCGAGCGTCAGCGGGTCGGCGCCGTAGGCCGGCATCGCGCCGCCGTTGTGGCGCACGATCGCCTCCAGGACCGGGGCGCTCGCGCCCACCACGTTGTCGCTCGCGAAGTTCATCGGTCCCTCGGCTCCCTCGATCGTCCCGACACCATCATGCCGGGGCAGGCCGGCCGGGACGAGACGCCGCCGCTCATGCCCGTCATGTCCTGCTCGTCGTGCCGTCCCGGTTCCGCCCGGTCGATTATCTCGCGTCCCCGCGGGGGAAAGATGCGCGGTCTCCGCCAGATTCGGCATTTCGTTGCGGGTCGCGGTGATGAAACGCAAGAAAAGCACAAGGGTGGACGGAATGGCCTCTTGCTGGACCGATTGAAATCTGGCAGGTTCCCCGAGTTAGGACAGTACCGCTGTCCCATTTTCCCGGCCGGGCCCCGTGCCCCCGGGTCGCAAGGGCGCTGGCTTGTGGCTTGCACGACGGCCAAACGAGATACCAAACGCGCCGCCATCCGGGCGGTGCGGGCGCACGCGGGCTGAACCCAAGCCTGCCGGGCGCTCGCGAGGTGCGGGCGCTCCCTTCGCGAGACGCGACCGACCCTCCCGCGGCTGAAGAACGATAAGGCGGCGGCCGTGCCCTCGGCCCTCCCGCCCGCGGCGCCGCTCGCGGCTGCCCGCGCCACTTCGCCCGCCGGTGACGGTGGGATAGCCTGCCGCCGAGGCAGGTCGCCTGTCCCAGAGGCAGGCCGAGCTTTTCCCGGCCGGTTCGTCCGGCCCTTCTGACCATCAGGCGAGCGCGCGCCTCCGCGAGTCTCGACACGACGACCGGACCTTGGGAGACCAGACCATGAGCGGCACGGACCAGTCCCAGCACCCCTCCCGCGGGCAGGCGGTCCCCGCCCTCGTCGTGCGCGATCCGGCCCTGCCGGCGCGCCAGGGCCTCTACAACCCCGGCAACGAGAAGGATGCCTGCGGCGTCGGCTTCATCGCCGACATGCACAATCGCCAGACCCACGCCATCGTGCAGCAGGGCCTGCAGATCCTCGAGAATCTCGACCATCGCGGCGCCGTCGGCGCCGACCCGAAGATGGGCGACGGCTGCGGCATCCTGGTGCAGGTCCCGCACGGCTTTTTCGCGGCAGAGGCCGAGCGCCTCGGCATGACGCTGCCCGAGCCCGGCCATTACGGCGTCGGCCAGCTCTACATGCCGCGCGACGAGGAGGGCTTCAAGCTCGTCGAGGGGATCGTCGAGAAGGCGATCGCCGACGAGGGCCTGACCCTGCTCGGCTGGCGCGACGTGCCGGTCGACCCGAGCGACCTCGGCGAGAGCGTGAAGGCGAGCGAGCCGCGCCACCGCCAGGTGTTCATCGGCCGTCCGGCCTCCAGCGCCGACCAGGACGCCTTCGAGCGCCGGCTGTTCCTCGTCCGCAAGGTGATCTCGAACGCCGTCTACACCCTCAAGGACGAGCGGCTGAAGGAATTCTATCCGGTCTCGCTGTCCTCGCGCACCATCGTCTACAAGGGCATGGTGCTGGTGAACCAGCTCGGCCATTACTATCTCGACCTGAAGGACGAGCGCTTCGTCTCGGCGCTGGCGCTCGTGCACCAGCGCTTCGCCACCAACACCTTCCCGACCTGGCGCCTGTCGCACCCCTACCGGATGGTCGCGCATAACGGCGAGATCAATACGCTGCGCGGCAACGTGAACTGGATGGCGGCGCGCCAGGCCAGCGTCGATTCGGAGCTGTTCGGCAACGACATCTCGAAGCTCTGGCCGATCTCCTACGAGGGCCAGTCCGACACCGCCTGCTTCGACAACGCGCTCGAGTTCCTCGTCCAGGGCGGCTACCCGCTCGCCCATGCGATGATGATGCTGGTGCCCGAGGCCTGGGCCGGCAACCCGCTGATGAGCGAGGAGCAGCGCGCCTTCTACGAGTACCACGCCGCGCTGATGGAGCCGTGGGACGGCCCGGCCGCGTTGTGCTTCACCGACGGCCGCCAGATCGGCGCCACCCTCGACCGCAACGGCCTGCGCCCCGCCCGCTACCTCGTTACCGATGACGGGCTCGTCGTGCTCGCCTCCGAGATGGGCGTGCTGCCGATCCCGGACGAGAAGATCGTCTCGTCCTGGCGCCTGCAGCCGGGCCGGATGCTGCTGATCGACCTCGAGAAGGGCCGCATCGTCTCCAACGAGGAGATCAAGAGCGAGCTCGCCGCCGCCCATCCCTACAAGGAGTGGCTGAAGCGCACCCAGATCGTGCTTGAGGACCTGCGCCCGGTGCAGCCGCGCGAGTCGCGCACCGACGTGTCGCTGCTCGATCGGCAGCAGGCCTTCGGCTACACCCAGGAGGACCTGAAGCTGCTGATGCAGCCGATGGCCGTGACCGGCCAGGAGGCGGTCGGCTCGATGGGCACGGACACGCCGCTCTCGGCGCTCTCCGACAAGCCGAAGCTGCTCTACACCTACTTCAAGCAGAACTTCGCGCAGGTGACGAACCCGCCGATCGACCCGATCCGCGAGGAGGCCGTGATGAGCCTCGTCTCGTTCATCGGGCCGCGGCCGAACATCCTCGACCTGGAGGGGACCTCGCGCAAGAAGCGCCTCGAGGTGCGCCAGCCGATCCTGACCAATGCGGATCTGGAGAAGATCCGCTGCATCGGCCATTTCGAGGACCGCTTCGACACCAAGACCCTGGACATCACCTACGCGGCCGAAACCGGCGCGCAGGCGATGGACGGCGCCCTCGACCGTCTCTGCGACCGGGCCGAGGCGGCGGTGCGCGGCGGCTACAACATCATCGTGCTGTCGGACCGTGCCGTCGGCCCGGACCGGATCCCGATTCCCGCGCTGCTGGCCACCGCGTCGGTGCACAACTACCTGATCCGCAAGGGGCTTCGCACCTCGGTCGGGCTCGTGCTCGAATCCGGCGAGCCGCGCGAGGTGCATCACTTCGCGTGCCTGGCCGGCTACGGCGCCGAGGCGATCAACCCCTACCTCGCCTTCGAGACCCTGCTGGCGATGAAGGACGAGCTGCCGCCCGAGCTGACCGACGAGGAGATCGTCTACCGCTACATCAAGTCGATCGATAAGGGCCTGCTCAAGGTGATGTCCAAGATGGGCATCTCGACCTACCAGTCCTATTGCGGCGCCCAGATCTTCGATGCGGTCGGCCTCAACTCGGCCTTCGTCGAGCGCGACTTCTTCGGCACGGCGACGACCATCGAGGGCATCGGCATGGCCGAGGTCGCCGAGGAGACGGGCCGGCGCCATCAGGACGCCTTCGGCGATGCCCCGGTCTATCGCAGCGCTCTCGATGTCGGCGGCGAATACGCCTACCGCCTGCGCGGCGAGGCCCATACCTGGACGCCCGACACCGTCGCGACGCTCCAGCACGCGGTGCGGCTCAACCTGCCGGACCGCTACCGCGCCTACGCCAAGATGGTGAACGAGCAGGAGAACCACCTCAAGACCATCCGCGGCCTGTTCCGGATCAAGAGCGCGGCGGAGATCGGCCGGGCGCCGGTCGAGATCGACGCGGTCGAGCCGGCGGTCGAGATCGTCAAGCGCTTCGCGACGGGGGCGATGTCCTACGGCTCGATCTCGAAGGAGGCGCACGAGACCCTGGCGATCGCCGTCAACTCCTTCGGCGGCCGCTCGAACTCGGGCGAGGGCGGCGAGGAGCGCGAGCGCTACCGGCCGCTGCCCGACGGCCGCTCGCGCCGCTCGGCGATCAAGCAGGTGGCGTCCGGCCGCTTCGGCGTCACGGCGGAGTACCTCGTCAACGCCGACATGATGCAGATCAAGGTGGCGCAGGGTGCCAAGCCCGGCGAGGGCGGCCAGCTGCCCGGCCACAAGGTCGACGCCAAGATCGCCAAGGTCCGCCACTCGACCCCGGGCGTCGGCCTGATCTCGCCGCCGCCGCACCACGACATCTACTCGATCGAGGATCTGGCCCAGCTGATCTTCGACCTCAAGAACGTCAACCCGGCGGCCGACGTGTCGGTCAAGCTGGTGGCGGAGGTCGGCGTCGGCACGGTGGCGGCCGGCGTCGCCAAGGCGCGCGCCGACCACATCACCATCTCGGGCTTCGACGGCGGCACCGGCGCGGCGCCGCTCACCTCGATCAAGCATGCCGGCGGGCCGTGGGAGATCGGGCTGGCCGAGACCCAGCAGACGCTGGTCCTCAACCACCTGCGCGGCCGGGTGGCGCTCCAGGCCGATGGCGGCATCCGCACCGGCCGGGACGTGCTGATCGCGGCGCTCCTCGGCGCCGACCAGTTCGGCTTCTCGACCGCGCCGCTCATCGCGGCCGGCTGCATCATGATGCGCAAGTGCCACCTCAACACCTGCCCGGTCGGCGTCGCGACCCAGGACCCGGTGCTGCGCAAGCGCTTCAAGGGCACCCCTGAGCACGTCATCAACTACTTCTTCTTCGTCGCGGAAGAGCTGCGCGAGCTGATGGCCAGCTTGGGCGTCACCAAGCTCGACGACCTGATCGGCCGCTCGGAATATCTCGACAAGCTGGCGGCGATCTCGCACTGGAAGGCCAAGGGGCTCGACTTCACCCGGCTGTTCCACAAGCCGGACGTGCCGGAGACGGTCGCGCTCCGCCACGTCGACACCCAGAAGCACCCGATCGACCAGGTTCTCGACCGGCGGCTCATCGCGGCCATCGGCGACGCGATCGAGACCGGCGTCGCCGTGACCGTCGAGGACGTGATCCGCAACTCCGACCGGGCCGCGGGCGCGATGCTGTCGGGCGCCGTCGCCAAGGCGCACGGCCACGAGGGCCTGCCGGACGACACCCTGACGGTGAAGCTCACCGGCACCGCCGGCCAGAGCTTCGGCGCCTGGCTCGCCGCCGGCGTGACGCTCAGCCTGACCGGCCATGCCAACGACTATGTCGGCAAGGGCCTGTCGGGCGGCAAGCTGATCATCCGGCCCTCGGATGCGCTGGGCTCGCCGTCGGACCGCACCATCATGGTCGGCAACACGGTGCTCTACGGCGCCATCGCCGGCGAGGCCTATATCCGGGGCGCGGCCGGCGAGCGCTTCGCGGTGCGCAACTCGGGCGCCATCGCGGTGGTCGAGGGCATGGGCGACCATGGCTGCGAGTACATGACCGGCGGCGTCGTCGTGTCGATCGGCGAGACCGGGCGCAATTTCGCGGCCGGCATGTCGGGCGGCATCGCCTACGTGCTCGACGAGGACGGCTCCTTCGCCAAGCGCTGCAACCTGTCGATGGTCGATCTCGAGCCGGTCGAGGAGGAGGACGAGTTCATGCGCCGCTTCCACCAGGATGGCGACCTGGAGACCAAGGGGCGCATCGACATCCTGGCCGACATGTCGGGCCACGACGAGGAGCGCCTCGTCGGGCTCATCAACAACCACCTGAAGTATACCGGCTCGGTGCGCGCCAAGGCGATCATCGACAACTGGGATACCTACCGCACCAAGTTCGTGAAGGTGATGCCGGTCGAGTACCGGCGGGCCCTGCGCGAGATGGAGCGGGCCCGGATGCCGGTGGCGGCGGAGTAACGCCGACCTGAACCCTCCCCCCCCCCCTCTGCGGGGGAGGGTGCCCCGCGGAGCGGGGCGGGAGAGGGGCGCCGCGTCCGGAAAGGTCGCGCGTCTTGACGGGCGCCGCCTGGATCAGCGTCGCGCTGCCCCTCTCGGCGGGACTTCGTCCCGCTGCGCTCGCTCCGCTCGCCACCCTCCCCCGCAGAGGGGGGAGGGTTGGGGTGGCGCCTTGACGAACGATCGGAGACGCACGGAGATTCCGCGGTGAAGGTCTACGGCGACATGATGTCGGGCAATTGCCTGAAGGTGCGGTACGTCGCCGATCACCTCGGGCTCGCCTATGACTGGATCCCGGTCGACATCATGCGGGGTGAGAGC
This sequence comes from Methylobacterium terricola, assembly GCF_006151805.1. Lineage (GTDB taxonomy): Bacteria > Pseudomonadota > Alphaproteobacteria > Rhizobiales > Beijerinckiaceae > Methylobacterium > Methylobacterium terricola. The sequence continues at coordinate 631,093 of NZ_VDDA01000002.1, read as the reverse complement.
CGCACGCCCGACTACCTCGCCCGCTTCCCCGTGGGCCAAGTTCCGGGTGTGGTGTTCGACGACGGGCGGACGCTCGCGCAGTCGAACGCGATCATCCGCTATCTCGCCCGCGGTTCCGCCCTGCTGCCGGAGGATCCGTGGGTGCAGGCCAAGATCGACGAGTGGCTGTTCTGGGAGCAGTACAATCACGAGCCGACCATCGCGGTCTGCCGCTTCCACATGCGCTATCAGGCTAAGCCGGCCGAGACCCGAGACCCGAAGAAGGTCGACGGGGGCGAAGCCGCCCTCGACCGGATGGAGCGACACTTGACCGCCGCCGACTGGTTCGTCGGGGATGAAGTCAGCATCGCGGACGTCGCATTGTTCGCCTATACGCAATTCGCCGACGAGGGCGGATTCGATCTCTCGGGCCGGCCCGCGATCCGGGCCTGGCTCACCCGTTGCGGGGACGCGCTCCCCCACTCCGCCACCGTCGCCAGGGTCGCTTGAGACCCGCCGCCGGCCCGACCACTTCACGAACTGAGCACTCCACCGATGGGCAAGGTCACAGGCTTCCTCGAATTCGACCGGCAGGAGCAGAAGTATCAGCTCGCGGCCGACCGCGTGCGCCACTTCCTCGAATTCACCCTGCCGCTCGACGAGCACGACCTGAAGAAGCAGGCGGCGCGCTGCATGGATTGCGGCATTCCGTTCTGCCACGGCCCGACCGGCTGCCCGGTCCACAACCAGATCCCGGACTGGAACGACCTCGTCTACAATGCGGATTGGGAGGAGGCGGCGCGCAACCTGCACTCCACCAACAACTTCCCGGAATTTACCGGCCGCATCTGCCCGGCGCCGTGCGAGGAGGCCTGCACCCTCAACCTCGAGAACCAGCCGGTGGCGATCAAGACCATCGAGCAGGCGATCGCCGACAAGGCCTGGAGCATGGGCTGGGTCGTGCCTGAGCCGGCCGCGGTCAAGACCGGCAAGCGGGTCGCGGTCATCGGCTCGGGTCCGGCCGGCCTCGCGGCGGCGCAGCAACTCGCGCGCGTCGGTCACGACGTCCACGTCTTCGAGCGCGAGCCGAAGGCCGGCGGCCTGCTCCGCTACGGCATCCCCGACTTCAAGATGGAGAAGCGCCACATCGACCGCCGGGTGCGGCAGATGGAGGCCGAGGGCGTGCAGTTCCATTACGGCGTCAATGTCGGCGTCACCCGCTCCTTCGCGAGCCTGCACAACGAGTTCGACGCCGTGCTGTTCGCCGGCGGCGCCGAGGCCCCGCGCGATCCCGGCCTGCCGGGCCAGGAGTTCGAGGGCGTGCACTTCGCCATGCCCTACCTCGTGCAATCGAACCGCCGCGTCGGGCAGGAAGCCGCCACGGCCGAGGAGCCGATCATCGCCGCCGGCAAGAACGTGGTGGTGATCGGCGGCGGCGACACCGCGTCGGATTGCGTCGGCACCGCCTTCCGCCAGGGCGCGCTCTCGGTCACCCAGCTCGACATCCGCCCGCGCCCGCCCGAGCGCGAGGACAAGCTGACCGTGTGGCCCTACTGGGCGACCAAGATGCGCACCTCGTCGAGCCAGGCGGAGGGCGCCGAGCGCGAGTTCCAGGCCGCGACGCTCCGCATCGAGGGCAAGAAGGGCAAGGTGAAGGGCGTGGTCTGCGCCCGGGTCGACGAATCCCGCAAGCCGATCGCGGGCTCCGAGTTCCTGCTGCCGGCCGACCTCGTCTTCATGGCGATCGGCTTTGCCGGTCCGGTGGCTCAGGGCCTGATCGAGGAATCCGGCGTCGCCCGCGACAAGCGCGGCAACGTGCTCGCCGACGACACCCAGTACCGCACCTCGACCGACAAGGTCTGGGTGGCGGGCGACATGCGCCGCGGCCAGTCCCTGGTGGTCTGGGCGATCCGCGAGGGCCGGCAGGCCGCTCGCTCGATCGACGAGGCCCTGATGGGCGCGACGACCCTGCCGGTCTGACGGCGGGACGATCGGTTTTCGCCGTCGCCGGTTCGGTGGCGGTCAGCGGGATCCGCTCCCCCCGGGGCGGATCCCGTTGTCGTGTCTGGGGTCGGCGAGGGGCTGAAAGGCGGGAAGCCCGCCCTTCGCCGTCGACCGATCGGTTCATCAGGGCAGGGGAGGGGTCTCGCCCGATGCGATCATGCCGCCGCCTCTCGCGCAGATTTCCGCACGCAACCGAACGCGCTTTCTGTATCTATTCTAATTCACCTGCGACCTCGCAAGTTATCCATCTCCGGTCGCATCCTTCGAACATTGCGCAAGATGCTCCTGTGCAACACTACGGGCGATAACGACCGAGCATGGAACCGTTCCAGAGCTTGCTGGGATGAAGTGATTGATTGCCACAGACCGGGGGTTTACGCAGCGGGAGGCCGCTTCTTCCGCCTGAGGTTCCCGTGCGCTCCACGTTTTCCCCCGCCCGCCGGCATCGCTCCGCGCTGCTCGTCGCCCTGCTCGCGGGCGCGGCGCCGGTCCTAGCGGTGGGCGGCGCCGGCGCGCAGGATGCGGGCGAGACCATCGCCCTCGATGCGATCACCGTGGCCGGCGTGCCGCCCTTCCGGGAGATCGCCACTGGCCCGGTCCAGGGCTACCGCGCGACCCGCAGCGCCACCGCGACCAAGACCGACACGGCGTTGCGCGACCTGCCGCAGAGTGTCAACGTCATCCCGCGCGAGGTCCTGGTCGACCGCCAGGAGACGCGGCTCACCGACGCCCTGTTCAACGTCAGCAACGTGCAGCCCGCCGGCACGCTCCAGGGCCGCACCGAAACCTACAACATCCGCGGCTTCAACACCCAGACCTACGCCATCGACGGCGTGTTCCTGAACCAGGCCAGCAACTTCTTCGTCACCAGGCGCGACCTCGCCGATGTCGAGCGGATCGAGGTGCTGAAAGGTCCGGCCTCGGTGCTCTACGGCCGCGGCGACCCCGGCGGCGTCATCAACATCGTGACGCGGCAGGCGAGCTTCGTGCCCATGGCGGATGCCAGCGTGCAGGGCGGCAGTTTCGGCTTCCGGCGGGTGCAGGGCTCGGTCTCGGGCCCGATCCCCAGCGCCGAGGGGCTGGCCGGCCGGGTGAGCTTCGCCACCGAGGCCGATCCGACCTTCCGCAATTACGGCGGGCGCGACAACACCCGCAACTTCGTCGCCCCGGCCTTCACCTGGAACCCGAGCCCCGACACCCGGGTCACCTTCCTCGGCGAATTCACCAAGCAGGACGGCCAGTACGACGAGGGCCTGACCGCCTTCCGCGGCCGCGTGCCCCTCGACAACATCGCGCGCTACTACGGCGAGCCCTGGGCCCGCTACAACGCGATGGCGAATTTCGGCACGCTGAAGGTCGAGCACGACTTCAACGAGAACCTGATGATCCGCCAGGTCCTCAACGCGCAGGGCGGCAGCTTCGACCTGATCTCGCCGCGGGCGACCGGCGTCAACGCCGCCGGCACGGTGCTCAGCCGCCGGGTGACCTCCACCGTCTCGAGCTACGCCTCGGTCGACAGCCAGACCGAACTCGTCGCCAAGTTCGACTGGCTCGGCCTGCGCCACACCGCCCTCGTCGGCGTCGAGTACATCAACGGGTACCGTCACTCCTACACGACGCAGGGCAACATCGCGTCGGTCAGTTTCCTCAACCCGACCTTCGGCGCGCTGCCCGGCCCGCTCTCGTTCCAGAGCGACCTGCGGCAGAAGAACGAACTGACCGGCCTCTACGCCCAGGACCAGATCGAGCTCGGCTACGGCCTGCAATTGCTGCTGGGCGTGCGCTACGACACCGGCGACCAGTTCTATTTTAGTCGCCTGCCGACCTCGCGCAGCCTGCCGCCGACGCAGGAACTCTCCGGCGTCTCGCCCCGCGTCGGCCTGATCTACCGGCCGGCGGAGCCGCTGGCGCTCTATGCCAGCTACTCGACCTCGTTCAAGCCGCAGACCGCCAACGTGCTCGGCGCCGTGAATCCCGCGCCCGAGACCGGCGAGCAATACGAGGTCGGCGCGCGCTACGACATCAATCCCGAGCTGACCCTCAGCACCGCCGCGTTCCGGATCACCCGCGACAACGTCGCGGCGAGCGATCCGGTCAATAGCGGATTCTCGGTGATCACCGGGCAGCAGCGCTCCGAGGGCGTCGAGGCCGACTTGGCCGGCACCATCCTGCCGGGCTGGAAGGTCATCGGCGGCGTCGGTTACCTCGATGCGCGCATCACCCGCGACACCACCTTCGCGGTCGGCAACCGGCTGGTCGGCGTGCCGGCCTTCAGCGGCAGCATCTGGACCACCTATCAGGTCCAGGAGGGGGCCTGGCGCGGCCTCGGCATTGGGGCCGGCGTGACGTATGTCGGCAAGCGCTTCGGCGACCTCAACAACAGCTTCACGGTCGGGGCCTATGCCCGGGTCGACGCGGCGGTGTTCTACGATCTGAACGAGCACGCCCGGTTCTCGCTCAACCTGCGCAACCTGACCGACGCGCGCTACATCGAGGCACCGTTCAACCAGTTCAACAACATCCCGGGCGCGCCGTTCACCGTGCTCGCGACGATCACGGGGCGGTGGTAGGCCGGGACTCCACCGCCTCTTCCTCGGATCGTTCCTCCTCGTAATGCTTCCGGGAGCTGCGGCCGCCGTCGAACATCCGCAGCCCCGACCTCCTCGGCGCCGTTTGCCGGTTCCCGGGGCCGGTGTCGACCTGCGAGAGCGATCTCCTCGGCGATACGGGCATGGTGGGCAAGATGTCCGGCCGGCATCGACATGGTCTCCGTCAAGGATGCGTTGACGACGCAGGCCAAGCCCGGACTCGGCGCCCCGATCATCGCCACGGTGCCGGGCGAGCCGGGCCAGGCGGTCGTGTTCGGCTGCGGGAAGGGGGCGGCCATGAATGACGAAACGATCGCGCCGGCCCGCCGTATGATGCTCCTTCCCGACAACGAGACCTCCGGCACCCTCACGTCGGTCGGCCTGGCATTGTTCGACGCTGCGATCGATGGGATGGCCGGTCAGGCGCGGCGACAGCTCACCCTCGCGGCCAGCGGAAATCGTCGGCCCGGCCGGGCTGGGGCGGGGGTGCTACGCCGCGGGTGAGGCTGCGCTCCAGGGTGTAGCCGGCATCGCCCTCGACCCGGGGCCGCCCGGTGACGAGGGTGCCGTTGGGGGCGACCTCGTTGCGGGTCAGCGGCAGGACCGGGCCGGCGGCGGGCTTCACCGGCAGGGCCGGAATGCCCGGCGGCTCCGGCAGGCTCGGCAGCATCGCGGTGATGAGCCGGTCGATCGCCGCGTCGTCGTCGAGCTTCCCGCCGCCCGCGGCCGGCGGCGCGGCTTCCGGGGTGAGGGTGGAGACCGCGTCCGGCAGGGACGGGGTGCCACCCTTCGCCTCGATCAGCCGCTTGATCTCGACATCGGCGAAATGCGCCGCCTTGCGGGCGCCGGCCTGGGTGAAATGGACGCCGTCGGCGGTGCGCAGCTTCGCCTGCTGCCCCTCGAGGTCCGGCCCGCTCGCGGCGTAGCGGTTGTTCTCGTCGACGAAGGCCGGCCAGATGTCGACATAGACCCCGCCTGCGCGCTGCACCCGGTCGCGGGCGATCTCGTTGAGCGATGTGATGTCGGCCGACAAACTCTCGCTCTTCATCGGCGGCTCGCCGACCCAGATCACCGGTACCTTGCGGTCGGTGAAGACCTTCAGGAGGGCATCGACCCGGTCGCGGTAGATGGCGCGCCAGCGCTCGCTCAGCGGGTCGAGGGTCTGGTCGCCGTCGCGCAGGGGCTGGCGGTCGTTGGCGCCGACCATCACGACCGCGAATGTCACCTTCGGGTTCGACTTGAGATAATCCTCCGCCGACTTCGGCCAGTCGACCACGTCCTTGCGCACGAGGCCGCTGTCGCCCTTGGCGCGGCGGATCACCACGACGTCCGGATTTGCCTCGTACACGGTGTCGAGGCCTTGGCCGAGAAGGTCGGCGAGGGAATCACCGAAGACCGCGATCTGTGTCTGCGGGTCGGTCTTCGGCTTCGGGGCGGCGGGGCGTGCCACGACAGGCGCCGGGCGCGGCTTCGGACGCTGCACCGAGCGGCCTTCGCGGCTGTGCACCACCTCCCGCTCCCGCTCGCGCTCCCGCTCTCGCCGCGGGCGAGGGGTGCGGTAGGCGCCGCGGGGGCTGGGCTGGCCGTAATCCTGCGGCACGGGCTGGGCCGCGGGGCGGTCCTCCCACGGCCAGTAGAATTGCCGCTGCGCCTCGGGTGCGGGGGCGGGACGGTAGGCGGGGGCGCGGCGATAGCCGGAGCCGTCATAGTACTGCGCCTGCGCCGCCCCCGGCGCCAGCAGGACCGCCGCCAGCCCCGCGGCGAGGAGGCGCGACAGCGTCCGTTCCGTCGGCCATCCCATCCGCACCACCTCCGGCTCGACCCGCATGCTCATCGGCGGAATATAGCGCGGTGCGCCTCCCCTTCCCACCCACGCTCCGGAGGAGGGGCCGCGTTCGCGCTCCGTCAAGGTTATGGGATGATGAAGGACAGTGTAAAACCTCCGTTCAGCATCGCGGAAACTCGTCGATCCGCGATGAGAGCAGCGGGCGCGATGACGATAGCCCGTTAAGCGACGCCGGCCGATGATGGTCCCAGGCGAGCGACGGACGCAAGAACACGGCCGCCGCCTGACAGGCGAGTGCTTCACATGGTTCGGACTGTACGGCGGCTGGGGCTCCAGGCCGCGTTCATCACGGGGGCTGGCGTGGCTGTGCTGTTGAGCCGGGGAGGCCAGGAGGCGGCGGCGGTGCCGTTGCGCCCGGCGCTCGACCCGGTGCCGATCGCCACGCGGCTGGCACGGCCCGCCGCCCCGGCGCCGGCGCCGGGCGTCCGGGTCGTCCTGGCGATGCCGTGGACGAATGGCAGCGCCGAGCTGGCCAGCGACTCGCTGAACGCGCGCTACGGCGCCGACCTCAGCGATTCGCAGTGACGACCGGCGACACCGCCCGGCCGAGGGAGACCCAGCGGACGGCCTCGTCCGCCTCGCGCTTGATGTAGGTGTACCCGGTCTTGTGCCAGGGCAGCACCGCGCTGGTCTTGTTGTCGAGGACGAGGTCGCCCCGGTCGGTGCGCAGCATCAGCACGGCGTGGCCCTCGCCCTTCTCGTCGATGACCACCGTCATCCGCATCGCGCGCCGCGGCAGCCCGGCCTGGGCGAGCAGCTTGCGCTTGAGGAGCTGGAAATCCTCGCAATCGCCCGAGCCGTCCTCGGCGAGGTCCCAGCGGTCCGGCACGCCCCAATGCTCCATGTCGGTGACGGCGCGCAGCGAGGTGTTGACCTGGCGGTTGATGCCGGTGACCGTCTGCCACAGCTTCGGAGTCAGCGTCACCTGGGCCGGCTCGCTCGGATCGACGGCGCATTCCTGGGCGTAGCGGGCGCAGAACTCGGTCCAGGCCGGGACCGGCCGGGCCTCGCCGACCGACGTGGCCGGCATGGTGACCGCGGGAAGCCCTGCGAGGGTCTGGCTGCCGGCGCCGCTCACCGAGGTGAGGAGCGCGGCGGCGACGACCGCGGCAAGGGCCGTCGATTGCGCGACGATTCCGATTCCATTCCGGCGACCCGCGATACGCATCCGACCCGCACCCGCAACCGTTAAGCTCTCGTTAACGAGTTGGTCGCACGCCGGCTCCGCCGGGGCAACGGCCGAGTTAAGAAAAGGTTAACGTGTGTTCACAGGGTCCCGCTGGGCCGGGCCTGCGGCGGGTCAGACCCGCCGCAGCGCGAGCGCGGCGATCCCCGACGCCGCGAGCAGCGTCACCGCCACCGGGGTCGCCGAGCCGTCGTGCCAGGTGGCGACCGCCAGGGTGAACAGGGCGCCGAGCGCCATCTGCATGAAGCCGTAGAGGCTCGAGGCCGAGCCGGCGGAATGCGGATCGACGTTCATCAGGCCGGCTACGGCGTTCGGCCCGAGGAGGCCGATGCCGACGGCGTAGAGCACCAGCGGCGCGAGCAGCGTCGGGAGGCTGAGCGATCCGCTGCGGTCGACCGCGAGCAACGCCAGGGCGGCGAGGAGGCAGAGGCCGTTGCCGGCCTTCGCGGCGCGCCGGATCGGCACCCGGCCGGCGAGGCGCCCGGCGATCGCCGAGCCGGCTACCATCCCGGCCACCACGATCAGGCAATCGAGCCCGACCTCCTGCGACGAGCGGCCGAGCCGGTCGACGAGGAGGAACGGCGCCACCGCCAGGAAAGCGTAGAGGCTGGTGCCGGCGCAGGCCCCGGCGGTGACGTAGGCCCGGTACGCGGGATGGCGCAGCAGCCGCAGATAGGCCCCCGCCACCGCAGCGATCCCGGGAAGCGCGACCGGCCGCCGGTTGGTCTCCGGCAGGGTCGTCACCACCAGCGCCCCGAGCCCCGCCACCAGGACCGCCAGCACCACGAACACCGCCCGCCAGCCGAAGGCGCCGTTGACGAGGCCGCCGATCGCCGGCGCGAGCGCCGGGGTCAGCGTCATCGCCATCGTGAGGATCGCGATCTTGCGGGCGGCGTCGGTGGCGGTCGAGACGTCGCGCACCATCGCCCGGCCGAGGACCAGGGAGCCGCAGGCCCCGAGCGATTGCAGCACCCGGGCGACGATCAGCACCTCGATCGACGTGGCGGGAATCGCGAGCAGCAGGCCCGCGAGATACAGCGACAGGCCGGCGATCAGCACCGGGCGCCGGCCGAACCGGTCCGAGAGCGGCCCGTAGACCAGCTGCCCGCAGGCGAGGCCGACCAGGTAGAGGGTAATCGTCAGCTGCGCGGCGACCGGCGTCGTGCCGAGATCGGCCGCCGCATCGGCGAGCGCCGGCACGAAGATGTGCAGGGCCACCGTCCCGGTCATCGTCACCGCGACGAGGAGCGGCAGCGACGCTTGCATGGGCGCTTCTCGGATAGACGATTCTCCGGCGGACGGCTCTCGTGGAATCGTCATCGCGTCTGGTCCGCTCACAATCGCTGGAAGGATCGAGGCGCCCCGGAGCGGGGCCCGTCCTGTGTAAGACGCCGCCGCCTGCAGGAGACATGCCGGTCGGGAATGGCTGGGCCTTGCCGTCGGCGCCGCTCGGCGGATCCGGATCGTGTCGAACGGGGTAATCCGTTCGTTCTTGTTTGTCTGCGAATGACTGAGACAACAATCTGTGTTCTATCGAGCGCGGGCTGGCCCGGGGTGCGAATCCCGGTGCGTCCCCGCGCGACGGGGCTCTCGGGCGCCGCCTGACCCGGCACGCTCGCGTGGTGCTCTAAATCGTTGATTATTCCGCGTTTTCTGCGACGATCGGGGATCCACTTCGTCGGAAGATGCGCGAGGAACGGGAGGGGCGTATGACCGATGGCGTGTTCGATCCCGGCAAGTCGCCGCGATCCTCCCGCGGCGGCGCCGCCGTGTCCGGCGTCAGCCTCTCGGCGCGCCGCCTGCGTGAGATCGAGACCCTGCTCGGGGTGGTGATCGATCCCGCGGCCGATCCCGCCGCGCCGGGGGGGCCGGACATGATGCCGGGAAGCATGGAGACCGAAAGCCAGGCGCTCGAGCTGCTGCGGGCCTTCAACCGGATCACCGATCCCGACACCCGCCGCGAGGTGCTGCGCCTGGTCCAGGAGGCGGCCCGCGGCGACCGGAACTGAGAGCGGCGGCCGCCGCGCCGCCCGCATGCGACATCGACGCCGCAGCCGGGTCGGCGAACCGGCGCCCCGGCGGACAGTTTCCTGCTGCCGCCCGCACGAGGCGGCCTTCAAGCAGGAGGAGACCGCCATGCGGGCCACGCTGATCGGGGCATCGATCTTGATCCCGCTCGCCACCGCTGCCGCCGCGACGCCGTGCGCGGAGCAGATCGCCACGATCGAGCGCCGGCTCGAGAGCCCGGGTGCCGCGGCGGTGACCGGCAGCACGCCGACGACGCAGGGCTCGCCCAAGGCCTTGGATGCGCCGCCCGCGGGCAAGCCGAGCGACCCTGCGACGGTCCCGAATCCGGGCCGGATCGCCGAGGCGCGAGACCTCATCGCCAAGGCCCGGGAGCAGGACCGCGCCGGCAACGAGCGCGCCTGCGAGGACACCATGACCCGCGCCAAGGAGCGGATCGGCGCGCTGCCCTGAGGGGTGGGTTCACGGGGGACGCGTGGCCTACAGCACCTCGCGAAGCCGCCGCATCGTCCGCACCCAGTCCTGAGGGCCGAGGCCGGGTGCCGGACCGGGCGGGTGCACCCCCTCGCGGGCGAGGCGGCGGGCCTCCCGCGGCGACATCGCGAAGCGGGTCCGGAACGAGCGGCTGAAATGCGTCTCGCTGGAGAAGCCGGTGCGATACGCCACCTGCGCGATGCTGCTGCGGCCGCCATCCGTCCGGCTCAGCGTCGCGAAGGCCCGGTCGAGCCGGCGCCCGGCGAGGTAGGCCATGACGCCGCCCTCGAAGCCGAACAGCCGGTAGAGGCTCGCCCGCGACACCCGGCAGGCCGCCGCGATGGTGCCGGGGTTGAGGCTCGGGTCGTCGAGGTGCCGGTCGATATAGGCGCAGACCCGCTCGTGCACGCTGGCATTGGCGGCCGCGCGGACCAGCGGATCGGCCTCCCGCAGGTCGCTGCCCGAGAGCATCAGGCATAGGGCCTCGAGGGCGGTGCTCGCCTCGATCGGTGACAGGGCGGGGGCGTGCTCGGCCAGGCTGCGCAGGTGGCTGCCGATCACCGCCGCGATTGCACTGCCCCGCCCGATCGCCCGCCCGTGCAGGTCGTAGGAGGCCGCCAGCGGCAGCCGGTCGCGCGGCAGGATCAGGGTCAGGTTGGCGAAGTCCGTAGCCCGGGTGCGCAGGGTGCGGTTGAGGTCGAGGACGTTCACGTCGCCCGCCTCTACCGTCACGCTCCGGTCGCCGCACAGGCCCGTGAAGCCCCCGTCGACGTAATGCTGGATCACGACGTGGTCCCAGCCGGAACTGCGGACGTCGGCCATGCTGCGCTCGAAGACCTGGGCCTGCGAGGTGCAGGTCGTGAGAAGGGCGTCGGAAACCGGGACCGCCCGCATCTCGGCCCGGAAACCCGCCGCGGAATCCTCCTCGAGGCTGACCCGGAACAGCGGCTGCACCAGGTCGTGCCAGAGGGCGAAACGCTGCTCCGCCGCGAGCCGCTCGAGCCTGAAATCGGTCGTGTCCTGGCCCGACATCGTGACAGCGTCCGCCTCTCCCGGTGCGGTTGCCCTCCGAACCAGGGCGGATCGGCGCGACGAGGCGACCGTCGGAATCGCGACCGCTGGGGCACGGGCGATGCGGGAATTCGGTCCTAACGTCAATCCGCGACGCGGGATGGTGAACGTCTTTCTCGATGCCGGGCTCGACCATCCCCCGAGTGACGGTCGACGGCGCAGACAGGCGATGACGGCAGAAGCGCCCGCGATCGTCCGGCGGCGCGCGGCCTGCCGCTCCCGCCGGCCCCTAGCGTCTAACAGCAAGACATGCCGGACGACCTGCCCGGAAGACAGGGCCGGGGCGCACCGTCTCCTCCGCCAGGCGCTGCCACGACGTGGAACGGGCGATATGATGAGACACCGGGACAAGTCTTCGAGACGCTGAGCCGCATCCTGCCGCACCCTCATGCGCCAGATATGCTACGACACGCCGATCATCTCTCCGTCAGCAAGTCGTGTCGTCATGGTTGGGTCAGGGTTCGAGATCATGCCCGCGAGGGGCCTGCCCGGGGATGCCGGGCGCCGCGCCCCGGTCGTCCTGAGCGTCGCGCTCGCCCTCGCCATCACCCTGGTGATCGCGGCGCACCTGCTCATCGCGTGCTGAGCCCGGCCTCTTGAGACCGGCGCGGCTTACGGAGAGGGGCGCGTCGCGATCCAGACCACGTGCGGGGTTCGCCCGCGGCGCTCGGCGCGGATGCGGTGCTCGGCCACCGAGAAGCCGGTGTGCTGCAGCCGCGCCTTGAATTTCCGGTCCGGGCAGCCGGACCAGACGGCGAGCACCCCGCCCGGCCGCAGGGTCCAGCGGGCTCGCTTCAGGCCCCAGGCATCGTAGAGCCGGTCGTTGCCCCGGCTGACCAGGCCGCGCGGGCCGTTGTCGACGTCGAGCAGGATGGCGTCCCAGGCCTCCGGCCCGGACTGGATCACCCGGTTGACGTCGCCCTCGCGGATCTCGACCCGCTGGTCGTCGAGGCAGTCGCCGAACACGTGGGCGAGCGGGCCACGGGCCCAGGCCACCACCGCCGGCACCAGCTCGGCGACCACGACCCGGGCTCGCGGCCCGAGGGCGCCGAGCGCCGCCCGCAACGTGAAGCCCATGCCGAGCCCGCCGATCAGCACCCGCGGTGCCGAATGGTCCCGCAAGGCCGCGCAGGCGAGCGTCGCGAGCTCCCGCTCCGAGCCGCTGCGATGGCTGCCCATCAGCTCCGTCCCGTCGACCGCGATCAGGAACTCGTCGTCGCGCCGCACCAGGCGCAAACAGCCGCTGCGGCCGGGGATCGGGCCGGTGTCGAGTTCGGTCCATGAAGCCAGCCGCGCCGCCTCGGACGCACCGGGCGCGAGGGAACGCCGCATCGGTTGATCGCTCTGCCGGGGGAGGGGCGGCCACGCGCGGGCAAGCGCTCCGCGAGGCGCCGCATCCAGTCGATTGTCGGGGGAGGAGAGTGGTGCCGCAAGAGGGATTCGAACCCCCGACCCCCTCATTACGAATGAGGTGCTCTACCAGCTGAGCTATTGCGGCGCCGACCGGGCCGGTGAACCGGCGGCCGATGGGCGTCCTCTTACCCGCCGCTGTCCGGGTTGGCAAGGGTCCTCCGCCAAGAGGGTCCTCCGCCAAGAGGGTCCTCCGCCAAGAGGGTCCCCAGCCACGAGGGGCCTCCGTCGAGGGCCTCCGCCGCGCCCGGGCCGCGACGCAGACCAGCGATGCAGGCCGGGCGGCCGGATCGGTGTCGTTTGATGATCCGGGGCGCTTGACGCGAAGGCGACGAATCCCGACCATAATGAACCCAAAAATCTCAATCTCCCCAATGCCCCTGATCGCCCGCCTTCGCGCCTACGCCGCCGAGATGTTCGGCGCGCCCGTCTCGCCCCCCGATGCCGGCGACGAGCCGCATCTCGCCGCCGCGGCCTTGCTCGTCCACGTGGCGCGGGTCGACGGCACCCTTGCGGCGGTGGAGCGCGACCGCCTCGCCCGCCTGCTGACCCACCGCTTCGCCCCGACCGAGGCCGCGGCGAAGGCCTTGATCGAGCGCGCCATCGGCTTCGACGACCAGACCCGCGACGTGGCCGAGCTCGTCGAGATGATCGGCCGCGACGTGCCGGAGGAGGAGCGGCGCAGCCTGCTCGGCCTCGCCTGGGCGGTGGCCGCCGCCGACGGGCAGGTGCACGAATTCGAGGACGATCTCGTCTGGCGCCTCGGCCAGCTCCTCGGCTTCGACGACGCGGCGATCACGGCGACCCGGGCCGTCGCCCTGGCGGGGCTGCCGGCCCAGCAGATGCCGGCCCGGTGACGCCGCGATGAACGCTTGCACGGTGAACTCTCGCACGGTGAACTCTCGCACGGGCGGCCAGCCCGAGTCCGACCGCCGGCCCGTGCTGCTGGTCCTGCACCAGGAGCAATCGACCCCGGGGCGCCTCGGGCGGCTGTTCCTCGAGCGCGGCTATCCCCTCGACATCCGCCGGCCCCGCTTCGGCGATCCCCTGCCGGAGACGATGCGCGACCATGCCGGGGCGGTGATCTTCGGCGGCCCGATGAGCGCCAATGACGGCGACGCCTTCGTGCGCGAGGAGATCGACTGGATCCAGGTGCCCCTTCGCGAGGAGCGGCCGTTCCTCGGCCTGTGCCTCGGCGCGCAGATGCTGGCGAAGGGCCTCGGCGCCACGGTCTGCGCCCATCCGGAGGGGCGGGCCGAGATCGGGTACTACCCGCTGCTCCCGACCGCGGCGGGACGCGACTTCGCGGACGAGATCGGCCAGCCCTGGCCGTCGCACGTCTATCACTGGCACCGCGAGGGCTTCACCTGCCCGGCCGGGGCCGAGACGCTCGCCACCGGCGACGACTTCCCGACCCAGGCGATCCGGGTCGGGAAGTCGGCCTTCGGCTTCCAGTTCCACCCGGAGGTCACCCACGCCATGATCTGCCGCTGGACCGTGCGGGCCGCCGAGCGCCTGCGCCTGCCCGGCGCGCAGGACCGGGCGCGGCAGATCGAGGGCCGGCTGATGCATGACGGCCGCGTGGTCGCCTGGCTCGACGCGTTCCTCGACCATTGGCTGGCGGGGACAGGGGTGGGGGCAAGGCCGAAGGTCCTCGCCGCCTCATGATCCTCAGCCTCACCCTGCTGCTGCTGTGCCAGCTCGCCGGCGAGATCGTCGCCCGTGGCTTCGCGCTGCCCGTGCCGGGTCCCGTCGTCGGCATGGCCCTGCTCCTCGCGGTGCTGGCCCTGCGCGATCGGCGGCCCGGGGGATGGCCGGCACCGCTCACCGACGGCACGCTGGAGCGCACCGGCAAGGGTCTGCTCGCCCATCTGTCGCTGCTGTTCGTGCCGGCGGGAGCCGGCGTCATCGGACGGCTCGACGTGCTGGCGGCCCACGGCGTCGCGCTGGCGGCGGCTTTGGTGGTCTCGACGGCGCTCGCCCTCGTCGCCACCGTCTACACGTTCCTGTCCGTCGCCAAATGGGTCGGACGATGAGACGGCGGCGATGATGAGGCCTTGGCGATGAGAATCGGGCGATGACCGGGGATTTCGCCCTCTGGGTGTTCCTGTCGCGCACGCCGCTCCTATGGCTCACCGTGACGCTCACCGCCTACGTCATCGCCGACCGGGTATCCGCCGCCACCGGGCGCCATCCGCTCGCCAACCCGGTGCTGCACGCGATCTGGATGGTCGGCCTGGTGCTGATCGTCACCCGCACGCCCTACGCGGTCTATTTCGAGGGCGCGCAATTCGTGCACTTTCTGCTCGGGCCGGCCACGGTCGCCCTGGCGATCCCGCTCTACGAGCACCGCAAGACGGTGACCCGGGTGCTGGTGCCGATGCTGGCGGCCCTGGTGGTCGGCTCCACGGTGGCGCTCGCCACCGGCATCGGCACGGCGAAGCTCCTCGGCGTCCCGGATGCGGTCCTGATCGCGCTCGCGCCGAAATCCGTCACCGCCAGCGTCGCCATGGGGATCACCTCGGCCCTCGGCGGCGATCCGACCCTGACCGCCGTGCTGGTGATCCTCACCGGCATCCTCGGCGCCATCATGGTGACGCCGCTCCTCGACCATCTCGGCATCCGCGATTACCGCGCCCGCGGCTTCGCGGCGGGGCTCGCCGCCCACGGCATCGGCACCGCCCGCGCCTTCCAGGTCAGCGAGGTCGCCGGCACCTTCGCGGGCATCGCCATGGGGCTCAACGCCTTCCTGACCGCGGTGCTGGTGCCGCTCGCCCTGGCGCTGCTGCGCTGAGCCTCCGGCAATTGCAAACCGGGCTGCGCGGCCGCCCTGCATGAAGACATTGTAATGCCCTCGATGTCGTTTCGTCGGGGGCAGCCTGCAACCCAGGAGATCCTCGGCCATTGTCTGAGTGCGGCGGGACGGCGACCGCTGCAAGACCTGACAAAATCCATCGAACTGCGGGTAAGCGCCATGACGAACCCTGGAGATTTCCGCGAAGCCCTTCTCGCCCTGCTCGCTCTCGGCGGCGGCGCCTTCTCGATCGAGCAGTATATCCGGTTCAAGCCCTGGCCCCGGGCGAAACCGGGGAACCTCGCGCACGGGGAGCCCAGCGGCTGAGGCTGGTTCGCGCATCGGCGCATCCGAGGGCTCGCCCGAGCGGCGGGTCACTCGAGGCCGGTCGAGCCCCGTAGCGCCCCGACGAGGTGGAGCGAGCCCGTGACCAGCAGCCAGCCGCCGCGCCGGGCCGCCAGTTCCGTCGCGCGGGCGAGGCCCGCCTCCGGCAGGGCCACCGCCTCCGCCTCCACCCCTTCGCCGGCGGCGAGCGCCCGGAGCGCGGCGGCGGCGTGGCCGCGCCGCTCCGGCATCTCGGTGCCGACGATGGCCGCGGCATGCCGGGCCAGCACCGCGAGGAAGCCGGCCGCGTCCTTGTCGCCGGCAAGCGCGACGAGAGCCGTGCAGGGGCCGGCGAGAGTCGGATCGCCGCCTAGGTCGTGCAGGACCGCCGCGAGGTTGAACGGCACGTGGGCGCCGTCGAGCACCACCGGCACCGGGCCGCGGGCGGTGCGGATCACCCGGCGTTCCAGGCGCCCGGGCAGGCTGGCGCTCGCGCGGGCCGCGGCGTCGAGCAGGCCGGCATGCAGGGGGGCGCCGTCTCGGCCGCGCACCCCGCCCGCGCCGAGACGATCGAGGACGAGACCGGCCAACGCCGCGTTCTCCGCGGCGATCGAGGCGCTGGGTGCGGTCGCCGGGCGCAGGACCGGGCAACCGAGGGCGGCGGCGCGGGCGGCGACGACGGCCCCGGCCTCGTCGTCCGGGGGCAGCGTCGTGACGAGCGCCGCGCCGGGTTTCAGGATGCCGACCTTCTCGGCGGCGATCGCCGCACGGGTGTGGCCGAGGATCTCGGTATGCTCGAGCCCGATATTAGTGATGACCGCGACCTTCCCGTCGACCGCGTTGGTCGAGTCGAGGCGCCCGCCGAGCCCGACCTCGACCACCGCCCAGTCGAGCCCGGCCTCGCCGAACAGCGTGAAGCCGGCCGCGGTCAGGACATCGAACCAGGTCGCGTCGGCCCCGGCGGTGCCGCCGCGCCGCGCCGCCTCGTGGGCGTCGAGCGCCCGGGTCAGCGCCCCAGCGAGCCGGGCCGCCCCGACCGGGATCCCCTGGAGGCACACCCGCTCGGTGACCGATTCGACGTGGGGCGAGGCGTAGCGCCCGACCCGCAGCCCGGCCCGCATCAGCCCGGCCTCGATCAGGGCGCAGACCGAGCCCTTGCCCTTGGTGCCGCCGACATGGACCACCGGCAGGCACGCCTGCGGGTCGCCGAGGCGGGCGAGCAGGTCGCGCATCGGGCCGAGCCCGACCCGCATCCCGCCCCGGGGGCGCTTCTCCCAGTCGGTCAGTCGGTCGAGGCGGTCCAGCACCCCGGGCAGGGAGCAGGGCGGGGAAGAAGCGTCGTGCGCGGCTTTCGTCGGCGCGGCCATCATGGGTCACCCGTGGGTCGAGTCGGGGAGGGTGCCCAGGCGAGCGGCAGGAGGACGCCCGCGCTCCCCGGTGGTTTCGGCCACCTTGAACCTCGCCAGTCACGCGGACAGCCCCCCATAAGAGACGAGCCCGCGACGGGCAACCGGCGCCGGCCTTGTGCCGGCTTGCCTTGTGCCCGCTCCCGCGGCCGGCTACTCAGCTTGATCCCGCCCCGCCTCAGGATCGCCCGCCGCCTTGCCCGCCCGTCTCGACGCCATCGACTGGGCGATCCTCCGGGAGCTGCAGGCCGACGGCTCCATCACCAACGTGGAGCTGGCCCGGCGCGTCGGCCTGTCGGCGCCGCCCTGCCTGCGCCGGGTCCGGGCCCTCGAGGAGGCCGGCATCATCCGGGGCTACCGCGCACTGCTCGAGCCGAAGGCGCTCGGCTACGAGGTGGTGTGCTTCGCCATGGTGCAGCTCGCCGCGCAGGGCCAGGCCGAGCTCGCGGCCTTCGCGGCGGAGATGCGCGGCTGGCCGATGGTGCGCGAGTGCTGGACGCTGTCGGGCGAGACCGACTTCCTGCTCAAATGCGTCGCGCCGAATCTCGGTGCCTTCCAGCAGCTCGTCGGGCACCTCACCGGCCTTCCCAACGTCCGCACGGTGCGCACCGCGCTCGCCCTCGAGCAGATCAAGGACGAGCCGATCGCGCCCCTCGATCACGGCCCGCCCGAGGCCTAATGCCGCTCCCCCGGGGCCCCTGCGCAGTTTTTAACGGTGAAAACCTGACTCCCGCACCAGTCATGCGCTAAATCGGTGGTGCGGCTGGCCGAGTGTTGCCGTTCTATGGGGCTGTCCCGCACCAGTCCCGCGGTCATGCGCCGGGAGACAATAAAAACTTTAAGTTGTTTGTCTGGGCTGGGGTAACGACCGGAGGATGCGGATCGGCCGTGAATACTCGATAAGATTGTCAGGGCGCCATGATCGCAGGATGACGATGCCAGAGAGCCACGCGACCTTTCCCCGGAAGCGGCACCCGGTTCAGTCCCCGGCGGTGCCGCCGCGTCCGGTCTCCGGGCCCCCGCGCGACGTGGTAAGCCTGTTCGCCGAACCGATCGCCCGTGCGGCGAGCCCTCCCGGGGATGCCGTTCCGGTGACCCAGACCCTGTACCGCATGGCGGATGGGCGATACGTGATCCGGACCTGCCTGCAGGGCGGCGATCCGGCCTGCGACGTGATGATCTACGCCGATGCGACCGCCCTGCGCGAGGCTTTGTCGGCGGGCGGCCTCGACGGGGCCATGCTCGCGGCGGCGGGTCTGGAATGGGATCGGACGTGACGGGATCCTCCCGAACCGGCCCCCCATTTGGAGGAGCCGGGACCGCGCCAGCAGGGCTCGGGAGGGGGATGCCGCTTCCGGGGAGGTCGCGACCCTCATGAAGGCAGCTGCCTGACTCGATCCGCGTCAGACGACCGATGCGAGCCCCGCCCGGTAGCCCTCCACCGCCCGGTCGAGCGCGACATCCGGCAGGGCCTGCTCTGCCGCGGCGCGCAGCCGCGCCCGCCGGTCCGGATCGTCGAGGAGCGAGAGGGTCGTGTGCGCCCAGTCCGCGACATCGAGCGGCCGCACCACGCCGCAGCCGCGCGCTTCGAGCAACTCCCGCGCCGCGCCGGAATGGGGCGAGGCCAGGACCGCCGCGCCGCTCTGCAACGCCTCGTTGACGACGATGCCCCAGACGTCGCCGCGGCTCGGGAACAGCAGCAGCCGGGCCGAGGCATGGGCCTCACCTAAGGCCTCCTGGTCGAGGTAGCCGTCGAATCGGGCCGGGATCCCGGCTTCCGCGAGGCGCGCCGTCATCTCGGGCCGCAGCGGGCCGTCACCGGCCACCCGCACCCGCAGGGGACGCCCGGCGGCGGCGCAGGCCCGCATCACGTCGGTGAAGAAGCGCGCGCCCTTCACCTCCTCGTTGAGGATGCCGCAGAACAGCACGTCGTAGGGCCGGTCCTCGGCTGCGGGCAGCCTCCCGCGGGGCGTCCAGGCGGGAAACAGCGGCGCGCGGAAGATGCGCGCCGGCGCCAGCCCGTAGGAGGCCAGCAGGGTCCGGCTGCCCTCGCTCGGCGCCAGGCCGAAGGCGGCGCCCGGGACGATCGTCCGCCGCAAGACCCGGTGCGTCCGCGAGCGCGCGCCCGGATCGGTCTCCGGCACGCCGTCGGTGCGGATCCCGTAGGGAATCCTCAGCATCCGCGCGGCGAGCGCCGCCATCGCCATGGTGGGCGAGAAGTCGTTGAGGATCACGGCGCGAGGCCGCAACCGCGCGAGCCGGGGAACGACGCCCGGATTGACGTAGAGGTTGCGCACCGCGTCGCGATGCCAGCGCAGGCCCGGCAGCACCGCGAACCGGTACCCGTCCGCCGCCGCGAGCTCCCATTGCCGCGCCGGCTCGCGGGCCGCGCAGGCGAGCACGGTCAGCGGCCGGTCGAGGGACGCGGCGAGGGCCCGGTAGAGCACCTGCGTGTAGGGCGCGAGCGCCCCGGTGACGACGACGACCGGACGCTCAGCCTCTCCCAAGGCGGGCTCCCATCAGGGCATCGAGCTCGTGCAACGGCCATTCCGGTTCGAGGACGTGGCGCGGCATCGCCGCGAGATCGGCGGCACCCGTGGCGACGCCGCGCCGGGTGGTGAAGAAGGTGGCGTAGCCGCTGCCCAGGGCCAGGCCCGGGTCGCGTCCGGGCCGGTAGTCGCTCTCCGCCACGCCCCACGGGCAGGCGAAGTGCCGGACCGGCTGCCCGAGGGCGGCTTCAAGGGCGTTGCGGGAGGCCGCGATCTCCCGCGCGGCGGCGTCGTCACCGAGGGTCGCGATGCGGGCATGCGTGAGGCTGTGCGAGCCGATCTCCAGGCCGGCGGCGAGCCACTCCGCCACCAGGGCGCGGTCGGCATAGGGGCCGGGCGGCGTCGCGGGCGGGGCGTCGAGCCAGTCGGCGACCAGGAACAGGATCGCCGGCACGCCGGCCGCGCGCAGAACCGGCAGGGCGACCTCGACGGTGTCGGCGTAGCCGTCGTCGAAGGTGACGAGGAAGTGGCGCTGCGCGCAGACGGTGCCGTCGCGCAGCAACGCCACCGCCTCGTCGGCCCCGACGAAGCGGCCGTGCCGCTGCAGATGGGCGATCTGTGCCGCGAACCCGTCCCGGTGGCGCTCCGGCACGTGGTGGTAGCACAGCGCGTAGAGGCCCGGCGGCGCGTGGGCGAGACGGCGCACCCGGGCGAGCGCCCGCAGCAGCAGCGCCCGGATTACGGGGTGGTCGCGCGCGAGTGTCTTGATGGGTTGCAGCATCCCGTCCGCCGTTGCGACACCGCTGGTCCTCGATGGTGAGACCGGTCCGCCGCGGCAGCAAGCCAAGAAAACTACCGAGTTCCAGGACAATCACCGGGATCCGAGAAGACTACCGAGATCCCTGTCGATCGCGACCGGGAATCCCCAGCTGCCCTGGCATCGTCGCAGATCCGGCCTAACGGAGACTTGCGAACGAGACTTCACGCCTCTCGCAAGCGGCGCGCCGCTTGCGGGCCAGGGGGTATGGCGGCGGGGGCTGTCGCATCCTGGCACGGGGAATCCATGACCGGAACGAACCACGAGACCGGAATGCGGGTGACGCCGATGACCGATGTCCCGGCCTGGGACGAGGCCGTGTGGGGGCAGGGGCGCGGCAGCATCTTCGCGGCCTCCGGCTGGGGCACCTACAAGACGCGCCGCGGCGCCGCGGTCGCCCGGCTCGGCGTCGTCGACGAGGCCGGCGACCTCCTCGGCCTGGCCCAGGCCCAGGTCCGTCGCCGCGGCCCGGCGCGGCAGGTCTATATCCAGGGCGGGCCGCTTCTCACAGACAAGGGCGAGCGCCACGGCGAGGCGGTGTTGCGGGCGCTCCTCGCCCATCTGGCCCTCGGGCCGCTCGACCTCGCGGTGGTGGATTTCGCCCGCACCGAGAGCCCTGGCGCCGTGCTCGGCCTGCTGGCGACCGGCTTCAAGCCGGTGACGACCGCCGGCCGCCACACCCTGGAGGTCGACCTCACGGGCGGGCTCGACGCGATCCAGGCCGGGATGGAGCCGCGCTGGCGCAAGGCCCTGCGCAAGGCCGAGCGCAACCCGGGCCTCAAGGCCCGCTTCCTCGACGACCCGGGCGAGCGGCTCGCCGCCTTCGACGCCTTCGCGGCGATGTATGCGGCCCTGAAGACCCGGAAGGGCTTCTCGAACGATTTCGACCCCGCCGCCTATCGCGACCTCGCGGCGAACGACCCGCGCCACGTCATGCTGGAGATCCGCGACGGCGACGAGCCGTGCCTGGTGCGCATCGCGCATCGGAGCCGCGACCGCTTCACCGATTTCTTCACCGCCTCGACCGAACGGGCCAAGGCCAACGCCGCCGCCTATCTGGCGGTGTGGAGCTTCCTCCGCCGCGGGGTGGAGGAGGGCTGCCGGGTGTTCGATTTCGGCGGCATCGACCCGGCGAACAACCGCGGCGTCTACGATTTCAAGCGCGGGCTGACCCGCAACGTCGCCTCGAGCGGCCCGCTCTGGCTTCTCGGCCGCAACCGCCTCGTCACGGCGGCGGCCGGCGCCTGGCTCGCGCGGTGACGATGGCCGCGGCACGACTGAGCCGCCTGCGCGGGCCGGCCCTGCTCTCGCTCCTCGACCAGGGGGCGGTGAGCGGCTTCGGCTTCCTCGCCGGCATCGCCGCGGCCCGGCTGATCGACATGGAGGCGTTCGGGCGCTTCGCCCTCGTGCTGATCGTCGCAGGCTTCGCACAGGGGCTGCACAATGCCCTCGTCACCGCACCCCTGATGACGCTCGCCGGCACCGTCCGCAGCCCCGCCCGCTACGCCGCCGCGGTCGGCGCCGGGGCCCTGGTGCTGGCCGCCGGCCTGGCGCTCGGCGTCGCCGGAGCGCTGGCGCTCTACTTCGCCGCCCAGGGCGAGGCGGTGCCGGTCGATCTCGTCACCGCCGCCGGCGCGCTGACCCTGGCGCAGAATCTCCAGCTCACCGCGCGCCGCCTGCTCTTCGCCTACGAGGGCGGTGGCCGGGCGCTCGCCATGGATTTCGCCCGCGCGGCCGCGTTTCCCGTCGCGGTCGCGGCCCTGTGGGCGCTCGGCATCCCGCTGAACGCCCCCCGCCTCGTCGAGCTCCTGGCGCTGACGGCATTCCTGACGACCCTGCCGGTGCTGCTCGGCCGGGCGGTCGAGCCCGGACGCCGGCACCTCGCCGTCGCCGCCCGGCGGCACTGGCAGATGGCGCGCTGGCTGCTGCCGGTGGTGTTCGTCACCTTCGGGCAGGAGCAGCTGGTCTGGATCCTCGCCGGCGGGGCGCTCGGCGACGAGGCCCTGGGGGGGTTGCGGGCGGCGCAGTACCTCGTCGGCATCGTGCTCCTGCTGCTCGCCGCCACCGAGAACGTGGTGCCGACCGGTGCCGGCCGCGCCTACGAGGCCGGCGGCGAGCCGGCCCTCCGGGCCTATCTCCTCGGCGTCACCCGCCGCCTCGGCGTACCGGTCGGGTTCCTCCTCGCCGTGGTGGCGGTGCCGGCGGACCTGTGGCTGCGCCTCGTCTTCGGCGCGCCCTACGTGCCTTTCGCGCCCTGCCTGCGCTGGCTGGCGCTGGGCGTGGTGTTCATCTTCCTGCGCGACATGGTGGCCCAGATCTTCCGGGCGCGGCGGCGCACCGACGTGATCTTCCGCGCCTTCGCGGTGAGCTTCGCGGTGTCGCTGGCGCTGATCCAGCCGCTCCTGACCCGCTACGGCGCCACCGGGGCCGCGGCCGTGGTGGTGCTGGCGCACGGCGCCTCGCTCGCGGCGCTGCTCGCCTCCCTCGGCCGCGGGCCCGTTCCCCAGGCGGAGAGTACCTGAGCGATGCTGAACGTCCTGATCGCGGTCGCGGTCGCGACCTGGTTCACGATTGCCTATCCGGTCCTGCGCCGGCGCCTCGCGGTGCGGCTGCCCTCCGCCGACGCGCCGGTCTTCTGGCCGCTCGCCCTCACGGTGGTGTTCGCCTTCATGCCGCTGGTCTTCACGGTGCCGCGCGAGGACGGCAACGCCGTGCTGGAGCAGGGGCTGACGGCCTCGAACGTCGTCACCGTCGTGCTCACCGGGCTGACCGCCCTCTACCTCGTCGTGAAGATCGCGGCCGACCGGCGCATCCTGCTCCTGCCCTTCGCGATGCCCTACCTCCCGTTCACCCTGATGATCGCCATGAACGGGGTGAGCGCCGCCTGGTCGATCGTGCCGACCTACACGCTCTACCGCACCGCGGAGCTCGCGGTGTTCACCCTCTCGTCGATCCTGATCTTCGACCGGCCCGACATCCGGCACCGGCTCGCCGACCTGCTCGCCATCGTCACCCTCGCCTGGCTCGTCTCGGTGACGCCGGAGATCCTGAAGAATCTCGCCTCCGGCATCGTGTTCTCCTCGGCCAAGAACAACATGATGCCGCTCGTCTGCGCGCTGCTCGGCTTCGCGACCGTCTTCGGCCCGCCCAACCGGCGGCGCGGCCGCTACCTGGTGCTGGCGGCGGCGGGCTTCATCATCGCGGGATCGGCCGCCTCGACCGGCGCGCTGATCGCGGTCGGGCCGGCTTTGATGATCGCCTCGCGCCGGCCGGGGATCCGCCTCGCCGGGGTGATCCTGGTGCTGGTCTCGATCGTGGTGTTCCTGTTCCTGATGGTCGGCCTGTCGAGCTTTCCCGCGCTCCTCGACGCGCTCTCGGTCGTCCTGCAGAAACCGCGCGAGGAGCTGGCCAACGCCACCGGCCGCGGCCAGTTCTGGCCGACCTTCATCGCGGCGACGAAGGACCACCTGCTCGGCTCCGGCTACTCGGCCGCCGACCGCTTCGTGCAGCTCCTGATCCCGACGACCGGGCTTGCCGACGAGCTCGGCCGCGACGCGGTGTTCATCACCTCCTCCCACAACATGTTCCTGAGCGCCTGGGCCGGCACCGGCCTGGTCGGCCTCGGCTTCGCCCTCGTCACCCTCATCGAGCCGATCCGCTTCGCGTCGCGCGCCGACCGCGGCACGCGCCGTCTCGTCGCCTGCCTGATCCTGATGCTGGCCCTCAACGGGATGACGACCCCCGGCCTGTTCCAGGACTGGAACGTCAACGTGCTCGCCTACGTGGCGGTGCTCGCCGCCGCCCGAGCGGCCCGGCGCGAGGCCGAGGCGTTGGCACGGCTGGACGAGCCGGCGGTCGCTCCGCCATCCGCCGACGAGGTGCAGCGGGAGAGGCGCCGGGCGATCGGGCGGACTTGGCCCGCGGCTTGAAGTCCTTGCGTCAAACGGAAGATGATCCGCTCCGGTCGTCCCGGAACGGACCACTTCCGACCCGTAACGAGATCCTTCGGGAGGCCTTGGACCCGTCATGACCATGGTCGAGAATGTCCGGAACGGCCTGCTGATCGGTGCGGGACCGCGCGGGGAGGAGGGGCGGGAGCCCTGGTTCCTCGACCCCCGGGAGATCCTGCGCTCGGTGCGCCTGCGCTGGCTCACCGTGCTGCTGCCGGTGCTGCTGTTCCTCGCCGCCGCGGCCGCGTGGACCCAATTCAACCCGCCGCAATACGCCGCCTCGACGCAGATCCTGATCGATCCGCGCGGGCTCCAGGTCGTCAAGGACGGGCTGACGCCGCCCGACCAGGCGAGCGACGCGAGCCTGCTCCTCGTCGACAGCCAGCTCCGGGTCCTCACCTCCGACGACGTGCTCGGCCGCGTCGTCGACCGGTTCGACCTCGCCCGGGATCCCGAGTTCCAGGGCCGCGAGACCCTGCTCGGCGCGGTCAAGGCGATGGTGGCGCGCCTCACCGGCCGCGCCGAGCCGCCGGCCGATCCCCGCCTGACCGCGCTCCGGGCCCTGCGCGACCGGGTCGGGGCGCGGCGCCTGGAGCGCAGCTTCGTGCTCGAGCTCGGCGTCACCTCCGAGGACCGCGAGAAGGCGGCCCGCCTCGCCCGCGGCGTCGCCGAGACCTACCTCGCCCGCGACGCTGCCACCCGCTCCGACACCACCCGCCGGGCCGGCGAGGCGATCGAGAGCCGGCTCGCCGAGCTGCGCGGCGACCTGCGCAAGGCCGAGGACAAGGCGCAGGCCTTCCGGGCCAAGCACAACCTCGTCGGCACGCGCTCGCAGCTGGTGAGCGAGCAGCAGCTGACGCAGCTGAGCGAGCAGCTCGGCGCCGCCCGGGCCAAGGCGCTCGATGCCGGCGCCCGGCTGCGCCAGATCGAGGGCGTGCTCGCCGGCGGGCCCTCCGATTCGGTCAACGAGATCGTCCAGAACCCGACCATCGCGGCCCTGCGCGGCCAGCTGGCCGGCGTCGAGCGCCTGCGCGCCGATGCCGAGGAGACCCTGGGTCGGCGCCACCCGAGCTACCAGGCCGCCCTGGTGCAGGAGAAGGCCCTGCGCGGCACGATCCAGGCCGAGATCCGCCGCATCGCCGCGGCGAGCCGCAACGACTACCAGGCCGCGCTCGCCAGCGCCCGGACCCTCGCCGACACCCTGGAGCGGCGCAAGGCCGACGCCTTGAAGGTCGGCGACGATTTCGTCCAGCTGCGCGAGCTGGAGCGCCAGGTCGAGGCGAACCGGGCGGTCTACGAGGCCTTTCTAGTCCGCGCCCGCGAGCTGCAGGAGCAGCAGCGCCTCGATACCTCTGCCTCGCGGATCATCTCGCCGGCCTCGCCGCCGGAGAAGCGCCTGGGTCCGCCGACGCCGGTGGTCTTCATCGCCGCCCTGGTGGCCGGGCTCGGCGTCGGCCTCGTCGGCAGCCTCGCCCTCGAACTGCTCGCCGGCCGCGTCCGCTCGCGGCGGCGGCTCGAAGGCCATCTCGGCCGCACCGGCCTCGACGCCCTGCCGCGGGCGCCCCGCGGGATGGTCGGCGCCGCAGCCCTGCGGGGGACGTTCGGCAGCGCCCGGGGCGACGGCTTCTACGAGGTGGCGGTCGCGCGCCTGCGTCACCGCCTCGCCGCCGCCGATCCTGGCCTGACGCCGCTGGTCGTCCTCGTCAGTGCGGCCGACGACCGGGCCGGCAAGTCGGCGCTCGCCCGGGCGCTGGCGCTCTCGGCCACGGCCGACCGCGAGCGGGTGGTCCTGGTCGATGCCGACCCGAAGGGCCTCCTGACCCGCGACCTCGGGGCGGCCGCGCCCCGGGACCTCGCCGCGACCTTGCGCGACCGCGCGCTCGTCACGGACGCCCTCATCACCCTGCCGTCGGGCCTGCGCGTCCTGCCCCGCCCGGCGGACCTGCCGCGCGACCTTGCCGGACCGCTGGCCGACGCGCTGATGCGCTGCGACGCCGACCTCGTCGTCGTCGATCTCGGCCTCGTCGGCGGCGACGTGGTGACCGAGCGCCTGATCGCCGACGAGCGCATCCCCGCGCTCCTCCTCGCGGCGAGCGCCCGCCGCAGCCGCCTCGCGGCGGTCGACCGGGCGCTGAAGGCGATCGGCGCGGGCCGCCGGGCGCGGGTCGTGGTCACGGATGCGGGGGTGAAGGACTAGGGACCTCGTCTGCCGGCCGATGCGGCCGGTGGACCTGAGAGCCGCACCGTCATCCCGGGGCCGCGCCGCGGAGTTCGGAACGACGCGGCGACTGTCGTTGCCCCCGACCCGCAATCCGGCCGAAGCGCCACGCCAGGCCCGGAAAGGTGCCTCGATGCGGACCCTCCTCCTGCTTGCCGCCGCGGCGTTCCTCGCCGGGTCGCCCGCCAGATCCGCCCCGATCGAGATCACGGTCGCCGCCGAGGGGACCCGCCCCGGCCCGGGCGCCGTCGCCTCGCTGCCGGACGCCCTGGCCGAAGCCCGCCGGCACCGCGCCCGCGACAGGCGCGCCGCGATCGTCATCGCGCTCACCCCCGGCCTGCACCGCCTGACCGAGGCGGTGCGGCTCGGTCCTGGGGATGGCGGCAGCGCCGGGACGCCGCTGGTGATCCGCGGCCCCGCCGACGGGTCGGCCCGGC
Organism: Methylobacterium terricola; assembly: GCF_006151805.1. Classification (GTDB taxonomy): domain Bacteria; phylum Pseudomonadota; class Alphaproteobacteria; order Rhizobiales; family Beijerinckiaceae; genus Methylobacterium; species Methylobacterium terricola. The sequence goes on along the minus strand of NZ_VDDA01000002.1, from coordinate 604,075 downwards.
TCGTCGGCAGCCAGCGCCTCGCCCCGGTCCCGGTGCCTCCGGCGCTGGCCGGACGCCTGCCTGGGACGGCGCGGGGCCATGTCCGCGCCTACCGGCTGCCGCCCTCGGCGCGGTCGGCCCGGATCCAGGCGCCGATCGTCCTCAACGGCCCGCCGGCGCCGCCCGCCTTCGAGGTCTTCGACGGCGAGGGGGCGATGCATCCGGCGCGCTGGCCGGCGGAGGGCTTCGCCAGGGCCGAGGGCGGCGAGGGGCCGGGCTTCACCCTGGCGATTGCGCCAGCGACGCTCCGCGACGAGCCCGATCTGTGGGCGGAGGGATACTGGCGCTGGGGCTGGCTGTTCGAGTCGCTGCCGGTCCGGCGCCTCGCCCCCCAGGGGCGCGGCACGCGCTTCACCCTCGACCGCACGCCCTACGAGGGCATCGGCGCCGAGGCGCCGGTCCGCCTCGTCCACCTGCTCGCCGGCCTCGACCGGCCCGGCGCCTGGTGGCGGGACGCGAAGAGCGGCATCCTGCTCGCCTGGCCGCGGGCCGGGGAGACCGTCGAGGTCTCGGTGGCCGACACGCTGCTCGCGACCGACGGGACGTCCCACCTGCGGGTCGCGTCCTTGCGCCTCGCCATGGCCCGCGGCGACCTCGTGAGCGTGCGCGGCGGTCGCGACGTGGTCATCGCCGACAGCGCGCTCGGCCCGTCCGGCGGGCGCGGGGCGGTGTTCGACGGCGCGCGGGACAGCGGCATCACCCGCAGCGACGTCGCCGGCAGCGGCGCCGAGGCGGTCGTGCTCTCCGGTGGCGAGCGCCGCACGCTGACCCCCGGCGGCCTGTTCCTGCGCGACAGCCGACTCACGGCTTACGCCCGGCGCATGCCGACGCAGCACCCGGCGGTCGCCGTCGACGGGGTCGGGGCCGAGGTCGCGGGCAATGACATCCATGATTCGCCGGCCTATGCGCTCCACATCCGCGGCAACGACCACCGGATCACCGGCAACGAGATCGCGAACCTTCTGAAGGGCGCCACCGATACCGGCGCGATTTATGCCGGCCGCGACTGGACCGCGCGGGGCACGGTCATCAGCGGCAATGTCCTGCACGACATCCGCGGCGACGCCACCCACGAGGTCAAGGGCGTCTATCTCGACGACATGGCGAGCGGCTTCACCGTCTCGGGCAATCTGTTCCTGCGGGTCGACCAGCCGGTCTTCCTCGGCGGCGGGCGCGACAACCGGATCGAGGGCAACGTCTTCGTGGCCTCGAGCCCGGCGGTCCACGTCGATTCCCGCGGGCAGACCTGGGCCCGCGATGCGATCACCGATCCGCAATCGGAGCTGCGCGCGGCCTACGCGGCGATGCCGGTGGAATCCGCGCCCTGGCGGGCGCGCTATCCGGGGCTCCCCGGGCTACTCTACGACCGTCCCGCGGTCGCGACCGGCAACGTCCTCACCGACAACCTGCTGGTCGCGAGCGAGCCGTTCCGCTTCACCGACGGCGGGAGCGAGGCGGAACAGACCCTGGCCCGCAACAGCGGTCCCGTGAATCCCCCGAAGGCCCTGGCCGACCTTGCCCGAAGCTCCACCAGGCCGGAGGATTTCGCCGACCTGGCGCAGGGTGCCGGGCTCAGGCTGCCGACGATCCCGTTCGACCGGATGCGCCGCTCCCGGCGGGCCGGGGCGCCTTTCGGGCGTTGAGGGCGTCGCGGGCGGCGATCAGCAGGAAGCGCGGGATGGTGTCGAGGTAGCGCCGCCACAGGCGCCGCGGCTCGCGGCCGAGCCGATAGGCCCATTCGAGCCCGGCGACCTGGAGCAGCTTCGGCGCCCGCGGGATCCGGCCGGTGGCGACGTCGAAGGCGGCGCCGACGCCCATGGCGACCGTGCCCGGCAAATGCGGGGCATGGGCCGCCATGAACAATTCCTGCTTCGGCGTGCCAAGCCCGATCCACACGATCTGCGCCCCCGAGGCGCGGATGCGCGCGCGCATCGCCTCGCTCTCGGCGGCGTCGAGGGGCCGGAAGGGCGGCGTCTCGACGCCGGCCACCGCCAATCCGGGCACCCGCGCCCGCATCGTCGTCGCCAGCAGGTCGGCGACGCCGTCCGCCCCGCCGAGGAAATAGTGGCGCCAGCCCAGGGCCGCCCCGGCCCGGCAGACCGCCTCGACCGATTCGATCCCCGGCACCTGCTGCATGGAGGCCAGGCCGCGCCAGCGGCCGATCCAGCTCAGGGGACGGCCGTCGGCGCAGACGAGCAGCGCCTCGTGATGCGCGGCGCGCAGGGTCGCGTCCGTCTGCGCCCGCACCACCCCGTGGGCGTCGCGGAACACCACGAAGGTGCCGGGCTGGGCCGGCCCGGCGGAAAGCCGGCGGTCGAGAGCCGCGATCAGCCCGGCCATGTCGGTGGCCGAGACCGGGACGCCGCCGATCTCGAAAGAGGGGACGAGGGGATCGTGCGCCATGGCTCAGGTTCCTGTCGGCGAGAGGCGCACCTCGGCCGCCCGGGCGGCGACGGCGTCGCGGTAGATGTCGAGGAGGGCGCGCGTGGTGACGTCCTCGCGCCACTCGCGCTCGTAGACGGCGCGGGCCGCACGCCCCATGGCGGATGCGGCTGTCGGATCGCCGGCGATCCGGCCGAGCGCGGCGCTCAAGGTGGCGGCATCGCCCGGCTCGACGCGGAGGCCGGTCTCGCCCTCCGCGACGAGGCTCGCGAGCGCCCCGATCCGCGAGGCGACGACCGGGGTGCCGGCGGCGAAGGCCTCGGCCACCACCATCGGCAGCCCCTCGTACCAGAGCGAGGGCACCACGACCGCCGCCGCCCGCGCCATCGCCGCCTGGACCGCGTCGGGGGTGAGAGCGCCCCGCAGGTCGAGGCCCGGATGGCCGGCAAGCGCGCCCGCCAGCGGCCCGTCGCCGATCACCGTGACCCGTCTGCCGGCCCGGATTGCGGCCTCGGCCAGGACGAGCACGCCCTTCTCGGGGCTGAGCCGGCCGACATAGAGGAGGCCGTCGCGCGGGCCGTCCGCGGGCGGTCCCGGATCGGGCAGGCCGTTCGGCCGGATGCGGATTCGCTCCGCCGGGATGCCGGCCGCGACGAAGCGCTCGCGGGCGAACGGCGTCAGGGCGACGAACCGGTCGACGTCGCGCCTCCATGTGCCGGCCCGGCGGTGATGGTCGACCATCCGGGCGACGGCGAGCGAGCCGATCCGCGAGCCGCGGTAGCAGGCGAAGCGCACCGCCTGGTAGGGCGAGCCGGTGACGCAGACCTCGCAGGGCGCGCCGTCGCGCATCAGGAAGGCGCCCGGGCAGATCAGCCGGTAATTATGCAGGGTCTGGACGGTGGCAAAGCCGGCCGCCCGGGCCGCCGCGTGGATGCCCGGCGAGAGCAGCGGGAAGAAGTTGTGGACATGGACCACGTCCGGCGCGAAGCGCCGCGCCGCCGCCATCACCCGGGCGATGCCCTCCGGCGCGTGCGTCGTCGCGACGGCCGCCCGCAGGCGCGCGAGGCCGGAATCGATGGCGCCGTTGTCGAGGAACACCGCCTCGACGGCGCAGCCCGCCCGCGCCAGGGCGGCGAGATCGCGGGCCACCGCCGCATCCTCGCCGCCGCGGACCTGGTAGCGGTTATGGGCGAGGAGGACGCGCAGGGGAGAGGGGCAGGCGCTCACCGGCGCCGTCCGCCGGCCGCGCCGTCATCGCCGATGATCCGTGCCGTCCCGCTTCTCATCCCTCGCACGCTCCGTCGACCGGCCCAGCCGATCCCTCGTTGCCGAAGTACAATGCCCGCCTCACCCTGCCGGGGTGATCCCGGTGCGAGACCTCGCGGCCTTTCCGGGTCGCCTCGATCCCGGAGACGCAGGACGAAGGGCGACGAGCCTGTGTGGAGCTAACGTGCGATCAAATGATATTCATTCGCGGAGGACTACTGATCCCGGCCGTTCGGCCCGGTTCGACACCATTCGTCATGGTGATCCAAGACGTGGCAAGCGGCTGTTCTGCACCGGACGCGGAGTCGATGAGCGAATGGGATTCGGCAACGGCGGCAGCGCCCTAACCGCCGCCGGGAGCCGACCCGACGGCGAGCGAGCCCTCGGACCGCCGCCTTCGGCCGGGTCGCAGGGTGTGACGCGATGTCCGGGGGATCAGCGGCCCTGCGCCAGGATCGCCTCGACGATCTCCTGCACCTCCAGCGCCTCCGCCAAGGTCGCGAGATGGTGCGGCTCGCCCCGCGTCATCCGCGCCACGCCGTCGAGCTGGCGGCGCAGGGCGATCGGGCGGGCGCGCTCGTTCGGCATCGCGTCGGGGGCGGGCGCGAAGCTGCCGTCGGGCTGGCGCCGCTCGGCGATCGCCCAGTCGCGCAGGCGCACGGCCCCGGCCTCGCCCTCGAGCGTCCAGGTGTTGTGATCGTCGAGCGCCGTCTCGCCGACCCTGCCGCGCAGCTGCACCGGCACCTCGCCGGCCCGGAAGGTGGCGTCAACCGACCGCTCGGACCGGCCCGACTCCGGGAACCCAGCCTGCGCCGTCAGGTCGTGCAGCGGCCCGAGCAGGCGACGGCTGAGGAACAGAAAGTGCGACGCCACCTCGCGGGTGAAGCCGCCCTCCCGGCGCCCGTCGAGCCAGCCGGCGGCGTCGGCCTGCCACCCCCGCGGCCAGCGCGCGAAGGCGACCTCGATGGTGAGGCGACGCGGCGTCCCGACCGCACCCTCGGCGATCCACTGCGACAGGGCCGCCACGCCGAGCGAGGAGGCGAACGGGAAATTCACCGCCCCGCGGCTCCCTGCGCCCGCCACGAAGTCCCGCGCCTCGGCGAGGTCGACGGCGAGGGGCTTCTCGCAGAACACGCTGCGGCCCGCCGCCAGGGCCGCCCGGGCATAGCCGAGATGCGAGGCCGGCGGCGAGGCGACGTAGACGCAATCGCTCGCCGCCACGACGGCGTCGGCATCCGCCACCACCGGCACCGCCGGGAAGCTCGCGGCGATGCGCGCCCGTGCCGCCGGGCTCGGATCCCACAGGGCGGCGATCCGGACGGGCGCCGCCTCGTGGGACGGGACGTCCTGCGCGAGGACGGCGTTCAGCATGCGCTCCCCCATGATGCCAGCGCCGATGACACCGAGGGCGAGGGGAGCGGAGGGCGTGGGCATCGGGGCGTTCCTGGAGACCGGTCGCGTCCTCCTTAGGGCCGAACAGCCGACGGGGGAACGTGGGTCGGCGCAGGACCCGGCCGGTGCGGTCTCGACGGCTCGCACTCGTCGTTGAAACGGGACCGCCCTGCCGGCACGCCGCTCGCACCGCCCGCCCGTGGACGGGGCACGATGTCCCGAAACGGGAGCGATGATCTCATGTGGCACAGCGCCGTCGGTTTCCTCGCCGTCGCGATCGCGATCGCACTGATCGTCCGGCATTTCGGGGCGCCCCGGGCCGTGACGGCCGCCTTCGTGATCACCGGCCTCGGCGCCTCCGTCGCGACCCTGCTTCTCGCCGACGTCAACACGGTCGATCCGGGGGTGAGCCGCGCCCCGGCCTTCTCCGCGCAGACCGCGCCAGTCTCCGGCCGCGAGGCGCGCGACCCGGGCGCGTGGCGCTGAGCCGCCTAGAACAACGAGATCAGCGCGACCCCGGCGATCATCAGCCCGCAGCCGAGGATCCGCCCGGGACCGGCCGGGTGCTGGGCGAACCCGACCCAGCCGTAATGGTCGAGCACCACCGAGGTGACGAGGCCGGCGGTGACGGTGAGCCCGGCGAACACCGCCGACCCGAGCCGCCCGGCGAGGAAGATCATCGCCAGCACGTAGGCGCCCCCCATCGCGCCGCCGAGCCAGGCCCACCACGGCACCTGGGCGAACCGGCCGCTCCCGGGCCAGCCGAGTCCGACGAACGGGGCAGCAGCGAGATAGACCAGGACGTTGGCGGCCGAGACCGTGAGGGCCACCAGCACCGGCTGGCCGAGCGCCTTGTTGAGGGTCGTGTTCGCCCCCGCCTGGACGGTGTTGAGCGCGCCGGCGAGGAGCGCGATGAGGGCGATGAGGGCGGGCATGGCGGGGCTCCCGGGCTGAGGGTGACTGTCAACACGGCCTGCGTCGCGATGGTCTCACGACCCGGCGGGATTGTGCATGGCCGGCGCGGGCCGGGGACCTCGTTCTCGGCCATACGCCCCGCCGGTCGATGACGATGCGTCGACCGGGGACGAGGTCGTGCATGGTCTCATACCGCCGCGCCTTCGAACGGATCCGTTCGACGGCGCAAGGCACGCCCGAACGGGCACCGGCGCTGATGCGCCGAACGCCTTGGCATCGACGTGTCGATGCCAAGGCGCGAGGGTATTACGCAGATGAACGTCGAGGACGAAGCGGCCGACCGTGATGGTGAGGCCGGCGAGCAGGACCGGGATGCCGAAGATCCTGAACGACAGGTCTCCGTTCTCGCGCCACGCTCTCCTGTACGAGACGACGAAGAAGCCGGTCCATAGGAGGCTGAACAGGATCTGGAAAACATCGCGTCCACTCAAGATGAGACACGATGAGGGGCGTCCATGCCGGAACAGCTGCTCGCCGGGCCGACCATGCCCCCCGACCTTCGTCATCGTCGCTCCTCCGCGACCGGCCATCCCGTACCCCCGGCGCCATCGACCGTCGGGCGAGCCTCAATCACGGGATGATCGCACGGCAAGAACGACGGAGCGTGACAGGGCGATGGACTTGCGCCGTCCGCCCCGGGGCGGGCGATCATCATGCGGTTCTGCGTCTGGCTCCAATCACAGCTTGACGCTCATGCCGGGCATTGCGACACTCCATTCCGTTTCGGGGGTGCCGAAACAGTTTCGAGGATATCGGTCAATCTTGACCCACGCCCGCAACGACCAGCGAGCCTCCGCCGACCTCGGCACGGCCGCCGCCCCATGACATCGCTCGCCGGGCTGCCGGCCTTCCTGCTCACTCTCGCCACGGCGGTGGGCCTGACCGGCCTCTACCTGGTGATCTACACCGTCGCGACGGCGCATAACGAGCTCGCGCTGATCCGCCGGGACGTGGTGGCGGCGGCGGTCGCGCTCGGCGGCAGCCTCGTCGGCTTCACCCTGCCGCTCGCCGTAGCGATCTACAACGCCCTCTCCGTTCTCGACTGCCTGGTCTGGGGCCTCGTCGCCCTGATCGTGCAGATCGCGCTCTACTGGCTGGTCCGCCTCGCGGTGCCGGACCTGTCGCGGCGGATCGAGGAGGACCGGATCGCCGCGGCCATCCTGCTGGGCGCCGTCTCCCTCGCCGGCGGCCTCCTGAACGCCGCCGCGATGACGGAGTGAGGCGGCATGAGTCAGGGCATGAGCCAGGCCACGGGCGACGCCGAGGCGGAGTCCGCGCGTGGCACCAAGCGGTCGGCCGCCGTCTCCCTGGTGCTGATCGCCGGCGTCGGCGCCACGGCCTACGGGCTTAGCCGCCTCGAAGCCGGGCGGCGCACCGAGGACGTTCTGGTCTACCGCTCGCGCGACGCCTGCCTCGCCGACCGGGTGCGCAGCGCACAGGACTGCACCGAGGCCGAGGCGGCGGCGCGGGTGGCCTACGCCGCGACCGCGCCGCGCTACGAGACGCTGGAGGATTGCGAGCGCCACCACGGCCCGTCGGCCGGCTGCGTCCCGGGCGCGACGGTGACGGCGGCGGCGCAGGGCCGCTTCCTGCCGGTGATGACCGCCTTCATGATGGGGCGAAATCCGGAGCAGGCCCTGCCGGTCCAGCCGCTCTACCCGCACGCCCCGGAGGAGGAGCGGCACGCCCATGGCGGCGGGGGCGGCTATTGCACCGGCTCGGGCGGGCGCATCGCGTTCGTCGGCGGCGGCTCGCGGGTGCAGGTCCCGACGGAGGTGGCCCGCACGACCTCCACGACGCCGCGGCTGGTGGCCCGCGGCGGCTTCGGCGGGGCCGGGCGGGCGGTGGCGAGTGCTGGCGGGCATGCCGGCAGCGGGCATGGATCGGGCGGCTGATGCGCCGCCTTGCCTGTCCCGAGCGGCCCGACTGGCGCGCGCATGCGGCGCGGGCCGGCTTCCACTTCCACTCCTTCGACGGCGCGCCGTACTGGGACGAGAGCGCCTGTTATGCCTTCACCCTGGCGGAGATCGAGGACGACCTCGAAGCGCCGAGCCGCGAGTTGCACGCGCTCTGCCTCGCCTTCGTCGCGCGCGCGGTCGAGGACGGCGCGATCCTCGCCTCGCTGAAGATTCCGGACCATGCCTGGGACGCGATCCGGGCGAGCTGGCGGCGGCGCGACCCGAGCCTCTACGGCCGCCTCGACCTCAGCTACGGCGGCCGCGACGCCGGGCCGGCAAAGCTCCTCGAATACAATGCCGACACCCCGACCGCCCTCTACGAGAGCGCGGTGTTCCAGTGGCTCTGGCTCGAGGACGGGCTCGCCCGGAACCGCCTGCCGGCGGGAACGGATCAGTTCAACAGCCTGCACGAGCGGCTGATCGCCCGCTTCGCCGAGATCGGCGCCGCGACCGGGTCTCCAGGCGTCGCCTTCGCCTGCGTCCCCGACGCGCCGGAGGATCGCGGCACGGTCGCCTACCTGCAGGATTGCGCGCTCCAGGCCGGCCTCTCCGCACCGTTCCTGCCGGTCGAGGCGATCGGGCTCGATTCCGACGGGCGCTTCGTCGACGAGGCCGCCCGGCCGATCGACACGATGTTCAAGCTCTATCCGTGGGAGTGGATGTTCGCTGATGCGTTCGGCCGGGCGGTCGGCGCGTCGTCGACCCGCTTCCTGGAGCCGCCCTGGAAGGCGGTCCTCTCCAACAAGGGCATGCTGGCCCATCTCTGGGCGATGGCGCCAGGCCACCCGAACCTGCTGCCGGCCTTCTTCGAGGAGGATCCCGCCAAGGCTTCACTTGGGACGAGCTTCGTGAAGAAGCCGCTCTATGCCCGGGAGGGCGCCAACGTCCTGATCGTGCGCGACGGCGCCGTCGCGGCAAGCGGCGACGGGCCTTACGGGGCGGAGGGCTTCGTCCGTCAGGGGCTCGGCCTGCTGCCGTGCTTTCACGGCCGCCACGCCCTGGTCGGCAGCTGGATCGTCGGCGATGCGCCCGCCGGGATCGGCCTGCGCGAGAGCGACGGGATGATCACCACGGACCGCGCCCGTTTCGTCCCGCACGTCATCGATGGATGATCGTGAGACCCCGACACCTCACGCGGTTGCACCAACGTAAGGGTTGTAGTGTCGAATGGTTCCACTGTGCGTGGGACAATTTTCATATGACTTTCCCAGCCATCAGAAACCTTTTGTCAACACGACATTCTTAACTTGAACCGATCGATAATTTGTCCGTTTTGGGACGATGGGTCCTTCGATGATCAGGCTCAGCATCGGGCGCAAACTGGCGCTGTCGTCGGCCGTCACCGCGCTGTTCGCCGGCGGCGCCGTCTTCAACCAATGGTCCAGCAACACCGAGATCCACGCGGCGAACGAGACGGTGGCGCGGGAAGCGACCATCCTGCGCGGGATCTCGCAAGCGCAGCTCGCGGTCAGCCGGATCCAGATCGGCCAGAAGACGGTGGAGCTGGCGCCCAGTGCCGCGGCCGCCGACGCCGCCGTGACGGCGGCGCTCGACCAGGCGAAGGCCGTGGCCGCGGGCCTCGCGCGACCGATCACGATCGCCATCAAGCCGGATGTCCTGCGCGACAGCGTGCGCAACGTGCACGATCTCGCCGAGGCGGTGCAGCGTTACGCAAGGATCGCCCGTGCCGACCTGTATGGCCGGCCCGTCGACGCCGCCGCGGCGGCGGCGGCCCGCGGCACGATCGATGCCCTCGCGGCGAAGGCCGAGACGACGATCGGCGAATCCGTGGGGAATGCGAACCGTTTCACGCAAGAAGCGATGGACAGGGCCTCGGACCGGATCGCGGCGGCGACGCGGCTCGGCCTCGTGGCCGGCGCGGCGATGCTGCTGAGCCTGCTCGGCGCCGCGATCGCTTTGGTGCTCAACATCCGGCGGCCGATCGCCCGGCTCGTAGCGGTGCTGGAGCGGATGGCCGCCGGCGAGATCGACGCGGAGATCGCCGAGAGCCGGCGTGGCGACGAGATCGGGGCGCTCGGCCGTGCCGTCGCGAGCATCAAGGCGATGGTGGCGCAGAAGGCCGCCGAGGACGCCGAGCGGCGCCAGATCGCCGACGCGGCCGCCTCCGCCGCACGCCGTCACGCGATGATGGAGCTCGCCGACGGCTTCGAGACCGCGATCGGCAGCATCGTCGGAGCGGTCTCGGCCTCCGCCACCGGGCTCCAGGTCACCGCCCAGTCGATGACCGCCACGGCCACGCAGACCGCCGCGCAATCGACGAGCGTCGCCGCGGCGGCCGAGGAGGCGGCGACGAATGTCGGCACGGTGGCGGTGGCGGCCGAAGAGCTCGGCACCTCGATCGCCGAGATCGCCCGCCAGGTCTCCGGCTCGGCCAGCCTCGCCCAGCGGGCGGTCGTGGAGGCGAACCAGACCACCCACTACGTCCAGGCGCTCGACCGGACCTCGGCGAAGATCGGCGATATGGTCGGCCTGATCTCGACGATCGCCAGCCAGACCAATCTCCTGGCGCTCAATGCCACGATCGAGGCGGCCCGGGCCGGAGACGCGGGCCGGGGCTTCGCGGTCGTTGCCGCCGAGGTCAAGGAACTGGCAAACCAGACCGCCCGCGCGACCGATGAGATCGCCCGCCAGATCGGCGAGGTCCAGGGGGTGACGAGCCAGACGGTCGGGGCGATCGGCGCGATCACCGGCCTGATCCGCGAGATCGACACCGTCGCCGCCTCGATCGCCTCGGCGGTCGAGCAGCAGGGCGCCGCCACCCAGGAGATCGTGCGCAACGTCTCGCAGGCCTCGCTCGGCACCAGCGCGGTCACCGGCACGATCACGGGCGTCGCCCAGGCCTCCGAGACGACCGGGGAGGCGGCCGTCCACGTGCTCGCCTCGGCCTCTGCGCTGTCGCGCCAGTCGGAGCACCTCTCGGCGGAGGTGCACCGCTTCCTCGCCACGGTCCGGGCGGCCTGACCGGCCTCGGTCAGGCCTTGGCGCCCCCATTCCCGGACTGCCCGTCCTCCGGTCCCCCGTCCTCGGGTCCTCCGGCCTGGGGGCCCCCGTCCTTGGATTCGCCGTCCTCGGGCGGGGCCGGCGGGACATGGTCCTTGCGCCACTGGGCGAAGAGGCTCCGGAGCACCGCGACGGTGTCGCGGACGGCCTTGGCCTCGTCGTCGACCGAGACGCCTTCGGAGACCGAGTTGCGCGTCGTCAGGACGGCGCGCTCCTCGATCTCGGTCAGGCGCTCGAGGAAATCGGGCCTCGCGGCCACCAAGTCGAGGGCGTCGCCCATGGCGGTGGCCAGCGTGGTGGCGAGCAGCCCCGCGGTCGCGACGTCGCCGACGGAGGCCTCGTAGGGCTCGGGCGTCTCGTCGTCCTCTTCGTCCTCCTCGGCCGCCGCCTGCAGGCCCTCGACCAGAGCCTCGACGATCTCGACGGCGGTATCCTCCGGCACGGCGAGCCGCACCGCGACCTCGATGTCGTCGCCGCTGAAGCCGGCGGTGCCGAGGGTGACTTGAAGGATGCCCGGCCGGCGCAGGCTGAGGGCCATCAGGGTGTTGGCGTAGATGGTGGGCGCGTCCGACATGACCTCGACCTCTCGCGGACCGGCGCGGGAATCGGAATTTCCCGCGCCGGTCCGGCCTGTAGCGCACTTCCGGCGCCCTCCGCGACCGCTGCGCGGTCGCCGCGACTGCGATGCGCGGTCGCCGCGACGGCGTCACGCGCTGGCGAGCCGGGCGACCTTGCTGTCGGGAAGCTCGATGTCGACGCCGAGGGTCGAGACGGCCTCGCCCCGCTCCATCGTCACCTTCACCTTCTCCTGATCGATGGCGACGTGCTTGGCGATCACCGCCAGGATCTCCTCGCGCAGGATCGCCACCAGGTCCGAGCGCCCGAAGGCGGTGCGCTCGTGCGCCAGCAGGATCTGCAGGCGCTCGCGCGCCACCGGCGCCGTGCCGCGTCGCGACAGCGACAGGAAGCTCAGCAGGTTCATGCCGCCCTCCGGGTGAACAGCTTGCCAAGGAGCGAGCGCTTCTCGGACGGGACCGTCATCGCCACGGTCTCGCCCTTGAGACGGCGCACCGCGTCGGCATAGGCCCGGGCCGGCGCGCTCTGCGGCGCGTTGAGCGTCACCGGGCTGCCGAGGTTGGAGGCCTTCAGCACCTCCTCGCTCTCCGGGATCACCGCCAGGAGCGGGATCGACAGGATCTCCAGAACGTCCTCGATCTTCAGCATCTCGCCGCGCTCGGCCCGGCCGGGGTCGTAGCGGGTGAGGATCAGGTGCTTCTCCAGACGCTCGCCCTTTTCGGCGCGCTCGGTCTTGGAATCCAGCAGGCCGATGATACGATCCGAATCGCGCACCGAGGAGACTTCGGGATTGGTCACGACCACGGCGATGTCGGCATGGCGCATGGCCAGCGTCGCCCCGCGCTCGATGCCGGCCGGGCTGTCGCAGATCACCCAGTCGAACTTCTCGCGCAGCTCGCCGATCACCCGGGCGACGCCCTCGTCGGTGAGCGCGTCCTTGTCGCGGGTCTGCGAGGCGGGGAGCAACGAGAGGGTGTCGAGGCGCTTGTCGCGGATGAGGGCCTGGGTGAGCTTGGCGTCGCCCTGGACGACGTTGATGAGGTCGTAGACGACGCGGCGCTCGGCGCCCATGATGAGGTCGAGGTTGCGCAGGCCGACGTCGAAGTCGACGACGCAGACGGTCTGACCGGTCTTGGCGAGGGCGGCACCCAGGGCCGCCGTCGTGGTGGTCTTGCCCACCCCTCCCTTGCCGGATGTCACCACGATGACTTTGGCCATTGGTCCCCCTTGATTGTCGGTGCGAAGTCGCGGCCGGCGCGGCCGCTGCGTGTGTTTTCTTTGCGTCTCACCCCGTCCGCGGAGCGTTGCCGCGGGGCCCCCGGGGTGGGGTGATGGTCAGTCGAGGGCCGCCGTGCGCATGGCGTCGCCCTCGAGCCAGACCTGCACGGCACGGCCGCGCAAGGCGGGGTCGATGTCGTCGGCGATGCGGTAGAGGCCGTCGATCGCGAGCAGCTCGGGCTCGAACTTGCGGCAGAAGATGCGGGCGCCCGGCGATCCGGCGGCCCCCGCGATGGCCCGGCCGCGGAGTGCCCCGTAGATGTGGATCGAGCCGCCGGCGATGACTTCGGCGCCCGAGGCCACCGAGCCCATCACGGTCACGTCGCCCTCGGGGAAGAGGATCGCCTGGCCGGAGCGCACCGGGCTCTCCAGCATCAGCGATTTCGCGCCGGTGACCCGCTCGACCGGGGCGGCCGGGGTCTCGCCCGGCATCGCCACCTCGCCGGAGGGCCGGCCGCCGTTCAGCGGCGGCGGCATCCCGGGTCCCAGCGTACCGGCCCCGGCGCCCTCGATTCCCATGATCGGGATCTCGCGCTCGTTGAGGGCGGCCACCAGGCCCTTCAGTGCCTCCCGGCTCGGCGCCAGGGCGGTCACGTCCAGGATCACGGCACGGCCGGCGAAGAACGCCGGAGAGCGCTTGGCAAGGGCGTCGAGGTCGGCGAGCCAATCCTCGATCGGGGCTTCCGGCGCGAGCACGACCGCCAGGAACGAGCGGCCACGGAAGCGGATCGGTGGGCGGGTTTGGGTCTGGCTGGTCACGGGTTTACGACTCGTTACCAGCCCATCAGGCGCGCTTGATGGTTAGCGAATGGTTAACGCCGGTAACGAAGTCTTCACCTTTGCGACGCCGCGGAGGCGAGCGTGGCCTCGATGTGTCGCACCAAGCCCGGATCGAGCCGCAGGGAGCGGGCGAGGTGGTCGAGATAGGCCCGCTCCTGGTGCGTGTCGACCGTGATCGCCATCAGGGAGGCGGCGTAGAGCTCGGTCGCCTGTTCCGGGTTGCGGGCGAGGCGCGCCACCGCCTCGACATCGACGGGCGCCCGCAGGGCATCCATCAGGAAGGCCTTGTCGTCGGCATCGAGCGCGTGGCGGTCCATCTCGCCGAAGATGCGGGCCTGCTCGTCGGCATCGATGTGGCCGTCGGCCTTCGCGGCGGTGATCATCGCGATCAGGAGGGCCCGGGCGCGGTCCTGCTCGTCGGCCGCGGAGGCCGGCGCGAACCGCGTGCCGCCGAGCATCCTCGACGCCTCGTCGGGGGACGGAATGAAGCCGGCCGCCCGGCCGGTGGGCGGGGCACCGCGCTGGCCCTGGTTCGCCTGCCAGTTCTGATAGGCCTGATAGGCCAGCGTGGCGACGAGGGCGAGGCCGCCGAGGCGGCCGGCCGACCCCATTCCGGGTATTCCGCCGGGTATTCCGCCGGGCATGCCGCCGCCGGGCATCCCGAACCCGGAGGATCCAAAGCCGCCCCCGCCGCGCCGCCCGCCGAGAACCAGCGAGGCGAGGCCGCCGAGGATCGCGCCCTTGCCGCCGCCTCCGCCGAGGGAACGGGCGACCTGTTCGAGGGGGGAGGGCGCCTGGCCGTAGGGCGCTTGGCCATAGGGCGCCTGATGGCCGGGATGGCCGCCGCCGAAGGAGCCGCCTCTCGATGAGCCACCGAGGAACTGGTCGAGCAGGCGCTTGGCGTCGAACATCGGGGGCTCCGTTCCGCGTGAGCCGTCGAGATGGGGTGGCGCGGCGGTCCCGCAAGGGCAGCGGGCGGGAGCGGCACCGAAAATTCCCGCCCCACATTTCCAGGCAAGCGCGTCCCCCTCTCCCGCGTGGGAGAGGGGTTAGGGGTGAGGGTGGAGACGGTCCCGCAAGAACGCCGAAGCGTCCCGCTGCCAGCGCGCAAATTTAAGCTTCATCTGGACGCGCGCCGCCCGCACCCCTCCCCCTCTCCCACACGGGGGAGGGCATCCCGCGACTTCCTGGTATCAGGGAGAGCCGGGGCGATAGACTTACCCCGGCCGCCGCTCCATCCCCGCCCAGCGCCGCCGCGCGCTCCAGGCGTAGCGCGAATCGCCCTCGAGGAGGTGCAGGTGGTCCTGCAACCGGTTGCGCTCCAGCCAAGACAGGGCCGATTCGAGCTCCTCGACGGTCATCGCCGCGCGGCTCTTGTTGCCGAACAGGCGCTTGAGCACGGCGTTGTAGCGGTGGGGCAGGGGAGTGCCGCCGGTCCGGCGCAGCTCGGCCTCGTCCTCCACCGCCTGCGCCGTCACCATGGCGGCGACCCGGGCGCGCAGGGCCCGTTCGATCCGCGAGGGCGGCACCGGTGCCGGCTCGTCCGTTGCCTGCCTGGCCTCCTCGCGGGCCATCGCCACGGAGGGGCCGGGCCGCAGCATGGCGTAGCGTAAGCCGAGCGCGTTGCTCTCCAGCGGCACGATGCCGTCGTCGGTCTGCGCCGGCGGCCGCGGCTCGGGCGAGGCCGCCCCGGTCGGGCGCTTGCGCGGGCGGGTCGCGGTGGCCTGCTCGGTCTCGATCCGGGCGCGGAAACGGGCGAAGAGCGGGTCGTCGGGGTGAAAGACCAGGGCGTGCTGGTCGGCGTAGTCGCCGGCATGGGGATCGACCCGGGTCGCCCGGGCGATCATCTGCTCGAGCCACGGGCGCGAGCGGATATGGGTCAGCGCCGCCACCACGGCGACCTCGGGGGCATCGAGCCCCTCATAGGCCATCGCCACCGTCACCAGCACGGCGGGCTCGGGGGTGAGCCGGAAGGCGGCGAGCGCCGCGTGAGCATCGGCCTCGGCCGAGGTGGCGATACGCACGTCGCGGCGCGCCTGCTCCTCCGGCATCCAGGCCTGGATCATCGCGTGGTAGCTCTGCGCGCTCGCCTGGTCGGGGGCGACCACGAGGAGCTTGCCGAGACCGCGCACCGCCTCCGTCGCCGACAGGCCGCGCTTGCGCCGGCGCTCGGCCCGCAGGCGGCGGGTGGCGAAGAAGGCCTCCCGCAGGAGGTCGCGGGCGAAACCGGTGCGCAGGGCCGTGAACAGGGCCGGCCGGGTCGTGGCGCTCGGCCCCGGGCCGGAGAGCCGGTGCGGGCCGACCCGGGCCTGGCCGCTGGTGCGCCCGCCCTCGAGCCAGCTCGCCTCGCCGTCGAGCGCCCCGAAATTGACCGGCAGCACCGCCTTCTCGGCCAGGGCCTCGGCGCGGGAATAGCCGATCACCGCCCAGCCCGGCGCCTCGATGTCCGGCACGGCCGAGCCGTTCTCCGTGCGGTAGGGCAGCCACAGGATGCGCCGCCCGTCGGCCCGCTCCAGGGTGCCGGAGAGGAGAAGCCGCAACCGCGCCTCGCGGAACAGCGGCAGCAGGGCCTGGCTCCAGGCGGCCGCCTCGCTGCCCGCATCCCCGTCCGCGATCGCCGGCAGGTGGTGGACCTCGTCGACGACCAGCAGCGTGCGGTGGCGCCGCATCTCGGCGAGGTGCAGGGCGGGGGCCGCCGCCACCGCCTGGTAGGTGGTGACGTAGCCGGCCAGCCCCCGGCTCGGATCGGGCGCGTTGTCGGCCGCCCGCACCGAGAGGGCGTGGCCGAGGGCCGCGCGCCAGGCCGGATCGGCGAAGGCCTCCTCGGCCTGGAGACGCAGGGAATCCCGCGGTACGACCCAGACCACCCGGTCGACGAGGCCGGCCGCGATCAGCCGCGCGGCCGCGATGACCGGCAGCAGCGACTTGCCGCCGCCGGGCGTCACCGCCGCCAGGATGTCGGCGATGCCGGACGCCTCGCCGCGGGCGAGCGAGGCCACGATCTCGGACAGGCTGCGCTGGTGGCTGCGCAGGGGACGGGACGGGGCGCTCACGCGGGGAGGGAATCGCGAACCATCCCCCGACCATGACCGAGCCCGGCCCGCTTGTGAATCCGGGGGACAAGCAGGTTTTCTGCGTTCCCCACACCACAAAACGCTTGCGCCGGCGACGCAGGTCAGACCCGCCCGCGCTCCAGCATCCGCGACACCACCCGGGCGGTGAAATCGACCATCGGGACGATGCGGGCGTAGTTGAGCCGGGTCGGCCCGATGACGCCGACGACGCCCACGATGGTCTGGCTGCCGTCCCGGAACGGGGCCGCGATCATCGACGAGCCGGAGAGCGAGAACAGCTTGTTCTCCGAGCCGATGAAGATCCGCACGCCCTCGCCGCCCTCGGCGCGGGACAGGAGGTCGATCACGTCCTTCTGGCTCTCGAGGTCGCTGAAGAGCAGGCGGATGCGCTCCAGGTCCTCCGCCGCGCGCAGGTCGTCGAGGAGGTTGGCCTGGCCGCGCACGATCAGCTGGCGCTCCTCGCTCGGGCCGACCGACCGGGCGAGGCCCGCATCGACCAGGCGCCCGGTGATCTCGTCGAGTTCCTGCTTCATCGCCGCCCGGGCGGCCTCGATCTCGCCCCGGACCTCGCCGAGCGTACGGCCGCGGATGCGGGCGTTGAGGAAGTTTGAGGCCTCCTGGAGCGCGCCCGCCGGCAGGCCGACCGGCAGGTCGAGCAGGCGGTTCTCGACCGAACCGTCGTCGGAGACCAGCACCACCAGGGCGCGGCCGGGATCGAGGCGCACGAACTCGATGTGGCGCAGGCGCGGGTTCTGCTTGGCGGTGACGACGACGCCGGCCCCGCGCGAGATGCCCGAGAGCAGCACCGAGGCCTCGGTGAGCGCGCTCTCGAAGGTGTGGCGCGAGGCGGCGGCGCGCATCTGCGCCTCGATCCGGCCCTGCTCCTCCTGGCCGACATCGCCGAGTTCGAGCAGCGCGTCGACGAAGAAGCGCAGGCCGTGCTCGGTGGGGAGCCGGCCGGCGCTGGTATGGGGGGCGTAGATCAGCCCGGCCTGCTCCAGATCCGACATCACGTTGCGGATCGAGGCCGGCGAGAGCGCCATCGGCAGGATGCGGGCGAGGTTGCGCGACCCCACCGGCTCGCCCGTGGCGAGGTAGCTCTCGACGATCTGGCGAAAGATTTCCCGCGAGCGCTCGTTGAGCTCGGCAATGGCACGGGCTTGTCCGGAGCCGCCGGGCAGGGGTGGGAGATCGCGCGTGTTCATCAACCCTACGGGAGCCAAACGACCCCTTACTGTGAGGCGCCGGCGCGTTCCGCGCAAGCGGACGCGAAGCCGCGCGGCGGCGGATTCTCCGTCGCCCGCCCCTGTCGCATCCTGCCTGAACGGGAGCCGACACAAGGTCTCACGGCCCGTTCAGGCTGCCGGCGCCACTCTGCCCGTCATGGCCGCACCCGATGCGGCGAGACGAGACGGAGGCGAACATGCTGACGACGCGCAACCCGATGCTGGCCGGCAAGCGGCTCCTCGCGGCGGCCGCGCTGATGGCGGGCGGTCTCTTCGCGACCGGGGCCGCCGAGGCGGCGCCCTTCGCGCCGGGCGCGAGCCCCGCGCCCGAGGCCGGTCTGGTGCAGGTGCAGTACGGCCATCATCACGGCTGGGGCCATCGCCATCACCACCATGGCGGCTGGGGCCATCACCGCCGCCATCACGGCCATTGGGGCCACCACCATCACCACCGGCACTGGGGCCATCACCACGGCCGGCACCATCACCGGGGGCACGGGTACTACTAGGACCCGCTGAGATTGGCTGTCGGGCCCGGTCGCTTCGCGTCCGGGCCCTTTTCGCGTTCGCGTCCGGGCGCCGGCTCCCCTTGCCGCCCCCGGCGCCAACGCCTAAGAGCGCGCGGCCCCCGCGAAAATCCCGCGTCGCGCCGGTCGAGCGCGGCGCCCTGGACAGGAGTTGCCCATGCGCCCCTCGAAGCGCGCCCCCGACGAGCTGCGCAAGGTCACGCTGGAGCGGGGCGTCTCGCGCTACGCCGAGGGCTCGTGCCTCGTCGGCTTCGGCGAGACCAAGGTGCTGTGCACCGCCTCGCTCGAGGAGCGCGGCCCGTCCTGGCTGCGCGGCTCCGGCAAGGGCTGGGTGACGGCCGAGTACAGCATGCTGCCGCGCGCCACCCACGACCGCAACCGGCGCGAGGTCAATGCCGGCAAGCCGTCCGGCCGCACCCAGGAGATCCAGCGTCTGATCGGCCGCTCGCTGCGCGCCGTCGTCAACCTGCCGGCGATGGGCGAGCGCCAGATCGTGGTCGATTGCGACGTGCTCCAGGCGGATGGCGGCACCCGCACGGCGGCGATCACCGGTGCCTGGGTGGCGCTGCACGAGTGCTTCACCTGGATGCGCGGCCGCTCGATCATCTCGGTCGATCCGATGCGCGACCACGTCGCGGCGATCTCCTGCGGCATCCACAAGGGGACGCCGGTGCTCGACCTCGACTACGCCGAGGATTCCGGCGCCGAGACCGACGCCAACTTCGTCATCACCGGCAGCGGCGGCCTCGTCGAGGTGCAGGGGACCGCCGAGGGCAAGCCGTTCTCGGAGGAGGAGTTCCTGAGCCTCCTGCGCCTCGCCAAGACCGGCACCGCCGCGCTGGTGGCGCTCCAGAAGCAGGCGATCGCCTGATGGCCCGCCTCCTCACCGGACGGGTCGTGATCGCGACCCACAATGCCGGCAAGCTGCGCGAGATGCGCGAATTGCTGGCCCCTTTCGGCGTCGAGGCGGTCTCGGCCGGCGAGCTGAACCTGCCCGAGCCGGACGAGACGGGCACGATGTTTGCCGAGAACGCCGCGATCAAGGCGCGGGCGGCGACCGCGGCCACCGGCCTGCCGGCCTTCGCCGACGATTCGGGACTCTGCGTCGATGCCCTCGACGGGGCGCCCGGCCTGTTCTCGGCCCGCTGGTCCGGGGGCTCGAAGGATTTTTCCGGCGCGATGGCGCGCATCGAGCGCGAACTGGCGACCCGCGGCGCGACCGATCGCCGGTCGCACTTCGTCTCGGCCCTGGTCCTGACCTGGCCGGACGGGCACGAGGAGCTGTTCGAGGGACGGGTGTTCGGCGAGCTGGTCTGGCCCCCCCGCGGCGACAAGGGCTTCGGCTACGATCCGATGTTCAAGCCCGACGAGAGCCCGCTCACCTTCGGGGAGCTGTCCTCGGAGGAGAAGCACGGCATCGACTGGGCGACGCGCGAGGCGCTGTCGCACCGCGCCCGCGCCTTCCTGGCGCTCGCCGCGGCCTGCCTGCGCCGGCCCGACTGACGACGACACGGCGCCCGCTCCGCGAGGAGGGGCGCCCGGCGGAGGGTCGGGCGGGCGCGAGGCCCGCCCGGTCCCCGATGACTACGCGATGGTCAGGCCGACATCGACGTTGCCGCGGGTGGCGTTCGAGTACGGGCACACCTGGTGGGCCTTCTCGACCAGCGTCTCGGCGGTCTCCTTGTCGAGGCCCGGCAGCGTGATGGTCAGGTCGGCGGTGATGCCGAAGCCGCCCTCGGAGCGCGGGCCGATGCCGACCTTGGCGGTGACGGTGGTGTCGGCCGGGACGGCGATCTTCTCCTGGCCGCCGACGAACTTCATCGCGCCGAGGAAGCAGGCGGCGTAGCCGGCCGCGAAGAGCTGCTCGGGGTTGTTGCCGGCGCCGCCGGCACCGCCGAGCTCCTTGGGAGTCGACAGCTTGACGTCGAGGCTGCCGTCCTGAGTCTGGGCGCGACCGTCGCGACCGCCATTCGCGGTGGCCTGGGTGCTGTACTTCACGTCGACGGACATGGGGCTCTCCTCGAAGCTTGGGGCGGCCTCGGCCGCCGCGGCACCGTTCATAGACCCAATTTTGATTGTGCGCAATTTGTTTTTGCGCCACGGCGAGCGTATGTGTGTCCAAGCCCTCGGTCGGGATCGGGCCGGGCTTCATGTGCGAGGAACCAGGACATGTCCGAGGCCGACAGCGACGCGACCGCCGGGAAAGCCGACGACCTGCACCTCTCCAGCCAGATCTGCTTCGCGGTCTACTCCGCGGCACATGCCTTCAACCGGATCTACAAGCCACTCCTCGACCGGATCGGCCTGACCTATCCGCAATACCTGGTGCTGCTCCTGCTCTGGGAACAGGACGGGCAGACGATGAAGAGCTTGGGCCAGCGCCTCTACCTCGATTCCGGCACGCTGACGCCGCTGCTCAAGCGCCTGGAGGCGGCAGGCTTCGTCCGCCGCACCCGGGACGTCCACGACGAGCGGCTGATGCGCATCAACCTGACCGAGGGAGGGGCGGCCTTGCGCGACAGGGCCATGCCGTTCCCCAACGAGATCGTCTGCGCCTCCGGCCAGCCGGCGGAGCGGCTGATGACCCTGCGCGACGAGATCCTGGCCCTGCGCGACAGCCTGCATGCGACTGCGGCGCCGGATCGCGGGGTGGCATAGCCCGTCGAAGCGGGGGCTTCGGTCGACAGCCAGCACGCCGTCACCTTTCCCCGTCACAGAGGCGTTGCGAAGCCGAACCCCTTCCGCTGCCGCGCGTTCGACCGGCCCCGGTCTTAGGCCCACGGCAAGCCCGAACAGG
Organism: Methylobacterium terricola; assembly: GCF_006151805.1. GTDB lineage: Bacteria > Pseudomonadota > Alphaproteobacteria > Rhizobiales > Beijerinckiaceae > Methylobacterium > Methylobacterium terricola. The sequence goes on along the minus strand of NZ_VDDA01000002.1, from coordinate 582,784 downwards.
CGTCGGCGCCCATGCGCGAGGGTATTACAGCATCGGCAAATGCCGCGGCTCCGGCCCCCGCGGGAAGGCGGCGTCGATGCGGGCGAACTCGGCATCGCTCAAGGTCAGGCTGCCGCCGCCGGCATTCTCGGCCGCGTGGGCGGGGCTCGAGGCTTTCGGGATCGCGAGCACGCCCGGCCCGCGGGTGAGCGCCGCCAGCGCCACTTGCCGCGGCGTGGCATTGTGGTCCCGCGCGATCTCCGCCAGCACCCGGCCGCCCGGCGTCGCCGGACCCGGGAAGCTGTCATGGCCGAACGGGCTGTAGGCCACCACCACGACGCCGTGGCGCCGGCACCAGGGCAGGACGGAATGCTCGATCGCCCGCTCCTCCAGGTGGTAGAGCACCTGGTTGCAGGCGATGCGGTCCGGACCGGCGACGGCCAGCGCCTCGTCGAGATCGGCGGCGTCGAAGTTGCTGACGCCCCAGGACAGGATCTTGCCCACCCGCACCAGTTCCTCGAAGGCCGCGAAGGTCTCGGACAGCGGATGCGGCCCGCGCCAGTGCAGCAGGTAGCAGTCGAGCCGGTCGGTGCGCAGGCGGCGCAGCGTGCGCTCGCAGGCCTCGATCGTGCCGCGGCGCGAGGCGTTCCCCGGCAGCACCTTCGAGACCAGAAACACCTCGTCGCGCCGGTCGCCGATCGCCTCGGCGATCAGCGGCTCGGCCTCGCCATACATCTCGGCGGTGTCGACATGGCTCATCCCGACATCGAGACCGCGGTTCAGCGCCGCGGCGGCTACGGTCGGCTCGCCCGCGTCGAGGTACCAGGTTCCCTGCCCGATCACCGGCACCGCGGGCCCGGTGCGTCCGAAGGGTTGCCGTCGCATCGCCCACTCCTGCGATCTGTGCCGTCCTGGGCCGCGAGGCACCGCGAAGGCAAGGGCATATCCCAGAGAATGCACGGTTTTTTGCGGATCGTCGCGGGGCGGCGGGTTAAGCCCCGCGACCGAATCGGGGAAAAAAGACCTTCTCCCCAAAGGCGTTCTTCAAAAAGAACATTCCGATTGACAGAAAGTCCGCATCCGGGTTTTGTGCCGGCCTGCCCCGGTCGGATGGCCTACGCCGCCTGCCTGTCGCTCCCCTTTGCCTGTCGCCCGACTTGCCCGTTCCCCTGCCGCTGAAGGACCCCGATGACAGCCCTCGTCTTCCCGCCCGCCCGGACCCGCGCGCCGTGACGGCCCCCGTCCGCGTGCCGGTAGACCTGGGCCACCGGCCCGGGGGCGCCGACGCCCTCGTGCGCATCGAGAACGTCGCCAAGACCTACACGGCGCGCCGCGGCGCCGGGGCCGTCACGGCGCTCGAGGACATCGACCTGACCGTGCCGCGCGGCCGGGTGCTCGGGGTGATCGGCCGCTCGGGCGCCGGCAAGTCGACCCTGATCCGCCTCGTCAACGGCCTGGAGCGACCGAGCCGCGGGCGGGTGATCGTCGACGGCGCCGAGATCTCGCGCCTGTCGGAATCGGCGCTCCGGCGCGAGCGCCGCGGCATCGGCATGATCTTCCAGCACTTCAACCTGCTCTCGGCCCGCACCGCCGCCGGCAACGTCGCGCTGCCCCTCGAAGTGGCGGGCGCCGACAAGGGCGCGATCCGCACCCGCGTCGCCGAGCTCCTCGACCTCGTCGGCCTCGGTCCCCAGGCCGACCGCTACCCGGCCGAGCTGTCGGGCGGCCAGAAGCAGCGCGTCGGCATCGCCCGGGCGCTCGCCACCAACCCGAAGGTGCTGCTCTCCGACGAGGCGACCTCGGCCCTCGATCCCGAGACGACCCGCTCGATCCTCGACCTGCTCGGCCGGATCAACCGCGATCTCGGCCTGACGATCCTGCTCATCACCCACGAGATGGCGGTGATCCGCGCGATCGCCCACGAGGTCGCGGTGCTCGACGGTGGCCGCATCGCCGAGAGCGGCGACGTGTTCGAGGTCTTCACCCGGCCGAAGGCCGCGATCACCCGCACCTTCCTCGACGAGGAGACCGGACGCGCGCTGCCGCCGGCGCTCGCCGCCCGCCTGACCCCCGGCCCGGCGACGGCAGGGGAGGGCAAGCAGGCGGTGCTGCGCATCACCTTCCGGGGCCCCCACGCCACCGATCCGGTGCTCGCCCAGCTCACCCGCGACGTCGGCATCCCGGCCGGCATCCTCTCGGGCACCGTCGACGAGATCGCCGGCCGTCCTTTCGGCACCCTGGTGGTCGGGATCCCGCCCGAGCCCGAGACGGTGCGGCGGGCGAGCGACTTCCTGGCCGCCCGCGGCCTCGACGTCGAGTTGCTCGGCACCCTCGACCTTGCCGGCTGGCAGCGCAGCGCCGCCCCCACGGACCTGATCCATGTCGCCTGAACTCGTCCGCCTCCTCGTCCAGGCCACCCTCGACACGTTGCAGATGGTGGCGGTCGCGGCCTCCCTCGGCACGCTGATCGGCCTGCCGCTCGGCGTCTTCCTCGCCACCAGCGGGCGGGGCGAATTGCTGGCGGCCCCCTGGCTCAACCGGGTGCTCGGCCTCGTCGTCAACGCCACCCGCTCGACGCCGTTCATCATCCTGGTGGTGGCGATCATCCCGTTCACCCGGCTGATCGCCGGCACCTCGATCGGCACCACCGCCGCCACCGTGCCGCTGACCGTGGCGGCGACCCCGTTCATCGCCCGCCTCGTCGAGGGCGCGATCCGCGAGGTCGATGGCGGCCTCGTCGAGGCGGCCCGGGCCTTCGGGGCGAGCCCGCTCCAGATCGTCCTCAAGGTGCTGATCCCCGAGGCCCTGCCCGGCATCGTGCTCGGGCTCACCCTGGCGGTGGTGTCGCTGATCGGCTTCTCGGCGATGGTCGGCGCCGTCGGCGGCGGGGGCCTCGGCGACCTCGGCATCCGCTACGGCTACCAGCGCTTCATGCCGGAGATGATGCTCGCCGTCGTGGTGGTGCTGATCGTCCTGGTGCAGCTGGTCCAGACCCTCGGCGACCGGCTGGCGCGGCGGATGAACAAGCGCCTGCGCCACGGCTGATCCCGTCCTGCTTCCTCTCCCGTTTCCCTTGCCTCTCCCGTCGTCCTTGGAGCGTAGAACGATGCTGCGTACCCTCACCCTCGCGGTCCTGCTGACCGCCGTCAGCCTTCCCGCCCTGGCGCAGAACCAGCGCGTCCGCGTCGGCGTCACGCCCGGCCCGCATGCCCAGATCCTCGAGGCGGTGAAGCCGATCGCCGCCAAGAAGGGCCTCGACCTCCAGATCGTCGAGTTCTCAGACTACGTCGTGCCGAACGAGGCGCTGTCCTCCGGTGAGCTGGAAGCGAACTCGTTCCAGCACCAGCCCTATCTCGACAACCAGAAGGCGGATCGCGGCTACAAGATCGAGAGCGTCGCCCAGACGGTGAACTTCCCGATGGGCGTCTACTCGAAGCGGCACAAGAGCTTCGACGCGGTGCCGGCCGGCGGTGCGGTGGCGATCCCGAACGATCCGACCAATGGCGGCCGGGCTCTCCTGCTGCTGCAGGACAAGGGGCTCATCAAGCTGAAGCCGAATGTCGGCTTCAAGCCGAGCGTCGCCGACATCACCGAGAATCCGAAGCGCCTGCGCATCATCGAGGTCGACGCGGCCCAGACCCCGCGCTCCCTCGACGACGTCGACGCCGCGGCGGTCAACACCAACTACGCGACGGCTGCCGGCCTCAAGCCCTCCGACGCGATTCTCAAGGAGGAGCCGAAGGGCCCCTATGTCAACGTGATCGCGGTGCGCAGCGCCGACAAGGACAAGCCCTGGGTCGCGAGCCTGGTCGAATCCTACCGCTCGCCGGAGGTGAAGGCCTTCATCGAGACCAAATTCTCGGGCGCGGTGCTCACCAGCTGGTGATCTGGCACGGACGGGGTCCGGCCGCCGGCCGGACCTTATCCACATGCGGCGACGCGGAATGAAGCGGGGCCATGAAACCAAACGCGGCCGGGCGCGTCTTCTCTGCACGGCCCGACTGACGGGCTGGCCTTACTCGCGAGGTCCCCGATGAAGATCCTCACCTCCTGCCTGGTCGCGGCCGTCCTCACTGCTGCCGCCGTTCCGGCCTTCGCCCAGGGCGGCTCGCCCTACAACAATTCGGGCTCGCAGGCCGGTGGCCCGCTCGCCGGCCAGCAGCGCGAGATGGGCGCGTCCGGTGGCGCGCCGGCGATGGGCGCGGCTCCGCGCCAGACGATGCAGCCGACCATGCGCAAGAAGCGCATGATGAAGCACCGCCGCATGCACCGCCACCACCACGCCCGCTGAGCCGCACCGCGTTTCAGCCTGAGATCCGGCGCGTTCGTCCGGCGGCTTCGTCCGCTCGGCGGGCGCGCCTTGCTGCGTCAGATCGACGTCGAATGCCGCATCGATGCCTCCACGCGGCACGATACCGGGCGTGCGACGCCGATAGCCCGGCCGCTCCCTGTGCCAGACGAAAGCAACGACGTGCGTCCGGGCGGGGGGATGGCTTTGCGACGCATCGAGACGCCGGCTTCACGGTCAGTACCCGTGAGGCGGATTCCGGCTGATCTTCCCGGATCCCAGGTTCCCGAATCCCGTTTCCCGGATCCCGTGTTCCACCGCGTGATCCAGGGCGGTAGGCGGGGTCGTGAGGACGGCCCCAGGACAACGAGCCGATCCAGTTCCCTTCAGAACCCGCCGGTCCGCCACAGGGCGATCGCGGCCGTGAGCAGCCCGGCGAGCCAGGCACCGGCGATCAGCGCCAGGTAGCGCTGGCGGCCCCGCTCCGGCCGGTTGTCGTTGGCGGCGCGGCGCAGCCACAGGGACGCCGCGGCGTAGCCGTGGGTCGACGCCGCGATCGTGGCCGGGCGGGTGGGGGCGGTCTTGCGCAGGCTCGTCATGGCGATTCGTGCTCGTCGATCGACGTTAGCACGCGCCGGCGCCGAACGTGAGCCGACCGAACGCCGCAAAATGCCCGGCGGGGGCCCGGCTAGAGCAGAGCGGGCGCCGCCGGGCGGAACCGGCGCGCGGCGTGCCGGGGGGCGTGGCCGTCGATCCAGTGCGGACTCAGCACGTCGCCGTCCTCGGTCACGATCCAGGGCAGGGCCTCGGGATCGTCGGCGCTGGCGGCGGCCGCCACGAGGGCGGCACGCAGGGTGGGATAGCGGCGCATCTCCCGCGGGCCGGGGGCGGCCGGTGCCCCGTGCCAGACCATCAGCTCGGCCGGACGCTCCATTTGCGGCTGCGTCATCGTCGGATCCTTCCTCACGAACCGGGGCAGGATGAGCCGCCCGGGCTGAGGCGATCCTGGCCGTCACCTTACGGTTCGGTCATGAATGGCCCCGCGCCTGGAGCGTCGCTCGATCGCGCTGCACTCGGACGACGCTCCCGGTCCTGGATTGTGCCGCATGCTCGCGACGAACCCGCATCCCCCTCGCGTGGCGATGCGCCGGCCCGGATCACGATTCCGCCGGCGCCTCGCGATGCGGCCGCAGCTCCGGCGCGCCCAGTTCCGGCTCGGCCTCGGCAGCCGGCTCGGCCCGGCTCTCGGCCCGGCTGGTATCGATGAACAGGCGGGCCTCGCCCTCGCTGAGCCCCAGGCTGCGGAGCGCGTAGAGCGCCATGCCGAACCCGACCTCGCGCTCGGCCATCAGCACCAGGCCGACCTTCTCCTCCTCGAGGTTGCGGCGCTCGACGTCGCTGTGGGTGCGCACCACCGTGTCGATCGCCGGATTGGCCTCGCGGGCGATCGTGATCAGGCGACGGGCCTGATGCGCGTCCGGGCTCGCGACGACGAGCAGACGCGCCCGGCCGACATCGGCGGCGTCGAGGATGCCCGGTGCGCCGGCATCGCCGAACACCGTCGCGATGCCGGCGGCCCGCAGCTCCTCGACCCGGCGACGGTCGCGCTCGACCACCACGAAGGGCAGCTCCCAGGTCGCCAGCGCCTTGCCGATCGCGCTGCCGACCCGGCCGTAGCCGATCACCACCGCGTGGCCCTCGCGGCGCTTGGCAGGGCCTATGACCGCGATCGGGGCGGTGCCGCGGGCGAACCGGGCGGAGAGGCCCGGCCGACCCTCGACGAAGCCGTTGAGCCGGCCCAAGGCCCCGAAGATCAGCGGATTGAGGGTGATGGAGAGGAGCGATCCGGCCAGGATCAGGTCGCGGCCCTCCGGCGGCAGCAGCTTCAGGGCGATGCCGAGGCTCGCCAGGATGAACGAGAACTCGCCGATCTGGGCCAGGCTCGCCGCGATGGTGAGCGCCGTCGAGAGCGGGTGGCGGAAGGCCAGCACGATGGCGATGGCGGCGAGCGACTTGCCGACCAGGATCACCGCCAGCGTCGCCAGCACCGCGAGGGGCTGGCGCACCAGGATGGTCGGGTCGAACAGCATCCCGACCGAGACGAAGAACAGGACCGCGAAGGCGTCCTGGAGCGGCAGCGAATCGGCGGCGGCCTGATGGCTGAGATCGGATTCGGCCAGCACCATGCCGGCAAAGAAGGCGCCGAGCGCGAAGGAGACGCCGAACAGCTCGGCCGAGCCGTAGGCGATGCCGAGCGCCAGCGCCAGCACCGCCAGGGTGAACAGCTCGCGCGAGCCGGTGCGGGCCGCCTGATCGAGGAGCCAGGGCACCGCCCGGCGGCCGCCGGCCAGCATGAGCCCGGCGAAGGCCGCCACCTTGGCGAGCGTCAGCCCGAGGGTGAGCCAGATGTTGCCGTCGCCGGCGATGCCGTGCGCCGCCCCGGCGCTCTCGCCGCCGAGCGGGCCGGCGAGCGCCGGCAGCAGGACGAGGGCGAGCACCATCGCCAGGTCCTCGACGATGAGCCAGCCGACGGCGATGCGGCCCTTGTCGGAATCGAGCAGGCCGCGCTCCTCGAGCGCCCGCAGCAGCACCACCGTCGAGGCGACCGAGAGGGCGAGGCCGAAGACGAGGCCGGCGCCGAGGCCCCAGCCCCAGGCGACGCTGAGCGCCAGACCCATCAGGGTCGCGACGACGATCTGCACCACGGCGCCGGGCAGCGCGATGGCGCGCACCGACATCAGGTCGCCGATCGAGAAATGCAGGCCGACGCCGAACATCAGCAGGATCACGCCGATCTCGGCGAGCTGTCCGGCCAGCTCCGCGTTGCCGACGAAGCCCGGGGTGTGCGGCCCGACCGCGACGCCCGCCAGCAGATAGCCGACCAGGGGCGGCAGCTTCAACCGCTGCGCGAGCATGCCGCCGACGAACGCGAAGACGAGCCCGAGGGCGATGATGGCGATCAGCTCGGAGGCGTGCGGCACGGTCGGGTCAGCTCCTCGGGACGGCGGCGGCGCAAGGACAGCGACGACGGTCCGAAGTCTAGCAGCCTTTCCGGGCTCCCGCCGTGCTGCGCCGCACCAAAAACCACGGCCGGGCGGCCCGATCTCCCCGAAATCCCCGCCTTCGGCGGGCCGCTCTCAGCGTCCCGCCGGCCGGCGCGCGGGGCCGACGGCACGCGGCAGGCGCGGCAGGCTCGCCCGCAGGGTGGCGCCCGGCTGGGCGGCGAGCACGATGACGATCGCCCCGAGGGTGGCGGAGGTCATCACGAGGAGCTCGGTCGTGAACATGCGGCAGCCCTGGCGGGTGAGCGGACGCCGCGGCGCGGCAGTCGAAAATATTGGCGGTTCTTCCCGGATGGACGATTGCCGCCCGGCGTGGCTGCTCTAGCTCGCCGGAGGAGCGGCAGGCCATGTGACATCCGGGCATGCGACATCCCGCCGTGAGGCGGTCTGTCCGCGCCGGCCGCCCACGATTCCGACGCAATGGGTCGGCCTCTGGGGCCGGCCTCTGGCATCCAGCCGCACGACGCGGCATCAGCGACGGATTAATGTTGTGTGCGGGCCGCACCAGACGAGGGTGTATCGTATGAAGAAGGTCCTGACCGGGGCGCTTATCGCCATCGGCCTGTCGTCGGGAGCGGCGCTCGCCACTCCGAAAGACCCGAGCGGGACTTGGTTGACCGAGGATGGCCGGGCCCGCATCCGGGTCGAGAAGTGCCCGAGCCGCGCCGACCGGATCTGCGGCTATGCCGTGTGGATGAAGACCCCGAACGACGACAAGGGGCAGCCTCGGGTCGATTTCAAGAACGCCGACGCCAAGAAGCGCGGCCGCCCCGCCCTCGGTCACCAGCTCATCATGGGGCTGAAGCCGAACGCGGATAACCGTTACGAGGGCCAGATCTACAACGCCGACGACGGCAAGCTCTACGACGTCTCGATCTGGACCGAGCAGCCGGGCGAGCTCAACGTCCGCGGCTGCTTGATGGGCTTCCTGTGCGGCTCGCAGACCTGGACCCGGGTCAGCGACACGCTGCCGGGCCAGCTCACCGCCCCGACCGGTGCCCCGAACGGCCCGCGTGCGGACGCGGAATGGGCCGCGGCGGCGAAGCCCGCCGCTCCGGCCACGGCGGCCAAACCGGCGGCGCCAGCCGCCGCCCCCAAGCCCTGACCGGCGGCGCAGCGCCGCGCGAGCCGCGACACCGCCGCCTCCCGTGATCGGGACGGGGTACGCATTCCGGGGCACCCGCCAGTCACGGCGGGTGCCCTTTTTCGTGAGCGCCGCCATCGCCGAAATTTACACCCTAAGGTTGTAAAATCAGGTCGGGCACGGCAGGATCGAGCCCACCACCCACGGAGTGGGCCCGAGCTTTTCTCACAACCTCAAGTAATGTCTTTTCTAGTTGGCCGCAGCGCGAACTGTCGTGGCATCACCGCTGCCGCGTGGAAGGCTTATGCCGATCGCCCGAGCCGGACGGGAAATCAAAGATTGAGCAAATATTCCTCATACAACCGCGCCGCCCGGGGCAGGACTTGTCCTCAAAGCAGCGCCCGCCGGGCTAACGGGCATCGCCCGGCTCCGGACGGCACGCTCTACTCTCGAATAAAAAATTTTCATTGACTGTTAAATTTTTTGGCCACATGTGCAAAGAAGTATTCCAAAGGGGGCACCGTCATGAGCGCCGACGACCAGGACACGACCTCGCACCTGATCAATCTTTCGGCCGATATCGTGTCGGCCTACGTGTCGAAGAACTCGGTGCCGGTCGGGGATCTCGCGAACCTGATCGCCTCGGTGCACGCGTCCCTCGAGCGGGTCGTCGCTCCGCCGGCGCCCGAGCCCGAGAAGCCCACGCCGCCGGTCCCGGTCCGCAAGACCGTCACGCCCGATCACATCATCTCGCTGGAAGACGGCAAGCCCTACAAGTCGCTCAAGCGCCACCTGACGACGCGCGGCCTCAGCCCCGACCAGTACCGGCAGAAATGGGGCCTGCCGCACGACTATCCGATGGTCGCGGCCAACTACGCCGCCCAGCGCTCGGAACTCGCCAAGAGCCTTGGCCTCGGCCAGATCCGGCGTGACCGCGCGGCCGCGGCCCGGCTGGCGGCGGAAAGCGGAGACGGCGATGCCGACAAGGCGCCCGCCCGTCGCGGCCGCCCGCGCAAAGGCGAGTGACGCGAGCCGGGTGAGGGCTTGTCCGGGCGTCCGGGTCCTGGGCGCCGTCGAGGCACATGACACACGCCCACATGACACATGCCGATGGCGCGGGATCGCCGCTCCCGAACGGGGAGGGGCTCTCGCGCCATCGCTGTTTCGGGGGCGGCGTTCCGAACGATGCCCGACCGCCGGGATCCCCCTCACGACGAAAAGCCCCCGCCGGATCCCGCGCTCCTGAGGCGGCGCGGGATCCGGCGGGGGCTTTCAGGCACGGCCCGCGGAACGGACCGGCCGACGCCTCGGCGAGGCGTCTTCTCCTTTGGGAGCCGCTTACTTGCGCCGCGCCTTGCGGGCCGCGTAGCGGGCGTCGCGGGCCGCCTTGCGCTCGGCCTCCATGGCCGCCTCGCGCTCGGCCGCCTCGGCCGCCTCGCGCTCGGCCCGGGCCTTGGCCTCGGCCTCCTCGGCGGCGCGGCGCTCGGCCTCCGCCTGCTTGGCGGCCTCGCGCTCCGCCGTGCGGGCGGCGCGGGCCTCGGCGATCTTCTGGCGCTCGGCCAGCCGGGCCTGGACCTCCGGGTCGTCCGCGGCGGGCTTGGCCCGGAACTTCTCCAGCAGGGCCTTCTTCGCGTCCGCGGACGTACTCCGCCGATCGTTGAAGTTCTGGTCCTTGAAGCCGGCCATCGTGTGGGTCTCGTCGTCCTGCGTGCGAAGGCGCGCCTGTCGGTGAGGGCCGCGCCGGGATCCGTCATGGGTTGTCCGGCGACCCGCTCGGGCGGGAGGCCGTCGCACGTGCTCTAGCGCCGACGGCGTCCGGTTTCAAAGCCAAAGACGCCGCGGAGGCGCGGCGATCACCGGAACTCGCCCGATCCGGCGGAATTGCGGCCCCCGGGGGAGTGAGTTGTCAAGGTTTCGCCGCCACGATCGCCCCACGGTGGCGGTCACTCGCCGGAGGGGATTTCATGCGTGCGATCGTCCTCGACGATGCGGAGCTCAACAACCTGCTGATGCTCGAGGCGCTGCGGCCGATCCCGGATTGCGTGCCGCAGAGCTTCACCCGGCCGGCCGACGCCCTGGCCTTCGCCGAGGCCCATGCCGAGGAGATCGGCATCGTGCTGACCGATTACGAGATGCCGGGCATGGACGGCCTCGCGGTGATCCGGGCGCTCCGGGCGATGGAGGGCTTCGTCCACGTGCCGATCGTGATGGTGACGAGCTTCGACCAGCGCGTCCTGCGACGATCGGCGCTCGAAGCCGGCGCCACCGACTTCGTCAACAAGCCCGTCGACCCGGTCGAGATCCGCGCCCGCGTCACCAACCTGCTGGCGCTCCGCCGGGCCTACCGGACCGAGCGGGCCCATGCCGCGCGCCTCGCCGAGGAGGTCGCCGCCGCGGTGGCGCTGGTCGAGGCGCGCGAGCGCGAGATCGTCACCGTGCTGATGCGCGCCGCCGAGCATCGCGACACCGATACCGGCGACCACGTCGCCCGGGTGGCGAACTACACCGTGCTGATCGCCGAGGCCATGAACCTTCCGCCGGCCCAGTGTCGGCTGATCAGCCTCGCCTCGACCATGCACGACGTCGGTAAGATCGCGATCCCCGACGCGATCCTGCTCAAGCCCGGTCCCCTGACGCCTGAGGAGCGCTGGGAGATGGAGCGTCACGCCGAGCGCGGCGCCCGCATCCTGGCCAACAGCTCCTCCGACGTGGTGCGGCTCGCGGCCGAGATCGCGGTGAGCCACCACGAGCGCTGGGACGGCAAGGGGTATCCCAACGGCCTGTCGGGCGACGAGATTCCGCTGTCGGGTCGCATCGTCGCGGTGGCGGACGTGTTCGACGCGCTGACCAGCGACCGGCCCTACAAGCGTGCCTGGACGCTCGACGCCACCCACGCCTTCCTGCTGCGCGAGGCCGGGGCGCATTTCGATCCCGCGGTGGTCGACGCCTTCCTGTCCCGCTGGGACGTCGTCGCGGAGCTGGTCGGCCGAGCGGCCGCGAGCCAAGCCACCGGGAACCAACCCGCCGCCGAGCAGGCGGCCTGACGGTGTTCCATTGCCGTGACGAGTGAGAGAACCCGCGTGGAGCATCCGTCCGACGCCCCGCAGGACGACGCTTCGGGAGAGGCGGGCCAGAATCGCGGCCTGCGCGCCCGGGTGATCCGCTCCTCCGACGACGCCGTCCCCCCGCCGGCGCGGCGGCCTGTCGCGGCGCAGCGGGAGCCGGAGCGCGCCCCGCCCGAGACGTCCGGTGCGCCGGCTCCGGCGGCGAGACGGTGGCTCCTGCGCCGTGCCTCCGCCGCGCCCCGGACGGTGCCGACCCCGGCGGCCGCCGCATCCGCCCCGTCACGGGCGGCGGGCAGTCTCGCCGCCCGCCTCGGCCGGGTGGTGCTCGGCGCGGTGATCGTCGCGCTCGCCGCCGGCACGGCGATCGGCGCCTGGTCGGAGGTCAATCGCTACGCCGTCGACACGCGCCAGGCGCTGAGAGGGCTCGCCATCGTCTTCGCCTCCGCCTCGGCCGGGGCGGCGGCGGCGAACGATGCCGCCGGCGTCCACGCGGCCCTGCGCGGAATCGGGCGACTGGACGGCATCGTCTATGCCGGGCTGACCCGTCCGGACGGTTCGGCGCTGGCCGAGCAGGGCACCGGCCTGCGCCTCGCCGACGATCTCGACCTCGACCGGGACGACATCACGCCGCTCGCGCTCATTCTCGCCCACACCGTCAAGGTCAGCGTCCCGGTGGTGGAGAATGCCCGCATCGTCGGGCAGGTGACCCTGATCTACGAGACCAAGGATCTCATCGGGCGCCTCCTCTCCGTCGTGCGCAACGCCGTCCTGGCGGCCCTGCTCGCCATGGCGGTCGGGTTCGCGGTGGCCTGGCGCCTCGGCCGCGCCCTGACCCGGCCGCTCACCGCGCTCGCCCGCACGATGGATGCGGTGCGCCAGAACCACGATTATGCCCGTCGCGCCGACCTGCAGCCCGGCGCCGCCTCCGGCGACGAGGTCGGCCGGCTGGCGACGAGCTTCAACGGCCTCCTCGACGCGGTGCGCGAGCGCGACCACCGCCTGATCGAGCACCAGGGCCGGCTGGAGCAGGAGGTGAGCGACCGCACCCACGACCTGAGCGAGGCCAAGGAGGCGGCGGAGGCTGCCAACAGCGCCAAGTCGTCGTTCCTGGCGACGATGAGCCACGAGATCCGCACGCCAATGAACGGCATGCTGGTGATGGCGGAACTCCTCGCCGCCGCCGAGCTGCCGGCACGCCAGCGCCGCTATGCCGAGGTGATCGCCCGCTCCGGCCAGAGCCTGCTGGCGATCATCAACGACATCCTCGACTTCGCCAAGGTCGAGGCCGGCAAGCTCACCCTGGAGCGCATCGCCCTCGACCCTGCCGAGGTCGCCGACACCGTCGTGACCCTGTTCGGCGAGCGGGCGCGGGGCAAGGGGCTCGATCTCGCGGCGATCGTCGCGCCGGACGTGCCGCTCTCGATCACCGGCGATCCGGTGCGGCTCGGGCAGATCCTCGGCAACTTCGTCAACAACGCTCTCAAGTTCACCGAATCCGGCCATGTCCTGGTGCGGCTCGAGACCCGCGACGGCGGTGGGGTCCTGCGCCTCAGCGTGACCGATACCGGCATCGGCATCCCGGCCGAGACCCTGCCGTCGATCTTCTCGGCCTTCTCGCAGGCCGACGGCTCGACGACCCGGCGCTTCGGCGGCACCGGCCTCGGCCTGTCGATCGCCGAGCGCCTCGTCGCCGCGATGGGCGGGCGGATCGGGGTCGAGAGCGAGGTCGGAACCGGCTCGACCTTCTGGGCCGAGATCCCGCTCGAGGTCCTGGCGGCCGCCGCGCCGGTGCGGCGCCAGGCCGGCATTGGGCCGGCCGTGGTGATCGGCGTCCCGGGGCCGGCGACCGCCGCCGCCCTGGCGGAGGGGCTCGCCGCCGCCGGCTTCACGCTGGTCGAGGCGGGGGAGGGCGCCCACGCCCTCGTCGAGGCCGCAGACCTCGCCCGGGCCGGGCGCCGCCCGGCCGGTGCCGGCCGGGTCCTCGCGCTGGCCCCGATGGGCGATCCGAGCGGGGCCGCCGTGCTGTCCTCCGGCCTCGCCGACGCGCTGCTGCGCTGGCCCCTGGTGCAGGGCGAATGGCGGTCGGCCCTGGCGGCGCTCGCCACGGGAGCGACCTTCGCCGGCATCGGGGCCGAGGCCGGCCCGGTCGCTGCCCTGCCGCGCTTCCCCGCCGCCCGGGTGCTCGTGGCGGACGACAACCCGCTCAACCGCGAGGTCGCGGTCGAGGCGCTCGGGCGCCTCGGCGTCACCCGGGTGACGACGGTGGAGGATGGCTACCGTGCCCTGGAGGCGGCTCGCGAGGGCATGTTCGACCTGATCCTGATGGACGGCAGCATGCCCGTCCTCGACGGGTTCGACGCCGCCCGGGCGATCCGGCAATGGGAGGCGGCGGAAGGGCGCGGGCGCACCTTCATCGTCGCGGCGACCGCCCACGTGGTGGGTACCGCGGCCGAGGCGTGGCGCGGGGCCGGAATGGACGGGGTGCTCGCCAAGCCCTTCACCCTCACCGACCTCGCCCGGACCTTGGCTGCCGCCCTCGGCGAGGCCGCCGCCCCGGACGCTCCGGAAACGGAGCAGGCGGCGCCATCCGCGGCGCTCCTCGACCCCGACACCCTGGCCAACCTCGCGGAGATGGCCGAGGGAGCCGGCTCGTCCTTCGTCGAGCGGGTACTCGGGCTCTTCACGGCGCATGCCCCCGACGGGCTGGCAGCCCTCCAGGCCGCCGGCGACGCCGAGGCCGCGGGCCGCGCCGCCCACGGCCTCAAGTCGATGAGCCTCAACGTCGGCGCGGCCGCGCTCGCCGGGCACCTGGGGGAGATCGAGCACGCGGCGCGGGTCGAGGGGCGCGTGCCCGACGAGGCCGCGCTCGCCCCCCTGCCGGGCCTGCTCGCCGCGACGATCGCAGCCCTACACGGCCATTTCGACCTTCCGGATCCCGGAACCCCGTGGCGCGACGCGGCCTGAGCGCCGCGCACGATCGCCGCGGGGCGCCGGACCCATCCGGCCTCCGGCGGCGTTACCTCCGTCAGCCACGGCCAGGCTTGCCGGGCGGCGGGAGCGCGACAGCACCATGGCACACGAGAGCAGCGGCGCGATCTACACCGCCGCCGGGGCGAATCTGGCGATCGCGGCGGCGAAGTTCGTCGGCGCCTTCCTCACCGGCAGCTCGGCGATGCTAGCCGAGGGCGTGCACTCGGTGGTGGATACCGCCAACCAGATCCTGCTCCTCGTCGGCCTCAAGCGGGCGCAGCGGCCGGCGGATGCCCGCTTCCCGTTCGGCTACGGCCGCGAGGTCTATTTCTACGCCTTCCTGGTCGCCTTGCTGATCTTCCTCGGCGGCGGCGCCTTCGCGGTCTACGAGGGGATCCACAAGCTCCAGCACCCGGAGCCGGCGGCCGACGCGGTGATCTTCGGCCGCCACATCCCGGGCTTTCACATCAACCTCGGAATCCTGGTCTTCGCGGTCCTGGCCGAGGGCTATTCCTGCTTCGTCGCCCTCAAGGCGTTCTGGGGCGAGAAGGGCGAGCGGCCGCCGATCACCGCGATCCGCCGCAGCAAGGACCCGGCCCTGTTCACCGTGCTGGTCGAGGACGTGGCGGCGCTGACCGGCCTCGTCGTGGCGCTCGCCGGCGTGATCCTGGCCGAGACGCTGCAGCAGCCCGCCTTCGACGGCGCAGCCTCGATCGTCATCGGCCTGATCCTGATCGGCATGGCGATCTTCCTGATGATCGAGACCCACGGCCTGCTGGTCGGCGAGGCGGCGGAGCCGGAGCTGGTCGCCGGCCTGCACCAGATCGTGCGCTCCGAACCGGGGGTGCAGCACGTCAACGAGGTGCTGACGCAGCATCTCGGCCCCGCCGACATCCTGGTCAATGTCAGCCTCGACATGGATGACACCCTCACCGGCGGCGAGATCGAGCGGCTGGTCGGCCGCCTGGAGACGCGGATGAAGGGCTTGAGCCCCAAGGTTCGCCGCGTCTTCATCGAGATCCAGGCCCGGCCCGACGACGTCCCGCTCCGGCCCGGCCGGCCGCCGGAACGGGCCGCCTGACGGCAACCGGCGGCCGTCGCTCGCCCTGAGGCCATCGACGGTCGCCGCCTGTACCCACTCAAACCTCCGGCGCCGATAGGTTTTTATGCAATTATCGGCAACGTAAAATCAGATTTTGCAACCTTGAGTATATTTTACCTGACTGTGTCAGGGTGAAATCCACAGGTACTACCTGATTTTACCGCCGCGTTGCTGCAAGCAGCTTGCAGGCGGGATTGATAATTGCCACCAAGTCTGAGGGACCGGGCGATGGCCCACGCGTACTTCGTGCGTGACGGCCCCAAGAAGACCGAGAGGCGGCGTGAAGCCGGGTCGGCCTGCCGCACAGCCTCCGTCGTCCACCTCACTCTCGAAGCGGAAACTCCATCATGTCAGACGTGGAACCTCACGATCAGGAGCCGGGCGAACTCGTCATGCTCACGGCCGACATCGTCTCGGCCTACGTGTCGAAGAACTCGGTGCCGGTCGGGGATCTCGGCAGCCTGATCGCCGCCGTGCATTCCTCCCTCGAGCGCGTTGCCGCTCCGCCGGCGCCCGAGCCCGAGAAGCCCACGCCGCCGGTCCCGGTCCGCAAGACCGTCACGCCGGACTACATCATCTCGCTGGAAGACGGAAAACCCTACAAGTCGCTCAAGCGTCACCTGACGACGCGCGGCCTCAGCCCCGACCAGTACCGCCAGAAATGGGGCCTGCCGCACGATTATCCGATGGTCGCGGCCACCTATGCGGCGCAACGCTCGGAACTCGCCAAGAGCTCGGGCCTCGGCCAACAGCGCAAGAACCGCGGGCGGTGAGACGGGGCGACACCCGCCCCCGATAAGGGGCGGGGCGTCTCAGGCCGATCAGTGACGAAGGGGCCTGCCTGACCAAGCGTCGGGCGGGCCCTGCTCGTTTCGTCCCGCCCCTCGCTCCCGGGGGACGCGGCACGCGACGATGCGGGCCGGGCGTCGCCCCCGATCTGACGCGACACTCGTTCGGGATAGCATGGAGCGGCCTGCGGAAGGCGACCGCTTCCCGCATGTGCGAGCGCGACGATCGTCCGCATGCCCGGGGGACATTGCAGTTTGAGCTGATCGAGAAATCGGCTGCGACGATCCGGCAGGTACCCGCGACCTTCGCAGCCGCGCCTCAACCCTCCTCGGGATCCCGCGGCGCGGCCGGCAGGAACAGGTCGTCCGGCGGATCGACGGTGATGCGGCGGGCCGCGACGTCGATCTCCGGCACGAAGGCCTTGGTGAAGGGCAGGAGGGCCGGGTTGCCGCCGCTGGCGGGCGCGATCTCCAGGAGGTCGCCGCCGCCGTAATTCGGCACCGCCCGGACCGTGCCGACGGGGGCGCCGTTGCGATCGACGACGCTCAGGCCGACGAGGTCGGCGGCGAAGAACTCGTCTTCCTCCTCGGGAGCGCCGAGGCGGTCGCGGGCGACGTAGAGGGCGAGACGATTGAGGCTCTCGGCCCCGTTCCGGCTGGACACGCCCGCGACGCGGGCGATCAGCATGTCGGGGGCCCCCGGGGCGGGACGCAAGGACGCGATCTCGATGGCGCGCCCATCGGCCCCGGTGAGCGGACCGTAGGTGCCGATCGCCGTCGGATCGGCGGTGTAGGATTTCAGCCGCACCTCGCCGTTGAGGCCGTGGGCGCGTCCGAATTCGCCGAGCAGCACGAAACCGGGATCGGTGGCGATCCCGGTTTCGCGTCGCGCCGATGCAGGATCGGCGCGACGCGGCATGGGCGCGCCTGCGCCCCGGTCGGAACCCCCGCGGGCAGGTCCCTTGGGGGCCTGGCCGCGCGGGGGACGGGCGTCGGGGCGGCGCGCCACCGGCTGCTTACTCGGCCGAGTCGGCGGCGGCGCCGGCCTTCTCGGCGCGGGCGGCAGCGCGCTCCTTGGACTTGGTGCCGGGCTCGGCCTTCTGCGGGTTGTTGCGGGTCGGACGCTTGGCGAGGCCGGCGGCGTCGAGGAAGCGCAGGACGCGGTCGGTCGGCTGGGCGCCCTTGGCGAGCCAGGCCTGGACCTTCTCGGTCTCGAGGATGACGCGGGCCGGATCGTCCTTCGGCTTCATCGGGTCGTAGGCGCCGACCTTCTCGATGAAGCGGCCGTCGCGCGGCGCGCGGGCGTCGGCGACGACGATGCGGTAGTACGGGCGCTTCTTGGCGCCGCCACGGGTCAGGCGAATCTTGAGGGACATGGGTCTCTTCCTGGTGAGGGGTTCGAGGATCGTTCGACGTCGCGGGCGGGGGAGGGGCCTGGCGGCCCCCGGTGCCGCCTACTTCTTCTTGCCGAAGGGGAGGCCGCCGAGGCCGGGGAGGCCCGGGAGCTTGGCCCCGAGGCCCGGAAGGCCGGGGGCGGCGGGAGGCGCCTTACCGGCAGGGCCTGCCGGCAGCGTGCCGGCCTGGCCGGGCGCCTTGGGACCGCCGAGGCCAGGCGGCATCGGCGGAAGGGTGGTGCCGGGCGGCAGCGACTTCTGCAGCTCGGCGAGCATCTCGGGGGTGGGCTGGGGCATGCCGCCCATCATCTTGCCCAAGGGGCCCATTCCGCCGCCCATGCCCCCCATGCCGCCGCCGCCGAGCCCGAACATGCTGCCCAGCGCCTGGCCGATGCCGCGCTTGCCCGACCCCATGGCCTTCATCATGTCGGCCATGGTGCGGTGCATCTTGAGGAGCTTGTTGATCTCCGAGACGTCGACGCCGGCGCCCTTCGCCACGCGCTTCTTGCGCGAGGCCTTGAGCACGTCGGGGTTGCGGCGCTCCTCGGGGGTCATCGACGAGATGATGGCGCGCTGGCGCTTGAACATCTTCTCGTCGAGGTTGGCGCCCTCGACCTGCTTCTTGATCTGGCCCATGCCGGGCAGCATGCCCATCAGGCCGCCGATGCCGCCCATCTTCTCCATCTGGGCGAGCTGCATCGACAGATCGTCGAGGTCGAACTTGCCCTTGCGCATCTTCTCGGCGACGCGAAGGGCCTGTTCCTGGTCGATGGTCTCGGCCGCCTTCTCGACGAGCGAGACGATGTCGCCCATGCCGAGGATGCGGTTGGCGACGCGGGCCGGATGGAACTCCTCCAGCGCGTCGACCTTCTCGCCGGTGCCGACGAGCTTGATCGGCTTGCCGGTGACCGCCCGCATCGAGAGCGCCGCGCCGCCGCGCGAGTCGCCGTCCATGCGGGTGAGCACGATGCCGGTGACGCCGAGCCGGCCGTCGAAGGCACGCGCCGTGTTGACCGCGTCCTGGCCGGTCAAGGCGTCTGCGACGAGCAGCACCTCGTGCGGGGAGGTGGCCGCCTTGACGTCGGCGGCCTCCTGCATCAGCGCCTCGTCGAGGGTGACGCGGCCGGCGGTGTCGAGCATCACCACGTCGAAGCCGCCGAGGCGGGCGGCCTCCATGGCGCGCTTGGCGATCTGCACCGCCGACTGGCCGGCGACGATCGGCAGCGACTCGACGCCGACCTGCTTGGCGAGAACCGCGAGCTGCTCCATCGCGGCCGGGCGGCGGGTGTCGAGGGAGGCGAGCAGCACCCGGCGCTTGTCGCGCTGGGTCAGGCGCCGGGCGATCTTGGCGGTGGTGGTGGTCTTGCCCGAGCCCTGGAGGCCGACCATCAGGATGCCGACGGGGGCGGGCGCGTTGAGGTCGATGATTCCGGCCTCGCCGCCGAGCATCGCCACGAGCTGGTCGTTGACGATCTTCACGACCATCTGGCCGGGCGTCACCGACTTCAGCACGACCGCGCCGACCGCCTGCTCGCGCACCTTCTCGGTGAAGGAGCGCACGACCTCGAGGGCGACGTCGGCCTCGAGCAGGGCACGGCGCACCTCGCGCAGGGCGGCGGTGACGTCGGCCTCGGTCAGGGCGCCGCGGCGGGTCAGCCCGGACAGGATGCCGGAGAGGCGGTCGGAGAGGCCTTCGAACATGCGTGTGTCTCCGGAAGGCTACTCGTTCACGCCCGCGGAGGCGGCGCGCCGGGCCTGCAGGGCGCCCTCGAAGTGGTTCAGCGCCCGCTCGAACTTGTCGCGGCAATCCGGATTGCAGAAGCCGACGACCGCGCCGTTGTAGAGCGTCAGCGAGTCGGCCGAGATCGGCTTGCCCGACCAGGGGCAGAGCTCGTTCACCGCGTCCTCGATGCGCAATGGCGCGTGGTCGGTCCTGGTCATCCGGTCTCCTGCACGCCACCTCGGGGATGGCTGATCGGGAGGTTTCGCGCAACGCAGTTCGCGCCCGAGGGCGCATCGCGCTGTCGGGCGTTGACCTCCGGCCTCACGGGCCGGTCGGCGTCGAGACGAGACCTCGTCCTTCGAGGCGGGGCCTAGCGACCCGTGAACGGATTGTCAATGCGGGGCGGACCCGGCACCCGGGCGCGACGGGAATGTTTACCGGTTCTTAACCACGCGGCCTGTTAACTCGGGGTCAAGATTCGCAGGAGATGCGGCGTGTCCGATCCCGCCTTGAAGACGCAGACCCCCGCCGCCGTGCGGCAGCCTTCCGGCCCGCTGCAGGACTGGCTCGCGACCCTGTCGCGGATCGACGCCGCCGACCAGGCCCGCGGCGCACCGCGTCGACCGGATGCGCAAGCGGCCTGGGAGCCGCGCATCGTCGCCCCGGCCGAACCCGCCGTGGAGCCCGAGGCGCCGCCCGCCTCCCGGGCGGAGGACGAGGATCTCGCCGCCCTGATGGCCGAGAACATGATGCTCAAGGCCCGTCTGCGGCAGGAGCATGGCCGCTACGACGAGCTGCAGGCGCTGCTCGCCGACGAGCTGCGGTCTCTCCGCGCCCACGTGCAGCAGGAGGTCGACAAGGCCGAGGAATTGCGCGCCGAGCGCGACCTGTGGATGGCCCGCGCCGAGGCCCTGGCCCAGCCGCTGTTCCAGCCGCGGCGCTGACGGCGCTGCTGCTCCGGATACGAGCGGCTTTGGGGCGCTGGCGCATCAGGCTCTCGACCGTTCTCGAAACGTCGATGCCAAACTCCGAGACCGAGAATTTCGGGCTCGGCACAAAATCGGGATTGGCACCGGAGGTCGTTCTTGACCACCGCCGGTCTCTCGCCCGCACGACAAGGCCCGGCATCGCTCCCTCGATGCCGGGCCTTGTCGTGTGCGACAGCGTCTCCGGCCGACCCGGCGGCGGTCGAGAGCGCCGCCGGGAAGGCATTCCGGATCAATCCCGCCGGCTCAATCCCGCCGCCTCAGTCCCGCGCCGCGTCGAGAACCTCGCCGTAGATCACCGCCAGTTCCTCCGCCTGCCGGTGCGCGCTCCGGATCGGCGCGGTGTCGCCGGGCGCCTGCCGGTGGAGGGCCGGGTTCTCGTCGATGATGCGCAACGCCGCCAGGAGGCCGGCCTCGTCGGCGACGTCGACGACGTAGCCGTTCCGGCCCTCGACGACGCAATCACCCACCGCGCCGCGGTCGGAGGCGACGACCCAGCAGCCCGAGGCCACCGCTTCACGGGTCACCAATCCGTAGCTCTCCGGCCAGATCGAGGGCGCCAGCAGCACGTCGATGTGGGCGTAGAGGCCGCCGACGCTCGATTGCGGGAACTTCCCGCGGATCGTGACGGGCACGCTGCCCCATTCCTCCGTCGCCCGCTCGCTCGGATGCATGGCGTGGTCGATCAGGAGCAGGCTCAGATTCTCGAACCGCTCGTTGAGGAGCACATTGCGGATCAGCCCGTAGCCCTTGTGGTCGGCGAGCCCGCCGATGAAGCCGAGGCGCACCCGGCCGTCCGGGCTCGCGGTCCGGACCACCTCGGGCAGGCGCGAGACGCCGTTCTCGACCACCTCGACCTCCGTCAGGCCGACGCTGCGGCACAGGGCGCCGAACGGCTCCGACACGGTCAGCACCCGGGCGGCGCCCTTGAGGCAGCGGAGCAGCGTCCGGGCGCGGGCGTAATCCTCGCCCATGAAGGCGTCGAGGGAGGCCCCGCCGGTGAAATCGTAGGTCTCGACCACGCGGTTGCCGTTGGTCAGGAACTGGTTCGGCGAGATCCACCAGCCGTCATGCATCGTGATCAGGTAGGGGATCTTGCGCCGGAACGCGGCGGCGACGCAAGTCGTGGTGAACCGCTGCACGCAGTGGAAGTGGATCAGGTCGGGGTCGATCCGGTCGAGGACCCGCTCGAAGACCCGCGCCATCTCGGGATCCTCGACCAGGCTGTCGATCCCCGGATGGTTGCCGGCGGTGATGCAGAACACCCGCACGCCGTCCCGGGCGTACCAGTCGAGGGCGTAGGGAACCGGCCCGCCCTCGAGGGTGCAGATCACGTCGATCTGCCACTCGGCCCCGAGGATCGCGCGCAGCGAGCGGACGTTGTCATAGACGACCCGGGTCGCCCCGCCGATCGCCTGCGGCGGATAGAACACGTTGACGATGACGAGCTTGCGGCGCGGCGCGAGCTGGCGCGCCGTCGTCCGCTCGATCACCTGGCGCAGGCCCTGCGCCTGCCGCTCCAGGCCGTAGGCCTCGAGGGCGGCGCGCTTGGCCGCCGCGCCGATCCGCCGCCGCTCGTCCGGCGAGCGCACCAGACGGTCGAGAGCGGCGAAGAACGACTGGCTCGTCGTGCACAGGAAGCCGGTTTCGCCTTCGACGACCACCTCGCGATGGGTCTGCGTGCTGCTCACGGCGGACGGGATGCCGAACATCGCGGCTTCCAGCCACTTGATCTCGCTCTTGCAGTCGTTGAACGCGTCCGGGACCAGCACCGAGATGTTGATGTCGGCCTCGCGCAGCAGGTCCCAGTAGGCCGAGACGTTGCCGATCGGCCGCGAGGCGACGATGAACTCCGCCCAGGGCCGCAGCAGGTCGGAGACCGCGATGTCGCCGACCACAACGACGCGGATCCGCCCGCCATGGGTCTCGAACAGGCGCGCCAGCGCCGGCTCGATCAGCTGCTCGAAATCGAGCTTATGGGCCTTGGTGCCGGAGCCGTAGAAGATCGTGACGATGTCGCCGGGGGTCGTGGCCCGCGCCTGCGCCATGCTGGCGAGATGCGCGCCGTGCAGGGCGTTCGGCTGGTGGAACACCGTCCCGGTTCGCACCCGGCGCTCCAGGTGTCGGGCGAGGCTCGGCGTCGAGGCCATGCCGTAGTCGCACAGGGCGGCGGCCTCCGCGAACAGGCTGACGCCACAGGCCATCGACGCATGCTGCCGCGCATCGATCAGGCCGACATAGGTGTCGAGCCCCGGCGGGAAGTAGTCCGAATCGAAGACAAGGTCGTCGATATCGTAGATCGTCGCGATGCCGAGCTCGGCCGTCTTGGTGATGGCATCGACGACGTTCGGGAAAGCCGGCACCCGGTAGAAGATCGTGTAATCGATCTGTAGCAGGTCGGCCATGTAGGCGTCGTGATCTTTGGTGTAGTCGTAGACCGTGACGTCGTAGCCGGCCGCGACGAGCTGGTCGACCCGCTGCTCGACCCGGTAGAAGCGGCACTGCATCAGGTCGCAATTGGCGTAGAGGGCGACGCGGCGGACTTGGCCGGCGCTTACCGGCCGCTCCTCGTCCCGCACCAGCGACTGCGCCGCCTCGGTCACGAGCGCGCGGGCGCTGTCGTAGCCCACCGTCAGGGCGATGTCGGTGCTGCGCTCCCAGACGTCGTAGAAGGCCTTCTCCTGGACCTCGCGCAACCGCCGACGCAGGTCGACATCGCCCGGGTACTTCCGCACCCCTGCCGCCATGGCGCGGCTCGCGGCCTGCGGCTCGCCGAACTCCAGCAGACCCTCGGCGAGGTGGCGGAAGGTCCATTCGTTGCCGGCATCGACCGCCACGATGTGCCGGCGCAGGCTGGTCGCGAGCTCGAGATTGCCCCCGCGCTGGATCATGTCCGCCCGGTGGTTGAGGGCGCGGGGATGGCCCGGCACGCGCACCAGCGCACGGGCGTAGAGTTCGGCGGCCTCGGCGTTCCGGCCCTCCACCGCGCGCTCATCGGCCACGTCGAGGAAGAGTTCGGCGGCCGCGGGATCGGCCAGGTCCAGCGTCCAGTCGAGCAGGTCCGTCACGACCCGGCTCGGCTTCACGTGATCCGCCAGCGGATCGGTTCCCTGCGCCGCCTCCCTGACGCGCGCCGTGACGAAGTCCTCGACCACCCGCGGCAGCACCGCCTTGTGGGTCACGCGCACGAGCACCCGCAGGTTCGGGAAGAGCGGCTCGTCCTCCCCGCTCCTCAACCAGGATTCGTAACGCTCGCGCCGCGACGGTCCGCACAGAGCGCCGTCATCGCCGTACTCGGCGACGAAGAACGCGTCGTCGAAGGCCCCGTCGATCGAGAGGTCGAGCTGCTCGTGCTGTCCGACCTCGCAGAAGTGCCGAATGCATTCCGCCCGGTTGAAGAACTTTCCGCTCTGCCTGATGTGGCGATACTGATAAAGATTGTGATCGAAGTACTGCGAGAAATAGGGGATCGTGATGCCGTGGAGGTTCGCGATCTCGTCCTCGTTGAAATAGACCAGTTGGTCGTCGGACGGATGGAGCCGCTGGCGGACGGCGACGACCGCATCCTCCGGTGTCATCCCGTACGGAAGCCTGATTCCGTAGAGCTGCGAGATGAAGGTCGGATCGTAGAAGACCGGGGCGTAGTTGCGCTTCTCCGCGCGGCCGTGCTCGATGTAATGGGCCAGCCGATCGGCGGTCGCAGGGATCGCTTCCGCGATGTCGGGATTACAGACGAGATAGCTCGCGAGGTTGAAGCCCCGGGGGAGGCCGGTTCCGGCCGCGGCGGCCTGCGACGTATCGGCGTAGGGACGCCCCTCCGCCCGGCCATGCGCGAGGTAATGCAGGGCCGCCTGGAAATCCCACCGGATCGCCGCTGCGACATCGGGGTTCAAGCGCAGATACGTCGCTCCGTCGAACCCCTTCGGCAGCCCGTCGCTGGACATCGCCGCCTGGCGCCCGAGGGCCTCGTTCGGAAAGCGGCCCTCGGCCCGGCCGTACTCCTCCCAGTGCCGGACGATCTCCTCGTCGCTGGCACGGCTCATGTCGTCGTAAAAGTTCCGATAGAAGACGATGTCGAGCGAGGCATCTTTCCGGCGCATGAGCCGCCGCGGTAGCCGGAAAAAATTCATATCACCTCTCGCTTTTGCCCATCGCGCCCTGAAAGATATCGAGAATAGTGTGTCAGATTGATGATCTGCGGTTCAAAGCCGTGGACACACCGGAAATCAGACCCGCTGTCTGACATCAATATTTCACTGTGAGCGCAAAGACATCAGGATGTACGAGGCACCACGCACTAATGTCAAGCCATCGAAGCACCTGGGAGCCACCCCGCTCCGCCATGCCGGCGCACGGGTGGCGAGGCTACGGCCGGCCGAGGCCGCGAGAGCATTTCCCGTCCGGCACGAAATGCTCTAGAGCGGCGGCGTTCTCCGTCCCAGCGCCGATGTCCCCCTAGCGTCCATGTCCCACAACAGCTTCGGCCACCTCTTCCGCGTCACCACCTTCGGCGAGAGCCACGGCCCGGCCCTCGGCTGCGTCGTCGATGGCTGCCCGCCGCGGATCCCGCTCGATGCGGCGGAGATCCAGGCCGAGCTCGACCGCCGCCGGCCCGGCCAGTCGCGCTTCACCACCCAGCGCCAGGAGCCGGATCAGGTCCGCATCCTCTCGGGCGTGTTTTCCGACGACCGCACCGGCGGGCGGCCGCTCACCACCGGCACGCCGATCGCCCTGATGATCGAGAATGTCGACCAGCGCTCGAAGGATTACTCGGAGATCCGCGACAGCTACCGGCCGGGCCACGCCGATTACGCCTACGACGCCAAGTACGGCATCCGCGACTATCGTGGCGGCGGACGCTCCTCGGCCCGCGAGACCGCGGCCCGGGTGGCGGCGGGCGCGATCGCCCGCAAGGTGCTGCCCGGCGTGACGATCCGCGGGGCCCTGGTGCAGATCGGGCCGCACGCGATCGACCGCACCCGCTTCGACTGGGACGAGGTCGACAACAACCCGTTCTTCTGCCCCGATGCGGTCGCCGCCGCTCAGTGGGCGGAGTATCTCGACGGAATCCGCAAGGCCGGCTCGTCGGTCGGCGCGGTGATCGAGGTCGTGGCCGAGGGCGTGCCGGTCGGGCTCGGCGCCCCGGTCTACGGCAAGCTCGACGCCGATCTCGCGGCGGCCATGATGTCGATCAACGCCGTCAAGGGCGTCGAGATCGGCGACGGCTTCGCGGCCGCCGCCCTGCGCGGCGAGGAGAATGCCGACGAGATGCGGCCGGGCAATGATGGACGCCCGATCTTCCTCGCCAATCATGCCGGCGGTGTGCTCGGCGGCATCTCGACCGGCCAGCCGCTGGTCTGCCGCTTCGCCGTGAAGCCGACCTCGTCGATCCTGACCCCGCGCGCCAGCGTCACCCGCGACAACCGGCCGGTCGACGTCATGACCAAGGGGCGGCACGACCCCTGCGTCGGCATCCGGGCGGTGCCGGTCGGCGAGGCGATGATGGCCTGCGTGCTCGCCGACCACTGGTTGCGGCATCGCGGCCAGATCGGGGAGGGCGCCTCCTTTCAGCCGGAGTGAACGACGGCGCCGTTTCAGTTTGACTGAAACGGTGTTCGAGCTATGACGGGGGCGTGAAACTCGGCGACTGGCTCCGACGGCAGGGCGTGACCCGCCTCGACTTCGCGCGGCGCTGCGGGCTCTCGCCGGCAGCGGTGACGGGGCTGTGCAACAACCCCGAGCCCTGGCTCTCGCGGGAGACGGCCGCCGCCGTGGCGCGCGTGACAGGCGGCGCCGTCACCCCCAACGATTTCCTGGGATTGGATGTCCTGGGGCTCACCCTCCCGGGACAGGAGATGCCCGTGACCCACGCATCGATCATCGAGGCCCTCGACGCCTTCGCCCGCGGCGAGATCGTGGTCGTCACCGACGACGACGACCGCGAGAACGAGGGCGACCTCGTCGTCGCCGCCTCGCTCTGCACGCCGGAGAAGATGGCGTTCATCATCCGCAATACCTGCGGCATCGTCTGCGCGCCGATCACGGTCTCGGAGGCCAAGCGCCTGCGCCTCGAGCCGATGGTGGCCTCGAACGACGCGCCGCTCGGCACCGCCTTCACGGTCACGGTCGACGTCAAGCACGGGCTGACCACCGGGATCTCGGCCGAGCAGCGCTGCAACACCGTGCGGGCCCTCGCCAACGGCAACATGGGCGCCACCGATTTCGTCCGCCCGGGCCACGTCTTCCCGCTGATCGCCAAGGACGGCGGCGTGCTGATGCGCTCCGGCCATACCGAGGCGGCGGTGGACCTGTGCCGGCTGGCCAAGCTCCCGCCCGTCGGCGTGATCTGCGAACTCGCCAACGACGACGGCACCGTGATGAAGGGGCCGCAGATCACCGCCTTCGCCGAGACCCACGGCCTCAAGCAGATCTCGGTCGCCGAGCTGATCTCCTACCGCCAGGCGCGCGAGAAGCTGGTCGAGCGGGTCGGCACCTTCCCGGTCAAGACCGAGTGGGGCGACATGACCGGCTACGCCTACACCACGCCGTTCGAGCCGATGCAGCAATTCGCCTTCGTGCACGGCCGCATCGGCGAGGGCCGCGACGTGCTGGTGCGGCTGCACCGCTCGAACGTGGTGGCGGACGTGATCGAGGGCGGCCGGACCATCGAGGCGGTGATGCGCCGCTTCGCGCAGGAAGGCCGCGGCGTGTTGGTCTATCTGCGCGACGGCACCGCCGGCGTGCCGCTGTCGCAGCTTCCCGACGGCGCCGGCGAGGACGGGGCCGAGGCGGCCCGGGTGCGCCAGTGGCGCGAGGTGGGC
This sequence comes from Methylobacterium terricola, assembly GCF_006151805.1. GTDB lineage: Bacteria > Pseudomonadota > Alphaproteobacteria > Rhizobiales > Beijerinckiaceae > Methylobacterium > Methylobacterium terricola. The sequence goes on along the minus strand of NZ_VDDA01000002.1, from coordinate 555,522 downwards.
CTCGGCGCCCAGATCCTGCGCGACCTCGGCGTGGTCTCGATCCGCAACATCTCGAGCGCGGCGCGGTCCTATGTCGGCCTGTCGGGCTTCGGCATCGAGATGGTCGGCGACGCGCCGCTGGAAGGGTAGGGGCGTCGGCGCCCCTCACCGGCTCGAAACCCGCGGCGTTTCCCGGGCTCCCGGCTGCGCCGGGCCCGGAACGACGCGGGGAGGTGTCGACCTGCGTGACGACCCTCGCCGCGCCGATCGAACCCTCAGTGCTTGCCCATAAGCGTCTCGACATGGGCGGCGACAGACTTCGACAGCCCGATGAGGTCGTAGCCGCCCTCCAGGAGCGACACCACCCGTCCGCCGCAGCGGCGGTCGGCCACCGCCATCACCTCCCGGGTCGCCCAGGCGAAATCGGCCTCGGTGAGCTTCAGGTTGGCGAGGGGATCGCGCCAATGGGCGTCGAACCCGGCCGAGATCACGATCAGGTCGGGCCGGAACGCCTCGAGCCGCGGCAGCACGGCGTGGGCGAAGGCCTCGCGGAACGTGTCGCCGTCGTCGCCGGCATGCAGCGGCACGTTGACGACGGTATCGTGCTCGCCGCGCTCGGACGCCGCGCCGGTGCCCGGAAAGAGCGGCATCTGGTGGGTCGAGGCGTACATCACGCTCGGATCGTCCCAGAAGATGTCCTGCGAGCCGTTGCCGTGATGGACGTCCCAATCGACGAGGGCCACCCGCGCGGCGCCGTGGTGCCGGCGCGCGTGCCGGGCCGCGATCGCCGCGGTGTTGAACAGGCAGAAGCCCATGGCGCGCTCGCGCTCGGCGTGGTGGCCGGGCGGGCGCATCGCCGCGAAGGCGTTGGCGACGCGGCCCTCCATCACCTCGTCGACGGCCCGCACCGCGGCGCCGATCGCCCGGCGCGCGGCCTCCAGGGAGCCCCGGGACATCACCGTATCGGAATCGATCACCGTCAATCCCTCGTCCGGTGCCGCCGCGGCGATCGCCGCGACGTAGTTCTCCGGATGCGCCAGGCCCGCCACCGCGAGGTCGGCGAGGGGCGCCTGCTCGCGCACCAGGCCGGCGAAGCGCTCGTCCTCGAGCACCCGCTCGATCACCCGGATACGGTCGGCCCGCTCGGGATGGCCGGGCGGCGTGGCGTGGTCGAGGGAGGCCGGATGGCAGAGATACAGCGTCGTCATCGTGCCCGCGTCCAGCGTTCCCGTCGGGCCCGTCGGGCCCGTCCCTTCCCCGCACCGTGGCAGGGCCATGGCCCGGACGCAACACGAGCCGGCCATCGTGCACAGTGGCGCGGCTCCCCGCTTCGCGGGCTAACAGCCACGCTTTACCATCGCCGGTGACTGATTCGCGGGCCCGCCCGCCGACCTGCCAAGGCTCCTCGATGCAACGCCGCCGCCTCGCCCTCGCGTTCGTCCTGACGGGGGCCGTCCTGGCGCTTCCGGGCTGCCTGTACCGCGCCACCCCCGATCCCGACCTGTCGGCCAAGGACAAGGAATGGATGGCGATGGTGCCGGAGCCGGAGATCGACCGGCGCTTCGCTCGCTACTTGATCGAGGATCCGACCGGCGAGGCGCCCGGCACCATCGTGGTGGAGACCAAGGAACGCCAGCTCTACTACGTCCTGCCCGACCGCAAGGCGATCCGCTACGGCGTCACCGTCGGCGACGAGGCCTATGGCTGGTCCGGCACGGCGCGGCTCTTCCGCAAGGCCGTCTGGCCCGACTGGCACCCGCCGGCCGAGATGATCAAGCGCTGGCCCCACGTTCACGCCATGCAGGGCGGCCCGGCAAATCCCCTCGGCGCCCGGGCGCTCTACCTGGCGGACGGGACCGGCAAGGACACGCTCTACCGCATCCACGGCACCAACGAGCCGGAGCGGATCGGCCAGGCGGCGTCCTCGGGCTGCATCCGGATGCGCAACATCGACGTCGTCGACCTGTACAACCGGGTCGGGACGGACGCGACGGTGATCGTGCGGTAACGGGAGCCGGCAAGCCGCGGCGCGGCCCCTCGACGGCGCGCCTCGGACCGGTGACGCGGGCCGATGCACGGCGATCCCGGTCTGGCGCTGGACGGGGATCGGGTAGCGCCAGAATCTCGGGCCGGTGCAACGCTGGCGTCACCGGCGGTCCGATGCCCGAGACCGTGCGATCGACGCGATGATCGCGGGCGGCGCCTCGGGGAGCGTCCGCCGGATCCCCGCCGCGCCGATCCGGCCCGTCGTCGGACCGTGAGCGAGCGGCTGCACGCTGCGGCAAACCGGTCGCGCCACGACGGTGAGACTGGCGAAGACGGGACGATCGGCCCTCGGATCACAGGCATCGCGGGCCCCCGATTCCGGCCATTCTGGACCCTCGGGAATGGCGCCGCACAAGGCCGCTCCCCGACGGAGGAACCGGTCTCTCGCGTGAGCCGTGCGCCTGCATCCGACGGATCATCGCAACGCTTTAGCAACGCCGTCCTGTTGCCAGGCTTTAACCTGAACAGGGATTCAGATCCCGCCGTTAACCTGTCAGGGCCATCCCGTCCGGCATAGTCCTCCTCACACAGGGACAAGCACCGGCACAACAAAAGCCGGGGAGGCACAGACAGATGATGAACGTTTCGCTGCAACACTTCTGCAATCGCATCATCGCCGCCGGCACCATCGGCCTGGACGACGTACGCGACCTGAACCGCACGGTGCTGCCCGACGGGCTCACCTGCCGCGAGGAGGCCGACATGCTGTTCGGCCTCGACCGGGCGATCGCCGAGGCCGACGCCGCCTTCGGCGACTGGCTGGTGGCGGCGACCGTCGATTTCGCGGTGTGGGGCGAGCGCCCGACCGGCCATATCGACGCCGACACCGCGCACTGGCTCGCCGCCTCGCTCGGTTGCGGCCGCGGCCCGACCGCGACCGGCGCCCGCATCGCCGTCGAGGTGGTGCGCGAGGCCGAGACCAACGATCCGGCGCTGATCAGCTTCGCCCTGAAGGCCAACCGGGCCCGGGCCGGCGCCGAGGAGGAGGTCGAGGAGATCCTGTCCTACGCGGTCGCCGCTTGAGGGGCGGCTTCGCCCGTTTGGCCGAGAACAGCCGGCTTTGCGTCGCGCGCGCCATGCTTTAACGGGGATGAGCTTGGGTGTGACCCACCCGGGCCCGGCTTCTCCTCAAGGCTCGAGTGCGCGCTCCGATGTTCGACAAGATCCTGATCGCCAACCGCGGCGAGATTGCCTGCCGCATCATCAAGACGGCGCGCCGGATGGGGATCAAGACGGTGGCGGTCTATTCCGACGCCGACCGCGACGCGCTCCACGTCGCCATGGCCGACGAGGCGGTGCATATCGGCCCGGCCGCCGCGGCCCAGTCCTACCTCGTCATCGACAAGATCGTGGAAGCCTGCCGGCAGACCGGCGCGCAGGCCGTCCATCCCGGCTACGGCTTCCTGTCGGAGCGCGAGGCCTTCCCGAAGGCGCTGGAGGCCGCCGGCATCGTGTTCATCGGTCCGAATCCCGGTGCCATCGCCGCCATGGGCGACAAGATCGAGTCGAAGAAGGCGGCCTCGGCGGCCCAGGTCTCGACCGTGCCGGGCTTCCTCGGGGTGATCGAGAGCCCGGATCACGCCGTCACCATCGCCGACGAGATCGGCTATCCCGTCATGATCAAGGCCTCGGCCGGCGGCGGCGGCAAGGGCATGCGCATCGCCCACTCGGCCGGCGAGGTGGCGGAGGGCTTCGCCCGCGCCCGTTCGGAGGCCGCCTCGTCCTTCGGCGACGACCGGGTCTTCGTGGAGAAGTTCATCACCGATCCGCGCCACATCGAGATCCAGGTCATCGGCGACAAGCACGGCAACGTCGTCTATCTCGGCGAGCGCGAATGCTCGATCCAGCGCCGCAACCAGAAGGTCATCGAGGAAGCGCCGTCGCCGCTCCTCGACGAGGCGACCCGGCGCAAGATGGGCGAGCAGGCCGTGGCTTTGGCCAAGGCCGTCAATTACGATTCCGCCGGCACCGTCGAGTTCGTCGCCGGCCAGGACAAGTCGTTCTACTTCCTCGAGATGAACACCCGGCTCCAGGTCGAGCATCCGGTGACCGAGATGATCACCGGGCTCGACCTCGTCGAGCTGATGATCCGGGTCGCGGCCGGCGAGAAGCTCCCTCTCGCTCAGGACGACGTCAAGCTGAACGGCTGGGCGGTCGAGAGCCGCGTCTATGCCGAGGATCCGACCCGCAACTTCCTGCCGTCGATCGGCCGGCTCACCACCTACCGGCCGCCGGAGGAGGGCCCGCTCGGCGAGGCCCTCGTGCGCAACGACACCGGCGTCGAGGAGGGGAGCGAGATCGCGATCCATTACGACCCGATGATCGCCAAGCTCGTCACCTGGGCCCCGACCCGCGCCGAGGCGATCACCTCGCAGGCCCAGGCCCTCGACGCCTTCGCGATCGACGGCATCCGCCACAACATCCCGTTCCTCTCGGCGCTGATGCACCATCCGCGCTGGCAGGAGGGCCGGCTCTCCACCGGCTTCATCGCCGAGGAATTCCCGAACGGCTTCGAGGCGCCGCGGCCGGAGGGCGAGGTGGCGCGCCGCATGGCGGCGGCGGCGGCGGCGATCGACCACCTGCTCAACGAGCGCAAGCGCGGCATCTCGGGCCAGATGCGCGAGCCGTACCTGCTGCGCTTCGAGCACGAGCGCGTGGTGCTGCTCGGCGACCAGCGTTTCGAGGCGATCGTCGAGTCGACCAATGACGGGGTCGCGGTCGCCTTCGCGGACGGGACCGAGTGGATGGTCGAGAGCGACTGGCTGCCGGGCGAGCCGGTCTGGACCGGCATGATCGACCGCGAGCCGGTGGCGATCCAGGTCCGCCCCCTCCTCAACGGCGCGCTGCTGCACCATGCGGGCGCTGCTGCCGAGGCCCGGGTCTATACGAAGCGCGAGGCGGAGCTGGCCGCCCTGATGCCGCTCAAGGAGGTCGGCGGGTCGGGCAAGCAACTGCTCTGCCCGATGCCGGGCCTTGTGAAGAGCATCATGGTCACCCCGGGCCACGAGGTGAAGGCGGGCGAGCCGCTGGCGGTCGTCGAGGCGATGAAGATGGAGAACGTGCTGCGGGCCGAGCGCGACGGCACGGTCCAGACGATCCAGGCCAAGGAGGGCGACAGCCTGGCGGTCGACGCGGTGATCCTCGAATTCGCCTGAGCGGCCGTCCGTGCCGCTCTACTTCGCCTACGGCTCCAACATGGACCGGGCCGCCATGGCCCGGCGCTGCCCCGCCTCGCGGTTGCTCGGCCTCGGCCGGCTCAACCGACACCGCCTGGTGATCATGCGGGAGGGCTACGCCTCGGTGGAGCGCTGGCCCTCCGGTACGGTCTGGGGCGTGCTGTGGGACCTGGCGCTCGCCGACGTTCCCGCCCTCGACCGTTACGAGGGCGTGGCGAGCGGGCTCTACGTCAAGGCGCAGCAACCGGTCTCGACCGAGGGCGGGGTGCGACGCGCGCTGGTCTATCTCGGCCGCGGCAACGGCGGCGTGCCGCGCCCGGGCTACCTCGAGGGCGTGATCGCGGCCGGGCGGGAGAACGGGTTGCCGGAGATGTACCTGAAGGGGCTCGCCGCGCTGAAGCGCTGAGCCAGACGACGCATGGCGAGAGGCGCCAAGCCCTGAACCGTCGCGCCGCCCGTCTCCCGGCCCCTGCTGACGCGGGGCCCCTCCCGCAGCGGGGCGAGAATTACGCCTCGGCGCCTCGGGAGGACCGGGGAACCAGCGTCACAGCCCCGCTCTCGGCGTCATACGCGACGCTGCGATAGAAGCAGTCCCGCCGCCCGGTATGGCAGCAGCCGCCATCGCCGCCGACGCGCACCCGCAGCAGCAGGGCGTCCTGGTCGCAATCGACCCGCATCTCGACCAGGGTCTGGATCTGCCCGCTGGTGGCACCCTTGTGCCAGAGTTCCCCGCGCGAGCGCGACCAGTACCAGACCTCGCCGGTCGCCAGCGTCCGGGCGAGCGAGTCGGCGTTCATGTGGGCGAGCATCAGAACCGCGCCGGAATCGGCATCGACCGCGAGCGCCGTGATGAGGCCGTCGGCGCCGAAGCGCGGGGTGAAGGCCGCGCCCTCTTCCAGCGCACGCTTGTCGCCGGGAGGGTCGAATTCGGGACGCTTGGTCATCGCCGGTCACGGACCAGGGTCAGGAAGCGGACCTGCTCGGTCGGGTCCTGCTTGAACACGCCGGTGAACTGGGTGGTGATGGTCGAGACGCCGGATTTCTGGACGCCGCGCATCGCCATGCACAGGTGCTCGGCCTCCACCATCACGGCGACGCCGCGGGGATGCAGCACCGTGTCGATCGTGTCGGCGATCTGGGCGGTCATCGTCTCCTGGGTCTGGAGACGGCGGGCGAAGGCATCGACGACGCGGGCGAGCTTCGACAGGCCGACGACGCCGCGGCGGGGATAATAGGCGATGTGGGCGTGCCCCATGAACGGCACCATGTGGTGCTCGCAATGGGAGTGGAAGGGGATGTCGCGCACCAGCACGATGTCGGAATAGCCCTCGACCTCCTCGAACACCCGGTCGAGGATGGCGTCGGCGTCCTGGCGGTAGCCGCCGAAGATCTGCTCGTAGGCCTTCACCACCCGCTGCGGCGTCTCGAGCAGGCCCTCGCGCTCCGGGTCGTCGCCGGCCCAGCGCAGCAGGGTGCGCACGGCGGCCTCGGCCTCCTGGCGGGTCGGCCGCTCGGTGACGCGCTCCGGCCGGGGGGCGTCGCTGCGCTTGTCGGCCGCCTCCGGGGCCCGGACCGACAAGGACTTCAGCACCGCGTCCATCACGCCTCCAAGATCAGGGCTGCCGAGATCTGGGCCGCCATACCGGGCCAGCCATGCCGGGACCAGAGATGCGCCCCGATCCGGCCGCGCCTCGCACCGCCGGGCAATGCCGCCTATATCGGGAATCCGGCCCGGGCACGCAATGCGCCGGGCGCGCAGCAGGTCCCCGCGCTCTCCCGTCCGTCCGGGCGTCGAAACCGAAGTCCGGCACACCCACGTCCGTCAAACCCAAGTCCGTCAAACCCAAGTCCGACCCACCCGGTCAAGCCCGATTCGTCCGTCCCGCGGCCCCTCTCGTCCAAAGTACGAATGCCATGCTCGACGACATCTACAACGCCCGCATCCTCGCCCTCGCGGCGGACATTCCCCGCCTCGGCCGGCTGCCGAGCCCGCAGGCGAGCGCCGCCAAGCACTCGAAGCTGTGCGGCTCGACCGTGACGGTCGACCTCGTGACCGAGGGCGACATCGTCACCGACTTCGCCCACGACGTGAAGGCCTGCGCGCTCGGCCAGGCCGCCTCCTCGCTGATGGCCCGCCACGTCGTCGGTGCCAGCACCGCGGAACTGCGCGCGTTGCGCGAGGACGTGCGGCGGATGCTGAAGGAGGGCGGGCCGGCGCCGGCGGGCAAGTTCGCGGATTTCGCGGTGCTGGAGCCGGTACGGGACTTCAAGGCGCGCCACGCCTCGACGCTGCTCACCTTCGACGCGGTGGTCGACGCCCTCGACCAGATCGCCGCCGAGAAAGAAGTGGTGCCGGCGTGAGCCCGACCCGCCGCGCGGCGCATCTCGCCATCCGCGGCTACCAGCTCGGCCTGTCGGGTCTCGTCGGGCGCCAGTGCCGGCACTGGCCCTCCTGCTCGGCCTATACCGACGAGGCGATCCAGCGCCACGGCCTCTGGGCCGGCGGCTGGATGGGCTTGGCCCGCATCTGCCGCTGCGGCCCGCTCGGCACCCACGGCATCGACCTCGTGCCCGAGACCACGCCGCCCGGCGCAGCCTGGCACCGGCCCTGGGCCTATGCCCGCTGGCGCGGGGTCAACGCCCCGCCGCCGCTCTGCGAGCGCGTCGAGGGCTGACGCGCGGCGAACGCTGTCATTTCGCGCCCGCGCTGCTATGACGGCGCCGTCCGGTACGGGGACCTCGGCAAAGCGGCATGGTGCAGCTCTGCCGAGGGTCTCGTTGGTGCATCATTGTCGCTGCCGAACCGGTGACCCCGTCGGCGAATGATGCTCAAGGCTGCCGGACCCCGTCCATCACCCGGCTTACCTGCACCGTGCGCAGGAGTGAGCCCCGAGGAGTCCTCAGAAGACCATGCCGATCCTGACCTTTCCCGATGGCGCCACGCGGTCCTTCGACGGTGCCGTGACCGGCCGCGCCGTGGTCGAAGGCATCGCCAAGTCGCTGGCCAAGCGCACCGTGGCGATGGCCCTCGACGGCACCGTCCGCGACCTCGACGACACGATCGCGGCCGATGCCCGCATCGAGTTCCTCGACCGCAGCGACCCGCGGGCGCTCGAGCTGATCCGGCACGATTGCGCCCACGTGCTCGCGGAAGCCGTGCAGTCCCTGTGGCCGGAGACCCAGGTCACGATCGGTCCGGTGATCGAGAACGGCTTCTACTACGACTTCCACCGCGAGACCCCGTTCTCGCCGGAGGACTTTCCGGCGATCGAAGCGCGGATGCGCGAGATCATCGCCCGCGACGCCGCCTTCACCAAGGAGGTCTGGGCCCGCGACGACGTGCGCAACCTGTTCGCCGAGAAGGGCGAACACTTCAAGGTCGAGCTCGTCGACGCGATCCCGCCGGGCGAGGACCTGCGGATCTACCGCCAGGGCGAGTGGTTCGACCTCTGCCGCGGCCCGCACATGACCTCGACGGGCAAGATCGGCAGCGCCTTCAAGCTGATGAAGGTGGCCGGCGCCTATTGGCGCGGCGATTCGACGAAGCCGATGCTGAGCCGGATCTACGCCACCGCCTGGGCCAACCAGGCCGATCTCGACGCCTACCTCAACCGCCTGGCCGAGGCCGAGCGCCGCGACCATCGCAAGCTCGGCCGCGAGATGGACCTCTTCCATTTCCAGGAGGAGGGGCCGGGCGTGGTGTTCTGGCACCCGAAGGGCTGGACGCTGTTCCAGTCCCTCATCGCCTATATGCGCCGGCGCCTGAAGGGCGACTACGCCGAGGTGAACGCGCCGCAGATCCTCGACAAGGCCCTCTGGGAAACGTCGGGCCATTGGGACTGGTACCGGGAGAACATGTTCGTCACGAAGACCGAGGACGAGCGCGTCTTCGCGATCAAGCCGATGAACTGCCCCGGCCACGTCCAGATCTTCAAGCACGGCCTCAAGTCCTACCGCGACCTGCCGCTGCGGCTGGCCGAGTTCGGCGCGGTCTCGCGCTACGAGCCGTCGGGGGCGCTGCACGGCCTGATGCGGGTGCGTGCCTTCACGCAGGACGACGCCCACGTCTTCTGCACCGAGGACCAGCTCGCGGCCGAGTGCCTGAAGATCAACGATCTGATCCTCTCGACCTATGCCGATTTCGGCTTCGACGAGATCGTGGTGAAGCTCTCGACGCGGCCGGAGAAGCGTGTCGGCTCGGACGCCCTGTGGGACCATGCCGAGGAGGTGATGACCCGGGTGCTGGCCCAGATCGAGGAGCAATCCGGCGGACGGATCAAGACCGCGATCAACCCGGGGGAGGGCGCCTTCTACGGGCCCAAATTCGAGTACGTGCTGCGCGACGCGATCGGCCGCGACTGGCAATGCGGCACAACGCAGGTCGACTTCAACCTGCCCGAGCGGTTCGGCGCCTTCTTCGTCGATGCCGACGGCCAGAAGAAGACCCCGGTGATGGTCCACCGGGCGATCTGCGGCTCGATGGAACGCTTCACCGGCATCCTGATCGAGCATTTCGCCGGCCACTTCCCGCTCTGGCTGGCGCCGCTCCAGGTCGTCGTGGCGACGATCACCGGTGAGGCCGACCCTTATGCCCGCGAGGTTCTGAAGGCCGCCGACGCGGCGGGCCTGCGGGCAGAGGCGGACCTGCGCAACGAGAAGATCAACTACAAGGTCCGCGAGCATTCCCACGCCAAGGTGCCGGTGATGCTGGTCGTCGGCCGCAAGGAGGGCGAGGAGCGCACCGTCTCGATCCGCCGCCTCGGCAGCCCGCAGAGCCGCACCCTGCCGCTCGACCAGGCGCTCGCCGAGCTGGTGGCCGAGGCGACCTTCCCGGACCTGCGCCGGGCGCAAGCCGTGGCCGACAGCGTGCCGAGCGGGGGCGTCACCCTCGACGGGCAGCATGGGGAAGAGCCGGTGCCGTAGGGCGCCGGCAAAGCCCTCCCCCGTCCGCGGGGGAGGGTGCTCCGCAACGTGGAGCGCAAGACGGGAGTCCCGCCTTCGGAACGGTCGCGACGATGGTGACGGACGTCGTCTCGCCGGCATCGTGCTGCTGCGCTCGCGCCGGGCCTTGCGCCTGTCCGATGGCGTTCCAGCCGCGATCACGAGTGTCAATCCGAACCGTGCAAGCTGCAGCCGGCGGAGAGGAAGGCCCACGCGCACCGGCACGCGCGTGAACCGGCCGCCGGGCCGCTCCGGCGTGTTCGGGGCGGGCCTCCGCTGGACCGGCCTTTCCTACTCGGTGAGTCTCGCCATCTTGAGCGCCTGGTCGAACATCGCGTTCAGGGCGGCGGTGATGTTGTCCGGGCTGTCGGCGGTCTTGAAGTAGCCGGGCGAGGCGCAGTCCTGCAGCGGCTTGGCCAGGGTCGGGCTGAAGCCGTTGACCCGGTTGTTCTCCCAGGCGACGCCGCCGCCCTTGTCGACGAAGCTGATCTGGTTGTAGGGAATATAGAGGATCGAGATCGTCGCACCGGCCGCCTTCAAGGCGTCGCAGTTCTTCGCGTCGATCTGCGACGGTTGCGAACCGTCCCACCAGGCGTCCTTGTAGCCGGAGAACTTGGACGGTCGGCCCGGATAGGCGTACTTGCCGTTGCTAGACGTGAAGAAGTGCTGGCCGTTCTGCATCCCGTCGGTGACCAGGAACACGAACGGCTTGCGGTTCGTGGCGCTCGATCCGTCGCCGAACCCGTTGATGCCGACGATCCCCTTCATCTGCGGGAACGCGGTCTCGAAATGGGTTCCGCCGGAGCCGGTGCCGGTGGTCGGATCACCGGGGCTATTGAGCTGCGTCGCGCCGGTATCGAGGAGGTTGGTGAAGGCCAGCGGCCAGGTCTGCGCGCACTGGGCCGCAGTGTTCAGCGAGTTGACGTCGCCGGTGAGCCCGGCGAGCGTGGCGAGCTGGTTGATGAACGGGTAGATGCCGATCCGGTACTGGTTCGGCACGGTTGGGGTGCCGGCCCGCTGGAGCAGCTTGCAGACGGCGTTGTTCACCGCATCCGACCGCAGCTGGATCTTGCCCGCCGCCAGGCCCCAGCCCACGTTGCCTGGGAAGTGGCAGGCGAACTGGCAGCCCTGCTTGTAGTCGTCCATCATGTCGGTGTTGTCTTTGGCGAGCTTCGTCATCCCGTCCGCCGTCGAGGGCAGGCCCATCGAGCCCGACACGTCGACCATCAGGTAGAAGTCGAAGTAGCTCGGCAGATCGACCGAGGCGGTGACCGTGTTGTTCACCGTCGAGGTCGGCACCCTGAACAGCTTCGCGACGCTGTTCTGGACCGTCGCGGTATAGGTGACGGTCGAGGTGATGGTCTGGCCCTTGATCGTCACCGCCGGCGTCGGCAGGTTCACGCTCGACAAAGGGACGCTGCCGGCATTGACGTTGAAGGTGTTGATCGCCTGGGTCTGGCCCGCCTTTTCGGCGTTACTGGCGACGTTGGCCTCGCCCGAATGGGCGGCGACATAGGCCTTGGCGGTGACGATGGCGGCCATCGCGGCCGCATCTGCCGCCCGGTCGAGCCGCGCCTGGTTGGTGACGGTCATGCCGTAATCGATGCCGAGCCCGATCAAGCCGACCATCGGAATCAGGCTGAGCCCGAACAGGACGTTGATGCCGCCGTCGCGGGCTTTGACGAACGACGCCGCGGTCGCGGCGAACCGGGAGGCGCAGGTCAGCATGTCGTGGCGATTCCATCGTTGTTGGTGGGGTCGTAATCGACGCGGGTGGCGTAGCGCGGCTGTACGTAGGCCGAGCGCGCGATGCGGATCGAGGGCAGGTAGCGGGCGCCGAAGGTCGGCGTGAAGGTGAACTCGACGTCGATGACCACCATCGAGGCCGGTCCGAAGAGCGAGCGCGGCAAGGCGGTCCGGGTCGGGGGGGCCTTGTTGTCCGCCGCGATCTGGGGGGTGCCGCAGGGCCGGTAGACCGGCCCGGTGGACGGCTGCTGCGTGCCGATGCTGGTCCAGCTCACGTCGGCGCGGTAGCAGGCGCTCTGGTCGGCGGAATCGGCGCAGTTCTTCGCCGTTTGGGTGAAGATGATGCCGGCATAGTTGATCGTGATGACCTTCGACCAGCTACGGTTCTGACGCTTGCCCTCGGCCATCAGGTACGGGAACAGCACCATGGCGGCGTCGAAGCTGAAATGCAGGTCGCTCGCGTTGACGGTCGCGATGCTGGAATTGCCGACGGGTCGGGTCTGCGAGACCATCTGGCTGATCGATTCGACCACCCGCTCGATCTTGCGCACCGCGTTGATGTAGGCGATGACCTGGATGCCCCCGATCATGAGTGTCAGGAGCACCGGCAGGATCAACGCCAGCTCGACGGCGGCGATTCCGTCCTCGGCGGAGCGGAAGCACCGGACCTGGCGGGAGAGAGGCCGGCGCATCAGTACTGCTCGACGCGGAAGGCGGCGGTCGAGATCAGCAGGTAGGCCGGCTTGTCCTTGTAGGTCACCGAGGCGTCGAGCCAGGAGGTCAGGGCCGACGGCAGGAAGGTGATGGGGTAGATGACCTGGAGGTACTGGTACTGACCCTGTGTGCCGAGGGTAAACTGGCCGTTCCCAGGCGTCAGCGCCGGCAGCTTCAGCCCGCTCTGGTCGGATTTCACGTAGCCGTAGTAGCCGGAGCCCGGGTCGACGACGTACAGGTTGACGATCAGGTCACCGCACGAGACCGCCGGCGGCAGCAGGGCGCACAAGGCCTGGGTGAAGGTCGCCAGCGTCGGCTGCGGATTCATCTTCTGCGCGTTGCCGACGATGACCTGCCGCGAGGCCTGCTCGATGGCATAATCCAGCTTCTGATTGAAATACATGATCTCAGCCACAACCATCGTGAACAGGAGGGTTGCGATGAACATCATGCCGACCAGGGCGAACTCGACGGTCGTCGATCCCTTCTCGTCACGGATGAGGTTTGGCAGGCTTCGCATGCCGCCAACCTAGCGTCAGCGGGTTAAAGACCCGGTAATCGAATCGTGGAGATTCGGGCGCTTCGGCACGATAGTGTTCCGCCATAGCGCTAACTATTCAATAACCGTCGATGTCGCTAGGCCTAAAGGCCTAACGGAACAGGGGTCCCGCACACGGGGACTTCTCGGTCATGGGTCTTTGGCAATTGCCTCGATGTCGCGGTCGGCGCCGCTCTCGACCTTGAAGTCCTGGGTATAGACCTTGCCGTCGTGGCGGGCGATCAGCTGGTACTCGCCCTCGGCGAGAGTCACCTGCGGGAAGGCGCCGATCGCCTCGCGGATCGTATCGCCGCCCGGCGTCAGCACGCTGAAGGCGGTGCCGGCGAAGGCCTCGGTGCCGGGGGAGGCGACGAGCTTCAGGGTCACGGTGGCGGCGCGGTGGTTCAGGGTCGCGTCGGTGAGGCGGCCGTTCTCGACCTTCAAGTCGGCGCGCTGGATCGCGTTGGAATCACCCCAGGTCGAGACGACGTGATAGGTGCCCTCCGGCAGGCGCACGACCTCGCCGGCCTTGACGCCGTCGCGCACCAGCCGCCCCTCCGGGTTGTTGCCGATCGGCACGAAGACCGCGAAAGCGAGCTGGCCCGGTGCGATCCTGGCCTCGCCGACCGCGCCGGCGAGGCGGAGCGCCCCCGCATTGACGGTGAGCTGATCGCTGGCCGCCCCCGCATTCAGGGTCACGCGCTTCGAGGTGCTGACGAAGCCGTAGGTGACGTTGGCGAGGTAGCTGCCAGGGGGCAGCCGGAAGGTCGGCTGCGCCTCCTCGGAGCGGGCGAGCACCACGGGCTTGCCGCCTTCCGGCCGGTCCTCGTAGATTCGCCAGGTCAGGCCGCCGCGCAGGGGCTTGGCCTCGCTGGTGAGCACCGCCCGCAAGGACAGGCTGGCCTCGGCGGGGGCCGGCGCCGGGGGTGGGCCCTGCGTCACGCCTTGCGGGGCGACGCCCGGCACGGGGTTCCCTGGCGGCAGCGCCTGGGCGAGCGCGGATCCGCCGGCCAGCGCGAGCGCGAGGGCCGGAGCCTTACCGAACAGCCGTCTCGCCCGCGTCATCGTCCCTCGCCAACAATTCGCTCGCCGCCGCCATCAGGTTGCCGACCGAGAGCGGCCGGAACTTGAACTCGACCACGTGCTTGCCTGCCGGCACCTCGACCCCGCGGAAGAGCAGGTTGGTGCGCAGGATCGGGCGACGGGCACCGTCGACCCGGGCCTGCCAGCCCGGATAGAAGATGTCGTGCAGCACCAGCACGCTGTCGCGGTCGGTCTCGACCTCCACCGTGACGACATTGCGGCGATAGGCGAGGATCGTCGCCGTCCCCCGGGCGGCGGCGACCGGCGCGGCCGGGTCCTTGAGCCCGAACTCGCCCTTGATCTTCGGTACGCTGTCCTGGTCGACGAGGGCCGTCTCGCTGCCCTCGAACTCGGGCAGCTCGTCCTGGCTGAGCACGCTCTCGGAATCGACCGGGACGAGGCGGGTCGCCAGGTAGGCGCGGGGCTTGGCCGGGTCGAGGCGGTAGATCCACATCTCGCCCGAGCCGTAGAGGAGCTTGGCGCCGGTCAGCTGCGGGAAGTGCCGCGGCAGCCGCTCGGCCGGGCGGTCGAGCACGAGGTATTCGAGGCCGAGCAGGCTGGCGAGCCGCGAGCGGTAGCCGCGGAACAGGCCGGGGAACTGGCGCAGGTTCGGGTCGGCGGCGTTCTCGCCGGGGCCGACGGCGCGCTCGTAATCGGCCAGCCGCAGGGGGTTGTAGCCGATCGTGTCCTCGAGCCCGAGCACCATCGAGGCGTTCTGCCAGGCGCCGCCGAGGCCCAGGATCTCGACCCGCGGGTGCTCGCCCTTGGCATGGCGGGCATCGAGCTCGGCCTTGAGCATCGTCAAGCCCTGGAGCTGCTCCGGCGGCAGGTGCTGGAACACCGCGTAGCGGCCCGCCGGCTCGGCGTTGAGCGAGGAGCCGGCATTGCGCCAGACCAGCTCGGCGCCGAGCAGCGCGACGAGGCAGGACGCCGCCACCACCCGCCTTTGCGGGCCGGCGCGCCGCATCACCAGGACGGCGACGACCGCGATCCCGGTGCCGATCAGCCCGTCGCGCAGGGCGTCGGGCAGGTGGTGGGCCTTCGCCGCGTAGCGGTAGGATACCCACAGGATCCCCGCCAGGATGGCGAGCGCCGCGCCCGGCAGGGCGAGGCGGAGGGTGCGCGCGAGACCGGCGGCGCCGGCCGGGAGACGCGGCGCGCCCTCGGTGACGTAGCGGTGGACGAGGTAGCCGGCGGTCAGGGCGAGCCCGATATTGATGACGAAAGTCGCATCGGCGGGCCGGCGGTAGAGGTCGACGCCCGGCATGTGGTCGAAGACCGGCGCGAAGAGCGGGGTGTAGCGCCCGAGCGCGTAGAGCGTCGCGGCCCCGAGCACGATGACCGGATAGCGGATCTCCCGGGCGGCGAGGCGCCCGCCGGCGATGCCGTGCCACAGGATCAGCACGGCCGGCAGTGTCCCGGCGAACAGGTAGTTCACCGCCCGGTCGGTCCAGGTGTTGCCGTCCATCGACTGCCAGTCCGGGCCCCAGTAATCGTAGGTCCAGCGCAGCGAGCCGAACACGTCGGCGAACAAGGCGGTGGCGAAGCTCGAGGGCGGCAGCGAGCCCATGATCGCGGCGCCGTAGCCGAAAGACGGCCGGGTCGAGGTCATCAGGAACTGCATGGTGAGAAGCGAGGGCACGGCGAGCAGCGCCCCCCCGACCAGCGCCATCACGGCGAGCACGCCGATCCGGGCGCGCAGGTAGGCGACCGGCGCCGGGGCGGTGAGCACGGCATGGACCGCGACGCCGATCAGGCTCAGGCCGCACAGGAACGCCACCTGGTCGCGCCCGACCGTCATCACGGCGGCCACTACCGCGAAGGCGAACGCGTAGGCGTAGGAGCGGCGCGCCAGCGCCTCCTCCAGCAGCCACCACGCCAGCGGCACGAAGCCGTAGGAGATGATCATGCCGGTATGCTGCAGCCGGGCCGAGGCCGAGCCGCCGAGCACGAACACCATCGCGGCCGCGACCGCGCCGGCGGCGTGCCAGCCGCGGCGGCGGAACAGCGGCAGCATCGCGACCGCGCCGGGAATCAGGTGGGCGAACACCACCGCGTCGAACAGCTCCATCGACGGCGACGGGTCGAGCCACGCGAAGAGCAGCATGGTCGGGGTGAAGAGGAGCGATTGCGGATCGGCGACCGAGGGGTGGCCGGCGAAGTGGTAGGGATTCCACAGCGGCAATTCGCCGTTCGCCAGCGCGGCGCCGAGGTAGCGCAGCATCGGGTAGAAGTGGTTCTTGGAATCCCACGGCACCACCGTCCCGGTGAGCGGCCAGACCGCGGCGGCGGCGGCCCAGAACAGCAGCACGGCGGCAAGGGCCAGCCAGAACTCCCGGGGAGTCCAGTCGCGGGCGAGTGGCGGGTGGGCGGGGGGAGCGGGGGAGCGCGTCATGATGCGGGCGGCGTCCTCGGCACCGGCTCTCCCGGCGCCCGGCTAGTCGTCACGCCCCGGACATGGCCGTCCGTGGCGGAAAGGTGCTTAAAGGGACCATCGGGGCGCCAGAAAGGCAGCCTGCCCTTGTGGCAGCCGGCCGTCCGGTCCCGCTCGTGATAGCTCAAGCCACTGAAGCCGAGATGAACGCAACCCTCGACCTCCTCCGCACCCGTCGCTCGGTGCCCCCCGTCCAGCTCGCCGGCCCCGGCCCGTCCGTCGACGAGCTGGAGACGATCCTCTCCGCCGCCTCCCGGGTGCCGGATCACGGCAAGCTCGCGCCCTGGCGCTTCATCGTGATCGAGGGCGAGGGCCAGGCGCGCATCGGCCGGGTGGTCGCCGAGGCCTACCGGGCCGACCACCCGGAGGCCGACGCCAAGCGTCTCGCCCTCGAGGCCGGGCGCCTGGCGCTGGCGCCGCTGGTGATCGCCGTGGTGTCGCGGGCGGGCCCGCACGTGAAGATCCCGGACTGGGAGCAGGTGCTGTCGGCGGGCGCCGCCACGATGAACCTGATCGTCGCCGCCAACGCCCTGGGCTTCCGCACCGCCTGGCTCACCGAGTGGATGGCCTATGACCGCCGGGTGCTCGACGCCCTCGGCCTCGATCCGTCCGAGCGTCTGGCGGGCTTCGTCCATGTCGGCCGGGCCGGCGAGGTGCCCCCCGACCGGCCGCGGCCGGCGCTGCCTGAGATCGTGACGCGGTACTGAGGCCGAGCGGGCTGGCGCCGCGCCCCGGGGTTGCTCTAACTGGCGGCGGACGGCCCGCATGGGCGAGCCGCCGTTTCCCACGCATCCCGGGGCCGCCGATGCATTACGACGCCGAGACCCGCACCCTGCCGCACAACCCGTTCAAGGCCCTGGTGGCGCCGCGCCCGATCGGCTGGGTCAGTGCGCTCAGCGCCTCGGGTCAGCTCAACCTGTCGCCGTACTCGTTCTTCAACGGCGTCGGTGATAATCCCGAGATGGTGATGTTCGCCTCCTTCGGCCGCAAGGACGCGCTCACCTTCGCGGAGGAGGGCGGCGAGTTCGTCTGCAGCCTCGCCACCTTCGACCTCCGCGAGGGGATGAACCAATCCTCGGCGCCGCTGCCGCGGGGCGAGAGCGAATTCGATTTCGCGCATCTCGCCACCGCGCCGTCGCGCAAGGTGCGCCCGCCGCGGGTGGCGGATGCGCCCGCCGCCCTCGAATGCAAGTGGCTCCAGACCATCCCGCTCGTCCCGGCCGAAGGCGGCGAGGCGGCCTACTTCATGGTGATCGGCCAGGTGGTGTCGATGTATATCGACGACCGCTTCGTCACCCCGGAGGGCCGGGTCGATACCGGGGCGATGCGGCCGATCATGCGCGGCGGCTATTTCGACTATTTCACCGTCGAGCCCGAGAACCGCTTCGAGATGCGCCGGCCGGCCGGCGGGGGCGACGTGCCGAAGCGGTGAGGGGAGCCGCCCCGCCGTGCGGGGCGTGATCGCGGGATCGGCGGCCCGTGAAGAGGATCGGATTTTGTGCTCCCGTCGGGATCGATGCGGGCAGAGGATCCAGCCATGCAGGCCGCCGAGAAGATCAGCATCACCGTCACGTCCGAGCAGCCCCGCGCGGTGCGCGAGAGCGTGGCCGCGGGCGAGTATGCGTCGACCAGCGAGGTGATGCGCTGCGCCTGCGGCAGCGGCAGCGGCAGCGGCAGCGGCAGGAGGATGCCGAACGCCTGGATGCCATCCGCGCTCGCATCCGCCGGTCGCTGGACGATCCGCGTCCCGCACTCACGCTCGACCAAGTCGACGCTCACCTCGAACAATTATTTGCCGAAGCGGACAAAGCCCAGAAAGACGACCGCCGTGCGTAGATTGCGCGTCGAGCTTCAGCCCGAGGCGGTGGCTGACTTGGCCGACATCTTTCGGGTCGTCTAGCAAGCCAGCCGCAACCTGACGACGGCGAAAGGCTTCGTGCGCCGGATCAGGGACCGATGCCATCGCATCGGCAATGCTCCGCGTGGCGGGCGCCGACGGGACGATCTGGAGCCCGGTCTGCGCAACCTGCCGGTCGAGCACAGTGCCGTGATCGCCTACCGGGTCGAGGCAGACCGGGTGTTGGTCACCAACGTCCTCTACGGCGGCCAGACCTTCGAGGCGCTGTACCGCGATGGCAGGCCGGACGACGACGCGGAGGCGACGGCGAGACGCCCACACCCTTCCCCGCTTCAGTCTTCCTTTACCATAACCCCACATCCTCGGCCCCATGAGAGAGCCGGCCCGCGCGTCGCGAGGCTGCTCCACCGGGCCGCCATGTTCCTGTTCACCAGCACGCCGTCGCAAGGAACTGCCAGTGCGGGCGCCGCGAGTGCCGGTCGTACCGCCTCGGGCAACCCGGTGATCGACGCGATCCGCCAGGGCGCCGAGAAGACCGGGGCCGCCTTCGACTACCTGCTCTCGACCGCCCAGCGCGAATCGAGCCTCAACCCGAGCGCCAAAGCCGGCACGTCCTCGGCCACCGGCCTGTTCCAGTTCATCGAGCAGACCTGGCTCGGGGTGATGAAGCAGGACGGGCCGTCGCTCGGTCTCGGCTCCTACGCCGACGCGATCACCGCCCGCTCTTCGGGCGGCTACGCGGTAAGCGACCCGGCGGCGCGGCAGGCGATCCTCGACCTGCGCCGCGATCCCGAGATCGCCTCCGCGATGGCCGGTGCGCTCACCCGCCGCAACGCCGATGCGCTCTCGGAGGCGCTCGGCCGCGAGCCGAACAAGGCCGATCTCTACGCTGCCCACCTCCTCGGGGTGCGTGGGGCACTGACCCTGATCCGCGCCGCCGAGAACGCCCCCGGCCGCTCCGCCGCCGCCGACCTGCCGGAGGCGGCCGCCGGCAATCGCGGCCTGTTCTACGACCGGACCGGCCGGGCCCGCAGCGCCTCCGAGCTCTATGCCGTGCTGGGCACGAGCCCGGGCGTCCCGACGGCCACCGCCAGCGCGCGGGCGGCCGAGCCGACGGCCTACGCGGCCGAGGCCGGGACCGGGACCGGGCTGCGCACGCTGTTCCAGACCGAGGCCCGTCGCGGTCCGGTCTCCGACAGCGTCGCCCGCCTGTGGGGCGGCCGCGGCGCCGGCGCCTCCGCGCCGACCTATTTCCCGCGCTCGAACGAAGGGGCGGCGGTCGCCTCCGCCGCGCCCGCTGCGACGGTCGACGCGCCGACCGCCGCGGCTCCCGCCACGCGGCCGGAGGTGTTTCCGGACGGAGCGCCGCTGCCGCCGGCGCGGCCGCGGGAATATGGCGGCGGGCGCCACCGCGCCGCCCTCGCCGCCACGTCGACCGAATCCTGAGCCCTCGAATCCCGAGACCTCGCCCGACCCCCGTCACGGAGCCGCGCCGATGATCATCCGCCAGTTCCTGCTCTGGACGCAGCACGAATCCGCCGGCCGGCGGGCCGAGGCGGCCTCGTCGCTCGCCCGGGCCTTTCTCTACGCCAAGCTCGATCCCGCAGCGCGCTGGGAGGCGAAGACGGCGATCATCGCGCTCCTCGACGATCCTTCGCCCCTGGTCCGCCGCGCGCTGGCCGAGGCCTGCGCCAACGCGGTCGAGGCGCCCCGGACCCTGGTGGTGGCGCTCGCCCAGGACCAGCCGGAGATCGCCGGCCTCGTCCTCGCCCGCTCGCCGGTGCTGTCGGATGCCGACCTCGTCGATTGTGCCGCGGTCGGCGACGAGGCGGGGCGGATCGCCATCGCGAACCGGCCCCACCTCTCGGCGATGCTGTGCGGCGCGCTGGCCGAGATCGCCGGCGCGGTCGCCCTGCAGGCCCTCGCGGCCAATGCGGGCGCCGAGATCACCCGCGGCAGCCTGATGCGGATCGTCGAGCGCCACGGCGACGACGCGGCCCTGCGCGAGGCGCTCCTCGCCCGGCCCGGCCTGCCCGTCGACGTGCGCCAGGCGGTGACCGCCCGCCTCGCCAGCGCGCTCTCGGCCTTCGTGACCGGCTGCGGCTGGCTCTCGCCGGAGCGCAGCGAGCGGGTGACCCGCGAGGCGCGGGAGCGCGCGACCCTCGGGCTTGCGAAAGGATCGGACGGAGGCGACCTGCGTCGCCTCGTCGCCTACCTGCGCGCCGCCGGGCAGCTCACCCCGGGCCTGATCCTGCGGGCGATGTTGTCGGGCCGGATGGCCTTCACCGAGGCGGCGCTCGCCGACCTCTCCGGCTTGGCCGCGGAGCGGGTGGCGGGGCTGCTGCACGATCCCCGCGGCAGCGGCCTGGCGGCCCTGTACCGTCGCGCCGGCCTGCCGCCCGCCCTCGAGCCGGCCTTCGCGGCGGCGATGTCCGCGTGGCACGAGGAGGCGAGCGGCTTCAGCGAGAGCGGCGGCGCCGGCCTGTCGCGGCGGATGATCGAGCGCGCGGTCACCGCCTGCGAGCGCCTGCCCTTCGCGGAGGCCCACGCCATCGTCGCCCTGCTCAACCGCTTCGACGCCGAGGCGGCCCGCGACGAGGCCCGGATCCTCGCCCGCGCCCTGGCGAGCGAGGCCGCCGTCGAAGCGGTGCTCGATACGATTCCGGCCGAGCTGATGGCACGCTACCACGACGACCGGCTGCGGCTCGCGGCCTGAGACTCAAGCAAGCCCGGTTCCATGTTCGGCGCCAGGACGGCCCGTTCGTCGCAGGACATGCGGCGCAACCGGAAACCAGGGACACGGCCCGACGGCACCGCGGTCGGACCGGGGTCTCGGGAAGCGGCACGAGACGCCTGAACAACTTCCTCAAGATCAACTATTGCTGACTTGGATCCTTCTTAAATCCAAATCAAAAATTCATAAATCAGTCTTAAAATTACCGGATATCATTTTTTCGCGGTGGCCGGATTATTTTTTCTCACGATTACTTATAAATGATCTGATATCAAAAGACCGCTCTTACGAGATCATCGTCGTGCTCAACGATGCTGGTGTCACGCAAGGTGGCATCCTGACGATACGCGCATGATGCTCGTGATCGACAGCAAATTGCACGCAGCGCATTTGCACGATGCCGCCCTCCTGTTCCAGCGAACCGAGGGACCGGGGATGATGCGTATCCCGAGGCCGTTTTCGAGGCCATTGCCGGCGAGGCCGATACGGGCTCGCCCCGGACCTGACCGGACATCCGGAGCATCGGCCGGATCGCGTCGCGATCGCCCGATGCGTCCGGCGATCACGAGCACCGACTCACGGCCCTGATGGATGACCCTAACGACCTTGCGCCGGATCTTCGAGAGGGCTCATGACGACAGGCCGCTGACCGGCGGGACAGGCCGGCTGCCGTCAGCCCTGGGACATGCACGGCGTGTGCGGCGACGTCCGCCGGTCGGCGCACATGACGGCCGCCGCAAGATATCCGGCCAGGGAGACGTGCAGGGCCTGAAGGTAGATTGGTTGAACGAAATGGGCGGTGACGTTCATCAAGGCCTCCCGAATCGCTTGTCGGGACGAAACTACGATAGACCGTCCCGAGCGGGCAAGCGGGCTGGAGATCATGGTCGCGCAGGATGAGCCGGATGGATTCCACCCGGCAATCCGTGCGTGGGCGCATGCATCGGCCCGTCCCGACGGACCGTGGATCGGTTCGGTCTCACCGGCCCGGGGAGACGAGATCGTCCGCCCCGAGCCAGCGAGGCCTCGCCATGGCCTCAGGCGCCGACGGCTTCGCGGCCGGTGGATCCCCGCGGCGCCAGGGCCGCGAAGAGGGCCGCGTCGTCGTCGTGCTCGGCATTCGGCGTCGTCAGCAGGGTATCGCCGGAGAAGACCGAGTTCGCCCCGGCGAGGAAGCACAGGATTTGCGCCTCCCGCCCGAGCTGCGCCCGGCCGGCCGACAGGCGCAGGACCGAGCCCGGCAGGACGAGGCGTGCCGTCGCGACCATCCGCACCAGATCGAGCGGATCGAGACGGGGCCGGTCGGCGAGCGGGGTTCCCGCCACCGGCACGAGGGCGTTGATCGGCACGCTCTCGGGATGGGGATCGAGCCCCGCCAGCACCTGGAGCAGGCCGGCCCGGTCCGTCACCGATTCGCCCATGCCCAGGATGCCGCCGCAGCACAGGCCGATGCCGGCCGCCCGCACCGTCGCCAGGGTGTCGAGCCGGTCCTCGTAACGGCGGGTGGTGACGATCCGGTCGTAGAAATCCGGGCCGGTATCGAGGTTGTGGTTGTAGGCCGTCAGCCCGGCCTCGGCGAGGCGCGCCGCCTGATGCGCCTCCAGCATGCCGAGGGTGACGCAGGCCTCCATCCCCAGAGCCCGCACGCCCGCGACCATCGCCACCACGGCGTCGAATTCCTGCCCGTCCCGCGCCTGCCGCCAGGCCGCCCCCATGCAGAAGCGCTCCGCCCCCGCCGCCTTGGCCTTCGCGGCGAGCGCCAGCACGGCCGGCGGATCCATCAGCCGGTCGCGGGTCAGGTCGACCGCCCGGTGATGCGCCGATTGCGGGCAATAGGCGCAGTCCTCCGGGCAGCCGCCGGTCTTCACCGACAGGAGGCTCGCCTTGCGGATCCGGTTCGGGTCGTGGTGGCGCCGGTGGACGGCGTTGGCCCGCCCGACCAGTTCGAGCAGGGCGAGGTCGTGCAGAGCCTCGATCTCCGCCAGCGTCCAATCGTACCGGACGGCTCCATCCGCCAGGTCCCGGCTCATCGGGCGATGCTCCGGAGAGCCCGGCGCAGGGCCGGCATGCCGGCCGCGACGAGGCCGACCTTGACGACGTCGCCGATGAGAAAAGGCCCTACGCCGACGGCGAGGAGGCGATCCGCCGGCACGAAGACGGCGAGCCAGGCGAGGCCGAAGCCGTAGATCACCGCAAGGCCCACCAGCATCGCGCCGATCCGGCCGAGCAGCCCCCGCCCGGCGGCGAGGACCCCGACGAGGCCGGCGGCGACGAGGTAGCCCGCCAGGTAGCCGCCGGTCGGGCCCGCCATGTAGGCGAGGCCGAGGCCGCGCTCCGGCGTGCCGGAGAAGACCGGCAGGCCCGCCGCGCCGGCTGCCAGGTAGGACAGCACGGTCGCCGCTGCGAGGCGCGGGCCGAGCGTGAGGGCCAGCGCCATGATGACGAGGGTGTGCAGCGTCATCGGCACCGGCCAGAACGGGACCTGGATCTTGGCTGCGAGCGTGATCAGCAGCACGCCCGACACGAGTATGGCGGCACTGCGAGCCGCGCGCAGGGGCGCGCCATCCAGCACGAGAGCGTTCATCGGACCTCCATTTTATAGATAATTTTGCCGACTCGACAGGCGAAGAGATCCACAAGGCGGCCATGAAGGCAACACATCGAGTCGATAATAGATAATTTTGCAATCAGAGGCGGCCGCGTGGCGCGATCGGGCCCGGCCGGTGACCGACCCACTGGACGTGGCGGGCCAGGATCGCCGTCGCGGCATCGACATCGGCGGCCCGCAGGGCGACCAGGATCGCCCGGTGGTCGCGGTCGGTCGGCGCCTCCCACTCGGCGCGCCAGCCGGCGAAGAGGAACCGGGTGCTGGCGGCCTGGAGATCGTCGATCGCCTTGAGCAGGCGAGGCATGGCGCAGGGGGCGAGGATGAGGCGATGGAAGCTCCGGTTGGCCTCCTCCCAGGCCTGCACGTCGCCGGCCCGGTCGCCGGCCCGGGTCGCGTCCTCGGCCCGGTCGAGGATCGCCGGCGTGAGGTGCGGCGCGGCGTGGCGCAGGGCCAGCACCTCCAGGGCCGCGCGCATCTCGGCGACCTCGCGCACCTCCGCCGGGCTGAACCCGGCGACCCGCACGCCGCGCCGCGGCTCGCTCACCACCAGCCCCTGCGCCTCGAGGCGGCGAAACGCCTCTCGCACCGGCACGTGGCTCGCCCCGAACTCCTCCGCGATGGCGTCCTGCCGCAGCCGCGACCCCGCCGCCAGGGCGCCGGCGATGATGCGCTCGGCGAGGGCCCGGCTGATCCGCACGGCGATCGGTTCGTCTCTGGCTGTCGTCATGGATTATCGATAATCCAGCGGCACCCCGAGGTCACGCCGGGCATGGCAGGCTTTGCACCGGCATGCGACGCTGTTCCGTTGGGGAATCAGCGAGGAGATGTCCGATGAGCAACGGCTGGGACGAATCCGCCTCCGCCTGGATCACCGATATGGGCGAGGCGGGCGATTTCGGACGCGCCTGCGTGCTCGACGCCCCGATGCTCGCGCGCCTGCGCGGCCGGGGCTTTCGCCGTGCCCTCGATGTCGGCTGCGGCGAGGGCCGCTTCTGCCGCCGGATGCGGGATCTCGGGATTGCGGCGACCGGAATCGACCCGACCGACGCGCTGCTGCGCCAGGCCCAGGCCCGCGACCCGGACGGCGACTACCGTCCCGGCCGCGCCGAGG
This sequence comes from Methylobacterium terricola, assembly GCF_006151805.1. Taxonomy (GTDB): domain Bacteria; phylum Pseudomonadota; class Alphaproteobacteria; order Rhizobiales; family Beijerinckiaceae; genus Methylobacterium; species Methylobacterium terricola. The sequence goes on along the minus strand of NZ_VDDA01000002.1, from coordinate 530,554 downwards.
CGCTGCCCTTCGCCGACGGCGCCTTCGACCTCGTGGTCAGCTACCTGACGCTGATCGACATTCCCGACATCCGCGGGGCGATCCCCGAGATGGCCCGGGTGCTCGCGCCCGGCGGGACGCTGCTGATCGCCAACCTCACCAGCTTCGCCACCGCCGGCCGCTGGACGCAGGACGATGACGGGAACCGCCGATTCCGGATCGACGACTACCTGGAGGAGCGGGCCGAGTGGGCGGAGTGGCACAACATCCGCGTCCACAACTGGCACCGGCCGCTATCGCTCTACATGGGCCTGCTGCTCGGGGAGGGGCTGGTGCTGCACCACTTCGACGAGCCGGTGCCGCATGACGGCGATCCGGCGAAGGTCGCGCGCTACCGGCGGGTGCCGTGGTTTCACGTGATGGAGTGGGAGAAGTCGGCGGGGTGAGGCGGGCCACGGCGCATCTCGGGCCGCTGGGGAGCGTCGCGCGACGGGGTCACCATCTCTCGTCCGTCATCCCGGGTTCTCGGCTGCGCCAAGCCCCGGGATGACGCCGAGGATGTGGGCGAGTGATCGGGGGGTCCGAGGTCGATTGCGGCGAATGGCTACCCGCCCAGCCGCGTCAGCCGGTCGAGCAGCGCCCGGTCGTGCAGCAGCACCATCTTCTCCTTGGCGTTCAGCCACTCGGCCGCCTCGTCGATGGTCTCGGCCTCGACGACCTTGGCCTGGGCCATGACGTGGTCGGGCTGGGGCGCGCCGCGGGGCCGGCGCTCGGCCGGGGGCAGGAAGGCGAGGTGGCCGGCCTGGAGGTCCGGATCGGCGTGGAGCGCCCGCAGGCCGTCGGCATCGTCGTAGGCGAGCGCGGCGTTCTGCGCCTCGATCGCCTTGGCGGCGGTGGCGATCGCCGGAGGCTCGCGCTCCTCGGGCGTCATCAGCAGGCCGGCGCGCTTGAGGGCGAGGCCGAGGAAGAGCTGCCCGCTCGCCCACGAGATCGGGATCGCCAGCACCAGGCCGAGGATGGTCGGCGACATCCACAGGAACAGCGAGGTCGCGATGGCGAAGGCCGACACGCCGGCGACGAGCCCGAGGATGGTGTGCCAGCGGTGCCGGCGCACGATGTCCGAGAACGGGATCGAGCCGTCGTCGCGCCTTTGCGGGTTCCAGCCGGCATCGCGGCGGAGCAGGATCTGGATCACCGAGCCGGACTGGACCAGCATGGCGATCGGGGCGATCAGCGCCGAGAGCAGGGTCTCGATCAGGGCCGAGAGCACCAGCCGCAGGCCGCCGCCGCTCGCCCGCCGGACCTTGCCGTCGAGGAGGCCGAGGATCAGCCCGAACAGCTTCGGCGCGAGCAGGATCGCCATGGTGATCCCGAACAGCTGGAGCGCGCGGACGGGGTCGAAGCGCGGCCAGACCGGGTAGAGGCGGAACTCGGTCGAGAAGTATTCGGGGCGGATATAGGCGGTCTGCAAGGAGAGCGCGATGCCGACCACGAGCTGGGCCGCCCAGAGCGGCGAGGCGAGGTAGCCGGCGATGCCGGTGGCGAAGTGCTGGCGCGAGGCGAGCCTGAGGCCCGCCGTGCCGATGATGCGGCTGTGCTGGAGGTTGCCTTGCGCCCAGCGCCGGTCGCGGATCGCGACGTCGATCAGCGAGGGCGGGCTCTCCTCGTAGGAGCCCTGCAGCTCGGGGAGCATGTAGACGCTCCAGCCGGCGCGGCGGATCAGCGCCGCCTCGACGAAGTCGTGGCTGAGCACGTGACCGCCGAAGGGCGGCTTGCCGCTGAGATCCGGCAGGCCGCAATGGTCGGCGAAGGCCTTCGTCCGGATGATCGCGTTGTGGCCCCAGTAATTGCCGTCGCGGCCCGACCACAGGGCGAGGCCGGTGGCGATGACCGGACCGTAGATGCGGGCCGCGAATTGCTGCACCCGGGCGAACAGGGTGTTGCGGTTGATGATCAGGGGCAGCGACTGGATGATGCCGGAATCCGGATCGGCCTCCATGGCGCGGGCCAGCGTCACCACGCAGTCGCCGCTCATCAGGCTGTCGGCGTCGAGGACCAGCATGTGGTCGTAATGGCCGCCCCAGCGGGTGACGAAGTCGGCGATGTTGCCGGCCTTGCGGTGGTGGTTCTTCTGCCGGTGGCGGTAATAGAGCCGGGCGCCGTCCCCGAGGCGCGACCGCAGCGCCAGATAGGCCCGCTCCTCGGCGATCCAGGCATCGGCCTGGGTCGAATCGGACAGGATCCAGTAATCGAAGGCGTTCCCCTCGCCGGTGGCCTCGATCGATTCACGGATCGCCTCGACCGCCGCGAAGGTGCGGGCGGTGGCCTCGTTGTAGACCGGCATCACCACGGCGGTGCGGGTGGTGAGGGGGGCCTGCGGCACCTCAGGCCGGCGCCGGCGCAGCAGCGCCAGGAAGCCGAGCAGGCCCGAGGTGAAGGCGAGCGCGATCCACGAGAAGTTGAGGGTGAACAGAGCCAGCAGCAGCCACTGCAGCCAGGTGGTCGAGCCGGCGACCGACACGACCTCGTACATCTGCACCGCGCCGTAGGCGGTGAGCAGGGCGCCGCCGCCGAAGACGAAGGCGCGGGCGCCCCAGGGCGTGCGCCGCCCCGGGACCTTGTGGGCCTGGTCCTCCGACCAGTTCCGCAGGTCCTGGACCGGCATGGCGAGGCGAGATTCGGGCGGCACCGCCGGCGCGACCGCGAGGGGCTGGGCGTCGCGGCGGAGTGTGTCGAGATCGGGGGCGAGGGTCACGGGGTCCACCGGTACAGCCATGTCTCAGTCACGGGTTTGTCGCCGGCCTTGACGATCAGGCGCAGCTCGCAGGACGTGTCGTTGCCGGGATCGAGCTCGAACACCACCCGCACGGTCTTGCGCTCGGGATACGGGTAGACCCGCGGGCGCAGGATGCTGCCGGGCGCGGTATGCAGGGCGGCCTGGAGCGTGTTCGGATCGATCCCCTCGGCGAAGGGCGCCTCGCCGGTGAAGTCGACGAGGAACAGCCGGCGCTTGCCCGCTGCGCCCTTGCCGACCCGGGTGCCGGAGCAGGTGGCGAGCGGCGGTGCGCCGGGCACCGACCAGCACCAGAACTGGCGATAGCTGAAGGCGGTCTCCTTGGCGACCGGCTCCTTCGGGCGCCAATAGGCCAGGACGTTCTCGTTGACCTCGGATTCGCTCGGGATCTCGATCAGCTGGACCGCGCCGGCGCCCCAGCCGTGCTGCGGCACGCCCGGCCCCCAGCTGCCGAGGGGCTCGATCCACAGGCTCGGCCGCTTCTCCCAGCGCTGCACGTCGTCCTGGTAATCGGCATAGGCGCGGGCGCGCTGGATCAGCCCGAAGCCCTTCGGATCCTGGTCCATGAAGGCGGAGATCTGCAACGTCTCGGGATTCTGGACCGGGCGCCAGATCGCCTCGCCCCAGCCGTTGCGGATCTGCAAGCCGTCGACCTCGTGGGCGGCCGGCCGGGCATCGTCGACGCCGCGGCGGTCGGTCGGCCCGAACAGGTAGGCGCCGGTCATGCCGGCGATGCCGACATGCTCCAGCGCCGTGCGCGGGCAGAGCGTCGCCTCGATATCGACGATGGTGGCGTCGCCCGGCCGCAAGGTCATGCGCAGGGCCGCGGTGGCGGATTCGGAATCGACCAGGGCGTGAATCACGATCTGCCCGGTGCCGGGTCCCGGCCGCTCGAGCCAGAAGGCGCGAAACAGCGGGAATTCCTCGCCCTTGGCCTCGGCGGGCCTCAGCGTGAGGGCGCGGGCGGTGACGCCGTAGCTCTGCCCGGCGGCAAGCGCCCGGAAGAACGAGGCACCCTGGAAGATCGCGCAATCGGTGGGCTGCGCGCCGTTGAAGCTCGCGTAGAGCCGGAAGCCCGAGAAGCCGATGTCGCGGCCCTCGTCCGGGGCCTTGAGCTTGCCGAAGGTGAAGCGGTTGCGGTCGTAGGCCAGGCGGCGCACCACCCCGTCCTCGACGGCGTGGAGGGCCACCGGCGTGGTGAAGACGAAACCGCGATGCAGCGGCTCGACCACGAAGCCGCGGCCCTCGCCGGCCCAGAGCAGGGCCTGGGGCTGCGCCCGCACGCCGATATACTGCTCGTAGGTGATGTCCTTGAACGGGTCGGGCAGGTCGGCGGCCGGCGCCGCGTAGGGCTTCTTCGCCAGTGCGCGGGCGAGCTCGACCACCTGGCCGGGATCGAAGCGCTGCCCGTCCGACAGGGGCGCCGGCTCCGTCGGCTGCGCGCCCGCCGCCGTGGTCGCGGCCAGACCGCCGGCGAGCGCCAGCACCGTGCGTCGGTCGAGGGCCGTGCGGGAGGGCGGGGCGGTGGGGGCTTGCGTCATCGAGGGAGGTCGTACCGAGCCGGAATCGGGAGGGGGCGTCGGCCGTTTACCACGAACCGGGCTGAACCGGGGGTTAAGAATCGGACGGGTTGCACCCTCGCATCAGGCTGCACCGGCGCTTGTTCTCACGGGGTGATCGGCTAGACGGTCGGGACGCCGATTGACGCTCGCAGCGAACGCGCAGCCCCGCCGGAACGAAAGGCCGCCGATGACCGCGATACCGAAGCCCGCCCGCTCCCTTCTCGCCGTCGTGCTCGCCGCCGGCAAGGGGACGCGGATGCGCTCCGCCCTGCCGAAGGTGCTCCACCCGATCGCCGGCCGATCGATGCTCGCCCACGTGCTCGCCGCCGTGGCGGAGGCCGGGGCCGGGCGTCTCGCCGTGGTGGTCGAGCCGGGCCGCGACGACGTCGCCCGGGTGGTGGCGGGGTTTGCCGGCGCCGAGACCTACCCGCAGGAGGAGCGCCTCGGCACCGCCCACGCCGTCCTGGCCGCGCGCCGGGCACTGGCCGAGGGCGCCGACGACGTGGTGGTGGCCTTCGGCGACACGCCGCTGGTCACGCCGGAGACCTATGCCCGCCTGCGCGCCCCTCTGGCGGAGGGCGCCGCCGTGGCGGTGCTGGCCTTCGAGGCCGGGAACCCCACCGGCTACGGCCGGGTGCTGGTCGAGGGCGGCCGGGTCACGGCGATCCGCGAGGAGAAGGATGCGAGCGAGGCCGAGCGCCGCGTCACCCTGTGCAATGCCGGCCTGATGGCGCTGTCGGGCGCCCACGCCCTCGGCCTGCTGGAGCGGATCGGCAACGCCAATGCGGCGGGCGAGTACTACCTGCCCGACGCGGTGGCGCTCGCGGTGGCGGACGGGCACCGGGTCGCGGTGGTGCCGGTCGCCGAGGCCGAGGCGCAGGGGGTCAACGACCGGGTGCAGCTCGCCGCCGCCGAGGCGTCGGTGCAGGCGGCGTTGCGCCGGCGCGCGATGCTCGGCGGTGCCACCCTGATCGCTCCCGAGACGGTGTTCCTCAGCCACGACACGGCGCTCGGCCGCGACGTGGTGGTGGAGCCCAACGTGGTGTTCGGCCCCGGCGTCGTCGTCGGTGACGGCTGCACCGTCCACGCCTTCTCGCACCTCGAGCAGGCCCGTCTCGCCGACGGCGTCCAGATCGGGCCCTATGCCCGCCTGCGCCCTGGGGCGGTGCTGGAGTCCGGCGCCCGCATCGGCAACTTCGTCGAGGTGAAGAACGCCGCGATCCGGGCCGGCGCCAAGATCAACCACCTGTCCTATGTCGGCGATGCCGAGGTCGGGGCGGGCGCCAACCTTGGGGCGGGCACCATCACCTGCAACTACGACGGCGTGAACAAGCACCGCACGATGATCGGCGCCGGCGCCTTCGTCGGCTCGAACTCGGCGCTGGTGGCGCCGGTGACGGTCGGGGCGGGAGCCTTCGTCGGCTCGGGCTCGGTGATCACCGACGACGTGCCGCCGGGCGCGCTCGCGATCGGCCGGGGCCGGCAGGTGGTGAAGACCGGGTGGACGAAGCCGACGAAGGGGTGAGGATCGCGCCGGCCCGGCCGGGCTGTGGACGGACCCTCGCCCCGTGGTTCTTCGCGCGCGATTGATCTATGGCGGGAGGCGAGGGGCGTGCCGTGCGCCGCCCGTGGATGTGAGCGATGGTGCGCGTCGAGGATCGTCCCCATCGGGCAACGCCCGGCCGCGAGGCCGCCGACGGCGATGCCGCTCTGGCCACGCTGATCGCCGGGGTGGCCGAGGGCCGCCAGGAGGCCCTGCGGGCGCTATACGACCGCACCGCCCCGAAACTTTTCGGCGTGATCCTGCGTATCGTGCGGGAGCGGGGCGCGGCCGAGGACGTGCTGCAGGACGCCTATCTGCGGGTGTGGCAGGGCGCGGCGGGCTACGCCCCGGAGGCGGGACGGCCGATGGCCTGGCTTGCCGCGATCGCGCGCCACCGCGCCATCGATCTGGTGCGCCGGAAGGGTGAGGTGCCGATGCCGGTGAGCGAGGACGACGACGAGGACTGGCTCGCCCGCATCGCCGATCCGCGCGACAGCGAGGCCGCGTTCCTGGACCGCGACGCGCTCCTCGCCTGCCTCGGCCGGTTGGAGCCGGCCCAGCGCGACTGCGTGGTCCTGGCCTATTGCGAGGGGCTGTCGCGGGAGGAGCTGGCCCTGCGCTACGACCGGCCGGTCAACACGGTGAAGACCTGGCTGCATCGCGGGCTCGCCTCGCTGCGCGGCTGCCTGGATGCCGCCGCATGAGCGCGCCCCACGAGACTCCGCCCGACGAAACCGACCTGCGGGCCGCCGAGTACGTGCTGGGCACCCTGACCGCTGCCGAGCGCGAGGCCTATCGGCGCGAGCGCGCCGGCTCCCCCGCCCTGCAAGCGGCCGAACGCGCCTGGGAGGCGCGCCTCGCGCCCCTGGCCGAGGCGGTGCCCGAGATGACCCCGCCGCCCGGCGCCTGGGAGGGCATCGCCGCCCGGCTGCCGGGGAGGGCGGCCGCCCCGGTCATCGACCTGCGCCCGGCGCTGCGGCGCTGGCGCCGCGCCGCTCTCGCCGCGGGGGGGCTGGCCGCCGGCCTCGCCCTGTTCATCGCCGTCGAGCGCCTCGCGCCGCGCCCGGAGCAGGCACAGTATCTCGCGGTGGTGAACCGGGGCGGCGAGCTGCCGGCCCTGGTGGTGCGGGTCGATCCAGGGGCCGGCACGGTTCAGGTCCGGGCGCTCGCCGCCGAGGCGCCGCGCGACCGCAGCCTCGAACTCTGGGTCGTGCCGGCCTCCGGCGCCCCGCGCTCCCTGGGCGTGGTGCAGGACGCGGCCGGCACCCGTCTGCCCCTGCCGGCCGCCGACCGGGCGCTCCTCGAGGGCGCCAGCCTCGCCGTCACCCTGGAGCCGCCGGGCGGCTCGCCCTCGGGCGCCCCGACCGGGCCGGCGGTCTATAGCGGCCGCCTGGTGCGCGAGTAGGCGCGAAAAAAATTCGGGGGCTGCCCGAAAAAATCGCGAGGATCCGAAACTTTCCCGTCCGGCCCTCCGTACCGGCCCTCGACCCCGACGAGAGCGGGGCTGACACGAGAGACGGGACGACACCCCATGACGATCCGGAATCATGCCCGCACCCTGGTTCTCGCCCTCGCGCTCGCGACGGCCGCCGGTGCTGCCCAGGCGAAGAACCCGATGGTCGGCGGCGCGCCGATGTACGCCTCGAAGACGATCGTCGAGAACGCGGTCAACTCGAAGGACCACACCACCCTGGTCGCCGCCGTGAAGGCCGCCGGCCTCGTCGACACCCTGTCCGGCCCCGGCCCGTTCACGGTGTTCGCCCCGACCAACGCCGCCTTCGCCAAGCTGCCGGCCGGCACGGTCGAGTCCCTGGTCCAGCCGCAGAACAAGGCGACGCTGACCAAGATCCTGACCTACCACGTCGTGCCCGGCACCTACACCGCCAAGGACCTGATGGGGCTGGTGAAGCAGGGCGGCGGCCAGGCCGAGCTGAAGACCGCGGCGGGCCAGACCCTGACGGTGATGCAGAAGGGCAAGCGCCTGTTCGTGGCCGACGACAAGGGCAACACCGCCCGGGTGACGATCGGCAACGTGATGCAGTCGAACGGCGTGATCCACGTCATCGACACCGTGCTGATGCCCTGATCGCCCACGGCGCCGGGCGGGGACCCGCCCGGCCGCCGCACAGGTGAACCTTGGCCGTCACAAACCGTTACGCAAGTTGATTCGCCGGGCCTCGGGCCGGTTGGCTAGAGGAGTCCCGACCCGGGCGGGTGCGGTGCGGCAGGAATCCTGCCGCAATGCTCCGCGATAGGGCCGGGGGGTCCCGCGGCGGGACACTCTGCGGGCGAGACGTGAGGCGGTGAGCATGTGCGGGATCGTTGGAATCGTCGGCCGGAATGCCGTTGCGGGACAGGTGGTCGACGCGCTGCGCCGGCTCGAATACCGCGGCTATGATTCGGCCGGCATCGCTACCCTGGAATCCGGCCGGCTGGAGCGTCGGCGCGCCGAGGGCAAGCTGTCGAACCTGCAGCTGAAGCTGCTCCAGAACCCGCTCGCCGGCGCGATCGGCATCGGCCACACCCGGTGGGCGACCCATGGCCGCCCCAACGAGACCAACGCCCACCCGCATGCCACCGAGCGCCTGGCGGTGGTCCATAACGGGATCATCGAGAATTTCAGGGAGCTGAAGGCCGAGCTTCAGGCCGAGGGCTGCGTCTTCGAGACCGAGACCGACACCGAGGTGGTGGCCCAGCTCGTCAGCCACCTGATGCGGACCGGCCTCGGCCCCGTCCCGGCGGTCGAGGCGGCCCTGCCGCGCCTGCGCGGCGCCTTCGCGCTGGCCTTCCTGTTCGCCGGCGAGGAGGACTTCCTGATCGGCGCCCGCCACGGCGCGCCGCTCGCCCTCGGCTTCGGCGACGGCGAGACCTATCTCGGCTCCGACGCGCTCGCCCTCGCCCCCTTCACCGACGAGATCACCTATCTCGACGAGGGCGACTGGACCATCCTGACCCGCGACGGCGCCGAGATCCGCGACGCCGCCGGCAACGTCGTCGCCCGCCCGCGCCAGAAGATCGCCACCCAGGCCTTCCTGGTCGACAAGGGCAATTACCGCCACTTCATGGCGAAGGAGATCTACGAGCAGCCCGGGGTGGTGGGTCGCACCTTCGCCCATTACGTCGACCTCGCCGCCGGCCGCGTCGCCCTGCCGGAGGCTTTGCCCTTCGACTTCGCCAAGCTCAGCCGGATCTCGATCACCGCCTGCGGCACCGCCTATTATGCCGGCCTCGTCGCCAAGTACTGGTTCGAGACCCTGGCCCGCCTTCCGGTGGAGATCGACGTCGCCTCCGAGACCCGCTACCGCGAGCCGCCGCTGGAGAAGGACGGGCTGACCCTCGTGATCTCGCAATCGGGCGAGACCGCCGACACCCTGGCCTCGCTCCGCTACGCCAAGTCGCAAGGGCAGCACACGCTCGCGGTCGTCAACGTGCCGACCTCGACCATCGCCCGCGAGGCTTCGGCTGTGGTGCCGACGCTCGCCGGCCCCGAGATCGGCGTCGCCTCGACCAAGGCGTTCTCGTGCCAGCTCACGGTGCTGCTCTGCCTGGCGCTCGCCGCCGGCCGGGCCCGCGGCACCCTCGATGAGGCGGGGGAGAAGCGCCTCGTCGACGCGCTGATCAAGGTGCCGGGCCTGATGGCCGAGGCGTTGAAGCGCGAGGAGGAGATCGAGGTCCTGGCCCGCGAGATCGCCAAGGCCCGGGACGTGCTCTATCTCGGCCGCGGCACCGCCTACCCGATGGCGCTTGAGGGCGCGCTGAAGCTGAAGGAGATCTCCTACATCCACGCCGAGGGCTACGCGGCTGGCGAGCTGAAGCACGGTCCGATCGCGCTGATCGACGATGCGGTGCCGGTGATCGTGATCGCCCCCCACGACGCGACCTTCGAGAAGACCGTCTCGAACATGCAGGAGGTGGCGGCCCGCGGCGGCCGGATCGTGCTGATCGGCGATGCGCGGGGCGCCGACGCCGCCGGGCTCGACACGCTGGCGACGCTGATGATGCCCGACCTCGACCCGGTGGTGGCGCCGATCGTCTACGCGGTGCCGGTGCAGCTGCTCGCCTACCACACCGCCGTGGTGCTGGGGAAAGACGTCGACCAGCCGCGCAACCTGGCGAAGTCCGTCACGGTGGAGTGATCGAGCGGCCGCCTCGGCCTCGTCTCATTCGGGAGCGCGCCGTCCCCCCGGGGCGGCGCGCTTTCGCGTTCGAGGGGCGCTCAAGCACGGCGCCGGTGCGGCCGCCATGACGGCGCCATGAATTCTTCCGATTTCCTCGATGTCATTTAGCCGGGATTAACCAAAGCGCCGTTCAATACGAAGGCTTAAGGTTGATCCTTTCCTAAACGGCCGAACTCCACCGGCCCGCCGTGCCCCCGCGCCGGCGGCCCGGCCGGGCGGATCCGTGCGGGACAAGCCATCGAGTACAGGCCGCATGGACCTCGTCGCGTATTCGTCCGGTCGCCTCGCCCCGGCCTCCGTCCGTCGCCGCCGCCGCAACCGGCGGCTCCTCGGCATCGCCGCGTTGCTCGGTGGCATCGGTGCCGCCGCCGGCCTGATGCCGCGGGACGACGCCGCGCTGCCCGTGGCGGCGCCGGCCAAGCCGGCTGTGCCCGAGAGGCAGGCCGCCGTAACCCCGGCCGAACTCGGCTGGATGCTCGCGCCGCAGGCCACCCTGGGGACCGAGGCAGCAGGCTTCATCCGGGAGACGCTGCCGGCGAGCAGCCCGCCGCTCGCGGCCGCCCCGCTCGTCGCGGAGCCCGTCTCCCCGGCGCCGATGCGCCTCGCCGCGGCCGTACCGGCCGCTCCGGTGCAAACGCCGCCGACCTCCGGCCCGACCGCCGCCACGGTTCCGGCTCCGGCGCCCCTCGCCGCCATCCCCCTGCCGGTGCCGCGCCCGCCCGAGCTGCGCCCGACGCCGACCGTGCTGGCGACCCGCGCGCCGCGGCGGCCGGTTCAGGCGATCGCCTCGACCCAGAGCGTGTTCAAGGCGGCGCTCCCGGAGGAGCCGTCGCTGTTCGAGCGGATCTTCGGGGGAGGGGGCGGCACCGCCCCGTCGCAGACCCTGGCCTATGCCGCGCCGGGCAATCTCGACTCCACCCCGCGCCCGCGCCTGAGCGCGAGCCCCGGCATCGCGGTCTACGACATCAGCGCCCGCACGGTGACGCTGCCGAGCGGCGAGTCGCTGGAGGCGCATTCGGGCCTCGGGCCGCACATGGACGATCCGCGCAACGTCCACCTGAAGATGCGCGGCGCCACGCCGCCGGGCACCTACGACCTCACCGAGCGCGAGGCCCTGTTCCACGGCGTGCGGGCGATCCGGCTCAACCCGGTCGGCGGCAGCGGCGCCATCCACAACCGGGTCGGACTCCTGGCGCACACCTACATGCTCGGCCCGAGCGGCGCCTCGAACGGCTGCGTCTCGTTCCGCAACTACGACCGCTTCCTGCAGGCCTTCCTGCGCGGCGAGGTCCGTCGCCTCGTCGTGGTGCCGGGCGCCGGCGCCAGCGACCTGCCGCGGATCGGCCGGGGCGGCCCGGCGGACCGCGCGACGCGGGGCTGAGAAGCGCAAAGGAGCAACGGCGTCGTGGCCGTCCATCCCGCGCCCTCGTCCTGAGGTGTCATACCCCCGCGCCTTGGCTTCGACACGTCGATGCCAAGGCGTCCGGCGCGTCAGCGCCGGCGCCCGTTCGACGGCGCGGCGGTATCAGTGCATCGACAATGGACTGGCCTCGAAGGAGGGCTCCAGAAGCCTCGCGATTTCGGAAGCCCTCCTTCGTGGCCGCGTCGCGGCACCTCAGGATGATATCGCGGGTAGCGTGTCAGCGCTGCGTCGATGCAGTGCCGGTCCCGATTCGAGCCATCGCGGGATCACCTCCGGAAGCCGCGCTCCCGGAGGTGCACTCATTTCCCGTCGATCACTCGCCGTCGATCACTCGCCGTCGATCTTGGCGCCGATGATCGCGATGGCGCGCTGATAGACGGACGCCGCGTTCCAGCCCTGGATCGCCCCGAAGTTCGGCTCGCCGGGCTGGTAGCCGGCGCCGGCGCGCCAGCCATGGGCCTTGAGGAAGTTCGCGGTCGAGTTCAGCGCCACCGACGCGTTGTCGAGGCTGCCGCCGGTGCCGTAATTCAGCACGTTCTTCGGCAGGAACTGGGTGTGGCCGACCTCGCCATGGGCGGCGCCGCGGGTGCCGGCGGTCAGGATGCCGCGGTCGACCAGGGTCAGGGCGGCGTAGAGCTGGTCGGTGAAGAAGGCCGAGCGGCGGCAATCATAGGCCAGGGTGGCGACCGCCGAGAGGGTGTTGACGTTGCCCTTCACGGCGCCGAACCCGGTCTCCATGCCCCAGATCGCCAGGAGCGGACCCGGCGGCACGCCGTAGCGCTGCTCGATCGAGTCGAACAGGGCGGCTTGCGAGCGCTTCATCGCCCGGCCGCGGGCGACGATCGCCGCCGCGCCGCGCTTGGCCATGAACTGGTCGAGGGAGAGCTTGAAGCTCTTCTGGCCCCGGTCCGCCGCGATGGTGGCGGTGGAGTAGGAGGTCCCCGCCAGGGCCGAGAGGGCGGCCGGGCTCGCCCGCCCGCGGGCCTCGTCGGCGAAGTCTCGCTTCCAGGCCTCGAACCCGGCTGCGCTGTTGCCGCACTGCGCGGCCTGCGCGCCACCGGCCAGCACCGCGAGGCCCGCGGCGATCAGGGCCCGCCCGTAACCGCTTCTTGTCATCCCACACACTCCCTCGGAGCCGCGCCGCAGGCCTCGGGACGTCGGGCCGCCGCGACTTCCGTTCTTCAGCAATCCATGCCTGCCCGATGGGCGAGGTTACACTCCCGGCCGTCTGCGGAATCTTTACGGCGGGATTGCAACTCGCCCTATCCTCGCCTTCCACGGGAAGATACGGCCGGCCTCGTCGAGGCTGGATGTAGGGCCGAGGGCGGCAGCCCAGGCTAGAAAGCCGGACGGCGTGGCCGGAAGGCCACGCGGTGAGGCGTCAGGCGGTCAGCCCGAAGATCGCCCGCGCCTCGGCGGGGCTCGCCGGCGTGCAATCGAGATGGGCGAGCAGGCTCACGGCCTTCGCGACGAGGGCCGCGTTGCTCGGCGCGAGTTCGCCGCGCGACAGGTAGAGGTTGTCCTCGAGCCCGACCCGGACGTGGCCGCCGGCGGTGGCGGCGAGCGCCACCATCGGGAACTCGGCCCGGGAGATGCCGAAGGCCGACCACACCGCGTCCTTCGGCAGGCGGTCGCGCATCTGCAGCAGGGTCTCGGGCGTCGCCGGCGCTCCCCAGGGGATGCCGAGGCAGATCTGGAACAGCGGCGGCGAATCGAGATGGCCCTCCGCCAGGAGATGGCGGGCGAGCTCGATCTGGCCGAGGTCGAACACCTCGATCTCGGGCTTCGCGCCGGCCGCGCGGATCATCGCCCCCATCGCCCGCAGATGGGCGGGGGTGTTCATGAAGGCGTGCTCGCCGAAATTCATCGTCGCCACGTCGAGGGTGCAGATCTCGGGCTTCAGCGCCGTGACGTGCCGGGTGCGCGCCTCCGGCGAGGCGAGGGTGGTGCCGGGGCCCGCCACGGCCGGGTCGGGATCGCCGGCGACGTAGCGTCCGCCCGCGCCGGTGGTCAGGTTGAGGATCACGTCCGCGTTCCTATCCCGGATCCGCTCCACCACCTCGCGGTAGAGGGCGAGCTCCATGCTGGGCTTGGCCGTCTGCGGATCGCGGACGTGGATGTGGACCACCGCGGCGCCGGCCGCGGCAGCCTCGAGCGCCGATTGCGCGATGGCCTGGGGGCTCACCGGCACGGCGGGGTTCTTCGACGGCGTATCGAACGAGCCGGTGAGGGCGCACGTGATGACAGTCTTGCGCGACATGGGTGCCTCCCTTCAGAGCATGCCGCCGTCGACCACCAGGGTCTCGCCGGTGACGTAGGCCGCGCCGGCCGCGAGGAACAGCATCGCCTCGGCGATGTCCTCCGGTCGCGCCATGCGGGCGAGCAGGGTGCGCGCGACAGACTCGGCCTTGCGCTCGTCCGGCCAGGTGGCGGTCCACGGCGTCTCGACGAGGCCCGGCGCCACCGCGTTGACCCGCACCTCCGGGGCGAGCGCCCGGGCGAGGCTGCGCGTCAGGTTCACCAGCCCGGCCTTGCTCGCCGAGTAGGCGATGCTGGAGCCGCGCCGGCCGAGCCCGGCGACCGAAGCCGTGTTGACGATGGCGCCCTTGGCCTGGCGCAAAGCCGGCGCCGCCGCATGGGCGCAGCGATAGGGGCCGATCAGGTTCGTCGCGAGGATCGTCTGCCAGAACTCCTCGGTCATCGCGTCGAGGTCGGCGAACTCGATCGGCACCGTGGAGGCCGGAGTGCCGGCATTGTTGATGAGGATGTCGAGGCCGCCGAGCGCGTCGATCCCCCGGGCCACCATGGCCTCCGCCTCGCCCGGCACCGAGACGGTCCCGGGAAGCGCCCGGACCTTCAGGCCCTCGGCGGAGAGGCGCGCGGCCGCCTCCGGCCCGCGGGCATCCTCGGCGAGGTGGTTGAGCATCACCTCGGCGCCGCACCGGGCGAACAGCGTGACGGCGGCGAGCCCGATCCCCGAGGCGCCGCCGGTGACGAGCACGCGGCGCCCATCCAACTTGGCACTGATCATCGACGTTTCCACCCTGCGAAATTGTATTTCGCGGGAGAGTGGCGGGCCGGGGCGGCCTTGTCCAGCTTGAGCCGCGCATCGGAGGTGCGCTGCCGCGGGCCTCGACGGGGACCGGCGCCGTGGCATCATCGGGGGTCGGGCCGAAACCGTCGGCGTCTGCGAGCCGCACCCCCGACATGATTCTCCTCCCAACCGCGACCTCATCCCGACGTGCGGCCGCTTGCGGCAGCCTGGACGGAGGGCTCCAGGAATCGTGGAGACTTCTGGAGCCCGCCTCGAGGTCGCTCGATCGTCGATCGACCGAAACCTCAGATTGAGATCGCAGGAATGAGCGTCAATTTATGCCATGACCGCTCAATACTCCCAGAAGATGCGCTGCAGCTCTTTCGTATCGTTCGTCTTGGTCAGCGCGACCGCCGCCAGGATCTTGGCCTTCTGGGGATTGAGGTCGTGCGCCACGACCCAGTCGTACTGGTCGTCGGGCTGCTCGGCGTTGCGCAGGACGAAGCCGTCGCCGACGCGCGAGGAGCGGATGACGACCGTGCCCTTGGCGCGCAGGTCCTTGAGCGTATCGACGGCGTAGCCCGCCACCGAGCCGTTGCCGGTGCCGGCATGCACGATCGCCTTGGCGCCTCCCTGGACGGCGGCGGTGTAGGCGGCCGGGTTCATGTTCCCGGAACCGTAGACGATGGCGACCTCCGGCAGGGTGTCGATCGTGTCGATGTCGAACTCGGAGGTCGTGCCGTGCCGCTTCACGGGGGCGCGGAACCAGTAGGTCTTGCCCTCGACCACCATGCCGAGCGGGCCCCACTGGCTGGTGAAGGCGCTCGGCTTGATGTTGACGCGCTTCGTGACGTCGCGGCCGGCCTGGATCTCGTCGTTCATCGTCACCAGCACGCCCTTGCCCTTGGAGGCCGGGCTCGCCGCGGTGGCGACCGCGTCGGCGAGGTTGAGGGCGCCGTCGGCCGAGATCGCGGTCGAGGGCCGCATCGAGCCGACGACCACGATCGGCTTGTCGCTCTTCACAACGAGGTCGAGGAACAGCGCGGTCTCCTCCAGGGTGTCGGTGCCGTGGGTGATGACCACGCCGTCGACGTCGTCCTGCTTGAGGAGCGCCGAGACGCGCTTGGCGAGCTGCACCAGCTGGGCGTTGGTGAAGCTCTCGGAGGCGATCTGGAACACCTGCTCGCCGCGGACGTTGGCGAGGTCCCCGAGGGACGGCACGGCGGCGATCAGCTTGTCCACCGGCACCTTGGCGGCCTGGTAGGTGGCGCTGTTGCTGGCGTCGGCGCCTGCCCCCGCGATGGTGCCGCCGGTGGCGAGGATCACGACGTTGGATTTCCGGGCCGAGGCCGGCGCGGTCGTCGCCGTGGTCGGCATTTCGCGGGCCAGGGCGCTGCCGGCGAGCGGCAAGCCTGCGAGCATCAGGGCCGCCAGGACAGGGCGGAGGGAGCGTATGGTCGTTCCTCGTGAAGACGGAATCGGGCCCTAGAGCGGGTAGCAGCCTCGGCCGTTTCCCGCCAGCCATGCGCCCGATGCCGCAGCGATCCGGATGGCGACCCGGCAACTTTTCGCAGAATCGAGCGTTGTCCTGATACTCGACGCCCCCGCGTTCCGTGCCAGCGGCGACTGGTCAGCCAAGATTTCAGGAAATCACCATGTCCGGGCCTCAGGATATTCTCAAGCCGCGTTTCGCGCAGCACATCGACATCCATTGCCCCGACGATCGCGCCTATTGGGCCGAACAATTCGGGGTCAGCGGCGATGAGCTGAAGGATGCCGTCAAGATGGTCGGGTCACGCGTCACCACGGTGGCGGCGCATCTTGGGCGCCAAGCGGCGTAACTCACGCCCGTCCAGAGCAGACGCCGCGGGCCAGAGACGGTCCGCGGCGTTTTTCGTTCCCAAGCCCTGGCGGTCGCGCCCTTGTTCCCAACGCCCTCGGCGGCATCCCGGGGCCGCGACGCGACATCCGGGATGACGACGAGAGTATCAGGCACCGGGCTTCGGCCGCCGCTTCCCGATCCTCAGCCCCGCAACGCCGCCTCCACCCCCGCGGCGATCTCCAGCAACCGCCGGTCATGCCCATGCCGGGCGAGCAGCATCAGGCCGACGGGCTTCGCCTGTCCCGGGATCGGCAGCGAGATGCCGGTCAGGTCGAACAGGTTCCCCACCATCGTGTTGCGCAGCATCAGGAGGTTGATCCGGCCGAAGGCCGCGTCGTCCTCCGCCACCGAGGCGATGCTGGGCGCCGGGATCGCGGTCGCCGGCAGGGCCAGCACGTCGAGGGGGGCGAGACGCTCGTCGCCGGCCTCGATCAGCACGGCACGCGCCCGCATCATCCGGATATAGGCGGCCGCCGTCACCGTGCGGCCGCGGGTGATGCGGGCATGAACCCGCGGATCGAAGCCCGCCGCCTCGGCGTCAAGCCAGTCGGCGTGGATCTCCGCCGCCTCGACCGACGCGATCGGGCCGCCGGCCGTCGCCTCGGCCATGCGGGCGAGGAGGTCGTCGAACGGGGTGTCACCGATCCGGGCGCCGGCAGCGCCGAGCGTCGAGAGGGCGGCCTCGAAGGCCTGCGCCACCATCGGGTCGGTCTCGGTGAACAGGAGGCCGCGCGGTACGCCGATGCGCAGGTCGCGCAACGGCGCGGCCTTCAGCGGGCGGTATTCCTCGCCGGCCATCACCGCGTCGGCCGCCGCGCAGGCCTCGACCGAGCGGGCGAGGGGACCGATCGAATCGAGCGAGGGCGACAGCGGGAAGGCACCGGCCAGCGGCACCCGGCGGGCCGTCGGCTTGAAGCCGACCACGCCGTTGAGCCCCGCCGGGATGCGGACCGAGCCGCCGGTATCGGTGCCGATGGCGATGTCGGAAGTGCCGAGCGCCGCCGAGACGCCGGCACCCGAGGACGAGCCGCCCGGCACCAGGCTCGGGTCACTCGCGTTGCCCGGCGTGCCCCAATGTGGGTTGAGCCCGAGCCCCGAGAAGGCGAACTCGGACATGTTGGTCTTGCCCACGATCACCGCGCCGGCCCGGCGCAGGCGGGCGACGACGGGCGCGTCCTGCAACGCCGCCTCGGCCCGACGCCGGATCGACGAGCCGGCGGTGGTCGCCTCGCCCTGGACGTCGAACAGGTCCTTGATCGACACGATGGTGCCGTCGAGGGCCCCGAGCGACAGACCGGCTTTGCGCCGCGCATCGGCGGCGTCGGCGGCGGCGCGGGCGGCCTCCGGATAGAGCTTGGTGAAGACGTGGCGGCTCGCCGGCGCCTCGATCAGGGCGAGACGGCGTTCCAGGTCGGCGCGGACGGTGCTCATCGGTCGGTCTCTGGGGTCGGTGCGGGGCGCCGGCGGCTCGCCAGCAGGATCCCGCCATTCCACACGAGTGTGATCAGGAGGGCGAGCGGCAGGGCCCAGGCGGGCCCGATCCGTTCGACCGTGAGGGCGAGGGCGAACAGGGCCGCCACGAAGCCGAGGAGCCCGGGAAGGCTCAGCACCAGCACCGTCGCGGTCGCCGCCCCGCCGAGGCGCGGATGCAGGATCACCGCCAGGCTCACCATCACGACGGGCGCGAAGGCGAGGATCCCGGCAGCGCCCGGACCGGCGAGCCGCCCGGCCAGCACCACCGCGACGACGAGAGCCATGACGATGCCGGCCCGGATCAGGGTATCGCTCCCTCGCTTGCGCCGCGCCAGCACCGGGCCGCCCCCGCGCCAGCGCCGGCAGACGCGCATGCAGGCGACGATCACCAGGATCGTCAGGAGGCCGGCACCGGCGAGCCCGCCGCCGATCCGGGTCGGCGCGAGCGCCGCGACGATCCAGACCGCGAGGCCGCCGCCGAGCGAGAGCGCGACGCCGTGGCGCCGGGCCAGGGCGGCGTAGGCCGCGATGAACAGGGCGGTGGCGGCGATGGCCGGCAGGCTCGCCACCGCGCTGGCGCGCAGGAAGGCGGCGTCGTGGTCGAGGGCGAGGAAGATGTAGGCCGGGCCGGCCGAGACCGGCAGGGTCGCGATCATCGCGCCGACGAGGGGCCCGGTCCGCTCGACCGCCAGCGAGGCGAGCACCACGATCGCGGCACTGGCCAGCATCTTGGCGAGGAGCGCCGCCCAGAAGGCGGCGTCCCCGATCTCGACCAACGCGGTCAGGACCCCCATCGCCGGCTCAGGCGACCACGGGCAGCACGGCGATGTCGTAGGCGTGGGTCAGGGTGCGCGTGAGCACCGGATCCTCCAGCTCCATCTCGAACCGGTCGGCCGGGCGGATGCCGCCGATCGCCCCGAGGGTGCCGCCGAACATCACCGTGCCGGGAGGCAGATCGGGCCCGCCGGGACGGCGCGCCATCAGGTCGCCCGGGGTGCGCAGAGCCGTCAAGCGGCCCTCCTGGTACAGCACCCGCTCGCCCGCGATGGTGGCGTAGGCGCGCAGGATCAGCTCGTCCCAATGCGGCGCGACCTCGTCGAGGCGCCACAGCCCGGTGCCGACCGGCTTGCCGCAGAGCTGCTTGGACAGCGCGATGCCGACCGTCTCGGCCTTGCGGTCGGTGTGGTCGGAGCCGAGCCCGAGCCAGAGGCCGTCGGCGAGCGACACGATCACCGGCTCGGCCTCGCCCGAGGAATCGGGACCGAGCACGTCGAGGCGGGGCGCCTGCGTCAGCGTCGCCGCGGCGGCGCGGTAGTAGACCGGGACCGACGAGGGCGGCGGCACGCCGATCGCCGCCAATTCGTCGATGTGGTGGCGGATCGCCGCCTCGTCCCGTCCGGCCCACCCGGCGATGACCAGGGTCTCGGGCGAGAGCGCGATCGTGTCCCGCCGTCCGGCGGCGTCGCGATGGAAGGTCAGCATGGGTCTCGGTCTCCGGATCACTCGGCGGGAGCCAGGTCGGCGGCGGCCTCGCGCCAGCGGGCGAAGCCGAACACCAGGATGCCGGCCAGCAATTCCAGCCCGGCGACGAAATAGAGCCCGTTGCTCGACGTGCCGGTCAACGTGTTCGACAGGCCGACGACGTAGGGGGCGACGAAGCCCGCGAGGTTGCCGATCGAGTTGATCGCCGCGATCGACCCGGCCGCCGCGGTGCCGGCGAGGAAGGTCTGCGGCAGCGACCAGAAGACCGGGAAGGCCGCCAGGATCCCAACCGCCGCCACCGTGAGGGCGAGGAAGGCCAGAACCGCGTGGCCGATCAGCGCGCCGGTGGCGGCGAGCCCCGCGGCGGCGATCAGGCTGGCGATGGCGCAGGGCAGCCGGCGCTCGCCGGTGCGGTCGGAATGCGCGCCGGTCCAGACCATCGCGACGGTGCCGGCGATGAACGGCACGGCAGCGAGGAAGCCGATCGCGATCGCGCCCGAGACGCCGATCTCCTTGATGATCGACGGCGTCCAGAACGCGATCGTGGCGTTGCCGCTGACGATGCAGAAATAGATCAGTGCGCAGAGCCAGACCCGGCCGTCGCGGAGCGCCGCCTTGAAGCTCGCCTCCTTGCCGGCGGCCTGGCCTTCGGCCTCGACGATCGCCGTCATCGCGGCGGCGACCTCAGGCTTGAGCCAGGGCGCGTCCTTCGGCCGGTCGGGCAGGAAGGCCAGTACCGCGGCGCCAGCGACCAGCGACGGGATGCCTTCGAGAATGAACAGCCACTGCCAGTTGGCGAGGCCCGAGACCCCGCCCATCGTGCCCATGATCAGCCCGGCGAGCGGCCCGCCGACCACGCCCGCGATGGCGAACGAGGTCATGAACAGGCCGTTGATGCGCGAGCGCTTCGCGCTCGGGAACCAATAGGTCAGATAGAGCACCACGCCCGGGAAGAACCCGGCCTCGAACACCCCGAGCAGGAAGCGGATGGCGTAGAACGCCCATTCCGATCGCACGAAGGCGAGGCTCATCGAGGCCAGCCCCCACAGGATGGTGATCCGCGCCAGGGTCTTGCGGGCGCCGATGCGCTCGAGCAGCAGGTTGCTCGGCACCTCGAACAGGAAGTAGCCGATGAAGAAGATGCCGGCACCGAAGCCGTAGACCGCCTCGCTGAATTTCAGGTCCGACAGCATCTGCAGCTTGGCGAAGCCCACGTTCACCCGGTCGATCCAGGCAAGGATGAACAGGAAGACCAGGAACGGAATCAGCCTGAGCGTCGCCCGACGGTAGCCCTCGTCCAGTTCGCCCAGGCCCAATGCGGGCACGCTCACCCCGTCCACCCTCGTCATCGCTCTTCTCCCGCGGTCCGCGAACCGGCCGCCCGGCGTGTGATTCTGCAAGTACCATGCCTGTGATATTTCACAAGTCGGTCCAAGCGGAGCGTGCCCCGTGGTAAGGGGGCAGAGGTCGAGCGGAGCGGTGACGGTGGCCACAGCGCGTGCAGGTTCATGCCCAACCTTGTCGCAGAACGAGCGCGCCTATCGGCGGCTGAAGGACGACATCGTGTCCCTGCGGCTGAAGCCCGGCGATGCGCTAAACGAGGCGGGCCTCTGCGCCGAGCTCGGCCTCGGCCGCACGCCGGTGAACCAGGCCCTGCACCGGCTGATGCACGAGGGGCTGGTGCGGATCCTGCCCCGCAAGGGGGTGCTGGTGCAGCCGCTCTCGATGGACGAGTTCGCCCACCTGATCGAGGTGCGCCGCCTGACCGAGCCGGCCTGCGCCGCGCTCGCCGCCGGGAGAATCGGCGACGGCACACTGGAGCAGCTCGGCGCCGTGCTCGCCGCCACGCCCGACGGCCTCGACGCGATCCTCGAATCGGACCGGCGCTTCCACGCGCTGATCGCCGAGGCCTCGGGCAACCGGGTGCTCGCCGAGGTGCTGGCCGGGTTGCACGGGCGCTCGGTGCGGTTCTGGGCCCTGTCGCTCGCCACCGGCCATCACCTCGCCGAGGTGGCCGAGGAGCATAGCGCGATCCTCGATGCCCTGCACCGGCGCGACCCGGCGGCGGCGTCCGCCGCGATGACCGCCCATATCGACTCGTTTGCCCGCACGCTCGCCTCGCGGCTCGCTTGAGCCCCGGCGACGATCCATGGCGATGCCCAGGCGATCGCCGGCGAGCACGGAGCGGGGACGGGGCATGGCGGAGATCTCGGGGTTCCACGTCGTGCGGTCCGGTGATGCCGCACGCCGCCTCGCTCCGGTCGTCCTGCTCCACGGCAGCGGCGGGTCGGAGGAGTCGCTGAGACGATTCGGGCTCGGTGTCGCGGCCGGTCGCCCATGCATCCTCGTGCGCGGACGGGTCCCATGGGAGGAAGGATTCGCGTTCTTCAGGCGCAATCCTGACCGGACTCTCGATTCCGCCGACCTGACCGCGCGATGCGTCGAGTTCTGCGGCCTCCTGCGCCGTCTCGCCCCGGCCGGCGACCGGCCGCCCCTCCTCGTCGGCTACTCGAACGGTGCCGTCATGGCGGCCGCCGCCATCCTCGCGGCACCGGCGCTGTCGTCCGGTGCCGTCCTGCTGCGCCCGCTCTCGCCGCGTCCGGCGGAGCGGTTTCCGGCGCTCGGCGGCTACCCCGTCCTGCTGCTCGGCGGAGCGACCGACGCGCGCCGACACCCCGTCGATACACCCGCCCTGGCCGAACAATTCCGGCAGGCCGGGGCCCGGGTCACCGCGCGGGTTCTCCCCGCCGGCCACGGCCTGGACCGGACGGGCGCGGACCGTCGCCTGACGCGCGAATGGCTGGGCCGTCGCCCGTGACCCGCGACCGGCCGCCTCGTCGAGGAGGGGCCGCAAGACGCCGACCACGTCCCGGGACGTCACAGCCCTATAGCCATCCCGCCCTTCCCCGGGGCATAGATGCGCCGCCATCCGGGGAGTCACGCGACCGATGACCGACATCCGCCCCCGCCGCAGCGCCCTCCTGGTGCCGGCCACCGCGCCCGCCCTCGCGGCGGCACGGTCCGAGCCCGCCGACGCCCTGATCCTCGATCTCGCCGATTCGCTGAAGCCCGCCGACAAGGAGGCGGGACGGACGCTGATCGCCGCCGCCCTGAAGGCGGGTGGCTTCGCCGCCGCCGAGCTGGTGGTGCGGGTCAACGGCCCCGACACGCCCTGGGGCGAGGCCGACCTCGCCGCGGTGGCGGAAGCCGGCCCCGACGCGGTGCTGGTGCCGCGCATCGAGGAGCCGGAGGATCTGGCCGGCATCGGCAGCCGCCTGCGCCGGCTCCACGCCCCGGAGCGGGTCCGGCTCTGGGCTTGCCTCGACACGCCGCTCGGCATCCTCTGCGCCGAGGCGGTGGCGAGCGCGGTGCGCGACGTCGATGCGCGGCTCGCCTGCCTCGTCGTCGATGCCGGGGCGCTCGCCCGCGAGGGGCGGCTGCCCCCGGGCGCGCCGGAGGCCGGGCCGCTGCTGGCCTGGCTCGCGACGGCGCTCGCCGCGGCCCGGGCCCACGACCTCGACGTGCTGCTCGATCCCGCCGACCGGCTCGATATCGGCCGCGCCCGCGGCCTCGGCTTCGACGGGGCGGTGGTGACCTCGCCCGCCGGCGCCCGCCGGGCCGAAGCGGCCTTCGCCCCCGACGCGGACGCGCTCGCGGCGGCCCGGACGCTGGTCGCGGCCTTCGAGGCGCCGGAGAACCGCGGCCAAGCCGGGATCGCCCATCTCGGTCGAACGGTGCTGCGGCGCGAGGCCGACGAGGCCCGCCGGCTGGTCGGGCTCGCCGAGGCGGTGGCGT
The DNA here is from genome assembly GCF_006151805.1 of Methylobacterium terricola. Taxonomy (GTDB): domain Bacteria; phylum Pseudomonadota; class Alphaproteobacteria; order Rhizobiales; family Beijerinckiaceae; genus Methylobacterium; species Methylobacterium terricola. The sequence goes on along the minus strand of NZ_VDDA01000002.1, from coordinate 507,409 downwards.
CCCGCCCGGGCCGCTCCGCATGAGCGGCCGCGACGTGATGGACCTCGGGGAGGTGGGCCTCGAGGTGGCGATCAAGATCCTCGATCCCCGCCTGACGGATTGGGGGTTCCCGCGCTGGGGCTCGGCGCTCGCCGCCGGGCTCGATCTCCATGCCTGCCTCGACGAGCCCGCGATCCTGGCGCCGCAGGGCCCGCCGGTGCTGATCCCGGCCGGCTTCGCCCTCTCGATCCGCGATCCGGGCTGGTGCGCGATGATCTACCCGCGCTCCGGCCTCGGCCACCGCGACGGGCTGGTGCTCGGCAACACGGTCGGGGTGATCGACGCCGATTACGAGGGTCCGCTGATGATCTCGGCCTGGAACCGCAACCCGCCGGGGAGCACCTCCCTCACGGTGCGCCCGGGCGAACGGATCGCGCAAGCCGTGTTCACCCGGGTGGTCCGGCCCGCCCTGCGGGTGGTCGAGGCGTTTCCGCAGAGCGGTGTCGGGGCCAGGGGCGCCGGCGGCTTCGGCTCCACCGGGCGCGGCTGACCGCGCCCATGGACGCGGTCGTGCCCCATCCGGCCGGGCCGCACCGGCTCGCGGGCTCGGTGCTGGCCCCGCCGCGCCTGGCGCTGGCGCTCGCCGCGATGGTCGACATCGCGCTCCATGCGCGGCCCCAGCCGGTGAGCGCCAAGGCGCTGGCCTCCCGCCACGCCCTGCCGCCCCGGCACCTCGAGGCAGTGCTGCAGGCGCTGGTGCATCACGGCCTGCTGAAGGGCCTGCGCGGGCCGCATGGCGGCTACGAGCTCGCCCGGGAGCGCCGCCGCATCAGTGCGGGCGATGTCGCCCGGGCGGTGCTCGGTCCGGACCCGGCGGCGGAGGCCGCGTTTTCCGGCAGCGAGGTGGCGGGGATCGTCGTCGCCCCCCTGGTGGCGGAAGCCGCCGGAGCTTACCTTGCGGCGCTCGACGCGGTCACGGTCGAGGATCTCTGCGGCCGCGCGGAAGCCGCCAAGGTCGCCGGCCCCAGGGCCGGTCCGGACTTCACCATCTAAGCACTCTTCCCCCGCCGAAACTGGTATTGGGAAGGACACGATGCACCTTCAGGGTTCTGCACCGGGCCGAATCGCCGCCGTCGCGCGATCGAGGTGGTGCGGAAGCTTAATGGATGCTTCAGCAAATCGGGTTAGTTTGAGCGACCATCCGGTGCGGAAAGGACTTCCGGGGACCATGACCAACGCAGCCGATCCCGCCGTCGTGGTCGTCACGGCCCGGCCCGACCCCGGCGGGCTGACGGGGCTGTTCGCGGCGAGCGTCCCGGTCGTCGTCGTGCCGGAGGTCGAGGCGGCCCTCGCGACCCTGGCCGGGCGGGCTGCCGACCTCGTGCTGATCGAGGCCGGCCCCGGGCTCGACGCCCTCGCGCTGATTCGCGGCCTCCGTCTCAGGCCCTCCCTCGCCCATACGTCGATCCTGCTCATCGCCGCCGGCGAGCCGGCGGAGAGCCGGCGGCAGGCGCTCGAGGCCGGCGCCACCGACGTGGTGCTGCCCCCCGTCGACTTCTCGGATCTCTCCTTGCGCGGCCGCAACCTGATCGCCCTGGCCCGGGCGAAGGGCGCGGTCGAGACCCAGGCGCGGACGCTGGCCCGCGAGGTCGAGCGGGCGGCCGCGGAGAGCCAGGAGCGCGAGCGCGAGATCATCCGCCGGCTGATGCTGGCCGCCGAGTTCCGCGACGACCAGGCCGGCGACCACCTGACCCGGGTGGCGGGCTGCGTGCTCGCCATCGCCGACGGGCTCGGCCTGCCGGAGGAGGAAGGCAACGACATCGCGCTCGCCTCCACGATGCACGACATCGGCAAGATCGGCGTGGCCGACAGCATCCTGCACAAGCCCGGGCCGCTGACCGAGCCGGAGCGCTGCGAGATGATGCAGCACGCCTTGCGCGGCTACCGCATGCTGCACGACAGCCCGTCGCGCCTGCTGCGCCTCGCCGCCGAGATCGCCCTGACCCATCACGAGCGCTGGGACGGCGCCGGCTACCCGCAGGGGCTGAAGGGCACCGAGATCCCGCTGCCCGGCCGCATCACCGCCGTCGCCGACGTGTTCGACGCCCTGATCTCGGCCCGGGTCTACAAGCCCGGCTGGCCGCTGGAACGGGCGCGTCGCTTTCTCGAGGAGCAGTCCGGCGCCCATTTCGACCCGGATTGCGTCGCGGCCTTCCTGTCGCGCTGGGACGACGTCGTCGCCCTGGTCGAGGAGCGACCGGCGGACCGGGCGGCGTGAGAGCGAGGGGAGGGCGGCTGGTCACCAGCCCATCGAGCCGGGCTCGCCCTTGAACGGACCGACGATCCTGTCGGTGATCCAGCCGCCGTAGAAGCCGCCGGGTTGCGGGGTGACGCGCGCGTCGCCGACGAAGCACCCGTCCATCGGTGCGGCATAGAACGCGACGTGGCCGGCGAGCGCCGCGAACGCGTTGGTCGGCCGCGGATAGGCCCAGGCGACCCGCTCCGCCCGCCGTGTCGGGCCGGCCACGTCAAAGTAGAGCGCGCGGCCCTTCCACTCGCAGACGGACCCGCCGCCGGCCGGGACGAGGACGCCTGGGCGGATGTCGTCCGGATGCAGGTAGTAGCTCGGCGGGTGGGAGGTCTCCAGCACCCGCCAGCCCCGCACGGTGTCGGCGATGGTCACCCCGTCGAACACGACGCGCAGGCGCTCCGGCACCGGCTCCAGCCGCGGCGGCCGGGGATAGTCCCACACGCTCTCCTGCCCGGGACCGACCGGGTCGGGCCGGGGATGGCCGTACGGCATCGTCGCGCTCCTGCCTCATTGCCCGTGGATCGTCGCCACGCAGCCCGGATGTGGTGCCGCGACGGCGTGGGGTCGAGACGAACCGTCGTCGCGCCAGCGCAGGTGGCAAGCTTGAGCTTGCAAGCTGCACCGGTTGGCGGCACTTTCCGCCCGGAACGATTGTTCGACGGAGGATGCCGGGCCCCTCTCGCGTCGAACGGCACGATACGGGACGTCCGCAACCATGATCGTCGAGACCAAGACTGAAGAGGCGGGCGTGCTCGCGCCGCGTTGCGGGCACCTCCACCGCCGCTCCTTCCTGCTCGGCTCCGCCGCGAGCCTCGGTGCCCTCGGGGTGGCCGGCTGCAAGACCACCGACGGCATGAGCCTCGCCGAGGCCTCGGCGCTCTACGGCCCGGTGCCGACGGAGAAATTCCCGATCCCGGCGGTCGACCTCAGCAAGGTTGATTCGAAATACTACCGCCGCACGGTGCAATACGCCTCCAAGGAGGCGCCCGGCACGATCGTCGTCGATCCGAAGAACTACTACGTCTACCGGATCGAGGAGGGCGGCCTCGCGACCCGCTACGGCGCCAATGTCGGCCGCGACGGGTTCCGCTGGAGCGGCGACGCCTATGTCGGCCGCAAGAGCGAGTGGGCGACCTGGACCCCGCCCCCGGAGATGATCCGCCGCCAGCCGGAAGCCGCCAAGTACGCCCGCGGCATGCCCGGCGGCCTCGACAACCCGCTGGGCGCCCGCACCCTGCATCTCTACCAGAACGGCGCCTACACGCTCTACACGATCTACGCGAGCAGCGATCCCGAATCGATCGGCTCCGGGATCACCAGCGGCTGCGTCGGGCTGCTGAGCCAGGACATGATCCACCTGTACAATCAGACGCCGGTGAAGACGAAGGTGGTGGTACTGCCGGCGTAGCTCGTCTGTCCGGGCTGGTCGATCACATCCACATTTTCTCCCGTCGTCCCGGGTCCGTGGAGCGGCGCCCGGGATTGCAACCTGTCACAGGGCATGACGGGCAGCGAACGCATTATCCGGGAGAAAAATCCTCGCGCATCAGACAGGCTTTCAAATCAGAGTTCCGACAAGATTGCCGAACTGCGTATCACGGGCAGCAATCCATCGCTTCTGGCTGGCAACCAGCATGGCGTAGATCGATGGTTTCGGTACGATCTCGAGAAGCGCCGTGTAAGCCTTCCCCATAGCCGCGTCGGCTTTCAGTAATCTCGGACCGTCACAAATCGTATGATCGACATGGCTCGAAGCACGAATGTGCCGATCGTCATGCCGATGGCCGTGATCATAAGATATTTTACGACGCAATTTCCCAAAATTAACTTAGAAATCTGGGTGGTGATCTCGGCAGGAGATGCAGCGATGATGCTTCGTCGGCTACCCACGGCAGACCATACAAGAAAGCCCCCGGGCTTGCCGGGGGTTTGTGCCATGGAAACAGGTGCCCTCGATGGGCTGCTACGCGTCGGTCACGCCTGCCGCATCCTGCGCCTTCAGCACGTCCGGCCGCGGCATCGAGATGATGTTGTAGCCTGAATCGACGAAATGGACCTCGCCGGTGACGCTGCCCGAGAGCGGCGACAGCAGGTAGAGGCCCGAGCCGCCGATATCCTCCAGCGTCGCGGTGCGGCGCAAGGGCGCGTGGGCGGCCTGATGGTTGTACATCAGCCGGGCATCGGCGATGCCGGCACCGGCGAGCGTGCGGACCGGGCCGGCCGAGAGGGCGTTGACCCGGATCCCTTGCGGACCGAGATCGGCCGCGAGGTAGCGCACCGAGGCCTCCAGCGCCGCCTTGGCGAGGCCCATGACGTTGTAGTTCGGCATGACGCGGGTCGCGCCGCCGTAGGTCAGCGTCAGGAGCGCGCCGCCGGGGCGCATGCGCTTGGCCGCCCGCTGGGCCACTTCCGTGAACGAGAAGCAGGAGATCACCATCGTGCGGGAAAAATTCTCCCGGGTGGTGGCGTCGACGTAGCGGCCCTTCAGCTGCGCCTTGTCGGAGAAGCCGATGGCGTGGACGACGAAGTCGAGCCCCTCGGGCCAGGCCTCGTCGAGGGCGGCGAAGGTCGCGTCGACGCTGGCCAGATCCTCGACGTCGCAGGGGACGACGAGGGAGGAGCCGAGGGTCTGTGCCAGCGGCCCGACCCGGCGGCCGAGCGCCTCGCCCTGGTAGGTGAAGGCCAGTTCGGCACCCTGGCCCGCCAGGGCCCGGGCAATGCCCCAGGCGATGGAGTGGTCGTTCGCGACGCCCATCACGAGCCCGCGCTTGCCTGCCATCAAACCCGTCACGCCCGATCCTCCGCTGTTGTTCGGTGGACCGGGCCTTTACGCGTCGGGCCGGGTCCTGTCCACGTTCCGTGGAACAGGGCCCTTGGCTCCAGGTCCCTCGGATCAGGCGTCGACGTGCTTGAGCACCAGCGTGGCGTTGGTGCCGCCGAAGCCGAACGAGTTGCTGAGCACGTGGCCGAGCTGTGCGTCGTCCTTGCGGGCGCGCAGGATCGGCATGTCGGCGAAGGCCGGATCGAGCTCGTCGATATGCGCGCTCTCGCAGATGAAGCCGTTGTTCATCATCAGGAGCGAGTAGATCGCCTCCTGCACGCCGGTGGCGCCGAGCGAATGGCCGGTCAGCGACTTGGTGGCGGCGATCGGCGGGCAATTGTCGCCGGTGCCGAACACCTCGCGGATGGCCTCGATCTCCTTGTCGTCGCCGACGGGGGTCGAGGTGGCGTGCGGATTGATGTAGTCGATCTTCGCACCCTTCAGGCCCTCGATCGCCTGGCGCATGCAGCGCACCGCGCCCTCGCCGGACGGGGCCACCATGTCGTGGCCGTCGGACGTGGCGCCGTAGCCCGCGACCTCGCCGTAGATCCGCGCGCCGCGGGCACGGGCATGCTCCAGTTCCTCGAGCACCAGCACGCCGGCGCCGCCGGCGATCACGAAGCCGTCGCGAGCCTTGTCGTAGGCGCGCGAGGCCCGGGCCGGGGTCTCGTTGTACTTCGAGGACATGGCGCCCATCGCGTCGAACAGGACCGACAGGGTCCAGTCCAGCTCCTCGCAGCCGCCGGCGAAGATGATGTCCTGGCGCCCGCCCTGGATGATCTCGGCGGCGTTGCCGATGCAGTGGTTCGAGGTCGCGCAGGCCGACGAGATCGAGTAGTTCACGCCCCGGATCTTGAACCAGGTCGCGAGCGTGGCGGACGCCGTCGAGGACATCGCCTTCGGCACCGCGAAGGGCCCGACGCGCTTCGGCCCCTTGGCGCGGGCGATGTCGGCGGCTTCCACCAGGGCGCGGGTCGACGGACCGCCGGAGCCCATGATGATGCCGGTGCGCTCGTGCGAGATTTCGGCCTGTTCCAGCCCCGCGTCGCGGATCGCCTGCTCCATCGCGACGTGGTTCCAGGCGGTGCCGCCGCCGTGGAAGCGCATCGCGCGGCGGTCGACCACCTCCTCGGCGTTGAGGGTCGGCGCGCCCTGGACCTGGCTGCGGAAGCCGTGGGCCGCGAAGTCCTCGGCGCGGACGATGCCGGACCGCGCCTCGCGCAGCGACGCCAGCACCTCCTGGGTGGAATTGCCGATGGACGAGACGATGCCCATCCCGGTGATTGCCACACGCCTCATGATCGTCGGAACCCTCCGGAGCGGCGCCACGGACAAGCCCGTCGACGCCCGCGGGCGGCCGTTGGCCCGCGGGTGTCACCTAGGCGCACCGCGCACTAATCTCAACCGCCCATCCGGGGAAAGGGTCCGGGCGATCCGTTCGACCGGCTGCCGACGGGTCAGCCGGACTGGCCCCGTCGCCGGGGCGGTCGGCGTCAGCCGCCGGCGGGGGAAGCGGCCTGGAACAGCCCGACGCGCAGGTCCTGCGCCTCGTAGATGCGGCGGCCGTCGGCCTCGAGCCAGCCATCGGCGATGCCGAGCACCAGGCGGCCCTGGCGCACCCGCTTCAGGTCGACGCCGTACACCACCTTCTTGACGCTCGGCAGCACCTGGTCGCTGAACTTGACCTCGCCGACGCCGAGCGCCCGGCCGCGGCCCGGCGAGCCGAGCCAGCCGAGATGGAAGCCGACCATCTGCCACAGGGCGTCGAGGCCGAGGCAGCCCGGCATCACGGGATCGCCCTGGAAGTGGCAGGGAAAGAACCAGAGGTCGGGCCGCACGTCGAGCTCGGCCACGACGTGGCCCTTGCCGAAGGCGCCGCCGTCGCGGCCGATCGAGGTGATGCGGTCGAACATCAGCATCGGCGGCAGCGGCAGCTGGGCGTTGCCGACGCCGAACATCTCGCCGCGGCCGCAGGCCAGCAGGTCCTCGTAGGAGAAATGCGAGGGCCGGCTCGGGGCGTCGGGGGCGGAGGTCTGGTCGGCGGACATGTCGGGGGCGATTTCCTCGTGCGGGATGCCGCTGACGCTCCGGCAAGGAGGCGGGCCGCGGCGGGTGGCGCCTCGTTAACACAGGGCCCGGGACTGTTCAAAGCCGGGCGAAGGCCCTAGTCTGTAACGCTTCTGATCTGCGCCGGAACGGCCGTGGTCGGGTTGCGGGGCCGGGGCGGGACGCCTATAACGGCGAGTATCATTGTCGCCGTCTAACGAGTCGATAGTTCCGCTGATGAACGATCTGTCGCCCCTGCGCGCCGTCCTCGGCGCCCGCGTCCCGGCCCTCGAGACCGGCGCCGCCGGCCAGCGGCGCGGCTGCCCGCTCTCGGAGCTGCGCGACCGCCTGCGCCGCGCCGGCCTGCGTCCGACCCGCCAGCGCCTCTCCCTCGGCTGGCTGCTGTTCGGCAAGGGCGACCGTCACCTGACCGCCGAAATGCTCTACGACGAGGCGATGCGGGCCAAGGTCCCGGTGTCCCTCGCCACCGTCTACAACACCCTGCACCAGTTCACCGAGGCCGGCCTGCTGCGCCAGCTCGCGCTGGACGGGTCCAAAGCCTATTTCGACACCAACCCGAGCGAGCACCACCACTTCTTCCTGGAAGAGGAGGGCCAGGTGCTCGACATGCCGGATTGCGGCATCACCGTCGACTCGCTGCCCCAGGCCCCCGAGGGCATGGAGATCGCCGGCGTCGAGGTGATCGTGCGCCTGCGCCGCCGCACCGGCCGAGCCTGATCCGAGCCGCGGCACGGGGTTTCGAGAGGGCCGCGCTCCCAGGGGGGCGCGGCCCTTTTCGCGTCTCCTACCCTCGCGCCTTCCCATCGCCCCGTCGATGCGAAGGCGTCCGGCGCATCGGCGCCGACGCCCGTTCGGGCTTGCCTTGCACCTTCGCACGAGGGCGTTCGAAGGGGCGGCGCTATCAGTCCACCTTCTCGTCCGGATAGACGCCCCAGAGCCGGTCCTGGCGCATGTAGCCGTCGACGTCGCCGCGCTTCTGCGGCAGCGCCACGACGAGGCGGCACCAGGTCTTGTCGCAGGATTTCACGCTGCCGATCACCCCGGCCTGGAGCTGGGCGACCACGCCGCTCCCCGCGTCGGCCCGGTCGTAGAGCGGCACCGGCGCGCCCTTGTCGGCGCCGCGATTGAGCACCACGGCGGTGCGCCGGCCCGAGAGCAGCGAGTGCAGCACCCAGCCCTCCGTGCCCTCGGAATCGCGGATGCGGCGCCAGGTCTCGTACTCGGCGATGATCTCGACCGGCAGGCCGGCGCGCTGGAACACCCACAGGGTGCGGTGGTCCTTGGACGGCCCCTCGCGCAGGTTCACCCGGTCGGTCTTCAGGCTGACGTAGCGCGGCAGCGGCAGCTTTGTCGCCGGGCCGATCGTGACCCCGATCTCGCCGGCGGGGGAATTGGCGGCGGGGGCCGGCGGCGCGGCGGCGGCCGGGCTCGCCAGGGCGCCGAGGATCAGCGCCGCGACGCCGGTGTGGCGGCACAGGGCGGCGATCGGTCGAGGCGTGGCGCGGGCAAGGCGTTGGGCTGCCAACGCGAGCCTGCCGAACGGGTGCGGATGGCGCATCGGCGGTCGGTCTCCCATCCCGCGGCGGCGGCCGCGGCGCGGATTGTCTTCCGGTCGGCCTCTGCTAGAGAGGCCCGCAAGGGAATACCCGGTGAAGGCACGGGTACGCCCCGGAGGATCGTCGTCCGGCTCGTATCGCCGGACCATGGTTAACGGAGCGTATCGGCGCCTGTGGCTCACACCAAGGCGGGGCTTTCCGCCGGGTCGCCGCGTCGCCTATCGTGGCGCAGAGCGTCGTATCGCGTGTCACGCAGGGACCGGCCGGACGCCGTGTCGCCCGCGGGCGAGGGAGGGATCATGTCGTTGAAGCGCAAGCCGCTCGTGGTGGTCACCCGGCGCCTGCCGGACGTCGTGGAGACGCGGATGCGCGAATTGTTCGACGCGCGTCTCAACCACGAGGATGCGCCGCTCACCGGCGGCGCCCTGGCGCAGGCCCTGCAGGAGGCCGACGTGCTGGTGCCGACGGTTACCGACGAGATCGACGCCTCGCTCCTCGCCCAGGCCGGGCCGAACCTGCGACTGATCGCCAATTTCGGCAACGGCGTCGACCACATCGACGTCGGGGTGGCGCTCCAGCGCGGCATCACGGTCACCAACACGCCGGGCGTGCTGACCGAGGACACCGCCGACATGACGATGGCGCTGATCCTCTCGGTGGCGCGCCGGGTCACCGAGGGGGCCCGGATCATCCCGGACGATGCCTGGAGCGGCGGCTGGTCGCCGACCTGGATGCTCGGCCGCCGCATCACCGGCAAGCGCCTCGGCATCGTCGGCATGGGCCGCATCGGCCAGGCGCTGGCACGGCGCGCCAAGGCCTTCGGCCTGTCGATCCACTACCACAACCGCCGCCGGGTCGCCGCCAAGATCGAGAGCGACCTCGAGGCGACCTACTGGGAATCCCTCGACCAGATGCTGGCGCGGGTCGACATCGTGTCGGTCAACTGCCCGCATACCCCGGCGACCTACCACCTGCTCTCGGCCCGGCGCCTGAAGCTGCTCAAGCCCGAGGCGGTGGTGGTCAATACCGCCCGCGGCGAGGTGATCGACGAGACCGCGCTCGCCCGCCTGATCGAGGTCGGCGACATCGCGGGCGCCGGGCTCGACGTGTTCGAGCAGGAGCCGGCGGTGAGCCCGCGCCTCGTCAAGCTCGCCCGGGCCGGCAAGGTCGTGCTGCTGCCTCACATGGGCTCGGCGACGCATGAGAGCCGCGTCGACATGGGCGAGAAGGTCATCATCAACATCAAGACCTTCCTCGACGGCCACCGGCCGCCGGACCGGATCCTGCCCAGCATGCTGTGAGGCGAGGGCCCGGACTTGCCCGGTCTCCGGTTGCGTCCCCGCCATCGTCGCTCCGGGACCGCGCAGCGGAGCCCGGAGCGATGCGGACGGCGTCATCGCAGGATGCGCCCGGCCTCTGCTCCGGTCGGGCGCTCCCTGCTCCTTACGCCTGAAGCGTCGCCTTCAGGCTGATCTTGGCGTTCAGCACCTTCGAGACCGGGCAGTTCTTCTCGGCGACCCCGGCAAGCTCGTCGAACTTCGCCTGGTCGATGCCCGGGATCTTCGCCGTGAGGGTGAGGGCAGAGGCCGTGATGGTGAAGCCGTCGCCGTCCTTCTCCAGGCTCACCACGGCTTCCGTGCGCAGCTCGTCGGCGGTGAAGCCGGCGCCCTGGAGCTGGAAGGCCAGCGCCATGGTGAAGCAGCCGGCATGCGCCGCCGCGATCAGCTCCTCGGGGTTGGTGCCCGGCTCGTTCTCGAAGCGGGTGTTGAACCCGTAGGGGTTCGCGGACAGCACGCCGGACTGGGTGGTCAGCTGACCCTTGCCGTCCTTGCCGCTGCCCTGCCACACGGCGTTCGCCTTGCGGTTCATGCTCGTCTCCCGTGGATCGGGGCCGGGACCATGCCGGCCTCGCGCTCGGCGGCGCCGCCATGGCGCCCGCTCGCCGCCACAGGTAGGTCAGCGCGCCGCCAAATCACCCTCGGCCGATCAACCCTCGGGACGGATCATCCGTCGGGACGGTCGTCCTCCGTCTCCGCATCGACGACCCGGCGGGCGAGGGTGAGGGAGAACCCCGCCCGTGCCATCGCGGCAAGATCGCGCTCCCGCGCGGCGGCGCGCGCGCCCGGCTGACGGAACGGCCCGAGCCGGCGGCGCTTGGCGTAGGCGCGGGCGGCCTCGTCCTCGTCCCCCGCATCTCCCTCGGCGAGCGCCGCCCCGACGGTGTCGCGGTCGACCCCCTTGGCGGCGAGCTTGGCGCCGATCGCCCGGGCCGAGCCGCCGCGCCGGCGCAACGAGCGCACCTTGGCGGCCGCGAAGGCGGCATCGTCGACGAGGCCGGCGCCGAGCGCCCGGGCGATCACCGCCTCGACCATCTCCGAGAAATCCTCCGGCGCCTCGCCGCGCAGGCGGCAGCGGGTCTCGACCCGGCGCTTCAGCACCCGGCGCAGCATCTCGGCCGAGGCGCCGTAGCGTTCCAGGTAGTAGAGGGCCGCGCGCTCGAGATAGGCCGGCGTGATCGGCCGCGCCGCCCTCAAACCGCCATCGCGGCCGGGTTCATCGGCCCCGTCCCGGAGCGCCGCCGTCCCGGCGGGGGCGTCCGCCCCGGGCCCGTGCGAGGGGTGATGCCGGCGTTTCTCCACAAGCGTGAATCCTTCTTCCTCCTGGTGGCCCTCGCCCTCGGGGCGGTGGCCGGCGGGGTGCTCTACCTGTCGCGGCCGACCACCCTGCGGGTGGCGGTGGGCCCGCGGGACCGCGTCGAGTCGCACCTGATCCAGGCCTATGCCGACGCGCTCGCCCGCGCTCGCGAGGATATACGCCTCGAGGTCGTGCACTACGACGACGTGCGCGACAGCGCCGCGGCCCTGCAGAGCGGCCGGGCCGACCTCGCCGTGGTGCGGCCCGACGTGCGCCTGCCCGAGAACGGGCTGACCCTGGCGGTGCTGCACGACGAGGCCCTGGTGGTGGCGGCTCCCCCGGATGCCGGCATCCAGGCTTTCCCCGATCTCGCCGGCAAGCGGCTCGGCCTCGTCGCCCATCACGGTGCCGACCAGCCGCTGGTCGCGAGCCTGCTCGCCTATTACGCCCTGACGCCAGCGCCGGCGGGCGCCGCGCCGGCCCCGGCCGATCCCGGTGGCGCAGGGCCCGCCGGCGCCGGCAGCGTCGCCCTGGTGCCGATGCGGGCCTCCGAGGTGGCCGCGGCGCTCGCCGAGCACCGGATCGACGCCGCCGCGGTGATCGCCGCGCCTTCCGACAAATCCGCCGCCCGGGTGGTGCAGGCGGTCGAGGCGGCCTCGGCCAGCCACGGCGCGACGATCGTCGCCATTCCGGACGGCGAGGCGATCGTGCAACGCCTGCCCGAATTGCAGGCCGTCACCATCGCGGCCGGCACCTTCGGCGGACGCCCGAAGCGGCCGGACGAGGACGTGAAGACGGTCGGCGCGTCCTACCGGCTGATGGCCCGCGCCTCCCTGAGCCGCGACACCGCCGCGAGCGTGACCCAGCACCTGTTCGAGCTGCGCTCGCGCCTCGCCGCGATGACGCCGACCGCCAACCTGATGAAGGCGCCCGACTTCGACAGCGCCGCCGAGGCGACGAGCGCCCGCCTGCCGATCCATCCCGGGGCGGTCGACTATTACGAGCGCGAGCAGCAGACCTTCCTGCAGCGCTACGAGGATTGGGTCTACCTGGTGGCGTTCTTCGGCGGCGGCCTCGGCTCGGCGGTGGCATGGCTCGGCCAGCGCCTCGCCCGCGAGCAGCGCGCCCGCGTCGACGCCGTCCTCGACCGGCTGCTGGCGATCCTGATCGAGGCGCGGGCGACGCAGGATCCGGCCGCCCTCGAGGCGCTCGCGGTGGAGATCGACGGCCTCGTCATCGACGTCGTGCGCCATGCCCGCGCCCACGATACCGACGTCCGCACGATGAGCGCGCTGATCCTGGCGGTCGATGCCGCCCGCGCCGCGGTGGCCGAGTGCCGGCGGGACGGGGCGCCGCTGCGCGAGCGGGTGGGGCGGGTGCTGTCGCTGCATCCGGCCAGCGGAGCTTGAAGACCGAGGATCCGGCGCCGGCCGGAGTGAGCGGGGATCGCCGACGGCCGGGACCGGCGGTCCGACGCCGGGCGACCCGAGACCGGCTCCCGGCGCCGCGCGGTCATGGCCGTCCTCCGACCGTCGCGCTCCGGTGCGCGCGAGGGTCCGGCTCGCAGCGGTCGATGAGGCGGGCGGCCGGCGCAGGTCCCCACGGATCGCCGGGGACCGGATCCAGACCTTCGCTTCCCCTCGACCATGGTCCGGCGAGGCGGATCCCGGTTCGTTTGAGAATACTGCAGCATCAGAGACCTGGAGCGGCGCCGGATGGCAACGCGATCGGGCGCTGCCCTGGAATGAGGGGACGCCCGTCTTTCCATCGCGATGGAGCCGGCAAGCAGGAAGGCCAGGCCGCGCGGTCGGCCCCCAAGATGGTCCCGCGCTGATCCCGGCCGCAGACGGCATACGTCGCGTCGGCCGCCGTTATCCGGGGATGCTCCACCAGGGAATGCTCGGACGGCGCGAGCTTGCCCCCCGACGCGGCGCCCGATCGTCTCCCCATGCGGGGGTCAGGGCCGATTCGGCGACGGTTGGGGCTTGCACCAGAAGCTGTATCTATTCGTGACATCTTCGCGTTCTGCATTTTTTAAGGGTTGGTTAGTTTACGTGTGAGTATATTCGAGAGCCGAATCCTGTCCCTGCATGCACCTCGCGATCAGCGCTTGCATTGACTTCTTATCGAGGAACCCAGACATGCGTACGCTGATCCTGTCTGTTCGAGGCAGCCTGTTCCTCATCGTCGGGTTCCTGGGCCTCGCCCTCATCGCCGATTTGGCGGTGCGTGCCTGGAGCGCCTGGGAGGTCGTGACCACCGCGGATATCGCCAAACGGGATGCCGCCGCGGACAAGGCTGTCCTGAATGCGTTGCAGGCGCTGCGGTTCGAGCGCACCAACAGCCTTGCCGCCCTGCGCGTGGATAGCAGCGGCATGCAGGCGGCCCGTCAGAAGCTCGCGCAGATGCGGTCGGACCTCGACTCGGCGATGCGGGAGATCGATGGGCAAGCCTCCGGGTTCGTGGAAGCAAGGCTCGCCACGACGGCGACCGCGGTACGGTCGGAGTATCGCGCGCTCATCACATTGCGTTCCGCGCTCGACGACGCATTCGGCAAGGTGGACGGTCGAGATGCCACGCTGGCCGATCGCTGGGCGAAGCAGGCGGACCAGACACTCGTCACGCTCGCCAGCCTCTCGACCGCCCTCGGAGACAGGATCAAGCGGCTCACGTCGGAAACACGAGCGCTCGTCAACATCAAGAACTCCGCGTGGCATGCCCGCTCCACGGTCGGATCGGCCTATGCCATCCTCACGCAAGCCGTCGCCCAGCGCAGGCCGCTAACGGCGCCCGAGGTGGAGGCCGTCGCGGGCGAGCTCGGCAAAGCCGATGCCCATTGGGCATCCGTTCAGGCCGAAGCCCATCGGTCGGGGATCACGGATGCAATCCGGCAGAATATTGCCACCGCGCAGGCGGCCATGTTCTCGGACGAGAACGCCAGGTTCAGGCAGTCGATCCGCGACGGCCTGGTCAGTGGACACCTCCCGGTTTCGCTGATGGAGTTTCAGGCCGATAACGGCGTGCGGCAACGCACGATCCTGACCGTCGCGACGAGCGCGATGGATCAGGTGGTGGCCGTGACGGAGAGTGCGGTCGCGCGGGCGAGGCGGGAGATGATGGTGATGTCCGCCGTCATCCTCGCCGCCTTGATCGTCTCCCTGGGCGGCTTGGCCGTCACGCTGTTCCGCGTGACCAGGCCGCTGACCGCCATGCAGGGTGCGATGTCCAGGCTCAGCCATGGAGATCTCGCTGTGCTCGTGCCGGAGCTGGGTCGGCGCGACGAGATCGGCGCGATGGCGGGCGCCGTCCAGGGCTTCAAGGACAGCCTGATCCGCATGAAGGCTCTCGAAACCGAGACGGCCCTCGCTCGCGCCTCCGCGGAAGAACAGCGCCGCGCCGGCATGCGCCAGATGGCAGAGGCTTTCGAACGGAGCGTCGGCGGCATCGTCGACCAGGTCTCGGCGTCGTCTTCCGCGCTCCAGGCCACCGCCCAGACCATGACCACCACCGCGACGCGGACCGCGACCCAGTCCGGCGCCGTGGCGACGGCGGCCGAGCAGGCGTCCTCGAATGTCGACGCCGTGGCGGTGGCGGCCGAGGAGCTCGGCGCCTCGGTGCGGGAGATCGGACGTCAGGTCGATGGTTCGGCACGCCTCGCCGGTGCCGCCGTGGCCGAAGCCGGGCACACCGCCGGGCATGTCCGTGCGTTGACGGAGGCCACCGCCCGCATCGGCGACGTGGTCGAGCTGATTTCCTCGATCGCCGCGCAGACCAACCTGCTGGCGCTCAATGCCACCATCGAGGCGGCGCGGGCCGGCGCCGCCGGCCGCGGCTTCGCGGTGGTCGCCGCCGAGGTCAAGGAACTGGCCGGCCAAACCGCGAAGGCCACCGAGGAGATCACGAGCCAGATCGCGGCGATCCAGGCCACCACCGGTCAGACGGCAACCGCGATCGGCACGATCGCGGCGCGGATCGAGGAGATCTCCGGGGTGGCGACCTCGATCGCCACGGCGGTGGAGGAGCAGGACGCGGCGACGCAGGAAATCGTCCGCAACATCGCCCAGGCCGCCGCCGGCACCGGCGAGGTGACGGGCAACATCGCCGGCGTGGCGGGCGCGGCGGAGGAGACCGGTGCGGCGGCGCGACAGGTCCTCACCTCGGCCTCGGAACTGTCGCGTCAATCTCAGCACCTCGGTGCGGAAGTGTCCCGGTTCCTCGCCACCGTGCGCGCCGCCTGAACCGATCCGTCGCCTGCGCGCGAGACACCGACGCTCCCCGTGAACGTCCGCTTCCGCTCCTTCTGTGAGCGGAAGCGGATTTGGCCGGGTCAGCCGGCGTCGATGCCAGAGCCGCTACCGGGGCAGCGGATGACCGCCTCGTCGGAGACAATGATGCAGGGTGGAGGACCGAGCGCGCGGTCCGATTGCAGGTCGATCGGGCGGCGCCAGGCCGGTGCCTATTTCAGAGTGACGAGATGGTCCCGCCGCCGCAGGGCCGGGAAGAGCCGGCCCCACAGGGCCGCCACCGCCAGCGTTGCCACGCCGCCGACCACCACCGCCGGCACCGCTCCGATGAAGGCCGCGAGCGTACCGGATTCGAATTCGCCGAGCTCGTTCGAGGCGCCGATGAACACGGTGTTGACCGCCGCGACCCGGCCGCGCATCGCGTCGGGGGTCTCGCCCTGCACGAGGCTCTGGCGCACGTAGACGCTGACCATGTCGGCGGCTCCGGTGACGAACAGGCACGCCATCGACAGGGGCAGGGAGGTCGAGAGGCCGAAGCCCACCGTGGCGAGGCCGAACACCCCGACGGCGATCAGGAGCCGCGGGCCGACCTGCCGGGTGAGGGGACGCTGCGCGAGGAAGATCGCCGTCGCGACCGAGCCGAGGGCCGGCATGCTGCGCAGGAGCCCGAGGCCGAGCGGGCCGACGAACAGCACCTCCTGGGCGAAGATCGGCAGCAAGGCGGTGGCGCCGCCGAGCAGCACCGCCACGAGGTCGAGGGTGATGGCACCGAGCACCACCGGCTGCGAACGGATGTAGGTGAGGCCGGCGAGCAAGGTGGACCAGGTCACGGCCGGCCGGGTGGTGACGGCGGCGGGCCGCGGCCGGATCCGGATGATGCTGATCGCCGCGAGCCCGAAACAGGCGGCCGCGAGGCCGAACACCACCGCCGGCCCGAGGGCGTAGAGCAGGCCGCCGAAGGCCGGACCGGTGACCGAGGCGCTCTGCCACAAGGAGGCATTGAGCGCGATGGCGCTGCCGAATTGCTCGCGCGGGACGAGCGTCGGCAGCAGCGCCTGGCTCGCCGGGTTGGCGAAGGCGCGGGCGGTGCCGACCAGCACCATCAGGGCGTAGACCGGCCAGACCGGTGCGGCGTGGGACGCCGCGAGCCCCATCAGGCCGAGGCCGGCGAGCGCCAGGAGCCCGTAGGCGAGCGCCGCGATCCGGCGCCGGTCGTAGGTGTCGGCGACGTGGCCCGTGACCAGCGCCCCGAGCATCGCCGGCGCGAAGCTCGCGAGGCCGACGAAGCCCAGCGCCAGGGCGCTGCGGGTGAGGTCGTAGACGAACCAGCCCACCGCCACCGCCTGCATCTGATAGGCGAGGCCGGTGAGGAAGCGGGCACCGCCGAAGAGCCGGAAGTCGCGGTTGCGAAAGAGCGTCCAGCCGGACGGGGCAGGGGAGAGCATGGTCGGTCCGTGCCCCGCCGGACCGGTGTGGCGGGGTGCTGGAGGAGGCGCCCGCCGGGCGGCGGGCGGAAGCGGCTCAGGCGAGCGCCTTGCGAATCAGCACCGAGAGCCCGAAGGCCAGGGCCGAGAAGGCGATCGAGAGCGTGATGAACAGCATCCGCCGCGGCTGCTGGGCCGATTCCGCCCGCACCGGTTCGACGATCATGCTGAAGAACTCGATCTGCCGGTCGGCGATCATCCGCGAGCGCTCCCGCGCGGCGATGGTCGCGGCGTAGTACTTCTCGGCGGTCTTGCGCTCGGCATCGAGCTCCTCGAACTTGGTCAGCGTGGCCGAGAGCACCCGGCGCTGCTCCGGATCCTGGTTGGCCGCCTCTCGCTCGATGCGCGCGATGGTGTCGTCGAGCTGCGCGATCTGCGCCTTCAGGTCCTGGACGCTACGGCTGTCGTCGCGCAGGTCGCGCTGGAGCAGGCTGAGCTTCACCGCGAGCCCGATCCGCTGGGTGCGGATCTCGGCGACCATCTTCAGGTTGGTGTCGTTGCTCTTCTGGGCATCGAGCACGCCGTCGCGGTTGCGCAGGTCGCGCACCGCGAGGTGAAGCTTGGTCAGCCGCGCCTCGGCGCGCTTCATCTCGCGCTCGCTCTCGGCCAGGGCGTCGGTGCGGGCCCGCTCCGTGAGCTGGTTCACCAGCCGCTCGCTCTCGGCCAGGATCGCCCGGCTCAGCTTCAGCGAGTCTTCGGGATCGAAGGCGTTGACCGTGACCTCGATCAGGCCCGACGATTCGACACTCGTCTTGACCCGTTCGCCCCAGTAGCGGACCAGCTTCTCGATCGGCTTCTCCGGATCGAAGCGGGAATACCGGTCGATGTCGTCGCGCGAGAACATCTGGCGCAGCGGCAGCGAGCGCTCCAGCGTCTCGACCATCGTACGACTCTTGATGTACTCGCCGACGATCATCGAATCCTGGGCGATCATCTGGGCCGGGATGCTCGACGTCGTGCCGACCGAATCGGGCGCCGCCTTCTCGGCCCCGCCGATCGCCGGCCGCAGGGCGAAGCGCGCCTCGGTGACGTAGCGGTCCGAAAGATAGAGGCCGAAGAAGACGGTGCTGCCGATCGCCGGGATGACGAACAGGAACAGGCACAGGAGCGGCGTGACGAGGTCCCGGCGGCGATGCGCCCGGATCGTCCGGATGGTGGTCTTGCTCGGGTTCGAGAAGCGCGAGACCCGCGCCGCCTGCCGCAGGGCCTCGCCGATCATCCGGGAGCGGTCGGCGGGGCTGAGCGCCTTGCCTTCCGGATTGCGGGCGTCGATCGTCATGACGGGAGATTCCGGCTGCGGGCGGGGCCGGGGCGCGGGGGGCGCCGGCCGGCGAGGAACACGGGTGGACCGAGGACGGAGGGAGCGGGGCGGCTCGGCGCCGCGCTCACTGGTTGAGGCGCTGGTAGACTTCGATCGCGTCGTTGATGTCCGGATAGATCACCGCGCGGCCGTTCGCCAGCACGATCCCCTGCTGGGCGTAATCCCGGATCGTCTCCATGGAGTGTGAGCACATGATGATGTCGGCGTTCTCCCGCCGCTTGCTCCACACCTCCTCGCAGCGCTTGGCGAAGCGGGCGTCGCCGACGCCGGTGATCTCGTCGACGATGTAGCAGTCGAACGGGATCGCCATGCTCATGCCGAAGGCGAGCCGGGCGCCCATGCCGGAGGAGTAGTTGCGGATCGGCACGTTCATGTAATCGCCGAGCTCGGCGAAGTCCTCCACGAAGGCCAATACCCGGCGCGGGTCCTCGCCGTGGATGCGGGCGACGAAGATCACGTTCTCTCGACCCGTCATCATCGGGTGGAACCCGCCGCCGAAGCCGAGGGGCCAGGAGATCCGGGTGGTACGGATCACGCGCCCCCTGGTCGGCAGCTCGCAGCCGGCCAGGAGCCGCAACGTGGTCGACTTGCCGGCGCCGTTGATCCCCAGGATGCCGTAGCTCACCCCGGGCTTCAGGGTCAGCGACGCCTGGTCGAGGATGGTGCGGCGGTATCCGTCCGTCTTGTAGATCTTGGTAACGTTGTCGAGGCGGATCATCGGCGGGAAAGCACGCTCGAAAGGGGTGCGTCCGCCGTCCGGGCGGGCGACGGGCGGGCTTGTGTCAGCCTGTCCGATCATGCGCCGAGCCGGCATCCGCACGGTTAACGAGGCCGGCCGCGGCGGCCGGCAAGCTCTTCCTTGGGCGGCAAAAGCGGCGAATCTGAGAAGCCGGCCCGTCCGGCGCCGGCCGGCCGCGTCCCCCCGCCTCCGGCGGCCGGCCACCAGATTAGACTTATTTCAAGTTCAATAATATACAGACAAGAAACAAAATTTACACTCAAGATACAAAGTAGTCGTCGGCTTTGATTTCGCGGGATTTTGGGTTAGAGACCGGCCTCTTCGATCGCACCCGGAAAGACGCCCGTGCTGATTGCGTTCCTGATCATGCTACGCGAGGGAATCGAGGCGGCGCTGATCGTCGGCATCATCGCCGGCTACCTGGTCCAGACCGGGCGGCGGGCCTGGATGCCGGCGGTCTGGGGCGGCGTCGTGCTGGCGGCCGTCCTGTGCCTGGCGCTGGGTCTCGGGCTGCAGGCGATCGGCGCCGAGTTCCCGCAGAAGCAGCAGGAAATGGCCGAGGGCGTGATCGCGCTGCTGGCCGCCGGCATGCTGTGCACGATGGTGTTCTGGATGCGCAAGGCCGCCCGCTCGGTACGGGCCGAGCTGCACGGCGCCGTCGACCACGCGCTCGGCCGCGGCGGGAATGGCAGAGGCCGGGGCGGGCTCGCGCTCGCCGCGATGGCCTTCCTGGCGGTCGGCCGCGAGGGGCTCGAATCGGTGTTCTTCCTCCTCGCCACGGTGCAGCAGGATGTCGGCTGGGGCGTTCCGGTCGGGGCGGGGCTCGGCATCGCGCTCTCGGTCGTCATCGGCATCGCGCTCGCCAAGGGCGCGGTCCGCATCGACCTGCGCCGCTTCTTCCGCTGGACCGGGGTGTTCATCCTTTTCGTGACCGCCGGACTGCTCGCCAGCGCGCTGAAGGCCTTCCACGAGGCCGGCCTCTGGAACCACCTCCAGGCCACCGCCTTCGATCTCGGCCCCATCCTGCCCGCCGACACGGTGCTCGGCACGCTCCTCACCGGCATCTTCGGCTACCAGGAAGCACCGGCCTGGGGCGAGGTGCTGGTCTATCTCGGCTTCCTGGTCCCGGCCCTATGGGCCTTCCTGGCCGGCGCCCGGCCGGCCCCCGCCGCCCAGCCGCATCACGCCTGATCCCCCGCTAGGACACTTTCGATGACCGCCCGCCGGCCGGCCGCTCTCGCCGTTCTCCTCCTCGTCGCCGTGCCCGCCCGGGCGCAGGCGCCCGAGCCCGTCGCCGTCACGGTGACCGACAAGGGCTGCGAGCCCGCCGCGCTCACGGTCCCGGCCGGCAAATCGGTGTTCAAGATCAGCAACAAGAGCCGGCGCGTGCTGGAATGGGAGATCCTCCAGGGCACGATGATCGTCGAGGAGCGGGAGAACATCATCCCGGGCTTCGTGCAGTCGCTGTCGGCGACCCTGCAGCCGGGAACCTACGCGATGACCTGCGGGCTGCTCAGCAACCCGAGGGGCACGCTGACGGTGACGGCGGCCACGACGGCGGCGGCCGGCGCTCCCGACCCGATGGCGCTCGTCGGCCCGCTCGCCGCCTACAAGCTCTACGTGATGGCCGAGGTCGAGGCGTTCCAGATGCAGACCGCCGCCTTCGCGGATGCCGTGAAGGCCGGCAGGATCGCACAGGCCAAGGCGCTCTATCCGGCGGCGCGCCGCCACTACGAGCGCATCGAGCCGGTGGCGTCCCTGTTCAACGACCTCGACAAGAGCATGGACGTCCGCGCCGACGACTTCGAGACCAAGGAGGCCGATCCGGGCTTCATCGGCTTCCACCGCATCGAGAAAGGGCTCTGGGTCGACAACAGCACCGACGGCCTCGGGCCGCACGCCGACCGGCTCGTCGCCGACGCCACCGAGCTGAAACGGCGCATCGCCGACCTCACCATCCCGCCGGCCAAGATGGTCGGGGGTGCGGCCGGCCTGATCGAGGAGGTCGCCGCGACCAAGATCTCCGGCGAGGAAGACCGCTACAGCCGCACCGACCTGTGGGACTTCCACGCCAACATCGAGGGCGCGCGCAAGATCTTCGACCTCTTGCGCCCGCTGGTGGCGCCCCGCGATCCCGATCTCGTCGCCCGCACCGAGAAGAACTTTTCGCGGGTGGACGCGCTGCTGGCGAAGTACCGGACCGAGGAGGGCGGCTTCACCCCCTACGACCATCTGAGCGACCGTGATCGCACCGCCCTGAAAGGCCCGATCACCGTGCTGGCCGAGGATCTCTCGACCCTGCGCGCCAAGCTCGGCCTGGATTGAGGCACCCCGCCATGGCCCGGTTTCCCACGGCGTCCTGCCCGTTCTCGACCTCCCGCCGCGCCCTGCTGCGGGGCTTGGCCGCCGGCACCGGTGCGGCGGCGCTCGGGCCGGCTCCAGCCCGCGCCGCCGACGCGACGCCCTCCGCGGCGAGCGACGGCACCCTCGACCGTCAGCCGTTCCACGGTCCGCACCAGGCCGGCATCGTCACGCCGCAGCCGGCCGCGGCCTTGGTCGTCGCCCTCGACGTGCTGGCCGAGGATCGCGGCGAGCTCGCCACGCTGCTGCGCCTCCTGACCGAGCGCCTCGCCTTCCTGGCCGAGGGCGGGCCGGTGCCGCCCCTCGATCCGCGTCTGCCGCCGGCGGATTCCGGCATCCTCGGGCCGCAGGTCCTGCCCGACAACTTCACCGCCACGCTCAGCGTCGGTGCCAGCCTGTTCGACGACCGCTACGGCCTGGCAGGCGCCAAGCCCCGCCATTTGCGGCCGATGGACCGCTTCCCGAACGATTCCCTCGACGGCAAGCTTTGCCATGGCGACCTGCTGCTGCAATTCTGCGCCAACACCGCCGAGACCAACCTGCACGCCCTGCGCGACGTGATCCGCCACACCCCGGGCCTCGTCTCCCCCCGCTGGAAACGCGAGGGCATGCTGCCGCCGCAGGTGGTCAAGCGCCCGGGCAAGGACACGGTGCGCAACTTCCTCGGCTTCAAGGACGGCACCGCCAATCTCGATGCGAGCGACGCGGACCTGATGCGGCGCCAGGTCTGGGTGCCGCCCGGCGGGCCCGAGCCGGCCTGGGCGGCGGGCGGCTCCTACCAGGTGGTACGGATCATCCGGAACTTCGTCGAGCGCTGGGACCGCACGCCGTTGCGCGAGCAGGAGCGGATCGTCGGCCGCCACAAGGACAGCGGGGCGCCGCTGGGGGAGACCGCCGAGCACGCCCTGCCGGATTACGCCTCCGACCCGGCCGGCTCGCGCACGCCGATGGACGCCCATATCCGCCTTGCCAACCCACGCAGGCCGGACACCGCCGCCAGCCTGATCCTGCGCCGCGGCTACAACTACTCAGCGGGGATCACCGCGTCGGGCCAGCTCGACATGGGCCTGCTCTTCATCTGCTACCAGTCCGACCTCGATGCCGGATTCGTGACGGTGCAGAACCGGCTCAACGGCGAGCCGCTCGAGGAATACATCAAGCCGGTGGGGGGCGGTTATTTCTACGCCCTGCCGGGGGTGCCGGAGCCGAATGGCTTTCTGGGGCAAAGTCTGCTGGTCGGGGCGTGAGCGCGGAGCGGGCGGTCGGCGCGAGACCCGCCCCTGCCCGGGGACGCCCCCTGAGGACGGCCCCCATCGTCATCCCGGGTCGGCGCGCGAGAACGGCACGTCACCGTTTCTTAACCATGCCGCTCCCACCATCCGGGCATGAAAAAGCCGGGGCGGACCCCGGCTCTCCGTCGGTGCCGATCGGTCGAGGGCCGCGGCTCAGCCGAGATTGAGCCGGTCGACCTGGGTGCCCGCGCCGCGCAGCGATTCCGGGATCGCCGAGAAGTCGGAATAGCCCGCCTCACGCGCCATCGCGTCGAGGGCCTGCTGCTCGTTCTCGGCGCCGCCGGTCCAGAGAATCGCGCCGGTCGCGGCCTGCCTGACCTGGAAGATGGCCATGAAACACGTCCTCCCGCTAAAGCCTTAATCCGGTCCTCTAACGCACGCCGGTCGGCGGAAGTTGCGACGGATCGAAGGGTGCAGGAAGTCCTCACTTGGGGGGATGGGCCCGGAACGGACGGCCCCTTGGCATAACAAGGTCTTGGCGATCGTAGCCTCCCGGTGTAGAGAATGAACGTTCATTCTCATGGCGCCCCCCAGGAAGGCGATTCCGCGTGCCGCCCAGCCCGACCCCCGCCCGCCTCGATTCGACCGAGGAGCGCCGCACCCGCATCCTCGATGCGGCGGAGGCCTGCTTCGTCCGCCACGGCTTCCACCGCGCCACGATGAGCGACGTCGCCGTGGAGGCCGGCATGAGCCCGGGCAACCTCTACCGCTACTTCCCGTCGAAGGACGCGATCGTCGCCGGCCTCGCCGAGCGCGACCGTGCGGCCGTGGCCGAGGACTTCTCGGGCATCGAGGCCGCCCCGGATCTGATGCAGGCCTTCGCGGCCCTGGCGCGGCGCCACCTCGCCGAGGCGCCGGCCGAGAAGGCGGTGCTCTGCCTCGAGATGTGGGCCGAGGCGACCCGCAACCCCGCCATGGCGGCCATCTGCCGCGACTTCGAACGCGAGATCGCGGCCCGGCTCTCGGGCCTCTACCGCCAGGCCCAGACGCGGGCCGAGGCGTCGGCGCCCGGGACCGACCCGGAGGCGCTCGCCCGCCTCGCCATGGTGATGGCCGACGGCATCATGGTGCGACGTGCCCTCTCGCCCGATTTCGCCCCCGGCCCGGTCATCGACGCCATGCTGACCCTGATCGGTGCGGCGCTCGACGGCCGCTTCGACCCCACCGGCGCCACTCCGGCCGGCGCCCACCCCGCCGGCCTCTCGTCGTCCAACCCGGAACCCGCCCGATGACCCGCCCCCGTCACCTCGCCGGATTCCTGGCTGGCTCTCTCGCCGTCCTCGCCGCCGCGACCGCGCCGGGCCAACCGGGCTCCGCCCATGCCGCCGAGACCGTGCCCTCGGCCGGTCCCGTGGTCGCGACCGCGCCGGCCCCGGCCGTCACCGTCGCGGTGGCGGCCGAGCGCGAGATCGTCGAGCGCGCCGTCGTCACCGGCACCCTGGTGCCGCGCGACGAGATCCTGGTCTCGCCGGAGATCGAGGGAAGCCGCATCACCGAATTGCTGGTCGAGGAGGGCGACCGCGTCGCCAAGGGCGCGGTGCTGGCGCGGCTGTCGCGCGAGATGATCGACACCCAGCTCGCCCAGAACGCCGCCGCCATCGCGCGGGCCGAGGGCGCGGTGGCGCAGGCCCGCAGCACCATCGTGCAGGCCGAGGCCGCGCAGGTCGAGGCGTCGCTGTCGCTGGAGCGCGCCCGGTCGCTGGCAAAGACCGGCAACGCCACCGCGGCGGTGCTGGAGCAGCGCGAATCGACCGCGAAGGGCGCGGACGGCAAGCTGTCGGCCGCCCGCAACGGCCTCGCCATCGCGCAGGCCGATCTCGCCCAGGCCCGCGCCCAGCGCACCGAGCTCGACCTGAAGCTCGCCCGCACCGAGATCCGGGCGCCGGAGGGCGGCATCGTCAGCCGCCGCACCGCCCGGGTCGGCGCCACCGCGACCGCCACCGCCGAGCCGCTGTTCCGGCTGATCGCCCGCGGCGAGATCGAACTCGAGGGCGAGGTGCCGGAAACCGGCCTGACGCGCCTGCGCGCCGGCGCCCCCGCGAGCCTCGATCTCGACACGCCGGACGGGCCGGTGACGGTGTCCGGCAAGGTGCGGGTGGTCTATCCGGAGATCGACCGGGCGACGCGGCTGGGCAAGGTCCGGATCAAGCTCGACGCCGATCCGCGCCTGCGCATCGGAGCCTTCGCCCGCGGCGCCGTCGAGGCGGCGCGCCGCACCGGCGTCGCCGTCCCCCTGGCCTCGGTGGTCTACGGGCCGTCCGGCCCGACCGTCCTGGTGGTCACCGGCGACCGGGTCGAGGCGCGCTCGATCCGCACCGGCCTCTCGGCCGGCGGCTTCATCGAGGCCCGCGACGGGGTCAGGGCCGGGGAGGCGGTGGTGGCACGCGCCGGCAGCTTCCTGCGCGACGGCGACCGGGTCCGCCCGATCTACCCCGCCATGCCCGCCACCGCCGAAGCCGGCCGGCCCTGACGACACCGATTCTCCTGATCCTCTCCTGACCGGGTCCGCTCGATGCGCCTGAACGTTTCCGCCTGGGCGATCCGCAAGCCGATCCCCTCGATCGTGCTCTTCCTGGTGCTCGGGCTGCTCGGCCTCGTGAGCTTCCGCAGCCTGCCGATCACCCGCTTCCCCAACATCGACGTGCCGATCGTCTCCGTGACGGTGACCCAGGCCGGTGCCGCGCCGAGCGAATTGCAGACCCAGGTCACCAAATGGGTCGAGGACGCGGTGGCGGGGGTGAAGGGCGTCAAGCACATCACCTCGGCGATCACCGAGGGCACCTCGGCCACCACCATCGAGTTCCGGCTCGAGGTGAACACCGATCGCGCCGTCAACGACGTCAAGGACGCGATCGCCAAGATCCGGATGAACCTGCCGCGGACGATCGACGAGCCGATCATCGCCCGGGTCGAGATCGCCGGCCTGCCGATCATGGTCTACGGCGCCTCGGCGCCCGCGATGACGCCGGAGGACCTGTCCTGGTTCGTCGACGACGTGGTGGCGCGCCAGATCCAGGGCCTGCGCGGCGTCGGCGGCGTCGAGCGCCTCGGCGGCGTCGCCCGCGAGGTGCGGGTGACCCTGAAGCCCGACCGGCTGCTGGCGCTCGGCATCACCGCCGCCGACGTGAACCGGCAGTTGCGCCTCACCTCCGCCGACATGGCCGGCGGCCGGGCCGAGGTCGGCGGCCAGGAGCAGTCGATCCGCACGCTTGCGGCGTCGGCCAGCCTCGACACCTTGGCCGCCACCACGATCGTCCTGCCCGGCGGCCGCAAGGTGCGCCTCGACGACCTCGCCACCTTGAGCGACGGCGCCGAGGAGCCGCGCACCTTCGCCCGCCTCAACGGCCAGCCGGTCGTTGCCTTCGCGATCTCGCGGGCCAACGGCGCCAGCGACGCCTCGGTGAGCGAGGTGGTGGTCAAGAAGATCGAGGAGCTGGGACAAACCTATCCGGGCGTCCACTTCGACCGGATCGACTCCTCGGTCACCAACACCATCGGCAACTACGAATCCGCCATGCACAGCCTGATGGAGGGTGCGGCCCTGGCGGTGCTGGTGGTGTTCCTGTTCCTGCGCGACTGGCGCGCGACGCTGATCGCCGCGGTCGCCCTGCCGCTCTCGGTCTTCCCGACCTTCTGGGCGATGAGCGCGATGGGCTTCTCGCTCAACGCGGTCAGCCTGCTCGCCATCACCCTCGTCACCGGCATCCTGGTCGACGACGCGATCGTCGAGATCGAGAACATCGTCCGCCACATGCGGCTCGGCAAGTCGCCCTACCGGGCGGCGATCGAGGGCGCCGACGAGATCGGCCTCGCGGTCATCGCGATCACCGCGACCCTGATCGCGATCTTCGCGCCGGTCTCGTTCATGGGCGGCATCGCCGGCCAGTACTTCAAGCAGTTCGGCCTCACCATCGCGGCCGCGGTCTTCATGTCGCTGCTGGTCGCCCGCCTCATCACCCCGATGATGGCGGCCTACTTCCTGCGCGACCACGGCCACCACGAGGAGCGCGAGGGGCCGGTGATGCGGGTCTACAACCGCCTCGTGCTGTGGTCGGTGCGGCACAAATACGTGACGCTGGTGGTCGGGCTGGCGCTCTTCGCCGCCTCGATCCTGTCCACCGGCCTCCTGCCCGCCGGCTTCCTGCCGAAGGAGGACGCGGCCCGCACCCTGATGGTGGTGGAGCTGCCCCCGGGCGCGCGGCTCGACGACACGATCGCGGTCACCGACCGGATCGCCCAGCGCCTGCGCACCCTGCCGGAGGTGAAATCGGTCTTCGTCGATGGCGGCCGCCAGCTGCCGGGCAAGAAGGAGGTGCGGCTCGCCACCTTCACCATCAACCTGACGCCCAAGAACGCGCGCGCCCGCAAGCAGGCCGACGTGGAGGCGGCGATCATGGACCTGATGCGCGACGAGGCGGACGTGCGCTACTGGTCCCTGCGCGAGGGCGGCCAGCGCGACTTCACCCTGATCGTCGCCGGCGGCGACACCGCCCAGGTGACCGAGGTGGCGGAGAGGATGCAGCGCGAGGTCGCGGCCCTGCCGAACCTCGTCAACGTGATGTCGACCGCGCCCCTCGATCGCACGGAGGTGCGCATCCGCCCGAAACCCGGCGTGGCCGCCGATCTCGGCGTCTCGACCGACACCATCGCCGAGACGGTGCGGGTCGGCACGATCGGCGACATCGGCCAGAACCTCGCCAAGTTCAACGCCACCGACCGGCAGATCCCGATCCGGGTGCAGCTGCCGATGAGCGTGCGCGGCGATCTCCCGGCCCTGGAGAGCCTGAAGGTCCCGGCGAAGAACGGCGCCTCGGTGCCGCTTTCGGCGGTCGCCGATATCAGCCTCGGCCGCGGGCCGACCGCGATCGACCGCTACGACCGGGCGGTCCGCGTGGCGCTGGAGGCCAACATGCAGGGCTCCGACGCCCTCGGCGAGCAGATCAAGCTCGCGATGAACACGCCCACCGCCCGCAACCTGCCGCCCGGCATCAGCTTGCGCCAGACCGGCGATGCCGAGGTGATGGGCGAGGTGTTCGAGGGTTTCGCCCTGGCGATGGGCGCCGGCCTGATGATGGTGCTGGGCGTGCTGATCCTGCTCTTCGCCTCGTTCTTCCAGCCCCTCACCATCCTGTTCTCGCTGCCGCTGTCGATCGGCGGCGCGATCCTCGGACTTCTGATCTTCAACCGGCCGATCTCGATGCCGGTGGTGATCGGCATCCTGATGCTGATGGGCGTGGTGACCAAGAACGCCATCATGCTGGTCGATTTCGCCGTCGAGGAGATGGCCCGCGGCGTCGACCGGGTCACCGCCATCACCCAGGCCGGCGCCAAGCGCGCCCGCCCGATCGTGATGACCACCATCGCCATGGCGGCCGGCATGGTGCCGAGCGCGATGGCCTTCGGCATCGGCGGCGAGTTCCGCTCGCCCATGGCGATCGCGGTGATCTCGGGATTGATCGTCTCGACCCTGCTGTCGCTGCTGTTCGTGCCGGCGATCTTCCTGCTGATGGACGACCTTTCGCGGCTGATGGGCCGCCTGTTCGGCCGGTTCGTCGGCGCGGTCGACGAGCCGCCGGGACACGAGGGAGCGCATCGGCCGGCGCCGGCGGAGTAGCGGGCGGGGCGGGCCGCCGGGCGTCCGGCGCAAGAACTCTCTCGTGCAAGACAAGGCACGGGCTTCTCCTCTGCCGGCGGGCCGGGAGAGGAGAAGCCCGTGGCTCCTCACGTCCCGAACAGTCTCGAGCCTGACGGGAGGGATTGGGCGATCGACCCCTACTCAACTCTTCCGCGCAGCAAGCCATTCCGCAAGCAAAGGGTTGGTCAACCCGCACGGATGATGGACGAATTGTAACGGAACTGCGCCGAATTCATGCGGGTTGATCGCGCATTGACCGAGAGGAAGAGGCCATGATCAAATCGCTGATCTCCGCCACCGTGTGCGCCGCCTGCCTGCTGTCGGTGACCCCGGTCTTCGCCGCCGAGAACACGATCCCGCAAGGCAAGCGGGATGAGATGTCGCAGAAATATACTGAGAACCAGATCAAACAGCAG
Source organism: Methylobacterium terricola (assembly GCF_006151805.1). GTDB lineage: Bacteria > Pseudomonadota > Alphaproteobacteria > Rhizobiales > Beijerinckiaceae > Methylobacterium > Methylobacterium terricola. Next base: position 478,549 of record NZ_VDDA01000002.1, on the reverse strand, counting down.
AACACGGAAAACAGGGAGGCCAACCACAACGTCGATCGCCTCATCACGAATCGGAAGTAGGCGGCAAGCATTATCGACGGGGGGAGCTTCCACCGTGCGTGTCATCCTGGGGCCGCGGAGCGGGACCCGGGATGACGTCTCATACCCTCGCGTCTTGGCATCGACACGTCGATGCCAAGGCGTCCGGCGCATCAGCGCCGGCGCCCGTTCGGGCTTGCCTTGCGCCCTCGAACCGATCCGTTCGACGGCGCGGCGGGAGGAGAGTGACCGTCACCCTCTGCGACACGCGAGGTCGGTCGCACGGGCCGCGAACCGCTACTGCCCCCGCCGCGCCTGCGCGGCGAACCGCACCGCCTCCTCGGCGGCCCGGAACAGGGCCTTGGCCTTGTTGATGCATTCCTGCTGCTCGGACGCCGGATCCGAATCGTGCACGATGCCGGCACCCGCCTGGACATGCATGCGGCCATCCTTGACGATGGCGGTGCGCAGGACGATGCAGGTGTCCATCTGGCCGTCGGCGCCGAAATAGCCGATGCAGCCGCCATAGGGCCCGCGCTTCTCGCGCTCCAACTCGTCGATGATCTGCATCGCCCGCACCTTCGGGGCGCCCGAGACCGTGCCGGCCGGAAACCCGGCCGCGAGGGCCGAGAGAGCGTCGTGGCGCGCGTCGAGGCGGCCCTCGACGTTCGACACGATGTGCATGACCTGGCTGTAGAATTCGAGGAAGAACGAATCCGTCACCCGCACGCTGCCGATCTCGGCGACGCGGCCGACATCGTTGCGGCCGAGATCGAGCAGCATCAGATGCTCGGAGCGCTCCTTCGGATCGGCGAGCAGCTCGTCGGCGAGCGCCCGATCCTCCTCCGGCGTCGCGCCGCGGCGGCGGGTGCCGGCGATCGGACGGATCGTCACCGCGCCGTCGCGCACCCGCACCAGGATCTCCGGCGACGAGCAGACGATCTGGAAGCCGCCGAAATCGAGGTAGCACAGGAACGGCGCCGGATTGACCCGGCGCAGCGCCCGGTAGAGCGCCAGCGGGCTCAAGGTGAACGGCGATTCGAAGCGCTGCGACAGCACCACCTGGAAGATGTCGCCGGCGGCAATGTACTCTTTGGCCCGGGCGACCATGCCGAGGAACTGGTCGGGGGTGACGTTCGAGACCGGCTCGGGCGTCGGGATCTCGGTCGGGTTCTGCCGCGCCTCGACTGGCAATGGGCCCTCCAGCGCGTCGGCGGCGCGCTCCAGCCGCGCCATCGCCGCCTCGTAGGCGCTCCGCGCGGAGACGCCCGCGACCGGCCGGATCGGCGCCACGAGGGCGATCTCGTCGCGCACCGCGTCGAAGATCACCATCACCGTCGGACGGACCAGGATCGCGTCCGGTACGCCGATCGGGTCGGGATGGGGGGCGTCGAGGCGCTCCATCTCCCGCACCATGTCGTAGCCGAGATAGCCGAACAGGCCCGCCGCCATCGGCGGCAACCCGGGCTCCGCCGGGATCGCGCTCTCGGCGATCAACGCCCGCAGGCTGGCGAGGGGGGCGGCCTCCTCCGCCGTGAAGGCGGCGAGATCGGGCGACGCCGCACGCTCGGCCCGGCCGGCGGCGCAGCGCCAGATCAGGTCGGGATCGAGGCCGATCATCGAGTAGCGGCCGCGTACCGCGCCGCCCTCGACCGACTCGAGCAGGAAGGCGGCGCCCTCGCGGCCCGCCTTCAGCTTCAGGAAGGCGGCGACCGGGGTCTCCAGGTCGGCCACCAGAGTGGTGCGCAGCAGGACCGGGCGGCCCGCCGCGTAGGCCGAAGCGGCGATCTCGGGGGAGGGGACCGTGAGCATCAGTACTCGCCGCCGATGGCGCGCCGGAACGCCGCCTCGTTGACCGACACGCCGGCCTGCTTCTGCACGTCGGCGATGTACTCGGCCAGGATGTCGTCGGCGAGGGCCGTGCGATACTGCTGCTCGACCGCGACGGCACCGGCCGCGGTCGGCACGAAGGCCGGCACCGTGGCGCTGGTCACCCGGAACACCACCCGGGCGACGCCCTCGCCGGAGGCCGAGGCGGCCTTGTTCACCGGCGTCGCGAAGACGCGGGAGACGGCCTCGGCGGTCAGCCCGTCGCGGCCGCGGCCGCGCGAGAGGTCGGCGACGGTCTTCGCCTCCTGCCCGAGGGACTTCGCCACCTCGTCGATCGCCTCGCCCTTGTCGAGCCGCTCGGTCGCTTCGCGGGCCTTGACGGCCAGCCGGCGCCCGACCTCGTCGGTCTTCCACTGCGCCGTCACGGCGTCGCGGACCTCAGGCAACGGCTTGTCGTGGGCCGGGTCGATCTTGGTCACGTCATACCAGACGTAGCCGCCGGAGCGGGTGCGCAGGGCCTCGTTGTCGGCGCCCATGTCGCTGCGGAAGATCGCCGCCAGCGTCGCGTCCTTGTCGGGGATCGCCTCGACCGCCTTGCCCTGCGGGTCGCGCCCCTGCGCGTCCACGGCGGGCACGGTGACCAGGGACAGGCCCTGCTCGCGGGCGATGTCGGCGAGCGGCTTGGCGCCGGCGCGCTGGTCCTCGATCGCGTCGTGGACCTTCTCCAGCCCGTCGCGGGCCTTCTCGAGGGCGATCTCCTGCCGGACCTCGCCGGCCACCGCCTCGAACGGCTTGCGCGCCGCCGGCTGCACCGACGTGACCCGCAGCAGCACGGTACCGAAGCGGCCCTTCACCGGCTCGCTCACGGCATCCGGCTCGGCCGCGAAGGCGGCATCCGCCACCGCCGGGTCGAACAACTCGGATTTCGAGAAGGTGCCGAGGTCGAGCGCCTTGGCGTCGAGGCCGCGCTCGGTCGCGACCTGATCGAAGGTCACCTCACCCTTGCGGATCCGGGCCAGAGCCGCCGCCGCGTCGGCGTCGTTCGGGAACACGATCTGCTGGATCGCGCGCTTCTCGGGCGTGCCGAACTTGCTCTGCTCGCTCTCGTAGCGGGCGCGGGCCTCCGCGTCGGTCACGGCATCGGGCTTCGCCAGGGTCGCCGGATCCAGGACGAGCAGGTTGACGCTCCGGTACTCGGGTGCCCGGAACGCGCTCTTGCGCTCGGTGTAGAAGGTCGTGACCTCCTCCTCCGTCGGGGCCGGGATCTCGCCGGCCGCCGCCTCGGGCAGGGTGAAGTAGGAGGCCGCACGGCGCTCGGACGTGTAGCGGTGGATCGCCTCGCGGGCGGCGAGGGAGACGGGAAGCTCGGCGGTGATCGCGTCGGCGAGCTGGAGGCGGGCGGCGACGGCGCGCTGCTCCTGCACGAAGCCCTGCTCGGTGAGGCCGGCCTGGCGCAGCGTGTCCCGGAAGGTGTTGACGTCGAAGGCGCCGTTCGGCCCCTTGAAGGCCGGCTCCTCCTGGATCAGCCGCACCACCGCGGAATCGGGGATGCGCAGGCCCAGATCCTTGGTCTTCTGGTCGAGGGAGGCCTCGGTGATGAGCTGGGCCAGAACCTGCCGATCGAGGCCGAGAGCCTTGGCCTGGTCCGGCGTGATCGGCCGGCGGCTCTGGCGCGACAGGCGCTGGAGCTGGTTCTGGTAGGCGTTGCGCAGGGCCTCGGCGGGGATCGGCGTGCTGCCGACGGTCGCGACCGCGTTGCTGCCGCCGCCGCGGAAGATGTCGGCGATGCCGAAGATGGCGAGGCCCGCGATCAGGAGGCCGAACACCACCGTCACCACGATCTTGCCGAGCCAGCTCTGGCTGGCGGCGCGGAACCCCTGGAGCATCGCGATCCTCAGAAACACCCGTGAGGGCGCCTGCCGCGAGGGGGCGCCCGGTTCCGGCCGCGATACCGCATAAGCGCCGCTAGGCAAAGAGCGGCGCTCCCCTGCGGTTTGCCGCCCGGCGGCGGACCTGATACCCGGCGACGCTTGTCCAGGATCGCTGATCCGACGATCGGGGGAGACACGATGACGACCGAACGGCCGCGCCCGCTGGTGGCGGGAAACTGGAAGATGAACGGCCTCCAGGCCTCGCTGACGGTGGCCGAGGCGGTCCGCGACGGCCTCGATGCAGGCCTCGCCGAGCGCATCGACGTGCTGGTCTGCCCGCCCGCGACCCTGGTCGGCGCCACCGCTGCGGCGCTGAAGGGCTCGCCGGTCAAGGTCGGCGGCCAGGACGTCCATGCCGAGGCGAGCGGCGCCTATACGGGCAACGTCTCGGCCGAGATGCTCGCCGATGCCGGCGCGACCGCCACCATCGTCGGCCATTCCGAGCGCCGCGCCTATCACCGCGAGAGCGACGCCGACATCCGCGCCAAGGCGCTGGCCGCCCGCCGCGCCGGCCTCGTGGCGATCATCTGCGTCGGCGAGACCCGCGAGGAGCGCGAGGCCGGCCGGACCCTCGACGTGGTGCGCGGCCAGCTCGCCGGTTCGCTGCCCGACGGCGCCAAAGCCGCCGACACGGTGATCGCCTACGAGCCGGTCTGGGCGATCGGCACCGGACTCACCCCGACGGTGGACGACGTGGCGCAAGTCCACGCCCTGATCCGGCGGGAGCTCGAGAGCCGCCTCGGCGCGGAAGGCGCGAAGGTGCGGATCCTCTACGGCGGCTCGGTGAAGCCCTCGAACGCCGCCGAGCTGATGGGCGTCGCCAATGTCGATGGCGCGCTCGTGGGTGGGGCGAGCCTGAAGGCCGAGGACTTCCTGGGCATCGCGGCGGCGTATCGCTGAGGCGAGCCGCCACGCTTCCCCCGCGCAGGGCAACCCCGGGGCTCGCCGCAGGCAAGAGCTCCGGGATCCGTTGCCGCCGACGTTGAACGACGAGGCGGACAGCGCCCCCATGGTCCCTGGTGCGAAGCCCCAAGGGTCCGCAGGTCGAGGGTCCGCATGTCGAGGGTCCGCGGGTCTTGCGTTCGGCAAGGGCGTGGGGGTGTCACGCAGGCGCGTGCCGATCGTCGCGTTTCACCGCCGGTCCGTCGTGACGAGAACCGTTTGCGCCGTCCGTCGATGCGTCGTTCCGTTCGTCCATACGGATCGAGTTCGACGAGCTGACGCGGCCGCGCAATGTCGAGAAGCACGGGCTCGCTGTCGCGGACCTCTCGCGCTGCTTTGACCGCGACCGCCGGAGCTGGTCGAGGCGCTCCCCAGACGCAGCGACCGCCCCAAGACGGAGAAGAGGGTGCTCTTCGTCACCCCGCGCCTGGATCCGGAGGGAGCCGACGCATTCTACGCGACCGGCCCCGGATGGCGGACACGGATCAACGTCGTCCTGGCGCTCGCCATTTGACCGCTCGCCCACACCATCGACGAGCCGGATGCGATCGAACGTCAGGCGTGCGAGGCGATTCACCGGCGGGAAAAAGCTGCCGGGCGCGCAAGACAGCGCGGACACCTCGAAGAGACTGGTGGGCGGTGACGGGCTCGAACCGCCGACCCTCTCGGTGTAAACGAGATGCTCTACCGACTGAGCTAACCGCCCGGATGCGGCATCGTTAAGGGCCCCGGGCCGCGAGCGCAAGGGCGCGCAAGGCTTCGTGCGCGACGCACCGCGTGCGCAGAGGCCCGCGCGCGGGGTTGCCGGATGCGCCGATCCTGGCTCCTCGCCCCCTCCCGCCTTTCTTGAGCCGGCGGCTTGACAGGGCAGGGGGCTCCCCATACACCGCGGCCATCGCAGCACTGCGAGACGCCGGGCGGACGTAGCTCAGTCGGTTAGAGTGCCGGCCTGTCACGCCGGAGGTCGCGGGTTCGAGCCCCGTCGTCCGCGCCACTTCCCTCTCGGGATAAGGCGTTTCTGTAGTGCAAGGCGCCATGTGCGGACGTAGCTCAGTCGGTTAGAGTGCCGGCCTGTCACGCCGGAGGTCGCGGGTTCGAGCCCCGTCGTCCGCGCCACTTCCCCCTTGGGGAAGCGGCAGCCGAGGCTGCATGGTGAAGCGAGCACGCCGCGCGGGCGTAGCTCAGTTGGTTAGAGTGCCGGCCTGTCACGCCGGAGGTCGCGGGTTCGAGCCCCGTCGCCCGCGCCACTCACCGACAGCCCTCTCACAGCAAGACCGCCGAAATTCATACCAAAGTCGATGACGCTAAGGCAGCGTCAAGCATCCGATCCTAAGGTCATGCCGAACACGGTTCGGAGCGAGCGGATGTCTTGGTCTAACATGAGCGTCAGCCGAAAGTTCGCCGTCATGATGGCGGCGGCGGTGATCGGCTTCGGGGCCGTCGTGGCCTACGCCCTGCGGGCCAACCACGACAGCCTGATGGCCGAGCGCGTGGCGAAGATGCGGGCGCTCTCCGACGTGGCGCTCGCCGTCGCCGCCGGCCTCGAGGGGCAGGTAAGGGCCGGCACGATGAGCCGCGAGGCGGCGATGACGGCGTTTCGCAGCCGGGCCAACGACATGCGCTACGAGGGCGACAACTACATCGCGGTCTACGACTTCGCCGGCACCGCCCTGGTGATCCCGACCAAGCCCGACTGGGTCGGCAAGGACATGAGCGGCCTGAAGGACGCGGGCGGGATGCTGCTCGTCAAGGCCATCACCGACATCGCCCGGTCCGGCACGCCCGGTACCCTGCGCTACCTCTTCACCCGCCCGGGCGGCGGCGATCCGGTGCCGAAGCTGAGCTACATCCAGGGCTTCGCGCCGTGGAACGTCGCGATCTTCACCGGGGTCTACGTCGACGATATCGGCGCGACGTTCTGGCGCCAGGCCCTGTGGCTCTGCGCCATCGCGGGCGCGGCGCTCGCCGGCGTCGGCCTGTTCGGCGTGCTCGGCTGGCGCTCGATCGTCGGCGGCCTGGCGGGCCTGACCGGAGCCACCGCGTCCCTGGCCGAGTCGCACTACGACGTCGCGGTCCCGGGGACCGGGCGACGGGACGAGATCGGCCGGATCGCCCGGGCGATCGACGGCTTCCGGCTCGTCCTCGTCGAGCGCGAGGCGCTGGCGGCGGCCCGAGACGCCAGCGAGGCGGAGGCCCGCCGCGCCGCGCAGATGAGCCAGGAGGTCAAGACCTTCGAGAAGAAGGTCGCGGACGTGCTGGCGCAGGTCGATGCCGCCGCCCGGGACCTCGACGCCACCGCCCGGGCGATGTCCGGCACCGCCGCCGAGGCCGTGAGCCGGGCCGGGACCGCGGCCAGTTCGGCCGCCGCCGCCTCGCAGGAGGCCGTCAGCCTCGCGGACGCGGCCGAAGGGCTCGGCCGCTCGATCGCCGCGGTCGGCGCCGACATGCGCGAGGCCGCCGCGATGGCGCGGGACGCCGTGACCGGCACCGACCGCACCACGGCGGTGATGCTGACCTTGAGCGAGGCCGCCACGCGCATCGGCGACGTGGTCTCGGTCATCGCGGGCGTCGCGGCGCAGACGAACCTGCTGGCGCTCAACGCCACGATCGAGGCGGCCCGGGCCGGAGAGGCGGGGAGGGGCTTCGCGGTCGTCGCCGCCGAGGTCAAGCAGCTCGCCGGCCAGACCGACCGGGCGACCCAGGAAATCTCGGCGCAGGTGGCGGCGATCCAGGATACCACGCGGCGGGCCGCCGCTGCGATGGGCGAGGTCGCCGTGCAGGCCCGCGCGATCAGCGGCGTCTCGGCCCGGGTCGCTGGCGCGGTCGATGCCCAGGTCGGCGCCACGCAGGCGATCGTGCGCAGCGTTGCCCAGGCTGCTTCGGGGACCGCGACGGTGAGCGGCTCGGTCGAGGGGCTGGCTCTCGATGCCGAGGCCACCGGGGAGGCCGCCCGGCACGTGCTCGCCGCCGCCGACACCGTGGCGCAACACTCGGCCAGCATCGGGGCCGAGGTGCACCGCTTCCTCGGCACGCTGCGGGCCGCCTGAGACCTGGGGCGCCCCTGCGCCCCGAAAATGTCCACAATCGCCCGACAGGTGGCGCCGTCCCGCACGGCGCGGCCTGAGTCAGGGTTTTGGCAGACGATGTCGCATCCGTTCCGTTCGACCGGTCCCGCCCTCGCGACGGCGGGGGCAGCCCGCGGCGGTGGAGGCGGCCTGCGCAGGGCCGCCGCCTGCATGCTGGTCGTCGCATCGCTGGCGCTTGCCGGCTGCAGCGGCTCGGCGATCCTGCCCGCTCCCGATCTTCCCACCACGCCGGTGATCCTCGACGAGGCCTCGGCGGCCGCGGCGATCTCGCGCTACCGGGCAAGTCACGGCCTCGGGCCGGTCAGCATCGATTCCTCGCTGATCCGCGCCGCCTCGTTCCAGGCCGAGGCCAACGCCAAGGCAGGATACCTCTCGCACGAGGCCGGCGGCACCTTCGATGCGCGGCTCAAGCGAGCCGGCTTCGGCGGCCGCTACGCCGCCGAGAACCTGAGCGCCGGCTCGACCACTTTCGACGAGGTCCTGCGGCGCTGGCAGGTCTCCCCTGAGCACAACCGCAACATGCTCATGCCGCAGGTCAGGCGGATCGGCATCGCCCGCGTCGACGCGCCCGGCAGCCGCTACAAGCGCTACTGGGCCTTGATCCTCTCCGACGGCTGACGCCGCCTTTCGCAGCGCAGCATCAGGGGAAACGGCGGAAAAACGCCCGGAAAGGGGAGGGGCCTGCGACGATGCTCCCCTCGGCAGCGGCACATCCGGGCGTTGTGTCTGCGGCGCGAACCCCTATCTTCCTCGCAGACGTTCGCGGTTTGTGCGGTGCGAACGCCCCTTGTTTCGCAATACCCGCTCGTTTAAGCCTCGCGGCACCTTCCGGGCTTTGGAACCGTTCCGAGAACGGCCCCGGCGGCCGGGTTGCGGCCCGGGCACGCGCCAAGGCCCGCGCTCACAAGGCTTCGCGCCAACCCTTGAGGATGCTCGATGAACGGCCTCCTGTCGGATTACCTGCCGCTGGTGATCTTCATCGGCGTTTCTCTCTTCATCGCCGCGGCGCTCCTCGTGGCCCCCTTCCTGGTGGCCTATAACAGCCCGGACCCGGAGAAGCTCTCGGCCTACGAGTGCGGGTTCAACGCCTTCGACGACGCGCGCATGAAGTTCGACGTGCGCTTCTACCTCGTCGCCATCCTGTTCATCATCTTCGATCTCGAAGTGGCCTTCCTGTTCCCCTGGGCGATCACGTTCGGGGACCTCGGCTGGTTCGGCTTCTGGTCGATGATGCTGTTCCTCGGCGTGCTGACCGTCGGCTTCGTCTACGAGTGGCGCAAGGGCGCCCTCGAATGGGACTAGAAGCCTAGGACGCGTCGCAGCCGCCCCCGAGACGAGAAGCACCGGACCCCACCATGTCTCTCACCACCGTCCGCGCCCCCGCGATCGCGCCGCAGCCGAAGGGTATCCTCGACCCGGCCACCGGCAAGCCGATCGGCGCCAACGACCCGACCTTCCTGACGATCAGCGACGAGCTCGCCGATCGCGGCTTCCTGCTGACCACCGCCGACGATCTCATCACCTGGGCCCGCACCGGCTCGCTGATGTGGATGACCTTCGGCCTGGCCTGCTGCGCCGTCGAGATGATGCAGATGTCGATGCCGCGCTACGATTGCGAGCGCTTCGGCTTCGCGCCCCGCGGCTCGCCGCGCCAGTCCGACGTGATGATCGTCGCCGGAACGCTGACCAACAAGATGGCGCCCGCGCTCCGCAAGGTCTACGATCAGATGCCGGAGCCGCGCTACGTCATCTCGATGGGCTCCTGCGCCAATGGCGGCGGCTACTACCACTATTCCTACTCGGTGGTGCGCGGATGCGACCGGGTGGTCCCGGTCGACATCTACGTCCCGGGCTGCCCGCCGACCGCCGAGGCGCTGCTCTACGGCGTCTTGCTGCTGCAGAAGAAGATCCGCCGCACCGGCACGATCGAGCGCTGAGGCGGAGCCATGAGCAACGGCATCACCATCCGGGCCCATACCCAGAGCGAGCAGGGCGACGCCGCCCTCGCGCGCCTGTCCGACACCCTCGCCGAGACCCTGGGCGCCGCCATCACCGACCGGGCGATCGCCTTCGGCGAGCTGACGCTGATCGTCGAGGGATCGGAGATCGTGCGGGTGCTCACCCACCTGCGCGACGATCCGGCTTGCGCCTTCTCGACCTTCATCGACATCTGCGGCGCCGATTACCCGGCTAGGTCGAAGCGCTTCGACGTCGTCTACCACCTGCTGTCGATGCGCCATAACCGGCGCATCCGGGTGAAGGTGCAGACCGACGAGCGTACCCCGGTCCCGACCGCGATCCCGGTCTTCCCGGCCGCGAACTGGTTCGAGCGCGAGACCTACGACCTCTACGGGATCCTGTTCTCGGGTCATCCGGACCTGCGCCGGCTGCTCACCGATTACGGCTTCGAGGGCCACCCCCTCCGCAAGGACTTCCCGCTCACCGGCTTCGTCGAGGTCCGCTACGACCAGGACGAGGCCCGGGTGGTGTACGAGCCCGTGCGACTGACGCAGGAATTCCGCAACTTCGACTTCCTCTCGCCCTGGGAAGGCACCGACTACGTGCTGCCGGGTGACGAGAAGGCCGACAAGGCACCGGCGAAAGGCTGAGCCGAGATGGGCGAGCACAGCATCCGCAACTTCTCGATCAATTTCGGCCCGCAGCACCCGGCGGCGCACGGCGTGCTGCGCCTCGTGCTGGAGCTGGACGGCGAGGTGGTCGAGCGGGTCGATCCGCATATCGGCCTGCTCCACCGCGGCACCGAGAAGCTAATCGAGGTCAAGACCTACCTCCAGGCGACGCCCTATTTCGACCGGCTCGACTACGTCGCGCCGATGAACCAGGAGCATGCCTTCTGCCTCGCCATCGAGCGCCTGCTCGGCATCGAGGTGCCGCGCCGGGCCAAGCTGATCCGCACCCTGTACTGCGAGATCGGCCGGCTGCTGTCGCATCTCCTGAACGTCACCACGCAGGCGATGGATGTCGGCGCCCTCACGCCTCCGCTCTGGGGCTTCGAGGAGCGCGAGAAGCTGATGATCTTCTACGAGCGCGCCTCGGGTGCTCGTCTTCACGCCAACTACTTCCGGCCGGGCGGCGTCCACCAGGACCTGCCGCCGAGCCTGATCGACGACATCGAAAAGTTCTGCGAGACCTTCCCGCAGGTGGTCGACGACCTCGACAACCTCGTGATGGCCAACCGCATCTTCAAGCAGCGCAACGTCGACATCGGCATCGTCACCGTCGAGGAGGCCCTGGCCTGGGGCTTCTCGGGCGTGATGGTGCGCGGCTCCGGCATCCCGTGGGACCTGCGCAAGTCGCAGCCCTACGAGGCCTATGCCGAGATGGAGTTCGACATCCCCGTGGGGAAGAACGGCGACACCTACGATCGCCAGGTCATCCGCATGGAGGAGATGCGCCAGTCGGTGCGCATCATGAAGCAGTGCATCGCCAAGCTGCGCGAGCCGGCCGGCCAGGGGCCGATCGCGACGCAGGACGGCAAGGTCGCGCCGCCGCCGCGGCGCGAGATGAAGCGCTCGATGGAAGCGCTCATCCACCACTTCAAGCTCTACACCGAAGGCTTCCACGTCCCGGCCGGCGAGGTCTATGCCGCGGTCGAGGCGCCCAAGGGCGAGTTCGGCGTCTATCTCGTCGCCGACGGCACCAACAAGCCGTATCGCTGCAAGATCCGCGCTCCAGGCTTCGCCCACCTCCAGGCGATGGACTGGATGTGCCGCGGCCACATGCTGGCGGACGTGTCGTGCATCCTCGGCACGCTCGACATCGTGTTCGGTGAGGTGGACCGGTGACGGCGCTCGGCGCCTGAGCCCGTCGGAGACGTTTGAGATATGGCTAACCGCAGACTCGCCCCCGTATCCGAGCAGCCCGAGAGCTTCGCGTTCACCCCAGAGAACGCCGAATGGGCCAAGGGGCAGATCGCCAAGTACCCGGAGGGGCGCCAGGCCTCGGCGGTGATCCCGCTGCTGTGGAAGGCGCAGGAGCAGAATGGCGGCTGGCTGCCGCAGAAGGCCATCGAGGCGGTGGCCGACCAGCTCGGCATGCCGCACATTCGCGTGCTGGAGGTCGCGACCTTCTACACGATGTTCGCCCTCGAGCCGGTCGGCCGCTACTGGATCCAGGTCTGCGGCACCGCGCCGTGCGACGTCTGCGGCGCCCGCGAGCTGAAGCAGTACCTCCACGAGCGGCTCGGCCCCTCCGGCCATGTCAGCCCGGACGGCACCTTCTCGTGGCTCGAGGTCGAGTGCCTGGGCGCGTGCTGCAACGCCCCGATGGCGCAGATCAACCACGATTATTTCGAGGACCTGACGCCCGAGCTCCTCGGCAAGCTGATGGACGACCTCGCGGCGGGCCGCCCGGTGAAGACCGGCTCGCAGATCGGCCGCGTCTCCTCCGAGCCGAAGGACGCCGTCACGACCCTCAAGGACGAGACGCTGTTCGACGGCTCGCGCATCGGCGCGTGGCGCAAGCGCTTCGAGGAGGAGGGGCTGAAGGAGACCGGCGCCGACGCGACCGGCGAGAAGGCCCGCACCGACGCCTCGGCCGCGACCAACCCGAAAGCGGCCCGCCCCGATGCCGGCCGGCCGAACGAGAGCGCGGCGGCCGCCACCCCGGCCCAGCGCGCGGCAGACGGCAAGCCCGGCGTCGACCCGGCTGCCGAGAAGGGGCAGGCGGCGCCCGAGCGCACCACCGTCGCGGAAACCCGCACCGGGCCCGAGACCGTTGGCACGCCGCAGAGCGGCCGCTCCTACACCGAGACCCCTTCGAAGCCCGAGGACGGCCGGCCCGTGGCCGGTTCCAAGGGCACGACACCGGAGGCCGGCGCCGAGCCGGCGACCGCTCCGGGCAAGACCGACGGATCGCGGGCCAAGCCCGTCGGACTCACCCCGGAGGACAAGGCCGCCGACAAGGGCCCGCCCGGCCCGAAGGCGAAGTAAGCCGTCAACGATGATGCTCCCCGTCACAGCAGGCCTGTAGGACGATCGCCATGCTCGCCGATCAGGATCGGATCTTCACCAACCTCTATGGTCTCCACTCCCCCGGTCTCGAGGCCGCGAAGAAACGCGGCGCCTGGGACGGGACGAAGTTCCTGCTGCAGCAGGGCCGGGACTGGATCATCGAGGAGATGAAGAAATCGGGCCTGCGCGGCCGCGGCGGTGCCGGCTTCCCCACCGGCCTGAAGTGGTCCTTCATGCCGAAGAAGTCGGACGGCCGGCCCCACTACCTGGTGGTGAACGCCGACGAGTCCGAGCCGGGCACCTGCAAGGACCGGGAGATTATGCGGCACGACCCGCATCTCCTGATCGAGGGCTGCATGCTGGCGTGCTTCGCCATGGGCGCGCATGCCTGCTACATCTACATCCGCGGCGAGTACGTCGCCGAGAAGCACGCCCTGCAGCGCGCGGTGGACGAGGCCTACGAGGCCCGTCTGGTCGGCCAGAGCAACGTCCACGACTACCCCTTCGACATCTACGTCCACCACGGCGCCGGTGCCTACATCTGCGGCGAGGAGACGGCGCTGATCGAGAGCCTGGAGGGCAAGAAGGGGATGCCGCGGCTCAAGCCGCCGTTCCCGGCCAATATGGGCCTCTACGGCTGCCCGACGACGGTGAACAACGTCGAGTCGATCGCGGTGGCGGGCACCATCCTGCGCCGCGGCGGCGCGTGGTTCGCGGGCCTCGGCCGGCCGGGCAATACCGGCACCAAGCTGTTCTGCATCTCCGGCCACGTCAACAAGCCGTGCAACGTCGAGGAAGAGCTCGGCATCACCTTCCGCGAGCTGATCGACCGGCATTGCGGCGGCATGCGCGGCGGCTGGGACAACCTCTTGTGCTCGATCCCCGGCGGCTCCTCGGTGCCGCTGGTGCCGGCGGCCGAGATCATCGACGCGCCGATGGATTTCGACACGCTGAAGAACCTGAAGTCGGGTCTCGGCACCGCCGCCGTGATGGTGTTCGACAAGTCGACCGACATGGTCGCGACGATCGCCCGCATCGCGTATTTCTACAAGCACGAGTCCTGCGGCCAGTGCACCCCGTGCCGCGAGGGCACCGGCTGGATGTGGCGCGTGATGCTGCGCATGGCCGAGGGCCGGGCGCAGAAGCGCGAGATCGACATGCTGCTCGACGTGACGAAGCAGATCGAGGGCCACACGATCTGCGCGCTCGGCGACGCCGCGGCCTGGCCGATCCAGGGCCTGATCCGTCACTTCCGCCCCGAGATCGAGAAGCGCATCGACCGCTACACCGCCAACCCGCATCCGACCCCGGTGCCGATGGCGGCGGAGTAAGTGCCATGACCGGCGAACCCGACAACCTGGTCCTCGTCTACCTGAGGCGCATCGACGAGAAGGTCGATCGCCTGATCGACGACGTGCACGACCTGAAGCGGCGGGTGTCCGGTGTCGAAGAGAACCTGGCCGGCGTCCATCGCCGGATCGACCGCCTTGAGCTTCGCGTCGAGCGCATCGAGCGCCGACTCGATCTCGCCGACGCGACACATTGAGCTGAACCGATGACCAAAATCCTCGTCGACGGCATCGAGGTCGATGTCCCGCCGGACTACACCCTGCTCCAGGCCTGCGAGGTCGCGGGCGCCGAGATCCCGCGCTTCTGCTTCCACGAGCGGCTGTCGATCGCCGGCAATTGCCGCATGTGCCTGGTCGAGCTGAAGGGCGCACCGAAGCCCGTCGCCTCCTGCGCCTGGGCCGTGCGCGATTGCCGCCCGGGCCCGAACGGCGAGCCGCCGGCGGTGTCGACCAAGTCGGCGCTGACCAAGAAGGCGCGCGAGGGGGTGATGGAGTTCCTCCTCATCAACCACCCGCTCGATTGCCCGATCTGCGACCAGGGCGGCCACTGCGACCTGCAGGACCAGGCGATGGCCTACGGGGTCGACTCGACCCGCTACGGCGAGAACAAGCGCGCCGTCGAGGAGAAGTATATCGGCCCGCTGGTGCGGACCGCGATGAACCGCTGCATCCACTGCACCCGCTGCGTCCGCTTCCTGGCGGAAGTGGCCGGCGTGCCGGATCTCGGCGCCATCGGCCGCGGCGAGGACATGGAGATCACCTCCTACCTCGAGCGCGCGATGGAATCGGAGCTGCAGGGCAACGTCGCCGACCTGTGCCCGGTCGGCGCTCTCGTCCACAAGCCGCAATCCTACAACGTCCGCCCCTGGGAGCTGAACAAGACTGAGTCCGTCGACGTGATGGATGCGGTCGGCTCGGCGATCCGCGTCGACACCCGCGGCCGCGAGGTGATGCAGATCGAGCCGCGGGTGAACGAGGCGATCAACGAGGAGTGGATCTCCGACAAGACCCGCCACGTCGTCGACGGCCTGCGCCTCCAGCGCCTCGACCGGCCGTACCTGCGCGAGAACGGCCGCCTGCGCCCGGCCTCCTGGGCCGAGGCGTTCGGGGCGATCGCCGCGAAGCTCAAGGGCGCCGATCCGAAGCGCGTCGGCGCGATCGTCGGTGATCTGGCGGGCGCCGAGGAGATCTTCGCCCTCAAGACCCTGATGGCGTCGCTCAAGGTCCAGAACCTCGATTGCCGCCAGGACGGGGCGGCGATCGATCCGGCCTGGGGCCGCGCCGCCTACACCTTCGGGCCGGGCATCGCCGGCATCGAGCAGGCAGACGCGATCCTGATCGTCGGCGCCAACCCGCGCACCGAGGCGTCGCTGCTCAACGCCCGCATCCGCAAGCGCTGGCGGCTGTCGCCGATCCAGATCGGCGTGATCGGCGAGGATGCGGACCTCACCTATCCCCACACCTATCTCGGCGCCGGCCCCGAGACCCTGGCCGAGGTCGCGGCAGGCCGCCACAGCTTCGCCGAGGCGCTGAAGGGCGCCGAGCGCCCGCTGGTCATCGTCGGTCAGGCGGCGCTCGCCCGTCCGGACGGGGCGGCGCTTCTCTCAGCCGTCGCCAAGCTGGTCCAGGGCCTCGGATCCAAGGCCGAGGGCTGGAACGGGCTCGGCGTGCTGCACAATGCCGCCGCCCGCGTCGGCGCCCTCGATCTCGGCGTCGTGCCGGGGGAGGGCGGTCTGACCTTCGCCGAGATGACTCAGGCGGGCGCGCTCGACGTGCTGTTCAACCTCGGCGCCGACGAGGTCGAGGTCGGTCCGGGCGCCTTCGTGATCTACCAGGGCACCCACGGCGACAAGGGCGCCCACCGCGCCGACGTGATCCTGCCGGGCGCCGCCTACACCGAGAAATCCGCGACCTACGTCAACACGGAAGGCCGGGTGCAGCTCGCCAACCGCTCGGCCTTCCCGCCGGGCGACGCCCGCGAGGATTGGGCGATCCTGCGCGCCCTGTCGGACGTGGTCGGCCATCGCCTCCCGTTCGATTCGCTGCCGGCGCTCCGCAAGGCGCTCTACGCCGCGCATCCGCACTTCGCCGGCATCGACCAGGTCGCCCCGGCGGATGGCGTGGCGGCCCTGACGACGCTGGCGGGTCTCTCGGGCGAGCCCGGCCGCGAGCCGTTCCGGCCGGCGGTCGCCGATTTCTATCTCACCAACCCGATCGCCCGCGCCTCGCGGGTGCTCGCCGAGTGCTCGGGTCTCGCCCGTGGGCGGGCCCTCGAAGCGGCGGAATGAGGAGCACCGACCAATGACCGTCTGGGAGGTGCTCGGCACCGTCCTCCTCGTCGCGCTGAAGAGCGTCGTGCTCCTCGTGGCACTGCTCGTCTTCATCGCCTACGCGCTGCTCGCCGACCGCAAGATCTGGGCGGCGGTGCAGCTGCGCCGCGGCCCGAACGTCGTCGGGCCCTGGGGCCTGTTCCAGTCCTTCGCCGACCTGCTGAAGTTCGTGCTGAAGGAGCCGGTGATCCCGGCGGGCGCCAACAAGAGCCTGTTCCTCCTGGCGCCGCTGATCTTCGCCACCCTGGCGCTCGCCGCCTGGGCGGTGATCCCGCTGGCCGACGGCTGGGCCATCGCCGACATCAATGTCGGCATGACCTACATCTTCGCGATCTCGTCGCTCGGCGTCTACGGCGTCATCATGGGCGGCTGGGCCTCGAACTCGAAATACGCCTTCCTCGGCGCGCTCCGGTCGGCGGCGCAGATGGTGTCCTACGAGGTCTCGCTCGGCTTCGTGATCATCACGGTGCTGATGTGCGCCGGCTCGCTCAACCTGTCGCAGATCGTCCGGGCGCAGGACACCTCGCTCGGCATCCTCGGCTGGTACTGGCTCTGGCTGTTCCCGATGTTCGTGGTGTTCTTCATCTCGGCCCTCGCCGAGACGAACCGCCCGCCCTTCGATCTGCCCGAGGCCGAATCCGAGCTCGTCGCCGGCTACATGGTGGAATACTCCTCCACCCCGTACCTGCTGTTCATGCTCGGCGAGTACGTCGCCATCGTCACGATGTGCGCGCTCGGCACGATCCTGTTCCTGGGCGGCTGGCTCTCGCCGATCCCGTTCGCGCCCTTCACCTGGGTGCCGGGCCTGATCTGGTTCGCGCTCAAGGCCAGCTTCCTGTTCTTCATGATCGCCATGGTGAAGGCCATGGTGCCGCGCTACCGCTACGACCAGCTCATGCGGCTGGGTTGGAAGGTGTTCCTTCCGCTCTCGCTGGTCATGGTCTTCGTCGTCGCCTTCGTCCTGAAGCTGACCGGCCTCGCGCCGGTCTCCTGAACCCAACCGTCGGAGAACGAGCCATGAAGCTCGACCAGGTCGCCCGCGGCCTGCTGTTGAAGGAGTTCGTCACCGGGTTCGCCCTGGCGATGCGCTACTTCTTCAAGCCCAAGGCGACGATCAACTATCCCTTCGAGATGGGCCATCGCGGCCCGCGCTTCCGCGGCGAGCACGCCCTGCGGCGCTACCCCAACGGGGAAGAGCGCTGCATCGCCTGCAAGCTGTGCGAGGCGGTGTGCCCGGCGCAGGCCATCACCATCGAGGCCGGCCCGCGCCGCAACGACGGCACCCGCCGCACCACGCGCTACGACATCGACATGGTGAAGTGCATCTATTGCGGCATGTGCCAGGAGGCTTGCCCGGTGGACGCCATCGTCGAGGGGCCGAATTTCGAGTTCTCGGTGGAGACCCGCGAGGAGCTCCTCTACGACAAGGCCAAGCTCCTGGAGAACGGCGACCGTTGGGAGCGCGAGATCGCCCGCAACATCGCGGCCGACGCTCCGTACCGCTAGGGCCGCCAGCCGGGGAGGGCGCGGCGCTCTCCCCGGCAAAACCGACGAGACATTCGCCGCTCCCCGGTTGTGCGCCGCGGGAGCGGGTTCTATAGACGAGCCGCCGGCACGCTCCGGGGGTCGGGCAGGAGGCCGCCGCCAGGCGGCATGAATTCAGCGCATGACCGCAGCCGCCGCCTTCTTCTATCTGTTCGCCGCGATCACCGTCGCCTCCGGCTTCATGGTGATCGCCTCGCGCAACCCCGTCACCTCGGTGCTCTTCCTCATCCTCGCCTTCGTGAACGCCGCCGGGCTGTTCGTGCTGATGGGGGCGGAGTTCCTGGCCATGATCCTGGTCGTGGTCTATGTCGGCGCCGTCGCGGTGCTGTTCCTCTTCGTCGTGATGATGCTCGACGTCGATTTCGCGGCGATGCGCCAGGGCTTCCAGGACTACCTGCCGGTCGGCGGGCTGATCGGGGCGGTGTTCCTCGTCGAGCTGCTCCTCGTCGTCGGCTCCTGGGCGATCGATCCCGGCCTGGTCCACGGTCCGCTGGCGGTGGCGCCGGGCGGCGACACCGTCACCAACACGCAGGCCCTCGGTCTCGTTCTCTACACCAACTACTTTTTCTTCTTCCAGGTCGCCGGCCTGATCCTGCTGGTCGCGATGATCGGCGCGATCGTGCTGACCCTGCGCGACCGGCCGGGCGTGAAGCGCCAGGACATCGCGATCCAGAACGCCCGCACCCAGGCCGATGCCGTCGAGGTCCGCCACGTGCCGACCGGCCAGGGTGTCGAGGTCTGATCGGCCGCGAGGTCCGACGCGAGTTCGTGCGGGATCCGCGGATCCCGCAATGCTGATGGCAAGAACGGCGGGGCGCCTTTGAGCCTCGCGACACGAAGGCGGCCGCCCGCGGTCGAGAGGCACGATGATCGGTTTGAGCCATTACCTGACGGTCGCCGCGATCCTGTTCACCCTCGGGGTGCTCGGCATCTTCATCAACCGCAAGAACATCATCGTCATCCTGATGTCGGTCGAGCTGATCCTGCTCGCGGTGAACATCAACCTGGTGGCGTTCTCGACCCATCTCGGCGACATCGTCGGCCAGGTCTTCGCCCTGTTCGTGCTGACGGTCGCCGCCGCGGAGGCCGCGATCGGCCTCGCCATCCTGGTGGTGTTCTTCCGCAACCGCGGGTCGATCGCCGTCGAGGACGTCAACATGATGAAGGGCTGACGCGGCCTCAGCGCCCTTACGCCCTTTCCCCAGAACCAGCGCCGCAGCGGCATCACGCGAGGCCGGACCCCGAGCATGTACCACGCGATCGTCTTCCTGCCCCTGATCGGCTTCCTCATCGCCGGCATGTTCGGGCGCCGCATCGGCCCGCGGGCCAGCGAGGTGGTGACCACCGGCATCCTCGTCTTCGTGGCGCTCCTGTCGTGGATCGCGTTCTTCGAGGTGACCGGCAGGCACGGCCACGGCGCCACGACGCACCACGTCGCGACGTGGTTCACCGCCGGCGGCCTGACCATCGACTGGGCCTTCCGGGCCGACACGCTCACCGCGGTGATGCTGGTCGTGGTCAACAGCGTCTCGGCGCTCGTCCACCTCTACTCGATGGGCTACATGCACGAGGACCCGCACCGGCCGCGGTTCTTCGCCTACCTGTCGCTGTTCACCTTCGCCATGCTGATGCTGGTGACGTCGGACAACCTCGTCCAGATGTTCTTTGGCTGGGAGGGCGTCGGCCTCGCCTCCTACCTGCTGATCGGCTTCTGGTACGAGAAGCCCTCGGCCAACGCCGCGGCGATGAAGGCGTTCATCGTCAACCGCGTTGGCGATTTCGGCTTCTCCCTCGGCATCTTCCTCTGCTTCGTGCTGTTCGGCGCGGTGTCCTTCGACGCCATCTTCCCGAAGGTGCCGGAGCTCAAGGACGCGACGTTCCATCTGCTCGGCTACGACTGGAACGCGCTCACCATCTGCTGCCTGCTGTTGTTCATGGGCGCGATGGGCAAGTCGGCGCAGTTCCTGCTGCACACCTGGCTGCCGGACGCGATGGAGGGCCCGACCCCGGTCTCGGCGCTGATCCACGCCGCCACCATGGTGACCGCCGGCGTGTTCATGGTCGCCCGCCTGTCGCCGCTCTTCGACGCGGCGCCCAACGCCTTGATCGTGGTCACGGTGATCGGCGGCATCACGGCCTTCTTCGCCGCCACCGTCGGCCTCGTCCAGAACGACATCAAGCGCGTCATCGCCTACTCGACCTGCTCGCAGCTCGGCTACATGTTCGTCGCGCTCGGCGTCGGCGCCTACGCGGCGGGCGTGTTCCACCTCTTCACCCACGCCTTCTTCAAGGCGCTGCTGTTCCTCGGCGCCGGCTCGGTCATCCACGCGATGCACCACGAGCAGGACATGCGGAACATGGGGGCGCTGCGCCGCTACATCCCCTTCACGACGGCCATGATGGCGATCGGAACCCTGGCGCTGATCGGCTTCCCGTTCACCGCCGGCTTCTACTCGAAGGACGCCATCATCGAGGCGGCCTACATGTCGACCCGGCCTGGCCACGTGCTGGCCTTCCTGGCGACCGTCATCGCGGCCTTCTTCACCTCGTTCTACTCCTGGCGCCTGTTCTTCATGACCTTCGAGGGCCGGGCCCGCTGGCAGAACGCCCATGGCCATGGGCATGACGACCACCACGCCGACGCCCATCACGCGGTGGCCCATGCCTCGGCTCACGCTTCCCCGGCTCATGCGTCCTCGGCCATCGCCGACGGCGCTCCCGGCCACCACGAGGGCGTTGCCCACGACGACAAGGGTCACGACGTCGAGCCGGCCTCGCATTCGGCGATCGAGCACCACGACCATCACGCCCACACCCCGCACGAGAGCCCGCGGGTGATGACCATCCCGCTGGCGGTGCTGGCGCTGGGCGCGATCTTCGCCGGGATGGTGTTCAAGAACCGCTTCATCGGCGAGGGCATGGACGAGTTCTGGAAGGGCGCGCTGGCGCACGGGCCCGACAACCACATCATGCACGACATCCACAATGCGCCGGCCTGGGTGCAGCACTCGCCCTTCGTGATGCTGGTGCTGGGCTTCCTGCTCGCTTTCTGGATGTACATTCGCCGGCCGGAACTGCCGCACCAGCTCGCGACGAGCCAGCCGCTGCTGTACCGTTTCCTACTCAACAAGTGGTACTTCGACGAGATCTACGACCGGATCTTCGTCCGCCCGGCCAAGGGCTTCGGCGAGTTCCTGTGGAAGGTCGGCGACGGCCGCATCATCGACGGGATGGGTCCGAACGGCATCGCCGCCCGCGTCGTCGACATCACCCGCGGCGTGGTCCGTCTCCAGACCGGCTACGTCTACCACTACGCCTTCGTGATGCTGGTCGGCGTCGCCGCCCTGGTGAGCTGGTACCTGATTACCGGCGTCTCCGCGGCCACCCACTGACCTGACCGGAGAACAGAGAATCATGCTCGGCCTCGGGATCCTCTCCGGCCTCCTCATCGTGCCCCTCGTCGGCGCCGCGTTCATCCTGACGCTCCGCGGCGACGACGACTCGGTCCGGCGCAACGCCCGCTGGGCGGCGCTCATCGCCACCCTCGCCACCTTCCTATTGTCCCTGGTCGCCTGGGGCCGCTACGACGCCACCACGGCGCAGTTCCAGCTCGTCGAGACCCATGCCTGGCTGACCGACACGATCCGGTTCAAGCTCGGCGTCGACGGCTTCTCGATGCCGCTGGTGCTGCTCACCACCTTCCTGATGCCGTTCTGCATCGGCGCCTCCTGGCTCTCGATCGAGCACCGGGTGAAGGAGTACTTCGTCGCGTTCCTGGTCCTCGAGACCACGATGATCGGCGTGTTCTGCGCCCTCGACCTGGTGCTGTTCTACCTGTTCTTCGAGGCCGGCCTGATCCCGATGTTCCTGATCATCGGCATCTGGGGCGGCAAGCGCCGGATCTACGCGTCGTTCAAGTTCTTCCTCTACACCCTGCTCGGCTCGGTGCTGATGCTGCTCGCCATCATGGCGATGTACTGGCAGGCCGGCACGACCGACATCCCGACCCTGCTGCAGACCCGCTTCCCGGCGAACATGCAGATCTGGCTCTGGCTCGCCTTCTTCGCCTCCTTCGCGGTGAAGATGCCGATGTGGCCGGTCCATACCTGGCTCCCCGACGCCCACGTCGAGGCGCCGACCGCCGGCTCGGTCATCCTGGCGGGCATCCTGCTGAAGATGGGCGGCTACGGCTTCATCCGGGTCTCGCTGCCGATGTTCCCGGACGCCTCGCACTATTTCGCCCCGATGGTCTACACGCTGTCGGTCGTGGCGATCATCTACACCTCGCTGGTCGCGCTGGTGCAGACCGACATCAAGAAGCTCATCGCCTACTCGTCGGTGGCGCATATGGGCTTCGTGACGCTCGGCCTGTTCACGATGAACGAGCAGGGCATCCAGGGCGCCCTGTTCCTGATGATCTCCCACGGCATCGTCTCGGGCGCGCTGTTCCTCTGCGTCGGCGTGATCTACGACCGGATGCACACCCGCGAGATCTCGGCCTATGGCGGCCTGGTGAAGCGGATGCCGCTCTACGCCGTCGCCATGATGGTGTTCACCATGGCCAATGTCGGCCTGCCGGGCACCTCGGGCTTCGTCGGCGAGTTCCTGGCGATGCTGGGCGCCTTCCGGGCCAACCCGATGGTGTCGTTCTTCTCGGTCTTCGGCATCATCCTGTCGGCGGCCTACGCCCTGTGGCTGTTCGCCCGGGTGGTCTACGGCAAGCTCGAGAAGCCGAGCCTGCAGGGGATCACCGACCTCGACCGCCGCGAGATGCTGATCCTCGCGCCGCTCGTGGTGCTGACGATCTACTACGGCGTCCATCCCGGACCGATCCTCGACGTCTTCGCGCCCTCGACCGACGCGCTGATGCAAGGCATGCGGGCCGCCCTCTCCACGACCCAGACCGCCGCCGCGGCTCTGCCGGTCCCGCACTGAGTTTTTCGCGATGAACGCCGCTCAGATCGTCCTGCCCGCCATCGGGCCCGCCCTGCCGGAGCTGATCCTGTCGGTCGGCGTCCTGGTGCTGATCCTCTACGGTGCGTTCAAGGGCGAGCGCTCCACCGATGGCGTCAGCGTCGGCGCCCTGATCCTGCTGATCCTGGCCCTGTTCGCCGTGGTCAGCCAGCCTTTCGCCACGAAGGTGACCACCTTCAACGGCTCCTTCATCGTCGACGGGTTCGCCCGGATCATGAAGGCGCTGACCCTGATCGGCTCGGCCGCCGCGATCCTGCTCGCCAAGGAGCATTTCGAGCGCGAGCGGATCGCCCGGTTCGAGTACCCGATCCTGATCGTCCTCTCGACGATCGGCATGATGATCATGGCCTCGGCCAACGATCTGATCGCGCTGTACATGGGCCTGGAGCTGCAGAGCCTCGCGGCCTACGTGATCGCCTCGTTCCACCGCGACAACCTTCGCTCGACCGAGGCCGGCCTCAAGTACTTCGTGCTCGGCGCGCTCTCGTCCGGCATGCTGCTCTACGGCGCCTCGCTGGTCTACGGCTTCACCGGCACGGTCTCGTTCCCGCACATCGTCACGGCGCTCCGCGAGGGCTCGGGCTTCGGCGTGATCCTCGGCATCGTGTTCGTCGCCGCCGGCGTATCGTTCAAGCTCGCCGCCGTGCCGTTCCACATGTGGACGCCGGACGTCTACGAGGGCGCGCCGACCCCGGTCACCGCCTTCTTCGCCTCGGCGCCCAAGATGGCCGCCATGGCGATGGCCGTGCGCGTCTTCATCGGCGCCTTCCCGGTCGTGACGCCGGAATGGCAGCAGATCATCGTGTTCGTGTCGATCGCCTCGATGGCGCTCGGCTCCTTCGCGGCGATCGGCCAGCGCAGCCTCAAGCGCCTGATGGCGTATTCCTCGATCGCCAATGTCGGCTACGCGCTCATCGGGCTCGCCGCCGGCACGCAGGAGGGGGTGCGCGGCGTCGTGATCTACATGGCGATCTACCTCGCCATGACCCTCGGCGCCTTCGCGGTGATCCTGTCGCTGCGCCGCGGCCGCCAGATGTACGAGACCATCGACGACCTGTCGGGCCTGTCGCGCACCCACCCCTGGGTCGCGTTCCTGCTCGCCATGATGATGTTCTCGCTCGCCGGCATCCCGCCGCTCGCCGGCTTCTTCGCCAAGTTCTACGTCTTCGCCGCGGCCATCAAGGCGAACCTGGTCACCCTGGCGGTGATCGGCGTGGTGACCAGCGTGGTCGGCGCCTACTACTACCTGCGGCTCGTCAAGGTGATGTACTTCGACGAGCCGGCGGAATCCTATGAGCCGATGGGCCCGGGCCTGCGGATCGTGCTCGGCCTGTCGAGCGTGGTGGTTCTGCTGTTCTGGCTGATGCCGGCGCCGCTGGTCGGGATTGCCGGAACCGCCGCGAAGTCGCTGTTCTAGCGCATGACCTTCGTGCTCGACCCCGCGGCCACGGCCGCGGGACACCGTATCGAGGTCCATGACAGCCTCGGCTCGACGAGCACGCAGGCCCTCGACTGCGCCCGGGCCGGCGAGCCCGGGCCGCTCTGGGTCGTCGCCCGCGAACAGACCGGCGGCCGCGGCCGGCGCGGCAAGGGCTGGAGCTGGATTCCCGGCAACCACGCGGCGAGCCTGCTCTGGCCGGTTCCGGCGGGCCTCGCACCCGACCGGGTCGCGACGCTCGGCTTCGTCGCCGGCGTCGCCGTGGAGCGGGCGCTCCGCCGGG
Source organism: Methylobacterium terricola (assembly GCF_006151805.1). Classification (GTDB taxonomy): domain Bacteria; phylum Pseudomonadota; class Alphaproteobacteria; order Rhizobiales; family Beijerinckiaceae; genus Methylobacterium; species Methylobacterium terricola. Next base: position 453,850 of record NZ_VDDA01000002.1, on the reverse strand, counting down.
CCTGCGGCCCGGGAACCGCTGGCGCCGCTCCGGATTTCCGGCTCAAATGGCCGAACGACGTGCTCCTCGGCGGCGCCAAGCTCGTCGGTATCCTGCTCGAGATGGAGACCCTGCCGGGGCAGGGCGCCGTCGTGACGGTCGGGATCGGCATCAACGTCGCCGGGGCGCCGGAGGGGCTGCCCTACGCGGCGACCTCGCTCGCCGAAGCCGGCTACGCCGTCGACGCGCCCGGGCTGTTCCGCCTGCTCACCGCGTCCTGGGTCGAGGCCGAGCGGCTGTGGGACGAAGGGCGCGGCTTCGCGCGGATCCGCGACGCCTGGCTGTCCGCCGCGGCGGGCCTCGGCGGGCCGGTCCGGGTCCAGACCGGCGGGCGAACCGAGGCCGGGACCTTCGAGACCATCGACGAGGGCGGCCGGCTGGTCGTCCGCCTGGCCGAGGGCGGCCGCGTCGCGGTCTCGGCCGGCGAGGTGCATTTCGGGGCGGCCGCCACGGCGGCGTGACGGGGAGGCGACACGGCGCCCGGAGCGGCGACGGCGCATCCCCGGACAATGCGAAATGATGCGGCGGGGCGCCCCCGGGCGCCGCCGCCGCGCGGCCGTTTCCGGCCGCGGATGAGACATGACGGCGCCGTGACCGTGACGGCAGACGAGGCCGTTCCTCGAGTGGGACCGCGACGGCGGTCCATGCAGTGATGGAAAACGATGTCCAACAAGGGAGATGAGCTGATCTTCGTGCCCCTCGGCGGGGTGGGCGAGATCGGCATGAATGCCGGCCTCTACGGCTTCGGGCCGCCGAAGGCGCGCAAGTGGATCATGGTCGATCTCGGCATGGGCTTCGCCAGCGAGGAACATTTGCCGGGCGTCGACCTGATGTATCCGGACCTCAGCTTCGCCGAGGAGCAGCGTGAGAACCTGCTCGGCATCCTGATCACCCACGGCCACGAGGACCATATCGGCGCCATCGGCGAGATGTGGCCGAAGCTCAAGGTGCCGATCTACGCCACCCGCTTCACCAAGAACCTGATCGAGGCGCGCCGCCTCGGCGAGCCGGGCGCGCCCAAGGTCGACATGCGCGAGGTGCCGGCCGACGGCCGCCTCGATCTCGGCCCGTTCTCGATCGAGTACGTGCCGGTCGCGCACTCGATCCCCGAGGCGAACGCGCTGGCGATCCGCACGCCGCTCGGCCTGGTGCTCCATACCGGCGACTGGAAGCTCGACGACACGCCGGTGGCCGGCAACTCGACCTCCGAGGAGACCTTCACGCGGCTGGGCGAGGAGGGCGTGCTGGCGCTGGTCTGCGATTCGACCAACGTCACCCGCGAGGGCCGCTCGCCGAGCGAGTCGGAGGTCGCCGCGCACCTCGCCGAGCTGATCCGCAACTCGCCGCACCGGGTCGCGGTGACGACCTTCGCGTCGAACGTCGCGCGCATGCGCGCCGTCTGCCTCGCCGCCCAGGCCTGCGGCCGCGACGTGGTGGCGGTCGGCCGCGCCATGGACCGGGTGATCGACGTCGCCCGCGAATGCGGCTACCTCGACGGTCTGCCGGAGATCCGCGGCGCCGAGGCCTACGGCTACCTGCCGCGCGAGAAGGTGGTGGCGCTCCTCACCGGCTCGCAGGGCGAGGCGCGGGCGGCGCTGGCCCGGGTCTCGCGCGACGAGCACCCGGAGATCGCGCTCTCGCCCGGCGACCGGGTGATCTTCTCCTCGCGCGCCATTCCCGGCAACGAGCGGGCGGTCGGCGCGATCATCAACGACCTGATCGAGGCCGGCATCCAGGTCATCACCGACCGCACCGAGCTCGTCCACGTCTCCGGCCACCCGCGCCGCGACGAGATGGCGGCGATGTACCGCTGGACCAAGCCGAAGATCGCGGTGCCGGTCCACGGCGAGGCGCTGCATCTCGCCGAGCACGCGACCTTCGCCCGCAAGCAGGGCGTCGATCAGGTGGTCAAGGCCCGCAACGGCACCCTGATCCGGCTGGCGCCCGGCGAGCCGGAGATCGTCACCCACGTCAAGAGCGGCCGGATCTTCAAGGACGGCAACGTCCTGGTCGATTCGAACGACCGCGCGATCCCGGAGCGGCGCAAGCTCGCCTTCACGGGCATCGTCTCGGTGGCGATCGCGCTCGACAAGAACGGCGAGGTCAAGGGCGAGCCCTCGATCGACCTGATGGGCCTGCCGAGCTACGGCCGCAAGGGCGAGGTGATCATCGACGTGATCGGCGACGCCGTGGAGCGGACGATCAACGGCCTGTCGCGGGTCAAGCGGCGCGATTCCGAGGCGGTCGAGAACGCCGTCGACCGGTCGATCCGCTCGGCGGTGAACGAGGTCTGGGGCAAGAAGCCGGCCTGCCACGTGATGGTCGTGGAGGTGTGAGGGTGGCGGGCGTCCCCAGCGGACGCTCCTGAGGACGACGCCGGAACCCTCCCCCCCTCTGCGGGGGAGGGCTCCGGCGCCCGACTTGAAGTAGGGTCCAGGCCGCAGAGAATCGGTCAGCGCCGCACGATATCGACCGTCCCGAACGACCACCGGAGGAACACCCCCATGATCGGCAGGCTCAACCACGTCGCCATCGCGGTGAAGGATCTCGACGCGGCAGCCAAGGTCTATCGCGACACCCTCGGGGCGACGCTGTCGGCGCCGCTGCCGCAGCCCGAGCACGGCGTCACGGTCATCTTCGTCGAACTCCCCAACAGCAAGATCGAGCTGCTGGCGCCGCTCGGCGTCGATTCGCCGATCAACGCCTTCCTGGAGCGTAACCCGGGCGGCGGCATCCATCACGTCTGCTACGAGGTCGACGACATCCTGGCGGCCCGCGACCGGATGAAGGCGCAAGGCGCCCGCATCCTCGGCTCGGGCGAGCCGAAGATCGGTGCCCACGGCAAGCCGGTGCTGTTCATGCACCCGAAGGACTTCCTCGGCACCCTGGTCGAGCTGGAGCAGGCGTGAGCGTGGACGCCCTCCTCGCGCGCGCCACCGCGTCGATCCCCCGCACCCTCGCCGTGTGCGTCCTGCTGATGCTGCCGGTGCTGGCACTGGCGGTCTGGGGCTTCCGCCTCAGCGGCTTGGGGGCGGGCGCATTGTATTTCGTGGTATGGTGGATCGTGCTGTTCGCGGTGCTGCCGTTCCGGGCCGCGCCCGACGGGACCGAGGTCGTGGTGCCGGGGCAGGATCTCGGCGCGCCGCACAAGCCGCAGATGCGCCGCAAGGCCGTATGGACCACGCTCGTCTCGGACGTGGTGTTCATCGTCGCCGTGGCGGCGTTTCCCCTTGCCGGCCTGTAGCGGGGCTCGGCCGCCTGCATGACTGCCGCACGGCACGCGATACCGGAAGTCCAAAATAAAAAAGCAAGGCTCGGAAGCCTTGCTTATTAGCTTTCTGAATGTTTTGACCAGCTTATGATCTGTTGTTCACCCGTTAGGGCGTTGAAGCTGGCTTTTCCTCCCGAGACTCGGACCTTGCGCGGCGCCGTTCGGCCTGCCTGCGCATCATCGCGATGCCGCTTATAGGAATAAGAATTCGCATTGTCACGTGGCTTTGAGCAGGTTGATGCGTTTTTTTGCATGGCCGGCGCATTTTTCTGCTCCGCCCCGCAGCGGGCGCGCTCGCAGCCGCCCGAGCGGCACGGGACCTGCGCGTTTCATGTTTTGCGAACGGGGCCGGAAGCGTGCAAAAGGGCGTTCCCCGGGGTCGCCCCCGGCGGGGCCCTGCCCCGCGCTACGCCACCGCCTGCCACGCCAAGGTCCGACATGCGTCTCAGCCGCTATTTCCTGCCCATCCTGCGCGAGACGCCCAAGGAAGCCGAGATCGTCTCGCACCGGCTGATGCTGCGCGCCGGCATGATCCGCCAGGAATCCGCCGGCATCTATGCCTGGCTGCCGCTGGGCCTGCGGGTGCTCAACCGCGTCGCCGACATCATCCGGGCCGAGCAGGACCGCTCCGGCGCGATCGAGCTGCTGATGCCGACGATCCAGTCGGCCGAGCTGTGGCGCGAGTCGGGCCGCTACGACGCCTATGGCAAGGAGATGCTGCGCATCAAGGACCGGCACGAGCGCGACATGCTGTTCGGGCCGACCAACGAGGAGATGATCACGGCGATCTTCCGCTCGGCGGTGCGCTCCTACAAGGACCTGCCGAAGAACCTCTACCACATCCAGTGGAAGTTCCGCGACGAGGTGCGGCCGCGCTTCGGCACCATGCGCTCGCGCGAGTTCCTGATGAAGGACGCCTACTCGTTCGACCTCGACCAGGCGAGCGCCCGGCACTCCTACAACAAGATGTTCGTGGCCTACCTGCGCACCTTCGCGCGGCTCGGCCTCAAGGCGATCCCGATGCGGGCCGAGACCGGGCCGATCGGCGGCGACCTCAGCCACGAATTCATCATCCTGGCCCAGACCGGCGAGAGCGAGGTCTTCTGCGACCGCGCCTATCTCGACTTCGCGACCCCCGACGCGACGACCGATTTCGACGATGTCGCGGGCCTCCAGGCGACCGTCGACCACTGGACCTCGCGCTACGCCGCCACCTCCGAGATGCACGACGCCGCCGCCTTCGCCGAGGTGCCGCACCCGGAGCAGATGGCGGCCCGCGGGATCGAGGTCGGCCACATCTTCTATTTCGGCACCAAGTACTCGGAGCCGATGGGCGCGAAGGTCACCGGACCGGACGGGCAGGAGCGCCCGGTCCATATGGGCTCGTACGGCATCGGCCCGAGCCGGCTGGTGGCGGCGATCATCGAGGCCGGCCACGACGAATCCGGCATCGTATGGCCGGACGCCGTGGCGCCGTTCGACGTCGCGCTCCTCAACCTCAAGGTCGGCGATGCCGGCACGGACGCGGCCTGCGCCAAGCTCCAGGGCGAGCTGGAGGCCGCCGGCCTGACCGTGCTCTACGACGACCGCGACGAGCGCCCGGGCGGAAAGTTCGCCACCGCCGACCTGATCGGCCTGCCCTGGCAGGTCATCGTCGGCCCGAAGGGCCTGGCCGAGGGCAAGGTCGAGGTGAAGCGCCGCGCCACCGGCGCCCGGGAGACCGTCGCTCCCGACGCGGTGCCGGCGTTCCTGCGCCAGAACCGGACGGCCTGACCCGATGGCCCTCGCCGCCATCCGCGAGCGCCTGCCGAAATTCGGCGGGCGGACCCAGAGCGGGGGCGGCACCCTGCCGTTCGCGCCGTTCGAGTGGACGATCGCCGGGCGCTACCTGCGCACCCGGCGGAAAGAGGGCTTCGTCTCGGTCATCGCCCTGTTCTCGTTCCTCGGGATCATGCTGGGGGTCGCCACCCTCATCATCGTGCTCTCGGTGATGAACGGCTTCCGCAAGGAGCTGCTCAGCAAGATCGTCGGCATCAACGGCCACATCTTCGTCGCCCCGATCGACCGGCCGCTGACCGACTTCGCCGACCTGTCGGACCGGCTCGGCAAGGTGGCGGGCGTCCATCTCGCCTTGCCGATGGTCGAGGGCCAGGCCTTCGCCTCGTCGCAATTCGGCGGCTCGGGCGTGCTGGTGCGCGGCGTGCGGGCCGAGGACCTGAAGAAGATCCCGTCGGTCGCGGGCACCATCCGGGGCGGCACGCTGGAGAATTTCGACGGCGGCGGCGGCGTCGCCATCGGCAAGCGGCTCGCCGAATCCCTCGGCCTCCAGGCCGGCGACACCATCACGCTCGCCACGCCGAAGGGCGCGACGACGCCGTTCGGCACCGCGCCGCGGATCAAGAGCTACAACGTGGCCGCGGTGTTCGAGGTCGGCATGTCCGAGTTCGACGGCACCTTCGTGTACATGCCGCTCACCGAGGCGCAGGCCTTCTTCAACCGCGACGGCGACGTCTCGGTGATCGAGATCTTCCTCGACAACGCCGATTCGGTCGGGGAGGCGCGGGGAGAGCTGGAGCTTGCGGCCGAGCGCCCGGTGCTGATCACCGACTGGCGCCAGCGCAACCGCACCTTCTTCTCCGCCCTCGAGGTCGAGCGCAACGTGATGTTCATCATCCTCACGCTGATCGTGCTGGTGGCGGCGCTCAACATCGTCTCCGGCCTGATCATGCTGGTGAAGGACAAGTCGAGCGACATCGCGATCCTACGCACCATGGGGGCGACGCGGGGGGCGATCATGCGGGTGTTCCTGATCACCGGCGCCTCGATCGGCATCCTCGGCACGCTCGCCGGCTTCGTCCTCGGGCTGGTGTTCTCGGCGAACCTCACGGTGATCCAGCGCACGCTGTTTCCCGGTGCCTGGGACCCGACCGTGCGGTTCCTGTCGGAGATCCCGTCCGAGACCAACGCGAGCGAGGTCGTCGCCGTCGTCGCGATGTCGATAGTGCTGTCGCTGCTCGCCACGCTGTACCCGTCCTGGCGCGCCGCCCGGCTCGACCCGGTGCAGGCCCTGCGCTACGGCTGATCCCTCGGGCGTCTCCCGCCCGACCCCGTACCCGAGTACCGTCCGGATGCCGCTGCACGTCCCCTCCTCAAAGCCCGCTTCGCGCAGTCCCGCGAGGGGCGCCTGACACCGATGGATGCCACCCCGCAGCAGCCGGTCCCGGCGCTCTTCCTCGCCCAGGTCGAGCGTCGCTACGCCCAAGGTGCCGGCCATCTCGAGATCCTGCGCGGCGCCGACCTCGCGATCTGGCCCGGCGAGATCGTGGCGCTGGTGGCGCCGTCCGGCACCGGCAAGTCGACCCTGCTCCACGTCGCCGGCCTGCTCGAGCGGCCCGACGCCGGCGAGGTCTATATCGGCGGCCAGCCGAGCGCCCGGATGGACGATGCCGCCCGCACCCGGATGCGGCGCGAGGAGATGGGCTTCGTCTACCAGTCGCACCACCTGCTGCCCGAGTTCTCGGCGCTGGAGAACGTGGTGCTGCCCCAGCTCATCCGCGGCCTGTCGGCCGGTGAGGCGCGTTCGCGGGCCGGCGAGCTCCTGTCGTTCCTCGGCCTCAAGGATCGCCTGAGCCATCGGCCGGCGGAGCTGTCGGGCGGCGAGCAGCAACGCGTCGCCATCGCCCGGGCGCTCGCCAACGGTCCGCGGCTGCTTCTCGCCGACGAGCCGACCGGCAACCTCGACCCGCAGACCGCCGGTCACGTCTTCGCGATCCTGGTCTCGCTGGTGCGGGCCTCGGGGGTGGCGGCCTTGATCGCGACCCACAACCTGGATCTCGCCGCCCGCATGGACCGGCGGGTGACGATCCAGAACGGGCTCATCGTCCAGCTCGCCTGACCCGGTCGCCGGCGGCCCGCCGGGCGCTACATCTGGTGCCGCGTCCGGGCTCTGGGATCCGAGGCCCCCAAAATACCACGCACCTAAGACTTTTGGACGGCATTCCCGTTCAGCTTGCGTTGGGCCGGGGAATGGTCCAACCCGGCGGGAATGTCAGGCGGCAGCCGCTACGAACGGACGAGCGATATGGCGAAGTGGGTCTACACCTTCGGCGACGGCAAGGCCGAGGGCAAGTCGGCGATGCGCGACCTGCTCGGCGGCAAGGGCGCGAACCTCGCCGAGATGTCGAATCTCGGTCTCCCCGTGCCCCCGGGCTTCACCATCACGACCGAGGTCTGCACCTACTACTACGACCATGGCCGGCAATACCCGCCGGAGCTGGAAAGCGAGGTCGCGGGCGCCCTGGAGGCCGTCGGCAAGCTGACCGGCCGCCGCTTCGGCGATGCCGAAGCGCCGCTCCTCGTGTCGGTGCGCTCCGGCGCCCGGGCCTCGATGCCCGGCATGATGGACACGGTGCTCAATCTCGGCCTCAACGACACCACGGTCGAGGCCCTGGCCCGCGGCGCCGGCGACGATCGCTTCGCTTATGACAGCTACCGCCGCTTCATCACCATGTACTCGAACGTGGTGCTCGGCGTGGAGCACCACTCCTTCGAGGAGGTGCTGGAGCGCTACAAGGACGAGAAGGGCCTGACCCTCGACACCGAGCTCGGCGCCGCCGACTGGAAGCACCTGATCGGCGAGTACAAGGCGCTGGTGAGGCGCGAGCTCGGCCAGGACTTCCCGCAGGACCCGCAGGCCCAGCTCTGGGGCGCGATCGGCGCGGTGTTCGGCTCGTGGATGAACCCGCGCGCCAACAAGTACCGCGAGCTGCACGCGATCCCGGCGAGCTGGGGCACCGCGGTCAACGTCCAGGCCATGGTCTTCGGCAACATGGGCGAGACCTCGGCGACCGGCGTCGCCTTCACCCGCAACCCCTCCACCGGCGAGAAGGCACTCTACGGCGAGTTCCTGATCAACGCGCAGGGCGAGGACGTGGTGGCGGGCATCCGCACGCCGCAGGACATCACCGAGGTCGCCCGCATCGAATCCGGCTCCGACAAGCCGTCGATGGAAAAGGCGATGCCGGAGGCCTACGCGGAACTCGTGCGCATCTACGGGATGCTCGAGCACCATTACCGCGACATGCAGGACCTGGAGTTCACGGTCGAGACCGGGAAGCTCTGGATGCTGCAGACCCGCAACGGCAAGCGCACGGCGAAGGCCGCGCTCCGCATCGCCGTCGAGCTGGCGGCGGAGGGCCTGATCACCCACCAGGAGGCGGTCGGCCGCGTCGAGCCGGCCTCCCTCGACCAGCTGCTGCACCCGACCATCGACCCGAAGGCCGAGCGCAAGGTCATCGCCACCGGCCTGCCGGCCTCGCCGGGCGCGGCGTCGGGCGAGATCGTGTTCAACTCCGAGGAGGCCGAGGCCGCCAAGAAGGCCGAGCGCAAGGTCATCCTGGTCCGCATCGAGACCTCGCCGGAGGACATCCACGGCATGCACGCCGCGGAAGGCATCCTGACCACCCGCGGCGGCATGACCTCGCACGCGGCGGTGGTCGCCCGCGGCATGGGCAAGCCCTGCGTCTCCGGCGCCGGCCAGATCCGGGTCGATTACGCCGCCCGCACCCTGTCGGTCGGCGGCGTGACGCTGAAGGCCGGCGACCGCATCACCATCGACGGCTCGAACGGCCAGGTGATGCAGGGTTCGGTCGAGATGATCGAGCCCGAGCTGTCCGGCGACTTCGCGGCGCTGATGGAATGGGCGGATGCCGTGCGCACCATGAAGGTCCGCACCAACGCCGAGACCCCGCTCGACGCCCGCACCGCCCGCAAGTACGGCGCGGAAGGGATCGGCCTGTGCCGCACCGAGCACATGTTCTTCCAGGAGGAGCGCATCGTCGCGATGCGCGAGATGATCCTGGCCGACGACGCCGAGGGCCGCCGTGCGGCGCTCGCCAAGCTCCTGCCGTACCAGCGCCAGGACTTCGTCGAGCTGTTCACCATCATGTCGGGCCTGCCGGTGACGATCCGGCTCCTCGACCCGCCGCTGCACGAGTTCCTGCCCCATTCCGACAAGGAGATCGGTGAGGTCGCGGCCGCCACCGGCGTCCAGGAGGACAAGGTGCGGCGCCGGATGAACGAGCTGCACGAGTTCAACCCGATGCTCGGTTTCCGCGGCTGCCGGCTCGCGATCCTCTACCCGGAGATCGCCGAGATGCAGGCCCGGGCGATCTTCGAGGCCGCCGTCGAGGCCGCCAAGCAGACCGGCACGCCGATCATCGCCGAGGTGATGGTGCCGCTGGTCTTCACCCGCACCGAGTTCGACCTGGTGAAGGAGCGCATCGACGCCATGGCGAAGGCCGTGGCCTCGGAGACCGGCACCACGGTCGAGTACCAGGTCGGCACGATGATCGAGCTGCCCCGCGCCGCTCTGCGAGCCGGCGACATCGCCCAGACGGCGGAGTTCTTCTCCTTCGGCACCAACGACCTGACCCAGACCACGCTCGGCATCAGCCGCGACGATGCCGGCCGCTTCCTCGGCCCGTACACGCAGCGCGGCATCCTGGCCTCCGACCCGTTCGTGTCGATCGACCAGGAGGGCGTCGGTGAACTCGTGCGGCTCGCCGCCGAGCGCGGCCGGGCGGTGCGGGACAAGCTGAAGCTCGGCATCTGCGGCGAGCATGGCGGCGACCCGGCCTCGATCGCCTTCTGCCAGGAGACCGGCCTCGACTACGTGTCGTGCTCGCCCTTCCGCGTGCCGATCGCGCGTCTCGCTGCCGCGCAGGCGGCGCTGAAGGTCAAGGGCCGCGGCGAGGCGTAACCGCGCGGGTCTTGACGGTGGAGCGCTCCCCCTCCCCACAAGGGGAGGGGGAGCGCCTAACATTCGTGCGCAGGCGTGCGGACATCGTTGTCAGCGCAGGCCGCCCTGAGAGAGACCCTGATGCGCGAGCCGCCTCCCGCCGTCGGTCCGGCTCCGGAGGCCGGCGCCCGCCTGTGGCGCGGCTCGCTCGCCCAGCGCCTGCGGCTGGTCTCGGGCCTCGTCCTGTTCGCCTTCGCGGCCACGCATTTCGCCAACCATGCGCTCGGCCTCGTCGGCCTCGACACGATGATGGACGTGGCCCGCTGGCGGGTCGCGGTCACGCGCTCGATGCCCGGCAGCCTCGTTCTCGGCCTCGCGCTGCTCGCCCACGTCGCCTTCTCGCTGGTGCGGCTCGCCGAGCGCCGAACCCTGCGGATGCCGCCCTGGGAGGCGATGCAGACGGTCCTCGGCTTCGCGATTCCGTTCCTGCTGGTGCCGCACGTGCTCGGCACCCGGATCGCCAACCTCGTCGACGGGACACGGACCAACTACGCTTACGTGATCGTCCGCATCTGGCCCGACGGCATGGGGTTCCAGACCGCCCTGCTGCTGGTGGTGTGGCTGCACGGCTGCCTCGGCCTGCATGCCTGGCTGCGCCTGTCGCCGCTCTACCGGCGGATGGCGCCGCTCCTTGCGGTGCCGGCCTTCGGCCTGCCGGCGGCGGCGCTCGCCGGCATCGTCACGCAGGGCCGGATCATGGAGCGCGACCTGGTGCTGGCGCGCCGCTTCGAGGCGCCGGATCTCGGCGCCCGCTGGCAGGTGCCGCCGTTCGATGCGACGGTCGCGGCCTGGGGCGACACCGTGACGGGGGCGATCTACGCCGCCGTGGCGTTCGCCCTCGGCATCGTGCTGGTCCGGGCGGCCGCGTCCTTGCGGGCCCGGCGCTTCGGCGTGACCTATGTCGGCGGCCCGACCGTGCGCAGCCTCGAGGGGCCGACCTTGCTCGAGATCAGCCGGGCGAACCGGGTGCCGCATGTCTCGGTCTGCGGCGGGCGCGGGCGCTGCTCGACCTGCCGGGTGCTGGTGGTGAGCGGCGAGGATCACCTGTCGCCGCCGGGCGCCCAGGAGGCGGCGGCCTTGCGGGCGATCGGCGCGCCGGCCAACGTGCGCCTCGCCTGCCAGGCGAAGCCCGCCGGCGACGTGGCGGTGATCCGCATCCTCGACCCGCGCCGCGATTCGGCGGGCGAGCACCTCGCCAACACGGACGTCGCCGGCATCGAGCGCGAGGTGGCGATCCTGTTCATCGACATCCGCGGCTTCACGCCGCTCTCGGAGCGCAAGCTGCCCTTCGACGTGGTGTTCATCCTCAACCGCTTCTTCGAGGCGGCGGGGCGCGAGATCGAGGCGGCGGGGGGGTGGATCGGCGGCTATGCCGGCGACGGGCTGCTCGCCCTGTTCACCCATCCGGACGGGATCGGCCCGGCCTGCCGGGCCGCCTTCGCGGCGGCCGGCCGTGTCGACGCCGCGGTGACCGAGCTCAACCGCCAGCTCGCCGCCGAGCTGCCGGCGGCGCTCCGGATGGCGATGGGGCTGCATGCCGGCCCCCTGGTGCTCGGCCGCCTCGGCTACGGCGCGAGCCGCGGCATGTCGGTGATCGGCCCGGCGGTGAACCTGGCGAGCCGGCTCGAATCCCTCGCCAAGGCCGCCGACATGCAGCTCGTCGCCTCCGAGGAGGCCGCGCGGCGGGCCGGCCTCGCCCTCGACGGCCTGCGGATCGAGACCGTCTCGGTGCGCGGCGTGGCGGCGCCCCTGCCGGTGGTCTACGCCCCACGGGCCGGCGATCTCGCGGGACGGTTGCGCCGCCCCGCCTCGGCTTAACCAACGCTCAACCATACCCCGCGACACTCGCCGTCAGGTTTTCGGTCCCGCGCGGGCCGGGCGGGCTCGTGCGGAGTGGGGTTGGGACCTTGGCCAGGCGGTACTTGCGCAAGCGGGACCTGCGCAGACGGCAGGAGCGGCGGACGAAGGGGATGCGCTGGCTCGGCGCGGCCGTCGCGCCCTGGGCCGTCGGCCTCGGCGTCCTGGTCTCGTTCACGGCGTCGGCCGGCTACGAGACCTCGCTGGGCTCGAACGCAGTCGCACGGCTCGTGCCGCGCGGGATGCCGCCGCTGCCCGAGCGCGGTCTGATCACGCCGGTCAGCCTCTCGCAGTTCAGCCTCGCCGGGCCCTTGCGCCTCGCCCTCGACGCCGAGCCCCTGCGCCCGGACCTGAAGGCCGATGCCCGCACCCGGCCGCTGGCGCAACGCAGCCACAAGGGCGACGCCCTGGTGCCGGCCCGGGTGGCCGGCGCCGCGCCTGCCGCGTCCGCGAATGCGGGCTGGCTCGGCAGCACCGGCCCGAGCATCGCCTCGACCTTCACCCCGGGCACCGCGACCTGGAACCCGGAGGCCGAGGCGCAGGAGGGCTTCGTGCCCTTCGCGGAAGCCGGGGGCGAAGCCGGCACGAGCTCGCCGGCGGCCGGCGCCACGGCGCCGACCCGCGGGGCCGCCGCCGGCGGCCAGACCGCCGCCAAGGTCCGCGACATCGGCCGCGAGGGCAGCACCCCGGCGGTGCCGCGCGCCGTCGCCCTGTCGTCGACGACGCCGGCCCCGGCCGACGCGACCCCGGTCGAGATCGCGGCCGGCGGCCAGATCTCGCCGCGCCTCGACCGCGACACCCGCGCCGCCGTCACCACCGCGGCCCGCATCGCCCCGGAGGCCCTGCCGGGCGAGGATGCGAAGCGCCGCTATGCCGACCTGATCACGCCGGAGAACGCCGAGAAGGAGCAGCGCTGCCTGGCGGAAGCCGTGTATTTCGAGGCCCGCGGCGAGCCCGAGCAGGGCCAGGCCGCGGTCGCCCAGGTGGTGCTGAACCGGGCCAAGAGCGGCCTCTACCCGGCCAATATCTGCGGCGTGGTCTACCAGAACCGCCACCGCTACATGGGCTGCCAGTTCTCCTTCGCCTGCGAGGGCAAGTCCCTGCGCATCACCGACGACGCCTCGTGGCAGACCGCGACCCGCGTTGCCCACGCGGTGGTCGAGGGCCGCACCTACCTCGCCGATGTGGGCGGGGCGACGCATTACCACGCGGATTACGTGAAGCCCCGCTGGTCGCGCCGCCTGCGCAAGATGGACGTGATCGGCCGTCACATCTTCTACCAGCTGCGGCCGGGGCAGACGTGACCGGCTGACGCACCGCCCGATCGGGGTGCTTCGGGCGATGCTCCATGTCTCCGATACGGCCGCATGTTCGTCGCCCGGCCGGCGGCCGCTTGGTCGGGCAATGCTCCGCGGCGTAACGACGGCCACCATCATCGACAGATCCCGATACGGTATCGGGGCGGTCGATCGGCAGTCGGTTACGCCCTTCTCGACGGAAGAGCGCCGCGTCGGCGGACGGGAATCCCGGATCCCGCTGTAAAACGTCGCGAAGCGACCGCGGCCTGACACGGGCAAGCCTGCCGGGCCGCTCCGCGGCGCTGCTTGTGCCGGATCCCGGGTTGCCTTCCCCATCGTTCCCGTCGTCCGGGACAGGGAAGCGGCCCGCGAGGATCATCAGCCCTCGGGACACACCGATGCCCTCAGCGTTGCCGCGTCAGCGACCGGGCCGGGACGGGCATCGGTTCCGCCCGGCCCCCAGCTATCAACAGCTCTTATCGCGTCCAATGGTTCATATGTAGTCTATCGACTCCGAACAATCCGATGGTTCCCGAGTCCTGCCTAGCGATCGACTCTCAGGCTTGCGCGAAGCCCTCCGCAATTCACCGAAATACGTAGTAAATCCCGAGGGCAATTTTACCCTCTTCGGGCTTTCGGCTTGCCTGATGGGCCTCGGAACGGCTTCTCTCTCGGGCAAGCGTGGCGCTGGCGAGCGTCGCGCGGACATCTTCCCCGCCATCCCCGAGGACCACCGATCATGACCGCCCCGGTCACCCGTGCCATCGCCGCCGCCGCCCTCGCCGCGGGCCTCGTCTCCACCGCCCCGGCCTTCGCCGGCGGCTACGGCTGCACCACCGATTGCTACCGCCACGTCTCGACGCCGCCGGTCTACGGCACGGTGTCCGAGCAGGTGATGGTGCGCCCGCCGCGCACGGTCAGCCACGTCGTGCCGCCGGTCTACGACACCGTCTCCGAGCAGGTGCTGGTCGCCCCGGCCCGCCGGGTGTGGCAGACCTCCGTCGACGCCTACGGCCAGACCGTCGGCTGCTGGGTGACGATCCCGGCCCGCTACGCCACCCAGACCCGCCGCGTGCTGGTGCGCCCGGCCCAGGTCGTGCCGCAGGTGATTCCGCCGGCCTACGCCTCCTATCAGCGCCGTGTCCTGGTCGAGCCCGGTCGCTCGGGCTGGGTGCCGGCGGGCGGCGGCTATGGCGGCGGCTACGGTGCCGGCCCGGCCCCGGGCGGGATCGTCGGCGCGGGCCTCGGCCTCGCGGGAGCGGGCATCGGGCTCGCCGGCGCGGCGGTCGGCGCCGGGACCGGCCTCGTCTTCGGCGGCGGCAGCATCTACGACGGCTACTGAGATTCCGTCGCCGAAACGGCCGCCGGGTCGGCGGCGGATCCGCTTGCACGACCAACACCCTCATCGGAGTGGCGTCGCGCCAGTCCGATGAGGCCGGAAAGCGGCCCGGGGCCCGTCCGGGCCGCCTCGCCGAATGGACGTGTCCCGCGGCCTTGCCGCGGTGCGACGGCCGCTCCACAACCCTGCACGAAGCGAACGCGGCACGAGCCGCGCGGTCAGGGAGATGGCGCGTGGGCACCTTCAAGGCAGTGGTGATCGAGAAGGGCGACGGCGGACAGCGCGTCGCGCTCAAGGATGTCGACGAATCCGAGCTGATGGACGGAGACGTGACCGTCCGGGTCACCCACTCCACCCTCAACTACAAGGATGGGCTGGCGCTGACCGGCAAGTCTCCGGTGGTGCGGCGCTGGCCGATGATCCCGGGCATCGACTTCGCCGGCGTTGTCGAGGCCTCCTCCCACCCGAGCTGGAAGCCCGGCGACGCCGTGGTGCTGAACGGCTGGGGCACCGGCGAGACCCATCTCGGCGCCTACGCGGAGAAATCCCGGGTCAAGGGCGACTGGCTGGTGGCGTTGCCGGCCAATTTCACCCCCGACCAGGCGATGGCGATCGGCACCGCCGGCTACACCGCCATGCTGGCCCTGCTGGCTCTGGAGCGCCACGGCCTCACCCCGGAATCCGGCCCCGCCCTGGTGACCGGCGCGGCCGGCGGCGTCGGCTCGGTGGCGGTCTCGCTGCTGGCGAAGGCCGGCTGGCACGTCATCGCCTCGACCGGACGGGCCGAGGACGAAGCGGAGTACCTGCGCGGCTTAGGGGCTGCCGAGGTGATCGACCGGGCAGAGCTCGGCACCCCGGGCAAGCCGCTGGGCAAGGAGCGCTGGGCCGCCACGATCGACGCGGTCGGCTCGACGACGCTCGCCAACGCGCTGGCGATGACCCGGTACGGCGGAGCGGTCGCGGCCTGCGGGCTTGCCGGCGGCATGGACCTGCCGACCTCGGTGGCGCCGTTCATCCTGCGCGGGGTCGCGCTCTACGGCATCGAGAGCGTGATGGCGCCGCTCGCCTTGCGCCGCGAGGCCTGGGCACGGCTCGCCCGCGACCTCGATCCCGCCGCCCTCTCGGCGATGACCACCACCGTGCCCCTCGCCGAGGTGATCGCGCGCGGTCCGGAGATCCTGGCCGGGCGAACCCGCGGGCGAACTGTCGTGACGATCGCCTGAACGGTCGTGACGATCGCCTGAGCGGGCGTGGCGATCGCCTGAGCACGGGCGCGGCGCGGAACCTTGGCGACGCTCCGCGCATTGCCCGTTTCATGAGCATCGCCTTCGTTCGCGAGAAGGAGGGCGGGGAGGCCTTCGAGGATCTTCCCGACCGTCCCGTCTCCCCGCACCCGAACTTCGTCACGCCGGAGGGCCTCGCCCTCATCGACGCGGAACTCGACCGGCTGCACACCGAGCATGCCGGCCTGTCGCCCGACGACAAGGCGAACATGGCGCGGGTGAACCGCGACCTGCGCTACTGGACCGCCCGGCGCAACTCAGCGCAGGTCGTCGAGCAGCCCCCCGGCGACACCGTGCATTTCGGCTCGACCGTGACCATCGCCCGCGAGGGCGGCACCGAGCAGACCTTCCGCATCGTCGGCGAGGACGAGGCCGACCCGGCCAAGGGCACGATCGGCTACGTCGCGCCGCTGGCCCGGGCGCTGACCGGCAAGCAGGCCGGCGACACCGTCACGGTGGCCGATCACGAGGTCGAGATCGTCTCGGTCCGCTGAAGCCGGACGGGATCCGCGACCCTCTGCACTTGCCTCTGTACTTGCGCCCGCCCCTCGATGAGGTCGCGCTCGCGGGCGATGGCGGCGCCGACGAAGTCGAGGAAGGCCCGCACCCGGGCGGCCCGGCGCAGGTCGGGATGGGTCAGGAGCCAGAGTCCGGCATCCAGTTCCGGCTCCGGTCCCGAGAGCCGCACCAGGCCGGGGCGGCGGTCGCCGATGACGCAGGGCAGGGGGCCGATGCCGATTCCCGCTTCGACCGCGTCCGCCAAGCCCTGCACCGTGTCGAGGCGCAGGACCACCTGCTCCGGGCGGCTGCGCTCCTGCACGTAACGCGCCGCTGCGGCCGCCCCGAGGCGGGGGGCCGGCGAGACCCAGCGCGGGGACCGGTCGGGGTCGCGATCGCCCCGGCCATAGACCGCCCAGGCGATCGTCGCGAGGCGCCGCCCCACCAGCGTGTCGGGCGGGTCGTTGGTGGCCCGCAAGGCCACGTCGGCATCGCCCTTGGCGAGGTTGAGCGCCTGCTCGGACACCACCACGTCGAGGCGCACCTCCGGGCAGCGGGCGCAGAACGCAGCGAGGATCGGGGTGAGGAGGCCGGTGAGCAGCGAGGCCGCGGTGGTGACGCGCAACTCGCCCGCCGGGCTCAGGCCCTCGCTCTCGATCCGCCGGGTGAAGGCCAGCACGTCCTCCTCCATCCGGGCGGCGATCCGCGCCATCTCCTCGGCCGCCGGCGTCGGCACGTAGCCGGTGCGGTGGCGCTCGAAGAGCGGCGTGCGCAGGGCCGCCTCGATCTGGCCGAGGCGGCGGAAGGCGGTGGAGTGGTTGATGCCGAGCCGCTCGGCGGCCAGCGTCAGGCCACGCTGGTCTGAAATGGCCTTCACCAGCCGGAAATCGTCCCAGGCGAGGGCGGTGGTCACGATGCCGGACTCCGATCCTTGCGCGACTGCAAGCGCGGGCTTGCAGCATAGGCCATTTCCGGCGGGCCCGCGATCGACGATGGTCCCCCCGAGACCGATGGGAGTTCATGCGATGGCGAAGGTTCTGGTCCTCTACTACTCCACCTACGGCCACATCGAGACGATGGCCTACGCGGTGGCCGAGGGTGTCCGCGAGACGGGGGCCGAGGTGGTGGTCAAGCGGGTGCCCGAGCTGGTGCCGGAGGAGGTCGCCCGCAACTCGCACTACAAGCTCGACCAGGCCGCCCCGGTGGCGACGGTCGACGAGCTGCCGACCTACGACGCGATCATCTTCGGCACGCCGACCCGCTACGGCAACATGGCGTCGCAGATGAAGAACTTCATCGACCAGACCGGCGGCCTGTGGGCCAAGGGCGCCCTGATCGGCAAGGTCGGCTCGGTCTTCACCTCGACCGCCTCGCAGCATGGCGGCCAGGAATCGACGATCCTGAGCTTCCACACCGTGCTCTTGCATCAGGGCATGGTGGTGGTCGGCCTCCCCTACAGCTTCCAGGGCCAGCTCGGCACCACCGAGGTGATGGGCAACTCGCCCTACGGCGCCTCGACCATCGCGGGCGGCGACGGCAGCCGCCAGCCAAGCGCGGTCGAGCTCGAGGGCGCCCGCTTCCAGGGCCGCCACGTCGCCGGCATCGCGGCGAAGCTGGCGGGCTGACGCCCCCCTGCCTCCCCGGCCTCCGCCAAAGAAAAAGCCCGGACGAATCCGGGCCTCTGAGGCGGAAGGTCGATGGGGGCTTAGGTGACCTTCTAGACCCTACCAACGCGGGCGGTGCGGGATCGGTTCCGCGGGTTCCGCAAAAAAATCGGGGCCGGCTCCGATCGATCCGGAGGCGGTGATCCCGCCGGCGTCACGATCGGCGAGGAGCGCCCGAGCGAGCCGTCACCGCGGCGCCGCCGCCCGCGCGAGCCGGTCGCGGATCGCCTCGCCGAGGCCGGTCTCCGGAATCGGCGCCACCGCGATCGTCGCGGCGCCGCTCGCGTCGAGCCGGCGCAGATAGGCGAAGAGATGCGCCGCCGCCTCGGCGAGATCGCCGGCCGGACTGAGGTTCAGGGACGCGGACGCCGCGTCGAGCCCGTCCGGCCGGATCGGGCCGAACAGCAGGACCGCCTCGCCGGGCCGTACCGCGGTGGCGTCGAGCCGCACCGCGGCGCGGGGCGCGTAGTGCGAGGCGAGCAGCCCGGGGGCGATCGGCGCCGCCCCGACCGGCGCGACCGGCAGCGCCAGCCTCCGGCCCAAGACCGCCTCGATCGCCTCCCGCGAGACGCCGCCCGGCCGCAGCAGCAGCGGCGGACCGTCGAGGCAGGCGACGATGGTCGACTCGACCCCGACCGGGCACGGCCCGCCGTCGAGCAGGGCCGCGATCCGCCCGTCGAGGTCGCCGAGGACGTGGTCGGCATCGGTCGGGCTCACCCGGCCCGAGCGGTTGGCCGAGGGCGCCGCCACCGGGCAGCCCGCCGCCGCGAGCACATCGCGGGCGAGCCGGCTCCCCGGAACCCGGAGCGCGACGCTCGGCAGCCCGGCCCGGGCGAGGTCGCAGACCCGCCCGCCAGCGGCGACCGGCACCACCAGGGTGAGGGGGCCGGGCCAGAACGCCTCCGCCAGCCTCGCGGCATCCGCACCGAACACCCCCTCCCGCCGCGCCGCGGCGAGATCGGGCAGGTGGGCGATCAGCGGGTTGAAGCGCGGCCGCTCCTTGGCGGCGTAGATGCCCGCCACCGCCGTGGCGCTGCCGGCGTCGGCGCCGAGCCCGTAGACGGTCTCGGTCGGGATCGCGACCAGCTGTCCCGCGCGCAGCAGGGCGCCGGCCTCCGCGACGCCCGCGGCATCGGCGGCGAGGCGCCGGGTCGGCATTGACCCGCGATCATCGTTCACGTCTAAACTATCCGTCACCATGCCGCCGGCCGTAGCGTCGGCGGCGGCCGCACGTCAAATCCAAAGGGTGGCTCCCAGGACCCGAGCAGCGGGCCCGCCGGCGAAACCGCCCCGCTCTCCCGGGAGGAGAACTCGATGACCTATCGCGCGCCCGTGGCCGAGATGGCCTTCACCCTCCGCCACGTCGCCGGGCTCGACCGCGCCATCGCGGAGGGCCTGCACGGCGACCTCTCGGACGACCTCGTCGACACCATCCTGGACGAGGCCGGGCGCTTCGCCAACGACGTGGTGGCGCCCCTGAACAAGGTGGGCGACCGGCACGGCACCCCGCTCAAGGACGGGGTGGTGACGATGCCGCCGGGCTACCGCGAGGCCTACCGCGCCTGGACCGAGGGCGGCTGGAACGCCCTGCCGGGCCCGGTCGAGTATGGCGGCCAGGGCCTGCCGATCCTGCTCAACGCCGCCTGCATCGAGATGTGGAACTCCGCCGCGATGGCCTTCGGCCTCGGGCCGCTGCTCACCGCCGGCGGCGTCGAGGCGCTGAGCCGCCACGGCAGCGAGGAGCTGCGCGCCCGCTACCTCGAGAAGCTGGTCTCGGGCGAGTGGACCGCCACCATGAACCTCACCGAGCCGCAGGCCGGCTCGGACCTCTCGGTGATGCGCACCCGGGCCGAGCCCGCCGGCGACGGCTCCTACCGGATCTCGGGCGAGAAGATCTACATCACCTGGGGCGAGCACGACCTGACCGACAACATCGTGCATCTGGTGCTCGCGCGGCTCCCCGACGCGCCGGCCGGCACCCGCGGCATCTCGCTGTTCCTGGTGCCGAAGGTGCTGCCGGACGGCACCCGCAACGCGCTGACCTGCGCCGGCATCGAGCACAAGCTCGGCATCCACGGCTCGCCGACCTGCACCATGGTGTATGACGGCGCCACCGGCTGGCTCGTCGGCGAGGCCAACCGGGGCCTCGCCTGCATGTTCACGATGATGAACAACGCCCGGCTCGGCGTCGGCCTCCAGGGTGTCGCGATCGCCGAGCGGGCCTATCAGCAGGCGCTGTCCTACGCCCGCGACCGCCGCCAGGGCCGGGCGGGGGCCGCCGCGGATGGCGCGAGCGCGATCATCGAGCATCCCGACGTGCAGCGGATGCTGCTGACCATGAAGGCGCTGACGGGCGCCTCCCGCGGCATCTGCTACCTGACCGCGGAGGCGATCGACCGCGCCCACCGGGCCCCGGACGAGGCGGCGCGCAAGGCCGCGCAAGCCCGCGCCTCGCTGCTGACCCCGGTGGCGAAGGCGTTCTCGACCGATATCGGAATCGAGGTCGCGTCGCTCGGCATCCAGGTCCATGGCGGCATGGGCTTCGTCGAGGAGACCGGCGCCGCCCAGCACCTGCGCGACGCCCGCATCGCGGCGATCTACGAGGGCACCAACGGCATCCAGGCGATCGACCTCGTCACCCGCAAGCTGCCGCTGGAGAACGGGGCGGTGGTGCGCGGCCAGATCGGCGCGCTACGCCTCGTCGCCGAGCGGGTGCTGAAGGAGGGCGGCCCCGCCTTCGGCCACACCGCCCCGCGCCTGCGGGAGACGATCGAGGCGCTCGACCGGGCGACGAGCCATCTCCTGAAGGCTCTCGGCTCGAACCGGCCCGAGGAGGCCTTGGCCGGCGCCACCCCGTATCTGCGCCTGTTCGGCCTCGCCCAGGGCGGCGCCTGCCTGGCACAGGCCGCCCTCGCCGCCCACGCCGCGGTGGCGGCGGGCGCGACCGACCCGGCCCACCCAGCCCGGATCGCCCTCGCCCGGTTCTTCGCCGAGAACCTGGCGACCGCCTCTCGCGGGCTGGAGGAGACCGTGACCGGCGGCGGCGGCTTCCTGCAGGACGGGGCGCTGGCGCTGGCGGGGTGAGGGGATCGGGCAGGGGAGCGTTTCACTCCCGTCCGAACTTCGACTGATCCGCCCCTCACATCCTCCGCGTCGTCCCGGGGCCGCGCAGCGGAGCCCGGGACGCCGCCGCGGGTGGCATGTCGTTGATCTGGCAGAACGCTGCCGCTCGAACCGATACTGAGTGAGCCCCATGACCGATCACGTCCGCATCACCGACGAGCCCGGCGGCGTCCGCCTCGTGCGGCTCGCCCGCCCCGAGAAGAAGAACGCCCTCACGGGCGCGATGTACGACGCCATGCGCGAGGCGCTGGAGGGCGCCGATCGGGACGCGTCGGGCGTCGGCGCCGTCGTCTTCGCCGGGACCGAGGGCGTGTTCACCGCCGGGAACGACATCGCGGATTTCGTCTCCCGGGCCGAGCGCTCCTTCGGCGACGCGCCGTCCCTGCGCTTCATCCGCCAGCTCGCCGTGACCCGCACCCCGATGGTGGCGGCGGTGGACGGGCTCGCGGTCGGGGTCGGCACCACCCTGACCCTGCATTGCGACCTCGTCTACGTCGCCCCCGCCGCG
This sequence comes from Methylobacterium terricola, assembly GCF_006151805.1. Classification (GTDB taxonomy): domain Bacteria; phylum Pseudomonadota; class Alphaproteobacteria; order Rhizobiales; family Beijerinckiaceae; genus Methylobacterium; species Methylobacterium terricola. Next base: position 432,171 of record NZ_VDDA01000002.1, on the reverse strand, counting down.
ACCTTCCGGATGCCCTTCGTCGATCTCGGCCTCGTGCCGGAGGCGGCATCGAGCTACCTGCTGCCGCGCCGGGTCGGGCTGCCGAAGGCAACGGAGCTGCTGCTGCTCGGCGAGGCGTTCGGGGCCGACGAGGCGGTCCGCCTCGGCCTCGCCAACGCCGTGGTGCCGGCCGACGGCCTCCTGGAGCATGCGCTGGCCCAGGGCGCGAAGCTCGCGGCCAAGCCCCGCCAGGCCCTCGCCGCCGCCCGCCGGCTGATCCGTGGCGACCACGCGGCGGTGAGCGCCGCCATGGACGCCGAGGCCGCGGCCTTCGACGCGGCGCTCCGCTCGCCCGAGGCGCAAGCCGCGTTCCAGCGCTTCCTGTCCCGCGGCGCGCGGTGAGGCCGCCCGGCATCCCGGACCTCTCGGGCAAGGTCTGCCTCGTCGCCGGCGCCTCGCGCGGGGTCGGGCGCGGCATCGCCCGGGGTTTGGCTGAGGCCGGGGCCACCGTGGTGGTCACCGCCCGCTCCAGCGAGACCGGCGCGCGCACCGACCAGCGCGCGGAAGCCCTGGAGGACACCGCCCGGGAGGTCGACCTCGCGGGCGGGCGCGGCCACCACTACCTCTGCGACCATACCCGCGAGGTCGAGGTCGACGCGATGGTGCATTGGCTGCTGCGCCGCTTCGGCCGGATCGACGTCGCGGTGTCGAGCGTCTGGGGCGGCAACGAGGGCTATGACGGCGTGCGCTATCCCGACGGCGCCGCCTGGGGCACGGCCTTCTGGCGCCGCGGACTCGCTCCCTTGCGCCACGGCCTCGAGACCGGGCCGCTCGCCGGCCTGCTGCTTGCCCGGGCCGTCGCCCCCGCCATGGTCTCGGCGAAGGGCGGCCTCCTGGCGCTGGTCTCGTTCGGCACCGAGGATTACCTCGGCGACCTGTTCTACGACCTGGCGAAATCCGCCACCAACCGCCTGGCCTTCGGCATGGCGGCGGAGCTCGCGCCCTACGGGATCACGGCGCTGGCGCTGGCGCCCGGCCTGGTGCGGACCGAGCGGGTGATCGAGGCCGGCATGGCCGGGGAGGCGGGCGAGAGCCCGCTCTATGCGGGGCGGGCGCTCGCCGCGCTCGCAGGTGACCCGGAGGTCGGGGCACGGGCGGGCCGGGTGCTGCACGTCGCCGATCTGGCGCGGGATTACGGCTTCACCGACGAGGATGGGACGCGGCCGGAGCGGTACCGTCCCGGGGAGGGCTGAGGCGCGGGCGTCCCGGCGTCGCGCCTGTCCAGCCGCCCGCTCCGTGATCCCTGGGGCCGCTCCGTAGACCCCGGGAGGACGGCCTTGAGCGTCGGGACGACCGGCGACGTGTCCGGCGTCGCGAGCGCCGTGGCGTCAATATCCCTCGCCCGCCACCCCCGCCGTCACCAGGGCCACGCCGGAACTCGTCCCGAGCCGCGTCGCGCCGGCCTCCACCAGGGCGCGGGCCACCTCCAGGCTGCGCACGCCGCCGGACGCCTTGACGCCGACGGCCTCGCCGACGGTGGCGCGCATCAGCGCGACATCCGGCACCGTGGCGCCGCCGGTCGAGAAGCCGGTCGAGGTCTTCACGAAATCGGCCCCGGCCTCGACCGCCAGGGTGCAGGCGAGCCGCTTCTGCGCGTCGTCGAGCAGGCAGGTCTCGATGATGACCTTCAGCACCTGCCCCCGGCAGGCGGCGCGCACCGCCGCGATGTCGGCCCGCACCGCGTCGGTGCGGCCCTCCTTCAGGGCACCGAGCGCGATCACCATGTCGATCTCGGCAGCGCCGCTGCGCACCGCGCCGGCGGCCTCCGCGGCCTTGTCCTCCGGCATGACCGCCCCGAGGGGAAAGCCGACGACCGAGCAGGTGGCGACCGCGCTGCCGGCCAGGATCCGGGCCACCAGCCCGACATGGACCGGGTTGACGCAGACCGCCTTGAAGCGGTGAACCAGCGCCTCCTCGCACAGGCGCCGCACGTCGCCGCTCGTGGCGTCGGCCCGCAGGAGCGTGTGATCGATCAGGCCGGCGAGGGCAGGCGCGTTCAAGGCGGGATTCCTCCGGAGCGGCGCCGGGATGTCCGATGCCGCGCCGCGAGGCTTCCCATCGCGGCGCGACGGCCGTCAAGCGGTCCGGCCCTCACCGGAGCCGCGCCGGGAGCGGCATCGCCGAGGTCTTCTCGTCGTAGAGCACGGCGTAGGACCCGGCCTCGAGGTCGAACATCGCGTAGTCGAGCCCCTTGATGCTCTCGACCCGGAACGGCACCCGCTGGCCGCCGCGGGTGATCGCCGCGAGGCGGTGCGACAGGGCCGAAACCGGCAGCATCCCGGTCACCCGCTCCGGCCCGTCCGTGAGGCTGACCCGGAAGGTCAGGTCGTGGCCGTTCCAGGCCAGGGCCTCGAACCGGGTCGCCTCGCGGCGGTCGAGCCAGCGCAGCATCTGCGCCGCCGAGATCAGGGCGACGCCGCGCTCGCGGGCCGCGCTCACCAGATGGTCGAAATAGCCGTCGGTGTAGTCGTAATGGGTGCCGAAGGCGCCGAAGAACTGCTCGGGACCGAGCGCCCGGTCGAGCATGACCTCGATGCCGCGGCGCTGCGCGATGCCGTTCTCGTTCACCAGGTGGCTGGCCGCCTGGTAGATGTCGAGGACGCGGCCGTCGAGATCGGCGAAGCGCTGCGGGAAGCCCGAGCCGGTCATGAAGCCCGGCCGGCGCCGGATCCACGAGCCGGGCCAGTAATAGTAGCCGAGATCGAGCCGGATGCCGGCGGCGCGCTCGATCTTGGCGGTGTCGGCCCAGCCGTTCCAGGCGATGCAGTGCAGGCGATGGGTCGTCTGCGGCGGGAGGCCGAGGCGCGTCGCCACCGCACCGGCCTGCCGGCTCAGCGCCAGGCCGAGGACGGCGGCGTCGACGTCGCGGCAGCCGGTATCGACATGGGCCGCCGTCTCGAAGCCGAGCGCCGCATAGGCCTGGGCCTGCTCCGCCGGCAGGCGGGTCTCCGGCGTGATGTAGGAGGTGGCTCGCGCGCAGTCCCAGGAATCCGGCTTGCAGTCGAGCGGGCTCTCGGCGACGAGGCGCTTGTAGGCGTTCAGGGTCCCGTAGCGGGTGGCGTGATCGTCCCCCGCCATGATCAGGGCGGCGCGGCGCTCGTCCGGCAGGTACCAGACCCGCGGCAGCGGCAGGCGCCCGGCGCTCATCGTCACGATCAGGTTGGCGAGGAGCCGCTGCTGCTCGTCGGCCTGCGGGATCGCGACCCGGGAGAGGTCGAGGTAATCCGGGAAGAACAGATCGTTCGGCCGCCGGGGCGGCAGGCCGTCGCGCTCCTGGCCGACGAAGGCGGGGTTGCCCTGGCGCAGGCGGACCACCGAGGTGGCGAGGTCGAAGGCGAAGGCGGCCGTCTGGCCCTGGCCCACCCGACGGAGCGACACCGCCGGCCAGGGCAGGGTGTCGGTCCCGGTCGAGAAGCGGGCGAGCGCGGTGGCGTCCCCGAGGGCGTAGCGGGTGGCGGGCCCGTGGAACTGCATCGCCACGCCGACGATGCCGCGAGCGGCCGGCGCCTCGGCATCGGCCTGCAGGTAACGCTCGGCGAGGGGGTCACCGCTCTGGGCCTCGCCGGCCGCTGCGAGGCCGAACAGCGGCAGCCACGCACCGTGCGGCCGGATCGCGATCAGGTTGCCGCCCTCTTCGACCCAGGCGGCGAGCCGCGCGGCGAGGGGTTCGTCCGGCGCCTCGGTCATCAGCACCAGGGAGGCCGCGGCCAGGCGCTCCTGCGTCAGCGCCTCCGGCGCCACCACCGCGAACAGGTTCAGGCCCTCGGCCCGCAGGATCTCGGCGTAATAGGCGCCGAGGGGATTCTTGCCGCCGACCGCGACCAGGACCGGCGCCGCGGGCGCGTCCGGCCGCACCGGCGCCGCCGCCAGGGTGAAGCGTCCCTCGGCGGTCTCCCGGAGGCCGAGCCCCAGGGTGCTGGCCGGCGTGGGACCGACCGCGATCCGGTAGGACGCGCCGGGCCGCAGCGGCGCCAGCGGCGTCAGCCGGGCCGAGAGGCTGGCCGCATCGTAGGCGACCGCGACAGGCAGGGCGGTGCCACCCTCCTCCCGCAGCGCCAGGGCGGCCGGGTTGATGGTCTCCGGCGCCATCGCGCGCGAGAAGGCGACCGCGATCGGCAGTCCCGGATAGACTTCCGTCGCACCGTCGCGCGGCATCATGGCAGCGACACGTGGCGACACTTGGTCGAACAAAAGACCGGCCGATGCCGCAATCAACGAACACACGACTCCCGCCACCAGCAGGCGCACGATCATCCGCCGCATCGCGTCTCTCGTCTTACATCGGTTGTTGGTATGACCGATGCTTAGCAGGCCGCTACACACGACGACAGCAAGAGACGGCGGCGAACAGGGTATCCCTTGGTGGAGGGATTGGGACGCCGCTACCGCTTTGGTGGAAGGGACTCGGGTGGAGGGGACGGACGCGACATCGCGGACCCCGCTCGAAGCAGGGCCATCATCACGCTCGCGATGTTTGGGGGTATTCCGGCCGGTGGCGCTCCCAAGGGGACTCGAACCCCTGTTTTCGCCGTGAGAGGGCGACGTCCTAGACCGCTAGACGATGGGAGCTGGCCCGGCGGGATGGCGGCTGTATAGCGACGGTCCGGATCGGGCGCAAGCCCGATCGCCGGCATCCCGGCCGGGCGCCGGAATTTTCTCGGCATGGCGGCCATCTGCCGTTTCACAACTCGCTTGATGCACGCAATAGTTGTTTAACCCTGCCGTGCAAGATTGCGGGGCGGCGCCGGATCCGACCCGATCTGAGCGCAGCGCAATTGAATCGCCCGTGATACAACCTCTCTGCGGAGGAAGCGGGGGTCCGGACGGAGATGAGCGCCGTATCGACGATCGCGACGGGAGAGGGGCTGGACACGCTGGAACGCCGCGAGGCGGACAAGCGGAGCGGGCAGCGTTACGGCACCTCGATGCCGGCGACGATCCTGATGTCCCATTACGACCGCGTGCCCTGCGTGGTGCGCGATCTCTCCGACAGCGGCGCGAAGATCGGCCTCTCCCGGCGCTACATCCTGGCGGAACGGTTCTGGATCGTCATCCGGCACGCCGACGTGGCACGGCGCGCCTCCCTGGTGTGGCGGCGGGGCGAGTTCGCCGGGATCGCGTTCGATCGGCCGCTGGAGTGACGCGACCGCAGGTCCGACGCGGCAGGCGGGGGCGGGGGGCCCTTCGCTGGTCGCGACTGTCGCGAAAGCGGGCAGGAGTGGCTTAACCCTGCCGCCCGATACAATACAGAACAGATCGGTCGCTCCGCTCGCGACCGGATGAGACCGGGCGATCCGTGGTATAACCGTGACACTACGGAATACCGGGATCTGGGCTGAGATGAGCGGTGGATCGACCCTTGAGGCCCTGAGCCAATCGGCCGCCCCGGTCTGTGGCGGCGAAGACAAGCGCGGCAGCCGCCGCTACGGCACGTCGATGCCGGCGACGGTCGTTCTGTTCAACCACGGCCGCGTACCGTGCGTGGTGCGCGATCTCTCCGGCAGCGGCGCGAAGATCGGCCTCTCCCGGCGCTACGTGCTGTCGGACCGCCTCTGGATCATCATCCCCCACATGAACATCACCCGGCAGGCCTCGCTGGTCTGGCGCAACGGCGAGTTCGCCGGCATCGCGTTCGACAAGCCGCTCGGTTGAGTCCGAGGGGGTTCCGGATGCGGTGAGGTCGCAACGGCGTCGTCCGGCCGGATCGCGGCGCCTCGGCGCCGGATACGGGCAGCCGCCCGGACCCGGACGCGAGCGGCCTCCCTCGGATCAGCACCGTCCCGGGCGACCACCGCGTCAGCGAAGAGAGCTCCGGCATCCGCACGAGACCCCGAAGCGTCTCTCTCTGCCGGCACCGGCGCATCCTGCAGAGCCGCTCGCCGGGATCCCGGATCGTCTCGCGCCGACCCGCCCTGGTTCGGGCACGGGTAAGATTCACGAAAGGTCGACGGGCCGACGCGGCACGGGCCGCGTCGCGGCGCCGGCCCGCCGCCATGAAAGAGGCCCGGGACGGGCACCGCGAGCGCGGCGCCGTCCCGGGCCTCTGCCTCGTCACGGTCGGCCGTGCGCCTACTCGGCGGCCTCGATCCGCGGGTGCTCGTGCTGCTTGCGCTCGCGCTTGACGAGGTCGGCGGTCAGGAAGGCCACCTCCAGCGCCTGCTCGGCGTTGAGGCGCGGGTCGCAATAGGTGTGGTAGCGGTCGCGCAGGTCGTCGGCCGTCAGGGCGCGGGCGCCACCGGTGCACTCGGTGACGTTCTTGCCGGTCATCTCGAGGTGGATGCCGCCCGCATGGGTCCCTTCCGCCTGGTGGATGTCGAAGAAGCCCTGGATCTCCTTCATCACCCGCTCGAACGGCCGGGTCTTGTAGCCGCTCGCCGTCACGGTGTTGCCGTGCATCGGGTCGCAGGACCACACCACCTTGCGGCCCTCGCGCTCGACCGCCCGGACGAGGCCGGGCAGGTGATCGCCGACCTTGTCGGCGCCGAAGCGGCAGATCAGGGTCAGGCGGCCGGCTTCATTGGCCGGGTTCAGCAGGTCGACGAGCCGGATCAGGTCGTCGGCCTTGAGCGACGGGCCGCATTTGAGGCCGATCGGGTTCTTGATGCCCCGGGCGAACTCGATATGGGCATGGTCGGCCTGGCGGGTGCGGTCGCCGATCCACAGCATGTGGCCCGACGTCGCGTACCAGTCGCCGCTGGTCGAATCGACCCGGGTCAGGGCCTCCTCGTAGCCGAGCAGCAGCGCCTCGTGGCTGGTGAAGAAATCGGTCTGGCGCACCTCCTGGTGCGTCTCCGGGTTGATGCCGATCGCCCGCATGAAGTCGAGGGTCTCGGTCATGCGCTGCGCCAGGTCGGCATAGGCCGAGGACTGGGGCGAGTCCTTGACGAAGCCGAGCATCCAGCGATGCGCGTTCTCGAGATTGGCATAGCCGCCGGTCGCGAAGGCGCGCAGCAGGTTCAGCGTCGCGGCCGACTGGCGGTAGGCCTCGGTCTGGCGGTTGGGGTTCGGCACCCGCTCGGCTTCCGTGAAGCCGATGCCGTTGACGATGTCGCCGCGGTAGCTCGGCAGCGACACGCCGTCGACGGTCTCGACCGGCGACGAGCGCGGCTTGGCGAACTGGCCGGCGATGCGCCCGACCTTCACCACCGGCGAGCCGCCCGCGAAGGTCAGCACCAGCGCCATCTGCAGGAAGACGCGGAAGAAGTCGCGGATGTTGTCGGCGGAGTGCTCGTCGAAGCTCTCGGCGCAGTCGCCGCCCTGGAGCAGGAAGGCCTCGCCGGCCGCGACCTTGGCGAGGTTCTGCTTGAGCTTGCGCGCCTCACCGGCAAACACCAGCGGGGGAAAGCTCGCGAGCTGCCGCTCCACCGCCACCAGGGCCGCGGCATCCGGATAGTCCGGAACCTGCTGGATCGGCAACCGCCGCCAGCTCGTGGGGGTCCAACGCTCGCTCATCGTCCTCTCCTCGCGCACCTCTTCGATAACCGGTCAGGTCGGTCGCGGAAGCCGGGCTTATAGGGGGGTTTGGGCCGCGGCGCGAGGGGGGCTTTCGGCCAGGATCCGGCGCCGTGTCCGGGCATGGAACGGGCCTCGGCCTGTTCGCACTTAGCCCTGGACCGTTCTATCAGTATCTGACAGTATTCAGGCCGGATCGGTGCTGCCATGATTGATGCTCCATCAAGCAGAGCATCCGCGGCATTGTCGCGGATTGTTTGTTCTTCGATCGCCGAGGACGTGCCGCGATGAACGGCGGCGGGCACGTGCCGAAGCCGGCCGGCAGCCTGGGTGAGCCGGTCGGCCTCGCGGAGCGAATCGAGACCGGCCCCCTGAACGCCACGACCTTGAGCGCCGCGACCTTGGGCGCCGCGGCGATGGAGCGATGCCTCGCCGCCATCCTGGTCGCCGACGTGGTCGGCTACACCCGGCTCAGCGAGATGGCCGAGGAGGAGACCCATCGCGGCCTGCGCGCCCTGCACCGCGGCATCATCGAGCCGCTGGTCGGGGAGAGCGGCGGGCGGATCGTCAAGAACACCGGCGACGGCTTCATCGCCAGCTTCCCGCAGGCCGAAGCGGCGGCGGATTGCGCGCTCGCCCTGCAGGGCCGCCTCGCCCTGGCGACGGAGGGCGAGCCGGAGGCCTCGCGCCTCACCTTCCGGATGGGCGTCAACCTCGCCGAGGTCATCGTCGAGGACGGCGACGTGTTCGGCGACGGCGTCAACGTGGCGGCCCGGCTGCAGGCCTATGCCGAGGCCGGCGACGTGATCGTGTCCGAGGCGGTGTTCGCCCGGGCGAGCGCGGCCGCACGGGCCCGGGCGACCGATCTCGGGGCGCTGCCCCTGCGCAACCACGCCCGGCCGGTCCGGGTCTTCGCCCTGCGGTGCGGGGAGGCGGCGCGCCCCCGCGCCGGCGAATGCGCCCCCGGCGCCGAGGCGCGGGCGACGATCGCGGTGCTGCCGTTCCGGACCGGCGCGCCGGATCGCCTCGCCCTGGCGGACGGCTTCACCGACTGGATCGTCCGGGCCTTGTCGTCCCTGCGCGACCTGTTCGTGATCTCCCGCGGCTCGACCCTGGCCTATCGCCGCCGCCGCAGCGACCCGGCGGCCTTCGGCCGCCGCCTCGGCGTGCGCTACGTCATGGACGGGGCGATCCAGCATCACGGCGACACCCTGCGGGTGTGCACCGCCCTGATCGAGTGCGGCACCGGCGCGGTCGTCAGCGCCGACCATCACGAGGGCCGCGTCGACGAGGTCTTCGCCCTTCAGGACACGATCGCGCTGCGGCTGATCCGCAACCTCGCGCCGCACGTGCGCCAGCGCGAATTGCAGCGGGCCCTGCGCAAGCACCCGGCGAGCCTGACGAGCTACGACCTGCTGCTCCAGGCCCTCGACCAGCTCCACACGATGGAGGCCGACAGCTTCGGCCGGGCCGGAGGCCTGCTGCAGCAGGCGATCGCCCTGGATCCCTCCTACGCGCCGCCCTTCGCCTACGCGGCCTGGTGGCACGTGCTGCGGGTCGGCGAGATGGGCTCGCCCGATCCGGAGGGCGATGCCCGGGCGGCGGCGGAGCGGGCCCGCGCGGCGATCGCCCGGGACGGCGACGATCCCCTGGCGCTGGCGATCTACGGCCATGTCCAGGCCTTCCTGCTGCGCGACTTCGCGACCGCCCGGCACTTCCTCGACCGGGCGATCGAGGCGGGCCCGAGCGTCGCCATCGCCTGGACGATGAGCAGCGCCGCCCACGGCTTCACCGGCGACGGACGGCACGCGGTGGCGCATGGCGAGATCGGCCAGCGCCTGGCGCCCCGCGATCCCTACACCTTCTGGCACGAGGGCCTGCTCGCCCAGGCCCATTACGTCGCCGGCGACTACGACGCCGCCCTGGCCTGGGCCTCGAGCGCGGTGGCGCGCAATCGCGCCATCCGCTTCACCCTGCGCATCCTCGCCGCCAGCCTCGCGGCGGCTGGGCGCCGGCCGGCGGCGAGGACGGCGGCGGCCGAGCTCCTGCGCCTGCAGCCGGACTTCCGGCTCGGCGCCTACGCACCGCGCTGCCCCTTCGCCGCCCCGGTCCTGGCGCGCTGGCTCGGGCACCTGCGGGAGGCGGGACTGCCGGACTGAACAGGCGCACATGCGGGCCGGGGAGGAGAGCGATGACCGGCAATACGGGTAACACGGGCAACACCGGACATGCCGGCAATGCCGGGCTCGACGGCGATGCCGGCGGCGGCTGGTTCGTGCCGGGCCGGGCCGACTTCCCGTTCCCTCTCGAGGTGACGCGGGACGGCACCGAGATCGGGACCTTCCGGCGGGCGGTGTTCGTCCGCGACGAAACCGGGCCGGGGGATGCCGGGAGGCGGATCGCGTTCCGCAGCGCCGACGCGCCGACCGGCCGGTCCCTCGCCTTCGAGGACCGGAGCTGGGCCGGCCGCTGGTACGCCTACCGGGTGCTGCGCGAGTTCGCCGCCGCGCCCTGGGACGAGGGCCTCGACGACGCGCTCGCGGCGATGCTGCTGGCGCTGAACGACGCGACCGGGGATTCGGCCCGCGGGAGGACCGCCCAGGAGATCGAGATCGACGCGCTCCTGGCGATGGCGCGCGACGAGCGCGCCCCGGCGATGGGCGAGATCCTGGCGCAGGACGTCGAGTTCGTCACCGCCTTCATGGAGGCCCTGTCGGTGAATCCAGGCTCGCATCCGCGCACCTACCGGGTACTGCACGTCGCGAGCCTCGTCGGCTCCTTCGCGGCCCTGCGCTTCAAGGAGGCTTACGACCGGCCGCGTCCGTCCTTCCTCTGCCCGGCCCTGCTGCCGCCGCTGCCGGTGCCCGGGCACTCGTCGTTCCCGAGCGGCCACGCCACACAGGCATGGCTGATGGCGCGCTGCATCGCCTTCACGGTGCGCCTCTCGGGCCTGCCCCAGGCCGAGCGCCGGCCGGTCGACGAGACCGTGAAGGCGCTCGCCCGGCGCGTCGCCCGCAACCGCGAGATCGCCGGGCTGCATTACCGCTCCGATTCCGTCGCCGGCCGCCGCGTCGCCGACGCGGCGTTCGCGGTCCTGTCGCGGCATGAGAGCCATGGCCTGAGGCGGACCGACTACGCCCTGCCGACCTTCGGCGAGGCCGCCCTCGCGGCCGCCCGGGAACTCAACCCGGATCTGGCCGTACCGGCGGAGGGCCGGTGAGCCGGGAAGGCTGCCACGATGACCCGCGAACCCGATGCCGGCACGGCTCGCCTCCCGCTCATGCCGCTGCCGCGGCCCGAGGACGGGTTCGACCCGACCAATGCCCGCCCCGACCTCCTCGCCCGGTACGGCCTGCCCGGCCCGCGCCCCGAGGACGGCCCGGCGGCGGCCGCCTTCCGCCGCGCCTTCCTGGCGCCGCCGCCGGGCCGGGCGCTGCGCTTCGCCGAAGCCGAGGCCGCGCCGCGGGCGCGGACCTTGGCGGCGACGACGGCACCGCCGCGCGGCACCGTGCCGGGCCGCGGCAGCGCGAACTGGTCGGGGGGCTCGCTCACCGCGCTCGGGGGGCGCAGCCTGGTCGGGGTGATGGCGCGCTGGCGGGTGCCGACGGTGACGCGCCCGCCCGGCGGAACGGACGGACCGGCCCGCGCCTCGACCTGGATCGGCCTCGACGGGCAGGGCGTCTACCGCAATGCCAGCCTGCCGCAGATCGGCACGCTGCAGGCCTGTGACGGCGCGGGCGAGAGGTACGAGACCTGGGTGCAGTGGTGGACGCGGGAGGCACCGACGGCGCCCCTCACCCTCGGGCTCGCCGTGGCGCCGGGCGACGCGGTGAGCGCGATCCTGACGGTCCTCGACCCCGCGACCGTGCGGTTCAACCTGAAGAACGAGACCACCGGCACGGTGCTCCAGGCCTTCGACGTCGCGGCTCCGGGCGGCCGGCACGTCTCGGGCGCCACCGCCGCATGGATCCTGGAGCGCCCGAGCCCACCGGGCAGCGACGGCTGGCACCCGTACCCGCTCGCTGCCTACGGGGCGTTCCGGTTCGACGCCTGCCTGGCGCAGTCCCGCGGGCCGGGCGAGACGGCGCCGACCGAGCACGACCTCGCCCGGGCGGGCCTGATCCGCATGACCGCGATCGAGGGCTCGTGCCTCCGCACGATCTCGTCCCCGGCGCGGGTGCCGGGGGATCCGCGGGCGCTGCGGCTGACCTACGGGGCGCCGCTCACCCCACCGCCACCGGCTGCTTGACCACCGACGGCGTCCGCATCGTCACCAGCTCCTCGCCGGCGGTCGGGTGGACCGCGATGGTGCGGTCGAAATCGGCCTTCTTGGCGCCCATCGTCACCGCGATGCCGACGGCCTGGATGATCTCGCCGGCATCGTGGCCGAGCACGTGGACGCCGACCACCCGGTCGCTCGCCCGCTCGACGATCACCTTCATCAGGATCCGCTCGTCGCGGCCCGACAGGGTCGCCTTCATCGGACGGAAGCGGGCCTCGTAGACGTCGATCTCGCCGCAGAGGCGCCGCGCCACCTCCTCGCCGTGGCCGACGACGCCGATCTCGGGCGTCGAGAACACCGCGGTCGGGATCAGGTCGTGGTCGACCGCCCAGGGCTTGGCGCCGAACACCGTGTCGGCGAAGGCGTGGCCCTCGCGGATCGCGATTGGCGTGAGCGCCGCGCGGTTGGTGACGTCGCCGACGGCATAGATCGAGGGCGCGGCGGTCTGCGAGAAGCGGTCGACGGGAATCGCCCCGACGGCATCGAGGCTGATGCCGGCATTCTCCAGCCCGAGGCCGGCGACGTTGGGGCGCCGCCCGGTCGCCACCAGCACCTGGTCGACCAGGATCTCGCTGCCGTCGTTGAGGGTCGCGCAGATCCCGCCGTCGCGCCGGTCGAGGCGGTGGATCGTGGTGTTCAGGCGCAGGTCCATGCGCTTGGCATAGGCCTCGCCGAGCGCCTGCCGGATCTCGCCGTCGAAGCCGCGCAGGAGCCGGTCGCCGCGATGGAGCAGGGTGGTGCGGGTGCCCAAGCCGGCGAACACCCCGGCGAACTCGACCGCGATGTAGCCGCCGCCCACGACGAGGATCCGCTCCGGCTGGGTCTCCAGCTCGAACACCTCGTTCGACGTGATGGCGAGCTCGGCGCCGGGGATCAGCGGCTCCTTGACCGGGTGGGCGCCGACCGCGACCAGGATGTAGCGGGCGCGCACGCGCGTGCCGGAGCGCACGAGGCGGACGGTGTTCGGCCCCTCGATCACCGCCCGGTCGGCCACGACCTCGACGCCGGCCCGCATCAGGTTGGTGGCGTAGATGCCCTCGAGCCGCGTCACCTCGGCGTCGCGCCGCGCCTTCAGGGTCGCCCAGTCGAAGCGCGGGGTGCCGACCTCCCAGCCGAAGCCGGCGGCGTCCTCGAACTCGTCGGCGAAGCGGCCGGCATAGACCATCAGCTTCTTCGGCACGCAGCCGCGGATCACGCAGGTGCCGCCGACCCGGTACTCCTCGGCGAGCTGCACCGTGGCGCCGTAGCCGGCGGCAATGCGGGCCGCCCGCACCCCGCCGGAGCCGCCGCCGATCACGAACAGGTCGACGTCGTAGGCCTGACCATCATGGGGCTCGTGCTGGGTCTCGGTCATGGCGCTCACCGTCGGTTCGTTAGAGCTTCTCTGGGGCAGGCGACGTCACCCGCGCAAGGGTGCGCAGCCAGGCGATGGCGGCGCCGACGCCGGCGGTCCACCAGGCCTGCCACGCCCCGTGCTCGACGAAGGCGACGACGCCCGCCGCCGCGAGCAGGGCCAGGGCGGTGCTGCGGGCGAGCCCCGGCCAGGCGCCGAGCGCCCGCAGGGTCAGGACCAGGACGAGCGCCGCGAGCCCCGCCCCGACGACGCCCAGCTCGGCCCAGACCTGCAGGAAGGTGTTGTGCGGGTGACCGACCGCCAGCATGACCCTCAGGTCGGGCTCGATCCGCGCGGCCACCGGCACGTCCTGGAAGCGCGCGCTGGTGCCGTAGCCGGCGCCGCGCCAGGGATCCGCCGCCACGGCGGCGCCGAAGCTGCGGGCGATGGCGACCCGGGCCCGGGTGCTGCTGGCGGCGAGCCGCTGGTGCAGCGCGTCCGGCATGGCGCGGGCGAGGAGATCGCCCTCCACCGGTGCGAGGACGAGGGCGCCGAGCAGCGCGGCGCCGACGAATCCGATCCCGGCCCGGGCCGGCACCGCGCGCACGACGCCGAAGGTGAGGGCGCCGGTGGCGAGCCCGAGCACCGTCGCGCCGCTGACCGAGCGCCAGGCCGCGACCGCCATGACGAGCGCCGCGAGGGCGGCGAGCCCGCGCCGCCCGCTCGCGGCAAGCACCGCCACCAGCGGGAACACCGTCAGCATCATGACGAGGAGCGGCCGGTTGAACGCGAAGGCGGCGACGCGCTGGCCGAGCGCCTCGCGGATCACCAGGCCGGAGGCGAGGTCCGCCACCACGTAGGCGCCGGTGACAGCGAGAATCCAGGCCGCGGGCTTAGCCACCCTGGCGAGGTGCGGCGGCGCGAGCCGTGCCACCAGATAGGCGCCGAGGAGGGCCGGCAGGAACTCGGAGAGGGTGCGCAGCGACAGGCCCGGCAGAGGGCTCCAGGCGAGGCTCACCGCGCACCAGGCCAGGAAGGCCAGGGCGGCGAGGCCGAGCGGCGTCGCCAGCGGCGCGACGATGAGCGCCCGCAACGGGCGCCCCGAGGCCGCCGCTCCGGCGAGGAGCAGCAACCCGGCGAGGCCGACCACGACCGGGCTCGACCGGTTGGCTACCGCCATGCAGGCCGGCAGGGCCGCGATCACGGCGGCGCCGAGGCGATCGAGCGTCGCGGCGCGTCCCTGCCCGGTGCCGTCGGCCGTCGAAGCGATCACTGCAGCTGGTGGCCGCGCTTGCCCATCTCGGCCCGCACCCGGACCATCATGTATTCCGAGACCTCCTGGGTCCAGGTCTGCATCGCCTGCACCATGTCGTCGAGCACCTGGGGCTGGGTCTCGACGTAGCGCTTGCCCGACGGCGAGCGGAAGAAGGTGGCGATGTCGCGCAGCTCCGCCTCGGTCAGCTTGTTGGCGTAGATGCGCGAGGCGGTGTCGATGATGCGCTGCTTCTGGAGCTCAAGCTCGGGCTGCATCTTCTCGATGACCTCGGCGAGGTCCTTGGTCAGCTCGGGTCGGGTGACGGCCGCCTGCTTGATCTGCTCGCCGAAGGCCGGGAGGATCGAATCGAACGAGCGCGCGATGCCCGACGAGAGCATCACTTCCTTGGCGAGCGCGAGGTGGCTCGGAGTGACCGCCGATTGCTGCGGCGCGGCCGGGGCGGCGGGCGCGGCCGGCTTCGGCTGGGCGAGGGCCGGGCTCGACAGGGTCGCGGCGAGGAGGCCGGCCAGAAGGACACGCGAACGGCGCGGGGACATCGGTTTGCTCCGGGGAAAGCGGCGCCCCGAGGGGCGGCCGTGACGCGGAAAGGGGGGCCCTCAGGCCGCCCCGAGGGTGACGATGCGGGACTGGCCGTCGGCGGCCTCGGCCACGATGGCGCCGGTGGCGAGGCCAAGGAACAGGCCATGCTCGACCACGCCCGGCACCGCCACGAGGGCGCGGGCCAGCGCCTCCGGGTCGGGAATGCGCGCGAGGCCGGCATCGAGGATCAGGTGGCCGCCATCGGTCAGGAACGGCGTCCCGTCGGCGCCCTTGCGGATGCCGAGCGGCCCGGCGCAGCCGGCCGACCGGATCGCCGCCGCGACCGCCAGCGTGGTGGCGACGAGGCCGAAGGGCACCACCTCGATCGGCAGCGGGAAACGCCCCAGGGTGTCGACGCGCTTCGCGCCGTCGACGATCACCACCATGCGCCGGCTCGCCGCCGCCACGATCTTCTCGCGCAGCAGCGCGCCGCCGCCGCCCTTGATCAGGCGGAGCTGCGGGTCGATCTCGTCGGCACCGTCGATCGTGAGGTCGAGGTCGGGCGTCTCGTCCAGGGTGGTGAGCGGGATGCCCGCGGCCTCGGCGGCCCGGCGGGTCGCCTCGGAGGTCGGCACGCCGACCACCGAGAGCCCGGCCCGGACCTTCTCGCCGAGGAGTTCCACGAAGATGGTGGCGGTCGAGCCGGTGCCGAGGCCGAGGCGCATGCCGTCCTCGACCAGACCGACCGCCCGGGCGGCGGCGGCGCGCTTCAGCTCGGCGGGGCTCAACGCCGGCCTCCATGGGGCGAACGGGTGAGGGACAGCAGCATGGCGTCTCGGCGGGTTTCGTGGCTCTCGGCTGTCCCGACTCCCTGCCGGTGCGAGGGCAGGATTCCGGACAGGCGGGGCACCCGGCAGGCGCCGCCGCTGATGAGAGGCCCCCTAGCACGCGAAACGGGGGCGGCGGAAGCGGCCATGCGGTCTCGACCGAGGCGGTCGCGCGTCATGTCAGCGTGCGCCCGCCCTGACCGGGGGAGCCGCCGCCAGGCGTCAGGGCTTGGCCGCCGGCGCCACGCTCCCGGCATTGCCTTGCGGCGTGCAGACGACGGCGTCGTCGAGGACGTAGCAGATGCTCATCGCGCCGGTGCGCTGGTTGACCCGGAAGACCCCGGCCTCGCGCAGGTGACGGGAGGCGACCAGGCTGTACTCGGACGGGGCCTGCGGCCCGGCGCCCTCGCCGGGGCCGAAGCACAGGGTGGTGCCGATGGTGTTCTCCTGCAGGCCGTACTGGCAGGAGATGACCTCGCCGGTCGCCTTGTCGACCCGGTAGACCCGGTTCAGGTCCGCCTGGGGCGCCGGCACGAACTCGTAGGACGCGGCCTGCGCCGCGCCGGCCATCAGCAGACCCGCCAGGCCGGCTGCCAGGGCGACGACCTTGGCCCGATCACTCGTTCTCCCGCGCATGGCGCGCCGCTCCTCGAAACCGCCGCGACGACGGGCGGGCGCGCCCGCCGAATCGTCCTCGTCCCGGTGTTATAGCTCAGGACAGCTTGTCCCGGGCTTGACGGCGCGGGCGTGATCCGCCGGCTCAATCCGGGGAGTTGGCCGGCGGAGTTGGCCCATGCCGGCCGCGGCCTGTATGGGAGGCGCATCCATCTCCCCGCCAGCCAGCGAGCCGCCATGCCGACCACCCCGCCCAGCCTGCCGCCGATCGTGGTGTTCGACCTCGACGGCACCCTCGCGGAGACCGCGGGCGACCTGATCGGTACCCTGAACGTGATCCTGGAGCGGGAGGGCCTGCCGCCGGTCGCGCTGTCGCAGGCGCGGGAGCTGATCGGGGCGGGCGCCCGGGCGCTGATCCAGCGCGGCTTCTCGGCCGGCGGGCGCGAGCTGACCCCGGACCGGCTCGACGAACTCTTCCTGGTCTTCCTGGCCCATTACGGCCAGCACCTCTGCGACGTCTCGCACCTGTTCCCCGGCGTCGTCGACGCCCTCGACCGGCTGGAGGCGGCAGGCTACCGGCTCGCGGTCTGCACCAACAAGCCGGAGGACCATTCGGTCCGTCTCCTCGACCTGCTCGGGGTCAAGGGGCGCTTCGCGGCGATCTGCGGCCGCGACACCTTTCCGTACTTCAAGCCCGATCCGCGCCACCTCACCGAGACCATCGCCCGCGCCGGCGGCGACCCGGCCCGGGCCGTGATGGTGGGCGATTCCCGCACCGACATCGCCACCGCCAAGGCCGCCGGCATCCCGGTGGTGGCGGTGCCGTTCGGCTATACCGACGTGCCGGTCGAGGAGCTGGAGCCCGACATGGTGATCCCGCACTTCGACGGGCTGTACGAAGCGGTGCGGCGGCTCGATCGCGGGGCGGCCTGACAGGGCGTTCGGCGGTCCTGAAGCCCGCGGGGCCATCCCGGGGCCGCGAGAGCGGAGCCCGGGATCCAGGCCTCCAGGTCGTCGAGGATCAGGCGGGAGGCTCGCGCTTCATCCTCCCCCTCTGCCGGTCCGGAGCCCGGGCTCCGCTGCCGCGGCCCCGGGATGACGCGGCGCGTGGACGACCGCCGCGGACGGACGGCCCAAGGCTCGGTCGGCCAGGTCTTCGAGGAGGAAAGTCTTTGAGGAGGAAATGGTGGGCGCGACAGGGATTGAACCTGTGACCCTTCGCGTGTGAAGCGAATGCTCTCCCGCTGAGCTACGCGCCCGATGGTCGGCCCCGTGCGGGGTGATGCGAGGCAAGGCGCCGTCGCATCGCAGGCCGAACCGGTGTGACGGCGTCACCAGATGACGACGGGACGTCAAACGGCAGAACCATCGATCTGAACAAGGTGGTGGGCGCGACAGGGATTGAACCTGTGACCCTTCGCGTGTGAAGCGAATGCTCTCCCGCTGAGCTACGCGCCCTGTGAGCCGGCTTCTAGGCGGGGCGACGCGGCGCGTCAAGGCGCTTCGTCGCCCCGCGGGAGGGCTCCTGCGCCGGGCTACTGCGCCGGCACCGCCGCCGCGAGCTCGGTCGGCACGAAGCGGCCGTCCTCGCGGCGGGTCATGTCGATCCGCCGGTCGTGGAAGGCGGTGAGCGTCGAGCGGTGGCCGATCGAGACGATCGTGGTGTCCGGCAGCTCCTGGCGCAGCATGCGGTAGAGCGCGGCCTCGGTCGGCTCGTCGAGGGCGGCGGTGGCCTCGTCGAGGAACAGCCAGTCGGGCTTGGCGAGCAGCGCCCGGGCGATGGCGAGGCGCTGCTGCTCGCCGAGGGACAGGGCCTGCGCCCAGGGCGCCTCCTCGTCGAGACGGCCGGCGAGGTGCGGCAGCCGCGCCGCCTCGAGGGCGTTGCGGATCGCCGCGTCGTCGTAGTGGCCGGCGGGCTCCGGGTAGGTGACGGCGGCGCGAAGGCGCCCCATCGGCAGGTAGGGCCGCTGCGGCAGCAGCAGCAGGCGGGCGCCCTCCGGCGTCGCGACCGCGCCCTCGCCGAACGGCCAGATGCCCGCGATGGCGCGGAACAGCGTCGACTTGCCCGAGCCCGAGGGGCCGGTGAGCAGCGTCGTCTCGCCGGGGCGGAAGGAGAGGGCGGGGGCTTCGGCGATGCGGCGCCCGTCCGGCAGGTCGAGGGCGAGGCCCTTGAGATGGAGGCCGGCGCCGTTGCCCGGCAGCACCGCCAGCGGGCTCGCCGCCGCCATCGCGTCGGCCCGGCCCATGGCGGCGTCGAAGGTGGTGAGCCGGTCGACCTGCGCCTTGTAGTCGGCCAGGGTCACGTAGAACGTGATGAAGAACGACATCGTGCTCTCGACCCGCGAGAACGCGCCGGCGGTCTGCGTCATCACCCCGAGCGGGATCTGGCCGGCGAAGTAGTAGGGCGCGACCAGGATGTAGGGGATCACCACGTTGACCTGCTGGTAGCTGACCGTGAAGGCGGCGAGCTTCTTGCGGCGGTCGACGATGGCGTAGAAGTTCTGGATCAGCGCACCGAAGCGCTCGCGCAGCGAGGCCCGCTCGGCCCGGGCGCCGCCGAGGAGCGCCACCTGCTCGCCGTATTCGCGCAGGCGGGCCAGCGAGAAGCGGAAATCCGCCTCGCGGCGCTGCTGCTCGAAGTTGAGCCCGACCAGCGCCCGGCCGATGCGGTGGGTGATCCAGGTGACCAGCGCCGAGTAGATCAGCGCGCCCCAGACCAGGAAGCCCGGCACGTGCCAGCTCGTCCCCGGCACCGTGAAGGCGGAGGAGATGTTCCACAGGATGACGGAGAACGAGATCAGGTTCGAGACCGCCGACAGGAAGCTGATGGTCAGCGACTGGGTGGTCTGGGTGAACTGGTCGATGTCGTCGGCGATGCGCTGGTCGGGGTTGTCGGCCTGGGCGCCGGAGAAGCCCATGCGGTAATGGGTGTCGTTGCCGAGCCAGCGGTCGACGTAGTGCCGGGTCATCCAGGCCCGCCAGCGGATCCGCAGGAACGACTGGATCACGTACTGGATGATCGCGCTCGCCACGTAGACCGCGGCCCAGAGGCAGAACACCGAGAACAGCAGCGACCAGAACGCCGCGGCGTCCTTGGCCTGGATCGCGTTGAACCAGTCGCGGTTGAAGTACGACAGGCGCACGTTGATGGCGACCTGGGCGAATTCGATGCCGATCACCACGGCCGCCATGGTGAGCGCGACCCAGCGTTCCTGCATCTGGACCGCCGGCAGCGGCCACAGCCGCACCGTCGTGACCTCGCGGGTGGTGTAGTAGGGATAGGCCAGGCGCCAGATCTGCAGGAGGGCCTGCTTCAAGCCGTGCATCGCGGTCTCCGGGCCGCCCGGCGGGCGGGCCTCAAGCGGGCCCGCCCTCGCGGCGAGCCGGTGATGAAGGGGACGGTCCGGGCGCGGGCCGCGTGAGGCTCGGCGACCACCCCGCCGAGATCCGGCCCCGACGGGAGCCGGCCTCGTGGTGAACAGTCCGAGGGTGGACTGGTCCCTTGGCAGGACCATGGCGCCATCGCGGTTGCAAGTTAAACAGTGTTCACCTGCGGCAGGACGGCGCGACCCCGGCCGCGAGGGGGACCGCCGCGGCTTCCGGGGAGCCGGCTCTCGCAGACGTGACCGGTGCCCCGCCGCCGCCGCAATTCGTGCCGATGCTCGCGAGGTCTCGCTTTCCGAAGGCCGGGACCGGCCTCGAGACCCGAGGGGTGCGATCATCCCATGTCGTCTGTCCCGATGTCGTCTGTCCCGATGTCGTCCCGCCCGGTGTCGTCCCTCGCGATCCTCGACGTGGACGCGGTGCGCGCGGCGCCCGTGGTCCACGATCCGTACTGCTACTGCCTGGGCCGGCAGGTGCTGCGGCCGGATGCCGTCGCGGATCTGGCGCGGGACTTCCCGCCGATCGACAAGCCGGGTTATCTCACGGTGGACGAGGTCCGGCTCGCCGGCCGCTTCCGGGAGCTGATCGACGAGCTCGAGAGCGACGCCTTCTCGCGGGTGTTGTCCGAGAAGTTCGGGGCCGACCTCGTCGCCTGCCCGCGGCTCACCACGATCATGCGCCGCTCGCAGCCGAAATACGGCGCGATCCACACCGACGGACCCTCGAAGGTGATGACGCTGCTGATCTACATGAACGACGCCTGGCGTGCGCCCGAGGCCGGCCGTCTGCGGGTGCTCTACGACGGCGAGCGGTTCGAGCCCTACGCGGTCGAGGTGCCGCCGACCATGGGGACGATGTTCGCCTTCCTGCGCTCCGACAGGTCCTGGCACGGCCACCAGCCGTTCGAGGGCGAGCGCCGGGTGGTGCAGGTCGCCTGGATGAGGGATGCCGCGGAACTGGCGCGCAAGCGCAAGCGCAACCGCACGGCCCAGTTCCTGAAAGGCATCTTCGGCCGGTAGACGGCGGGGCCGGACAGTGCCCGCCGGGTGACACCGGCGACGAGACATGCGCTCGCGCCCCGAACCCAGGTCCACAACCGGGCACGAGCGCCCTAAGACTTGACCACCGGCACCGGCCGGGGGACGCTGGGGGCATCATGAGGGCGTTTCACCGCGCGGGCCTGTGGGTGGCCGGCCTGGTCGTGCTGGCCGGCGCGGCCTGCCTGGCCGGGCCCGGCCGCGCCGTCGCGCAGTCGGACCTTGAGATGCCCGCCGATCCGCCGGTCCTGTCGAAACCCTACCGCTCCTCGATCCCGATCTACCGGCGCCGGCCGCCGCCGGACGCGGTGCCGCCGGAGGCTGTTCCGCCGGCCGGGACGTGGCGCGAGCCGCCGGGCCGGATCGGTGCCGGTCCGGACGGGACCGGCGCGCGGGAGACGCCCCCGGATTCCGGGTTCGGCCCGGTGAAGGCGGCCCCGGCGCGCGACGTCGCCCCCCACGATCTCGCCCCGGACGACGAGCCGGAGGAGCGGTCGGCCGCCCCGTCCCGGGCCGCCGCGCCACCTCCCAAGCCGGAGACGCAGCAGCGCGGGACCCGTCAGGAGGCCCGGCCGGCCTTCCGCCCGGAGCCGCGGGCGGAGCGCGAGCCGCGGCCGCGGGAGGCCGAGGGCGACGCGGACGACGCCGCGCCGGCCTATGCCGGCGTGTGGGGACCGAGCGCGGCGGCCTGCGCCAGCCGCCGCTCGGCCCGCCGCGGCTTCCTGCCGGCAGTGATCCGCCCGGGCAGCGCTCGGGCCGGCAAGACCCTGTGCCAGTTCCGGGACACGCGGCGCGAGGGCCGGTCCTGGGTCATGACCGCCGCCTGCCACAGCGCCGCCCGCCGCTGGACCTCGCGGGTGCGCCTGACCGTGGCGGGCAACAGCCTGACCTGGGCGAGCGAGCGCGGCGCGGCGACCTATACCCGCTGCTCCGGCGGTTGACGCGGGGCGGGACCCGCCGGTCCCATTCTGCCACCGGTCTTGACTCGCCGCGAAGGCGGCTGGTGGAAAGGAGACCCGCCGTGAAGAGAGCCCCGATGGCCCCGTTCCGCCCGCCCGCCGCGTCGCCGCTGCGGACCCGCGCCACCACGTCACGGATGGGAAGGCCCGCATGACCGGGAAGCGCGCGCAGGGTCAGCTCGTGGCGGTCGCCAACATGAAGGGCGGCGTCGGCAAGACCACCAGCGTGGTGATGCTGGCCGACGCGCTGGCCGCCAGCGGCGCCTCGGTGCTGGTGATCGACCTCGACCCGCAAGCCAGCGCCTCGGTGTGCTTCGCCGGCGACGGCGTGCTGGCCGAGATGATCACCGCCGGCCGCACCCTCGACTATTACCTCGGCCTGCGCATCGTCGACCGCGACAAGGCCGCCCTGCCGGACTTCATCCGCGACTACGTCTCCAGCACCACGCATCTGGGCGAGCCGCTGCCGATCTCGCTGCTGGCCTCCGGCCCGTCGCTGCGCGTCGTCGAGCGCGAGATCATCTACGCGCTCACCAAGCGCCAATACTCGATGCACGCCATCGAGGGGCATCTGTGGAAGCTGTTCCAGGAGGATTTCGCGCCCCTGCGCGACCAGTACGACTATGTGCTGTTCGACTGCGCCCCCGGCATCTCGCCGATGACCGAGGTGGCGATCCGGGCGAGCGACCTCGTGGTGGTCGCCTGCATCGCGGACTTCCTGTCGACCTACGGCCTGAAGGCGTTCTACGAGACGATCTGGGGCGTCGGCAGCGCCTCGGAGAGCATGCTGGCGCCGAAGCGGCCGCCGCACGTGCTGATCACCCGCTGGCAGAACACCAAGCAGCACGCGACCACCTACGCCACCCTGCAGGCCAGTGCCGCCGCGGAAGGCGCGCGGTTCCGACTGTTCAAGACCCGGGTGCCGCAATCCGCGGCCCTGGCGAACGCGCTCACCCTTGAGTATCAGACCTTCGCCAACAAGTATCGCGACGCCACCCGCGACCTGATCGGCGAGGTGATCACCCCGGTGGTGGCCGAACTGAAGGAGGCCCTGGATGGCGCTTGAGATCGACGGCCTCGCGGTCCTGTGCGCGATCGCGGAGGCGCCGGAGGCGTTCCCGGCGATCCGCAGCGACGTCACCAAGGCCGCCCACGCCCTGGTGACCAAGCAGCTGAAGGCCAAGACCCTCGACCTGGCGGGGTTGCGCGCGGTACGCAACGCGCTCGGCCCCCAGCCCCTGGCGCTGATCGTCGACGGGCTGAAGGATGCCGAGGTCAAGGCGCTCGCCACCCGCCTCGACAAGCACCATCCAGACCTCAAGGACGGTCCGGCGGTCGCGCATCGCCGTCACCTGATGGCGCTCGCCGCCGACCGCGACCCGGTGGCGCCGCCAGCCGCCAGGGCGAAGCCGGCCAGGGGACCCATCAAGGCCCCCGGGAAGGGATCGGCCAAGGGACCGGAGAAGGGGCCGGGGAAGGGACCGGAGACGGCGAAGCCGGCGTCCAAAGCCTCGCCCGAGCCCGCCCCCGCGAAGGCGCGCCCGCCGGCCGGCAAGCCCGCCCCCGCGGACGCGCTGGCCTCCGCCGCGATGGCGGCGCGGCCGCCGCGGCGGCCGCGCCAGCAGGAGTGAGGGGAGGGCCCCGCCGAGAGGCGGCCGACCGCGATCGACGGACCTGAAATCCGCTGCGTCACTCGGTTGCGCAGGATCCTCCGCGAACTTACTTCAAGAGGCAAGTATCCAGGAGGAGCGCCCGATGGCCAAAGGTTCCGATCTCCTCGTGGCCGCCCTCGAGAACGAGGGCGTGGACCGGATCTTCGGCATCCCGGGCGAGGAGAACCTCGACGTCGTCGAATCCCTGCGCAGCTCCAGGATCGAGCTGGTGCTGACCCGGCACGAGCAGGCGGCGGCCTTCATGGCGGCGACGCACGGGCGGCTCACCGGCCGGCCGGGAGTCTGCATCTCGACGCTCGGGCCCGGCGCCCTCAACTTCACGACGGGCGCGGCCTACGCCCATCTCGGCGCGATGCCGATGCTGATGCTGACCGGCCAGAAGCCGATCATGAGCGCCCGCCAGGCCCGGTTCCAGATCGTCGACGTGATCGCGGCGATGCGGCCGCTCACCAAGATGACGCGCCAGATCGTGTCGGCCGCGTCGATCCCGACCATCGTGCGCGACGCCTTCCGGGTCGCCACCGAGGAGCGGCCGGGCCCGGTCCACCTCGAACTGCCCGAGGACATCGCCGCCGAGGAGGCCGACGTCGCCCTGGTGCCGTCGCACCCGATCGACCAGCCGGTGGCGAACCCCGCGGCCATCGCGCGGGCCGCCGCGATGATCCTGCAGGCCCGCCGCCCGCTGATCATGATCGGCGCCGCCGGCAACCGTCCGCGGCTGGTCGAGCCGCTGTCGGATTTCGTGCGCCGCACCCGGATCCCGTTCTTCAACACCCAGATGGGCAAGGGCGCTGTCACCGGCGGCTCGAACCTCTATGTCGGCACCGCGGCGCTCTCCGAGCGCGACTACGTCCACGAGGCGATCGACAGCGCCGACCTGATCGTCTCGATCGGTCACGACACCGTCGAGAAGCCGCCCTTCCTGATGGGCCGGGTCGCCGGGGGCCCGCGGGTGATCCATGTCGGCTACGTCTCGGCCAGCGTCGAGCAGGTGTTCCATCCCGATGCCGAGGTGGTGGGCGACATCGGCACCACCGTCACGGCGCTCGCCGACCGCCTCGGCGGCCGGCTCGACCCCGAGCCGGGATTGCTCGAGATGCGCCGGCACATCCTCGCCCGGATCAACGACCGGGCCGAGGAGGACCGCTTCCCGGTGACGCCGCAGCGCCTCGTCCACGACGTCCGGGCGGTGATGCCGGAGGACGGCATCGTCTGCCTCGACAACGGCATGTACAAGATCTGGTTCGCCCGCAACTACCGCACCCACGTCGCCAACACGCTGCTCCTCGACAATGCCCTCGCCACGATGGGGGCGGGCCTGCCCTCGGCGATGATGGCGAAGCTCGTCCATCCGGGACGCCGGGTGCTGGCGGTCTGCGGCGACGGCGGCTTCATGATGAACAGCCAGGAGCTCGAGACGGCGGTGCGCCTGAAGCTCGACCTGGTGGTGCTGGTCCTCGACGACCGGGCCTACGGCATGATCCGCTGGAAGCAGGCGGTCGACCGCTTCCCCGATTACGGCATGACCTTCGGCAACCCGGATTTCGTCGCTTACGCCGAATCCTACGGCGCCACCGGCCACCGCGTGGCGTCGGCGGAGGCGCTGGCGCCGACCCTGGAGGCGGCCTTCGCGGCGGGCGGGGTGCACCTCGTCGCGGTGCCGGTCGATTACTCCGAGAACACCCGGGTGCTGGTCGACGAGCTCGGCGGCCACGTCCCGCAGGTCGAGCCCGGCTAGACCATGGACGCGCCCGTGCCGGATCCGCGCCGAACCCGACCCTGGCGCCGGCCCGCGGCGGCCGCCCTGCTGCTGCTCGGCGGCGCCGGAATCGCCGGAACGGCGCCCGTGCTGCTGCCGGCGGCGGGGCAGGCCTTCCACCTGCACGCGGCCGCCGACGATCCGGCCGCCCTCGCGTCCTTGCGCCTGCCGGCGGTCGCCGACGCGGCGCGGATCGGCGCCGGCCTCGACGCCGCGATCGAGGCCGGCGACGACGATCTGGCACGGAGCTTCCTCGACCTCGCCGCCGCGCAGGGCGTGGCGGTCTCGCCCGAGCGCCGGGCGCGGGTCGAGGCGCTGGCAGCGAGCGCGCCGCGCCGGGCGCTCGGGGAGGCCGCGACCGGCTTCGTCAGCGGCGAGGGGGCGGGCCTCGCCGGCCTCGCCGGCGCGGTGGCGGGCGACCTCGTCGGCTACGGCGACCTGCGCGACCTGTGGCGCGAGGGCGGGCGGCTCGCCCGCGGCGAGGCCTACGACCCGCTGATGCTCGGCCTCGCGACCGCCGGGCTGGCCCTCACCGGCGCCACCATCGTCTCGCTCGGCACCAGCGTGCCGGTCCATGCCGGCACCACGACCTTGAAGCTCGCCGCCCGCACCGGCAAGCTGTCGCGGCCGCTCGCCGCGCGACTGTCCCGCAGCGCCGGCGCCGCCATCGACCGCGAGGCCTTGGGCCTCGCCACCGCGGCCGCCGGCCGGCTCGACCTCGCGGCCTTGCGCCAGGGTGCGACGGGGGTGCTGCGGCCTGGAGCCCTCCGGGAGATCCGGGGTGTCGGCGAGCAATCGGCCCGGATCCAGGCCCGGCTCGGCGCCCGCGGCACCCTGCAGGCCCTGTCGGTGGCCGAGAACGCCGACGACCTGCGCCGGGTCGCGCGGCTGTCCGAGGGGATGGGCGGCCGCACCCGGGCGGTCCTGGCGCTGCTCGGCCGCGGCGCCCTGGTGCTCGGCTCGGGATTGCTCGCGATCCTCCAGGGGCTTTGGCTCGGCCTCGCGTGGTTCCTGGCCGCCGCCCTGTTCTGCCGCCGGGCCGGCACCGCCCTCGGCCGCCTGATCTGGCGCCGGCGCAAGCGGCCGGTGCGCGCGCCGGCCTGACGGCGACAGGTCCGCCCCGCCTCGTCTTGCGCGCCCCGCCGCTCGACGAGACCGTCACGACGACGAAGCGGGTCGTTTTCCCTAGGGTCATCACGCGTGGGACTGGCTGGACCCGATGTCTTGCCGCACCGGCTATCCTGGACGGGACGGCGGGTGACCTCAGGGCGGATGGCCCTAGGCTTGCCACGACCATCGCGCCCGCGCCGCTCCTCGCCGCCCGGCCCTGTGCGGCTTTCGTCTCTCCTCCGAAAGGATGACGCCAATCCCAGCCGGCAACCCCCGTTCGATACAGCGCGCAAGCATCCGTCCCCAGAACTATCAATCTTGATTGACTGAGACCGCGCGGCGATGCCGTGAGAAACAGTCTTGTGCTGCAGAGATTTTGGTACTTAAATGGATCCAAGGCGGGTCGCGACCCGCCCGGCCGCGGAGTTCTGCCGGGGGGCGACGATGCATGCAAGCGCACGGGATGGCGACGTCCGGGACGGACTGGTCCGAGGCGGCAACGCGGGGACCGGCGAGCGGCGGCGGCGCAGCCGCCTGACCGGGACCACCGCGCCGTGACCGCCTGGCAACCCGCGGCGGCGGCAGCCCTCGATGCCCTCGCCCTGGCGGTTCTGGTGGTCGACCGGCAGGCACGCATCCTCCATGCCAACCGCGAGGCGGCCGACCTCCTCGACCGTCCGGACGGGGCGCTGGTCGGCCATCTGGCCGGCAGCCTCGGCGCCCGGACCGGGGAGGGGCGCTCGCGCCTCCACGCCCTGATCCAGGCCGCCTGCGACGGCAGGGCCGGCGAGACCGGCGGCTTCCTGCATCTCGAGGGCGGGACCACGGACGAGCCGGGCATCTCGGTCTGCGTCTCGTCCCTGGCCGAGCCCGCGGCCGAGGCATCCGGCCGGGCGCTGGTGGTGGCGCGGCTGCTGCGGTCCCAGGGGCTGGTCGAGGCGCAAGGGCGGATCGAGGTGCAGCTGCGCACCCTGTACGGTCTGACCCGGGCCGAGGCGCAGGTCGGCGGGGCGCTCGCCCGCGGCGGCTGCCTGTCCGAGATCGCGGCCGAGCTCGGCATCAGCGTCACCACGGCGCGCACCCATGTCGCCCGCATCTTCCTGAAGACCGGCACCAAGCAGCAGAGCCAGCTCGTCGCCCTGGTGGCGGCGGTGCAGCTGCCGGTCGCCTACGCCGAGGCGCCGGCTCACGCCCTGAGATCGAGCCGGTAGGCGTAGGCGTCGCCGCGGAACAGGCCCTCGACGTACTCGATCATGCGGTCGTCGCGGGCATAGGAATGCCGCTTGATCAGCAGGCAGGGGAGGGGTTGGGTGAAGCCGAACACCGCGCACTCGGCCTCGTCCGGGGTCGCCGCCTCGATGGTCTGGCGGCAGCGCACCAGGGCGGCGCCATGAGCCCCCAGGAACGCGTAGACCGAGCCGCCGAGATCGGCCTCGGCCAGGGCCGGCACCGCCGTGAGGTCGTACCACGCCACCTCGCGCGACAGCGGCATGCCGTCGCCGCAGCGGATGCGCACCAGCTTGAGGAACGGCGCGGTCGAGGGAAGGCCGAACAGCGAGGCGATCGAGCGGTCCTGGGCCACCCGACGCTCGACGATCCGCGTCGAGGGCACGCGGCCGAGCTCGCGCATCTCCTCGGTGAAGCCCTTGAGCCGGTCCATGCCGGGGCTGAGCCGGGTGCGCCCGGCAGCGACGATGAAGCCGTGCCGGCCATGCGCCGTGAGGTAGTGCTGGCGGCGCAGGGAATCGTAGCAGCGCTGCACCGTGGTGCGGCTGACGCCGAGCGCCTCGGCGAAGGGCCGCTCGGCCGGGAGCGTCGTGCCGCCCGCCACGATACCCTCCTCGATCAGCGCCCGCAGCTGCTCCTCCAACTGCTGGTAGAGCGGCTTCGCGGTATCGTGGCGCAGCCGCACCAGGCTCACGAGGGCAGGCTGTCCCGGGCCGGGCCCGGACGGGTGCTCGGGCATCCGCAGGTCAGCCTTTGCGGCGGCCGCGCGCCGGCGCGGTGACGGGACGACGAGGCGGCAACGGCTTGGAGATCGACGTGGACATCGACACGGGCAACGGCATGGCGGCCAATCCGGCTCTCTTCGTCCTTGGAAGCTTCGTGGCCGCCTGTTCTGCCACGGTTGAACGTCTGCCGCGAGCCGGCGAATCCCTGCAGGCACAGGCTTTCCTGATCGAGCCGGGCGGCAAGGGGCTGAACCTCGCGGTCGGCGCCCGGCGCCTCGGCGCCACGATCGACGGCCTGTTCGCGATCGGGGACGACGCGCTGTCGGCCCTGGCCGAGCCGGCCCTGGTCCGGGCCGGCCTGTCGCCCTCCATGCTGCGCCGGCTCCCCGGCCCGACCGGGGCCGGCATCGGCTTCACCGATGCGGCGGGCGAGAACTGTCTCGCGGTGCATCCGGGCGCGAATACCCGGCTCGGGCCCGCGCAGGTGCGGGAGGCGGCCGCGGCCATCGCCGGGGCGGCCCTGGTCCTGGCGCAGTTCGAGACCGGCGACGCGGCGGTGGCGGAGGCCTTCGGGATCGCGCGAGCGGCCGGCACCCGCACCCTGCTCAACCCGTCGCCGTTCCGGATGCCGGCACCGGCGATCCTGCGGAATTCCGGGATCCTGGTGGTGAACGCGGTCGAGGCGGCATCCTTCGCGGCCGCCCTCGGGCTCGCCGTGCCGGAAGCGGCGGCGGCGCAGCTCGAACCGGTCGCCCGGGCGTTGCACGCGCGCGGGCCGGACCTCGTCGTGGTCACGCTGGGGGCGGGCGGCGCGGTGGCCGTTCCGGCCGGCGGCCCGGCCCTGGTCCAGCCGGCCTTGCCCGTCGCGGCGGTCGATACGATGGGAGCTGGCGACGCGTTCACGGCCGGCCTCGCGGTCGCCCTGGCGGAAGCGCGCCCGTTGCCGGAGGCGTTGCGGATCGCCGCGGCCTGCGGCGCCTGCGTGGTGCGGGAGAGAGGGGTGTTCGACGCCTTGCCGGACCGGGCTGCCCTGGCGGCGATGTTGAGGGGCGCCGCGTGAGGCCGGTTATCCGAGCAAGGTCGTGAGAAGAGCGCCTGCCACCGCGACCGCCGTCAGGGTGAGGAGGAACCGGATATCGTCGAATCGCTGCCTGAACATGGCCGGGCCTCCCCGTCTGTCATGATGATCGACCGTGTAAGCTCTTGCCGAGAGCGACGCTGTGCGCCCCCGCACGGCGACGCGGCGCATCTAGACCACCAGACCATTGCACGATGATTGCGTCGAGGCCCGAGAAACGACCGAGACCAAGTGGTGCGCGAGACGATTCGTCTGCGTGACCCGGCGAGCGGAGGACGATCATCTCCCGGGATGCGCCGGACGGGGTCGATTCTCACCGCTTCGGGCCGGCTTGGCCGTTGACAGATCCGTCTGCACCTAAGAAAAAGGCCACACGCGAGGTGTGGCCCAAGTCTAGGGAGGAAACGCCCAAAGAGGGCAGCAACGCCGCGACGCCATCGCCGCGTTGCCAGATCAGGATTAAGCCCTGCCGGCCGCGCTGGCAAGGGCCGCTCGGCGTTCCGTGGCATCCGGGACGCAGGTGATGCACCGGCGCAACTCTCGCGAGGCACGGGAGCCGCTGTCCTCCTGCCGCGTTCCGCTCTCGCCGGGTGAGAACCGAGAGGAGGCCGCCGCGATGATGCCGACCGAGCCCGCCACCCGGCGCATCCCCGTCCGAGGCCTCACCTTCAACATCGCCGAGGCCGGTCCGGCGGACGGGCCGCTGACCGTGCTCCTCCACGGCTTTCCCGAGACCTGGTGGAGCTGGCGGCACCAGATCGGCCCGCTGGCCGGGGCGGGCCTGCGCGTGGTGGCGCCGGACCAGCGCGGCTACGGCCAGTCGAGCCGGCCGGAGGGGATCGCTCCCTATCACCTCGACCGCCTCGCCGAAGACGTGATCGGCCTCGCCGATGCCCTCGGCCAGGACCGTTTCCGCCTCGTCGGTCACGATTGGGGCGGCCTCGTCGCCTGGTGGGCGGCCGCCCGCTTCCCCGACCGGATCGGGCGGCTGGCAATCCTCAACGCGCCGCATCCGGACGTCTTCGGCGCCTATGCCCGCCGGCATCCGAGCCAGGCGCTGCGGAGCTTCTACGTCGGGTTCTTCCAGATTCCCGGCCTGCCCGAGGCGCTGCTCCGGGCGGGCGACTGCGCCGCCTTGCGCCGCGCCCTGACCGCGTCGAGCCGGCCCGGCGCCTTCAGCCCGCACGACCTCGACCTCTACGCCGCCGCCTGGCGCCGGCCCGGCGCGATCACCGCGATGCTCAACTGGTACCGGGCGCTGCGCCTGACGCGCGACCCGGCACCGGGGCCGATCCGGCCGCCGGTCCTGGTGCTGTGGGGCGAGCGCGACACGGCGCTCGAACGGGGGCTGGCCGGCGAGAGCCTGCGCCTCTGCGAACAAGGTGCGGTGCGCGACTTCCCGCAGGCGACCCACTGGCTCCAGCACGAGGAGCCGGAGGCCGTCAACGCGGCCCTGATCGGGTTCCTGACCGCGTCGCCGCCTGCTCCTCAGACCTGATCGCCGTGGAGCAGGTGCCTCGTCGCCGCGGTCACGTCCTCCTGCCGCATCAGGCTCTCGCCGACCAGCAGGGTGCGGATGCCGGCCTTGCCCAGCACCTGCGCGTCGGCGTGGCTGCCGATGCCGCTCTCGCCGACCAGGATCCGGTCGGGCGGCATCAGCGGGCTCAGGCGTACGGCGTTGTCGAGCGAGACCTTGAAGGTGCGCAGGTCGCGGTTGTTGACGCCGATCAGCCGCGTGCCGAGGGGCAGGGCGCGCGCCAGCTCGGCCTCGTCATGCACCTCGACCAGCACGTCCATGCCGAGGTCGTGGGCGGTCTCGACCAGCGCCGCAGCCTCCTCGTCGTCGAGGCTCGCCATGATCACCAGGATGCAATCGGCCCCCCAGGCCCGGGCCTCGACCACCTGGTAGGGCTCGAACAGGAAGTCCTTGCGCAAAACCGGCAGGGTGCAGGCGGCGCGGGCCGCCATCAGGTATTCGGGCTTGCCCTTGAAGGACGGCTCGTCGGTGAGCACCGACAGGCAGGTGGCGCCGCCGGCCTCGTAGGCACGGGCCAGGGCCGGCGGGTCGAAATCCTCGCGGATCAGGCCGCGGGACGGCGAGGCCTTCTTGATCTCGGCGATCAGGGCGAAGCGATCCTGCGCCACATGCGCGGCGATCGCGTCGGCGAAGCCGCGCGGCGGGTCGGCCTTGGCCGCGCGCTTCTCGAGCTCGGCCAGCGGCACGCGCAGCTTCGCCGCCGCGATCTCGCGCCGCTTGTAGGCCTCGATATGGGCGAGCACGTCGGCCGGGCGCGGCCGGGCCTCGTCCTCCGGGACGGTCGTTTCAATGTCGGACAAGGCCGTGTCCTCCCCTCGGGAGCGTGTCGGGGGTAGCGGGGTCGGGGACGCCGTCGATTACGCGTTGGAAACGACTGCCAGGCGCTCCAGGACCGCCCTGGCCGCACCGGTCTCGATCGCCTGGCCGGCGCGGGCGACGCCGTCCTGCAGGCTGTCAACGCGCCCGGCGACCATCAGGGCCGCTGCGGCATTGAGGACGGCGATATCGCGGTAGGGCGTGCGGGCGCCGTCGAGCACCTCGCGCAGAGCCGCCGCGTTGTGGGCCGGATCGCCGCCGCGCAGCTCTTCCGGCTGGGCAAGGCGCAGGCCGAGTTCCCGCGGATCGATGGTGAAGCGGCGGATCGCGCCGTCCTCCAGGGCCACCACGGCGGTCGGGCCGGTGGTGGTGATCTCGTCGAGCCCGTCGGAGCCGTGCACGGTCCAGACCCGACGGCTGCCGAGCTCCGCCAGCACCCTTGTCATCGGCTCGGCGAGCGACGGCGCGTAGACACCGAGCAGCTGGGCCGAGACCCCGGCCGGGTTGCACAGCGGCCCGAGCACGTTGAACAGCGTCCGGGTGCCGATCTCGACCCGCACCGGGGCGACGTGGCGCATCGAGGCATGGTGCGCCTGGGCGAACATGAAGCACAGGCCCGCCTCGGCGAGGCAGCGGCCGAGGTGGCCCGGCGTCAGGCCGATGCCGACGCCGAGCGCCGCCAGCACGTCGGCGGCCCCCGAGCGCGACGAGGCGGCGCGGTTGCCGTGCTTGGCCACCGGCACGCCGCAGGCGGCCGTGACGATCGCCGCCAGCGTCGAGACGTTGTAGCTGCCCGAATGGTCGCCGCCGGTGCCGACGATGTCGATCGCGCCCTCGGGCGCCACCACGCGGGTCATGCGCTCGCGCAGAGCTGCGGCGGCACCGGTGATCTCGTCCAGAGCCTCGCCGCGGACGTGCAGGGCCATCAGGAAGGCGCCGGCCTGGGCGTGCGTCACCTCGCCGGAGAGCAGGTGATCGAAGGCGCGGCGCGCCTCCTCGCGCGTCAGCGCGGCGCCCGTGGCGACCTTCGCCAGGTAGGGCTTGAACGAGTCCATGACGAGTACGAGCCTGATCTCAGCGGGGGTGTCGGGCCGGGTCCGTCAATGCACATCTCGGCCGCGCTTGTCACCCCGGGCTACGGCATTCCGCGCCTTGGCGTTCCACTCCGCCGCCAGGCCGAGGAAATTGCGCACCATGGTCTGGCCGTGCTGCGACAGGATGCTCTCGGGGTGGAACTGCACCCCGTGCACCGGCCGCTCGGCATGCTCCAGCGCCATGATCAGCCCGTCGGCCTCCGCCGTCACGACGAGGTCCTGCGGGCAGCTCTGCCGCTCGACGATCAGCGAGTGGTAGCGCGTCGCCGCGAACGGCCCGTTGATGCCACGAAACAACCCGGTCGCCCGGTGCTGCACGCTCGACACCTTGCCGTGCATCGGGGCGGGGGCCCGCACGACGTCGCCGCCGAAGGCCTGGCCGATCGCCTGCAGGCCGAGGCAGACGCCGAGCATCGGAATCTCGTCGCTCAACTCCCGCACCACATCGAGGCACACGCCGGCCTCGCTCGGCGTGCACGGCCCCGGCGACAGCACCAGGGCGTCGGGCGCGCGGCGGCGGATCTCCTCGACGGTGATCGCGTCGTTGCGCACGACCTCGATCGAACCGGCGAGCGGGCCGATCAGGTGGACGAGATTCCAGGTGAAGGAATCGTAGTTGTCGATGACCAGGATGTCGGACATGGGATGCGCCTCTGGGGGCGCGGTGTGGGGCTTGGGGCGGCACACGGTCAAGGGGGCGCAGCGCGGAGCTGCGCGTCCGGGTCGGGCAGGGCGCTCGTTCGCGCGACGGCCGCGTGCCCGCAACGGTGCAGGATCCGGAGCCGCTCCGGGGCGGGCCTGACGGCTGGGTCCCGGATCTCCTTGCGCCGACGCTCCAGTCGTCGGGGAAAGGGCCGTGACTTGCGACCGAGACTTGCGACGGAACAGCAGCCTGCCGCCATCCTGTGCCGTCGGTGCCGTGCATCGTGGGGACGGTGGATCCGTCGCGCGGCCCAACAAAAAACCTGCCCATCCCTCGCGGGACAGGCAGGTGAAGTCGAGGGTCCGTCCTCGGTGGAGGGGAGTTCGGCCTATTCCCGCTCGCCGGTGAGGCTCAGCAGCATCTGGAACAGGTTGATGAAGTTCAGGTAGAGCGACAGCGCCCCGAACACCGCGAGCTTGGAATTGGCTTCCTCGCCCCAGTTCTCGGCATACTGCTCCTTGATCGACTGGGTGTCGTAGGCCGTGAGCCCGGTGAAGATCACCACGCCGATGAGCGAGATCGCGAATTGCAGCGCGCTCGAGGCCAGGACGATGTTGACCAGGCCGGCGATGACGAGGCCGATCAGGCCCATCACCAGGAACGAGCCCATCCGCGAGAGGTCGCGCTTGGTGGTGTAGCCGTAGAGGCTGGTCGCCCCGAACATCGCCGCGGTGATGAAGAAGGTGCGGGCGATGCTGGTGCCGGTGAAGACCAGGAAGACCGAGGCCAGGGACAGCCCCATCACCCCGCAGAAGGTCCAGAACAGGGTGTGGGCGGTGGCGGCCGAGATCCGGTCGGCGCGGAACGACAGCACCAGGATGAAGGCGAGGGGCGCCAGCATCACGACGTATTTCAGCGGCGTGCCGAACAGCGGCTTGTACAGCGCAGGGGTCGAGGAGACGCCGAAGGCCACGAGGCCGGTCAGGGCCAGGCCGAGGCCCATCGTGTTGTAGACCCGCAGCATGTGCCGCCGCAGGCCCTCGTCGAAGACCGCGCCGGCGGGGGCCGCGTGGGTCTGCCAGGCGAAGGGGGTGTTCATCGGGGAGGTCGCTCCGGGATGGTGGGGGCGTGAGGGCGGAGCCCGATCGCGCT
This sequence comes from Methylobacterium terricola, assembly GCF_006151805.1. Taxonomy (GTDB): domain Bacteria; phylum Pseudomonadota; class Alphaproteobacteria; order Rhizobiales; family Beijerinckiaceae; genus Methylobacterium; species Methylobacterium terricola. Next base: position 397,634 of record NZ_VDDA01000002.1, on the reverse strand, counting down.
GCGATCGGACGCTGCTCCAGGGCGTGGTCGGCGCCGCATCGTCTGCGGCGACCCGGCATCCGCGGCGTCGGACGATGCGCTAGTGCTGCAACGCCGCCAGGGTGGCGGCGGCGCGGCCGAGATCGGGCTCGCTGCCCGATCCGCTCAGCGCATAGGCGCCGCGTCCGGCGGTCCAGTACACCGTCACGGCCTCCGGCGAGCGGACGACCGCCGGGGCGTGCGCTGCCGAATCCGGGCTGCGGGTGGCGAAGAGCGCGACCTTGCCGAGGCTGCCGGCATCGATCGCGACCTCGACGCCCGCGCCGCTGCGCGCGGGGAAGATCTGCAGGTCGTCGACGCGCCAATCCGCCGGCAGGGCGGGCAGGACGATGCCGGTGGCCGCCTCGACCTCGCGCCGGTCATAGGCCGGGGTCGGACGCTGCGAGGCGACGCGGGCCCGCACCAGGGCCGCCTGGCGGGCCTGGAGCGCCTCCTCGACGAAGACCGGGGCGACGTCCGGGGCAACGGTCGAGGAATGCGTCGACGCGATGGTGTTCTGCACGCCGAAATCGCCGGTCTCGTTGTGCAGCAGCCAGCCTGTGCCGACCAGCATGGCGATCACCGCGGCGCGCTGGAGCCGCGCGCCGATGCGCCGCCAGGTCAGCGACCGGTCGAGGCGGCGGGCCGCCGCGGCGAGGCGCTCCGGCGTCGGCCCGACGCGCACGGCGCCGTCCCGCACCGACCCGAAGGCGGCGCAGAGCGCGTCGCGGGTGTGGAGGTCGGCCATCACCCGGGCGGCCACTTCCGGCCGCGCCGCTAGGTGCTCCTCGACCTCGATCCGCCGGCCGAGGTCGAGCTGACCGTCGATATAGGCGTTCAGGTCCGTTTCGGTGATCGGGTCCATCGTCGCCTCCGGTGATTGCGCGCCGCTCATCACGACGCCCTCGCGGGGTTGGCACCGCCATCGACCACCCGCAGCCGCGGGCCCGGACGAGCCGGCGGCTCCTCGGCGGCCGGCTGGCGGGCGGTCCCGCCGCTCTCGATGTTGCGGAGCGCCGCCCGGGCGCGCCCGAGCCGCGACATCAGCGTGCCGATCGGGATGCCGAGCACGTCGGCGGCCTCCTGGTAGGCCAGCCCCTCGATGGTGACGAGATGCAGGGCCTCGCGCTGCTCCGCCGGCAGGCGCCCGAACGCCTCGCGCACCTGAGCGAGGCGCACGTGCCCCTCCTGGGCCGGGGGCGTCGCCTCCTCGGTCATCTGCCCGAGGGCGTCGGCGTAGCGCGCCTCGACCTTGCGGCGGCGCTGGTCGTCGATGAAGGCGTTGTGCAGCACCGTCATCAGCCAGGTGCGCAGGTTGGTCCCCGGCCGCAGGGTCCCCTGGCGCTCGAGGGCGCGCACCAGGGTGTCATGCACGAGGTCGTCGGCCTGCGCGGCGTCGCGGGTGAGGGACCGGGCGTAGCGCCGGAGCGGCACCATCAGGTCGAGGACGTCGGGGCGCTTGCGAAGCATCATAAGGGGTGAACGTCCGCCGGGCCCGGTCTAATCCCGCACCTGTTCGCAAGGCCGTTGCGGGAATTCACATCCGCGTGATCAGACGGGTCGCGGCACCGATCCATCGCCGGTGGATCCGGACGCGCCGCCTTCACCCTTCCCCGCAGGAAGGGGAGGGTTCACCCGCGCATCCTCGCCTCCGCATCCTCCCGATGTCCGTCGGGGACGATGGCGCGGCTCCGCCAACGACGAGGGGCCCGCGCAGGGCCCCTCGCTTCGTTTCAGATCGGATTCCCCGTCAGTGCGACAGGATCCGCGACAGGAAGGTCTGGGCGCGCTCGCTGCGCGGGGAGCCGAAGAACTCCTCCTTCTGCGCGTCCTCGACGATCTCGCCCTTGTCCATGAAGATGACGCGGTTCGCGACCTTGCGGGCGAAGCCCATCTCGTGGGTCACGACCATCATGGTCATGCCCTCGCGGGCGAGTTCGACCATCACGTCGAGCACCTCGCCGACCATCTCGGGGTCGAGGGCCGAGGTCGGCTCGTCGAACAGCATCACGATCGGGTTCATGGCGAGCGCCCGGGCAATCGCCACGCGCTGCTGCTGGCCGCCCGAGAGCTGGCCCGGATACTTGTGGGCATGGGCCTTGAGGCCGACCCGCTCCAGCAGCGCCAGGCCCTTGGCCTGCGCCTCGTCCTTGCCCCGGCCCAGCACCTTGCGCTGGGCGAGGCTCAGGTTGTCGGTGATCGACAGGTGGGGAAACAGCTCGAAGTGCTGGAACACCATCCCGACCCGCGAGCGGAGCTTCGGCAGGTTGGTCTTCTTGTCGGCGATCTTGGTGCCGTCGACGGTGATCTGGCCCTTCTGGAACGGCTCGAGGGCGTTGACGCACTTGATCAGCGTCGACTTGCCGGAGCCCGAGGGGCCGCAGACCACCACGACCTCGCCCTTGGTGACCGAGGTGGTGCAGTTCGTCAGCACCTGGAAGTCGCCGTACCACTTCGAGACGGCGTCGATGGCGATCATCGGCCCGGTGGTCGCCGCCACCGGCGGCCGCTCAGTGAGCAGGGTGCCGACGGGGCCGGTGCCCGGCGCCGCGTCGACCGCGGCCTGCGGCTCCGGAACGGGGCTGACGGGCGGCATCGCGGAGGAGGTCATGGCGCGGATCCTATCGGATGATGGCGACCCGGCGCTGCAGGCGGCGCACCAGGAGCGAAGCGATGAAGCAGATGGCGAAGTAGACGATCGCGGCGAACACGTACATCTCGACCAGTCGGCCGTCGCGCTGGGCGATCTTCGAGGCGGCGCCGAGGAAGTCGGTGATCGACAGGACGTAGACCAGCGAGGTGTCCTGGAACAGCACGATGGTCTGGGTCAGCAGCACCGGCAGCATGTTGCGGAAGGCCTGGGGCAGGATGACGCTGCCCATCGACTGCCAGTAGGTGAGGCCGAGCGCCGAGGCCGCCGCCGATTGCCCCTTCGGGATCGACTGGATGCCCGCCCGCATGATCTCGGAGAAGTACGCCGCCTCGAACAGCGTGAAGGTGATGAGCGAGGACGAGAAGGCGCCGACCTGGATCGGCCGCTCGGCCCCGATGATCCATTGCCCGATATACGGCACCAGGAAGTAGAACCAGAAGATCACCAGCACCAGCGGCAGCGAGCGCATGAAGTTGACGTAGGCCTTGGCGACCTGCGGCAGCACCGGCAGGCCGGACAGGCGCATCATGGCGATCAGCGTGCCGAGCACCACGCCGCCGATCGCGGCCAACGCCGTCAGCGTCAGGGTGAAGGCCATCCCGTCGAAGAACAGGTAGCGCCAGGAATTCAGGATGACGCTGAAATCGAAGTTCGAGAACATCGCAGGCCCGTATCCGATAATCTTGCCCGAAATTTCAGAGGATCAACGGCCCGGCACCGCGACGCGGCGCTCGATCACGCCGGCCAGGGTCACCACGATCAGGTTGATGATGATGTAGATCACGGTCGCCGCCGTGAACGCCTCGAAGACCTGGAACGAGAATTCCTGCATCGCGCGGGCTCGGGCGGTGAGCTCCAGGAGGCCGATGGTCAGCGCGACCGACGTGTTCTTCAGGTTGTTGAGGAACTCGGAGGTCAGCGGCGGCAGGATGATGCGGTAGGCGTTGGGCAGCAGCACGTAGCGGTAGGTCTGGGCGGTGGTGAGCCCGAGCGCCGTGCCGGCCATGCGCTGGCCCCGCGGCAGGGCCTGGATGCCGGCCCGCACCTGCTCGGCGACGCGCGAAGCCGTGAAGAGGCCGAGGCACACCACCGCGGTGTAGAACGGCGCGTTCGGCAATTGCTTCAGCCAGCTACCCCAGGATTCCGGCAGCACCTCGGGCAGCACGAAGTACCAGAGGAACATCTGGACGAGGAGCGGGATGTTGCGGAACAGCTCGACATAGGCGTTGCCGACCGCCTGCGCGCCCCGGCTCGGAAGCGTGCGCAGCACGCCGACCACCGAGCCGACCGCGAAGGCGATGACCCAGGCGCAGAGGGCGGTGACGATGGTCCACATCAGGCCCGACAGCAGCATGTCGGCGTAGGTGCCGTTCCCCTCGGGCGAGGCCTCGAAGAAGATGCCCCAGTTCCAGTTGTAGTTCATGCCCTGTCTTCCGGGTGCGCCTGATGTCGAAAGGTATACGGGTTTTCTCGGCCCGGGCGAGGCGGGCTGCGGCCGAGGGCACAGGGAAAAGTGCCGAAGGCGGGTGGAATTCGGCCGGCGCCGCCCCGAGGCGGGGCGGCGCCGGGTCGTCAGCTCAGTAGGCGGCCGGATCCGGGCTGTCGCTCGGCTTGGCGAAGGCATTCTTCAGCGCGTCGCTCATCGGCAGGTTCAGGTTGATGTCCCGCGGCGGGATCGGCTTCATGAACCACTTGTCGTAGGTCGTCTTCGACTCGGGGCTCTTGTAGAAGGCGGCGGTGGCCGCATCGACGACCTTCTTGAACGGCGCGTCGTCCTTGCGCAGCATGATGCCGTAGGGCTCGGGCTTCGACAGGGCGTCGGTCGAGATCGCGTAGGCGCTCGGCTCCTTGGAGGAGGCGGCGAGCGAGGCGAGCAGCACGTCGTCCATCACGAAGGCGGCGGCGCGGCCGGTCTCGACCATCAGGAACGCCTCGGCGTGGTCCTTGGCCGGCAGGATCGTGATGCCGAGCTTCTTGTCGGCGTTGTACTCGTTGATCTGCTTGATGTTCGTGGTGCCCGAGGTCGACACGACGGTCTTGCCCTTCAGGTCCTCGAACTTCGTCAGGCCGCTCGACTTCTTGGCGACGAAGCGGTTGGCGGTGAGGAAGTGGGTGTTGGTGAAGGCGACCTGCTTCTGCCGGTCGGCGTTGTTGGTGGTCGAGCCGCACTCGAGGTCCACCGTCCCGTTGGCGATCAGCGGGATGCGCGTCGCCGAGGTCACCGGGTTGAGCTTGACCTCGAGCTTGTCGAGCTTGAGGTCGGCCTTCACCGCGTCGACGATCTTGTAGCAGATGTCCATCGCGAAGCCGACCGGCTTCTGGTTGTTGTCGAGATAGGAGAACGGCACCGACGAATCGCGGTAGCCCAGCGTGATCTGCCCGGTCTCCTTGATCTTCTTCAGCGTCCCGGTGAGGTCCTGGGCCGAGGCGGTCCCGGCGGAGGCCGCCAGGCCGGCGAGCAGGACGGGAAGCAGGCTTCTCAAACGCATTCGTGCTCTCCTATTGGGCACCGACCTAGTCCGCCACCGCGATGATCACGTCAAGGGTAAGGCTGGGGATGGCGGCGCGCCCGGGTGGGGCGCTCTGCGCAAGACCTTGCCGATCGACCGCGGGTGATGCCCGAGCGCGCTCCAGCGGGGCGCGGGCCAAGCTCAGCAAGGGGCGGGCCAACCGGGCCGGCAGCGTGGCCGGGCAGCCCTTCGTGCCCGGCCTGTTGCACCCCGGACCCACCCGCGCGAAGGTACCCTGCCTGACGCTCCGCGCCTTCGCGGCGCGGTTCCTGCCGGGCACCCGTGACGCCCCGCGACGACGGACCGACGAGACCGATGCAGATCGCCACGCCCTACCTGATGTTCCTCGGCGACGTGCCGGACAGGCTCGCCGCGAAGACCGCCTACGGCATCGTCGATTGGCGGCCCGAATGGTGCGTCGGCCAGCTGCGCCTGCCCGGATGCGCCGCCGATCTCGGCATCCCCGATCTCACGATCGCGGAGGGCGTCGCGAAGGGCGCCCGCACGCTGATCGTCGGCGTGGTCAATGCCGGCGGCGTGCTGCCGCAGCACTGGATCGCCACCATCGTGGCGGCGATCGAGGCCGGGCTCGACGTGGCGAGCGGCCTGCATGCCCGCCTCGGCGCGGTGCCGGAGATCGCCGAGGCCGCCGCCCGGCACGGGCGCCAGCTCCACGACGTGCGTCATTCCGATCAGCGCTTCGACACCGGCAAGGGCACGCGGCGGCCGGGCAAGCGGCTGCTCACCGTCGGGACCGACTGCTCGGTGGGCAAGAAGTACACCGTGCTCGCCCTGGAGAAGGGCATGCGCGAGCGCGGCCTCGACGCCGAGTTCCGCGCCACCGGCCAGACCGGGGTGTTCATCTCCGGCCGCGGGGTCGCCATCGACGCGGTGGTGGCCGACTTCATCTCCGGCGCCGTCGAGTGGATCGCCCCCGCCGCCGAGCCGAGCCACTGGGACCTGATCGAGGGCCAGGGCTCGCTGTTCCATCCGAGCTTCGCCGGCGTGAGCCTCGGCCTGCTGCACGGGGCGCAGGCCGACGCCTTCGTGGTCTGCCACGAGCCGACCCGCACGACGATGCGCGGGGTCAAGCACCCGCTGCCGAGCATCCGGGAGGTGATCGACCTCACGGTGCAGCTCGGCCGCCTGACCAATCCGGACATCCGGCCGACCGGCATCGCGGTCAACACCCAGGCCCTGGAGGAGGGGGAGGCGCGGGCGCTGCTCGAACGCCTCGCCGCCGAGCACGGCCTGCCGGCGACCGATCCGGTGCGGTTCGGGGTCGAGGGGCTGGTCGACCGCCTGCTGGCGGAGTTCCCGGCGTGATCCGGCTCGCGACCACCGTCGAACGCTGGCCGATCGCCGGCACCTTCACCATCTCGCGCGGCAGCCGGACGGAAGCCGTGGTGGTGACCGCCGAGATCACCGACGGGACCGTCACCGGCCGGGGCGAGTGCGTTCCCTACGCCCGCTACGGCGAGACCGTGGAGGGCGTGCGCGACCTGATCGCCGCGCAGGCCGACGCCCTCGCCGCGGGGCTCACCCGCCAGGACCTCGCCGGGCTCCTGCCGGCGGGCGCGGCCCGCAACGCCCTCGACTGCGCCCTGTGGGACCTCGAGGCCAAGCGCACCGGCACGCCCGCCCACCGGCTGGCCGGGATCCCGGCGCCGGCCCCGGTCACCACCTGCTACACCCTGAGCCTCGGCAGCCCGGAGGCGATGGCGGCGGCGGCCCGCGCCGCCGCGTCGCGACCGCTCCTGAAGGTGAAGCTCGGCGGCGGCGGCGATCCGGAGCGGATCGCCGCGGTGCGCCACGGCGCGCCGGAGGCGGCGATCGTGGTCGACGCCAACGAGGCCTGGTCGCCCGAGACGCTGGAGGCCAACCTGGCGGCCTGCGTGGCGGCCGGGGTGCGGCTGATCGAGCAGCCGCTGCCGGCGGGCGACGACGCGGCCCTCGCCGGGATCGCCCGGCCGATCCCGATCTGCGCCGACGAGAGCCTGCACGACCGCGCCGGTCTCGACGGGCTGCGGGATCGCTACGACGCGATCAACATCAAGCTCGACAAGGCCGGCGGCCTGACCGAGGCGCTGCTGCTGGCGCAGGCCGCGACGGCGCGGGGCCTGTCGATCATGGTCGGCTGCATGCTCGGCACCTCGCTCGCCATGGCGCCGGCGATGCTGCTGTCGGGCTACGCCGACTTCGTCGATCTCGACGGCCCGCTCCTGCTCGCCCGCGACCGGGACCCGGGGCTTCGCTTCGACGGCAGCCTCGTGCATCCGCCGGAGCCGGCTTTGTGGGGGTGACGACTTTTGGTCGGGCCCGGCGCGCTTGCGCCGGGTCGGCAAAGGATGCTCTGTGAGCCGCAGGGACCGGCACGGGTCCCGGATCCGGGAGAGAACCAACGCCATGATCCTGGTCAGCGTGATGTATCCGGGCGGCGCCGACGCCCAGCCCTTCGACCTCGACTATTACCTCAAGCACCACATGCCGCTGGTGCGCGAGCGCTGGTCCTCCATGGGCCTGGACAAGGTCGAGGTGGTGAAGGCGAGCGGCACGCCCGACGGCAGCCCGGCGCCGTTCCAGGTGATGGCGCTCCTCACCTTCCGCTCGCTGGAGGACTTCCAGAAGGCGGGAGCCGCCCACGGCAAAGAGATTTTCGGGGACATCCCGAACTTCTTCAAGGGCCAGCCGGTGGTGCAGATCAACGAGCCGCAGAGCTTCTAAACGGCCTGAACCACCGCCGGATCGCCCGGCGACCGGACGGTGGTTCGGATCCTTTCCTCCTGCCCTGGTCTTCTGCCGGACCGGCAGCCACCACGTCGGACGATGCTCTCGCGATGATCGATATCGTCAAGGTCCTGCGCGAGCAGCACCCGGATCTCGGCCCCTACGTCCTGGCCCTGCGCGAGCGCTCCGGGCTGGTCGCGCCGGACGATCCCGACGCGCTCGCGCCCGAGGTGCGGGACTGGGCCGCCACGGAGGCGCCGAGCACCACCTTCAGCCGGCGCGCGGTGACCTACGCGATCTTCCCGGGCCTGCCGGAGGAGACCCGCGCCCTCGGCATCGTCGCCTTCGCCAGCGCCGCGGAGCTCGCCCGCTTCGCCACCCGCTGGACCTGACCCTCAACGGCTCCGCACGGCGAGATCGCGCGGGGTCGGGGCGGCGCCCGTGGTGCGGGCGCTCAGGGTCAGCCCGAGATCGATGCAGAGCACCAGCAGGATGGCGGCGAGCAGCGCGATGATCGCCGCCTGGCCGCGCGGGGTGAAGGCCACCACGGTCGCCCGCGGATGCGCGACGACCGGCGGAAGCGGGATCCCGGGCTCCGGCACCGGCACCTCCTCCGGCGGCGGAGGCGCGCCCTCCAGGACGGTGAAGCGCGGCCGGTAGCCGCCGACCGGCACTACGAGACGGATCTGCAGCCCTTCGGCATGCTGCGTGTAGACTTCGTCCAGCGCCCGGCGCAGGCGGCCGGCCTCGACGCGCACGCTCGGATCGATGCTCGGATCGAAATCGGGCCCCCGGCCGAGGGCCTGGGTGGCGATGGTGTAGGCCTTGATGGTCGCGCCGCGCCCGGCCAGCTCCTCCTCGACCACGAAGCGCAGGAAGCGCGCGAGCTTGGGCGAGCGCAGGAAGGGCGGCGCACGCAGCAGGATCTCCAGGGTCTCGACCACCCGGTCGGCCGGAATCTCCTCTCCGGTCACGGACATCGATGCGCCTTCCCCGCGGGGCCGGAGCGAGGATCCGGCCCGCCGCCGGGGCACCGCCGCCGAGCGCCGCTTCCCCCATACAACTCGGGGTGAGTATAGTGGCGGGACCGCAGGATGTTAGTCCTTTTCGATCCGGCATCCCCATCGGCCTGGGGATAGGGGGCGTGGGCTCACCGTGGCGGGAACGGCACGGTGAAGAGCAGGCTGTGCGCCTCGTCGCGCACCTCGACGCGCCAGGCGGACCAGTTGATCCGCGTCGCCTCCGGGCCGTTCATCGCGTCGGCGATCAAGGTCCGCGCCTGGCGATGCGCCTCGCCAAGATCGCGACAATCGAGCCCGGCCTCGTCCGGCACGCTCTGGACGGCATCCATGATATCGAAGAAGTAGCGGGGCAAGGCGGCTCGGCCTCGAAGCTTTCGATGAGCGGACTATGAGACATGGCATCGATTTGCTGGTCAATGGCTCAAGGACCCGCATCAAACCCGACGACGACCTGTTAGGTCTACAATCCGGAAACGGAAGCGGCACGCCAAGGTTCCGCTTCGTCCTCCCTCGACAGGCCTAGGCCGCCAGGCTTAAGGCGGCACCGGCATCTTGCCTCGTCCTCCCCGTCACGCCGACCGATCAGGGCGCCTCCCGCTCCGGGACGCCGCGCCAGGCGGGCTGGCGGTCATGCGGGGTGAGGGTGTCTCGGGAGGTGAGGGAGGCGAGGGCGTCGCGGGAGGGCGGCCGGGCCGCTTCCGCCGCGGCGGCCCGCAGGCCGGTCCCGAGGGCGCGCCCTGCCTCCGCGGCGGCCGTCTCGGCGACCCGGGCGCGCAGGGATTCGGGCAGGGCCGCGAGCATCGGACCGGCGAGCTCGGCGAGGGTCGCAGGGGCAGGATTCGTCGGGGCAGGATGCGTCACGGCGAGAGGCGTCGAGCCATGCGCCGCCGGGGGGGGCGCCCCCCGGGCCGGGATCTCGCCGAGACGCAGGGGCGACAGATAGTAGATCGCGCCGATCACCAGCCCGGCCCGCAGCCAGAAGGCCATCCCGTTCCCCCGCTTCGCTCGTCGTTCCAGCAGCGCTCGACCTTTGGCCCGCAATGATGAAGCGTTTCCGTGCGGGAAGGGGACGATCTGCCGACATGCCTAACGGGCGGGGCAGGATGGCGTGGCGAGGCCGGGCCGCACGGCCGATCCTGTTCGCAACCCGCCTAAGGGGCCTTCAATTTTTCTGAGCTTCCTGCTCAAGCGATTTGATCTGTTCGACAAAGCCGGCCTCGGCGTAAAATCCTTCCACGCCAGGCCGCCCCCTCCGGCCCTAGAACCAACGATCGGGAACCCATGCCGACCGATATCGAGATCGCCCGCGCGGCCACCCTGCAGCCGATCACCGCGATTGCGCAGCGCTTGGGCATTCCCGACGACGCCCTGCACCCGTACGGGCGCCACATCGCCAAGATCGACCATGGCCATATCCAGGGTCTCGAGGCGCAGCCGGAGGGCAAGCTGATCCTGGTGACGGCGATCAGCCCGACCCCGGCCGGCGAGGGCAAGACCACCACCACGGTGGGCCTCGGCGACGCGCTCAACCGCATCGGCCGCAAGACGGTGATCTGCCTGCGCGAGCCGTCGCTCGGCCCCTGCTTCGGCATGAAGGGCGGGGCCGCCGGCGGCGGCAAGGCCCAGGTGGTGCCGATGGAGGCGATCAACCTCCACTTCACCGGCGATTTCCACGCCATCACCTCGGCCCACAGCCTGGCCGCCGCCCTGATCGACAACCACCTCTACTGGGGCAACAGCCTCGGCATCGACCTGCGCCGGGTCGCGTTCCGGCGCGTCCTCGACATGAACGACCGGGCCCTGCGCACCATCACCCAGAGCCTCGGCGGCGTCGCCAACGGCTATCCGCGCGAGGACGGGTTCGACATCACGGTCGCCTCGGAGGTGATGGCGGTGTTCTGCCTCGCCCGCGACCTCGCCGACCTCGAGGCGCGGCTCGGCCGGATCGTGGTGGCGGAGAGCCGCGACCGCGAGCCGGTGACCCTCGCCGACCTCAAGGCCACCGGCGCCATGACGGTGCTGCTCAAGGACGCGCTGCAGCCCAACCTCGTCCAGACCCTGGAGGGCAGCCCGGCGCTGATCCATGGCGGCCCCTTCGCCAACATCGCCCATGGCTGCAACTCGGTGATCGCGACCCGGGCCGGCCTGCGGCTCGGCGACTACGTGGTGACGGAGGCCGGCTTCGGCGCCGATCTCGGGGCCGAGAAGTTCTTCGACATCAAGTGCCGGCAGGCGGGCTTGAGCCCCTCGGCGGTGGTGATCGTCGCCACCGTGCGCGCCCTCAAGATGCATGGCGGCGTCGCCAAGAGCGATCTCGGCAGCGAGAACGTCGCGGCCCTGGAGCGGGGTTTCGCCAACCTCGCCCGCCACGTGGAGAACGTGCGCCGCTTCGGCGCTCCGGTCGTGGTGGCGGTCAACCACTTCCACGCCGACACGGATGCCGAGCACGCGGCGCTGAAGGCCTTGTGCCGCGACCGGCTCGACGTCGAGGCGATCACCTGCCGGCACTGGGCCGAGGGCGGCGCCGGAGCGGAAGCGCTGGCCCACGCGGTCACGACCCACGCCGATGCCGGCCCGGCCGTGCCGCCGCGCTTCGTGTACCCGGACGGGATGCCGCTGGAGGACAAGATCCGCACCGTCGCGCAGACGCTCTACGGCGCCGCCGACATCCAGGTGGAATCGAAGGCGGCGGCGAAGCTCGCGGCGTTCGAGAAGGGCGGCCACGGCCACCTGCCGGTCTGCATGGCCAAGACCCAGTACTCGTTCTCGACCGATCCGAGCCTGATGGGGGCGCCGAGCGGCCACGTGGTCGCGGTGCGCGACGTGCGCCTCTCGGCCGGCGCCGGCTTCGTGGTGGCGATCTGCGGGGAGATCATGACCATGCCGGGCCTGCCGAAGGTGCCGGCGGCGGAGGGCATCCACCTCGACGCCGAGGGACGGATCGAGGGGCTGTTCTGAGCTTTCCGCCCCCGGTCGGATCCGACCGGGGGCGGTGTTCACGAGAGGTCGTCCCCCGGACGCGATCGGCGCGGCTCAGCCTCACCTTGCCGCGCCGCCGGGCCCGCCGGCTCCGCCGAGGCCGCCGCCCACTCCGGCGCCCCCCGCGCCGCCCGCGCCGCCTCCGGGCCCGGCCCCGGCGCGACCGCCACGGCCCCCGATGCCGCCGGCGATGCTCGGCCCATCCGGTGCCCGCCCGCCTGATCCGGCACCGCCTGCCTCGCGGCGCGGCGCATCCGTATCAAGGCTCGCCACGTAGTCGCTGCACGCCTCGGGCTCACCGGCCAGCGGCCTGGCGCCCGGCTTCAGCAGGGTCGCGCAGGCGCGGGACAGCGCGGAACCGGGTTCCGGCACGTCATCCTCGTCGCCGGGCAGGTTCGGCCGTGCCATCGCGGCGAACAGGCCGACGCAGTCGGAGGGCCGGAATCCGCCGGTACGCGGGCGCGACCGATCGGTATCGAGCAATCCGGCGCAGTAGGACCGCAGACCCTTGGGCCCGGACCGGCCGCCGGCGGCGCTCCAGCCTCCGACCCGGCCCGGCGCGCCGGCACGGCCGCCGGGGGCTCCGGGCCATCCGGCCCCATCGCCCGATCCGGTCCGCTGCATGGCCGTGCCGGCATCCGGAGCCGCCGGCCGCGGACCGGCCATTGCGAGGGTGCCGGCCACGGCCACGCCGCCCGCGGTCAGCAAGAGGAAAGAGGTCTTCATCGGATCCGACTCACATCCGGGTTCGGGCCGCCGGCCGCGCGCCGCCCGGACCGTGGGGTCCGGACGACGGTTTCCTCCGCGGTGCGGCGACCGGAGCCGCGGAGTCTGGAGCATGGTCCGGCGAAGCGGAGACCGGAACGTCGCGAATACTCCTGCGACACCCGAGCGATGGCATTCGCGACATCCGGCCGAGGGCTTGGCGATTGCTCCGCGATCGCGTTCGCGTTGCGGATCGCGCATCAGCCTTGCATCGGCAGGCGGGTCCGACATCGTCACGATCATCCCGCACGATCGACCCGGATCAGTAGACGTTGCCGCCCTGGCCGCCTGCGCCGCCGACGCCGCCATGGCTGCCGTTGCCGCCCGCGCCGCCCCGACCGCCCTTGTTGCCGTATCCAGAGGCCGCGCCGCCGCCGCCGCCCTGGCCGCCCTGGCCGCCATAGGATCCCATGCCGCCCCGGCCGCCGCCGCCTCCGATGCCGCCATAGGCGCCCGAGCCGCCGCCGCCGCCGCCGCCGCCCGCGCCGCCGTAATAGCCGCTGCCGCCGCCACCGCCCCGGCCGCCCCGGCCGCCCCGGGTACCGCTGCCGCCCCAGCCGCCGCCACCGCCGCCACCGCCGTAATAGCCGCTGCCGCCCCTGCCACCGTCTCCGCCTCGCCCGCCCCGATTGGCACTGCCGCCGCCGCCGCCGGCACCGCCATAGCCGTCGTAATATCCGCCGCCGCCCGCGCCGCCTCTGCCACCGACCGCCTGGGCGGAAGCCGGGACCGAAGCCGCCACCAGGGCGACGGCCGACACGATCGCCATCATCGTCTTGAGCATGACACCCTCCTGCATCGGCACGCTCAGGTGCCGGCCTTGTCGTGTGGGATGGGGTCGGGGCCGCTGAACCCGTCGATCCGGAGCGCCGCAACGCCAATACAGGCGCGGCACACTATAGAAACCGCAGCACGCCCAAATTCATCATCAATTCGAAGGATACGATCGATCGTACCGATTTTTTTCGAACGATTAACACTGGATGAACACTGAACGACTCGAAAATATTTGCCACGTTCTTCGTTCAGGTCGGATATCAAGACATCTTCGTGATTATGGTCTTACAAAGACTGAGACGGACGGCCAGCCGACATCCGACGCTCTAGGAATGAAGTCATTGTCGACCCGCGTCGCCGGACCTGACATGGCTGGAGCGGGGAAGATCCTCGATGCGTCGCGTTGTTCTCGGAAGAATTGGGAACAACACGGGACGACCATGAGCGACAGCAAGTCTACGTCAGTCGCCCGTCCACCGGGACCGCCAAGCGCACCGCGTGTCCCGATCTCACGACGAGAAGGCCCAGGCGCACGAGCACCCAGGCCTCGCCGGCTTGGTCAGATGGAGGCCGGAGTGACCGGATCCGCCCGTCAGGGCTGGAAGCTCACCGTGAGCCGGGTGCGCAGCACCAGGGCGTCGTTGCCGCGGCCCGCGACAACCAGGCGGCCCGAACCGCCTGGCACCGGAGCGAGGCCGCTGTCGGGCAGGCCGTAGTAGAGCGCCTCGGCCCCGGCACTGATCCTGTCGCTCAACCGCGTCTCGAGCCCGCCGCCGAGCACGAACCCGACCTCCGTCGCCCGGTTGCGGACGGCCAGGGCGGCTCCGCCGGCGCCCCCCGCGCCGCCCGGCCCGGCGAGGCCCGTGCCGCCGTCGCCACCGGTCCCGCCCTGGCCCGCGAAGACGACGCGCACGCCCTCGTCGCGGGCAAAGGCGACGCCGGCGGTGCCGTAGAGCAGGACCGGGCCGGCGCTCCAGCCGAGACGGCCGCGGATCGAGCCGAGGGCGCGATGGCTGGCCGCGTCGGGAAACGAGACATCGCCCTCGGCGCCGTAGACCAGGGCGGCCTTCTGCCAGTTGTAGCCGAGATGGAGGCCGCCGAGGATCGCTGGGCTGCGCGCCGCGCCCGCGAAGGCGACGGCCCCGCCACCGCCCCCGCCGCCGTCGATGCCCCGGGTGCCGGCGCCGCCGGCCTCGCCGTTCGCGAGGGCCGTGGTGCCGAAGCTGCCGTTCGACAGGACGTGCAGCGCCCCGAGATGGCCGCCGAGATAGGCGCCGGACCAGCCGGCGGGCCCCGTAGCGGCGAGGGCCGCCCCGGGATGGATGGTCAGGCGGCCGCGCAGGGTGAGGAAATCGCGTGGCACGCCGGCGAGGCGCGGCCCGTCGAAGCTGTAGTACAAGGCCTCGAGGCCGGTACTGAGCTGCGGCGTCAGCTTGACCTCGACGCCGCCTCCGCCGACCACGCCGACGCCGTCGGTGCCGCCACGGGCCACGGTCAGGGTCCCGAACCCGTTGCCGCCGGCACCACCCGAGCCACCCGGGCCGCCATTGCCGCCAGCGCCGCCATCGCCGCCCAGGAAGGTGCCGAGCACCAGCGGGCGAACCGAACGCAGCGCCAGGCCGGCGGTGCCGTAGACGAGGACCCGGTCGGTGGCGAGACCGAGGCGGCCGCGGACGCTGCCGAGCACGTCGTCGAGGGGCCCGAGGCTCGCGACGTCGGCTTCGAGGCCAGCCACCGCGGCGCCCCACTGGCCGTTATAGCCGGCATGGAGCCCCTGGAAGACGGTGCGGCCCTCGATGCGTCCGGGTACGATGCCGGTGCGGCCGCCCCGGCCGCCGAACAGCGTCGGTACCACGCTGCCGCCATCGCTGCCGACGAGGCCGCGGGCGCCGCGCCCCGCGGCCACGCCGCCGAAATGGCTGCCGATGGTGAAGCCCGACCAATCCTGGGGGACGGGCAGGGCGGCGGGCGCAACGGCGACCGGTGCCGGGAGGTCGGCCGCCCGGACGGGTTCGGCGGCGAGCATGCCGAGGATGCCCACGGCACAGGCGGGAAGGCGAATCATCGAGGGGATCGAACCGGCGCGATAGACTGTCGAAGACAGCGAGAAGACTAATCGCAAACTCGCTGCGTGACAGTCGAAAATTGATTAACGCGCCGACATTCGGCGCCGGCGCGGCATTTGCGTAACGATACCCGACAGGAGTCTCGACGAGGCCCGGGCCGCGCCGGACCGCGTCATACCCTCGCGCCGTGGCATCGACACCTCGATACCACCGCGTCCGACGCGTCGGCGCCGACGCCCGTTCGGGCTCGCCCTGCGCCTTCGAACCGATCCGTTCGAAGGCACGGCGGTATCAGATCTCGGCCCGCAGCGGCCGGCTGAGCAGGCCGGCAATGGCCTCGTCGAGGTGGAGGGCGCCGGAGACGAGCCCGGCCACCGCCTCGGCGACCGGCATCTCGACCCCGCGCCGGCGGGCCAGCGCCACCAGCCCTGGCGCGGTGAGGGCTCCTTCCGCCAGCTTGCCGCCGGAGGCCTCCGCGAGGCTGACGCCCTGCCCGAGGCGCTCGCCGAAGGCGAAGTTGCGCGACTGGGCCGAGGCGGCGGTGAGCACGAGGTCGCCGAGGCCGGACAGGCCCATCAGGGTCTCGGGGCACGCGTCCCAGGCGCGGGCGAAGCGCATCAGTTCGGCGAAGCTGCGGGCCACCAGGGCCGCCCGGGCGCTTTCGCCGAGGCCCCGGCCGATCGCCGCCCCGCAGGCGATGGCGAGCACGTTCTTGGCCGCCCCGCCGATCTCGACCCCGCGCGGGTCGCTGCCGTGATAGACCCGGAAGGTCGGCCCCGACAGGGCGGCGGCGAGGCGCGCCGCCAGGTCGCCGTCACGGCTCGCCAGGGTCACGGCGGTGGGCAGCCCGCGGGCGACGTCCGCCGCGAAGCTCGGGCCGGAGAGAACCGCGATCGGCGCGCCGGGCGCGGCCTGCGCCGCCACGTCGGTCAGGAACGCGTCCGTGCCGCGCTCGATGCCCTTGGCGCACAGGATCAGCGCCGCTCCGAGCCCGAGCCGGGGGCGGAGCGCCGTCAGCACGCTGCGGAGCGTCTGTGCCGGCGTGACCACCAGCACCGCCTCGGCCACGGCGAGATCGGCCGCGTCGGCGGTCGGCCGGACGCCCGGATGCAACGGCACCCCGGGGAGGTGGCGGGCATTCTCGCGCGAGCGGGCCATGGCGGCGGCGGCGACGGCGTCGCGCGTCCACAGCACGACGGGCCGCGGTGCCGCCGTCGCGGCGGCGTTCGCGAGCGCCGTGCCCCAGGCCCCGCCGCCCAGGACCGCGATCGGGCCGATGGTGGTCATACCGCATCTCCCGCCATGAAATCCGCCGCCGCGAGCCGGTACAGCCGGTGCCGCCGCAGGGAATGCCCCTCGGGCAGGGCCGGATGCTCGAACCCGCCGGCCTCGCGCATGCCGAGGCGTTCCATCACCCGGCGCGAGGGGCCGTTCACCTCGGCCGTGTAGGCCACGATCTCGGGCAGGGCGCAGCGGGCGAAGGCGTCGGAGAGGGCGAGGCGGGCGCCGCGCACGGCAAAACCCCGTCCCCAGGCGGAGCGGGCGAGGCGCCAGCCGATCTCGACGAGGCCGTTCGCGTCGAGGCCCGTCCCAGGCCCGGCCAGCTCGCCGAGGGGCAGCGGCCGGGCCGGGCGCCAGCAGCCGACGAAGCCGCAGAACCCCTCCGGCGCCTCGACGGCCCAGGGGCCGAACCCGTCCTCCGCGAAGCGCCGGTCCAGCGCCCGGGCCTCGGCCTGGCTCTCGCGGGCGGTCTTGGTGCTGGCGAAGTACCGCATCACCTCCGGGTCGGCGCAGAGGGCGGCGAAGGGCGCGTCGTCGGAGAGGCGCCAGCGCCGCAAGGCGAAGCCGTCGCCCGGCAGGCTGTTGGGCGGCGGCGGCACCGGGCGCTTGCGCCGCCACAGGAGCGAGCGGTGGTTGAGCACCGCGAGATCCTGGCGGCCGGCCAGCACCGCCTCGCCGAGGCTCACCGCGAGGGCCAGGCGCTCGGGCGGCATGTTGGCCCAGGCCGGCGGCGCCACGCTCTCGCGCCACGGTCCGCCGCAGGCATTGTCGAGCAGGATGCGGGCGAAGCAGTGGTTCTGCGAGACCGGCCAGTCCGGATGCCGTCCCGCTTCCTCGGGCAGGCGTTCGTCGACCAGCGTCCGCCAGCGGCGCTGCTGCGCCGCGATCTCCCCGGGGGTCATGCGGCGGGGATCGTGGTCTGGTCCTTGGCGTCATCCTTGGCCTGGGCGAAGGGCCAGCGAGGACGGGCCGGCGCGGTGATGTCGTCGGTGAGACCGAGCCGCAGCCGCTCGATGCCGGCCCAGGCGATCATCGCGCCGTTGTCGCCGCAGAGCGGCAGGGGCGGGGCGACGAGCGGCAGGCCGGCCTCGCCCGCCTGCCGGGACAGGGCCCGGCGCAGGGCGCCGTTCGCCGCGACGCCGCCGGCCACCACCAGGGCGGTCGGATGGCCGGCGACGGGACCGAAATCGCGCAGGGCCACCCGGACCCGGTCGACCACCACGTCGACGACCGCCGCCTGGAAGCTGGCGCAGAGGTCGGCGACGTCCTGGTTGGTCAGGGGTGCGATCCGCTCGGCCTCGATCCGCAACGCCGTCTTGAGGCCCGAGAGGGAGAAATTGGGCTCGCGCCGGCCGAGCATCGGCCGCGGCAGGGCGAAGCGCTCCGGATTGCCGCTCTCGGCGGCACGCTCGACCTCCGGCCCGCCGGGATAGGCGAGGCCGAGCAGCTTCGCGACCTTGTCGAAGGCCTCGCCGATGGCGTCGTCGATGGTGCCGCCGAGGCGCACGTACTCGCCGACGCCCTTCACGGCGACGAGCTGGGTGTGGCCGCCGGAAGCGAGCAGCAGCAGGTAGGGGAAGGCGAGGCCGTCGGTGAGCCGGGCGGTGAGGGCGTGGGCCTCGAGGTGGTTGACCGCGATCAGAGGCTTTCGCGACACCAGCGCCAGGGTCTTGCCGGTGACGAGCCCGACCAGGACGCCGCCGATCAGCCCCGGCCCGGCTGCGACCGCGATGCCGTCGAGATCGGCGAGGCGCAGCGAGGCGTGGTCGAGGGCCCGGGCGACCAGCCGGTCGAGCACCTCGACATGGGCGCGGGCCGCGATCTCCGGCACCACCCCGCCATAGGCGGCGTGCTCGGCGATCTGGCTCAGCACCTCGTTGGAGCGGATCTCGCCGCGCCCCTCCTCGCCCACCGCCACGATCGCGGCCGCGGTCTCGTCGCAGGTGGTCTCGATCCCGAGGACGTTCATGAGGGGGGTGATCTCGCGAGGGGGCTGGCACGCCGCGCGGCGGCCGGTATGGTGCCCCAGATAACCCGCCGGCGCGGGGCCGGCCAAGTGGGGGTTGGCGAAGCAAGTGGGGGCTGGCGAAGTAAGGGGCTGGCCGAGCGAGTGGTGGCATGAAGGCCAGAGGGAAAGGGACGAGCGCGTGACGCGGGGGATGGAGGGCGGGACGGCCTTGCACGTGTGGATCGCCAGGCCCCTGCCGGCCGGCGCACGCACGGCCGAGCGGGTCGCGGGGCTCGGTCATCATCCGCTCCTCGCCCCGGTCCTCGATCTCGCCCCGAGCGGCGCGCCGCCGCCGGAAGGCCCGTTCGACGCCTTGGTCTTGACGAGCGCGAGCGCGATCCCGGCCCTGGCCG
Organism: Methylobacterium terricola; assembly: GCF_006151805.1. Classification (GTDB taxonomy): domain Bacteria; phylum Pseudomonadota; class Alphaproteobacteria; order Rhizobiales; family Beijerinckiaceae; genus Methylobacterium; species Methylobacterium terricola. The sequence continues at coordinate 378,475 of NZ_VDDA01000002.1, read as the reverse complement.
GCACGCCGCTCGTCGCCCTGCCGGCCTATTGCGTCGGGGCCCGCACCGCCGCCACCGCGCGGGAGGCGGGACTTCGCGGCGTGCAGGAGGCCGGAGGCGACGCCCGGGCGCTGGCAGACCTGATCGGCGCAGGCCTGCCGCGGGGCGCGCGTCTCGTCCACGCCGCCGGGCGCGAGCGCAAGGACGAGCCGGCCGCGACGCTCGGGGCCCGCGGCTACCGGCTGACGGTGTGGGTCGCATACGCGGCCCGCGCCTTGCCGGAACTGCCGGAGCCGGTGGCGGCGGCGCTCGCGGACGACGCCCTCGACGCGGCCCTGCACTATTCCCGCCGCAGCGCCGCGACCGCGCTGGGCCTGGCCCGGGCGGCGGGATGCGAGGAGGCGTTTCGACGCGTGGCGCATCATTGCCTGTCGGCGGACGTGGCCGCACCCCTGGTCGCGGCCGGCATTCCGTCCCATGTGGTCGCGGCGCGACCGGACGAGGACACCCTCCTCGCCGGTCTCGCGCCCTTTCTTCCGGACAGTGACGCAGAGGCGTCGCCGGCCCTTCGCCCGGGCCGGGAGCGATGCTAAGGGACGATGAACCAGCGCGTGGCCCGGGCGGGATCCTGCCCAGCGGTCGCGCTCCCGCCGCGCCGATGGGCCGCCTTCCGGCGGCCTCCCGGCCCGGCTCACGAGGTGAGGATCTCCGGCCGTGACCCCATCCGACAAGGACCAGAAGGATTCGCGCAACCGTCCCGGCGGGCGCGGCGGCAGCGGGGATGGGCCGATCATCGACCTGAAGGCGACGCGCGTCGCCGAGACGCCCAAGGCCGAACCAGCGACGGCCGATCAAGCCAAGACCGATCAGGCCAAGACCGACCCGGTGAAGACCGACCCGGGCAAGGACGCGCCGAAGCCGGACGCCACGAAGCCCGCCTCGCCCGTCGCAGCGGCCGTGAGACCCGGCGAGCCGGTGAAGGCCGCCGAGGTGAAGCCGGCCGAGGTCGCGAAGCCTGGTGCGACCGGCCCGGGGCCGAAGCCGCTCGGCGCCACCGGCACGACGTCGTCCGCCGGCGCGCCGGCGGGCACGATGGCCAAGCCGGGCGAGACGAAGCCCGCCGAGATCAAGCCCGGCGCGCCGGTCGCCGTGACGGGTGCCGCGGCCGCCGCCTCCGCCGCGACGCCGGCGGGCGTGGCGAAACCCGCGACCGCCGCGGGGGTCACGGGTCCTGGCAGCGGCCCGCTCAAGGTCGGCGACGCGAAGCCCGGCGAGACGAAGCCGGGAGAGGCCAAGCCGGGCACGCCGTCTTCCGTCACTTCCCCTTCCACGACCGCATCCCCGGCGACGTCCTCGACCGGGACTCCCAAGCCCGCGACCGCCGCGGGGGTCACGGGCCCTGGCAGCGGCCCGCTCAAGGTCGGCGAGACCAAGCCCGCGGAGACCAAGCCCGGCGCGCCGGTGACCGCGGTTCCCGGCCCCAAGCCGTCGGAGGCCGCCAAGACCCCGGGCGCAGCGACCCCGGGCGCAACGACCCCGGGCGCAGCCAGTCCGGGCGCAGCGACTCCAGGCACGACACCCCCGGGCGGCAAGCCGCTCGACACCAAGCCGCTCGACACCAAATCGCCTGCGGCCGGCACCGGCGCGACCTCGGGCGCCGCCTCGGCGGACTCGGGCCCGAACCCGGCGATGACGGGCGCCGCCGGCGCCAAGCCGTCGATGGTGCCCAAAACCGGGCCACAAGCGACCGGCCCGCAAGCGACGGGCGCGGCGGCCGGGACGGGGGCCGCGAAGGATGCGCCGAAGCCGGACCCTGTGCGGAGCACCGGGACGGTTCCGGCCGCCGCGGCGCCGCAGGCCCGGTCCGGCGCCGGCTTCGGCTCGCTGCTGGCCGCCTCGCTGCTCGGCGGCGTGGTCGGGGCGGGCCTGCTCTACGGCGCGACCACCTATGGCCCGGCCTACGGCATCAACCTGCCGAAGCCCGCCGCGCCCCAAGGCGAGGCCGCCGGCACCGTGCCGCTCGACCAGCGCCTGGCCGAATTCGCGCCGCGCGACAGCGTCCAGGCCCTCGACCGGCGCGTCGCCTCGGTCGAATCGACCCTGCGCCCGCTGCCCGACGCGGTGCGGGCCGCCGAGGCCGCCGCCAAGGCGGCGAGCCAGCGCGCCGACGAGGCCCTGCGCAAGGCCGAGGCCGCGCCGACCGCAGGAACCGGCCAGCCGGCGCCCGCGGCGCAGGCCCCGGCCCAGACGCCCAGCCAAGCCCCCGTCCAGGCCCCGAGCGCCGGCATCGACCCGGCCCGCCTCCAGGGCATCGAGAAGCAGATCGCGGATCTCCAGGGCCGGACCGGGGGGGATGCCGGCCTGCGCCAGCGGGTCGACGGCCTCGCCCAGGCGGTGACCGCGCTCCAGGGCCGCAGCGACGGGGCCGACCTGCGCGGCCGGCTCGACGGGCTCGACAAGGGGCTGAAGGCGCTCCAGGCCGATCTCGGCACCCGGGCGGCCGCGGAGGAACAGGCCGACAAGGCGCTCGGCCAGCGCCTCGACGAGCTGCGCCAGGCCCTCGACACGAGGGCCAAGGCGGCGGACCAGCGCTTCGACCAGCTCCAGCAAGCCGCCGATTCCCGCACCAAGACCGTCGACCAGCGCCTCGCCGACCTCGCCAAGGCGGTGGAGGGCCGGGCCGAGGCGAGCAGCGTCCAGGCGGCGCTCCGGGTGGTGGCCTCCGACCGGATCGCCAGCGCGCTCGCCTCCGGCGCGCCCTATGCCGATGCGCTCGCCACCTTGAAGCAGCTCGATCCCGGCCAGGCCGCGGCGCTGGCGCCGCTGGAGCCCTTCGCCCAGGCCGGTGCGCCGACCGCCGCCGCCCTGGCCCAGAGCTTCCAGCCCGTCGCCGCCAAGCTCAACGCCGCGGCGTTGGCCGCCAGGCAGCGGGCGGTGGCGGAGCGCGGCAGCATCACCGACCGGCTGACCAGCATGGCCGAGTCGATCGTCTCGGTGCGCAAGGTCGGATCCGAGGGCGCGGCCCCGGCCCAGAGCGCCGGCGCCGATCCGACCGAGGCCGGGGTGGCGAAGATCCAGGACGCGCTCGCCCGCGGCGCGGTGGGCGAGGCCGCCCAGGCCTTCGATGCCCTGCCGGAGCAGGCCCGCAAGGAAGCCGGCGATTTCGGCCAGCGCCTGAAGGCCCGCGCGGCCGCCGGCGACGCCGCCCGGGCGCGGCTCGCCGCGTCCTTCGCGGCCCTCCAGGGCCCGGCGACCCGCTGACCCCTCGAGGCGCGGCCGCCCTCGCGGCCGCGTCGCTTCCGTTCCCGGTGCGGCCGCCACGGCGGCCGCGATGATCTCTCGGGGCTCTGATGACGCCCCCTCGCGCGCCCTCGGCGGCAGCGCGGCTTTCTGGAGTTGATGGAAAGATGTGGCGCGCACTCGCCTTCGTGGCTCTCCTCGCCCTCGCCGCCTACGGGGCGGTCTGGCTCGCCGACCGGCCCGGCGTGGTCACCGTGACCTGGGGCGGCTACGAGCTGGCGACCAGCCTCGCGGCGGCGCTCGTCGGCGTGATGGTTCTCGCCGTGGTGCTCGGCTTCATCTGGGCCTTCGCCCGCGGCGTCATCAACCTGCCCGAACGGCTGAGCCTGTCGAGCCGGCGCCGGCGCCAGGAGCGGGGCTACAACGCGCTGTCGCGCGGCATGGTGGCGGTCGGCTCCGGTGACCCGATTGCGGCGCGCCGGCTGGCCGGCGAGGCCGAGCGCCTGCTCGGCGCCGAGCCGCTCGCCCTGCTGCTGACGGCCCAGGCGGCCCAGATCTCCGGCGACCGCGCCGGGGCCGAGCGCGCCTTCCGCCGCATGGTCGACGATCCCGAGACCCGGGTGCTCGGCCTGCGCGGCCTGTTCGTCGAGGCGCGCCGCCAGGACGACGAGACCTCGGCCCGGGCCTACGCCCTGGAGGCCGCCCGCCTCGCCCCGAGCGTAACCTGGGCCAACGAGGCGGTGATGGAAGGCCAGTGCGCCGACCGCGACTGGGCCGGCGCCCTCGACACCGTGTCGCGCCGCGCGAGCCTCGGCCTGTCCGACAAGGCGGCGATGCGCCGCCAGCGCGCGGTGCTGCTGACCGCCAGCGCCCAGGACCTCGAGGCCGGCGATCCGGAGCGTGCGCTCGCCCAGGCCCGCGAGGCGGTGAAGATCGCCCCCGACCTGGTGCCGGCAGCGGCCTTGGCCGGGCGCCTCTTCGCCCGCCGCAGCGATCTCAAGCGCGGCGCCCGGGTGGTCGAGGCCGCGTGGCGCATCAACCCGCATCCGGATCTCGCCCGGGTCTATCTCGACCTGCGCACGGGCGATTCGAGCCGCGATCGCCTCGCCCGCGCCGAGACCCTGGCCCGGATCTCGTCCTGGCACCCGGAGGCGCGCTTCGCCATCGCCCGCGCGGCTTTGGACGCCCGCGAGTTCGGCCGCGCCCGCGACGTGCTGGCGCCGCTGCTCGCCGACAGCCCGACCGTGCGGGCCTACGACCTGATGGCCGAGATCGAGGAGGCCGAGCACGGCGCGGCGTCCGGCAAGGCCCGCGAGTGGCAGGCCCGGGCGATGCGCGCGCCGCGCGATCCGGCCTGGTGCGCCGACGGCCTCGTCACCGACCGCTGGGCGCCGATCTCCCCGGTCAGCGGCCGCCTCGACGCCTTCGTCTGGCAGACGCCGCCGGACCTGCTCGGCCGTGCCCACGGAACCGCACACGACGCCGAGCCGGCGGCGAGCGCGCTCAATGGCGGCGAGCCGGCCACGAAAGCCGGCAATGGCGTGACGACGATCGGGACCCTGGCCTCGGGGCCGGCGGGCCCGGGCGTGGTGCCGGTACCCGTGAAGGTGCCCGAGGTGGTCGGGCCGGGGCGGTGAAGGCTGCGGCCGGTATCCCCCGACCGCGCTGACCCCCTCGATGTCGTCCCGGGGCCGCGCCGCGGAACCCGGGATCCATGACCGCTCACGATGCGAGATGAAGCGGAATATTGTCCGCCTTGGTCCGCGGCGTCGGCGGTCATGGATCCCGGGCTCTCGCCTGCGGCGAGCCCCGGGATGATCCTGAGGATGTCGGGGTCGTTGCGCGACCGATCAGGCCCTCACGCCACCGCCGCCACGGCCCCCGCCGGCGCCTCCCATTCCGGCCCCCAGACCTGCACGACGTGACCGGGCGAGACCTCCCGGTACAGCCGCTCCGGCGGCGCGTAATCGACCGGGCGGATCGGGCTCTTGATCTCGTCGCTGCGCACGGCGTGAAGCTGACGCCGACGGCCGGGATCGGGGACCGGGACGGCGGCGATCAGCTTCTTGGTATAGGGGTGCTGCGGCGCACCGAAGATCGCCGCGCGGGGACCGATCTCGACGATCTCGCCGAGATACATGACGGCGACGCGGTGGCTCACCCGCTCCACCACCGCCATGTCGTGCGAGATGAACAGGTAGGCGAGACCCAGCGACGCCTGCAGGTCGAGCATCAGGTTCACCACCTGCGCCTTCACCGAGACGTCGAGGGCGGAGACCGATTCGTCGGCGACGATCAGCCGGGGCTCGAGGGCGAGCGTCCGGGCGATGCAGATGCGCTGGCGCTGGCCGCCGGAGAATTCGTGCGGGAAGCGGCCGGCCATCTCGGGCTTGAGGCCGACCCGGCGCAGCAGGTCGGCGGCGCGGGCGCGGGCCTCGGAGCGCGAGCACAGGCGGTTGATCAGCAGCGGCTCGGCGATGGCACTACCGACGCTCATCCGCGGGTCGAGGCTGGCGAAGGGATCCTGGAAGATCATCTGCATCCGCCGGCGCCGGGCCCGCAGGTCGGCCGGCGACAGCCCGAGCACGTCCTCGCCGTCGAGGAGCACGGAGCCGGCGACGGGTTCGATCAGCCGCAGGACCGACCGGCCGGTGGTGGATTTGCCGCAGCCCGATTCGCCGACGAGGGCCAGGGTCTCGCCCGCCCGCACCGCGAAGGACACGTTCTCGACCGCGTGGACCCTGCCGCGGACCCGCGACAGCAACCCGCCGCGGATATCGAACCGGGTGGTGAGCCCCTTCACCTCCAGCACCGGCCGCTCGCCCTCCCGCACGGTGTCGGGGAGGGGCGGAGCTGTCTCGGGCTCGCCGGTGGCGCGGTCGACGATCTCGAAGCGGGCCGGCCGGGTCTTGCCCTGCATCGCACCGAGGCGCGGCACGGCGGCGAGCAGGGCGCGGCTGTAGGGATGGACCGGGCGGCGGAAGATCTGCTCGGTCGCCCCGGCCTCGACGGCGCGGCCGTCGACCATCACCACGGTGCGGTCGGCGATCTCGGCCACCACCCCCATGTCGTGGGTGATGAAGAGGACCGACATGCCCTCCTCCTCCTGGAGGAGCTTGATCAGGTCGAGGATCTGGGCCTGGATCGTGACGTCGAGGGCCGTTGTCGGCTCGTCGGCGATGAGGAGCTTCGGCCGGCAGGCCAGCGCCATCGCGATCATCACCCGCTGGCGCATGCCGCCGGAGAAGCGGTGCGGATATTCGTGCACCCGCGAGGCCGCGGCCGGGATCCGGACCTTGTCGAACAGTCGGACGGTCTCGGCCTCGGCCTCCTTGTGCGAGAGTCCACGGTGTAGCCGCAGCGCCTCGCCGATCTGGAAGCCGACGGTGAGCACCGGGTTGAGGCTCGTCATCGGCTCCTGGAAGATCATCGCGACGTCGTCGCCGCGGATGCGCCGCATCTCGGCATCGGGCAGGCGCAGCAGGTCGCGGCCTTCCAGCAGCACGCGGCCGCCGGTCCGGGTCGCGTCGCGCGGAGTCAGCCGCATGATCGACATCGCCGTGACGCTCTTGCCGGAGCCGGATTCGCCGACGAGGGCGACGGTCTCCTTCGGGCCGATGTCGAACGAGACGCCGTGCACCACCGGGCGCCAGGCCTGCTCGGAGCGGAACGCGACGGTGAGATCCTGGACCGAGAGGATCGGGGTGGGGCTGACCGGGGTTTCCATGGGTGTCATCCTCACAGCACGCGCCGCGGGTCGAGGGCGTCGCGCAGGCCGTCGCCGATGAAGTTGATCGACAGGACGGTCAGGAAGATCGCCGCGCCCGGGAACAAGGCCCAGTGCGGCGCCACGTCGAGGTGGTCCTTGGCGTCGTAGAGCAGCCGGCCCCAGGTCGGGATGTCGGGCGGGAAGCCCAAGCCGAGGAACGACAAGGTCGATTCGGCGATGATCGCGGAGGAGACCTCGATCGTCGCCGCGACGATCACCGGCCCGATCGCGTTCGGCAGGATATGGCGGGTGACGAGGTGCCAGGCGGTCGCGCCCTGCGAGCGCGCCGCCTCGACGAACTCCTTCTCGCGCAACGACAGGAACTGCGCCCGCACCAGCCGCGCCACCGGCATCCAGCGCAGGCCCCCGATCACCGCGACGATCATCACGAACACGCCGCCCTCGACGCCGAAGAGCTGCTTCAGCTGGTCGCGGAACAGGTAGATGATGAGGAGCAGGAGCGGGAGTTGCGGCAGCGACAGGAACAGGTCGGTCAGCCACATCAGGAACGGGTCGAGGAAGCGCCGCGACATGCCGGCCAGCGCGCCGACCACCACGCCGACGAAGGTCGCCACCACCATGGCGGCGAAGCCGACGGCCAGCGAGATGCGCCCGCCATAGATCATCCGGGCGAGCAGGTCCTGGCCGAGATCGTCGGTGCCGAGCGGATGGGCCCAGGACGGGCCCTGGAGCGTCGCCGCGAAGTCGATCTCGTCGATCGCCACCGGCCAGACCCAGCCGCCGACGAGGACCGCCAGCACCAGGAAGCCCAGCACCCCGACGCTGACGACCGCGAGACGGTGGCGGCGGAAGCGCCGCCAGGTATCCCGCCCCGAGGCCGCCGGGGCGGGGGCCGGGGCCGCCTCAGCGGTAGGAGATGCGAGGGTCGAGCCAGCCATAGAGGAGGTCCGCAACGAGATTGAACAGGACGACGAGGCAGGCGAACACGAAGGTGACGGCCATCACCACGGGCGTGTCGTTGGCGAGCATCGCGTTGATGAGGAGCGAGCCGATCCCGGGAATCCGGAAGATCTGCTCGGTGACGATGGCCCCGCCGAACACCGCCGGGATCTGCAGCGCCACCAGCGTCACGACCGGGATCAGCGCGTTGCGGGCGATGTGGCGGACCGTGACGGTGCCGTCCGACAGGCCCTTGGCCCGGGCGGTGGTGACGTAGTCGAGGCGCGCCACGTCGAGCACCGAGGCGCGGACGTAGCGGGTATAGGACGCGGCCTGGAAGAAGCCGAGCACGCAGACCGGCATGATCGCCTGCCGCACATGCTCCCAGGCCCAGCGCCAGCCCGTCGCCGAGATATCGGCCTGGTAGACGAAGGGCAGCCAGTCGAGGGTCAGGCTGAACAGCAGGATGAACAGGAGGCCGGTGAAGAATGTCGGCAGCGAGAAGCCGATGAAGGCTAGGGTGTTGGCCACCTGGTCGAAGACCGAGTAGGGCCGGATCGCCGCCAGGATGCCGACCGGCACGGCGATGAGCAGCGCCAGCACCTGCGACGAGCCGACCACGAACAGGGTGGTCGGCAGGCGCTGCAGGATCAGATCGTCGACGTCGACCCGGCTGGCGAAGGAGAAGCCCCAGTCGCCCTGGAGCATCGCCGTCAGCCAGTGCAGGTAGCGCACCAGGATCGGGTCATCGAGGCCGAATTTCAGCCGCAGCGCCTCGCGCACCTCCGGCGGCACGTTGGGGTTGGTGGCAAGCTCGCCGAACGGATCGCCGGGGGCGAGCGCGAGCACGGTGAACAGGATGAGGCTGATCCCGAGCAAGCTCGGGATCGCGATCAGCAGGCGGCGGAGGAGATAGGCTCCCATCGGGTGTCGTTACGCCTGCTTGTACCACTCGGCCAGGAAGGCCAGCGAATTGTCCCAGCCGCTCGCCGGGGCCTCGAGCTTGCCGTTGATCGCCGAGACCTGGGCGCGATGGAGCAGCGGCAGGACGTAATCGGCGACCACGAGGTCGTTCATCTTGACGAACCAGGCGGCGCGCTTGACGAGGTCGAGCTCGCCCTGCGCCGCCTTGTAGGCGGCGTCGACGTCCGGGTTCTGCATGCGGCAGATGTTGCGGCCCTGCCACTTGTTGGCCTTGGTGGCGGCCTCCCAGGAGACGTATTGCAGGGCGAACACCGCCGGATCGGCCTGCGTCATGTTCCAGGTATACATCTCCATGTCGGCGTAGAAATGCGGGTAGGTATCCGGATTTGCCACATCGGAGGAGAAGAACACCGAGCCAGGCACCGATTTCAGCTCCATCTCGATGCCGGCCTTCTGGGCGGCCTGCTTGATGATGGCCTGGGTCTTCTGGCGCGGCGCGTTGATCGAGGTCTGGAAGACGAATTTCAGCTTCTTGCCGTCCTTGGCGCGGATGCCGTCGCCACCCTTCTTCCAGCCGGCCTCCTCCAGGATCTGCGCCGCCTTGTCGGGATCGAAGGCGAAGGAGGTGCTCTTCGACACGAAGGGCGCCGGGCCGTTGAAGACGTTGGCGGTGGCCCGGCCGGTCCGGCCGTAGATGAATTGCTGGATCGCCGCCCGGTTGACGAGCAGGTTCATCGCCTTGCGCACCGCCGGGTCCGAGAAGGCCGGGTGCTTGGTCTTGAGCGAGGCGCGCTCGCCGTCGACCTCGACATTCGGGTCGGTGGCGTTGAGCAGCAGGAACTCGAGGTTGCCGCCGAAATCCATCTTGACCCGACCCTTGCCCTCGGCCTCGAGCCGCTTCAGGATCTCGTCCTCGACCTGCATGTTCCAGGCATAGTCGTACTCGGCGGTCTGGAGCACCGCGCGGGCGGCCGAGACCGCGTCGCCGCCGCCCTTCATCTCGATCGAGTCGAAGAACGGCCGGTTCGGCACGTGGTAATCGGGGTTGCGCACGCCGCGCAGGATGTCGCCGGGGCGGAACTCGCTGAACTTGTAGGGGCCGGTGCCGACCGGCGCCAGGTTGGCCGGTGCGTCGCGGGACTTGTCGCCGTTGTAATCGGCGAAGACGTGCTTCGGGATGATCATCCCGGCGCTCGACACGAAGGCGTCGGCCCAGAACGGCGTCGGCTCCTTGAAGGTGAGCTTGACGGTGAGATCGTCGACCTTGGTGACCTTGACGTTGAGGTAGCTGCCGCCGGTGACCGCGGCCGTGGCCGGGTTGGCGGCGTATTCGGCGGTGAACACCACGTCGTCGGCGGTGAACGGCTTGCCGTCGTGCCACTTGACGTTGGGCTTCAGCTTCCAGGTCACCGAGCGGCCGTCGGCGGCCACGCCGCCATTCTCCTTCGACGGGATCTCGGCCGCCAGGACGGGGAACAGGTTGCCCTCGGCATCCCAGGCCGCCAGCGGCTCGTAGAAGATCCGCGAGCCCTCCTGGTCCTTGGTGCCGACCGCGAAATGCGGGTTGATCAGGGTCGCAGCCTGCCAGAACAGCAGCTTCAACGGCCCGCCGCCGCCGGCCTTCGTGGGCTTGTAGGCGTCGCGCAAGCCGCTCGCCGCGAAGGCGACGCCGTTCTGGGCGAGCATCATCCCGGCCATCGGGGCGGAGAGGCCCAGCGCCAGCATCCGGCCGACGAAGCCGCGCCGCGACAGGCTCCCGTCCTTCACCTCGCCGATCAGGGTGCGCAGGTCATGCTCGGTTACGCCGCGCTCGGTCATCGACAAACACCCTTCTGGCTGGCCTCTGGCGGCCGTCAGCATCGCGCCCGCCGCGAGTCCTTACAAGCGGTCAAGCAAACATCGGCGCTGTTGTCAGCGCCCAAATGGCCGCGGATTGCAAAGGCCGGGCCATTCGCGCGCGATCCGGGCCATCGCGAGAGCCATTCCGGACGCGCGCCCCTCGTCCGCACCCGCCGCGCTTGAGCCGGCAAGCCACCTGCATGACGCTCCCGCGCAAGGCAGCCCGAGGGCTGCGTCTGGGAGGAACCCCATGGACAACCGCAACGCCGTGTGGCGCCAGGTCGACACCCACAAGGACCGGCTGATCGCCCTCTCCGACGAGGTCTGGGGCACGCCGGAGGTCTGCTACACGGAAGAACGCTCGTCCGCGGCGCATGCCGCCGAGTTGCGCCACCAGGGCTTCCGGATCACCGAGGGCGTCGCCGGCATCCCGACCGCGGTGATCGGCGAGGCCGGGGAGGGCGGGCCGGTCATCGCCTTCCTCGGCGAGTACGACGCGCTGCCCGGCCTGAGCCAGGAGGCGGGCGTGGCGGCCCATATTCCCATCGAGCACGGCGGCCACGGCCATGGATGCGGGCACAACCTGCTCGGTTCGGCGGCACTGCTCGCCGCCACCGCCCTGAAGGACTGGCTCGCGGAGCAGGGCCTGCCGGGCCGCGTGCGCTACTACGGCTGCCCGGCCGAGGAAGGCGGCGCCGCCAAGGCCTTCATGGTGCGCGAGGGCCTGTTCGCGGATGCCGACGCCGCCGTGACCTGGCACCCGTCGAGCTTCTGGGAGGTGACGCCGCCGCTCTCGCTCGCCAACACCCGGGCCGATTTCGTGTTCACCGGCCGCGCCTCGCACGCGGCGGCGGCCCCGCATCTCGGCCGCTCGGCCCTCGATGCGGTCGAGTTGATGAATGTCGGCGTCAACTACATGCGCGAGCACATGCCGAGCGACGCGCGGGTGCATTACGCGCTGCTCGATACCGGCGGCATCGCCCCCAACGTGGTCCAGGCCCATGCCCGGGTGCGCTACTCGATCCGCGCCCGCGACCTGCCGGGGATGCGCGAGCTGGTGAACCGGGTCCGCAAGATCGCCGAGGGCGCGGCGCTCATGACCGAGACCACGATGGAGATGCGCATCGTCAGCGCGGTCTCGAACCTCGTCGGCAACACGCCGCTGGAGGAGGCCCTGCACGGGGTGATGGAAGACCTCGGCACGCCGCATTTCGACGAGGCCGACCGCGCCTTCGCCAAGCAGATCCAGGGCACGCTGACCCCGCAGGACATCGCGGCGGTCTACCGCACCATCGGGCTGCCGGTGACCGACGCACCTTTGGCCGAGTTCCTGGTGCCCCTCGACGCCCGCCGCAACCCGGCGATCGGCTCGACCGATGTCGGCGACGTGAGCTGGGTCGTACCGACGGTCCAGGCCCACGCCCCGACGGTGGCGGTCGGCACGCCGTTCCACACCTGGCAGGTGGTGGCGCAGGGCAAGACCCCGGCCGCCCACAAGGCGATGGTGCAGGTGGCCAAGGCCATGGCGGCGCTCGGGGCCCGGCTCGCGACGGATGCCTCCTTGCGCGACGCCGCCAAGGCGGAGCTGAAGGCCCGCACCGGGCCGGAGGGCTACGTCTCGCCCCTGCCGCCGGAGGTGCAGCCGCCGCTGACGATGTCGGTGGGGTGAGGGACCCGGACGCGCGCCGAGGATGTCATGTGACGCCGATCCGCGTCACGCATGGCCTCCTCGGACGAGGCCGAACGGCCTCGCCCTGGCACGGTCGATGCCGTCAAAGGCCGTCCATTCCACCGTCCCGGCGCCGCGACGCGGAGCCCGGGATCCATCGCCGCGACTGGCAGCGAAGGACGCGGTCCGCCGCATCCTGCATCGTCCGCCGGGATCGACGCTTCCGGGACCGAGGCCGTCCGGTGACGCGCGCGACACGCGCCGCGCGCAATCCCATCCTCACACCCGCATCGGCATCAGCACGTAGAGCGCCGGCGCGCCCTCGCGATCCTGGATCACCGTCGGCGAGCCCGGATCGGCGAGGCGGAACAGGGCGGTGTCGCCGTCGAGCTGGGCCGTGATGTCGAGGAGGTAACGGGCATTGAAGCCGATATCGAGGGGGCCGGATTCGTAGTCGACGTCCAGCTCCTCGGTCGCCGAGCCCGAATCCGGGTTGTTGACCGAGAGCGACAGGCGCCCGTCGGTCATGGCGAGCTTCACCGCCCGGCCGCGCTCGGACGAGATCGTCGAGACCCGGTCGACCGCCTTGGCGAACTGGTCGCGCTCGACCGTCAGGCGCTTGTCGTTGCCGGTCGGGATGACGCGCGCGTAGTCCGGGAAGGTGCCGTCGATCAGCTTCGAGATCAGGGTGACGCCCGACGAGAAGCTGAACCGCACCTTGGCCGACGAGATCTCGACGCCGACGGTCTCGCCGCCATCCTCGACGAGCTTCTGGATCTCGGCCACCGCCTTGCGCGGCACGATGATGCCCGGCATGCCGCCGCTGCCCTCCGGCGCCTCCATCTGGACGCGGGCGAGGCGGTGGCCGTCGGTGGCGACCGCCCGCAGCTTGAGCGAGCCCTCGGCCTCGATGGTGTGGAAGAAGATGCCGTTGAGGTAGTAGCGCGTCTCCTCGGTCGAGATCGCGAACTGGGTCTTGTCGATCAGGCGCTTGAGGTCGGCGGCCGGCAGCGCGAAGGAGTGCGGCAGCTCGCCGGCGGCGAGATCGGGGAAATCCGCCTCCGGCAGGGCGCCGAGGGTGAAGCGCGAGCGGCCGGAGCGGATCAGCATCTGCCCGGTCTCGCCGCTGGTCTCGAGGGAGACCTGGGCGCCGTCGGGCAGCTTGCGGACGATGTCGTAGATGACGTGGGCCGGCACCGTGATGGCGCCGCCGTCGACCACGTCGGCGGGGATCGTCTCGGTCACCTCGATGTCGAGGTCGGTGGCCTTCAGCTGGAGGCCGTCCGGCCCGGAGCGCAGCAGCACGTTCGACAGGATCGGGATCGTGTTGCGCCGCTCCACGACGCGGTGCACGTGGCCGAGCGACCGAAGAAGGGCCGCGCGCTCGACGGTGACTTTCATCAGGGTGATCCGTGTCTCGAACGACCGACCGTTCAAGGCCGGCAACCGCACTCGTTGCCCCGTGCGTGCACGGGACGGGAATTTTGGCGAAGGCGCTCCGCGAACGCAAGCCGGGGCAGGCCCGTGACCGGGCCTGCCCTCGGATGTCAGTCCTGGAGCATGCGCTTCAGCAGCTCGACCTCGTCGCAGAGCGCGGTGTCCTCGCCGATCGCCTTCTCGATCTTGCGCACCGCGTGCAGGACCGTGGTGTGGTCGCGCCCGCCGAAGCGCCGGCCGATCTCCGGCAGGGAGCGCAGCGTCAGCACCTTCGAGAGGTACATGGCGATCTGGCGCGGCTTGACCACCGCGGCGGTGCGGCGCTCGGAGAGGATGTCGGAACGCGAGACGTTGTAGCGGCTCGCCACCAGCTTCTGGATGTCCTCGATCTTGACCCGCTTCGGCTCGCGGTTCTTCACGAGGTCGCGGATCGCCGTCTCGGCGGTGTCGAGGGTGACGGGGGCGCCGGTGAGCGTCGCGTGGGCGAGCAGCCGGTTGACCGCGCCTTCGAGGTCGCGGCCATTGGCGGTGATCGCCTTGGCGACGTACTCCGCCACCGTCGGCCCGACCTCGAAGGCCGGATGCGTCGCCCGCACCGCCTCGAGGCGCGATTGCAGGATCGAGGCGCGCAGGGCCTCGTCGAGGGTGCCGATCTCGACCACCAGGCCGCCGGCGAGGCGCGAGCGGACCCGCTCGTCGAGGGCCTCCAGCTCGGTCGGCGGCCGGTCGGCGGCCACCACCACCTGGCGCCCGGCATCGATGAGGGCGTTGAGGGTGTGGCCGAACTCGGCCTGGATCGAGCGGCCCTGGATGAACTGCACGTCGTCGAGGATCAGGACGTCGATCGCCCGCAGCTTCTCCTTGAAGGCGAGCGCGCTCTGGGTCTTCAGGGCGTTGACGAAGCCGTACATGAAGCGGTCGGCGGTGAGGTAGATCACCCGGCGTCCGGCATTCTTGACGGAATGGCCGATGCCGTGGAGGAGGTGGGTCTTCCCCAGGCCCACGCCGGCATGGAAGTAGAGCGGGTTGTAGAGCGCGGGGCCACCGTCGTGCCGGGCGACCCGCTCGGCCGCGGCATGCGCCAGGGCGTTCGAGCGGCCGACGACGAAGCTCTCGAAGGTCAGGCGCGCGTCGAGGGGCGCGCCGCCGAGATCGCCCTCGGGAGCCTGCCCGCGGGCGGCGCGCTCGGGCTCCGAGACCTCGACCGCCGGACCGGGGGACGCCGCCGGCCGCGGGCTGGCGGCGGGCTTCGCCACCGCCGGAGCGCCGGCCCGGGCCGGCGCCATCGCGCCGCGCACGCCGACCTCGAGGCTCTCGATGCCGTCGGCCTCGCTGCGGAAGGTGGCGAGGACCCGGTCGAGGTAGTGCGACTCGATCCAGCTCTTGAGGAACCGGGTCGGGACGGTGAGGCGGGCGACCCCGCCGGAGACGTCCTGCAATTCGAGCCGGGCGAACCAGCTCGCGAACACGTCCTCGCCGAGTTCCGCCCGCAGGCGGCGCTTCACCCGCTGCCAGGCTCCCGCGATCTCGGCACCCGCAGTCTCGCGGCCGTCGTCGCCGTTGCCGCCACGGCCGGAGCCGACCCCTGCCGCCAAGCTGCCGTCAACACGCATGACTGGTCCCTTCTCGGCCCGACGGCGGCTGCCCGCTCCCGGTCCGTACGCAGATACGCTTGCCGCCATGCGCCTCGAACGGAGGCGGGCAGCGGGGTCAAAGGCCGTCGAAGTCAACTGACTTCAGCCTCTGTCCCGTGGTTCACCCCGGTCTATCAACAACTGGTCTCGTTTCTCTTAAGGCCTGCCGGCCTTCGAAAACCGCGAGGCGGGTCCGAGGGTTGGCGGCCGTCTCGGAGACCCGTCCACGGCCTCGCGCGCCGCGGGGCGGGCCAGGTCGACGGAGAGCGGGACGAGACCCGCGCGAAGGGCGGGCACAAGTGGAAAACTAGTCCGTCCAGGGGATGTCTCGCAACAGGAACGATTGGGCCTAAGGTAAACCGATCCTTACGCAAGATCTCCGCCCACGCCCCATCCACAGCCTGTCCGGCGGCAAGATCCTGGAATCGTGACCGTTTCGTTGAAGTCTCGCGCGAGCCTCCGAAAGAGCCGTGCAGGCTCAACGGCTTGTCGAGAACGGGGAGGGCCCGGGGGACAGGCCGGTGGACAGCGCCGGCGTGTCCTTCCTGCACTTGACGGGCGCCTGAACCGCTCCATCCCACGGCAGCACCGTCAGCTCGGGCCAGAGGGCGCGCACCCGCTCCGCCTTCGCGGCGTAGGCCGTCTCGTTGGCGAGCGCCGGGTTGGGGCGCAGCACCAGCCCGAACAGGTCGGCAAGGCCGAAGGGCGCGGCGATCGAGAGGCTGTCGTCGGGCTCCAGCCGCACGCCGACGGCGTGGACGATCGCGGCGTAGCGGGCGAGCGCCGCGTCGGCGTCGGGCAGGGGCGGGTAGGGGACGCCGAAGCGGGCCTCGAACCAGAGATGGACCCGGGCCTGGTTGCGGATCTCGACCGGGCCGGGGCAGGACGCGAGGACCGGGGCGGCGCGGCGCAGCACCGCGTCCTCGGCCTCCCAGGACGTGTCGGGATCGAAGTAGATCAGGTCGTAGTCGCGGAGGCCGTGGCCGCGCGGACGTCCGGTCAGGGCGTTCCAGACGGTCTGGTAGAGACAGCCGGCGACGAGGCGCCATTGCGGCAAGGCGAGCGACCGGGCCGCGGCCAGCAGCGCCATCAGGCCGGGATCGGCCCGGACGATCGCCTCCAGGCGTCGCAGGTGCGCCGCGTCCTCGGAGGGGATGCGATCAGGTGCATCGAACGATCGGGCGCTCACGTCGACACCTCGCCTCGTCAACTCGGGCCGCACGGCGGAGCCCGGGATGTGACGCCGGGCGATGCAGGATTGCCGCGGACGGAGATTGTCGCGGACGGACACCGGCATCCGGGGTCATGCGCCGGACCGGTCCGCCCATCCGGCGCTCACGCGCCGGTATAGTCTGCCCACGACATCGGCGTCTCGAACACCTTGACCGAGGCCAGCAGCGGCAGGGCCGGCTTGGTCTTGTCCCAGATCCAGGCCGCGATGTGCTCGGCGGTCGGGTTCTCGAGGCCCGGCACCTCGTTGAGGCAGTAATGGTCGAGGCGCGCGAGCACCGGCGCGAAGGCGGCCTCGACGTCGAAGAAATCGACCACCCAGCCGGTCGCCGGATCGACCGGCCCGTCCAGGGTCAGCTCGACCCGGTAGGAATGGCCGTGCATGCGGTGGCAGCGATGGGTCTCGGGCACGTTCGGCAGCCGGTGCGCCGCCTCGAACGTGAAGGCCTGGGTGATCTTCATCGGCGTATGGTGGGTTGATACTGTGTCGGGGGATCGGTGCGGCCAGCCCCTTAGCACCGTTGGCCCGCGGCGCGAAACCGCGGGCGGACGCTCACGGGATCCCGATCAGCTTGTGGGTCTGCAGGCTGAGGCGCCAGCGGGCGTCGCGCAGGCAATGGGCCACCGCGGCCTCGGTGTTGGCGATCCGGTCGGGCCCGTCCATCGGCTGGAGCCAGAGGTAGCGGAAATCGAGCCCGGCCAGGGCGTCCGGATCGAGGCCGGCCTGCGGGTAGACAAGCTTCAGCTCGTCGCCGCGGGTGAGCCGCAGGGGAGCGCCGGCCTTGGGGCTGACGCAGACCCAGTCGATCCCCGCCGGCGGCTCCTGCGTGCCGTTGGTCTCGACCGCCGCCTCGAAGCCCTTCGCATGCACGGCGGCGAGCAGGGCCCCGTCGAGCTGCAGCAGCGGCTCGCCGCCGGTGAACACCACGTAGCGCCGGCCTCGCGCCTCGCCCCAGCAGGCCGCGATCGCCGCGGCCAGCGCCTCGGCATCGGGAAAGCGGCCGCCGCCGATCCCGTCGGTGCCGACGAAGTCGGTGTCGCAGAAGCGGCAGACCGCGTCAGCCCGGTCGGCCTCGCGCCCGCTCCACAGGTTGCAGCCGGCAAAGCGGCAGAACACCGAGGCGCGCCCGGCCTGGGCGCCCTCGCCCTGGAGGGTGTGGAAGATCTCCTTGACGGCGTAGCTCATGATGTCGATCGTCGGGCGCCGCAACGGGGCGTCGCGCGTTGCTCCAGGTGAGGTCAGGCGGTGCAGGCTCAGATGGTGTAGATTCAGGTAGCGTCCCTGCCGTGTCAGATGGGGATCGCGCCGGCAAGCGCACCGGGCGCGGGTCCGGCCCGCGCCTGTGGACGGGCCGGGGATGGCGCCGCCGCCATGCTCCCGCCACGGATGGCGCGTTGATGGGAGCATCGCGCGGCGCTGTCAAAAGCTTCGCCGTTGCCCTACAATCACGGTCGGTCCGCCGTGCGGTGCCGGGGGCGGCGCGACCGGACGGCCTCAGCCGGGTGCCGGACGGTCGCGAGGGGCGCCGCGGGCGGCACCGGCACGACGGGAACTCATCCGAATGTTGACACGTGCGCTGCTGCCGCGCCTCGCCGGACGCCTCCTCGGCCTCGGCGCCTGTTTGGCCGCCGGAACGGCGGGGGCCGTCACCGCGCCGATGCTGGTCGTCGACGTCGATTCCGGCAAGGTGATCTACAGCCAGGGCGCCACCGACCCGTGGTACCCGGCCTCGATCACCAAGCTGATGACGACCTACGTCGCCCTCGACCTGGTGCGCCAGGGCCGCGCCTCGATGGACCAGCTGCTCACCATCTCGGAGGCCGCGGCGGCCGAGCCGCCCTCGAAGATGGGCTTCAAGCCCGGCACCCAGCTCACCCTCGACAACGCCCTCAAGATCATCATGGTGAAGTCGGCCAACGACGTCGCCTGGGCGATCGGCGAGAATCTCGGCGGCTCGATCGACGGTTTCGCCGCCCTGATGAACGACGCCGCGCAACGCCTCGGCATGCGCGACAGCCACTGGTACAATCCCAACGGCCTGCCCGACGCCCGGCAATGGACCTCGGCCCGGGACATGGCGGTGCTCGGCCGGGCGCTGCTGCGCGACTTCCCCGAGAACCGCGACCTGTTCTCGATCTCGGCGATCCAGTTCGGCCGCGCCGTGATGCCGAACCATAACGGCCTCCTCGGACGCTATGCCGGCGTCGACGGGATGAAGACCGGCTTCATCTGCTCGGGCGGCTTCAATGTGGTGGCGAGCGCCAACCGCAACGGCCGGCGCATCCTCACCGTGGTGATGGGGCAGGCGAGCGCCCGCGAGCGCGACCTGAAGGCGGCCGACCTGTTCGATTACGGCTTCGGCCAGTCGGGCTTCAGCTTCGGCGGCCAGACGCTGGCCGAGCTGCCGACCTCGGGCATCGCCGTCCCGCCGGACATGCGGCCGTATATCTGCGACAAGCGCCGGCCGATGCCGACGGATTCGGATTCCTCCGCGGTGACCGCCGGAGCCGCCGCCGGCGGCAACGCCGACAACGCCAACGCCCAGCTGATGGCCGCCGGCGCGCCGCCCTCCTCGGCGCTCGCCTTCGCGACCATGAACAGTGCGGCCCTGCGCAACCGTGCCCTGCCGCCCCGTGCGCCCTTGCAGCCCGTGCTGGTCTGGACCGGCCGCGACCCGGCCGAGAGCGCCATCGCGGCGACCGACGATGCCGCGCCGGCCAAGCCGGCATCCCCCCGGGTGAAGGTGGCCAAGCCGAAGCCCGCCCCGAGCCGCAGCATCGCCGCCACCGGCGCGACCGTGCCGCAACCCAAGCTCCTCGCGCGCCAGAAGGGCGCGACCCCGGCCTCGGCCTCCGCCCTCACCTCGACGGGCCCGGCCACCGCGGTGATCGCCGAGCCCAAGGGCCCGCTCAAGGGCCACAAGGCCGCCGTGACGCCCGCGGCGAAGCCGGCCGCCAAGGATGCCAAGCCGGCGGCGAAGCCGGCGCAGAAGGCGGAGGCCAAGCCGGCCGCCAAGCCCGCGGCGAAGCCCGCCGTCAAATCGGCGCGCAACAAGGACGACTGAGCCGGTGGGCGCCGCAGCGCCCGTGTTCTGCCCGGACGCGGTCCTGGCCTATCGCCGCAGCCTGACGCCGTTCGCGCCGGGCGAGGGCCTCGTGCTCGACGAGGCCTATCGCCGCGCGCACCTGCCGTTGGTCGCGCCTGACCATCCGGGCGTGATCGCCGCCACGCCGGGCCGGTTCTACGAGAACGGCCGCCACCCCCGGGTGGTCTCGCTCGTGCTGCCGGTGCCCTATCGCGATCTCGCCGCCGCGCCGGCCTACGCCGCGCTGGATCGCGAGCTGCGCGCCGCCCCCTTCGCGCACAAGATCGCCTGGGACGTCGCGGCCCGCCGCCGGGATCGCCTGCACGCGACCCTGTGCGGTTCCCTGGCGACCGGGCCCGACGCGGTCCCCCCTGTCACCCCGGAGCAGACGGCGGCGCTCGCCGCTCTCGGCCCGGTCACGGTCGAGCTGCGCGGCCCGTTCTCGGGCACCGTCAATCTCGGCCGGCTCTACCTGCGGGTCTATCCCGAGTCCCGCGGCGGTGCCGACGCGCTGGCGGCGATCCAGCGGATCATGGGCCGGCCGGAAACCGGGCTCTACCTCGTCGGCCTGCACGCTCTCACCGACGACCTCGACCCGGCGGAGACCACGGCGCTGGCGGCCTTGATCGCCCGCTGGTGGGACCGTCCGGTCCTGCGCCTCGCGGTCGGCGCCCTGTGGCTGCTCTGGGCCACCGACGACCTCGTGCTGGATGGCGGCGTGCTGGCGCAGGTGCCGCTTGATGGCCCAGCCCACCGGGATTGACGTCCGGCGTTCCGATGCGCAGTTCGCAGGAAGAGCCCCACGAGACCCACCCGATGACAGACGCCCCCGGCCGCCCTGCGCCGATCCCGCTCACGGTCCTCACCGGCTTCCTCGGGGCCGGCAAGACCACGCTGCTCAACCGGCTGCTGCGGGCGCCGGAGCTCGCCGACACGGTGGTGATCGTCAACGAGTTCGGCGAGGTCGGGCTCGACCACCTGCTGATCGAGACGGTGGACGAGGGGATGATCCTGCTCGGTGCGGGCTGCCTGTGCTGCACGGTACGCGGCGACCTGATCGCGACCCTCGAGGACCTGCTGCGCAAGCGCGACAACGGCCGCATCCAGCCGTTCCGCCGGGTGGTGATCGAGACCACCGGCCTCGCCGATCCGGCGCCGATCCTGCACGCCCTGCTGTATCACCCCTACCTGGCGATGCGGTACGCGCTCCAGGGCGTGGTGACGGTGGTCGATGCGGTCAACGGCGACGGCACCCTCGACGCGCATCCGGAGGCCCTGCGCCAGGTCGCGGTGGCGGACCGGCTGGTGCTGACCAAGACCGACCTCGACGGCGCCGGAGCCGAGGCCTTGCGCGCGCGGCTCGACCGGATCAATCCCGGCGCCCCGATCCTGGCGCCGGACGCCCCGGCCGACGCCTTGCTGGCCGGGCTGTTCGACCTCGACGGCAAGGTCGCCGACGTGCGGGCCTGGCTCGGCGCGGGGGCCGACCACCACCACGACCATCACGGGCACGGCCATCCCCACCCTCACGACGTGAACCGGCACGATGCGGCGATCCGGGCCTTCCATCTCGTCAGCGATGCGCCGGTCCCGCGGGCGGCGTTCGAGATGTTCCTCGACCTGCTGCGCTCGGCCCACGGCCCGAAGCTCCTGCGCCTGAAGGGCCTGGTGGCCCTCGCCGACGACCCGTCCCGGCCGGTGGTGGTGCACGGCGTCCAGCACGTCATCCACACGCCCGCCACCCTGCCGGCCTGGCCCGATGGCGACACCCGCTCGCGGCTGGTGCTGATCGTGCGCGACCTCGACCCCGCCTTCGTGCGCCGGCTGTGGGACGCGTTCCTCGGCCGCCCGGCCATCGACGCGCCGGACGCCGCGGCGCTGACCGGCAACCCGCTGGCGATCCCGGGCGGTTGATGACAGGGGGCCGTCCCGCCCCGGCAGGCACGGCTCTTGAACCGTCTCGGCCGGAGCGGCCGATGGGGCCGCACCCCTGTCCCGTTTCGGGACGGGTGATCCGGAACGAGGCGGCGATGAGCACTCCCTTCACGCTGATCGAGGGCGGCCTGACCGGCGCGGTGACCCTGCGGGCGGAGCTGCGCCATCCCGCCTCGCTGCGCGAGCCGGAGGTCGAAGCCTGGCGCAGCCTGATGGGCCGAGCGCTGGAGCCGAGCGTCTACGCGGATCCCGATTTCACCCTCACCATGGCGCAGCACCTCGCGGAGGGGCAGACCCTGGCCCTGCTGATGGTCTGGCAGGAGGGCTTTCGGGCGCCGATCCTGCGCGGCGTGCTGCCGCTGCGCCTGCCGGCGCGCCAGGGGCTGGCTGGCCGGGCGCAGCTGTGGCGCCTGCCGCTTGCCGGCACCGCGGAGGCCGCGGTCGATGCCGACCATGCGGCCGCCGTGCTGCGCGCCGCCCTCGACCACCTGCGTCACTCGCCGCTGCGCCTCGTCGACCTGCTCTGGCCGGACCTGCGGCCGGATTCGGGTCTCGCGGTCGCCCTCGGCGAGGCCGCCGGCAGTTCCGGGCGGCGCCTCGCGGTGGCGGATCAGGCCCCGGCACCGGCTCCCGCGCCGGCCCCCCTGACCCTGCCGGCCGGCCGCACCTCGCTGGAGCGGGTGCGCGATCCGGTGCGCTTACGCGGCGCCGTCGAGCATTTCCTGGTGCTGGATGCCCGGCGCGGGGGCCAGAGCCTGCTCGCCGATCCGGCGGCCGCCACGGCGTTCCGGGTGGTGACGCGGCGCTTCGCCCATCGGCGGCAGGCCTGGGTCGACCTGGTGCGGCGGGACGGGGAGGTGGTGGCGGCGGCGATCCACCTCGCCACGGGGCGGCACGACACGATCTGGCGCCAGGCAGGACTGTTCCTGGCCGAGCCTTCGGTGCACGCGCCGGAGCCCGCCCGCGTCGAGGCGGTGGTCACGGTCGCGGGGGAGGGGCGGGTGCAGCCGCCGCGCCCGCGGACGGCCTTGCGCCGCCTGCTGCGCCTGCGGGCGTGACCCCGCCTACTCGTCCTCGCCGAAGCGGTTGGCGAGGAGGGCGGCGATCGCCTCCATGCAGGAATCCTGGTCGGGGCCGAGCGCCGTGACCCGGATGCTGGTGCCCTGCGCGGCGCCGAGGGTGAGCAGGCCCATGATCGAGCGTCCGCCCACCGTCTCGCCGCCCCGGCTCACCGTGACCTCGGAACCGAACTTCTCCACCGTCTGCACGAACTTGGCCGAAGCCCGGGCATGCAGGCCGCGCCGGTTGATGATCGGCAGGTCGCGGGCGCTTGCGCCCTCGGGCACCGGCGGAAGGTCGGCATCCTCGTCGTCGGTGTCGGTGAAAGGCGTCATCGGCGGGGCACCTGCTCGGATCCGGTTCGGACCGTCACGGGCGGTCGTCCGGCTCTCGCGCGTCTCGGGAGGGGATCGGCCCGGAGGGTAACCGGGCATCCGTGGAAAGCTAGGGCGGAGGGCGAAGGAATCGAGGGTCACGGCACCGGGGAAGGGGCTGGGACGCGTCCGCCGCCTACTTGCCCGCGAGGACCCGCGAGGCGACGTTGATGTACTTGCGCCCCGCCTCCTGGGCGTGGAGCACCGCGTCGCCGAGGCTCTCCTCGTCGCGCACGCTGGCGAGCTTGATCAGCATCGGCAGGTTGATGCCGGCGACCACCTCGACCGAGCCGCCATTCATGCAGGAGAGCGCGAGATTCGACGGCGTGCCGCCGAACATGTCGGTCAGCACGACGACCCCGTCACCGGAATTCACCCGGCACACCGCCGACATGATGTCCTTGCGACGGACCTCCATGTCGTCCTCGGGGCCGATGGTGATCGTCTCGAGCTGCTCCTGCGGCCCGACGACGTGCTCCAGCGCGGCCTTGAATTCCGTCGCGAGCAAGCCGTGGGTGACGAGCACCATTCCAATCATCGACACGAGTTCCGACGCCCCGTTGGAGCCGAGCCGCCATTTTGTGCAGCGCAAAGGCGAGCGCAAGAGCAATGCGGCGATATCCGCATCAATCGGTCATCATCATGACACGGAGGCGGCGCCAACGCCACATCACCGTTCCGGCTAGGCCGGGATTCGGCGGAAGAGTGATCCTGGGCAGCCGCACCCCCCGGAGGAGAACCGTCTCCCCGGCCGGCTCGGGCATCCGCGGGGCGTCCGCGGCGAGATCGACGACGAGGCGCAGGATGGCCGAAGGCATCGTCGGTTCAACGGCTTGCAGGCCGAGGCCGCGGATCTCCAGGAGCCCGGCGACGGCCGGATGCGAGGCCGCGAGCAGGCGCCCATGCCGCTGCGTCAGCGCGATGCGGTCATCGCCGACGAGGGCGGCGAAGACGCCCGAGATAGCGCCGAGCCCGATCAGGTCACGGACCAGGGTCGATTTGCCGCTCCCCGGCGCGCCGCGGATCAGGATCCCGTCCTCGCCGAGCACCACGCAGCTGGCATGGACCGTCGCCACGCCTCAGCGGCTCTGGGCCGGGATGCGGACGATGAAGCGCGCCCCGAGCAAGGCCGGCTCGCCGTCCTCGCCCGGCGGTCCGAGCCGGTTCTCGGCCCGGATCGTGCCGCGATGCGCCTGGACGATCTGGCGCGAGATCGACAGGCCGAGGCCCGAATTTTGGCCGAAGCCCTGTTCCGGCCGGTCGGTGTAGAAGCGCTCGAAGATCCGCTCCAGGGCGTGGGGCGGGATCCCCGGGCCATCATCCTCCACCGTCAGCTCGACGGCGTTGCGCCGCCGCCGCAGGGCCACCCGGACGCTCGCGCCCTTCGGCGAGAACGATCGGGCATTGTCGAGGAGGTTGTTGACGACCTGGCCGAGCCGGCTGTCATGGCCGAGGATCGCGAACGGATCCTCGACCCCGGCCGGTGCCGGCTCCACCGTGAGGTCGATGGGCGCGTCGCCCCGGCGGCGGCGCTCGTTGGCGACCGACACCACCGTGGTGATCAGCCTCCTCAGGTCGACCCGTCCGGCCTCGGCCCGGGCCAGCTCGGCATCGAGGCGCGAGGCGTCGGCGATGTCGCTGATCAGCCGGTCGAGGCGCTTCACGTCGTGCTGGATCACCTGCATCAGCCGGCCGCGGGACTCGTCGGTCTTGGCGAGCGGCAGGGTCTCGACGGCGCTGCGCAGCGAGGTCAGCGGGTTCTTCAGCTCGTGCGAGACGTCGGCGGCGAAGTTCTCGATCGCGTCGAGGCGGCGGTACAGGGCCTGGGTCATGTCCCGGAGCGCCCCCGAGAGGTGGCCGATCTCGTCGGTGCGCCGGGTGAAGTCGGGAATCTCCTGGCGCGACTTGATGCCCGTGCGCACCCGCTCGGCGGCCTGCGCCAGCCGCCCGACCGGGCCGACGATCTGGCCGGCGACCAGCATCGACAGCACCACCATCACCAGCGCCGCGATGATGAAGACCTGCAGCAGCGAGAAGCGCTCGGCCGCGATGATCTTGTCGATGTCGCCTTCCTGGGTCGAGAGCAGCAGGGCGCCGCGCACGGTGCGGCCGCGCTGGATCGGCACCGCCACCGACACGATCGTCTCGCCCGGGCCGTTGCGGCGCACCAGCGTGCCGCGCGCGCCGGCGAGCGCCCGCTGCACCTCCGGCAGAGTGCGCCCGTCGGCCGGGCCCGGCTCGTCGGCCGAGGAGGGGCGGCCGAGGCCCGGCACGTGCGTCCGCACGGCGTTCCAGGCCTGCTCGATCAGGCTCGGGCGTTCCTTGTGCGCGGGCGGCGGGTCGCGGCTGAGGTCGCCGCGGATGTAGAGCCCGCGCGAATCGATCAGCATCGTGCCGTCGCGGTCGTAGACCCGGGCGCGGGTGCCGGTGGGCGTGATCAGGCGGCGCAGGAGCGGGGCCACCCGCTCCGGGTTGAGCGAGAATTCGAGGCCGGACGGCGCCTCGTCGCCGAACGCCCCGCCTTCCCCGGCCTGGAGCTGGAGCAGGCGGTCGGGATCGATGGTGATCGCGTCGGTATCGACCGTCGCCGAGGCCGCGATGGCTCCCGCGATGATGTCGCCCTGGGTCAGCAGGCTCTGCACCCGGGCCTCGATCAGGCCCTGGCGGAACTGGTTGAGGTAGAGGAAGCCGATCAGGAGCGCGATCAGCCCGGCGAGGTTCAGGACCACGATGCGCCGGGTCAGGCTCGAGGCGAAGCGCTCGGCGATCCAGCGCCGGACCGTGCGCGGCCCGAACGGCTCGCGCGCGGCCTCCGCGTCCGGATCGATCTCGCTCGCCGGTTTCGGGGCGGATCCGTCCGGCCGCCGCCCCCCGCCGCGGAAGTACCGGCCCGTGCCGCCCAGCAGGCGGCGCACGGCGCCGAGGCTCGATCCCTCGCTCACGCGGCAAAATCTCTGGCGGTCAAGTCTCTCACATTTCCTTGAAGCGGTAGCCGACGCCGTACAGCGTCTCGATCATGTCGAAGCTGTTGTCGGTGACCTTGAACTTCTTGCGCAGGCGCTTGATGTGGCTGTCGATGGTGCGGTCGTCGACATAGACCTGGTCGTCGTAAGCCGCGTCCATCAGGGCGTTGCGGCTCTTCACGACGCCGGGGCGCTGGGCCAGCGCCTGGAGGATCAGGAACTCGGTCACGGTCAGCGTCACCGGCTCGCCCTTCCAGGTGCAGGTGTGGCGCTCCGGATCCATCATCAGCTGGCCGCGCTCCAGCGAGCGGGCGGCCGCCGCCTCCGCCTCCCGGGCCGAGGCGCCGGGCCCCGCCTCCTTGGCGGCGAAGCGGCGCAGGACCGCCTTCACCCGCTCGACCAGCAGGCGCTGCGAGAACGGCTTCCGGATGAAGTCGTCGGCGCCCATCTTCAGGCCGAACAGCTCGTCGATCTCCTCGTCCTTCGAGGTCAGGAAGATCACCGGAATGTCGGATTTCTGGCGCAGCCGGCGCAGCAGCTCCATCCCGTCCATGCGCGGCATCTTGATGTCGAAGATCGCGAGGTCGGGCGGCGAATGCTTCAGGCCGTCGAGGGCGGAGGCGCCGTCGGTGTAGGTCTGGATCCTGTATCCCTCGGTCTCCAGGGCGATCGACACGGAGGTCAGGATGTTGCGGTCGTCATCGACGAGGGCGATGGTCGGCATGGGCATTCCCTGGGGCGCGGGCGTCGCCCGCAGGACACACCGGCCCTGCTGAACGCCACCCGACTGGAACCGGTTCCGCGGCAGATCTCGGGCGGCGCGGGGTTCCATCCAAAAAGGCTGGACAGTGGCCGCAGCGCCACGATTTCGACTCCCTTAAGGCCATCCCGCCGAAAAAGCGAGCACCCGTGGCGAGGCCGCCACAGGTTCGGCCGATCGGGGCCCCGGTCCCGCGGCGTCGCGCGGCCTGGACGGGCCTGCACGCCGACGCCAAGGTAAGGCGCGAAACCGGCAGGACGAGGGGGGAGACCGCATGGCCGAGGCAGACAGGAAGCAGGCCGCGCCGCTGCCGGCCGCCGAGGCCCCGTTCGACGCGATCGGACTCGCCAAGTCGCTCCTGCGCAAGACCCGCGCGGGGGCCCTTGCCACCCTGGAGCGGGACGGGGGCGCCCCCTTCGCCTCCCTCGTCACGGTGGCGACCGACCACGACGGGACGCCGCTCATGCTGCTCTCGCGCCTCTCGGCCCATACCCTCAACCTTGAGGCCGATCCGCGCTGCTCGGTTCTCCTCTCCCAGGGCGGCAAGGGCGATCCGCTCGCCCATCCGCGCCTGACCGTGACCGGCACGGCGGAGCGCAGCACCGAGCCGCGGGTGCGGGCGCGCTTCCTCGCCCGCCACCCGAAGGCCGCGCTCTACGCCGACTTCCCGGACTTCGCCTTCTTCCGGCTCGCGGTCCGGGCCGGCCACCTCAACGGCGGCTTCGCGCGTGCCGCGACGCTGACGGGGCCGGAGCTGCTGGCCGACCTCGCCGGGCTCGAGGCCCTGGCCGAATCCGAGCCCGCCGCCGTCGCCCACATGAACGAGGACCACCTCGACGCAATCGGGCTCTACGCGACGCGGCTCGCCGGGGAGGGGCCCGGGCCGTGGCGGCTGACCGGCCTCGATCCCGAAGGGCTCGATCTCGTCGCCGGCGAGCGCACCGCCAGGGTCACCTTCCCGCAGCGGCTCGCGACTCCCGCCGCCCTGCGCCCGACCCTGGTGGCGATGGCGGCGGAGGCCCGCGCCGTGCCCGGCCCGACCGACAGCCCCTGACACAAAGTCCGGCTTGTCACCGTCGGAATGAGCGAATTCGATTGAACCGTGAAGTTTCGCCACCTACTAAAGCTGCCCACCGAGGCGCCTTGATCGGCCTCGGCGCCCAGGCGCGCGACCTGCTACGAGAAGCACGGTCACCGCACCCGATGCGAAGGTTAAGTCAATCGGCCCGATCCGGACCGGCTGCCGGCCGTGTGTCCAGAGGTCGGCGCCAGGAGGAACAGGCGTGAACGACATCGGCGTATTCAACGAGGCGTTCGGCGCCGACAAGATCGGCCTCCGCAACCTCAAACGCGTCAGCTGGAACCTGGAGGCGCCGAGCCTCTACGAGCACGCGCTGCAGCGCGGCGAGGCGCAGCTGGCCGCTGGCGGCGCCCTGGTGGCCGAGACCGGCATCCATACCGGCCGCTCGCCCAAGGACAAGTTCGTGGTCCGCGACGCCGACACCGAGAACGAGGTGTGGTGGGAGAACAACGGCGGCATCACCCGGCCCCAGTTCGAGACCCTGCTCGAGGACTTCCTGGCCCATGCCGAGGGGCGTGAGCTGTTCGCCCAGGACCTCGTCGGCGGCGCCGAGGTCGGCCACCGGGTCCGCACCCGGGTCTTCACCGAGTATGCCTGGCACTCGCTGTTCATCCGCAACCTGCTGATCCGCCCGGAGCGCGAGACCCTCGCCGGCTTCGAGCCGGAGCTGACCATCATCGACCTGCCGAGCTTCCGCGCCGATCCGGCCCGGCACGGCTGCCGCACCGAGACCGTCATCGCGGTCGATTTCTCGCGCAAGATCGTGCTGATCGGCGGCACGTCCTATGCCGGCGAGATGAAGAAGTCGGTCTTCACTTACCTCAATTATGTGCTCCCCAAAGCGGGCGTCATGCCGATGCACTGCTCGGCGAATGTGGGCCACGAGGGTGACTCGGCCCTGTTCTTCGGCCTGTCGGGCACCGGCAAGACCACCCTGTCCTCCGATCCGAACCGCGTGCTGCTGGGCGACGACGAGCACGGCTGGAGCCCGAAGGGCATCTTCAACTTCGAGGGCGGCTGCTACGCCAAGACCATCCGCCTGTCGAAGGAGGCCGAGCCCGAGATCTACTCCACCACCGAGCGCTTCGGCACCGTGATGGAGAACGTCGTCATCGATCCGGTCACCCGCCTGCCGGATTTCGACGACGCCTCGCGCACCGAGAACACCCGCTGCGCCTACCCGCTGCCGTTCATCAGCAATTCGAGCGCCACCGGCCAGGCCGGGCACCCGAAGAACATCGTCATGCTGACCTGCGACGCCTTCGGGGTGCTGCCCCCGATCGCCAAGCTGACCGGTGCCGAGGCGATGTACCACTTCCTCTCCGGCTACACCGCCAAGGTGGCCGGCACCGAGAAGGGGCTGAAGGGTCCGGAGGCGACCTTCTCGACCTGCTTCGGCGCGCCGTTCATGCCGCGTCACCCGTCGGTCTACGGCAACCTGCTGCGCGACCTGATCGCCCGTCACCACGTCGATTGCTGGCTGGTGAACACCGGCTGGACCGGCGGCGGCGTCGGCGTCGGCCGCCGCATGCCGATCCGGGTCACCCGCCGGCTGCTGACCGCGGCCCTCGACGGCTCGCTCGCCAAGGCCGATTTCCGTCGCGACCCGTATTTCGGCTTCGCGGTGCCGACCTCGGTGCCGGGCGTCGAGCCGCACATCCTGTACCCGGTCAAGACCTGGCAGGATAAGGCGGCCTTCGCGGCGACCGCCAAGAGCCTGGTCGAGATGTTCCAGAACAACTTCAAGCGCTTCGAGGCCCATGTCGACGCCGACGTGCGGGCCGCCGAGCCGACCATGTCGATCGCGGCCTGATCTCAGGCCTTGACCGCGAGAGGGCCCTTCTCCCCGGAGAGGGGCCCTTTTTCGTTGCAAGAGCCGGAACGCAGACACCGGAACGAAGAAATTTGAGGGAGGAGCGGCCGATGATGGTGCTCGTGGTCGGGGCCGGCGTGGTCGGCCTCGCGATCGGTCGGGAGCTGGCCCTGCGCGGCCACGAGGTGATCGTCGCCGAGGCGGCGGGCGGCATCGGCACCGGCGTGTCGTCGCGCAATTCCGAGGTCATCCATGCCGGGATGTACTACCCTGGCGGATCGCTGCGGGCGCGCCACTGCGTCGAGGGCCGGCGCCGGCTCTACGCCTTCTGCGAGAGCCACGGGGTCCCGCACGCCAAGGTCGGCAAGCTGATCGTCGCGGCGACCGAGCCGGAGGGCGCCAAGATCGCGGCGATCCACGCGCAAGGGGTCGAGAACGGGGTCGAGGGCCTGTCGCTCCTCGACGGCGCGGAGGCACGGCGGCTCGAACCGAACCTGACCTGCCACGCCGCGCTCCTGTCCACCGAGACCGGCATCGTCGACAGCCACGCCCTGATGCTGGCGCTCCAGGGCGACATCGAGGCGGCCGGCGGCGCGCTCGCCTTCAACACCCCGATCGAGCGCCTGACCCGCACGCCCGGGGGCTGGGTCGCGCGCTTCGGCGACGACGAACTCGCCATCGATGCCGTCGTCAACGCCGCGAGCTTCGGCGCGCAGACCCTCGCCCGGGCGACCGAGGGCTATCCGGAGGCGCGGGTGCCGCGGCTGGTGCTGGCCAAGGGCAATTATTTCGGCTGCACGGGCCGGCCGGCCTTCGCGCGGCTGATCTACCCGGCGCCCGTCGAGGGGGGCTTGGGCATCCACCTCACCCTCGACCTCGCCGGGCGGATGCGCTTCGGCCCCGACGTCGAGTGGATCGACGCCCCCGATTACGAGGTCGATCCCGGCCGCGGCGCCCTGTTCTACGCCGCGATCCGCCGCTACTGGCCCGGGCTCCCGGACGGGGCGCTGGTGCCCGACTATGCCGGCATCCGCCCGAAGCTGTCCGGACCGGGGGAGGGGGCCGCCGACTTCCTGATCGACGGCCCGGCCGAGCACGGGCTGGCGGGGCTCGTCCATCTCTTCGGCATCGAGAGCCCGGGGCTGACGTCGAGCTTGTCGCTGGCGGAGGACGTGGCGGACCGGCTGGGGGCGTGACGGCTGCCGCGCGGCCGCTCCCCTCCGCCGATCACCACCTCCATCAACACCCGCGTGCGTCCGGCCGCCGTCTTGGCGCGGCGAGGTGCCGCTGCTATCTCCCGTCGACTCTTACCCTCACCGCCGTGCGCCACGCGCATCGCCGCGCCTGCGCGCCGGAGACAAGCCACACGATGACCGCGTCCCCCATCGACAACATCCGCAACTTCTCGATCGTCGCCCATATCGACCACGGCAAGTCGACCCTGGCCGACCGGCTGATCCAGATCACCGGGGCGGTCGCGGCGCGCGACATGAGCGAGCAGATGCTCGACTCGATGGACATCGAGAAGGAGCGCGGCATCACCATCAAGGCGCAGACCGTGCGCCTGGAATACAAGGCGCAGGACGGGCGCGACTACATCCTCAACCTGATGGACACTCCCGGCCACGTCGATTTCGCCTACGAGGTGTCGCGCTCGCTCGCCGCCTGCGAGGGCTCGCTGCTCGTCGTCGACGCGTCCCAGGGCGTCGAGGCGCAGACGCTCGCCAACGTCTACCAGGCCCTCGACGCCAACCACGAGATCGTCCCGGTCCTCAACAAGATCGACCTGCCGGCGGCCGAGCCCGACCGGGTCAAGGATCAGATCGAGGAGGTGATCGGCATCGACGCCAAGGACGCGGTGCCGATCTCGGCCAAGACCGGTCTCAACATCGAGGCGGTGCTGGAGGCGATCGTGACCCGCCTGCCGCCGCCGAAGGGCGACCGGGCCGCCCCGCTCAAGGCGCTGCTGGTCGATTCCTGGTACGACGTCTATCTCGGCGTCGTGGTGCTGGTGCGCATCGTCGACGGCGTGCTCAAGAAGGGCATGACGATCCGCATGATGGGCGCGGACGCGGCCTACGGCGTCGAGCGCCTCGGCGTGTTCCGGCCGAAGATGCAGGACATGGCCGAGCTCGGCCCCGGCGAGGTCGGCTTCTTCACCGGCTCGATCAAGGAAGTGGCCGATACCCGCGTCGGCGACACCATCACCGAGGACAAGCGCAAGACCAAGGAGGCGATGCCGGGCTTCAAGCCGGTGCAGCCGGTGGTGTTCTGCGGCCTGTTCCCGGTCGACGCCGCCGATTTCGAGAACCTGCGCGGCGCGATGGGCAAGCTCCGGCTCAACGACGCCTCGTTCTCCTACGAGATGGAGACCTCCGCCGCGCTCGGCTTCGGCTTCCGCTGCGGCTTCCTCGGGCTCCTCCACCTCGAGATCATCCAGGAGCGGCTCGAGCGCGAGTTCAACCTCGACCTGATCTCGACCGCGCCGAGCGTGGTCTACCACCTCAACATGCAGGACGGGGAGAAGAAGGAACTCCACAACCCGGCCGACATGCCCGACGTGATGAAGATCGACACGATCGAGGAGCCGTGGATCCGCGCCACGATCCTCACCCCGGACGAGTATCTCGGCGGCGTGCTCAAGCTGTGCCAGGACCGGCGCGGCACCCAGATCGACCTCAACTACGTCGGCAAGCGCGCCATGGTCGTCTACGACCTGCCGCTCAACGAGGTGGTGTTCGATTTCTACGACCGGCTGAAGTCGATTTCGAAGGGCTACGCCTCGTTCGACTACCACATCTCGGATTACCGGGAGGGCGACCTCGTCAAGATGTCGATCCTGGTCAATGCCGAGCCGGTCGACGCGCTCTCGATGCTGGTCCACCGCACCCGTGCCGAGAGCCGCGGCCGGGCGATGTGCGAGAAGCTGAAGGACCTGATCCCGCGCCACCTGTTCCAGATCCCGGTCCAGGCGGCGATCGGCGGCAAGATCATCGCCCGCGAGACCATCCGGGCCCTGTCGAAGGACGTCACCGCCAAGTGCTACGGCGGCGACATTTCCCGCAAGCGCAAGCTCCTCGACAAGCAGAAGGAGGGCAAGAAACGCATGCGCCAGTTCGGCAAGGTCGAAATTCCGCAGGAGGCGTTCATCGCCGCCCTGAAGATGGACAGCTGATCCGCGAAGTCGCCCGGCTCGTCTGCCCGTGAGAAGCCGCCGGCCGTCCCGGCGGCTTTTTTCGTGGCCAGTGCCTGCCGGCAACCGCCGGATCATCCGGCCTGCCTATGACGCGAGACAAGATCGAGGCAATCTCGAGTTGTGCGAAGAGTTTCCACCCGAAGCTCGCACCCAGCAGTGGTGTCAACGTGCTATATTCCGCAAGGTCACCTTAACCTGCCCGGCGCATCATCTTTGCGTCATGGGGGAAGGAACAAGGGAACCGATGATCGGGCGGGGAGCAGGCGGCGGGAGCCGCTTTTGGGCCGATCGATCCGGCAGCATCGTCGTCATCTTCGGCCTCCTCGGTCCGGTCCTGCTCGGCATGGTCGGCCTCGCGGTCGATTACGCGACCTGGACGATGCAGCGGACGACGCTGCAGCAGGCGGCCGATGCGGCCGCCCTCGCGGTGATCTCGGATCTGCAGGTCTCCGGTGCGAACGCATTGCGGATGCAATCGCTGGCAGAATCCTACGCCAAGAGCAATGTGAAGCTGCAGCGCGGCGACGGGGCCGTGAAAGTCACGGTCACGCCGGTGATCCGGGAGAGGCCCGGCGGGCACTTCATTCCCATCGACGCGTCCAGGGGCCGGACGCCGAACGCGGTCACCGTCACCCTGAGCCAGCGCAAATTCGCGATCATGCGCCGGTTGGTCACACCCTATCTGACCGATCTCAGCCTGTCGGCCACCGCCGAGACCGTGGGCACCACCAAGCTGTGCATCGTGGCGCTCTCGCGAACCGGTCTGGGCGCGCTCCAGCTCTACAACTGGGCCAGGATCGAGGCCGGCGATTGTGCGGTCTATGCCATGTCCTCGGACGTCAGGGGTCTCGTAGGCGGCGGCGCGAGCCTGCTCCAGGCCTCGACCACCTGCGCGGTCGGAGGGTTCTGGGGACAATCGGCCAACTTCTCGCCGCTTCCCGTCTCGGGCTGCCCGGCCATCAAGGATCCGCTGGCGGAGCGGCCGGCGCCGCCGGTCGGCAGCTGCCTTCAAAACAACCTGATACTCAGCGGGGGACGCTACACCCTCGATCCCGGAACCTATTGCGGCGGACTGATGATCAAGGACGGTGCCGAGGTCAGGCTCAGACCAGGCATCTTCGTCATGAAGGACGGCCCGCTGGTCGTCGGCCCGCCCCAGCAGATGGCCATGATCGAGGAGGTTTGCGAGATCGCGTCAGGCATAAAACAGTGCAGAAATGTCAGCAAAATCAAGGCCATTGGCTCACTGAAGGGAGATGATGTCGGGATCTATTTCACCGGGAACTACACGAATAGTCAGATTAAAAGCATCGGACCGCTCGTATTTTTGCCGAATTCGGCTGTCGAGCTCACGGCGCCCCGGACCGGGCCGATGGCGGGAGTCATGCTATTCGAGGACAGATCGACCATGGAGGGACAGCAATACGTCATCATGAGCGATTCCGCCCGGCGTCTGGTCGGGACGATCTACCTGCCGCGCGGGACCTTCTGGGTCCGTTCCAGTCAGGTCGTCGCCGATCAGTCGGAGTACACGGCGATCGTCGCCAACAAGATCCGTCTCGACTATCAGCCCCGCCTGGTCATCAACACCCGCTACGGCGCCACCGACGGCCCGGTGCCCACGGGCCTCGGGCCGTCGAGCAGCGTGGTCGGGCTGGCGAGATGATCGGACCCGTCCCAGGCCGGGAGGGCGCCCTCGGCCAGCCGTTGCCCGGCGCCCTTGTCGCCCGCCGGCCCGCCGTGGCATGACGGATCCCCTTCGACACCTTGGGCCGCTCGCCGCGGCCGGGATGAGATGACCGTGTCCGTGCTGAGCCTGAAGCCCCGCCCCGAGGATGTCGACGCGCTGATGCGCGAGATCGGCCGGCGTGCACGCGCCGCCTCCCGCCGGATGGCTCCGGTCCCAGGCCCGGTGAAGGATGCGGCCCTGCGCGAGGCCGCCGCCTGCTTGCGCGAGGCGGGCGCGGCGATCCTGGCGGCCAACGCCGCCGACCTCGCGGAGGGCCGGGCCAAGGGACTGTCCGCCGCCAGCCTCGACCGCCTGGCGCTCGATCCCGCCCGGATCGAGGGCATCGCCGGAGCCCTGGAGAGCATCGCCGGCCTGCCCGATCCCGTCGGGCGGACCCTCGCCACCTACGAGCGGCCGAACGGCCTGACGATCGAGCGGGTGGCGACGCCCCTCGGCGTGATCGGGGTGATCTTCGAGAGCCGTCCCAACGTGACGGCGGATGCCGGCGCCCTGTGCCTCAAGGCCGGCAACGCCGCGATCCTGCGCGCCGGCTCCGAGAGCCACCGCAGCGCCGCCGCGATCGCGCAGGCGATGGTCGAGGGCCTGACCCGCCACGGCCTGCCGGCCGACGCGATCCAGCTCGTGCCGACGAAGGACCGCGCCGCCGTCGGCGCCATGCTCACCGGCCTCGACGGCGCGATCGACGTGATCGTGCCCCGCGGCGGCAAGAGCCTGGTGGCCCGGGTGCAGGACGAGGCGCGGGTGCCGGTCTTCGCCCATCTGGAAGGGATCTGCCACGTCTTCGTCCACGAAGGGGCCGACCTCGCCATGACCCGGGCGATCGTGCGCAACAGCAAGATGCGCCGCACCGGCATCTGCGGCGCTGCCGAGACCCTGCTGGTCGACCGCGCCTGCGCGGCGACCCATCTCGCGCCGCTGGTGGCCGACCTCCTGGAGGCCGGCTGCGCGGTGCGCGGGGACGAGGCGGCGCAGGCGGTGGATCCGCGGGTGAGCCCGGCGACCGAGGAGGATTGGCGCACCGAATACCTCGACGCGATCATCTCGGTCCGGGTCGTCGACGGCCTGGAGGCCGCGATGGACCACATCGACGCCTACGGCTCGCACCACACCGAGGCGATCCTGACCCAGGATCAGGCAGCCGCCGAGCGCTTCCTGGCCGAGGTCGATTCGGCGATCGTCGTCCACAACGCCTCGACCCAGTTCGCCGATGGCGGCGAGTTCGGCTTCGGCGCCGAGATCGGCATCGCCACCGGGCGGATGCACGCCCGCGGCCCGGTCGGCGTCGAGCAGCTCACCACCTTCAAGTACCGCGTCCGCGGCACCGGGCAGATCCGCCCGTGATCGGCTGAGACGAGGGACGGCCGGTCCGGATGCACCCTTGATCCTGCGCCTGCCGCCCCTCGCGCCGGGCCTGCGGGTCGGCCTCTATGGCGGCTCGTTCAACCCCGCCCATGCCGGCCACCGGCATGTCAGCCGGCTCGCCCTGCGGCGCCTCGCCCTCGACCGGGTGTGGTGGCTGGTGAGCCCCGGAAACCCGCTGAAGGACCGCAGCGACCTGCCCGGCGCCGCCTCCCGCGCCGCGGCGGCCCGGGCGGTCGCGGCCGATCCCCGGATCGCCGTGACCGATTTCGAGGCGTCGCTGGGCATCGGTCACGCGGGCCCGCGCTACACCATCGACACCCTGCGCTGGCTGACCATGCGGCACCCGGAGGCCCGCTTCGTCTGGATCATGGGCGCCGACAGCCTGGCGAGCTTCCATCGCTGGCGCGGCTGGCGCGAGATCGCCGCCCGGATGCCGTTCGCGGTGATCGACCGCCCGGGCTACACCCTGAGGGCCGTCGCCTCGCCCGCCGCCCGGGCGCTCGCGGCCTCGCGCATCGACGAATCCGCCGCCATCACCCTGGCCGACCGGCCGCCGCCGGCCTGGGTCTTCCTGCACGGACCCCGCAACAGCCTGTCCTCGACCGCCCTGCGGGCGGCGAAAACCCGGCCTTGACCGGCGATGGCTCGGGATTCGCGCGGGCTTGCGCTTGAAAAAACGGCACCGGCGCGCCACTGTCATCCTACGACAGCATCGGCGCCGCTGTGCGCGCCGCGGGCAACATCGTCTCGTGGCGCCAGGCGGGTGCCTCATCGACAGGGGTCGGCACTGAACGACGCAATCTCTCACGAAGCTCAGGACAACGAGCTTCCCGCTCAGGCCGAAGCGCAGGAATCCCGGGCGCAGGACTCCCGGATCGACGCGCCCGAGGCCGCGGACATGAGGTCGGTTGCCCTCGCCTGTCTCGAGGACATGAAGGCCGAGGACACCGTCGAGATCGATCTCGTCGGCCGGACCTCGCTCGCCGACGCGATGATCATCACCTCCGGCCGCTCGCAGCGCCATGTCGGCTCGATCGCCGACAAGGTGATCCAGGAGTTCAAGACTCGCGGCTTCGGCAATCCCCGGGTCGAGGGCATGCCGGCCTGCGACTGGGTGCTGATCGACGCCGGGGATCTCTTGGTCCACGTGTTCCGGCCCGAGGTGCGGCACTTCTACAATCTCGAGAAGATCTGGGGCGCCGACCGGCCGGCCGACCGCCTCGCCGGCTGACGCCGTCCGACGATCCGGGACCGCCGCCATGCGGCTCGCCCTCGTCGCGGTGGGCCGCCTCAAGCGCGGCCCCGAGCGCGACCTCGCCGAGGAGTATCGCGGCCGTGCCGACGCGCTCGGCCGCAGCCTCGGCTTTTCCGCGTTGCAGCTGACCGAGATCCCCGAGAGCCGGGCCCGGCGCGCGCCGGACCGCTGCGCCGAGGAGGCGGGCGCGATCCTGGCGGCGCTGCCGGCCGGCGCCGCGACGATCGTCCTCGACGAGGGCGGGCGCGCCATCGCCAGCCTGGATTTCGCCGCGCAGATCGGCGCCTGGCGCGACGGCAGCCGGCCTGGTCTCGCCATCGTGATTGGCGGCGCCGACGGGCTCGATCCTAGTGTCAGAGCCAGGGCCGACCTTATTTTCGCCTTCGGCGCCGCCACACTGCCGCACGGGCTCGTCCGTGTCCTGGCCCTGGAGCAGCTCTACCGGGCCATGACGATCCTCTCCGGCCATCCCTATCACCGCGGCGCCCCGTGACCCGAGCGCGTCTCCCTGCCGTCCTGGCGGCGTTCCTCGCCGGCATGGGCTGCGCCAGCGCCCAGCCGGCACCGGACCCGGCGGCCGATGCCGTCGCGAAAGCCCAGGCCGAGAAGGACCGCAAGGCCGAGAGCCTGCGGGCGATCGAGAGCGCGCTCGCGGCGAGCACCGAGACCCGCGCCAAGCTCGAGCGCGAGGTGGCCGAGATCAAGGGCGACGGCGCCCGGCTCAACCAGGCCCTGATCGACGCCGCCCGCAAGGCGCAGGAGGCGGAAGGCCGCATCTCCGACCTCGAGGCTCGGCTCCAGACCATGGCGGGCAGCGAGACGGCGTTGCGCCGCTCGCTCGAGGCCCGCCGCGGCGTCATCGCCGAGGTCCTGGCGGCGCTCCAGCGCATGGGCCGGCGCCCGCCGCCGGCGGTGCTGGTGCGGCCGGAGGACGTGCTGGCGGCGATCCGCACCTCGATGCTGCTCGGCGCCGTGGTGCCCGAGTTGCAGGGCGAGGCCGAGACCCTGGCCGGCGACCTCGCCGAGCTGGTGCGCCTGCGCGGCATGATCGCCACCGACCAGGAGACCCTGCGCGGCGACATCAAGGGCTGGGCGGCCGAGCGCCAGCGCCTCACCGCGCTCATCGCGGCGCGCCAGGCGCGGCTCGGCGAGGCCGAGAGCGGGCTCACCGCCGAGCGCGACCGCGCCACTGGCCTCGCCGGCCAGGCGCGCTCGCTCAAGGACCTGGTCGACCGCCTCGACGGCGACCTCGCCACTGCCCGCCGCGCCGCCGGCGCCGCCAAGGAGGCCGCCGAGGCCGAGAGCCGCGAGACCCGCGAGCGCTTCGCCGCCGCCGCGCTTCGCGACCCCGCACGGCTCGCCCCGAAGGTGCCGTTTCCCCAGGTTCGCGGCCTGGTGCCGCGACCGGTGAGCGGGGAGGTGGTGCGGACCTTCGGCAGCCCCGACGGGGCAGGGGGCACGAGCCGCGGCATATCGCTCATGACGCGCCCGCGGGGCGTCGTCTCCTCTCCGGCCGACGGCTGGGTGGCCTACGCGGGGGCGTTCCGCTCCTACGGTCGTCTCTTGATCATCAACGCGGGCGACGGCTACTATCTCCTCCTGGCGGGCATGGACCAGATCAACGTCGAGGTCGGTCAGTTCGTGCTCGCGGGGGAGCCGGTCGCCGTGATGGGAGACACGGGCTCCGCACCTTCGGCAGGAGCCGGTGGGCGGAACGATCCCGTCCTGTACGTCGAGTTCAAAAAAGACGGTGGCTCCATCGACCCGGATCCTTGGTGGGCCAAAGGGTCAAGCGAGAAGGTTCGCGGATAATGCGCAAAGTTTCCCTCGTCCTGTTCGGAGCCATCCTGGGCGCCGGGACGGCCACGGTGGCGACCCAGACCCACCTGCTCTCGAGCACGAGCGCCGTCGCCGCCTCGGCCGAGACCTATCGCCAGCTCAGCCTGTTCGGCGACGTGTTCGAGAAGATCCGCACCGACTACGTCGAGAAGCCCGACGAGGCGAAGCTGATCGAGGCGGCCGTCAACGGCATGCTGACCTCGCTCGACCCGCATTCGAGCTACATGGACGCCAAGAGCTTCCGTGACATGCAGGTCCAGACCAAGGGCGAGTTCGGCGGCCTCGGCATCGAGGTCACGATGGAGGACGGCCTGATCAAGGTCGTCACCCCGATCGACGACACGCCGGCCGCCCGCGCCGGCCTGCTGGCCAACGACGTCATCACCCAGATCGACGGCGACCAGGTCCAGGGCCTGACCCTCAACCAGGCCGTCGACAAGATGCGCGGCCCGGTCAACTCGCCGGTCAAGCTGAAGATCACCCGCAAGGAGGCCAAGGATCCGCTCGAGGTCACGCTCAACCGCGACCTGATCCGGATCAAGCCGGTGCGCTCGCGCACCGAGGGCGGCGATATCGGCTATGTCCGCCTGACCCAGTTCAACGAGCAGACCTATGACGGACTCAAGGCCGCCATCGACAAGATCTCGACCGAGCTGCCCGGCGACAAGCTCAAGGGCTTCATCATCGACCTGCGCAACAACCCGGGCGGCCTGCTCGACCAGGCGGTGATGGTCTCCGACGCCTTCCTCGACCGCGGCGAGATCGTCTCGACCCGCGGCCGCAACCCGGACGAGACCCAGCGCTTCTCGGCCAAGTCCGGCGACCTGACCAAGGGCAAGCCGATCGTGGTCCTGGTCAATGGCGGCTCGGCCTCGGCCTCCGAGATCGTCGCCGGCGCGCTTCAGGACCACAAGCGGGCGACCGTGCTCGGCACCCGCTCGTTCGGCAAGGGCTCGGTGCAGTCGATCATCCCGCTCGGCGGCAACGGCGCCCTGCGGCTCACCACCGCGCGCTACTACACCCCGTCCGGCCGCTCGATCCAGGCCAAGGGCATCGAGCCGGACCAGGAGGTGCTGCAGGACGTGCCCGACGAGCTGAAGGGCAAGGACGAGACCAAGGGCGAGGCCGGCCTCAAGGGCCACCTCAAGCAGAAGGACACCGAGGAGCGCGGCGGCTCGTCGGCCTACGTCCCGCCGGATCCGGCCAAGGACAAGCAGCTGATTGCCGCGGTCGACTTCCTGCACGGCGTGCAGAAGGGCGCGGCCAACACCGCGAAGACCACGGATCCGAAGCCGAACTGACCGGGACCGGTCCGGTCCGGGCGCCCGCCGACGATCGCAGGCGCCCGTCTTAACGCCGCGTTTACCACGAAGGCCCGCAATACCGGTCACGACCGGCGCTGCGGGCCTTCCGCTTCTGTGGCAGCGACACGGTCGCGGGACCTCACGCCTGTGCCGCTCGCGTCCGACACCATCCTGACCCGTCCCCTCGGGCTGCGGGACGAGGCGACCGCCCGCACCGCGCGCTGGCGCTCCGCCCTGACCCACCGTCCGCTCGTCGGCGCCGCCCTCGGCATCGGCGCCCTGGCGCTCGGCGCCGTCCTGGTCGTCGGCGACGATCCGCTGGCGGGCGAGCCCTACGCCGTCGCGACCATCGCCGTGCGGGCGCCGAGCGCGCCCGTGCCCGAGCCGGCGGTGCCGGCCCGGCCGGGCCCGGCGAGCCGCACCGCCGACGAGGTCGAGCGCGCCTCCGGCGTCTCGGTCAGCCGGCCGGACGGCACGACGGCGCCGGATTCGGTGGTCATCCGGGTCCCCCCCAACGCCCCGGTGCAGCTCAAGCCCGCCCCCGACCCGCGGCTCGCCGAGCGCGGCCGCTACGGCAGCCTGCCGAAGATCGGGCCGGACGGCGCCCGCGCCCTCGACGTCTATGCGAGGCCGGAGGCCGCCGGGCTGGAGCGGGGTGGGGCGGTCGCGGGCCGCATCGCCCTCGTGGTGTCGGGCCTCGGCATCGGCCAGGCGGCGACCCAGGACGCGATCCAGCGCCTGCCGCCCGCCGTGACGCTCGCCTTCGCGCCCTACGGCGCCGACGTGACCCGCAGCGCCACCCGCGCCCGCGAGGCCGGGCACGAGGTGATGGTGCAGGCGCCGATGGAGCCGTTCGACTATCCCGACAACGATCCCGGACCCCAGACCCTGCTGACCGGAGCGAAGCCCGCCGAGAATCTCGACCGCCTCGCCTTCGTCCTCGCCCGGGTGCCCGGCGCGGTCGGCGTCATGAACTTCATGGGCGCGCGCCTCACCGGCGAGGCCGCCGCCCTGGAGCCGGTCCTGCGCGAGATCGGGGGCCGCGGACTCGGCTTCCTCGACGACGGCACCTCGCCGCGCTCGCTCGCCCGCGAGGTCGGCCGCAAGGCCAAGGTGCCGGTGGCTCGGGCCGAGATCGTCGTCGATGCGGTGCCGCGCCCCGACGCCATCGACCGCGAGCTCGCCCGGCTGGAGGAGGCGGCGCGCAAATCCGGCGTCGTCCTCGCCTCGGCCACGGCCCTGCCGCTCTCGATCGACCGTATCGCCCGCTGGGCGCGAGACCTCGAATCCCGCGGCATCCTGCTGGTGCCGGCGAGCCGAGCCATGCGTTCCGGCGCCTGAAACGGCGCACGACCGCACGGGCCCCGCATTTTTGCCGGATCTCCCGTCCAAAGCCCGCGAAATTGCTCTAAGGTCGCCGCATGGCATCGCTCCACCGCCCCGAGACCGCCCTGGCCAATCTCCCCTACAGGCCGTGTGTCGGCATCGCCCTGTTCAACCGCGACGGCCTGGTCTTCGCCGGGCACCGGCGGCACGAATCCGCCGATCTCGGCGCCCATGCTTGGCAGATGCCGCAGGGCGGCATCGACGAGGGCGAGGCGCCGCGCGACGCCGCCCTGCGCGAGCTCTACGAGGAGACCAACGTCGCGCCCGGCTCGGTGCGCCTGCTGGCCGAGGCGCCGGGCTGGTACTCCTACGACCTGCCCATCGTCGCGGCGGGCAAGCCCTGGAAGGGGCGCTATCGCGGCCAGACGCAGAAGTGGTTCGCCTTCGCCTTCGAGGGCGACGAGCGCGAGATCGACATCCTGCGGCCGGGCGGCGGCGTCCACAAGGCGGAGTTCGACGGCTGGCGCTGGGAGCCGCTCGCCAACCTCGCCGCCCTGGTGATCCCGTTCAAGCGCCCGGTCTACGAGCAGGTGATCGCCGCCTTCGCGCATCTCGCGCGCCCGGCGTGACCGCTCCCCCGCACCGCTCCGACCGCGAGCCCGCATGACGCGCTGGTGGCTCTCAGGGCTCGCGGTCCTGCTGCTGTGGCTCGCCTACGGCCTCTCGCCCTACATCGCGCTCTACCGGCTGTCGCAGGCGGTGCAGGCCCACGACGCGGCGGCCGTGGCGCAAAGGGTGAACTTCCGCACCCTGCGGCTGTCCCTGACCCGGCAGGCGCTCGCCGCCGCGGTCGACGCCATCGCGGCCCGCCGCGACCTCTCGGCCCGCGAGCGCACCATCCTGACCGAGGCGAGCGGTGCGCTTGCCGGGCCGCTGGTCGAGTCCCTGGTCACGCCCGAGACCCTGATCGACCTCCTCGACGACGGCTGGCCGGTCCGCGCCGGCTTGGCGCGCCGTACCCCCTCCGGCGGCGCGGGCCAGGGCGGCGCCGAGACGGAGGTCACGGGCACCGACGCGCCCCCGCCACCCGAGACCACCGGCGGCCTCGGCCTGCACGCCTCGACCGTCGGCCAGCTCTTCGCGCTGTTCCGTTCGTCGGAGCCGCGGGGCTTTCGCGGGATGGTGGTGAGCTACCCGCCCGACCGACCGCTCGAGAACCGCTTCCGCCTGCGCCTGCGCCTGCGCGGCTGGACCTGGCGGGTCGTCGACCTCGAGCTGCCCTCGGCGCTCCGCGAGCGCATCAGCCAGCGACTCACCGGGGCGATGCAGCGCTGACGGCTGCGGGTTCCTGACGGTCAAGCTCGCCCTTGATGCGGTCCCCTGCGCCCCTCATATTTCCGGGTGGAGCCGGCGGAGTTGCGGTCGGCCCCGGCGGGCGCTGCGGATGCGGGCCCGGACCTGACCGAAGTGCCTCCGCAACAGGGCTTCGCCGACATCATGACGCGTCCATCGCCGTTCGGGCATCCGTTCCTGCTGGGCTTCGACGAGATCGAGCAGGCGCTCGACCGCGTCGCCAAGGCCGCCAATGACGGCTACCCGCCCTACAACATCGAGCGCCTGCCCCGCACCGAGCGCGAGCCGGAGCGGCTGCGGATCACCCTGGCGGTGGCCGGCTTCACCCGCGACCAGCTCGACGTGACCCTGGAGGAGAGCCAGCTCATCGTCCGCGGCCGCCAGGCCGACGACAAGAGCCGGACCTTCCTGCACCGGGGCATCGCCGCGCGGCAGTTCCAGCGTGCCTTCCTGCTCGCCGACGGCATGGAGGTGCTCGGCGCCGATCTGTCGAACGGCCTCCTGTCGATCGACCTCGCCCGGCCCGAGCCGGAGCGCATCGTGCGACGGATCGACATCGGGTCGCGCGACGTCGAATGACCATCCCCATATGAGGGGCACACCGTCGGCGGGCCGCCCCGGGGCCCGCACCGACACCCCGTCCTGCCGCCTGTGAGGAGGGCGCACCATGTCCGACACCCCCCTGAATCCCGACCTCGATTCCTCCCTCGACCCCTCCGCGCTCGCCGCCCTCGGCGAGGGCCACGTGGCCTATGTCCGCG
The DNA here is from genome assembly GCF_006151805.1 of Methylobacterium terricola. Taxonomy (GTDB): domain Bacteria; phylum Pseudomonadota; class Alphaproteobacteria; order Rhizobiales; family Beijerinckiaceae; genus Methylobacterium; species Methylobacterium terricola. Next base: position 334,637 of record NZ_VDDA01000002.1, on the reverse strand, counting down.
CGATGCGCTCGGAGGAGGTGAAGCGCCTCTTCCCCGAGGCCCCGGACCTCACCCCCGGCCTCGACCTGTTCGCCCTGCTCTCGGCGAGCGGCGCCCCGATCCTGCTGACCGACAGCCGCGATGCCGCCTTCGCCAATGCCTGGGCGCACGACCTGCAGGCGGTGAGCGTGCACTGAGCGCGCGGCGGGAGGCGGTGACGCCTCCCGGGAAGGCCTTACGCGTCCCGCGACGCGATCCCCTCGACCGCCGCGACCAGGCGGTCGAGGTCGGCGGGACCGGAGAGGCGATGGTCGCCCTCCTTGATCAGGGTCAGGATCACGCCCGTATCCGGCAGCCGCTCGACGAGCCGCATCGCGTGCGGCCACGGGACGTCCGGGTCCGCCATCCCTTGCAGGATGTGCACCGGGCAGCCGGGATCGATCGGCGTGCCGAGCATCAGGTGGCGGCGGCCGTCCTCGATCAGCGCGCGGGTCACCGGCGTCGGCTCGGGCGAGTATTGCGACTGACGCTGCCACACCCCGTCGCGCAGGATCTGCGCCCGGATCTCCTCCGGGAACTGCGCCCACATCAGCGCCTCGGTGAAGTCGGTGGCCGGCGCGATCAGCACGAGGCCGGCGGGCCGGACCTTGGCCGCGGCGAGCAGCGCGATCCAGCCGCCCATCGACGAGCCGACCAGCACCGGGCGCTGCGGCGCCAGGGCGGCGATCACGCCCTCGGCGTCGGCGAGCCAGTCGGAGATGGTGCACTCGGCGAACATCCCTTCGGATTCGCCGTGTCCCGCATAGTCGAAGCGCACGAAGGCGCGGCCTTCCCGCGCCGCCCAGGCGTCCAGCGCCTCGGCCTTGCTGGCGCGCATGTCGGAGCGGAACCCGCCGAGCCAGACCACCGGCGGCCCGGCGCCGGGCCGCACCAGGGTGGCGAGGCGGCGGCCCCCGACGGTCAGCATGGTGGCGGGCGGGCGTTGTGTGTCGTCCATGTGTTATCCCCGTTATTCCGGCATTGCCCCTGGTCGCGGGCCGTCGGTGACCAAGGTTTACCGATCCGCAACGGCGTCGGGCGACCTTGATGCATCGTCCCGGTGCGGATCGTGACAGGCGGCTTCTACACCGGCGGCCGCCGGCGCACCCTCGATTCCTGCGCGGAGCGGGCACCGACACGCCACGAGTGCTGCGATCAGACCCCTGACCCTGACCCGGAGTCCCATGCCGTCGAGCCAGGCCACGCCGTTCCCGGCCGCGAGCCACCCGCTGGCGGGCCGGACCATCCTGCAGATCATCCCCGAACTCGACGCCGGCGGCGCCGAGCGCACCGCCGTCGACGTGGCGGCGGCCCTTGCCGCCGCCGGCGCCCGGGCGCTGGTCGCCACCGAGGGCGGGCGCCTCGTCGGGGAGTTGCAGGCCAAGGGTGGCGCCTGGGTGCCGTTCCCGGCCCGCAGCAAGAACCCGTTCGCGATGGCGCTGAATGTCGGGCGGCTGGCGCGGATCTGCCGGTCCGAGGGGGTCGACCTGATCCATGCCCGCTCCCGGGCCCCGGCCTGGGTCGGCCTGGGCGCGGCGCGGCGGCTGCGGATTCCGTTCGTCACCACCTATCACGGCAGCTATGCCGGCCGCTCGCCGGCCAAGCTCCTGTACAACTCGGTGATGGCCCGCGGCGACGTGGTCATCGCCAACTCGCACTTCACCGCCGACGCGATCCGCCGCCTGTTCCCGCAGGTCGCCGGCGACCGGGTCCGGGTGATCCACCGCGGCACCGATCTCGCGGCCTTCGCCGCCGGCCAGGTCGCGCCGCAGCGGGTCGAGGCCCTGCGCCGGGCCTGGGGCGTCGCCCCGCACGAGCGGGTGGTGCTGCTCGCCGCCCGGCTCACCGCCTGGAAGGGCCACCGGGTCCTGATCGAGGCCGCCGCGGCGCTCCGGGCCCAGGGTCTCGGCGAGTTCACCGTGGTGCTCGCCGGCGATCCGCAGGGCCGCACCGCCTACCTGCGCGAGCTCGACGCGATGATCGCCGCCCACGGCCTCGCGGGCCAGGTCAAGCGCGTCGGGCATTGCAGCGACATGCCGGCGGCCTACCGGGCCGCCTCGGTGGTCGCGGTGCCGTCGACCGAGCCCGAGGCCTTCGGCCGCTCGGCGGTCGAGGCCCAGGCCCTCGGCACGCCGGTGGTGGTCTCGGATCTCGGTGCGGTGCCCGAGACGGTCCTGGCCCCGCCGGAGGTGGCGGCGTCCGAGCGCACCGGCTGGCGCGTCCCGGCCGGCGACCCGCAGGCGCTGGCCGGGGCGCTCTCGGAGGCGCTGCAGCTCGGAGCCAGCGCCCGCGACGCCCTGGTGCGCCGCGCCCGCCGCCACGTCGAGGCGCATTTCTCCCTCGAGCTGATGCTGGCCGACACCCTGGCGATCTACGCCGACCTGCTCGGCGTCGGCGTGGCGGGGGAGGGGCCCTGAGACGATCCGGATCCGGTCAAGACTTCACGGATGCTTGACCGATCCGCAACCAACGCAGCGCCCGGCGAGTTGACAAAATGGGCGATCTCGCCAAGGTGATAGCGTACACCGGAGTCTACCCGCGCGGTGGTTCGGGACCGACCCAGAGTGGTTTCCGGTCGGCGGACCGCCGCCGGACGACGTGATTGAGGAGAATGAAGCCATTCGCAGACCTATGAGAGCCATGCCGGCCCCGCAGAAGGACGGGCCGCGCGCCAACCGGGACATCCGCGGCGTCCGCGAGGTGCAGCTCATCGACGATACCGGCCAGAACCGTGGCGTCATGGGCTTCTTCGAGGCGCTGCAGGTCGCCGAGGAAGCGGGCCTCGACCTCGTCGAGATCGCGCCGAACTCCGTGCCTCCGGTCTGCAAGCTTCTCGACTACGGCCGCTTCCGCTTCAACGAGCAGAAGAAGCAGGCCGAGGCGCGCAAGCGGCAGAAGACCGTCGAGGTCAAGGAGATCAAGCTCCGTCCCGGCATCGACAAGCACGACTACGAAGTCAAGATGAAGGCCGTGCAGCGGTTCTTCGAGGAAGGCGACAAGGTCAAGGTGACCCTGCGGTTCCGCGGTCGCGAGATGGCGCACCAGGATCTGGGCCTGCGCCTGCTCGAGCGCGTGAAGCACGAGACGCAAGAAATCGCCAAGGTGGAGAGCGAGCCGCAGCTCGAAGGCCGCCAGATGATCATGATCCTGGCGCCGCGCTAAGGCTCACGGCATTCCTGCGCGGTTCTGAGGCGCGGGACGGATCATGGAACGCTCCCTGGGCGCGGGCTTCATGGAAACCCGCGCGGGGAACATCGAAGGGCCGGGCATGTCCCGGCCCATCGCTTTTCTCCAGGCTACTTCAGCAGCATCACCTGCGCGTCGCCGGTCCGCCGCAGCACGTTGACGGTGACGTCGTTGCCGTGGCGGTGCAGCAGCAGATCGACGTGGCTGCCGCCGAGCTTCAGGTTGCGGATCAGGACGTCGTCGAGGAAGGCCGGCAGGATCGGATCGCGGAAGCGGATCCGGTTGCGGTCGTGACGCAGCTCGAGCCCGAGGCAGGCGGCCAGGAACGCGAACGGCGCCGCCGCCGCCCAGGCCTGCGGGCTGCACGCGACCGGATAGTTGGTCGGCCCGCGCTGCTTGCGCTGGATGAAGCCGCAGAACAGCTCCGGCAGCCGCCGCCCTTCCTGGTAGAGCGAGGCACCGTGCTGGCCCTCGAACACCCGGGCGGCCTCCGCCTTCAGGCCGTAGCGGGCCAAGCCGAGCGCGATCAGCGCGTTGTCGTGCGGCCAGATCGAGCCGTTGTGGTACGACATCGGATTGTAGCGCGCCTCGCCGACCGCGATGGTGCGTACGCCCCAGCCGTTGAACCCGTCCTTCGACATCAGCACCGCGGCGACGCTCGCGGCCCGCTCCGGATAGGCGATGCCGGTGAACAGGGCGTGGCCGGCATTCGAGGAGCGCACCGCGCATGGACGCTTCTCCCCGTCGAGCGCGATGGCGTAGGTGCCGATCTCGGCGAGGTAGAACTTCTCGTCGAAGGCCTTGCGCAGCCGCTCGGCCTCGCCCTTCAGCCGCTCCGACAGGACGTCGTCGCCCATCAGGCCCGCGAGCTTCGAGGCGCCCTTCTTGGCGGCATAGACGTAGCCCTGGACCTCACACAGCGCGATCGGGCCCTGCGCCATCCGGCCATCGGCATGGAAGATCGAATCGTGGCTGTCCTTCCAGCCCTGGTTGGCCAGGCCCTTCTCGGTCTCGCGGGCGTATTCGACGAAGCCGTCCTTGTCGCGGTCGCCGTACTCGTCGATCCAGTTGAGCGCCGCCAGGATGTTGGGCCAGATCGCCTTGATCGTCGCCAAGTCGCCGGTCTGCTCGTAATACTGCCCGGCCAGCATCACGAAGAGCGGCGTCGCGTCGATCGTGCCGTAGTAGAGCTTGAACGGCACCTCGCCGAGGATCGCCATCTCGCCGTTGCGGGTCTCGTGCAGGACCTTGCCGGGCTGGGCGTCGGCGGCCGGATCGATCGTGGTCGCCTGCGTCGCCGCGAGGTGGCGCAGCACGCCCTTGGCGATCTCCGGATCGATCCACAGCGTCATCATGGCGGTGATGATGCCGTCACGGCCGAACACCGTGCTGTACCAGGGGATGCCGGCATAGGGGTAGATGCCGTTCGGCGTGCGGCTGAGCAGCATGTAGAGGTCGGCCGTGGAGCGGCAGGCGGCCTCGTTGAACTGGTCGTTCGAGCTCTCGATCGTGGTGATGTTGGCGGTGGCCTTGCGCAGGTCGCGGCGCGCGTCGCGATAGGCCAGCGCGAAGGTCATGCCCTCACCCTTCGGGTGACCGTCCTCGCGGCGCGGGCTCGGATAGGCCGCGTGGGTGAACGGCAGGGCATTGCCGACCACCGCCTCGCCGTCCCGGCTGTGATCGACCGTGTCGCAGATCGCCCGCACGAAGATCGAGGCGCGCCCGCCGGGAGCGAGCTTGACCTCGAACTCGGCCTTGTGCGGCTCCAGCCGCGCGGGCTTCGGGCCGAAGCGCAGGCGGGTGGTGCGCCGACGACGGTCGAGCCCGTCATAGGTGAACGTCACCTCGTTGGCGGCCGTCACCTCGACGCTGCGGGTGCCGCGATGAGGCCGGTCGCTGCCGCGCACCTCGAACAGGTCGCGGAAATCGGCGTCGAAGCTCACCACCACCCGCAGGTGACGCGCCTTGGTGTCGTAGTTGCGCAGGCCGATCCGGTCGTAGCAGGTGCCGCGAAACAGGAATTTCGTCCGCTCAAGCGCGATGATCTCGCGCGGGATGCTGGTCTCGTCGCCGGCTTCCAGCCGGATGTCCGGCGTCGTCAGGTCGACCGAGAGGGCGCCGTTGTCGTCCTGCACCACGGAGCCGAGCAGCATCGGCCGCTGGCCCTCGACGGTCAGCTCCAGGCGCGACAGGAAACGGGTATCCTGGAAATACAGCCCTTCCGGCCCCGGAAACACGCCGATATCGCCGTAGCTGTCGAGCACCGCGAAGGCGTCGCCGTGCTTGAGCGAGCGCAGCTGGCGCTCGACCAGCGAGGTCTGGGCCTCGATGTGGTATTGCGGCAGCGTCTCGTCGTCGGGGGCGGTCGCGACCTTCAGCACGGTGGACTCCTTAGGGTTTCGCTCCGCGACGCGTCGCGGGGATCGGAGGCGAAATCTCGGGGCTCCCGGGGACGCCCGGGCGGCAGCGGGGGCTGAGACCCGCAGCGATTCGCAGGTTCGGCCCTACGCTAGAGCGAATGTGGGCCATCATGCGGCGGGTGCCAGGGGGTGTACGGCGCGGGGGCGGCCCGGATTTCGGGCAGGCCGGACAGCTTTGCGCAGGAAACACCCCTTTCCCGGACGACTGGAGCGAAGCGGAAGGAGATCCGGGATCCAGGGGAGACGTGCCGCGAAGCGGCTCCGTATGCTGAAACGTTGCAGATACAAAGACGCTTCGCGGCTTTTCGTGCCGGTTCCCGGATCTCCTTCCGCTCCCGCTTCAGTCGTCCGGGAAAGGGGATTGGCACCTCAAGAATCGTCCTGGATCGCGACGGGTGTTGCCAACAAAAAAGGCCCGGCCCCCTCGCGGGGACCGGGCCTCGTGTCGTCGGAACCGTCGGGTGGATCAGATCGCGCGGAGCACCGGACGGGTGGCGGCGCCGTTGGTCGCACCGTTGAGGGTGGCGGGCGCGCCGATCGTCAGGCCCGGGATCTTGATCGCGTCCCTGTCGCCGGCGAGCAGCGACTCGTAGGCGGCGACGTAGGAGCGGGCCATGACGCTCGCGGTGAAGCGGGTCTCGAAGTAGCGGCGCACCCCCTCGCGGCTCATCGCCTTGCAGGTCTCGACCGCCGCGATGGCCTCGTCCATCGACTCGACCACGACGCCCGAGACGCCGTCCTTGATGACCTCCGGCACGGAGCCGTTGCGCCACGCAATCACCGGCGTGCCGGCCGACATCGCCTCGATCATCACCAGGCCGAAGGGCTCCGGCCAGTCGATCGGGAAGGCGAGCGCCAGGGCGTTGCCGAGGAATTCGTGCTTCTGGTCCTCGTTGATCTCGCCGATATACTCGACCAGCGGATGATGGGTCATCGGCTCGATGACCTCGTCCCAATATTCCTGATCGGCCTTGTCGACCTTGGCGGCGATCTTCAGCTTGACGCCCGAGGCCTTGGCGATCTCGATCGCGCGGTCGGGGCGCTTCTCCGGCGAGATGCGGCCGAGGAACGCGAGGTAGCCGCCGTCCTTCGGGTTGGGCGAGAAGCGGCAATTCTCCGCCGGCAGGCCGTGATGGATGGTCTCGAGCCAGTTGGCGTTCTCGGGCATCGGCCCGCGCTGGTGGTCGGAGATCGACACCAGGGGCATGCCCGTGAAGGTGCGGTAGACCGGCATGAAGTCCGGCACGTCGAGCCGCCCGTGCAGGGTGGTGACGCACTTGTGGTTCAGGTCCTCGAACAGCGGGTACTGCAGGAGGTCGATGTGGAAGTGAATGACGTCGAACTCGTCCGCCCGCCGGCGCAGGTGGTACAGCATGGCGAGATGGCTCGCGACATGGTCGCGGATGCCGGCGAGGCGCAGGCCCTCGGGGCAGCAGGCGACCAGCTTGGCGCTCGTCTCCGAGTCGCCGCTCGCGAACAGCGTGACGTCGTGGCCCTGCCGGACCAGCTCCTCGGTGAGCCACGAGACGACACGCTCGGTGCCGCCGTAGAACTTCGGCGGAACGGCCTCCGCGAGAGGGGCTACCTGGGCAATGCGCACGACGGATTCTCCTGAGACGCCCAACGATGGCGGGTCACGTTGGGGGGACTTAAGCAGGATGGGGCCTGAGCGGGACATGAACGAAACCGCGCACCCGAGCTTATGGTTCCGGTGCAGCGCACAACGCTACGGCGAAACCGCATCTGTTCCCGCCACACACAGGACAAGGGCCTCGGCCGATGCGGCGATTGCGCGACGCGCCGCTCCCTGCTATAGCGCGCGCCTCACCGAACCGCCCGGCCGTCAGGGCTGCCGTGGCGGTTCGTGTCGCTCCACACCATCGATCGGTCGCGATCGTCGGGGCCCGCCCGTGGCGGAACCCTGGTGGAGTTCGCGTCAGGAGAGCAAAATGCCCAAGCTGAAGACCAAGTCGGGCGCCAAGAAGCGCTTCAAGATCACCGGGACCGGCAAGGTCATGTACGCCCAGGCCGGCAAGCGCCACGGCATGATCAAGCGGACCACGAAGCAGATCCGCAACCTGCGCGGCACGACCACCCTGTTCGAGGGCGACGCCGCCAACGTGAAGAAGTACTTCCTGCCGAACGCCCGCTAAGAACCGGCTTCGACAAGAAGACGCTTCATCCCGAATCTGTTTCGTAGAACCCCCAGGAGATCACCATGGCCCGCGTCAAGCGCGGCGTGACCAGCCACGCCAAGCACAAGAAGGTTTTCAAGGCCGCCAAGGGCTATTACGGCCGGCGCAAGAACACGATCCGGATCGCCAAGCAGGCGGTCGAGAAGGGCATGCAATATGCCTACCGCGATCGTAAGAACAAGAAGCGCAACTTCCGCGCCCTTTGGATCCAGCGCATCAACGCGGCGGTCCGTCCGCACGGCTTGACCTATTCGCGCTTCATCGACGGCCTGGCCAAGTCCGGCGTGCAGGTCGACCGCAAGGCGCTCTCGGAGCTCGCCATCCACGAGCCGGCGGCCTTCGTCGCCGTGGTCGAGAAGGCCAAGTCGGCCCTGCCGGCCGAGCTGGTGAAGGCGGCCTAACGCCTTGAACCACGGCCCGCGGCTGCGCGGGCCTTCTGGTCCCCTCGACGACCGGACAGCACGGCCCGCCCTCGCGGGCCGTTTTGCGTTGCGGGGACCGTATCCCGCCCTGCGGGTTGACGGGGCGGGGCGGCACGTTGCAGGGCATCGCCTCAAAGCCCCGATTGAGCAGACCATGACCGATCTCACCAGCCTCGAAACCGATCTCCTCGCCCAGGTCTCAGGCGCCGCCGACGAGGCCTCGCTCGAAGGCGTGCGCGTCGCCGCCCTCGGCAAGAAGGGCGCCGTCTCCGAGCTGCTGAAGACGCTGGGCGGCCTGTCGCCTGAGGCGCGCAAGGAGCAGGGCCCGCTGATCAACGGCCTGCGCGACCGGGTCCAGGGCGCGATCCAGTCGCGGCGCGAGACCCTGGCCGAGGCGGCGCTGACCGCACGCCTGGCCGCCGAGCGCATCGACGTGACGCTGCCGGTGCGCGAGGGACCGGAGACGCGCGGGCGCATCCACCCGATCACCCAGGTGATGGACGAGATCACGGCGATCTTCGGCGACATGGGCTTCTCGATCGCGGAAGGCCCGGACGTCGAGACCGACGACCTGAACTTCACCGCGCTCAACTTCCCCGAGGGCCATCCGGCCCGGGAGATGCACGACACCTTCTTCCTGCGGCCCGACCGGGACGGGAAGCGCAAGCTCCTGCGCACCCACACCTCGCCGGTGCAGGTCCGCACCATGCGCAACGTGCAGCCGCCGATCCGGGTGATCTGCCCCGGCCGCACCTACCGGCACGATTCCGACCAGACCCACACCCCGATGTTCCACCAGGTCGAGGGCCTGGTGATCGACCGCCAGGCGAACATCTCGCACCTGAAGTGGATCCTGGAGGAGTTCTGCAAGGCGTTCTTCGAGGTCGACAGCGTGAAGATGCGCTTCCGGCCATCGTTCTTCCCCTTCACCGAGCCCTCGGCCGAGGTCGACATCCAGTGCTCTCGGAAAGGCGGCGAGATCCGCTTCGGCGAGGGCGACGACTGGCTCGAGATCCTCGGCTGCGGCATGGTCCACCCGAACGTGCTGCGCAATTGCGGCCTCGATCCGGACACCGTGCAGGGCTTCGCCTGGGGCATGGGCATCGACCGGATCGCGATGCTCAAATACGGCATGCCGGACCTGCGCCCGTTCTTCGAGGCGGATGTCCGGTGGCTGGAGCATTACGGCTTCCGGCCCCTCGACATCCCGAGCCTGGTCGGCGGCCTGACCGCCTGAGAGACGCTTGCGCGAGGCGCACCATGACCGTGGACGAGATCACGACGATCGCCGACGAGATCCTGACCCGGTATCTCACCGCGTCCGGCTACGCGCGGGTCGAGGTGCGCCCGGGCTACAACCAGTCCGACGAGCCGTCGCTGTTCGTCGTCGCCCATATGAAGCCCGGCGCGGGCGTGACCGGAGGCAAGGAATCCAACGCCGCCAACGCGGCGCTCTGGCTCGCCTTGCGCGAGAAGGGGGAGGAGCGCTTCCCCTATCTCGATTTCGACTACCCCGACGACGAGGCCTTTTGCGACGAAGCCTTGGGCGACGAGGATTGGGACGTGGAAGAGGATGCGTGATGCCGCGCCTCGGTAACGCTCTCGTCTACGACCTCCTCGTGGTCGCCGACCTGCTCGCCGAGCAGGGTGGGCGACGCAACCTGCAGAAGGCAGCGATGCGGCGCGCCGTCAGCAGCGCCTACTACGCGGTGTTTCACGGGCTGTGCTTCGTGAGCACGCGCGCGCTCGGCCTCTGGCGGCGAGACCCCGCACTGACCGAGCCGATCTATCGGCTCCTCGATCACGGCCAGATCCGAAGACGCCTGGCCGCGCGGGAGGCGGCCGAACTCGGACCGACGGTCGTCGAGATCAGCGCAGCCTTCGCCTACCTCCAGGATCGCCGGCATCAGGCGGATTACAGCCCGCCCAGCCTGATCCTCCATCGCGACGTGACCCGCAACGTCGTGGCCCGCGCCAGGCAGGCCGTCGCCGACCTCGAAACCCTCGACGACGACCAGTGCCGCCGCCTGGCCGTCCTTCTCATCACGAAGACCCGGCTCGCCTGAGCCGAGAGGTTTAGCCCATGAAATTCACCCTCTCCTGGCTCAAGGACCACCTCGACACCGACGCCTCCCTCGACGTGATCGTCGAGACGCTGACCCGCATCGGCCTCGAGGTCGAGCGCGTCGAGGACAAGGCGGCGGCGCTCGCGGCCTACCGCATCGCCGCGGTGCTCACCGCCGAGCAGCACCCGAATGCCGACCGCCTGCGGGTCTGTACCGTCGATACCGGCGAGGGCGCCCCCGTCCAGGTGGTCTGCGGCGCGCCGAATGCGCGGGCCGGCATGACGACCGTGTTCGCGCCTCCCGGCACCTACGTGCCGGGCAAGAACATCACCCTGTCGGTCGGCGTGATCCGCGGCGTCGAGAGCCGCGGCATGCTGTGCTCGGGCTCCGAGCTCGGCCTGTCGGACGACCATGACGGCATCCTCGACCTGTCGACCGATGCGCCGGTGGGCCAGCCCTACGCGGCGTTTGCCGGCCTCGACGACCCGGTGATCGAGATCAACCTGACGCCGAACCGGCCCGACTGCACCGGCATCCACGGCATCGCCCGCGACCTGGCGGCGGCCGGCATCGGCACCCTGAAGCGCGAGCAGCTGACCCCGGTGCGCGGGGAGGGGGCCTGCCCGGTCGCCGTCACCCGCGACTTCGCGCCGGAGGACGCGCATCTCTGCCCGCTCTTCTCCTTGCGGCTGGTGCGCGGCGTCAGGAACGGGCCGTCGCCCGAGTGGATGCGCCGGCGCCTGACCGCGATCGGCCTGCGGCCGATCAATGCGCTCGTCGACATCACCAACTACGTCACCTTCGACCGCGGCCGGCCGCTGCACGTCTTCGACGCCGCCAAGGTGAAGGGGAACCTCACCGTGCGCCGCGCCCGCGACGGCGAGGAGGTGCTGGCCCTCGACGGGCGGACCTACCGGCTCGACGACGGCGCCATCGTCATCGCCGACGAGACCGGCGTCGAGTCGATCGCCGGCATCATGGGCGGGGAGCATTCGGGCTGCGACGAGGGCACGACCGACGTGCTGATCGAATCGGCCCTGTGGGACCCGCTCACCATCGCCCGCACCGGCCGCCGCCTCGGCATCGTCACCGATGCCCGCTACCGGTTCGAGCGCGGCGTCGACCCGGCCTTCGCCCTGCCGGGCCTCGACCTCGCGACGAAGCTCGTCCTCGATCTCTGCGGCGGGACGCCGAGCCAGGCCACCGTGTCGGGCGAGGTGCCGGACACCGAGCGCATCATCGACTTCCCGTGGACCGAGGTGCGCCGGCTGTCGGGCCTCGACCTGCCGCGGCCCGAGATGAAGGTGACGCTGGAATCGCTCGGCTTCCACGTCGCCGGCTCGGGCGACCGGGCCAAGGTTCTGTCCCCGTCCTGGCGCCCCGACATCGAGGGCAAGGCCGACCTCGTCGAGGAGATCGTGCGCATCGCCGGCCTCGACCGGATCGAGCCGAAGCCCCTGCCGCGGATCGAGGCGACCGTCATCCGCCCGGTGCTGACCGTGATGCAGAAGCGCACACGGCAGGCCAAGCGCGAATTCGCGGCGCGCGGCCTCGTCGAGGCGGTGACCTGGTCGTTCATCGCGCAGGCCGACGCGACCCTGTTCGGCGGCGGCAAGCCGGAGCTGGCGCTCGCCAACCCGATCGCCGCCGACCTCTCGGACATGCGCCCGAGCCTGGTGCCGGGCCTCGCCCGCGCCGCGCAACGCAACGCCGACCGCGGCTACGGCGACGTCGCGCTGTTCGAGGTCGGGCAGTGCTTCGCCTCCGACCAGCCCGAGGGCCAGACCACCAAGGCGACGGCGCTCCGCCGCGGCTCGGCCCGCCATGGCGGCGCCGGCCGGCACTGGGACGGCGCGGCGCGGCCCGTCGACGCCTTCGAGGCCAAGGCCGACGCCCTCGCGCTGCTCACCGCCCTCGGCGTGCCGACCGGCGGCCTCCAGGTCGTGGCCGGCGGGCCGGACTGGCTGCATCCCGGCCGCTCCGGCACGCTGCAATTCGGCCCGCGCAACCCGATCGGGTTCTTCGGCGAGCTGCACCCACGGGTGCTCAAGGCCCTCGACATCAAGGGCCCGGTGGTGGTCTGCGAGATCACCCTCGACGCCCTGCCGCTGCCGAAGCACCGGCCGACCAAGATGAAGCCGGCAGCGAACCTGCCCGACTTCCAGCCGCTCACCCGCGACTTCGCCTTCGTGGTCGCCCGCAGCGTCGCCGCCGGCGACATCCTGAAGGCGGCGCAAGGTGCCGAGCGCAACCTCGTCACCGGCATCGAGGTGTTCGACGTCTACGAGGGTGCCGGCATCGGCGAGGACCAGAAGTCCGTCGCGGTGGCGGTGCGGCTGCAGCCGACCGACCGGACGCTCACCGACGCCGAGATCGAGGCGGTGAGCCAGAAGATCGTCGCCGAGGTGACGCGCAAGACCGGCGCGACCCTGCGGGGCTGATCGGGACGGGAACCGGCGGCGCGACGGGCGCCGCCGGAGATGAGGCCGGGAGGCGGGCATGACGGACACGGACACCGACAAGACCGATTTCGGCCTGGTCCAGGCGCTCGCGGCGGCGACCCACCTGCCGGAGGACGCCCTGCGGCGGGCTGTGGCGGATCCGGAGGCGATCGCCGGACCGGTGCTCGTCCTTCTCCACCGCGCCGCCGGTGCCGACCTCGAGGAGGGCACGGAGCCGCTGAGCGCGCCCGACTCGAACCTGCTGTTCTGGGGCCTGCACGCCCTGGCGGCGACCCGCGAGGGCCGGATCTACGATCCGCTGATGCACCTGCTGCGCCGCGGCGACGAGGTGGTCGCGTCGGCGCTCGGCGAGGATTACCAGGTCACTCTGTCGGGCATCATCGCCAGCACCTTCGACGGCGACGTCGACCGCCTGCTCGCCGCCATCGCCGGCGAGGTCCCGGACGGCCTCACCCGGATGGAGCTGTTCCACGCCCTCGCGCTGCTGACCGCCGACGGCGACATCGACCGCGAGACCGTGCGGCCCTTCCTGATCCGCTTCGACGCCGAGCGCCTGGGCGATCCTGACGTCGAGGCCTGGCAGGGCTGGGAGGACGCCGTCGCGCTGCTCGGCTTCGACGACCTCGTCCCGCGCCTCAAGGCCGCGCGCAAGGACGGCCGCAATACCGGCATCTTCGTCGACTGGGAGACCGTGCAGGACACGATGCAGGAGGCGCGCCTGCGGCCGAAGAGCCGTGCGCGGTTCGCCAATCTCAACATCGACTACATCGACGACCCGGTCGCCGCGCTGGTGCATACCCGCGAGGGCGCCTACGACCACCTGCCCGCCCTCGACGAGGACGGCCTGCCGATCCCCGAGCGCAATCCCTACCGCGACGTCGGCCGCAACGATCCGTGCCCCTGCGGCAGCGGCAAGAAGTTCAAGAAGTGCTGCCTCGACAAGGTTGAGCAGGGCTTGCCCGCCCTGCCGCCGCTGCCACCCGGGCGCTGAGCGCGATCAGCGGCGCGATCACGGCGACCGCGGTGGAGCAGGCCGCTCAGGCGGCGCGCGGCAGCCAGGACGTCTCGGCGAGCATCGGCCGCGTGCTCACCAAGGCCGACGAGGCCGGCCGCGCAGGCTCCCGGTCGGCGGGGCTCAATGCTCCGTCCCGCTCAACAGGTTGCCCGGGTCCCAGGCATAGGAAAGGGTCTCGAAGCGCAGCGAGCGGGCATCGACCATCAGCAGGCGGCCGACCAGGGGCTCGCCGAAGCCCGCGACGGCGCGAATGACTTCCAGCGCCATCAGCGAGCCCATCAGCCCGGCGAGCGCACCGAGCACCCCGGCCTCGGCGCAGGTCGGGACCGAGCCGGCGGGCGGCGGGCTCGGGAACAGGCAGCGATAGGTCGGGTTCGGCCGGCCGCCCGGCCCGGTCTCGTGGGCGCGGATGGTGGTGAGCGAGCCGTCGAACTGGCCCAGCGCCGCGGTCACCAGCGGCCGGCGGGCGCGGTAGCAGGCATCCGAGACGGCGTAGCGGGTCGCGAAATTGTCGGAGCCGTCGGCCACGAGGTCGTACGCGGCGATCAGCTCCTCGGCGTTCTCGGGCGTCAGCCGGATGGCGTGAGCCTCGATCCGAACGTTCGGGTTGAGCCGGGCCACGGCGTGCGCCGCGCTCTCGACCTTCGGGCGGCCGATGTCGGGCGTGCCGTGGATCACTTGGCGCTGCAGGTTCGAGAGCGAGACGGTGTCGTCGTCGACGATGCCGATGGTGCCGATCCCGGCGGCCGCCAGGTACTGGATCAGCGGGGCGCCGAGGCCGCCGGCGCCGATCACCAGCACCCGCGCCGCCTTGAGCCGGACCTGGCCGGGGCCGCCGACCTCCCGCAGCACGATGTGGCGGGCGTAGCGTTCGATCTCGTCGGGGCTGAGCGCGGTCATGCGGCACAGGTAAGCGAGACGCGCGCCCCGGGGAAGGCCCCCCGCCGGCGGCGGTTCTCATCCGCGCCGTTCGGCGCTACGGCTCGCGACGACCGATATGCCTCGAACCGCCGGCTGCCCCGTGACCGACTCGCATTCCCCGACACCCGTGTCCCTGGCCCAGGGGCTGATCCGCTGCCCGTCCGTGACGCCGAGCGAGGGCGGGGCGCTCGCCTACCTGGCGGGGCTCCTCAGCCAGGCCGGCTTCACGGTCGAGCGGCCGGTCTTCTCGGAGGCCGGCACGCCGGACATCGAGAACCTCTACGCCCGCATCGGTGACGGGCCGTGCCTGCTGCTCGCCGGCCATACCGACGTGGTGCCGCCGGGCGACGCCGCGGCCTGGCGCCACGACCCGTTCGGGGCCGTGATCGAGGGGGGCGAGCTGTTCGGGCGCGGCGCCGTCGACATGAAGGGCGGCATCGCCTGCCTGCTGGCGGCGGTGCTCGCCTTCCTGGAGCGGCGCGGGCCGGATTTCGGCGGCGCGATCGCGTTCCTGATCGCCGGAGACGAGGAGGGGCCGGCGGTGAACGGCACCGTCAAGCTCCTCGACTGGGCCCGGGCCCGGGGGGAGCGTTTCGGCCATTGCCTGCTCGGCGAGCCGACCAACCCCGACACCCTCGGCGAGATGATCAAGATCGGCCGGCGCGGCTCGCTCACCGCGACCCTGACCGTGCACGGGGTCCAGGGCCACGTCGCCTACCCGCACCGGGCCGAGAACCCGATCCCCGGCCTCCTGCGCCTGGCACAGGGGCTGCTCGCCACGCCGCTCGACGGGGGCACGGCGCATTTCGACGCCTCGAACCTCGAATTCACCACCATGGATGTCGGCAACCCGGCGACCAACGTGATTCCGGCCGAGGCGTGCGCCACCTTCAACATCCGCTTCAACGACCTCTGGACGCCCGAGACCCTGGCGGCGGAGCTCGAGCGTCGCCTCGCGGAGGCGGCCGGCAATCGCGTGCGCTACAGCCTCGACGTGCGCCCGACCAACTCCGTCGCCTTCCTGACCACGCCCGACGCCTTCGTCGAGCAGGTGGCGGACGCGATCGAGGCCGAGACCGGCCGCCGGCCGGCCCTCTCGACCACCGGCGGCACCTCGGATGCCCGCT
This sequence comes from Methylobacterium terricola, assembly GCF_006151805.1. Lineage (GTDB taxonomy): Bacteria > Pseudomonadota > Alphaproteobacteria > Rhizobiales > Beijerinckiaceae > Methylobacterium > Methylobacterium terricola. The sequence continues at coordinate 318,805 of NZ_VDDA01000002.1, read as the reverse complement.
TCATCAAGGATTTCTGCCCGGTCATCGAGTTCGGCCTCGTCGGGCAGACGATGCACCAAGTCGACGAGCGGGTGGCCCTGGCCGATCTCGACCGGCTGACGGCGATCTACGGACGGGTGCTTGAGGCTTATTTTCCTGCACTGCCCGCGACGTTGCGTCAGTCTTGACCGGCATTAGACGAAAGTAGAGTCTGGCGGCCTCGATCGACCGGAGGCCGCCGATGTTCGTGAGCGCCGACGACGTCATTCGTTCTCTCCGCGGCACCGCCGGGCTGATCGGGCGCCGCCCGGATGCGCTGCGCCACTTCGACGTGAGCGAGCGCGGCTTCTGGCGCTCGTTCGGGGCGGTCTGGCTGACCGCGCCGGCGGCCACGGTGGCGCTCGCGCTGGAGCGCGGGACCGGCACGGCGCCGTTCCAGCTCGATCACGTCACCGCCTCGGTGCTGGCCGGGATCGTCGCCGGCTTCCTCGCCGTGCCGGTCGCGATGATCGCGGTCCTGCGCCGGCTCGGCCGGACCCGGGCCTACGTGCCGTTCGTGGTCGTGACCAACTGGTGCCTGGCGGCGGGCCTCGCCGCCCTGGCGCTGCCGGGCTGCCTGCTACTGCTCGGCTTCGCGACGCCCGGTATCGCGGCAATCGAGGCTGGCGCCTTCGCCATCGTGATGCTGTGGCTCCACGGCCGCGCCGCGCGGGCGATCCTTGGTCTGCCGGGTCCCGCCGCGGCCCTGATCACGCTCGCCTGCTTCGGGCTGATCGTCGGCTTTGCCGGCGGCGCGCACGCGCTGGTGTGACCGGACGTCGGGTCGTCCCGGCGGCCCTCAATGGCCGGCGGGCGGCATGTAGCGGAAGACTGCGATCATGATACCGATGCCGGCGGCGACCAACGCGCCGAGCTTGATGGTCATTCGCTGCTCGAGGAGCTTCGAGTCGGCACGGGCTGCCGCCAAACCGAGATCCATCCTGTGCGCGAGATCCGCAATCTTGGCGTCCAAGCGAAGCTCGGTCTCACGCAGATCGGTCTTGAGAGCGGACACGTTGTCGCGCAGGTCGGTCCTGAGAGCGGACACGTTTTCGCGTAGGTCGGTCTTGAGGGAGGACACGCTGTCCCGCAGGTCCGTTTTCAGAGCGATCTCGCTTGCCCGCAAATCCGTCTTGGTCGCAAGTTGCGCCAGATCGGACTCACGACCGTCCCTCAAGACACCCGTGATCGCCTCGGCCTGATCTTCCGACAGGCCGGACGCCTTGAGCCGACGGACGAGGGCATAGGTGTCGAGGGCGATGGCGGTCATGATCGGTCGCTCGGCTCCGGCACGGCCATCGATGTCAGAAACGTCCGATCCGAACAAGCCGTTTCACTGACGCAAGGTCACTCGAACTCAGCCGGATAATCCACCCCGATCAGCGTCAGCCCGCCCGACGGGGCGAGCGGTCCGCAGCGGGTGCGGTCGCGGGAATCGAGCACGTCGCGCACGCCCTGCGGGGTGAGCCGGCCACCACCGGCGAGCATCAGCGTGCCGACCATGCCGCGGACCTGGTGGTGCAGGAACGAGCGTGCCGCGGTGACGACGACGATCTCGTCGCCCTCCCGGGTCACGTCGAGGCGGTCGAGGGTGCGGACCGGGCTGTTGGCCTGGCACTCCGCCGCCCGGAAGGCGGAGAAGTCGTGGCGGCCGAGCATCAGCTGCGCCCCCGCGTGCATCAGCCCGGCGTCGAGCGGCCAGGGCACGTGCCAGACGAAGCCGCGGGTCAGGGCCGGCGGCGAGCGGCGGTTGAGCAGGCGGTAGCGGTAGTGGCGCTTGATCGCCGAATGGCGGGCGTCGAAAGCGGGGTCGACCTCGGCGGCCGAGATGACCGCCACCGGCTCGGGCCGGAGATGGGCGTTGGCGGCATCGCGCACGGTGTCGGTGCGCCAGGACTTGTCGAGGTCGAGATGCACGACCTGATGCGTGGCGTGCACGCCGGCATCGGTGCGCCCGGCGCAGTGGACCCGGACCGGCCCGCCGACGAAGCGGGCGATCGCCTCCTCCAGCGCCTGCTGGACCGACCGGTCGGCGGCCTGACGCTGCCAGCCGGCGAAAGCGGTGCCGTCATACTCGACGACGAGCTTGTAGCGGGGCATCAGGCGAGGCGGGTGCCCGGTTCGAGCCGGCGGCCGCGGGCGAAATCCCCGAATGGCATCGCGCCCTTGCCGGCGGGCTGCACGGTGACGAGGCGCAAGGCGCCCTCGCCGCACGCGACCGTGCCGGCGGCGTCGAGGAGCGTGCCGGGCTCGGCCGACCCTTCCGCGAGGCGCGCCCGCAGCACCTTCACCCGCTCCGGCCCGCGGCCGAGATCGGCCATCAGGTAGGCGCCGGGGAACGGCGACAGGCCGCGCACCCGGTCGTGGAGGGCACGTGCCGGCTGCGACCAGTCGAGCCGCGCCTCCTCGTTGGTGATCTTGTGGGCGTAGACGACGCCCTCGGCCGGCTGCGGCCGGAACCGCAGGTTGCCGCGCTCCAGGGCGCCGAGCCCCCGCGCCATCAGGTCGGCGCCGAGCGGCATCAGCCGGTCGTGCAGCTCGCCGGACGTCATGTCGGGGCCGATGCCCATCCGCTCGACCATGCCGACCGGACCGGTATCGAGGCCCGGCTCCATCCGCATCACCGCGACGCCGGTCTCATCGTCCCCCGCCATCACGGCGCGCTGGATCGGCGCGGCGCCGCGCCAGCGCGGCAGCAGCGAGGCGTGCAGGTTGAGGCAGCCCAAAGCCGGCGCGTCGAGGATCGCGGGCGGCAGGATCATGCCATAGGCCACCACCACGGCGACATCGGCCTGATGGGCGCGGAAGGTCTCGGCCGCCTCCTCGGTGCGAAGCGTCGTCGGCGTCAGGACGGGGAGCCCGAACTTCTCCGCCAGGGCCTGGACCGGCGACGGCCGCAGGACCATGCCGCGGCCGGCCGGGGCCGGCGCGCGGGTATAGACCGCCACGACCTCGTGGCCGCCGCCGACGATCTCGGCCAGCGTCGGCACCGCGAAATCCGGGGTGCCCATGAACACGACCTTGAGGGACACGTCTTCTTCCTGGAAACCGGGATCATGCGGCTTCGCGCTTGGCCGCCTTGGCGAACTTCTTCATCACCCGGTCGCGCTTGAGCTTCGACAGGTGATCGATGAACAGCACGCCGTTGAGGTGGTCGATCTCGTGCTGGAGGCAGGTGGCCAGCAGCCCGTCGGCCTCCTGCTCCACGGTCTCGCCGTCGAGGGTGCGGAAGCGCACCCGCACCCGGTCGGGCCGGATCACCTCGGCGTAGTATTCGGGGATCGACAGGCAGCCCTCCTCGTAGGGGCGGGTCTCCTCCGAGGACCAGACGATCTCGGGATCGAGGAGCACGAGCGGCTTGCGCTCGTCCTTCTCCTTCGAGGTATCGACGGTGACGATGCGGACCGGCTCGCCGATCTGGATGCCGGCGAGGCCGACGCCGGGCGCGTCGTACATCGTCTCCAGCATGTCGGCCGCGAGCTTCCGCACGTCGCCGGTGATCGTGCCGACCGGGGCCGAGATCTCGCGCAGGCGCGCGTCCGGCAGGATGACGAGGGGACGGATGCTCATTCGGACGCCAGGATGTCGGGGATTCGGGCGCCGCTGGGTGCCCGCAACAATCCCGGAGATAAGGATTCGCGTCTTCCGGGTCAAACCCGTTGACGGCCTACGCTAGAAAGCCGTGCGCTGGCGGATCGCCGCCGAGAGCGTCCCCTCGTCGAGGTAGTCGAGCTCGCCGCCGACCGGCACGCCGTGGGCGAGGCGCGTCACCTTGATCGGCAGATGGGTGAGCAGCTCGGTGACGTAATGGGCGGTGGTCTGGCCGTCGACCGTCGCGTTGAGCGCCAGGATCACCTCGCGCATCTCAGGCCGGCTCACCCGCTCGACCAGCCGGCCGAGATTCAGGTTCTCGGGCCGCACCCCGTCGAGGGCCGAGAGCACGCCGCCGAGCACGTGGTAGCGCGCCGTCACGGCGCCGGAGCGCTCCAGCGCCCAGAGGTCCGACACGTCCTCGACCACCACCAGCATCGAGGGGTCACGGCTCTGGTCGCGGCAGATGGTACAGGGATCCTGCGTGTCGACGTTGCCGCATTCCTGGCAGACCACGATCCGGTCGGCGGCGATCCGCATGGCATCGGCGAGCGGCGCCAGCAGCGTCTCGCGCTTCTTGATCAGCTGGAGGGCGGCCCGGCGGGCCGAGCGCGGCCCGAGGCCGGGCATGCGGGCCAGGAGCTGGATCAGACGCTCGATCTCCGGACCCGCGACGGCCTGGGGCATGGATGACTCGACTTTCGTACGTGTCGGGCGATCGGCAGAACGGGCGCGGAATCCCCTCTCCCGTGTGCGGGAAGGGGAAGCGCCCCCCTGGTCAGGCGAGCGGAGAGGTGTCGATCCTAGAACGGCAGCTTCATGCCGGGCGGCAGCGGCAGGCCCTTGGTCAGGTCCTGCATCCGCTCCTGGGCTGCGCGCTCGGCCTTGGCCTTGGCATCGGAGAGGGCCGCGACGATCAGATCCTCGAGGATCTCCTTCTCGTCCGGAACCAGCAGCGACGGATCGAGCGTGAGCCCCTTCACGTCGCCCTTCGCGGTCATCGTCACCGAGACGGAACCGCCGCCGGACGCGCCCGTGACCTGGACGCCGTCGAGCTCTGACTGAAGGTCGGCCATCTTCTGCTGCATGGCCTGGGCCTGCTTCATCAGTCCCATGATGTCCATGGCGGCGTCCTCGTGGTGCAAGAGAGAGTGGTCGAACGGATGTGGGGTGCCCCGCGCCGGATGGCTACAGGTCCGGGTCGTCCGCCTCCGGCGGCGGGACGTCGCCGAGCGCCGCGGGATCGGAGGCTGGGTCCGGGGCCTTGTCGCGCACGTCGACGATCTGGGCGCCGGGAAAGTTCTTCAGCACCGCCTGGACCAGCGGGTGGCTCGCCGCGCCCTGGTGCCGGCTCTGCACCGCGGCCTTGGCGCGGGCGTCCAGCGTCGCCTCGCCGGGCTCCTGCGACAGGGTGACGGCCCAGCGCCGGCCGGTCCAGGCGAGAAGGGCGTTGCCGAGATCGGTGGCGAGGGTGGCGCGCCCGCCCTCGGCGAGGCGGAACGCGATGCGGCCATCCTCGAACCGCACCAGATGGACGTCGCGCTCCAGCGCCATCTTCAGGCCGATGTCGCGACGCTCGTCGGCGAGCGCCACGATGTCCTCGAAGCGGCGCAGGCGCGGGCCGGAAGCCGGCTTCGACTCGGGCCTGGCCGCAGGCGCGGACTGGACCAGGGTCGGGCGCGGCATCGCCGGGGACGGGGCGGGACGGGGGGCCGCCTCGGCCGGGGGGGCCTCGGGCAGGCTGCGCGACGGGGCCGGCGCCGCGGCGCTCGTGGCGCGCAGGGCGGTGACGGGCGCCGAGACCGGAGCCGCCATCACGGGGGCCGCCATCACCGGCACCATGGCCGGGGCCGCCTGCATCGACGGGGCGGATGCGGGCGCCGCCGGCGCCCGGGCCGGCAGGCTGAGGCTCCCGCCCTCCTTGATCTGGCGCAGGGCCTCGTCGGGGGTCGGCAGGTCGGCGGCGTAGATGAGGCGCACCAGCGCCATCTCGGCCGCCGCGAGCGGGCGGGCCGCCGCCTGCACCTCGGGGATCGCCTTGAGCAGGATCTGCCAGGCGCGCGACAGGGCGCGCACCGAGAGCCGGTCGGCGAAGTCGCCGCCGCGCGCCCGCTCGACCTCGCTGAGCGAGGTATCGGACCGGGCGGAGTCCGGCGCGAGCTTGAGCCGGGTGACGAGGTGGGTGAACTCGGCGAGGTCGGACAGCACGACGCCCGGATCGGCCCCGGCCTCGTGCTGGGCGCGCAGCTCCGCGAAGGTCGCCGGCACGTCGCCGCGCATCGCCGCCTCGAACAGGTCGACGACCCGGGCGCGGTCGGCGAGGCCGAGCATGTCGCGCACCGTCTCGGCGGTGACGTGGCCGGCACCGTGGGCGATCGCCTGGTCGAGGAGCGACAGCGAATCGCGCACCGAGCCCTCGGCTGCCCGCGCGATGGCGGCCAAGGCCTCGACCTCGGCCGAGACGGCTTCCGCGTCGCAGATCTTCTGCAGGTGGGCGATGAGGGCGCCGGCCTCGACCCGGCGCAGGTCGAAGCGCTGGCAGCGCGACAGGATCGTGACCGGAACCTTGCGGATCTCGGTGGTGGCGAAGACGAACTTCGCGTGCGGCGGCGGCTCCTCCAGCGTCTTCAGGAAGGCGTTGAACGCCTTCTCGGACAGCATGTGGACCTCGTCGACGATGTAGACCTTGTAGCGCGCCGAGACCGGGGAGTAGCGGATGCCGTCGATGATCTGGCGGACGTCGTCGATGCCGGTATGCGAGGCGGCGTCCATCTCCAGCACGTCGATGTGCCGGGATTCCATGATGGCGGCGCAATGCAGCCCGAGGCGCGGCAGCCGGATCGTCGGCCCGGCATGGGGATCGTCGGGCAGCGCGTAGTTGAGGCCGCGGGCGAGGATGCGGGCGGTGGTGGTCTTGCCGACGCCGCGCACGCCGGTGAGCATCCAGGCCTGCGGGATGCGGCCCGCCTCGAAGGCGTTGGCCAGGGTGCGCACCATGGCGCCCTGGCCGATCAGGTCGTCGAAATCCTTCGGGCGGTACTTGCGCGCCAGAACCCGGTAGGCGGGGGCCGGCTGGCCCGGCGCTGCGCGACTTGGGGCCGAACCGAACCCGGGAAGACCCGGCTCGTCGATCGAGGGCGTGCCGGTGGTCTCGTCCATGCGCTCGCAGGGTCGTGAGGGCGGCCCCCGGAGGGGGGCGCACGCGCTCCTGAAAGGGGAGGGGTGGGAGGCTGGACGAAAACCCGCTCGGTCTCGTTAGGGCTGCTTCCTTCCGGACCTGACCCGGTTGGCGAGTGAAACGTCCCTCGCCAACCTCCCGAGGCCTATATGGCGGGACGGCGCCGGAAACGCAAGCACGGGACTGAAGCCGGTGCATGCCTGCGCGCGACGGCGCGTTGTAAGAGCCTCGCACCGTCACGGAGACCCTGCCGCATGCGCCTCCCGCTCCTCGCCGTCATCCTCCTGTCCGCCACGGCGGCGTCCGCCGCGCCCTCCTACGGGCCCGAGCTTGAGGGGTTCGACTATCCCTATCCGGTCAAGCGCCACGCCTTCGCGTCGCAGGGGCAAGATCTGTCGATGGCCTACATGGACGTGACGCCGGAGCGCCCGAACGGCCGCACCGTCGTGCTGCTCCACGGCAAGAACTTCTGCGCCGCGACCTGGGGCGACACGGTCGGCGTGCTGGCCCGGGCCGGCTACCGGGTGCTCGCCCTCGACCAGGTGGGTTTCTGCAAGTCGTCGAAGCCCGCCGGCTACCAGTTCAGCTTCCAGCAGCTTGCCACCAACACCCACGGCCTGCTCGCCTCCCTCGGCATCAAGGAGGCCACCATCGTCGGGCATTCGATGGGCGGCATGCTGGCGGCCCGCTACGCCCTGATGTTTCCCGACGCGGTCGAGCAGCTGGTGATGGTCGACCCCCTCGGGCTCGAGGATTGGCAAGCCAAGGGCGTGCCCTACCAGACGATCGACGCCGCCTACGCCGCCGAGCGCAGGACGAACGCGGCGAGCATCAAGGCCTACCAGCTCAAGTTCTACTATGACGGCCAGTGGAAGCCGGCCTACGACCGCTGGGTCGAGATGCAGGCCGGGCTCTACGCGGGTCCTGGCGCCGAGCGGGTGGCCTGGAATCAGGCCCAGACCTCCGACATGGTGTTCACCCAGCCGGTGGTGCACGAATTCGACCGCCTGCGCGTGCCGACGGTGCTGATGGTCGGGACCAAGGACCGCACGGCCCCGGGCGCCAATCGCGCCGCGCCGGCTCTGGCCGAGACGCTGGGGCGCTACGACCGTCTCGGGCCGGAGGTGGCGGGGCGGATCAAGGGGGCGCGGCTGGTGACGTTCGAAGGCCTGGGCCACGCGCCGCAGGTCGAGGCGCCGGACCGGTTCCACGAGGCGCTGCTGCGGGAAGTGGCGGCGCGGTGAGGCCTTTCCCGGCCCCGATCGCTATCCCCGCACCAGCCGCGACAGATCCTCCGGCAGATCTCCCCGCCGGACCCGTTCGGCGAGGCACAGGAGCAAAGCCACGCTCGGCCCGTCGGTGATCGCGCCCGACAGCGCCTCGCCCACGGCGTCGGCGAAGGGGATGCGTCGCACCCGCAGGCTCTCCTGCGGGTCCGGGTGGGCCGGGCCGCGGCGCAGGTTCCAGGCGACGAAGCCGGGGACCCGCTCGCTGGAGATGCCGGGCGAGGCGTCGAGATGCATGAGTTCGAGCCACGACTCGGCCTCGTCGCCGGTCTCCTCCTTCAGCTCGCGCCGGGCGGTGGCGAGCGCATCGTCGGTGACGGAGCCGGAGCCGCGGGGCAGCTCCCAGGTGAAGCGGTCGAGCACGTAGCGGTATTGGCCGATCAGGGTGACCCGGCCCTCGGGATCGACCGGCAGCACCGCGACGCCGAACACCTTGAAGCGCAGGGCGACATGCGGGTGCTCGCGGCCGGATTCGTGGCGGAGCTGGTCGAGGTCGAGGCCGAGATAGCGGTCCTCGTACCGGCGCTCGCGGGCGAGGGTCACCCAGGGCGAGCGGGCCGCCGGGGGATGGGAGGATTCGGGACCGTCGTCGCGTTCGGCCATGCCTGGTCCTCCTCGCCCGCAGCGATCGGGGAGCCGCGGAATCCCGGTTCCGGCGCGGCAGGGATCCCCACCGGCGGCGGGCACCGCGGCGAATCGCGGTCATTCCGGTCTCGGCGGCCCCGTGATCTCCGCCTTCATCTGTGGCGGTCTCCGCCCGGCACAAGGCCCCGGACGGCCTGCCCACCCGGGAGGTCGGCCCTGCTCCCGCAGGGTTCCACCCGGTCGGGGTGGCGGGAATCCGGCGCGATCGCGGGTGCCGGCGCTTCCCGCCCTGCTTCCGCTCCGTCGATCCCGGCGCATCCGCGCCGAGCGCCGGACCGACAGGCGCGAACGACCCGATCAAGGACCGCAAGGCAGCATTGACTGCCGACGCCCAGGCAATCGGCGGCAGCGCGGCGGCCGACTGCTTCCGAACGACATGTCTGTCGAGGAAGAGCCCAAGGATGTTGGCGGGCGACGACGCCGGATCATTGATCGTTAACGTCCATCCGTTATGACTTGCCCCATGCGCTTCTTCGCCTCGCCCCGTCCGAAACCATCCGTGCCAACGGCGCCGGCCGCCGAGCCGGTCGCCGTGCGAGCGATGACCGGCCCCGCAGGCCCGTCGACGCGCATCGCCGGGGACGCCATGGACGCGGTGGAGGCCGACGTGCTCACGGCGATCGCACGGGTCGGCGGGGCCATCGCGGGCGCCCGGACCGAGGTCGACGGCATGCAGGCCGGGATCGCCGACATCCGCGCCCAGATGGACGGCCTCGCCGAGGCGGCGGGCGACGCCGAGGCGATGACGGCCAAGATCCTCGACACGAGCCGCACGCTCTCGGCGACCTCGGACCGGATCGCGGCGGCGATCGGCGAGGCGGACGGCCATCTCGGCACCGCGGCCGATCGGGCCGGCGAGGCGCAGGCCTTCATGCAGGCGCTGGCCCGGGCCACCGAGGAGATCGTCGGCGTGGTCGACGCGATCGCCACGGTCTCGCGCCAGACCAACCTCCTGGCCCTCAATGCGACCATCGAGGCGGCGCGGGCCGGCGAGGCGGGCCGCGGCTTCGCCGTCGTCGCCGGGGAGGTCAAGGCGCTGGCGGTCGAGACCGGCCGCGCCGCGGAGGACGTCCGCAACCGGATCGCGCGGCTGCGCGAGGGCGCCAGCGCCTCAGGCACCGCGATCACGGCGCTCGCCGGCGCGGTCGAGGCGATGCGGCCGGCCTTCGCCACGGTCATCGGCATCACCGGCGACCAGGCCGCCGCGGTGGCCGGGCTTTCCGGCGAGGCCGGACGCGCGGCCGATTTCGTCGCCGGCGTAAGCCGCGAGGCGCGCCACGTCTGCGCCACCGCCGACCGGGTCGACGGCCTCGCCGCCCGGGCGGAATCCGAGGCGTCCGGCGCCGCCGCCCAGGCCGAGGGGCTCGGGCGCCGCTTCGTCGCCGTGGTCCGGCAAAGCGAGCTCGGCGACCGCCGCCGCTTCGACCGCTACCCGGTTGACCTCGCCGTGCGCCTCGCCGACGGCCGGCGCACCCGCAGCATCGATCTCAGCACCGGCGGCCTGCTCCTCGACGTGCTCTCAGGCCAGGCGCCCGCGATCGGGACGCGGCTCGCCCTCGAGGTCGAGCGCCTCGGCGCGGTCGCGGCGCGGATCGTCGGGGAAAGCCCGGTCGGGCTGCATGCCTGCTTCACGGACCTCGACGCGGCGGCCGAGGCGCGGCTGCGCGCGACGCTCGCCGAGATCGCCGCGGAGTACCAGCCCCTGATCGTCCGGGCGCAAGGGATCGCCGGCGCGATGGCGACGGCGATGGAGGCGGAGATCCGGGCCGGGCGCATCACCGAGGAAGCCCTGTTCGACACCGCCTACCGACCGATCGCCGGGAGCAACCCGCCGCAATTCCTCAACCAGGCCGTCGCCACCCTGGAGCGGGCGCTCCGCCCGCTGATCGAGCCACCGCTCGCCCAGGACAACCGGATGCTGTTCTGCATCCCGACCGACCGCAACGGCTTCCTGCCGATCCACAATCGGCGCGTGTCGCAGCCGCAGCGGCCCGGCGACCCGGTCTGGAACGACGCGCATTGCCGCGACCGGCGGATCTTCGACGACCGCACCGGCATCACCGCGGCCCGCTCGACCCGCCCCTTCACGGTCCAGGCCTACCGGCGCCAGGTCGGTGGCGAGACCGTCCAGGTGCGCGAGGTCGACGCGCCGATCCGGGTGCTCGGCCGGCACTGGGGCGCCTGCCGCACCGCCTACCGGAGCTGACCGGGCGGGCATGCCGACGACACGGACACGGGCTCACATCGCACAAGCCGGACGATCAAGGTTGTCGTGCCCCCATAGGCAGCAACACGGCGCCTGCGCATCCCGACAGGCCGGCCCTGCATGGTGAACCGCACCGCGCTGCCGGACGGCTGAAACGGCGTGGACGGAGATCCGGTCGTCCGGGACAGGAGCGGCTCACGATCGCCCGTATGCCCGCCGGTGCCGGATCCGCCCGCCGCGTGGTCCGGGGCTGCACCGTGACCGGGCGGTGCCCGGGGGCGCCGGTCACAGCGTCTCCAGCAGCCGCTGCATCAGCCGCATGCGAGGCTCGATCGAGGAGATCAGGCCATGTTCCTGCAGCGTGTGCGCCCCGTCGCCGTCGATGCCGAGCCCGTCGAGGGTCGGGATGCCGAGCGCCGCCGTGAAGTTGCCGTCCGAGCCGCCGCCGGTGAGCGGCACCTCGCCGAGATCGATCCCGAGCTCGTCGCGGGCCAGCGCCCTGGCATGGGCGTAGAGCGCCGCACCGGCTCCGGCATCGTAGGGCGGCCGGTTCATGCCGCCGGTCACCGTCACGCGGAAATCCTCCCTCGCGCGAAGCCCCAGGATCCGGCCCGCATGATCCTCACCATCGGCCGCGGTGACGACCCGCAGGTCGACGGCGAAGCGGCAATGCTGGGGCACCACGTTCTCGGCGGTGCCGCCCGTGATCGTCCCGACCGTGGTGGTGACGCCGCGCGAATAGTCGGTCAGGCCCTCGATCTCCAGGATCAGCCGGGCGGCCTCCCGGATGGCGTTGCGGCCATCGGCGTGGCGGGTGCCGGCATGGGACGGGCGGCCCTCGACATGGACGTCGAAGCGGCCGACGCCTTTGCGCCCGGTCACCACCTTGCCGCCGTCGCGGCCGGGCTCGGTGACGAGCACCGCGGCACTGGCGCGGCCCAGATCCTCGATCAGCCCGCGGGTCGAGACCGAGCCGGTCTCCTCGTCGCTGGTGAACAGGAAGGCGAGGGGGCGCCGCCCCGCGGTCCCGCGGGAGGCCGCCGCGAAGGCCTGGAGCGCCAGCCAGGCGCCGCCCTTCATGTCGTAGACGCCCGGGCCGTAGAGCCGGTCGCCCTCGACCCGCACCGGCAGATCGTGGGCCAGGGTGCCGATCGGGTGCACGGTGTCGAGATGCGACAGGACCAGGATGCCGGGCTCGGCCGTCCGCGGGCCGGCCCGCAGGATCAGGTTGTCGCCGAACCCGTCACGGCCCGGCACCCGCTCGGCGGCGAGGCCGAGGGTCGCGGCCTCCTCGGCGACGAGATCCATCATCCGGTTGACGCCGTCAGCCGAATTCGTCGGGCTCTCCACCGCCAGCCAGCGCGAGATCGCCGCGACGGCGCGGTCCGGCGAGATGTCGGTGGGCAGGGGGGAGGGGGTCATCGGGGGCCTCGGCAACGGGATGATCGAACAATGATGATCTAACAACAGGATCGCGGCACCGCTCCGGCGCACCGGTTGCGGCGCGATCAAGAACCGCGCCGCGCGCGCCGTCAGGTTTCCACCAGTCCCGTCGTGCTGCCGGTGGCCTCGTCCGGCCGGCCATGCGGCAGGGCGAGGTAGGCCTCGGAGCGCATCTCGATCAGGCGCGAGACCGTGCGCTCGAACTCGAACGCCTCGCGGCCGGAATCGGCCAGATACAGCCCGGTCGGCTCGGCGGCGGCGGAGGCGAGCAGCTTGGTGCGGGTGTCGTAGAGCGCATCGACCAGGATGATGAAGCGCTTGGCCTCGTTGCGCTGAGGCATGTCCATCACCGGGATGTCTTCCACGATCACGGTGTGGAAGCGCTCGGCGAGCGCGAGATAGTCGGCCGCGCCGAGCGGCCGGGCGCAGAGATCCGCGAAGGTGAAGCGGGCGACGCCGCCGGCGGCCTCGGGGATCGCCACCTCGTGGCCCTTGACGGTGATCGCCGTCGGCCGGCCCCTCGGCTCGCCGGACAGGGCCCGGAACGCGCCGGTCAGCGCCTCCGCGGCGGCCTCGTCCGCCGGCACGTGGTAGACCGGGCTGCCGCCGAGCTTCTCCAGCCGGAAATCAGTGCGCGAGTCGAGCCGCACCACCGTCACCCGCTCCTTGAGCTGGTCGATGAAGGGCAGGAACAGGGCCCGGTTGAGCCCGCCCTCGTAGAGCCGGTCGGGCTCGACGTTCGAGGTCGCCACCATCACGGTGCCGCGGGCGAAGAGCGCGGTGAACAGCCGCCCGAGGATCATCGCGTCGGCGATGTCGGTCACCGTGAACTCGTCGAAGCAGAGGAGCCGGGCCTCGGCCGCCAGGGCCTCGGCCACCGGCTGGATCGGGTCGTCGCCGCGGGCCGTTCCCTGCTTCACCGCCTGGCGATGGCGGTGGATGCGCTCGTGCACGTCGCCCATGAAGGCGTGGAAGTGCACCCGGCGCTTGGTGCCCGGCGCGGCCTCGTAGAACAGGTCCATCAGCATGGTCTTGCCGCGGCCCACGAGACCCCAGACGTAGAGCCCGGGGGGGCCGGATACCGGCTCGGGCTGGCGGCCGAACAGCCGGCCGAGCAGGCCGGGGCTCGACGGCGGCGGCGCCGCGGCGAGGTCGCCGATCAGCCTGTCGAGTCGGGCGACGAGGTCGGTCTGGGCGGGATCGCGCTCGATCGCCCCCGACTCGACCAGGGCGTCGTAGCGGGCGGCGACGGGGAGGCGGGCGGCGGAAGCGGGGCTCTGCGTCACGCGAGGGGGCTTATCCCGGCGCGCGGGCCCGCGCAATGCGGTGAGATCATGGCGGCGTCATGCGCCACCGGCACGTCCGCCGCGCCGTGCTGCCCGGAACGGTGCTACGCTCTGCTGCATTGCACAATCCCGGCCGTCGGCCGGGAACGGGAAACGCTCGAAGACGTGCAGCCCCCTCGTCAGGAATGCACCTCGAGAATGCAGAACACTCATCCTCCCGCCGGCACCGTGGTCCGGCGCCTCTGGTCGACGGACCGCGATGCGGTCGTCGCCCTGTTCCGGAGCCTCGATCCGGGCTCCCGCTTCGACCGCTTCATGGGCGCGGTCAGCGAGACGGCGGCTGCCGCCTACGCCGCCCGCGCCATCTCCGCCGAGGGCCTGATCGTCGGCGCCTTCACGAACGGCACCTTGTGCGGCGTCGGCGAATTGCGCCCCGCCGGCCGCGCGGCGGAGGCCGAGCTCGCCTTCGCGGTGGCACCCGGCCATCGCGGCCAGGGACTCGGCGCGGCGCTCGGCGCCCGCCTGGCCCAGGCCGCCCGCAACGGCGGCACGCGCCGGCTTCACCTGCGCTGCCTGGCCGGCAACCGGCCGATGCGGGCGCTGGCCCGCCGCCTCGGCGCCGAGTTCGGCACCGGCAGCCGCGAGATCCACGCGGTGCTCGCGCTCAGCCCGCCCACCGCCTTCTCGCTCTGGAGCGAGGGCGTCGGCAGCCTGTTCGACGTCGCGGCGGCAGCCTCGGCGGCGTGGCCGGTGCTGCCGGTGGTGTGAGCACGCCGTCGATCCGCCGTCGCGGATCCTGGACGTCCCGCGGCGCCGGATCCCGCCCTCCGCTCTCGCGGCCTCGGGATGACCCTGCGAGGCGGAGACGGGGTGTCCCCCCGATCGCGCGGCCGGGTCGAGCAAGCGTGGCCTGCGGCCCAGCCGCCGGCGGACGAAGGAACGCTTCAATCAAGGCATCCCTTCGCCACCGTCCGGCCCCGTCCACGCCGAATTTTCCGGCTGAAACCAGCATGGATATCGCAGGAGGGGACATCCGGATGCAGACCGCTCGGACCATGCGCGGCGACGAGACTGCCGCGCTCGAACGCTCCGTCGCGGCGGCGCTCCGCACCATCGCGGCCGCCCAGGCCGAGCGCAGCGCACCGCCCGTCCGGTCCGCCCGCCTGCGCCTCGCGACGATCTACGGCGTCACCCGCCTGCAACGGCGGCGCGAGCGCGAGGCCGCCGAGGCGTGACGGGCCGTCCGGCGACGGCCCGTCCTCGCGGTCAGATGTCCGAGGCGGCGCGGGTGCGCTTGTAGTCCTGGCTGCGCTCCATCAGCACGTCGTGGCTGAGCCGCACGCCCGGATAGGTCGCCATGACCCGCCACCCGTCCTGCCAGCCTCCCTCTGCCTTCAGCTTCACGTAGTCACCCGCGCGGGCGAAGCGCTCCGGCAGCCAGGTGACTTGCACGAGCCGATGACGGGACAGCTCGCACTGGACGTAGTGCGTGGTCATGACCTTTCCTCTTCTGTTTGATTCACAGCAGACAAATCCGGGCAAAGAAAAACCCCGAGGGCTCGCGCCATCGGGGTTGCCGGCAGACGACACGTGCGCTCACGTCACCGCGTGGGAAACCCCTGTCGTGCGAGCGAGCGAACCATCGTCTTCCATCCTTCTGCTGGGAGACACAGCGTATCCTTGGGGCGGAGCGCTCGTCAAGCCTGACCCTGCGCCAGCTCCCAGCCCCGCTCGGCCAGCGCGATGCCGAGCGCGCCCTTCTGGCTCGCCTCGTCGCTCGAGGCGTTGCCGGCCTTCGAGCGGGCGAGCACGCCCTCGAGGATCACCGCCAGGCGGAACAGCGCGAAGGCGACGTGGAACGGCGTGATGCCGTCGCGCCGCCCGGTGCGCGCGCAGTAGCGGCGCACGTACTCGTCCTGGGTCGGGATGCCGAGGGCCGGGAGGTCGCGGCCCAGCATGCCGCGATAGGCGGACGGGTCGGTGTTGTAGGCGATGCAGTTGTAGCCGAGATCGGCGAGCGGGTGGCCGAGCGTCGCCAGCTCCCAGTCGATGATGCCGATCACCCGCGGCTCGGTCTTGTGGAAGATCATGTTGTCGAGGCGGAAATCGCCGTGGACGATCCGGGTCTCGTCGCTGTCCGCCGGGATGTGGGCGGGCAGCCACTCGGCGAGGCGGTCGATCGCGAGGTTCTCGCGGGTCTTCGAGGCGACCCACTGCTTCGACCAGCGGTCGATCTGGCGCTGGAAGTAGTTGCCGGCACGGCCGAAATCGGCGAGCCCGATCGCCGCCGGGTCGACGAGGTGGAGGCGCGCCAGGGCCTCGTTCATGCCGTAATAGATCCCCGCCCGCTCCTCGCGCGGCACTTCCGGCAGCATCGGATCCCAGAACACCCGGCCGTGCAGCCGCTCCATCAGGTAGAACGGGGTGCCGATGACGCCCGGATCGGCGCAATAGGCCACCGCCTGCGGCACCGGCACGTCGGTGCGCGACAGGGCCTGCAGCACCCGGAACTCGCGGTCGACCGCGTGGGCGGAGGGCAGGAGCTTGCCCGGCGGCTGCTTCCTCAGCACGTACTCGCCGGCCTCGGCCATGACCAGGAAGGTCGGGTTCGACTGGCCGCCGCGCATCTGCCGCAGCTCGCGCAGGCGCCCCAGGCCCTGCTCGGCGAGGAAGGCTTCCAGCGCCTCGGTCGGGAAGCGGTGGGCCTCGCGCACCGGGATCGTCTCGGGCAGGTCCGATGGGGATGGGGCAGTCATGCGACCTTCGCGGCCTCTCGCGTGCGTTTCCTGGCCGGACCATGCCCCACCGGTGGCCGCGGGTCATTCCTGCACCGCAGCAATTCGTCGGGACCTGTCGATAGCCCACTGATTTCGCCGCATTTTCCGGCAATCGGGTGGGCAAGCGTACGACCCGCGACTAGAGTGCCCGCATGATTCGCGCATCCCTCCTCGCCGCCGCCGGCCTGTTCCTCCTCGTCCTGCCTGCCGCGGCCAAGCCGAAGCCCAAGGCGGACGCCGCCCCCCCGAGCCTCCAGGCGAGCCCGATCGGCACCTTCGGCGACTGGAACGTCTTCGCCGCCGGCGAGGGCAAGTCGCGCATCTGCTACGCCATCAGCCAGCCGCAGGTCCGGCTCCCGAAGAGCCTCAAGCGCGACCCGGCCTACCTGTTCGTCACGGTCCGCAAGGGCGAGAAGGTCAACAACGAGGTCGCGGTGATGCTGGGCTTCGCCCCCAAGCCCGGCAGCGGGCAGGCGACGACCACCGCGGCGGCGAACGGCGCCGTGCCGACCCCGGCCTCCTCGGCCTCCGATCCGAGCCTCGCGATCGGCGCGGCCCGCTACGCGCTGGTGGTGAAGGGCGCCAATGCCTGGGTCCAGAACCCGGCCGACGAGGGCAAGGTCGTCGCCGAGATGGGGCGGGGCAAGAAGGTGGTGATCAAGGCGGTCTCGCAGCGCGGCAACGCCTCGACCGACGAATACGCCCTCGACGGCTTCGGCGAGGCGATGAAGCGCACCCGCGAGGAGTGCAAGTAAGCGAGTGCAAGTAAGCGGATGTGCGCCTGCCATCCCGGGTTCCGCTGCGCCGACCCGGGATGACCAGGGGGATTGCCGGTAGGTGTCGGCTGTGCGCCCTCGGCGGCATTCGGCGCCGGGCCCATCGCGTTTCGGCCCGAATACCCCTATATGCCGCGGTAATCCGCTTCATTCGAAGGTTTGAATACTCATGGCGACGGCGTCGTTCGACACCGCCCGGCGCGGGACTGGCGCCGTACCAGCAGCACAGGCTCCGGCGATCGAGAAGACGCCCGAGATCCGCCCCGAGGCGCTGGAGGCCACCGGGCCGACCTCCCTCGTCGGCCTGACCCGCGAGGCCCTGAAAGGGCGGCTCGCCGCCATCGGCGTGCCCGAGCGCGAGCAGCGCATGCGTGCCGGCCAGCTCTGGCACTGGATCAACGTGCGGGGGGCGGCCTCCTTCGACGAGATGACCAATGTCAGCAAGGTGCTCAAAGGGCAGCTCGCCGGCATCCACACCCTCGACCGGCCCGAGGTGGTGAACGAGCAGGTGTCGCGCGACGGTACCCGCAAGTGGCTGATCCGCATGCCGTCGACCGGCCGGCACGACCACAACCGCGGCGCCGAGATCGAGTGCGTCTACATCCCGGCCAATGACCGCGGCACGCTCTGCGTCTCGTCGCAGGTCGGCTGCACCCTGACCTGTTCGTTCTGCCACACCGGGACGCAGCGCCTGGTGCGCAACCTTTCGTGCCAGGAGATCGTCTCACAGCTTGTGGTGGCCCGCGACCGCCTCGGAGACTGGCCGGGCAGGACCCCGCCGAAGGGCGCCTTCGTGCCGGTCGACGGCTCGCGCTTCGTCTCGAACATCGTGTTCATGGGCATGGGCGAGCCGCTCTACAACGTCGACAACGTCATCGACGCGGTGGGCGTGATGAGCGACCACGAGGGCCTCGGCCTGTCGCGCCGGCGCATCACCGTCTCGACCTCCGGGGTGGTGCCGCAATTCGAGCGCCTCGGGATCGAGGCCAATGCCATGCTGGCAATCTCGCTCCACGCGGTCCGCGACGACCTGCGCAACGAGCTGGTGCCGCTCAACCGCAAGTACCCGATCCGCGACCTGCTCCAGGCCTGCCGCGACTATCCGGGCGTGTCGAATGCCCGCCGCATCACCTTCGAATACGTGATGCTGAAGGGCGTCAACGATTCCGATGCCGATGCCCGGGAACTGGTGCGTCTGCTCAAGGGCATTCCGGCGAAGATCAACCTGATCCCGTTCAACCCCTGGCCCGGCTCCAAGTACGAGTGCTCGGACTGGGAGCGGATCGAGCGCTTCTCCGAGATCGTGTTCAATGCCGGTTACGCCTCGCCGGTGCGCACGCCGCGGGGCCGCGACATCCTGGCGGCCTGCGGCCAGCTCAAGAGCGAGACCGAGAAGCTGCGGGCCCGCGCCCGGATGATGCTGGAAGAGGGCATCGGCGCCGAGGGCGTCTACGCCGCCAGCCACGACGACGATTGAGACGGGGATGTCCCTCGGCCGCCTTCTCGCGATCGCGACGGCGCTGCTGATGGCGATCGCCTGCGGCGCGGTCGCCCTCGGGATCGGCGTCGCGATGGATCCTGCCCTGCGCGACATCCTCGGCCAGCTCGGCCTGTCGGGGCTCGAAGCCGTGCTGTCGGACCTCGCCGAGGGCTACGCGCCCGATCCCGGCATGGTCGAGGGCGCGGTGAACCTCGGACGCGCGATCCTGCTCCTCGTCGCGGTGCCGCCGGCGCTCAACGCGGTCGTCGGCGAGGTTCTGGGCTGGCGCTCGCTCGCCTGGTACGGCGGCGCCACCGGCCTCCTCACCGCCCTCCTGCCCTGGCTGATGCGCGGCGCCAGTGGCCCGGCCGGCGCAGGCGAGGGGCGGGTGACCGCGATCCTGTTCTGCGCCGGGGGCATCGCCGGACTGGTCTACTGGCTCGCCGCCGGCCGCTTCGCCGGACGCGGACCGGCCACGATGTGGGCCGCGCCGCGACGCTAGAGCAGTCGACGAGGCAATGGACCCCGGCCCGCCGGGGAGAACGCGCCGCGATCGACGACCCCAAGCAGGACTCGTCCGGGCCGCGCTCGCCCTATATTGTATATCGTGCAATTCAACATTTTTATCGGCAAATCGATATCGGTTCCGTCGGGCAATGCAGGCAAGCCAGATAGAACGCCAAGTCGAGATCCGGGCGCCGTCGGGGCTGGCAAGTTCCTGTTAGCGATCGATCCCGTTCGTCCCTGTCGAGCCACAGTCGATCCTGTGTAGAACCGCAGCGGCCCGACTCGCGTGAAAGTTCTGTTTAGACCTGATGGCGTGAGATGGGTCCGAGAAAAAATTCCACGCGGAAAGAGCCCAGACGATGTCCCTGCCGCGCCGCCTCCTCGCCGGCCTCCAGACCGCCCGGGTCTGGATCGCGCTCGGCGTTCTGGCTCCCCTCGGCATGCTGCTGGTCTCCGGCTTCATGCTCTACGAGCTGCGGCGCGAGATGTGGGCGCGGGCCGAGGAGACGTCCCGGAACCTGCTGAAGGTGATCGAGACCGACATCGCCCGCAACGTCGAGATCACCGACCAGGCGCTGCGGGGCCTGATCGACAAGGTCCAGAGCCCGCTCATCGCCGCGGCGCCGGAGGCCGTGCGCCGGATGGTGCTGTTCGACCGCGTCGTCACCGCCGATGGCTCGGGCATCCTGGTCCTGTTCGACGAGCAGGGGCACGGCATCCTGAACTCGCGCTACCCGTCGGGCGCCGGCGGCAGCTTCGCCGACCGCGACTATTTCCAGGTCCACAGGCTCAGCCCGGATGTCGGGCTCTACGTCAGCAAGCCCTACCAGTCGCGGATGTCGGGCGCCTACACGGTCGCCTTCAGCCGCCGGATCTCCAAGCCCGACGGGTCGTTCGGCGGCGTGGCGGTGGCGACCCTGAAGCTGTCGCACTTCACCCATATCCTGGCGAAGGTGGATCTCGGACAGGACGGCAGCATCAACCTGATGCGCCAGGACGGCATCCGGATCGTGCGCTTCCCCTACGACGTGCGCGACGTCGGCACCGACATCTCCGGGGGGTCGAATCTGCGTCGCGTCATCGTCGAGCGGAACGGCAGCTTCACCGCGCGGGCCCACCGCGACGGCATCTCCCGGCTGGTCACCTTCACGCAGGTCGGCGAGCTGCCGCTGTTCCTGTCGCTGGGGATCGGCACCGAGGCGATCGAGGCCGGCTGGCGCGCCAGGGCGCTGATGATCGGCGTCATGCTGCTGGCCTTGTTCGGCGTCGCGGTGCTGCTCGCCCTGCTGTGCGGGCGGGAACTCCGGCGCCGCAGCGCGGTCGAGGCCGAGCTCGGCCGCCTGTCGATGACCGACGGGCTGACCGGGCTGCCGAACCGCCGCCGCTTCGACGAGGCCCTGTGCCGGGCCGAGGAGACGGCGGCCGACGCGGCGCGGCCGCTCGCCCTGTTGATCGTCGATGCCGACCACTTCAAGCGTTTCAACGACCGCTACGGCCACACGGTCGGCGACGAGATCCTGCGCGGGCTCGGGCGCTGCCTGTCGGCGGCGATCCACCGGCCGGACGACCTGCTCTGCCGGATCGGCGGCGAGGAATTCGCCGTGATCCTGCCGGATACCGACGCCGACGGGGCCGCCCGGGTGGCGGGGCGTCTGCACGATGCGGTGGCGACCCTGGCGGTCGCCTCGGCCGACCTCCCGGCCGGCGCGGTGACGGTGAGCATCGGGCTCGCCGTAGCGGCCTGCCCCGGCTCGCGGGCCGAACTCTACCGGGCGGCGGATGGGGCGCTCTACGCCGCCAAGAACGGCGGCCGCAACCGCACCTGCCGGGCCGAGATGCGGCCGGCGGCCGCGCATCTGCGCCTCGTGGCGGGCACGGGCATCGCCGAGGCTTCGTGAGGGCCCGGGAGCGCTCTCCGACGAAAGCGGCTGGGTGGCTGGCCGGACGCGGCGTCAGCGCACGGTCAGCAGGATGCGGGCCGCGAAGGTTCCGAACAGCCCGGCGAACAGCCAGTCGATCCCGCGCATCAGCCGCGGCCGGGCCTGGAGCGCCCCGGTGACGCGGGCGGCGCCGAGCACCATCAGGATCCCGAGCGGCAGCGACAGGCCGACGAAGGCGAGGCCCAGGACGGCGAGGTGGCCGGTCGGGTTGGGGGCATCGGCGCGGACGAATTGCGGCAGGAAGGTCAGGAAGAACAGCACCACCTTGGGGTTGGTGAGGTTCACGCCGAGGCCGAGGCAGAAGGTGCGCCACAGGCCGCCCCGCACCGTCTCGACGCGGAGCGTGAGCGCCGACCCGCGGCGCAGGGCGTCGACGGCGAGCCAGGCGAGGTAGAGCGCGCCCACCACCTTCAGCACCAGGAAGGCGGTGGCGGAAGCCGCGATCAGCGCCGAGATCCCGAGCACCGCGGCGAGCGTGTGGAGGAGCGTGCCGAGGCTGGTGCCCAGCACCGTGACGATCCCGGCCCGCCGCCCGGAGCCGATGGTGCGGGCGAGCGTCAGGCTCATGTCGGGCCCCGGGGTGACGAACAGCACCAGGCAGGCCGCGAGATAGGCCAGCAGCGTCGGGGTGTCGGGCAGGGCGCTCATCGGGCGGCTCCGGAAGGATGTCCCGGTCTGTAGCCGCGGCCGAGCCGGGCTCAAAGCCGCCCGAAACGAGGAGCGCCCGCCCGGGAGACCGCGGGCGGGCGCGAATGACGCCGGTGTGATCGGGGTGGCGTCAGAAGGTGATACCGCCCTCGATCATGTAGCGGTCCTGCGAGACGCGGTTGCCGGTACGGCCGAATCCGGTGCCGAGGGTCCCGAAGGCGAGGTTGCCGCGGGTGATGTCGTAGAGCTGCACCCGCGAGTACTCGCCGCGCACGAAGAAGCGGTCGAAGGTGAAGGTCGGAGTGACGGTGAAGGACAGCGCCGAGCTGCCCGCGCCGTAGAGCAGGCTGGTGCCGCCGGCGAGCCGGTCGCCGGTCTGGGCGATGTACTCGACGCGGCCGGCGAGGGCGAAGTTGTCGGTGAAGGTGTAGCTCGCCAGCACCGCGCCGCCATAGGTCGAGGCGCCCTCGACGATGCCGAGGCGGAAGTCGCGCGGGACGTTGGTGTACTGGAAGTACGGGGTGATCGCCCACGGGCCGTTCGAGTAGGTGTAGTTCACCGACACGATGCCGCTGTTCTGCTGCAGGCCCGGCGTGGCGTACTGGTAGCGCAGGCTGCGGGCGAAGGCGTTGGTGCGGCCGAGATTGGTGCCGCCGTTGATGCCGAACGAGTTGTTGTCGTCCAGCTTGTAGGTGATGGCGCCGGTGAGCCAGCTGAGCTCGCCGGAGAAGAACCCGTCGGTGCCGGCGACCGAGGCCGACCACGGCCCGTCGCTGTAGTTCACCTGAACGCCGTGGTTGATGATGTTCTCTTGGTTGAACAGCAGGCCGCGGGAGATGTTCAGGTTCTGGAAGGTGAACGGCGCCTCGGTGCCGATCAGGGTCGGCATGCGGCCGCCCTGGATCGACCAGTTGTCGTTGAACACGTACTTGCCGAAGGCGACCGGCAGGGGCGTGAACAGCAGGTCGGTCTGCTGCAGGGCGCTGTAGTTGACGAAGCCGAGCGACGGGATCGCGTAGGCGCCGCCCTGGACGTAGAACTGGAACGGGCCGTCGGCCTTCTGGATCCAGCCCTGGATGTTGGTGAAGTCGACCCGGGCCGCCCGGTCGCTCGGCAGCGGGGCGGCCGAGAACGGGAACGGGTTGGTCTGGGTATAGGCGTAGCCGGTGAGCGCGCCGCCGACATAGATGTCGCCGAAGCCGCCCAGCGTGATGCAGGACGGGTTCGGGTTCGGCTTGATGATGCCGCCATAGGCCGGGAGCGACAGGGTCGCCTTGCAGCGCTCGACAACCGCCACCGGAGCAGGGGCCGGGACGGCCAGGTCGGCGGCGAAGGCGGAGCCGGACGACAGCAGGGCGACGGTCAGGCTGCTGAGGGTGAAGCGCATTGCCACGGGAGAATCCATCTGGACATCAACTGCGGCCAAGCTGGCAGTGTGGCGGCAACGTGGCAAAACGATTTGTTGTGCGTTTGCTCAAAAGTTAGGCAATCCAGGAACTGACGAATGCATGCCTGCCGCGCCGTGTCTTTCGCGCAACGCGTGTGATACCTCGGTGACGGCAAATGGGGCGATCTACTGCTGCGGCAACGTCACGCCGCCCGATGTCGTGAGCGGCCGGCTCCGCGTCGGGTGCGGGCGATTCGCGAGACGCCTCGCACCGGCCGGCATGGCGCGCCTCATGCCTCCTCGGCGAGCATCCGCCGCAGCCAGTCGATGAAGGCCGCGGCGGCCGGCGAGAGCGGGCGGTCGGCCGCCGGCAGGACCGCGAAGCCGTCGGGGAAGCGGTGGAAGCCGCAGGGCGCCAGGAGGCGCCCGGCCGCGAGGTCGTCCCGCACCAGCATCTGCTCGACCACCGCGAGGCCGAGTCCCGATAGCGCGGCCTCGATGCACAGGCCGTTATGCGGGAAGGCGAGGTCGCGCTCCGCGGCGATGCGCCAGCCCGCCGCCGTCTCCCAGGCCGGCCAGGCATGCGGGGTGTATTCGTGGCGGATCCGGGCCGCGGCGGCGAGCGTCCGGCCCTCCGCCCGGACCGGATAGCCAGGGGCGCAGACGACGCCGAACGCCACGTCGCCGAGGCGGATCGCCCGCGCCTCGTCGCGGATCGGGTGGGCGAGCCGGTCCCAGGTCAGCACCAGGTCGGCCCCCTCGTCGCGGATCTCCCGCGCCGAGGTCATCGACAGGCGCACCTGCACCGTCGGCCGCGCGCGGTAGAACCCCGACAGGCGCGGCACCAGCCAGCGCATCGCGAAGGTCGCCCCGCAGGCGAGATGGACGTTGGCCCCGTGCCCGGCATCGCGCAGGCGCCGGTAGCCCCGTTCGAGGTCGTCGAGCGCCCCCGTCACCACGGTCCGGAAGGCCTCGCCGGCCGGCGTGAGCCGCAGGCCCGTGCCGGCCTTCTCGAACAGGAGGGTTCCGGCCTGCTCCTGGAGCGCCCGCACCTGCCGCGACACCGCCCCGTGGGTGCGTCCGAGCTCGTCCGCGGCCCGGGTGACCGAGCCGAGGCGGGCCGTGGCCTCGAAGGCGCGCAGGGACGAGAGCGGCGGCAGCTGGCGCATCGGGCCATCCGTGAGTTTTACGCACGAAGCATGCGCGAGAACTCAATAGTCGGCAGCCCCTCGATCGGGTAGCCCTTCCGGGCCCGAAGATCCGCAAGATTGACGACGAGAAGGAGATCCGCCGTGGCCGCCACCGTCATCCCGTTCCCGACGCACCGCATCGCGGCGCTCCCGCGGGTGCCGGCCGTGAGCCGGATGCACGAACCGCGGCTAGCCGGGGTGGCGATCCTGCGGGGCTGGGCCCGGCGCTGGGCCGCCCGCCGCGCCCTGGCGCGCGACCTTCCCTGGACGACCGACGAGGCCCTGGCCGATGTCGGCCTCACCCGCCGCGAGGCCGAGGCCGAGGCGCGCCGGCCGTTCTGGCGGCCGGGCGCCGACGGTGCGGCCTGAGCCGGTCGGCCTGTCTCCGCGGCCGGTTGACCGGCGGCAATGCCGCTGCCAGCCTGCTCCCGTCGGGGTCCGCCAGAGCCAGAGAATGCCCCGCCGGGAGGATGTATCGTGTCCCTACGCGTTCGCGCCGCCGTGCTGCACCATGCTCCCGTGGCGCGGCCCTATGCCGAGACCCGGCCGCTGACCATCGAGACGATCGAGCTCGATCCGCCGGGGCCGGACGAGGTGCTGGTGAAGATCGCGGGCGCCGGGCTGTGCCACTCGGACCTCTCGGTGATCAACGGCGACCGGATCCGGCCGGTGCCGGTGGCGCTCGGGCACGAGGCGTCGGGCATCGTCGAGGAGCTGGGGCCCGGCGTCACCGACCTCAAGCGCGGCGACCACGTGGTGATGTCGTTCGTGCCGACCTGCGGCGGCTGCGCGCCCTGCCGCGAGGGGCGCGGCGCGCTGTGCGAGCCCGGCAACGCCGCCAACGGCCGCGGCACGCTCCTGTCGGGGGCCAAGCGCATCCGCTGCGAAGGGGTCGAGGTGAGCCACCACAGCGGTGTCTCGGCCTTCGGCGAGTACGCGGTGATCTCGCGCCGCTCGATCGTGAGGATCGATCCCGACATCCCGCTCGTCGAGGCGGCCCTGTTCGGGTGCGCGGTGATGACCGGCGTCGGCGCCGTGGTGAATACCTGCCGGGTGCAGATGGGCCAGAGCGTCGCGGTGGTGGGACTGGGCGGCGTCGGCCTGTCGGCGCTGATCGGCGCCGTCGCCAGCGGCGCGGGCCGGGTGGTCGCGGTCGACCTGTCGGAGGACAAGCTCCGGGTCGCCCGCGCGCTCGGCGCCACCGACACCTTCCTCGCCACCGATCCCGACGCGGTCGCGGCGATCCGGGACGCCACCGACGGCGGCGTCGACTACGCCCTCGAGATGGCCGGCTCAGTGAAGGCCTTCGACACCGCCTACCGGATCACCCGCCGCGGCGGCACCACGGCGACGGCCGGCCTCGCCAACCCGAACCACAGCTTCGCGATCCCGCCGGTCGGGCTCGTCGGCGAGGAGCGGGTGGTGCGCGGCAGCTACATGGGCTCCTGCGTCCCGGCCCGGGACATCCCGCGCTACATCGCGATGTACCGCCAGGGCCGCCTGCCGGTGGACAAGCTGATGACCGGCACGCTCACCCTCGACCAGATCAACGAGGGCTTCGACCGGCTCGACCGCGGCGAGGCGATCCGGCAGGTGATCACGATGTGACATTCCGGTTTCGTCGGCGCGGGACCGAGCGGCTGGCCCTTGGGTCTTCCGGGGCCGCGCCATCGGAACCCGGGGCGATCCAGGGGAGTTTCCGTGCCGTCAGGAGAGGTCGCCAGACGTCTCCGATGGCAGGACCGGTCAAGCGCCGATCAGGACGCGGCCCCACCGCATCGATGGCGCCGCATGCGGGCGTGTCGACGAGAGCACGCCGCAGGTTTTTTTCCTCGCAGATCCCTGTGGTCAGCGGCCCCGGTCACCGGTCGGGACGAGGCCGGCCTTGCCCGCGGCGGTGAAGCCATGCTTCGATGACGGCTCTGCCGTAACGAGGGGCCCGCCCGCTGCCGGCCCGAAGGATCTTCTCACCAAGGACGTGTCATGGGGCTGTTTCAGGATGCCTTTGCCCGGGTCGGCCGGGTCGTCATGTCCTATGCCGGCGATACCGCCTTCCTCCACGCCGCCTGCTCGGCGGCCGCCGCCGTGATCCTGGCCGATCAGGAGATCGACGAGGAGGAGATCGAGACGGCTCTGGCCGATCTCAGCAACAACCCGGTCCTGCACAAGTCCTACGGGGTGCTGAAGCTCGAGCAGGAGCTGCACGAGGCGATCGCCCGCGCGAAGAGCCGCGCCGGACGGCTCGAGAACCTGCGCCTCGTCGGCGCCATCGCCGACCGGGCGCTGGAGCAGCGCCAGGACATCTTCCTCATCGCCGCCGACGTTGCCGACCAGGGCGGCATCAGCGAGCTGGAGCACAAGGCGCTGGCCGAGATCGCCGAGGTGCTCGGCGTCGAGAAGGCCGCGCTTCTCGGCGTGTAAGAGCCTGACGCCGACGAGGGCTGACACGCGCCGAACCCGCCATATCTCCCGCGCGAGGATGCGGGAGTGTTCGCGATGGATGTCGGATTTCTCGGGCTCGGCCGGATGGGCCGGCCGATGGCGCTCAACCTGGTCAGGGCCGGCCACCGGGTCCGGGTCTGGAACCGCTCCGCCGCCGCCGCCGAGGCGCTGCGCGCCCACGGCGCCGAACCGGTGGCCACGCCGGCCGAGGCCTTCCGGGGCGATGCCGCGGTGACGATGCTGGCCGACGACGCCGCGCTCCGCGCCGTGATCGTCGAGGGCGGCCTGCTCGATCAGGCGCAGGGACCGGGGCTGCATCTCGGCACCAGCACCATCTCGGTCGCGCTCGCCGAGGAGCTGGCGGCGATCCATGGCCGGGCCGGCATCCCTTACGTCTCCGCCCCGGTCTTCGGCCGGCCGGACGTGGCGGAGGCCGGCAAGCTCAACATCCTGGCCGCCGGGCCGGACGAGGCGATCGCCCGGGCGCAGCCGCTCCTCAATGCGATGGGCGCGAAGACCTGGCGGTTCGGCGCGGCACCGGCCCGGGCCAACGCCGTCAAGCTCGCCGGCAACATGATGATCGTCGCGGCGATCGAGGCGATGGGCGAGGCCGCCGCCCTCGGCGAGGCGCACGGCGTTCCCGCCGCCGATCTCCTCGACCTCTTGACGAACACGATCTTCGCCGCCCCGGTCTACAAGAACTACGGCGCCTCGATCGCCGCCGGCCGCTACGAGCCGCCGGGCTTCGGGCTGGCGCTCGGCGCCAAGGACGTGCGCCTGGCGCTGGCGGCCGGCGAGGCCGCCCGGGTGCCGATGCCGCTCGCGAGCGTGCTGCGCGACAGCCTGCTCGACGCGCTGGCGCATGGCGACGGGGAGAAGGATCTGGCGGCCTTGGCGACGGTGTCGGCCCGGCGGGCGGGGCGTTAAGCGCGGCCGCCCATGCGCGGGCCCTTATCGCCGCTCGCCAATCTCCCCGCCATTCCGGGGCTCGCCGCAGGCGAAAGCCCGGAATGGCGGGGAGAACCGTCCATCCCTCGGCCTCACGCCGGCCCCGGATCGTTCTCCAGCCGGATCGGCTCCCCATGCGGCGTCGCCGCCGCGGCACGGGCGAAGGCCGCGCGGCGCTCCGCCAGGGCCGCCGGGCTGGTCAGCCCGCGCTCGGCGATCAGCGCCTCGATCGTCTCGAGCCACAGGGCGTAATCCGCCGTGCGATCGCCGTGCCGGCCGAGGGCCTGGGCCCAGTCGGCCCAGGTGAACAGGCCGGCATCGTGCAGCGACACCACCAGGGCGAAGGTCTGCGCCTCCCAGGGGGCGGCGAAGACCGGAGGCTCGGGCGGGCGGCTCATGAGCGCGGCGGCTCCGGCGCGGCGATACGGGCGGGCTCGAGGTAGCTCTCGAAGGCGTTGACCGAGACGGTGAGCCCCGGATCGGCATCCTCGCCCCACACTTCCACCGCGGCGAAGCGCACGGTGTAGAGCCATTGCGGCGCCTCGCCGGACAGCGCCGCGTTGGTGTCCGGGAAGACGAAGCCGCCATGGACCCGCTCGACCGTGCCGGTACGGCCGCGGACGTAGCGCGGCAGGCGGGTGTGGCCGGTCGGGTTGACGATCTTGGCCCGCACCTCGTCGCCGGGGGCGAAGCGGGCGGGAGTGGCCACCGGCCGGTCGCTCGGGAAGCCGCGGGAGAAGAGCGGGGCTACCTCCTCGGCCTTCAGCACCCGGGCGACCGGGGCCGGCGGCGCCAGGGCGGCACCCGCGGCGAGCTCGCCGGCCTCGACGAGGCCGTGCCGCTGCACTTGGCTTTCCAGGGCCCGGAACCAGATCCGGTAGTAGCTGGAGGTCAGGTACTCGCCGGGCGGCAGCGATTCGCGGGCGGCGCGGCTGGCATCGAGGTTCCAGGCGCCGGTATAGCCCATCGCCATCGCCATGGCGAAGACCCGGCGCTCCCATTCCGCGTGGAACCGGGGCTCGTCCGCCTCGAGGCCGAGCGGGCCGAAGCCCTGCATGCCGCCGAGATCCTGTCCGCCATTCATGCGCGGGCTCCCTGGTCGGGACTCAGGGGCAGCCCGGTGCCGATCATCGCGTCGCGGGTGACGAGGTCAGCGAGCGCCGCCTCGTCGAGATGGTCGGTGCCGGCGGGGCGCATCGGCAGCACCATGTAGCGGAGCTCCGCGGTCGAATCCCAGACGCGGATCCGCGTCTCCGGGGCCAGAACCGTGCCGAACTCGGCCAGCACCCCGCGCGGGTCGATGACGGCGCGGGAGCGGTAGGGCGGCGACTTGTACCAGACCGGCGGCAGGCCGAGCACCGGCCAGGGGTAGCAGGAGCACAGGGTGCAGACGACGACGTTGTGCTCCTCCGGCGTGTTCTCGACCACCACCATGTGCTCGCCGCCGCGCCCGCCGACGTCCAGCTCGCGCATCGCCGCGCTGCCGTCCTGGAGCAGCCGCGCCTTGAAGGCCGGATCGACCCAGGCCCGCGCCACCACCCGGGCCCCGTTATGCGGCCCGACCTTGGTCTCGTAGGTCTCGATCAGGGTGTCGAGGGCGGCCGGATCGACGTAGCCCTTCTCGACCAGGATCGATTCGAGGGCGCGCACCCGCAGGTCCATCGGCGACAGCTCGCTGCCATGCGGGTGGTCGTGGTGATCGTGCGAGTGATGGTCGTGGTCGTGGTGATGATCGTGGTCTTGCGCCATGCGGGGCCCTCCCGGAGAGCCGAGGATACGCGCCCGGCCCCCGCACCGCCACCGTCACGGACGCACGGCCGGGGTTTCCACGGGCAGGGGGGCGGCCCGCTGCATCAGGTAGAGGGTCAGCGCCACCACCTCCGCCGAGCCCGGGGTGAACGGCTTGGCCCGCATGCCGGTGAGGCAGTTGCGCAGGCGCCGCTCCAGCGCGCCGAGATCCTGCCATTCGAGCCGGTAGAGCGGGTAGCCGGTGGGATGGCCCTGCGGGATCGTGGCGGCGCCGAGGCGCCGGCCCCAGAGCGCGTCGTGGCAGGCGGCGCAGGAGAAGCCGAGTTGGCCCATCGGCGTCTCGAACAGCCGGCGGCCCTCGTCCCGGGCCGGCGCGAGGCGCGGGTCGGTCGGCGGGGCCAGCGGCTGCCCGCGGGCGAGGTGGCCGAGATAGGCGGTGAGCGCCAGCAGGTCGTGGCCCTCGCGCGGCAGCGGCGCCGCGCCCTGGTGGCGGGTGCGGCAGAGGTCGATCCGGCCTTCGAGGTCGACCGGCCGGCCCGCTCCCTCGTCCCAGGCCGGGTAGCGCGCGGCCGTGCCGCGCAGCGACGCCTCGGTGTGACAGGCCGTGCAGGCGGGGGCGCCCGGGGAGGGAGGGCGCGAGAACAGCTCCGCCCCGTCCTGGACCCAGAGCATGCCCGGATTGGCGGTGTCGTCGGCCTGCATCGCCCGGGTCTCGGGCGCCATCTGGTCGAAGCCGGAGCGGCGCTTGGCGGGCGGGATCTCGTGCGCGGCGGCCAGGCCGAGGAGCAGGGCCGCGAGGGCGAGGCCGGCGGCGGTCCGGCCGATCGTTGCGCGTATCCGGGGGGCATCGCTCATGGCGCGACAGCCTATACGCGAGAGGATCCGTGCGCACGCAGGACGCGTCTGCGCGACCTCGACGTCACCCCGTGGCCGCCTCGCGGAACCCGGGATCACCTCGAGCGACGTCGGAGGCTGCCGAGGCGGCCCCGGGCGCGATCCGAATTCAGATCGGCCGGACCTCGCCCGGCTTCAGCTTCAGCCGCGCGGCGAGGCGGTCGGAGAGGGTGCCGCTCAGCTCGATCGCCGCCTCCGGCATCAGCGCCTGCACGATGGCCACGGCGGCGAGGGGATCCGTCGCCATGGCGACGTAGACCCGCAGGGCCGGGGCGCTGGTGCCGTCGTCGGCGGCCGAGACGGCGACCGTGAAGGCGGTGTGCTTCGGCTTCTTCGCCTGGGGCTTCTTCGCCTGAGGACCCTTGGCCTGAGAACCCTTGGCCTGAGAATCCTTCGCCTGAGGATCCTTCGCCTGAGGATCCTTGGCGGGAGGATCCTTGGCCTGAGTACCCTTGGCTGACGGATTCTTGGCCTGAGTAATCTTGGCCTGGTTACTCTTGGCTTGGGGCTTCTTGGCTTGGGGATTCTTGGCGGGCATGGGGGTTCTATCGCACGATGCGACCCCGCTGTCGTCGCTCACGCCGCGGTGGCGGACCGGTTTCCCACCCCGATGCAGCCGCGCCGCCGCGCGGTGGAACCTCGCTGAACCGTGACTTGCGCCGCAGGCCATTCGCCCCGATGTCCGCTGCAACACTCTGCCTTTCAGAGACGTGCCTCCAGGGACTTGCGTCATGCTCATCAAGGTCAAGCGCGGCTGGGAGATGCCCGAGCGCCTCGCCACCCCGGAATCGGTCTTCCTCAACCGTCGGGCGCTGCTCGGCGGCAGCCTGGGGATGGCGGCGGCCTCGCTCGCCGGCGGACCGGCCCTCGCGGCGCTGCCGGGGGAGGGGACGGGCGCGGTGAAGACCGCCGACCTCTACCCGGCCAAGCAAAACCCGGCCTACACCCTCGACCGCCCGGTGACGGCGGAGCGCTACAGCGCCGACTACAACAACTTTTACGAGTACGGCACCAACAAGACGGTGACCCCCGGCTCGAACGCGCTCAAGGTCCAGCCCTGGACGATCAAGATCGACGGCCTGGTCGAGACGCCGTTCGAGATCGGCTTCGAGGACCTGGTGCGCAAGATGGCGCTGGAGGAGCGGCTCTACCGGCACCGCTGCGTCGAGGCGTGGTCGATGGCGGTGCCGTGGACCGGCTTCCCGCTCAGCGCCCTGGTGGCGTTGGCCAAGCCCAAGGGCGACGCCAAGTACATCCAGATGCAGACCTTCATGGACAAGGCGATGGCGCCGGGCCAGCGCGCCTTCTTCTATCCCTGGCCCTACACCGAGGGCCTGACGATGGCGGAGGCCAACAACGAGCTGGCCTTCATGGTGACCGGAATCTACGGCAAGCCGCTGCTCAACCAGTTCGGCGCGCCGCTGCGGCTCGCCGTGCCGTGGAAGTACGGCTTCAAGTCGGTCAAGTCGATCAACCGCATCACCTTCACGGCGGAGCGGCCCAAGACCTTCTGGGAGGGATTGCAGGCCTCGGAATACGGCTTCTGGGCCAACGTGAACCCGGCGGTGCCGCATCCGCGCTGGAGCCAGGCGAGCGAGCGGGTGCTGGGCACCGACGAGCGGGTGCCGACGCTGATCTATAACGGCTACGGCGCCCAGGTCGCCGACCTGTACAAGGGGCTCGAGAAGGAGCGCCTGTTCGTCTGATGCCTTGCGCCTTCGAACGAACCCGTCCGAAGGCGCGAGGGTATGACACCGTTGGCGACCCGTCCCTCGCTCGCGTGGGGCGGGCAAGCCCGCATGGGCACCGGCGCCCATGCGCCGGATGCTCCCGCATCGACTCGTCGATACGGGAGCGCTGGCCGATCAGGCCGTCCCGTCGCCCTGCAGGTAGCCGGAGCGGCGGCTGTCGGGCATCTGGAGCGAGACCAGGAACGCGATGGCGCACATCGCCGTCACGTACCAGTAGAAGGTCGTCTCGGAACCGGCCTCCTTGAAGGTCAAGGCCACGAACTCGGCCGAGCCGCCGAAGATCGCGTTGGCGATGGCGTAGGACAGGCCGACGCCGAGCGCCCGCACCTCGGCCGGGAACATCTCGGCCTTCACCAGGCCGCTGATCGAGGTGTAGAACGAGACGCAGAGCAACGCTGCGGTAATCAGCCCGTAGGCGACGATCGGGTTCTGCGCGCCGGCGATCGCGTGCAGCAGCGGCACCGTCAGCAGCGTGGTCGAGGCGCCGAACAGCAGCATCGCGGTCTTGCGGCCGAACCGGTCGGCGAACATGCCGAACAGGGGCTGCACGACCATGTAGGTGAACAACACCGCCGTCATCACCAGGTTGGCGGTCTTCTTGTCCATGTGGGTGGTGTTCACCAGGTACTTCTGCATGTACGTGGTGAAGGTATAGAAGATCAGCGAGCCGCCGGCGGTGTAGCCGAGCACGGTGACGAAGGCACGGCGGTGGTTGCGCCAGATCGACGCCATGCTGCCGGCCTCGCGCGAGGTGCGGGTCTCGGCGGTCGAGGTCTCGTGCAGGGAGCGCCGCAGGTAGAGCGCGACCACGGCGGCGGCGGCGCCGATGAAGAACGGGATGCGCCAGCCCCAGGCGGTCATCGCCTTGTCGTCGAGGGTGAGGGTCACCAGCACCACGACCAGCGAGGCCAGCAGCTGCCCGCCGATCAGCGTGACGTACTGGAACGAGCCGTAGAAGCCGCGCTTCCCCTTCAGCGCCACCTCGCTCATGTAGGTCGCCGAGGTGCCGTACTCGCCGCCGACCGACAGGCCCTGCGCCATGCGGGCGAAGAGCAGCAGCACCGGCGCGAAGATCCCGATCTGGGCGTAGGTCGGCAGGATCGCGATGACGAGCGAGCCCGCGCACATCATCATCACGGAGATGAGCATCGAGGTCTTGCGGCCGTAGCGGTCGGCGACGCGGCCGAACAGCCAGCCGCCGATCGGCCGCATCAGGAAGCCGATGGCGAACACCGCCGCCGTGTTGATGAGCTGCACCGTCGGGTCGGAGCCCGGGAAGAACACGTCCTTGAAGTAGATCGCCGTGAAGGCATAGGCATAGAAATCGTACCACTCGACGAGGTTGCCCGACGAGGAGCCGATGATGGCCTTGATGCGCGCCTTGTTGTCGTAGGCCGCGATGGTGGGGTCTTGCGAGGCGAGGCCGTCGGCTGATCCGGGCCGGCTCTGGGCAGTGCTGGTCATCGCGGGTTCGGTCTCCTCCCCGGGGTGAGCGATGTCGGCGCGACGCGGGCCGTGGAGCCCTGCGCCATGCCCGCACTAGGAGAATGACGGCCCGGGGTACAGCCCCGCACCGCGCTCATCCGGCGTTTTCGCGGTGTCGCGGCAGGCTGCCCCAAGGATAGCGGGCTGCCGCAAGGTCGCCCCGGATGCCGAATGCACCGACCCGGCGACCGAAGACCGGTCGCGGAAACCCGTCGGACCAGGACGGACGTCGTCGCGCAACACAGCCATCGCGCGAAGACTTGTCACGGGCGGGCCGGGCAAGCCTCCCGGGTTGGGGTCTCCCGGGTCGGGGTCTCCCGGGCGCTGCCGGTCCCGGTCGCGGCGCGCTCGGCATAGGCCGCCACGGCGGCGTCGAGATGCGGGGCCAGCCGCTCGCGCGGCACCGGGATCTCGTCGCCGACCTGGACCCAGCGCGCGCCGGTCCATTCCTGGACGGTGACCGGGCGGTGGCCGCTATGGTCGGCGCAGGACAGGCGCAGGCGGCGGGCGAAGCCGACGAGCCCGAGTTCCTTCCAGCGCACCGGGTCGAGGTTGATCGCCTCGAGCCCGCGGCGCATCTCGGCCCCGTCGATCCGCGCCCGGCCGGCGAGGCGCTGGGCATTGCGGACCCCCTCGGCCAGGATCACCCCGGCATAGACGCCGCGATTGTAGAGGGGGCCGGCGCCCTCGTCCTTCGGCGTGCGCGACAGCCCGGCATCGACCACCAGAAGGTCGATCTGGTCGAAGGCCGGGAAGCTGTCGCCGAGCGCGTGCCAGGTCACGATGCGCAGGCCCTTCGCCGTGAGGTCGCGGGCGCCGGCGGCCGGGCGCAGCAGGTCGTCCTCCCCGGTCCAGCCCACGGTGACGATCCGGTTGAGGGGAAAGCCCGCCGCCGCGGCGTCGCGCAGCGGCGTGCCGGGGAGGCCGGCGCTGGCGTCGAGGATCACGTAATCCGGGTCCGCCGCACGGGCGGTGCGCCAGGGATCAGGTGGACGGTCGGGCAAGGGGTCGGGCGACGGATCGGGCGAGCGCGCCTCGCCCCCCTCTGGGCCCGGATCCGGCAGGGCATAGGCCCGGAACTCCAGCCCGGCCTCCGCCGCGAGCGCCCGCAAGACCGCCACCGGCTCGCGCCCGGCCGGGCTGTCGCGGTGCAGGTAGGCGAGGCTGCGTCCGAGCGGGCTGCCCTCGCTGCCGTCCTGCGCGAGATGGGCCAGCGCCGCGGCCGCGGCGCCCCAGACCGTGACGGGCGGCGCGAAGGCCCAGGGCAGGGCGTCGCCCCGGGCCATCGCGGCGGGGCCGTAGCCGGACGAGACCAGGGGCGTCCGGCCCGCGGCGAGGCGCGGCAGCAGGGCGAGCGTCGCATCGGCGGTGCCGGGCACCACCGCGATGCTGCCGCGGGCGAGCGCCGCCTCGTAGCAGGCGAGCGCCCGCGCCGCCTCGCCCCCTGTCTCGCATTCCTCGACGGCGAGCGGGATCCCGCCGACGCCGCCGTCGCGCCGGTCGAGCATCGTGAGGTAGTCGGACAGGCCGTTTGCCAGCGGTGTGCCGGTCGCGGAAGCCGGGCCGCTGCGCTCGGTCAGCACGGTCAGCGGCAGGCCGTCGGCCGCGCCGGCCTGGCAGGCCGGGGCGAGCGCCAGCAGGGCGAGGAGGGCGGCGACGGCGGGGCGGGGCGGCATGGCCGGGTCCTGAAACGACGAGTCCCGATGGGCGGCCCCGAGCCTACGCCCGGGGCCGCACGGGCGATAGGTCAGGATTCGAGCACCCGGCCAGCCGGGAACAGCACTTCGACCAGCGTGCCCTCGCCCTTGCGGCTGGTGACGCGCAAGCTGGCGCGGTTGGCCTCGACCAGCGCCTTGGTGAGCGGCAGGCCGAGGCCGGTGCCGCCGCCGCGGCGCTGGGCGGTGGCGATCTGGCGGAACGGCTGGAGGGCGGTCTCGACCTCCTCCGGGCTCATGCCGATGCCGGTGTCGCGCACCCGGAGCGCCACGCCGCCGCGATCGGTCGTCGCCGTCGAGACGATGACCTGGCCGCCCGCATCGGTGAACTTGATCGCGTTCGAGATCACGTTGAGGGCGGCCTGGCGCAGGGAGCGCTGGTCGGCCAGCACCGCCGGCAGGCCGGGGGCGAAGCTCGTGCGCATCACCACCCGCTGCCGCGCGGCCTGGGGTTGCATCAGGGAGACCGACGCCGCGACGAGGTCGTTGAGGCCGAGGCCCGCGAAGGCGAGGTCGAGATGGCCGGCCTCGATCTTGGCCAGATCGAGGAGGTCGTTGACCAGGCTGACGACGTGCTCGCCGGAGGCGCGGATGTCGCGCAGGTAGTCGCGGTAGCGCTCGCTCCCGACCGGGCCGAACTGCTCCTCCAGCATCACCTCGGCGAAGCCGATGATGGCGTTGAGCGGCGTGCGGACCTCGTGGCTGATCGTCGCCAGGAAGTCGGATTTCTGGGCGCTGGCGCGTTCGGCCTCGCGGCGGGCGCGCTGCAACTCGGCCTCGGTGCGCCGGACGCCCGAGACGTCGCGCAGGATCGCGGCGACGCGGCGCTGCGGCCCGCTCGCCACCGGGGCCAGGGTGAGGACGAGGGGCAGCGGCCCGTCGGCGCCCCGCGCCAGCACCTCCTCGGCGGTGGTCGCGACGTTGCCGGCGCTCGCCCGCAGCAGGGCGGCCTGGGCCGCCGGGCGGCTCTCGGCGGCGAGCAGGCTCGTCAGGGCCTCGCCCGCGACCTCGCGGGGATCGGCGCCGAGCAGGCCCTGCGCGCCGCGGTTCATCCCGACGACGCGGCCCTCGTCGTCGAGCACCACCACCCCGTCGGTGACCGCGTCGAGGATCGCGGTGGTCTCGCGCAGATGGGCGTCGCGATGGGCGAGATGGGCCTCGGCCGCCGCGAGCGACTGGGCCGGGTCGGCCTCGGGCAGGCGCCGGATGGTGAGGAGGCTGGCGGGGGCGCCGTCCCACTCGACCGTGCCGACGGTGACGCCGACCGGCACCGAGCCGCCGCTCCGGGTCGCCAGCGCGACCGGCGCGCTCTCGCCGGGGCCGGCCTGCGCCACCGGATCGCGGCCGCGGAAGATCACGCCGGGACCGCCGGCCGCCGCCAGGGCCTCCGGGCTGTCGTAGCCCGACAGGGCGAGAAGGGGCCGGTTGGCGAGCAGGACCTCGTCGCCGCGATGGACCAGGAGCCCGACCGGCAGCCGCTCGACCAGGCGGGCGAGCGCCACCTCGGCGCCGCGCTCGGGGAGACGGGCGAGGGCGTGCGCGCCGCGGAATTGCGTCACCGCGCCCCGGCCCGCCGCGCCGGCCTGGACCGGCGAGAGCGGCTCGGCGCCTTCCGGATCGCCGGCGAAGCGGGCCCCGAGCGCCCGGGCGATCTCGCGGAACGCCGCGTGCTCGTTGAGGGAGAGCGAGGCGGCGCGGGGCTCCTCGTCGGGCAGGGGCGGGGTCGCGCCGGGCTCGGCCGGCGGGGCCGGCGCGGCGAGGGTCGGCGCCGCCTCCGCCTCGGCGGGGGGCTCCGCCGGCGGGGCGGGCGGACGGGCCCCGAAGCCCCAGCTCATCCCGAGTTGCGCGAAGGGCGCCGCCATCAGACCGGCGAATTCCGCCATCGTGGCGCCGGCGAGGGAGGCGAGGTCGCGGGGATCGTCCGCGATGTTCGGCAGGGCCACGGGACGGGGCGCGTCCCGCCGCCCGGGCGCCGCCGCCTCCCGGTCGCCCGACCGCGGCGACGTCTCGGCGGCGATCTCTCCGGCGGCGATCTCTCCGGCGACAGGGCGGCCGATGGCGATCACCGCGGCGGCGCGCTCGCGCAGGGTCGGGCGCGGCGCCTTCACGGCGGCCTCCGGCCGGTCGGTCGCCGGGACGACCCGGTCCGGATGGATCACCCCGAAGCCGCTGAAACCCGCGAAGGCGCGGCCGGCGCCGAGGCGCGGCGCGCCGGAGAGATCGACGGCGACCGCCTGCCGGGTGCCGGAGAGGCGCCAGCGCACCGGCACCGCCCGGAAGGTACGGCGCTCCGCCAGCGATTCGGCGAGGCCGGGCTCCGCCTCAACCGGGCCGGCCAGGAGATCGTCCCAGGTCCGGCCCACCGGAGAGGCGCCGACGGACTCGGGCAGCGCCGCCGTCGCCTCGACGAGGCAGCCGCGGGCATCGCTGCGCCACAGGAAGCGCAGGCCGGGCCGCGGGGAGGCCGGGAGAGAGGGGGCCGCGGGCTCGGGTTCCGGTGCGGGTTCGCGCTCGGGTTCCGGCGCAGGCTCGGGAGCGGGCCCCGGCACGACGGCGGCCGGCGCGCGGCGCGGGCGGCGGGCGGGCAGCGGATCGAGGATCGCGACGGCAAGGCCGGGATTGCCGTCCGGCAGGGCGGCCGGCAGGCAGGCGCAGAGGAGCGGCGGGGCGAGGGGCCCGGCGAGGCGCAGGCGCTCGAGCCGCGGCTGGCCCGTGCCGACGGGCAGGCTCGCGGAGCCGCGCAGCTGGCCCGACAGGTTCAGGGACGGATCGATCCGCCCCTCCGCATCGGCGATCGCCTCGCGCAGGGAGGACGCCGCCGGGGAGGCGTGAAGCAGGTGCGTCGCGCCCCGGTCGAGCAGCAGGAAGGCCCGGTCGGGTCCGGCGATCCGCTGCCCGAAGGCCGGAACGGCCCGCAGGGCCTCGATCGTCGTCTCGAAGAGCACGTCCCGACCCACTGCTTCTCCCCAGGCGCCGCACGCCGCACCGGGCTCCGGCGAAAACCGGACCCATCCGCACTGCTTTAAACCAACTGACCCCTTCTCGCACCGGCACGAAATGCGCAGTCGCCGCGTTATCTCGCCGTCAACCTTAACGACCCGCGGAAAGGTGGCATATGGCCCTGGGGCGTGCTATTGTGCAGTGCACAACGCGCGCCGGACCCTAAAAAAGCGCCGGGCGCCCAGCGTGCCGCGCCGCGGGCGGCGCCAAAGACAGAGGAGACGAACATGAACCAGACCCCGAACTACGAGATCCCGACCGAGATGCGGGACTTCGCGGAGAAGAGCGTCGAGCAGGCCCGCAAGGCGTTCGACTCGTTCATCGGCGCCGCGCGCAAGACCGCCGACACGCTCCAGGGCTCGGCCGAGCTCGCCCGCAACAACGCCCAGGAGACCTCGACCCGCGGCTTCTCCTTCGCCGAGCAGAACGTGAACGCCGCGTTCGACCTGGCCCAGAAGCTCGTGCGCTCGAAGGACGTGCAGGAGGCGATGCAGCACCAGGCCGAGTTCGTGCGCAGCCAGTTCGCCGCCATGCAGAGCCAGGCCCGCGAGTTCGGTGGCCTTGCCCAGAGCGCCATGCAGCAGGGCGCCGAGAACGCCAAGCAGGCGATGCAGCAGAGCGCCGAGCACGCCCGCAACGCCATGCAGCAGGGGGCCGAGGCGGCCCGCAACACCGCCAACACCGCCAAGGACGCCGCGTCCCAAGGCTGAGGCCCGTTGGTCGGCCGGGCAACGCCGGACCGATTCGCATGGCCGCGCCCTGAAGGGGGCGCGGCTTTTTTCGTCAGGCCCCGTCCGCCGCCTTGCTGCGGTGCAACGGGCCGACGTCCAGATCGGCCATGTCGAGATCCTCCGCCTCGTCGAGGCAGCCTCCACCCGCCCCGCGGGGCGGCGGGTCGACGGCGCGGATCAGCCGCACGATCTGCATCGCCCGGTCGGCGCAGTCGGGCGAGAGCCGGGCGATGTCCTCCGCGAGCGCGACGACCGCGTCGAGGGTGCGCTGCCATTCGGCCGAGGTGGTCACGGCGGATCTCCAAGGCTTGACGACCAGGTGGTGCCGACGGCGCTCCCGCGATTTGCCGGGGCGGGGCGGTTCGGCTACCGATGCGGCGCCCGGGGGCCCGCGGCGGCGCGCGGTGTCCCGCAGGGTAACTCCCCGCCAGAGAGGAACGCAATGATGCGAGGGTTCGTTCGCGCCGGCCTGTCGTCGGCCGTCCTGTTGGTCGCGGTCCTGACCGGCTCGGCCCAAGCCCAGTACTACCGGGAGGACACGCCCCCCGGCTACGGCTACGACCGCTACGAGCGCCCGGCCCCGCGGCGCGCGGTCGGCTACAATTGCGACGCGGTGCAGCGCGGCCTCACCGGCCCGCGGCCGTATTCCTGCCCGCTGCCCGGCCCGCGCCCGCTCGGCGCCCGCTGCTTCTGCGACGTGCCGCTGGCGAGCTTCAGCGCGCCGCAGCCGCCGGCACCGGGCCACGTGGTCCCGTGACACGAAGAGGGCCGCCCGAGGGCGGCCCTTTTTTGTCGAGAAGGGGGGAGGCCGGAGCCCCTCAGTTCAGCACCACCACCTTGGCGCCGACCTTGACCCGCGAATACAGGTCGGTGACGTCGTCGTTGGTCATGCGGATGCAGCCCGAGGACACCGCCTGGCCGATCGTGTCGGGCTCGTTCGAGCCGTGGATCCGGTAGAGCGTACCGCCGATATACATCGCGCGGGCGCCGAGCGGGTTGTCGATGCCGCCGGCCATGTAGCGCGGCAGGTCGGGCCGGCGGGCGAGCATCTCCTTCGGGGGCGTCCAGGACGGCCATTCGCGCTTGGCGGTGATCGTCTTGGTGCCCGACCAGGTGAAGCCCGGGCGGCCGACGCCGACGCCGTAGCGCAGGGCCATGCCGTCGCCGAGCACCAGGTAGAGGCGGCGCTCGGCGGTCGAGACCACGATCGTGCCCGGGGCGTAGCCGCCGTTGAACGGCACCAGCTCCCGCGGGATCGGGGCGACCTGGGCCTGCTCGGTGCTGCCGGCGCCCTGGCCCTGGTAGGATTGAGCCTGGCCGGAATAGCCCTGCGTCCGGTAGCTCGGCGCATCGTAGGGCTGACCGGCGTAGTAATCCTCGCCCGGATTGGCATCGAACGGATCGTAGGGCGCCGCCTTGGACGGCGCCGAGGCAAGAACGCACATGCTCATAACGCCCGCCAGGGCCGCAGCGAAGATCTTCATGGCCGGAGCCTTACCTCAGCAATTACCTTTGCTGTACAATGCTGTCGCGGCTCGGCGGTTCCCGGTTAAAGCGACGCTTGATCCGGGGCTGCAGTACCGAGTTGCGGCGGAGGGTTCACGATCGCTTGATCCGACCCGCGGCATCCGAACGAACGCCGCCGGTCAGACGACCTCGTCGGTGTGGACCTGGAAGCCCGCCAGCAGCGAAGGACCGAAATTGGTCGAGATCGCCACGTCGGTGGCGTCGCGGCCGCGTGCCATCAGGATGCGGCCGATCCGCGGCTTGTTGTGGCGGGCATCGAACGTGTACCAGCGCCCGCCGAGATAGACCTCGAACCAGGCCGAGAAATCCATCGGGTCCGGCACCGCCGGCACGCCGATATCGCCGAGATAGCCGGTGCAGTACCGCGCCGGGATGTTCATGCAGCGGCAGAAGGTGACGGCGAGATGCGCGAAGTCGCGGCACACGCCCTCGCGCTGGTTGAAGCCGTCGAGGGCCGAGCGGGTGGAATCGGCGCGCTGGTAGTCGAAGCGGATGTGGTTGTGGACGTAGTCGACGATGGCCTGCACCCGGGCCCAGCCCTCGGGCGTGTGGCCGAACAGCTGCCAGGCGGTGTTCGACAGCTTGTCGGTGTCGCAGTAGCGGCTGCCGAGCAGGTAGACCATCACGTCGTCCGGCAGGTCCTGGACGGGATGCTGGATCGCGTCCGGCGCGTAATCGTCGGCCCAGCCGGTATCGTTGATCAGGAAATCGGCCGAGACCGTCAGCCGCCCGGGCGGCGCGACGATGCGGGTGCAGGTATTGCCGTAGCGGTCGGCATAGTCCCGGGCCGGGATCGGCGGGTCGAAGCGGAGCGCCGGCGAGGTGACGCAATCGCCGAGCCGGGACGGGTGGACGCTCAGCATCAGCAGCATCGGCGTCGGGGCCGGGGAATCGAAGGTGATCGCGTACCCGGTCCGGATCCTCATGACGGTGCTGCTCCCTGATGCGGCCGGCGCGTCGGCGCCCCTGCGGTACAACACAGGGTAAGGCCCCGGCGACCCAGGAGGTTGCCCGAAGAAGAGGCAGGCCCTGAGGGAAGTTGCGCCGCCCCGGCTAATCCGCGACCAGCCGCTCCGCCTCCTGCGTCGGGACCGCCGGCCGCTCGACGGCACCGGGCGTCTCGGTCACCCGGACCACGACGTTCATGTCGAGGAAATCCTCCGGCCGTCCGATCCAGCTGCCGTGGAGCGGCACCGCCTGGCCGGGATGGCGGGCGACGGCGACGCGGATCAGGTCGCGGTTGCCGACGATGCCGTTGGTGGGGTCGAACTCGACCCAGCCCGCCCCCGGCAGGTAGACCTGGACCCAGGCATGGGTCGAGCCGCCGCCGGCATGGATCGCGACGCCGTCGCGCTCGGGCACGTAGAGGTAGCCAGAGACGAAGCGGGCGGCGAGGCCGAGGGCGCGCACCGCCTCGATCATCAGGAGAGCGAAGTCGCGGCAGGTGCCCCGGCGCAGCCGCAGGGTCTCGGCCGGCTCCTGGACGCCCTTCTCGATCCGGGCGGCATAGGTGAAGTCGCGGCGCAACGCCGCATTCATCGCGGCGAGCAGGGCGCGGGTGTCGGCGGTGCCGTCGGGGTCGAGGAAGCTGCGGGCCCACGCCTCCACCGCCCTCGCATCGGCCGCCCGGGCGCGGTCCGCGTGCCGGCGCTCGATGTAGCGGGCGAGGTCCGGCATCTCGTCGGCATCGTAGGCGAAGGGATGGCGGGCGGCGCGCGGCGCCAGGGCGAAGGCCAGCGGCGGGTCGGAGGTGTGCTCCAGGGTGATGCGGCAGGAGAATCTCAGCTCGGCGGCGCGGCCGCGGAAGCGCGCCACCGCCACGCAGTTGCCGAACACGTCGTGGATCCAGTGCAGGCTGTGCGGCTCCGGCGTGATCGCCAAGGAGGCCTCGATCAGGCGCTGGTCCCAGCTGTCCCGGGGGCGGAACAGGATCCGATGCTCGCCGAAGCCGACCGGCTGGCGGTAGCGATAGGTGGTGACGTGGTCGACGGTGAGGATCGGCACGAGGACTCCGGCTCGCCGCAGCCGGTGGCCGCGGCGGCATACCAAGGTTCGGGTCGTCCGGGTGGGGCGGCGGTCAGGTGCGCCGGGCGCGGGCCTCGAAGGCCGCCGCCATGGTGTCGCCGTGACGCCCCAGGGTCTCGAGCCGCTCGGCGCGCCGGTTCTGCTCGCGTCCCTCCTCGCCGGGGCTCAGGTCGGCGAAGACCCGGGCCTGCTCGGCCTGCTGGCGGTGGCGCTCCGCCTGCTCGCGGAAGAAGGCCGCCTGCTGCCCCGCCGTCGCGGCGTAATCGTCCCGGTAGCTGGTGTCGCGCTCGTTCGTCTTCATGGCAGATCCCCCGATCCGACTGGTCCGTCCGTGCCGGCCGGTCCCTCCGGCCTCCGGTCCCCCGACAGCCGCGTCTGGCCGATGCCGGCGCGGCGGGTCATGGGAGAATAAGGCAGGAATGCCGTATCGATCAAATCGACGACATCGATCAAATCGACGGCGCTCGCGCGGGCTGCGCCGTCCGGGAGGACGCCCGCCGGTCCGCGCAGCACCCGCAACACCCCCTCGGCTCACGCGACAGGCGGACGCGGGCTGCGCGCGGCGGTCTCGGCGAGGGACAAGAGATCGGGTCCCCGGTCGAGGGGCACCGCCTGCGGCGGCAGGTGGGCCTCCGGCACCCGGGCCTCGAGGCTCCGCGGCTGCGCGACGACGAGGTGGAGGGTGGGCCAGAGCGTGGCGACCGCCCGGGCGAGGCCCGCCCCGTCGAGATGGCCGTCCCGCGCGGTCGGCAGGCCGATGAGGACCAGCGCCACCTCGTCGGCGCGCAGCCGGAGGGCCTCGAGGCCGGCATCCGGATCGGCGCAATGGACGGCCTCGAGCCCGGCCCGGGCGATCAGGGCGGCGGCCTCGCCGGCGCCGAGCACGTCGCCGACCAGCAAAGCGAGCCGCCCGGCCGCGCTCCAGGAGGCGGACCCGTCCGTACCGCTCGGCCGCGGCGAATCGGGGATCGTCTCGCCGCCGCCTTGCGCCTCGCGCGCCTCCAGGTCGCGCAGGAGGGCGCTCAGCCGCTGCGGCACCGCGTCGAGCATCAGCCCGTCATAGGCGGCGGCGAGGCCGGACCCGAGGGCGTCGAGGGAGAGGGTGGGGGTGAGTTGCGTACCGCCTGTCCGGCGTCCGGCGCCTGCCACGCCCATCGCCACCTCCTGATCTGATGTCCGTCGTCAGGAGAATAAGCCGCGAGGGGCGGCGAGGTTTCCCCAGCAGGAGCCCGGCCGGGAAACCTTTTTCGGACCAAGAGCTTTCACGCCGGGGAAGGCCGCCGCCGGGCTGGTGCCCCAGCGGGGTATCGGCGACCCGAACAGGCCGCGTCGGATCAGAGCCGCGTGTCTCAGGGCGTTTCGGCGGCGTAGGCCATCATGCCCATCAGGGCGCCGACATCGCGGTAGCGGGCGCCGCGGGTGCTCATCATCGCCTCGAACTTGTCGTGGACCTGCGCCACCGTGAGGCTGCGCGCCTTCCGGCGGCCGACGCGCTCGTAGAAGATCGGGCGGTTCGCCTTGGCGGGCTTCGGCAGCAGGGCGGCGGCCTCGGCCCTCGGCTCCTCGACCACCTTGGCCATGAAGCGCTCGGCGTCGTCCGGCCCGAGGAAGTGGGCGAGGTAGGTCTCGCCGAGGGTGAGCTCGCGGCCGATCCGGGCGGCGATGCGGGCCGCATCGCGCTTCAGCATCTCGCCGGCCATCACGGCGGAGAGGGAGGGATCGCGGCGCAGGTCGAGGATGCGGGCGCGCTCGGCCTGATCGGCGACGCCGTTGTCGTCGCCGATCAGGCCGGCCTCGCGGGCATAGCCGTGCTGGGCGCCGAATTCCCGCATCACCTGGAGCCAGGTCCGCTCGATGAACTGGTACAGGCCGGTCGCCGAGGAGGTCCGCGCCTGGACCTCGGTCAGGAAGCTCGATTCCTTGTCGGCCACCGCCATCAGCAGCACCGGGTCGGTCCGCACGGTGGCGGCGGCGCGCACGATGGTCTGGACCAGGTGGCGGCGGATCCGCATCGGGCCGAAGGTCAGGACCTCGTTGGGGTC
The DNA here is from genome assembly GCF_006151805.1 of Methylobacterium terricola. GTDB lineage: Bacteria > Pseudomonadota > Alphaproteobacteria > Rhizobiales > Beijerinckiaceae > Methylobacterium > Methylobacterium terricola. Next base: position 274,138 of record NZ_VDDA01000002.1, on the reverse strand, counting down.
GCCCCCGGTGCTGGCGGCCAGGAGGTCGTCGTAGGAGACCCGGTCGACGCCCGACGAGCCGAGGGCGGTGTCGAGGTCGTGGACCGGCTCGCGCAGCGGCGCGATCGCGGTGGCCTCGCGGGGCGGGGAGACCTGCGGCTTGAGCGTCTGGATTTTCGGCTGCGGCATCACCAGCAGGTCGGCCATGATCAGGGTGACGGCCGGGCGGGCGGTGACGAGATCGCTGCCGTACTGGTGCAGCAGGGCGGAGAGGCCCGCCGCCAGGCACCCGGCGGCGAGCAGCGTCCGCGCCAGGACCGGAACGCCGCCCTGGGCGGCACGGGCGCCGCCGCCGAAGGAGAGGACGTCCCCCGAGAGAACGTCCCCGCGGGCCCCCGCCATCCGCAGGCCGCCCCGTTGCGCCGGTCCGTCCACTCGACGTCGCATCTGATGTATCGCCCCGGTTTCCCTGCCTGTGAGGTGCAAGAAGCCGGCGAGATGTGGCGATAAAACGGCGACGCTCGCAGAGCTCAGCCGATCCCTGTTCAAGCTTCGCCGTAAGCGGCCCTGAGCATTCGGGCCTCGTAACGGCCAAGCTCGACCTTCGGGACCGGGCCGGCGACTGGCGGGACGATGCTGCGGCGCAGCGAGGGCGCCCTCAGCGCGGGGCGGGCTGCGCCGTCGCGTCGCGGTCGCGCTGGCGCTTGTTGGCCTGGTGCCGGCCGAGGGCGCAGCCCGCCGCCGCCCCCGCGAAGGTGTGACCGACGGCATGGCCGGCGATACCGCCGACGACGGCGCCCTTGATGCAACCCTTGGCCTCCGCAGCCCCGGCGAATCCGGCCAGACCCACGGCCAGCACGGTACCGGCGATCATCTTGCGCATGGCAAACTCCCGTACGTCACGTCATCGACGTGACTGAACAGGGACAGTCGTCGTTCGGTTCCGTGGCGACGGCGCAGGCCGGGGATGACGGGGCGGGGTTCAGACGTAGGCCAGCACGTAGATCTGGAGCACGATCTCCAGGGCGAGCAGGACCGCGATCAGCGCGAGCAGCAGGGCGAGCACGGCCTGGCCGCGGGTCTCAAACAGCGCCAGCAGGCGGACCTGCCCCTGGGCGCCCGCCTGGGCGCCGATCGGACCGCCCCCCGTCCGCCACGCCGGCGCGGCGGACGGGGGGGCCGGCGTGGGCACCGGGTCGGGGGACGGGGCGGGCAGGGCGGCGGGATCCGGGCCCGGCTCCTCGGAGGCCTGAAGCTCGAAGACCGGGCGATAGCCGCCGACCGGCACCACGATGCGGACCGGCAGGCGGCGGCCCTCGCCGGCATAGACCTCGTCGAGGACGCGCCGGAGGCGGCCGGCCTCGACACGCACGCTCGGATCGTTGCTCGGATCGAAGCTGTCCGACCGGCGCAGGGCCTGCGTGGCGATCGTGTACGCCTTGATGGCCTCGCCGCGCCCGGCCAGTTCCTCCTCGACGATGTAGCTCAGGAAGGCGGCGAGCTTCGGCGAGCGCCGGAACGCGGGTGTGCCCAGGCAGCCGTTGAGGCTGCCCCGTACGGCCTCGACCGGGACGGTCTCCGTGCTGGTCTGCGCGCTCATCTCACTTCGCTCGGGCCATCGATGCCGCGTATCCCCTACAAGCTCCGATCGGAAAGGTTGCTCCATACAATGTGCGTATGGTGCCATGCATCCTTGCCGCTGCGTATTCGCAAATGACGAATATCGGCCAAAAAGGACTGGGCAGGTCGTTGCCGGGGAGCGCGACGGCAGGAGGCCGCTTCGTCTTCGACTGAGCAACGGGCGGAGCCGGCGGGCATCCTTAACTGATCGCTAACCATATCGGGCGGAGGATCGGGCAACCCTGACCGCACCGAGGTGATCCATGCCGCAGCATCAGACCCGCCCGCTGCCCACGGCGTTCGCACGCTACCCGATCCCGCTCGAGCTGCTGGCGGTCCTGCATCGCGCCAGCGAGGACGACGTCGATGCCCTGGTCTCGCGGATGCCGGAGACCGGGCGGGCCCGGCTCGCGGCCTATTGCACCGACAAGGATCACCTGCACCGCCTCGGGCTGCGCATCGCCGGCACCTGCGACCAGGCCGCCCTGGCGCGGGTCGTCGGCGCCGATGCGGGAGCGAGCCTCTACGCCCAGTCGCGACCGGGCAACGCGTTGCCGATCTGACCTCGCGGTCCGCCACCGCCGGACGGTCGTCGAGGGGCTGCGCCAGGCGCGGCCCCTCTCGCGTTCCAGGGTCCGGCGGCCGGCGATCCTGCGCATCCCTCGCCTCGTCCGGCCCCTGTCGCGTCGGGGGACGTCCGCTCCGGCCAAAGAAAAAAGGCCGCTCTTGCGAGCGGCCCGAAGTCTAGGGAGGAAACGCCCAAAGAGGGCAGCAGGACCGCGACGCCATCGCGACCCTGCGATGCACAAACTAGCGTGCAGCGCACAAAACGCAAGCGCAATTTTCGGTTTCGCGCGTGGTCGAAACGGATGGCAGCGCTGCCCCACGCGAATGCCTTTCGAATCAGGCACTTCGCGAAGGTTGTGTCTGCATGCCGCAGCCCAAAGGGCGAGGAACCCGATCCCACGGGCGTGGTTGAGGCGGGGACGACAACCTGTGGAGGAAACAACGATGACACGCCTTACCGCGATCGGCGCCGGACTGTTCCTGCTCGCCGGCACGCTCGGCGCCGCCGCCGGCCCCTGCGCGCCGGGCCAGACCGCCCAGAAGATGGACAAGAGCTCGAACGTCGATCCGTCGGCCACCGCCTCCGTGAGCCCGGGGGCGAAGGCGGAATCCCCCGGCACGGTCGGTGCGATGCAGAATGTCGGCTCGCAGACCGCCACCTCGCCGGCCGATGTCAGCCGCCAGTCGAAGGGCGAGAAGACGGCCGCGCAGCAGGCCAACGACTGCTGAGGCCGAGACAGGCGGTCTGGTTTCGCGGCGCGGGCTCCTCGACGGGGGTCCCGCGCCGTTCGCGTTTCGGGGGCCGGCCTTACGCCCGGATGTCGCAGCGGCGGCGACGGTTGAACCCGGGGCGGCCTCGGATGCGTTGGCTCCGGGCCTTTCCCGGGCGCCGTCGGGGCGCCCGGCACGACGAGGAGGGGAGAGATGGCGGACAGGACACCGGAAGTGGCGCGGGCCCAGATCGAATTCGCGTTGCAGGCCAAGCGCGAGTCCCTGGCGGCGGCCTCCACGGCCCTGCGGGATTCGCCCGACAGCCACGAGGCGCGGCGCGTGGTCGAGCGGCTGACGGAGGATGTCGGGCGCCTGGAGATCCAGTTGCGCGGCGCACTCTGACCGTCAGGGGCGAGGCCGGTCCCGGCCCATCGCGACGAGAGTTGCGGCTGAGGGAGGCGATGCCCGATCGCGCGCCGCGGTCGGGCATCGCCGCGTCCGGGCTTCAGGCCGGTCCCGAACCCCGGAGATAGCCTTTCGCCCGCAGGTAGTCGCGCAGGATAAGGCAGATCGCCTCGCCGCGGGAGCGCTGCTCCACCGCGGCGAACTCGGTGAGCGCCAGGGCGATGTCGTCCGGGATGTGGAACGCCTCCTCGTCGGCGCGGGGCTCGGGGGAGGAGACGGGCGTCTCGGCGGTCTCGGTCATCGGGCGCCTCCGGTTCTCCCGGGTATCGCTCCGGGCGGCGGATCGTTCCTCCGCCCGCGCCCGCCTCGCACCATCGGCGTACCCCGATCGTGCCACGCCCCCGCCGGAGGGCGCGATTGTCCGGCCATTCGCCTCCGGGGAGGATCGGGCGCGGTGCCGCCGGCACCGTGCACGAAGATGGGAGACGACATGATCGCGTCGTTCGCGCGGGCCGACCTGCGGCGCATCGCACGCGGAGCGGGCCTCGCCTGCCTGCCGGTGCTGGTCTGGCTGTCGTGGATCCCGAAGGCGTGGGAGACCCGCACCGGCGCCGCCGGCCAGAGCGAGCACCTCGTCGCCTATGCGGGCACGGCCGTTCTCCTCGGTCTCGGCTACTCCCGCGTGCCGGCCTGGCGGCTCGGCCTCTCCCTGATCCTGCTGGCGGCCGTGCTGGAGTTCGGCCAGCTTCAGGTTCCGGGCCGCACCGCGCAAGTCGTCGACTTCGCGGCCAGCGCCGGCGGCGCCCTCATCGGGCTCGGCGCGGCGCGCGCCCTCGGCCTCGCCGCCCGCGCCCTGGCCGGCCGCCGGATCGCGGCCGGCGCCTGAACGCCGGGCCTGTTCCTCAGGCTGCGCGGACCATCCGCGGACGGGCCGGCCGCGCGAGGCCGAGCCGCACCGGCTCCTCCGGCCCGCGCACGGTGAGGGCGAGGCTCACGGTCATCACCGGCTCGCCCGCCCGGTCGCGGACCCGGACCTTCAGGTCGGAGAGGTCGGCCCCGGCGAGGCCCGCCCCGGCGAACTCGATCGCCGTCCGGGTCGCCTCGCTGCGGATCTCGTCCTGGCTGCACAGAATGAGCCCGATATCGTCCCGGCATTGCCAGGCCCCGGCGCTCAGATCGAAGAAGTAGCGCTGCACACCGTCCTCCCCTCGTTCTGGGGAAAGAAGTGCACAGACCTTCAGGTCGATGCTTTAACAAATTTGAAAGGAAAGTGCTGATCGACCCGCTCGACCGAGGCCCGAAGGCCCGGGAGATGATCCGCAACGTGCGTGGTACCGCCACCCCGGCTCGAACGGGGGACCTCTAGATCCACAATCTAGCGCTCTAACCAACTGAGCTATGGCGGCTCGCGACGGGGGGCTGTGTAGTCCGGCCCGCGCGCCGTGGCAAGCGCCGATCTCGGCCTTGGCCCGGGAAAAGTGCGCCGGCTGCCGACGCGATCCCGGTCGACCGGCGGGCGCCTTCGCCCTAAACCCCCGGAACGCCAGCCAGACCCCGCCCGCCTGCCCCGACGGTCCGATGACGCCGAAGTCCGAGACGGCCCGCCGCTTCCTCACGGAGAGCGCCCTCGTGCTCGCGCCGAGCTCCCTGCGCGCCTGGGTGCGCAGCGGCGAGATCGGGCTGATCCTGCTCGCTGCCCTGGTCGGCTGCCTGTCGGGGGCCATCGTCAGCCTCATGGGCTGGGCGGCGCAAACCGCGCACGAATGGCTGTTCGGCCTCGACCTCGACGAGCGCCTGAGCGCCACCCCGCACGTGCCGGCGCTGGTGGCGCTCGGCGTGCCGACCCTCGGCGGCGCGGTGCTGGGCGTGGCGATCTGGCTCGGAGGCCGCGTGCGGCGGGTGCCGAGCCGCCCGGTGATCGACCCGATCGAGGCCAACGCGCTGCATGGCGGCCGGCTGTCCCTGGTGGATTCGGTGCTGGTGGCCGTGCAGAACCTGATCTCGAACGGCTGCGGCGCCTCGGTCGGGCTCGAGGCCGGCTACACCCAGATCTCGGCCGGCCTCGCCTCCCGCCTCGGCCTCAGCTTCGAGCTGCGCCGCACCGACATGCGGATCCTGGTCGGCTGCGCGGCGGCGGCCGCCATCGCGGCGGCGTTCGGGGCGCCGCTGACGGGGGCGTTCTACGCCTTCGAGCTGATCATCGGCACCTACGCGATCGGGTCGCTGACGCCGGTCGTCACCGCGGCGCTCGCCGGCGCCTTCGTGTCGCGGGCGATTCTCGGCCACCAGACCGTCATCACCCTGGGGGCCACCCCCCCGGTCGGCCCGGCCGACTACCTGCCGACGCTGGGGCTCGGGCTGATCTGCGCCGGGCTCGGCATCCTGATCATGCAGGGCGTGACCCTGGTGGAGGAGGGGGTGCGGCGCACGAAGCTGCCGCCGCTCGCCCGGCCGGCGCTGGGCGGCCTCGCGGTCGGGGTGCTGGCCCTCGTCGCGACCCCGCAGGTGCTCTCGGCCGGGCACGGGGCGCTGCACCTCAACCTGACCGACGACGGCGCGAGCGTCGGTGCCGGAGCCCTGATCGCCCTGTTCCTCGCCAAGGCGCTGGCCTCGGCGATCTCGATCGGCACGGGATTTCGCGGCGGGCTGTTCTTCGCCTCGCTGTTCCTCGGCGCGCTCGCCGGCAAGGTCTTCGTGATGCTGGCCCCGCCCCTCGTGGCCATGGTGCTGCCGCCGGCCACCTACGCGGTGGTGGGAATGAGTGCGCTCGCCGTCGCGGTGATCGGCGGGCCGATGACGATGACCTTCCTGGCGCTCGAGGTGACGGGCGACTTCCCGATCGCCGGCCTGGTGCTGGTCGCGGTGATCGCCTCCTCGCTCACGGTGCGCAAGACCTTCGGCTACTCCTTCGCCACCTGGCGCTTCCACCTGCGCGGCGAGTCGATCCGCAGCGCCCACGACGTCGGCTGGATCCGCACCCTCACCGTCGGCCAGTTGATGCGCCGCGAGGTGCGCACCGTGCGGACCGACACCACGCTCGCGGCGTTCCGGCGCGCCTTCCCGCTCGGTTCCGGCACCCAGGTGGTCGCGGTCGACGAGGCCGGGCTCTATGCCGGCATCGTGCTCGTCGCCGAGGCCCATGCCGCCCCGATCGACGACAAGGCGACGGAGACCCGCGTCGCCGACCTCCTGCGCTACCGCGACGAGGTGCTGCTGCCGCAGATGAACGCCAAGGAGGCGGTGGCGCTGTTCGACAAGGCCGAGAGCGAGGCGCTGGCGGTGGTCGAGAGCCGCGAGGCCGCCCGGGTGATCGGCATCCTGACGGAGAAGCACACCCTCAAGCGCTACAGCGACGAGCTCGACCGCCAGCGCAGGGCGAGCGTGGGGGAGGTGGCGTGAACGGCGATTGACCGCCCGCGCGGGATGGGCGACGCGAAGGGGCCATAACAGGAGGGAATGCCCATGCCGACAGCCCATCGCACCTACCGCATCGCCGTGATCCCCGGGGACGGCATCGGCAAGGAGACGGTGCCGGAGGGCGTGCGCGTGCTGGAGCAGGCGGCCAAGCGCCACGGCTTCACGCTGCAGCAGGATTGGTTCGACTTCTCGTCCTACGACTACTACGCCAAGCACGGCCGCATGATGCCGGAGGACTGGAAGGCGCAGATCGGCGGGCACGACGCGATCTTCTTCGGCGCCGTCGGCTGGCCGGAGAAGATCCCGGACCACGTCTCGCTGTGGAACTCCTTGATCCTGTTCCGGCGCGAGTTCGACCAGTACGTCAACCTGCGCCCGGTGCGGCTGATGCCCGGCGTGCCGAGCCCGCTCGCCGGCCGCAAGCCCGGCGACATCGACTTCTGGGTCGTGCGCGAGAACACCGAGGGCGAGTATTCGTCCGTCGGCGGCCGGATGTTCCAGGGCACCGACCGCGAATTCGCCGTCCAGGAATCGGTCTTCACCCGCCGCGGCACCGACCGGGTGCTGAAATTCGCCTTCGACCTCGCCCAGTCGCGGCCGAAGAAGCACCTGACCTCGGCCACCAAGTCGAACGGCATCTCGATCACCATGCCGTACTGGGACGAGCGGGTCGAGGCGATGGCGCCGCATTATCCCGACGTCGCCTGGGACAAGTACCACATCGACATCCTGACGGCCCACTTCGTGCTGCACCCGGACTGGTTCGACGTGGTGGTGGCCTCGAACCTGTTCGGCGACATCCTGTCGGATCTCGGTCCGGCCTGCACCGGCACGATCGGCATCGCGCCGTCGGGCAACATCAACCCCGAGCGCGACTTCCCGTCGCTGTTCGAGCCGGTCCACGGCTCGGCCCCCGACATCGCCGGCCAGGGCATCGCCAACCCGATCGGCCAGATCTGGTCCGGCGCGATGATGCTGGAGCATCTCGGCGAGAGGGACGCCGCGGCCGAGATCGTCGCCGGCATCGAGCGGGTGCTGGCCGAGCGGACCCTGCGCACCCGCGACCTCGGCGGCAACGCCGACACGGCGGCCTGCGGGCTCGCCGTCGCGGAAGCGATCGGCTGAGGGGAGGGCGCCCGGCTCTCGGCCGGGCGCCCCTTTTCGTCGCGAGCGGATGAGGGGGATCTCCTTCGAGGAGAGAGGGGACGCGGCCAGCCAGTGCACGCCCTCCTCGAAGATGTTGGGGTTGGCGGGATCGTCGCGCAGGCCGAGTTCGCGGGCGCGCGTCTCGCTGAACCGGTTGCTCTCGATGATCCCGGCATCGACCGGGCAGTCGATCTCGATCGACGCACCCGGCTTGCCGGGCTGGCGACAGGGCAGGACGTCGGTGCCGGATACAGCCGTAGGCGGTCGCGCGCTGGAAGATCGCCTGCAATCCCTGCCGGGCGTAGAGATCGTTCTCGAACACGACATCGACCATCGGGTTGTTGCGGACGACGAGTTCGGCCGTCGACGGGCGGATCTTGCAGCCGGGAGCGGGATCGGGGGCGGCCCCGACGCCGACCGGGGCATCGTGCGCTGCCTCACCGACGAAGCGCGTCGCGTGCGCCTCGGACGGCGGCGGCCCGACCCGCAGGGCCGTCGTTCGCGCGCGGAACCGATATGAGAGCTGGTGACGCCGCATCGCGACGGACGCCGAAGCCGGACGGAGCGCGCGGCGCTGCCGTCTGCGCGCGTCGCGCCCCGGAACCATTGTCCACACCTCTCCGTTGCGGCCCGGCGCTGCAGCAACCCGCGCCATCGGCCGTGCGGGTGCAGTGTCGGGAGAGGGTCATGAGCAAGCTGATTCGCGGCAAGATGCTCCGTGGGACCATGACGGCCGCCGTGCTGGTGCTCGGCGCCGCGACTGCGTTCGCGCAGGGCGGGGCCGGCGGTGGAGCCGGCGGCGGTGGGGCTGCGGGTGCCAGTGCAGCCGGTGGTGGGGCCGGAGGCGCTGGCGGTGCCGGCGCGGGCGGCGGAGCCGGCGGCGCGGGCCCGGGCGGCGGGGGTGCGGCAGGTCCGCGCGGCGGCGCCGGAGCGGTACAGCCGGGCGGCGGGGCCGGTTCGGCGGGCGGTGCGGGCGAGCAGCCGGGTGCACCCGGCGGTCGAGCCGGCGGCGAGGGAGCCCAGCCGGGCGCCGGCGGCCGCGGGGCCGAGCAAGGCGGCGGACGTGGAGCGGCGCAGGGCGAGCGCGGCGAGCGGGGAGCCGAGCGCGGCGAACGTGGCGAGCGCGGAGCCGAGCGCGGCGAGCGGGGAGCCGAACGCGGGGATCGGGGCGAGCGCGGAGCCGAGCGCGGCGAGCGTGGCGAGCGTGGCGAGCGCGGAGCTGAACGCGGCGAGCGTGGCGAGCGCGGAGCCGAGCGCGGCGGCGGCCGGAGCGAGGCCCGGGGCGCGGTCTCCCGCCTCGATACCAGCCAGCGCACCGAGTTCCGCCAGACCATCGTGCGCTCCGGCGTGCGGCCGGTGACGAACGTCAATTTCAGCCTGAACGTCGGCACCGCGGTGCCGCGTTCGGTGACCCTGCACACGCTGCCGCCGGCGATCATCACCCTGGTGCCGGCCTATCGCGGCTTCCGCTACGTGCTGGTGCAGGACGACATCGTCATCATCGATCCGGACACCTACGAGATCATCGACGTGATCCCGGGCTGAGACCATCGGAGCCTCGTGCCGCGGACGGGAAGCGGGACGAGGCTCCGGGGTTTGGGAGCCGCTTCTTCGTCACGAAGCGGCTCCGGCTCCTCCCTCCTGCTGCCTCGTTCTCGGCGAAGCGATGGCCACCTCGCCGGAGGGTGCGCGCGAGCCACCGGTGTGTGAGGCCCGCACGTCTCACACGGCGTCGAGTTCGCTCATCTGGAAAGACCGGATGCGTTCCGCTTCGGCGGCGTCGAGGACCAAACTGTCCTGGTCGGCGAGCGCGGCCAAGCCGCCGGGCCGGACGGCCCATTCAGCCATGCGGAGATACAGCACGGTTCCCTTGCGAGCGCCCTCGATGAGATCGTCGAAGTGGCGCTCCTCGAGGTCGCCCTGCGCGATGGCGTCCATGATCTGGTCGCCGTGCGGCAAGGCCTCATGCTGGTGCAGCACCAGGAACTTGGTGTTCTCCCGGCTGAGATACGGACCTTGCAACGCCCGCTTCACCCACGACTTGGCGTTGCCGTCGGAAATGTTCTCCAGGACGGTCGCCGCACCGAGGCGGACGAATGGCCGCTCCTGCACGACGCTCCGGAAGTAGGCATGCCAGAGCTCGACGTCGAAGGGCATCGGCAGCGGGTTCAGCCCGAGCCGGTCGAGATCGTTGGCGGCCACGAGATAATGCAGCTCCTCCTCATTGGCGAAGCGGTAGAGGAACTCCCGCAAGCGTCGGCGCCGGGCGAGATCCGGATGCGCCGCAATGGCCATGAAGTAGCGCTGCACGTCCCGGGTCAGATGATACTGGAACGAGAGGTAGCGGACATACTGGTCCACGGTCGTGCCGTGATGCTCCAGGTAGGAGCGCAGCAGCGCGGCGAACCGGTCCTGTGCCTCGGTGATGCAGGCGGTCAGGCGTTCCATGCCGGAAGTCGGCTCAAGCGGCGTCATGATGGATTGTCCGTCCCAGAACAGGTTGCATCCGCGTGTCGAGAATCATGACCTGAAGGCGACCACCGGGGCCATCATCGGACCAGCAACCGGTCTCCTGAAACTCGAAGCGTCGGAAGAACGGCACCAGCCGTTCCGCGGTCTGCATGACGCAGTAGCGGTACCCGCCCGTCACGGTGCGCAGGCGGACGAAGCGGACGAGATCGGCGACGTGGCGTCCGCGCTGCGTCGCCGGGCGAACCAGCCGCGAGCAGACCAGGGTGAGAGCCGGGTCGATGCCGGCCGCGGCGGCGGCCTCGCGCAGGCTCGTACCTTGCGGCTGGTGCCGGTCCTCCAGCAGGCCGATGCGCATCGCCGCGGTCAGGCCCGACGCATCGGCGGCGTAGATGTTCACCGCCGAGAAGTCGGCGATCTCCACGAGGCAGTCCCGCTCCAGGATGTCGGACCGGTACGGCTTGCCCTGCCCCTGGACGTATTGCTCATGGCGCAGATGCCCTATTCGGCGAAGCACCGCGAAGTCGCGCACGACGCGGACATGCGGGTATTCGGCGCATTCGTGCAGGGCTTGGCGCAGAGGGGCCGGGCTGCCACCCGCCGGATCGGCGAGCCTGCCGGTGCTGCATATCATGGTCGGTCTCGCCTCCCCGTCGATCATGGGTCGGATGCGCCGCATCCGCCCGAATGACGCTAAGGCTGCGACGTCATCGCCTTTCACCCGATCGGGTGATCGTCGCGAAAGTTCGCGCCGAGCCGGGCGAGCGTCAGACCTGCCCCTTCAGCCGCTGGACGAACACGGCCAGCTCCGATTGCCGTGACAGGCCGAGCTTCGCGAAGACCTGCCTGATCTGCGTCCGGGCGGTCTCGTGGCCGATGCCGAGGATCCGGGCGGCCTCGACCAAGGACACCGACCCATCCATCAGGAGCGCCAGCCGCGTCTCCGCCGGCGAGAGGCCGAAGCGGCCGCTCAGGCTGTGTTCCGCCCGGGCCTGGCCCGACGCTGCCCGGCGCAGGATGACCAACGCCAGACGGTTCGGGCTGAACAGCGGCGCCAGGCCGGGCTGCCCGGTGAGATCGGTCCTGAGGCTGAGGGCAACGATCCTGATGCGCTCCTGCGCCAGTGCCACCGAGGCGTCGCCGGTCAGCGTCTCCGATCCCGCGCAGGCGAGGGCGGTCTCCGCCGCGAATGCCCGGCCGAGGCGGGCATGGGGAAAGTGCAGGCGGTTGCGCGCGCCGACGCGGATCAGGTCGCCGGCGGCCAGCATCGCCTGCCCCGGGCCACTCGCCTCGATGAGATGCAGGTCGCCGGTGACGACGAAGGCCGGGTCGGCGAGATCGGCCAGTAGCGCGCGCGCCGTGGCAGGCACCTTCGCGGTCGGGAAGCGGACACGGTTCGCCTCCAGGGCACGACGCATGCGCGGTCCGAGCCGGTCGAGAAGCGGGCCGAGCCGCGCATGGGTCCGGTCGGCCCGGGCGAGGCCGTGCTGGATTGTCACGACCGCAAGGCGGCCGTCGCCGTCGAGAAGCTTGATGCCGCTCGATGCCTCCGCCTCGCCGACGTGGCGGAGCCAGTCGGTGTAGAACTCGGTGTCGCGGAACGACGAGGCCGGCAACAGAATCTCGGAATACATGCTGACGAGGGCCGGCGTTTGCAGAACGACGGGCGTCCACGGGTTGATGGTCCCGTAATGGCGGGCATAGGCGTCGATGCTTCCGGTCTCCCAGCCCCAATGGAGCATCGGGATCCCGCGCTCGGCCGTGGTGTCGAAGACCTGCAAGGCGGGCTTGGTGCCGGGAATGCGGCGGCCGAGTTCGGCGACCACCTCGTGCCACAGGTTGGGATCGAAGGCGGCCTGATCGACGAGCCGGCCGATATCCTCGCTCGCGGCCTGCACGAAGTCCCTATCGCCGAAACCCGCCATCCGTTTCGCTCCCTGCGCTGGCCGGCCGCTGTTTCAACACGTCATGGTGAGACCGGCTGCGCCATGGCTGGGCTCCGCCGGGGTCGATCTCCGCTCATCCGGTCGTCGCATCGACGACCGCTTCGTTGCGCCGGCAAGCTTGCCCCATGCGGCAGGCGCCATTAGGGTCCGGCTCGCCCGGCACGGGGCCAACCTCCGGCCCCGGCGGATGTTTTTCAAGCAATCTGGAGTCGACATCATGGGCTTTCTGGCCGACGCCCTCTCGCGCGTGAAACCCTCCGCCACCATCGTGATGACCCAAAAGGCGCGGGACCTGAAGGCCCAGGGGCGCGACGTCATCAGCCTGTCGGTCGGCGAGCCGGACTTCGACACGCCCGAGCACATCAAGCAGGCGGCGGTCGAAGCGATCCGCCGCGGCGAGACCAAGTACCCGCCGGTCTCCGGCATCGTGCCGCTGCGCGAGGCGATCGCCAAGAAGTTCAAGCGCGAGAACGGCCTCGACTACAAGCCGAGCCAGACCATCGTCGGCACCGGTGGCAAGCAGGTGATCTACAACGCGCTCCTGGCCACCCTGAACCCGGGCGACGAGGTGGTGATCCCGCGGCCCTACTGGGTGTCCTACCCGGAGATGGTCGGCCTGTGCGGCGGCACCCCGGTCTTCGCCGACACCACGATGGAGACGAACTTCAAGCTCCAGCCCGAGGAGCTGGAGCGCGCCATCACCCCGAAGACCAAGTGGGTGATCCTCAACTCGCCGTCGAACCCGTCGGGCGCCGCCTACAGCCACGCCGAGATGAAGGCGCTGACCGACGTGCTGGTGCGCCACCCCCATGTCTGGGTGCTCACCGACGACATGTACGAGCACCTGGTCTACGGCGACTTCACCTTCGTGACCCCGGCCCAGGTCGAGCCGGCGCTCTACGACCGGACGCTGACCATGAACGGCGTCTCGAAGTCCTACGCCATGACCGGCTGGCGCATCGGCTACGCCGCCGGCCCCGAGGCGCTGATCAAGGCGATGGACTTCGTCCAGGGCCAGCAGACCTCCGGCGCCGCCACGATCTCGCAATGGGCCGCGGTCGCCGCCCTCGACGGGCCGCAGGACCACCTCGCCGAGTTCCGGGCCGCGTTCCAGACCCGGCGCGACCTCGTCGTGTCGATGCTGAACCAGACCAACGGCCTGCGCTGCCCGACGCCGGAGGGCGCGTTCTACGTCTACCCGTCCTGCGCCGAGCTGATCGGCAAGCGCGCCGAGTCGGGCAAGGTGATCGAGACCGACGAGGACTTCGTCACCGAGCTGCTGATGGCCGAGGGCGTCGCCTCGGTGCATGGTTCGGCCTTCGGCCTCGGCCCCAACCTGCGCATCTCCTACGCGACCTCGAACCAGCTCCTGGAAGAGGCCTGCCACCGCATCCAGCGCTTCTGCGGCTCGCTGCGCTGAGTCGAGGCTGGTCCGCGAGGGCGGACGCGACGTGATTCGACCCGGCGGGCCCCGCGCCCGCCGGGTTTTTTCATGCTCCGGTCAAGCTCGCGGGCCCGGCGCGTTTAGACGCAAGCGGCGGCGCCGCATTCCGGTTGCCCCGCCGCCCCGGTCTGGCTTACACGGACCGTCCTCGATGCCGGCGCGTCCGGAGGCTTCCGGAACCCATCCGGGCTGTGCGGCAAAGAGGTCGGCGACGACGGGGTGGGGCGGACCAGTTCTCTGCAACCCATTCCTGTGAGGCTCAGTGGGCCGAGCAGTCGCAGGAGCGTCACGGGTTCGGGGAACAGGAACCGCGATCCTGGCGCATGGCCCACCAGAACTTCGCAGGCGACCAGACTTAGGCTGCTCGACATAACCCGTCGCCTCCCGTTGTGGGACGGGATGGGCTTAAGCTTCGGGGGCCGCCCGTTAAGCATTGTGGCCCAAGACTGGCGGCGCGGGTCGGATCGACGGCCCTGAACCGAGCTCGCGGGTCCCGACCAGTCATGTGGCGCCTCCTCACCGGTGGAATCAAAGTCATCATCGCCATCGCCGCCCTGACCACGGCCGCGAACTGGATCGCCCTGCGCGAGAAGGACCGGGCGCCGAGCCCGGCCCTGGCGGCGGCGATGGATCCCCCCACCACCGGCGCCCTCGCGCCCCGCAAGACCACGGCGGCGCCGGCCCGCCTCGACCAGCGCGGCCTCGGCCGGCTGATGTCGGAGGCCTCGGGGGAGGGGCGGCGGCATTGACGGGGGCGGACCAGCCCGCTCGCCGTCGGAGCTGACATCCTCCATCGTCGTTCCGAGGTCGCGCCGCGGAGCCCGGAACGACGCGGAGGGGATCGGACGAACCGTCGAGGCGGTCGCCGGCCGCTCACCGCGCCAGCACCACCAGCCACCCCGGCACGCCGACGCCGTTCTGCCGCCGGATCTCCGCCGGCTCCAGCAGCGCGACCGCGAATCCCGCCGCCGCCGCGTCCGCCCGCACGCTCGCGATGCCGTGGGCGTAGCGCCCATCCGCCCCCAGCACGACGCCGCGCTCGCCCGGATGGCCCTGCACCGTGAAGGCGAACAGGCCGCCGGGCGCCAGCACCCGGGCCACCTCCCGCAGCACCGGGCCAATCTCGCGCAGGTAGATGAACACGTCGGCCGCCACCGCGAGACCGGCGCTGTCCGGCGGCTCGCCGGTCAGCGCGGTCCGCAGGTCGCCCTCGTGCAGCCGGGCGTAGAGGCCGGTGCGGCGCGCCTCGGCCAGCATGCCGGGGGAGAGGTCGATGCCGACGAGAGGGCCGACGAGGCCGTCGAGCGCCCGGGCCATCAGGCCGGTGCCGCAGCCGAGATCGAGGGCGGGGCCGAACCGGGCCTCCGCGCCCGCCACGCGCACCAGGGCGTCGCGGATCAGCGCCGGGCCGCAATAGCCCAACCCCTCCACCAGGTGGCGCTCGAAGCGGCCGGCATAGCCGTCGAACAGGGCCCGCACATAGGCCGGCGAGATCGCCGCCGCGGGCGCCTCGCCGAGTTCCGCGAGGTGCAGGCCGGCGCCGAGGGCATCGTCCGGGTCGAGGGCGAGCGCCGCCCGGAAGGCCTCGGCCGCCTGTCCGCGCGTGCCTGAATCGGCGGCGCGGGCGCGGCCGAGGAGCAGCCAGGCCGGCCCGTAGCCGGGAGCGAGCTCCAGCACCTGGGCGGCGAGGTCGGCGGCGGCGCCCGCATCGCCCTCGGCCAGAGCCGCCTCGGCCCAGGCGTAGCGGCGGTCGGCGAGAAGGTCGCCGGAGGAGCGGACGGGCATCGCGGGCGGTTCCGGGGGAGGGGACGGACGGAAAGGACCGCCTATATACGCAGGCCCGCCTCCGTCGAGAGGCTGCAATCCTCCGACGAGGATCAATGGCGCCGCGCCCGACCGATCTGCTCACCCTGACCCGCGAGGGGCTGTACTGCCCGCCGGGCGACTTTCACATCGATCCGGTCCGCCCGGTGCCGCGCGCGCTCATCACCCACGGCCATGCCGACCATGCCCGGGCCGGGCACGGCGCGGTGCTGGCGACGCCGGAGACCCTGCGCATCATGGCGGTGCGCTACGGCGAGGAGTTCTGCCGGACCCGCCAGGAGGCGCGGCTCGGCGAGGCGATCCGGATGGGCGGCGTCACGGTGCGGTTCCACCCGGCCGGCCACGTCCTCGGCTCGGCGCAGGTTGCGATCGAGCAGGGCGGCTGCCGGATCGTCAATTCCGGCGACTACAAGCGCGCCCGCGACCCGACCTGCCTCGGCTTCGAGGTCGTGCCCTGCGACGTGTTCATCACCGAGGCGACCTTCGGCCTGCCGGTCTTCCGCCACCCGGTCGCGCGGGACGAGGTGCGCAAGCTGCTCGACTCGGTGCGGCTGTTCCCCGAGCGCACCCACATCGTCGGCGCCTACGCCCTCGGCAAGGCGCAACGGGTGATGGCGCTGCTGCGGGAAGAGGGGTTTTCCGATCCGATCTACCTGCACGGCGCGATGGAGAAGCTGACCGACCTCTATCGCCGCGAGGGCATTCCGCTCGGCGAGACGATCAAGGTCGTGGCGGCGGAGCGGCCGAAGCTCGGCGGCCGAATCGTCATCTGCCCGCCTTCGGCGATCCAGGATCTGTGGTCGCGCAAGTTCCCCGACCCAGTCACCAGCTTCGCCTCGGGCTGGATGCAGGTGCGGGCCCGGGCCCGCCAGAAGGGGGTCGAGCTGCCGCTGATCGTCTCCGACCATTCGGACTGGGACGACCTCTGCCGCACCATCCGGGACACCGGCGCAGCCGAGGTCTGGGTCACCCACGGCCAGGAGGACGCCCTGGTCCACTGGTGCGGCACGCAAGGGATCAAGGCCAAGCCCTTGCACATGCTGGGCTACGGCGACGAGGGCGAGGCGGAGCCCGAGCCGCAGGAGCCCGCCGGGACATCCACCGCCGGCCCCCCCGCCGCGGAGAGCGCCGCGTGAACGACTTCGCCCATCTCCTCGACCGCCTCGCCTACGAGCCGCGCCGCAACGCCAAGCTGCGCCTGCTCCAGGACTTCTTCCGCCATACCCCCGACCCTGACCGCGGCTACGCGCTCGCCGCCATGACCGGCTCGCTCAGCTTCCGCGAGGCCAAGCCCGGGCTGATCCGCGGCCTCGTCGAGGAGCGGGTCGATCCGGTGCTGTTCCGGATGTCGCACAACTATGTCGGCGACCTCGCCGAGGCGACCGCCCTGATCTGGCCGAAGCCCGACGGCACGACGCCGGGACCCGGCCACAACAACCCGCCGGTGCCGACCCTGTCGGAGGTGGTGGAGGCTCTGGGCACCATCGGCAAGGGCGAGCTGCCGGCGCGGCTCGCCGCCTGGCTCGATGCCCTCGACGAGACCGGGCGCTGGGCGCTGCTCAAGCTGATCACCGGGGAATTGCGGGTCGGCGTGTCGGCGCGCCTCGCCAAGACCGCGGTGGCGAGCCTCGGCGGGCACGAGGCCGACGCCGTCGAGGAGGTCTGGCACGGGCTTGCCGCCCCCTACCGGGAGCTGTTCGCCTGGGTCGAGGGCCGGGCGGGACCACCGGAATCGATCAACCCGGCGCCGTTCCGGCCCCCCATGCTGTCGCACCCGATCGAGGAGGAGGCGGATCTCGACAAGCTCGACGCCGACGCGTTCTCGGCCGAGTGGAAGTGGGACGGCATCCGGGTCCAGCTCGCCGGCGGCCGCGACCGCGACGGCAAGCAGGTGCAGAAGATCTACTCGCGCACCGGCGAGGATATCACCGGCGCGTTCCCGGACCTCGCGGAGGCGATCACCTTCGCGGGGGCCCTCGACGGCGAGCTGCTGATCCTGCGCGAGGCGCGGGTGCAGAGCTTCAACGTGCTGCAGCAGCGCCTGAACCGGAAGGCCGTGACGCCGAAGCTGCTCCAGGACTTCCCGGCCCATGTCCGCGCCTACGACCTTCTGGCCGAGGGCGGCGACGATCTGCGGCCGCTGCCGTTCGGCGAGCGCCGGGCGCGGCTCGAGACCTTCGTCGCCGGTCTCGACCACGCCCGCATCGACCTCTCGCCGCTGGTGCCGTTCGCGGATTGGCACGCCCTCGCCGCCGCCCGGGCCGATCCGGCCTCGGTCGGCGCCGGGCCGGACGCCGACGCGATCGAGGGCGTGATGCTGAAGCGGCTCACCAGCCCCTACCAGCCCGGCCGGCCGAAGGGCCCGTGGTGGAAGTGGAAGCGCGAGCCCTACCTCGTCGACGCCGTGATGATGTACGCCCAGCGCGGCCACGGGAAGCGCTCGTCGTTCTATTCCGACTACACGTTCGGCGTCTGGCGCGAGGCGCCCGACGGCGCCGAGGAGCTGGTGCCGGTGGGCAAGGCCTATCACGGCTTCACCGACGAGGAGCTGGGCAAGCTCGACCGCTACGTCCGCAATCACACCACCAAGCGCTTCGGCCCGGTACGGGAGGTCGAGTACGGGGTCGCCAAGGGGCTGGTGCTGGAGATCGCCTTCGAGGGCGTGCAGCGCTCGACCCGGCACAAATCGGGCGTGGCGATGCGGTTTCCCCGCGTCAGCCGCATCCGCTGGGACAAGCCGACGGCCGAGGCCGACCGGATCGACGTGCTGGAGCGGATCCTGGCCCGCGGCGAGAAAGAGGTTCACCCCGGACGGGAGATCGCCGAATGAGACGCGTCGAGAGGCTCGCCGAGAGCGCCGTCACCCGTCAGGTGACCGGTCGCCTCGTGGTCGAGACGCGGGGTCCCGGCTTCACCGAGATCACCCGTGAGGCCGCCGCCTTCGTGCGCGAGGCGGGACTGCACCACGGCCTGCTGACCTTGTTCTGCCGCCACACCTCGGCCTCGCTGACGATCCAGGAGAATGCCGATCCGGATGTGCGCACCGACCTGATGACCGCCCTCGACCGGCTGGCGCCGCGGGACGAACCATACGTCCACGGCATCGAGGGACCGGACGACATGCCGGCCCATATCCGCACGCTGCTCACCGACGCGGCGATGACGATCCCGCTGGTCGAGGGGCGGCTGGCGCTCGGCACCTGGCAGGGGATCTACCTGATCGAGCATCGCGACCGGCCGCACCGGCGCGAGATCGTGCTGCATCTCGTCGGGGCCTGAGCGGGCGGCGCGGGGCCGCCGATGCGGAAGGGCGAGATCAATCTGGCCGTGGCGTCAGGCCGATGGCCCTCGCAGGAGGGGAGACCTGCGCCTCGTCCGGCGCGCGTCTCGGCCTCGAACGACCCTCCGGCCTACGCGGCCGGGACACGCCCGTCGGATCTCGTATCGGCCGCGCTTGCGCTCTGTTGCGCGTGGCAACGGTCGTGGCGCCGCATGTCATCGTTCCTCACCGCTGACGATATCATGGGATCGGCATGCCCGATCCACGCATCAATACACAAATAAAAAACATCTGTTCTATTGGCAGTCTCAAATACGAGATTGGATCAACGGGCGATCACGCCGCCGAGCACCATGTCAATTCAATGGGCAGCGCCCATCGGATCGCCGATTGTGCGCTGCCACACCATACAGAATATTATGTATTGCACTGCAACAAAGGGTATGATTGATTGATGCGAACTCGTCAATTGGACGGAGGTCGCAATGAAAGTATTTGTGAAATATTTTGCACTTTCCCTGGTCGCCCTCGGCGTCACGCAGGCCAATGCGCAGGATCGTTCATCCGCCGTCACGGTCTTCCCGCCGATCATGCGGGAGATGGCGCGCGACACCGGAGGCATGCGCCCCTGGGCGGAGCTGACGACCACGCCGCAGCCGGTCCCGGCCGCGCGGCGGTCCGCTCCGCAGCCGGAACTGGTCGCGCGGGGATACGTCGAGCCCGTGGCGGCTGCGGTGACCGGCGCGCTCGACTAGCGATAGACGCGACTGCCGGTGCGCGGCGCCCGATCGGGAGGCGACCCGGCCTTCCGCATTCTGCCCGGCCCCGGGCCTGCGTGGAGAACGCACAGGCTCCTGTTTCAACCCCGCCAAAAAAAGATATAGAGACAAAAGAAGTAGGCCGAGAAGCGCGGAGGAGCGCGGGTGCCGTGGTGGGGAGTGCGTTGGGTTCCGAGACCACCATCGTCGTCGCGGACGACCACCCGCTCTTTCGCGGTGCCCTGCGCGGCGCCGTGACGGCGATCATGCCCGGCGCCCGGATCATCGAGGCGAGCGGGCTCGAACCGCTGACCACGATCCTCGATTCCGAGCCCGAGATCGACCTCGTGCTCCTCGACCTGACGATGCCGGGCGTGCAGGGCTTCTCCGGGCTGATCTACCTGCGGGCCCAGCACCCGGCGATCCCCGTGGTGATCGTCTCGGCCAACGAGGACCCGGTGGTGATCCGCCGTGCCCTCGATTTCGGCGCCGCCGGCTTCATCCCCAAATCCCTCGAGGTCGACCGCATCGGCGAGGCGATCGGCCAGGTGCTCGCCGGCGGCAACTGGTCGCCCCCCGACATCGAGCTCAATGCCTCCGAGGACAAGGAGACGGCGGACCTGATGCGCCGCCTCGCCACCCTGACGCCGCAGCAGGTGCGGGTGCTGATGATGCTCTCCGAAGGCCTGCTCAACAAGCAGATCGCCTACGAGCTCGGGGTCTCGGAGGCGACCGTGAAGGCCCATGTCTCGGCGATCCTCCAGAAGCTCGGCGTCGAGAGCCGCACGCAGGCCGTGATCGTGTCCTCGCGCATCGGCGCGACGCTGAAGCCTCCGGCCGGGGTGGAGTAGGGGCCCGCGTCAGGACAGGGACAGGCCAGGGCGACGCTCGTCCTCGATCCCCCACCCGAGGCCGCGGGGTACGTCGTAGGGCGTGCCGCCGAGCCCAAACACTGCCCGGGTGGTGTCGGCGGTCGCCGGGGTCCAGCGGGCGAGGAACGGCACCAGAGGGTGGCCGTCATACATCATCGGCAGCGCCAGGGGCTCGATGTCCCAGCCGAGCGTCGACAGATGGGTGATCATGATCGGGTGGGCCTGGATCAGGTAGCCGTCGAGGCCCATCAGCCCGGTCAGTTCCGCCACCGCCACGAACTGGCGCCCGGCGACGGGATCCTTCGCGGTGGCCGAGGCGCGCCGCCAGGGCGCGGCGCCGCAGCGGGTCCACTCGAAGAGGCGCGGGCCGCTCGGCGCCGTCGCGCCTTGCATGAGCTGCGGGTAGACGTGGGTCTGGAGATGCGGCCGGGTCGTCGGCAGCAGGCGCGAGTAGGACACCACCTCGCCGTCGTCGATCCCGGCGACATGGATGCAGTCCGGCCCGTCGAACTGGTCGCGCTCGCGCCCGTCCGGCTTGCGGCAGGCCTCCCACCGCATCGTCTCGACGAACAGGCGATGGCGGAAGCAATATATCCTGTCGAGAAGCTCCGCGTTCTCGCGGCAGTTCTTGCGATCGATGATCGTGATCAAGATCAGGGCTCCTTACTGTGGCGCCCTTCTTGATCCTTGAACCTAGAATGAGATAGACCGTAAATTTACGGGACGACAGCAGGCCTGCCCGCGCACTCGGCCCCTTCACGAGGGCCCGGAACCACGAGATTCTCGGAGCACATCATGCCTGTTCCGCGATCGATTTTCGCGGATGATGTAATTTGAGGTGTTTTTCCGAGATCCGGCATCCCTGGCCCGGAGCGGGGGGAGGACAGGGAGCGGTCACCGTGACCCTGCCGAAGCGCGGCGTCGCACGCCACCGCAGGGTCGGGCTCACGTGTCCTCGAGCCAGAGGCCCGTCCCCGGGCGGACCCCATCGACGTCGACGGCGACCGTCGCGAGCGCGCCACCGCTCATCCGCGGCCCATGGGCCTCCTGCACCATGGCGGCGAGGAAAATGGCGGGCAGGCCGTCATCGAGGAAGCGGTCGAGCTCGTCGCGCACCGCCTCGGAAGCGGGGATCGACGCCTCATAGGCCGCCACGAGATCGTCGAGGGTGAACCGGATATCGGTATATCCTCGCTCCTCGACGAACCGCGTTCGATAGGGCACGCGATAGCACCGTCCTGCCGCATCGATCCGGCAGAGGCTCCGGGACGGGTCGATCTCCCGCCGCGTCTCGATCCGGATCGCGCCGCCGTCGATGAGATAGCCGCTCGGCACGTCCGTGCGGGGTTCGACCTTGACGGCGCGAAGGTGGAGCATCGCCTCGAGGATCGCGTGTTCGCACATGAGCGCGATCAGGTCTCTCGGGGGGCCGGCATCTTCCATCGTTCGTCGAACCCGGGCGCGTCCTCGCCGCCCTGACCATGTCCGATCCTGGGTCGCCGCGAAAGGAGGAGGCGCCGGTCTAATCGATCAGCCCCTCGCGCATCGCCTGGGCGACGAGCTGGACCCGGTTGACCGCGCCGAGCTTGCGGGCGGCGTTGCGCAGGTAATCCTCGACCGTGCGCTGCGACAGGGACAGGATCTCGGAGGTCTCCCAGCCGGTCTTGCCGGCGGCGGCCCACTTGATGCACTCGATCTCGCGCCGGGTGCAGCGCGCAGGCCCGCCCTGGCGGGTGGGCCGGGTCGGCACGGCGGGGCCGAGGCTACGCGAGGCGAGGTGGGCGTAGATCGCCAGCAGATGGAGCCCGGCCCGGGCCTCGTCCGACAGGTCGATCCGCGGGGCGCCGAACGAGGCGGCGCTCTCGGTGCCGTCGATGTCGTGGATCG
This sequence comes from Methylobacterium terricola, assembly GCF_006151805.1. GTDB lineage: Bacteria > Pseudomonadota > Alphaproteobacteria > Rhizobiales > Beijerinckiaceae > Methylobacterium > Methylobacterium terricola. The sequence continues at coordinate 251,813 of NZ_VDDA01000002.1, read as the reverse complement.
GGACGCAGAAGCCGTCGCCGAGGCCGAAGGCCGGGGCCTCGCCCATGATCCGCCGGGCCAAAGCCGCGTCGCGGTCGACACGGACCTCCGACCACAGGAACGGCGTGGTGGTGCGCCGGACATGCGCCATCACCGGATCGTGCTGGACGTAGCCACGCTCGACGTAGCGGGCGGCCCAGTCCTCCGGCCAGTGCATCAGCAGCAGCCGGTCGGGCAGGTTCTCGGCGGCGCTCTGGGGCACGCCGGCGATGGCGAAGCGCTCGTAGCCGAAGATGCCGCCGGCGCGGGTGAGGAGGGCCGTGATCTCGGCGATGCTCCGAGCGGCCTTCACCGCCTGAACCAGATCCAGCGTGACCTGCCCGATCACCGCCATGATGCAGCGTCGCCCGTCCTTCAGGAAGTCAAGCAACGACCCGCACGATCGCGGCTCGCGGCCAACGTCTATCAGGAAAGAGGGGCGCCGGCGACGATCCAGGGGTGAGACGCGCCCCGGATCGCCGGCGGCGGACGCGGCAGGTCACGCCGTCCGCTTCTTGAACACGCCGACCAGCACGGCGGTGATCACGGTGCCGACCACGAGGGCGACCACCGCGCCGAGGACCGGGGTGATGGCGTTCGGGATCGGCAGGACGAACAGGCCGCCATGGGGCACCCGGAGCGCGACCCCGAGGGTCATCGAGATCGCGCCCGCCGCCGCCGAGCCGGCGACGAGGGCCGGGATCACCCGCAAGGGGTCGGCCGCCGCGAAGGGGATGGCGCCCTCGGTGATGAAGGCCGCGCCCAGCACCGCCGCGGCGGTGCCGGCCTCGCGCTCCTGGGCGGTGAAGCGGCCGGGGAACAGCCGGGTGGCGAGGGCGATGCCGAGCGGCGGGGTCATGCCGGCGAGCATCACCGCGGCCATCGGGGTGTAGATGCCCGACGAGATCAGCGCTGCCGAGGAAGCATAGGCCGCCTTGTTGATCGGTCCGCCCATGTCGACCGCCATCATGGCGCCGAGGATCAGGCCGAGCACCAGGGCGCTCGCGCCCTGCATGCCCTTGAGCCAGCCGGTCAGCGCCGCAAGCAGGGCCGCCACCGGCACGCCGATGACGTAGACCATCAGGAGGCCGGTCACCAGGGTGCCGAGCAGCGGCAGGATCAGGACGGGCTTCAGGCCCTCGAGGTTCTTCGGCAGGCGGATCGAGCGGCTGAGGAACGACACGGTGTAGCCGGCGATGAAGCCCGCCACGATGCCGCCGAGGAAGCCGGCATTGAGGTTCGCCGCCAGCATCCCGCCGATCATGCCGGGCGCGATGCCGGGCCGGTCGGCGATGGAATAGGCGATGTAGCCGGCGAGCGCCGGCACGATCAGCGCGAAGGCCGCCTTGGCGCCGATCTCGCCGAGCGCGAAGCCGAGAGTGCCCTTGTTCTCCGGCGACATCGCGTCGATGCCCCCGAAGGCGAAGGCGAGCGCGATCAGCAGGCCGCCCGCCACCACGAAGGGCAGCATGAACGACACGCCGGTCATCAGGTGCTTGTAGGCGCCGGCCTTCTTCTCGGCGGCGGCCGGGCGGGCGGGGCCGGATTCGGCGGCGGCGGCGCCCTGCAGCTCGGCGTCCTTGAGGGCGGTGGCGATCAGGCCCTTGCCGTCGCGGATCGCCGCCTTGGTGGTGGTGGCGTAGACCCGCTTGCCCGCGAACCGCCCGCGATCGACGCCGGTATCGGCGGCGATCAGCACGATGTCGGCCGCCGCGATCTCCTCGGGCGTCAGGGCGTCGCGGGCGCCGACCGAGCCTTGGGTCTCGACCCGGACCGCGTGGCCGAGGCCTTGCGCCGCCGCCTGGATCCCTTCCGCCGCCATGAAGGTATGGGCGATGCCGGTCGGGCAGGAGGTGATGGCGACGATGCGCTTCGGACCTTGCGCGGGCGCGCCCGGCGCCGGGGCGGCGCCGGCGAGCGCCCGGTCGATCACGCCCTCGACGTCGGTGAGCACGTCGTCGATCGCGGCCTTGGCCCGGCGCAAGGCCCCGAACCGGCCCTCGCCGAGATCGCCGTTGCCGACGAGGAGCACCGCGTCGGCGTCGCGGATCGCGCTCTCGCTCAACGGGGCGCCGGTCGCGCCGCGGCCGCGCAACTCGACGTCGAGGCGCTGGTTGCGCCGCCCCGCCGCCCGGCGCAGGGCCTCGGCGGCCAGCACCGCATGGGTGCTGAGATCGCCGCCCCCGACGACGGCTACCAGATGGGTCATGGGGTGCTCCTCCTCGGGTGTGTTGTGGTGGCGGGCTTCATCGTCGTTGAAGGGTCGAACGCGGCTCGGGTCTTCCCACCCGCGACCTCGTCCTGAGGCTCCGGCCGATCGGAGATCGACTGAGACCTCAGGACGAGGCGGTTGATGGGAGGACGGTGCCTTGGGCTATGCCGGGAGGGCGCGGACCTCGATGCCCCGCGCGATCGCCTCGACCGCCTGCCGCTCGGGCAGGTTCGCCCCCGCCCGGGCCAGCTTGCCGGCCGCGAAGGCGAGGGCCAGGCGGGCGGTGTCGGCGAGGCTCGAACCCGCGCAGAGGCCCGCCACCAGGCCGGCCACCAGGGCGTCGCCGGCCCCGACGGTGCTCGCCACCTCGGTTGGCGGCGCCAGCGCGTGCAGGGCCTCGCCGGCCTGCACGAACACCGCGCCCTCCGCCCCGAGGGAGACCACGACGAGCGGGATGCCCCGTCGCACCAGGTCCTGCGCCGCCGCGACCACGTCGGCGAGGGCGGGGAGGGGGCGGCCGGCCCATTCCTCCAGCTCGTGCCGGTTCGGCTTGACCGCGTCGGGCAGGATGTCGGCCGCGAGCGCGGCGGCGAGCGGCGGACCGGAGGCGTCGAGCAGCACCCGGGTGCCCCGCGCCTTCAGCTCCGCGGTGAGGTCGCCGTAGAGTCCGCTCTCGGCGCCCGCCGGCAGGCTGCCGGCCAACACCGCGAGGGTGTCGGGGCCGGCGGCCTCGGCCAGCACCGCGCGGACCGCCCGCAGGGTCGCGGGGTCGAGGGTGAGGCCCGGCAGGTTCACGTCGGTGGTGCCGGCGGGATCGACGAGCTTCAGGTTGGTGCGGGTCTCGCCCGGCACCCCGACGCACCGGTCGTCGATGCCCTTGGCGGAGAACAGCGTCTCGAAGACGGCGGCGTTGCCGGCGCCGAGCACGCCGGTCACGGTGACGGGCAGGCCCCAATCGGCGAGGCAGCTCGCGACGTTGATGCCCTTGCCGCCGGCATCGTCGCGCAAGGCACGGGCGCGGTGGACCTCGCCCGGCGCCAGCCGGTCGAGGGTGACCGTGCGGTCGATCGCCGGGTTGAGGGTGAGGGTGACGACGCGGGTCACGGGCGCGCCTCCGGACGGTCGAGGGCGCGGACCGCGGCGGCGTCCGCTTGCGCGCAGGCTTCCTCGGCCAGCGCCTTGAGGTCGGCCAGCGAGGCGGCGCGCAGGCGTGCCTTGACCGCCGGCAGGTCGCGGGGCGTCATCGAGAGTTCGTGCACCCCGAGGCCCGCGAGCAGACCGGCCCCGAACGGATCGCCGGCGATGCCGCCGCAGACCCCGACGAAGCGCCCGTGACGGGCGGCGCCCTCGCAGGTCATCCGCACCAGCCGCAGCACCGCCGGGTGGAGCGAATCGGCCTCCGGCGCGAGGTCGGTGTTCTGGCGGTCGATGGCGAGGGCGTATTGCGTCAGGTCGTTGGTGCCGATCGAGAAGAAGTCGCAATGCGGGCTCAGCGCATCGGCCTGGATCGCCGCCGCCGGCACCTCGATCATGATGCCGATGGGCACCGCCGGTGCCCCGATCTCGGCCCGGATCCGCTCGCAGACCTGGCGCAGGGCCAGCACCTCGGGCACCGAGGTGATCATCGGGAACATGATCGAGAGCGGGGCGTCCTTGCCCGTCGGCGCATCGGCCGGGACGCAATCCTTCGCGGCGCGGTAGAGGGCGCGCAGCTGCGGCTCCATCAGGTCGGGCCGGCGCAGCAGCAGCCGGGCGCCGCGCACGCCGAGGAACGGGTTCTCCTCCTTCGGCAAAGCGAGGTGCGGCACCTGCTTGTCGCCGCCGATGTCGAGGGCGCGCACGATCAGCGGACGGCCGGCCAGCGCCTCCAGCATCGCCCGGTAGGTGGCGTACTGGTCGTCCTCGTCCGGCGTATCGCCGCGCTCGAGGAACAGGAATTCGGTGCGCATCAGGCCGACGCCCTCGGCGCCCTGCGACAGGGCGAAGGGCACCTGGTCGGGCGTGTTGACGTTGGCGCCGATGGCCAGCGCCTGCCCGTCGCGGGTGCGGGCCGGCAGGCCGCGCTCGCGGGCCTCCTCCTCCTGCTTCGCCTTCAGGTCCTCGCGCCAGGCGGCGGCGGCGGCGAGGTCGCGCTCGCTCGGATCGACGTAGAGCCGTCCCGTCGTGCCGTCGAGGATCGCGGTCCGGCCCGCCGCCAGGCCGAGGAGGCCGGCGCCCGCCGCGACCACGGAGGGGATGCCGAGCGTCCGCGCGAGGATCGCCGTGTGGGAGGTCGGCCCGCCTTGCGCGGTGGCCAAGCCCAGCACCCGGGCCGGATCGAGCCCCGCTGTGTCGGAGGGGGCGAGGTCGGGGGCGACGAGGAGGCAGGGCCGGTCCGGCAGGGCGTGGCCGGCCTGCAGCGCCGGGTCGATCTGCGCCAGCACCCGGCGGCCGACGTCGCGCAGATCCGCCGCGCGGGCGGCGAGCACCGGGTTGCCGAGGGCCGAGAGCTGGCCCGCCATCCGCTCCACCGCCTGGTGCCAGGCGAAGGCGACGCCGTGGCCCTCGACCATCAGCTGGCAGGCCAGCGTGATCAGGTCGGTATCGGCGATGAGGTCTCCTTGTGCCTTGAAGATCCCGGCATCGGCCTGGCCGAGGCGGCGGCCGGTATCGTCGGCGAGCGCCCTGAGCTGCGCCGCCGTGCTCTCGAGCGCCGCGTGCAGCCGGTCGCCGCCGCTCGTCAGGGGCTCGGGCTCGTCCGGCACCGCGACCTCGGTGGACCTGAGCACGTGGATCGGCCCGATGGCGAGGCCGGGGCTCGCGCCGATGCCGGGGACGATCTGGCATGGGTCCGACGGGTTCCAGCCCGCGACCGGACCGGCGGCCTTGGCGGCGGCCTCGGCCGCGCGGGCCGCCGCCGCCTTCTCGCCGGCCGAGAGGCCCGTCACCGTGGCCTTGAGCCGGGCGAGCGCGGCCGGAGCGTCCTCGCCCTCGGCCGAGATCACCGCCTCGTCGCCGGCGCGCAGGCCGAGCTGGAGCAGGGCGATCAGGTTCTTGGCGTCGGCCACCTCGGCGCCGTGGCGGACCTGGATCCGGGCGGTGCTGGCGCGGGCCGCCTCGACCCAGGCGGAGGCCGGGCGGGCGTGGAGGCCGGTGGGATAATCGACGGTCCAGGCGAAGCGATGCGCGAGGTCGGCGGCCGGGCCGGCGCCGCCCGTCGCGGGCGCGTCCTCGGCGAGCGCCGCGGCGATCTCGCCCGCATCGCCCGTGATGCGCAGGCGGGCGAGGCGCGCCTCGTCCTGGATCAGGCGGGTGAGGCGGCGCAGGACGGTGATGTGGGTGTCGGATTGCGCGGCGATCGCCACCACCAGGTGGGCGTCCTGACCCTCGTGCCAGGCGACGCCGCCGGGGACCTGCAGCACCGCGAGCCCGCTCTCGCGCACCAGGGCGCGGTCGTCGACCATGCCGTGCGGGATCACGACACCGTGACCCAGATAGGTGTTCGCCACCTCCTCCCGGCGCAGCATGCTGGTCTCGTAGGCGGGGTCGATGCAACCGGCGGCGACGAGGAGCTGGGCCGCCTCGCGGATGGCGGCCTCCTTGGTGGCGGGGGCGGCGGCGGTGCGGATCAGGATGCGCGGCGTCAGCGACGGGGTCGGCGCGAGCATGGCGAGGCTTCCTCCCGGAAGGCGATGGATTCTGGTCGAGGGTTCTGCTTGCCGCCTATGAAAACGTTTTCAGGATCCTTGTCAATCGCTGTCGCAAGGGATGCCGCTGGGTCGGCGGATGTCAGGACTTGCTCGGGGCCCTTGCAAGGGGGAGCGCCGGGTGCCACGATGATGCCGATGAAGCTGAAAACGTTTTCGAGGCGATGACCGTCGGTATCCGTGACGTCGCCCGCGCGGCGGGCGTATCCACCGCGACCGTGTCGCGGGCCTTGGGGAAAGGCCCGGTCAGCGACGCCCTGCGCGAGCAGGTCGAGGCGGCGGTGCGGGCGACCGGCTACCGGCCGAACCTGTCGGCCCGGCGCCTGCGCTCGCAATCGGCCCAGACCATCGGGCTGATCGTCGCCGACATCCGCAACCCGTTCTTCACCGCGGTCAGCCGGGCGGTGGAGGATGCGGCCTACCAGGCCGGGATGCGGCTGATCCTGTGCAACACCGGCGAGGACGCCGAGCGCGAGGCCCTGTACCTGCGCCTGATGCAGGAGGAGCGGGTCACCGGCGTCGTCTTCGCGCCGACCCGGCGCACCGCCGAGCGCCTGCGGCCGGAGGACTTCGCCTTCCCGCTGGTGCTGATCGACCGCACCGGCCCGCCCGGCGGCCATGACGGCGTGGTGCTCGACAACGTCGCGGCGGGAGCGGCCCTGGTCGATCACCTGGTGGAGCGGGGCTATCGCCGTATCGCCGGCCTGTTCGGCTCGACCAGCTCGACCGCCGAGGAGCGCCGCGACGGCTACGTCGCGGCGATGCGGCGCCACGGCCTCGCGCCGCAGATCCGCACCGTGCCGCCGGAGGCCGATCCGGCGCAAGCCGAGGTGGCGCGCTGGCTCGCCGAGCCGGACCGGCCGGACGCGCTGATCCTCTCGAACGGCCTGATCCTGATGGGGGCGGTGCGGGCGGCCCGGGCCGCCGGCCTTCCCTGGCCCGGCGGGATCGCGCTGGCGGGCTTCGACAACGAGCCCTGGACCGAGCTGGTCGAGCCCGGCCTGACGGTGATCGAGCAGCCGGTGGCCGAGATCGGCGCCCAGGCGATCGGATTGCTGTTCGACCGGCTGAAGCATCCGGGCCAGCCGGTGCGCAAGGTGGTGCTGAGCGGGCGGCTGATCGCCCGGGGGTCGACGGCGGGGCGGTGAAGCCTGTTCTCGTCCCTGGTCTGGTCAGGCAGGATCGATCGCCACCGCGTCGTTCCGGGGCGGCGCAGCGGAGCCCCGGGATGACCCTGAGTGGTGGTGATTGCGGTGGACGACGATCGCTGCCGATGGCCGATCGGGACCAGCCCTGCGGGTCGAAACCTGATCGGCTTGGGCATGCAAGGGGGGCTGCTCCCGACCGTTCCCAGACCATCGACCGGTCGGCTCAGTAAATCCCGATGAGCTTTGCTCCTGCGACTAGGAGGACCAGCCCGAGAACCCGCTGGATTACCGGTACGGCAAACCGAATACCGAAAGCCGTCCCGACAAGGGCTCCCAGCAGCACGGAAGCCGCAAACAACGGGAGGTCGGTCGGAAGCGCTCGAACGATCGACAGATTGCCGAAAAGCCCGGCGACCGAGTTGCAGAAGATGAACAGGGCAGCCACACCCGACGCGGTCTTCGTCGCCGACCAGCCCATGAACAACAGCATGGGTGAGAGGAAAATGCCGCCTCCCGTTCCCGTCAGCCCGGAGAGAAGCCCGATTCCGGCGCCGACGATCAAGCCGGCCCAGATCGGTGGATCGTGAGGCCCGGGATCGACGGCCCGCCCGCCGGGCCAGAGGAGCCGCGCGGCACCGAGGACCAGCACCATGCCGACGACGGGCCGATAATATGCCCCAGGGAGTTGAATGGCTCCGCCGACGAAGGCCAGGGGGACGGCTCCGACCAGAAAAGGCCACAGGACGCGCCAGCGAAACATTCCAGCCCGGAGGAAGCGGAACGACGTGACGCTGGCGACCAGGATGTTGAGGACCAGGGCGGTCGGCCGCATGACTGCCGGGGCGACCCCGAACAGCGCCATGAGGGCGATATAGGCCGACGCTCCCGCGTGGCCGACAGCGGTATACAGCGCCGCACCCAGGAACATGCACGCGGCAAGGAGAAGTTCGACAGAGACGGACATGGACGACCCAGCGCTCATGCGCTTGGCGGGAGGACTATACCCGTTCAACCGTCGTGCCGGTGCGCTTCACGACGGGCTTACGGCGCGTCGCGGGGCTGTGGTATTGCTACCAATTTGGGCCTGCACGGATCAAGCCCGTCGATGTCGGCGCCCCACCCTCACCACCCCGTCCTGCGGTCACGCTGAGTGGGTTTCGACCCTATGGCTTCTCCTCGGCCGGGCTGTGCGTCTGCGGCCGGTGGCCGTCCTGCCCGGGATTGTTGTGCTTGTTGTGGTCGCGGCTCTCCTGGTGGGTCGAGGGCGGCCGGGTCGGATCGGCGCTGGTGCGGATGCGGGCGCCGCCGCCGGCCGGGACGTTGGGCCCGTCCTTGCGCTCGATCAGGCGAATGGTCTGCGCGTGGGTCTTGTCGCCGTGGGGCTTCTCGCCGGCCATGGGCTCCTCCTGTCCGCGGATGAGCCGGGCCAACCTCCCGCGTCTGGCCCTGTTCCTCACCGGCACGGGCGTGGGCCTGCCCGCGCCGCTCCTCACCAAGCCGCCTCGGCACCGCCGAGGGGCCCGGCGGGCCGGTCCCAGCGCATCGGGACGTCGTCGAGCGTGAGCGGCGGGCGCAGGCGGAGCGCCGGGCCCCAGGCGGTGAGCTCGAGCGCATCGGCATGGTCGGCCCGCCTCGGCGGCGCCGGCGGATCCTCGGGCGGGGCGGGCGGAGCGGCGGCGAGCAGGCCGGCGGTACGGGCCAGCGCCGTGCGGGCCGCCGAACCCCGCCCCGTGGCGAGGCGCCGGGTCAGGCCGCGCAGCACCGCCGCCGCCATGACATAGCCCGTGGCGTGGTCGAGGGCCTGGACCGGCAGCGGCACCGGTCGATCGGCACCGGCCCAGCGCATTCCGGCCTCGGCGATGCCGCAGCTCATCTGCACCAGGCTGTCGAAGCCGCGCCGCGCCCGCCACGGCCCGGTCCAGCCATAGGCGTCGAGGCTGACATCGACGAGGCCGGGCCGCCGCCGCGCGCGGGCCGCCGCGTCGAGCCCGAGACCGGCCAGCGCGTCCGAGCGGTAGCCGTGGACCAGCACGTCGGCCGAGGCGAGCAGGTCCTCGAAGCGGGCGCGGCCGGCCAGGTCCTTGAGGTCGAGGCGGGCGCAGGCCTTGCCGAGGGTCATCTCCGGCACCACGCCGGGCTCGTCCCAGTGCGGCGGGTCGAGGCGCAGGACGGTCGCGCCGTACCCGGCGAGGAAGCGGGTCGCGACCGGGCCGGCGAGGACCCGGGTCAGGTCGAGGACCCGAAGGCCCGCCAGGGGCCGCTCCGGCCGGGCCTGACCGGAACCGTCGGGCCCCGCCTCGCCGGGCTCCCACGACAGCAGCGGCTCCCGGGCGACGGCCGCGCCCTGCGGGTGGGCGGCCCAGGCTTGCGCCGAGCGCATCGCGGCGGCGCAGCCGCCCTCCGCCACCACGGCGGCTTCGAGGTCGTCGGCCCGCCAGCGCGCCACCGCCACCGCCACCGCCGCCCGGTCCGGCGCGGTGCCGAGCGCCCGCAACGCGGCGTCGCGGTGATGGGGTGCGTTGGTGTGGAGCCGGATCCAGCCCTCGGCGGCCCGGTAATCGCCGGCGACCGGATCCCAGAGTGGCGGCGGCGCCCAGCCCTGGGGGTCGAGGGTGCGGGAGAACCAGAGCGCGGCGAGGCGCCGGTCGACCGTGACGGTCGGACGCCGTCCGAAGCGGGCCTCGATCCACTCCGCCAGGGCCAGCCCCGCCGCCGCGACCGAGGCCGCCGCGAGGTCGCTGACCGGGTAGATCGAGGGCAGGGCCCCCGTCCCGGTCAGGGTCACGGGCGCCGTCCTGTCCAGATCGAGGGCGCGCCCGATTCCGTTAAGCAGGATTCCGAAGGCCGATCCGTCCGCCTCGCCCGTCATCGCCGGCTCCTCGTCAAGCGTCGTGACAGGAGCGCGCCCGGTAGGCCAGATCGTCAATCTTGATTCATCGAATCAATACGAACCGAGCCGCGATGACCGCCTTCCTCACCGCCGCCGAGGCGGCCGCCCGCCTCGGGGTCAGCCGCCAGACCCTCTACGCCTATGTCAGCCGCGGGCTGATCGAGGCCCATCCCACCGCCGACCCGCGGGTGCGGGCCTACGCGGCCGAGGCGGTCGCGCGCCTCGCCGAGGCCCGTCGGCGCGGCCGTCGCCCGCGGGAGGTCGCCCGCGCCACCCTCGACTGGGGCCTGCCGGTGCTGGAGACCGCCGTGACGCTGATCCGGGACGGCCGGCTGTCCTATCGCGGCCGCGACGCCATCGCGCTCGCCGAGACCGCGACGCTCGAGGAGGTGGCGGCCCGGCTCTGGGACCTGCCGCTCCCCGACGCCTTCGGGCCGGACGCGCCCGGAGATCCGGCCTCCCCCGCTTGCCCCCTCGGGAGCGACCTCCTCGGCGCCTTCGCGGCCACGACGCGCGACGCGCCGACGGCGCCCTGGCAGCAGGATTCGCGGAGGCTCGCCGCCGGCTGCGGCGCCTTGGTCCGGGCCCTCGGCGCCTGCGTCACCGGCGCCGCGCCCGATGCCGCGCCGCTGCACCGGCACTGCGCCGCGGCCTGGGGCCTCGATCCGGCCGGTGCCGAGGGGGTGCGCCGGGCCCTGGTCCTGTGCGCCGACCACGAGCTGAACGCCTCCGGCTTCACCGCGCGCTGCATCGCCTCGGCGGGGGCGAGCCTGCGGGCCGCCGTGGTCGGCGGTCTCGCGGCGTTGAGCGGCAACCGCCACGGCGGCATGACCGACCGGGTCGAGGCCCTGTGGGACGCCCTCGACGAGGCGGATCCGGCCACGTCCCTGCGGCGCCAGCTCGCCGGCCGGACCGGCCTGCCGGGCTTCGGCCACCCGCTCTACCCCGCCGGCGACCCGCGGGCCGCCGCCCTCCTGACGCCGCTCCTCGCGGAGGATCCGCGCCTGCGAGCGATCACCGATGCGGCCGAGGCGCTGACCGGGGCCCGCCCGGCCCTCGATTTCGCCCTCGTGGCCTTGCGCCGCCGTCTCGGCCTGGAGCGCGGGGCCGCGCTCGGGCTGTTCGCCCTCGGCCGCTCCGTCGGCTGGATCGCGCAAGGGCTGGAGCAGCGCCGGGCCGGCGGGCTGATCCGGCCGTGGGCGGTCTATGTCGGACCCGAGCCGTGACCTTCCCCCGGTCAAGCTCCACCATCGACGGGGGACTCCGACCATCGCGCCTGTGCTTGCACGACCGGCGCGCTTGACTTTCAAAGCCGCGAAAAAACAGTTGAGCCCTTGAGGATCGCGGAGGCGGGGCGGACGATGGCGCGCGGCGGAACCGGACGGTCCCCATGGCTGGTCCTGGGCTCGGGCCTCGGCCTGGGGCTCGGCGTGGCGGCCGCGTCGCCCGCCCGGGCCGAGATCCAGGTGCTGGCGGCGCGGATCACCGCCGGCGAGCTCTGGGTGCTCGGCACCGCCGATACGCCGGACACCGAGATCAGCCTGGACGAGCGCTTCACGACCAGGACCGATTCCCGCGGCAAGTTCGAGTTCCGCCTGATCTACCATCCGGCAACCTGCATCGTGACCCTGCGCACCGGCCGCCGGGAGGGCGGCGCGGCGGCGGAGGAGCGCGGCGCCGTGGTGGGCGAGTGCGGCCAGCAGGGCCCGGCAGGGCCCCAGGGACGAGCCGAGATCGGGACCGTGGCGGGACCGCCCGGCCCTCCAGGGCCGAGGGGGGAGGCGGGCCCCCGAGGCGAGGCAGGTCCGAGAGGCGAGGCCGGCCCCGAGGGCAGGCCGGGGGCGGCCGGGCCGCGTGGCGAGACGGGCCCGGCCGGCACCCCGGGCTCCCGGGGCGACGCGGGTCCGGCCGGCATGCCGGGCCAAGACGGCGTGCCAGGCCAAGAAGGTACACCTGGTAAAGAGGGGGCACCTGGTAAAGAGGGTGCGCCCGGCAAGGACGGCGCTGCCGGGCCGCCCGGGCCGGCGGGGCCCCCCGGGCCGATGGGCCCGGCCGGCAGGGCCGGACCGCGCGGCCCGGCGGGTCCGGCCGGGCCGCAAGGCCCCCGGGGACCGGCGCCGCCCGCCACCCGCGCCCCGGCGGCGCGCCCACCCGCGGCTCCCGCCGTCACCCGGCCGGCCCCCGCCGCCCCGGCGGAAGGAGACGTGTATTGAGGGCGGTCGACGGTGATGCCCCACCCAGCCCGCGATACGGGAGCGGGGAGACGCGCCGTCCCCCCTCATCGTTGGATCGCGGGGGCGGCGTCTCGGCACCGCTCCGCGACGCCGGATCTAGGCCTCCGGCGGCAGCTCCCGCACCACCACGCGCCCACCTTCGGCCGAGAGCGCCAGACGCCCGGCCTTGAGCGCCAGCGCCTTCTCGCCGAACAGGCCGCGGCGCCAGCCATGCAGCACCGGCACGTCGGCCGCGTCGTCCTCGGCCAGGGCCTCGAGGTCGTCGACGGTGGCGATGATCTTGGGCGCCACGCGCTCCTCCTCGCAGACCGCCTTCAGCAGCACCTTGAGAAGCTCGACCAGCGCCCCGTTGCCGCCGCTGCGGGCACGGCCGCGCTCCGGCGTCGGCACGGTGCCGGGATCGCGCGACAGGCCGCGCTCGACGGCGGCCAGGATGTCGGCGCCGGTGCGCGAGCGCTCGAACCCGGCGGGGATCGTGCGCAGGCGCCCGAGCGCCTCGACGCTGCGGGGCGCCGAGGTGGCGAGGTCGATCACCGCCTCGTCCTTCAGGATGCGCCCGCGCGGCACGTTGCGGGTCTGCGCCTCGCGCTCGCGCCAGGCCGCCACCTCCATCAGCACCGCGATCTCGCGGGCCTTGCGCATCCGGCTGCTCAGCCGCCGCCACGCCTGTTCCGGGTCGGCCCGGTAGGTGTCGGGGGAGGTGAGGACCGCCATCTCCTCGTCGAGCCAGGCGCCGCGGTCGGTGGCGATCAGCTCCTTGCCGAGCGCCTCGTAGACCTTGATCAGGTGGGTCACGTCCGACAGGGCGTAGCTCAGCTGGGCATCCGAGAGCGGCCGGCGCGACCAGTCGGTGAAGCGCGACGACTTGTCGATCTTCGCCTTGGCGACGTCGTTGACCAGCTGCTCGTACGACACGGAGTCGCCGTAGCCGCAGACCATCGCGGCGACCTGGGTGTCGAAGAACGGCTGCGGCAGCAGCCCGCCGAGCAGCCAGATGATCTCGAGGTCCTGGCGCGCCGAGTGAAACACCTTCAGCACCGCCTCGTCGCCCATCAGGGCGAAGAACGGCGCGAGGTCGATGTCAGGCGCCAGCGGGTCGACGAGCGCGGTCGACCCGTCCGGTGCCGCGATCTGGATCAGGCACAGCTTGGGATAATAGGTCGTCTCGCGCATGAACTCCGTGTCGACGGTCACGAAGGGTTGCGTGGCGAAGCGCGCGCAGGCGGAGGCGAGTTCTTCCGTCGAAGTAATCAGCTTCATAAATCCGGCTATAGCGGAGCCGGCCGCCGAGGGCGAGAGACCGGCGGCGTGGGTTATGGGGATTGGGCGGCGTGGTGAACCGGAATCACGCCGCGCGGGTGCCATCGCCCGCGGGCCCCCCCGGTTCGCGCGCCTTGCGCCGGGATTTGGGCGCCTCGCGCAGCAGGGCCGCCGCGCGGGCACGCCGCGTGCGTTCCGCCCGGCGGGTGAGCCAGTCGAGGATGTTGCGCTCGACCCGCTCGCCGCTGTCGCGGTCGGTCAGGCGGTGGATCCGGTCGGCGCGAAAACCCCGATAGCCGTCCCGGTCGCGATCGGTGCCGCCGACCAGCACCCGGCCGGGGCCGATCTTGAGCTCGTGCGCCTGCAGCCGGCGCACGCTCCAGGCGCCGTTGCCATCCTCGTAGACGAGCTCGAACCGGCCCTCGATCGGCAGCACCCGCCAGGCGCCGTCCTGACGTTCGACGAATGCGGGCGGGCTCACGGTCGGCATGGCACGGGCCTCCGGGGAGGGCGGCCGGGCCGGCGCGGGGATGTCCTCGGGCGGGTCCGGCAGGGTGTCGGGCGGGGTGTTCGGATGCGGCTCGAACGATCCGAAAAAGCTGTTCTGATCCATGGGGATAAGATAAGTGTTCAGCGTTTGTTCCACAAGCGCGGACACCCCCGCGCGGGCCCGGTTCCGGTGCCCCGCGCTTGACTTCGCCTCCCCCCTTCGCGAATGGGTGCCGACACGCATTTCCGTGCGGGCGGCCCGCCTGCGCGCCCGGCCTGCCGGCCCGATCGAGACAGTCAAGACACGCCCATGCACCGCTACCGTTCCCATACCTGCGGGGCGCTCCGCCCGTCCGATGTCGGCGCGACCGTCCGCCTCTCCGGCTGGTGCCACCGCGTCCGCGACCATGGCGGCGTGCTGTTCATCGACCTGCGCGACCATTACGGCATCACGCAATGCGTGATCGATCCCGATTCCGCGGCCTTCAAGGCGGCGGAAGCGGTGCGCTCCGAGTGGGTGATCCGCATCGACGGGCGGGTGCGCCAGCGGCCGTCCGGCACCGAGAACGCGGACCTCCCGACCGGCGCGGTCGAGGTCTACATCACCGACCTCGAGGTGCTGGGCGCCGCCGGCGAATTGCCGATGCCGGTCTTCGGCGACCAGGAATACCCGGAGGAGACGCGGCTCAAGTACCGCTTCCTCGACCTGCGCCGCGAGAAGCTGCACGCCAACATCATGCGCCGCGGCGCGATCATCGATTCGCTGCGCCGGCGGATGCGCGAGGGCGGGTTCTTCGAGTTCCAGACCCCGATCCTCACCGCCTCGTCGCCGGAGGGCGCGCGCGACTTCCTGGTGCCGTCGCGCCTGCACCCGGGCAAGTTCTACGCCCTGCCGCAGGCCCCGCAGCAGTTCAAGCAGCTGACGATGATCGCCGGCTTCGACCGGTACTTCCAGATCGCGCCCTGCTTCCGCGACGAGGATGCCCGCGCCGACCGCTCGCCGGGCGAGTTCTACCAGCTCGACATCGAGATGAGCTTCGTCACGCAGGAGGACGTGTTCCAGGCGGTCGAGCCGGTCCTGCGCTCGGTCTTCGAGGAATTCGCCGACGGCAAGCGGGTCTCGCCGAGCTTCGTGCGCATCCCCTACGCCGAGGCGATGCTGAAATACGGCGTCGACAAGCCGGACCTGCGCAACCCGCTGATCATCGCCGACGTGACGGACGAGTTCCTGCGCGACGACGTGACCTTCAACGCGTTCAAGAACGCCATCAAGGCCGGCGGCGTGGTGCGGGCGGTGCCGGCGCCGGGCGCCGCCTCGCAGCCGCGCTCGTTCTTCGACAAGCTCAACGACTGGGCCCGCTCCGAGGGCGCGCCCGGCCTCGGCTACATCGTGTTCGACGAGGAGAACGGCCAGCTCACCGGCCGCGGCCCGATCGCCAAGTTCGTGCCGGCCGAAGCCCAGGCCGCCATCGCCGCGAAGGCCGGGCTCAAGGCCGGCGACGCGGTGTTCTTCTCCGCCGGGCCCGAGGCCAAGGCGGCGGGGCTCGCCGGCAAGGCCCGCATCCGCGTCGGCGACGAGCTGGCCCTGTCCGACAAGGACCAGTTCGCCTTCTGCTGGATCACCGACTTCCCGATGTACGAGTGGAACGAGGACGAGAAGCGGGTCGATTTCTCGCACAACCCGTTCTCGATGCCGAATTTCGACCACGACGCGTTCATGGCCCTCGACCCCGAGGACCACGCCACGATCCTCGGCATCAAGGCGTTCCAGTACGACATCGTCTGCAACGGCATCGAATTGTCGTCGGGCGCGATCCGCAACCACCGCCCCGAGGTGATGGAGAAGGCCTTCGGTCTCGCCGGCTACCCGAAGGACGTGCTGGAGGCGAAGTTCGGCGGCATGCTGAACGCCCTGAAGATGGGCGCGCCGCCGCACGGCGGCATCGCGCCGGGTGTCGACCGCATCGTGATGCTGCTCTGCAACGAGCCGAACATCCGCGAGGTGGTGCTGTTCCCGATGAACCAGCGCGCCGAGGACCTGATGATGGGCGCGCCCTCCGAGGTCGGGCCCAAGCAGCTGCGCGAGCTGCACATCCGCCTCAACCTGCCGCAGAAGCAGGGCTGATCGCAGCCGGTGCCCGGTCTCGTCGCGGTCGTCGTCGCGCATGACAGTGCCGGCGTGCTGCCGGCCTGCCTCGCGGCGCTCGCCCGCGAGCACGTCCCGGCGCTCGTCGTCGACAATGCGAGCCGCGACGGCTCGGCCGACCTCGCCGCGTCGTTGGGGGCGCGGGTGCTGCGGTTGCCGCGCAACGAGGGCTACGGCCGGGCCAACAATGCCGGGATCTGGGCGGCGGGGCGGGCGGAATACGCGCTGATCGTCAACCCGGACGTCGCTCTGCAACCCGGCGCCGCCGACGCGCTGCTCGCCGCGGCGCAGGCCTATCCGGATGCGGGGCTGTTCGCGCCCCGCATCGTCGAACCGGACGGGCGCTTCTTCTACCAGCCGCGCTCGCTGCTCGCGCCCTACCTGACCAATCCGGGCGGGCGCCTGCACCCGCCCGAGGGCGATGCCTGCGCTCCGTTCCTGTCCGGCGCCTGCCTGATGGTGCGGCGCGACCTGTTCCTGTCGCTCGGCGGGTTCGATCCGAACATCTTCCTGTTCTACGAGGATGACGACCTCTGCCGCCGCATCGCCGATGCGGGGAAGGCCCTCGTCCATGTCCACGGCGCGGTGGCCCTGCACGGGCGCGGCGCGTCGAGCGCCACGGCGCCCGGCCGGGTGCGCCGCTCGCGCTGGCATCAGGCCTGGTCGCGGGCCTACGTGTCGCGCAAGTACGGCCTGCCGGACCCGACCGGGGCGATGCTGGCGAAGAACGGGATCAAGGCGCTGCTCGCCGCCCTCGTCTTCCGCCGCTCCGGCCTCGAGCGCTACGGCGGCTCGGTCGCCGGCGCCTGGGCGGCCCGCAAGGGCCAGTCCGCGCTGGTCCGCGAGGGGCTCGCCGAGACACCGGAGACCGGCGCGTGACCCGCACCGTGGCCGACGGCCTTGCCCGGCCCCACAACGCGTTCGGGGCGGTGCGCCTGGCGCTCGCGCTTCTCGTCGTCGTATCCCACGGCTTCAGCGTCACCACCGGGGCGCTCCTCGACGAGCCGCTGACGCAGGCCACCGGCTACACCCTCGGGGAGCACGCGGTGAACGGCTTCTTCGCCGTTTCGGGCTTCCTCGTCACCATGAGCCTGCTCCGCCGCGGGACCCGCGACTACGTCGTCGCCCGAGCCTTGCGCATCGCCCCCGGGCTCGTGGCGGCGACGCTCGTCGTGGCCCTCGGCCTCGGCAGCCTGATGACGACCCTGCCGCTCTCGGCCTACTGGAGCGATCCGGGCCTGTGGCGTTTCATCCAGGGCACCCTCACCACCTTCAAGAGCAACGCCGCCCTGCCGGGGGTGTTCGCCGAGAACCCGTTCCGTTTCCCGATGGGGACGGTCTGGACGCTGAAATACGAGGTGCTGTGCTACCTCGGCCTCCTGGCGGCGGGCGTGCTCGGGACCTTGCGCTGGCGCTGGCTCTGCCCGCTCCTCGTCGCCGGCCTCGCGGTCGCCCTGGCTGTTGCCGGGATGCGGGCGGGCGCGATGCCGAAGGCGCTCGAAACCTCTTTGCGCCTGCCGCTGATCTTCGCCACCGGCGCGGCGCTGTTCCTCTACGCCGACCGAGCCCGCTTGAGCTGGCCGCTGGCGCTTGGGTTCTTCGCCCTGACCTGGCTCGCCCACGGCACCGCGCTCTACCCGCCGCTGCTGTTCCTCGCCGAGGCCTACGGCGTGCTCTGCCTCGGCCTCAAGCCCCCGTTGCGCCACCCGGCCCTCGATCCGCGGGCCGACCTCTCCTACGGCACCTACCTCTATGGCTGGCCGGTGCAGCAGAGCCTGCACGCGCTGGTCCCGGCGGCCTCGGCGTGGTGGCTGCTCGGGCCATCGCTGGTGCTGACGCTCGCGGTGGCGGCCCTGTCGTGGCGGCTCGTCGAGCGGCCGGCTCTGGGGTGGAAGGCGCGGCTGATCGGCAAGCGGGTGGGGGCGGCCTGAGGGCTGCTACCCATGGCCTCGCATCCGGTCGCGCGCTATGATGATCGCATGACCCGCGGCGACGCCATCTCACACCTCAGAGCCCATGCCGACAGTGTCCGGGCCATGGGCGCGACGTCGCTCTATCTATTCGGATCGACCGCCCGGAACGAGGCCCGGCCCGACAGCGACCTCGACCTGTTCATCGACTACGATCCGGACAGCCGCTTCAACGGCTTCGACCTCGTCGGCATCAAGCTCTTCCTTGAGGACCAACTGGGACAAGCTATCGATGTGACGACCCGCGACAGCCTCCACCCTCGCTTGAAGGAACGAATCGAGCAGTCGGCAGTTCGGGTTTTCTGACTGTGCCACGTGAGTTCCGTCACGCTCTCGACGACATGCTCGTGGCGATCGACGGTATACACCAAGCGACAGCAGGCAAAGATCTCGCGGCTTATGCCGGCGATTGGCTGCTGAAACACGGTGTTCAACGAGGCATCGAGATCATCTCCGAGGCCAGTCGCGCCGTGCCGGCAGACATCCAGGCCCACCGGCCGGAGGTCCCTTGGCGCAAAATCCGCGGCATCGGAAATGTGTTGCGGCACGAGTACCATAGCCTTTCCGATCGTATCATCTGGGGCATCGTGGTGGACGAGTTGCCAGCGCTGCGAAGCGCCGTCGTAGTCCTTCTCTCGGACCCTGATTCCGACGATGGAGCGGGTGCGCCGTGAGGCCGCGTCGCTGACGCCGCGGGCGTCAGGATCTGCATAACCCATATCCTGTATCGCACGCGTCAATCGTTTATTCGCGTAAGAGCGTCCATGCCCCCGACCCGCGACACCGCCGCCCTCGACGATCTCGACCCGAAGAGCGCGCAGAGCCTCCACGCCGCCCTCTCGGCGGAGATCGCGGAGCACGACCGGCGCTATCACGGCGAGGACGCGCCGACGATCTCGGATGCCGAGTACGACGCCCTGCGCCGCCGGCTCGAAACGATCGAGGCGCGCTTTCCCGATCTCGCCGGCACCGGTGAGGCCTCGGCCAGCGTCGGCGCCAAGGCGTCGGACAAGTTCGCCAAGGTGCGGCACGCGGTGCCGATGCTGTCGCTCGGCAACGCCTTCTCGGACGAGGAGATCGGCGACTTCGTCGAGCGGGTGCGCCGCTTCCTCGGCCTGTCCGCCGACGAGCCGGTGGCGTTCACCGCCGAGCCGAAGATCGACGGGCTGTCCCTGTCCCTGCGCTACGAGGGCGGCCGGCTCGTCACCGCGGCGACGCGGGGCGACGGCGAGGTCGGCGAGGACGTGACCGCCAACGTCCGCACCATCAAGGAGATTCCCGAGGTGCTGGCCGGCACGGACTGGCCGGAGGTGTGCGAGGTGCGCGGCGAGGTCTACCTGTCGCACGACGATTTCGCCGGGATCAACGCGCGCCAGGAGGCGGCCGGCAAGCCGCTCTTTGCCAACCCGCGCAACGCCGCCGCCGGCTCCCTGCGCCAGCTCGATCCCAGCATCACCGCCTCGCGGCCCCTGCGCTTCTTCGCCTACGCCGCCGGCGAGATGTCCGAGCCGCCCGCGGACTCGCAGTACGAGATGATCGAGGCCTTCCGGGAATGGGGCCTGCCGGTGAACCCGCTGACGGTGCTCTGCGCCGACGCGCCTGCGATGCTGGCGCATTACCGGATGATCGAGGCGCGGCGGGCCGAGCTCGGCTACGACATCGACGGCGTCGTCTACAAGGTCGACGCGTTCGCGCTCCAGCGCCGCCTCGGCTTCGTCGCCCGCGCCCCGCGCTGGGCGCTCGCCCACAAGTTCCCGGCCCAGCGCGCCACCACGGTGGTCGAGGCGATCGACATCAATGTCGGGCGCACCGGCTCGCTCAACCCGCTGGCGCGCCTGCGGCCGGTCACCGTCGGCGGCGTGGTGGTGTCGAACGCGACGCTGCACAACGAGGATTACGTCCACGGCGTCGATGCCGACGGGAACCCGATCCGCAGCGGCGTCGCGATCTGGAAGGGGCAGTCCCTGCGGGAGGATGCCGACCTGGCGCTGGGCTCGGACGTGCGCGTCGGCGACACGGTGGTGGTCCTGCGGGCCGGCGACGTGATCCCGAAGGTCGCCGACGTGGTGCTGGAGCGCCGGCCCGCGGAGGCCGTGCCCTATCGCTTTCCCGAGACCTGCCCGGCCTGCGGCAGCCACGCGGTGCGCGGCCTCAACCCGCGGACCGGCAAGCTCGACGCGGTGCGCCGCTGCACCGGCGGCCTGATCTGCCCGGCGCAAGGCCAGGAGCGGCTGAAGCACTTCGTCTCGCGCAACGCCTTCGACATCGAGGGCTTCGGCGAGACCTATATCGAGACCCTGTTCGAGGCCGGCCTGGTGCGCCAGCCCGCCGACCTGTTCCGGCTCGACTTCGAGCCGCTGAAGGAGGCCGTGGTGGCGCGGCGCCAGGCGCTCTCGGCCGAGCGGGCGCTCGCCGCCGGCAAGGAGATCAAGAAGGCGGGAAAGAAGAAGGACGACGAGGACAAGGCGATCAAGAACCTGCTCGCCGGGGTCGAGGCGCGCCGACACATCCCGCTCAACCGGTTCATCTTCGCGCTCGGCATCGAGCAGGTCGGCGAGGCGACCGCCAAGGCGCTGGCCAAGCACTATCCCGACATGCCGGCCCTGATGACGGGCGTCGCGGCAGCCGCGGCCTGCCAGCCCGGGCCGGACTGGATCGCGCTCGCGAGCCTCGACCGCGTCGGGGCCACCACCCGCGACCGGCTGCTCGCCGCAGCGGCCGACTCCCCCGAGGCCGACCTGCTGGCCGGCGGCGCGGTGGCGCGCCTGTCGGCCCCGCAGCGCGCCGCCCTGGTCGAGGCCTATGGCGACTCAGGTGGCGTGCGGGCGACGGTGGAGCGGGCCGCGACGCAAGCGCCCGGCGATGCCTACCGGGCGCTCGCCGATGACGGCGAGATCGGCGCGGTGACCACCGCCTCGCTGATCCAGTTCTTCTCCGAGGCGCACAACGTCAAGGCGGTCGAGGCCCTGCTCGCCGAGGTCGAGACCGAACGGGCGGCCGCCCCCGCGCAAGCGGCCGCGTTCAGCGGCAAGACCGTGGTGTTCACCGGCTCGCTGGAGCGGATGACCCGCAGCGAGGCCAAGGCGACCGCGGAGCGCCTCGGTGCCAAGGTCTCGGGCTCGGTCTCGGCCAAGACCGACCTCGTCGTGGCGGGGCCGGGCGCCGGCAGCAAGCTCAAGGATGCCGAGAAGCACGGCGTGAAGGTGATCTCGGAGGAGGAGTGGCTGACGCTGGTGGCCACCGCCTGAAAAACGGCGTCTTCGCGGGGAACAGCGCGGGCATGACCAGCCCCCGCACCCTCGCGATTGATTTCGAGACCGCCAACGAGCGCCGCGACAGTCCCTGCGCTGTCGGCCTCGCCTGGATCGAGGGTGGGCGCGTGGTGCGGCGGGAGGCGCGGCTGATCCGGCCGGCGGAGATGCGCTTCTCGCCGGGCAACATCCGGGTTCACGGCATCCGGCCGCGGGACGTGGAGCGGGCGCCGTCCTTCCCCGAGGCGATGGCGCCGTTCCTGCCGGACATTGCCGGCAGCCTGGTGCTCGCCCACAATGCGAGCTTCGATGTCGGGGTCCTCTCGGCGACCCTGCGGGCCTACGGCCTGCCCCAGCCGGCCTATGCCTCGCTCTGCACGGTGCAGCTCGCCCGGCGGCACTGGCCGGGGGAGGGCGGGCAGGGCCAAGGGACCTACCGGCTGTCGTCGCTCGCCGCACGCGTCGGCGTGACGTTCCGCCACCACGATGCCGGCGAGGACGCCTTTGCCTGCGCGGAGATCGCGCTCGCGGTGATGCGCGAGGCCGGCGCGCCGGACATCGCGAGCCTCGCCCGCCGCCTCGGGCTCGTCCGCGACCGGGCCGGGGAGGGGGCGCCTTCCGCGGAGGGCATCGCCGCTCGGGCCCTGCGCGGCGTGGCGCCGAGCCGCACCCGCGCGCCGCTCCTCCACTTCGTCGTCCGGGGCAGTACCGGCACGCCCTACGACGTGCGGCTGGTCGAGGGCCGCGACGGCCCGCGCCTGCGCTGCTCCTGCGCCGGCGCGCGGTTCCGGCCCGATTGCCGGCACGTCCGGGCGCTCGCGAACGGCGAGATCGACGCGCTGCTGTCGGACAATCCGGGGGATGTGGCGATGCTGGCGGGGCTTTTGCGGGCGGGGTAGGGCCTGGACACGACAAAGGCGGGTCCGCGCTCGCGCGCGGCCCGCCTCGTACGATGACGGCGGTCTTGAAGAGACCCGCGAGGCCTTAATGGGCTTCGCGGACGGCCACCGCACTCGGCGTCAGGCCGAAGCGCTCGGCGAGATGCCAACGCAGCTCGCGGGAGGAATGGTAACCGTAGCTCTTGTCGATCAGATGGCTCACATCGGTGGAGCCGGCCTCGCCGTAGCGATTGATCTGGTCGACGTGGAAGGTGGTGCCGTCATTGAAGACGGAGGGCGCGCCGTCGCGCCGGGTGAACTCGAACAACATGTGTCTTTTCTTCTATCATTGCGGCGCTCCGCAGGGGAGCGACTGTGCGTGGCAGGCGGCCAGGGAGGCCGCCAGCGGAGCCAAAGCGAGCCCGCGGGCTCACGACGCTCCAGTACGGCCGAGGTTCCGTAACCTTAACGGAATTATCGTTAAGGTTTCGTGAACCCCGGGCCGGGAGGCCGCCCTCAGGCGACCTGCAGGTTCACGGCCGACATTTTCGTGCTGTCGCGCCGGTCGGCCTGCAGCTCGTAGGAGACCTTCTGGCCCTCGACGAGGCCGCGCAGGCCAGCCCGCTCCACCGCGGAGATATGGACGAACACGTCCTTGCCCCCGTTATCCGGCTGGATGAAGCCGAAGCCCTTCTGGTCGTTGAACCACTTGACAGTACCAGTATTCACGCGGTCGTCCTCGTCTCGTTAGAAGTCGCAGCGGACGGCCCTCGCATGAGGGCCGCACGGCGCGACGGCGCCAATTGTCCGGGGGTTGGCTTCGTGTGGTGGGCTCGAGATCCCTCCCGGGACCCATCGCCCGAGGCCGCCCGCCCGTTGCCGCTGATCCCCATGTAGGAAGCCAGTCTGTCCGGAACAAGGCAGGGCGACCATTCTCGATGCGCGCGGGCCGCGTGTCAGCGGTTGGTGCGCCCGCGCTGGTTGGGATCGACCCCGCCTTGCGGCGTGGTGTCGTTGGCAACGTCGCCCTCGTCGGTATTGGCCCCGGCGAGATCCTCCGGATCGCCGCCGGACATCGTCATGCCCTTCGAGGTGCCGATGCCGGGATTGCCCTTCAGGTCGGCGTCGGTCGGCGTGGTGGTCTTCGGCTGCTTCGAGGTCATGCGGCGCTCCGGGTACGGTGAGCCGGCCTAACGGTTGAGAGCCTGCTCCAGTTCGCCGCGGCTCATGCGCGAGCGGCCCTTGATGTCGCGGCGCTTCGCCTCGTCGTAGAGCGCGGCGCGGGTCGCCTGGGACCGCGTGTCGCGCTCCTTGGCCCGGGTGCGGCGGAAATTCGTGCGGTTGTCGGCCGGGCTCTCCTGGTTCGAGGCGCCGGCCTCGCGCAGGGCGATGGCGATCGCCTGGCGGCGGTCGGTGACCGGCTCGCCGTCGCGGCGCTCCAGTTCGCCTTCCTTGAACTCGTGCATCACCCGGGCGATCGTGCCCTTCTGGGCTCCGGTGGTGGTCGTGGTGGTCTTGCGTGCGGCCATCGGCGTCGTCCGGCGGTTCGGGGCGCAAGGCGCCCGGCATGAACCGTCAACGCCCCCGATGCCCGGCCGTTCGCGTCCCTGCCCGTGCGATTCCCCGAGGGTTTCGGCCCCCGCGGGACCGCCCTGCGCGGTTTTCCCTGTCGCGCCCGGCAGATTGCTCCCATATACCGACGACATCGTACAGTGTCGGACGCTCCATGGCGGGTATCTCGGTTTCCCTCGAAGGTTCCAACATCCAGCTCTCGTTCCAGAAGGACGACCAGGCCACCGCGGTCATCATGGATGCCAGCGCGGCCCGCGCCCTCGTGCGCGCGGTGGGCCAGCTCCTGACGGCCATGCACGAGCCGGACGAGGGCGAGGTCGACGAACTCGGCGACGACGAAGCGGCGTTGCTCGACGTGACCTCCCCGGCGATCGAGGTCGGCACCGACGAGCAGGGCCAGGCGGTGGTGGCGCTCCAGGCCGGCGGCCTGCCGCCGTTCCAGCTCCGCCTCACCGACGAGGAGGCCCGGCACGTCGCCACCTCGCTCAACGAGATCCTGAACGCCCCGCGGGACGTGCGCAGCTCGCATGGCGGGCACTGACCGCGGCCGATCGGCCGTCGACGTGACGAAGGGCGCCCCTCGGGGCGCCCTTCGTCGTTTCAGAACCGCGTGCCGGGATTGGTCGGGCCGCCCGGCAGGTAATCCGGCTCGGAGCCGGGCCCGGTCGGGTCGGTGATGCCCGGGTCGTTCACCGGGTAGGGCGAGCGCGGCCCGGTCGGACCGGTATCGGGCAATTCGTCGGGGCCGACCGGGGGCGGGATGTCGCCCGGGATGCCGCCGCCTGGATTCGGCTCGCGGCCGGGCAGGCCTGGATTGGCCATGTCGTATGCGGCCATGTCGTGCCTCCTCTGGGGGTTGGGATCGTGCGGACTCAACCGGCCCGGGCCGTGGCAGTTCCGTCGCGGCAAGGCGGCGGAACCGGGCTGACGCGGGGTCGTTGCCGGGGCACATCCCCCCTCGGAGACCGACACGATGCCGAGCATCGAGCAGGCGAAGATCCTCATCATGGCGACCGACGGCTTCGAGCAGTCGGAACTGGAAGTGCCGAAGGCCAAGCTCACGGAGGCTGGCGCGCAGGTGACGGTGGCGGCACCGCGATCGCGCCAGAAGCCCGACAGCATCCGCGGCTGGGACGAGACCGACTGGGGCCGCCCGGTCCCGGTCGATGCCGATATCGAGAGCATCGACGCGTCGTCCTACGACGCCCTGGTGCTGCCCGGCGGCCAGATCAACCCGGACAAGCTGCGCCTGGAGCCGAAGGCGCTGGAGATCCTGCGCGGCTTCCTGTCGAGCGGCAAGGTCGTCGCCGCGATCTGCCACGCCCCCTGGCTGCTGGTCGAGGTCGGCGCCGCCAAGGGCCGCAAGATGACCTCGTTCTCCTCGATCAGGACCGACGTGATCAATGCCGGCGCCGAGTGGCACGATCTGCCGGTGGTGACCGACAAGGGCATCGTGACGAGCCGCAACCCGGGCGACCTCGACGCCTTCTCGGCCAAGATCATCGAGGAGGTCCAGGAGGGCCGCCACGACCGCGCGGCGGCCTGACGAAGAGCGTCCCGAGAGCACGGAAAAGGCCCGGGCGGCGGAGGCCGCCCGGGCCTTTCCCAGGGTGGGCGGGGCGGCTTACCCGATCATGCCGGCGCCGAAGGTGGTGTCGGCGAAGCGCTCGCGGCCCTCGAGGGCGCCGTATTGCAGGTAGTGCTGCATCGGGTCGATCTTGGCCTGCGCGACATCGCCGTAGGCGGCGAGGTACGCCGTCGTGTCGAAGCCCTTCGACGGGTCGCGGCCCTCCTTCCAGCCATACTGGTCGTAGTGCATCAGCGGGTCGATCCCGGCCGCCTTCACGTCCTGGTAGGCATCGCGGTAGCCCTTGGCGTCGAACACCGCGTTCGGGTTGCGGCCCTCCTTCCAGCCATAGGTCTGGTAGTGATCGTAGGCATAGGCGGACGGGTCCCTGCCGGACGCCGTCGCGGCGTGCGCCACGTCGAGGTTCGACAACAGATAATACTCGGCGTCGAAGCCCGGATGCACGGCGAGGTCGGTGGCCTTGCCGATCGCGTCGTCGATCGCCCGGCCCTCGCCCTGGCCATACTCGATGTAATGCTTGAGCGGATCGATCCCTGCGGCCCGCACATCCGCGTTGCGGGCGAGATAGAGCTCGGTGTCGAAGCGCGCCGATGGGTCACGGCCCTGCTTCCAGCCGGCCTGGTCGTACTGCGCGAGGGGATTGACGTTCGCGGCCCGCACGTCCGGGTTGGCGGCGAGGTAGCCGGTGGTGGAGAACAGGGCGCTCGGATCGCGGCCCTCCTTCCAGCCATCCGCCGCGTAGTGGGCGTCGGCGTCCCAGCCGGCGGCGAGCACATCCTTGTTGCTCGCGAGGTAGTACAGGTCGTCGACCAGCGGCGAGCCGTCGGCGGTCACCACCGTCGCGTCGGTGAAGACGTAGCGCTCGAACCCGGTCACCCGGCCTTCGCCCTCCGGCCCGACGATCAGCGCATAGGCGCCGTCGCGGGTCACGGTGGCGTCGGCGAGCCTCGAGTGGAGCACCAGGGTGTCGGTCCCGGTCGACCCGTCGGCGTTCCGGCCGCCGAGCAGGATGTCGTGGCCGGGCGAGGCGACGACGGTGTCGTCGCCGGCGCCGCCGCTGATGATGTCGTCGAAGGCCGTGCCGGAGAGCGTGTCGCTGCCGTCGGTGCCGGTCCGGACGACCCCGCGGGCCAGCACCGTGTCGCTGCGGGCGGCGAGGTTCTGGATCCGGGTATCGCTAGCGGGCGGGGTGTCGGCGGTGCCGTAGGGGGTCGTGGCGTAGAAGGCGCGCAGGTATTCGGCCAGCGCGTCCTGCTCGGTGCCTTGCGCCGAGAAGGTCGCGGCATTCGGCAGCGACGCGCCCGGCCGGGCGGTGGCGAGGGCCACCTTGTTCTCGCCATAGGCTGGGAACGGATAGTTGTCGCCCCCCAGTCCCGGGGCGCTCGACGAGCCGGTGGCCAGGAAGTCGAGGGTGACGGTACGGATGCCCCGGTCCGGATCGCCGACGACCTGGCCGTTCTGCACCAGGGTGTCGGTGATCCGGCCGCTCCCGTCGACGATCGCCGCATTGAGGATCCGCTGGCCCTCGCGGGTGACGGCGCCGTTGGCGTCGAGGGTCTGGGCGGTCCTGGTGGCGTCGAAGGAGAAGCTCAGGCCTCCGATCTGGGGGAACTGCCCTGGCGTCGCGCCGGCCGTACTGGCCGAGACCGCGTGCTCCAGGATCCGCTTCATCTCCAGCGCCGAGACCGTGGTGACGGCGAGCGCGTTGTTGAAGCGCAGCGAGTTGGTGACGTCGAGCTGCGAGATGTCGCCCGCCTGCTTGCCGGCGGAGGGGTTCGCCGCCGGGGGCAGCTCGGCGGTGCCGCCGCCGGCGGTCGAGAACGAGCCGATCGAGTCGCGCAGGCCGCCACCGTTCTTGATCGAGACCGCGACCGAGGAATCGTACTGCTTGGCGTACCAGAGGTTGGCGTCGGCGCTGAGGTCGCCGAGGTTGGTCTCCTCGGTGCGGACCTCGCCGCGGCGCCCCTCGAGGTAGACGCTGGTGCGGCCGAGGATGTTGCCGTCCTGCTGGCGGATGACGTCGGCGACGCCGGCGGTCTCCTGGATCCCGTCGTTGTTGACGTCGAGGCCCTCGATCATTTCCTTGACGAGGTAGCCCTTGGTGCCGGGCGCGAAGGCCAGGTCGGTCGAGCCCCAGGTCCGGGCGATCGAGTCGCCGTTGACCGGGATCGCGCCCGAGGTCTGCGGCGTGATCGAGTCGCGGATGATGTTGCCCTGGTCGTCGAAGGTGACGGTCAGGCGGCCGAGATAGGAATATTCCGATGCCGTGTTGACCAGGGCCAGGGTCTGGCCCGAGGCGTTGGTGAAGAGCTGCGGGTAGGCGCCGCCCGGGACGTCGCCCGGCTGGAGCCGGTCGTCGGAATCGGCCAGGAGGGTGTGCGAACCGCCGCCGATCAGGACGTCGACGTTGCGCAGCAGCGGCGCCAGCGCCTGCTCGTTGGCAAGTTGCTGCAGGTGGGTGCCGACGATGACCTTGTCGAGGCCGGGATTGGCCGCCAGCACCCGGTCGACCTCGGCGTTGATCTGCTGGGCGAGCAGCGCGATCTCGTCGCGGCCGGTGAAGCCGTCGAGCGTGACGTTGCCGAGCGTGGTCAGCAGCGGCTCGAGCTGGGTGGTGGCGCCGATGAAGGCGATCCTCTCGCCGTTCTCGACGATGATCGTCGACTTGGCGATCTTGTCGGCGCCGGTGCCGGTCTGGGTCGAGGCCGGGCCGGTCTGGGCAAAGGTGGCGCTGTCGCCGTCCTGGTGGACGAGACCCGAGAGCGACGATTCGCGGGAGAAGTTCAGGTTCACCGACAGGTAGGGGAATTGCGCCCCGACCCAGGTGTCGTCGGCCGCACCGGGGGCCGAGCCCAGATTGGCGCCGATGATGTTGGCGACCTCGGTCGGGCCGGAATCGAACTCGTGGTTGCCGAACACCGCGGCCTGGACGCCGATGACGTTCTGGATCGTGATGTCGGCCCGGCCCGGCGAGGCGGTCAGCCGGCTGTAGGCGGTGGCGCCCGACAGCCCGTAGAGCTGGTTGTAGACGCCGTTATAGGTCGCGTTCAGCTGCGGGTCGGCGCCGGCGATGAAGAACGGGCTCGGGATCCAGCCGTCGCCGGTCGAGAGGGTGATCGAGTTCGGGACCGCGTCCTCGAACCGGTCGACGAGCGCGGCGAAGATCGGCGCCCGCTGGGTCGCCAGCAGGCCGGCCTCCCAGTCCGAGGCGTGCAGGATCTGGAGCGTGTAGGTCATCGGGACGGCCTTGCTGGGTGGTGGAGTCGGGTTGGTCCTGCGCGAGGCCCGCGACGGCGTGGCCGGCGGCGTCGGTGACCGGGATGGTGCGGGTGTCGCGCGCCCCGTCGACGAGGATGATCGCGCCGGTCCCGGCCCTTACCGCCTCGCCGACGCGCGGGGTGACGGCGGCGGCGTCGGCCGGGGCGGCGGCGGGCGCGATGCGGGTCCCGATGGTTTCCTGGACGTGGAGCCGGCTCGTCGGCGAATCGCAGGCCGCCGCCTCGGCGTCCGGTGGCACCTGCCTGGCGATGGGAGCGGTGGGATCCCGCACGAGCCGGGGCGCGCTCGCCGCCGTCGGCCGCGTAGTGGCTGTCGCGCCGGAGCGACCCTGGAGCGAGGGCGCCGCGGCGGGGATCGCAGTGCCGCTGGCGAGCGTCGTGGCCATGGTTCCAGCGTCTCCGGACGCGCGGGGAGAGCGGCGACGCGACAGGCGTGCTTACCCGTCGGCGCGCGCCTGTTAGGTCTTGGGCGGACGGGGAGACGCAGCGGCGCCGGGCTCGCCCGCGATCGTTCGACGTGTCGGACCGGAAGGGCGGGGAGGCTGCCGTGTTACGGCATGTTTCGGACTGTGTTCGCTCTGTAGGGGCGTTCTGCGACAGTGCTGTGAAGGTTGCCGGCGGCCAGGGCCAGCCGCGGGCGCCGGGCCGGGGCGTTTCCAGCCCGGACGCGGATCGGCCCCTGAACCGAATGGCGCGCTCTCGCTTTGAACGCACGACGACGCCGAGGTCCCCATGCTCTACGAACTCGCGACCCTCTCATGCCCGCTCCTTGCCGTCGGCCAGGCATCGGAGGGCGTTCATGCCTGGATCGATGCGCCCGATGCGAAGGGGGATGTGCTTGGCTGCTGGCGAACGGAGATCGGCACACTCGGGCGCCTGATCGTGCTGCGGGGGTTCGAGGCACCGGAGGATATGACGATCGAACGTCGGCGTGCCCTTCTGAGCGCCAACCCCTTCAATGCCGGAAGCCTGATCACGGCGCTGACGATGGACAGCTACGCGCCTTTCCCCTTCCTGCCGTCAATCCGGACGGGAGATCGTGGTGGCGTCTATGAGTTCCGGACCTATCATCTCAAGCCGGGTGGTCTGACACCAACGCTCGCGGGCTGGGAGGCCGCGATCGAACCGGCACGCGAATACACCGAGCACCTCGTCCTGAACATGTATGCCCTCGACGGCATGCCGCGGATCACGCATCTCTGGGCCTTCGCGAGCCTGGCAGAGCGAGCCGGCTTGCGGTCCCGCGCCTATGCGGCCGGCGTCTGGCCGCCGAAAGGCGGCCCCGAACAGATCGCGGACGCAACCTCGACCATCGCGCTACCCCAGGGATTTTCTCCCCTGGCCTGAGCGTCCCCCGCGCCGCTCCGGCTGTCCACCCTCGGCGGCCCTTCGCGCGGCCGGGCTCCGCCCTGACGGCCATGGATCCCGGGACCCGACGGCGTCGAGACCCGGGATGACGGCGAAGAGATGGAGGAGTCGATGCGCGACGACGGGCCCGACCGGCCAGGCAGGCTCTGGCGCGTTCGGCCCGTCCCTACTGCGTCCCGCCCTTCGCCTCCTTCTGGAACTCCTCGATCACGTCCTTGCCGACGCGCTTCGCCATGTCGGCGGTGACGGGTTCGAGCGCCGCCTTCCAGGCCGCCTTCTCGTCGGCGGTGAGCGTGACGAAGGTGGTCTTGCCCGACTTCTTCATCTCGTCGAGGGCCTCGGCATTGTCCTTGTCGGCGACCTCGTTGGCGTAGACGGTCGCCTCCTTCATCGCCTTGTCGAGCTCGGTCCGGATCTCGGCCGGCAGGCCGTCCCAGAACTTCTTGTTGGTGATCACCGCGTAGCCGATATAGCCGTGATCCGAGAGGGTCACGTATTTCTGCACCTCGTGGTGCTTCTGGGTGAACATGTTCGAGGGCGTGTTCTCCGAGCCGTCGACGACGCCGGTCTGCATACCCTGGTAGACCTCCGAGAAGGCCATCACCTGCGGGATCGCGCCGAGCGCGCGGAACTGCGCCTCCAGCACCTTCGAGGACTGGATCCGCATCTTGAGGCCGCGGAAATCCGCCGGCATCCGCAGCGGCTTGTTGGCGCTCATCACCTTGAAGCCGTTGTCCCAGTAGGCCAGCCCGGTGATGCCCTTGGTCTGCAGCTTGTCGAACAGGCGCTTGCCGAGCGCCCCGTCGGTGACCCGGCGCAGGGCCGCCTTGTCGGGCAGGATGTAGGGCAGGTCGAAGACCTCGAACTCCTTGGCGCCGAGCGGCCCGAACTTCGCCAGCGACGGCGCCAGCATCTGCACCGCGCCGAGCTGCAGCGCCTCGACCTCTTCCTTGTCCTTGAACAGCTGCGAGTTCGGGTAGACCTCGACCTTCACCTTGCCGCCGGTGTACTTCTCGGCCAGTTCCTTGAACTTGTCGGCACCGCGGCCTTTCGGGGTGTCGGGCGCGACCACGTGGCTGAACTTGATCACGATCGGGGCCTGCGCCAGCGCCGCCCCCGACAGGAGCAGGAGGGCGGTGCCGGCCGCGAGCGCGCGGCGGGTCAGAGTCGGCATGGCGTTTCCTCGTTCTCGTTCTGGTTTGGTCGCGAGGCTGACAGTTCGGGCCCGCCGGCGCAATCCGCCGAACGCCTAACCCTCGGCCTCCGCCTCCAAATGGGCTTCGGCCTCCATGTGGATCTGCCCGCCGGTCGCGGTCCAGGCGCGAAAGCCCTCGCCCTCCGGCCGTCCCGCCACCGCGAAGTGCGATCCGGCGATCATCGGCGCGACGCCGCGGTAGCGGAACCGGGCCGGCACCCGGCCGAGGCGCGACGCCGCCAAGTTGAGGAGCAGGCTCGCCTGCATCGGCCCGTGCACCACCAGGCCGGGATAGCCCTCGACCTGGGTCGCGTAGGGCTGATCGTAGTGGAAACGGTGGCCGTTGAAGGTCATGGCCGAGTAGCGGAACAGCAGCACGGAATTCGCCTCGACCGACCACGCCGCCGCATCCTCGTCCGGGGCGGGCTTCGCCGCCGGCGCGGCGTCGCCCGGCCGGCTCGCCTCGCGGTAGACGATGTCCTGCCGGTCGCGGATCGCCGGGCCGCGCTCGGTCAGGTATTCGTGCCACACGGTGACGAAGCAGAGCGTGCCGGTGCGACCGCGCTTGACCGTCACGTCGGCCACGGATTCGCGCCGCACCACCCGGTCACCGACGCGCAACGGGGCCAGGGTCTCGACCTCGCCGCCAGCCCACATCCGCCGCGGCAGCGGCACCGGCGGCAGGAACCCACCCTTGGCGGCGTGGCCGTCGGGCCCCAGCGCGTCGGCGGCCGGGGTTTCGGGGGCGAGGCACCAGTGCAGGGCCAGCGGCGCCTCGCCCTCCGCCACGGGAGCGAGGTGGGGCGCCAGCGTCGCCCGGTACTCGGCCACGAGGCGCGGCGTCACGACGTCCTCCACCTCCCGGGTGCGGCCGATCCAGCTGCGCAGATGGTCGATGTCGATCTCGGGCATCACGCATTCCCTGTCCGTCGCCCGCTCTAGAGCAGCCCCCGATCGCGTTGCAATCGGGGGCTGCCCTCGGTCCCTGATTTTGCCGCATCGTCTGCGACGAACCGGCATCCGCCTCGTCGGACAATGCTCTCGCGGGCCTGACCGGTCCCCTATCGGTGCGATTTCGCGCCCGCACACCTGCCGCCTGGACCTGGCATCGGCACGGTGCTTAACTCCCTCTCAATAAAAGACAGGGTGGAGACGTCACGTGGCTGCGCAGCACAGGTGCATCGCGATCGTCGGTCCGTTCCAGAGCGGCAAGACCGCCCTGCTCGAGGCCATCCTTCATCGCACCGGCGCGATCGACCGGCCCGGCCGCGTCGGCGCCCGGATCGGCGACACCTCGCCCGAGGCGCGGGCGCACGGCATGAGCGTCGAGCCCGCCTTCGCCACGGCGCAGTTCCTCGGCGAGACCTTCACCTTCGTCGACTGCCCGGGCTCGATCGAGTTCGCCCACGACCTCAGGGCGGTGCTGCCGGCATGCGACGCCGCGATCGTGGTCTGCGAGGCCGACGCGCGAAAAGTGCCGGCGCTCGAACTGACGCTCCGGGAGCTGGAGGCCGCCGGCATCCCCCGCCTTCTCTTCATCAACAAGGCCGAGACGGCGGCGGGCTCGCTGCGCGAGGCCCTGGCGCTGCTGCAACCGGCCTCGCGGGTGCCGCTGCTGATGCGCCAGGTTCCGCTGATCGAGGGCGAGGCGGCGGTCGGCTTCATCGATCTCGCGCTGGAGCGGGCCTTCATCTGGCGCGAGCAGGCCCCGAGCGAGGTGGTGGCCCTGCCCGACGGCGAGCTGCCGCGGGAGAAGGCCGAGCGCTTCATGATGCTGGAGCGCCTGGCCGATCACGACGATGCCCTGATGGAGGATCTGATCGCCGAGGTCGAGCCGCAGGCCGACCGGGTCTTCGCCGATCTCGCGAGCGAGCTGCGCGACGGCCAGGTGGTGTCGGTGCTGTTCGGCTCGGCCGAGCACGGCCACGGCATCACCCGCCTGCTGAAGGCGCTGCGGCACGAGGCGCCGGGGCTGCCCGGGACGCGGGCGCGCCTCGGCGTGGCGGAGGAGGGGGCGCCGCTGGTCCAGGTGATGAAGACCCTGCATACCGGCTTCGGCGGCAAGCTCTCGGTCGGCCGGGTGCTGCGCGGCACGCTCCGCGAGGGCGAGGCGGTGACGGGATCGGGCGGCAGCGCCCGGGTGGCGGCGCTGACCCGGCTCGCGGGTGCCGCGGGCCACCGCGTGCCCGAGGGGCAGGCGGGCGAGGTCGTCGGCCTCGCCAAGCTCGACCCCATCGGCACCGCCGAGACCCTGACCACCGGCCCCGGAACGCCGGACGCCCTGGTGACCCTGCCGCCGCCGGAGCCCGTCCACGCCCTGGCGCTGCGGGTGCGCGACCGCAAGGACGACGTTCGCCTCTCGGCGGCGCTCGCCAAGCTCGCCGAGGAGGACCCGGCGCTGATCGTCGAGCACCGCGCCGAACTCGGCGACCTGCGCCTGTCGGGCCAGGGCGAGATGCACCTGCGGGTCGCAGTCGAGCGACTGGCCTCGCGCTTCGGCATCGGGGTCGAGACCGCGCCGGCGCGGATCGCCTATCGCGAGACGATCCGGGGACCCGCCGAGGCGCGGGCGCGGCACAAGAAGCAGACTGGCGGCCACGGCCAGTTCGCCGACGTGGCGCTCGCCGTGCGGCCGCTGCCCCGGGGCGAGGGGTTCTCGTTCGAGGACGAGGTGGTGGGCGGCGCGGTGCCGCGCCAATACATCGCCTCGGTCGAGGCCGGCGCCCGGGCCTTCACCACCAGGGGGCCGCTCGGCTTTCCCGTCGTCGACATCGCGGTGACGCTCAAGGACGGCGCCGCCCACGCGGTCGATTCGTCGGATGCCGCCTTCCAGGCCGCGACGCGGCTGGCCCTGGAGGAGGCGCTGGCGAAGGCCGGGCCGGTGCTGCTCGAACCGGTCCTGGCGGTGTCGATGGCGGTGCCGAGCGGCGCCACCGCCAAGGCGACCGGCCTCGTCACCGCCCGCCGCGGCCAGATCCTCGGCTTCGACGCCCGGCCCGGCTGGTCCGGCTGGGACGTGGTCGAGGCGCTGATCCCCGAGGCCGAGATGACCGACCTCATCGTCGAATTGCGCTCGGCCACCGCCGGCATCGGCACCTTCACCACCCGGTTCGACCACCGGGCCGAGCTGACGGGCCGCGCCGCCGACGCGGTGCTGGCGCGCCAGCCGGTGCGCAAGGCGGGGTAGGGCACTCCCGGCGGATCGGCATTGGCCTGCCGACGCTGGTCCGCCGGGAGTCTCGTTCTCGTCGCAGATTGTCGTCGCAAAACCGGCCGCCGCGCTTGCGAAATCTGCTTAGACCACGTGATCCGGCGCGAGCGCGCAGGCCGGTCCGCCGGCCAGCTCCACCTGGAGCGTCACGTGGGCGATGCCGAAGCGGCGGCGCAGCACGGCCGCGCAATCGTTGAGGAAGGCGTTGCCGGGATGCCCCTCCGGCATCACCAGATGGGCGGTGAGGGCCGTCTCGGTGGTGCTCATCGGCCAGACGTGGAGGTCGTGGATCTCGGCGACGCCCGGCCGCTCGGCGAGGCAGGCCCGCACCTCGGCCGGGTCGATGCCCGGGGGCACGGCATCGAGGGAGAGCACGAGGCTGTCGCGCAGGAGACCCCAGGTGCCGGCGACGATCACCGCCACGATGACGAGGCTGGTCACCGGATCGACCCAGGTCCAGCCGGTCCACAGGATGACGAGGCCCGCCACCACGACGCCGGCCGACACCGCGGCATCGGCCAGCATGTGCAGGTAGGCGCCGCGCACGTTGAGGTCGCCCTTGCGGCCCGACGCGAACAGCCAGGCGGTGATCCCGTTCACCGCGATGCCGATCAGCGCCACGATCGTCACGGTGAGACCCGGGACCGGGGCGGGCGCGCTGAAGCGCTGCACCGCCTCGAGCGCGATGGCGCCGACCGCGACCAGCAGGAACACCGCGTTGAACAGGGCGGCGAGGATCGAGGACGAGCGCAGGCCGTAGGTGAAGCGCGCCGTCGGCCGGCGCTGCCCGAGGGTCGCCGCCGCCCAGGCGACGACGAGGCCGAGCACGTCCGAGAGGTTGTGGCCGGCATCGGCGAGCAGCGCCACCGAATCGGTGAGGAACCCGTAGACGCCCTCGATCAGCACGAAGCCGGTGTTCAGCGCGATGCCGACCGCGAAGGCCCGCCCGAAACTCGCCGGGGCGTGAACGTGGCCCGGGCCGTGCGAATGGCCGGCACCGTGGTGGTGACCATGCCCGTGGCCGTGATCATGGTGGTCATGGTCGTGATGCGCGTGGTCGTGGTGCTGGCCCATGCCCGATCCCTGGTGGCTCCGCCCGGGCGTCCCCGCGCCCGGACGGTCGTCGCGGCGCCTCTATCTCTAGGGCAGGGCCCGCAGGACGGCGAGCCCGGCGGGGGGGAGCCTCACCCGGCCGCCAGCCGCAACGCCGCCTCGGTCAGCGCCCCGTCCGGCCGGATCATCTGGTCGAGCACCGTGAAATGGTCGTTGCCCGGAAGCGGCAGGAGGTCGCCGGGAAGGCCGGTCCCGGCCCAGGCGGCGTGGTAGACCTGCGATTGCCGGCACAGTTCCGGCAGCTCGTCCGCCCCGTAGGCCACGATGAGCGGGCCCGCCTTGCGCGGCAGGTGCCGGATCGGCGAGAGCGCCGCCACCTCGTCCTCGGTGAGGTGGAGCGCGTCGTCGAGCGCCGTGCGGCGGATCGGTGCGAGATCGAAGATGCCGGAGACGCTGAGCCCCGCATCGGCCTCCGGGCAGGCCATGGCGAGGGCCGCGAGGTGGCCGCCGGCCGACCAGCCCGAGACGACGAGGCGCGGCGGGGCGGCATGCGCCCGCAAGGCCGCCAAAGCCGCCGGGATCTCGGCGGCGAGGGCGGTCATCGTCGCCTCGGGGCAGAGGGTGTAGCCGATCATCGCCACGTCGAGGCCGCGGGCCAGCGGGCCCTCGGCGAGCGCCGAGAAGCCGCTCTTGTCGTTGCGCTGCCAGTAGCCGCCATGGATGAAGGCCAGGAGCGGCGCTCCCGCCCGACCGCAGCGGAACAGGTCGTAGCGCTGCCGCGCGCCCTCGCCGTAGGGCAAGTCGAGCTCGCCGGCCTTGGTCTCCCGGAACGCCGCGCTGCGCTCGCGCAAGGCTGCCATGAAGGCGCTGCTGCCGGCGACCGCGCCGGAATTGTCGTAGGCCTTGCTGAGCGTCGCGCGGTCCATCCCGCGCCAGTCGTCACCCGCCATCGTCGTCCCCCGCGTGAGCAGATCCGGCGCGACGATAACCCGGAAAACGAGACGGGCGGCCCCGCGCCGCGCGCAGGGCCGCCCTCGTTTCTTGACCGGGGCCTCGAGGCCCCGGATCGTCGCTCACTCGGCGGCCTGGAGGGCCGGGACCGGGCCGGTCTCGTCGAGCGGCAGCGGGTTGCCGTCGAGGGCGGCCTTCAGGCGGTCCATGTCGACCTCACCCTCCCAGCGGGCGACCACGATGCAGGCGACCGCGTTGCCGATGAAGTTGGTGAGCGCCCGGCACTCCGACATGAAGCGGTCGATGCCGAGGATCAGCGCCATGCCGACGACCGGCACGGAGGGGACCACCGCGAGGGTCGCGGCAAGCGTGATGAAGCCCGAGCCGGTGACGCCGGCCGCGCCCTTGGACGACAGCATGGCGACGAGGAGCAGCAGGGCCTGCTCGCCGTAGGTGAGGGGCGTGTCCGTCGCCTGGGCGATGAACAGGGCCGCCATGGTCATGTAGATGTTGGTGCCGTCGAGGTTGAACGAGTAGCCGGTCGGGACCACCAGGCCGACGACGGGCTTCGAGCAGCCGGCGCGCTCCATCTTCTCGAGCAGCGAGGGCAGCGCCGACTCGGAGGACGAGGTGCCGAGCACCAGGAGCAGCTCCTCCTTGATGTAGCGGATCAGCTTGACGATCGAGAAGCCGTTGTAGCGGGCGACCAGGCCGAGCACGCCGAAGACGAAGATCGCCGAGGTCAGGTAGAACGCGCCGACGAGGTAGGCGAGGTTGGCGAGCGACGCGATGCCGTACTTGCCGATGGTGAAGGCCATCGCGCCGAAGGCGCCGATGGGAGCGACCTTCATGATGATGTGGACGACGCCGAAGATCGCCTCGGACAGGATCTTGATGAAGTCGAGCACCGGCTTGCCGCGCTCGCCCAGGAAGGCGAGGCCGAAGCCGAACAGCACCGAGAAGAACAGGACCTGCAGGATCTCGCCGCCCGAGAACGCACCCACCGCCGTCGACGGGATGATGTTCATCAGGAAGTCGGTGATCGTCTGCGTCTTCGCCTTCTCGGCGTACATCGCGATCTGCTTGGGATCGAGCGACTTCGGATCGATGTGCATCCCTGCGCCCGGCTGGACGAGGTTCGCAATGATCAGGCCGACGATCAGCGCCAGGGTCGAGAAGGTGAGGAAGTAGATCAGCGCCTTGCCGCCGACCCGGCCGACCTTCTCGAGGTTGGTCATGCCGGCGATGCCGGAGACCACGGTGAGGAAGATCACCGGGGCGATGATCATCTTGACGAGCTTGATGAAGGCGTCGCCGAGCGGCTTCATGTCGGCGCCGAGCTGCGGGTAGAAATGCCCGAGCGTGATGCCGATCGCGACGGCGACCAGCACCTGGAAGTAGAGGGTCTTGTAGATCGGCTTCGGCGCCGGCGGCGCGTGCGGCGCGGTCAGCGGGGACGGGACGGTAGCCATCGGACGTTCTCCCTATATGGCTTGTTGCGGGACGGCGTCGTCGGCGGAACCGGGGCGACGCTCTTGCTCTTGGCCGCGAGGCGGGATCGGCCTCTTGGCGATGGATCTCGTGACCGGTGATCGACCTTTTCGCGGGCCTGCCGCGCACCGGCAGGCCGCGGACAGACACCCAATGGCAACCGGCGTGCCAGCCGGGAAAAAATCGAAATTTTTTGTTAAGTGCAGACGAATAAAAGCTTTTTCCAACCCCATGAGGAGACGGCCCGGTGGAAGCGTCCGGCGCGCCGCAAAGCGGACCGGGAAACCGTGCGGAAATCCGCAAGCCCTCGGACCCCGGCCCGCCACCCCGCGGGGCGGCCGTGACCGGCTGGCGCGCCTTCGCGCGCTCGCCGGCCCTGCCCTGGATCCTGAGCCTCGCGGCGGTGCTGGCCGCCGCCCTCGTCGCCGGGCGCATCGCCGAGCGGGCGGCGCTGGCCGACCTGCGGCGTTCGGCCAACGCGACCCTGGCGCTCCAGGTCGCGGCCTTCCGCACCGAGATGCAGAAGCAGGGCTCGCTGCCGCTGGCGCTCGCCAGCGACCCCGAGATCGCCGCGGTGGTGGGACGATCGCCCGATCCGGCGCTGATCGCCCGGGTCGACGACCGCCTCGCCGAGATCGCCCGCGCCTCGGGGGCGGCGGTGATCTACGTCATCCGCCAGGACGGCACCGCCGTGGCGGCGAGCAATGCCGGCGCGCCGGGGAGCTTCGTCGGCATCTCCTACGCGTTCCGGCCGTATTTCCAGCAGGCGCTCGCCGACGGGGCGGGGCGGCAATTCGCGCTCGGCACGGTCAGCGGCCGGCCCGGGCTCTATCTCAGCCGCCGGGTCGCCGGGCCGGACGGCCGGACCGGGGTGGTGGTGGTCAAGGTCGAGTTCGACGCGATCGAGGAGGCCTGGCGCGAGTCCTGGAAGAAGGGCGGCGAGACCGTGATGGTCACCGATCCCCGCGGCATCGTCCTGATGGCGAGCGAGCCGGCCTGGCGCTTCGGCGCCCTGCACCCGGTGCCGGACGACGAGCGCCGGCTGATCCGCGAGCGGCTCGAATTCGGCGCGGCCCCCCTCGCGCCCCTGCCGCTCTACCCGGCCTCGGACGGGTCGGGCCTCGTCCGGGTCGGCGGCGGCGCCCAGCCGGCGCGCCTGGCGCTCCCGCTCGACGCGCCGATCCCCGGCACGACCTGGCGGCTTCACACCCTGACCCGGATCGGCGTCGCGGTGGCGCGCGAGCGGCTGCAGGCCCAGGTCATCGCCGGCCTCGCGGTCGGCCTCGCCTGCCTCGGCGTCGCCGAGATCGTCGGCCGGCGCCGGCGCCTGCGGGCGAGCCTCGCCGAGGCGGCGGCCCGGCGCACCGAGCTGGAGGAGCGGGTGCGGGCACGCACCCAGGCCCTCACCGAGGCCAACCAGAAGCTCAAGGCCGAGATCGCCGAGCGCCGGCGGGCCGAGGCCGACCGCCAGCGCCTCGGGCGCGAGCTCGCCCATGCCGGCCGCCTCGCGGCGCTCGGCCAGTTCGCCGCCAGCATGGCGCACGAGATCAACCAGCCGCTCGCGGCGATCCGCTCCTACGCCGACAATGCCGGCATCCTGATCCAGCGCGGCCGGCTGCCGGAGGCGACCGAGAACCTCTCGGCGGTCGGTCGCCTGACCGAGCGCATCGCCGGACTGACCCGCCAGCTCAAGGGCTTCGCCCGCAAGGCCTCCGGGCGGCGCGACCCGGTGGCGCTCACGGGCGTGGTGCGGGCGAGCCTCGAAGTGGTCGAGGGGCGGCTTGCGGGCATCGACCTCGCCCTCGCCCTGCCCGAGCCATCGCCTTATGTCCTGGGGGAGGGGCCGCGGCTGGAGCAGGTCGTGGTCAACCTGGTGCAGAACGCCCTCGATGCGGTCGCGGGCGCCGACGATCCCCGCATCGCCGTGACGGTGCGGGTCATGGGGGAGCGCGCGGTGCTGGAGGTGGGCGACAACGGCGGCGGGCTGCCGGACGGGGGCGGACAAGTCTTCGACGCCTTCTTCACCACCAAGGCCAACGGCCTCGGGCTCGGGCTCGCGATCTCCCGCGGCATCGTCGAGGAGTGCGGCGGCACGCTCTCGGCCGGGCCGTCGCCGGAGGGCGGCGCCCTGTTCCGGGTCGAGCTGCCGCTGGCGCCGGCAGAGCAGGGAGCCGCCGCATGACCGGGCCGTCCGACCGCGTGGTCTTCGTCGACGACGAGGAGGAGGTGCGCCGGGCCAACGGCCAGAGCCTCGACCTCGCCGGCTTCACCGTCGAGACCCATGCCGATGCCGAAACGGCGCTGCG
Organism: Methylobacterium terricola; assembly: GCF_006151805.1. Taxonomy (GTDB): domain Bacteria; phylum Pseudomonadota; class Alphaproteobacteria; order Rhizobiales; family Beijerinckiaceae; genus Methylobacterium; species Methylobacterium terricola. The sequence continues at coordinate 211,618 of NZ_VDDA01000002.1, read as the reverse complement.
GGCGATCCTCGCCGATCCCCCCGGCGTCGTCGTCACCGACGTGCGCCTGCCGGGGCTCGACGGGCTCGGCCTGTTCGCCGCCTTGCAGGAGGCGGATCCCGAATTGCCGGTGATCCTGATCACCGGCCACGGCGACATCACCATGGCGGTGCGGGCGATGCGCTCGGGCGCCTACGACTTCCTGGCCAAGCCCTATCCGGCCGAGACGCTGGTCGCCTCGGTGCGCCGCGCCCTCGAGCGCCGGGCGCTGGTGCAGGAGAACCGCTCGTTGCGGGCCCGCCTCGACGCCGCGGTGGCGGAGGATCCGGCCTTCCTCGGCGTCTCGCCGGCCATCACCCGCCTGCGTCAGTTCGTGCGCGAGGTGGCGCAGGCCGATGTCGACGTGCTGGTGCTCGGCGAGACCGGCTCCGGCAAGGAGGTGGTGGCGAGCGCGCTCCACCGCTGGAGCCGCCGGGCCAAGGGCAATTTCGTCGCGATGAATTGCGGCGCGCTGCCCGACACCGTGGTCGAGAGCGAGCTGTTCGGCCACGAGGCCGGGGCCTTCACCGGCGCGCTCAAGAAGCGGGTCGGGCGCATCGCGCATGCCGACGGCGGCACGCTGTTCCTCGACGAGATCGAGAGCATGGCGCTCACCATCCAGGTCAAGCTCCTGCGGGTGCTGCAGGAAAGGGTGGTCGAACCGCTCGGCACCAACGCGATCCAGCCCGTCGACATGCGGGTGGTGGCCGCGACCAAGATCGATCTCGGCCAGGCCGCCGCGCAAGGGACCTTTCGCGACGACCTCTACTACCGGCTGAACGTGGTCTCGGTGGCGATCCCGCCCCTGCGCGAGCGGCGCGAGGACGTGGCGCTGCTGTTCGAGCACTTCCTGCGCAAGGCCGCCGCCCGCTTCAACCGCGAGCCGCCGCCGGTGACGCCGGCGATGCGCGAGCACCTGAGCCGGCACGACTGGCCCGGCAACGTGCGCGAGCTCGGCCACTTCGCCGAGCGCTGCGCGCTCGGCCTCTCGCCCACCGGCCCGGCCGCGGCCGAGCCGGCGAAGCCCGCGACGCTCGCCGAGCAGATGGACCGCCACGAGCGCGGCCTGATCCGCGACGAGCTGATCATGGCCGGCGGCGACGTGCGGGTGGCGGCCGAGGCCCTCGGCACGCCGCGCAAGACCCTCTACGACAAGATCGCCCGCCACGGCCTCGACCCGAACGATTATCGCTGAGCGGGGGGAGCGACGGCCGTCGCCTTGAAGAACGTGTAGCCGAAGGTGCCGTCCGCTTCCGTCGTGCGCAGGAGCGCGCGCAATCCGGCCTCGAACGCCGCCGCGTCGGTCAGTCCCGCCCGCACGGCCTCGTCCCTGACACCGGCAACCATTGCCGTGAAGGTCCGGCGAACGAACCCGTCCACCAGGGCCGGGCGGCCCGCATCGGCATGGACCGGGCGCGGCGAGACCCGCACGGCGACGAAGCCGGCCCCCACGAGCAGCGGTGCGAGCCGGCGACCGATCCGGGCATCCCCGCCGGCCGTTCGCTGCAGCGCCACCTGGCAGGCGATCGCCGCCTGGGCGGCCTCGTCGTCGGGATGGAGGAGAACCGAGCCGTGATCGCCCTCGATCACCGTGAGGCTGCCGCCCGGGCGCAGGACACGGCGCAGCTCGGCGAGGGCCGCGTCCGGCTCCGGCAGGTGTTCCAGCACGAAGCAGACGAAAGCGTGATCGAAGGCACCGTCCGGGAACGGCAGCGCGCACAGATCCGCCTGCCGGAAATCGGGGAGGGGCAGGCCGGCGGCGCGCAGGCGCGTCCGGGCCGCATCGAGCGACGCTGCGGAGCGGTCCAGGCAGGTGAGCCGGATGCCGGGGCTGCGCCGCAGCAGCGGAAGCGTCTGGGCCCCGACCCCGCTGCCCGCCTCCAGCACGGAGCTTCCGGCCGGGAACGTGCTGTCGTGGTGCAGGAGTTCTTCGAGCGTCGCCGCCTGGTCGTGCAGGCGACGGTCCTCCGCCGCCGCATAGCCATGAATGTAGGTCTGATCCTGCCCCATCGCGTCCTCCCGCCGTCGCATCCGGCCCCCGGGGACGGTGTCGCGCGCGGGCGCACGGCGGTCTTGAACGCGATTGCGCCTCAGGCGAGGGCAGCGCGCGTGCGGGCCGGCGTCACGCCGAACTGGCGGACGAAGGCGCGGGTCAGATGGCTCTGATCGGCGAAGCCGGATTCCGCCGCCGCCGCCGCCGGGCTGCGCCCCGCCCCGAGAAGCCGGCGGGCCAGCCGGACACGATGCTGCAGCAGATAGGCGTGCGGCGTGGTGCCGACCGCCCGGGCAAAGCCGCGCAGGAGCTGGAACCGGCCGACTCCCGACAGCCCGGCCAGTTCCGCGAGGGTCGTCGGCCGCTCGGGCGCTTCCTCGATCCGATGCAGGGCGCGGGTCACGAAGGGCGGCGGCCCCGGCCGCGGCACCGGCCGGCTCCCGTGACGCGCGACGAGGTGGGTCAGGGTCCGCACCATCGTCTCCTCGATCGCCAGGGGGTCCGGGGTGGGGGCGATCAGATCGGCGAAGAGCCGTACGAGGTGGGCGGCGAGGGCCGGGTCGCTGACGGCGGGCCGGGTGATCTCGACGGGTCCGGACACCGTCTCGCATAGAAGCCCGTCGAGGAGGTGGGGCTCGACGTAGAGCATCCGCCATGCCCGCATCCCGGCCCGGACCGGTGCGCCGTCATGGATCTCGCCCGGATTGACGGTGATCACGTCGCCCGCGAGAGCTTCGACGGGGCCGCGGCCGCTCCAGGAACGGTGGCCCCCCGCCACGATGACGCCGAGGCCGAGCTGGTCGTGCCCGTGGCGCGGGAAGGTGCGCGCGGAGGCAAGCGACATCGCCTCGAGTCCGGACAGGCCGGAGCGGTGGTGTCGCGCCTCGTGCCGGTCCCTCGCCATGCTCGCCCTATGTCGCTGCGCTGTCGAACCCGCCGATCCTGCCGCTCGTTCTCGCGAAGCGCCGATCACCACGTCCTCGGGCGATGCAGTGGATGCACAACGCAGAAAGCCCGGCCGTGAGGCCGGGCTCCGCTCCGCCGAGACGACGGAATTCAGGTACTAGTAGGTGCCGAACTTGTAGTTCAGGCCGGCGCGGACGACCGCGAACTCGGTCTCGCGACGGAACTGGGCGGCGTTCACGACGACCACGCCCGGCGAGCCGAGGCCGATCGGGGTGCCGGCGTTGTTGATCGCGAACACGCCGTTGTTGCGGTTGCCGCGATCCAGGTTCACGTACAGACCTTCGACCTTGATCGTCACGGCCGACGAACGGAAGAAGTTCAGGAACGAGTCGGTGGGCAGAGCGTACTCGACGCCGCCGCCGACGGCGTAGCCGGTCTGGAACTCGTCACGCGAGCTGTTCGGCAGGCCGAAATCGCGACCGCCGCCCGAGCCGTAGGCGAAACCGCCGGTGGCGTACACGAGGGTGCGGTCGAAGGCGTAGCCGAGGCGACCACGGACGGTGCCGAAGTAGTCGAGACCGGTCAGGCCGAGCGGGTTGAACACCTGCTGCGCGGCGATCGGGCCGGTGGCAGCGAAGCGGTTGCGGTCACGGCCGAAATCGACGTACTGCGCGTCGGCCTCGATGCCGACCACGACGCCCGAGCCCGGGGTGAACTGGTAGTTGTAGCCGATCTGGCCGCCGCCGACGAAGCCTTCGGCCGAGCGCTGGCCCGGGAACGCGATCACGGTGGGGACGGCGACGAGGCCGGTGGCCGGGCCGACGCCGACGACGGTGCCGCCGCGGCGGTCATCGGTGCCGAAGCCGTAGCCGGCGTTGAAACCGGCGTAGAAGCCGGTCCAGGTGAAGACCGGCACCGGCGTGAACACCGGCGGCGGAGCAACGCGACGCGGCAGGTCCGCGGCCGAAGCGGCGGCGGTCAGCGCGGTGAAGGCAGCGAAAGCACTCAGGAGTTTCTTCATGATGGTCCCCAGCAGGTTCCCCGATCGAGGCGAAGCTAGACCATTTCGGTGGCGCACGATGTAGCAGTTCAGCCACATCGGTGCGGCAACGACACGGACCTCCCGAGTGACGACGCGGAAATGTCAAGTCTGGAGGCGACGGATCCCGCTGATCCCACAGGCTGCGGCGGCGCAGATTCGGGCAGTCCGGGCAAATCCCGTGCGCTCAGGCCGGCGGCGTGCCGTTGGCGGCGAGCACGGCCCCGGCGAGGTAGAGCGAGCCGCAGATCAGCACCCGGGGCGGGCGCTCCCAGGCCCGGTCGCTCAGGGAGACCAGGGCCGCCTCGACGCTCGGCGCCGTCGTGGCGGAGAGGCCCACCTTGCCGGCGATCCCGGCGACCTCCTCGGCCGGCCGCGCCGCCATCTGGCCGGGCATCGGCACCGCCACCAGGAAGCGGGCGAGGCCCGAGAAGTTGGCCAGGAAGCCTTCCGCGTCCTTGGTGCCGAGCAGGCCGGAGACCAAGACGAGCGGCGCGTCCCCGCGCTCCTGCAAATCGGCCATCGCGGCGGCGAGGATGCGCCCGCCGTCGATGTTGTGGCCGCCGTCGAGCCAGAGCTCCGAGCCGGGCGGGACGAGCCCGGCGAGCCGCCCCTGGCGCAGGCGCTGCAGCCGGCCCGGCCACTCGATGGCGCCGAGCCCGGCCTCGAAGGCCTCGGTCCCGATATCGCCGAAGCCCGCGGCGCGTAGGGCGGCGATCGCCGTGCCGGCATTGACGATCTGGTGGCGGCCGGCGAGGCGCGGCCTCGGCAGGTCGAGGAGGCCGTCCTCGTCCTGGTAGACCAGCCGCCCGCGCTCCTCGTAGGCGGAGAAATCCTGGTTGCCGACGAGGATCGGGGCGGCCCCGACCGCCTCGGCCCGGGCGCAGAGCACCGCGTCGGCCTGGGCGTAGTCCTGCGGGGCGATCACCGCCGGGCAGCCGCGCTTGAAGATGCCGGCCTTCTCGCCCGCCACCGCCTCGACGGTGTCGCCGAGATATTCGGCATGGTCGCGGCCGATCGGCGTCACCACGGCGCAGGCCGGCCGGTCGATGACGTTGGTGGCATCGACCCGCCCGCCCAAGCCCACCTCGAGCAGCAGCACGTCGGCGGGCGCCTCGGAGAAGAGCAGCAGGGCCGCCGCGGTGGTGATCTCGAACACCGTGATCGGCGCCCCGGCATTCACCGCCTCGCAGCGGGCGAAAGCCTCGGCCAGACGCTCCTCCGGCACGAAGCGGCCGCCGCCGACGGCGCCGATACGGATGCGCTCGTGGAAGCGGACGAGATGGGGCGAGGTGTAGACATGGGCCGAGAGGCCGCCGGCCTCCAGGATCGCCCGCATCGTGGCGATGGTCGAGCCCTTGCCGTTGGTGCCCGCGACATGGATCACCGGCGGCAGGCGCCGTTCCGGATGGCCGAGGGCGGCGAGCAGCCGCTCGATCCGGCCGAGCGACAGATCGATGGTGCGCGGGTGCAGCGCCAGGAAGCGCGCCATAAGGGCGTCGGAGGATTCCATCGGGGCGTTCCGTCCGGGCTCGTCACCGGTGGGTCAGAAGGGAGCAGAGCCGAGCGGGGCCGGCAAGCCCGGCAAAGGGCCGGGATCCGGGAGCGGGGTCTCGGGCCGGAATCTCGGGCGATGCCCCGGCCAGCCCGGCGAGGGAGCCGGGCGGGTTGGGGCGGCGCGCGCGCCTTAGGCCGGGACCGGCTTGGCGTCGGCCCTGGTGTCGGACTTGCCGTCCGACCGGGCCTCGGTCTTCGCCTCCGTCCGGACCTCGGGCGTCCCCGCCTCCGTGCTCCCCACCGGGACCTGCATCAGCAGCCCGCACAGCCGGGCGATCGTGCCCTTGAGGTCGCGGCGGTGGACCACTTGGTCGACCATGCCGTGATCCTTCAGGTACTCGGCGCGCTGGAAGCCGTCGGGCAGCTTCTCGCGGATGGTCTGCTCGATCACCCGCGGGCCGGCAAAGCCGATGAGCGCCCCGGGCTCGGCGAGGTGCACGTCGCCGAGCATCGCGTAGGAGGCGGTGACGCCGCCGGTGGTCGGGTTCGTCAGCACCACGATGTAGGGCAGGCGGGCGGTGTTGAGCCGACGCACCGCCACCGTGGTGCGGGGCATCTGCATCAGGGACAGCACTCCCTCTTGCATCCGCATGCCGCCGGAGGCCGCGAACAGCACGTAGGGCGTTTGCTTCTCGATCGCCGTCTCGACGCCGCGCACGAAGGCCTCGCCGGCCGACGTGCCGACCGTGCCGCCCATGAAGCCGAAATCCTGCACCGCCACCGTCATCGGCAAGCCGCCGACGCGGCCGAACCCGACCTTGAACGCGTCGGCCATCCCGGTCTTGGTGCGGGCGTCCTTGAGGCGGTCGGCGTAGCGCTTCTCGTCGCGGAACTTCAGCGGGTCTTGCGCCACCTCGGGCAGCGGCACGTCGAGCCACTTGCCCTCGTCGAACATCAGCTTCAGGCGCTGCTGCGCGGTGATGCGCAGGTGGTGCTCGGAGCCGGGAATCACCCAGCCATTGGCCTCCACCTCCTTGTGGAACACCATCTGGCCGGTCTCCGGGCATTTCACCCAGAGGTTCTCCGGCGTCTCGCGCTTGAACAGCGTCTTGATCTTCGGGCGCACGACCTCGGAGATCCAGTTCATCGCCTCGACCATGATCGCTCCTCGGCCGTCGGTTGTCGTATGGGCTCTATATGGGGTGTCAGCGGGCGCGCACGCCGGCGGCGAGCTCGCGCACCAGCCCCGTCACCGCGGCGACCGAGCCGGACCCGGCCTTGCCCTCGCCGTCGAGGGAGCGGGCGAGGGCGTCGACGATCGCCGAGCCGACCACCACGCCGTCGGCGCCCCGGGCGATGGCGGCGGCGTGCTCCCCGGTCTTGACGCCGAAGCCGACCACCACCGGCAGGTCGGTGTGGCGGCGGATGCGCTCGACCGCGCCGGCGACCACGCCGAAATCCGGGGTCGCCGTGCCGGTGATGCCGGTGATCGAGACGTAGTAGACGAAGCCCGCGGTGTTCGCGAGCACGGCCGGCAGGCGCGCCTCGTCGGTGGTCGGGGTGGCGAGACGGATGAAGGCGAGGCCGGCCTGGATCGTCGGCAGGCAGAGTTCGTCGTCCTCCTCGGGCGGCAGGTCGACGACGATCAGCCCGTCGATCCCGATCGCCTTGGCCTCCTCCAGGAACCGGGCGACGCCGTAAGTGTAGATCGGGTTGTAGTAGCCCATCAGGATCACCGGCGTGCCGGTATTCTCCTCCCGGAAGCGGCCCACCAGCTCCAGGGTGCGGGCGAGGGTCTGACCGCCCTTGAGCGCCCGCAGGCCGGCCGCCTGGATCGCCGGCCCGTCCGCCATCGGGTCGGTGAAGGGCAGGCCGAACTCGACGATGTCGGCCCCGGCCTCCGGCAGGGCGCGCAGCACCTGGAGCGAGGTCTCCGGATCGGGGTCGCCCGCCATCACGTAGGTGACGAGGGCGGCGCGGTCCTCCGCGCGGCAGCGGGCGAAGGTGTCGGCGAGGCGGGTGGACATCGGGGGCGACCTTGGGACGGGCCCTTGGGATGCGGCGTCACGCCCGCAAGGCGCGCGCCGCGGACGGGCGGAACGGATCGCCGCGCCTACACCATCGGGGGCCGCAGATAAAGTTTCACGCGGGCGCGGCCTCCGCGGCGGCGCGCAAGGCCGCCAGCGTCACCGAGCCGTCGCCGAGTCCCACCCGCTCGTGCCCGCTCGCCAGCATCAGCGCCAGGGCGTCCTTGAGCGAGGCATCGGGGGCGAGGCGCGGCGCGGCGCCGGCGGGATCCGGCCCGGCATGGTCGCGGGCCGGCAGCAGCGACAGGCGGCGCAGCAGCCGGTCGCCGCCGACGAACTCCGCCGCGAAGGCGCCGGCCGGGGCGGCGAGCAGGGTGGCGGGCGGGGCGACCTGGACCAGGCGGCCCTCGCGCATCAGCGCGATCGTGTCGCCCATCCGCACCGCCTCGTCGATGTCGTGGGTGACCATCAGCACGGTCTTCCCCAGCCTCCCCAAGATCCCCCGGACCTCGTCCTGAAGCCGGGCGCGCGCCACCGGATCGACGGCGCCGAACGGCTCGTCCATCAGCAGGACCGGCGGGTCGGCGGCGAGCGCCCGGGCGACGCCGACCCGCTGGCGCTGGCCACCCGAGAGCGCATCCGGCCGCCGGTCGCGAAACTCGCCGGGCTCGAGACCGACGAGGTCGAGCATCGCGTCGACCCGCTCCCGGATCCGCTTGCCGGTCCAGCCCAGCAGCCCCGGCACCGTCGCGACGTTCTGGGCCACGGTCCGGTGCGGGAACAGCCCGACGCCCTGGAGGACGTAGCCGATGCCCCGGCGCAGGGCGATCGGGTCGAGCCCGGCGACGTCGCGGCCCTCGATCCAAACCCGGCCGGCGCTCGGCACCACCAGCCGGTTGACCATCTGCAGCGCCGTCGACTTGCCGCAGCCCGACGGCCCGATCAGCACGCAGGTGGTGCCGGCCGCGACCGTCAGGTCGAAGGCGTCGAGCGCCGGCCTGGCTTGGCCGGGATAGGTCTTGGCGGCGCCCTCGAAGCGGATCATCGGCGCGCCTTTCCGGGCGATCAGCAGCCGTGGCAGATCGACCCGAGGGTCCGCTTCATCCGGGCATCCCAGGCCTTGTCGCGGGCCGCGGTGGCGGCCTGCGCCTTGCGGAGGGTGTCCGCCGCATCGGCCTTGGCGGGCGCCGGCTTGACCGCGGCCTGCGCCCCCTCGACCCGGCGCGGCTGGCGCCGGCCGGCGGGGGCGGGGCTCGCGTCCGGCGCGGCCACGCCGGCGGTCGCGGCCCCGGCCGGGGCGGGGGTCCCGGTCTGCGCCGCGGCGGAACCGGCGGCGAGGGCGAGGAGGGCGGCGGCGAGAAGGAGGCGCATGGCGGGGTCTCGGGGCCGCCCGCGGGATCGCGGGAGACCGGGAAAAGGGCAATCGCCGGCACCTTTGCATTTTTCGGCCCCGAGGGACACCGGCGCCGATCGGCGCAGCCGGCGGTCGGTCCAGGGCGGGTCGCGCGGCCCCTTCCCGACGTCACACGATCGAACGCAGCTCCCGGGACATCGCGTGTCGGGCATCCCCACCGGAGGGGTGACAGGACCGCCGCGCTCCGGCAGGGTCCCCGTCCGTGTCCGCGTCGAGACTGCCGATGACCCGCCGCCCCGATCCGCGTCCGTCCGCTCCCCCGACGCGCCGCGAGGCGGTGGAGGCGGCCCTGTCCCGGCTCGCCCCCCGGGTGCCGGAATTCGAGGCGGAGGCGATCGTCGACCGGGCGCTGGCGAGCACCGGCCTGCGGGGTGCCGCCCCCGAGACCGCCGCCTGGCTCGGCCTGGTGTCGTATGCCCGTCACGTCTTCACCGAGTACGATTCCCTCCTGGCGGAGGGCTACGACCAGGACAGCGCCCGCCACTTCGTCCTCGACGACCTCAACGCCGTGCTGGCCGAGTGGGGCGTGCGCCGGCGGATCGGCGAGGACGAGGAGGCGTCCGGAGGCGCGTCGGCGTGACCGTCCCTATATGAGCGGGCAGCGCCGCCCGACCTTCACAAGCCCGATGACCGCCCCGATCGCCGACGTCCTGATCCCCCTCGCCCTCGACCAGGCCTACAGCTACGCCGTGCCGCCCGAGCTCACCCTCGCGGAGGGCGACGTGGTGCAGGTGCCGCTCGGGCCGCGGGAGACCGTCGGGGTGGTGTGGTCCCTGCGCGACGGCGCCGGCTCCAACCTGCGGCGCGTCAGCGGCCGGATCGGCGTCGAGGCCCTCAGCCCGGCGCTCCGCCGCCTCGTCGAGTGGATCGCCCGCTACACCCTGGCGCCGAAGGGCTCGGCGCTCGCCATGGCGTTGCGCCTGCCGGAGGAGAGCCGCACCGAGACCGCCAAGGTCGGCGTGCGCGCGACCGGGATGCCGCCGAGCCGGATGACCCCGGCCCGCGGCAAGGTGGTGGCGGTGGCGGCCGACGGCGCGGTGCGGGGCAAGCGGGCGCTGAGCCTGGAGGCCGGCGTCAGCGCGAGCGTGGTCGACGGCCTCATCGACGACGGGGTGCTCGAGACCGTGGCGCTCGCCCCCGACCGGGTCGCCGAGCCGCCGGATCCCGACCATCCGCACGATCCCCTGTCGGGACCCCAGGCCGAGGCGGCCCACGCGCTCATCGCCACCCTGACGGCGGCGCCGGCCGAGGGCGGGCCGGCGGGGGAGGGCGGCGTGACGCTGCTCGAAGGCGTGACGGGCTCCGGCAAGACGGAGGTCTATTTCGAGGTCGTGGCCGAGGCCCTGCGCCGGGGCGTGCAGTCGCTCGTGCTGATGCCCGAGATCGCGCTGACGGCGCAGTTCCTCGACCGCTTCGCCAAGCGCTTCGGCGTCCGGCCCGCCGCCTGGCATTCCGGGGTCGGCGGGCGCCGGCGCGAGAAGATCAGGGCCGGCGTGGCGTCGGGCGAGGTGCAGGTGGTGGTGGGCGCCCGCTCGGCCCTGTTCCTGCCGTTCGCCAAGCTCGGCCTGATCGTCGTCGACGAGGAGCACGAGGGCGCCTACAAGCAGGATGACGGCGTCTGCTACCACGCCCGCGACATGGCGGTGGTGCGCGGCAAGCTCGAACACGCCGCCGTGGTGCTGGCCTCGGCGACGCCCGCGATCGAGACCCGGGTCAATGCCGAGCGCGGCCGCTACCGCCGGGTGGTGATGCCGGAGCGCTTCGGCGGACGGCGCCTGCCGGAGATCCGCGCCATCGACATGCGGGCCGAGAAGGTGCCGCGCGGGCGCTACCTGTCGCCGAGCCTCGTCGCCGCCATCGCCGAGACCAACGGGCGGGGCGAGCAGGCGCTTCTCTTCCTCAACCGCCGCGGCTACGCGCCGCTGACGCTCTGCCGCGCCTGCGGCCACCGCTACCAATGCCCGAACTGCTCGACCTGGCTCGTCGAGCACCGCTTCCGGCGCGCGCTCGTCTGCCACCATTGCGGCCATGCCGAGCGCCGGCCCGAGGCCTGCACCGAGTGCGGCACTTTCGACAACCTGACCGCCTGCGGCCCGGGCGTCGAGCGCATCGCCGAGGAGGTCGCCGCCACCTTCCCGGACAAGCGGGTGATCGTGCTGTCGAGCGACTTTCCCGGCGGGGCCGAGCGCTTACGGGCCGAGCTCCAGACCGTCGCGGAAGGCGGCTGCGACATCGTCGTCGGCACCCAGCTCGTCGCCAAGGGCCACAACTTCCCGCACCTGACCCTGGTCGGGGTGCTCGACGCCGATATCGGGCTGACCTCCGGCGATCCCCGCGCCGCCGAGCGCACCTTCCAGCTGCTCCAGCAGGTCACCGGCCGCGCCGGCCGCGGCGAGAAGCCCGGGCGGGCGCTGGTCCAGACCTACCAGCCCGAGCACCCGGTCATTTCCGCGATCATCTCCGGCGACGCCGAGCGCTTCTATGCCGAGGAGACGGCGGCCCGCGAGGTCGCCGGGCTGCCGCCCTTCGGCCGCCTCGCGGCGCTCGTGATCTCCTGCACCGACCGCGAGGCGGCGGAAGCCCACGGCCGGGCGCTCGCCCGCGTCGCCGAGCCGCCGCCCGGCGTGATGGTGCTCGGGCCCGCCGAGGCGCCGCTCGCGCTGGTGCGCGGCCGCTACCGCTTCCGCCTGCTGGTCAAGACCGAGCGCGAGGTCGACCTCCAGAGCTACCTGCGCGACTGGCTCGCCCGCGGGCCCAAGGTCCGGGGCAATCTCCGGGTCGGCATCGACGTCGACCCGCAGAGCTTCCTGTAGCGGCGCTCAGGCCACCCGCACCGGTGCGGGCGCCCCGGTGCGCGCAGGGAGCGCCGCTTGGCCAGGCATCCCGGTACGGCCGTGGGCGCCGTCGAACAGCTCGCTGAGCTCGGCCCCGACCGAGCGGGCGATGCGGGTCGAGGCCGCCCCCTCGGCCCGGTCGGCGACGATGGTCCGCAGCGCGTCCGCGGTGCGCGTCTCGACCGCGTAGAACAGGCTCTCGGCCGCCTTGGCATTGGCGCTCAGCAGCACCGCCGCGAGGTCGTGATAGGCCTCGCGCAGGAGGTGATGCGCCAGGCGCTCGGCTGCCTGCTGCTCCGTCAACGCCGCGTCACCCATGACTCGAACTCCCACCATGAGTGCGGGAGCGTGGTCGACCTGCGTTGCGCGGAGCTTGCGAAGCGGTCCGGACCACCGACTTCCACACGGCCACGTTGAAACCAATACCGCCCCCGGCGCTTCTCCTTCCGAACGGCTTAATCTGGATTAATCAGGGGCCTGGGGCGTGGCGCGTGACCTCCTCCGGGCGAGGAGGGTGCATGCGCCAGGCCAGCCACTTCTACCGCGGCATGGCGGACGGACCGGCCGCCGTCGGCCACGGCATCGCGCAGGGCCTGCTGGACGCCATCCCGGTCCCGGACGAGGACCATCTGCCGGACCGTCTGCGCGAGCTCGTCGCGCTGCTGATCGCGCGCGACGCCTCGAATGGCGGCGATCGCACGGCACGGGCCGAGCCGACCCGCCTCGTCCTGGTGCTGGAGGACGACGCGTCCGTGCGCGAGCAGGCGGTCGCGCTCCTGCAGGAGACGGTGCTGGATGTCGTCACCTGCGCCACCGGCGACGAGGCGGTGGCCCTGCTGCGCGAGCGCGGCGGCGAGGTCGCGATGGTGTTCACGGATGTCGACCTGCCCGGCACCCTGGACGGCGTCGCCCTGGCGCGGGCGGTCCGGACGCTGTGGCCGGGCATCCGCCTCGTCGTCACCTCGGGCCGGGCGACGGTGCGGGACGAGGACCTGTCGGACGACGTCGTCCACCTCCGGAAGCCCTGGCGGGCCCTCGATGTCCTGGTCCAGGTCGACCACGCCGTGCGGCGCCCGGTCGTGCCGGCGCGGTAGGGCAGATTGCGGCGGTGCCACCGCGTCGACAGGGCTTCGTATCACCGACCTGCGCGGTGGCGCCTTTGGCGTCACATATCTGAGCCGAGGCGATTTCGGCGTTGCGCAGCGATCAGCCGGAATTCGTCCGACACGATCTCCGCGTGACCGCGCCGGCTTAGCTGTGAACCGGATGCGACTTGCCGGGCCGAGGGAGCGGGGCGTCGATCAACGGCGCCACAGATGGTCGGCCTGGTCGCTCCCCTCAGCGTGTCGGAGTTGGAGGATCGCCTGACGGCCTGCCGCGACGCGCGCACCACCCGTCAGACCCAAGCGATCTGGTCTCTGGCCAAGGTCCACCGCCACGGGGGAGCGTCCGCAGCCGCGGTCTTCGGTGACCGCTGGGTGGTCGGCTGTACGAGCGCGACACTGCCGAAGGGCCCCGATGCCCTGGGCGACCAGCGACCGGAAGCCAAGCGCCCATCCCAGCGGTTTTGTTCACGAAGCCCCTATGGCCCCCAGCCGAGCTATCGGCCTGCGATCCGCTGACAGAGCCGCCCTGGGCAGCGTCGGCTACCGCGCGGAATGGGTTGACGCCGATCAGCCAACGCCCTCAGCCAAAAGTGAACGCATAGACGCGCGCGCCAGGACGATGAAAGCGGATCGCGAACGTGCGCTCGCGCACGAGGCCGGATTGGCGAACGAGCTGGTACAGACGGGCCGCCGCGATGACGCCGCCGCCGTCCGATCCGATGTCGGCGCCGTGATCCGCGCCGGGTGGTTCGCCATCCAGGGATACGTCGAAAGGAATCGGCGACCCGTCGGGTCCGGGCCCGACGACGAGGTGGAGGTCGCGCGCCCGGAAGCGGTACGTCAGGCTGCCGCCCGGTGCATCGAGCCGGGCGTATTCGGGTTCGATGGTCCAGTGTCCGGCCAGCGACCACGCGTTCAACCGCGGCCGACCGGGGGTGTAGAGGCGTGGCCCGGGCGACACTCCTTCCGGCGACGCGAAATGCGTGGCCTTGTCCGAGCCGAGATAGGTTTCGCTCGACGCGAGATGCGCGAGATCGGGAGCGGCCTCGATGCCGGCCGCTCGCGTCGGCGTCGGGCCGTCGTGGGAGGCACGCCCTCCGGCGGCTTCGGCCAGGAGGGCCTGGATAGCGGCCTCCGACTGCGCGGTGCCTCCCTCGCCGAACTGGTGATGCCGGATGCGTCCCTGCGCATCGACGACGTACAAGGCCGGCCAGTACGCGTTGCGCAGGCCGCGCCAGAGCTGGAACGCGTTGTCGACCGCCACCGGATACGGCAGGGCGAAGCGCCGGATCGCCGCCGCAACATGGCCGACGTCGTGTTCGAAGGCGAATTCGGGCGCGTGGATGCCGATCACGGCCAGCCCTTGCGCCCGGTACCGCTCGGCCCAGGCCCGCAGGGTGGGAAGCGTGCGGATGCAGTTGATGCAGGAAGAGGTCCAGACATGGACCAGCACGACTCGGCCCCGCAGGCCCTCGACCGTCTGCGGCTCGCCGTTGAGCCAGTGCGTGGCACCCGAGAGGCTCGGCAGCCGGCCCTCGACCGGGAGATCGCCGGCGACCGGAGCGTCGGTCGGAGCGGCTCGGGCGGAGTCGACGCGCAGCATCGTCAGGATCGCGTCCTCAACGGCGGTCGTCGCTGCCGCGGGGTAGCGCGCCAGCAGGTCCGCATCGGCCCCGAGGGCGACCGCGGCGAGCGCCGCGATCATGGCGGCCCCGGCGACCTGGCGCAGACGCTCGCCGAGCCCGAGATGCGGGCGGATCAGGGCGAGCACCGCGCCGCCCAGGCGGGCGGCGGCGGCCAGGGCCGTCGCGGCGCCGAAGGCATAGGCGGCCAGCAACGCCGTCGTCTGCCAGCCCGGCCCGTTCAGGGCGGCACCGGTGAGGACGAGGCCGAGGATCGGGCCGGCGCAGGGCGTCCACAGCAGGCCCGTGGCGGCGCCGAGGCCGAGCGATCCCGGGATCCCGCTCGACAGGCGGGCACCCGGCTCGACGGCGCGCCGCGCCAGGATCCCGCCGAGGCGCACGAGGGGCCGGTGCAGCCACGCCGCGGCGCGGGGCGACAGGAGCGTGAGCGCGAAGACGGCGAGCACGCCCAACGCCAGGACGCGGCCGGCCATGCCGAGCCAGGCCACGACACCGCCCCCGAGGGTGGCGAGACCGGCGGCCGCGACGAAGGCCGCGCCGAGGCCGGCCAGGAACGGCAGCGTGCCGGTCAGGAAGGGCCGGTCGACCCGTGCGAGCACGAAGGGCAGCACCGGAACGAGGCAGGGGCTGAGGAGGGTCAGCACGCCCGCGAGATAGGCGGCGATGGCGAGGATCACGGGCGGGCTCCGTCTTGTTCCGAGCGCCCTTCCTCATCAGCCCCACATGTCCCGCCTGTGTGCGGAGACCCGTCTTCGTGTATCGGCCTGTAGCAGTCGCGCGATCTTGCCCCTGGGATGGCGGTCCATCCGCTACAGTGTGTGACCGGGACAGGCTCGTCGGACGGGCTCGACCCCGCTATTGCGAACGGGAAGCGGGGGAAAGCACCGTGGCGCACATCGATCACGTGCTGGTCGTCGACGACGATCGCGAGATCCGCGAGATGGTCTCGGGCTACCTCAGGAAGAACGGCCTGCGGGTGAGCCTGGCCGCCGACGGCCGTCAGATGCGGTCCTTCCTCGAGACGGACCGGGTCGACCTCGTGGTGCTCGACATCATGATGCCGGGCGATGACGGCCTCGTCCTGTGCCGGGAGCTGCGGGTGGGCCGGCACAGGACGACGCCGGTGCTGATGCTGACGGCACGCAGCGACGAGACCGACCGGATCGTCGGCCTGGAGATGGGCGCGGACGACTACCTGGTGAAGCCGTTCTCGGCCCGCGAGCTGCTCGCCCGGATCAAGGCGGTCCTGCGGCGGACCCGGATGCTGCCGCCGAACCTCCAGGTGACCGAGGCCGGCCGCCTCGTCGCCTTCGGGGCCTGGCGGCTCGACACCACCGCCCGCCACCTGCTCGACGAGGCCGGGACGGTCGTGCCGCTCAGCGGCGCGGAGTACCGGCTGCTGCGCGTCCTGCTCGACCACCCCCAGCGGGTCCTCTCGCGCGACCAGCTCCTCAACCTCACGCAGGGCCGCGAGGCCGAGCTGTTCGACCGCTCGATCGACCTCCTGGTCAGCCGCCTGCGCCAGCGCCTGCGGGACGACGCCCGCGAGCCGGCCTACATCAAGACGGTGCGCAGCGAGGGCTACGTCCTGGCGATGCCGGTCGTCATCGTGCAGGCGCGCGAGGAATGGCCGACCGTCACCGCGCAGGCGCGCGAGGAATGGCCGACCGTCACCGCGCAGGCGCGCGACGAATGAGGCCGCGCCTGCCGGGCAGCCTGGGCAGCCGGCTCTTCCTGATCCTGCTCGCCGGGCTCCTGTGCGGGCAGGGGCTCGCCTTCGCGATCATGCTCCTGGAACGGGATCGGTCGGCGCGGGCGGTCATGCTGACGACGCTCCAGCGCGATGTGACCGTCGCGGTCGCCCTGCTGGACCGGCTGCCGGCCGAGGAGAGGGCCGGGTGGCTGCCGCTGCTCGACCGGCCGACCTATCGCTACGAGCTCGGTCCCGGCGCGGCCGGAACGCCCGGCCTCCCGCCCCGGGCGCGGATGATCGCGGACGAGATCCGCACCGCCCTCGCGCCGCGCTTCCCCGTGCGGTTCGACACGGTGCCGGCGCCGACGGAGCGACTGCAGGGCCACGTCGTGCTCGCCGACGGCGAGGCGCTGACCATCGACGTGCGGCCGGCGATGCGACCGGTCGCGTCGTGGCTGCCGGTGGCCCTGGGCGTGCAGCTCCTCGCGCTGGCGGCCTGCGTCGGGCTCGCCGTCCGGCTGGCGGTGCGCCCGCTGACCCGGTTCGCCGAGGCCGCCGACCGGCTGGAGCCCGGCCGGCCGGCGACCCGCTTCGCGGAAGCCGGGCCGGACGAGGTCGCGCGCGCAGGGCGAGCCTTCAACGCGCTGCAGGCCCGCATCGCTCGCCACCTCGACGAGCGCGTGCGCATCCTGGCGGCGATCTCCCACGACCTCCAGACCCCGATCACCCGGATGCGGCTGCGGGTCGAGACGGGCGCCGAGGGACCGGACCAGGACCGGCTGCTGGCCGATCTCGACGAGGTCGAGGCGCTGGTGCGCGAAGGGATCGCCTATGCCCGCAGCGTGCATGGCGACGTTGAGCCGACGGTCCGCCTCGACCTGCGGGCCTTCATCGAGAGCCTCGTCTTCGATTACCAGGATGGCGGCCGGGAGGTGACCCTCAACGCCCTGGCCGACGTCACGGTGGCGACGCGCCCGCAGGCGCTGCGGCGCATCCTCGCCAACCTGATCGACAACGCCCTGCGCTACGCCGGCCGGGCGGAGATCGACGTGCGGGCGAGGGAGGGCCGGCTCGCCATCGCGGTCCTGGACCGGGGGCCCGGCATCCCGGCCGACAAGCTCGAGGCGGTGCTGCTGCCCTTCGTGCGGCTGGAGGAGTCGCGCAGCCGCGCCACCGGCGGCACCGGCCTCGGCCTCGCCATCGCCGACCAACTCGCCGCCGCGCTCGGCGGCAAGCTCACCTTGTGCAACCGCACGGGCGGCGGTCTCGAGGCCGTCATCACGCTCACCTGAACGCGCCCTTGCGCAGGTCATCCGGCGGGATCGCCGAGGCCGACGCGCCGCATGATCCGCAAGGCCCTGAGAAACGCCGCGTCGTGGCGGACGACCAGGAGCGCGCCGTCGTAGCCGGACAGCCCCGCCTCCAGCGCCTCGACCGCCTCCGAATCGAGGTGGTGGGTACGCTCGGTGCCGGGATCGCGCGAAGGCGCCGGATCACCGGCCTCGTAGCCCGTCCAGCCCCCGGCTCCAAGAGCGTACATGCGCTTACAAAACCGGCCTGTTAGCACATACTCGGTACAAAAACCGGCGGCTTACTGGGGGTGGGACCGCGGGGGACACGACGATGCCGGCAACGATCGACGGGAAGGCCAGGAGCCGGGCGTCGCACCGCCTGCCGGCTCACGGGCCGCTGCGGACCGCCAGGAGCATCGATCCATGACCGACACGCCACATCGCCTGTACACGGCTCACGTCCACACGGTCGGAGGGCGCGAGGGCACGGCCCGCAGCCCCGACGGCAGGCTCGACCTGCGGCTGTCCCGGCCCGGCAGCGCCGGGGACGGAACCAACCCGGAGCAGCTCTTCGCAGCCGGCTGGTCGGCCTGCTTCGAGGGGGCGATGGAGCGCGCGGCCCGGACGCTCGGGATCGCGTTGCGCCGGCCGCCGAGCATCGATGCCGAGATCGGGCTGAACCAGGACGACAGCGGCTTCTTCCTCAGCGCCCGGCTGACGATCGACGTCCCGGACCTCGATCGCACCCTGGCCGAGCAGGTCGTCGCCGCCGCCCACCAGATCTGCCCGTACTCGAAGGCGACGCGCGGCAACATCGACGTCGTGCTGACCGTCGCCTGAGCCTCGACCCGTCCGGCGTGCTGAGGCCGGACCGCTTGCATCATCACGAGGGTTATCGCCATGAACGAGATCGTCACGCTGGAACGCCGGCAGCTGCTCGGACGGCTCGGTGCCGTCCTGGCCGCCGGCACGGTCGCCGGGATCGTTCCGGCCGCCGCGGCGCAGGGTGCGTCCCCGGCGGGATCGGGAGCCCAAGGCGCGTTCGGCCCGCTGAAGCGGGTCCGGGCCGGCGACCTCGAGGTCGCCTACGTCGAGGCCGGCCCGGCGGACGGCAAGCCGGTCCTGCTCCTCCACGGCTGGCCCTACGACATCCACAGCTACGCCGAGGTGGCGCCGGTGCTCGCGGCAGCGGGCTACCGGGTGCTGATCCCCTATCTCCGAGGATACGGCGCGACCCGCTTCCTCTCGGAGGCGACGCCGCGCAACGGCCAGCAGGCCGCCCTCGCCCACGACGCGGTCGCGTTCCTCGACGCGCTCGGCGTCGAGCGGACGCTCGTGGCGGGCTACGATTGGGGCGCCCGCACCGCCTGCATCCTCGCCGCCCTGTGGCCGGCGCGATGCCGGGCCCTCGTCTCGGTGAGCGGCTACCTCATCGGCAGCCAGCAGGCCAACGCGATGCCGCTGCCGCCGAAGGCGGAGCTGCAATGGTGGTACCAGTTCTACTTCGCCACCGAGCGCGGGCGCGAGGGATACGCCCGCTACACCCGCGACTTCGCCCGGCTGATCTGGGAGCTCGCCTCGCCGCAATGGCGGTTCGACGACGCCACCTTCGCCCGCTCGGCCCCGGCCTTCGACAATCCGGACCACGTCGCCGTCTCGATCCACAATTACCGCTGGCGGCTCGGGCTGGCGCAGGGCGAGACGCGGTTCGACGCGATCGAGCGCAAGCTCGCGGCTTTCCCGACCATCGCGATCCCGACGATCACGCTCGAGGGCGACGCGAACGGCGCGCCCCATCCCGAGCCCGCGGCCTATGCCAGGAGGTTCTCCGGGCGCTACGAGCACCGCACGATCACCGGCGGCATCGGGCACAACCTTCCCCAGGAGGCGCCGCGGGCCTTCGCGCAGGCGGTGGTGGATGTCGATGGCTTCTGAGCGTCGTGCCAGCGTGCGGAGCGTCCTGCTCCTGTGTGCCGCCGCCGGTCTCGCCCTGGCCGCGGCACGGGCGTCCGGCGACGACGCGAAGCCGGCCTCGCCGATCTACGGCGTCACCGTCCCGGACGGCTACCGGGACTGGCGCCTGATCGCCCCGGCCCTCGAGGATGCACCGCTGAACGAGCTGCGGGCGGTGCTCGGCAACGACATCGCCGTGCAGGCCTACCGGACCGGCACGCTGCCGTTCCCGGACGGCAGCGTCCTGGTGAAGCTCGCCTGGACGCGCACGCCCTCCGCCGAGTTCGAGTCGGCGACGGTGCCGGGCCCTGCCACGACCGTGCAGGTCATGGTCAAGGACGCGGCGCGCTATCCGCAATCGGGCGGCTGGGGCTTCGGCCGCTTCATCGACGGCAAGCCCGTCGACGAGGCGCAGCACCAGACCTGCTTTGCCTGCCACGAGGCGCGGGTGAAGGAGCGCGACTTCGTCTTCACCCGCTACGCTCGGTGACACTCGCGTGACGGGGCCGCGGCGCCCCGGCGCATCGCGGCGTCATCCCGGACCCCGATCGCCGGGGCGGCTGCGTCCGGACGATCCCCTGAGCCATATCCGCGGACGGGATGCCCCGGAGCCGGTGCGGCTCCGGGCACGCAAACCGGGGATCGTTCTCGATGACCGGGGGTACGTCGACGGGATCGGGCGAGCTGCGATTTGCGAGGTCACATGGCGAACGCGCAAGTCGCGATGCGGATGACGGAGAGGGGCGGTTCAGTCCGCCACGGGTTGCGGCCTGGATTGTCGCGGTGGAAGGCAACCCAGTCGTCCCGGCCGGTGGGCGAGTTCGTGCGCCTCCCGCTCGCTCAACGCCCTCGGGGCGGCCTCGAGTACGGCCAGCCATTCCACGATCTCGCGGGTCGCCTCAGAGTGCAGCCGGCGGCTTCGGCGGGGTCCTTCGTCCCGAGTCTGACCAACACGGTCCACTTGCCGACCAGCGGGCGCAGGTGGGCCGGCACGTCCTTGCGCGCGGAGTAGACGCCGTTGTGGTGTTTCAGGGACAGGCCATCGGAAAGGGGCATCCCTATCACCCGTTTGCACCAGCCAGGCCGTACGACACCGTTTCAGGGCAGCAACTCACCGGAATGATCGAGCTTCTAGGAAGCCTGGCGGAGAGGGATGGACCGTCCAAGCAGGCCAAAAAACTCAATCAACTCAAGAGTTTCATGCAAGGCTTTCCGCCTACTTTACGTCAGACCGCTGGACCGCGTGTCCAGACTTCCGTGACAGCCGGCACTGCGCTTCGGGGCCTCAACCCGCTTCGTACTCATGGGCGAACACATACCATGCACGGGATGGTCCACGGCCTCTGGGACTGCAATTTCTGTCTTCATCCTAGCGGTGGTCACGTGGCGCCGTGTTCCCTTCAGGTTTCTCGACGGACACAAGAAAGCTGAGATCGGAGCACGGCCTTCCGAACACACATAATCCCGCGGAAGGCGTCGTCGGTCTGCCTTTCCCTCAGATGGGCCGAGGTTGCGGCCTCGCTCGCGCCGATGGCAGGTCTTGGCGGAAGGCCGTGCATCATCCTTGCCGCGACAGCCCGCATGGGCCAGCTCGGATCGGCACCCTGCATTGCGGGGTCGACCTTGCGCGGCTCGAAGCCGCGTCAGCGTCGCAGCAGGAGCTGTCGACACTGCAGCTTGCGCCGGATAGCGAAAATCCGCGCGCGCCAATGAAATTCAGCCAGCACCATTCACACGAAACCATCCCTGTCTTTATGATAAAGCGCCCTCATAGATCGATCGGGCATCGTCATAAGTCACTTCCCGAGGATTATTGACCAGAAGCCGTGTCTGCTTCATGGCGTCCTCCGCCAATCGATCGAGGTCGCCGGCCGTGATCCCGACCTCGGCGAGGGATGCCGGCAGCTCGCAATCCCGGCACAGGCTCTCGAGCGCCTCGAGAAATCGCGTCGCCGCCTCGTCCGGGGCAAGACCGGCTGCGGCCGGGTCGAGGATCGGGGCCAGCTCGGCGTAGAGGCCCTGGGCCTGTGGAAGGTTGAACCGGACGACGCCGGTGAGCACGAGGGCGTTCGACAGCCCGTGCGGCACGTGGAAGAGCGCGCCGATGGGGTAGGCGAGCGCGTGGACCGCCGCGACCGGCGCGTTCGCGAACGCCATGCCGGCGAGCATCGAGCCAAGGAGCATGTTCGCGCGGGCGTCCAGATCGCGACCGTTGCGGCATGCCGTCCGGAGGCTCCCGGCCAGCAATGCGAGGGCCTGCCGGGCGAGCTGGTCGGACAGGGGGTTCTTGCGGTGACGGCTGGTATAGGCCTCGATGGCGTGCACCATGGCGTCGATGCCGGTCGCGGCGGTCACGGCCGGCGGCAGGCCCAGCGTCAGCTCGGGGTCGAGGACGGCCCAGTCGGGCAGGAGGCGGGGCGAGACGACGCCCTTCTTCTCGGTCGAGGGGGTGGTGACGATGGCGATCGGCGTCACCTCCGATCCGGTCCCTGCCGTCGTCGGGACGAGGACGAGCGGCAGCCGCGCGCCCGTCGCGAGCCCGACCCCGTAGATGGCATCGAGGCTCTCGTCGTTCCGGGCGAGGTACGCCACGAGCTTGGCGGTATCCAGCGCCGAGCCGCCGCCGATCGCGAGGACCAGCTCCACCCCGGCCTCCCGCGCCCGGGCGACCGCCGCCTCGACGACGTGGGACGGCGGATCGGCGGCGACGTCCTCGAACACGGTCAGGGCGATGCCGGCCTGGGCGAGGCCGGCCTCCGCGTCGCGGGTGAGCCCGGCCTCCCGCACGCCCCGGTCGGTCACGAGCATCGCCCGGGAGGCGCCGAGGCCGGACACGACCGGGGCGAGCTTGCGGACGGCGCCGGGCTCGAACAGGACGTTCGGGGTGGTCTGGAAGGTGAACGGGTTCATCGTGATCGTCTCTTCCTCGATATCCGGCAGCCGGGCCCGCGCGCGGGCCCGGCCCGTCGGCCCTCAGGCCGGCCTGCGGGCGGCGGTGGCGACGGGCGGAGCCTCGTCGGGCTCGGCGCTGACCGCCTCGAGCGCCATGCCCTTCGTCTCGACCCCGAGGACGGCGACGACGACGCCCTGCACGAACAACCCGGCGGAGATCAGCCCGAGCACGGCTCCGATCCCGCCCTTGGTGTAGAGGAACGCGATCAGGAACGGGATGCCGATATTGGCAAGCCGCCCGGTCGTGCTGCACAGCCCGACGCCGCGCAGCCGGATCTCGGTCGGGAACAGCTCGGGCACGTAGGCGGCGATGCTCAGCGCGCCGAGGATGAACACGCAGGCGACGAGGCAGAAGCCGAGGGCCATCACCAGCACCGGATCCGACGCCTGCGGGTAGGCAAGGCCGATGACGAGCGCCACGAAGGAGAACAGGACGATCCCGCGCTTGCGCCCGATGCTCTCGGCCATGAGGCAGCCGAGGAAGGCGCCGAGCGGTGCCCCCAGCGTCATCACGGCGGTGAAGCCCAGCGAGCGCGTCACCGTCAGACCCTGCGCCAGGAAGAAGGTCGGCATCCAGGTGATGAAGCCGTGGGTGATGAGGTTGTTGACGACGTTGATGACGATGCCGGTGATCGTGCGGACGAGGAGCTGGCCCCGGAACAGGGTCGAGAGGGGGGTGTCCACCGCCGCCGCGGGGGCGATGCGCTGGACGGGGGCGGCGGGCACGGCACCGGGCCCGTAGGCCTCCTCCTCGATCCGGCGGGTGATCGCCTCGGCCTCGGCGTGACGGCCCTTCGCCTCGAGCCAGCGGGGCGATTCCGGCATGTTCTTGCGCATCAGCCAGACGATGCCGGCGCCGATGCCCGCGATGGCGAACATCCAGCGCCAGCCGAGATACGGGATGATCAGGAAACCGCCGAAGGTCGCGACGAACAGGGCCGAGTTGGTGAAGACCGCAAGCAGGGCCGCGTAGCGGCCGCGGATCGCCGGGGGCATGAACTCCGACAGGGTGCCGTACCCGACGACGATCTCGGCCCCGAGGCCGAGCCCCATGACGAACCGGAAGGCGGTGAGCCAGACGATGTCCGGGGCGAAGGCGGCCGCCAGCGACGCGATCCCGAACACCGCGAGGTTGAACTGGTAGGTGAAGCGCCGCCCGTAGCGGTCCCCGAGCACGCCCGCGAGCCAGGCGCCGACGGTCATGCCGGCGAAGGTCGCCGAGAGGAACCAGGCGTTGCGGTCGACGTCCGACAAGCCTTCGCGCACCAGGGCGCCGAGAACGCCGGCAGCGAGGTAGATGTCGAAGCCGTCGAAGAACATGCCGGCTCCGACGAGGAACAGCATGCGGGTGTGGAACTTGCCGCGCGGCAACCGGTCGAGCCGGTATCCGATGGATGACCTCGTCATGGGCGTCTCCTCCTCGCCGCAGCGCCGCATCGGCGCAGGGTCGTTGGTGTCTCCCGCGCCCGTCGGGCGCGGTTCCTCGCAGGCGGGCTCTCAGGCGGGGCCTGCGTCCTCGCACAGGAAGCGGAAGGCGAAGCCGTCCCCGTTCTCCGCGATGCGGACCGCGTGGGGCGCCATGAAATGGCCCGGGAACAGGACGCCGTTCGTCCGCGCCACCTCGGCGAGGAGGCGCCGCCGCGTCCGCGCCGCAGCAGGGGGATCGAGGCAGCCCATGCAGTTCCAGTCCGGATTGAGCACCTGGACGGGGTGGTGGACGACGTCGCCGGTGAAGGCCGCCGTCTCCGGCCCGCAACGGAGCCAGACCGCGACGTGGCCCGGCGTGTGCCCGGGTGCGGGCTCCAGGTGCAGCACGCCCTCGAGCACGTGGGTCTCGTCGACGATCAGGGCGCGGCCGGCCTCGAGGATCGGCAACACGCTGTCGCGATAGGCCTGGAGATGCGGGCCGCCCGCACCCCGCGCGTGCTCCGCGTGCCAATAGGCATGCTCGCGGCGGCCGAAGACGTAGGTCGCATTGGGGAAGGTCGGCACCCAGCGCCCGTCGACGAGCCGCGTGTTCCAGCCGACATGGTCGGCGTGGAGATGGGTGCACAGGACGTAGTCGATCGCCTCCGGGGCGGCTCCCGCTTCTGCCAGCCGGTCGAGGAACGCGGTCGACAGGGTGCACCAGTCGGGCCGCGCATCGCGCCGCTTGTCGTTACCGACGCAGCCGTCGACGAGGATGCGCCGGCCGCCGACCTCGACCAGCCAGGAATGCATCGAGAGGAGGAGGCGCCGGGTGTGCGGGTCGAAGTGGTGCGGCGCCATCCAGGCGAGGTTGGCGGCGATGTCGGCCTCGGTCGCGAGGGGGAAGAAGCGCAGCATGTCGAAGCTGCGGTCGACCATCTCGACGATCGGCGTGACGGTGGCCGCCCCGACCCGGAACCTCACGCCACCGCCTCCCGGAGCGCGGCGGGGTCGCGCTCCCCGGCCTCGGCGGCGGCCGCGCCGAGCTCGGCGCCGGCGGCCTCGCGCAGCGGCCGGATGCACAGGACGGAGACCAGGGCGGCGGCGGCGATGTAGCCGGCGAGCGGCCACCAGCTCCCCGACCAGGCCCAGAGCGCGGCGGCGAGGATCGGCGTCGGGCCGCTCCAGAGCACGGTGGCGAACTGGTAGGCGACCGACACGCCGCTGTAGCGGATCGCCGCCTCGTACTGCTCGGCGAAGAGGCTCGGCTGGACCGCCTGGGTCGTCGCCTGCCCGAAGACGAGGCCGAGCACCATCGCGACGGTGATCAGGACCGGGTCGCGGGATGCGATCAGCAGGAAGAACGGGACGATGAAGAGGCCGATGAACACCATGCCGCCGGCAAAGACCCGCTTGCGCCCGATGCGGTCGGACAGGGCGCCGAAGAGCGGCTGCGCGACGAGGCAGGCGGCCGCCGCGACCATGAGCGCGTTGAGCACGACCGGGCGCGGCACGCCCAGCGCCGTAGTGAGATAGGCGAGAGAGTAGACCGCGAAGACGTAGAAGGAGGTGTTCTCCGCCGCCTGCGAGCCGATCAGGAGGGCGGTCAGGCGCTTCCTGCGGGACAGGACGGTGCCGATCGGCAGGGATTCGCGCCCGCCCGTCTGCTTCAGGCGCTGGAAGCTCGGCGACTCGGCGAGGCGGTGCCGGATGACGATGCCGACGAGGAGCAGGACGCCGCTGAGCAGGAACGGCACCCGCCAGCCCCAGGCGGCGAAATCCTCGGTGCTGGTGAGCCCGGTGACGGCCGCCATGACGCCGGAGGACAGGAGGAGGGCGGCCGGGATCCCCATCTGCGGCCAGCTGCCGTAGAAGCCGCGGCTCCTCGGGCTGGCATGCTCGACCACCATCAGCGTCGCGCCGCCCCACTCGCCGCCGACGGCGAAGCCCTGGAGGAAGCGCAGGGCCGTGAGCAGGACCGGCGCCCACACCCCCAGCGTGGCGTAGGTCGGCAGGAGACCGATCAGGAAGGTCACCCCGCCCATCATGCCGAGGCTCAGCACGAGCATCGCCTTGCGGCCGAGGCGGTCGCCGTAATGCCCGAACACGATGCCGCCGATGGGGCGCGCCACGAACCCGACCGCGAAGGTCGCAAAGGAGGCGATCACCCCGGTCGTCGGGTCGGCGGCCGGGAAGAACAGCGTGTTGAAGACGAGCGCGGCCGCCGTTCCGAAGATGAAGAAGTCGTACCATTCGAGCGTCGACCCGATGAAGCTCGCCAGCGCGACCTTGCGGGTATCCGCCGTCCCGACCTGCGGGGTGCCGGCCTGCATGAATCGTCCTCCCGAGTTTTGTTCGATCGTGTCGCCGCAAGCCGGGCTGGCGCGTGGGACGTCCGGCCCGTCGCGGAGCGCCCGCCCGGACGCCGTTCCTCCGGGCGGGCGGCGTCAGGGAGCCGGGCGGTTGATCGGGATCTCGACGTCGAGCAGGGGCGCGTGCTGCTGGGCGCCGTACACATCGGTGTCGCCGATGTCGCCGGCGGGCACGAGGCGCGGCAGGGTGGCCTTGAAGGCGGCGGCGGTGTCGTAGGGCGTGAACAGCACGTCCTCCTCGGGCACGCCGTAGAGCCGGGCAAAGAGGGCCGCGTTGAGCACCCCCGTCGCCTTGACCTCCCGGTAGACGGCATGGTCCTCGAACAGGACGTCGATCGTGACGAGGAACGGCCCGGCGTTCTTGCTCTTGCAGATCTGGGCGATATCGCGGATGCGCGGCATGGCTATCCTCTCACCGTCTCGTACTCGATCGGGAACATCTCGTAGGGATCGTTCGGCGCGACGACATGGAAGACGCTGAAGCGGTACATCGGGCCGAGCTCGATGTCGGACGGGCTGAACGGGAAGGCCATGTTGCCCTCCTTGCAGAGGCGCCCGGGGAAGTCGGCGTGCAGCATCGAGGTGCGGGCCATCGCCACGACGGCGTTGGCGATGTCCTGCGTCTTGCCCACGATCTCGACCACGAAGCCGAGCTCGTGCGAGGTGATCGCCGTCTGCGGCTCCCAGGCGGCCATGACGCCGTCCTTGCCGTAGGTTCGCACCACCATCGTGTAGTCCGACGGCGGCACGCCGAAGGCGGCGGCCTTGGCGGCGACCTTGTCGCGGTGGGTCGCCAGGTAGCTGTCGATCTGCCCGATGAGCACCGGGTCGCGGGTGCCGCAGATCGTGATCGCCCGGTAGCCGACGCGCTCCACGCCCTCGAGCTTCACCGTGTAGGTCGGGGCCGGCGTCCAGGTCATGCCGCCGACCCGGACCGCGCGGTCGCTCACCGCCTCGAAGGTGCAGGCGCTGGTGTCGAGGAGGCCGCCGGGCTCGGTGTGGTGGATCGGGCTCGCATTCTCGTGCAGGGCGAAGTTCGCCACGGCGAGCGGGGTCGAGCGGCGGATCGGGTTCGGCGGCTCACAGATGAGGTGATCGTCGCGCACGCGCAGGAAGATGTTGTCCGGCTCCTTCGGCACGGTCGGCTCCGCGCCGCATTCCAGCATCTTGCCGGCGTACCAGGCCGGGGCCGGCGGGATGCCGGCCCGCATCGCCGGGGCGGCCCATTGCGCCGGATCGCTCGAGCGGCCGGCGAGGATGACCTGGGCGCCCTCGTCGAGGGCGCGGGCGAAGGGCTCCGGCCCCATCATGCCGACGATGCGCTCGGCCCGCTCGACGGTGGCCTGGTCGAGGGGCTTCATCTTGCCAAGGGGCCGGACCTTCTCTTCGGCGATGCGGTCGAACAGCCAGTCCTTCGGCTGCTCGGAATGGATGAGGGCCATCTTGAACGACAGGCCCTCTTCCCGGGCGATCTCGCGCACCAGGGCGGCCGTATCCTGGAGGTGGGGCTCGCCGCCGGCGCCCCCCGAGGTGCCGATGATGCAGGGGATGCGCGCCGCGACCGCCGCGAGCAGCATCAGGCGCAGGTCGCGCTTCACCGACAGGCGCGACGTGAAGGACTTGCCCGAGCCGAGATAGTACGGACCGGGATCGGTGCTGCCGCCATCGCAGCCGATGACGTGCGGCTCCCAGGTCATGCCGATCTTCAGCGATTCCTCGGCGAAGCCGTAGCCGAGGATGCCGCTGGTCGAGAGCATCCGGAATTCGTTCACGAGGCGCTCCTGGACTTCAACGATGCGGGATCAGGCCGAAACCGTCTTGGCGGACTCATCGTGATGCACCCTGCACGGCATCCTCGGCGAAGGTGCCGAAGCGGCCGTCGAGGTAGAGGAGGGGAGGCCGCGTCGGGTCGGTCGCGGCCGAGAGGACGCGGCCGATGAACACCGAGTGGGTGCCGTAGCGGTGCTCGGCCTCGAGCGCGCAGTCGAAGCTCGCCAGGGCGCCGGCGAGGATCGGCGAGCCGCCCGGCGCCTGGGTGCAGGCGAGCCCCTCGAAGCGGTCCTCGCCCTTGATGCCGGCCCGACCCGCGAACCGCCCGGCGAGTTCGAGATCCGCCTCGGACAGGATGTTGACGGCGAAGCGCCCGGTCCGGCAGATCACCGGATGCGCGCTGGCCGTGCCGTTCACGCAGGCGAGCAGCGTCGGCGGCGCGTCGGTGAGCGAGCAGACCGCCGTCGCGGTGAGCCCGGTGCGGGACCCGGGCTCGCCGCAGGTGATGACCGCGACGGCGCCGGGCACGGTGCGCATGCAGCGGCGGAACTCCGCGGGGTCGACGAGGGGCGTGCCCTCGAACCGGTTCGGCTTGAGCAGTGCATTCACGACGGACGGCCCTCCTTGCGCCAGTCGCCGGCAAGGGGACGCTCGAGCCCGAGATTCTCCCTGAGCGTCGTGCCGGCATAGTCCTTGTGGTAGAGGCCGCGCCGCTGGAGTTCGGGCACGACGTAGCGGGTGAAGTCCTCGAAGGCGCCCGGCGTGTGGGTGGCGGCGAGGACGAAGCCGTCGCAGGCGCCGCCTTCGAACCACTCCTCCATCTGGTCGGCGACGGTCTTCGCCGTGCCGCAGAAGATCGGGAACTCGCCGATCGTGCCGCGGCCCGAGAAGTGGACGAAGTCGCGCACGGTCGGGTTCGGCTTGCCGCTGAGCGCCACGACGCGGTCGCGAAAGCCGCTCCAGGACAGCCGCTTCAGGTCCTCGTCGGTGAACTCGGAATCCGGGTCCTTGGAGGCGAAGTCGAAGTTCAGCGCCTCGGAGAGCAGCACCACGGCATCGACGGGCTTGGCCAGCGCGCGCAGGTACTCGCGCTGCTCCTCCGCGGCGGCCTGGCTGTCGCCGACGACGACGTAGCAGGCCGGGCACACGCTGACGCTGTTGGGATCGCGTCCCGCCGCCGCGACCGCGTCCTTGAGGTCGCGGTACTGCTTCTGGCCGGCGGCGAGGTTCGGGTAGACGACGAAGATCAGCTCGCCCCAGCGGCCCGCGAAGGAGCGGCCGCGCCCGCTCTGCCCGGCCTGGATCAGGACCGGATGCCCCTGCGGCGAGCGCGGCACCGGCAGGGGGCCCTTGGCCGAGAAGTACCGCCCCTCGTGGCGCAGGGCATGGACCTTGGCCGGATCGGCGAAGCGGCCCGTCTCCTTGTCGACGAGGAGGGCGCCGTCCTCCCAGCTGTCCCAGAGGCCGAGCACGACCTCCATGAACTCGTCGGCACGGTCGTAGCGCAGGTCGTGCGGCAGGTGCTCGGTGCGGCCGAAATTCGCCGCTTCGGAATTGTTGAGCGAGGTCACGACGTTCCAGGCCGCCCGGCCCTTGCTCATCAGGTCGAGGGTCCCGAACAGACGCGCGACATGGAACGGCTCGTAGTAGGTCGTGGAATACGTGACCCCGACCCCGAGCCGGGTGGTCACCGCCGCCATCATCGTGAGGATGCAGAACGGGTCCATCTTGACGACGCGCACCCCGTTCGCGACAGCGTCCCGGTAGTCGTCGGCGTAGATATCCGGCATGGCCAGCCGGTCGTCGAAGAAGGTGAGGTGGAACTTGCCCTCCTCCATGACCCGGGCCAGGCGCTGGAAATACTCCGGGGTCGTGAAGTCCGCGGCGCTGCCCGGATGCCGCCAGGAACCCGGCGCGATCGAGCAGTTCTGCGCTTGCATGAATCCGACCATCTTGATCTGGCGCTTGTCGCTCACCCGGCGGACTCCCTGTTCGTTGCGACGTCGCCGGCCCGTTCCGCCGCGGGTCGTAGTGCCCACTTTTGCGCAAACGTTTGCTCAGCTCTTCGCCAGATTTAGTCTTAGGCTGGGAGAGCGTCAACGCTGGATGCGCGATTTCTCTCGCAATTCTGCTCGATTTGTTGTTTTGCAGCGCAACGCAATGCGCAAATTTTTGCGCATATCTGACTGATGAAACGAGGCCGTCGATGAGCGAGAAGAGACCCACGATCGTCACCGTGGCGGAGGCGGCCGGGGTGGCGGCGTCGACGATCTCGCGCGCACTCAAGGGGGACAAGCGCATCTCGCCGGAGACGCGGGCACGGATCGCCCGGGTGGCGCAGGAGCTCGGCTACACGCCCTACGCCTCCGCGCGCGCGCTGTCCTCGGGCCAGAGCGGCCTCGTCGGGGTCGTCCTCGGGCCGGGCACCAATCCGTTCTATGCCGAGCTGCTCTACGAGGCGGTGCGCCAGATCGGCGAGCGGGGCATGCGGCTCCTGATCATCCATGCCGGACCGGGGCCGGTCGAGAACAGCATGGCGGATGCCCTGCTGCAGTATCAGGTCGATGGCTGCCTCATCAGCTCCGTCGACCTGCCCTCGCATGTCGGCGCGGTGTGCACGGCGAACGGCGTGCCGGTGGTCATGGTCAACCGCGTCGCGCAAGCCGATACCTGCGCGGTCGTCTGCGACAACGCCTTCGGCTCGGTGCAGCTTGGAGAATTGCTGCTGCGCTCCGGCCGGCGCCGGACTGCGCTGGTGCGCACCTCCGCCGCCTCGTCGACGGCGCGCGAACGCGACGCCGGCTTCACCACCTTCATGCAATCCGCCGGTTATCCGCCGAGCTTGCGCCTCGACGGCCGGTCGACCTACGAGGGCGGCTTCGAGGCGGGGCGGCACATCGCGGCCCTACCGGCGGCGGAGCGGCCGGACTCGGTCTACGCCGTCAGCGACATCATGGCCTGGGGCGTGCTCGACGCCCTGCGCCTCGCCGGCGTTCGGATCGGGCAGGACATCGCCGTCGTGGGGTTCGACGGCCTGCCGCAATCGGCGCGGCCGATCTACGACCTGACCACGGTGGAGCAGCCGGTCGTCGCGATGATCGGGCGCGGCCTCGATCTCCTGCAGGCGCGCATGCGGGACAAGGGTTTGCCCGACGAGACGATCTCCCTGCGCGGCCGGCTCATCGAGCGCGGCTCGAGCGGACCGAAAGGCCGGTAGGCATGAAGCCGAGATGCGTGTCAGGTCTCGTCCTTGAACAGGGCGGTATGGCCCGACGACCTGACGCAGTGCAGGGAGTCGGCGATGCCCTTCGACAGGAGCGAAACGTGGTGCGCCATTCGCTCGCCCGCGGCGTTGCGCAGGATCGCCGCCAGGACCGCGGCGTACCGCAATGGCCGTGCCGCGGGCTGCGTTCTCCACCTCGACAACGGGAAACCCGACAAATCCAGAATATCAAGACCAACCGACCAACCGGCGATCTGAAACTCGACCGCTACTCTCTCGGCAGGCTGCCCTATATCGATTCAATCGAAGAGAGCAAAGGCAGACTGCCGAAGAGACATATCGGGTTTCGGCAGCCCGCGCGGTTCACTCGGCGGTCCACCCCCCGTCGATGACCGTCGAGGAGCCGGTCATCAATGCGGCCGCATCCCCGGCGAGCAGGACGATCATGCCCATCAGATCCTCGACCTGACCGACACGCCCGAGCTTGATCTTGGCCAGAACGTCGTTGCGGAACGTCGGAGACTCGAAGAACGGCTTCGTCATCGGTGTCTCGATGAAGGTCGGGCAGAGCGAGTTGACGCGGATGCGATGCGGGGCGAGGTCGATCGCCATCGCTTTGGTCAGCCCTTCGATCGCGTGCTTGGACGCGCAGTAGACGGTCCGGCGCGCCCCGCCGACATGCCCCATTTGCGACGACATGTTGATGATCGAGCCCGGCCGGCCGGCCTCGATCAGACGCCGCGCCACCGCCTGCGCGACGAAGAAGGCCGAGCGGACGTTGAGGCCCAGCACCGCATCGAAATCCTCGACCGTGACGTCGACGAACGAGGCTGGCCGATTGGTGCCGGCATTGTTCACGAGGATGTCGAAGACCTCCCGGGCGGCGAGCGCATCGCGCATGGTCGCCGGATCGGCGACGTCGAGCGCGAGGGCGTCGGCAGACCCACCCTCGGCGACAATCGCGGCCGCCGCCGCCTCGATCTCGCTGGCCGTCCGGGCCATGAGCGTGACGTGGGCGCCGGCCTGAGCCAGCGCGGCGGCGGCCGCGAGGCCGATGCCGCGGCCCGCCCCGGTGACGAGCGCCCGCCGCCCGTCGAGGCGGAGCGAAGGCGTGCGGGGCAGCGCGACGGTGCTCATCGGCTCTCCTCCTTCATGTCAGCCGCTTCCATCTCACGCTTGTGCAGGGCGAGCGCCATCAGGCGGCGGTCGCGCCACGCGCTGCGCGCACTCAGCTCCGCCGCCGGCAGGACTGCCCGGCGCTGCGCCTCCACCGTGGCGATCAGCGGCTCGTCCCAGGTCCGGTGCTGATCCGTCGAGGCGGCGATGCTCTGGTAGAGGCCGCCGAGGCGCCGGGCGTAATCGGCGACGCCGCCCGGCGCGTTGAGGTCGATGGTCTCGAACGGACCCATGAAGGCCCAGCGCAGCCCGAGCCCCTGCGAGACCGTCTTGTCGACGTCCTCGGCCGTCGCGAGACCCTGCTCGACGAGCCGCCAGGCCTCCATCAGCAGCACGCCCTGCAGGCGGTTGAGGATGAAGCCCTCCGCTTCGCGGGTCATCTCGACGGGCGACTGCCCCACCCGCTCCATCAGGCCGCGCACGCCCCGCACCGTCTCCGGCGCCGTCCACGGGGCAGGGACGAGCTCGACGATCGGCGCCAGATAAGGCGGGTTGAGCGGATGGGCGACGAGGCAGCGTGCCCGGCAGGCGACGTGCGCGGTGAACAGCGAGGCGCCGATGCCCGAGGACGAGCTGCCGACCCAGGTCTCGGGCCCGATGACGGCGTCGATCTCGCTCATCAGCGCGGTCTTCACGTCGACGCGCTCGAGGACGCTCTCCTGGACGTAGAGCGCGCCGGAGAGCGCGTCGGCGAGGCTGTCGGCCACGACGACGCGGGCGTGGATGGCCGCCGGATCCTCGACCAGGCCCACCGCCTCGAGGTCGCCCAGGCGCTCGCCGATGAGGGCCCGGGCCCGCTCGGCCGCGCCCGGCACCGCATCGTAGAGGCTGACGGCGAGGCCGGCGCGGGCGAACACGATCGCCCAGCCGCTGCCCACCAGCCCGGTTCCGACGACGGCGATCCGGCCGTCCGCGTTGGCCGTGGCCGAGGTGATGTTGGCCATGGCGCGACTTACTCCGCGACGCCGCCGTAGGGCACGTTGCGGCCGCCATAGCGCCGGACGCGGATGTTGGCCTGCTCGCCGTGGCCGACGAAGCCCTCGAGCGCGCACAGGCGCGAGCAGTAGCTGCCCACCAGCGCCGAGGCCTCGTCGGTCGTCACGCGCTGGTAGGTGCAGTTCTTCAGGAATTTGCCGACCCAGAGACCACCGGTGTAGCGCGCCGCCTTCTTGGTCGGCAGCGTGTGGTTCGTGCCGATCGCCTTGTCGCCGTAGGCGACGTTGGTGCGCGGGCCGAGGAACAGGGCGCCGTAGTTGCGCATGTTGGCCAGGAAGTAGTCCGGGTCGCGGGTCATGACCTGGACGTGCTCGGAGGCGATCCGGTCGGCGACCCGCACCATCTCCTCGTCGCTCTCGACGACGCAGACCGCGCCGTGCGTCTCCCAGGCCTGGCGGGCGATCGCGGCGGTCGGCAGGATCTCGAGCAGCCGCTCGATTTCCCGCATCGTGTCGCGGGCGAGCGCCTCGGAGGTGGTCAGGAGGATTGCCGGCGAATCGGGGCCGTGCTCCGCCTGGCCGAGCAAGTCGGTCGCGCAGAGCTCGCCGTCGACGCTCTCGTCGGCGATGACGAGGGTCTCGGTCGGGCCGGCGAACAGGTCGATGCCGACCCGGCCGAAGAGCTGGCGCTTGGCCTCCGCCACGTAGGCATTGCCGGGACCGACCAGGATGTCGACCGGGGCGATGGACTGGGTTCCGAGCGCCATCGCGGCGACCGCCTGCACGCCGCCGAAGCAGTAGATCTCGTCGGCGCCCGCGAGGTGCTGCGCGGCGACGATGGCCGGGGCCGGCTTGCCGTGGAACGGCGGCGCCGCCGTGATGACGCGAGGCACGCCCGCGACCTTGGCGGTGATGACCGACATGTGGGCCGAGGCCAGCAGCGGGTACTTGCCGCCCGGCACGTAGCAGCCGGCGGAGCCGAGCGGGATGTTCTTGTGGCCGAGCACGACGCCGGGCAGGGTCTCGACCTCGATGTCGAGGATCGATTCGCGCTGCTTCTGCGCGAAGTTGCGGACCTGCGTCTGCGCGAATTCGATATCCTCGATGTCGCGCTTGCTCAGCTGCGACAGGCAGCCCTCGATCTCGGCGTCGCTGAGGCGGTAATCGTCGCGCTCCCACTTGTCGAACCTGATCGAGAGATCGCGAACGGCGGCGTCGCCACGCTCGGCGATGTCGGCCAGGATGCCCTCGACGATGTCGCGGACCTTCTTGTCGGCGGCGACGACTTCGGTCTCGTCCTGCCCGCGCTTGATCCAGTGTTCCATCAGGGTCTCCACTTTCCGCACGACCACCCTACCGATATTGCATTCGAATGCAATCGCAGAGGCGTGCGTTTCGCTGCGTCGAATTGGGTGTGCTGCAGATCCGCCGAGGCCGCGAGACCTCGGCGATGGCTGACGCTCCGGAGGCCGTCCGGCCAGGAAATCGGATCAGGCGGCGAGAGGGCTGCGTCCGACGACCTGCATGCGCGAGGCGCAGACTATGACGCGACCTTCGACGTCTCGCCGTCGGCCAGGCAGATTTCGGTGACGAGAAGCCCGTTCTCCATCAGGCGCGAGGGGAACCGCTGGCTCAGCCGCTCCTCATGGATCGGGATGACGCGGCGGGCCTCGTAATCGACCTCCTTCATCATCGCCTCGGTCGCCATGACGAGATTCTCCTGGCTGCCGACGGCGAGGCCGACCGGCACGTACAGGGTGTCGACGTCGACGTTGGCGCCCGATCCCTCGATGTTGTCGAAGACGTAGACGAGGTCGCCGGCCAGCACCCAGTTGTCGGCGGTGCGCGACGCGGCATCGTTGCGCACGGTGACCCACATCGAGCCGAAGGTGTGGCTGTCCTGCGCGACGTGGAGGTCGATCCCCGGAAGCGCGTCGGCGAGGTCGCCGCTCACGCAGGTGAGACGCTTCTGCCGCGCCAGGTCCAGGCCCCGGATGATGTCGCCCGGATCGACGGCGGTCATCATCCAGCGCAGGCGGTCCGGCAGCGACATCGCCCAGGTCCACTTCGCAATCTCGCGTTCCTGGATGAAGAACTTCGCATTCGGGAAGTCCTCGACGTTGCCGAAATGGTCGAAATGAGCGTGAGTGATGAAGACCGTATCGATCTCCTCCGGCTTTACGCCGACTCCCGCCAGAACCTCGCGCGGCGAATGCCAGTTCTCGACGCCGAACTTGTCGGCGAGGTGCTTGCCGTAATCCGTGTTGTTGTAGCCGATGTCGACCATTGCGACATGCCCGTTGCCCTTGATGAGCACGTAGCAGTAGGGCAGCTTCACGAAGCCCTGGTTGTGGGCCCCGTAGATCACGCCGCTCTTATGGTACTTCGTCACGTAGGAATATTCGAGAACCCAGATCGAATATTGGCTCATCGTCTTTTCCTTCTTATCGCTTCATGGCGCCGCAGGTGCAGCAGGCGTGGCGGAAATCCACCATCGTCATGCCGAACACGCTTTCGGAGGTGGATTGCAGGACCGCGTAGGCGCGGGTCAGGTCGTTCGAGGCCTGTGTGAGGTCGATCTCCCCCGCGACGATGGCGACGTCGCCGAGCGCCCGCAGCGCCCGTCCGGCCAGCTCCGCGGCCCGCAGCATCCGCTGGCGGTGCGCGGCGAGGCGCGCGGGCGCCGCCAGCCGGCGGACCCGGTCGAGCGCCTCCTCCTGGACGGCCTCCGCCCGGCGCAGGGCCGGCAGGTCGAACGCGTCTCGCCGACCGCCGGCCTGGGCGAGGATGAGGAGGCCGGCGACCTGCCCGATGGTGCGCTTCAGCTCGTCGTAGGCGCGCCGGGCTTCGAGCCCGTAGCCGACGACTTGGTCGTCCAGGCCGTTCAGGGCCGCGTCGGCCGGGCCGTCATCGGCGTCCTGCGCGAGGGACTGGCACTCGACGCGGTGGACGGCCGTCGCGCTGTCGATGATCGACCATCTCGTGCTCACACTGCTCATCGATCGAACCTCGTCGTCCGCTGTTCGAGGGGTGGCTGCACGCCCGGCAGCGGGGGAGGGCGCTCGTCCTCCGTGAGGCGCCGGCTCGCCTCCCCGCGCCGGAGCGGGGGGCCGGGGGCGGGATGCGCCGCCCGGCCGGCCGCTCACCGCGCGGGCTTCACCTCAACCTTCGTCACCTTGTACTCGTCCGCCGGCGCCTTGCACGGCTGGCAGTTGATGCCGGGGGAGTCGGGCGCCCGCTTGACCTCGGCGGGGAGCGGCTGGATCGTTGCGCCCGGGGTCGGCTTGCCCTCGAGTGCCGATTGCAGCGACAGCTCCGGCAGAAGCTCGGGGTTGAACACCTCGGTGACGAACGAGTTCGGGACGACGTTCGGCGGGAAGGCGTTGCAGCCGTCCTCGAATTTCTGGCCCTTGCAGACCTTGACCTGATCAGCCGGCACCCAGGGGAGCGGATACTCGATGTTCTGCGGCTCGAGCTTGCGCTTGGCCGTTAGCACTTCCATCATCAGCTTGAAGGCGTAGCCGGCGGTCGCCGGGGGCGATCCGGCCGATACGCCCGTCAGTCCCGCCTGCTTCGCGGCCGGGTCCATCAGCGCCAGCCGGAAGCCGTTGGAGTTCTCGCCCGTCACCGGGACGAGCTTGCTGCCCTTGTCCTTGAGGGCCTGGATCGCCCCGTACTCGCCGGCCTGCGCCCAGATCCCGTCGACGTCGGGATGCGCGGCAAGCGCCTTGCCGGTCTCCTGCTGGGTCGTCCGATCGTCCCAGAACGAGTAGTATTCCGAGACGACCTGGATGCCCGGATACTTCTTGAACACCGACATGGCGCCGTCGGTGTGGCGCTTGTCGACCGAGTTGCCGGGCACGCCGCGGCTCAGGAAGATCTTGCCCTTGCCGCCGAGCGCGTTGACCAGGGCCTGGGCCGAGTTCTCGCCGAAGCCCGCGGTGACGTAGCTCACGTTGTAGGCGCACGGCTCGGTGACCGTGGCGTCGTACATGAAGAACTTCACGCCCTTGCTGCAGCCACGCTTCACCACGCGGTTCAGCGCGGTCGCCGAGACCGGGAAGCTGATGATGCCCTGCGCGCCGGCATCGATCATGCTCTCGTAGGCGCTGATCTGCGCCTGCGGGTCGGTGCCCGAAATGACCTCCTTGAGCTCGACCAGCTTGTCGTAGGGCGGCGTGGCGGCCAGCGCCTTGACGACATTGGCGGCCTCCGACTGCCAGGCGTTGCCGCTGTAGCTCAGCGAGAGATAGACCTTGATCTTCTTCTCGTCGGCCGCGGCCGGGCCGCCGAGCGCCGCCGTTCCGACCAGGGCGGCCATGAGCGCGGTCGTGAGCGTGGTCGTGAGCGCGCCCGCGCGGCCCGTCTTCCAGGTTCCCATCGTTTCCTCCTCCATGCTGTCTTTTGAGCCGCCCAAGCGGAACCGTTCGCGCATCCGACGATGCCGAATTTCGTGAAATGATCGCCGTATCCGTCGTCAGAATGTCAGTCGGAGAGTTGTCTCCGGCAGCGCAACACAGTCTAGCGAGGGAACCAGCTCCTGATGCGGGCGAAGGTATTCTCGCGCAGGAGGAGCAGGGCGATCAGGATGATCGATCCTTCGATCACCGTCCGCCAGCCCTGCCCGATGCCGAGCGCCGCGATGACTGTGCCGAGCGTCGTCA
This sequence comes from Methylobacterium terricola, assembly GCF_006151805.1. GTDB lineage: Bacteria > Pseudomonadota > Alphaproteobacteria > Rhizobiales > Beijerinckiaceae > Methylobacterium > Methylobacterium terricola. The sequence continues at coordinate 173,704 of NZ_VDDA01000002.1, read as the reverse complement.
GCAGGACCGCTCCACCGACCGTCGCGACGAAGCTTCCGCTCCCGCCGAGGATGGAGGAGCCGCCGACGACGACCGCCGCGATCGTCGGCAGGAGGTAGCTGTCGCCCATGCGCAGGGTCGCACCGTCGGAATAGCCGACCAGCATCAGCCCCGCGACGCCGGAGGCGGTCGCGCTCAGCATGTAGGCGGCGACGACGGTCCGGGTGACAGGGACGCCCGCCACGAAGGCGGCCCGGGCACTGGCGCCGACGGCGTAGAGCCTCCGGCCGAAGCCCGTCGCCTGCTGCAGCACGGCGGCGGCGATCACGAACGCGGCGGTGAAGATCAGCAGGAGCGGGATGCCTGCGACCTCGCCCTTCATCAGGGCGAGCAGCGGCGCCGGCGCGCTGCCGCGGGGCGTCCCGCTGGTGTAGCCGAGGGCGCCGGCCGCCACGATGATGCCGGTCGCCATCGTCATGATGAAGGGCGGGATGCCGAGCACCGTGATGCCGAGGCCGCTCACGGCCCCGATCAGCGCGCAGACGACGAGGATCGCCGGGATCAGCAGGATGCCGGCCGCGCCCGCCTCGGGACCGACCCAGGTGGTGCAGAGCACCGCGCTGAGCGTGATCAGGCTCGCCACCGACAGGTCCAGCCCGCCGACGAGGATGACGAGGCCCTGGCCGAACGCCGCCACGATCAGGAACGAGGACAAGGAGACGACCGTCGCGGCCTGCCCCCAGGAGCCGAGGGCCGGGCTGACGAAGCGCGACGCGACGATCAGCAGGGCGGAGAGGGCGAAGGTGGACAGGACGGTGACGAGTTCCGGGCGGACCCGCGTGACTCGGCGTTCGTCCTTGGATGCGCTCAGTGCGGGATCGAGCGTCGCGGGCGTCATGCGCGGGACCTTTCGAGGAGGTGGGTCAGCGCCCGACTGAAGACGATCGCCAGGACCAGAACGGCCCCCTGGAAGATCCCGGTGTAGAAGGAGGAGACGCCGCCGGAGAACAGGACCTTCTGGAGCAGCATCAGGAGCGCCGCGCCCATGATGCTGCCGACAAGACCGCCGCGGCCGCCCGACAGCGAGGTGCCGCCGAGCGCGACCGCCGCGAAGGTGAGCATCAGGAAGGGCGACCCGCTGTTGGGATTGCCGGTCACCGTCTGGGCGGTCAGCATGAAGCCGGCGATGCCGTAGACCATGCCGGCGGCCACGAAGGCGAGGAACCGCGTCCGCGCCACCCGCACGCCGGACAGGGCCGCGGCAGCCTCGTCGGTCCCGATCGTGTAGAGCGCCACACCGAGGTCGGTTCGGCGCAGCATCAGCCAGGCTCCGACGACCGCGGCCACGATCAGCCCGGAGACCGGAACGAACCCGAACAGGGTGTCGGTGAGGGTGTCGGCCACGAAGTCGCTGACGACGCCGCCCGGCGCATCCAGGATGACGAGCGACAGGCCCTGGCAGATGATCATCGTCCCGAGCGTCGCCGCGATGGTCTGCAGGCGCAGGACCGCGACGAGGTAGCCGTTCACGGCGCCCACGATCCCGCCGACGGCCATGCACAGCATCAGGCTCAGCAGCGCCCCACCAGGCCCATCCACCGGATAGCTCGCCATGACGACGTTGGTCAGCGAGATCACCCCGGCGACCGACAGATCGAAGCCCCGGGCGAGGATGACCAGGGTCTCGCCGGCTGCCGCGATCGCCAGCGGCGCGGTATTGTTGACGAGGCTGCCGAACGTATAGGCGGTGAGCGCGCTCGGCTCCCACAGAGCGTAGAGCCCGTAGAGGATCAGGTAGAGGATCGTGACGATCACGGCGCCGCTCGCGACCAGGCGCACGAGCCGATCGGGCGATGCGGCACTCGGGGGAAGGGACGCAACCTGCGTGGTCATCGCGCCGCTCCCCTCGCCAGGGGAGCGGACGTGTATCCGGTGAGAGCCGCGACCATCGTCCGCTCCTCCAACTCGGGTCCAGCCAATTCGGTGAAAACACGCCCGCCATAGAGCACGAGGCACCGATCGGCGAGGCGAACGATCTCGGGCAGTTCCGACGAATACATCAGCACGCTGCCGCCACGATCGGCGAAAGCCTGGATCGCCGCATAGATCGCCTCCTTGGTGCCGACATCGACGCCGCGGGTCGGGTCAAACAGGAGCAGCGTTCTGGCGCCGCTCGCCATCGTGCGCGCGAGCAGCGCCTTCTGCTGGTTGCCACCGGACAGGTCGCCGATGCGGAAGCTCACGTAGCGCGGGCTGAGCTCCACGGCGCGCGCCGATTCCAGGGCGGCGGCCCGCTCGAGGGCCGGCCAGACGAAGCCGCGACGCCCGATGCGATCGAGGATCGGCAGCACGATGTTGCTGGCGGATGACAGATTCGCCAGGATACCCTCGGTTTTGCGTTCCTCGGGCAACAGGCCGATACCGTCGCGCAGCGCGTCGCCGGGCTTGCCAGGGCGGCTCGGTCGCCCCTCGACCAGAACCTCGCCAGCGAGCCGCTTCTCGAGGCCGGCCAGCGCGTAGAACAGGCTCCTCTGCCCCTGCCCGTCGAGGGCAGACACCCCGAGGATCTCGCCGGCGCCGATCGTGAACGAGACGTCGGCAAGCTTCGGCGTGGTGAGCCCGCGCACCTCCAGCACCGGCGCCCCGACCGTCACCCGGCTACGGCGCACCGACTCCGAGGCCTTGGAATGGCCGACCATCAGCTCGAAGATCTCGTCGTCGTCGGCCTGCCTCAGGTCGACCGTCGCGACCGACCGGCCGTTGCGCAGGACCGTCGCGACCGGGCACAGCGAGCGGACCTCGGCCAGCCGGTGCGAGATGTAGAGGATCGCAATGCCCCGCGCGGTCGCTCTGCGGATCTGGTCGAAGAGCCAGGTCACGTCCGAGAGAGCGGCCGTCGGCTCGTCGAGAACGAGCACGCGGTCGGCGTGATGGAACGCCCGGACGATCTCCACGCGCTGCCGCTCCGCGAGCGACAGGTCACTGATGAGGGCAGAGGGGGCGACCGATCGAAGGTCGTACCGGGCGAGGATCTCCGCTGCGGCGGCGACCGTCCGCCGGGCGGAGACGAGACCGCCGCGCCCCTTCCTGAGGGTCGGCATCAGGAGGCATTCCGCGACGGTCAGGTTCGAAGGAAGGCTGAGTTCCTGGAACGCGGTCGCGACGCCGCGCGCCCTCGCGTCGAGGATCGTGCCGGGCATGTAGGTTTGCCCGTCCAACAACATTTGCCCTGTATCGGGCCGCACCACGCCACTCAGTATCTTGACCAGCGTGGACTTTCCGGCGCCGTTCTCACCGAGCAGAGCGTGGACTTGCCCGGCAGCGAGATGGATCGAAACCCTCTCGAGGGCGACAGTCGCGCCATACGACTTTGCGATGCCTTCGATCGACAAGCCTGAGAGGTTGCTCGACTGCAAGACACTTCCCCCACATCGCTCTTTTTCCGGATTGTTACCGGTTCGACCGTTGCGATGATAAGGACATGGTTCGGCGAGGGTGTCAATGCATTCGTTTGCAATCGGTCACGGAGGCGTGTTGGCCCCCCGCTCGGATCCGGTGGCGGTCGGGGTCCGGCACGGGATTTCGGTCTCGGGGAAGGCGGCCCCGACGCCCAGCCCGCACCGGAGCCGGAACTTTCGTGGGGGATGCTTTGTGCCGGGGTTCGCGCTCCGAAATGGGATTTCGACAACGGATGGGCTAAGGAGCCCGGCATCGTCGCCCGGTGTCGTCTCGGTCTCGGCGTGGGTTGTCGGAAACGATCATGGTCAAGAAAACAGACACCGGCGCGAGGGCAGACCCGCTACCTGTTCGCCGGGCGGCGACGGCCTACGACGTCGCGAAGCTCGCCGGCGTCTCGCAATCTGCCGTGTCCCGAGCGTTTACACCGGGCGCGAGCGTGGCGCCGGAAACCCGCAAGCGCATCATCACGGCTGCCAAGGAACTGAGCTATCGTCCCAACCTGATCGCGCGCTCACTCATCAAGCAGAGATCGGGGACGATCGGCGTCGTCATCAGCTATCTTCAGAATCAATTTAACCCAGAAGTACTCGAGAGCCTGTCCCGTGCCCTGAAGGCCGCGGGTTACAATATCCTGTTATTCACCGTTGACCCCCATTCGGCGGACCCCGTCCTCGAAGAGGTGCTCCAGCTTCAGGTCGAGGCCCTTGTCCTGGGCTCGACCAGCCTGTCCTCGGCGGTGGCCGATGAATGCGCCATCGCGGGCATTCCGGTCGTCCTCTTCAACCGCACCAGCGCCGTCAACTCGGTGTCGAGCGTCGCGGGCGACAACGTCGCCGGGTCGCGCCGGATCGCGCAGTTCCTCGCCGCCGGCGGCCATCGCCGCTTCGGTTACATTGCGGGTTTGGAGAACTCGTCGACCAACCAGGAGCGGGAGGCGGGTTACACGACGTGGCTGCAGCAGAATCGGCTGTCGGTCTCATCGCGCGCGGTCGGCAACTACACGTTCCAAGGCGCCTGGGACGCGATGCGGGAGATTTGCAGCCAGCCCGAGCGGCCTGACGCGGTCTTCTGCGCCAACGACCACATGGCGATCGCGGCGCTTGAGGTCGCGCGCAGCGAGTTTGGCCTGGACGTTCCGGGCGACCTGTCGATCGTGGGCTTTGACGACGTCGGCGCGGCTCGATGGCCGAGCTTCTCGCTGACGAGCTTCTCCCAGCCCGTCGACGTGATGGTGGCAGAGACAGTCCGGATCCTGCTCGGACTGATCGGCGGCGAGACTGCGACGCGCGAGGCGATCACCGTTCCTGGACATTTGATCGTCCGACGATCGGCCCGCTTGCCGCCGCACGGCATCGAGAGAAACGGCGACGTGCTCGTCTGGTGTCCGAGTGATCCGCTAGTGCCCTGACGCATTCGGACGGTTCACGTAGGGCGTGGGCCGTGCGAGTCCGAGGCATGGCTCAGACCACGAGGCGTCCCTTTGCTTCCTCAACGCCGTGGAGGCGACGGTATCGGCCGGCCACGTGGTGCACGTGGCCCAGCCTTTCACGAGTTCGTCGAACGCGACCTTCGACGGCGAGGCCTTCGGGGCGGTCGCTGAAGCGACAGGGCGGGGTCGTGTTGTTGGCGGCGCTTTGTCCGCGACATCGCCGAGCGCGAATCGCTCCAGGGTCAGGCTGGCGCGCTGGAGTGACGCCCCGACCGCCTTGGCGAGGGGGCGGTGACCCTCCTTGCCGACGACGAGCCCCTTCGCTTCGATGAGCTGGCCGGCCTGCTCGAAGCAGAGCACCTCCATCCCGTCCTCGCCGCGGTCGGCGGACTCGCCGTGGAGCACCTGATGAATCAGGTCCGGCCGGCCCCGGAGGCCAGCCCTGATGTTCCGCCACAGGCGCACGAACAGATCGGTCCGCCACGGGGTGCGGCTCGGATTGTCGCGGTGGAGGGCCACCCCGTCGTCGCGGACAGGAGAGGCGAAGTCGTGGGCCTCCCGCTCGCTCGGCGCCTTCGGGCCAGCCTCGAGCGTGGCCAGCCATTCCTCGATTTCGCGGATCGCCTCGGGGTGCAGCCGGCGGGCTTCGTCGGGGTCCCTCGTTTCGAGGCTGACCATCACGGTCCACTTGCCGACCAGCGGGCGCAGGTGAGCCGGCACGCCCTTGCAAGCGTCGTAGACGCCGTTGTGATGTTTCCAGGGACGGGGCGATCGGCAGGGGCATCCGCGCCACCCGTTTGTACCAGGCGGGCTGTACGATACCGTTGCGGAACAGCAACTTACCGGAGTGAATGAGCTTTCAGGATGCCTGGCGGAGAGGGAGGGATACTAACGGCACGGGAAAATAAGGGAAATTTCGCGTGCCCTTGCCTCTACCCCACCATTCACCCCAATGGCTGCGTTCGTACCCGCCTTTGCGGTTCGAGCGCCTGTTCAACCGGCGCTCGCCCTACCCGTACTGCCGGGACAGCATATGGGGCATCCGGCAGCTTCACCAACCGATCGTTGATGGGCGCCTGCGCTACCGCCTGCATCGCATCCCGGAGGGGATCGTGATGAGCGCGCTGCTGGACGATCTTCGCGGCACCGGACGCGAGAGCGCGGCGCATCAGACCTTGAAGCGGATCGGCCGAGATTGGATGTGGGCCGAAGGCGCCTACGACGCCGAGAACGAGGTCGAGTGCCTAACGGGCCGAGCTGACGCCTATAGCCAAGAGCGGCAGTGGGTGCTTGAGGTCGGCAGCACTGAGATCGGGCGCCTGCTCAAGGCCATGGAGTTCGCCGGCTGCTACGCCGAGCCCATGCACCGCTTCACGCTCCTGCCGTTTCAGCCTGTCCGCTGGGCTGACGGCTCGCCCCGGGGCGTCCTAGCGGTCGACATCTCATGCGACGCCGATCTCTGCCGCGAGATGTGGGGCCACCATTGGGCCGCCATGGAGCGGGCTGCAAATTCGTTCAGCTGCAAAGGGAGGCGTTCTCCCGCCTCCTCCAGCCAGGGAGGGCAGGGGTGATGAGCGAGGATCGCAGGAAGGTTGACCGGGAACGGTTCATGGCCGCCTTAATGCGCGCGAGGCGAGAGCCTAGCGACCTGTCCGACCAAGCCACGCACGAGCGTGTCGCCCGCGAGGCTGTCGCTGCCAATCCTGACCTCGCACAGCACGCCCTTGAGACCGGCAACTATCTGCCTCTCGTGCGCCGAGCGCGCGAGATCGGCGAGGGCAGGTGCTCTGAATTCTGGCTCGCACAGCGAGTTGGGCAGATCGTCCGTGGGGAGACGCAATGATGACTGAGCGCATCGCTATTGGCGTCCTTGCCTGGAGCGCGGTCGGAGTCGTTGTCGGCCTGAACAGGTCATGGCGATACCCGAGGCCGGATGATGGCCTGCGCTGGGCTGCCGCTTGGGCTGCTCTATGGCCGATGCTGTGGGCGCTTGAGGAGCCAAAGTCATGAGTGGCGGCGGTAAGCTGATTGAGATCTTGCCGATGCGCCTAGAGAGCGGGCGGGAAGTGCTTCGCCTCTGGGTCGTATCGACTAATGCGGGCGGCCCAGGTGTCCATGATGAGACGTGCGTCTACGCTGAGCCGCAGCAAAGCCTCCCAGTGTTGGGCGATACAATCTGGTGGGGCGGCGAGCGGTGGATCATGTTCGACAACGATCGGCAGCAGATGACGAAGGTGGGATACTCGTTTCCTGCCCCTGGAAGCCATCCGTAGCTTCGCATAACCCGAGGCTTCGGCCTCTCCACCTATCGGTAGATATGGAGACTAGAAGATGAGCGATGATTTGGTGGAGAAGATTAGAAAAATCGTGGTCTTTTGCGATGAATGCGGCTTTGCTAGTGCGTTCGTTACGCGCGATATGCTCGCCGAGGTAGCCGACCGCTTAGGCTCTTCAGCGGACGCCAAGTTCACAACGCGGGCGGAAGAGCCGAGCGCCGAGGTGAAGCGGCTGACAGGAATTCTGCGCTTGATCTATGCTGGCGGCTCGTTCGCGGATGACGATGTCTGCTGGGAAGATCTGCAACAGCATAGTCGGTCCTCCGGCATCGTTTATGGCTGGAACCAAGCCGCAAGCAAGGTTGCCGAAGCCATGGGCTGGGAGCGGCCGATCGGCCCTACCAAGTGACGCTCCACCCACACACGGATCCGACAATGGTCAACTTCAAAGCCACTGCCAAGGATCGCGCTATCATCTCCCGGATCGCAGATCGTGCTGAGGCGGATGGGCTGATCTCTGGCGAGGTGCATCGCTTGCTGACGGAGATTGATCTAGTCGCCGTCCATCAGAACGGCTGCTCTCTTCGCCTCGCTGATCTGCTTGAGGCTGATGATGAGGCCTTCTCGGCTGATGTCATGGGTATTTTGACCAACGTGGATCGCCGGACCGGGAAGCTGATGACTGGCTTTGTGCCTCGGTTCTCGGTCTTGGCAATGGCTGATGCTTAGCTATTATACTGGAGATGGAAGCATGAAAGTCGTTAGGCAGAACAAGTGCATCACGAAGGATGTAGATAGATGGAGCTTGGATGGCAAGCTGAGCGATGCCATTGATTTGCTTAGAGATGAACTTCTGAGCATCCCAGAGTCGTACCAGGCAAGCGCCACCCTGGATATTAGCAGTCATCTTGAATACGGCGATGCGGTAACGGAAATATCTATTTCATATTATAGACCTGAAACCGATGCCGAGCTATCGGCGCGTCAGGCCGCGGCAAACATACTCGCCAAGCAAGACGAGGATCGCCAGCGTGCCGAGTATGAGCGACTAAGGGCCAAGTTCGGGGCCTAACCACCCCTCCTGCTCCCTGTGAAAGAGGATAGAGGATTATGATTGAGGATAGACTACATGGCGCGCCCTTCGGGACGGGCTCTCACCTTTCAGGTGAAGCCGCTCGCGCGTCTTCATCGCACAGCGATTTCGATCCCTCGCGCGAAGCGTGGGCTGAGTTTGAGCCCGATGAGATCGTTCGCCGAGTTCGCTGCTTGGCAGACGACGTCCCCGATGAAGGTGATAGCCTCGCACAGATCTGGCGGCACGCTTGCGATACGATCTTGCTCCGCATGAGGAAGCACCCATCGCAAAACTTGCAGGGCTGGCCTCGCCGCCCCGTACCGGGGGTGTCAGAACAGGGCTACCGGATGGCCTACGATGTCCAGTGGCTGCGGGATTGGCGAGAGCGGACCGGGCTGACGCTCCAAGAGGCGATGGCAGCTCACGCCGCAGCCCTGCGCGCCAGCGATGAGCGCCCTCTGGGCCGAGACCTGCAAGGGCTCGGGGGCGATAGCCCCGCCAGCGCGATCACCGAAGGTGAGGCGCCCGACACTATCGACAATCTGAAGAGGGTGAACAAGGAGCTAAGGGAGGCGCTGAGACCGTTTGCGGAAGAGGCGGCTGAAATACCTGAGGGGTTTCATGATGACGAGCCATACCAAAGCGTCCGCATTGGTGATCTTCGTCGCGCCCGCACCCTCCTCTCTCAATCCTCAGAAGGGGAAGGCTAAGGGCGCATCCGGCTTCGCCGGACCGCGTCACCTGGGCCCGCCCGAAGCCGACAAGTCGTCTTCGCCCTAGCGGGCAGGTCCCGCATTGCGCAATGGAGTAAATAATGGGCACAAATTACTACGTTGATTTTAAGCCGCCTTGCCCGTGCTGCGGAGAGGGTGGCGAAAAGCTCCACATCGGCAAGTCGTCGGGCGGCTGGGAATTTCTCTTCGCGCCGTATCCCGAGCACGGGCTTACCAGCTTTGCAGCTTGGAAGGACTACCTCAAGGATCGCACGATCCTTAATGAATACGGCGACACGATCACCCTGGCCGATCTAATCAACATAGTTGAGGCAAAAAAGGGTGGTTGGACATCCCGAACTGCGCCAGCGTCTTCCTGGGGCCCGAGCCCGCGCGATTGCGAATGGTCCGACGCGGAAGGATACAGGTTCAGCAACACGTCTGAGTTTTTCTAGCGTCAGGGGTCGAAGCGGCCACCGGCTGGCAGGACGCGACAGCGGAGTGAGGGGAGGAGAGGATGACATCCCTGGAAGAGATGCAGGGTCTGATTGCTCGCGTGCGGGCGCTCGCATCCAACGGCGGCCCTACCCACGCCGCATGGGATGATGTCTCGGATGCGGAGGCGCTTGTTTACGGAGGCCCTACGACATTGCCGTACCCCGATGGCGAAGCAGGCATACAAGTCGCGATGGCGCGCCTGCGTAGCTATTTGCCGCCATCTCAGTGGTGATCTTCACGCCCTAGCGTGGCGACGCCCAGATGATAGCCTGCTGCCATGACCCTCGGTCCCTACCTCGCTCTCACCTCCACCCTGGTCCTATCCTGCACCTGGGGTGCGGTGGTCTGGTCGAGACGGGCGGCGAAGCGGCTGGATGAGCGGAGACGATGATGAGCGAATGGCAGCCGATTGAGACTGCGCCAACCGATGGGACGCCGTGCATCTTATATGGGTCATTCGTCATTCGAGGTTGATCGACGAGAGGCGGGCTTGAAGCCCGCCTCGTCGTTTGGGGTTGATCAATGCCGCTCGTTCAGCGGCACGACTTCCCAGTCCTCTGCGAGCAGATCAGGGGTAGACGCATTCCATCCAGGCTGATGCGTTCCTGCCGCCGTGAAGAGCACGAGGTAGGGTTCGTGTCGCCGTCCCGGAGACATCGTCACCTTGTCCGTCTTGGTGTTGTGGCGGGGCATGCCAACATCTTCTGCATCCTCCATGTAGATGTGCATGCGCTTGCCGTTCCAGCCTGCGCGCCTGACCCAATCGCCTGCCTTCAGGGCAGCAACCGCTTCGCCAATATTCATCAAAAGCCTCCAATGAGATATCGGATTGCAGCCTAATCCGATATCGGATAGGGGTCAAGAAGCGATATCGCATTGGAGGCTGCGTTGACGGCGAAACCGATATCGGTCACAACCCTGGCCGTGCCGAAAGACAAACTCGACGACAAGACCTTGGTCCGCTTCACCGCGGGGACACTCGACCGCATAGATGCGGTGGCGGGCAAGAACCGCCGCGCTAAGTGGATCCGCGAGCTAGTTGAGCGAGAACTGAAGCGCTCCGAGCGGCAGAAAGCAGGCAGGGCTGCTGAGGATGGCGAATGACAGACCTGTTGCGTCTCAGTCGTCTGGCATTCGTGGATAGTTACGAGGAGGGCGGGACGCTCATCGTCCGGGCGAAGAGCGTCCGCCATCACGAGCCCTACGGATGCTGCCTGCTCTTCAGCTTCAGTAAGATGGGAACGAAGGCGGTTCGCTATTGCGACCACGCCATCCAAGGGCAGCCCGTCTGGCTGGAGATCAAGCGGCAGCGCTTCCGGTGCAACTCGTGCGGCAAGGTCGGATACGAAGTTCTGCCGGACATTGACACCGAGCGCCGGATCACGAAGCGCTTCCGTGAGCACCTTCAGAAGGATGCGATCAAGTATCCGTTCACGATGGCCGCCGAGATCAATGGCGTTCATGAGACGCTTGTACGGCGCGTCTTCGACGAGCATGCCAAGCGTGTCCTCGGTAAGTACAAGCCGATGCTGCCGCGGGTGCTCGGCATGGACGAGATTTACCTGCACAAAAAGCCGCGGTTCGTCATCGGCGACATAGATCAGGGCTATGAGAGCACAGGAGCCTACTTCGAGCATGAAGCCCTGCATCCGAGCCACTGGATGCCACTCCCGCCAACTCCGACCGAATGACCCATCCTCCCACCGATCCCCAGCCCAGCCCGATTGTCTGGCGCCACACCTGGCCCGAGCGCGGCCCGGATTTCGTCGCCTCGATCGCAGGCGGCCGGATCGGCAGGATCCACAAGACCCATCCTGACGCCATCGCGCACCGCGAGTGGGTCTGGTCCCTCGCCTACAGGCCCCGGAGCAGGATCCCCATGCAGGGACGTGTCCATACCAAGCAAGAGGCGGCGGACGCCATCCGCGCCAGCCTGGGCATTGAGATGCAGTGGCTCGCCAAGCAGAGTCAGCCGCTGTCGCTGAGACCGGCTGACCCGGGCCCCGACCCGCGCTTGGACTGGATGCGCCCGCCGGTGCGGATCATCATCGGCCGGGACGTGCCGTGGCCGGAGGGGTGGGGCAAGAACGCTTAGCCGGCCGCGTCCTGCCGAGCAGCCTCACGCGCCAGCAGGCGCCGCCACTCGTCGCGCTGCTCCTCTCCCATCAACTCCCACGCCGTAATGACGGCGATCAGGTGAAGCGGCACGGCGCCGTGCTCCCCGCGGATCTGACGCGAGATCGTGTTCACGGGTCTGCCGGTCATCTCGGCAAGCATCTTCTGGCTGAGCCCAGCCGCCTTCGCACGACGCTGCCACGGTTCGTTGTCCATGGGACGGGGCCGTAGCGTGCTGCCGTCCGCCCTGCAAATTATCAACGCCATGTAGAATTCCACTTGCGCCCCGTATCGACGTGGCGTAGATTATCTACATAAGGTTGATTTTCAAGCCGGATATGAGCCATGAGCGCCCTGACCTCCACCGCCCTCGTCGCCCGGTTCCCTCGCAAGCCGATCTTTGAGCGCGAGAAAGCCACGCGGAGCGGCAACAGCGCACCCTCGTGCCGCTGGGTCGACCAGAACAACTTCATGCCCGAGGGGGTAACCCGTCAGCGCCTCTTCGTGAACGATTGCGAGACGCCTTTCTTCATCGACGTAGCCGAGCGCGCTTCACATCGGACTGAGGGGCAGAAGTGCGGCCTGTTCGGTAGCGGCATGTCAGCGAAGGGGTTCGCCAAGACGCTCGCCAGCGGGCCGCGAGTTGGCCCGCTCAAACATCGGGCCGAACAGATGGCGATGGAGCAGGTGTAATGGATCACGCCACCCTCACCCGCAAAGCCCGCTGCGGCCGACGCGACTGGATCTCCTGGCGCGATAAAACCGGGATCATCGTCGCCATGCCTCGCAGCCCGGCAGCGCTGAAGGCCGCGCTACTCGCGGTAGGCACCCAAGGCCGGTTCACCCTCGTTGAGGCGTGCACCGCCACTCGCTTCACCTACCGGTGGCGCGACGGCATCCGCATGATCCGCAACTCTCGCTTCGGGTGCTGACAATGGCATGGAAGCGAGAACCGTCCTCTATCCGGGTTGAGGGTGATGTTGCCTACGTCGAACTCGGGCGCGGGCTTGAAGCGATGATCGACGTGGCAGATGTGCCCCTGATCGCGCCCTGGGGATGGCGTGCACACATAGGGACGCATGGCCACGCCTATGCGGTGAGGTGCGGCAAGGGGTATATCGCCATGCATCGGGTTTTGACCGATGCTCCGTCCGAGATGTACGTCGATCATGCCAACGGGGATGGATTAGATAACCGTCGGGCTAACATGAGACTGGCCACGCAAACACAGAATATGGCCAACAAAGCCGTAGAACGTCGAAATCTACTCGGCTTGAAGGGCGTTTCAGCCGCTCGTGGAAAGTTCAGAGCTACGATAACTCCAAACGGACGGAAAATACACCTGGGAACATTTAAAACACCTGAGGAGGCCGCAGCGGCTTATCGAGGCGCCGCGGTTGCGCTCTGGGGTGATTTCGCAAAAAATTAGCCCCGCGCGGCGGCTGCCGGCGGGGCTGAAGGGTGTCTCGGGAGAGGCGGGTTACGGCGTCTTGACCGTGAATGGCGCTGTGATCCCCTGAGGGACCATCGGCCAAACAAACTCTTGCAGCGGGTTGCAGGCGTACCATGGCCTCGTAATGAGGACGGCGGGCCCATCCGTGAAGTAGCTCGGCACACGCTCCGTCACAATGAACCGCTGCGGCTTGCCGATGTCAGCCGGAGGGCGCTCAAAGTCGGTATCCGACAGAACGGCGCGATGGTGCGCGCTATCGGTCATGATCCGGTCCGCGTGGAGCTTGCAAGCCCGCAGGTAGGTGACGTTGAACTCGATCTGAAGCTCACCGCCGGGACCAACCTCAGGCGTAATGACTCTGAAGCTGTCAACCCTCACCGGCTCTCGGCGATCCGCAACCCAGGCGCCAAGGGCGACGGCAGCGAACAGACTGCCGAGAGCGAGAGGGATAAGAACGGCAATCTGAAGGGCGCTTACCATGGTCCTCATTTGCCACCTCGGATCATGGCCCAGATATCAAGACCAAATTTCGCCGCGGCAAATGATGAAGCAAACAAGCCACCCACCATTATTGCAAACCATCTAGCAATTTTGAGAGCAAGACGCCCAGTTGCATAGCTATCTAACATCTCGTCCAGCATCTCAAGCTCTTTAGCTGATTTGCCTTCGATCCACTTCCGAGTATGATGCGGAAGCTCCCGGTAAGCTTGCGGATGTCCACTATTGTTTTCCCGACGAAGCTCGTCATCCACTTCTGCCCCGCCTTTCACATTATCCGGAGCCGGCAGTTTGTCATTAAGAAGCCGCCGCATCGCTTCCAAGGTGTGGCGAGCGTGATCTTCGGTAACCTCGGATTTTGGACGCGACATTGCATATGGCTACCGCTTGTTAATCGACGTTAGCGCTGCGTTGGTGACGGCGGCCGAGAATTGGGCCGCCTGCTGGTCCTTCTGCTGAGAAGTGCGCGATGAACCCCACCAGAACTGAACACCGAGCCCGACAGCTAGCCATAAAGCGCCGTAGGACTGGTTCAGCAGGTTGAAGATCCGCTCCGGGATCTCCTGGCTCACGAAGAAGAGGCAGAATGTGAGCGCGATGGCAGCGCCGACGACGAGATAGGTCAGGATCGCGGGCGTAGTTCCCGTCCAGCTGTGAGCCTGAACGAGGGCGACCTGCATCTGCCGGGCGTTGGCGATGTCAGCGAGATAAGCATCCTGACGCTTGGTCTCAGCCTCAATCTCGGCGAGTTTGGTCTGCGCGGCGGCGGGGTCCTGCGCCACGGCCTGAGATACGGCTTCGGGCGTCGGCGCAACGCCGAGTGCCGCGGCGATGCCCTTGCCGACTACCGCGCCTACGGTACCGCCCAGAGGACCGCCAAGCAGCGTCCCGAGAGCTGGAAGCCCGATCTGGGCAAGCTGCCCGCCGAGTGACGACCAATCCATGTCAGGCAGCCTTCTTCTTCGCAAACAGGGACTTCACGGCGGCCCAGAGGCCGCCGGTTGTGACGGTGGCAGCCGAGACAGGCGCGGGCTCGTCCGGCACCGGCGGCCTTGCCGCTGTCGGTGCCATGGGAGTGAGAGGACCGGCAGGATCGACGTGGGGAGGTGTTGGGAGGGCCGGCGCGGGCGTAAGGCCCAGATCCTTCTTCACGGCTTCGCGGGCCGCCAGAGCGGCCTCCAGCACGCGAAGTGCCTCAAGGGCGTACGCCTTGCGCTTATCAAGGTGCGGCACGCCGGGACGCTCATACTTGAGCATGAACACTTCGGTCGCCCGGTCGAGCGTCGTGGTGGCGCGGAGAGCGGTAAGCGCGCCCACCTCCGCTCCGCGCAGTTCAACGAGCATGTAGCCGTAGAAGGCCTCCGGATTGTCGAGCCTAAACCCCTTCTCAGCGGCCCAGGCCTCGAACGCTCGTCGGCGGGGGCCCGTCCACTGGGCCCAGCCCCAGCCTCCCCGGGAGCCGGCCACAACAGGCTTGTACTCCTGAAGGGCGGTGAACTGCGCGCTCTCGACAGCGAGATTGCCGAAGATCCCAGCTACCTTCAGCTTGTCGAGCCCAAGGTCCGTCATGAACCGCGGGCCATAGGTCTCCACGGCCGCCTTGAACTGCGGGGTCATCAGGATCTCCGGATTGTCATTGGTGTCAGGACCGGGCCGGGTGGCGCAACGGTCACGGGAGGATCAGAGGGCCGCGGCGGCGGCCCACAGCGCATCCAGAGCCGCGTCATCGTAGCCGAGCGCCGCGCCGAGCTGCGCCACCATCGGGTGGTGACGGTCGAAGGTGGTGGCGCCCGACAGCAGCATCCGGGCGGCGAACTGCTCGGCCTCCGGCAGGCCTGCCACCGCCGCCTCGATCCGCGCCGGCAGCACGCCGGTCATCACGGCGGCCAAGGCCTCGTCCTGACTGATCGTCCCGGCTTGCGCGAGCGCCTGGAAGAACTGCCGGTCGGACACCGCGGGCAGGGCGGGGGGCGGCACCTGCACGGCGCTCTGAGCGGCCCTGGCCTCTCCCTCCTGGCGCACGGTCTCGGCCCAGTCCCGGCGGGATGGTGCCTCGCTGGCGGCCTTTGCCGCCGTGGCCATGGCCGCATCCCGATCCTGACGGGCCGCCGCGGCATCGGCCAGTGCGGCGTCCCGCTCGCTCGTGATGCGCGTCAGCGCCTCAGCCGCTTGAGCTGCCGCGGCCTCCTGGTCCTGCCGCGCCTTGGCCGTGTCAGCGGTTGCAGCGTCCCGCTCCCCTCGGGCCACCGCGGCATCAGCGGTCGCCGCATCCCGCTCCTGCCGCGCAGCTTCAGCCTCGGCCAGGGCCGCATCCCGCCCGGCCAACGCCGCCGCGTCGATCCCCGCCAGCACCGTCGCGAGCGGGTAGCCGGCAGCCTCGGCTTGCGCCGGGGTCAGGGCGCCGCTGTCCGTGAACTGCGGGTTGCTCGCTCCGGGGAGCGTCACATACTGGCCGAGGATGACGTGCCAGGCCGGCGCTTCGGCCGAGCCGGCCGGCCGGCCGCGATACAGGAACTCATAGAGAAATGGCTGATCCATGTTAACCTCACGCCGCGACCGGGCTATCGTCCGACAGCCGGCGCCAGTTGTTGTTGGAGTAGTAGGCGATCACGCCCGTGCCGGCGCCCGCGCCTTCGCCCACTTTGCGGGCATTGCTCACGTAGATTATATCGCCTGCCGTGCCCGAGGGCACGGTCGTGACTGTAAAGGCGGCGGGACGGATCTTTCCAAGCGAAACAAATCCGCTTGATGATATTATTGCATAATTAGCACTGCCCCCTCTATCTTGAAAATAATGAGAGTTATTATTGTAATAATTCGTTTTATCAGCCTCACCTCCTAGATTAATTGCATTTGATGTTCCTGACCCATCTTTAAGTCGTGTATAGCCGCCCTGCTGGTCAAGAGTGGAGATGCCGCGAACGGAAAGCGGCCCGCCTGCATTCACGCCGTCGGAAAACGAGGCGATGCCGTTCGGCGCGATAGCTAAGACGTTACGATTGAGCGTGCCGGAGTAGACCGCGAAGTCTTTCGCCCCACTTCCCGCGCTATCTTGGAGAAGCTGCCACTCGCTCCCCAGCTTGATCCCGGCCCGTTTCGATCCACTTGCGTGAGTGCTCTCGGATACGATCAGGCCAGTGGGGTACTGCGCCGCCGTCTCGCCGACGGTAGCCGCGCCCTGCGCCCGGAGAGACCCATTCACATCCCACGTCGCGCCCGGGGCCTGGGTGTTGACGCCTGCGCTCCCGTTGGAACGCAGTGTAATGATCGGGGCGCTGCGCTGTCCGCCTGGCGTATAAATATTGACGGCATCAAAATTACCGTCATAAGAGACGGTAATTAGTTTTGCCGTACCGTTGGACCAGAAGTTGTTGCCGCCCTCGCTGGTCGGCCCCTGTTCTGGGCTGACCCGCAACCCGTACCCATAGCTGAAATCGTAATAGCTGGACACCCTGACGGCAGAGGCCTGAAGAGTGCCATTTGGCTTCAGCGGCGCAAGAAAGTTGTTACCATTTCGCGGAAGGTTGAAACCAGAGTCGGTGAATGTCCCGACGTGCTGGATAAAGCCCCCGGCACCGTCATTGACTTGCAGGGGCAAGTCAGGGCTGTAAGGTGTGCCGATTTCTCGGTTGCCCCACTTCACCGTCGCGTTTGCGCCCGTGTCATTCAGGTAAATGAAGGGCGTGCCGGCCCAGCCAATGCCGATCGTCGATCCAATGGTGACGGTGATCGCGGCGTGCGCCCAGATTTGTCCCGAGCCATTGACAATCGCCCCCTCAATGAGGGAGCCGTCGCCGATGGTGACTTCACCATTGAAAAGGCACAGGTTGCACAAGCTAACGTGCTCAACCGCGCCGAAGGTGCCGCCAATGTATTCGAGGTTATTCCCGTGGGTCTTCAGGCGATCGAAGTAAATATTATTGCCGTAGCCGGCCAGGACCGGAACGCCGGCATTCCCTTCCGCGTGGAGGCGGTCGATGATGATGTCGTTGCTGCCGTAATCGCCGGTGGCAGACTCGCCATACAGCTCAAAGGCAGGAGAGATGACCAGATATCGATTGTCTACCGAATTGCCCGCGGTCCTGTTGAGGGTAGCGGACCGACGGTCGCTTGAAATCGACGTGATGATCGCTCGAAGTGGAGGGCGGTTGCCGCGGAACGTTGTCGCCCCTGCGCCGGGAATGTAGACGGCCCGCCCCACATCACTCGTCTGGAACTGGCCGGTGATATACAGCGTGTTTGAGCCGGCGCCGATGTTGCATTTGACCCCTTCGAAGCATCCGGTCGAAGAGGAGAATGACTGATAGGCGTTGCGGTTTACTGTCGCTGTGGTCGAGTTCGTGACGCCGTAGATCACGAAGTATTCGAGGCGGCTGCCGTCGAAAAGCTGGATACCGCGGTTGACGTCCGCGCTGGTGAAGCACGCCTCCGAAGCCGTGAGGGTCTGGGTGCCCGCTGCGATCGTGAAGCGGGTGGTTGGTGTCACGACGCGAGACAGCCGAGAGCAGCCCGCACCCCAGACCTTGAACTCGTTGATGACGCAGTTGTAGGCGTTGCTGATCCTGACAGCCGTGCCGCGGCCCAGGAACGGGGTCCAATGCGATACGTAGATCCGCGCTGCAAACAGATCTGTGGCGTATCTCTCCTCAATATTACATGGAGGCTGCGTGACTTTGCCGCTCATCTCGATGGAGAAATCGGAGAGGGTATGCGCTTTCGGCCTCGTATTCTCGGCGGGATTGGTGGGGTGAGACAGATTGAGGACGGCCTTATCGTAGCCGTTGAAGTCACAGATGAAGACCGTCACGCCGATGCCGGCGCCGGTGAATTTATAGCAGTTCCAGGCGTATCCCCGAATAGGTGCGGTAAGCCTATAGCGACCGCCGCGATAGTCTCGGCCGACGTTGCCCGCGGCCAGCCAGTCAAAGAAGGCCTGGATCGCTGCCGTATCGTCCGCCACGCCGTCACCGACGGCCCCGAAGCTGCGGGGCGAGCGCATCTCCCGCACTGTGGCGAGCAGATCGCGGACCACGCTGGGAGAGGTCTCGGGCGCCGTCTGAAGCGACGTCTTCGCGGAGGAGAGGGCCCACGTGTTGGAAATAAGACTGCGGCGCAGGCGCACCGTAGTGCCCGCGTCCTGCATGACGATGCCGTTGGGGTAGTCGCGGATCGCATCGCCCGAGCCGGCGAGCGGCACCAGCGTGATCGTGTAGGCGCCGCCGAGGTATTTCTCCTCATCGGTGATGACGAGATCCTGGCTACGGGGGTACGCATCCACGTCGGGAAGCGCCCACGTCCGCGACGCGGTGAGCGGCGGGATGACGGCGTGAGTGGCGGTCGCTGGGATGGCCCAGTCCGCATCAGGTCCGACGACGCCGCTGAGCACTGCGGCGCTTGACAACACATCGCCGGCAGGGACTACCTGCCCTTGCCGTACGATCGGCACCAACGGGAGCACGCCCCCCATGTACGGCACCGGATCACGGTCGACTGGCTCGCCGTTCTCAAAAGTGCGCAACTTCGAGCTATTGTCCGCCATGATCAGAAGCCCTCGGCGTTCCAGTTGACCGCAATTGTTGCGCCGCTTGCGGAGTTGGCTGCGATTACAGTAAAGTCAGTTGATGACCTTGCGGTCACTGTGACCGGGATGGCCGGGCCGTTACTGTTTTCAGATGTCGCCGTTACGGTCGGAAAGCCGGTGAAAAACGGAAGAATACCCGGGGCCCGCTTGGGCAGCGGGATCGTGGCCTTCCCGTCGCTGCCTGTAGTCACAACCGTCACACCGGAAAATCGGTAATATCCGGCATCGGACACGCTGCCGGACTTGGCCGCGACATCGTCGGCGCTAATCTGGTAGGGCTGGTCTCCGGTGCCCGTGTAGACAACCACGGGCGGATTGCTCCAAACGTAGTTGATCCGCGTACCGCGTACCGCGATCGTGGCTTTCTTTTGTCCCGAGAGGCGGAACAAGGCCGTTGCTACAGCGTGATCGCAGGTAATAATTGTCCCGTCGAAGCGACCAAGGAAGCAATTTGCGTCAACGTGCCCGATGACAAAGTTGGTCTCCAGCGCTCCGGGCGACACGTCTTGGTTCGGTCCCGAGACGACGACCTCGGCGTTGACGATGTCAAAGCCTTGGACGTTGTTGAGATTGAAAATCCGGCGCTCGCCAGAACTGGTGACCGTATCGGACGGGAGAGGCAGATTGTCGGAATTGGGGTCCATCGCCCAATAGCCGTTAGTCACTTCCAGCTTGCGGACATTGTACATGTCCAGGGCAAAGCCCTTGCCCTGCCAGTCGCAGTTCTGGAACGTCCACAGGACGGAGCGATAGTTCTGCCGCAGCACGCGGACCTGACACAGGCCCCAGCCGTTATAGGAGCGGCAATTCTCAAACACGGACCCTTCCAGGCCAGCGTTGTCGGTGAATTTCCAGCCCCATGTGTAATTGGCGATCAGGCAGTTGGTAAACTTAGCGCTTGCCGGGCCATAGCCGGCAGTTGCTGTTGCGATGACTTCAATGCCAGGAAGCGGCGACGTGACGTTGTCTTTGCCGAACACGACGACGTTATCCACCTTGACGCCGCGCGGGTAGTCGGCAATCAGCGCTCCGCGATCCATGCGGTTGAAACGGGATTTCTCGATCGTCAGGGTGAGACCGCGGCCGGCGCCAGCGCTACCGAACCAAGCCGTCAGCCCCGTCGTCGTACCCGTGGACGAACTGTCGAGATCCACGCCGCTCCACGTCAGCGGGCCAGAGGCGGTCGCGCCCTGCTTGCCGTGGGTCCAGGCACCGGCTGCCGAGCCTACGCACTTGATCGTCGCGGGCCCGGGGCTGAACACGCTGCACGATGCTGTGGCCGTGCTGTCGATCGGGAACGAGGTCAGCGCTACCGTTCCGCGCGGGAGCACGACGCATGCTCCGCCCGGAGTGCTGTCGCTGGCGTCCGCAGCAACCGCGAGGTCAATCACGCGCTGGATCGCGTGCCCGTCAATCTCCTCAGAGAGGGCGTTTGCCCGCGGGAACACAGCCCGTGCCGCCGCGAGCGTGCTGAACCGCTGGCTCAGAGGATGGCTAGCACCGTCGCCGACGAAGCCGAGCATGCGCAGATCGGCGCCCTCGGTCGCGAGATCAACGAACCACTGGCGGAGAGATTTGGTGCGGGCCGGCAAGGCATAGGCTGCGTCCGGCTGAAACGGGGCGCTGGCAAGGGCGGGCGGCGTCACATACTTGCCGGTCGCCTGACCGCTGGCCACGTCCAACGCCGTCGCGGCCGTGGCAAACCCACCCTCGGCAATCAGGGCGTCCTCTGCCGTGATCAGCGTCGCCTCGCCGAGGTTCACGACGATGTGACCATCAGCGATGACGGACGCGACGGCCTGACGCCAGCCGGAGGTGGGAGGCGTCGAGGTGAGGACGCCGCCGGCGCCGACGAACAGCGTCGTGCCCGGCACGAAGCCTGCATTCGGACCGAGAAGATCGCCCGAGATCTGCGCCGTCACTTGCGAGCCCGCAAGCCCGCCATAGGCGGTCACACCGATGACCTGCTGCCGTTGGGCCGGATCGGATGGATCGCTGGCGCGGCATCCATCGGGCCCGCTGGCGACGATTGCTGACCAGCCTGCAACCGGCGAGGCAGCAATTTTGGTCACAGTCAAACCTGGGCCGGGGAGTCCCCGTTGTCCATCCTTGCCATCTTTGCCCGCGGCACCCGGCGCCCCTGCCGGCCCTGGCACCTGACTGGGGGCGCCCATGAGATTGCCGTCAAACGTCCAAGTGAATGGGTCGAGGTTGGTGACCTTCCATTCGTCTCCGGTGTCAGTGTTGCGCCACCGATCGCCAAGGACAGGCTGAAGCGCCATGATAGAGGACGGCTGATCCGGGGGCGGGGTCGTGCCGGAAAAGGTCTTCGTCCCACGGATAGCCGACTGCTCAATCCGCTGAAGCCGGTCACCTTTGAAGACGGCAATCATCTCAGAGCCATCAACCCGCGCCGCAGCCGGAAGCTCAGGGATCGTGACTGTGATGATGTCGCTCATGCCTTATGGTCTCGCGCAGAAGATCGCGGCGCGGCTGGAGCAGCCACGTAGTAAGTGAAGTATTTTTTTTATAGATAATTAAATTGACGCTATGAAGGGCGCCAATTGTTCGTCAAGACGAAGGAGAAAGAAGCTCAGCCGCCCTGTCTGACCCGAACATTTCTTCAAGAGCAATTTTCATTTGCGCAAACTCAGGCGCGGCGTGATCTAAATGCAGTGCGCTCTCAAAAAGGCGGCGCTGCCTGACAGGCACATGCATGAGCGCTGTCTCAATCGCTTCCGCCTCCTCATCGCTGGCTCGTCTATAAATGTCTGCCTTGTAGGTAATCGCCGACGACGTGAAATAAGCGCCAGCAGCATCCAAGACAGCCTTGAGCGAAGCATCGGTCTGGTGCCCAGCGTCGTCGCGGGGCCAGATCGTTGGAGTGCCACCCGCCGCCGACCAATTGGTGAAAGCTTCGTCTTCCTCGGAAACGATCGCGCGAGTAGCGCTGGAATAGATCCTTCCATCGTCCGCGCGCCAAAACCACGCACTAGGATTATACGCAAGCATATTAGCAGCCTCAAAGGTACAAAGCGTTGCTGACAAATCCGGCCTGGTCTCCGGGGAAGAAATTTGGACCACCGCCGTTCGTATTGATGATCCCGTAGCTTTGCGCATTGTAACGATTGCCAGTGGAAGACCCGGCAACCGACGACCCGGATAGCGCGGTAACTCGGCCCGTGGCGATTGCTACGGCAAAAGCCGTTGAGAAATTCGGATTGCCAACAACGGCCAAAGAAGTAGACGGGTTAATCGCCGCCTCGCCTCCTGCCTCGCCCCAGAGCGCCGCGGCTGCGTTGCCACCAATGGAGCACCCAGTCTGGAAAACTACGCGACCGCCTGACCCGTAGGCATGGAACCCGGTCGTGGTAGCAAGACTTCGCAGATCAACATTCAAGCATGCGACCTGCGCCCCATTGGTAGCAACAAGCGTATGGCTCTGATTGCCTGTGTTTGATACTGTCAGTCCAATCAAATCAACAGAAGTGGCCGCCTGAATGGAGCCTCGACCTGGCGATCCGGCTCCTTGTATCACGTAGCCTGCTTGATTTGCTTGATCGCCGTAAATGCTGATTTTGCCAGCGGCAACTGGAATTGCGCCTGGCGACTCATATGTGCCCGGTATCCCCATGCGAACATTGAGCTGGCTGAAAGCGTACTGCGATACGGCCTTATTCAGCAGAGCGCCGAGCGTGCGAAATGCCTTAGTAGGGCTATTTTCTGAGCCGTCGTTGCCGTCACTACCATCGGTTCGCACATAGAACGTCGGGCTGTCGCGCGGGATAATCACTTCGGTTCGGCCAAACCCGACCAGCCGCCACTCAGATCCGTGGCGGTTAACCAGCATCTCGCCGTCTGGCGGCACATCGCCGGTCTGGATCGGAGAGCCATCATTGCGTTTCAGCAGGCCAGAAAGGCCGCTTATCGAAAGTGTATCACCAGCGACTACGCCGGATGGCACGCGGATCAGGCAAGGAAGGAAATCAGCCTCGGCCGTAATCGGAGGCGTGACGGACGCAACGGTAAGCGTTGAGCCTGAACGCGTTGTCGTCCCGACATGCCAAAGCCCGACTGAAGCGGGGAGAACGCTCAGGATCGCCTGCCAAACCTGTCCCAGATTGCTCTGGTTCGGGGTCTGCCCCGACTGACGAACGACGGTCGCCAGCTCGCCGTAAACCTGCGTGAGACGGTACGTCAGCTCGTTCCAAAGCGGGAGGTCAAGCGGCCCGCAAGGGAAGCCTCCCGCAAGTTCGAGAGCCGACGGCTCACGACGAAGCGTCGCCGGGGCTTCAGCCCAGCGCGCATTGAAATCCGCCTTCATGGATGTTCCTTAGGGGCAGGCGTAAGGGTCTATCGGGACCGGGCAGAGCCAGTAGCCGGCGGGCACAACAGAGGGGGCGCAGGCAGTCCACACGGCATCCGTGCAGAAGCCTCCGATGGGGCGCTGGCTCGGCTCGTCAGCGCAGTCGAAGCCGACCACGATCTGGTCCGGCACGCTGTCACAGAAGCCAGCCCAGCCCGCGCCAAAGCCAGCAATAGGGGCAGGGCCATAGTGCATCGCGATCCCGACGCCGGGGGCAATCGGCAGGGCGCGCAAGGTGACCGACAGGCGCTGCGTTTCGGCGGTCGTCAGATCGCGGCCTGGAGCGAGAACGACGCGGCCGGCGCCCGCTTGGGGGATCCAAGCGGCGTTGCCCCATACGGCTCGCACAGCCGCTCCGAGGCTCTGTAGGTCGAACAAGCCGAGCATCTGGTAGCGCCTGGCGTACAGATGCGCTCGGTAAACCTCGTCATCACTCAGGCAGATCTCAGCGTACCCATCGCAGCCAAGCCAAGTGCTGTCTTCGCAGAAGCCGACAATGGCGTATGGCGTCGTTTGCGTCTCGCAGGCGAAGCCGACGACGGGCCGGCTATCGCAGACACAGTGACAGCGCGGAAAGCCCATCCGCTTGCCCAGAAACGTCAGCTGCTCGCCAACGGCAGTGCGGATGTCAAAGTAGTCGGGGATCGCGCATGTGACGCGGGCGATTTCCTCAACCTGGGACAGCGCCGCCGTCATATAGCCGCGCAGATGCTCGGCCTCGCGATACTGAGTGGCGATGCGGCCAAGCTCAACCGCAACGAGATCGCCAGTAGAGGGGCAAGCGTCGATCACGCGAAGGCCACCGTGATCTTCGTCGGATCAATCTTTGCAATCTCAAGGAAGCCGATCGGGTAGGGAAGCGCAACGAGCGGCCCGTCGACCAGCAGATTGGCGGTTGCGCTCAAGACCTCGACGTTGACGCCATGCGCAGCCGACACGATGGTGCGCAGCATGTGCAGGGTTATGTCAACGCCGTTGGCAGGGCGGGTCGCTCCGGTAAGGGCGTTGGCGACGGTCAAGGCAATGGCCGCCGCTGACGGCGGGGGACAACCGAGGCGATCGGGTTCGGCGGACACGAGAAGCTGAAGCCCAAGCGGCACTTCAACCGGGCGGACGAAATATACCGTACGGCAGTAGCCATCGACCTCGACATCGGCTCGGGCGTTCCCGTACGTGTCGATCCCGGGCACGACGTAGGGACGAAGCGCAGCGCCGATCTCGGCATCATCGCCGCCGAGAACGGCGACGGCTACAGAGTGGCTTGGCAGCCCGTCCGCGTCCGTCACATCGCTCGGATTGAGGTAGGTCCGAACAAAGGTGATGCCGCCGACCCTAGACACCGCTCGGTCAATGTCGGCTATATCGATGCGGGCTCGCCCGCTGTTCGTGATCGCGAGGCGGAATTCGGGATCCTGCTCGCCGTCCATCCGCTCAACGAGGCGGATGCGCCCAAGCATGGCGAGACGAGAACCCTCGGCTTGGTCGGGGTCATAGCTCTGGTACGTGCCCTCAGCGATCTCCCACAGGGTGGAGGCGAGCGAGGCGTACATTCCATTCAGCTGGCCAAGCGGGCTCTGGGGCGTCTGGATCACGCCATCTCCGAACACCTCGCGCGCCTTCTCCTCGATCTCGCTAAGAAGCACGGGCAAGGGCTTGCGGGCAAAGCCTTCGGGCAGGACGCCGTAATCGGCCATCAGAGGATCACCGGCTCATCAAACTCGGTGTCAACCTCGACGCCCTCGATGCGAACGCCGCGGATGGCCCGGTCATAGGTGGTGGAAACTTGACGCAGGCCCGTAACACCGGGCGTCTGAAGGATCACGCGCTTAACGATCGCCTCGGCGACCTGCATCCGGCTTGAGGCGAACCCGAGTACCTGCCCGAACCAGTCGACACCGATGGACGGGTCCAGAAACCACTCACCCTTGAAGAACATGAGCCGCTGCCGCGCGTGCTCCCCAACGGCCTCCGCGTCGTAGACCATTCGGAGGTTGCCGGTCTCGTCGAGCGTCAGGTCGTTCTTGGTCTGATAGGCGAGGATCGCGAGACCGGCTTCCGAGACGACGATCGCGCCATTTTCGGTTGCCAGCAGTTCTGAATGCTCAGGCGTAATGCCCAGGCCGACGTACTTTGCCACGTCAGGAAGCCTTCATTTTGCCGATGCGGGTCAGGATCGCATTTGCATCTGCGATCTTGTCATGAGCCCCGGGCTGAAGATGGTCGCGAAACGCCTTCGTCAGATCTTCAAGGATCCTGAAGACCGTGTCGCCATTCCGCACGAGATCAAAGGAGCCGTCTTCCTTCATCTGAAGGCCGCTCTTCCCATCCTCGCTGCCCAGGTGGGCGCGGTCGGCGGGAAGGTTCGCGAGTTGCTTGGCCTTAGAGTGCGCGGCCGGCACCGCGAGCGCATCGCTCAGCGAGTGCATTCGGCCTCGATTGGCTGATTGGTCGCTACCATCTTGCACCGCGTCGTCGAGCGAGCGCTGCGCGAAGTGCAAGTTGACCTCGTCGCCCTTCTTTAAGGGTTTGTGCATGATCAGCCCGCCGGCACGAGGGTGGGCGACCGGCACGCTCTGCAACTCGGGGGCTCGGATCGTCTCCCCGTCGATCTGCATCGTGAGTTTCGGCTGCACGACGGCGGTCTGTGTCTTGGCGTCGTAGGACTGCACGATGCCCACAGCCGTCGTGTTGATGTCGGCGCGCTCAGTCTCCGGGATCGCCGCAAGATACTCCTGGGTATCCCGGCGCGTTGAAGTGCCTTGATAGCCGGCCATTACTTTTTGACCTTGTTGCCCGCGACCCGATGGCCCTCGACCTCAGCATAAAAGTCATCCGACCGGGAGCCGCCGGTGAAGCTGATGTTCGCGATGCGAAAGATGCCGCCGCCTGCGTCGGTCGAGCGCTTTTCCTTGGCCTTGCCCGATCCCGTGTCGAGGAAGTCAGAACGAACGTCTATGGTCTTCCCCGGCGCAAGTTCGGGATTGATAAGGCACTTGACCTTCACGCCCTTGTCGGTCGGCGTTGGCGTCCCAAGCATCCCGGTTTCTGCCGAGATCAGGATGTTGCCGCCGAGGTGCTCATCCGACTTGACGGCCTGGAATTTGTCGTTCTGCACCGACCAATAAAAGCCGTGCTGCCGGCCCAGCGTGTCCAACTCGCGGTAGGCGTAGCCGTAGACAGTCGTGGGACGCTTCGTGGACGGCAGATCGTCTAGGCCCTTGATCTCGCCCTTCTTCAATCCCGGCATCTGGTCGCGAAGGTACTCGATGATTTCTTTCGGCTTGGTCCCGGCGGGGAAGGTCTTCGACACCTTGCCCTTCTGGATCGCCTTGTCACCATCGCCCACTTCGATCGTCGTGGTGATGTCCGGCTCGGTCTTGGCATGGCTAACGTCGCGGATTTCGCCGGTCAGGAGCACAGAAGTCTTGGTATCCTTATAGCCGACCTCAAGCGTCAGCTTGTCGTACTCCTCACCGAGCATGTTGCGACGAGACTTCGACAAGTTCGTGATGGTCACCGTGCCGGTATTCTGTTTGCTACCAATCGTTTTTGTGCAAGTGAATTCAATCTTGAGCCCTGGCGTCGGGCTCTGAGAGCCTTCGAATGTGGCGGAGCCGGCCTTGCCGCTCACGGTCACGCGAATGATGCGGCCGAACTGATGCGCCATCAGAGACCGTCGTCGTGGATCAGGCGATACTGCCCGCTCGGCAGTTCATCGCGCCCCGGCTCGCTCCCATCCTGCGCCCAGTTGACAAGGAAGAGCCGGCCAAGGCCGAGATCGTACCCCGCCAATAGATCGGTGCCCGGCACCATGCGTCGTCCGCGCAGGACGACCGTGCCCGCCACCTCGAACGTCAGCGACCAGCGATTGAGGAAGGTGTTGTAGAACAGCTCTAGCGCGACCTGCGTGTCGCTCAGATAGGTCTCAAGCCGCTGCCAAGGCGCGTCGATGACGGTGATCTCGTAGAGCGCCATTAGAACAGCCCCGGGATCGAAGAAGCGGTAGGCGCAGCAGCTACCGCCGCACCTACCTGCGCCCCGCGCCCGCTCGCGGTAGACACTTCGCGAGCCTGGACTTGTCCGCGGGTGGTCTTACCCTGCCCGCGCTGATCGCCCCCGGTACCAGCATTCCCCGCAGTCGTGGCCGTCTCAACGATCACGACCTCCTTGAGTTCGACCGAGAAGGAGATGACCTGGCAGAGCGTCACGTCGCGGCGCGGGTTGATGCGCTCGATCATCATGCTCTCAAACAGGTCAAACCCGTTGAGGATGTCGAACGGCTCGGCCTGCGCCATCAGGTCGGTCAATGCCTGCCACGTACCGGTCACGTCGCCGTTGATGCACTCCATCGTCAGCGTGGTCGGGAGACGCCAAGCGTGATCGCTGATCTTGGCGCCCTTTTCCACCGGATGAGACGGGATTTCCATGGAGGCCTCAGCCTCTTCCGAAATCACGACGTCGACCACGACAGGCCCGATTGAGCGTGGGAAGAACACGGGCATAGCTTACGGCGCCGTGCTGCCGGCGGTGGGAGTGGAGTTGGCCTTGGCGACCGAAGCCCCCATGGAAGCAAGTCCACTCTTGGCGCCCTCGGCTGCGGCGGATGCCACGCCGGGAACGCCATTCACGGTCTGGTTGACTGTCACGCTTTGCGTCCGCTGGTCGTTGCCGGTGTTGGTGTTGTTGATGGTGTTCGTCACCCCTGTGGCCTGTTGCGTTCCGGTCTTTGCCCAGTTCAGCCGGTCGGAAAGGCTGCCGAAGGACGGGGCGCCTGGCATCTTGCCGGCTGCCGCCCCCCATTTCATGCGATCGGTCAGGCTGCCGAAGGTGCCCCGGGCGGTGGCTCCCGATCCAAAGCGCTGGCTGAACTCGTCGGCGGTGATCCCGGGCGAGGTGCGAAGCGGGGACACGCCAAGCCATGCGTTCAACTTCTTCGTCATCCCCTCGCGTTGCTGCGGGCTGATAGCCTCACCCTCAAGGCCATCGATCGCGCCGTTAAACACCTCTGAGATGACGCCTAGTCCGCGCTTGATGTAGTTGCCGACGCGAGTCTGTAGCACGTCCGTTGACTGCTTCGCTTGGTCAATCTTGCTGACATCAAATTCAAGCTGCTTATCGAATTGCTCGCGGACGGAGCCCTGCGATTTTTTCGGGTCGCGCAGCAACTCAAGCAACTCCTTGAGGCGCGGGACTGCGTTCATTAGCTTGGCGATGTCGTCTTGGTACTCTTTGCCGAACAAGTTGACCATGATTTCAGAGCGCTTAAGCGGGTCTGCCACCTTGTTGAGCTTATCAAGCATTTTCATCATTTCTTCGACCGGCGCCTTGTTAAACGCCTTTCGCATCTTGGTTGAGTCGTAGCCAAGCTCCTTGAGGCCGTCCCCAGCGTTCTTTGAGAACTCCTCCCCAAGCTTCATGACATTCATGAAAGCTTCCATGCCGGTCGCAGCCACATCTGTGCGGACACCAACTTCTTTCATTGCTGCGCCAAACGCCAACAGCTCCTCAGCGCTTATGCCGCTGAGCTTCCCCGACGCGCCCACGCGGCGAATGTACTCCAGAAGATCCGCCTCCTTTGAGGCCGATTTATCGGCCGCCGTGTTGATCGCGTCGCCGATTTCCTCAATGCGCTTCTGATTAACGCCAAAGATGTTGCCGATCTCGGCGAGACCCTGTCCGGTCTCGTCGGGCGTCGTTCTCCAGGCTACCGCAGCCTTGGCGCCGTACTCGGTGAAGTCGCGAAGCTCACCTTGCGGCCTGCCTGCGAACCCGCCACTCGCGAGAAGCGATGCCAGCTCTTCTTTGGACTTACCGGTCTTACGGGCAAGCTTGAGGATGAATTCCTCGTAATCCTTGTACTGCTGCGGAGTGGCGTCGGTCGCCTTCTGCACGTCGATCATGCCGCGCTCAAAGCTCATAGAGCTTTTCGTGGCAGAGGCGGCGGCGAGACCGCCGAGCAAGGCGCCAGCCGCTCCGGTCCCGCGAGAGGCGACATAGCCTGCGCCGGCGCCCGAGAGGAATTCGCGTTGCGCCACCTCGCCCGCGCCGATCTTCCCGGCGGCGCTGCCATGCCCAGCCCGGCCCCGACCAAGGCCGCGCCGGCTAAGCGGCAAGTAGCCGCCAGGGCCGACAGCCAGCCCACCGCCAAAGCCGTTTACCCGCAGCGGACGCATCGCCTCGCGCCGGAGCCGTTGCAGCGCCACCGTCGCGCGCTGCGCATCAGCCGCCATCCGATCGAGGCCGGTTGACTTGCCGCTAAAGTTGAGGTTCATCCCCTTGCCGGCATCTTTCGCAGCTTTCTTGATTTGCTCAAGCTGACGAATGAATTTCCGTGCTTCCGACTGGCCGCTGCTCTTGAAGCCAAGGCGAGCAATAAGTTCGTCTACGATCATCGCCTGCGCCTTACTTGCGTCGCCTTGCTATCACGCTCGCGTGCAATCTCGCGATGCACCCGGTCAATTTCAGCTTCTCGGAAGTCCAAGATCTCGTGAAAGTCGGCTAGGTCATCAATCGTGTATGTGGTGCGAAGTTCTTGCAGTGTGCAAAGCGGCGGATCTGCGAAGATCTGCGTCGGCCGCAACAGGTAAGTGCGATCTAAAAGGTTTGGGATTGCAGCCTTCATCTCGCGTTCGGTTAGACCGCGTCGGCGCCCGCTGTCTCCCCGGGGCGGGGTCGTGGCAGGCTTGCGACCAAAAAATCCTTGAACTGCGCCTCCATGGCGAACCATGCGACGTCGATCAGGTCCGTCATGCCCTGTGGCTTCACACCCACAACGCACGGGTCACCGCCGGTCGTGCAGGTTTCCGCCAGCTCGCGCAGCAATCCCTGCGCTTCGTCGGGGTCGACTCCGCCGAGGGCCACCGCGATGAATGCCGCCCGCGAAGACTCCCCGCCAAAGGCCACGGAAGCCATCATCTCGGGCGCGTTCTCAAAGAACTTGCTCACCCGTAGGAACAGGCGGATCGCTGGCTCGGCCGGAAGTTTCTCGCAGCGGTAGACGTGAGGGCCGATTTTTCGTTCTGTCGCCATGGCAGACCTTGAAGCGCAAGTTTGGGGCGGAGGTGCAACGTGCGTAAATTTTTGGTAACCGTAGCTGGTATTTTCTTTATTATATACACAGTATCGGCTTTTTTTGACGGGTCAGGCGCAAAAAATCAGAACAATTACGTTTTTGTCTCATCTAGCAATAGCTACCCATCACATAATGCGAAGTTCCATGAATTTCGATCTGCCGCAAGCACTGCTGTAGGTCAAAATTGGATTTTTCCGACCGATAAAATCGAGTTGATATGCTCTTCGCAGTTGCGCATTATACGTGTTGGTGAGAAATTCGCAGCCCTCAACGGACATACCTCCGGGGCTGTTCACACTTATAAGATTAAGGACAATAATGGAGATTTGCAGAATATTTTGAGGACGGACATATATGATAGCTGGCGCGGCAATGGAATTGTTAAGATATTTTCGGACGACGGGGATGTTAACAAATGGCGGAGCGAGCTTAACACGCGCCTAGGGGAGAAGTGTGGTTAGCTGAGTGTATCCGGCATCAGCGAACGGACTGAAGCCGCGACTCTCTTTCTTAAGATCTACAAGCGTCCAATCGGCTCCCTCAAATAGGGAGGATGTCTTGCGCTTGAAGTTGGTTCTGCCGGCCGCGTTCGCCGGGCTGGTCACATTCGCGCCATTGGATGCGGAGGCCAGAAACTACCCGTGCTCGCAATCAAAGGGCGGCGTCAAGGCCTGCTCTGGCGGGCGCTTCCTCTGCAACGATGGAAGCTTCAGCCGTTCGACACGAACATGTCACGGCTATGAGGGGTCAAGCAGCGAAGGCGGAAGCGGAGGACGCTCCAGAAGGGGGCGGCGGAGATAGCCCAGCAGGGCTGAGGTGCCCTGCTGGGTGGTGGGTTAGCGGCGCATCGCCTTCCTGATCTCGCCCTTCATCGCTTCCCGCACAGCGGCGATGCACGTGAAGCCGAGAGGCACGTAGAGGCCAAGTTCGGCCCAGCGATCGACAACCTCCTGGGCGCGGTCATCGCCAACCGTGTCCATAATCGCTTTTGCAACTGCGCCAGCGACCTCGCCCATCTGGGCGTAGGTGAGCGGCTGATGCTCACCCATGGATCGTCTCCGGCTTGGCGATGTCGGCCCTCAGCTTCGCGACGATGCCTGACGCCCACCGGAGCTGACGCACGGGTGTACCATCGCCGTGACTCTTGCCCGTGTCCTGCATCACGCCGCCCGCATCGCGGCCCAAGTCGGTGACCTCGTAGTAGAGCTTGTCCTTGGCGTCACGAAGGGCAACCTGATAGCCGAACTGAACGAGGTAGCGGTTCACATCCTGGGCGCTGTAGTCGCCGAGACGCTTACCGATGTCCGTGCAGTTCAACAACGGCTCGTTCTGCGGCGCGGTCACGTGCGTGATGCCCATGGCGTCGAGCGGAGCGACACCGCACATCGCTTTGGTCGCCCGGTTCGCCGCGAGCACCGCTTGGTTGCCCTCAAGCTTCAGCATCTTGGCGATGCCGAGGTGGTGCTTGAAGGTCAGTCGCGCTTCACGGGCATTGATCCCGGTATGGGCGGGTTCCGGAGCGACGGGCAATCGCTCCACGGCGAAGTAGCGATCGACCATCTCGCCCTGGACGGCCCAGGCTCGATCGTCGTTCATCGGCTTGACGAGCTTGAGGTAGCCGCGGCGGGTGATGAGGGTGACGTCGCCGCCGCCCCGGGATCCGACCGCCTCCGGTGCAAGGCGGCGCAGGTCGGCGGCTTTTACCAGTACGAAATCCGTACCGGTTTCGAACCGCCCCTCGTTCTCGTTGAAATTGCGCTTCGCCGTGCCCTCTGGACGGCCGTGGACCTTGTCGACCATCGCGAACGTCACGACCTGCTCACCGCGGTACTCGATGCGAGTGAGATCCACGCCGCCGATGGAAATGGTCGGCTGGGGTCCGTGTGTGATAGAAGTGCCGCTACTCATCCGATGCGTCCTTTGCATCCGGTGGGAAGTGCCCTCGGCCTTGGAACCGAGGGTGCGAAGAGGCGGCGGGCTGTCGCCGTAGGAAGCTTGCCCGCCGCCGGCCTGCCTAAGCAGGAACTTGAGCCGCCGCGCCGATTAGGTCGCGCAGCAGCGATGCGAGAAGGATCTCGACCTGATCCGTCGCAGGCTCGGACCGAGCAGTGTCGACCGCGAGCAACTTGGCCTTCGCCTCCAGTCCGGCTCGACTGAACGCTGGCATCTCGCTCACAGCATCGAAGAGAGCGTTCAGCTCCTCGCAGCGGGCGGCCACAGTGTCGTCGTCCCAGTTCTCGGCAACCGCCTTCGCGTTGATCTCGTGCTTGAGGCTGATTGCGCGTTCGGCGTCGCGGATGAGCGCTGCGTCGGGGGAAGGGAGGGCCATGGCTGGCGTGGCGAGAGGTACCGCGGCGAGCGCCGCAGCCCCTACAAACATGCTGCGGCGTGTGCTATGTACGGTCTTGGTCATTTCGTTCTCGCAAGGTTCGGATGGCTTCAGGCCTCGGCGAGCGTTCCAGCGCTCTCCGGGGCCGCTTTCTTTTCGATCTGCTCTCGCATCTGCTGAAGCATCCACACCGTCTGCGCGTTGGCAGAGCGGTGGCTTCGCTTGGCTTCATCGGCGATCCAGGGCCGCAAGCCTGCGGGCATGCGCACCATGAAGCGGTCCGCAGTATCGCTGGGGTACTTGGTCTGGGTCATCCCGCCTCCGTAGTAGCGACCTGACACCATCGATCTTCATAGCGATCCGCTATCATGTCAAGTCGCTACGATGCAAAAGTGTCAAATCGCTATTATGGCTCGGGCATGAGCAAGCCGCCCGCCCCCAGTGACCTCGCCGATAAGTTCATGCTGCGGATGCCGGAAGGCATGCGCGATCGGATAGCGAGAGCGGCCAAGGCCAACGGCCGGAGCATGAACGCTGAAATCGTGCAAACGTTAGAAGACCACTATCCGCCTGAAACAGAACTTCGCGACCTAATGCACTGGATTGAAGAAGTTGTTTGGCACGCAAATGCGCACAATTGGCGAGATAACCGCAAGATATTAGTTGAAGCGCTGCGCATACTCAGGGAAAAAATTAACGACGAGGCGTTTGATCCTGCCGAGATGGCCCGCCCGCCATCTTATATCGAGAAGATGCAGGCGGAGCAGATGGCCAAATCTCAAGAGGAAGCTCGCGCGGCCGACCCCTCTTCACCCCGCCGCAAGCCCGATCCTTGACCCATCGCTTGCGCGTTAGCTCGCCGTCACGACCTCGACGAAACCAGGCTGCCAGCAGGCGCAGAAGAACTTCCACTCCAGATTGTTGACCATGGCGCCGCGGGTGTCCGGGGGCTGCTGCGTAATGATCGCTGTCGTGCAGCCGCCCGTCTCGCGGCTGGATAGGTCGGTCATGCCGATCGCCATCGTGAGCCCGGTCAGGGCGCCCGAACGCATCCGTTTCACGCGGTTGCGCAGATAGGCATTGAACGGGCTGTTCGGCAGTAGCCGTATCGTCACCGTGGCCGACTGGTCGGTGGTGATCGATACGATGGAAGTGCCATCGGCCCCGACCTTCGGCGTGCCGAGTTCGGTGGTAGGCTCGACCAAGATGCAGTCGTCGCCTTCGTCGAAGCCGACCACAAGGACGCCATCAATCGAGAATGCGACGTTCTGAAAGCTGTAAGTCCCAAACGGGGCGCAATCTTCAGCCATGTTTGACCTCTATGGGGTTAGCGCCCGTTCAAGCGTCCAACCGCGACGCAGGCGTACAGTGACAGTATTCGCTTTTATGCCTGCCTGTTCAGCAGCAGCAGCGAGAGCCATCGTCTCGCCCCGGTACTCAACTATTACGTTGGATCGCTTATTTCTTGCCTGCGCCGCCTTCGTTACCCATGCGCAGTTATCTGGCTCATAACCTTTGTCGTTATTCTGACGTTCGATCGTATGATTTTGGGACGGCCGCCGCCCCATGTCGGCGAGAAAGTTTGAGAAATCGCTCCATCTCTCACAGACAGTGATGCCACGACCGCCGTAATCCGCGAACTGTTTCCCCTGAGGGTTGCGACACCGGCTCAGCATCCCGGCCCAAATGGCGTACTCCGCGGTGCGCTTGCCAGCCGCTCCACTTTCCCCATGTCTGAGAAGGCGAGCTGCCGCCTTCTCCTTTTGCAGGCAACCGCACGTGGTGGTGTTGCCCGTTCTCAGTGATGAAGCGGCGGCGAATGCAGAGCCGCCGCATTCACAGCGGCAAACGTAGAACCGTCGTTTGCTGCCGTTTTCATGCGCTCGGATCTCCGATCCAACCACCGTGAGACGACCAAAGCGGGAACCATTTTCAATCATGGCCCATCATAGCACGTCAATACTGAAGCTGCATAGTCACTGATACAAAGTGAATGGCGTTCGCATACTGGAACGTCACCTTGATGTCCGGGGCGATGCGGTTGCGACGCTGCGAGACGGGGATGTTCGCCACGTCGTCAACTGCGACCTGGAACTCCGGCACCAGCAGGCCGTCATCACCGACCCTCGGCGCGATCAACCCGGCCGCGAAAGCGCGACGCATCGGCGGGTTGATGCCCGCCTCGATCAGAAACCCGACGCCCTGGTTGGTGTAGGGAATACGCGGATTGTTCGACAGAACGCCGAACACGCTCTCCTGCACACGCGCCTTGATCCAGGAGATGGTGTGGATCTCGTCGATGAAGGCGCCGCTCGCCACCGTGCCCTCGACGAGCATGTTACGCCCGCCCATGTTCACGTAGGTGTTGGCGCGATGGCCCTGTGCCTCGTCGGAGCCGAGCCCGGGGATGAAGCCCGTGATCGCCTGCACGACAGCCGACGGCCGGCTGATCGGGGTCACGCCCGGGAAGGTCTTGAACTTCAGCGTGTAGGCCTGCCCGCTGTCGATCCGACCGGCCTGGGCGAGACGGTAGTTCGAGCGGTCGAAGTCGCGGCCCGAACTGTACGCAAAGGCGCCAGCCGCGAGATAGGAGCCCGGGTCGGTATGGTAGAACACCGCCGTGCGGTCGTAGGCCTTCTGCTCGGCGTACTCAGCGACCGATCCGCCGTAGCGTGGCGACGTTGCGGTATGCGTGCCGCTCTGGGTGCCGGTCGTCGTGATGGCCGGTCCGCCGGCCGTCGCCGCAACGTTGAAGGTGTTCGTCGAAGCGCCCACCACATAGTAGGTGGCGACAGGCGAGAGCCCGCCAGGCAGCGCGCCGCTAGTGGTGAACCGGACCTGATCGCCGTTCTGAAGCCCGTGCGCGGTCCAGGTCACGACACCAGGCGATGCGATGGAGATCGTGACCGTGGACGTTGGGTCATCAATCTCGGCGGGCAACTCCGTGTCGGTGTCGTTGCTGTCGCCGCCGAAGATGACTTCCTTCGTCTCGGCCCAATCCATGATGGCGCGCTGAGCAGCGGTGTCGTTGAACTCGTTCGTATGCAGCAGCCAGAACCAGTCCAGATCGTACTGGTAGAGCGCGTCCAGTTCCGCCGTGACGCTAGAGGCCGCAGGATTGAGATACCCGATCTTGAGCTGCGGCGGGCGCACCTGAGCCTGGAAGAAGCGGGTAGCCGCCTTGTAGGCTTCGGTAGCCGGAGACCAATCAACGGCAACTTCCGTCATATTTGAGTAGAGGCGCGTCCGCGTCGTGGCGTCGACCTTGCCGCTCAGCGCCGTAGAATTCAGCATGAGGGCGGTGTTGAAACCAGCCGTAGTCGGGAATTTGTCCGCACGCGTGACCGTCACAACGACGGAGCGATCGATCGGCAACTTAATCGCCATCGTGTCAGTCCTTTGCGTATTCGATGCTGTCTTGGATGACGGAGCCGCCGCCCCGGACACCAGCAATGGCGATGTGGCCGCGTTCAATCACGTCGATGAGAGTGCGCTGCGTCCGCGACCCACTAAGGGTCACGCTGAAGTTTGCTCGCGCTTCCCAGTTCTCTTGCTGCCGATCGGTTGACTGCGTGATCTCGGCAACCTCGGTAACTACGAACGGCAGGAAATGCAGCTGCGCTCTGGCCGAGAGGAGTGCGGCCCGGAAGGCACGGGCGTAGTCGCCAGCCTCGGTCGCGTAGACGTCGATGCGCCAGCCGTAGGCGACGCCCTCAGTCCTGCGCTCGACGATGCGCTCTTCACCGCCGATGGTGACGGCTTCGTAGCAGAGCGCGTGGCCCTCGCCGGTGTCTCGCGACCCGAGAGGGGTCAGTTGCGCGTATGGTCCTTCGGGACGGGGGGCGCGCTGATGGTGAAAGACGACGTCCTCAAGTGCTTGGCGCGTCTGGCCGAGGACCACGCTCTCCGCATCGACCTCAACGAGGAATGTCCATAGCCGACGATACGCTTCGTCCTCGGTCATTCTTCACGAGCCTACCGATGGCGCGGGTAAACCCGGCTTCGTTGCGACGGCCTGCCTTGACGATGCGATACGCCGCACCCTCGGGCGTGATGATCTGCTGTGCGTCAGCTTGGAGATCTTCGTCCACTGTGCGCAGCTCGGCTGCGGTCCAGATCCGGACGAAGCCGTCAAGCTTGTCCTCGGTGTTGTACTGGACGAGATCTTCCTGCGTGGCAGCTTGGATAACCGCCTTGATCTTCACCGCGGCAGGCCCTGCGTCTTCCCACTTGCCCATGACCCGCCGGCCGCCCGGGGTCTTGAGGATCGCGGGGCGCTGAAGCATGGCGATCGCCACGAAGGCGCGGGAGAGATCCATCACTCAACAGCCCAGGTGACGCTCTGAAGCATGCGGCCCGTGTCGATGAGGGTGCGGTCGCTACCCTTTAGCCGCACAGTGACGGGAGAATTCTTCGGTCGCATATTCGACCGGATCTGCGCTTGGATCTGCTGCTGACCCCAGATCCCAAGGCGAGGCAGGGCCTGCTTCGGCGTGATCTTGCCGAGCAAAATATTGCGCGCTTCGGCCCGCATGAACTGCTTGAGTTCACCGCGGCCCTTGAACAGCGCCTGCGTAATGAACGGGCGGGGCGGGATCGGCCCACCCCAACCGCCGCCGGAGGCGCCACCACGCGTACCCTCATGGTTATAGGTGGCGATGGCGATGATGTCGCTGGAGGCTTTGCCTGCCGGGAAGCCGACCTTCACCTTCGCTTCCTGCCCCATGTTGCGCAGCACGCGCTCAAGGAGCTTCTTTATGTCGCCCTTGCGCTCAAGGTCGACCGTAACCCGGATGTTCATACGACGAGGATGCCCGGGTTCGACTTGCGCAGCAGTTCAAGATAGCGGCGCCCGTAGGGCGTAGAGGCGAGGCTGGAGCCCGACGCACCGGCCGTGGCGCCCGCTTCGCTCACGAACTGGTGAGCATATTTTACCTTCACGTCGCCGACCTCAATGCTCTCCATCGGGCCGGTGACGGCGACCGGGTTGCCGGCCCCATCCGTCGCCAAGTTCGACGCGAAGGTTTCCAAGGCGAGGAGATGGGCGGCGTAGGCCAGAAGCGCTGGCTTCTGATCCGTCACGATCCAGGTATCCGAGACCGAGCCGGTGGCGTCCTCAAGCATGAGCAGCACGAGGGCGTCCGGCTGGTCCTTGAACACCGGATAGCGGGCCTTGAGGTCCGCTGCCGTGACGATGGGGAGCGGCATGTCAGTTGCCCACGGCCTTCTTGGCCTCAGAGAGGAGCTTGTCGCGTCCCCACCGGCCGTCCACCGTCACATCCTTATCCTTGAGGATGGCCCGAAGCTCGTCTTCAGACATGCTGTCAAGCGCGGGTGACGGAGTAAGTGCTGGCTCTTCCGGCTCCTCGGAAGAAACGCCTTCAAGACTGAACCAGCCCGTTGCACGAGCGGCTTCAAGGTCACCCTTCTGAACCCTGAGATCCCGGCTTTCACCGGGAGCCAGCATCACAACCACACCATCAGACCAAACGCCTCGCGGGCCGACGTCGATGTTCTTGATCTTCATTGCCATCTCCTCAGATGCCGTCGACGTAAGAAACGGCACCCGGAAGCCGGATCTCAGTCCCGCCGGTCCGCATGATGCCGGGGATTTCCCACGTCATGCCGCTCTTCTGGAACGGCGGGAGGAAGCGGTGCGGCATCGGAAGGTGGAAGCGCAGCACTTCAGGACTACGGCGATACGCGATCATGCGCTTAGTGCCGCCGGCACCAGCCGTCTCAAGCGCCCGCAGACCGATGATGGTCAGCGGCTGCCGGGTTCGAGCGGTGTAGACGTTATTGTTGCGCAGGTATTCCAGAACCGTGGAGTCGCTGGTACCGGAACGTGCGGTCGAAGACAGCGACAGCAGGCGCGATGTCGGCAGCGCCAGCGTATCAGCCATCTCAACCTCAACGGTCGAGGTGATAATGCCGGTGAGTGCCGCATTTGCATCAGCGAGTTGCTGATCCGGGTTCTTGGTGGTCCAAGCGGTCCCACTCCCAGTGCCAGTAGCCGCGGCCGTGACGGTCGGCACGTTCGGATCGTTGACGAGACCAGACCAGTTCTTCTGGTTGTTGATGCCGTCAGGGCGCCCGGTCATGGCGATGTTCCAAAGGAACTGCTCCGCCACTCGACGCGCCGCGGTCGCCTTCACGTCCGAGAGGTTAATACCCTCCATCTGGGCGGTCATAACCTCTTCAAGAGACCACTCGTAACCGATGCCGGCCAGAGCAAAACCCTTGGTGAACTGGCTGTGCGCCACGTCGGCGTAGGGCATATCAAAACCCTTGCCGCTGATGAATTGCGCCTGACCCGCCATGTCAACGGACGAGAAAAGAGTTCCGCGCGCCCACTCATTGCCCTCGGTCACAACCGGGATCAGCGAAGCGTAATCAAACGACGGGTACTTCTGCTCGTAGATGGTCCGCTCAATATTGTAGAACTGCGGACGAACGAAACCCAGAGCCTGCTGGGCGTCGAGGAAGTTGATGCCCATCTCTGGGACTCCTTGGCTATAAAGTTGACGTTAAGCCTTGCGGACACGCAGGCGCACGACCGTGCCGCTCGACACGGTGTCATCGAAAACCGCCGGGATGGCAGTGTTGCTGTTCGAGGTGGCGGTGAAAGCACCGGCGCTCGTCACGTATGCCGCGGCGCCCTGCGTGGTGTTCGAGCCGGCGGTGACGAAGATCACACCCTCGTTCATGAGGCCCGCTTCGCCGTTCTGATGATAGATATCCGCCGCGAACCCAGACGCGACGACGCCGACGGTCGGCTGCACCGCGAGATTGGCGATAGAGATGCCGAGAAAGGCGCCAGCGGTAGCGGACGGGGTCGCCGTGCAACCACGATCGCCGACACCACGAAACGCTGCACGTCCAAACGGAAGGCCCGCGACGTCCTCAACGGTACGCGAGATGCGGTTGCCCTCTTCGCCATTGGCGACCATACCGGGATAGCCGACAGCGATGGACTGAGTGTAGGTGCTCTGAAGAACTGCCATGGAAGTGCTCCTAATTCTGGGCGGTTAGGCCGCCTGGCCCTTCCAGCTATTGCGCAAAGTCTCCACGCGGCGAGCATGGGCCGCGTGTGCTTCAGCCTCAGCGTCTCCGACAGTAGTGAGGCCGTTTGCAATGGCATTCCGAAGCGGATCCGCCGGCTTGACATCTTTAGTCAGTGCTGCAAAGGCGCCCTCAATCGCCGCGTCGCCCATATTCGCCGCGGCGTCACCAAGACGAGCAGAGACGGTCTCGCGCCGGATCTGCGCTTCAGTCTTGTCATCTGCCTTGAAGCTGTCGCCCAAGACGGAACGGGCCGCACCAATAACAGCGTTACGAACCGCCAAAGCCGCATCCAGCTTGGCCGGGGTCATCTCAGCATCCGCGAGTTGCTTCTTAAGTACCGCAATCTCGCCATCGCGAGCTTCTACGGCATTGCGCGCCTCGGCAATCTCGCCATCCTTGGCCCTGATCGCCTCGGCGTGAGCAGTCGCAGCGAGATTGCCGTCAGCCACGAGTTTCAGATTATCGGCGGTCAGGTCGGCGGCGCGCTTCTGAAGCGCGGAAACCGCGATGATCGCCGCATCGGACATCTCAACCGGATGCCCGTCAACAAGGTGGGTCTTCATCGAAGACGCGTCCTTCTGTGGTTGCGGGGTGGGGGTGGCGGGCTGAAAATCAATGTCCGCCGGGAGCCCATCCCCGATCCGGCATTCCGAGCCTGCCCGCCCCTTGGGGACAATGGCGGCATGATTGATGTTGATGTCCCGCTGGATCGCCTGATACGGCGTCCCATCCGGGGCGATGCCATCCGACCATTCCAGGCGGCAGCGGTAACCCATCGACACTTCGCGCTTGCCGCTCTGAACCGACTGGATCGCGTCGGCGTCCATGACAGCGAGCGGCACACGCACGAAGTCACCGTCGCGGGCGATGTCGCCTCCGGTGCTGCCAACGGAGTGCAGGCGCCAGGACTTGGCGTTCACGGCGTCGCGCGGGTGCCCGATCGTGACGGGGCGATGCGCGAAGCTGGCGAGACTATCAGCCTTGAACACCTCTTCCGCTGGCCGGTAGACCGACACGATGGCGAGGTCCGGCCGCTCGACCTCGACGCCAAGGTACTGCTGCACGCCGACGCGAGCCACGCGGGCATCCGCCACGAGGTAGCCGTCGGCAGTGATGCGCGTGCCGGCGATGGGCGCGGCGTCGATCAGAAGCATGGTCTACCTGTTACAGTCCGATGCCGAGGGCAGAGGCCACGGCGGAGAGGCCGGCGCGAGAAGCGCGGGCTCGACCAGAGCGAGGCGTCTCATCGAGGTCTAGAACCGCCTGCGCGGTGCAGCGGCAATTCGGCGGTCGACCTGGCGCACCGTCGCTCGGCGGGCTATCCCACCGGAACCGCTGGCCGTTCCTGAGCCGGTGCGCGGGGCGCACCCGCTGATCGCCGACCGTGCGCCAGATGTACGACGTGACACCGGCCTGCTCCTGCCGGATTTGGTTAAGCGCGCCGTTGAAGCTGGCCGCCTGGTCACGAGCGATGAACATCGCCCGCTTGCGGGTGAACCCAGCCGTCTCGGCCAGAGCCGCCGCAATGTCCTTTTGGCTTTTGCCCTGGGAAACGAGATCGATGACCTGAAACTCGATCCGCTTCGCCACGTCGTCGGACAGGCCACGGATCAGGGCGACGCTCTTTTGCACCTCAAGCTGAAGGATGGTCTGCACATCGCTACTGCGAACCACCGCCGAGAGATCGACGCCGATCAGTCGGTTGACCTGTCCGATCCACGTTTCGCCGTGGCGGCGTGCGTCGTTGGCGAATAGGCTCATCAACGGGCCGGTGGCGAGCGATGCAGCTTGACTCATAGCCGCCCGCATCTCCGCCATGATGGCGCCGATCGTCGCCGCGTCGCCGATCAGCTCGCGCCGGGTCGCAGCCGCTGCCTCCAGGATCTCCGCGCGCCGGCTCGTGGCCTCGACCAGCACGCTCATGATGATGCGATAGAACGCCTGCTCCGACGCCAGTCGCGGCTTGATCTCCCGGAACTCGATGACCTTGCGCTTGGTCCTGCCCTTGGCGAGAGCGGCGAGATCGAAGCGGGCGTTGAGGTCCATCAGCGTCAGTTGCCGATCGCGTGCCACTTCAGATCGAAGGAGCCCAAGCCGATGTTCAGGACACCAAGCACAGTTGTGAAGGACCGGCCATTGATAGTGGCGTTTGTTTTGGATGGCACTGCGTTCAACCAAGCCGAGACCGAAGTGCCGACCGCGCTGACAGATACCGGAACAGGGTCAACGTGAAAGCAGGCGTTCGGGAAGGCGATCGGAAAAGTAACTGTTACGGTCCCGTTGGTGAGCGTCACCGTACCGAACTGCTCAATGATGCCGTCCGGCGCCTTCCACCACGTCCCATTTGCGTTTGAGCCGGACGAATAGCCGAGTGTGGCTGGCGCCAGAACGTCAGAGGCAGAGATCTCGTCTGCCCGGCCGCTGTTCGCGACGAGAGGGCGCCGGGTTGCCATGAGCCATCACGCGAGAACGATCGGGGTCACAGCCTCGAAGTTCACCTCAGTGGCAGCGACGGCCACACCGATGCGCTGCTGAAGCTGGCCCGAGCCGGTCGGGCAGGTCGACGTGGCCTTGCCTGGATTGGTAGCCGACAGGAACACCGGGCCAGGCGTCATGCCGGTCACGCTGGTGTTGCGGCCGTCGAAGTAGACTGTAGCGTTGGCGCCGCTGGTCACCGCGGCGAGCACGTAGCCGTGCGCTTCCTTGCCGGTGTTGCTGGCATCAG
This sequence comes from Methylobacterium terricola, assembly GCF_006151805.1. Taxonomy (GTDB): domain Bacteria; phylum Pseudomonadota; class Alphaproteobacteria; order Rhizobiales; family Beijerinckiaceae; genus Methylobacterium; species Methylobacterium terricola. The sequence goes on along the minus strand of NZ_VDDA01000002.1, from coordinate 131,071 downwards.
CCTTGCGAGCGGAGAAGGCGCCTGCGTTGCTGTACACGTTGACGAAATCACCGGCGGTCAGCGCCTCAGTGGCCGCAAGGATGGCGACATCTGCGCCAATACCGACCGGCAGGACGCTGGAGTCCAGCCGCCCAGTGTCGTCGAGGGCGACCACATCACCGCCGTTCGTCACGCCTGTGCTGACGACCGTGGCAGCCTGCTCGGTCGGATAGCCCGTTGTGGCGGATCGCAGGTACTTCTTCGCGGGCATGGCGCCGGGGCTCCTACTGCGCGAGCACGATGGGGGTGGATAGAGACACGACGAGCGAGTGCGGCCCGATGGCCTTCCCGATCTGCTGCACGAACCCAGAAGCTGGCGGCGCCTGAGTGAGAGCGCCGCCGATGCCAAGGAATACCGGGCCAACCGCCCACGACCAGCTCGACTCGGTCACCTCGCCGATGATCGCGACGTCAAGCCCAGAACCATCGTCCGCCGCCGCGAGAGACACGCCGAGCACCGTCCCGGCCTGCGAGGCGTCATCCGATGAAGCAAGTTGCACAAGGCCGCCAGCGGCGATCCTGACGCCCTTATGGCCCCCGATCGGCTCGCCGGCCGTGAAGGGGAGTGCGATTGGCTTAGACGTACGTTGCTTGGCGAGTTCCGCCGTCAGATAGGCAAGGGTTGTTGCACCGTCGGCAAACGTGGTGCTCTCAAGCGTGCCGATATCCGTCCAATGGGCGTAAAGCTCAGTCCGGCGCGCGAGACCGACGATCCGGACCATGCCTTGTCCGTCCATTGCGACAGACAAACTGCCAGCGGGAAAGACCCCCTCATCCGCGATCACGAGAACGTTAACGCTCTCATCGTACCCGATCCAGTGCATCAGGCGTGGCCTAGAGGCGTGATCTCGGGACTGAACTCAAGGAGCTGACCGCCTGACGAGGACCAGACGTAGACCTCGGCGCCCATTGTGGCGAACCGGCTGCGGACCTGTGTGACGAACGTCTCGGATCCGATTTCTTCTGAGCCGGCGTCAGTGCTGAGCACGATTGGCTGCGGCCCGAAGTCGAAGTTCGGGTTGCCGCCGGGCCTGAAGGCAAAGCGGAGACTGCTGCCGCGCAGGGTAGGCATCACACGGTATGTGAGCTTGTACAGGTAGATGTCGCCAACCGCGTGAGCGCGAAGCAGAGCGCCATCCCAGAACGAGAAACCGGCAAAAGGGTCGGCGAGTGGGTTCCTGTTGCTGTCCGACGGCTGCAAATCGCGGGTCACTCGGGTCCACTGTCCGGCGACCATGGGGAGCGGGATGCCAGACAGCACGTCATTGCTCGGGCTCAGCGTAACAGCATCCAAATCCGAGTAATCGACTGTCCCGAAGCCGCGGAAGGACGATGCTGGCCCCATCGGCCCCGGGATCCCGGCAATCTGCTGCCGAACCACGCTCGGCGCGCTCGGCGCCGGAACCCGGATGATGCGAGCCTGTGGCGCCGGTGGTCTGACGTGACGAACGCCGCAGCAGGTCACGCCGAGCCCCCATCCCGTACGATCAGCCGGCCATACGCCCAGGTCTGCGTCGTTCCACCATAAACGCAGCGGAGCGTGTAGCTGGCGCGGGCACCCCGCGGGATCGAAGCGCTCTGCGTGGTGGTATAGGGCCACGTCACCGTGCCGGTCGGAACATCGACCGTGAGCCCGGCAGGCGAGGCCGCTGTGATGGTGCCGATGAGAGGACCGTCGATCGCGAGCGCCATGGCCGAAGCGTCCCACTCGACGTCGAGCTGAAACTGGGCGCCCACCGGGATCTCAGGCGCAGCCGCCGGCCCGAAGCCCCACGAGAGGGGAGGGCTGTTGTCGCCGCGCCAGATATCCTGATCAACCCGAGCGGGAGCGGACATAGTTACTCGGCCGCCTCAAGTTTCACGTCGTTCTCGTTCCCGGGCTCGGCGAACGGGTCGTCCTCGTCAGGCTCTTCACCGGCGACTTTGAGCCGGCCTTCCTTCTGATCCTTCAAGGCGCCCTCAAGGCCCGGATAGGTGCCATCCTCGACAAGCTGGTTCTGGACGCCGACGCGAAGCACCTCGTCGTCAATCAGGCCGGTGTCCTGAAGCGTCTTGAGCGCCGTCGCCTTCTTGGCTGCAATCTCAGCCTTTTCGGCGTCGCTGAGCTGCCAGAGCGGGGCGAAGCGGTAGTGGATCTCCTTGGGCCGATCGCCGAGCGCCGAGCGGATCAGGATCTCATCGAGGCGATCCAAGCGAGGGCGGAAATCGCTCTCCTGCTTGGCGCTGATGTGGTCGTAGTAATTGCGAACGTCACTGTCGCCGGTAGCGTTCAGGCCTGCCGGCGCCTGCCCGAGAAGCCGGGTCGCCGGGATGTCGGCCGCGCCAGCCGCCACTTGAAGATACATACGCAGCAGCTCCGCGAAGTTCGCGAAGTCGATCTGCCGCTGCTCCCACTTCTCCCCCGCCGCGCCGTCACCACCGTCAATCAGCGTGACGTTGTGGATGCTGCGGAGTAGGGCCGCCTCGGCAAAGCGTCGGCTGTAGCGGGCCGTACCCTCCGGGGTCGCGAGGTGCTGTGTCAGGCCCGGCACGGTGATGACGTCGGTCTTGGCGTCCGGCAGGAGGCTCGCGACCGTCTGCTGTGACGAGGCGGCGTTCTGCACCGCGTCGTGGACGATCTGGAGCACTGGGTCTCCCCATCCGCCGCCGATAGCAGAGCCCGCGATCCCGAACGGATCGGGCAGTTCGGCGCCGATGAACCGGATCACCCGGGATGGATGCACATCGATGGGCGCGCCACCGGTGGCGCCCATCTGGTAGATCGACGGCTCGCCGTAATAGGGCGAGAGCGGGTCCCGGACCAAGGTCCCGGCCGAGATGTCGTGCTGCGCGAGGACGTGCAGGTATTTGAGCCCGCCTAGGCCGATGCGGTCCAGCCGAAGTTCGTCTTGCGGGCGTTCATCGTCGGCGCCGATCAGGATTGCAGAGCCGCCATAAAGCCGCGCCCGCTGCTGCGCCAATCCGAACTTCGCCTTCACCTGAAGGCGGCACTCCTCCGCCTCAAGGGCTTCAATCTCCTCACGATCCGCTTGCCACTCGCGCCAGGCGCGGGTCATGTCGAAGGGGATGATGTCGATGATCTTGCGGGCGAGCCAATCACACCGGTAGGCGCTCTCAAGCTCCTGTCGTGTCAGGAACCTCGGGACGAAACGCGCGCCGGTGGCCTTGTCCTTGGCGGTGCCGGAGCCGGTGACGAGGTTGGCGAGGCGGTCAAAGAGGAACATCAGGCCGCTGCGTCACCGTAGAGGTCCATAAGGCCGGCCCCGGGCCGGGGGAGGGGCCAGAACGCCATCACGATCGCATCGGCGATGTTCGGCGACTTCGTGCCCTCGGGCGTCTTGTCGACGACAAGGCGGAGCCGCGCGCCCTGGCTCGCCGTGGCCTGGCTCAACTCCTTTTCGATCTGCCGAAGCTGCGGCAGGTCCGAGGGAAGCGAGATCAGGTCGTCAACCTTCCAGGTGAAGCCCGGCTCGTTGATCGCGCGCCACGTCCGCTCAAACCGCCGCCGCAGCTGCCACCAAGCCTGCGCCTTCAGGTTCGAATAGAAGTCCTTGTTGATCGGCGTGTCCGGGTCGCCGGGCTCAACCCTCTGGTCCGGCCGCAGCACCGCGGCGCCAGCGTTCCAGGGAACCAGATGCAGCGAGCGGGGCATCAGCCCCTCATCCATCAGGCGGTTCGTCTCGGCCTTCACGCCCGCGCCGACGCCGATACAATCGTACTGCAAGGCGATCGGCACAAGCTCCTTGCAGGCTGCGACGGCGCGGCGAGCGGTGACGCCTGTGTCACGCTCGCCCCATTCCTGCGTAACCTTCAGAATGACGCCTTTGCGGAGCGCCAGCGCGTTACGATCGCCACCGCCATCCGCCACGTCCAAACCAGCGCACCAACCACCCGCATCATCGAACCCGAGGCGCTTATGCGCGTCGATCGCCGCCTTCACCCACTCCGACGGGATGATGACGTTCTCGACCGCCGCGGCGTAGTTCCGGTCAACCTCCTGCGCGAAGACGTGCAGCAGGCCGTCGGCCTGAGCCTTCTTCCGTCGAGTCTCGTACCACGCCAGATCCTTAGCCGGGTGGTCGCGCCAGTCGAAGACGAAGACGTTCGTTTTGCCATTCGTGACCGGACCGCTGACCCACTCGACGCCGGCTTCGCGCCGACGATGGAACACGTTGCCTAGGCCGTTGACCGAACTGATGTCGATCTGAACCCTGGTGTTGTCCGCGAGCGCCGCTTCGATCTTCTCGGGCCGCTCGTAGTGGGCGCTCTCATCCTTGAAGTAGATGAGCTTTCGCCCGCCGCGGCCGATGTTGTCGCCGGCTTCGCCCGTGATTGACGCGTCGTTCTCTGGGTTGATGAGCCGCATGTAGGTCATGTGGTCATCGGGGCGGAAGCCCGCCGGCCAAAACTGTCGCGGCAGCCCACGGACGATAATCCGCATTTTCTCAAAAATGCTGTCGGCGTCACCGATACGGTCGACCAGCTGCTCCTTGCGTGAGCCCCAGCCAACCGCGGCGCCCGGCCAGAACAACCAGAGCCAGACCGAGAAGGCACAGCAGACCCAGGTTGCGCCCATATCGCGCGCTTTTTCGACTAACCCGTTTTCTTCCGCCTTGACGCATTCTAGAAGGAAATCAACGAATTGATGCTGCCGAGGGAACATGATGAACGGCAGCTTAGCGGGCAACGCCCCAGACGCATTGCGCGGATCGTAAGTCGTCGCCCAGTGATCAATGAACTCGTGCGGCCTCGTACGATAGAATTCCTTGGCGCCATCAGGATTTTTCCGAAGGGCAAAGAAACGCTTTTGCCGCTGAGCGAATGCCTCCGTATAGTCCGGAGGCCACGCCTTGCTCACTCCAGCCAAGACCAACTCTTTCGTCTCAGAATGTGGCTAATGTTGAGTTGGCTAACACCGAACAGAGCGGCTATTTCGCGCTGAGTATGCCGCCCTTCTAGTGAACGGATCTCACGCACTTCAGCTTCGGTCAGCTTGTTCGTGTTGACCGAACGACCGCGCCTAAGCGTGCCGTGCCCTGCCTTGTCCGCCTCATTCTCAACCTTAGTAGCCCAGCGCAGGTGCGCGGGGCTTACACAGCCAAGATGACCTTTTCCGCACGAGTGCGCCGCTTCGCAGTCAGGATCCGGCGGCTCGCCATGAGCTAAGGCGCACATCACTCGGCCGGCTGTATGCCGGCGACCATCGACCTCTATTTGTGCCCTGCCGTTCGGCGAACGCGAAAAGGGCCACAGCAGGCAGCCGGCCCCGTCGTGGTCAAGATTGGCCTGCATCCACGCTAAGGACGCGCCAGCCGCCGTTTGGGCTCGGCCTCCCGCCTCTGGATCGCCGTGCCTATACCACCGAGTGTAATGGGCGAGACACCAACCCTTCTTCGCGGCGTTCTTGCCGCAGCCCTCAATTGAGCATAAACCGAAGTCAGCCACTCGAACCTCCTGCGTTCGGGCTTGGTCAGAGCCGTCGGCGTGTCGCAAGCACCCGGCGGCTCGTCCATTATAGCCCGAAGCGCAGTGGCTTCAATTCGACTTGCTCAAGTTCTTGGCCTCAAACTCGCGTCCGGCGGCAACGCCTCGCTCAAACATTTCGGCGAGCGCACGCGTGATGCACTCAGAGAAAGTCTGATCAGAAAGGAAGCGCCTCTCTTCGGTCAAGCGGGTTCGGATTTCTTGGAAGGAGGCCGTTTTTAGGCGCTTGGCGTCCATGGTGAACTCTCAGTCGTCGCCGTTGATGGTGCCGGCATAGGCGTCGGCCGCTTCCTTGGGCGACATGTCCTTGGTCACCAGCTCGACAGGCTTGCCGCCTGGACCGCTGACTTCGCGCCGCTCGACGAACATGCCGAGATGCTTCGCAACGTTTTCGAGCGCCTTGGCCTGATCGTGCATCAGGATCTCAAGGCCGTCCTTCGTCCGCTTGGCGCCCTTGTAGAGCAGCTTCGCCGAGCCCTTCAGCTTACGGGTATCGAGCGCGTGGAGCTTGCCCGTGCCTTCGCCGTGACACTCAGGACAATCAGGGTTGGGCTCGCGCTTCGCGTCGAAACCGATACCGCCCTGCGGGTCGATCGGCAGCACCTCCGGCCCGTCGTTCGCTTCAGTCTCTTTCTTGGCGAACTCGGCCGGGGTGAACTGGTAGCCGAAGCCCTCGCCCCAGCAATGTCGGCAGCACTGGCGCCGGTACTGGATGAGCTCGTTCGGGTCAGCCCGACTCAGATCCCACCAATGGTTGAGTACCATATCGGCGGTGATCTGGGTCCGCTCCGACCGCTTAGCTTGCCCTTCGGAGATCGCGGCCTGGACGTCAACATTTGTCAACAGACGATCGGCCTGCGACCGGGCGGTCTTCTCGCTATACCCGGCGCGGATCGCCGCCTGGGTCGCGTTCAGGTCGACAAGGTATTCCTCAACGAACCGGCGCTGTTTGTCATTGAGCGCCATGTGGGCTCTATCCAGTCTTTCGCGTCAGCATCCGCACCCTCAGGCTCTCAGCCTTGTCCTTGAGCGCGTCGGTCATGCGGGCAGTTTGGGCGGCAGCCTCGCGGATATTGCCCGTGCTGGCAGCCTTCACAGCGGCAGCGGCAGCACTTCGGGCCTGAGCGCAGGAGAGGCAGGCCATCGGCTACTTCACTGCCCCTCGGCCCTGCCATTCCCGGCAGGGGCCCATCTTGCAAATTGGGCAGGGGTGGGTGCGGTTGGTGCAGGTCATTCGGGCTTGGGGCCGACGTACTGCTTGTAGGCGGCGACCCAATCGGTGCGGATTGCGGTCTGCGCGGCAGTCAGGTCGAGTCGACCGGCGCAGACCAGCTTATGCAACCGGTTTTCAAGGGCATCCTTATCGTGAGCGTTCCATTCTCCAACGAAAGGTTCGGGCCAGAGGTTGGTGATGTCATTCGACCCGCCCAGTTCGAGGCTGACGAGGTGATCAACCTCGCACCCTTCCTCGCTGTTGCACCAATCGGCGCGGTTCGAAGTCAGGCCATACCGACGGTAAACCGCCTGCTTCTCAGCGCCAGAGACGTTCCGCACGTCCGCAGTGTGCTTGGCCTTGTCGCAGATCTCGGCGGTATCAGCCGTCCGCACGGCGCCTGGCGTCAGAACCGGATCAGGACGCGTGCCAGTAGGGTCAATCGCCCATGCGGGAGAGGCGGACAAAAGCGCTGCAAGAGCGAGGATGGTGCGGGACATGACGCTAGATACGTCCCATGTGCAGCAGAACCACCAGCACAAAAATCAGGATACCCCCGATGCTCCATCCGCCTGTGCGGTAGGGGTAGGCGCCTGAGGGGCCGGCGTAGAAGCCGCCACCGAACAGTAGGCCGATCACGAGCACGATGAGGACGATCTTTAGGAGCGGATCCATATGGGTCCTCAGTCGGCCGCTGGCGGCTTAATCAGGGTAGCTTCTGTCTCGCCGTACCGGCTCGTTACGACCCACTGCTTGCCGCAAGTGGCGCAGCTTGCATTCCAGGTCGTAATATTAGGATCGCCCTTGTCCACGCGATTGCCGTTTCGATCGTAAGTCGGCTGCCAACCCAACAGCGTAGAGCGGCCACCCCACTCCGAAATCCGGCAATCCTGACGGGCGCAGTCCTTCGTCATCGCGGCCACGCTGCCACTGGCGGCCGAGGCTAGCGATGCGACAGCTGGCACTAGATAGGCGCTGGAGACGGCGAGAAGGATATCGCGGCGGTTCATGCTCTAGCCTGCGTTCGGCCGCTGGCGGGGCTGTAATGGGATCTGAGGGGCTACGCGCCAAACCTGCGGACCCGCGGAAGGATCTCGGACTGCGCGGCATTCTCGCGAGCCCAGTCGAGGCCCTTCCAGTCTCGGCAGAAAGGGTTCGACCGTACGAACATGCAGGTCGAGCCGTTGGGGTGGATGTATCGATCCACGATGTAGAAGCCGAGGATGCTCATGGCCGCTGGCGGGGCTGTGTGGAGACGGGAAGAGCTATCGAGTAATCAGCAGCCCTAGGGACGTCAGCATCAGGACCAGGACGCCTAGGGCTAACCCGAGGCCTGCGCCTGTGAGGAGAGCCCGAGTAAGGGGGAGCATCAGGGCGACTCCGGAGCCGGGGAAAGCGGCGTCACATCCCAGCCACGGCGCCGAAGGCGATCAATCATGGACTGTGCGTCGGCTTGATAACCGGTGAAGTGACCGCCGGGCTCGTCAAGGATCGTCACGGCACCTTTGCCAGCACGGTACTCACCTCGCTTGCCGTCGATGCTGGCCCAGCTATCGGCAAGAGCGTCGATGGCATCGGCGAACTGGTAGGTCATACAGGCGGCTCCGGAGCCGGATTGTGAAGGCCAAGTTCCAAATCAGATGTACGGGCTCCCGTACACCAAGGCCCTCGCCGCCTGATTAAGTGACCCCGTCGTAAGACGCCCTGTGCTCAGGGCTCGTGAGGCGCTTCCGTGGAGAGGCGTCGGGGGTTCTGAGCTTGCTCCGCCTTCATGGCGCGCATTGCTGCCGCGTTTGCGCGCAGGGCAGCCTTGAATTGAGGGCTGGCGAGCCAAGCCGGAAGGTTTCCAAACGGACCAAAATACCGCTTGGTCATCTTACTCTCCCCAGCCACTTGGCTATCTCGCTGCGCGTGGACCACCTTGCGGTGGCGGGTCGAGGCTATCGGGCCGTGGAGCCCTCAGGGGATCTGTCCTCGAAACTCAAACTTCAATCGCCTGAAACGCTCGCCGCTCCTGCATCGTGGACTCTCCGAACCATCGCCGCGGGTTGCCGCAGCACCAGCCGGAGCAGTGAGCAAGGTGGTTCGCCAGGCGCTCGCAACTCGTGGGATCGGCGGGATTGAACCGGCCGTAAACCCGAATGACCTTGGCCTTCATCCGGCCGAGGTGATGGCGCCGCACTCCGCGGTGAAACTTCTCCAAGGGACCCTCTGACGCCGGCTCCGATCCCAGGCGCCCGCGCGCCCTATTCGCGGGGATCAGAGCCGAGGCGTCTTGGCGTTCGCGATTTTCATCAGAGCCCCGATCTCGAATTGGATATGCGGCGCCCCGAAGGGCCTTCCCACTTGCATGGTATCCCCGGCAATAGCCTGGGACCGCTCTAGCAGGAACCCCGATACCGAGGCCCTGAATGCCTCTGCGTGCAAGCGCTGAGGCGGTCTCTAAAACTGGCAGACCACTGCCCTGAGGATAAGCGCCCACCGCGGCAGGGTGCAGTGAACGTCGGCTCGGGAGAGCACTCCCGACTGGATCGACGCGGCCGTGGCTTCGGGCGCTACCCGGCGGACGGCTGATTAAGCCCCACCTCCGGGGCGCCGCATCGAACTCTATCGGTGTGGGCCGGGCGTTTCGGAGCTAACGCTAGCCCGGCGCAGATCACTGGGTACTAGGGGAGGGGTTCTCCGACAAACGCCGACATCACCCGAGATTTGCCAGATCAACCGCCGCCCGCGAACGGGCCCCACACCGAACTCTGAATTTGGGGCGAGCTAGCTCATCTGCCGAGGGCTGATCAGCTTGTCTTAACCGTAGCCCTCGCCCAGCTACGGAGCACCAGTCGCTCTGTACATCCCCAACCGGCGACAGGCCCAGAAGGGGACATTCTATCGGTGTGGACCGGGCTTGATACCGGCTTGCCCCAATCGGACCTCAGAGAGGGCGCCGGTCTACGAGGGCTTCCCCCGGCGATTATCCGACTATCCCGCGTCAGGTGCGAAGCGGGACACCCCGCAGCCTAATCCGCTTGCCCGTCCTTCCGGGCTGCCACACCGAACTTGGTTGCAGAGGCCGGACTTGCACCGGCGGCCTTCTGGTTATGAGCCAGACGAGCTAGCTGCTGCTCCACTCTGCAAAACTGGATCTCGCGACTGGTTTCGAACCAGTATCTTCAGAGCCAAAATCTGACATCCTACCGTTAGACGACGCGAGAGCGTCTAACGTTGTCGATGGTGCTGGCGGGGCGGATTTGAACCCCCGACCTGATGCTTACAAGGCAACTGCTCTACCCCTGAGCTACGCCAGCAAAAGCTAGCGTGTGGTCGTTCGAGCAACGAAATGGTCAGGGCGACTGGCGTCGAACCAGCGATCTCCTGCTTCCAAGGCAGGCGGGATGACCACCTTCCCCACGCCCTGATAGGCGGAGGGTCGCGGTCGATCTGAACTCGCGCCCGACATAGGAAACTCCTGAACCTCTCTCTGCCTCGGCGCGTCGTCGCTGCTCGGGGCGAATTCCATAGCTTCGCCAGCGCAAAACCGGCTTGGATCACCTGCGATCCTCAATCCGGCTTCGCGATCCGCCCGTGCCTCCGGCGTTCTGGGCGGCGCGCCCGGGTCTCGGCAAATGCCGTAGCTCAGCAGGCGCCCTGATCGTGCGCGCTAAACTACAGCATCCGTCTGAGGGATCAAGGGGCCGCGGACACGATTTTCTCCACTACCCGAGCGACGCGACAGGTTTTCCACGTCAGCAATCGGCATCACCATCAGCGTTTCGCGTCCAAACACGTTGATCCACACGCGCGCCTTTTCCGCGGTAGAGTCCTCGTCTGCTCGGCCCTCATACGTCGCGAAGGCGCCGTCGATGATCCTGACCATCTCACCGGCCTCGACCTTGGGACGGCTCAACTCTTTCTCGCCTTGCTCTAAGAGCGGGCGCTTCCTCTCGTCGTACCAGCCCTCACGCTCATGGTTGGCGATCTTAGCCAGTTCATCGACCCGCATCAGCATCGGCTTGCCTTGGTTCGACACGATGCCGACGATGCCGAGCTTGTTACGGCCGAAGGCGTCGCGCTCGCGCAGCGGCCACCACGGGTCGTCGTCGTGCATGCCGATGAACACGTAGCGGACGAAGAACGGCCGCTGCACCTCGCGCTTGGCCTTCTGCTGCTGCCGGCTATAGGGCACCCAGATCGTCTCTGCGGGGCTGTAGGCGGCATATCCGAGCTTGCGCAGGCCGAGGCAGCATTTGCGCTCGGTCTGGGCCATGACGGTCAGGGCGTACCAGCGCCGGCCCTCAGCATCGCGCGTGATGGCGGGCGTGCCCAACGCACCCTTCGGCAGCTTCCGCGGAGCGCCAGGAGTGATCTCCGGCGCCTCCATGCGGTCCTCTTCCGCCAAGGGCTTGTCCTCAACGATCTTCACCTTCGTAGGCAAGCGGCCATAGTGGACCGGAGTGGCCTGAGCCTTGATCGCACGTCCGCTAGCGTTCTTGGCGAACATCGTCCTTGTCTCCTACGCTACGCTGAGAGGGGAGAGGGCCGGGAGAGATCCCGGCCGCTCAAGATCAATCGGGCTGTGACTTAACCTCAGCGCGCAAGATCGCTTCACGCATTGCGATCATCGAGCGCACGTCATCCATTGCCCACGCCCACTGTGGTTTGGTCATCAGGAGCTTGCCAAAATAAGGGGGCCGATCAGCGTGAGGGTGCTTGCGCGAAATGGTCTCGTTGGGATCAATGCCCATTAAGTCGCAATATTCGCGGGATGCTCGCTCCAACTGTTTTTCGTCAAGTTTCATCACGCCACCAGCCGCGGCTTGCGCCCGCGCTTCTGTCCAAGGCCAGAACCCTTTGCGAGTTCAGAGCGTTGAGCCGAATATGAAGACGCTGTGATGGGATATTCGTAGCCCAGGCCGTACTTCTCCCGATACTGCTCAGGCGTCAGGCCGTGCCGCTTGAGATGACGGCGGAGCGTTTTATACCGCTTCCCATCGACGAAGCTGACGAGGTAGTCAGGGGTGATGCTCTTGCGGATGGCGGCAGGTGAGACGGTGTGGTCCACGACGGGCTCTGCCGGCGGCGTTGTCAGGCCGTCCAACGAGGCGTAGACGCCACTGATCAGCGCAGGGACCTCGCTCAGCGGAACGCTACTCTTCGCCACGTAGGCGGTGACGATCTCGGCGGTGAGGGCGATCAGATCGTGCTTGGTGGTCTCGGTTGTCATGGTGTCTTCTCCTCAGGGTGAAGGGGTTAGGCAACGGAAACAGCGACTATCCAATTGGGATTTCCAGTCAGGAGGAAACTATCGATTGCTCTGACAGCCATCTCAGGTGTAATTTTGTCCCAAAGCCCGCCTATATCGTTATCAAGTTCCTCAAGCTCTCTCGGGAAAAATAGTGGGCTGAGAACGTGATCAAACTCCCTACGATTAACGTAGTCGCCGGCGGTAATAGCCTCTTCGCGAGTCAGCACGAATACGCCGTCACTGGATGGAACACCCTGCATCAGCAAAGACATATGCCCGCCGATGCAACAGGCCGCTCCGCAATCCCAGCGCTTGGCTTGATAGTTCATGTTAAACCCAGCCATGCCTTCCCCTGGCGCGTGGCCGATCTTAGCCTCCGCCAGCATCCGGCGTGTCTGTATCAACGCGTTCAGCTCTTCTTCGCTAAGGCCAAGCCTCTTCGCAGACAGGATCGCGCTTTCGTCGAGCATCGCAGACATCGTACTGTCTCCTCAGGGTGAAGGGGGTTAGCGCCGGAAGCCCCGAAGGGCCTCGCTGATCCGGCCGATGTTGACGCCGTGCATCGTGGCGATGACGGAGTAGGGCTGGCTGGGGTTGAGCCTGGCGTAATCCTGGATCTTCGCCTCAAGCTCTGGTGTCATTCTTGCAGAGACAGGCTTCGCTTTGCGAACCGGACGGCGCCTGCGGAGATGATCCGCTAGGCTCGCAAGCTCTGGATCCGAATGCTCTGCGACCTTCTCGCGGAGACGGTCAGCGACCTCGGGGACGCGCATGTCAGGCATCCTGCCGAAGGCGGATGCCGCGCTCGGCGGCATAGCGCTGGTTGCTCTCGCGGAGGGACTGAGAGACGGTCAGGCCATCAGCCGAAACGGGCAGGTCAATGCCGGCGGCGGCGAGCCTGGCGTGCTCCTTCAGCTTCTCGCGCTGGTTCGTCTCGCGCAACGCTTCGACCTGAAGATTGCGCGGGCTGTCGGCGCCGTTAGTGTTCAGGATCTCGCGCTTCAGCGTTTCCCAATGAGCCAGAGCCGCCTTGCGCTCGTCTTCGGTTGTGTCGGTGTCAACGATCGTTGCGTTGAGGATCAGGTTGAGGCGGTGAAGCTCCTCCTCAACGTCCAGCATCATGTGCCGGCTCTCGCCCACCAACTGCGCCGAAGACGGACAGGACTTGAAGTCCCACAGAACCTTAGCCTGTCCCTTGGAGAACCGCTTGCGAGCAGCCTCGATGGCCCATGTAGGAATGCTGTCGAGGGCTTCGACGTAGAGTGCGATCGTCTGGCGCGCGGCATTGGCGTCCATGCCGTAGCTCGGGAAAGTCGCTAGCAGCTTCGCCACCTCGGCCGCCGCAGAGCGAGGATCAGCTCGGAGCGAGGCGCGTAATTCCTCGCGCCGATCCTCAAGCGCGTCTTGATCAGTACCAGTCGGAGCCAACGACGCGGAGATGACGCGGCCCCGAAAATCGCTCGGGTTCTCTTCGAGCCGGTTCGTGTAGACCGCCGTTAGATCCGCCATCTGCCGAGTCAGCGGCGAGGGAGCCAAAGTCGAGGTCTGAACCTTCGTCGTGATGCTGGTCATGCCCGTACCCCATGAACTCGGCTAGAACTTGGTGGGTGCCTTGTCTGCTGAAGCCGCCCGGACTTGCTCGCGGCGCAGCGCTTCGGTTTTCGGGCTGGCCGCGGATCAGGCGCATCACGAGCGGCCTAGGATCGCCTGAGCCCCGCCGGATGGCTTCCGTTACTGCCCAAAGGACGCGGCCGTGGTCGTTGCCGCTGATTTTGAGAGCCTGACCGATGACGCTGCCGGCCTCGCGCTCCGAGACCCCGTTGCCCATCATGCCGGCCTTGCCTTCGATCCAGAGCTGATCGACCAAAGACAGCGGCAAAGGCACGTCCGGCGAAGCCGGGCTGCCCGATGCGTTAGCATCGGAACCGTTCGGATGGGGGTTCTCTGGTAGTTCAGTTGGTAGTTTCCCGGCAACTGCTGCCGGTTGGTTTGACGCCATTTGCCGGTTGATACGACGTGATTTGCCGGTTGGTTTGACGCCATTTGCCGGTTGATGATCAGCCGGAAGCTCTTGCCGCTTGCTATCAGCCGGCAACTCCTTCCGGCTGTCGAAATCGAGCTGAAGGTGCAGAATGTCGGTGCCGCGCGTGCCGTCGTCGCGCCTGCGGATCTGGCGGACCAAAAACCCAAGCTTGACGAGATCGCCAATGGCTGTGCGGACACTCCGCTCGCTAAGCTCGGTCTCGTCGGCGATGCGCTCCTGAGAGGGCCAAGCGCGGGCGCGCTCGTCGGCATAGTCCGCGAGGACCATGAGAACGGCCTTGCGGGTAGGGCTATCTGTCCGCTGGCGTTTAGCCCAGCGCAAGGCGTCGATACTCAAGCCTCCGCGCTCCTCTGCTCAGACTGAAAAATGTACGCGGTAAGTATTGCCACAAGCCTAATTTGACCGTATGCAGCAGAGATAGTCGCACAAAAGCGGTCGATTGCTGTTAAGCAAGAGGTCATGCAGCTTCGCTCCCCTGCCTGTCATCTTTATCGACAGCGTTCTCTGCCCACGCTAAGCATTCAGCATCGAAGCAGGCCCAGATCGCCTCGTCTCGGACATGCGCCCAACCGGGGCGCTTGAAGCCCCGTGAAGCGCCGGCAACACCGCAGTGACCGCAGAAATGCTCGTCGTGCTGCGCGATCTGTTCCAGCCGCTGTGCCGCACGCTCTTCCCGCGCAAACACCTGATGCGGCATGTGCGTGAGTTTGGGGCGGCGGAAGGCGGCAGACATCGGTGTCAGACCTGCGCGGCAACGAAGGTCTGGGAGCTTTCGGCGCCGAACAGCCCGTCGGCTTGCGGAACGAGCCAACCTGATCCGATGGCCGCCTCGGCGCTCTTCGGGCCGCAGGAGCGACCGGAGGGCTCGAAAGCGAACAGCGTCTCGCCTTCACCTGTTTCCTTCATGCGGAAGGTACGGCAGAGCATCTGCCCCGATCGCACGTTGTTGATGATCCGCTGAACGCGGACAGGCAGATCCTGAACGGCCACGCGCTTGCTCATCTTCGGTCTCCATTTGCGGGATCAAACGGGTTGCCGGAGCGCGGCACATGCCCCAGCGCTCAAGCACGATGATCGGCTCGTCACGGCCCCAGGTGACCTCGACCTCGAACCCGAGGGAGCGCAGCAGGGCGTGGCAGGAGCGCTGTTCGTCGCTCAGCTTGCCGTCGTCGGCCTTGAACTCCAGAAAACGGACCTTGCCCGGCTCAGGCCCGAAGCAGCCCCAGTCCGGTGCGCCCGGAAGCATTCCCTGGGCGATGTGGTCCAGCACCACGAAGCGGTTGCGCCGATCGGCCCCCTCGTTCGGGATGCTGATGATCGCGGTGCCCGGCGTGCGCAGGAGTTTCCAGTGCGTGAAGGTCGCCCGGCGGATCGCGGCCTCGGAGAGGCGATAGGTGCGCTTCGCGGTCATGCCTGCGGGCTCCGCAGGTAGGCCTCAACGGCTCGTGCGATGTAGGCCGCGGGCGGTATGCCCTCGCGGTCGGCTGCGATGCGCAGAACGGTGTCAACGTCGTCAGGCAGCGACACCGCGTGCGCCTGCCTGATCACCTCGATCGCGCGGGCGCGATGCTGGAGGCGGCGGATGTAACCGCGCTCCTCAAGGAGACCAACCATGCGATGAACGCCGGACTTGCTGTGAAGCCCAAGGTGCACCCGCATGTCATCGAACGATGGGGCTATCCCCTCGTTGCGCTCGATGAAACCGCTGATGTAGTCCAGCAGCACGCGCAGATTGGGGGTGAGGCCATATCGCCCGCTAGAACCATTCGCGGTGCTCATCGTCCGGCTCCGCTAGCCAGACGCCGAATTCGGTCACCGAGTACCCGAGCGCGATCAGCATCTTGCCCAGACGAGAGCGCAGCCACTCGGGACATGCGCTGTGCAAGCGCCTCAAAATCGGACGCGATGCTTTCCAACTCATACGACGCTTCCTTCTCGCGACGGATCTTGGCCGCGCGGATAGCCTCAAGTTCGTGAGCGTCGATGCGGCGGGCCTTGCCGTACCAGATGCCCCAGGCGCGAGCGTAGGACAGCCCGGCGGCGCGAGCCGCCCGGTTAATCTGCGCCTTGATCTTATCTCCAGCCGGAATGGGCTCAGCGAGCTGTTTCAGCCCCTCGGCGGCTTCGAACGCTAAGGAGGTCATGCGACCCTGCCACGAGTTTTGGCACACCTGACATCACTCCTGTGGTGTTCTTTGATCACCACAGCGGGAGCAGACTGATGCGCAGGACTGGAGGACTTGCGGTGTCCCGCCGATACGAAGTCGATGATGCCCGACCAGAGCTTGCGAGGCCGAGAGGTCGGGTTGTGTTCACCGCCAACGGCGCCGGTCTTGCAGGACCGGACGCCGGCGGCGTGGCACGACGAGGACGCGTGACTTTCTGCCGTCCTGACAACTACCTCGCCGCCATTCTCAAGCGCCGAGATAACATCCATGATTTCGGGGTAAGCCGCCATGCGAACGACAACCGCATGGGCATCCGCGAGCAACTGCGCGTGCTCGGCGTGTTCGTTCACCGCGTAGGCAAGGCCCTGGTGGCTGTAGCTTTCGCAAAGGCCCACGGGGACCGATAGGCGAGCCGCCAGGATGTCGAGGTTGCCAGCGACGCGACCAGCATCCCGAGCCCCACGCTCTAGACGGCGAGCGAGATGCAGAAGACCGGCGGCGCGATCCTCAGAAGGGTCACCCAGCCGTCGTGAGTGCACATCTGGCACCGGCCGTCCGACAACAGGATACGATAGCGAGGCTTGCGCATGGTCCATCTCCGCAGCGGAAGAGGGGTGGCGCCCGGGAGCCAACAGGTCGGAAGGCTCACCGGGCGCATCGTCGCCGGCATGGCGAGCGATCTCGGCGAAGGGGGTGCGCCCGGCCGGGGCACGAGGGGGGCTTGCGCAAGGGCGGCCGGGCGCGTCTCGATCAGCAGCAAGGCTGTTGGGCTGCCGATCGAAAGGGGAGAAACGGTATGTCGGGGCGACCATCGCTCACGCCCCCTGCTGGCGGACGTGGCGAGCGCGAACAGCCGAGATAATGGCCTCGTAGCCGAGACCCGTCCGGCTCTTGACCTCATCCATTGTGAGGCCCGCCCAATGCAGAAAGGCAGCACGAACTTCCGGATCTTTGTATCCAGGCTGAGGGCCGCGGCAGAGATCAGGAGCCCGACGCCTGATCGTTTCGACGCAAACCCCGTGCTTTCTTGCAACTGCGACGATAGTGCCGAGAGCCGCGAAGTCAGCGCGGATGCGCGCCATGGAAAGGGAGCGTTCCGACATCGCTCAGAAGCCGCTCTGCATGGCAGCAGCGATGCGGCCGTTGACGCGATCGGGAGCGAGGGCCGGCGACCACTCGGTCGCAAATCTGAACCCGATCTCGGCGAGAAGCGCAGCCTTCTCCGGCGTCAACCGCATCTGAGCGGTGTTCGGGCCGCCGTCATTAATCTCGACCATCAGCGAGCCGTCAGGCTGGCGATCCAGGCGCATCATCGCCCTGACGTGTCCGTCCTCGGACAATTCGGAGATCACGTCAGCCATGGCTCAGCGCTCCTGCGTGAGGATGTGGATGGGACCGTTGAGGGGATTGGGCTGGCGCGTCAGTGGGCGCTCTGCCTCAACCGCGTAGACGATCGAGACGGCAAGCACGCCGAGCCATGTGGCCCATATGAAAGGGGCGCGAGCGCTCATGCCGCCGCCCCTGTCTGCTGGTCGCGCAAAGGACGGCGGCATTCTACATGCTCGCGCGGAAGAAAATCGCCAGCAGTCATCGGCACATCCTTCAGTCGCGCAAAATCTAGCAACCTCACGTGATGCTTTTGCGGAATGGTGCCGTTCGTGCCGGACCGCTGTGTGCGACTGAACGGCCGCATCCAAGCCCAGACACGACTACGATGGAGACCAAGGTGATCCGCTACCGCGTCAATCCCACCCAACTTTTGGATGACGGACGCGGCGGGCTCCCGCCTCAGAACGATGGAGTGGTCACGGCGCTTCATGAGGCGCACACTCGCGGAAATCGCGATTGGTGTCAACCTCAATCGCGTTTTTGTCTATCGTCCTCTCCAGATGCGTTGGGAATTAGGCGAATGACAACCGCGATCAAGCCGCCGACAACCCGACGACGCGTTCAGAAAAACGGAGAGCGGCTTATGCTGCGAAAGTGGGTCGTCGGGCAGATCGAGGCTCGGGGCATCCAGCAGAAGGAGCTAGCGGCGGCGATCGGCGTGAGCGCCGACACAATGAGCCGTATGCTCTCCGGCAAGCGAACGATCAAAGCCGAGGACCTGAGCCGCATAAGTGCTTTTTTCGGCGAGCAGCCGCCGTTGACAACCGCCCCGTCTGAGCGAAAAGTGTCCTACGTTAAAGTCTTGGGCGAAGTCGCGGCTGGGGCGTTCGTCGATATGCACTACGTGGATTTCGCAGAGTACACCATCCCATACCTTGCTGACCCACGGTGGAGTCCGGAGGCGGTGCGTGCACTAGTAGTGCGCGGCGAGAGTATAAACCGTCAAGCCAGAGATGGCGACCACGTCATAATGCTCGATATAGGCGAAGCTCCTCGCTCATTCAGAGCGGGGGACTGGGTCGTTGCCGAGCGTGTGAAGGGCGGGCTCAAGGAAACGACCGTTAAGCAGGTCCGCAAGGGTTCGGATGGCTCGTGGGAGCTGTGGCCAGATAGCGACGACCAGCGTTTCCAGGATCCTCTCATCGTCGAAGATGGCGAAGCCGATAGCGTGAAAGTGATCGGGTTCGTGTTGGACTTCATGCGCTCCGGTACGCGCTTTTAGGCCGATCGACAAAATCGCGATTGACCGCTTGACCTAATCGCGGAAATCGCGATTATAGGGCCATCCCAGCACGGATGGCCCCGATGCCGAACGTCCTTCACCCCCACCATCTCGACCAGTTCGCCGGCCGCCATCAGGGCGTGCGCCATAACTGCGAACAGGTCTCCATCCCCCGCCTGAGCCCGGCTGATTATCGCCGAATGCTCGGCATGGCGCCGGATCAGGTCCGCGCTCGCCAAGTAGCGAAGGCGAAGACCTACTTCAGCGCGACATGCCTCTTCATCGTCGCCGCGGCCGGCACCGTCTTTGTGCAGGCGTGGCTGTGATGCGCCCCATCTCCCGCCCCGCTCACTGGCCCCTCACCCCTGACGAGCAGGCTCAGAACGACGCTGAACATCAGCGCGGTCGTGAGTGCGGCTTCCTCATCGCACTCTGCCTCGCCCTTTCGCCAGTCGCTGTGCCGCTGGCGATCCAGGTCTTCCTTGCGATCCGGGGCCAGTGATGCGCTGGGCGCCCCGCATCCCCGACCCGTCCAAGCGCCGCGCCCCTAGCTCGGCCTTCGATCGCGCCACGCGGTCCACTGGCGCCCAAGCAGCCTTAGTGCTGCTGCCTGTCGCCAGCCCAGCCATTAACGCCGCCTGCGAGGCTGTGGTGGCCTCCGCTGAGCGTCACTGCGCTGCCATCCTGGCCGATCCGCTTGCCGACATCCGGCGCTGGTCTGCCGAAGCCCGTCAATCCCGCAATTCGAACGTCGAGGCGTGACCATGCACGCGCTGCTCTCTGTCGCTTCCAGCCTGGACGCTCTCCCGGCTTCCGATCCCTTCGGCGAGGCTGTCGGCGATTGCAGCCGCGGCATCACTGCCCTGATGCACGGTCGGACCCGCCTCGCTCATGCTGCCGAGCGGACGGCCTACCTCGCCCCGTCTCAGGCCGACAGCATCCGCGAGCTTCGCCGCCGGCTCCGCGAAGAAGACGTGAAGCTCAGTGCGATCCTCAGGATCCATGACCCTTTCGGCCTCGGCGAGCCTGTCGGCCTCGACATCCTGCAATCGCTCGCACCGGCTTCGGTGCGGCAGGCCGCGGAGTAGGGGCGTGATTGGCACCCTGCTCATTGCAGTCCCGGGCTACGGCATGGCCACCCTGTTTTTGCTGGCGTCCATCTCCGCACTCATCGACGGGGTGAACGCGCCTCCCAAATCTGCGCGGCGCGCCTATGAGAGGAGGGCGCTCTTCGGATGTGTCGCACTCGCGATCATCTTCGCCGCTGTCACCCGCTGGCTGCTCGGGGGCGCGCTGTGATCGGCGACGACGGCAACGCCCCCGACTACGAGCAGAACGGCCGTGAACTCGTCACCGCTGCTCAAGAAGCCCGCTCAGCATACGGCGAGACACTGAGCCCTGCTGATCGCTCAGCTTTCGCCCAATCGCTCCAGCAGATCATCGACGACACAGGCAAGTCTCAGACCGGAGATCGCGCCCCATGAGCGCCGACACCACCATTCGGGACATCCTTGCGAAGTACGATGAGGACGTGCGGTCTGCGACTTGGAAGGTGCAGAGCGCCACGGTCATCTATCACCGCGCCATCGAACGCATCGCCGCCAAGGCCGGCATCCGGTTTGACCCTCCGCAGATCCTTCGCGCTGAACGTGATGAGGCCGTGATCCTCGTCACCGGACGCCTTGGCGACATGACGGTCTGGTCGATCGGTGAGGCGATGGTCAACGTGAACTATCGCGTTTCTGGCAAGCAGGCGGCCTACGTCTGGGCGATGGCGGAGAAGAGGGCGGTTGACCGCGTCGTCCTTAAGCTCATCGGCCTGCACGGCATCGTCTATTCTGAGAACGAGGCCGATGAGTTCAAGCCAGGCCGCGCCGCCGCTGGCGCACCGGACGAAGACGAGGCCGCCAGCCGGTTTATCGCCGAGTGCTACAGCCGGATTGAAAAGGCTCATGAAGCTGGCAGCTTGATCCGCTGGTGGAACTCGGAGGAGCGCAAGCAGGCGTGCCGGGACTTCGACATCCGCCCTGACGAGATCGCGGCCATTAAAAGCCGGCTGATGGACCGCGTCAACGCGGTGAGCCCGAAGACTGAGGCCGCCGAATGACCCGGCAGCCATCCCTTTTCGAGCAGGCTGTCTTGCCGCTTTTCGAAGAGCATCGAGGCGATTGGCTAGCCCACGCTCGCAGGGTAGCTGCCGAACTCGGCAAAGATGGCCGATCGCTCACGATAGATGACGTTCGCGCGGTAGCGCCTCCGCCATCGCATATTGACCCGCGCGTCTGCGGCGCCGTCTTCACTCGCAATGAATGGGTGAAGGTCGGACATGCGAATAGCGGACGCTCAACTTGCCATCACAGGCCCGTGGCCGTGTTCAAGCGCCGAAAGGATGTCGAATGAGCGCCGTCCTCGCTTCATACGTCAAGATGAGCACACTCGTGGACGGCACGATGCGTATTGTCCTCGATGTCGAGCCTAGCGCTGCGGCTGATGCCTTCAGTCTTCTCGGCAGCCCTGGAACGTCCATCGCACTCGCAAGGATCACAAAAGAGGCTGCTACGGCGCACGATCGCCGGCAGCAAGAGACGGCTGAGCAGCGTTCAAACCACTCAGCCCAGGGAGAGGCCGATCGCCTTCGCGTCAGCGAGGGCAGCCGGCCGGCATCGGCCTCTCCCGCTTCTGAGCGCAAGCCTGTGTCTCTTGCCGGCAAGGTCGCGATGACGTGTGGCAGCCTGACGTTTCAGCATTGGCTAAAGCATTCTCGCCCAAGCCTATGGGACACCGCAGGCTACAATTGTGGACAGCGCGGCAAGCCGCTGACTGATGTTGAGGTCGCCGCCGAAGTCGTCCGCATCTTTTGCGGAGTTGAGAGCAGACGCGAGATCAGCGGCGATGCTTACGCTAATGATCGCTGGGGCTCTCTAACCGCTGAGTTCGAGATGTGGCAGAGGGATGCCGCGTGATGCAGTGGAGCCTCTGCCTCTGCCAGGGCCGCGCCATCTCGGCCCTCACCCCTATCAGCACCGGATCCCTTGAGTCCGTCATAGAGACGGCTGCCGAGCGGTATCGGGTCTTACAGGCCGCCGAGCATCCCGACGGGCGGATCTACGGCGGGCGATGGGAGCGCGATTACGAGGGGCGTCCAGTCAATTACGCGATCATCCCTGCGAGGATGGTGGCTGCGCACCTCAGGGGGCGTCGCTGATGGCCTTCGTAGACGTGGGCACTACCAAGCGCCGATCCATGAGCCGCGGCCGTGTGTTGCGCATCTGGGAGGCCGCAGGAGGTCGTTGCATCACCTGCGGGCTACCGATCGACGGCACGCGTGACCGCTGGTTCATCGAGCACCGCATCGCGCTTGAACTCGGCGGCCCTGACATCGACGAGAACTGCGGCCCCGCGCACTACGGCTGCAAGGCTGAGAAGGACGCAGCCGACCACGCCGCTGCCGGTCACGCTCGCCGGGCCAAGGCTCAGAACCTCGGCATCCCGAAGAACGGTGCGAAGAAGCTGCAAAGCCGAGGGTTCGACAAGGCCCCGCCGCAGCGCCGCGCTTCTGGCTACGTGAGAAAGGGCGTCTGATGATGATCTGCCGTCACTGCCAGTGGCCCGAGGTGCGGGTCATCGATAGCCGATCAACCGCAGAGACGGTCAAGAGGCGTCGTCGCTGTACCGACTGCGGATACACCTGGAACACCTACGAGGTGCCAGAGGGCGACTATGACGCTCTGACAGCTGTCTATGAGCTTCTTTCGTCTTCCGCTCTCCCTCTCTCAGGGGAGGTGAGGCGTGGGTGATCACTTCTCAAAGAGGCAGGGTGGGGCGATCTCGGAAGCCGACCTCTGCTCTTCCTTCGTCGCCGCGGCAACGAAGCATCGCCGGGACGAGCCTCAGTGGGTCGCCTACCCAGAGACCGCCGGGTTCGACATCCTGCTGGTCAGGGCGTCGGACGGTGTCCAGGTCGGTATCGAGGCGAAGCTGGCGCTCAACCCCCGTGTCGTCGCCCAGGTCCTGCCGCCGCGCATGTCTTGGTACGGAGATCACGAGGGACCCGACTACCGCGCCGTCCTGGTGCCGGCGGGGAAGTGCAACAGCGATGTCCGGGCGATCTGCGATGCCCTCGGCATCACCGTGATTGAGCACCACGGCGGCCCAGGCGAAGGCTATTACGATAAATGGGCTCGTGGCCCTGAGTTTAGCCCCGCCCTTCCGGTTGAGAGCTATTGGCGGCACGACATGCAGCTCTGGCACGAATGGTTGCCGCAGAAGCGCTGCGCACTGCCGGACTATGTGCCGGATGTGGCCGCAGGAGTCCCAGCACCGGTTAGCCTCACGGCGTGGAAGGTCAAGGCGATCAAGCTCCTGATCCTGGCTGGCGAGCGGCCGGTCACCCGTGCCGATTTCAAGCACCTTCAGCTTTCGCCGACGAGTTGGCTCTGCCCTGGCGGCTGGCTGGATCGCCGGTCCTCGAACGCCGGATCTCCGCCGGCAGCACCCGACGAACTTCGCGCAAATCGAGGCGGACAAGCCGAAGTGGGCGCCTGCTTCTCTTGAGCTTATCCCCTCCGCCTGACCCCGCTACGCCAGGAGAATAGAGCCGTGATCGAACAAGGCACTGTGTTTCGCATGAAGATTTTCTTCAAGTCCGGCAACAGCGTCATCATCGACGGCGTCACGGAATATGGTGCTCGGGCGGGCACTGACGGATCGCTGAACGGCGTGCGCATGAACCAGCAGGGCGCGCCGCATCAGACTTGGCTGGACATATACAGCCTCGACTTGAAATCGGTTGAGGCCATCGTGCGCCTGCCGGTTGAAGAGCCTTCCTCCCTCCCGACCCGGGAGGCCTGAGCATGATCGATCTCATTTCCCGCCAAGCAGCCCTTGAGGCAATTCAGAAGCTCCGGCACGCCGCTGCCTGCAACTTCTCGCCGGATCATAGCGGCGCGCTTGGCATAGCGCGGACCGACAGCTTTTATGCGGCCTACCAAGCTGTGAAGGAGTTGCCTACCGATACCGCAGGTATGGCCCAGGATGCTCCCCCTTCCTTGATAGAGGGGGAAAAGATCGACCACGAGTTCAAGTCGCACCCAGACGTGTTCTGGCCGGTGGCTCGTGGCGAGAAGACGTTCGAGTTCCGGAAGGATGATCGCGGCGGCTACCATGTCGGTCAGACTGTGCGTCTGCGCTGCTATGATCCCGCCCGCGGCTATCTGCCGGCACCGGCGCTTGATCGCCGCATCACCAACATCCTCAAGCCGGGCGAGTTCGGGCTTCAGGACGGCTACTGCATCCTGTCGCTGGCCCCGATCGCCGTAGGCGAGGCGCTATCCCCACCAACCCAGACAGAGATCCAGGTGGCGAGGGAAGCGGCCGAAGCCCTGTTCTACCTCACGCCCCATGCCGCTACTGCCGATGCAGCTTCGGTCATGCTTAACGCTGGCAAGATGCGGCAGGCGTCGGCAGCCATCTTCAAGCACATTCGGGATCTCCACACTCCCTCCCGTCAGGAGGAGGGGAGCCGGACTGAGGGGCGCCGCCCTGACGGGCACGGGCTGACCCTACGCGCTCTGCACGCCGCCAACATCGCCCGGCAGGCCGAATGGTGCCCCGATCAGGTGCCGGACCTGTCTTTCCGCGGCAACGAACTCGGCGGTGAGTGCGGCGAGGCGCAGAACGTCATTAAGAAGCTGGAGCGCGAACGCCAAGGCTGGCGCGGCTCCCGGGCAACCTTGGATGACCTGGCGCAGGAACTCGCCGATGTCGTGATCTGCGCCGACCTGTGCGCCATCACCGCCGGCATCGATCTCGATGCGGCTGTCGTCGCCAAGTTCAACGCCACGTCGGAGAAGCAAGGGCTCGCCACGATGCTGCCGAGGCCGGAGGCCGCGAGCCCGGTGGCCGAAGGCCAGGCGCCCGGCGGTTGGCAGTCGTTAGAGACGGCGCCGATGGACACCGAGGTCGAGGTCAGGACTGGCTTTATGACCTTCCGTGCCAAGCTCGTGCCGGAAGCTGGCATGACCGAGAATGAGCACGTCTGCGATCAGTGGCAGGCGACGCGCGAGGGAGAGCACCCGCCGTGCTGGTCTGAAGGCGCGTGCTGGTCCAGTAACGTCGACCACTGCCCAAGCATGCAGCCCGAGGCATGGCGTCCTCTCTCTCTCTCTCTCCCTCCCAGGAGAAGAGCGGGGGCCAGGATGCGTGATCTGGATGATTTTCTATTCATCGCAGGCATAGCCGGCGCAGTCCTGATCCTCGCCTCACTAGATAATTCGCTCATATTTTGGGTGGGAGTCGCACAGCTTTCCATCGGGGCGGTTGGACTGATGATCCTGCGCGCTTGGCAAGACTATCGCCGCCGCATCGCCCTCGCCAGAGAGGAGAACGATCGATGACCAACGTGCGCGTGATCGTGGCCGGGCCGGTAGGCTGCGGCAAGTCTGCAGTCCTCGGCGAGATTGAGATCGCCATGAAGGCCATCGGCGTCCCCGTGCGGTTCGCCGACGAGAAGGCTTTTCAGGCCGAGAAGCGCATGACCCGTGCGGACTGGGCGCGCGACCTCGACATGTACCAGCCAACCGTTGTGCTGGAAGAGCGCATCGAACCTGAGCGCTCGTTCCCTGAAGCAGCCGACGGCCGACCAGCCAGCGACGAGGAAGTGATGCTCTGGGCTGCCGGCTGTGACACGGAAACGGCTCGGTTCGTCGCCGGTCAGCTTCAGCGCCAGGGCGTCACGCTGGTTCGTGCTCCGCGGCAGGGAGGGCTCTGAGATGTCCTCTGACCGTACCAGTGCCCCTGTGTGTGGGGGAGATGAGAAGGGCGCGCCCTCCGGGACGGGCTCTCAGGCTTCGCCCGGGACCCCTGCGGGTTCCCGCCCGGAGGGTTTCGATCCCTCGCGCAGCTTCAGCGAGCGCCGCCTGAGAGGATCGGACACGGTCGCCTGGTACCACCCGGATGATGTGATCCCGATGGAGATCGTCATCATCTCTGGCGGTATCGGCTACCGAAAAGACGGGCGCTGGTACACGCTCACGGGCAAAGATGCGCCTGGGCTGCCAATCGAATGGCCGGTGACGGCCTGGACGCCGATGCTGTTTGCCCCCGATGACGGGCATCCCTGCCCGAACCGGTCGCTGTATGATGTCGGGCAATGCTGCGGCGGACATTGTTTCGGGGTTGATGGTCCGGACGACGAAGAGCCCGCGCCAGCCGATGGAAGCGGCGTCAGCCGGCAAGACCCGAAGGGGCTTGATCCGAAGGACGACAGCGCGGTCGACGCAGTCGAGGCGCCTGACCTAAAGTCCCTTCAAGATCAGATACAATCTCTCTCCACCGCCCTCGCGGAAAGCGAGCGCAGGGCGAAGGAGGCTATCAGCACCCTGAGCAAGGCTGCGGCTCCCCTTGCACGTATAGCCTCCAACTGGGACTGCATGCGTAGCGGCTCCCCTGGCACGTCCGACAACGTGACGGTGCCAGTCTATCTCGGTCAACTGCGCGCCCTTGATCGAGCCCTTTCATCCACCCCTACCCAGGAGACCTCCCGTGTCGAGGGCTGACGAGCTGCGCGCGTTGCTGGCGAGGGTGGAGGAGGCCGAGGGCGGCGACCTCATGCTTGAGGCCGATTTGCTGGCCTTGCTCGGCGGCCCTATCCACGATTGGCCCAAGCGGTGGCTTGGCCTTGGCTTTCACCCGACGTTGCGGGTGGACGAGGCGCGAGACCTTATCCGCCGTGTCCTGCCCGACTGGTGGGCATCCTCCGGACTGTGCTCCCTGACCGGCCACGCCAGCATCGGCCCCGACTACAACGGCCCGGCGGCCGAGCGGCTGAAGGCTGAATGGCCAGAGGAGCGCTTCCACGAAGGCTTCCATGCCGACCTGAAGCCTGGCGACGGGCCGCATCGTGAATGCCTCGCCCTGATCGCCGCCCTCCTGTCCGCCCTTCTCGCACGGGAGGCCGATCATGGGTAGTGAGCGCCCTTGGCTGTACTTCGGCTGCCACGGGCAAGCCGGGCACTTCCTGTGGCATGGGAACGGCCGGCAAGAGCGGACCTACAGGCATCCGCTTTCCCGCTTCGACGGCAGCCTCTGCTTCCCGTCTTCCGTCGGGGAGAGGGTGGCGGCCCTGACCCGGCTCGGCGCCCAGGGCTACTCCGCCCTCGCGTTCTGGGACTACAGCGTCGACAGCCGCGGCGGGTCGAACAGCATCATCTTCGCGCCCAGCCTCACCATCAGCGCCGCCCAGATGGTCGAGGGTGCCAAGGTGCATCTGTCGCTTTACGCGAAGCGCTGGCCGTCGATCGATGTCAGCCGCGCTGAGTACCCCACCCCGAGCCATCCGGAAGGGGAGCGGTGACGATGCTTTATCTCAGCAACGACCGCTTCCACGACGACACCAAGCCGGCGCACCCGGATGGCAAGCCCTGGCGGAAAGCGTGCGACGTGTGCGCTTTCCGCCGCAGCAATCCGCAGGGGCTTTCAGACGACGACTTCGACGATCTCATGCTTGAGCGCGATCTAGGCGGATTGGTTTTCCAGTGCGTTCATCGTGACGACGGCGGTTTTTCGCGCGAGTGCGCCTGCTGGGCGGCAATCAACAAGGGACGGGAGATCGCCCATGCCGAATAGCACCAAGGCAGGGCTGCGCGTCCTCGTCTGCGGCCTTGAGCAACCCGACCCGGAGATGATCGCTGCGGCTTGGGACGCCTGGCGCCCCCGGCACAACGGCAAGCTCGGCCCTGGGCCGGCATTCGTTGAAGCGATCACGGCCGCGAACCGGGTTCTCCTCTCCCGCGCCCGCGCCTCCGGCATCCCAGTCAACGAGGGAGGTGAACAGAATGCACAAGGTTAGAACCGTTCCGCTGACCGACGATCTCATGATCCGCATCGGGCGCCTGCGAAAGGCGATGGCCGCGGGCAACACGCCGCGCGAGGTCGCCTACGTGAAGAAGCGTCTCGCTGAAGCAGAAGCGAACGCCGCTGCCCTCTACGTGCTGTTCGGCGGCCGGATCGACCAAAGCGCGATAGACGAGGCGGTGTTCTGGAAGATGGAACTCGACGGGGCCTACCTGCGAGCAGCCGAGGCGGGCAAGCCATGAGCAGCCTCCCCGACTACGGCCGCGGCTACCGCGACGGCCTCCGCGCCGACGTGACCTGGCTCGCCGATCGCGCCCGCAGCATGAACGACCCTCACGCGCAGGCCGTGCTCAACAGCGCTGCGTTCAGCCTGGGCGTTGATGCCAGTCAGGGCAGGATCCCGAGCAAGGCCCGAGGCCGATCATCTGTGCGGGGCTAGCGAGGGAGGCGAGCGTGATTGAGCCCGGATTTGTGGATGGCAACGGTGTCACGGTGCGCCCTCCAGATGAGGTGCAGTGCCAGTTCGGAACCCGCCACGGAACCCTGGTGAGCGTCTTCCCGGACGGCGACGCCTACGTGCGCTTCTTCGACAACCCCGAGGGCGACGAGCTGGTGAAGTGGAAACATCTCTGCGGTGTGCCGGCCGAGCATCGGCGGGGAGGTGGCGATGTCGGGTGATGACTGGTGCGAAGTTTGCCGCTGGTGGGGCGCCGAGCGCGCCCACCAAGAAGACCGTCCGTGGGGCCGCTGCCGGCGAATGCCGCCGGTCTTCACGGTGCCGGGCGCTCTGACCACGCGAGGCTTCGAAACGGGCCTGCCGTCACAGCCGATGACGGTGTCCCGTGGCGAGTGGCCGTGGGTCGCGTTTGACGATTGGTGTGGAGGGTTCGAGCGCCGCCCCGCACCGGTCACCACACAAGGGGAGGGGTAGAGGATGACGATCGCAGAAGCTGAGAACCTTTTGGACCGCGCACGCGCAGCCCGCGATTACGACCGCCTCCTCTGCGAAGTCTCGGCGCTCACGTTCGAGATCGTCAAGGCCGTGGCGCACGGCAAGCGCGTCAGCAGGACCGAGGCAGCCGCGGTCGTTGCCTACGTCGAGCGGAACGACCCTCGCAAAGCCCTCCCCACCTCACAGTTGCCAACTGGCAACACTCAAGCCGAAAGGAGATAAAGCGTGAGTAGCGTGCCCATCACCGAGAACACGCCCCTATCGCTGAAGGTGCCCGCAGCGGCCAAGAAGCTCGACGTGAGCGAGCCGACAGTGTGGCGCATGATCCGTAGCGGCAAGCTACGCGCTGTGCGGATCGGGAGAAACACCGTCATCCCCTATG
Organism: Methylobacterium terricola; assembly: GCF_006151805.1. Classification (GTDB taxonomy): domain Bacteria; phylum Pseudomonadota; class Alphaproteobacteria; order Rhizobiales; family Beijerinckiaceae; genus Methylobacterium; species Methylobacterium terricola. Next base: position 102,086 of record NZ_VDDA01000002.1, on the reverse strand, counting down.
CTCAGCTTGTCGCCTTATTGGAAGGGGACGATTTGGGTGGTGCGCAGACATAGGCTCCCCAGTCGTTCATGAGCGCCCGTCGCTTACCGAGCGCATCACCTCTCCGATAGGCTCGCTCGGTAGCGCTGCCGACAAGGTGCGCCAGGGCTTCTTCGATAACCTCGCGGGGATGATCGGTCTCATCCGCGGCCCAGTCTCGGAACGATGAGCGAAAGCCGTGAGCCGTGATGTCCTCATGCTCGGCACGCTTCAGAAGCGCAGCGAACGCCATGTCACTCAGCACGTTACCGTTGCCGTTCGGGAAGACAAGCTGGTCGTCTGATGGCTCAGCCGGGCGGAGCGCCGACAGGATCGCGATAGCCTGCGGGCACAGTGGCACGCGATGCGGACGCTTTGCCTTCATCCGCTCCTTGGGGACCGTCCAAAGCGCCCCTGCTATGTCGATTTCGCCCCAGCGCATCCCCCGGATCTCCCCGGAGCGAGCCGCCGTCAGGATCAGAAGCTCAAGAGCCCTGGCGGTCGGGGCCTTCCGGGCGCGTAACATCTGCACGAAAGCGGGGACTGCCTTGAATGGCAGGGCTGCATGATGTCCCCGCACCAGTTTTCCAGGGCGCGGCAGCAAGACCTCAAGGTGCCCGCGCCAGCGCGCCGGGTTCTCGCCGGATCGATGGCCGGCGACCCGCGCCGCGTCGAGGATGCGTTCGAGGCGGCCTCGCAGGCGCTTGGCCGTCTCCGACTTCTCGTGCCAGAGCGGCCGAAGCACCTCCAGCACCGCTTCCGTATCAACGGCGCTGACCGGCATCAACCATACGTGCTTACCCTGCACCATGAGGGTCGTTCGCCACTGGGCACGGTGCTTCGGGTTGCGCCAGGATTTCTCCCGATCGGCCATGTATCCGTCTGCCACCTCTGCGAAGGTGATGACCTTCGGCGGCGGGGGCGCTTCTGGTGGAGCGCGGCGTTCCGCGATAGGGTCAACCCCACCAGCGACCTGCTGCCGCGCCTCGCTCGCCAATTCGCGCGCCCGAGCCAGAGGCACGGCGTTGACCGGCCCAAGGCCCATCTCTCGCCGCGTGCCGGCAAAGCGGAACAGAAAGACCCACCGCTTGGCCCCGCTCTTGTCCACAACGAGATAAAGGCCGCCGCCGTCAGCGTGCCGCCCGGGCTCGGAAAGCGTCTGCACCCTACGAGCAGACAGGCGGTTCACCTCTCGCGCCACGGCACCCTACCATCAGCCCCACCATTGCGATGAGACCATAGGACCGGACATGATCGGCTATCAACACCCCTCGGGCTGGGTTAGATCCGCATCTGGCGGATCTAACCCCTTGGTGTCAGCGAGCAAATCGCCGGTTCTGACACCGTATGATCGCTTAGGATCTTTTGCGATCGGATTGACTATTGGCGGAGAGGGAGGGATTCGAACCCCCGATGGACTTGCGCCCATGCCGCATTTCGAGTGCGGTGCATTCAACCGCTCTGCCACCTCTCCGCGGCGCGCCGTTGCCAGCGCAGGCGGGGCATTAGCATGGGTTCTCGCCGAACCACAAGCGGGATCGGCGAGAAATCGTGTGCCGGGCGCCGATCAGGCGACGGAGCGGCTGCCCGCCAGGCTGATGCGGCGCTGGCCGGGGTGACGGGCCTCGGCGGGGCGGGGCGCGGTGCGGGACTGGGCGAACAGGACCGCCCCGGCCGTTCCGGCCACCCGCACCAGATCGGTCTCGCTGCAGGCGGAGGCGACGCGCAAGCCCAGCGCGTGGAGGTGGCTCTTGCCATAGAGGTAGGCGGCCAGGCGGGCGCGGGTGCGCGACGGAATGTCGGCGAGGACGGTCTCCACCGCCTCGGCATCGCCGCGGTAGAGCGTGCCGAGCACGTCGAGGGAGACCGGGCAATCGTCGGGGGAAGGCGAGCGGGCCTGCGGCGCGGGCATGAGGGTCCTCGGAGGTTCTGGATTGCCCTCAGGGTCGCCCGGCGTGCTTAACAGCGGATTAACCGCAGCCACGAAATCCTCGGTTTCCAAGTCATCACGAGACCTGGTGCGCAGGGGCCACTGTCGTCGCGGAGGGCGGGCCTCCGCCCGGCTCCGCGGGGTGGTCCCGGGCGCAATGCAGCGGGTGTGAGATCCGGGTGAAACCTGAGACACCGCCCCGCGGGAGACTGCGGGCTGTTTGAAACCGCCCGCAGGGAACCGGAACTACACTCCGGCGTTATCCTGCCCCTCCAGCGTCCGCGGGGGGCCGGAGGCGGGCGTCACGGATGCTTGTGGATCGGGTCGACCCAGTACACCGCCTCGGGCCGCTCGACGGGCTCGATGTCGGTGATGTTGACCACCACCGCCTCGTTGTCGGACCGCACCAGCACGCATTCCAGCGCCTCGTCCGGAGAGGCGTTGATCTCCTGGTGCGGCACGAAGGGCGGCACGTAGATGAAGTCGCCGGGGCCCGCCTCGGCGACGAATTCGAGCCGCTCGCCCCAGCGCATCCGGGCACGGCCGCGCACCACGTAGATCACGCTCTCGAGGGCGCCGTGATGGTGCACGCCGGTCTTGGCGTCGGGCTCGATCGCCACGGTGCCGGCCCAGATCTTCTGCGCGCCGACCCGGGCGTGGTTGATCGCCGCCTGGCGGAACATGCCGGGGGTCTGGGCGGTATTGGGATCGAGCCTGTCGCCCGTGATCACGCGGACGCCGTCATGCTTCCAGCGCGACGTCTCGTCGGCGTGGTGATCGTGGGGGTGGTGATCGTGGGGGTGGGCGTGGTCGTGCGGCTCGTCCGTCATCGGCGCTCTCCGGAAAGGGTCAGGCCCGCATCCTGCGCCACGGCGTGGCGCCACGCCAGGGCAACCCCACCGCGCCGTGTTTGTTTTAAAGAACGAGCTTCGATCGCACGCGAGCCATTGGCGGAGTAACGGGCGGTGACGCAGCGATCGTCCTCTGGCAAAGCTCGGAACGGGAAGCTTCTTGTCTTTCAAACTGTTCCATAAAAAGAACATTCTCGTTGACAAGCAGGCGCTGCCGGCCGATGCTGTCCTGGCAGTCGGGGCTGGTTGCCGGCCCCGGCGCCGCGGTGATTTGAGGCTGATTGCGCCGCGAGACCAAACGCTAAAGCACCCCGGCGCCCGCGCGGCGCCGATGGGCCAACCCGGAGACAAACAAGCGATGCTGCCCTGCCGCATGCCCTTCGCCGGCCGTCCCGTTCCGGCCTCGCTCCTTCGCGCGCCCTGTCGCTGCGGCGGCCGCCGCGCCTGAGGCGCGCGCCGTCCGCCAGGGCCGCCAGAGGCCGGCCCGACTCTTGCTACCCCATGCCATGACGTGATTTCCGCGGCGCCCCGAGCGGCCGCGACCGGAGACATTCGCCCATGCAGCCTGCCCGCATCGTCGAGGTCGGCGAGACCTCCGCCGGCATCGTGGTTCCCGACCCCGACGGCTTCCGCTTCTTCTCCGCCCACCCGGACTTCCATACACTGGAGGGCCAGGTGTTCCGCAGCCCGCGCCACGCCACCCGGGCGGCGCAGGACCTGCACGCGCGTCGGCGCGGCCGCCGCCTCGCCGCCTGAGCGGACCGGAGACGCGAAAGGGCAGGGGCCGTCCCTCCGGGGGCGGCCCCTGCCCGTGTCGGGGGGCCTGATCAGCGGTTTCGGGCCAGCAGCAGGATCCAGCCGATCCCGATCGTCAGGACCAGGATGCCGATGGTGGCGAAGGCCGGGGTGCCGTGCTCCATCAGCCGCGGCGCGAGCTGGGTGGCGAAAGCCGCGACCACGAGGCCGACCGCGACCCGGGCGGCGGCCCGCTCGATGCCGCGGGTCAGCTTGTCCATGCCCTTCAGTTCGATCTCGACCGTGACCCGGCCCTGCTTGAGCCGCACCAGCATCAGGTGGATCAGCGTCGGCAGCTCGGAGGCGGCGCCGTAGAGGCCGGTCGCCAGTCCCTGGAACTTGCCCTTGATGTCCTTGACCGAGAACTGCGCCCGCATGTGACGGCTGACCGTCGGGCCGGCCGCCGCGAACAGGTCGAAGGCGGGGTCGAGCTGGCGCATCACGCCGTCCGCCGTGACCAGCCCCTTGAACAGGATCGCGAGGTCGGTCGGCATCGCGAGATCGTTCTCGCGCGCCATCGTCATGAAGTCGGTGAGCACGAGGCCGAGATTGAGCGTCGCGCCGTTGTGGCGGGTGACGAAGGATTGCGAGGCGGCCTCGAGCTTGGTGAGGTCCGGGTTGCTGGCACCGGTCCAGTCGAGCAGAACCGCCATCAGCCCGTCGGCATCCTCCTGCAGCATCGCGCCGATCAGCATCAGCAGCTGCGAGCGGCGGCGCTGCGACAGCCGGCCGACGATGCCGAAATCGATGAAGGCGATGCGGTTGCCCGGCATCGCCAGCAGGTTGCCCGGATGCGGGTCGGCGTGGAACAGGCCCTCGATCATCGCCATCTGCAGGAAGGCGTCGACCCCGCGCTGGGCCAGCACCTTGCGGTCGAGCCCGGCCTCCTCCAGGCGCTTGGTGTCCGTCGGCGGAATGCCGTGGATGAATTCCTGCACCAGCACCCGCTCGGAGGTGTATTCCCAATAGACCTTGGGGAAGACCACGTCCTCGCGGTCGGTGAACAGGGCCGCCAGCATCTCGCAGTTGCGGCCCTCGTTGGCGAGGTCGAGCTCCTCGCGCAGGCCGTTGGCGATGTGGCGCATCTGCTCGGTCGGCCGGTAGCGGGCCATCTCGGGCCACTCGGTCTCGACGATGCGCGACGCGTGCGACAGCAGCCGCAGGTCCGCCTCGATGATCTTCTGGAGGCCCGGGCGCCGGACCTTGACGATCACCTCCTCGCCGGTCTCGAGCCGGGCGCGGTAGACCTGGGCGATCGAGGCCGAGGCGATCGGGTTGGTGTCGAATTCCGAGAAGATCTCGGCCGGCGGGGCGCCGAGATCGGCCTCGAGCTGCGGCCGGATCACGTCCCAGGGCAGGGGCGCGACCTTGTCGTGCAGCTTGCCGAGTTCCTCGGTCCATTGCGGCGCCAGGAGGTCGGCGCGGCTCGCCAGCACCTGGCCGAGCTTGATGAAGGTCGGCCCCAGGGCCTCGATCGCGCGGCGCAGGCGCTCGGGCTGCGACAGACGCGCAAGGTCGACGGCGGGGGCGCTGCGCCAGGCGAGCCGCGGGATCGCCCGCAGGCCGAGGCGGTCGACGACCTTGTTGACCCCGAATCCGATCAGGATGCCGGCGATTTCCTGGAGGCGCTGGCGGTCGCGCGCCGCGACGATGGCGGTTTTCAGCATCTGCGCGTCGAATCTGCTCGGCTGGCATGGGTGGGGGGGCCGGCCGGGGCGGGCCGGGCGAGGGAATCGCCCGGGCCGGCGATGGGGATGGGCGCACGCATCGGCATCCTGGTACTCTCGACCCCGGTCCGTCCGGGCCGTCCCGCTCTCCGCGCGACGCGGTCATGCGCCTTCATGGAGCGCCAACCGGGCGGGAAAGGGGCGGCCGGCGAGGGCTGAACGGCGGTAGCGCATGACCCGGATCAGCACAATCGCATCCGGGGTCGCGGCTCCGGGGCTCCCGCGGGGCGCCCCCACGCGGAGAAGGCCGGCCCCGGGCTGCCCCGGGACCGGCCTTCTTCGGCCCTCGACGGTGGACGGTCGCGGCGGATTACATCCGGCCGCCGGCGCCCGCGCCGGCCTTGGCGCCGCCCTCGGGCATCGCCTTGTTGTCCATCGACTTGGCACCGCCCTCCTGGCCCGGACGGGCGCCGCGCTGGGTGCTGCCGGTGGTCTCGGGGCCGGGGCCGCGGCCGCCCATCTGGCGGTCGTTGGCCTGACGCTCGTTCATGCCGCGCTCGCCGGCGTTGCGGCCCGGCTGGTTGCCCGCCGCCTGCTCGGGCCGGGCGGTGTCGCGCTCACCCATCTCGCGGCGGTTCTTGCCGTCCTGCCTGGCCTCGCCCCGCGACAGGTCGCGGTTGCGCTCGCGGTCCGCCATCCCGTCGCGGCGGGACTCGCCGCGGCTCAGGCGATCCTCGCGGCGCTCGCTCGCGCGCACGTCCTCGCGGCTGCGGACGCTGCCGGTGACGCTGGTGCGCTCGCTCACCGACAGGCGGCGATATTCCGGCGACCCGATCAGGACGCGGCGGCCCGAGATCGTCACGTAGCGGTCGGCACCGGTGCGCTCGGACACGATCAGGCGACGGTATTCCGGCGAGCCGTAGATCACCCGCTGGCCGCGCACCACGACATAGCGGCGCGGACCGCTCTTCTCGCGGATCACGAGGCGGCGGTACTCGGGCGAGCCGACCCGCACCCGGCGGCCGGAGATCGTCACGTACTCGACCCGGCCGGGGCGCACGCGCTGCTCACGCTGCTCGACCACGACGAGGCGACGATACTCGGGCGAGCCGTAGAGCACCCGCTGGCCCGAGATCGTCACGTAGCGGCGGCCGCCGATGGTGGTGAACCGGTCCTCGCGGGCCTCGCTGCGGAAGCCGGCCCGGCCCTCGCGACGCTCGACGCGCTCGGCGCGCTCGTCCCGGCGGTCAAGCCGGCGGTCGCCCTCGCGGCGCTCGTCCATCGCCCGGCGGCCGTCCCGGTCGCCCTTGCGGTCGGCCATGTCCTTGCGATCGATATCCTTGCGGTCGGTCGGATCCTTCCGGTCGGCCGTGTCCTTGCGGTCCATCCCGCCGGCGCGCCCCTGCTCGGCCCCTTGGCGGCCCTGCTCGGCGCGCATCCCGGCTTGTCCGTCCGCCTTGCCGGCCTCGCCTCGGCCCACCTCGCCGCGGGCCTGCGCCCCGGCGGCAGCTCCCGCCTTGGGACCGGACTGGCTCATCTCGCCGCCGCGGCCAGGGGTCCCGCCCGACGCCGGGCTGCCAGCTGTCTGGGCGTAAGCCGAAGTGCTGAGGAGCAGCGCGGCCAGTCCAACTGTCACTCTGTTCATGGTCGTTCGCCTCCCTGCGCGCCGACACTTGGGGTGCCGGCGCCTCGAAGATGCTTCAAAACGCCGTCCTCAAATTATCGTTCCGAACTATTCAGACACACTTCGACGTGCCAGCGCGAGAAACCGTCAAGCTTGCGAATGAAGACTTGCTGCATCGCGGCCTGATGGGCCTGGGACATGGCGCGGACTGCACCCGCCGCCTCGCACGCGCCGCGCGACCGTGGTCTGCCGGAACTGTTTCCGCCGGGCCGACGTTCTCGGTGACCGTAGCCGTTTCGCGGGCCGGGCCGTCCGCGCGCCCGTCGGCGAGGGCATCGGAACCGGAGGTGATCGCGCAGGATGGTGGCGGAGCCGATGACGACGCAACCGGGCCGGGACTGGCTCGACCTCGCCAGCCCGCCGCCGGTCCCCCGGGAGGCACAATCCGGCCCCCGGGAGGTGAAACCCGGGGACCCACCGGCGCCGCCGCGCCTCTCCGCGGGTCGCACGCTCGCCGCCGAGCGCGTCGCGCTGCTCCGCGCCGGTGCCGCCCGGGCCGGCATCGCCGCGGCCGGGCGCCTCCAGCCCGTCCTGTCGGCCGCCGCCGCGCCCCTGCGCCGGCTCTCGCCCGCCTGGGAGCGGGCGACCGGACGCCTCGGCGCCCATCCGCTGGCGATCCGCGCCGGCGACGCGGCGCAGCGGGCCGGGGCGCTGCCCTGGGGCCGGGCCGTGCTGCTCGCGGCCTTGGGCGCCCTCGGCCTTGGCAGCCTGTTCCTGGTCTGGTGCGCCGCGACGCTGCCGCCGCTCGCCGGGCCGCAGACGCCGGTCTCGACCCTCACCGTTCAGGCGGAGGACGGCACGCCGGTCGCCCGCCGCGGCGGCGTGCAGGGGCATGCGCTGGCCCTCGACGCGGTGGCGCCGGTGATGCGCCAGGCCTTCGTCGCCGCGCAGGATCCCTGGTTCGAGGACCGCTATCGGCTCGACGTGTCGGGAATCGCCGCGGTGATCAACCAGGCGTTCCGCGACACGATCAGCGACGGCCCGCGGGCCGGCAGCCCGCGCCTGACCCAGCGCCTCGTGCGGCGCGACCTCATCGGAGCCGGGCCGGGTGAACCGCGCAGCCTCGCCGACCGGGTCCGCGAGGCGATGCTGGTGCTGTGGCTCCAGGCCCGCGAGGACCGCCCGCGCATCCTCGCGAGGGCGCTGAACCTCACCCGTTTCGGCCCCGGCCTCACCGGGATCGACGCCGCCGCGAGGGCGCTGTTCGGCAAGGAGGCCGCATCCTTGGGCACCGCCGAGGCGGCCGTCCTCGCCGGCCTGTCCCGCGCGCCCGACCTCCAGCCGGACCGCGACGTGCTGGCCGTGCGGGGGCTCGGCCGCGATGTCCTCGACGAGATGATGATGATGGGACGCCTCACCGCCGGGCAGGCGGCGGAGGCCGGGCGGGCCCTCGACGGGCTCAGCCCGCTCGGCACCACGCCGGTGACCCGCAGCGGCTTTCCCGACCTCGTGCTCGCCGAGGCCGCCGGCCGGCTCGGGCCCGGGACGCCCCGCGAGGCCGTGCTGCGCACCACCCTCGACCGCGCCGTGCAGACCCTGGCCGAGAAGGCGGTGGAGCGTCGCCTCGACGCCGCCGGCCGCGGCTCGGCGCGGGCCGGCCTCCTGATTCTCGGACCGGATGGCGGCGTGCAGGCGGTGATCGCCGGCGGCGCGCCGCTGGCCGACACGCCGGAGGCCCGCCGCGCCGCCTCGGCGAGCCTGCGCCATCTCGGCCGCGACGGGCGCCCGGTCTACGACCGCCTGGTCGCCGGAGCGATGCCGGCGGCGGAGCGGCGGACGGCTTTGCTCACGCTGCTCTCCGGCCTCGCCCGGCCGCCGGCAGGTGGCGACGACGAGGCGGGCCGGGATGGGCTGTTCGTCGGCCCTGTCGGCGACCTCCTGATCGGCACCTACGTCTCGGGCGGTGCAGCCGAGACCGGTGCCGGCGACGGGCCGGAGGCCTTGTTCCAGGATCTTGCGGCGGGCATCGCCAAGGCCCGCCCGGCGCCGGTCGCCGAGGCGCGCGAGACCGCCCGCGAGACCGGCAGCACGCCCCGGGCTGCGTCCCGCCCGGCCTGGCAGAACCCGGGCGAACGCCCCACCGCATCCCCGGCGCTCCGCGGCGTGCCGCGCGTGATCGATACCGGCCGCCTGCGTCTCGACGGTCAGGCGGTCCGCCTCGCCGGGGTCGAGGGGCAGGGCGGCGCGCTCGCCCGCGAGTTCCGCCAGTACCTGCGCCGGCGCGAGGTGACGTGCCAGCCGGCGGGCGGGGCGGACCTCTACCGCTGCCGCGCCGGCGACCAGGACCTGTCCGAGGTGGTGCTGTTCAACGGCGCCGGACGGGCTGCGCCGGGCGCCCCGCCCGAGTTGCAGGCCGCGGAGGCGAACGCGAAGGCGCGCAAGGCGGGGATGTGGCAGTGATGACCGCGTCCGAGGCGTGTGCCGACCGTCCCGACGGTTCGAACGCGCGCCTGAGCGACCCTGCCACCGGTCGCCCCGCCCTCACACCCCCAGATACGCCGCCGTCACCTCCGGATTGCGGGCGATCTCCGCCGCCTGGCCCTGCAAGCGGATCCGGCCGGTCTCCAGCACGTAGGCGTAATCGGCGATGGCCAAGGCCGCGCTGGCATTCTGCTCGACGAGCAGGATGGTGCGGCCCTCCGCCCGCAGGGTGGCGATGATCGCGAAGATCTCGTCGACGATCAGCGGCGCGAGACCCATCGAGGGCTCGTCGAGGAGGAGCAGGACCGGCTCTGCCATCAGCGCCCGGCCCATCGCCAGCATCTGCTGCTCGCCGCCCGAGAGATAGCCGGCCTGCTGGCGCAGCCGCTCGGCAAGCCGCGGGAAACGCGCCTCGACCGCCGCTTGCCGCCGCGCGGCCTCGGGGCCCGGGACGTGGTAGGCGCCGAGGCGCAGGTTCTCGGCCACCGTCATGTTGGCGAAGACCTGGCGGCCCTCCGGCACCTGCACGATGCCGCGCCGGGCGATGCGGTGGGCCGCTTCGCCGGCGATGTCGACCGGATCCGCGTCGCCGAACAGGACCTTGCCGGCCCGCGGCTTCATCAGGCCCGACAGGCTGCGCAGGATCGTGGTCTTGCCGGCGCCGTTCGAGCCGATCAGCGACACGATGCTGCCGCGCCGGACCGTCAGGCCGATGCCGTGGACCACGTCGGCCCGGCCGTAGCCGAGGCGCAGGCCTTCGACGGCCAGGAGTTCGGCGGAACCTCGCTCGCTCACGACACCGCTCCCCGGCTGACGCTGACCTCGTGGCTGCCGGTGCCGAGATAGGCCTCGATCACCGCCGGGTGGGCGCGCACCTCCGCCGGCGTGCCGTCGGCGATCCGGCGGCCGAAATTCAGGACCGTCAGGCGGTCGCACAGGCTCATCACCAGGGGCATGTCGTGCTCGACGAGCAGCAGGGTCAGGCCGCGCTCGTCGCGCAGGCGGCGTAGGAGACCCAGCAGGGCGTGGGTCTCGGCCGGGTTCATGCCGGCGGCGGGCTCGTCGAGGAGGACGAGGCGCGGCTCGCAGGCGAGCGCCCGTGCGATCTCGAGGCGGCGCTGGTCGCCGTAGGGCAGGTCGCCGGCGCGAGTCTCGGCCGCCTCGGACAGGCCGACGAAGGCGAGCAGGTCGCGGGCCTTGGCCTTGGCCTGGCGCTCCTCGGCGCGGAAGCGTGAGCCGCGCAGCAGGATGCCCCAGGTGGACGAGAGCCGGGTGTGCAGGCCGGTCATCACGTTCTCCAGCACCGTCATCTCGGAGAAGATGCGGATGTTCTGGAACGTGCGGGCGAGGCCGAGCGCCGTGCGCCGGTAGGGCGCCAGCCCGTCGAGGGGCTGGTCGCCGAGGCGCACGCTGCCGGCGCTGGGCTCCAGCACTCCGGAGACGAGGTTGAACAGGGTGGTCTTGCCGGCACCGTTCGGGCCGATCAGGCCGTGGACGGTGCCGGGCTGGACGGTGAAGTCGACAGCATCGACGGCGACGAGCCCCTGGAAGCGGCGCGTCAGCCCTTGGACGGTGAGAAGAGCCATGATCGTCAGCCGGTCCGGGCGATGCGCCAGGGCAGGATGCCCCGCGGCATGAAGAGGACGGCGAGCACGATGATCAGGCCGTTCACCATCAGGCGGAAATCGGCGAGCGGCCGCAGCACCTCCGGCAGCAGGGTCAGGATGGTCGAGCCGAGAACCGGCGCCAGCGGCGAGCCGATGCCGCCCAACAGCGCGTAGCTCAGGATCGTCACCGCGGCCTCGAAGCCGTACTCGTTCGGGCCGATGAACGACGAGACGTGGGCCGACAGGCAACCCGCCACCCCGGCCATCGCCGAGGAGACGACGAGCGCCACCAGCCGATAGCGCGGCAGGTTCACCCCCATCACGCCGGCCGCGGCCTCGTCCTCGCGCATCGCCTCCATGGCCCGGCCGACGCGGGAGCGCGCCACCAGGGTCAGGCCGACGAGCAGCACCGCGAGCGTGCCGTAGATCGCCGCGATGCCGCCGCGCTCCGGGATGTTCGAGAGGCCGAGCGCCCCGCCGGCATAGTCCCAGTTCAGGAACACGATGCGGGTGATCTCGCCGAGCCCGATCGTCGCGATGGCGAGGTAGACGCCGGTCAGCCGGAGCGTCGGCCCGCCGACGACCAGCGCCAGCAGGGCCGGCACCAGGGCGGCGGCGACCATCGAGACGCCGAACGGCACGCCGAACTTCACGGTCAGCAGCGCGCCGGTATAGGCGCCGACGCCCATGAAGGCGGCCTGGCCGAGCGAGAGCTGGCCCACCGCCAGCACCACGTAGACCGAGAGGGCCAGGATGCCGTTCACGCCGATCGCGTGGATCAGGCTCTGGTAGGTCCAGTAGAAGTCGTCGAGAGCTTCCCACATGGTCTTCAGGCCCGCTTGGCGGCGGCGCGGCCGAACAGGCCGAGCGGACGGAACCACAGGGTGGCGACGAGGAGCGCGAAGGCGATCATGTCCTTGAGGGTCGAGGAGAGGTAGGCGGCGGTGAGCACCTCGGCGAGGCCGAGCAGCAAGCCGGCCAGCAGGGCGCCACGCAGGTCGCCGAGCCCGCCGACGATGATGACGGCAAAGCCCCGCAGCATCATGTGCTCGCCCATGAAGGGCTGGATGGCGTTGAAGTTGAGCCCGACGAGCACGCCGGCCGCGCCGCCGATGGCGCCGGACAGGAACGAGACCACCCGCAGCATCAGCGCGCCGTTGATGCCCATCAGGGCGGCGGCGTCCGGGTTCTCGGCCACCGCCCGGATGGCGAGGCCGATCCGCGAGCCGCGCACCAGCGCCAGCAGCGCCAGCATCAGCACGATCGCGGCGGCGAGAATGAGGATCTGGGTCGTGCCGACCCGCACGTCGCCGAGGCTGTAGGCGCCGCCGGAGAACACGTCGGCGGGAAAGCGCCGGATCTCGGTGCCGAGCGACGCCGCCATGCCGGCATAGAGGAAGAGGGTCGCCCCGAGCGTCACCATCAGCGAGGCGAGCTCCGGCGCCTTCGCCTTGCGCAGGCGGGTCAGGAGCAGCGTGTCGAGGACGATCGCGATCAGCCCGGCGATCAGCGCGCCGACCGGGAGCGCGGCCCAGATCGGCAGCCCCAGGCTCTGCGTGCTCCAGAGCGCCGCGAAGGCCCCGAGGGCGAAGTAGACGCCGTAGGTGAGGTTGATGACGCCCATCACCCCGAACATCAGCGTGAAGCCGATGGCGAAGAGGGCATAGGTCGCGCCGAGCACGACGCCGTTGACGAGCTGCTGCTCAAGCATGGTGGGGGCTTGGGAGTGGGGGCGCGCCCGGCGCCCGCGGCTTTCGGCCGGCGGGCCGAACGGGATGACGAGGCTGCGACGTGGCCGATATTACGCGGCGGGTCAATCGGTGGGGGTTGGTGGCGCAGCGCCAAAAAGTTGACGCGCGGTTCCCCTCTCCCGTGTGGGTGAGGGGTGAGGGGTGAGGGTGCTCCAGTTCCGCAGAGGGCTCAGACCATCCCGCTGCCAGCACGACGGTCGGTGCTTCACGCGGAGGCGTCACACCCTCACCCCTGCCCCTCTCCCGCTCGGGAGAGGGGATCCCGCGACCTATTCTTGATACACTGTCGAACGACGCGATTACTGCAGCAGCTGGAACTTGCCGCCCTTCATCACCAGCACCACGACGCCCGAGGTGTCCGCCGGATCGCGGCTGTCCGAGAACGAGAACGGACCCATCACGCCGGTGTGCTTCACCTTGATCAGCGCATCCTTGATCTTCTCGGAGTCGGGCGCGCCGGCCGCGTCGATCGCCTTGGCGACGATGAACAGGGTGTCGTAGGCCTGGGCCGCGAACTGGTCGGGCAGGTCGCCGCCGTACTTGTCCTTGAACGCGTTGACGAAGGCCTGGTTGGCAGCGTCCGGCTTGCCGATGAACCACGGGCTGCCGACGAGGGTGCCGTCCGCCGCCTTGCCGGCGATGTCGCCGAGCTTGGGCGAGTTCAGGCCGTTGCCGCCGATGAAGAACACCTTCTCGGGGATGCCGAGCTGGCGCGCCTGGAGCTCGATGCCGGACGCCGCCTCGACCAGCGCCGACAGGACGATCGCGTCGGGGTTCAGCGCCTTGATCTTGGTGAGCTGGGCCGAGAAATCCGAATCCTTCGAGCCGAAGGTCTCGGTGGTCAGGGTCTCGATGCCGAGCTTCTCGAGCGAGGCCTTCATCACGTCGTAGGCCGACTTGGTGAAGGCGTCGTCGTTGCCGTACATCACGGCGACGCGCTTGATGCCGAACTTCGTCTGCGCGGTCTTGAGCGTGACCGGGATGACGTCGGCCTCGGGCAGCGAGGTGCGGAAGACGTAGGGGCCGATCGCCGTGATGCCGTTGGCCGTCGTCGAGGTGCCGACGATCGGCACCTTGCGCTCGTTGGCGACGGGGCCGGCCGCGAACATCTCGTTCGACAGGGTGGGGCCGAGGATCAGCGGAACCTTGTCGCGGCCGATGAGCTTGCGGGCGGCGTTGAGCGCCTGCTCCTTGGCGCCGGCCGAATCCTCGTAGGCGAGGGCCAGCGGCCGGCCGCCGAGCACGCCGCCGGCCTTGTTGATGTCGGCGAGCGCGAGGTCGAAGCCGCGCTGGATCGCGATCCCGTAGCGGCTGTTCGGCCCGGTCAGGATCTCGATCGCGCCGAGCTTCACCGGCGTCTTGTCCTGCGCCTGCGCGCCGGTCAACGGCCCCCCCAGCAGGCTGCTTCCCAGCAGTGCCGCCGCGAGCAGCACTCTCCTCGACATCGACCGCATCCCGGTTCCTCCTCGCATCCGCTGTTTCTGGTTGGCCGGCGCCGGATCACGTTCGCCCGCCGGGCTCCGGCACTGGAATCGAGAAGCGCCTTAAAGCACTGGGGAGCGGCGGTAAATCGATTCCGATGGCCCGCCCATGCGGGAACGGCCCCGCCGGGTGGCGGGGCCGTTCCGATCCCATGCGACAGAACGAGGCTCAGATCATCGTCCGACGACGCGGATCCCGGCCCGTCGAAGCCGATGCGGCGAACTCGAAGATGCAGAGCGCTGTCCGATTGCAGCGCGATCGGGCAGGGCTCTAGAGCGCGCGGTCGAAGCGCAGCTCGCCGGCCTGGCTCTTGATGACCAGCTGCGAGCCGACGAGGTCCCACTGGCCCGAGGTGCGGAGCGCCGTCAGGAACTGCATCTCCGAGGCGCCGACCGCCTTGTCGCAATTGCGCTTGGTCAGCGCCAGCGGGCCGACCGCCAGGTGCTGCTCCTTGAGCGGGAAGGCGGTCGCCGCGAAGGTGTTGCAGCCGCCGAAGCCGCGGGCGCGGTACTGCTTGTCGATGATGAAGCTCGGCCGCTCGGCGCCGGCGAACGGCTTGCCGTTGAGGCTCACCGCGGTCCAGGTCGAATCGAGCGGGAAGACCTTCTCCTGCGCCTTGGGCGGCGGGATGTATTGCGGCGTGTTGGCCTTGTCCCGGTTCTTCTGGCCGTAGCCGAGCATGTTCTGCGCCGAAGCCTGCGTGGCCGACGCCAACAGCGCGACGGCACCGGCGGCCAGCGCAACCTGCATCGCCTTCATCGCAATCCCCATCTGCATCGTCATAATGGTCGCGGACCCTAAAGAGGCACCTCCCGGCCCGCAACCCTGGCCGCGGGGAAGGCCGCCTCCCATCGGCATCTTGCCGACGACTGTTGCATTTATGCGGCAAGCTTGACCATAATGTGGCACGACTCGCGAAACCTTGCCGATGTGGCAACGAAAGCGGAGCCTCGCCGTTAGCCCAGGCGTCGGGGACGGCGCCAACGATCCGAGAGGCGCCGCACGCGGCGCCAACGATCCACGAGACAGCGGAGACGGCTCTCAGTGAACGGTGGAGACGACATCACGGCGGCGCAGCTGCGCCGGGCGCGGGACCTGCTGGGCTGGTCCGAGGACGCGCTGGCCCTGCGCGCCAACGTCGACGCGGCGAGCATCCGCCAGTTCGAGGAGGGCCATTACCCACCCTCGCCGGAGCAGCGGGCCGCGATCCGCGGCGCCCTCGTGGCCGCCGGCATCGAGCTGACGAACGGTGCCGATCCGGATGCCCGGCTGCGGCCGGAGGATGCACTGGACAAGGGCATCCACCCGAGCGAGCTCACCACCGAGAACGACCGCTGACGGGAGCGCGACGCGGCCGCAGTCCGGCCGCGTCGCGCTCCCGGCGGTGCCGTCTCTTCGATGGCGGATATCTGTCACAGCCTGATAAAATCACAAGTTGTAATCATATAGTTCTTTCAATGCCGTTGAGTAAATTGAATTTTTAATATTTAGAACCGAATTCTCGCGAGCGGGATGAACGCCGCCGCGCGAGGAAAAATGTCCTTACGATTTCCGATCACTGCGAGGATCACCTCGGTTACCGGCCTCCTCAGCCTGCTCGCCGGCGCCGCCCTGTGGTACTCGACCTCGCAGATGACCGTGATCGCGGCCCGCTACCAGCATTTCGTCGAGCACGAGAGCCGTGGCGCCGCCGATGCGCGACGCGCGAACCGGTTCTTGTTCGAGGCGGGCTACGATCTCGACCGCGCTTTGGCCGCTCCGGATGCCGCGACCCGGCAGTCGTACCTCGCCGCGTTCGACGGCGCCCAGGTCGGGCTGCGGCGGATCCTGACCGATTTGCCGGCGCTGGAGCCGGCCTTCGCGACGCGGATCGCCGCCCGGGCGGCCGAGATGGACCGCTTCATGGCGGAGGGCCTCGCGGCGCGCCGGATGATCGAGGCGGGCGACACCGCCCGGGCCGCCGCTCACGTCCGCCAGGTGGTCGATCCGCTGATGAAGACGGCGCATGAGAATATCGGCGCGCTGGCCAGCGACATCGTCGCCGCCGTCGAGGTCGAGGCCGGCCAGATCGCCGCCGACACCGCCGCCGCGCACCGGACGAACCTCCTGCTCGCCATCGTCATCCTGGTGGTGGGCTTCACCGTGGCGATGCTCCTGTCGGTCCTCGGCATCACCCGCCCGCTCGGCCGCCTGATCGGGGCGATGGAGCGCATGGCGCGGGGCGAAGTCGAGGCGCGCCTCGCCGAGACCCGGCGGGGCGACGAGATCGGGTCGGTCGCCCGCGCGGTCGAGGGGATCAAGGCGATGGTGGCCCACAAGGCCGCGGAGGATCTCGAGCGCGGACAGGACGCCGCGGCGACGTCCGCCCGGGAGCGCCGCCGCCTGCTGCTCGGCCTCGCCGACGCGTTCGAGCGCGAGGTCGGGAGCATCTCGGGCGAGATCGCCTCGGCCTCCGCCGGGCTCCAGGAATCCGCCCGGACCATGACCGCGACCGCCTCCGCCGCCGCGAGCCGGTCCACCACCGTCGCGGTCGCCGCCGACCAGGCCGCCGCGAACGTCCACACCGTCGCGGCCGCGGCCGAAGAGCTTGGCGTATCGGTGCAGGAGATCGGCCGCCAGGTCGACGGCTCGGCCCGGCTCGCCGAGGCGGCGGTCGCGGAGGCCGCCCGCACCGACGAGGCGGTCCATGGGCTCAGCCGGGCCGCCGCGCGCATCGGCGACGTCACCGCGATGATCTCGACGATCGCGGCCCAGACCAACCTCCTGGCGCTCAACGCCACGATCGAGGCGGCCCGGGCCGGCGACGCGGGGCGCGGCTTCGCCGTGGTGGCGGCCGAGGTGAAGGCGCTGGCCGACCAGACGACGCGCGCCACCGACGAGATCGCCGGCCAGGTCGGGGCGGTGCGCGAGGCGACCGGCTCGGTGGTCGCGGCCATCGACGGGATCGCCGGCCGCATCCGCGAGATCAGCGGCGTCGTCGCCGCGATCGCCGCAGCGGTGGAGGAGCAGGACGCCGCGACCCAGGAGATCGTCCGCAACGTCACCCAGGCGGCCACCGGCACCGGGGAGGTCACCGGCAATATCGGCGGCGTCGCGGAGGCGGCGGAGGGGACCGGCCGGGCCGCGGCCCAGGTTCTCGACGCCGCCACCGGCCTGTCGCGGCAATCCGACCGCCTGAGCGCCGAGATGCGCCGCTTCGTCGAGACGATCCGCGCCGCGTGACGCCCGCGCACGCCGTCATGGCGCGCCGGCGACGGCGGCGGCGACCGCCTCGACGAGGCCCGGGGCGAGGGGAAGGGCCGGATCCCTGTAGGCCGCAATGTTCGCGGCCCGGTCGTCCGCGGCGACCGCCTTGAAGACGTGATTGGCCTCCGGCAGCAGCACGAGGCGCGAGGCCGGGTTCGCCCGGTGCAGCGTCTCGGCGTCGGCCCGGCCGACCTGAAGGTCGAGCCCGCCCTGGAGGATCAGCACCGGCCCGCGCAGTCCGGCGATCAGCGCAGCGGGATCGACCCGCAGCAGGCTGATCAGGAAATCCTGCACCTCGGGCCGGAACAGCGGCCGCAGGACCGGGCTCACGCTGTCCACCCGCTCGCCGCGCTCGAGCCGCGCCAAGACGCCCAGCGCCTCGTCCATGAGGCCCGCATTGGCCGGGTTGGCGGCGAGCTGCTCGCGCAGGACCGCGCCGAGCGGCCGGCCGGGCGCCGCGGCCAGGATCACCCCAGCGAGGCCGAGGGGGCCGCCCGCCGCCGCGGCCAGGGCGACCAGCCCGCCCTCGCTGTGGCCGAGCAGCCAGACCGGCGCCGCGGCCTCGCGCCGGCGGATCTCGGCGATCCAGGCCCGGACATCGTCGACATAGTCGCCGAGCGTAACGGCATTGGGATCGGAAGCGGCCGGCCGGCTCCCGAACATGCCGCGCTTGTCGATGCGGAGCGAGGCGATCCCGCGCTCCGCCAGCCCCTCGGCGAGGAGCCGGTAGGTGCCCGCCGCCACCCCGCCCGGGTTGTTGCCGTCGCGGTCGGTCGGGCCGGAACCGGGGACGATCAGGACGACCGGCGCGCCGGGCGCCGCCGGCTGCCACGTGCCTTCGAGCAGGCCGCCCGGCCCCCGCGCGTGAAGATCGACGGCTGGCGCGGCTGACATCGCGTGCATCTCCGGTGAGACGTGACGCGGCCGTAGCATGGCGCGTCAGCCGAGCGCGAGGGCCTTGAGGTCGAAGCCGGGATCCGCGGCCTGGTCGGGAGTCGGGGACCGGCCGGCCTGCAGCAGGCGGCGGGCGATCATGTGGTCGGCCGGGCGGTTGAGCGATTCGACGCCGGCCAGCCGCCCGCCCCGGTAGCAGAACATCGAGACCCCGCCCCGCTCCGGGTCGCCCCGGCGCACGGCGAGGTCGTGCGGCTGGCACAGGCCGGCGATCTGGAGCTTGAGCGGGCCCTGGTCACTCCAGAACCACGGCACCGCCGTGAAGGCGGCGGGCCGGCCGGTGAGGCGGGTGGCGACGCAGCGGGCGCCGTCGACGGCATTCTGCACCGATTCGATCCGCACCCGCGCGCCCTCGGCGTGGGGCGAGGGGAAGCTGGCGCCGTCGCCGATCGCCGAGACCGCCGGATCCTCGGTCGCCAGCATCGCGTCGACCGCGATCCCGTTCTCGACCCGCAGGCCCGCCGCGGCCGCCAGCTCGGCGTTCGGCACCACTCCGATGCCGACGAGGACGAGGTCGGCCTCGATCTCGGACCCGTCCGCGAGGGCGACCGCCCGGGCGCGGTCGGGCCCGACGATGCCGGCGACCGCGCTGCCGAACAGGAACCGCACCCCGGCCGCGACGTGGGACGCCTCGATCGACGCCGCCATGCCGGCCGAGACCGAGCGGGCGAGGGGCCGGTCCAGCCCCTCGATCACCGTGACCGGCACGCCCGTCTGGGCGCAGACCGCCGCGAATTCGAGCCCGATGAAGCCGGCCCCGACCACCGCGACCGACCGGGCCCCGGCGAGCGCCGCCTTCAGCGCGTCGGCATCGGCGAGCGTGCGCAGCTGGTGCACGCCGGGCAGGTCGGCGCCGGGCACGGGAAGCGGGCGGTTGCGCGAGCCGGTCGCCAGGACGAGGTGGTCGTAAGGGACCGCCTCCCCCGAGGCGAGGCGGAGCCGTCGCTCGGCCCGGTCGATCGCGATCGCCCGCTCCCCCGCACGCAGGGTGAGCCGGTGCTCGGCGAAGAAGGCGTCCGGCCGCAGCGAGAGGCCGGACGCGTCGGTCTTGCCGAGCATGTAGGCCTTCGACAGCGGCGGCCGGCCGTAGGGCAGGCCCGCCTCGTCGCCGACGAGGGTGACCGGCCCGGCATAGCCGTTCTCCCGCAAGGAGGCGCCGAGTTGAAAGCCGGCCTGGCCGGTGCCGACCACCACGATTCCGTTCATGGACACGACATATCCCGGAAGCCGCGACGCCGTCGAGCGTGGGCGTCGCGCGCCGCCGCGACCCCTCGCGCGCCGCAAAGGCGCCGGCTCACCAGGCGACGCAGAGCTTGCCGAAATGGCGTCCGCTCTCCTGGTGGCGGAAGGCTTCGGGCAGCTCGTCGAAGCCGTAGCTGCGATCGATCACCGGGCGGATCCCGGTGCGGTCGAGGGCCGCGACGTAATCCTGCTGCTGCCGCCGGCTGCCGACGATCAGGCCCTGGAGCCGGGCCTGCTTCGCCATCAGCGCGGCGGTCGGCACCTCGCCGGCCCGGCCGGTGAGCACGCCGATCAGCGCGATGTGGCCGCCGACCCGGACCGCCTCGATCGACTGCGCCAGGGTGCCGGGCCCGCCGACCTCGACGACATGGTCGACGCCGCGCCCGCCGGTCCAGTCGCGCACCTGCCGGCCCCAATCGGGCTGGGTGCGGTAGTTGACGGTGTGGTCGGCGCCGAGAGCCCGCACGCGCTCGAGCTTGGCGTCGGAGGAGGAGGTGACGATCACCGCCGCCCCCATCGCCTTGGCGATCTGCAACGCCGCGATCGAGACGCCGCCGGTGCCGAGCGCCAGCACGGTGTCGCCGGCCTTCAAGCCCCCATCGCCGACGAGCGCCCGCCACGCCGTGAGGCCCGCCGTGGTGATGGTGGCCGATTCGGCAAAGCTCCAGCCGCGCGGGGCATGGGTGAAGGCGCCCGCCGGCCGCACCGCATGGGTGAGGGCGAAGCCGTCGATCCCGTCGCCGGGCACCTGCGCGAAGTTGCCGACCGGGGTCTGGGGCGGCCCGTCGGCCCAGTGCGGAAAGAAGCAGGACACGACCGCGTCGCCGGGCGCGAACGCGGTGACGCCGTCGCCGACCGCCTCGACGATCCCGGCCCCGTCCGACATCAGGATCCGGCCATCGGCGGCGGGGGAGCGCCCGCCCGCCACCAGCAGGTCGTGGAAATTGAGCGAGGTCGCGTGGATCGCGACCCGGATCTCGCCGGGTCCGGGCCGCCCGGGATCGGGCCGCTCGGCGATCTCCAGGCGGTCGAGGCCGCCGGGCTGTCGGACGACGAAGGCCTTCATCCTCTCCTCCTGACCGGTCGCCGCCGCGGGCGGCGGATGAGGGTAGGGGGACGGAGGTAGAACGGGGGAAGGGGGATTCGAGCCGAGGGATGCGGTTTTTCGGGAGCGCTGCCATGCCGATGTCGTCCGGCGGCGTGCCTTGGCCCGACCCCATCGTGACGCCGCCGCCGCATCGCTGTGAGGCCCTGCACCCGAAACGCTCCGGGCGCGTTGTCGGGGCTGACGCAATGTCATCGGGAGCAGTCGCATGAGCGGGAATTCGCGCCCCACCGTGGTGGTGACCGGCGGGAGCGCCGGGGTCGGGCGCGCAGTCGCGGTCGCGTTCGGGCGCCGGGGCTGGAACGTCGGCATCGTGGCGCGGGGCCGGGCGGGCATCGCCGCGGCGGTCGAGGAGGTCCGGTCGGTCGGCGGCCAGGCGCTCGGCTACCGGGCCGACGTCGCCGATCCGCGGGCGGTCGACCGGGCGGCGGACGCCTTCGTCGAGGAGTTCGGCGGCATCGACGTCTGGGTCAACAACGCCATGGTGACGGTCTACGCCGAGGTCGAGCAGATGACCGCGGAGGAGTTCCAGCGCGTCACCGACGTGACCTATCTCGGCCAGGTCCACGGCACGCTCGCGGCTTTGCGCCACATGCGAAACGCGGATCGCGGCACCATCGTGCATGTCGGCTCGGCGCTCGCCTACCGGTCGATCCCGCTGCAATCGGCCTATTGCGCCGCCAAGGCGGCGGTGCGCGGCTTCGTCGACAGCCTGCGCACCGAGCTGCTGCACCATCGGAGCCACATCCGCCTCACCATGGTGCAGCTGCCGGCGGTGAACACGCCGCAATTCGACTGGGCCCGCTCGCGCCTGCCGCGCAAGCTCGAGCCGGTGCCGCCGATCTTCCAGCCCGAGGCGATCGCCGAGGAGATCATCCGCGCCGCCCACGACGCGCCGCGGGAATTGTGGATCGGCACCCCGTCCTGGCTCGCGATCTTCGGGGCGCAGGCCGCCCCCGCCCTCACCGACCACTACCTCGCCCGCCACGGCTACCGCGGCGAGATGACGTCGCAAGCCGCGCAGAAGGGAAGGCCCGACAACCTGTTCGACCCGGTCGATGCCCGACGCGACCATGGTGCCCATGGCCGGTTCGACGCGCGCGCCAAGGGGAGCGTCGTCGCCGCCGATCCGATGTGGCTGCATATCGGCCTGATCGCGGCGGCAGGGCTGGTCGGCGGGACGGCGCTCGCGGCGGCAAGACGCAGCGGGCGGCGTTGATCGAGCCGGCCCGCCGCTCGACAGCCGGCGGGCCCCCGGTCAGCCTTGCCTCACGCATGGGAGGACGGGATGAGTCTGAGTGGCCTGGATTTCGGACAGGAGTTCCGGCGCCTCGCCGACCAGGGCGAACGCGAGAGCACGACCGTTCTCGGCGGCGTCGCGGTCCGGCTGGTGCGGGTGGCCGGCGGCGGCGAGGGCCGCTGGGACCGCCACGACCGGACGACCGAGACCGTCATTGTCTGGAGCGGCGATTTCAGCGTCGAGTTCCGCGACCACACGCTCCATCTCGGCCCCGGCCAGTGCTGCGTGGTGCCGGTGGGCGCCGAGCACCGGGGCCGGTCGCGGGAGGGGGCGGAGGTGATCCTGTTCACGGCGGCGGGGTGAGCGGCGGTTTCGATGCGTGGTCGGGGGTATTCCCGACCGCTCGTCGTCGGCCTTCCCTGCCTCGGATGCCCGAGGGCCTGTCGGAGCGCGCCGGCCATTCGCCGCTCGGTCCCGCACCGCCACGGCGTCCGGCGCATCAGCGCCGGCACCCGTCCGGGCTTGCCTTGCGCCTTCGAACCGATCCGTTCGAAGGCGCGGCGGTGTCAGTACCGCGCCGGCACGTACATCGCGGCCGGGATCGGGCCGCGGACGTAGTCGGGATTGCGCACCCGCTCGGGCAAATGGACGGGCGGGCGCTCGACCGTGCCGTAGGGCACTTGTTCCAAGAGGTGGCTGATGCAGTTGAGGCGGGCGCGCGGCTTGTCGACGGCATCGACCACCCACCACGGCGCCTCCGGGATGTGGGTGCGGGCCAGCATGTCCTCCTTGGCCCGGGTGTAGCTCTCCCAGCGCCGGCGCGACTCGACGTCCATCGGGCTCAGCTTCCACTGCTTGAGCGGATCGCGGATGCGCATCTCGAAGCGGTGGGCCTGCTCGGCATCGGTAATCGAGAACCAGTACTTCACCAGGACGACGCCCGAGCGCACCAGCATGCGCTCGAACTCCGGCACCGCGCGGAAGAACTCCTCGACCTCCGCCTCGGAACAGAAGCCCATGACGCGCTCGACGCCGGCGCGATTGTACCAGGAGCGGTCGAACAGCACCATCTCGCCGCCGGTCGGCAGGTGGCTGACGTAGCGCTGGAAGTACCACTGGCCGCGCTCGCGCTCGCTCGGGGCGGGGAGGGCGGCGACGCGGCAGACCCGCGGGTTGAGACGCTGGGTGATGCGCTTGATGACCCCGCCCTTGCCGGCGGAATCGCGCCCCTCGAACAGCACCACGAGCTTGAGCCTGTGGGTGTGGACCCAGTCCTGGAGCCGGACCAGCTCGTGCTGGAGGCGTAGCAGCTCGCGGAAGTAGATCCGGCGGTCGAGCGCCGGCCCCGTGCCCTCGGGCGGCGGGACGAGCCCGGCCAGGCGCTCCTCCTCGATCTCGAGCTCCAGTTCCTCGTCGTAGGCCTCCGCGATCTCGCGCCGCAGCGCCTCGATCACCGCCGATTGCCGCGACGCCTCGAACTCGTCCATGGCCGACCCACCCCTCTCTCGTCCCGGGTTCGCCTTGAAGCAGCGGCGCATGACAGCCGTGAGAAGCGCCGGGCCTCGCAGCGCCGGCATGCCGGGGACGGCGAGAACGGCCGCGCCGCGCGATACCGTCAGGCTTGCCTTGTCAGTCAGCTTCGAACCGTTAAAAAGAAACAGTCCACTCCGAATACGGGGCCACGTCCCGACAATGAAGACCGATCAGACTATATCCCTGACCGAATCACCCGTGCCGACCAGCTCGTTGTCCCGCCATATTCTCGGAGACCATCTTCGTCAGTCTCTGCAGGATTACTTCACGCCGACCGGGCAGGCGGCGCTCCCGGCGCGTCTTGCCGAGTTGCTGGCGCGGTTCGAGGCAGTGCTGGCGGCACGGGGAGAGGCGATCAGCTTCGACTTCCGTAACGCTCTGATGGCAGCGCTGCCGGCCCTGCGCACCTTCGGCCTCTCGCTGTCGCACGATGGGGTGCGGGCCGACGATCTGGTGCAGGAAACCTGCGCCCGGGCCTGGGCCAACCAGCATCGATTCCAGCCCGGCACCAACTTCACCGCCTGGCTGTTCACGATCATGCGCAACCAGTTCTACACGGACCTGCGGAAGGGGCGCCGGGAAGTCGAGGACGGCGACGGGTTGCTGGCCGGTCAACTGGCGGCCCCCGCCGACCAGGACCATGCCAGCACCCTGCGGGTGGTCCAGGAGCGGATGCAGGCCCTGCCCGAGGCCCAGCGCGAGGCATTGCTGCTGATCGGCGCCGAGGGCTTCACCTACGAGGAGGCGGCGCTCCGTCTCGGCTGCCAGGTCGGCACGGTGAAGAGCCGGGTGAGCCGGGCCCGGGCGGCGCTGCTGACGGCGCTCGGCGAGGTGACGGAGCAGTCATCCGCAGGACGCGGGCGCCTCGGCGGGAATCGAGGGGGAGAGATGGTGGGGGAAGTAGGACTCGAACCTACGAAGGCATAGCCAGCGGATTTACAGTCCGCCCCCTTTGCCGCTCGGGACATTCCCCCACGCTGCCGTCACCGGCAGGAGCCGCCGCGTCGGCGGCGGGTTCTTAGATGGGGCGGCCCGCCCCTGTCAAGGTGAGCACAACCCCAAACGGTTCCCAAGACAGGTGCCACGAAGCACCGCGATCAAGGGAGGATGCTGAAAGACGAAATGGTGGGGGAAGTAGGACTCGAACCTACGAAGGCATAGCCAGCGGATTTACAGTCCGCCCCCTTTGCCGCTCGGGACATTCCCCCACGCTGCCGTCGCCGGCAGGGGCCGCCTCTCGGCGACGGGGCCCTTATGGTGGGGCGGCCGGGGGGTGTCAAGCCGGATACAGACCCGGGTCGGATGGCAAATCCGGGTCGGCCGCGCGCGGTTGCTCAGCCGGCCTCCGCCACGTCGCAGAGACGCAGCTCGACGCGGTCGGCGCCGCGCCAGCGGTCGCGGGAGAGGGTGCCGGCGGCGTGGACGTCGCGGCCGATATGCGAGAGCAGGAGCCGCCCGACCGGCGACTCCGCCGCCCGGAACGCGATGGCGCCGACCGCGACGCCGTCCCGGCCGCGCAGCTGCGCCTTGACGTGGCCGGTGCCGACGACCCGTGCATCGGCGACCCGGTGGCAGGCCAGCGCGAAGACCGGCTCCGGCGCGCCCTGGCCGAACGGGCCGGCCCGCTCGACGGCATCGGCCAGGTCCGGCTGCACGCCGCCGGCCGAGACGAGACCGTCGACGAGCAGCGCCTCGCCGAGGCGCGCCTCGGCCACCGAGGCCGCGAGGTCGCCGGACAGCGCCTCGCGGAAGCGGTCGAGGTCGAGGGCGGCGAGCGTCACGCCCGCCGCCATGGCGTGGCCGCCGCCCTTGGCGGCGAGCCCGGCCTCGACGCAGGCCCTGACCGCCCGGCCGAGATCGGCACCGGGGATCGAGCGGCCGGAACCGGTGGCGGTACCGTCCTGGCGCAGGGCAAAGGCGAAGGCGGGGCGGCCAAACCGCTCCTTCAGCCGCGCCGCGATCAGCCCGACCACACCAGGATGCCAGTCCGGGCTGCCGACGACGAGAACCGGCTGGTCGGGATCGCGCTCCAGGCGCATCCCCATCTCGGCCTCGGCCTCGGCGACGGCGGCGGCCTCGATCGCCTGGCGCTCGCGGTTGAGCAGGTCGAGCTGGGCGGCGATGCCGGCGGCCTCGATCGGGTCCTCGCAGAGCAGCAGCCGGGCGCCCAGCGTCGAATCGCCGATGCGCCCGCCGGCATTGATCCGGGGACCGAGCAGGAAGCCGAGATGCCAGGCCTGCGGCGCCTCCGACAGGCCGGCCGCGTCGAGGAGGGCGGCGAGCCCGCGCCGGCCGCGCCCGCGCATCACCGCGAGGCCCTGGCGCACGAAGGCGCGGTTGAGGCCGTGGAGCGGCACCACGTCGGCAATGGTGGCGAGCGCCACGAGGTCGAGCCCGGCCATCAGGTCGGGAATCGCGAGGCCGTCGCGGCGCAGGCGCCGGTTGAGCGCCACCAGGGTGAGGAAGACGACGCCGGCGGCGCAGAGATGGCCGAGGCCCGACAGGTCGTCGAGGCGGTTCGGGTTGACGACGGCCCGGGCCTGGGGAAGCACTTCCGGCGCGCCGTGATGGTCGAGCACCACCACGTCCATCCCGAGGCGGGCGGCCTCGGCGAGGGGCTCGTGCCCGGCGGTGCCGCAATCGACGGTGACGAGGAGCGTCGCGCCCTCCTCGGCGAGCATCCGCACCGCCGCGACGTTGGGGCCGTAGCCCTCGGTGATCCGGTCGGGGATGTGGAGCCGGTAGGGCACGCCGAGGTCGCGCAGCGCGCTCGCCAGCAGGGCGGCGCTGGCCGCACCGTCGACGTCGTAATCGCCGAAGATCGCGACCTTCTCGCGCGCCTGGATCGCGGTGGCCAGGCGGTCGGCCGCCGCCTCCATGTCGACCAGCACCGACGGGTCGGGCATCAGGTCGCGCAGGCGCGGCTCAAGGAAGCCCGGCACGGCGTGCAGGTCGACCCCGCGCCCGGCCAGCACCCGGGCCAGCACCTCCGGCAGGCCGTGCCCCTGCGCGATGGCGACCGCCAGGCTCTGCGCCGGCGCCGAGGCGCAGCGCTCGTGCCAGGGCCGCCCGAGGGCGGAGCGGTGAACGTCGAGGAGCGGGCGGGGCAGATCGAGGAGCATGGACACGGGGCGGAGTGTAGCGGGATTCGCGGGCGGGCGCTGCCGCAGCCGGGCGACACCTGTGGGTCGATGTCCCGCCTCATGGCGGAAGGGCGCCGCCTTAACCCTCCCCCCTCTGCGGGGGAGGGTGGCCCCGGAGGGGGCCGGGAGAGGGGACGCCGCTTCCGGAAAGGTCGCGCATTCCATGAAGGGCGCCACCCCGATCAGCGTCGCGCTGCCCCTCTCCCGGCTCGCATCCGCTCGCCACCCTCCCCCGCCGAGGGGGGAGGGTTCACCTACGCGCCTGTCAAAGAAAAAAAGCGGAGCCCGAGGGCCCCGCTTCTCCGTTCCAGGGCTCGAAGCCCCGTCTCGTCCACCCCTCGCGGGGTGTTCCGCATCAGAAGTTCTTGACGATCTCGTCGACCACCTTCTTGGCGTCGCCGAACAGCATCATGGTGTTGTCGCGGAAGAACACCTCGTTCTCGACGCCCGCGTAGCCGGAGCCCATGCCGCGCTTGATGAACAGCACGGTCTTGGCCCGCTCCACGTCCAGGATCGGCATGCCGTAGATCGGCGAGGCCGGGTCGGTCTTGGCGGCCGGGTTGGTGACGTCGTTGGCGCCGATCACGAAGGCCACGTCGGCCTGCGGGAACTCGCCGTTGATGTCCTCCAGCTCGTGCACCTCGTCGTAAGGCACGTTGGCCTCGGCGAGCAGCACGTTCATGTGGCCCGGCATGCGGCCCGCCACCGGGTGGATGGCGTACTTCACGTCGACGCCGGCCTTCTTGAGCTGGTCGGCCATCTCGCGGAGCGAGTGCTGGGCCTGCGCCACCGCCATGCCGTAGCCCGGCACGATGATGACCTTCTCGGCGTTCTTCATGATGAAGGCCGCGTCGTCGGCCGAGCCCTGCTTGACCGGCCGGGTCTCGACCTGGCCGCCGCCAGCGCCGGCCGCCGCGGCGTCGCCGCCGAAGCCGCCCAGGATCACCGAGATGAACGAGCGGTTCATCGCGTGGCACATGATGTAGGACAGGATCGCGCCCGACGAGCCGACCAGCGCGCCGGTGATGATCAGCGCGAGGTTGCCGAGCGTGAAGCCGATGCCCGCGGCCGCCCAGCCCGAATACGAGTTGAGCATCGAGACCACGACCGGCATGTCCGCGCCGCCGATCGGGATGATCAGCAGGCCGCCGAGCACGAAGGACAGGATCACGATCAGCCAGAACAGCAGCTTGCTGCCGCCGCCGATGAAGCCGGCGAGCAGGGCCACCAGCACCACCGCGAGCACGATGTTGATGACGTGGCGCTGCGGCAGCATGATCGGCTTGCCCGACATGCGGCCGTCGAGCTTCAGGAACGCGATCACCGAGCCGGTGAAGGTGATGGCGCCGATGGCGACGCCGAGGCCCATCTCGAACAGCGACTGCTTGTGGATGGCACCGTTCTCGATGATGCCGAAGGCCTGCGGCGCATAGAGCGCGCCGGCCGCCACCGCGACGGCCGCGAGGCCGACGAGGGAGTGGAAGGCCGCGACGAGCTGCGGCATCGCGGTCATCGGCACGCGCTTGGCGATCAGCGCGCCGGCGCCGCCGCCGATGCCGAGGCCGAGGATCACCAGGAACCAGGCACTGGCGCCGGCCGGCGGATGGCCGACCAGCGTCGTCAGGATGGCGATGCCCATGCCGATCATGCCGTACAGGTTGCCCTGCCGGGAGGTGGTCGGGTGGGACAGGCCCCGCAGCGCCAGGATGAACAGGACGCCGGAGACGAGGTAGAGGAGCGAGGAGACGTTCTCCGACATCGCCTCAGGCCTTCTTCTTGTACATGCTGAGCATGCGCTGGGTGACGAGGAAGCCGCCGAAGATGTTCACGCTGGCAAAGACCAGGCCGATGAACCCGAAGAAGCGGGCCCAGCCGGTGCCCTTCTCGATCAGCGGGACGCCGACGGCGAGGAGCGCGCCGACCACGATCACCGAGGAGATCGCGTTGGTGACGGACATCAGCGGGGTGTGGAGGGCCGGGGTCACCGACCAGACCACGTAGTAGCCGACGAAGATCGCCAGCACGAAGATCGCGAGGCGGAACACGGTCGGGTCGATGGCGCCGTGGGTCGCGGCGGCGACGCCGTGACCGAGGCCGTCGGCGATGATCGCCGCCTGGTCGGCGGCGCGGGCGGCGATGTCGGCCGCGTTGCGGGCGGCGGCGGCGGCGGCACGCGCCTGCTCGGCCGCCTGGTCGGGGGGAAGGGTGGCCATGAGGTCTCCTCCGATTGCGGGCGAGCGGCCTTAGGCCGCCTTGGGCTGGAAGTTCGGGTGGACGACGGCGCCGTCGCGGGTCAGGCAGGTCGCCTTGACGAGCTCGTCGTCCCACTTCACCGCCAGCGCCTTCGAGGCCTTGTCGACCAGGGTCTCGACGAAGGCGTAGAGGTTGCGGGCGTAGAGGCTCGACGAGGTGGCGGCGAGGCGCCCCGGCACGTTGGCGTAGCCGACGATCTTGACGCCGTTCTGCGTCTCGACGACCTCGTCGGCCTTGACGCCCTCGACGTTGCCGCCGCGCTCGACCGCGAGGTCGACGAGGACCGAGCCCGGCCGCATCGCCGCCACCATGTCGGCGGTGACGAGCTTCGGCGCCGGCCGCCCGGGGATCAGCGCGGTGGTGACCACGATGTCCTGCTTGGCGATGTGGCTCGCCACGAGCTCCGCCTGCTTCTTGCGGTACTCAGCCGACATCTCCTTGGCGTAGCCGCCGGCGGTCTCGGCCTGCTTGAACTCGTCGTCCTCGACGGCGACGAACTTGGCGCCGAGCGACTCGACCTGCTCCTTGGCGGCGGGCCGCACGTCGGTGGCGGTCACCACCGCGCCCATGCGGCGGGCGGTGGCGATGGCCTGGAGGCCCGCGACGCCGGCGCCCATCACGAAGATGCGGGCCGCCGGGACGGTGCCGGCCGCGGTCATCATCATCGGCAGCGCCCGGCCGTACACGGCGGCGCCGTCGACGACGGCGCGGTAGCCCGCGAGGTTGGCCTGGCTCGAGAGCACGTCCATGACCTGGGCGCGGGTGATGCGGGGCATCAGCTCCATGGCGATCGCCGACACGCCGGCATCGGCCATCGCCTTGACCTCGGCCTCGTGGCCGTAGGGATCCATGATGGCGACCACGATCGCGCCGCGCTTCAACGCCGGCAGCTCGTCGGCGCCGGGGCGGCGCACCTTGAGGACGACGTCCGCGCCCTCGGCCGCGGATTTGGCGTCGGGCGCGATCGAGGCGCCGACGGCCTCGTAATCGGCGTCCGGCACGCCGGCCTTCAGGCCCGCGCCGGACTGCACCGTTACCTCGGCCCCGAGAGCCTTATACTTCTTCACCGTTTCCGGGACTGCCGCGACCCGCGGCTCCGCCGGATCGGTCTCGGATAGGACCGCGATCCGCATTCAGACTTCCTTTGGTCGATACACGGCGCGGTGCGCCGATCCCCCCTGAGGGTCGGCATGTACAAGGCCACGCCTGCCCCACAACTGTAAAGCCGTTCCCTCGCGTGAGGGAACGGCTCCGGTTACAAATCTTTAACGATTAAGTCACGCACAATTTATATGCGCTGTGGAGAAAGGGCGGGCAGGCCGCCCGCCTCCTAGTAGAATGCGAGCAGCACGGCGAGCAGCGCCGCCACGGCCGCGGGGGCGCGCCAGCCGATCGCCGGGGAAAGGGCGCCGACCGCTCCGGCGGCACCGCCGAGCACGACACCCACGATGGCGGTGATCCAGGCCTCGCGCACGCCGCCGACGGCGAGGGACAGGACCCAGCAGATCACGACGCCGGTGGCGATCTCGACGAAGGTGACGAAGCCCCGGTAGGTGGCCTCGTGGGTCGGGCCGTCCATCTCCGGGCTGTAGGCGGAGTCGGTGGCGTGATCGATGTTGGCCATGATGCGGTAGACCCCGTCTTGTGCTCGTTGGCCGGGCTTTAGCGCATGCCCAAGGTCCCGGCAATCGGCCGATAGGCGGGCCGGGCGCCCGTGACGGCAGCACCCGGTTCGGCGACAAATCCTTGGCGGGGCTCGCGTCTTCGGCACGGAGAGCGGTCCGGACCGCGATCCGGGACCGTCATGGAGCACAGGCCGGAGGTGCGGATCCGCACCTTTTTCCGGTTCCAGGCTGGGCGGCGCGCCGCCTCAGGCCGGCTGCGGCAGGCCGGCCTTCTCCAGGGCGGCGTGCTGGCGGGCGGCCAGCTCGTCGAGGGAGAAGCGATCGATCTGTGCTTCGAACAGGCGGTGGTAGTTCAGCTCCGAGCGCAGGTGCAGGAACACCGCGCCCAAGCCGACCGCCGCCCGGTCCATGAACACGAATTCCCGCGGCACGGTCACCGGACCGCGCTCCTTGAGGGCGCGATGGACCTCGAAGGCTTGGCGCCGTCCGTACTCGCTCGGCTTGACGCCGTCCGCCACCGTGCGGACCCGGTCCTCGAGCAGCGGCCCGTAGATGAAGCGGGCCCAGATGTTGAGGATGTCGACGAGCTCGCGGGTGAGATTGCGGAAACCCCAGCTCTCGTAGGCGTGGACGATGCGCGCCTCGTCGCCGTGCAGCAGGCCCTTGTAGAGATCGACCACGCCGCCGACGAAGCGGGGATGGAAGATGCGGATGCAGCCGTAATCGAGCAGGTTGATGCCCTGCGGCTCGCCGCCCTCCGAGAACACCGTGTAGTTGCCGAGATGGGGGTCGCCGTGGATCACCGCCGCGCGGCTGAAGGGGTGCCACCAGGCCTGGAACATCGCATGCGCCAGGCGGTTGCGCACCTCCAGCGGGCCGGCGGTGAAGTTCAGGATCTTCTCGCCCTCGAGCCAGCCCTGGGTCAGCAGGCGCTTCGTCGACAGGTCGGGATGGACGACCGGGACCCGCACGGTCTCAACGCCGCCCAGCACGTCGGCGTAGAGCGCGGCGTTCTTGGCCTCGCGGGTATAGTCGAGCTCCTCGCGCACCCGGTCGCCGATCTCCTTGGCGATCTCGCGGGTGTCGATGACCGAGCTGATGCGCCGGTGCAGGGCGAAGGCGAGTTCGAGCTGCTTCAGGTCAGCCTCGACGGCGGATTGCATGTCCGGGTATTGCAGCTTGCAGGCCAGCGGCACGCCGTCCAGGGTCTCGGCCCGGTGAACCTGGCCGAGGGAGGCCGCCGCCGCGGGGCGCAGGTCGAACTGGCCGAAACGCGCGCGCCATAGCGGCCCGAGCTCGGCGGCCATGCGGCGCTTGACGAAGGCCGCGCCCATCGGCGGCGCCTCGGATTGCAGCTTCTGCAGCTCGGAGGCGTATTCGGGCGGCAGCAGGTCCGGCACGGTGGCGAGCAGCTGCGCCACCTTCATGATCGGGCCCTTGAGGCCGCCGAGCGCCTGGGCGAGGGCGGCAGCGCTCGTCACGTCCTCGCCCTTGCGGCCGAGAAGCCGCGCGCCGGCCATCCGGGCGGCGACGCCGCCGACATTGGCGCCGACCTTGGCGTAGCGGGCGGCGCGGGCGGAGAAGCGATTGGCTTCGCTGTCGGAGGCGGACATCGGGGGCAAGGCTCGTGCGAGGTGGCGCGCGGCACACCGCGCATCGGACATGAGGCCTAGATAAGCCCGGGTCCCGCCGCCGCCAGGGCGACCGGACAGCGCGGGGCGCCCGCGTCGTCCGCTCTCGCCGGCCGCGGGCCGGTCAGGTCTGGCGCAGGGCGGCGCGCAGCACCCGGATCATCTCCTCGACGGCGCCGTCATGGTCCTCGGCGCGCACCGCGTAGGCGACGGAGGCGTCGAGATGGGTGCTGATGAGCTGGAGCACCGCCTCGCGCACCGCCGCCGTGATGGCGTTCATCTGCTGCACCTCGTCGAGGCAGTAGCGATCCTCCTGGACCATCGCCTGGAGACCGCGCACCTGTCCCTCGATGCGCTTGAGGCGCTGGAGGATCGGCTTCTTTTCCTCTTCGGTCCGGCGGATCTGGAGCCGGCCGTCGACGTACTGGTAATCCATGATGTGCCTTCCCCGACCGGGGGCCGCTCGTCCGGGAGGGCGCGGTCGGCCCGGGCGACGTCGGGTCTGGTGATCGAGTACCGCCCTGTCCCTAAGGAACGGCAATCGATCCTCCATCAGGGGCGCGCAGGTCAAGCTCATTCTCAAGGCCCGATCCGCGCGCCTGCCCCGTCCCGTTGGATTAGGTCTTGCTGTTGGTGACCGGGGGCGAGGTCATCTGCTCCTTCTGCGCGCCGGAATCGGGCCGGGCGGGGCCGAGCACCGGCTCCTCGCCGAGGGGCTCGAACGCCTTGAAGTGGAACTGGCCCTTGCCGTCGATCGACGGGCCCTCCGAGTACCGCCCGGGAGGAACCGGCGTGCCGTCGCGCGCGGTCCCCATGAACATGTAGCTGAATTCCTGCGCCTCCTTCGACTGGTCGAAGCTGTTGGGCACCGGCAGCGACTCCTTGAGGCCGCCCAGGTCCTCGATGATCGCCAGCCATTGCTGCTGGTGCATGGTGTCCCGGGCGATCAGGAAGCTGAGCATGTCCTGCATGCCCTTGTCGTGGGTGGAGTTGTAGAGGCGCACCGCCAGGGTGCGGCCGGTCGCCTCCGCCGCCACGTTGCAGAACATGTCGCCGGCGAGGTTGCCGCTGGCATAGACGTGCGAGCAGTCGAAGGGCACGCCGTCGCAATTCACCGGCGCGGCCGCCAGGCCGGTGGAGAGCAGGTGGCGCTGGAGCATCCCCTCGACGACGTGGCGCGGCCGCTCTCCGCCCATCACCGCGCCGACGATCGGATTGGCCTGGGCACTGGTCTCCTGCAAGGTCGCCGGCGCATCCTCGAGGTTGAGCGCGACCGCCGTCGACAGCATCTCGATGTGGCCGATCTCCTCGGTGGCGGTGTTGAGCAGAACGTCGCGGTACTTGGTGCTGGGGCCCCGCGCCCCCCAGGCCTGGAAGAAGTATTGCAGGCAGACGCGGATCTCGCCCTCGATGCCGCCGATCGCCTGCTGGAGCTGGCGGGCGAACAGGGGATCGGGCTTCTCGACCCTGACCGGGTACTGCAGGCGCTTGTCGTGATAGTACATCGGGGCCCTCCTGGCCGTGATCCGGCGATCCCGGGCGCCGTGCGCCGCTCACACCCACCCCTGAATAGTCATACTCAGTATGGGTATTTGGAATCGCCGACCAACGCCCGGCCGGTGGAGTGGTTCGAGCGTGACGGGCGGTTTTTGGCGCCGCGGGATGTTGGCTCCCACGCGGGGTGCCGGACCGTCCGGCCAAAGCTCCGGTGCCAGGAGGAGCGCAGGTTCGTCGAGGCGGCCCTACTCTCCAGGGGAGAGGACCGCATCGACGCGGCCTGGAGCCACGAAGAAGCCGGCCACATCGGGCCGTGCCGGACCCGCCGGCCTTCGCCGGACGCGACGAAACCGAGGCACGGCCTTCGCCGATCCCCGGTCACCTCATATCAGTCACGACGACCACCAACCGAGGGGTTTGGTGGAGCTGAGGGGATTCGAACCCCTGACCTCCGCAGTGCGATTGCGGCGCTCTCCCATCTGAGCTACAGCCCCGCCGAAAGCGGGTATTAACCGATCGCCGGAGGCGATCTGACTTACCCGGTGGCTCCGTACCACCTTCCTCGTCCCCGGCCAACCCTGCGTTAACCATGCAAGGTGGGCCTGGTGGAGCTGAGGGGATTCGAACCCCTGACCTCCGCAGTGCGATTGCGGCGCTCTCCCATCTGAGCTACAGCCCCGTCCGAGGCGGGTGCCTTTTAGGCCGCCCTTTCTCAGCCTGTCAATTCCCTTGGTGGCCTCGCCGCGCCGCGACTGCGCGCGGGCGCCCCGGGCTCGCACGGACCGCGCATGCGCTCGATTCTCTGGCTCATCGACAACATCATCACGCTCTACGTGTACCTGCTCATCGCCAGCGCGGTGCTGAGCTGGCTCGTGGCCTTCAACGTGGTCAACGTGCGCAACCCGATCGTGTCGCAGATCGGGGAGTTCCTGTTCCGGGTGACCGAGCCGGCCCTGCGGCCGATCCGGCGCATCCTGCCGAACCTCGGCGGCATCGACATCTCGCCGATCATCCTGGTCCTCGGCCTGTTCTTCCTGCGCAACCTGATGTTCGAGATCTTCGCCGGAATGGCGTGACGGCTGTGGCCGCTCCCTGGCGGATCACCCGAGAGGGGATCGAGATCCGGGTCAGGGCCACCCCGCGCGGCGGGCGCGACGCGCTCGACGGCGTCGAGACCCGGGACGACGGGTCGCCCGTGCTCAAGGTGCGGGTGCGGGCGGCGCCGGAGGACGGCGCGGCCAACGCGGCGGTCCGGGACGTGCTGCGGCGCGCCCTCGGCCTGCCGGCCTCGGCGGTGACCCTGGCCGCCGGGGCGACGGCCCGGATCAAGCTGTTCCGCGTCGACGGCGACGGCCCGGCCCTGGCGGACAGGCTCGCGGCCCTGACCGGCGAACCACCCGTCGGTAGGGCTTGACCGTCCGAGGGGGCTGACCCTCAACTCTCCCCGATGCACCGGCCGGACGGCACGCTCCCGGCCGGCCAAAACGATCCGGAGCCTGCCCGGCGCCTTCGCGCCCGGCAGGCTCTCGCACGAGGGGCGACGATGAAGACCAATCCGGGCCGTTTCTTCGAGGATTTCCGCCTCGGGGAGACCATCCGCCACGCCACGCCGCGCACCGTGACCGCCGGCGACGTGGCGCTCTACACCGCGCTCTACGGCCCGCGCTTCGCGGTCCAGTCGTCCGACGCCTTCGCGGCTGCCTTCGGCTACACCCGGGCGCCCCTCGACGACCTGCTGGTGTTCCACGTCGTCTTCGGCAAGACCGTGCCGGACATCTCGCTCAACGCGGTCGCCAATCTCGGCTACGCCGAGGGGCGGTTCCTGCGGCCGGTCTATCCGGGCGAGACCCTGAACACGGTCTCGGAGGTGATCGGCCTCAAGGAGAGCTCGAACCGGCAGACCGGCGTGGTCTATGTCCGCTCCACCGGCACCGACGCGGCGGGCGAGGTGGTGCTGAGCTATTGCCGCTGGGTGCTGGTGCGCAAGCGCGACCCCGAGGCGGCGATCGCCGTGGAGGCGGTGCCGACCCTGGCCAAGGCGGTGGCGCCGGAGGATCTCGCCGCCGGCCTGCCGCCCCTGAACGCGCAGGCCTACGATCTCGGCCTCGCCGGCAGCCCGCACCGCCTCGGCGACTACGCGGTCGGCGAGCGCATCGACCACGTCGACGGCATGACCGTCGAGGAGGCCGAGCACCAGATCGCCACCCGGCTGTTCCAGAACACCGCCAAGGTCCATTTCGACGGCTACGCCGCCAAGGACACCCGGTTCGGCAAGCGGCTGATCTATGGCGGACACGTCATCTCGCTCGCCCGCGCCCTCAGCTTCAACGGCCTCGGCAACGCCTTCGCGATCGCCGGCATCAATGCCGGGCGCCACGTCGCCCCCCTGTTCTCCGGCGATACGGTCTATGCCTGGAGCGAGGTCCTCGCGGTGGCCGACCTGCCGGGGCGCAGCGACGTCGGGGCGCTCCGCCTGCGCACCGTCGCGACCAAGAACCAGCCCTGCGGCGCCCATCCGGACAAGACCGGCGACGGCTACGACCCGGCGGTGATCCTCGACCTCGATTACTGGGTGCTGATGCCGCGCTAGAGCGTCGCCCGATCACGCTGCGATCGGACGGCGCCCCGGCCCTCGATGCGGCTTCCGCTCCAAGCACGGCCAGGCGAACCGGATCACGGCCCGCCGGTCTTCGACCAGAGCGACATGGTCTCCAGCACCAGCCCTCGCAGCCAGCGATGGCCCGCATCCGCGTCCAGGCGCGGATGCCACATCTGCGAGACCGTGATCCCGGCCACGCTCAGCGGTAGCGCGAACATCGCGACGGGCGGCGTCAAGCCGGCCGCCGCGCGGGCGACGGCGAACGATCGCGGCAGCAGCGCCACGAGGTCGGAGCCCGCGGCGAGGGCCAGGGCCGCTGCGAAGCCCGGCACCACGACGATCACCTCCCGCGTGAGGCCGAGCCCGGCCAGCGCCTCGTCCACCGGGCCCGACCGGACGCCGCGCCGCGAGGCCACCACGTGCTCGCACGCCGCGTAGCGTTGCGGCGTGATCGGCCCCTCGAACAGGGGATGATGCCGGCGCGCGACGCCGACGAACCGGTCGCGAAACAGGGCCTGGACGCGGATCTCCGGGCCGCTCTCGCCCAGCACGCCGATCTCCAGGTCGACCGTCCCGTCGCGCAGCGGCCGCGCCTGCTTGTCGAGCTTGGCCCTGAAGTGCAGCCGCACGCCCGGCGCCGCCTCCTTGGCCGCGGCGACCAGCCTCGCGCCGGCAACCTCCACGAAGCCGTCGTTGGCGCGGATCGTGAACGTGCGGGTGAGCGAGCCGAGGTCGAGCGTCCCGTCGACCGGTCGCAGGAGCGAGACGGCGTCGTGGGTCACCCGCTGCACGCGGTCGCGCAACGCTTCGGCGCGCGGCGTCAGCACGAGGCCGCGTCCCGCCCGCACGAGGAGGGGATCGCCGGTCGCGGCGCGCAGCCGGTCGAGCGTCCGGCTCATCGCGGACGGAGAGAGGCCGATCCTGCGTGCGGCGCGGACCACGCTGGCCTCGGTCAGAAGCGCGTCGAGCGCGGGCAGAAGGCTGAGGTCGGGCATGGCCGTGCATTCCGCGGCGCGGCTCGCCTCGGCGGGACTGCGCACCATGCATCAATCGCGTGTGCCTGCTGCGCGTTCCGCACGGTTCGCCAACGGTCTACCTCCGACGCTCCGGATGCCAGCGACCCAGGAGGGACGAGAGATGAAGCTGATCGCCGTCGAGGAGCACCTGCTCACTCCCGAGGTCAGGGAGGCTTGGGCCGACCCCGCCTCGGTGCCGGACCCGGCCTGCGCTTTCGACGTCGGCGAGATCGGCCGGCGCCTGGAAGATCTCGGCGAGGAGCGGCTGCGGCTGATGGACGAGGCTGGCGTCGACGTGCAGGTGCTGTCCCTCACGACCCCGGGCCTGCACACCCTCGCACCCGACCGGGCCGTGGATCTGGCGCGGCGCGTCAACGACCGCATCGCCGAGGCGACGGGGCGGCATCCCGGGCGCTTCCAAGGCCTCGCGGCGCTGCCGACCCCCGCGCCGGACGCGGCGCCGCGCGAACTCGAGCGCGCCGTACGCGATCTCGGCCTCAAGGGCGCGATGCTCTGCGGCCGTACCCGCGAGCGCAACCTCGACCACCCGGAGTTCCGGCCGCTCCTGGACTGCGCGGCGGTCCTCGGCGTGCCGCTGTTCATCCACCCGCAGGTGCCGCAGCGGGCGGTGTGCGAAGCGCTCTACACGGGCATCTCACCCCAGGTCGACCTGGCGCTGTCGGCCTACGGGCTCGGCTGGCACTACGAGGCCGGGGTGCAGTTCGTCCGCCTCGTCGCGGCCGGCGTGTTCGACCGCCTGCCGAGCCTGCAGGTCATCCTCGGCCATTGGGGCGAGGTGGTGCTGTTCTACCTCGAACGGCTCGCCGCCCTCGACCGGGCGGCCGGGCTCGAGCGGCGCATCGCCGAGGTCGCGCGGAACAATCTCCACGTCACCGCGAGCGGGATGTTCAGCGACGCGTACCTGGCGCGCTGCGTCGAGATCGTCGGACCCGACCGCCTGCTGTTCTCGACCGACTACCCCTACCAGTATCGCCCCGGGCGCGATGCGCGCGGCTTCCTCGAACGTGGGCCGCTCGGCGAGGCGGAACGGGCGATGTTCGCGCACGGCAACTGGGAGCGCTTGACCAAGGCAAGCTGAGATGTGTGCCGCGGATACTCGCGCACGTCTCGACCGCGTGCTTGCGGTATAGGCACCGGAACGCTGCCGTAACGTCTCCTTCACCTTCTTGTCGTAAAGAGGTCGTCAGAACGAACGACCCGGTGACCCGATGCTGACGCGCTTCTCACGCAAGGATGGATTCCTCGAACTGCTTGCGACGCGCGCCGGCGTCGGGCTGTGGGAGGTCGTCCCGCATCAGGGCGACCTCGCGCATCCGAAGACCCGGGTCACCTGGACGCCGGAATTCCGTCGCGTCGTCGGCTACTCGACCGTCGAGTCATACCCGGACAAGCTGGAATCCTGGTCGAGCCGGATCTACTCCGGGGATCTCGACCGCGTCATGACCGCCTTCGCGGGGGCGATCAAGGACGTCAAGAACCAGGGCGCCTACGACGTCAAGTACCGGATCGTGATGCCGGACGGCCAGCCGCGCTGGTTCCGCGCCACCGGCGGCGCGTCCTACGATGCCAACGGCGTGCCGC
Organism: Methylobacterium terricola; assembly: GCF_006151805.1. Lineage (GTDB taxonomy): Bacteria > Pseudomonadota > Alphaproteobacteria > Rhizobiales > Beijerinckiaceae > Methylobacterium > Methylobacterium terricola. The sequence goes on along the minus strand of NZ_VDDA01000002.1, from coordinate 63,194 downwards.
TGCGGATCTGCGGCTCGCTGGTCGACATCAACGAAGAGATGGAAGCCAAGGCGAAGGACGAGGCGCGGGCCCGCCAGCTCGAGGAGATCATCGCCGGTTTCGCCGCGGAATCCTCGGCCTTGTTCGCCAGCCTGTCGAACGCCGCCGCGGAGATGCAGGCGGCGGCCGCCGCGATGGCCGGCACCGCCGACCAGACCAGCGCGCGATCGAGCGCGGTGGCGGGCTCCGCCACGCAGACCTCGACCAATATCGGCACGGTCGCGGCGGCCTCGGAGGAGCTGGGCGGCTCGGTCACCGAGATCGGCCGCCAGATCCAGGGCTCGGCCGGCCTCGCGGAGGCGGCGGTGGTCGAGGCCGACGGGACCGCGCGCCTGGTGCAGGAGCTGAGCGGCGCGGTGAGCAAGATCGGCGACGTGGTCAGCCTGATCTCGTCGATCGCCGGCCAGACCAATCTTCTGGCACTCAACGCCACCATCGAGGCGGCGCGGGCCGGCGAGGCGGGGCGCGGCTTCGCGGTCGTGGCCGCCGAGGTGAAGGAGCTCGCCAACCAGACCGCCAAGGCGACGGACGAGATCTCCTCGCAGATCGCCCGGATCCAGGATTCGACGGCGCAGGCGGTGACGGCGATCAGTGGCTTCGGCGCGCGGATCCGCGAGATCAGCAGCCTGACGACGACGATCGCCGCCGCGGTCGAGGAGCAGAACGCCGCGACCCACGAGATCGTCCGCAACGTCGCCCAGGCCGCCGCCGGGGCCGGCGAGGTGATGAGCGGCACGGCGAGCGTGTCGGCCTCCGCCGAGGAGACCGGCCGGACCGCCGCGCGGGTGACCACCGCCTCGTCCGAGGTGTCGGAGCGCTCGCGCGAGTTGAAGAACCAGACCGAGGCGTTCCTCCGGAGCGTCCGGGCGGCCTGACCGACGGCGCGTGCCGCGGCTCAGGCCGGGGCCCGGGCGGCGGTGAAGCGGCGGAACGCCTCCAGGGTCTCGCCGCTGACATGGTGCTCGATGCCCTCCGCATCGCAGCGCGCCACGTCCGGGCTGACGCCGAGGGCGAGCAGGAACGATTCGACGATGCGGTGGCGCTCCCGTGCCTCCGCGGCCAGCGCGCGGCCGGCCTCGGTGAGGAACACGCCGCGATAGGGCCGCTGCTGCACCAGGCCATCCTCGGCCAGGCGCTTGAGCATCTTGGCCACCGTCGGCTGCGCGACGCCGAGGCGGGCCGCGATGTCGACCTGCCGCGCCTCGCCGCCATCGCCGATCAGGTCGGCGATCAGCTCGACGTAATCCTCGACCAGCTCGAGCCGGCGCGCCTCGCGCACCTGCCGGAAGCCGGCGGAATGCGCCTCGGCATCGACCAGGGCGGCGGGCTCGGGCGGGTGCTGGGGATCCTGCATGGGAGGGGGTCGTCGCCTCGTCGCTCGGCTCGGGATGCCGCTGTCTTACCCGAGGACGGGCCGGGTGTGCAGAGGGTGAGGATCCCGGCCGCCGCTGCGGCGCCCGGGCACGGGTATTTTCTCTCCCATCGTCACTTCTGGGGAGAGACGCAGGCCGCGCCCGCCGGGATGAATGGGCCGGGCGACGGGTGGCGGGGCACGCCCGGGCGCGGAGGCGGCCATGACTCACGAGACCGGCGCCAGCGAGGGGGAGGAGCTCCCCCCGGATACGGAGCTTCGCGAGGACGACCATGAGGTCGCCGCACCCCAGGGGCTGGCCGAACGGCTCTCCGACAGCGTCGGGTCGATGATCCTCGGGCTCGTCCTGGTGCCGCTCGCCTGCATCGGCCTGTTCTGGAACGAGGGCCGCGCCGTGCGCGTCGCCCGCTCCCTGGCGGAGGCCGGCTCGGTGGTGCGCACCGTGCCGACCGACCGGCGCGATCCGTCCCTCGACGGGACGCTCGTCCATCTCGCCGGCCCGGCCACCACCGCGGCCGGCGCCGCCGACGACGAGCTCGGCCAGCGCTCGCGCGGGCTTGCCCTCGCCCGCAAGGTCGAGATGTACCAGTGGCGCGAGAGCGAGCAGGGCGCGGGGGCGGACCGGAAGTTCACCTACCGGCGCGAATGGTCGGAGCAGCCTGTCCCTTCCGCGGGCTTCCGCGTCCCCGGCCACGACAACCCGGCCTTGCCCGTCCGCTCGCGCCGCTTCGGCGCCGCCGACGCCCGGGTGGAGGCCGTGCCGGTGGGGGCCGAGGCGACCCGGCTGCTGCCGGCGCCGGGCCTGCTGCCGGCGGACGATACCGGGGCCACGGCCCTGCGGCAGGCCCTCGGGCGCCCGGTGCGGGCGAGCGCGGGGGTCTACCATGTCGGCCTCGCGCCCGAGGCGCCGCGGGTCGGCGACCTGCGCATCACCTACACCCAGGCCCCGGAGGGACCGGCCTCGTTCCTCGGCCGCCAGGGCGCCGACGGCCTGACGCCGTACCGGGCGAGGGCCGGCGAGGGCGTGCTGCTCGCCGCCGCCGGCCTGCACCCGGCCGAAGCCCTGGTCGCCAAGGGCGAGACGGAGAACCGCGTCCAGACCTGGCTCCTGCGTGCGTTCGGCCTGATCGTCCTGTTCCTCGGCTTCACCGGTCTCTTCGCGCCGGTCAACGTGCTGGCCCGCACCGTGCCGGTGCTCGGCGCGATCGTGTCGGGGGCGATCACCGTGGTGGCGCTCGCCGCGACCGCCCTCGTCGGCCCGACGGTGATCGGCGCGGCCTGGATCGCCTACCGCCCGCTCCTCGCCGGCGGTCTCGTCGCGGGGGCGGTCGTCGTCGCCCTGCTGCTCTATGGGCTGCGACGGACCCGGTCCGCCGGTCCCGCCCGGCCGATGCCCGCCTGACCCGCCTGAATCCTCGACACGACAAGCGCCCCGACAGGAGAGGAGACGCCGATGCTCCGGTTCCCCATCGCCTTCGTCCTTCCGATCGCCTTCATCCTGGACCTCGCGGCCGGCCCCGCCGCCGCGCAGCAGGCCGGCTCGGCGGACAAGACGGTCCCGGGTACGCCGCTCACGTCCCTGCGCAGCCTGCGCGTCGCGAGCGGCATCAACGCCCAGCCGGTGGTGCGGGAGGCCTGCGGGATCACGGCCGAGATCGATGCCGCCCTCAACGAGGCCTTGCGCGCCAGGGTCGCGCAGGCGGGCCTGACCGTCGCGCCGGGACGCCAGACGATGCAGACCACTCCCACCCTCACGCTGGTGATCCCGCAGCCGAACGACCCCGCGGCGCCGGCCCTTCTCGCAACGGTCAGCATCCAGGCGGTGAAGGTGGGGGAGGAGATCGTCTGCGCGGCGAGCGCCTTCACCGAGCTGCGCGCCGCTCTCGCCGGGGCGCGGGTGGTGGCGACCGGCCAAATGCTCGAGCAGAAGCCCATCGGCCTGTGGTCGCACGACGCCGCCCTTCTGATCGGCGCTGCGGCCCTGCCGGGTCGGATGCCGGGCTTCGGCACCGCGATCGGCGAGGCCTTCGTGGCAGCCTGGACCAAGGCGAACCCGGCCCGCTGAAACGCCTCATCCCCTCGTGCCGGCGTCGCCGCCCGTTCGGGCTTGCCTCGCGCCGTCGAACGGATCGGTTCGAAGGCGCGGCGGCATCACTCCCCCGGCGTCCGAAGGTGGGCGACGAAATCCTGGGCGAAGGGGGGCAGGGCGGCGAGATCGCGCAGGCAGATCGTCAGGTCGCGCACCGCCCAAGGATCCTCCAGGGCCACGATGGCGATCGCCATGGTGCGGGCGGCCCGACGCGCTGTGGTCTCCGGCACGATGCCGAGGCCGACCCGGCATTCGACGAGGCGGCAGACCGCGTCGAAACCGCGCAGCTGCACCCGCAGGCGCAGGGGCTGGCCGCTGCGCCCGGCCTTGCCGGCGAGGAAGCGGGTCAGCGCACTCGCCCGGTCGAGCCCGACGAGATCGTGGCCCAGCACCTCCGCGAAGGTCACCGAGGCGCGCGCCGCCAGGGGGTGGTCCGCCGCCACCACGAGCACGAAGCGGTCGCGGCGAAACGGATAGGTCTCGAGGCTGCCGGTCTCGACCGTGCCAGCGACGAGGCCGAGATCCGCCGCGCCCTCGGCGACGAGCCCGACGATCTCGTCCGACAACCGCTCCTCGATGTCGACGCTCACCCCCGGATGCTCGGCGAGATAGGCCGACAGCACCTCGGGCAGGAATTCCGTCAGCGCGTTGGTGTTCGACAGGACGCGGATCTGCCCCGCCGCGCCGCCCGCGAAGGCGGCAAGATCCCCCTGCAGGCGCTCGACGTTGCCGAGGATCTGGCGGGCATGGGCCAGCAGCGTGCGTCCGGCCGGCGTCGGCGTGACGCCGAGGCGCGCCCGGGTGAGAAGGGCGGCGCCCAGCGACGCCTCCATGCTGCGGATGCGGTGACTCGCCGCGGCGAGCGCCAGGTTCGCCCGGGTCGCCCCATGGGTGATGGAACCCGCCTCGACCACGTGGCGGAACAGGCTGAGGTCGACCAGGTCGAAATGCATGACGTCGCCTCCCGGGGCTGCCGGCGGTCGCGATCCCGCCCTATCGTTTCGCCAGGCGCGAAGGTAGATCGCGCCGGCCCACGATGACCAGGGCCGGATTCAGCCTTCGCGTTCCACGAAGCCTGGGTCAACGAGAACCGCATTGCGAATTGGATGCATTCCAGGGAAACAGCTTGCTACGTCTGTCACTCGCTCGGGCCGACGGCCGCGTTGCACGCGCGCGGCGGAGCCGGTAGGTGACCTAGTTTAGAGCCGGTACAGACCAGGGAATTCCGAGGATCACGATGGCGGACACCGCAAGGCCCACGAACCCCGCCGGCAGACCGGTCGTCCGACCGCTCTCGCCCCATCTCCAGATCTATCGCTGGACCTGGACCATGGCGATGTCGGTGGCGCACCGCATCACCGGCGTGGCGCTCTACGGCGGCACGGCTCTGCTCGCCCTCTGGCTCGTGGCGCTCGCCGCCGGCCCCGGCGCCTACGGCCCGGTGGCGTGGTTCTTCGGCTCGATCCTCGGGCGGCTGATCCTGTTCGTCTATACCTGGATCCTGCTGCACCACATGCTCGGCGGCATCCGCCACCTGGTCTGGGATTTCGGCCACGGCATGGAGCCCGGCACCCGCATCGCGATGGCCCGCTTCACCCTGATCGGCTCGGTCGCCCTGACGGTGCTGATCTGGATCGTCGCCCTGGTGGCGCGCTGAAGGACGAAGACAGATGGTCGACAACCGCCCCGACATCCGCCCCTCGATCCGCACCCCGCGCGCCCGCGTCAGCGGCCTGGGCGCCGCCCATCACGGCACCCGCGAGTGGTGGATGCACCGCGTCACCGCGGTCTCGAACGTGCCCCTCGTCCTCGCCTTCGTGGTGATCGTCGCCCTGATGGCCGGCCGGCCCTACCCCGAGGCGGTCGCCCTGGTGTCGCACCCGCTGGTGGCGATCCTGCTGATCCTTGGCGTCCTCTCGGTCACCAACCACATGCGGATGGGCTTGCAGATCGTCATCGAGGACTATGTCCACGACAAGGGACTGCGCATCGCCGCAGTCATCGCCAACAACTTCTACTGCGTCGTCGTCGCGGTCGCCTGCCTCTACGCCATCGTGCGCGTGAGCCTGCGGGCCTTCGCGTAACGCCAGAACAGGAACACCGTCCATGGCCTCCACCGCTTCCGCCGCGCCGGCCCAGAACGGCAAGGCGTACACCATCATCGACCACACCTTCGACGTCGTGATCATCGGCGCCGGCGGTGCGGGTCTGCGCGCCACCGTCGGGTGCTCGCAGGCGGGCCTGCGCACCGCCTGCATCACCAAGGTGTTCCCGACCCGCTCGCACACCGTGGCGGCACAGGGCGGCATCTCGGCCTCGCTCGGCAACATGGGCCCGGACGACTGGCGCTGGCACATGTACGACACCGTGAAGGGGTCGGACTGGCTCGGCGACCAGGACGCGATCGAGTACCTGGTCCGCAACGCCCCGGCCGCGGTCTACGAGCTCGAGCATTGGGGCGTGCCGTTCTCGCGCACCGCCGAGGGCAAGATCTACCAGCGCCCGTTCGGCGGCATGACCACCGATTACGGCAAGGGCACCGCCCAGCGCACCTGCGCGGCGGCCGACCGGACCGGCCACGCCATGCTGCACACCCTCTACGGCCAGGCCGTGAAGGCGCAGACCAACTTCTTCATCGAGTACTTCGCCCTCGACCTGATCATGGACGAGGAGGGGCGCTGCCGCGGCGTGATCGCCATGGATCAGTCGACCGGCGAGATCCACCGCTTCCGCGCCGCCATGACGGTGCTGGCCACCGGCGGCTACGGCCGGGCCTATTTCTCGGCGACCTCGGCCCATACCTGCACCGGCGACGGCAACGCCATGGTGCTGCGGGCGGGGCTGGCGCTCGAGGACATGGAGTTCGTCCAGTTCCACCCGACCGGCATCTACGGCGCCGGCTGCCTCATCACCGAGGGCTCGCGCGGCGAGGGCGGCTACCTGACGAATTCCGAGGGTGAGCGCTTCATGGAGCGCTACGCGCCGTCGGCCAAGGACCTCGCCTCGCGCGACGTGGTCTCGCGCTCGATGACCATGGAGATCCGCGCCGGCCGCGGCGTCGGCAAGAACAAGGACCACATCTTCCTCCACCTCGACCACCTCGACCCGAAGATCCTGCACGAGCGCCTGCCCGGCATCTCGGAGAGCGCGAAGATCTTCGCCGGCGTCGACGTGACCAAGGAGCCGATCCCGGTCATCCCGACCGTGCACTACAACATGGGCGGCATCCCGACGAACTATCACGGCGAGGTGCTGACGCTGAAGAACGGCAACCCGGACCACGTCGTGCCGGGCCTGATGGCGATCGGCGAGGCGGCCTGCGTCTCGGTCCACGGCGCCAACCGCCTCGGCTCGAACTCGCTCATCGACCTCGTGGTGTTCGGCCGCGCCGCGGGCCTGCGCTGCGCCGACACGGTGGAGAAGGGCGGCCGCCTGCCGGAGCTGCCGAAGGACTCCGCCGACAAGGCGCTCGGCCGCCTCGACCGCTTCCGCTACGCCAATGGCGGCACGCCGACGGCGGAGCTGCGCCTCGAGATGCAGAAGACGATGCAGAACAACTGCGCCGTGTTCCGCACCGGCGAGGTGCTGGAGGAGGGCAAGGGCCTGATCCACAAGGTCTGGGCCGGCGCCGAGGACGTGAAGGTGACCGACCGCTCGCTGGTCTGGAACACCGACCTGCTCGAGACCCTGGAATTCGACAACCTGATCGGCCAGGCCGTCGTCACCATGGAATCGGCCGCCAACCGGACCGAGTCGCGCGGCGCGCATGCCCGCGAGGACTTCCCGGACCGCGACGACAAGCAGTGGATGAAGCACACCCTGGCCTGGCTCGACCCCGACGCCCGCAAGGTCGCGATCGATTACCGGCCGGTCCACACCTACACGATGTCGAACGACATCGCGTATATCGAGCCGAAGGCGCGCGTGTACTGACGATGACGAATGGCTGGCCCCGCTGGGGCCAGCCATCGCGCGGCGAATCCATTCTCCTGCACTTTCCACAATCCGGCCGCCGTGAGCGGGTCCATCCGCCTCCGCTCCCTCGGATTGATCGCACCGATCAGGCATAGACAGATGGCCCAGTTCAATCTCCCCAAAGGCTCCCAGTACACCGAGGGCAAGACCTGGCCGAAGCCGGTCGGCGCCAAGAACGTCCAGGAGTTCCGGATCTACCGCTGGAACCAGGACGACGGCGCCAATCCGCGGATCGACACCTACTACGTCGACCGCGACGATTGCGGCCCGATGGTCCTCGACGCGCTCCTGTGGATCAAGAACAAGGTCGACGCGACCCTGACCTTCCGGCGCTCGTGCCGCGAGGGCATCTGCGGCTCCTGCGCCATGAACATCATGGGGCAGAACACGCTCGCCTGCACCCTCGGCATCGACGATTGCAAGTCGAACCAGGTCAAGATCTATCCGCTGCCGCACATGCCAGTGCTGAAGGATCTGGTGCCGGACCTGACCTCGTTCTTCGCCCAGCACGCGGCGATCGAGCCGTGGCTGCAGACCGAGACGCCCTCGCCCGAGAAGGAGTGGCAGCAGACCCCCGAGGACCGCGCGCGGCTCGACGGGCTCTACGAGTGCATCCTGTGCGCCTGCTGCACCACCTCGTGCCCGAGCTACTGGTGGAACGGCGACCGCTTCCTCGGCCCGGCGGCTTTGCTCCAGGCCTATCGCTGGCTGATCGACAGCCGCGACGAGCATACCGGCGAGCGCCTCGACAGCCTGCACGACCCGTTCCGGCTCTACCGCTGCCACACCATCATGAACTGCGCCAATACCTGCCCGAAGGGCCTGAACCCGGCGAAGGCCATCGCCGAGATCAAGAAGATGATGGTGGCCCGCGAGGTCTGATCCGCCTCCGAAAACCTGCCTGGTGCGGCCGACTGGGTCCTGTCGGCCACACCCCCTCGAAAAGGCGCCTCCGGGCGCCTTTGTCGTTGGGGAAACCTCTGCACGCGCCTTCGCGGCATCGTATTTCCCGGGGAAACGATCCCCGACAGATACCGCCCGCCCAAGGGCCCTCGCAGGACCCCTCGATGCCGCGTCAGCTCCTCTGCACCGTCGCCGCCCTGGCCCTCGCCGCGAGCGCCGGCGCCTGCTCCTCGTCGCGGTTCGACACCGGGGGAATCGGCGCCTCGGCGCGCCCGGCGCCGCGCGTCGCCCGGCCGCTGCCGCCGGAGGAGCCGGATCTCGGCCCCGGCCTGTCCTCCGGCCCGGTGACCTCGGCACCGCTCGCCCCGCCGCCGGGCGCCGCGGCGGCCCCCGGCCCGGTCGTCGCCAACCCGTCCGGCCCGATCATGGCGGAGCCGAGCCCGCCGCCGCCGGTGCAGCAGCAGGCCGCGATCGCCCCGCCGCCGCCGCCGGTGGTGTCGAGCGGCGGGCGCTCGGGCGTCGTCGGCGGCTGGACCGCCAAGGACGCGACCGGCGCGAGCTGCCGCGTCAACCTCGCGAGCACCCCGGCCCTCGATCTCTACAAGGCGTCCTCGACCGGCTGCGCCAACAAGGATCTCGCCAAGGTCACCGCCTGGGACTATCGCGACGGCGAGGTCTACCTGTACCAGCCCGGCGGCACGGTCGCGGCGCGCCTGCGCCCGGCCGGCGGGGCGATGGACGGTGCCCTGTCGAAGTCCGGCGCGCCACTGGCGATGGTGCGCTGACCTACTCGGCCGCCGTCATTCGGCGGCACTGAGCCGGAAGGCTTGGCGGCGGGGCGGCTCCGCTTCCCCGCTCATCCGGCGGCAATCGGCAATGGTGGAGCGCGCGGTCTCGATCGCGATCATCACCGCCGCCATGGTGCGGGTGTCGGTCTCGCGCTCGCGGGTGTAGCGCACCACGTCGGCGGCCAACGTGTCGACCTCGCCGGTCAGGGCGTCGAGCCCGGCCGGGTCGGCCTGCCGGGCCTCGGCCAGGATCTCGAGCAGGCGGTCCATCACCACGTCGATGCGCTCGCGCCGCAGCCGCCGCAGGCGCTGGCGCAGCCAGGCGAGGGCCGAGCCGAAGCCGCCGCCGAGCACCGCCAGCAGATAGATCCAGTCGCCGTAGCGCTCGATGAAGCCCTGCTGCTCGCGCTCGTAATAATCGATGGCGCCGGGATGGATCGGCAGCCGCGCGCTCGTCGCCTCGGCGGTGGTCTCGTAGGCCGGCGCCGCCACGTAGTCGGCCGCGGGCGTCGCGTCGGAGAGGCGCGAGCGCAGCTCGAACAGGTGCTGGGTCACGTCGGCCGCCACGGTGCGGCTCATCGAGGCGCGTGCCATCAGCCGGTAGGAGGCGCCGACGGTCTTCACCTCCTCCGCCGGCACCTTCGGGCTGCCGCCGAACAGGCCGGCCGGCACCGTCACCGCCTGGAGCCGGGGCAGGCGCTCGATGATCGCCGGCCCGTCATCGACGCCGACGAACTCGGCCTTGCGGGTCTTGCTCGCCGCCAGGACGGTGCTGACGAGGCGCAAGGCCATCGGGGCGGCCGGCGCGATCACCGCCACCACCGCGTCGATGCGCTTATTCGCGAAAGCCTGGGGTAGATCGTCCTCGGCGAGCGGCACCAGCCGCACCTGGCCAGCGGCGATCGGGCCGGTGCCGCCCTCCTGCAGGGTGAGGCCGTAATAGCCCATCAGGCTCTTGAGCAGCCACAGATCCGCGTCGCGGTGGGCGACGATGCCGAGGCGCTTGCGGGCGAGGCCGGGAAAGGTCGTGATGCCGGACGGCGCCGGCGAGGCGATCAGCATCGCCTGGTCGCGCAGGATCGCGAGCGTCAGGCCGTTCGCCGGCAGGTCGACGTCGGGCCGCACCACCGCGAGGTCGGCCTTGCCCTGCTCCAGCGCCTTGGCGCTCTCGCGCACGTCGTCGAAGGGCAGGATCTTGAGGCGCACACCCTTGTTGGTGCTCTTCAGCGCCTCCGCGTAGGCGCGCATCAGGGCCGGCTCGGTGCCGTCCCGGGGTGCCACCGCGATGGTGAGCGTGGTCGCCTGCAACAGGTAGAGCGCCACCGCCGCCGCGACGGTCAGCACCAGGCTGGTGACCAGGAAGATCCGTTCGGGCCGGAACGCTGTCGTCATCGCGCGGACACGCCCTCCCTCAGGAACGAGGCCTCGCGGCCCCGGTCAGTCCTAACGGGGAGGGGGCGGCCCGGGTTGCGCGGGCCGCGTGTCGCAGCGGCAGCGAGGTTAAAGCTCCAGCGCGACCGTCACCGGTACATGGTCCGACGGCTTCTCCCAGGCGCGGGTGTGGCGCGCGACCGTCACCGACTTCACGGTGCCGGCGAGGTCCGGGGTGACCCAGATGTGGTCGAGGCGCCGGCCCTTGTCGGCGGCGGCCCAGTCGGGGGAGCGGTAGCTCCACCAGGTGTAGATCTTCTCCGGCGGCGGGCGCAGGTGGCGCATCGTGTCGATCCACCCGGCCTCGCCCCGCAGGGTCTCCAGGCGCTCGGTCTCGATCGGGGTATGGCTCACCACGTCGAGGAGCTGCTTGTGCGACCAGACATCGTGCTCGAGCGGCGCCACGTTGAGGTCGCCGACGAGGATCGCCGGGCCGGAGGGGCGCCGGCCGCCCCAGGCGCGCAGCTCGTCCATGAAGGAGAGCTTGTGGGCGAACTTGTCGTTGAGCTTGGCGTCCGGCACGTCGCCGCCGGCCGGGACGTAGAAGTCGTGGATCGCGATGCCGGCGGCCGCCCCCGCCTCGGGCCCGAGCACCGCCGAGATGTGGCGTGCGTCCTGGCGCTCGCAGAAGCTCATCACCTCGCGGGTGACGAGCGGCAGGCGCGAGAGGATCGCGACGCCGTTATAGCCCTTCTGCCCGGCGAAGACGATGTGCGGGTAGCCGAAGCCCTGCAGCTCCTTCAGCGGGAAGCGGTCGTCCGGGCACTTGGTCTCCTGGAGACAGAGCACGTCGGGCTTCGCCTCGTCGAGGAAGCGGCGCACGAGATCGATGCGCAGGCGGACCGAGTTGATGTTCCAGGTGCTGACGGTGAGGCGCAACGGTCGGGTACTCGAAGGCAGGAATGGGTCGCGCAGCGCCATCGTGCCGATGGGTTCGATGGTGCTGGCTGAGCCCGGATGGACGCCCGCGCCGACGCATCGGCGCAGGGGTGGAAATCAGTTGGGACGGGCCTGCTGCATCTTGGCCTCCAGCTCCTTGTCGACCGCGCGGCCGTAATTGATGACGAACAGCATGCCGTCGACGGCGCGGCCGCGCTGGAGGTTGGAGAGCAGCACGGTGGTCTGGTAGCCTTGCGGGTCGGTGATCCGCCATTGGCTCAGGGTCTTCATCGCATCGTCGAAGTAGAGCGCGATGCGCGAGGTGCCGCCGAGGGTCGAGCGGTCGTCGAGCACGATGCGGATGCCGCCGGGCTCGGCCGAGACGTCGGTGACCGTGAGGTCGCGCGCGAGGTCGATCTTGTCGCGCAGCAGGAATTTCAGCGGCGTCTGCGAGATGAAGTAGAGGTCCTGGGTCGCGAGCTTGCGGTCGCGCACCGCCACCGAGGTGCCGTCGGCGATCACCTCCAGCGTCGAGGGCTGGTCGTAGTCGAAGCGCAGGCGGCCGGGCTTGGCGAGGGTGAGCTTGCCGCCGATCTTGCGCCCGTCGGCGCCGATCTGGACGAAGTTGCCGGTCAGCGTCGAGACGCCGTTGAAATAGGCGTTGGCGCGCTCGATCACCGAAGCCGGGTTGGCGGGATCGACCGCCGCCGCGGTGGTGGCCGCGGCGACCTGCTGGGCCGGCCGTCCGGCCTCGGTGCCGGTCGGCACGGCGGCGGTCTCGACGGGCTCGGGCGCGGCAGTCTTGGCCCCGCCGAGGGAGGAGGGACGGCGCGGCGGCAGCGGCGCCTTGGCGGAGGCGCCGCCGGGCGCCGCCTGGCTCGGTGCGGCCGGGGCCGCCTCCGGCTGGGCCTCGGGCGCAGGGTCCTTGCGGCCGAACAGCCCGTCGAGGAACGACGAGACCTGCGCCTCGGCCGGGGAGGCGACGAGCGCGGCCGGCATCGCGAGGGCGGCGACCGAGAGCGCGGCGCCGAGGGACGCCGCGCGGAGCGGGCCGGAGCGAGGACGGCCGTTCATCGGCAGGGTTCTCCGTGGTGGCGGACGGGGACGGACGGGCACGCGCGGTCGAGCCGACGCCGCGCCTGCCCGGCGGATGGGTGTGCCGCAGGGGACCGGCGCCACGATAGAGCCGCCCCCTGTGGCGAATATGCGACGGCGGGGCCGCTCACGGTTCCTCGGCTCCCGCCTGGGGTGCGGGCTCGATCAGGATCTCGCGCTTGCCGGCATGGTTGGCGGGGCCGACGATGCCCTCGCGCTCCATCCGCTCCATCAGCGAGGCCGCCCGGTTGTAGCCGATCTGCAGCCGCCGCTGGATGTAGCTCGTCGAGGCCTTCTTGTCGCGCAGGACCACCGCCACCGCCTGGTCGTAGAGGTCGGCCGTCGGGTCGCCGAAGCTGCCGCCCTGGTCCATCACCGGGGTGTCGGCCTCCTCCTCGCCTTCCTCGGCGGTGACGGCGTCGAGATAGGACGGGCGGCCCTGGCGCTTGAGGTGGGCCACGACCTGCTCGACCTCGTCGTCCGAGCAGAACGGGCCGTGCACCCGGGTGGTGCGGCCGCCGCCCGCCATGAACAGCATGTCGCCCTGGCCGAGCAGCTGCTCGGCGCCCATCTCGCCGAGGATCGTCCGCGAATCGATCTTCGAGGTCACCTGGAACGAGATCCGGGTCGGGAAATTCGCCTTGATCGTCCCGGTGATCACGTCGACGGACGGCCGCTGCGTCGCCATGATCAGGTGCAGGCCGGCGGCCCGCGCCATCTGCGCGAGACGCTGGATCGCCCCCTCGATGTCCTTGCCGGCCACCATCATCAGGTCGGCCATCTCGTCGACCACGATCACGATGTAGGGCAGGGCGGAGAGGTCCATGACCTCGTCCTCGTAGACCGCCTCGCCGGTCTCGCGGTCGAAGCCGGTCTGGACGGTGCGGGTGATCACCTCGCCCCGCGCGCGGGCCTCCGCCACCCGGGCGTTGAAGCCGTCGATGTTGCGCACCCCGAGGCGCGCCATCTTCTTGTAGCGCTCCTCCATCTCGCGCACCGCCCATTTGAGGGCGATGACCGCCTTCTTGGGATCGGTGACGACCGGGGAGAGCAGGTGCGGGATGCCGTCATAGACCGACAATTCCAGCATCTTGGGATCGACCATGATCAGGCGGCACTCCTCCGGCTTCATCCGGTAGAGCAGCGACAGGATCATGGTGTTGATGGCGACCGACTTGCCCGAGCCGGTGGTGCCGGCGACGAGCAGGTGGGGCATGCGGGCGAGGTCCGCGATGATCGCCTCGCCGCCGATGTTCTTGCCGAGGCAGAGCGCGAGCTTCTGCTTGGTCTCGGTGAAGACCGGCGAGGTCAGCAGCTCGCGCAGGTACACCGTCTCGCGCTTGAGGTTCGGCAATTCGATGCCGATGGCGTTGCGGCCCTGGACCACGGCGACGCGGGCCGAGATCGCCGACATCGAGCGGGCGATGTCGTCGGCAAGCGAGATGACGCGGCTCGACTTGGTGCCCGGAGCCGGCTCCATCTCGTAGAGTGTCACCACCGGGCCCGGCCGCACGGCGAGAATTTCACCGCGCACGCCGAAATCCTGGATCACCTGCTGCAGCTGGAGGGCGTTGTCCTCCAGCATCTCGGGATCGAGGTTGCTGCCGTCCGATTCCCGCGGCTCGGCCAGGAGGTCGACCGAGGGCAGCTCGTAGGGCACCTCGACCAGGCGGGCGGCCGGGCGCAACGGGATGGTGGCGACCGGCGCCAGGATGTCGTCGTCGTCCTCCCCGTCATCGTCGGCATCGAGGCCAAGATCGACGGCGAGCCCCGTCGTGCCGATCACCAGACCGTGCGGCTCCGCGGCCGGCATCTCCGGCATCGCAGCCGACCAGCCCGGCGCCGCCGGGACGGCGTACGGCTCGGGGGCCGGCGCACCGGGCTGTTCCATCGGCTGCGCGACGAGCGAAGCCGGGGGCGACACCGGCGCTACCGGTTGCGAAGCAAGCGGCAGGATGATGCGCGGCGGGCGCGGGGGGGAGGGCAGCGTCGGGGCCGGCGGTTGCGCGTTGAGGCGGCCGGTCGGCACGTAGACGAAGGGTTGCGACGCTTGGACGAAGGGTTGCGAGGCTTGCACGCCGGGCTGCGAGGCTTGGGCGGAGGCCTGCGCCGGCTCGGCCGCGGGACGATCCGTGACCGGCGCGGGCACGAAGGTGGATACGGCCGGAAGAGCCTGCGGCGCATCCGGCTGTCCCGCCGGCTCCTCCACCGTCGCGACCGGCAGGGCGTCCGCGGCGATGAACGACCACGGCACCGGCGCGAAGACCAGGGGCACGAAGGCGGGCTCGGGAAGACCGTCCGGCCCGTCATCGACGGGCAGGGGGGCGGCGAGAGGCAGCGGGGCGGCCGGGAGCTCAGAGGCGGCCGACGCGGAGGCGACCGTCGCGTCCGGCAGGGTCGCCAGATCCGACATCCCGACCATGTCCGGCACACTCACGACCTCTTGCAGGGGCGCGTAAGTGAGGGCCAGCACCGGAGCGGGCGCGGGCAGCAGGATCGTGTCGGGCAGCCGCTCGGCCGTGAAGGACCGCTCCGCCGCGGCATGCCGATTCGCCGTGCCGGCAGGCCCCGGCGACGCATCCGCGCCGGCCGTAGAGACAGCCTCGGCCATGACCGGCGTCACGGTGGCACACGCCTCCGCGACGAAAGGCGCGTCCACGCGGGGATCGGCCGTCGGGGCGGGATCGACGGCAGGGGCCCGGACCTCGACGGGCTGGGTGTTGGCGACCGGCTCCGCAACGGCAGGGATCTCGGCGGGCAGGACTGCGACGTCCGGCTCCGCAACCTCCGGCTCATCGGCCACCGGCTCCGGCGGCAGCCGGTTGTCCTGCTCCATGGCGGTCGGCAGCGGGCGGGTCCAGTCGTGCTGCAGCAGCCTGTCGAGGGCGTAGACCGGGCGCGGCGGCAGCGAGCGCAGGTGCGAGACGTCGACCGGCACCAGGATGGCGCTGTTCGGCACGTCGAAGATCTGGGCCGGCGCCTCCGCGACCAGGGCGGGCTCGGGCGCCGACAGGTCGGGCACGGGCATGGCGCCCGCGGCGTGCAAGGTCACGACCGCGGAGGCCGGAGCGAGGGGCTCGACGGTGACGGCTTCCCGGACGACGGCGTCTTGGGCAACCGCGTCTTGGGCGACCGCGTCTTGGCCGACCACGTCTTGGGCGCCACCCTCAGCCGCCCGCTCCGTCATCGCGACGGGCGGGGTCGTGGCGTCGGCCGTGACCACGCCGCTGACGACCGGCTCCGCGGCATCGGGGAGGCCTGCGGCCTTCGCCACCTCCGGCGATGCGGCGTCGGCCGGAACGACCTCTGCGCCGGCCGCAACCGTCTCCTGGGCTGCCGCTTCGGGCTCCGCCGCCTCTTGGGGCGCCGCCGCCTCCTGGGGCGCCGCGACCTCTTGGGACGCCAAGACCTCCTGGCCCTCGCCGCGGCCGCCATCGTCCTGAGACGCGGCCTCGCCTTGCGGGACGACCTCTTCCTGCGGATGGCGCAGGAGATGGTCCGGCGTGCGGGTGAAGCGCACGCCCGGCGGCAGGACGAAGGGCTGGCGCCATAACGGCACCGCCGCGGCAGCCGCGGCCGCCTCGGCTTCGGCCCGGGCGGCCTCGGCCTCGGCGCGCGCCGCCTCGGCGGCCAGGATCTCGGCGGCGGCAGCGGCCACGGAAGCGGCCTCGGAGGCGAGCCGGGCCTCCTCCTTCTCCCGCAGGGCCTGCTCGCGCCGGCGCTGGCGCGCCTGCAGCACGTGATCGGGCGTGCGGGTGAAGCGCACGCCGGACTCGGCGGGCCGGGCCGGTGCCGCGGCACGCGCCGGCGCCTCGGGGCATGCCGCGGAGGGGCGCGCCTCCGCCGTGACCGGGCAGGACGCCTGGGCCTGATCCGCGTCCCGGCGGCGGGCGCGGGTCAGGACTGCCCGGGCCGGGCCGGCGGGCGGGATCGGCATGGTCCAGCCGCCATCGGGCACCAGGGCGGGGTCCGGTGCCCAGGTCGAGGCACGGCGCGGCGCCGGCGGCTCGGGCGCCACCACCATGATCGGGGGCGCGACGAGGTCGGGATCGCCGTGAGGCGCGAGATCAACCTGGGGCGCGAGGTCGCCTTGGGGCGCGAGATCGGGCGGGAGGTCCGCCGAAAGAACGGGATGACGCGTGCGGGACGGCTCGACCGGCGGCGCGACGACCTCGGGCACGGGCGGCCAAGCCGCGCGAGCGTCGGTGAAGCCCGCCGCGGCGGGCCCGGGTCTGCGGCCGTCATCCTGGCGGGCCGGGGAGGGGCGCGGGGCGGCGGCCCGCGCCGGGGGCTCCGGCCAGGGGGTCGCCGGGGGGACGGGAGCCGGCGCCCAGGCCGGCACGCCATAGGCTTCCGCCGAGGCGGCGACGGCCGGCGGAGCCGTCCGGCCAAGACGCGGATCTTGAAGACGCGGATCTTGAAGACGCGGATCTTGAAGACGCGAATCTTGGCGAAGTTCTTGGCGAGGATCTTGGCGAGGATCCTGCCCCGGACCTTGGCTCGGAGCGGAGCCCACGGCCTGGCTCGGCGCGAACGGGCTCTGGCTCCACGGCTCCGGCGGCATCGCGGGGGCGGGTCCGGGCTCGGGCGCGTCGGGACGCACCAGGGCATCGGCCATCCAGCTCGGGGTGGCGCGGCGGCTCAGGGTGTAGTCCCGCTGGGCGGGCGCGGGCGCGGTGGGAGCGAGGCGGCGGGACAGGATCGCCCGCAGGCTCATCACGGTCTGGGCCAGGAAGCCGAGGGGGCGCTCCCGGCGCTCGGGCGTGCGGAGATGATCGCGCACTCGCTGGGGCGCACGCGGCGAGGAGTCGGAGAAGGGTGGCCGTCCCGATTGTCTCATGATGCCGAAAGTGTGTGTGGGCGGCCCTCGGCCGCGTCGCGTCGAGCCAGTTAGCCACGGCATCGTTAACGCCCGATTAGGCACGGCGACGAGCCGGAGCACGACGCCGGTACGGGCCGATGGGGGGACATGTCGTGGCGCCAGTACCGCGCGCCGGGCGGGCGGGTTAAGGATCGGGGCATTTCCGGCGAGAAGGGGCCTGTCGCGCGATGTTTCGTTCCCTCTACCGGCACGGTTTCGCCCGCGTCGCGGCCTGCCTCGGGCGCAGCCACATCGCCGATCCGGATGCCAACGCGGCCGAGATCAGGACGCTCGCCGAACGGTGCGACGCGGACGGCGTCGCGGTGGCGGTGTTCCCGGAGCTCTGCCTATCGGGCTATGCCCTCGAGGACCTGCTGCTGCAGGAGACGCTGCTGGACCGGGTCGAGACGGCGCTCCGCGGCCTCGTCGAGGCGAGCCGCGGGCTGATGCCGGTCCTCGTCGTCGGCGCGCCCTTGCGCCACCGCAACCGGATCTACAACACCGCCGCGGTGATCCATCGCGGCCGGCTGCTCGGGGTGGTGCCGAAGAGCTACCTGCCGAACTACCGCGAGTTCTACGAGAAGCGTCACTTCGCCCCCGGCGCCGGGATCACCGCCGAGACGATCCGCATCGGCGACACCGAGGCGCCGTTCGGCACCGACCTGCTGTTTCCCGCCGACGACCTACCGGGCCTCGTCCTCGGCGTCGAGATCTGCGAGGACATGTGGATTCCGGTGCCGCCCTCGGCGCTCGCGGCGCTCAGCGGTGCCACGGTGCTCGCCAACCTCTCGGGCAGCCCGATCACCATCGGCCGGGCGGAGAGCCGGACGCTCCTGTGCCGATCCACCTCGGCGCGCTGCCTGTCGGCCTACATCTACGCCGCGGCGGGCCCGGGCGAATCGACCACCGACCTCGCCTGGGACGGCCAGACCGCGATCTTCGAGGACGGCGAGCTGATCGCCGAAGGGATGCGCTTCCCGGCGGAGCCTCAGGTCACGCTCGCCGACATCGACCTCGACCGCCTGCGCCAGGAGCGGGCCCAGATGGGCAGCTTCGACGACAACCGGGCGGCGGTGGCGCCGGGCATGCCGGCCTATCGCCGGGTGCCGTTCCGGGTGGCGCCTCCCGAGACGGATCTCGGCTTCCACCGCACCGTCGAGCGCTTCCCCTTCGTGCCGGCCGATCCGGCCCGCCTCGCCCAGGATTGCTACGAGGGCTACAACATCCAGGTTGCCGGCCTCGCCCAGCGCCTGCAGGCGATCGGCACCCGCCGGGTGGTGATCGGCATCTCGGGCGGGCTCGATTCGACCCATGCGCTGATCGTGGCGGCCCGCGCCTTCGACCAGCTCGGCCTGCCGCGCTCGGACATCCTCACCTACACGATGCCGGGCTTCGCCACCTCGGACGAGACCAAGGGCAACGCCCACCGCCTGATGGCCTCGCTCGGCACAAGGGCCGCCGAGCTCGACATCCGGCCGGCCGCCCGGCAGATGCTGACCGACATGGGCCACCCGTTCGGGCGGGGCGAAGAGGTCTACGACGTCACCTTCGAGAACGTGCAGGCGGGGTTGCGCACCGACTACCTGTTCCGGCTCGCCAACCAGCACGACGCGATCGTGATCGGCACCGGCGACTTGTCGGAGCTGGCGCTCGGCTGGTGCACCTACGGCGTCGGGGACCAGATGTCCCACTACGCGGTCAATGCCGGCGTGCCCAAGACCCTGATCCAGCACCTGATCCGCTGGGTGATCGCCTCCGGCCAGTTCTCGTCCGAGGTCGGCCACACCCTCGAGGCGATCCTCGCTACCGAGATCTCGCCCGAGCTGGTGCCGGCCCGCGAGGGCGAGACGATCCAGAGCACCGAATCGCGGATCGGCCCCTACGCGCTGCAGGATTTCAACCTGTTCTACACGCTGCGCTACGGCTACCGGCCCTCGAAGATCGCCTTCCTGGCGCTGATGGCCTGGGAGGATGCGGCCCGCGGGCCCTGGCCGCCCGGATTCCCGGCGGCGAAGCGCGGCGCCTACGACCTGCCGGAGATCAGGGCGTGGCTCGCGGTGTTCGTCCGGCGGTTCTTCGGCTTCAGCCAGTTCAAGCGCTCGGCCCTGCCGAACGGCCCGAAGGTGGCGGCGGGCGGCGCCCTCTCGCCCCGGGGCGACTGGCGCGCGCCCTCCGACGGCAACGCCCGGATCTGGCTCGACGAGCTGGAGCGCCACGTTCCGAAGGCGTGAACCCGGGAGCCCGGCCCCAGAAACCCCATGGGAGTATAAGCGTTGGTCGGGCCCCGGGGCCGCGGAAGAGCCCCTGTCTTGGGAGCCCGACCCGCATGGCCGCCACGCCCGCCGATACCGACGCCGCGCCGACCGACACCCTGCCGAACGGCCCGCTGGACGAGCATGCGGTGCATGTCTGCGTCGACATGCAGAACCTCTTCGCGCGCGAGACCGCCTGGCACACCCCCTGGATGGGCCGGGTGCTGCCGCGGGTCTTACGCCTCGCGGGCGCCGCGCCGGAGCGCACGGTGTTCACCCGCTTCGTCCCGGCCCGCCATCCGGGCGAGGGGCGGGGCTGCTGGAAGCGGTACTGGGAACGCTGGGCCGAGATGACGGTGGAGCGCCTGGGGGAGGACATGGTCGGGCTGGTGCCGGAACTCGCGGCGCTCGCGCCTCCCGGCTCGGTGGTCGACAAGACCGTCTACTCGCCCTGGATGGAGCCGGGCCTGGACGCGGCGTTGCAGGCGCGCCGGGCCGAGACCCTGGTGATCACCGGCGGCGAGACCGATGTCTGCGTGCTCGCCACCGTGCTCGGCGCCGTCGACCGCGGCTACCGCATCGTGCTCGCGACGGATGCGGTCTGCTCGTCGTCCGACGAGACCCACGACGCCATGATGACGCTCTACCGGCAACGCTTCGGCCAGCAGCTCGAAGTCGCGACGACCGACCAGATCCTCCACAATTGGAACTTGTCCGAGTTGACGACCCGATGAATCCGCGCGCCCCGGCGTTACGGACGCGCGACGGGATCGTTTCCCGTATCGTTCCCAGGTTCCCCCGCGCACGTTTTCGTGATTCGACCGCATCGCACCCAGCGTCATGGCCGAGATCATGGTGGCACCGGGCGATGGCGGCTGACATAGTCTCGGCCAAATCAACCGTTAGCGGACGGGCGCCATGGCAGCACCTGCGAGCGGAGGCGATCCGATGCGAAGCTACAACCTGTTCTGCCTGAAGGGCCTCGACGGGCTGGTCTGCGCGGTGCCGGAGGATTACGCGGTGCCGGCCTTCGTCACGGAGGCGCGCTGGGCGTTCGGCGGCAAGCTCGACAGCAGCACGCCCCGGCCGGTCGGCTTCGACGGCGCCGCGGCGGCGACCGCGGTCCGCTTCAACGGCTTCTACCTGTTCCAGAGCATGTCGGCACAGGGCTGACCGCGATCCGCCGGGGGAAGTCCCTCGAGTCGGGGATCGCGGCGAGCATTCCTTAAAGGTCGCTCGGGCATGATCGAGGCATCCGAAACCCGCGAGGCCGAACGGGGCTGGGCCTATGTCCGACATGTCCGAGTTGCGCAGGGAGACCCGCCTGCGGACGTTCTTGAAGGGGCGCATCGTCTTCAACAACGGCAATTCCAGCATGGATTGCCTGGTGCGGGACCTCTCCGGCTCCGGCGCCCGCCTGATGCTCAGCCAGACCGCGACGCTGCCCGGGGGCTTCGACCTCCTCATCCCGGCCAGGGACCGGGTCCACAGGGCGACCTTGCGCTGGCGCCGCGAGGACAGCATCGGCGTGACCTTCGCGGAGGAGCCCGTCCGCGCACCGGTGCTGGAAACCGACCCGGTCGCGCTCCTCGCCCGTGTCCAGGAGCTGGAGGCCGAGAACGCGTCCCTGCGCCGGCAGCTGAAGGACGCGGAGGCGATGCTGCTGGAGCGGATGCCTTGACCTTCAGAGCGGAGCGGGGTGCCTGACACGAACGAAGGGCCGCCCTGACGACAGGGCGGCCCTTCCATTGCCGAACCGCGGTCCGACTGATCGATCTGTCAGGATCACCCGATCCTGGATTGTTCGTCGTACGCTCAGGCCGTGAAGCCGGAGGCGACGATCCAGGTCAGGCCCGCAGTCGACCGCGGCTGATGACAATGAGACACTGGATCACCTCCTTCCTGTTGTTGCCGATGGAAGGAATGTAACCATTCGGCGGCATTGTGCAATGCGGTCGGGGCGCGGCGAAGGGTCCGTCCGTCCACACCTTGACCTCGGCCTTCCCCCGATCATCTCCCGTGCATGAAGAATCGTGGCTTCCTCAAGTTCGCCAGCGCCATGACGGTGATGACGCTCGGCGGCGTCGGCTACGCGGCGCACAAGCGCAGCCGCAACCCGTATTACCGGGGTCCGGTGAGCGACCATTTCGACGGGGTACGGTTCTTCTCGCCCGGACAGCCGCAGGACAAGGGCCTGGGCGAGGTGGCGCGCTGGCAGCTCGGCGGCGGCCGGACGGCCTGGCCGGCGAGTTTTCCGAGCCCGTTCCCGCAGGATGCGCCGCCGGAGCGGGTCGAGGGGTTGCGGGTCGTCCATGTCGGGCATGCGAGCCTGCTGATCCAGGTCGCCGGCCGCAACATCCTGATCGACCCGGTCTACGCCCGGCGTGCGAGCCCGGTCGGCTTCAGCGGCCCGAAGCGCGTGAACCCGCCGGGCATCGCCTTCGGCGCCTTGCCGCCGATCGACGCGGTTCTGATCACCCACAACCATTACGACCATCTCGATGGACCGATCCTGGCTCGGCTCTGGGCCGAGCACGCGCCGGCCTTCGTCGCACCGCTCGGCAACGACGCGATCCTGCGCAGCTACGACGCCACCATCCCGGTCGAGACCCGGGACTGGGGCGAATCGGTCGATCTCGGGGCTGGGATCACCGTGCACCTGACGCCGGCCAACCACTGGTCGGCCCGGGGCGTGAACGACCGGCGCATGGCGCTGTGGTGCGCCTTCGTGCTCACCACCCCGCACGGCGTGCTCTACCATGTCGGCGATACCGGCTACGGCGACGGGGCGATCTTCCGGGACGTGCGCGAGCGCTTCGGCGCCCCGCGCCTCGCCACCCTGCCGATCGGCGCCTACGAGCCGCGCTGGTTCATGCAGCCGCAGCACATGAACCCGGAGGATGCGGTGCGGGCCTTCCGGGAGGTCGGGGCCGAGCAGGGGCTCGGCCACCACTGGGGCACGTTCCGGCTCACCAACGAGGGCGTGGGCGAGCCGGCGGAGGCGTTGGGCCGGGCGCTCGCGGAGGCCGAGGTGCCGGCGGAGCGCTTCCTGGCCTTGCGGCCGGGGCAGGTCTGGGGCGGGTGAGGGGTTCCCGGCCTGTCCGGCTCATCCCGGCAAGGCCGACCGTCCACGTGATCCTGGCGCCGCGCCCCGGAACCCGCGATCCATGACCGCCGACGGTCCGGCATGGCTCCGTCGCCGCTGTGCTTCATCCTCCGGCGTCAGGGTTGTGGATCCCGGGCTCTCGCGCCGGCGAGCCCCGGGATGACGCAGAGGGCGTGGCACCGTCAGAGGATGAACCGGCTCAGATCCGCGTTCTGCGCCAGGCTCTCGACCCGGTCGCGCACGTACGTCGCATCGATCGTCACCGTCTCGCCCGAGCGGTCGGGGGCGGTGAACGACACGTCGTCGAGCACCCGCTCCAGCACCGTCTGGAGCCGGCGCGCGCCGATATTCTCGACCGAGGAATTCACGTCGACGGCGACCTTGGCGAGCGCGTCGATCGCATCGTCGGTGAAGTCGATCGTCACGCCCTCCGTCGCCATCAGGGCCACCGCCTGCTTGGTCAGGCTCGCCTCGGTCTCGGTCAGGATGCGGCGGAAATCGTCCACGGTGAGGGGGCTCAGCTCGACCCGGATCGGCAGGCGCCCTTGAAGCTCCGGCAGCAGGTCGGAAGGCTTCGAGACGTGGAAGGCGCCGCTGGCGATGAACAGGATGTGGTCGGTCTTCACCGGCCCGTGCTTCGTCGCGACGGTGGTGCCCTCGATCAACGGCAGCAGGTCGCGCTGGACGCCCTCGCGCGAGACGTCGGCGCCGGAGCGGCCCTCGCGGGCACAGATCTTGTCGATCTCGTCGAGGAACACGATGCCGTTGTCCTGCACGTCGCGCAGGGCCTCCTGCACCACGCTGTCCTGATCGAGGAGCTTGTCGGATTCCTCGCTGATCAGCGGGGCATAGGCGTCGCGCACGGTCATCCGCCGCGGCTTGCCCTTCTGGCCGCCGAGCGCCTTGCCGAGCATGTCGCCGAGGTTGATCGCCCCCATGGCGGCGCCGGGCATGCCCGGGATCTCGAACATCGGCATGCCCTGGGGGGCGCCCGCCGCCAGTTCGAGCTCGACCTCCTTGTCGTCGAGCTCGCCGGCGCGCAGGCGGCGGCGGAAGGCGTCGCGCGTCGCCTGGCTCGCGGTCGCGCCGACGAGGGCGTCGAGCACCCGGTTCTCGGCCGCGGCCTCGGCCTTGGCCTGGACGCCGCGGCGCTTCTCGTCGCGCTTCAGGCCGATGCCGATCTCGACGAGGTCGCGCACGATCTGCTCGACGTCGCGGCCGACATAGCCGACCTCCGTGAACTTCGTCGCCTCGACCTTCAGGAACGGCGCGCCGGCGAGCCGCGCCAGGCGGCGCGAGATCTCGGTCTTGCCGCAGCCGGTCGGGCCGATCATCAGGATGTTCTTCGGCGCCACCTCCTCGCGGAGCGGGCCCTGGAGCTGCTGGCGGCGCCAGCGGTTGCGCAACGCGATCGCGACCGCGCGCTTCGCGTCGCCCTGGCCGACGATGTAGCGGTCGAGCTCGGAGACGATTTCGCGGGGGGAGAAGGTGGTCATGAGGTTCTTCGCGGGGCTCGCGGCCGAATGTGGGGGTGAACGGGGCGGGGGCGCCCGTCAGGCGGCGTCCAGGCTCTCGATCACCAGGCTGCCGTTGGTATAGACGCAGATCTCGGCGGCGATCCGCATGGCGCGGCGCACGATCGCCTCGGCATCGAGGTCCTGCTCCTCCAGCGCCCGGGCGGCGGCGAGCGCGTAGTTGCCGCCGGACCCGATCGCCATCACGCCGCCTTCGGGCTCCAGCACGTCGCCGGCACCGGAGAGCAGCAGGCTCACGTCCTTGTCGGCGACCAGCATCATCGCCTCGAGGCGGCGCAGGTAGCGATCGGTGCGCCAGTCCTTGGTCAGCTCGACGCAGGCCCGGGTGAGCTGGCCCGGATACTGCTCGAGCTTGGCCTCCAGCCGCTCGAACAGCGTGAACGCGTCGGCGGTGGCCCCGGCGAAGCCCCCGATCACCGAACCCTTGGCGAGGCGGCGGACCTTGCGGGCATTGCCCTTGACGATGGTCTGGCCGAGGCTGACCTGCCCGTCGCCCCCGATCACCACCCGGCCGCCCTTGCGCACCATCAGGATCGTCGTCGCATGCATGCGGGGGGCGCCCCCCGCGTCGTCGTTGGCCAAGGATGTCTCTCCGGGCGGGCTGTCGCGTCGTGCTGCGGCGTAGGTGGGGGTTCGCGGCGCGTTCGTCCAGCGGGCGAGGTGCCCGCAGGGTGCCGGCTCTGCCGGGCGATGTCCCAAGCCACCGTCCCGCGGCAGGTTTCGGCGTCCCGCATGAGGAAGTCCGCGGCCTCTCCCTCTCCCATCGGGGCGGCGAAGACGTCGCCCCGCATGAAGATCCCGCCGGCCCGTCGCGCCGCGTCGAACGGCTCGCGCGTATCGACGCCGCACCCGACGCAATCGATGGAAAGCGCGCGCGCGAGCGCGGCGGCGAGACGGGTCGCCGTCGCCCCGGCATCGTCCGACACGACCTTGACCATTCCGATCCCGAGACCGGGCAACTGACCGAAGCTCGTCCGGTCGGCGGCGACGTCGTTCAGGATCAGGGTCGCGCCGGTCGCGCCGGTCGCGCGGAGATGCCGGAGGCCGGCGGCGGCACGGTCGGCCTGCTTGGCGAGCGCCGCATCCGGAATCTCGAATGCGACGCGGCCGGGCGATACGCCGCCGGGCCCCAGGACCGACAGCAGGTTCGAGGTTCTCTCCGGCGTGGGGATGTCGTGCTTCGACACGTCGACGCCGACCCGCAGGCCGTCGGGCCAAGCCTTCGCGGCGTCGAGAGCCTTCGCGGCGTCGAGGGCCTTCCGCAGGAGGACCGGCGTCACCGACGTGATCAGGCCGGACTGGTCGGCGACGGGCAGGAAGCGGTCCGGCGACACGAGGCCGAGCACCGGGCTGCGCCAGCGTGGCAGCGCGCGATGAGAACCGTCCGTCCGTCGGCCGGATCGACCACGGGCTGGCATTCCGGAAAGAACTCGGCGTCGAGGTCGGCGGATCGCAGCGCCGCCTCGATCCGGCTCGACGCTTCCACGTCGCTCCGGTGATCCTCGTCGAACACGACGGTTCTGCCTCGCCCCGTCCGCTTCGCCTGGGAGAGGACGTCGCTCGCCGATCGGCCGGGCCCCGGTCCATCCCCCGTCGTGCCGAGCCGGTGGACGGCGTCCGTCGTCCCGATACCGACGCTCCCCTCATCGACCCGAGACCGTTATGAAGAGGTCGTTGCGCCGCGCCGGATCCGGGGCCTGCGTCATGCTGATCGTGTTCGCCGGCCTGCCCGGAACGGGTAAGACCACCATCTCCCGCGCCGTCGCCCGAGCCCTCGCGGCCACCCATCTGCGCATCGACATCATCGAGCAGGCGATTCGGGATTCGGGCGTCCCGGCGGGCCTCGTCGGCGCGTCGGGCTACGCGGTGGCGCAGGCGCTTGCGGGCGCCCATCTCGGTGACGGGCGGATCGTCGTGGCCGATTGCGTCAACCCGGTCGCCGCCAGCCGCGAGGGATGGCGGGCCGTGGCCGACCGCGCCTCGGTGCGGCTGGTCGAGGTCGAGGTGGCGTGTCCGGACACGCGCGAGCATCGCCGCCGCGTCGAGGGACGGGTCTCCGACATTCCCGGCCTCGTCCTGCCCTCGTGGGAGGCGGTCATGGGCGGCCACTATGAGCCTTGGGACCGGGCGCGCCTCGTCATCGACAGCGCAGCCTCGTCGCCCTCGGAGGCCGTCGGCGCCGTGCTCGGGATCGTGGCGCAGGACGATCCGGCGTGAGATACGATCCGGCGTGAGATCCGGGTGCCCGGCCCCGGCGGGGCGACGGACCGATGCCGGTCTACACCACCACGGTGATCGCTTCCGCCGCCCGGGTCAGCGCCGTGTAGAGCCAGCGCGCCCGATGCTCGCGGAAGGCGAAGGATTCATCGAACAGCACCACCTTGTCCCATTGCGAGCCCTGCGCCTTGTGCACGGTCAGCGCGTAGCCGTAGGTGAATTCCTCGGTCTCGCGGCGCAGGATCGCCGGCACCTCCTCGTCGCTGCCGGCGATGACCGAGCGCAGCACCCGGATGTCCTGGGGCTTGCGGCGGAGCGCCGGATCGTCCTCCGGCACCACGTCGAGGCGGACGAGGTCGGGGCGGGGGGCGGCGCGTAGCGCCTGGACGGTCCAGGTCGAGCCGTTGAGCAGGCCCTTGGTGCGGTCGTTGCGCAGGCAGACCAGCTTCTCGCCTACCGCCGGCATCGGATCGGCATGGCCGATCAGCTCGCGGATGCGGCCGTTATAGAGCCGCCGGGTGCGGTTCATCCCGACCAGCACCTGGTCGGCGGCGAGCACCGTCTGCGGGTCGATGTCGCGCCGCGGGATCACCCGGCTCTCGCCGTAGGCGCCGAACTCCAGGCGTCCGCCCTCCCGCACCGTCATGGCGAGGCGCACGATCGGGTTGTCGGCGGCCTGGCGGTGGACCTCCGTCAGCATCACGTCGGGCTCGGCCTCGGTGAAGAAGCCGCCGCCCTTCACCGGCGGCAGCTGCGCCGGGTCGCCGAGCACCAGGACCGGCGTGCCGAAGGACAGGAGGTCGTTGCCGAGGTCGCCGTCGACCATCGAGCACTCGTCGATGACCACGAGGGCCGCCTTGCTCACCGGCCCGGTGCGATTGAGGGTGAAGGCCGGCCCGCCCTCGGTATCCTCGCGGGTGCGGTAGATCAGGCTGTGGATGGTGGAGGCGTCCGGGCAGCCGCGGGCGCGCATCACCGAGGCCGCCTTGCCGGTATAGGCGCAGAACAGCACCCCGCCGTCCACATCCTCGGCGAGGCGCTTCGCCAATGTGGTCTTGCCGGTGCCGGCAAAGCCGAACAGCCGGAAGACCTGCGGGCTGCCGCGCTTCAGCCAGGCCGACACGGCCTTGAGCGCCGCTTCCTGCTGCGACCCGAGTTCGCTCACGTGTCTCTCACCGGTCCTGAATCTCGGTCACGGGCTCTTGCCCACGGTGCGGCGGGCCTGGAAGGGCGCGGCCGGCGGCGCCTCCTTGCGGCGCAGGATCGCCCGGAACTCGTCGCGGCGCTCGTGGATCGAGGCGATGACGAGCCCCATCGGCACCCCGACATCGACGAGCACCGCCTCCGAGAGCTGGAGCGAGGCCTCGATCGTCTCCGGCACCGCGTCGTCGACGCCCATCTCGTAGAGGGCGGTGGCGTGGCGGGCGTCGCGAGCCCGCGCCACGATGGTGAGGTCCGGCCGCTCGGCGCGGGCCGCCGCCACCACCGCCTCGACGGCGCGCGGCTGGTCGAGGGTGACCACGAGCGCGCGGGCGGTGTCGATGCCGCAGCGGCGCAGGAGGTCGGGATTGGCCGAATCGCCGAAATAGACCGGGTTGCCCAGGCGGCGCTGGTCGGCGACGCGGGCGGCGTCCATGTCGAGGGCGATGTAGGGCACCTTGTGGCGGGCCAGCATCTCGGCGACGAGCCGGCCGACCCGGCCGTAGCCCGCGACGATCACCCGGCCGGGCTGGCGCTCCGGCGGCGGCGGCTCGGCCCGGGCCCGGCCGAGGGTGTTGCGATCGATCCGCCGGCCGAGGCGGCGGGCGAGCGCCGCGAGGCCGGGGATCATCACCATCGTGGCGGTGGTGACGACGAGCGCCGCCTGTCCGAGATCGTCGGGCACGAGACCGGCGGCGAGCGCGCTGCCGACCAGCACGAAGGCGAACTCGCCGCCGGGCCCGAGCAGCAGGGCCGATTCGAGCGCCACCGCCCGGGGCAGCCGCAGCATCGTCCCGATGGCGACGATCACCCCGCCCTTGAGCACGAGAAGCCCGAGGGCGAGGCCCAGGATGGTGAGCGGCGTCTTCATCAAGACCGCCGGGTCGATCCCCATGCCGACCGAGACGAAGAACACGCCCAGCAGCAGGCCCTTGAACGGGTCGATCGTCGCCTCGATCGCGCGGCGGTACTCGGTCTCGGCGAGCAGCAGCCCGGCCACGAAGGCGCCGAGCGTCATCGACAGCCCGCTCGCCGCCGCCACCAAAGCCGTCGCCGCGATGACGAGGAGGCAGGCCGCCATGAACAATTCGGGGCTGCGGGTGCGGGCGACGAGCTGGAACAGCGGCCGCAACCCCAAGCGCCCAGCGCCGACCAGCAGCGCCAGGGCGACCGCCGCCTGGCCGAGCGCCAGGGCGAGGCCGGTCACCGCGTCGCTGTCCTTGCGGCCGAGCACCGCGATGGCGAACAGGACGGGAGCGACGGCGAGGTCCTGGAACAGCAGCACCGCGAAGCTCGCCCGGCCGGCCGGCGTGTTGAGCCGCTTCTGCTCGGCGAGCACCGGCAGCACGATGGCGGTGGAGGAGAGGGCGAGCGCCAGCCCGACCAGGATCGCGGCGATGGCCGGGACGCCGAGCGCCATCAGCACCGCCCCGACGAGGAGGCTCGACACCACCACCTGCAGCGAGCCGAGGCCGAAGACGAGGCGGCGCAGGATGCGCAGGCGCTCCCAGGACAGCTCGACCCCGATCATGAACATCAGGAACACCACGCCGAGCTCGGCGAGATGCGCGATCTCGGTGCGGTTCGAGATCGTCACCGCGCCGAGCCACGGCACCGTCTCGGTGAGCCGCCCGAGGCCCGACGGCCCGAGGAGGGCCCCGGCGCCGATGAAGCCGAGGACCGGGCTGATGCGCAGGCGGTGGAACAGAGGCACCACGATCCCGGCCGTGACCAGGAACAGGATGACCTCCTTGTAGGAGCCGGACGCGGCGTGCTCGGTCATCGGGAGCGGCGGGGCCTCTCATCGGCGCTGTCGGACGGGAGCGCCCGGCCGCGTGGCGGCCGGGGCTGTCCGGCCATCTTGCGGAGGGGGCCCGGCGGGGCAAGCCAAAACGGACCGCCGCCGCCGCTTTTCACCCCAAGGTCGCGAGCGCCGCCTCCAGATCCGCCGCCAGATCCTCCGGATGCTCGATGCCGATCGAGACCCGGATCGTCGCGTCGGTGATGCCGAGGCGGTCGCGCACCTCTTTCGGCACGCCCGAATGGGTGGTCGAGGCCGGGTGGCTCGCGAGCGATTCGGTGCCCCCTAGGCTCACCGCGAGCTTGAACAGCTGGAGCGCGTTGAGCACCCGGAACGCCTCCGCCTCACCGCCGGCGACGTCGAAGGAGAAGGTCGAGCCCGGGGCGGCGCATTGCGCGGCGTAGACCCGCGCCGCGCCGGAGCCGGGTGCGAGATGGCCGAGATGGTGGAGACGCGTCACCGTCGGGTGGGCCCGCAGGAGGTCGGCGATGATCTCGCCGTTGCGGTTGGCCTTCTCCATCCTGAGGGTCAGGGTTTCGAGGGAACGCCCGAGCATCCAGCACGAATGCGGGTCGAGCTGGGTGCCGATCGCCGAGCGCAGGAGCCGCACCGGCTTCATCCGGGCCGCAGAGCCCAGTGCCGCCCCGGCGATGAGGTCGGAATGGCCGCCGACATACTTCGTCAGCGAGTAGACCGAGATGTCGGCGCCAAAGCGCAACGGGTGCTGGAAGAGGGGGCCGAGCAGGGTGTTGTCGCAGACCACCACGGGAGCCTGCCCACCCTGGCGGGCGCCGATCCGGTCGGAGGCCTGGCGCACCAGCCCGAGATCGACGAGCGTGTTCAACGGGTTCGAGGGCGTCTCGACCATCACGACGCTCACCCGGCCGCCGCCCTCTTTCGCCAGCGCCTCCGCGGCCTCGGCCGCCGCCGTGATGCTCGCCTCGTCGGTGCCGTCCTGGAAGCCGACGGCGCCGATCCCGAACCCCGCCAGGGTCTTGGCGATCAGCGTCTCGGTGCCGCCGTAGAGCGGCTGGGAATGGAGCACCACGTCGCCGGGCCGCGCATGGGCCAGGATCACGGTGGCGATCGCCGACATGCCCGACGAGAACAGCAGCGCGGCTTCCGCCTCCTCGAACACCGCCAGGCGGTCCTCGACGATCTCGCTGTTGGGATGGTTGAAGCGGGAATAGACCAGCCCCGCCGCCTCGCCGGCCGGCGGCTCGCGCCGTCCCGAGACGTAGTCGAAGAACGCCTTGCCGTGCTCGGCCGAGGTGAACACGAAGGTCGAGGTCAGGAAGACCGGCGGCTTCACCGCCCCCTCCGACAGGGCGGGGTCGTAGCCGTAGCCGAGCATCAGGGTCTCGGGGTTCAGCCGGCGGTTGCCGAGTCTGTCCTTGTGGTAGCGGTCGTCCGACATGCGGGGCCTCGCTCCAGTCTGGGGACGCCGCCTCGGCGGCGTCGGGTTTCGGCGCGACGACCGCGCCGCAACCCAGTTCTAGCGCGGGCCACAGCGTTTTGCGGTGCGTAAACCGCCGCCCGGACGCTGCGCCGCGGCACGCCCGGCTCGCCCAGGGCGCATTTTCGGCGCAAAACCCGCTTACGGCGAAGGATTGAAATTCCGTGTACGCGGCCGCGACCCCGGGCGGCCAGGCGAGGAGTGGTGCGAGGAGTGGTGATGAGCCGACAGCCTCCCGATCGGGTGGTGGTGCGCGAGAGGCGCGCCTGGACCGACGAGACCGATGCCTGGAAGCAGGACCGGGCGATCCGCAAGGGTTACCGCATCCGCTGGGGCTACGTCGCCATCGCGTATCTGGTCGAGGCGCTGGTGATCTGCACCTCGCTCGCCGGGGCGTGGTTCTTCGCCGAGACCTATGCCGACAAGCACGACCAGAGCTTCTGGTTCATGCTGCTGGCGCCGATCGTCTACGCGGCGATCGAGCTGTGCCGGGTGCCGCTCGGCATCCTGATCCGGGTCCAGCGCGACTGGCTGATCAAGAGCCTCGCGGTGATCGGCATCGTGATGGCGGCGGGCGTCACCACCAAGTCGGTGTCGCAGCTCGGCGAGATGATGTTCCATCCCCGCCTCGCCGAGGCCTCGAAGGCCCGCACCACCCTGAAGGAGGCGGAAGCCGACCGCGGCACGATCGACAACCGCATCGCCCAGGCCGATGCCCGGGTGGCGCAGTACGCGGCCGAGGCCGCGTCGCTCGAGAAGCGCGCCACCGAGGCCTCGTCCCAGCTCGCCGGCCTGCCGGGCCAGCGCTGCGAGCGCCTGTCGGGCACCAACAGCCGCGGCAAGCGCTACAACTACCTGCGCTGCGTCACCGATCCGCGCACCGCCACCATCGCGGGCAGCCTGAAGAGTGCGGGCGACGAGCGCGCGGTGGTGGCCAGGAACCTGGCCGAGGCCCGCGCCGCCCGGGCCCAGCTCGACCGCGCCGCCGCCGACCGGCGGGTGACGGAAGCCGAGGGCGCCTACCGCGACGCCGTGCGGCGCTCGCAGCTCCATTCCTTCACCGCGATGGTCTACGGCGCCGACCCGGTCGACGTCACCGACCAGCAGGTCCACGCCTTCCTGCGCATCTTCGTCTTCGCGCCGGCCCTCTGCGCTGCCTTCGCCTCGACGCTGCTCGCGCTCTGCGCCGTGCAGGTGCGCCGGACCTACCGCGACGAGGACGACCTCGACACGGTGATGCAGGCCGAGGGCATGCCGCTGCTCCTCAACCAGATCGCCGAGAGCCGGACCATGATGAACGACGCGGAGAGGGCGGTACGGGAGGCGGTGGCGTCCGGCGCCGCGATCCCCCTCGACCAGCGCCGTTCGCCGACCGTGCCGCAGGCCGGCACGCCCCCGGCGCCCCCGACGCGCGACGATGACCGCATCGAGAGACCGAGACCGTGAGCTACCACGCACCGGGCACGCCGGAGAACGTCGCCCTCGCCCAGCACGTCAACGGCCGATTGCGGGCCGAGGCCCGGATCTCCAACGCCCGCGCCTTCCTGTTCCGGGCGATCGGCCTCGGGGCGTTCCTGGGGCTGGCCGGCGCGGGCCTCGGCGCCGCCTTCTACGGCTACGCGACGATGAACGAGGTCGGCAACGCCTCGGACAAGCTGGCCAAGGCGCTGACCCAGGCCCTCGAGACCACGACGCTCAAGACGAGCGGCGAGGTCCGGCTGACCGACAACACCCTCAAGATCGAGGGCGGGGTCCCGGCGGCGAAAGGGCGTCCCGACGTGTCGGCGCTCACCGGCAACCAGGGCAAGACCGAGGCGCCCGCGAGCGCCGCGGCCGCCGTGCGCACGAGCTTCACGGTGTTCAAGACCGTGCCGTATCTCGACGGCTCGATCGTCACCGGCTGGAACTTCAAGGGCGACGAGCAGAAGCCCGAGAAGCAGTATTGCTACGTGACCCGGCCCCAGACCTTCGGCGACGGCGCCACCTCGAACCAGACCACCGTGGCGATCGACGGCGAATTGCTGCCGCAGCCGGCCCGCTCGGAGGTGAACTTTTCCGTCATCGCCCGCAGCTGCGTGTGGTTCGATCCGTCGAAGCTGTGAGGAGGGCGGGGCTCGCCAGCGCCGCCTCCGCCGCCTAGGTTCGGGTCAACGCCCCACGGAATGCGACGCGAGCCCGATGCGCTTCACCGGAACCGAGAACTACGTCGCCACCGGCGACCTCACCATCGCGGTCAACGCCGCCATCACCCTGGAGCGGCCGCTCCTGGTCAAGGGCGAGCCGGGCACCGGCAAGACCGTGCTGGCGGAGGAGATCGCCCGGGGCTTGGGCGCCCCGCTGCTGACCTGGCACATCAAGTCGACCACCAAGGCGCAGCAGGGCCTCTACGAGTACGACGCGGTCTCGCGCCTGCGCGATTCGCAGCTCGGCGACCCGCGGGTGTCGGACATCGCCAACTACATCCGCCGCGGCAAGCTGTGGGAGGCCTTCACCGCCCCCGAGCGGCCGGTGCTGCTGATCGACGAGATCGACAAGGCCGATATCGAGTTCCCGAACGACCTGCTGCTCGAACTCGACCGGATGGAATTCCACGTCTACGAGACCGGCGAGACCGTGCGGGCCGCGCGGCGGCCGATCGTCATCATCACCTCGAACAACGAGAAGGAACTGCCGGACGCCTTCCTGCGCCGCTGCTTCTTCCACTACATCAAGTTTCCCGATGCCGACACGCTCAAGGCGATCGTCGACGTGCATTATCCGGGCATCAAGCAGCGCTTGGTCGAGGAGGCCCTGCGGATCTTCTTCGAGGTGCGCGAGGCGCCGGGGCTGAAGAAGAAGCCCTCGACCTCGGAACTCCTCGACTGGCTCAAGCTCCTGATGGCCGAGGAGATCGGGCCGGAGCAATTGCGCGAGCGCGATCCCCGCAAGCTGATCCCGCCGCTGCACGGGGCGCTCCTGAAGAACGAGCAGGATGTCGGGCTGTTCGAGAAGCTCGCCTTCCTGAGCCGCCGCGAGGGACGCTAGAGCGATGCGCCGCCTGATCCTGCTCCGCCACGCCAAGTCCGACTGGCCCGACGGCACGTCGGACGTCGACCGGCCGCTCGCGCCCCGCGGCCAGGAAGCGGCGCCCAAGATGGCCGCCTACCTGGCGGCGGAGGGGCTGATCCCCGACCGGGTGCTGGTCTCGCCGGCCCGGCGCACGCAGGAGACCTGGGAGCTCGTGCGGCCCGCCCTCGGGGCGGTGCCGGACGAGACCGTGCCGCAGATCTACGAGGCGCCGGTCTCGCGCCTCCTCGACGTGGTGAAGGCGATTCCCGACGAGGCCGCCACGGCCCTGATGATCGGGCACAATCCGGGCTTCCAGGACCTCGCCCGGCTGCTCGGCCGACCCGGCGAGGCGCGGCGGGCGCTGACCAGGAAGTACCCGACCGCGGCGATCACGGTGATCGACTTCGCCGTGGAATCCTGGGCCGAGGTCGAGGCCGGGGAGGGTACGGTCGAGCGGTTCGTGACGCCGAAGAGCCTCGGGCACGGCGAGGACGAGTAGGCAAAGGGGCGGGGAAGCTGCCCTGGTGATCGAGGCCGGGCTGTCGGGGAATCGATGAGGCGCGGATATCCTCCTCTCCCCGCGGGCGGGGAGAGGGCTGATCCCCCGTTCAAGGGGATCAGCAAGCCCGCAGGGCGAGGGTGAGGGGGTTTCTCCGGAAGAGTCTCGCTCGTTGAGACCCCCTCACCCTCGCTCCGGCTGCGCCTGCGCTCGCTGCATTCCCTGAACGGGAACGCAGCCCTCTCCCCGCCCGCGGGGAGAGGAGAAACCCGCGCCTCCCACGGTGGAACGGAGTGACCGGTCCATCACTTGAGACAGCCTTAGCCGCATCAACGCATTCTGGCCGTCGTGATCCTCACCGCCTTCCTCGCCTTGAGCCTCGCGGCCGGACCCGCGACCGATGCGGGCGCCGCCCTGGTCAGGGACGGCGCCACGCGCCTCAGTGACGGGCTCTCCGCACTCTCGACCCTCGCGGCACCGGCGCGCGAGATGCCGGTCTACCGCCCCGAGGCGCGGGCGGTGTCGAACTGGCGAGCCGAGACCCGCGACGGGCTCCTGCCGCTCTCGCTGGCCTGGGCGGCCTGGGCGGCGCCGAACGACCCGGCCTTCGTCGCGCGCTGCGTCAAGCTCAACAATTACTGGTGCATCAAGCGGGCGCGCTGGGACGGCGAGATCGGCGGCGACCAGGAGGGGCATACCGGCTTCGCCACCGCCGGGCAGGGGGCGGATGCCGCGGTCTCGCTGCTGCGACGCTATTACGGCGAGTACGGGCGCCGCTCGGCCCTGGCGATCGTCCGCCGCTGGGCGCCGGCCGAGTGCGGCGCGCCGGCCGCCGCCCGATCGATCATCCCCGGGCGTGCCGCCGCTCCCGCCCGGGCCGCCTCGCCGGCCCTGGCGGCCCTGGCGCCGCAGGGCATCGGCCGCACCCTGCGGGCGCGCTTCCTCGCCGGCCATGGCCGCGGCGGCGCCCCCCGGCGGGTCGCGCGGGCTCCTTCGCGCCCGGTCGCCGCCCCGGCGCCGCGCCCCGTCGCCGGCAACGCCCTGCGGGTCCAGCCCTGGTCGGCGCTGGCCCGGATGCAGGGCCGACCGCGCCAGCCGGTCCGCGCCGTGAAGGCGGCCCCGCTCCCCACCATCGCCACCGGCATCGGCGAGACGGTGCGCCCGATCGCGGCGATCGAGCCGGGTCGGATCCTCGACGGCACACGCCTTGCCGCGGAGGCCGCCGCCCTGCCGACGCTCGCCGCCGCGTCGATCTCGTCGCTGCCGCCGGCCCTGCGCCCACCCGCGCCGCTCTGCGGCTCGGACGAGATCCGCATCCAGAACTACGCCGCCCGCATCGCCGGCAGCGTCGGCGTCAAGCCCGGCGACGATCTCGGCCTGTTCACGCCGGACGGCCACGCCACCGAGCGCCTCGCTCCCGTCCTGCTGGCGATGTCGTCGGTCGAGCTCGGAGCCTTGCGGGCGAGCCCGGCCCTCGTCGCCGCGGCGATCGCCCGGGCCGAGGCCGAGCGCGGGGCGGCCGGACGGCAGGCCGAGGCCGCACCGTAGCCCTTCGCACACCGAGACCTTGCGGAAGCCCCGTCCCCGCGCCACCTCCCCGAACGATAGGAAGCGAGAGCGTATCGCGTGCCGCCCCTGACCGACCTCGCCGCGCGTGCCGGCTCCCTCGCCAAGTCCGTCACCGAGGCGACGCGCTCGCTCGCGGAGGCCTCGAACGACCTCCTGGTCCAGCCGACGGTGCGGCTCGGCGTCACCGGCCTCGCCCGCTCGGGCAAGACGGTGTTCACCACCGCGCTGGTGCACCAGCTCACCGGCCTCCACCCGCTGCCGGCGCTCCGCGCCTCGCAGGAAGGCCGCCTGCGCCGGGCCCGCCTGGTGCCGCAGCCCGACGACGCGGTGCCGCGCTTCCCCTACGAGGACCATTTCGCGGCGCTGACCGACGCGCGGCGCTGGCCGCGCTCGACCGACCGGATCAGCCAGTTGCGCCTCGAGATCGATTACGAGCGCAAGAGCGGCTGGCGCACCGGGCCGGCGAGCCTGATGGTCGACATCGTCGATTACCCGGGCGAGTGGCTGCTCGACCTCGCGCTGATCGAGCAGACCTACGAGGGCTGGTCGCGCGAGACGATCATCGCCGGAGAGCGGCCTGGCCGGGCCGCGATGGCGGCGCCCTGGTTCGCGTCCCTGCGGGCGCTCGATCCGAACCAGCCCCTCGACGAGATCGTGGCCGAGCGGGCGAGCGAGGCCTTCACCACCTACCTCGCCGCGGTGCGGGCCGGCCCCGAGGCGGTCGCCACCACGCCGCCCGGCCGCTTCCTGATGCCGGGCGACCTCGCCGGCTCGCCGGCGCTCACCTTCGCGCCGCTGCTCCTGAACGGGCCGGTCAACCCCGACAGCCTGGGCGGCCTGATGCAGCGCCGCTTCGAGGCCTACAAGCACCGGGTGGTGACGCCGTTCTTCCGCGACCATTTCCAGCGCATCGACCGGCAGATCGTGCTCGTCGACGTGCTGGCGGCGGTCGATGCCGGGCCGGCG
The DNA here is from genome assembly GCF_006151805.1 of Methylobacterium terricola. Classification (GTDB taxonomy): domain Bacteria; phylum Pseudomonadota; class Alphaproteobacteria; order Rhizobiales; family Beijerinckiaceae; genus Methylobacterium; species Methylobacterium terricola. The sequence goes on along the minus strand of NZ_VDDA01000002.1, from coordinate 26,113 downwards.
GCCCTCGCCGAGCTGGAGGAAGCCCTCGACCGGGTGCTGATGAGCCTGCGGGTCGGGCGCAACAGCCTGTTGTCGCGGTTCTTCGCACCCCGGGCCGACCGGATCCTGTTCGCTGCCACCAAGGCCGACCACCTCCACCATGCCAGCCACGACCGGCTCGACGCGCTGCTGCGCCTCCTCGTCGCCCGGTCGTTGCGGCGCACCGAGGCCGCGGGCGCCCATGTCAGCACCCAGGCGCTCGCCTCGGTGCGCTCGACCCGCGAGACGGTGGTGCATGACGGGCCGCAGGCCTTCCGGGCGGTGGCCGGCACGCCGGAGGCCGGCGAGAGCATCGACGGCGAGACCTTCGACGGCGAGACCGAGGCCGCGATCTTCCCCGGCGAGCTGCCCGAGCGGCCCGAAGCCGTGCTGGAAGGGGCGGTGCCGCCGGGCTCGCTCCGCTTCCCGCGCTTCCGCCCGCCGCCCGTGCCCCGCGACGCGCTCGGCCGCCCCGGCCGCCTGCCGCAGATCCGCCTCGACCGCGCCCTGCACTTCCTGATCGGCGACCGCCTCGCCTGAGGATCCTGATGACGAATCCTCCGACTTCGAAGCCCCGCGCCTTCCGCCTGCCGCCCGCCGGCACGGAGACGGTCGCCACACCCCCGCCGCCCGGCACCGAGACCGCGCTCGCCGACGGCGTGCGGGTGGTGGAGGAGCCGTTCGAGATCGTCGAGGCCGCCGACGGCGTGGCCGTTCCGGTGGCGCCGCGCTCGCGGGCGCCGTGGGCGACGCTGCTGCTCTCGGCCCTCGGGGGGCTCGCTTCGCTCGGCATCGGCCTCGCGATCGAGCGGCTGATCGCCGACCTGTTCTCCGCCGCGCCCTGGCTCGGGATCGTCGCCCTGGTGCTGCTGGCCGTCGCCGTGGTGGCGCTGGCCGCTATCGTCTGGCGCGAGGTGGCAGGCGTCCTGCGCGAGCGCCGGATCGAACACGTGCGCGAGGACGCCCTCGACGCGCTCCGCTCCCGCGACCACAGCGCCGCCAAGGCGGTGGTGCGACAGCTCTCGACCCTCTACGCCGAGCGGCCGGCGGCGAGCGCCGCCCGCGCCCGGCTGGCCGCCCTCGACGACCAGATCCTCGACGTCGAGGACCGGATCGGCATCGCCGAGGCCGAGCTGCTGGCCTCCCTCGACCGCGCCGCCAAGGCGGCGGTGGCCGAGACCGCGAAGCAAGTCTCTGCGGTGACGGCGCTGAGCCCGCGGGCGATCGTCGATGTCGGCTTCGTGATCTTCGCAGGCGTTCGGCTGCTGCGCCGCATCGCCACCATCTATGGCGGCCGGCCCGGCCTGTTCGGCTTCCTGCGCCTCGCCCGGGCGGCTTTGGCCCATCTCGCGGTCACCGGCAGCGTCGCGGTCGGCGACAGCCTGGTGCAGTCGGTGCTGGGTCTGGGCGTCGCGGCGCGAATCTCGGCGAAGCTGGGGGAGGGCGTGCTGAACGGGTTGATGACGGCGCGGTTCGGGCTGGCAGCGGTCGCCGTGTGCCGGCCGCTGCCGTTCACCCGGGAGCCGGCGCCGCGGCTGGGGGATGTGGCGGGGGAGTTGTTGCGGGGTGGGGGTGATGGGGAGGGGCGGGACGGAGCGCGATAGTCGCGTCTCGTCAGGCTGATCTTTCATCCGCCCTTTCCCGGACGACTGCAGCGTCAGCGGAAGGAGATCCGGCATCCAGCCGCAAGACTCGCCGCGAAGCGGCTCTGATTTTTCACCGTTGCAGACGCACGGACGGTTCGCGACGTCGTGTGCTGGTTCCCGGATCTCCTTCCACTTCGTTGCAGTCGTCCGGGAAAGAGGGAGGTTTATGAGAGGCCGGCTGCTCCGTCAGTCCGCCCGCACCTCTCCCGCAGAGCCCCCGACCCGCTCCGCCGCGAACCGCTCCCGCAGCCACGCCGCCGCCGGCCCGCACGGCCGCTGCTTGTGCCAGACCAGCTCCAGCGCGATCGGCCAATCCCCCTGGTCGAACTGCAGATCCGGCGTGACGAGGTACGGCGCCGTCAGCGACGCCGCGATGACGTGATCGGTGACGAAGGCCCAGCCGATCCCGTGCTTCACCATCTCCAAGATCACCCAGTGGCTCTCGACCCACCACACCTCGGCGGCGACCCGCAGGCGGCGCTTCTCCGGCCCGTCGCTGCGGGCGGCGACGAGGATCTGGCGGTGGCGCTTCAGCTCCTCCCACTCCACCCGGGCCTTGGCGAGGGGGTGGTCGCGGCCGCAGACGAGCTTGAGCGGGACCCAGCCGATGGTCTGGAAGCCGAGCTCCGTCGGCAGCACCTCCTGGCGCCACATCACCCCGAGATCGGCGGCACCCGACTGCACCATGCGGCTGACATCCTCCATCAGCGGGAAGAGCAGCTCCAGCTCCACATGCGGGAAGGCCCGGGCGAACGCGGCGAAGAGGGCGCCGAGCGCGTGCTCGGGGTAGAGCTCGTCGATCGCGACCACCAGCCGGTTCTCGACCCGCTGCTCCAGGCTGCGCGCCACGCCGATCAGGTGCTCGCGCCGGTCGAGCACCACCCGGGCCTCCAGGAGCAGCCGCTCCCCCGCCGGGGTGAGGACCGGGTTGCGGCCGGCCCGGCTGAACAGCTCCAGCCCCAGATCGGCCTCGAGATTCGCCACCTGCGTGCTGACGGCCGACTGCGCCTTGCGCAAGGTCCGGGCGGCGCCGGAGAACGACCCGGCCTCGGCCGCCGCCACGAAGGCCTGGAGCTGGTCGAGCGAGACGGCCACCTATCCGATTTCCCGATACATCCTAACTTGCCGGCCGCAGCATCGCCGATAGAACGCCGCGGACCAACCGGATTTTCGGAGCCGCATCGAGAGCCCCGCCATGCGCAGCACACGCGATCGCATCCGCCACGCCCTCCTGTTCGAGGCCATCGGCCTCGCGCTGATCGTCCCGCTCGGGACGGCGCTGTTCGGGCTGCACGCCGCCGAGATGGGCGTGATCGGAATCGGCAGCGCCGTCGCGGCGACGGGGTGGAACTACGTCTACAATCTCGGCTTCGACCACGCGATGCAGCGGCTCGTCGGCCATACGCGCAAGAGCTTGGGCCTCAGGCTGGCGCACGCGGTGACGTTCGAGGCGGGATTGCTGGTGATCCTGCTGCCGCCGATCGCCTGGTATCTCGGGATCGGCCTCGTCCAGGCCTTCGTGATGGATATCGCGATCGCCCTGTTCTACGTCGCCTACGCCTTCGTCTTCAATTGGGCCTATGACCGGGCCTTCCCGCTGAAGGACTGGGGCGAGGTCGCGGCGGAACCGTCGCGGTGACGCGATCCGTCACCGGTTCGACGGTTCGCCTCCGAACCCCATCGGCAGCCCGACGTAATTCTCGGCGATCGCCGTCTGGGCGGCCTTCGACCCGCGGATATAGGCCAGCTCCGCCACCTGCATCCGGCGGGCGAACGCGTCCATGTCGGGGAAGCGGTGGGTGAGGCCGGTGAACCACCAGCTGAACCGCTCGGCCTTCCACACCCGGGCGAGCGCCCGGGCCGAGTAGCCGTCGAGGCCCGACGCATCGCGCTCGGCGTAGTGCAGGGTCAGCGCCTCGGCGAGCATCGCGACGTCGGAGACCGCGAGGTTCATGCCCTTGGCCCCCGTCGGCGGCACGATGTGGGCGGCGTCGCCGGCGAGGAACAGGCGGCCGTAGCGCATCGGCTCGGCGACGAAGCTGCGCAGGGGCGCGATGCTCTTCTCGAAGGAGGGCCCGCGCACCAGCCCGGCGGAGGCCTGCGGCCCCAGGCGCGTCTCGACCTCGTCCCAGAACCGCTCGTCCGACCAATCCTCGATCCGCTCGTCGAGGCCGACCTGGACGTAGTAGCGGCTGCGGGTGGGGGAGCGCATGCTGGCCAGGGCGAAGCCGTGGGCGTGGTTGGCGTAGATCAGCTCGTGGTTGACCGGCGGCACCTCGGCCAGGATGCCGAGCCAGCCGAACGGATAGACCCGCTCGTAGACCTTGAGCACGTCGGCCGGGATCGAGGCCCGCCCGACGCCGTGGAAGCCGTCGCAGGCCGCGACGAAATCGCAGGCGAGGCTCTGCGCGACCCCGTTCCGGGTGAAGGCGACGCTCGGACGGTCGCCGGTGAGCCCGTCGAGCCGCAGGTCCTCGGCCTCGAACACGATCCGCACGCCGCGCGACTCGGCGGCATCGAACAGGTCGCGCATCACCTCCTGCTGGCCGTAGACCGTGACGGCGGAGCCGCCGGTGAGCGCCGCCATGTCGATCCGGAAGATCTCGCCGTCATAGGCGAGGTTGGTGCCGGTATGGACCAGGCCCTCGGCCCTGAGCCGCGCGTCGAGGCCGAGCCGTTCCATCAGGGCGACGGTGCCCTGTTCGAGCACGCCGGCCCGCACCCGGCCCTCGACATAGTCGCGGGTGCGGCGCTCCAGCACCACCGCGTCCACCCCGGCGCGGGCCAGCAGGTGGGCGAGGAACAGGCCGGCCGGACCGGCACCGATGATGGCGACCTGCGTGCGGATCGGGCTGGGCATGGCGTGTTCTCCCGTGGCGCCCCCGTCTCGGCGGAGGCTGCGCGATCCCGAAACGATGACCCGCGCCGGCTCGGTTGACGATGGACGCGGCGCGGAAAAAGTTGGACTGTTCGTTCGTCCCGTCCGTCCGGAAGATCAGGCCCGCGATGCGCCTCGACCCGTCCCAACGTCCTGCGGTGCCGCACTTCTTCCTGTACGGCGAGGCGCCGCGGGACGCCGACGACCGCTTCCTGCACCTCGAAGCCTTGGACGATCGCAGCCGCCCGAACCGCTGGACGATCCGGCCGCACGTCCATTCCGGCCTGCATCAGGTGCTGCTGATCGCCGAAGGGGCGGGGGAGATGCGGGCCGAGGCCGAGCGGCTGACCTTCACGGCCCCGTGCCTGCTGGTGGTGCCGGCCGGCACCGCCCACGGCTTCCGCTTCGCCGACGGCACGGTCGGGACGGTGCTGACCCTCTCGGCGCGCTACCTGCGCGACCTGTGCGGGCGCGAGCCGGACTTGGGCGCCCTGTTCGCCGGCCCGGCGGCCCTGGCGCTGCCGGAGCCGGGCGCGGCCGAGGAGGCTTTGGCCGAACTCGCCCGGGAACTGGCCTGGGCGGCGCCGGGCCGGCGCGGCGCCATCGAGGCCCACCTGCTGCTGCTGCTGGTGGCAGGCCTGCGGCGCCTCGCGGCCCTCAGGGCGCCGCCGGCCCCGCCGGGTCCGCAGGCCCTGCTCGCCGCGCGCTTCCGCGACCTCGTCGAGACGCATCACCGCCGCGACCGCCCGCTCGCGGCCTATGCCGACGATCTCGGGGTGACGGAGGCGCGGCTGCGGGCCGCCTGCCGGGCGGTGGCGGGCGCGAGCCCGGGGCAGATCATCCGCGAGCGCCGCCTGCTCGAGGCCAAGCGCGGCCTGCTCTATTCCGACCTCGGCATCGCCGAGATCGCCTATGGCCTCGGCTTCTCCGACCCGGCCTATTTCTCGCGCTTCTTCGCCAAGGGCACCGGGGAATGCCCCCGGGCGTTTCGTGACAGGCGCGGCGCGGACCGGGGAGAGGCACGATGACGACGGAGCGGGACGGACTGACCCGGCAGGAATTCCTCGGCGGGGTCTTGGCGGCCGCCTCCCTCGGCGGCGGCGCGGCGGCGCAAGGGACGCAGCCAGTCGCGGCCCTGCACCGGCGGCCGATCCCGGCGAGCGGCGAGACCCTGCCGGTGATCGGGCTCGGCACCTGGCGCGGCTTCGATGTCGGCGAGACGCCCGCCGCGCGGGCGCCCTTGCGCGAGGTGGTGACGACGTTGCTCGGGCAGGGCGGCCAGGTGATCGATTCCTCGCCGATGTACGGCCGGGCCGAGGGCGTCACCGGCGACCTCGTGGCGGGACTCGGCGCCCGCGACCGCACTTTCCTCGCCACCAAGGTCTGGACCAGCGGCCGCGAGGCGGGACTCGCGCAGATGCGCCGCTCGCTCCAGCTCCTGCGCGCCGAGCGCCTCGACCTGATGCAGATCCACAACCTGCTCGACTGGCGCACCCACCTGCCGACCCTGCGGGCCTGGAAGGAGGAGGGGCGCCTCCGCTATCTCGGCATCTCGCACTACACCGAGAGCGCCTACGACGCCGTCGAGGCGGTGCTGCGGGCCGAGCGGCTGGACTTCCTCCAGATCAACTACGCCCTCGACGACCGGGCGGCGGAGGAACGGCTGCTGCCGCTCGCCGCCGAGCGCGGCGTGGCGGTGCTGGTCAACCGGCCGTTCGGCGGCGGCGGGCTGCTGCGCCGCCTCGGGGCCAAACCGCTGCCGGACTACGCGGCGGATCTCGGCTGCGCCTCCTGGGCCGAGATCCTGCTGAAATTCGTGGTCTCGCACCCGGCCGTGACCTGCGCGATCCCCGGCACCGCCGATCCCGGCCACATGGCGGCGAACCTGCGTGCCGGCACCGGCCCGATGCCCGACGAAGCCCTGCGCCGGCGCATGGCGGCGACGCTGCCGGCCTGACTTCCTGCCTGACTTCAAGCTGAACCGCTGGATGCCGTAGTAGCTCGGCAGTAGGATGGCCCCGAATCGCGTCGGACCATTCAGTCGATCCCCCCGAAGGGCGGTCGCGGCGCGCCATATTGCTGCCGTTCTGCCTGTGTTAAGGATCCCCCATCCATATCGTTCCCAACACGCACGCGGTCTTGCATGGCCGCGCCGCGTCCGGTTGCGGTTCAAACCAAACAATCCGCCACGATCGAAATGTCCGGGGGTCTCATGCGCAAGTCGTCCGTCGCCGCTCTCGTCCTGTGCGCCGCCCTGCCGGCCAGCCTGCAGCCGGCGGCGGCGGAGGGGCGGAGCTTCAACGGCACCTGGGCGGTCCAGCTCGTCACCGAATCGGGCCTGTGCGACAGCCGCTACACCGTCTCGCTGGCGATCAACGACGGCGACGTGCGGGTGGCCTCGGCGGGGGATGGCGGGGCGACGGTGAGCGGGCGCATCGGGCAGGACGGCAATGTCGGCCTCACGGTGCGCCATGGCTCGGCGAGCGGTGCCGCCGCGGGCCGGCTCCAGGCCAATTCCGGCTCCGGCACCTGGAGCGTGTCGTCGCTCTGCTCGGGCCGCTGGACCGCCCAGCGCCGCTCGACCCGGGTCGCCCAAGCCGACTGATCCAAGCCCGGCTGATCCAAGTCCCCCTGATCCCGGTCAGGATCGCTGCAAGACGCAGCGATCTCCTCCCTCAATGGCCCGTCTTCGCGCGGGCACAGAACCGGCTCCAGTGCTGCGCGTGCACGGTGCTGATGATGCCCGAGGCCCAGACGAGACGCCGGTCGGGCATCAGCGGGGCGTTGTGGCTCTCGAGGTGGTAGGCGCCCCGCTGCGAGCCGCGCAGGATCTTCTTCAGGAAGCGGTGCCCCTCCGCCGTCGTGACCGCGGCGTAGAGATCGACCAGGCGGTCCGGGCTCTCCCCGGCCTCGGCGCAGAGCACCACGTCGTCGGGCTCGTATTTCGGATACATCGATAGGCCGGCGACCCGGAACGCGATGGTGCCGGGCGGCACCCCGAACGGCACCGTGATGCGGAAGAGGTCGCCGTCCGGGCCGGGCTGCTCGTCCCCGGTCTCGATCAAGCCGCCGGCGCTGATCAATCCCTTCACCCCCACCACGACACCCCCGACCGGACCGCCCTCCGCGGGCGGCTCGGGCGCGTCGTCGTCGCCGAACAGCAACCCCTTGGCGGTGACCTCGACGCCGTCGCGGCGGAAGCGCGCGGCGTAGCGCTCGGCATCGTCCTGGCCGATGGTCCGGGTGCCGGCCTCGTGCGCCCGGTAGGTGCTCTCCGGCCAGGCATTCTGCAAAGCGGCGTCCCGCGCCGAGCGGTAGCCCGCGGCGAGGCGCGCCTGTCGCAGCCGCTCGCCCTGCGCGGCCCGAACCTGGTTCTCTCCCGATTGAATCACCTCAGCGAACATCCTCGACACTTGAGGTATTGAGCAAAATCATTACATCATGTAGCTACTTTGGCTGCAAGGCCAGGGGCGAGCATCGCTGTTCGCGCGTGCCCATTCTGCATCCTACCTCAAGGGCAGCCTTGCGCCGTGTCCCTCGTTGCGGGAGTCGCCGATGATCCACCGTTTCCTTGACGCCCGGTGCCGCCCGCCCGACGGGGGAGACCTCCGGTGGCGCAACGCCGGAGCGGGACCGGGCGATCCGGGACGCGGACTCCCGGCGCAGCCGGGCGGCGAATCGCCGCAACGGGGCAGGGCGAGGTGGGGAAGCCGTCGCGCGCCGCGGCCCGCCGGTGCAGGAGGGGCGGATGAAGGTAGCCCTGATCGTGCTCTGGACCCTCGCGGCGGGGGTCGGCCTGTTCCTGATGGTGCGCGCCCGGATCATCCGTGCGACCGAGGCGCTGACGCGGGAGGCCGAGCGCGAGCGGATCGGCGCGCCGCCCGCGAACGGGGGCGAACCGGACCGTCCCGGCGGAGCCTGACCGGCTCGCCGGCGGGGAGGGCGGCGTGAGCAAGCCGACGCGCCGCATCGCCCGCCGCCGCCGCGAGGCCTTGGCCCGCAATCATCCTCCGGCCGACCGGGCCGACGAGATCCGGCGGCGCCGCCGCCGGCGGGTCCGGCCCGTCCGGATCGTGCTCGCGGCCGACCGGGTCTGGATGGTCGCCGAGACCAAGGCCCGTTGGGCCGCCCGCGCCGCCCGCGACCTCGAGGCCGCCGGCATCGCCACCTTCGATCCGCGGGAGGAGGTCGAGCTGACCTCTCCGACCGGCCGGCGTCGCACCGCCCGGGTGCCGCTCCTGCACCGCATGCTGTTCGTGGGCCTGCGCGACGACGCCGACCTCGCGCGGGTCGAGGCCCATCCCGGCATCGACCGGATCCTGTTCCGCGACGGCCGCGCCGTCATCATCGCCGCCGGCGTGCTCCAGGGCTTCGCCGACGCGATCACCGGATATGGCGGGCATCGTGGCATCCCCGGGGGCGAGGATGCCGGCCACGCGGAGGCGGTGAGGGCGGTCCTGTTCGCTCTCGGCGACGGCGTGCGGGTGATCGGCGGGCCGCTCGCGGCCCTGTCCGGCACGGTCGAGGGCGTCGATCCGGCCCGCCGGCGCTACCGGGTCGCCCTGTCGCTGTTCGGGCGCGAGACCCCGGTGGTGCTCGACGAGGACCAGCTCGCACGGGACTGATCCGTTAAAAAAATCGCGCCCCGCCGAAGAGAACATTTGACGAACATCGGCGGGGCGGGTACAAGGATCCCAGGTTATCCAGGTCTGCGGCCTGCCCTTCGAGGAAGTGGCCGCTCGACTGCCCCGCGACGCGGGGATGTGTCCCTGGACCCGGCCCACGGCATCACCGAGGCGAAGGGCGGCTCGTCTCCGCGGGCCCCCCGCCACGGATCGGCCGCGCCTTCCCACGTCCCGAAGATCCCGACCTCCCGAAGAGGCGATATGGCCAAGAAGCAGTCGTCCCGCCGAGTCATCGACTGGGCGGGCATCGCCGCGGCCTACCGGGCCGAGCCGGGGGCCGGGCCCGCCATCGCGCGCCGGTTCGGCATCAGCCCGTCGACCCTGCGGCGCCGGGCCCGGGCGGAAGGCTGGGCGCGCGACGCCCCGGCCCCCCTGGACATCCTCGACGCGGGCGACGTGCGCGGCGGACACCGCATCGTGGTGGCGCAGGGCGCGGCCCTGACGTTGCAGCTCCTCGACGACCTCCAGGCCGCGGCCGAGGAGCCCGGCCCGGAGGACGGCACCGAGGAGGGCGGGCTCGCCCGCGCGGCCATCCTGCAGAAACGCGTCGCGGCTTTGCGCGACCTCGCCGCCGCGGCGCGGCTGTGGATCGCGCTCGAGCGCCAGGCCTGGGACCTCGACGGCAAGGGGGAGGGCAAACAGCGTGACGACTGCCCGATCGCGGATCCCGAGGCCGCCTTCCGCCTCCTCGACGAGGGCCAGCGGGCCCAGCTCCGGGCCATCGCCGAGCGCCTGGCTGAGCGACCCGCCGGCCCTGCTGCGGGCGCTCGACCGGCTCGATAGCGAGGAGAGCCTGGCGGGCTTCGTGCGCCGGGCTTGGCCGGTGATCGAGCCGGGCGCGCCCTACATGCATGGCTGGCACATCGACGCAGTCAGCGCCCATCTCGAAGCCGTCACCGCCGGGGAGATCACACGGCTGCTGATCAACGTGCCGCCCGGCACGATGAAGAGCCTGCTCGCCGGGGTGTTCTGGCCGGCCTGGGAATGGGGCCCGAAGAACCGCCCGGCGCTCCGCACCGTCGCAGTCTCGCATACCGAGCGGCTGGCGCTCCGCGACAACCTGCGCACGAGGCGCCTGATCACCTCGCCCTGGTACCGGGACCTATGGGGCGAGCGGGTGCGCCTCACCCGCGACCAGAACCGTAAGGGCCGGTTCGAGACCACGGCGACGGGCTTGCGCGAGGCGGTCTCGGCCGGCTCGATCACCGGCTCGCGCGGCGACCGGGTGATCCTCGACGATCCGATCTCGGTCGACGGCGCCAATTCCGAGCGGGTGCGCGAGGGAATCGCGCAGTGGTTCCTGGAGGCGGTCCCGACCCGCCTCAACGACCCCGTCCGCTCGGCGATCGTGGTGATCATGCAAAGGCTGCACGAGCGCGACCTGTCGGGCGTGATCCTGGCGCGGAACCTCGGCTACGAGCACCTGATGCTGCCGATGGAGTTCGAGCCGGAGCGCGCCTGCGCCACCCGCATCGGCTTCCGCGATCCGCGCCGGGAGCCGGGCGAACTGCTGTTTCCCGCCCGCTTTCCGCGGGAAGCGGTGGAGCGCGACAAGGCCACGATGGGCGAGTACGCGGCGGCCGGCCAGTACCAGCAGCGGCCGGCCCCCCGGGAGGGCGGGCTGTTCAAGCGCGGCTGGTTCAGCCTGGTGCGGGCGGTGCCGGCGGGCTGCGCCACGGTGCGGGCCTGGGACCTCGCGGCAAGCGTGCCGCGCGGCGGGCGCGGGCCGGACTACACCGCCGGGGTCAAGCTCGCGCGCGGCGCAGACGGGCATCTCTACGTCGTCGACGTGCGCCGCGACCGGCTCTCGGCCGGCGGCGTCGAGCGGCTGATCCTGGCGACGGCCGCCGCGGACGGCCCGTCCTGCCGGATCTCGCTGCCGCAGGATCCCGGCCAGGCCGGCAAGGCGCAGGCCCAGTACCTCGTCTCGCGCCTCGCCGGCTACGACGTGCGGGCCAGCCCTGAGAGCGGCGACAAGGCGACCCGGGCCGCCCCGGTCTCGGCCCAGGCCGAGGCCGGCAACCTGCACCTCGTCGTCGGGCCCTGGAACGAGGCCCTCCTTGACGAGCTCTGCGCCTTCCCCAACGGCGCCTTCCTCGACCAGGTCGACGCCCTCTCGCGCGCCTTCGCGGCGCTCTCCCGGCCGGGATACGGCCTGCTCGGAGTCCTGTGATGTGGCTCGCCGACCGCCTCGCCAACCTCGTCTCCGGCCTCGGCGGCCCGCGGGACAAGAGCACCGGCAACCTGCACGTCCACGTGCCCCGGGCCCGGGCGGAACTGGATGCCGCCTACCGGGACAACTGGCTCGCCCGCAAGGTCGTCGACATCGTGCCGTTCGACATGCTGCGCGAGTGGCGCGCCTGGCAGGCCCCGCCCGACATCGCGGCGGCGCTCGCGGCGAGCGAGGAGCGTCTTGCCTTGCGCGACCGCCTGCTGCGGGCCTTGCGGCTCGCGCGGCTGCATGGCGGCGCCGCGCTGCTGATCGGCGACGGCGCGCCCGACCCGGCCCTGCCGCTCGATCCCGAGACGCTCGGGCAGGGGGGATTGCGCTACCTCCACGTCCTGCCCCGCGGCCGGATCCAGGCCGGCGGCATCGAGCGCGACCCGCTCTCGCCCTGGTTCGGGGAGCCCAAGGACTACACCATCGCGGGGGGCCAGGCGGTGCACCCGTCCCGGGTGGTGCGCCTCCTCGGCGCGGCCCTGCCGGACGACGCCGTCAGTGACGGGTGGGGCGACAGCGTGCTCCAGGCGCTGCTGGAGGCGATCGACCAGGCGACGGCGGCGTCCGCCCACATCGCCGCGATGCTGCCGGAAGCCAAGCAGGACGTGATCTCGGTGCCGGGCCTGTCGCAGCACCTGTCGACCGAGGACGGCACCGCTGCGCTCACCGAGCGCTTCGCCTACGCGGCCCGGATGAAGGGACTGTTCGGGATGCTGCTGCTCGAAGGCGACGGCCGCGCGCCGGAGGGCGAGCGCTACCAGCAGAAGCAGCTCGATTTCTCCGGCCTGCCGGAGGTGGCCCGCCTCTTCCTCCAGGTTGCGGCCGGCGCCGCCGACATCCCGGTGACGCGGCTGCTCGGCCAGTCGCCCGCCGGCCTCAACGCCACCGGCGAATCCGACATCCGCAACTACCACGACCATGTCGCGGCGCGGCAGAATGTCGAGCTCACCCCGGCCATCGCCCGGCTCGACCGGCTGCTGATCCGCGACGGCCTCGGCCGCTCCGACCCCGCCCTGCGCTACGCCTGGCGGCCGCTCGCCCAGGCGAGCGAGCGCGAGAGGGCGGAAATCGGCCGCCTCAAGGCCGAGACCGCCGCGATGCTCGCCCGCGAGGGCGTGGTGCCGGCGGAAGCCCTGTCCCGCGGCGTCGAGGGCTGGCTGTCGGCCGCCGACCTCTTCCCCGGCATCGCCGCGGCCTTCGGCCGGCCGGCGGGCTGAGCGACGTTCAACCCACTCCCGAGCAGGCCGACACGGTCACATCGCCGAGATGGGCGCGGGTTCTCTCCTCTCCCCGCGGGCGGGGAAAGGGCTCCGGCGACCTCGCCGTCGACGGAGCTAGCGAAGGCGAAGCTGGAGCGAGGGTGAGGTGCCGGAGGAGCCTCTCCCGGAGACACCCCCTCACCCTCGGCGACCGCCTCGCTGCGTTCCCTGAACGGGAACACAGCCCTCTCCCCGCCCGCGGGGAGAGGAGAGATGCGCACGACCCGGCGTGTGAACGGACGAACCCGCACGGGCAAGGCGCTTCCCACCTCCCACCACGAGACCCACCCCCATGCATCTCTTCGACAGGTTCAGCCTCGGCCCCGCGGCCGAGATCGCGGGCGCGCGCCCGCTCGGCAACGGCGCCCTGGTGGTGCAGGCCCGCGCCGCGCGGGCCGGCAACGTCCAGGTCTATCGCGGCGACGAGGTCGCGCGGCCGGACCTCGCGCAGGTCCGGATCTACCGCGACCCGGACGAGATCTTCCGGGCCGAGTCCTTGCGCAGCTTCGGCCACAAGCCGGTCACCCTCGATCATCCGCCCGAGGCGGTGACGCCGCGGACCTGGCGCGGGGTCGCCCGCGGCCATGTCGGCGACGAGGTGGTGCGCGACGGCGCCTTCGTCCGCATCCCGATGCTGCTCGCCGATTCCGCGGCGATCGCGGCGGTGCAGGGCGGGCGGCGCGAGGTCTCGGTCGGATATACCTGCGACCTCGACTGGACCCCCGGCACCGCCCCGGACGGCAGCCCCTACGACGCCCGCCAGACGAAGGTCGTCGTCGACCACGTCGCCATCGTGGCGCAGGGCCGCGCCGGGCCAGAATGCCGGATCGGCGATGCGGATCTGGGCCAGCGCCTCGCCAACGCGGAGCGGCGCGCGGAGGCCGCCGAGGCGGCCCTGGCCGAGCGCGAGGGCGAGGTCGCGGCGCTCCGCGCCCGGGTGCCGGACGCGACCGCCCTCGACGCGCTGGCGGCCGAGCGCGGCGCCCTGGTCGCCGACGCCCGCCGGATCCTCGGCGAGGCCTTCGACCCGACCGGCCTGACGCCCGAGGCGATCCGGCGTGCGGCGGTCGCCCGGGCGCTCGGCGAGGCGGAGGCCGCCGCGATGGCGCCTGCGGCGATCGAGGGCGCCTTCCGGGTCGTCGCCGCCGGACCGCCCCACGCCGTCCCACCCCACGCCCCGGATCCGCTGCGCGACGCCCTGCGGCACCGGTCCGTCGACGCCCTCACGCCCGAGGCGGCCCACGCCGCCATGGTCGAGACCCTCCGCAACGCCTGGAAACCCGCAGGAGCCCGCTGATGCCCCCCGTCCAGACCAGCTATCCCGGCCGGCCGGCCGCCGCCTACGAGGGCATGGCCGCCGACCAGAACCCGGCCACGGTCGTGAGCCGCACCGTCGAGACCGCGGAGGGGATCGGCTTCGGCCGCGCCGCCTTCCAGGGCGCCCGCGACGAGGGCATCGCCGCCGCCGGCGCGGTGTTCCGCGGCATCGTGCTGGCCGACCGCAACGCCCGGCCGAGCCCGAGCGGGGCCGACCTCTTCGCCAAGGGTGAGACCGCGGCCGTCATGACGTCCGGCGCCGTCTGGGTCGTGACGGCCTCGGCCGCGAGCGCCGGCAGCCCCGCCTACGTCACGCCCGCCGGCGCCCTCACGGCCGCCGCCTCCGGCAACGCCCCGATCGCGAACGCCCTGTTCGACACCTCGGCCCCCGCCGGCGGCCTCGTCCGCCTGCGCCTGAACTGACGAGAGCCCGGAAAGAGAGCCTTCGCATGACCCGCACTCTCCTCACCGACGCGCCCCGGGCGCTCGCCTTCCTGGTCAGCCAGCAGGCCTTCATCGAGCCGGCCGTCTACCGCGCCCAGTACCCGGCGATCCGCTATCCGCGCCTCGTGCCGGTCGACACCGCGGCGCCCGAATGGGTGCCGACCGTGACCTACTTCTCGGTCGACCGGGTCGGGCAGGCGACCTGGGTCCACGGCGCCGCCGCCGACGTGCCGAAGGTCGAGATGCTGCGCCGCCAGCACGAGACCGCCGTCGCCATGGCGGGGATCGGCTACGGCTACGACCTGGAGGAGCTCGGCAAGGCCCAGCTCCTCGGCATGGATCTCGACGCCGACAAGGCCGACGCGGCGCGGCTCGCCTCGGAGGAGTTCATCGACCAAGTCGCGCTCTTCGGCGACCCGGCGAAGGGCTTCTCCGGCCTCCTCAACCATCCGGGCGTGACGGTCGGCAGCGCCGCCGCGACCGGCACCAACGGCAGCACCGCCTGGGCCCAGAAGACGGCGGAGCAGATCCTCGCCGACGTCAACGGCCAGCTGATCGGCATCTTCACCGGCTCCAACACCGTCGAGATGGCCGACACGCTACTGCTGCCCTACGAGCAGATGCTCGGCATCGGCCTGCGCCGCCTCGACGGGATCAGCCCGCTCACCCTGCTCGACTGGATCCGGCGCCACAACGTCTACACCCTGGAGACCGGCCAGGAGCTGACGGTCTACGGCGTGCGGGCGCTCGAGACCGCCGGCACCGGCGGCACCGCCCGGATGGTCGCCTATCGCCGCGACCCCTCGGTCCTGAAGCTGTGGCTGCCGATGCCGTTCCGGTTCTTCCCGGCCTGGCAGACCGGCCCGTGGCGGTTCGAGGTGCCGGGCGCCTTCCGGCTCGGCGGCCTCGACATCCGCCGGCCCGCCGCCTGCCGCTACCTCGACGGCATCTAGGGGAGGGCGCGATGATGCGGGTGACGAACCACGCCGCCGGCCCCCGGCTGGTCTGGCCGAAGGGCGCTCGCGCCCCCCGGCTGCTGGTGCCCGGCGAGAGCGCGGTACTCGCGCTGCCCGACCGGCCCGACCCCTGCCTCGCCGCCTGGGCGGCGGCCGGCGAGGTGCGGATCGAGGCGGCGGGGCCCGACGGGGACCCGCCGCCGCAGGATCCGCCGCTCCGGCAGGATCCACGGCCCGAGCGCCGGCGCGGCCGCGAGCGGCCGCCCCTCAGGGGGGAGGCGTGAGATGGCGGACACGATCACGCCCGCCGCCTTCCGGGCCCGCTTCCCGGCCTTCGGGGGCAGCCCGGACGCCGCGATCGCGGGCGCACTCGCCGAGGCCGCCCCCCGGGTCGGCGCCTCCTGGCCCGACGCCGACGCGGCCCTCGGGCGGATGCTCCACGCCGCCCACACCCTGACCCTCGACGGGCAGGGCGGCGCGGAGGCCGAGCTCGCCCGGGCGGGCGCCCTCGACCTCAAGGCGTTGCGAAGCGGCACGCTCCACCTCGAGCGTCGCGACGCCCCTGGCGAGATCCTGCCCGGCACCCTGGGGCTCACCTCCTACGGGCGGCGCTTCCACGAGGTGATGCGCCGCAACAGTCTCGGCGTGGCGGTGGTGTGATGGGCCTCCTCGACGGCCTCGGCCGCCACCTCGGGGAGGCCTTCGCCCCCTTGTTCGACGAGGCGATCCTGCACCGGATCGGCCCGGACGGCCTCGCTTCGGACAATCCCGTCCGGGCCAGGCGCGACGGCGACCGGGAGGCCGCCGAGGAACCCGGCCTGCCGGGCCGCCTCGTGCGGATGACCGTCCTGACACCGGGCCTCCCTCCGAACCCCGACGACGAGATCACCCTGGCGGGGACCCGCCACCGCATCGTCGCGGTGGAGACCGACCCCGCCGGCAGCCACGCCCTCATCCAGGGGAGACCGCTGTGACGCGACATGCCGAGACCGGCCCGCTCCAGGCGCGGCTCACGCGCCTCGCCCGGGCCGGACGCGACGCCGCGCGGGCCCGCGCGCGGGAGACGGCGGACGCCCTCGCCGCCGAGATCGCGCAGGACCTGGCCGACGGACGCGCCGAGGCGGCGGAGACGCCCGACGGCGCCGTCGTCACCGTCGAGGCGCCGGGCCTGGCCGTGCGGGAATTCGGCACCGCGACGCAGGGCCCCCGTCCGGTGATCGGGCCCGCCCTCGCGCGCCTGCCGGGGAGGACGTGATGGCCGGGCTCGACCTGTCGCCCCAGCTCCTGCGGGCGGTGCGCGGCCGCCTCCTCGCCGATCCGGGTTTGCGCCCGCTCGTCGGCACCCGGGTGCGCGAGACGGTGAGCGCCCGGGAGGAATGGCCGTTCCTGCGCGTCGATCCGCCGGAGGTCGGCCCCTACGAGGCGCAAGGATGGCGCGGCTGCACCTGCCGCCTGACCGTCCACGCCTTCCTGCGCGGCGCCCGGGACCTGAGGCCGGTGCAGGACCTCCTTGCCGCGGTGGTGGGCGCCCTCGACGAGGCCGACCTGGCGCTGACCCGCGGCGAGCTTTTGTGGCTGTCGCACGAGCGCAGCCTGGTCCTGCCGGAGCCCCTCGGGCCCGGCTCCTGGCACGGCGTCGCCCGCTTCGGGGCGGTCGCCGCCGAAACCCTCTGATCACCACCGTCGGGAGCGCGTTCATGACCCAGCCCACCACCCTGCCGTTCTCGGCCATCGCCGTGAAGCTCGAGAGCCTGACCAAGGCCGGCACCTTCGAGGCGCCCTGCGGCCTGACCGAGCGGGCGGCGCAATTCACCAAGGAGACCAACAGCTCGGTCGTACCGGACTGCGCCAACGAGGATGTCGCCCCCTTCGTCGACCGGTTCGCCGTGTCGAAGTCGGTCGCGGTGTCCGGGAAGGGCGTGATGGCGCGCCAGAGCATCGCCCGCTGGCGCGCCGCCTTCGACTCCGACGCGCCGGTGAAGGCCCGCGTCGAGGTGAGCGGCGCCGGAGCGGACGGCGGCGGCGCCTGGGAGGGGCTGTTCCACCTCACCAGCTTCGAGGTCGGCGCCGTCCGGGGCGAGCGCTGTACCGTCTCGGTGGCTTTGCAATCGACCGGGGCGGTTCTCTTCACGGCGGCGGCGTGAGGCGGGCGATGAGCCGCGACGGCCATATCGACCTCGACCTCGACGGCGCGACCCGCCGCTTCCGCCTCGCCATCGGCGACCTCGAGGCGTTGCAGGAGGCGACGGGCGCGGGTCCCGCCGACCTGCTGCACCGCTTCCATGCCGGCCGGCGCTACCGGTTCCAGGACGTGCGCGACGTGCTGCGCCTCGGCCTGATCGGCGGCGGCTCCCCGGTGCCGCAAGCCCACGCGATCGCCCGGAGGCTCGACGGGATGCCCTGCATCCCGTTGATCGCCAAGGCCGCCCTGGTCCTGGCCGCAGGGCTCGAGGGCGCCGAGGACGAGCGGGTCGGCCGCCCGGCCGCCGCCGCGGGACCCGAAGGGCGGATCGCCTTCGCCGCCTTCTACGGCGCCGCCGCCGCCATGGGCCTGCCGGCCGCCGACCTGCGGGCGATGAGCCTGTGGCAGCTCGCCGCCTACATCGACGGCTTCAACCGCGCCCGCGACGCGGATGCCGCCGACGCCCCGACGCCGCAGGAGGAGGACGCGCTCTGGGCCTGGCTCCAAGGCCTTCCCCATCAGAGCGTGCCGGATGACGGATCGCCCGCATGACGACCGAGATCGAGCGCCTGGTGGTCTCCCTGGAGGCCCATGTCGAGGCCTACGAGCGCGAGCTGGCGCGGGCCGGGCCGATCGCCGAGCGGGCGATGGCGGAGGCCGAGCGCGCGGTCGAGGCCGGGGCAGGGCGCATCGCGGCCGCGATGGCGCGGGCCGGCGCCGAGGTGCGCGACGAGCTCGCCCGCATGGCCGCGCCGGAATCCCTGGGGCGGCTGCAGCGGGCGCTGGAGCAGGCGAGCGCGGTCCCGACCGGCGACGGCGCCTCCCTGCGGCGGGTGGACGACGCGGTCGGGAGCCTGACCGCGCGGCTCGGCGAAGCGGGCTCCGCCTCCCGCGAGGCGGTGGCGGGGTTCGAGGCGGTGACGAGCGCGGTCGGCGGCATCGCGGACAAGATCCCGGCCGCCGCCGACCTCGTCGCCGATCTCGGCCGGCGGGTGAAGGCAGCCTCCGAGGAGAGCGCACGGGGGGGCGCGGCGATCCGCGCCCGCATCGCCGACGCCTTCGCGATCAGCGACGCCGCGCCCCGCGGCAGCCTCGCGCCGCCGGCCGGCCCCGTCCCCGCGCCAGCCGCCGCCGCCACCACCGCAGCCGTCACGGCTGCCGCCCCCACCGCCGAGCCCGCATGGTCGCCTCCCCGGCCGCCGCCGCGGCCCGCCAAGGCGGCGGAGCCGGAGGACGACGCGTTTCGCGGCGAGGTCGCCCGCCTCACCCGGCGCACCGGCCTCCTCACGATCGAGGCCGGCGCGGTCGGCCGGGAGGAGGGCGCCGCCGCCAAGGCCGAGGCGGCGTTCCGCCTGCTGGAGGCGGCCAAGAAGGCCGACCTCTCGGTGACGCCGGCTTTGCGCGAGGAGGTCGACCGGGTGGCGGAGGCCTATGGCGCCGCGACCGCGCAGGTGGAGCGGGCGGAAGCCGCCCAGCGCGCCGCCCAATCCGCCTCGCGCGAACTCGGTTCGGCGCTCGCCGACAGCTTCAAGGGCGCGATCCTGCACGGCGAGCGCCTGACCACCGTCGTCGCCCGGCTCGCCACCACGCTCGCGAGCCGGGGCCTCGACCGGGCCTTCGACGGCCTGTTCGGCCGCGGCAGCCCCGGAAGCGACCTGATCGGCGATGCGATCGGGTCGCTCGGCCTGACCCCGAACCCGACCGGCCGCGCCGCCGGCGGGCCGGTCACCCCGGGCGTCGCCTACACGGTCGGCGAGAGCGGGCGCGAGACCTTCGTGCCGCTCCAGCCCGGCCGCATCCTGCCGGCGACGCACGGTGTCGCGCCGCAGGCGGCCGCCCCGACCGTCCAGGTCTCGGTGTCGATCGCCACCGTGGACGCCCCGAGCTTCCACCGCGCGGAGGCGCAGGTCAGCGCCGCCCTCGCCCGGGCGGTGCAGCGCGGCCTGAGGGGCCTGTGAGAACCAAGCCGGTGAGCAGAGGAGCCCGCGAGCCATGCCGAGCCCCTTCCACGAGGTGCGCTTTCCCCTCGCCCTGTCCTACGGATCCCGCGGCGGGCCGGAGCGGCGCACCGAGATCGTCCCCCTCGGATCCGGCGACGAGGAGCGCAACAGCCTCTGGCGCCACTCCCGCCGCAGCTACGATGCGGGACGGGCCCTGCGCTCCGCCGAGGACGTCGCTGTGCTGATCGCCTTCTTCGAGGAGCGCCGCGGCCCGCTCTACGGCTTTCGCTGGCGCGACACCTTCGACCACAGCTCCGCCGCCCCCGGCCAGGCGATCGCGCCCACCGACCAGCGCCTCGGCACCGGCGACGGGACCAGCCGGGTGTTCCCGCTCGCCAAGACCTACGGCGCGGCCTTCGCGCCCTATGCCCGGCCGATCACCAAGCCGGTCGCCGGTTCGGTCGTGGTCGCGGTCGGCGGCGTGGCCCTCGCGGCCTCCGCCTTCGCGCTCGATGCCACAACCGGCCTCGTCACCCTCAAGGCCGCGCCCGCCTCCGGCGCGGTGGTGACGGCAGGCTTCCTGTTCGACGTGCCGGTGCGCTTCGCCACCGACCGTCTCGCGATCGACCACCAGGCCCTGCGCGCCGGCGTGGTGGCCGACATCCCGGTCATCGAGATCCGGCGGTGAGCCCATGAAGACGCTATCGCCTGCCCTCGCCGCGCGCCTCGCGAGCGGGGTCACCACCCTGTGCCATTGCTGGATCGTCACCCGCACCGACGGCCTGCGCCTCGGCTTCACCGACCATGACCTCGACGTGGTGGTCGACGGCGTGACGTGCTCGGCCGAGAGCGGCGCCACTGGCACCGCCCTCGAACAGGGCACCGGCCTCTCGGCCGACAGCCTGGAGATCGTCGGCGCCCTCACCAGCGGGCGCCTGGCGGAGGCCGAGCTGGCGCGCGGCCTGTTCGACGGCGCCACGGTCGCGGTCTGGCGGGTCGACTGGTCGAGCCCGGCCGACCGCCTCCTCGTCCTCTCCGGCACCATAGGCGAAGTCTCGCGCGGGCCCTCCGCCTTCACGGCCGAAGTCCGCGGCCTCGCCGATCGCCTGAACCAACCCCTGGGCCGGGTCTACCAGCGGACCTGCGACGCGCTCTTGGGCGATAGCCGCTGCCGGGTCGACGCCACCGCCGCCGCGATCCGCGGCGCCGGGACGGTCGCGACGGTGGGGAGCGCCCGCGGCGTCACCGCCTCCGGCCTCGCTGGCTACGCCGCCCGGTGGTTCGAGGCCGGCCGGCTGGTCTGGACCTCCGGGGCGAATGCCGGCGCGGCGGTCGAGGTGCGGGCGCACGGCCGCGCCGGCGGCCTCGCCACCCTCGACCTGTGGGAGCCGATGCCGGCGCCGATCGCGCCTGGCGACGCGTTCCAGGTCACCGCCGGGTGCGACAAGTCCCTGGCGAGCTGCCGGGACAAGTTCGCCAACGTCGTCAACTTCCGCGGCTTCCCGGACTTGCCGGGCAACGATTACGCCGTGGCCTACGCGGAGCAGGGGGCAGACAATGACGGAGGCCGCCGCGGCTGACACTCGCGCGCGTGTCGTCGCGCTGGCGCGCACGTGGCTCGGCACGCCCTACCATCACCAGGCCAGCCTGCGGGGCGCCGGCGCCGATTGCCTCGGCCTGCTGCGGGGCGTCTATGCCGAGCTGTACGGGGCCGAGCCGGAGGCGCCGCCGCCCTACACGCCGAGCTGGGCCGAGGACCGGGGCCAGGAGACGTTGCGGGATGCCGCCGCCCGCCACCTGGTCGCGCTCGCGCCGGCCGCGGCCGAGCCCGGCGACGTGCTGCTGTTCCGCTGGCGCGACCGGCTGCCGGCCAAGCATTGCGGGATCCTCGTCGCCCCCTCGGTGATGATCCACGCCTATGACGGTCACGCCGTGATGGAGACCTGGATCCCGCCGGCCTGGTCCCGGCGCATCGCCTACGCCTTCCGGTTCCCCGCACCCTCGCAGACCCCATCGCCGGAGCCCCCGACGTGAGCACGCTCGTCCTGTCCTATGCCGGCCGGGCGGCCGGCACCGCCTTCGGTGGGCCGATCGGCGGCGCGCTCGGCCAGATCGTCGGCGCCGCCGGCGGCGGCTTGATCGACCGCGCCCTGTTCGGCTCGCGCCCCAAGCCGCAGGTCAACCTCGGCCCGCGCCTGTCGGACCTGCACGTCACCGCCTCGACCGAAGGGGCGGCCCTCGCCCGCGTGTTCGGCCGCGTCCGCATCGGCGGGCAGATCATCTGGGCCACCAAGCTCAAGGAGACCCAGAAGGTCGAGAAGGTGAAGTCCCCCGGCGGCAAGAGCGGCGGCGGGCAGAAACAGTTCAACGTCACCTATCTCTACAGCGTCAGCGTGGCGATTGCCCTGTGCGAGGGCCCGATCGTCGCGGTGGGGCAGGTCTACGCCGACGGCAAGCCGATCAGCCTCGCGGCCTACGGCGCGCGGGTCTATCTCGGCGACGAGGCGCAGGGGCCCGACCCGAAGATCGCCGCGATCGAAGGGGCGGCCAACGCCCCGGCCTATCGCGGCCTGGCCTACCTCGTGTTCGAGGATCTGCCGCTCGCCGGCTTCGGCAACCGGGTGCCGGTCATCACCGCGGAGGTGATCCGGCGCGCCCCCAACGCCTCCGGCCGGCCGCGTCTCGAGGAGCTGGTCACCGCCGTGACGATGATCCCGAGCATGGGCGAGTTCACCTATGCCACGGTGCCGGTCAACGCCTCGACCTTCGGCGGGATCACCGGGCAGAACACGGTGTCGGGCGGGGTCGACGCGCTGAAGGCGCTCGATCAGCTCGCCGCGGAGGCGCCGCGCTGCCGGCACGTCTCCCTGGTGGTCGCCTGGCACGGCACCGACTTGCGGCTGGGCGCCTGCCGCATCGTCCCGAAGGTCGAGACGGCGAGCAAGACCACGTCGCCGGACTGGCTGGCGGGCGGGATCGCCCGGGCGGTGGCGGCCATCGTCAGCCGCACCGGGCTCGGCGTGCCGTTGCTCGGCGGGGCGCCGGCCGACCTGTCGGTGGTGCAGCTCATCGGGGCGCTCAAAAGCCGGGGCTACGCCGTCACGCTCTACCCGTTCGTGATGATGGACATCGCCCCCGGCAACGGCCTGCCGGACCCCTATGGCGGGGCGGAGCAGGCGGCGTTCCCCTGGCGCGGGCGCGTGACCTGCCATCCGGCGCCCGGCCGGCCCGGCACCGTCGACAAGACCGCCGCCGCGGCCGACCAGGTCGCGGCGTTCTTCGGCACGGTGGCGCCGGGGGACCTGGCGTGGAACGGCCGCACGGTCACCAGCGCCAAGGCGGAGTTCTCGTTCCGCCGCTTCATCCTGCACTGTGCGCGGCTCGCCGAGGCTGCGGGCGGGGTCGATACCTTCCTGATCGGCTCGGAGATGATCGGGCTCACCACCGTGCGCTCCAGCGCCTCGACCTTCCCGGCGGTGGCGCAGCTCGTGTCCCTGGCGGCCGACGCGCGGTCGATCCTGGGGAGCGCCACGAAGCTCGGCTACTCGGCCGACTGGACGGAATACGCCAACCATCGCCCGGCGGATGGGACGGGCGACGTGTATTTCCACCTGGATCCCTTGTGGTCGAATGTGAATATCGACTTCGTCGGGATCGACAACTACATGCCGCTCGCCGATTGGCGCGACGGGTTCGACCACCTCGACGCGAAAGCCGGCGCGTCCTCGCCCTATGACCCGGGCTATCTCACCGGCAACGTCGCGGCCGGCGAGCTGTTCGACTGGTACTATCCGACGCAGGCCGATCGCGACGCGCAGGCCCGGACGCCGATCGCCGACACGGCTTACGGCGAGCATTGGGTGTTCCGCCTCAAGGATCTGCGCGCCTGGTGGGCGAACCCGCATCGCGACCGGCCGGGCGGGGTGCGCCAGGACAGCGCAACGGGTTGGGTGCCGCAGGGCAAGCCGGTCCGGTTCATCGAGCTCGGCTGCCCGGCCGTCGACAAGGGCATGAACCAACCCAACGTCTTCGTGGATCCGAAGTCGTCGGAAAGCGTCCTGCCGTACTACTCGAACGGCCGGCGCGATCCGGCGGCGCAACGGGCCTACCTGGAAGCCGCCCTGGCCTATTGGCAGGGGACCGCCGGCAACCCGGTCTCGGCCGTCTATGGCGGCCGGATGGTCGATCCGGAGCGGCTGTTCGTCTGGACGTGGGATGCCCGGCCCTATCCGGACTTCCCGCGCCAGGCGGCGGTGTGGAGCGACGGACCGAACTACCGGCTCGGCCACTGGATCAACGGGCGCCTCGGCCTGTCGCCGATCGCCGACGTGGTGGCGGAGCTGTGCGGGGGCTTGAGCGTGCCGGTGGATGTCGGCCAGCTCTACGGCGTGGTGGAGGGCTACGCCGTCACCGAGGTGCAGACGCCGCGCGCCAGCCTCGAACCGCTGCGCACGTGCTTCTTCTTCGACGCGGCGGAGTCGGCCGGGCGCCTGGTCTTCGCGCCGCTGGCGCGGGCGCCGGCGCTCCAGCTCACTGCCGACGATCTGGTGGCGCGGGATGGGGCCGGCGGGGACTACCGGCGCATCCGGGGCGAGGAGACGGCGCTGCCGGGGGTGGTGGCGCTGACCTACATCGATCCGCACCGGGGCTACCAGTCGGCATCGGTCGAGGCGCGGCGCTCCAACGGGCGGGCCAATTCGGTGCAGCGGGTGACGGTGCCGCTCTGCCTGGACGAGGGAACGGCGCGGGGCATCGCGCAGGCCTTGCTCTATCAGGGCGTGGTCGAGCGGGAGCAGGTCGGGGCCACCCTGCCGCCGTCCTGCCTCGCCCTGGACGCGGGCGATGTCGTCACCCTCTCCCTCGCCGGGGCCGCCACCGATTACCGGCTGACCCGCCTCGGTCTCGAAGCGGGCCGGCCGGCGAGCGGCATCCGCACGGATCCGGCGGTGTTCGCCTACCGGGACGGCACCGCGACGCCGCGGCCGGCCGAGCCGCCGGCGACGGCGGGGGTCGCGCTGTTCCACGTCCTCGACCTGCCGCTCCTGCGCCCGGATGCGGTGCCGCACGCGCCGTACCTCGCCGCCTACACGGCGCCGTGGTCGCCGGTGGCGGTGCTGCGCTCGACCGCCGGCGGGGCGTTCGAGGACGACGCCACGGTGGGCGCCCGGTCGATCATCGGGCGGCTGACCGAGGCGCTGTATCCGGGCCCGGTCGCCCGGTGGGACCGGGGGAACAGCGTCGATGTCGAGGTGCCGCGCGGGGTCGAGCTGACCTCCTCACCCGAGGTCGACGTGCTGAACGGGGCCAACGTCGCGGCCCTGCTGACGCCGTCGGGGGAGTGGGAGGTGCTGCAATGGGCGCAAGCCACGCTGCTGGCGCCCGGGCGCTACCGGCTCCGCACGCTGCTGCGCGGCCAGCTCGGGACGGACTTCGCCCTGGGCAACCCGACTCCGGCCGGAGCGGCGTTCGTGGTGCTGACGGATGCCCTGGTGCAGTCGGGGATGCCCCTGTCCCTGCGCACCCTGCCGCTCGCCTGGCGCTGGGGGCCGCTCGGCCGGCCGCAGGATGACCCGTCCTATGCCGGCGCCACCCTGGCGTTCCGGGGCGTGGGCCTGCGCCCCTACGCGCCGGCGCAGGCCCGGATGGTGCGGGCGGCGTCGGGCGACCTGGTGCTGACGTGGATCCGGCGCACCCGGATCGACGGCGACCCGTGGGAACAGCTCGAGGTGCCCTTGGCCGAGGAAACCGAGGCCTACGCCCTCGACGTGCTCTCCGGCGCCACCGTTCTCCGGACGTTCGACCTGTCGGCACCGTCCCTCACTTACGAAGCCGCCCACCAGGCGGCCGATTTCGGCGGGCCGGTCACCAGCCTGTCCGTCGCCATCCACCAAGTCTCGGCAACCTACGGCCGCGGCGCGGCCCTGAGGGCGACCCTGTATGCCTGACGCAGCCACCGCAAACTTGGCCCTGCCGCTGCTCCAGGCGGCGCAGGCGCAGAAGCACGTGACCCACAACGAGGCGTTGGTCGCCCTCGACACGCTGGTGCAGCTCGCGGTCCTCGACAAGGACCTGACGGCGCCGCCCGCCAGCCCGGCCGAGGGCGACCGCTACCTGATCGCCGGCGCCTCTCCCACCGGGGCGTGGTCGGGATGGGCCGGCCGGGTGGTGCGCTACCAGGACGGGGCGTGGCGCTCCTTCGTGCCGCGCGCCGGCTGGCTCGCCTTCGTGGCGGATGAGGCCGACCTGTACACCTATACAGGTGTGGCGTGGGCCTCGTTCCGCTCCACCCTGACGGCGCTCCAGAACCTCACCCGCCTCGGCCTCGGCACCACCGCCGACGCCACCAACCCGTTCGCCGCCAAGCTGAACAAGGCGCTCTGGACCGCGCTTGCCACCAGCGAGGGCGGGACCGGGGACCTGCGCTACACCCTGAACAAGGAAGCTGCCGGCAACGTGCTGTCGCTGCTGTTCCAGTCCGGGTTCTCCGGCCGGGCCGAACTCGGGCTCACCGGCGACGACGACGTGCGCCTGAAGGTCTCGGCCGACGGGAGCACCTGGCGCGAGGCC
>NZ_VDDA01000019.1 GCF_006151805.1 Methylobacterium terricola | reverse complement strand
GGACCTGGGCGGGCTCGCAGGGGATCTGGTGGAAGGAGGCGACGAGGGCCAGCGCCCCGAGGCCGGAATCGGGCCGGGCGGCGGGCAGCTCGGCCTGACCGGGGCCGGCCTGTGCGGCCGTGTTCTGCACCATGTCCCGCTCTCCCCCATTCCGAGGCGCGCCGTGCCGGCGCGAACCCACGCCGCGTTCCGCTCCCGGTCTACAACGTACACGAGATTTCGACCGTTCGTGACCAGCCTGGAGCGGCCCGGGGCGGCGAAGTCGCGGCACCTCTCCGGGACGCGCATGTGTCACGCCGGCCGCCCGGAGAACCCCTTTGTCCCGGGTGGATGATGGTTTCATGACACCTGGACGGCGGGGCGGCCGACCCTGTGCGGACGGACGGCTGCCCGGGCGGAACGGTGCGCCCCTCCCCGATTCTTCCCGAAACGTGCGCGTCCGTCGCAGGGGACACCCCGATCCCGGCCGGATTCCGGATCAGGCCCGCGGGAATCCGGTGCGAGCCGAGCCCGGCGCCGGGTCGGTCGCGGCGGCCCGTGATGCTGTGCGGGCCGCAGGATTCGTTTCCCGGTTTGGCCCCCTCCGCCGGCCCGGAGCCCATCGTCGTCAGTAACGCAGAAGTTGTGCGGCGGGGACCGCGGCCGATCCTCGCCCGGGCGCCGGCCCGCTTCGTGCATGGCCGGGACAGGACATCATCGAAGGGCCACGCGTGCCGGCATTCCCCATCCGCGACGAACCGCCCGCCCCCTCGCCGGCCGGCTGGCCGCGGCCGTCCGCATGAGCATCGTGATCCTGGGCGGGGCCGGCTTCGTCGGGCTGAACCTCGCCCGCGCCCTCGTCGATCGCGGCCGGAGCGTGCGGCTCCTCGACCGGGCGCCGCCCCCGCCGCCGCTCCTGCGGGCGCTGGCCGCCCCGCCGGGCTCCCTCGTCCTCGGCGACGTCACCGATCCGGCCTGCCTCGCATCCGTGATCCGGCCCGGCACCGACGCCGTGGTGATCGCCGCCGCGGTAACGGCGGATGCCGCCCGCGAGGCGGCCGATCCGGGTTCGATCCTCGCCGTCAACCTGACGGCGATGGTGCCGATCCTCGACGCCTGCCGCCGGGCCGGGGTGCGCCGGGTGGTGAACCTATCCTCGGCGGCGGCCTACGGCGCGGCGGATGCGGCTGTCCTGTCCGAGGATCTGGCGACACGGCCGGAGAGCCTCTACGCCGTCACGAAGTTCGCCTCGGAGGCGGTGCTGGCGCGGCTCTGCGGCCCCTGGGGCCTCGACGGGGTCAGCGTGCGCCTGAGCGCGGTGTTCGGTCCGTTCGAGCGCGACACGGGTTTGCGCGACACCCTGAGCCCGCAGGCGCAGATCTGGGCCGCCCTGGCGGCCGGGGCCCCGGCCCTGCTGCCGCGGCCCGGCCGGCGCGACTGGCTCTACGCCCCCGACGCCGCCGAGGCCGTGGCCCGGCTCATCGCGGCGCCGCGGCTGGAGCACAGGCTCTACAACGTGTCGAGCCCGGCGGTCTGGCCGGTCCTCGCCTGGGGCGAGCGGCTGGCGCGGGGGAAGCCCGGCGCCGTCTGCCGCCTCGCCGAACCCGGAGAGACCCCGACGATCGCGCTGCACGGCGAGCGCGACCGGCCGCCGCTCGCCACCGCACGGCTGCGCGACGAGCTCGGCTGGGAGGCGGCCCATGGCTGCGCGGCCTCCGCGGACGCGTTCCTGGCTTGGCAATCCCGGTTGAAGGAGAGTGCGACATGAGGCTCGACGGCAAGGTCGCGGTGGTGACCGGCGGCGGCTCCGGCATCGGCGCCGCGACGGCGCGGCTGTTCGCCGAGGCCGGCGCTCGGGTGGCGGTGATCGACCGCGACCGGACGGCCGCCGAGGCCGTGGCCCATGAGATCGGCGGCCTCGCCCGCGCCTCGGATGTCGGCGATCCCGACGCGGTCGCGGTCGACACGGCGGCGATCGTCGACGCCTTCGGCGGCCTCGACGTGCTGGTGACGGCGGCGGGCTTCTCCGTCGGCGGCACCGTCGAGACCACCGCGCCGGAGGATTGGGATGCGGTGTTCCGCGCCCATGTCGGCGGGACCTGGCTGTGGGCGGGGCAAGCGGTGCCCCTGATGCGGGCGCGGGGCGGCGGGGCGATCGTCACGGTCGCCTCGCAGCTGGCGCTCGCCGGCGGGCGCGGCAACAGCGCCTACATCGCCGCCAAGGGTGCGGTGCTCAGCCTCACCCGGACCATGGCGCTCGACTTCGCCGCTGACGGCATCCGGGTCAATGCCGTGGTGCCGGGCGCGATCGAGACGCCGCTGCTCGCCCGCAGCTTCCGGCGCGCCGCCGACCCCGATGCCGCCCGCGCCGCCTCGGAGGCGCGGCACGCGATGAAGCGCCTCGGGCAGCCGGAGGAGGTCGCCCGCGCCATCCTGTACCTCGCGAGCCCGGCCGCCTCCTTCACCACCGGCGCTGCCCTGCCGGTCGAGGGCGGCTGGCTCTCGGCCTGAAGGAACCGCATGTCCCTCGACGCCCTGCTCGTCCGCATCCGCGACGAGATCGCCCGCACCGCGCATCCCCGCGCGCCCTGGCTCACGCCGCGCAAAGGCCCGGACGGCGAGCCGGCCCACGACGTCATCGTGGTCGGGGCCGGCCAGTCCGGCCTCGCCATCGCGTTCGGGCTGATGCGGGCGCAGGTGACCAATGTCCTGGTGCTCGACCGGGCGCCGGAGGGCCTGGAGGGCCCCTGGCTCACCTACGCCCGGATGCGCACCCTGCGCAGCCCGAAGGACTTCACCGGGCCCGATCTCGGCCTGCCGGCGCTGACCTATCAATCCTGGCACGAGGCCCGTTACGGCGCGGACGCCTGGGAGGCGCTCGATCTCATCCCTCGCGAGGACTGGGCCGCCTACCTGGCCTTCGTGCGGGTGGCGACGGGCGTGCCGGTCGAGAACGGCGTCACCGTGACCGGGATCGCGCCGGCGGAGGGGCTCATCGCCGTGACGGATGCCCGGGGCCGCGTGCGCCACGCCCGCAAGGTGGTGCTCGCCACCGGCCAGGAGGGAGCCGGGCGCTGGGCGATCCCCGAGGTGCTGGCCGACCTGCCGGCAGGCCGTGTCGCCCGCACCGACGACGCGATCGACTTCGCGGGGCTCGAGGGCAAGCGCGTCGCGGTGATCGGCGCCGGCGCCTCGGCCTTCGACAACGCCGCGACGGCGCTCGAGGCCGGCGCCGCCGAGGTCCATCTGCTGTGCCGGCGCGCGGAGGCGCAGGTGGTGCAGCCCTACCGCTGGCTCACCTTCGCGGGCTTCCTGCGCCATCTCGGCGACCTCGACGATGCCTGGCGCTGGCGCTTCATGAGCGCGGTGATGGGCTTGCGCGAAGGCTTCCCGCAGCCGACCTGGGACCGCTGCGCCCGGCATCCGAACTTCCATTTCCGGCCCGGCTCCCCCGTCACCGCGGCGCGGATGGAGGACGGCGCAGTTCGCCTCGACACGCCGAAGGGTGCGGTCGCCGCCGATCGCGTCATCGCCGCCACCGGCATCGCCGTCGATTACGCCGCGCGGCCCGAATTGTTAGCGTTTGCCCACAACATCGCCACCTGGGGCGACCGCTACGCCCCGCCGCCCGAGGCGCGCGACGACCGCCTCGCCGCCTATCCGTATCTCGGCGACGATTACGCCTTCACCGAGCGCGAGCCCGGCCTGACGCCGTGGATCCGGGACATCCACCTGTTCGGCATCGCCTCCACGGTGAGCCACGGCCCCTCCGGCTCGTCGATCAACGCGATGACCACCGCCGTGCCGCGCCTCGTCTCGGGCCTCACCCGGGGGCTGTTCGTCGCCGACCTCGACCGGCACTGGGCCGATTTCCGCGCCTACGACGTGAAGCAGGCGGTGCTGCGCTGACGCGATGCCTCGGGAGCGCCTGTTCCCGGAACGATCCCCGGTCTCGGGTGACCCGTGCTGGAACGGCCCTTGCAAGACGGCCGGCCGGAACCAGGGATGCAGGAAGGGACGGGCGTGACGAAGACCAGCATGCGGATGGGTGGCCTCGCGGCGGCGTTCCTCACCGCCCTCGTCGTGGCGGCGCCGGCCCACGCCCAGAGCCGGGCCGAGACCCTGCGCTACGTCACGGGCGCGGCGGTCAACACCCTCGACCCGACCATGCCGGGCACGACGCGCGAGGCCTTCGCGATCAGCCTCTCGACCTATGACCGCCTCGTCAGTTTCGGCCGCAAGAAGCTCGGCGACAACTGGGTGTTCGACCTCGACGCGATCCGCGGCGAGCTCGCCGAGCGCTACGAGGTCAGCCCCGACGGCCTGACCCTCACCTTCTTCCTGCGCAAGGACGCCAAGTTCCAGGACGGCACCCCGGTCACGGCCGACGACGTGAAGTGGTCGCTCGACCGCGCCGTCTCGGCGAAGTCGCTCGCCGGGCCGCAGCTCCTCACCGGATCGTTGACCAGCCCAGACCAGTTCACGGTGGTCGATCCCCACACGTTCAAGGTGACGCTGCCGAAGCCCGACCGGCTGGCCCTGCCGAACCTCGCCACTGTCTACGCCATCATCATCAATTCCAAGGTCGCCAAGGCGCACGCGACCCCCGAGGACCCGTGGGCGCAGGCCTGGCTCAAGGATCACGCCGTCGGCAGCGGCGCCTACAGCGTCGACGTGTTCAAGCCCGGCGAGCAGGTCGTGCTGAAGCGCAACGCCGACTGGACCGGCGCCGCGCCGGACAAGCCGGCCGGCTTCAAGCGCGTCATCGCCCAGACCATCCCCGACCCGGCGACCCGCGCCAACCTCGTCGAGAAGGGCGATGCCGACATCGTCATCGACCTCCAGGCCAACGACGCGCTGGCGCTGAAGGAGCGCGGCAAGCTGAAGGTGATCGCCACGCCGCAATTCAACGCGCTGACGCTGATCTCCTTCAACACGAAGATGCCGCCCTTCGACAAGGCGGAGGTGCGCCAGGCGCTCGCCTACGCCCTGCCCTACGACGCGATGTTCAAGGCCGCCCTGTTCGGCCGCGGCAAGCCCCTGTTCGGCGCGACCTGGGGCGAGGGCGATCCGGCCGCCGCCTTCCCGGTGGCGCAACCGGTGACCCTCGATCTGCCGAGGGCCAAGGCTCTGCTCGCCAAGGCCGGGCTGCCGGACGGATTCTCGACCACCTTCAGCTTCAATGTCGGCCAGGCCGCCACCGCCGAGCCGATGGCGGCGTTGATCCGCGAATCGCTGGAGAAGATCGGCGTCAAGGTCGAGATCCAGAAGCTGCCCGACGCCCAGATGTCGACGCAGGTGAGCGAGAAGAAGCTGCCGTTCTTCACCGAGGGCATCGTCGCCTGGCTGCCGTCGCCCGATTACTTCTACCGCAACTTCTACACCGGCAACCAGCGCTGGAACTACAGCTCGATCGACGATCCGGAGATCAACGAGCTCGCCGCCAAGGCCCGGTTCGAGCGTGATCCGGCCAAGTACGACGACGAGGTCCGGGCGCTGAACCGGCGCAACTTCGCCCTGATGCCGCAGATCCCGATCTGGCAGCCGAACCAGGATGCCGTGATGGCGCAATCGGTCGAAGGCTATACTTATCAGTTCCACCGCCAGGTCGATTACCGCGACCTGTCGAGGAAGTAGCAAGGGAAGGAGTGCTCATGGCCTCCGCCGGTATCGTCGCCCGGCGCACCGGGCGGCGTTTCCTGTCGTCGCTCCCGGCGCTCCTCGGCGTCCTGGTCTTCACCTTCCTGCTGATGCGGGTGCTGCCCGGCGATCCGGCGGTGTTCTTCGCCTCCGGACCCAATGCCGGCAAGGCGGAGATCGAGGAGATCCGCCGCCAGATGGGCCTCGACAAGCCGGTGCCCGAGCAGCTGGTGCGCTATCTCGGCGATGTCGCCCGCGGCCAGCTCGGCCGCTCGATGACGACCGGCCAGCCGGTGCTGACCGATCTGCGCCAGCGCCTGCCGGCCTCCCTCGAACTCACCTTCACGGCGCTCGCCATCGCGCTCCTGCTGGCGATCCCGCTCGGCATCGCGGCGGCGCTCCGGCCGGGCTCGGTGGTGGACCATGCGGTGCGCTTCCTGTGCGCTCTCGGGGTCTGCGTGCCGACCTTCGTGTCGGGCCTGCTGCTGATCTACGTGTTCTACTACCTGCTGGGCATCGCCCCCGATCCGACCGGCCGGGTCGACGTGTTCGCCGCGAGCCCGCCGGACATCACCGGCTTCCTGCTGATCGATTTCCTGCTCGTCGGCGACTGGGAGGGCTGGCGCGCCGCGGCCGGGCAATTGGTGCTGCCGGCGCTCACCATGGCGCTGTTCGTGCTGGCGCCGCTCGCCCGCATCACCCGGGCGGCGATGCTGAGCGTGCTCGGCAGCGACTTCATCCGCACCGCCCGCTCGCTCGGCCTGCCGCGCCGGCGGGTGATCGTCACCTATGCGCTCCGCAACGCGATCCTGCCTGTCCTGACCATCGCGGGCATCGTCTTCTCCACCATGCTCGGGGCCAACGTGCTGGTCGAGAAGGTGTTCTCCTGGCCGGGCGTCGCCTCCTACGCCCTCGATGCGCTGCTCGCCTCGGATTACGCCCCGGTCCAGGGCTTCGTGCTGCTGATGGCGAGCCTGTTCGTCGTCGTGAACCTCACGGTCGACGTGCTGTACGGCCTCGCCGACCCGCGCGTCTCGATCGAGTGATCCGATGAACGCCGTGTCCCCGACCCTCGCCCCGCCGCCCAGCACCCTGCGGCACGCCGCCTGGGTGCTCCGCGAGAACCCGCTCACCGCGGTCGCGGCGGCAGGCAGCGCGCTGCTCTGCCTCGTCGCGCTCTTCAGCCCCTGGCTCACGCCGTACGATCCCATCGCCTCCGACGTCTCGGTGGCGCTCCAGCCGCCGAGCGCGGCGCACTGGGCCGGCACCGACCAGCTCGGCCGCGACGTGCTCAGCCGCATCATCGCGGCGACGCGGCTCGACCTCGCCATCGCGCTCTCGGCGGTGAGCCTGTCCTTCGCGCTCGGCGCGGTGATCGGAGGGGTGAGCGGCTATGCCGGGGGGCGGCTCGACCGGGTGGTCGGGCGCCTCGTCGACGTGCTGATGGCCTTCCCGCTCTTCGTGCTGGCGATGGCGCTCGTCGCGGCCCTCGGCAACCGGGTCGAGAACATCGTCATCGCCACCGCCATCATCAACCTGCCGTTCTACATCCGCTTCGCCCGGGCCGAGGTGAACGTGCGGCGCGAGGCCGGCTATGTCGAGGCGGCGCGGGCCGGGGGCGAGGGCCACCTCGCGGTGGTGCTCCGCTTCCTCCTGCCGAACGTGCTCCCCGCCATGGCGGTGCAGATCTCGCTCAACCTCGGCTGGGCGATCCTCAACGCCGCGGGCCTCTCCTTCATCGGGCTCGGCGTGCGCCCGCCGACGCCGGAATGGGGCATCCTCGTCGCGGAAGGGGCCCGCTTCATCACCACCGGCAAGTGGTGGCTCGTCGCCTTCCCGGGCCTCGCCCTGATGCTGGCAGTGCTCTGCTTCAACCTGCTCGGCGACGGCCTGCGCGACATCCTCGATCCCCGGATGCGGACCTGATGCAGCCCTCCCCCTTGCTGTCGATCGAGGACCTGCGGGTCAGCTTCGCGACCCGTCGCGGCCCGGTCGAGGCCCTGCGCGGCGTCTCCCTGGCGGTCGCGCCGGGCGAGAGTCTCGGCCTCGTCGGCGAATCCGGCTCGGGCAAGTCCGTCACCGCCTTCGCGGCGGCGCGCCTTCTCGACCGGGCCGGGCGCATCACCGGCGGCCAGGTGCGCTTCCGCGGCCAGAACGTGACCCGGCTCTCGGCGGCGGACCTGCGGGCGGCGCACGGCCAGGCGATCGGGATGATCTTCCAGAACCCGCGGGCGGCCCTGAACCCGATCCGCACCATCGGCCGCCAGCTCGCCGACGTGCTGGCGGTGGGCGGCCTGTCGAAGGCGCAAAGCCGCGAGCGGGCGCTGGAGAGCCTGGAGGCGGTGCGCATCCGCGACGCCGCCCGGCGCCTCGACGCCTATCCGCACGAGCTCTCGGGCGGGATGTGCCAGCGGGTGATGATCGCCCTGGCCTTGGCCTGCCGCCCGGCTTTGCTGATCGCCGACGAGCCGACCACCGGCCTCGACGTGACGACCCAGAAGACCGTGATGGACCTCGTCGCCCGGCTCACCGCCGAGCGCGGCATGGCGATGATCCTGATCACCCACGATCTCGGCTTGGCGGCCCAGTATTGCGATCGCATCGCCGTGATGGAGCAGGGCCGCCTCGTCGAGGAGGGCGATCCCGGCGCGCTGTTCGCCAGTCCCCGCCACCCCTACACCAAGCGGCTCGTCGCCGCCTCGCCGACCCCGACCTCGACGCTGGCCGACCTCGTGCCGGAGGGCCCCCGTCCGCCGGCCCGGCCGCGGCCGACCCCCGCCCCCGGCACCCCGCCGCTCCTCGAGGTGCAGGCCGTGAGCAAGGTCTTCGGCGGCGCCATGGCGGTCGAGGACGTGTCGTTCAGCTTGCGCGAGGGTGAGAGCCTCGGGCTCGTCGGGGAGTCGGGATCAGGCAAGAGCACCACCTCGCGGATGATCTGCCGGCTCCTCGATGCGAGTGCCGGGCAGATCCTGTTCGACGGCGAGGCGATCGGCACGATCCCGGCCCGCGACTTCCACCGCTCGCCCCATCGGCGCGCGATCCAGATCGTGTTCCAGGACCCGACCGACAGCCTCAACCCGCGCTTCTCCGCCTTCGACTGCATCGCCCATCCGCTGAAGCGCCTGACGCCGCTGCGGGGCGAGAGCTTGCGGTTGCGGGTGATCGAGAGCGCCGAGCGGGCCGGCCTGCCGCCCGCCCTCCTCGACCGTTTCCCGCACCAGCTCTCCGGCGGCCAGAAGGCCCGCATCGGCATCGCCCGGGCGATCGCCGTGAAGCCGCGGCTCCTCGTCCTCGACGAGCCGACGGCGGCCCTCGACGTCTCGGTCCAGGCCGGGGTGCTCCGGCTCCTCGACGACCTGCGCCGCCAGGACGGCCTCGCCTTCCTGTTCGTGAGCCACGACCTCAACGTCGTGCGGATGATGTGCGAGCGCACCCTGGTGCTCCAGGGCGGGCGGGTGGTCGAGGAGGGCGTCAGCCGCGACCTCTTCCGGGCGCCGCGCACCGCCTACACGCGGGAATTGCTGGCGGCGATCCCGCATTTCCGGCCGGGGCAGCCGCGGGGGCTCGCGGCGGAGCCGGCGGCGTGAGCCTTCCAACCCCGGTCGTGCGCGTTCCTCCTCGTCCCGCGGGGGCAGGGCTGCCTGCGGGCGAGCCCGCGCCATTCCGTCAACTCGTTCCAGTACCTGAGGACTTTTCATGCGCGTGATCCGCACCGCCGCCGCCCAGCTCGGGCCGATCCAACAGGCCGAGGACCGCGACAGCGTCGTCGCCCGGATGATCGCCCTGATGGACGAGGCGAAACGCCAGGACGCCGACCTGATCGTCTATCCGGAACTGGCGCTCACCACCTTCTTCCCGCGCTGGTACCACGAGGACCGGGCCGAGGCGGATCACTGGTTCGAGCGCGAGATGCCGGGGCCGGCCACCGCCCCGCTCTTCGCCCGGGCCCGCGAGCACGGCATGGCGATGTCGTTCGGCTATGCCGAGCTGACCCCGGAAGGCCGGCACTTCAACACCTCGATCCTGGTCGACCGCGACGGCACCATCGTGGGCAAGTACCGCAAGGTCCACCTGCCCGGCCACGTCGAGTTCGACACCGAGCGCTCGCACCAGCACCTGGAGAAGCGCTATTTCGAGCCGGGCGATCTCGGCTTCCCGGTCTGGCGGACGATGGGCGGCATTCTCGGCATGTGCATCTGCAACGACCGGCGCTGGCCCGAGACCTACCGGGTGATGGGGCTGCAGGGCGTCGAGATGGTGGTGCTCGGCTTCAACACGCCGTCGGTCAACGGCCAGCGCGGGAGCGAAGGCCTGGAGGACCGCCTGTTCCACCATCGCCTCTCGGTCCAGGCCGGCGCCTACCAGAATGCCACCTGGGTCGTGGCGGTGGCCAAGGCCGGGAGTGAGGACGGCCACCCGCTGATGGGCGGCACCCTGATCTGCGATCCGAACGGGAAGATCGTGGCGGAACTCCCGGGCGAGGCCGACGGGGTGATCGTCGCCGCCTGCGACCTCGACGAGACCCGGTTCGGCAAGGAGACGATCTTCGACTTCGCCCGCCACCGCCGCCCCGAGCATTACGGCCGCATCACTGCCCAGACCGGCGCGGTGCTGCCCGACTGAGGTCGCACGAATTCCGATCGGTTGCGGCGCAAGGCGGATGCCGGGTTCGCTCAAGCGTGTGGAGCGAGGCTCCGCGGTCGCGGGCTGGAAATGGTATCAGCCGACCGCCACGATGCCGATCGCCATCGCGACCGCGGCCTGGGTCGGGTCGATGACCGGGATGCCGAGCTCCTGCTCGAGGCCGCGGCGGTGAATTGCCATGCCGGCGCAGCCCATCACGAGGGCGCCGGCTCCGTCGCGGTCGCGCAGGTCGCGGCCGACGGCGATCATCCGCGCAAGCGTGTCCGTGCCGCTCGCCGTCTCGGCCACCGTCATCTCGAGCGCCCGCTCGCCGGCGAGGCGCTCGGCCACGCCCATCTGGCGCAGCGCCCGCAGGTGGCGCGGGATCGAGCGGCTCGCCACCGCGATGACGCCGAACCGGTCGGCGCGCGCCAGCGCCGTCAGCACCCCGCACTCGGCGATGCCGAGCACTGGCCGGTCGGTCGCCTCGCGGCAGACATGCAGGCCGGGATCGGAGTAGCAGGCGATGACATAGGCGTCCGCCGCCTCGCGCCGCACCAGATCGCGCAGCGGCAGGGCCACCTGCTCGACATCGGCCTGCGACTGGATGCCGAACGGTCCCTCGGCGAGGGTCATGCAGTCGATGGCGATGCCGGCCCGCGCGAGCAGCGCCAGCGCCCCGTCGAGGCCGCGGGTGACGGTCTCGTTCGAGTTCGGGTTGATGACGAGGATGCGGCGCTCGCAAGCCCGATCGGTCGTCTGCATGGTGACCTCCTGGTGTGTCAGACCTTCAGCCTAGCAAGTTTCGGACGAGGAGCGTTCGTCTGAGTGAGCCCGCCTTCGACACCGTGATCCGCGGCGGCACCGTCGCGACCGCGAGCGACGTCTTCTCCGCCGATCTTGGGGTCCGCGACGGCCAAATCGCCGCGATCGGGCGCGCCCCGGACCGGCGCGTCACCCTCGCCGACGCCATGGTGGAGGACCGCACCGGCTTCACCCCCTATGTCGGCCGCACCGTGACCGGCTGGCCCGAGACGGTCCTGTGCCGCGGCCGGGTGATCGCCGAGGGCGGCGCGGCGACCGCGGAGGCCGGCAGCGGCGCGCCGATCCGGCGGGGCTGAGCACGGCACCGGCACCCCGCAGCCCCCGCTCCGATCGGGCGATGTCCGCTCGCCGGAGGGGGCGTGAACGGACCTCCTATCCCTCCACCACCAGCTCCACCCGATCCGCCGCGAACAGGCTGCGGGTCGCCTGGATCGGCACGCCTGCCGCATCGACGTTGACGCTGGTGAGCACGATGAGCACACGGCCCGGGGCGAGGTCGAGGCGGGCGGCCTCGTCGGCGGCGGCCGGACGGGCGTGGATGCGGGTCGACCGGCGCGTATAGTCGGCGATGCCGTACTCGGCAAAGGCGCGGGTGAGCGAGCCGAGGGTCGCGTAGGCCCGGTCGAAGCCCGCGAAGCGCGGCAGCGGCAGGCAGGTGCGGGCGGTCGAGAGCGGCGTGCCGTCGGCGCGGTGGACCGTCTGCAGCGCCAGGATGGACGCGCCGGGTGCGATTTCCAGGGCTTCCGCGGTGGCCGGATCGGCCTGTACGGTCTCTGTGCCGATGAGGTCGCCCCAGGCCTCGCGGCCCGCCTTGCTGACGATCTCCGAGAACCGGGTGCGCCGGCCGATCGGGTAGGCGAGCCGGGGCGTCTCGACGAAGGTGCCGCGCCCCTGGGTCGCCCGCACCAGGCCGCGCTCGGCGAGCGCCGCCAGCGCCCGGCGCACGGTATGACGGTTGACCCCGAACCGCGCCGCCAGCGCCGCTTCCGTCGGCAACTGCGCGCCCGCCCCCAGGCGCCCGGCCTCGATGTCGGCGGCCACGCCGTCCGCGATCTGGCGCCAGGCCGCCAGGCCCTCGCCCCGCGCCAGAACCGTCACCGTGCCGTCGCCGCCCGCATCCATACCGTCATCCAAACTTCATTTGCTCCGGGATCGTCGGTTGTCTATACCATTAGATAACCGAGATGCCAGCGGACCCCGCGATGCCCGATCCTAACCCGGCCGCCCGCCGGCCCGAAGCGCCCGACCTCACGGCCCGCCGCGCCGTGATGGCGTTGTGCGGCGAGGCTCACCCCGAGGAGCTGCGCCGGGCGCTGCTTCAGCTCGGCGCGGCCGAAGATCCCGAGGACCTGCGCCCGCCGGAGACCGGCCTGGTGATGACCCGCGGCCGCATCGGCGGCGACGGACGGCCGTTCAACCTCGGCGAGGCGACGGTGACCCGGGCGGCGGTGCGCCTGAGCGGCGGCGAGACCGGCTTTGCCTACCATCTCGGCCGCGACCGGGCGAAGGCCCGGCTCGCCGCCACCCTCGACGCCCTGTGGCAGGTGCGAGGGCGCCGCGCGGCGGTCGAGGTGGCGCTCGCCCCCGTCGCCGCCCGCCGGGCGGAGGAGCGCGCCGCCGAGGCCCGCCGGATCGCGGCGACGCGGGTGAATTTCTTCACCATGGCCCGAGGAGAGGATTGATGCTCGCCCGCGGCTTCACCGACCCGGTCCACGATTCCCAAGGCGTTTTCCGCGCCGTGATGGATGCCCTGGCGCGCCCCGGCACGATCCAGGGGCTCGCGACAGGCCTCGAGCCTCCGTCGCCCCTGACCGCCGAACTCGCCGCCATCGCCCTGGCGCTCGCGGATGCCGACGCGCCGCTCTGGCTCGACGAGCCGCTTCGGCAGCACCCGGCGGTGGCGGAGTTCCTGCGTTTCCATACCGGCGCCCGCCTCACCGGCACGCCGTCCGAGGCCGCCTTCGCGCTGGTCTCGGACCCCGCGGCCTGCCCGGAATTCGGCACCTTCGCCCAAGGGACGCCGGCTTATCCCGACCGCTCCACCACCCTGGTGCTCGCGGTCTCCGATCTCTCCTGCGGTGAGGGCTGGCGCCTCGACGGCCCGGGCATCCGCGGCGGCGCCCGCCTCGCCGCCGCGCCCGTGCCGGCGGACATGGTCGAACGCCTCGGCCGCAACCATGCCGGCTTTCCGCAGGGGGTCGACCTGATCCTCGCGGCGGCTGGCCGCCTCGCGGCCCTGCCGCGCTCGACCCGCGTCACCGGAGGCTAGCGCCATGTACGTGGCCGTGAAGGGCGGCGAGGCCGCCATCGCCAATGCGCACCGGCTGCTGGCCGAGGCCCGCCGGGGCGATTCCAGCGTGCCCGAATTGTCGGTGGCGCAGATCCGCGAGCAGATGGCCTTGCTCGTCGACCGGGTGATGACCGAGGGCTCGCTGTACGATCCCGACCTCGCCGCGCTCGCGCTGAAGCAGGCGCGCGGCGACCTGATCGAGGCGGTGTTCCTGGTGCGGGCCTACCGCACCACCCTGCCCCGCTTCGGCGCCTCGGAGCCGGTCGAGACCGGCGCCATGAGCCTCCGCCGGCGCATCTCCGCCACCTACAAGGACCTGCCTGGCGGCCAGGTGCTCGGGCCCACCTTCGACTACACCCACCGCCTCATCGACTTCGCCCTCGCCGCCGAGGGCGAGGCGCCGGTGGCGGCCGAATCCGAGCCGCTGGCGGATGCCGCCCATGCGCCGCGGGTCACCGATCTCCTCGGCCGGGACGGCTTGATCGAGCCCTCCGCCGCCGACGACGGGTCACCGCCCGGCGATCTCACCCGCGAGCCGCTCGACTTCCCGGCCGACCGGGCGCTCCGTCTCCAGGCGCTCGCCCGCGGCGACGAGGGCTTCGTGCTGGCTTTGGGCTACTCGACGCAGCGCGGCTACGGCCGCACCCACCCCTTCGTCGGCGAGATCCGGGTCGGGACGGTGGCGGTCGAGTTCGTGCCGGAGGAGCTGGGCTTCGCGGTGCCGCTGGGCGAGATCGACCTCACCGAGTGCCAGATGGTCAACCAGTTCCACGGCACCGCCGAGGTGCCGCCCCAGTTCACCCGCGGCTACGGCCTCGCCTTCGGCCAGAGCGAGCGCAAGGCGATGGCGATGGCCCTCGTCGACCGCGCCTTGCGGGCCGAGGAGCTGGGCGAGCCGGTCGGCGCCCCGGCGCAGGACCAGGAATTCGTGCTCGCCCATTGCGACGCGCTCCAGGCCACCGGCTTCGTCGAGCACCTGAAGCTGCCCCACTACGTCGATTTCCAGGCCGAGCTGGAGCTGGTGCGGCGCCTGCGCGCCGAGCACGCCGCCCGGCATGCGGCGCCCAAGGCCGGGACCGCGGCCGAGATGAAGGAGGCCGCCGAATGAGCGCCGCCCAACCTGACACCGGCTACAACTTCGCCTATCTCGACGAGGGCACCAAGCGGATGATCCGCCGGGCGATCCTCAAGGCGATCGCGATCCCCGGCTACCAGGTGCCCTTCGCCTCCCGCGAGATGCCGATGCCCTATGGCTGGGGCACCGGCGGCGTCCAGGTCACCGCGGCGATCCTGGGGAAGGACGACGTGCTCAAGGTCATCGACCAGGGCTCCGACGACACCACCAACGCGGTCTCGATCCGCGCCTTCTTCGCCCGCACGGCCGACGTCGCGGTTACCACGCGCACCCGCGAGGCGACCGTGATCCAGACCCGCCACCGCATCCCGGAGGCGCCGCTGCACGAGGGCCAGGTCCTGGTCTACCAGGTGCCGATCCCCGAGCCGCTGCGCTACCTCGAGCCGCGCGAGACCGAGACGCGCCAGCTCCACGCGCTGGCGGAGTACGGGCTGATGCACGTCAAGCTCTACGAGGACATCGCCCGTCACGGCCACAT
Organism: Methylobacterium terricola; assembly: GCF_006151805.1. Classification (GTDB taxonomy): domain Bacteria; phylum Pseudomonadota; class Alphaproteobacteria; order Rhizobiales; family Beijerinckiaceae; genus Methylobacterium; species Methylobacterium terricola. The sequence continues at coordinate 85,185 of NZ_VDDA01000019.1, read as the reverse complement.
CGCCACCACCTACGCCTACCCGGTCGAGGTGGCGGGCCGCTACGTCATGGACCCGTCGCCGACGCCGAAATTCGACAACCCGAAGATGGACGACTGCCCGGCGCTCCAGCTCTTCGGCGCCGGCCGCGAGAAGCGGATCTACGCCGTGCCGCCCCACACCCGGGTGAAGAGCCTCGACTTCGAGGACCATCCGTTCCGGGTCCAGACCTTCGACCGTCCCTGCGCGCTCTGCGGCGCGGAGGGCGTCTATCTCGACGAGGTGCTGCTCGACGATGCCGGCGGGCGGATGTTCGTCTGCTCGGACACCGACCATTGCGAGGAGCGCCGGGCCGATGGCCATGTCGGGACCGGCGGCGTCGCGGAGACGGTGGCGCATGCCTGAACCGATGAATTCCGAACGATCCTTGTCCGAGACGCCGATGTCCGACCTGACCGTCCGCCGCGCCCGCACGCCCGACCTGCCGGCGGTGCTCGGCCTGTACGCCGAGCTGAACGGCGGCCGGGTCGCGACCCTGCCCCAGGCCGAGGCGCTGCTCGCCCGCCTCGACGCCTATCCCGATTACGGGCTCTACGTGGCCGAGGTCGAGGGCCGGATCGTCGGCACCTTCTGCCTCGTGATCCTCGACAACGTCGCCCATTGGGGCACCCCCTCCGCCCTCGTCGAGAGCGTGGTGGTGGCGTCCGATCAGCGCGGCACCGGCCTCGGCCGGCGGATGATGCGGGAGGCCGGCCGGATGGCCCACGAGAAGGGATGCTACAAGCTCGCCCTGTCCTCCAACGTCGACGCCAAGCCCGCGCACCGCTTCTACGAGAGCCTCGGCTTCGAGCGCTACGGCTACAGCTTCCGCCTGGATCCCCCCTTCATCCGCGACGAGGAGACGGCGGCATGAGCGCCCCCCTGCTCCAGGCCCGCGGCCTGGCCAAGCATTACGGCGCCCGCACGGCGTGCGCCGACGTCTCCTTCGATCTCGATCCCGGCGAGGTGCTGGCGATCGTCGGCGAATCGGGCTCCGGCAAGTCGACGCTGCTGTCGCTCATCGCCACCGAGCTGGCTCCTGAGTCCGGCAGCGTCTCGTACCGGATGCGCGACGGCGTGGTGCGCGACCTCAGCCACTTGAGCGAGGCCGAGCGCCGGGCCCTGATGCGCACCGACTGGGGCTTCGTGCGCCAGGACGCGGCCAAGGGCCTGCGCATGGCGGTCTCGGCCGGCGGCAATGTCGGCGAGCGGCTGATGGGGGCCGGCGCCCGCCATTACGGCAACATCCGCGGCACGGCGCTGGACTGGCTCGCCAAGGTCGAGATCGCCGCCGACCGGATCGACGACCCGCCGACGCGCTTCTCCGGCGGCATGCGCCAGCGGCTCCAGATCGCCCGCAACCTCGTCACCCGTCCGCGCCTCGTGCTGATGGACGAGCCGACCTCGGGCCTCGACGTCTCGGTCCAGGCCCGCCTCCTCGACCTGATCCGCGGCCTCGTCGCCGAGCTCGGCCTCGCGGTCGTCATCGTCACCCACGACCTCGCGGTGGCCCGCCTGCTGTCGCACCGGGTGATGGTGATGCGCGCCGGCCGGGTGATCGAGACCGGGCTCACCGACCAGGTGCTCGACGATCCGGCCGAGCCCTACACCCAGCTCCTCGTCTCCTCGGTGCTCGCCGCATGATGCCCGCCCAAGAGTATCCGGCTCTCGAATTCCGCGACGTCGCCAAGACCTTCACCCTGCATCTGCGCGGCGGCGTGCAGCTGCCGGTGATGGGCGGCGCCGATCTCGCCGTGTATCCCGGCGAATGCGTGGTGCTCGGCGGGCCGTCGGGAGCCGGCAAGTCCTCGCTCCTCAAGATGGCCTACGGCAATTACCGCTGCGACCACGGACGGATCCTGGTGCGCGAGGCTGAGACGGTGACCGATGTCGCCGCGGCGTCGCCCCGCGCGGTCCTGTCCCTGCGCCGCCGCACCATCTCCTACGTGTCGCAGTTCCTCCGGGTGATCCCGCGGGTCGGCGCCCGCGAGGTCGTGGCCGCCGCCGGCCGCGAGGGCGGCATGGCGCCGGACGACGCGCTCGCCCGGGCCGAGGAGCTCCTGTCGCGCCTCAACCTGCCCGAGCGCCTGTGGGACCTGCCGCCCGCGACCTTCTCCGGCGGCGAGCAGCAGCGGGTCAACATCGCCCGCGGGCTGATCGCCGAGCGGCCGATCCTGCTCCTCGACGAGCCGACCGCCTCCCTCGACGCGCGGAACCGCGCCGTGGTGGTCGAGCTGATCCGCGCCCGCCAGGCCGCCGGGGCGGCGTTGCTGGGCATTTTCCACGACACCGACGTGCGTGAGGCGGTGGCGACCCGGGTGGTCGACGTCACGGCTTTCGCGCAGACGCGCGCGGCATAGCAGGGGACCTCCATGCAAGACCGGATCCTCGACAACGCCACCCTGGTGCTGCCCGACCGGGTGCAGCGCGGCTGGCTCGCCATGGTCGACGGCTGCATCGCCGAGATCGGGGAGGGCCGCGCCCCGGAGCGCGGCCTCGACCTCGGCGGCGACCACCTGATCCCGGGCCTCGTCGAGCTGCACACCGACCATCTCGAGAGCCACTACGCGCCCCGTCCCAAGGTGCGCTGGCATCCCCTCGGCGCCGTGCTCGCCTACGACGCGCAGATCGCGGCGTCCGGCATCACCACGGTGTTCGATTCCCTGCGCGCCGGCAGCGACCCGGACGGCAGCGGGCTCGGCCCCGAGCTGATGCAGCTCGCCGGCGCGATCGAGACCGCCAAGGGCGCCGACCTGTTCCGCGCCGAGCACCGGACGCACCTGCGCTGCGAGATCCCCTCCGCCGACCTGATGGACACGGTGCGGGACTTCCTCGCGCGCTACCCCGTCGGGCTGATCTCGCTGATGGACCACACCCCGGGCCAGCGCCAGTTCCGCGACATCGAGAAGTACTACACCTACGCCACCCGCGGCGGCCGCTCGATCGCCGAGATCCAAGCCAACACCGCCCTGAAGATCCGCGACGGACAGGCCTTCAACGCGGTCAACCGGCCGGCCCTGGTGGCGCTGGCGCAGGAGCACGGCATCGCGCTCGCCAGCCACGACGACACCACCCTCGCCGACGTCGACATGGCGAGGGACGAGGGCGTGCGGCTGGCCGAGTTCCCGACGACGCCCGAGGCCGCGCAGGCGGCGCACGCGGCCGGCATCACCGTGATGATGGGGGCACCCAACCTGATCCGCGGCGGCTCGCATTCCGGCAACGTCGCCGCGGAGGCGCTGGCCCGCGAAGGCCTGCTCGACGTGCTCTCCTCGGACTACGTCCCGGCGAGCCTGCTGATGGCGGCGCTCAGTCTGCCCGAGCGCGTCGCGTCCATCACCCTGCCCGACGCGATCGCCACCGTCACCGCCAACCCGGCTCGCGCGACCGGCCTCGACGATCGCGGCGCGCTGGCCCCGGGTCTCCGCGCCGACCTCGTGCGGGTGCGCCTCGCCGAGGGCGTGCCGGTGGTGCGCCAGGTCTGGCGCCAGGGCCGGCGGGTCGTCTGATGGGCGCCGGCGGCTTCGTCCTGGTCGTCGGCCCGAGCGGGGCCGGCAAGGACACCCTCCTGCGGCTCGCCCGCGACGCCCTGGCGGGGGATCCCCGCTACGTCTTCCCGCGCCGCCTCGTCACCCGGCCGCCCTCGGCCCACGAGGACAACGAGCCGATCGGCGAGGAGGACTTTTCGCGGGGCGAGGCGGAGGGGCGCTTCGCCCTGTCCTGGCGCGCCCACAATCTCGGCTACGCGCTGCCGGAGACGAGTGCCGCGCTCGCCCGGGACGGGCACGTCGTCGTCTGCAACGTCTCGCGCCGGGTGGTGGCCGAGGCGCGCCGGCGCCTGCCCGCCGTCACCGTGGTCGAGGTCACGGCGCCGCCCGAGGTGCTGGCCGTCCGCCTCGCCGCCCGCGGCCGGCGCGAGGACGGCGATCTCGGCGCGCGCCTCGCCCGCTCGGCCGCGGTGACCGCCGACCTCGTGGTGATCAATGACGGTGCGCCGGAGGCCGGGGCGGACAGGCTCATCGCCCATCTGCGCGGGCGCTGACGCGGCCCCCGCCCCGCGAGACCTTCCCGACGGGAGGTCGCCCCGGAATCCGCGCGCCCATGGGCGGCCTTTGCGAAACTTTTTCGCCTCGTCCATGATTCCCGATCGGCGCCGCCGCCGTGCGGGCCGAACGGGAGACCAGGACCACCGTGATGAGCGAACCGCGCGAGACCGAGCTGAAGCTGGATGTCGAGGCCTCCGACCTCGCACGCCTGCGGGAGCATCCGCTGCTCGCCGGAGACTGGACCGAGTCCGAGCTGACCTCGGTCTATTACGACACGCCGGACGGCCGCCTGCGCGAGGCCGGCTACACCCTGCGGGTGCGCCGGAACGGCGAGCGCCACATCCAGACCGTGAAGGCGCAAGGGCCGGCCGCCGCCGGCCTGTTCGACCGGCCGGAATGGGAGGTGGACGTCGCCGGGCCGGAGCCGGAGCCGGCCGCCTTCGCCGGCACTCCCGTCGCCAAGCTCCTCGACGGCACGAAGGACCTCGCGCCCCTCTACACCGCGACGGTGACCCGCAGCACGCGCCGCCTCGCCGATACGGGGCCGGGCGGCAGCCGCATCGAGGTGGCCCTCGACCGCGGCCGGGTCTGGGGGCCGGACGACCGCGTCTCGCCGGTCAGCGAGATCGAGCTGGAGCTGACCGGCGGCGCGCCCGCGGCCTTGTTCGCCCTCGCCCGGTCGCTCGCCGCCGACGTGCCCCTGCGCCTCGGCGTCCTGAGCAAGTCCGAGCGCGGCGAGGCCCTGGTCGAGGGCCGCCTCGGCCGCGCCGTGAAGGCCGCGCCGGTGGCCCTCGACCCGGAGATGAGCGCGGCGAAGGCGTTCCAGGCCGTGGCCTATGCCTGCCTGCGCCAGATGCGCCTCAACGAGACCGTGCTGCTGGCGCGCCGCGACGTCGAGGCCCTGCACCAGCTGCGGGTGTCGCTGCGCCGCCTGCGCTCGGCCTTCTCGCTGTTCGGCGCGGTGATCGAGGACCGGCGCATGCCGGGGATCAAGGCCGAGCTGAAGCGCCTGAGCGAGCCCTTCGGCCACGCCCGCAACCTCGACGTCTATCTCGGCAAGACCCTGCCGCGCGAGCGCGAGCGGCGTCCGGACGAGACCGGCCTCCTGATCCTGGAGCGCCATCTCGAGACCGAGCGCGAGGCGGCCCACACCGTCGTGCGGGCGGTGCTGGAGGGCCGGGAGTGGCGCCAGCACCTCCTCGACCTCGTCGCCTGGATCGAGGCCGGCCCCTGGCTCGGCCCCGACAACCCGCATGCCGCCCGCCGCGACGGCCCGGCCCGGGCCTTCGCCACCGAGGAGCTGGAGCGCCGCCGCCGCCAGGTGAAGAAGCGCGGCCGCCACCTCGCCGATCTCGACCCCGAGGCGCGCCACCAGGTCCGGATCGCCGCCAAGAAGCTGCGCTACGGCGCCGAGTTCTTTGCCGCGCTCTATGACGGCAAGAAGGCCGCCAAGCGCCACAAGGTCTTCGTCGCGGCGCTCGCCGACCTGCAGGACCATCTCGGCGACCTCAACGACATCGCCACCGCCCACACCCTGGCGGCCGAGCTCGCCAGGGGAGCGCCGGAGGGCGCGGTCTTCGCCGCGGGTCTCGCCACCGCCGACACCGAGGCCCGCACCGGGCATCTGCTGGCCGAGGCCGCCACGGCGCACGAGGCGCTGATCGACGTGCGCCCGTTCTGGCGCTGACCCGCCGCGCCCGCGTCTGCCGCCTTCAGGCGCGGGGCATCAGGGCATACAGGGTGATCGCGGCGGCGTTCGAGACGTTGAGGCTCTGGATCGCGCCGCGGAACGGGATGCGGGCCATCACGTCGCAGCATTCGCGAGTGCGCTGGCGCAGACCCTTGCCCTCGGCTCCGAGCACCACCACCAGCGGCGCCCGCGGCCCGACCGCGTCGAGGGTCTCGGGCGCCTCCGAATCGAGCCCGACCCGGGTGAAGCCGCGCTCGCCGAGCTCGATCAGGGCCTCGGCGAGGTTGCGCACCACCACGAACGGCACGTGCTCGAGCCCGCCCGAGGCGGATTTCGCCAGCACGCCGGTGACCGTCGGCGAGTGCCGCGCCGTGGTGACGATGGCGGTGACGCCGAACGCCGCCGCGGTGCGCACGATGGCGCCGACATTGTGCGGATCGGTGATCTGGTCGAGGGCGAGCAGCACCGCGTCGTCCGGCAGCGTGTCGAAGGCCGGGCCCGCCAGCGGCTCCGCCTCGAGGTAGAGCCCCTGATGCACCGCGTCCGGCCCGAGCAGCCCGGTGATGGCGCCGGGCTTGACGATCTCAGGCGAGATGCGCAGCTCGCCCACCTCCTCGGCGAGCCGGAGCGCCGCGTTCTCGGTGGCGAGCAGCCGCCGCAACTCCCGGTTCGGGTTGCGCAACGCCTCCGAGACCGGGTGCCAGCCATACAGCACCGCCGGCCCGTCGCCGTCGCCCCCCGCCTCGCCGCCGGACCGTCCCGCGCCGCTCCTGCCCTGCCCGACCTTGCCGTGCGAGGGCCTGCCCTGCCCGGGCTTGCCGTATCCGAACTTGCCTTGGCCGAATTTGCCCGGCCCACCCGCGCGCGGCCCCTGCCTCGTCGTCATTTCGTCGTCCCGCCCGCGTTCGAGGCTCCACCAAGCGCCGACAAGACCGAGCCCTCGTGTCCCGTCAAGCCCATCAATCCGGTTGCCCTCCCGGCAGAACCCCACTATAGCTCCCCTCGCCCCGCTTGAGCGCCCTTCGTCTAGCGGTCTAGGACGTCGCCCTTTCACGGCGAAAACACGGGTTCGAGTCCCGTAGGGCGCGCCATGCGGTGGCTAAGCCATTGCAATCTCAGAATCTGTTGGTTTTCAGGTGCTTACCCGCCGGCGCGTGCTACACTCGCGTGCTACGGGACCAAGTACGATGGGCCGCATGAAGTTCGTTCAGCGCCGCGCCGGCCGTTACGAGTTTCGCTTTCCCCTCCCCGACGATCTCGCTGGCAAACCAGCCCCGCCTCCCTGGCCGGAGGCGCTGGCGGCTCTCGTCAATGTGCGAACCGGCCGCTTCAAGACCGAGGTCATCCGCTCTCTTCAGACCAATGACGGCCCGACGGCCGATCGGCGGGTGCTCGCTCACATCGCCGAAGCGCACCGGCTCGTCGATCAAGCGCGGCGCTTGCTGAGCGAGGGGCCGGAGGCAGCAATTAGCGCGGACCAGATCGCTGCTCTGGCGCGCGACCATGAGATCCATCTCCTCGGCACGGACGAGGTGATCCGCACGAAAGGCATCGGGCTCGATATGGCTTGCGAGGACGGCCAGGGCCCTCACGACGGGCTCGGTATGACGCTCGACGATCTGCGGGCCTACCGGATGCTAATCGAGGAGTTGGACCGCTACACGCGTCAGCAAGTCGCGCAGATGCGACCGGGCGAGTCGACGAGTTCCTTCGTCAATCGCGCGGTCGAGGCTCGTGGTATCGCTCTGGCGCCCGATGATCCTGCCTGGCGGCAGCTCGAACTCGCCTTTGCAAAGGCTCAGCGTGATGCCCTCGCCGGCATCCGAGCACGGCTCGCGGGTGACGACGTAGCGACCCCTGAGCGGCCATCTGAGCAGCGCCCAGCTGAGCCCATCGGCTTGGCGTTATCCGCCGCTCTGCGGCTATGGTCGGAAGCCGGCGGCGCTGGCGCAAGAAGGCCTCAGCCTTCCTCTATTGCCGAGGCCGAACGGGCCGTGCGACGCTTCATCGAACTCAATGGTGACGTGCCAATCACCGCGATCACCAAGGCTCAAGCACGCGCCTTCCGGGATGCCCTGGTTCAATTGCCAAAGGCACTCCCTGCCCGGTTCGGGCGGCTGCCCCTCCCTGAGTTGCTCAAACAAGATCTAAGCAGCTACCCGCGGCGCAATGCTCAGACTGTCAATAAGACCCTAGCCCTTCTCAGTGGCGTACTCACCCGTGCTGAACGTGACGGGCACTTCGAGGCGCTGCCAGCTTGGTCAAACCCGTTCCACATTGGCTTCGACGTCGCACCCGCCGAACGTGAACCCTATGAGCCATTTAGTGCAGCGGAACTGCAACGCCTGTTTGCTTCGCCTGTCTACGCGCGAGGTGAGCGTCCTCTTGGCGGTCAGGGTGAAGCGGCATACTGGTTTCCGCTGATTGCACTGTTTAGCGGCGCAAGACGCACTGAGATTGCCCAACTTAAAATTGGGGATGTGCGCCAGGGAGAGGCCGGTATTTGGTATCTTGACATCACCAATGAGGGCGCTGACCAAAACTTGAAGACCGCCTCGTCGGCTCGATCAGTGCCGGTCCATCATGAGTTGATCCGGCTCGGTTTGTTAGGCGTGGTAGCAACGCAAGCGAAGCTGTATCCACTGACGGCGCCACTCTGGCCTGCGTTTGCCCCACCTATCGACGCGAAAGCTAAAGCGTGGACCAAGTGGTTCGGGCGCTATCTTGGAATGCACGTTATCGATCACTCAGCAAAGACATTCCATTCGTTTCGGCACACCTTCAAGCGTGCTTGCCGTGAGGCGGGACTGAGTGAAGAGGTTCACAATGCATTAACAGGTCACGCTGGCGGCGGCGTTGGCCGCCGCTACGGGCGCGAGCGACGGGCTGATGGAACACTCGACTGTGGCATACCGCTTGCCCGGCTGCAGAAAGACATTGATAAAATCGTCTACCACGGGGTACAGTTTCCTGCCTCAGATGTGTATAACATCAAAAATACAATGTAATTTATTATTTGGATATGCATCGTAATTTAAGAACATATGTAGATATAAAATCAAATTTTGCTGATGAGCACGAAGCTGACGCCCGACTTTTCAGCGATGCCTATGAAGGTGCCGCTGCTGACTTAAATCCCTTCCTTGCCGCCAGTCGCATCGCCCAGTGCGTTGATATAATCGATGTTTATCATCAACTGGGCTGAGTACCCCATCATCTACCCCAACGCTGTTACTAGCTCCTGCCGAACGCACTCAGCCCGAGGTGAGCATGGTCGCCTGAGAACCCCGGATGATGGTAACGTTTGGCGACCAGTGCGTTCCCAATTAACACTCGGTGAAGTTCACGACCGCATACGATTTGTACAGCTTGCTGGGCGGGTCAGCCTTATTGATCCGGCGGATTCCCGGCTAGGCTGATGCGTGCCCACCGGTGCCGCTTTGTGCCTACAGGCTAATCAGAGGCCTTCGCTGGCATCTCCTTGGCGGTACAAGATCTGCTGCCGGTCAGCGACTACCTCTTAGCGAGCGCAGTTGATCGAACGGCTACGGACCAGCCCCGTCGGCTTCGACCGCGATTCCTTCTTTACTGTAGAATTGGCGGGTTTCCGACTCCTACATCAGAAGAGCCACGTCAATGCGCCCTGGCCTTGTTGCTAGCAATGCCTTGCCCTTTTCGGTCGCCAGAAAACGGCCGCGCGCAGGCGAAGCGATCAGCCCGGCCATGCTCATGTATAACTTGGCCCAGTGGATGCGATTGTGAAGCGCGCTGGCGGCCACTTGGCAGGAGCTCCTCGCGTTCCATAGCCGTCAGGGCCAGGTCAACTGCAATTTGTTCGACGATGTGGGCCATGCGGGTCTAATCGTCAACGGCAAGACGTAGGACGGGCAGCTTGACAGCCTAGTAGTCAGGGATTGTCATCTACGAATCGATAAGGCTTTGAAGCCAAGGATAATTGTTGTCTCTTCTTTTCTTCACATGATTATACATTTCTCCACTAAAATCGGATCCCGGTGAGATAGCGCGTCGGATGGCAGTCAAAGCAGACTTAAATTTTTTCTCACGCTTTGGAGTCCCATCCAGTTCATCGTACCGGTCTTTCGCAGATGATATTTTCTGATCAAGATCTCGAATTTGCGTAAGGCGCATTTTCTTAAGCGCATCCTGATGTAGATGATAGAGCTCTACTGATATCTCAACCCGCTTACGGTGATGAAGATCTTCCGTAGCTGGTACGGGATGACCAGACTCCAAGGAGCAACCAAGCAACTTCCAATCTCCATCCTCGCACGGATCAAGAAGCATAGGCTCCTCATCATCAAGATCGTCAGTAGCTACATAAGCTCGAACAGCTTCATTGCGTAGAGGAAAATGATCAGCTTTACCACCAGCAGTGCCGCCAAGCACGTCAAGGCGCCTACTGTTGCAGAAGGTGCATATATATCGGAAATTACGATAGTCGAATGCCAGCCAGCGATATCCCGAGGGCTCCTGCTTGGCTTCTGCCACCCGGTTCTTAGGACGGAAATGATCTATCGCGTTGTCTGACCTAGCTGCTGGCGCTTCGCAGATCCAACAACGCTTGTCAGATAGAAGCGCGAAGCGATCTTTCAGGCACCTCCAGACATCCGATAGGTCGTCAGGCTTCAAGCCTTTATCGTCCATATCTTTCTTGGCAGCAGCCGCTCTTTCAAGCCAACCTTCCGGCAGCTCGATCTTTTCCTGATCAATCCATCGCATCACTCGTCATCTCCAGATTCGTCAAGAACATCAGCAACTACCTTTCTAGCAATTTGTTCACGTTCTTCACGGCTTAAACGAGAAACACCTTTCACAACGTCCTCGGTCTTGAGTGCCTCAAAACGCTCATGCAACAATTCGCTTCTCAACTTTAGGTAACGCATATACTCGTCATCAGGGTGATCGAATCGGAACCCAAGACGCCCCAATTCGCGGTTGACCCTTGCGAGGTCTTTCTGCTCTTCATCTGTCAGTCTATCTTTGCTGCCAAGTTCGCGTTGTTTTTCAAGAAGCGCCTGCGTATCTCGATCTAAAGTTGATGCAATACCGAACATATCACTTGTTATAATGGATGCGTAGCCCATTCCTTTCGGACTTTCTTCCGGGAAAACTGACACGACCTGGCGGTCACGCTCGCTTCCCCGGCTGACCAGAATCTGGACCTGCTCTCGCTGTAGCTCTGCTATCGCCATGGGGTTATGCGTCGTAAGCACCACATGGCTGCTATAAGATCCTGAATCTCCGTCAGCTTCTGAGATAAAGTGCTCGATGTATCTAAGATAATCGACGCTCCAACGCGGGTTCAGATGAGTGTCCGGTTCATCGAGAAGAAACAAGCTCTCTTCCCCCGCAGTGAAGCGCATAAGACCTAAAACAGTTAGAAGCTGCCTCTCACCCTCACTCAGCTCCACAAATGTAATTGGCTCTTCATTCTTCTTTACGCGAACGTTTATTCGAATTTCATCGATAAGTTGAGAAACGTGGGTGCTTTCAAGATCGCGGAAGAACTCTGCCGGCGTCTGTTCTCCTACTAATTTCCGCAATGCAGCGAGATCCCTGATTAGATGGTACTTAAATTCTAACTGCTTTCGATTACCCCACTGAGAAACTACTTCAGTACGTTTGAAGCCAACAGGGCACAGAGAGATTTTCATCAAGCGGTCAAGGAAGCCCTGCACGACGCCTTTTGCATTCCAGAAGCGGCTATCGCCCTCTTTCGACATCCAGGGTGGCTGCCTTAAAACAAACATCACAGAGTCCAGCCCCGTCTCAGGATCTAGATTAAGCTGTTCCGCAAGAAATTTCTTAACTGCCGAGCTATCAACTATGAGGAAAGCTAATAAGACAAATTGACTGTGTTCAGGTAGCGCGAAAAACAGCCGTTTGAGCCCGGGGTCGTCCCCTGATCGGAGCTGCTTATCGTATCTAGTTAAATAGGGCAAATAGATATTTTTGAGGCGATTACTTTCGCCGGAGTAGTAGCTGAACACAAACCGAGGCAAATTATTTTCATCCCTTAAAAACTCTGAAACGCGAAGTGGTTCTCTTTTATTTATCTCACCTGACGCTGATGGATGCGCCAGCTGCTGCATTTCGATCTTCCATGGTTCCGCACGATCAGGATCGTGCTGTAGAAAGATCTTACGAGCTCTACTATCCTTCCCAATCTCATAGGAGAGTTCGAAGGCAAAATCGATCTGAGGTCTGCTTGCACGGGTAGGGCTGATGAGCTCCCTGAAAATAATAGAAATTGCTTCAAGGACGTTCGATTTTCCCGTGCCGTTCCAGCCGATAACTACTGTTACCCACTGCTTTTCGTCAAAATCTATGTACACATCCTTGAGATTTTTGTAAGCGTGCGTCGGGCTGCTTTTGGTGCTCCCGATCCTAAATTTGTCAAGCCTCATAGGAATTCACTTTCGCAGTTTCACCCTGTCGCCAAGCTTCAATCCAGATGACAGATCAGTTATTTCCTGAACGTCAATCTTTTCCTCCCTATATAGATCCAGCAACTGCCTGTATAATTTCTCCACATCCTCAGTGTGGGAGCCATCTTGAACGCCACAACGCTCAAATAGCTCTTGAGAACTCAACCATCCCTTTGCATTATCAAGCACCTCAAATATTGTGCGCGCCATATCGAGCGTCTTCCCTTGGCTTACGGGGATCCGTATCTTGGTTTTTGAAGGCTGGTTTATTCGATGGCGCTCAATTCTCTCTAGTAGTGAGCTGGCAGGCTCGTCGTTTTGATCTTGATCTACAAGTTCGCCGCGGAACGCTTCGGCGAGGAGGGCCTCGTTAAGTCGCCTAACTAGGCCTAGAGTGTACTTTGCGTGGTCCGCCACACGGTCGATCTTAGCGAACGCTGCTTCGATATGAAAGACGATTTCTTCTGCCTCCCCGTAGGATGGCACAGGGATCAGCATCTCAGATAATTTTGACTTGCTGATTGAAGCAAGATTAGTAGTCTGCTTTCCTTCATCAAAAAAATGTTTCTGCCCGAATTCATTGGTATAGTACGATAAATAGCGAGGTGGGATTGTGCCCGGTTTCAAGCGAACACGAAACACATGATTCTGATGGATGCAGTTGGCAATCTGTCCATCCCACACCCAGCCTCGTCCGAGTTTGTCGCGGTCTCCTCCCTCGTTCATGAGAACGTCACCCTCGCGAAGGATTAGCGCCCTGGCCTCCTTAGCGGTTACGCCTACAGTCTTCATCTCCCGTAGGTCGAGCCAGCCTCGCTGCACGTTTGCCACACGTAAGTACGGCAACTCCAGCAATTGATCATCTGATTTGCGTTTTTTGCCCAAAGTGATGCCCGCCTTGACATCAGCGATTTCTCCAAGTTGGGTTATTTTCCAATGAGACAGATGGTTAGCTTTTTTGTCGCTGTTCGCTCCAGTGTCTTCTATTAATCTCAATCCATCATCAAAAAACTTGGTGAGAACAGCTTTTTTGTAGTGAGACACAAGTGCTTCGACGCGGGTGAGTTCAGTGTGGGCGTGCCTTAATCTCGCATTAAGCGCATCCAATTTAGCGACGATGCGCTTTTGCTCAGCAAGAGGCGGGAGAGGAAATGGAACCTGCTGCACCTTTGAACTAGAAAGCTCTAGAAAAGTTGTTCCACTAGCAAAATTTTCAAGAAATTGCTTCGACCATCTTAGATAATATCGAGCAAATTCTGCAGAAATCCCGCCGAACAACGTTAGACTCTTGAAGCCTTGATTTGTTGCAATAGGGTTTGCTGCAATTGCGCAATAGCCTATTGGCGCGCGGGACGTGAAAAGTACCGCACCGGCAGGGAGAAGCTTGGCTGCGGATTTCCTATAGCCTTGCTCAGATAAGCTCCGACGGCCACGTTCGATAAAGGTTTTCTCGTAGCCTGCAAGATCGGCGGGGGTTATCCAAGCGATCCCTCCATCCTGGACAAAATTGGTTGGGTCATTCGCAGGCGGCGTACCTCCTCCCGTCACGTCCGCAATGCTTCCGATTGATGTCCAGCTCCAGCTCTTGGGGATCGGCCAGCGCGGCTCGATGCTCATCCTGCCACCTCCGGAAACTCATCACCAAGCTCTCCCATCAACGTCTCGATTTCCAGTGTGGCGGCCTGAAGATGGCCCAGGATGGCAGCAGCGATGTCGTCCGGCTCGGTCAGGCGTTCTTCAGCCTCTTCTTCTGCCTCACGCAACCAGGTGATATCGAGATTGTCGCTGCGACGGGCAATCTCCTCACGTTTAAACATACGCCAGCGACCGGCTTCGCCCTCGTCCTTTCCGCGTTTTGCGCCGTAAGGGTCTGTACCGAAAGCCTGTTCAAAATCTTTGAAATGGACATCCATCAGCGGAGCCGTCTTGCCGAATTTCGGCATCAGCGCGCGCAAATCATAGATCCAGACAGACTTTGTATTTCCAATCTGTGCCCTGCCGCGTGTCAGAAATATAACGTTGGTCTTAACGCCTTGGGCGTAGAAAATGCCGGTCGGCAGGCGTAGGATTGTATGTAGATCGCACCAGTCCATCATCATCTGGCGAAGCTGTCTGCCGCGTCCGTCTTCGAAAAGCACGTTATCCGGCACTACGATGGCGGCACGGCCGCCGGGCTGAAGAGCGCGGATGCAGTGTTCGACAAAAGGGAGCTGGTAGGAGGCGACTGAGGCGGTGACTGAAAGGTCATCCCGCGTTGTTGCGCCGCCTGCTGGTCCAAACGGTGGGTTGGTGAGAATTAGATCGGCTCGACCGAGGCCCTTGCCCTTGTCGGAGAGCGTATCACCAAGATCGATATGGTCGCTATCAATGTCGTGCAAATAGAGATTCATCAACAGCAGGCGCAGGGTACCCGGAACATTTTCCATACCGCGAATGGCCTGACGTTTCTGAAAATCCCGCTCACGTTCTCCAAGATTAAGATAATCGTCGGTGCGGGCACGCATGTAGCGGTCCGCTGCTATCAGGAAGCCGCCAGTTCCAGCAGCGGGATCCTGGATAGCTTCGCCGGGTTTCGGCTGCATGAGGCGGACCAATAGCTCGATAAGCACGCGGGGAGTGAAATACTGCCCAGCGCCGCGCTTAGTTTCTTCAGCGTTCTTCTGTAAAAGGCCTTCGTAGATGTCGCCAAACTGATCCCGCTCTTCTGAGAACCAATCTAGTTCGTCGATAGCCGTAACCAGGGCGGTTAGGTTCTGCGGTTCCCGCAGAAAAGTAGAGGCGCCGTCAAAAATTTTTTGGACTAAGTCCGGGAGCGGCTGAGCGTTTGCATAGCGGTTGCTTTCATCCGGTGTAACACTTCCACCTGGCGGGAGGATGAGCGCGTCGTCTTTGCCGAGGCGAGTGGTCGTGGCGCTGAGTGTGACGAGGATCTTGCGGTAATGCTCTAGCTTGGCTAGACCGTTGGCTGCAACTATGTCTGCCCAGCGCATACCCTTTGGTAGGCTGCCCGTTTCGCGATTGCGCTCTGCCATCATCTTTAGGAACAACAGGTAGGTCAGCTCGGTGACATACTGCTGGTAAGTTATGCCGTCCTTGCGCAAGACCGTGCATAGGCGCCAGAGTTTCTGGACGATGGCGTTCGCGTTCATGGCATGGGTCTTTTAAAGTCAGGGCTTATGGCTGCGCTTGTAGCGAGCGGAGGTTTCTGGTCAACGTGCATCAGTATGTCAGGCGGCGGGGGCTTCCCAGCCCGGCTGCCTCACGGTGCCGGGCCGAGCCCGCTTGATCCGCACGGCGCCTACCTGGCGGGGTGGATCGACGAGGGCTGCGATAACGCGATGGCCCTGTGGCGTGAGATCCGGGGGCAGGGCTATCCCGGGACGAGCCGGCAAGTGCATCGCTTCGTCGCCGAGCGCCGGACGAGGTCGGTCCGATCAGGCCGTACGCCCCGCTACGCCAGGGCCTGCGCGTCGGAGCCGCCAGGCACGCAAGCTCTATTGCCGTCCGCACTACAACTGGCGTTGTTGCTCGTCCAGCCAACCGCGGCGCTGGATGCGAGCGATGCAGTTGTGGTGACCTGCCTCGAGCAGGATGACACCGCACGGACTGTCACGGGTCTGGCGCTGCCATAAAAACTCAGAGTCATTGGTATGTCTCTCCCTCGGTAGGAAACTGCCAGAGAGTCTTTACCGAGTGCGTATTTTGGCTCTGGGGAGGTTGGTAGCCATAGGCCGACGACGAGCACCAAAGACAGCCCGACACACCCGAGCGGCAGCACTGGTTGCTGTCGAAATCCGGCCAATATATTGACTTATCTGTATTTTTGTGCGATGGTATTGTTGTTAAATGATTGATCAGTGCGCCGCACTGGCGCGGATCGATGTCAGCTAAGGAGATCTGCAATGCACCAGCGACCACCCTCCCTCGCCCGGCGTCGATCGCCGCCGCCCGGCCAACTTGCCCTCCACGTCAGCATCTTCGCCAAGGCCCCCGCTCCGGGGGCCTTCTTCGTTTCAGGAGCCTGCCGATGAGCGCCAAACCTGCTCCCCAGCTCGTCGCCGAAGTGCCGCTGCGGCCCATGACACCGGCACTCGTCCTGTTTGGCCGCGATGATGCCGGTCGGCCTCGGGCCGCCTGGTTCGATGTCAGCGAAGCCAAACTCGCGGCGCAAGCGGCCGAGGTGATGAACCTCCGATTGGTGCAACTCGCCGACGACGAGCAACGCACTTTCGCCGATCAGTTCACCCATGGCCGGCTGTTCGGTAGCGGCCGCGCCTTCATCCCCTACATCCGGCGCGAGCTCTTCCCCCGCCTCCTCGAACTCGCCGGCGTTCAGGTGGAGCCAGACGGCACGAGCTTGGATCCTGCCGCCGAGGATGGCCCGCCCGCGGCGACGCAAGAGCCGGAACGGGGAAAGCCGCCCCGCGCGACGACGGCAGCCCCTTCGCCGCCCGCTCCGCCCGGCCCCTTCGTCGGGCACAAGCTGCCGCGCGACCGCGACGAGATCGGGCTCGGCAGCATCGTGCTCGCCCACGAGGGGTCCGACGAGGGCTGGTGGGAGGCGGAGGTGATCGGCATCAACGGCACCGTCCACTCGCTCCGCTGGCGCGACTACCCGACCCAGCCCACCATCCTGCGCCGCGCCGACGAACTCGCGTTGCTGCCGCCCGCGAAAGCCTAGCCTTTCCACGCCCCCACCCGAGCCACACAGGCTGGCTCGGGTCCTCAGCGGCCGGCCGCCCGCCGCCCCCCACCTCCCTTCCGACATTCGAGGCTCTCATGCTGACCACCGTCCTCGACGTGGATCGCACCCGCGCGCTCAACGACATCCTCCGGCGCTCCCTCTCAGGCGGCCTGCTGATGCTCACCGCTGGCGTCATCGCCCTCGGCCGCGAGCGCCAGCAGATCATCCTCGACGCCATCGCCGCCTACGACGGCTTCACGCCTGACAACGATCCCCGCGGCGAACACGACTTCGGTGCGCTCGAGGTTGCGGGCGAGCGGGTGTTCTTCAAGATCGACTACTACGACCGCGCGATGACGGGGCACTCCCCGGATCCGGCCGACAGCAGCATCACGACGCGGATGCTGACCGTCATGCTGGCCGGGGAGTACTGACGTGGACGGACGCAGATTGCCAGCCTCGGCCATCCCCACCCCCGGGCCATGGCTGGTGCGCGGTGAGGCCGAGCCGGGCGCATCGCCCGCGCAAACCATGCTCGGGGTCGAGCCGGCGGCCGAGGACCGCCCGGGTGGCTGGCCCTACTTCATCCGGCGAGATGCACCTGTCGAACCCGGCGGCTGCCCGCTGCACATCGCCACCGGCATCCAGCGGCTCGCCGATGCCCAGCTCCTCGCCGCCGCGCCGGATCTCGCGGAACGGTTGCTCGCGCTGCTCACGGCGCCCGCACTCCGAGCGCGCGACCCCGACGCCCGGACCCGCGCGGCGATCGGCGCAGCTTGGGCCCTCCTCGTCCGAGTCGCCCCTCAGCTGGAGATCGGCGCGTGAGGTTGCCCGCGCACCCGGTGCAACCAGCCTCCTCGACCCGGTATCGAGGTTCACCCGGACTTCGCCCGCCGCCCGGCCCGCAACGGCATCGGCGGCTCGGCCCCGGCTTCGGGCTCGATGAACAGCGCCGCGATCGGCACGGTGAGGGCGACCGCCATCGCCTCCAGCGTCGAGATCGTCACGTTCTCTGAGCCGCGCTCGACCCGCCCGACATAGGCGCGGTCGATGCCGGCCAAGAGCGCCAACCGCTCCTGCGAGAGGCCCTTGGCGACGCGCAGCCGCCGCAGATTCCAGCCGATGAGTGCTCGCGCCTCCATGGCGCGAGAGAGCCAGTCCGCGGCTTGACAATCGACGGACCAACAGTCCCACATTCTCGCCATCAAAGGGCTCGGCCGCAGGCCGTCGGCCCGCTCCACGGAACCTCCGCCATGCTGCTGTCCGCCTCCGGAGCCTATTTCCTCGTCGCCTTGATCGCCGCCGCGGTGAGCTACGTCGTGGCGCACCGAAAGGGCCTCAACGCCGTCGGTTGGGCGTGGGCCTCGCTGTTGTTGCTCGTCCCCGCAGCGATCCTGCCGTTTGTGCCCTCGCGGCAGAGGCCGGACCGGTCGAGTGGCTTACCGGATGAGACTTGGCAGGCCCTCCTTGCCTACGATCCCGACTTCAAGGCGGCCGCGGGGCAGCTCGCTCCCTACGGCGCGCCTGCCCTTGACGAACTGCGGCGGACCTGGGCGGCGGTACCCGACAAAGGGGCGTTGCCGTCGATGGTCTCGGCCATCGAAGCACGGTGGTCGGGCTACACGGCAGCGGGTTTGACTCACGTTGAGACTCAAGATGGGATTGCGGTGCTGCGGGACGCAGCGGGGCATTATCACGTCGGCGAGCGTCAGACCGGCGACCTCCGCACGGCGCGCCTCATCGCCTCGGCCAGCGCGCGGCGGGCGCGCACGTCCTCGGTGGCTGGCGTCGTCGTCGGAGTTGCGGTCCTGGCCGCCGCGCTGACCGATGTCGGCCCGGCGCGTGCCCAACTCAGCGCAACCGGGATGACGGTGCCGAGCTGCGAGACCTACGATCGCGAGCGTCCGCGCGGTGGTGCTTTGGAGCAGCTGTCCGATCTGTTCGGCCTGTCGATCTACCGGTGGGGCGACGCCGAGTATGACCGCTATCGGGCATTCCTGCTGGACTGCAAGCGCACGCTTCCGGGCTTCCGCGAGGATATGACATTGCGCGATTGGGCAACTGCCGTCGAGAAGAGCATCGCCACCCTGAAGACCTACACCGGTTACGTGAACCGGTTCGGCGAGGCGATGGGCCGACAGAACGGATCTCGTCCCCGCCCGGGCGAGCCGGACTACACGCGCGCCTTCGAGATCCTGTCCTGCGACCGCTTCACCGAGGCGACGGTCAACGCGTGGACGCGCGGTGGGCCGCCTGATGCCTCGACGGCCGCACCGTTTTCGGTGCCGCTGGCGGCATGGCGCTACGAGGTCTGGCGCGCCTTCGAGAACCGCGTGCTGGCTTGCGGCAAGAAGTCCGGCTCGCCGGTCGAAGCCGACGAGAGCTGGATGCGCGTCATCGTCTCGCAACAGGAGGCGGGGAATGCCGCTGCGATCCGGCAGGCGCAGCAGGAGGAGGCCGCTGTCGCAGCACGGCTTGCCGGCATTCTGAGCCGGGCCGCCGAAGCCGAGAACTCAACCTCGGCCGACGACATCGCTGGCAAGCTCAAAGCCGTCGATGCACTCGCGGCGGGGCTGAAGCTCGCCCCCGACGAAGCCGCGCAGGTTGCGGCGGCACGAGCGCAGATCGGCGCACGGCTACGGGCAGCCCGACTGGCCGAAGCCGAAGCCTGGGAGCGGGACCGCCCGGCTCGGGAAGCGCGAGCCCAGCAGCAAGAAGAAGAACTGGCGGGCCTGCAACGTCAAAACCGCGAGCGTGATGATGCGGCAACGGCCGAGCGTGAACGAAACGTCCGAATCGAGGCAGAACGGCAGGCTGGGACCCGGGCGCAAGCCGAGCGGCAGGCGGCGGAGGCGGTAGCGCAACAGCAACGCGACGCAGCTCAGCGCGCCGCCGACCGGGCGGCGCAGGAGCGAGCCGCTGCCGAGACCCTGGCTCGCCTCCGGCGCGAGGAGGAGACGGCGCTGGCGCGTGATCCGTGCAACCGGGTCGAAGTGCGCCGGCAGTTAATGGAGGCCGCCAATGCGATGGACCGCGCACGCTTCGGGGGGCGCAAGCTGCTCGATTTGACCCGTGGGCTTACGAATTCGGGGCAACCGGATGCAGTACGTTCGTGCGTGTTCGACGCCGAGTGGTCTTCGGGTCAGCGTGGGCTGGTAACGATCACGGTGCGTAAGAACTCATTCGGTGACGATCTGATCGAGGTGCGTCCGTGAAATGATTCGCCATCGTACCCGGGACAGCTGATGTAAAGTTTCAAAGCCAGCGAACATAACAGCCCTGCGCTCCATCGATCACGCAGGGCTGTGACACCGAAGGGCTCCCCTAGCGCCGGCTGATCGGGCCAGGAGGTTGGGGCGCCGGGGGCTCGCTGGGTGGGTCGCCCTCGGGCGGGGCTGGGTCCGGCGGCGGGTCGCCGATGGGCGGCAATGGATCGTCTCCCGGCCGCGGCGTGTCCGATTGCATGTCATTCCCCTCAGAGGCGCCCCTGGGTAAGGGCGGACGTCAACGCGCGACGCGGACGAACGTCGCGGCCGATTTAAGGCCAACCTGTGCCGTGTTGCCGCGTTATGCGCTTTGCGATCGTCGTCCCGCGCCGATTCGGAAGCTGCTCGCGCTCAGAGGGGGTCATGGACGCAGAGATCGAGAGGCTGCGGCAGCGCGAGCGCGAGCTCGAAGCCCGCGTCGCTAGGCTTGAGGCTGAGCGCGGGGATGGCCTGCGCCGGCCGGATCGCGGTGAGCGGACTTCCGCGGCCTCCACCGACCTTCTGTTCACGGCAGCGGAGAAGACCCGTATGCCGCAGATCATCACCGACCCCAACTTGCCCGACAATCCCATCGTATTCGCCAATCGGGCCTTCCAGAACCTGTGCGGCTACGACGCTGCCGAGCTGATCGGGCGCAACTGCCGCTTCCTTCAGGGCCCTGGGACCGACCCGGCCGATGTCGCCAAGGTCCGTGACGCCATCGCTGCCCGGCGCGATGTGGTGGTCGAGATCCTGAACTACCACCGCGACGGCACGCCGTTCCGCAACGAGCTCTACGTCAGCCCCGTCTTCGATCCGGATGGGGGACAACTCCGCTACTTCTTTGCGAGCCAGCTCGACGTCACCCGCTTCCGCACCACCGAAGGGGTCTTGGCCGAGAGCGAAGCCCGGTACCGGACGCTCTTCGACGCGGTCGACAGCGGGTTCTGCATCATCGAGATGCGCTTCGACGCTGACGGCCGGGCGGTCGATTACCGCTTCGTCGAGGTGAACCCTGCCTTCGCGGCGCAGACGGGCCTGCATGACGCGGCCGGGCATTGGGTGAGCGAACTCATACCCGGGCTCGAACGCTCCTGGTTCGATACCTACGGCGAGGTTGCGCGGACTGGCCAGCCCGTACGGTTTGAGAGTGGGTCGATCGCGATGGGGCGCTGGTACGACGTCCACGCCCTGCGCATCGGCGAGCCCGAGCAGCACCGGGTCGCCATCCTGTTCAACGACATCACCGACCGCCGCCGCCTCGAAAGCCACCTGGAGGCCACCGCTCAGGAGCGAGCCGACGAGCGCGACATGGTGTGGCGCGCCAGCCGCGACCTCTTCGTGGTCTGCGGCTTCGATGGTGTCTTCCGCAAGGCGAACGCCGCCTGGACTGAAACGCTCGGATGGGATGTCGCCGATATCATGGGAACCCGCTTCGACGCGTTCGTGCATCCCGACGACTATGCGCAGGCCGCTGCGGCCTTCGAGCGCATCAGCGCCGGGCTTCCGCTGCATGACATCGACGTGCGCGTTCGGACGAAGGACGGCGGGTACCGGTGGCTTTCATGGAACGCCATTCCGAGGGACGACCACTACTACGCCGCTGGCCGCGACATCACGGAACGTCGGGCGCTCGAGGAGCAATTGCGCCAGTCCCAGAAGCTGGAGGCTGTCGGTCAATTAACCGGTGGCGTGGCTCATGATTTAAACAACCTACTCACAGTCATCAAGTCCTCGACCGACCTGCTGAAGCGACCCAACCTAGCGGAGGAGCGCCGGCTTCGCTACGTCAGTGCCATCTCGGACACGGTCGATCGGGCTGCCAAGCTCACCGGTCAGCTCCTCGCCTTCGCCCGGCGGCAGGCGCTGCGTCCCGAGATTTTCGCGGCGAACCGTGCGGTGGTGGCACTCGCCGACATGGTCGGCACGCTTACGGGAGCACGCATCCAGGTCGAGCTCGACCTGCCGGACGGAGAGCGGCGGGACCTTCACATCAACGCCGATCCGAGCCAGTTCGACACCGCCCTGGTGAACCTGGTCGTGAACGCCCGGGACGCGATGGACGGCGAGGGCCGCCTGCGCATCGGGCTTCGCCGCGCCAGCCGCATCCCAGCTGTTCGGGCGCATCCGCCACAGCACGGCGACTACCTCGCGGTTTCGATCTCCGACACCGGCGCCGGCATCGCACCCGAGAACCTGGAGCGCATCTTCGAGCCGTTCTTCACCACCAAGGTCGTCGGCCAGGGTACGGGGCTCGGGCTGAGCCAGGTGTTCGGCTTTGCCAAGCAATCCGGCGGCGAGGTCATCGTCGAGAGTAAGGTCGGCGAGGGCACCACCTTCACCCTTTACCTCCCACGCATCGCCGGGGCCGAGGCCGCGAACCCAGCCGTGGAGCCGGAGGCGCTCGCCGAGGGGCACGGTACCTGCGTCCTCGTCGTGGAGGACAACCTCGACGTCGGGGCCTTCGCTCAGCAGGCCCTGCGCGAGCTCGGCTACTCGACGGTCTGGGCGACGGATGCGGACAAGGCGCTGGCCGAGATCGAGCGCATTCCCTTCCGGTTCGAGGTGGTGTTCTCCGACGTTGTGATGCCGGGCATGAACGGGGTCGAACTCGCGACCGAGATCCGTCGACGACGGCCCGACCTGCCGGTGGTTCTGACCTCCGGCTACAGCGACGTGCTCGCGGCCGAGGGCACGCACGGCTTCGACCTGCTGCGCAAGCCGTACTCCGTGACGGACCTGTCGCGGGTGCTGCGACGCGCCGTGCAGGATGCGAGGGCGCGCGGCCGCTAACGGCCGCCGCGCGACAGTGTCTGATCATGAGTAGTTCGAAATCATGCCTTGCACCCACTTGTCGAAAATTCTTTCGAAATGTTGAAACCCAAATTCATTAGTAATATCTCCCCTGGCGCATCCTTGATCGCGCCGTTTATGGTATCATGCCGCCATACCATCTGCTTTACAGGATGCTCAAATGGCGGTAGCGTTGAATAATGTTCTAGCATCTCGTGACTCGAACAATTTTTAGACGGAGTGCACCGATTTCGACTCAAAAAGATGACTTTCGACATCTGAGATGCCGACCAAACCCAGCTGCCAACAGCCATTGCGATGAACCCGGTGCACATGAAGCGGGTGACACGGTCGCAGGTTGCGGTGGCCGGCCTCCTCTGAGGGAAGCGTCACGAAACAGCCAAGCCACAATCTGATTGTGTCCCAAATGAATTGCAGGTAGGAGCGCGGCTTCATCGAAAGAACGCTGCGTGACCGGGCCTCCGCTTAAATCACTTACTCGCGAAGAGCTGGAAGCCGAAGTCTTGCGACTTCGCGAGGCCATGTATGGTGTTGACGCCGAAGCGCAGCGAGTTCAGCAGCAATCGGATGTCGCGTTCCTGCAAAGCGTGCTGTCCTCGTCAGCCGATTGCATCAAGGTGCTCGACCTCGACGCCCGGCTGACCTTCATGACCGATGGGGGCATGAGGGTGATGGAGATCAGCGACTTCAACGATGTGAAGGGCTGTCCGTGGCCCGACTTCTGGACAGATCAGGGCAACCGCGATGCCTTGGCGGCTTTGGATGCGGCGCGGTCAGGCGGGCTCGGTCATTTCCAGGGGATGGCTCACACCTATCGGGGCACGCCCAAGTGGTGGGACGTGCAGGTCACGGCGATCCGTGGCCCGGATGGGCTGCCTCAAAGGCTGCTTGCCGTCTCGCGTGATATCACTGCCCAGAAGGCGGCAGAGAGCCACCTTGCTGCCAGCGAGGCGCGCCTCTCCACCGTGATGGAAACCGTGCCGGTCGGGATCCTGCTGGCCGAAGCTCCCTCCGGGCGCATCCTGATGGGTAACCGGCGGCTGGCCGAAATCCTCGGCCACAGCACCCTCTACGCCTCGTCCAGCAACGCCTACGGCGAGTTCGTCGCCTACCACGCGGATGGCAGGCCGGTGGACGCACAGGACTATCCGCTGGCTCAGATCACCAGCGGCCTGTGCAAGAAGGCTGCGATCGAGGTGCTGTACCAGCGTCCAGACGGCGAGCGGCGCTGGATCGCGATTTCCGGCGAGGCGATCGAGGACGAGCAGGGCGAGACAGTCGGCGCGGTGGTCGCGGTCAGCGACATCGGCGACCGCAAGGCGGCGGAGGCGCAGCAGGACATCCTCAACCGCGAACTGTCCCACCGCCTCAAGAACACCCTGACGCTGGTCCAGTCTATCGCGTCGCAGACCCTGCGCAACGCTCCAAGCCTCGATGCGGCCCGCGATGCACTGGCCGCCCGGTTGGTCGTGCTCGGCAAGGCGCACGACATTCTGCTGGCCGGGCAGACCGATAGCGCCAGTGTCGACCAGGTGGTGCGGGAGGCATTGAGCCTGCACGATGATAACGGCCGACGCTTCCGGGTCAGTGGCCCGAGCCTGTTTATCGGCCCCTCGGCGGCGCTCTCGCTCGGGCTGATGCTGCACGAGCTGGCGACCAACGCCGTGAAGTACGGGGCGCTCTCGGTGCCGAATGGCTGCGTGAATGTCGGCTGGGCAATAGATGGTACGGGCGCGGCTGCTGAGTTCTGGCTGGACTGGCGCGAGCAGGGTGGCCCGCCGGTGACGCCGCCAACCCGCAAGGGGTTCGGCTCGCGGCTGATCCAGCGCGGATTGGCCGGAGGCGAGGTGGCACTGCGCTACGCCGCCGAGGGCGTGGAATGCACCTTCAGCGCACCGCTCGCGGGTTTGCGCGTGGACGTCTGACAGCACCGACACAGACTTTGCGAAGGACGTCTGATGCCCTTGAAACCCGGTGCGGTGGCCCTTGTCGCTGAAGATGAACCGCTCGTGCGGATGGAAGCTGCCGACGTGCTCGGGGATGCCGGGTTCGATGTGCTCGAAGCCAGCACGACCCCGGCGGCGCTCGCCTTCCTTGAGATGCACCCGGAGATCACGCTTTTGTTCACTGACGTGGTGATGCCCGGGCCGATTGACGGGCTGGCGCTGGCTCACGAGGTTCGGCGTCGGTGGGCCGAGGTGAAGATCATCATCGTCTCGGGTCGGGTCACTCCCGATCCGGCGCAACTGCCGGAAGGCGCGCGGTTCTTGGAGAAGCCGTATGATCCTAACAGGGTGGCACGGATGGTTCGGGAGATGGGCTTGCGTCCCACGACCTGATTGAGCGGTAACATCACCCGCATCGATCCCCATTCCGGACGTTCATCGCGTGGGCATTCGAGAACCGCTGCCCACCCGTCGAGGATGCTCGCTTTCGTGCGGGTCCAACGGCTCCCACGGGCTGGCAGCGGGCCGGGGTGTTCCCTCCGAAGAGACCCGGCCCGCCAGTCTCGCCGTACGGGTGATCGGGAAGGCGAGACGACAAAGGTTTTGCACCCCATCCGCTGATGCACAATCTTTACGGAAGGATTAGACCATCATAGGGCGGGCCGGGGCGTTTTCTCCGTCATGGGGACCCGACCCGCCTGTGACGCCAGCCGAGCGGCTTTGGTGCGGCAGGCCGGTGTGACTGCCGAATCAATGATACCCTGCTGGATTGGTTCCGGATCCGCGGCAGACCCTGGCTCGACGAGGAGCTGTTCAAAATGCGCCGGCATGGCCGCCCCTCGCACCAAATCGCGGGGGCGATCGTTGGCACAACGGAGCTGGATTCAGCACGCCGATACTTCCCGCCACACGCCATCACATCTCAAAAAGCATGAGCGTGGCCGGTGTACCCAATTCCCGCTTCCTACCCACAAGGACAAGCGAGCGGAGCTTGGATACTGGGGTTAAAACCCAACCAGCTTGGCTATGTGATGGGCTGTGATGGGCGAAGGACCACTCGGGGTGAGAAGCGGATGTTCGATGCCAATGACGAGCATTCGGTTTGGGAGCGGCAGCGTACATTGTGGGAGATAGCTCAACGTCTTCCTGCCGTCCGGCGCCCTTCAGGCATCGCTATGGTCCGACAGCGTACCAAGTACAAATCCTTGTCTTATGATCCTTGTCAGGCATAACCCCTGATGTATTTGAGACCATCATCGGCTGATCTGAGACAGGTGCTGATGGCTGGGAGAGCCGCGTGCTTCCACCTGCAAAGTAAAAGGGAGTCGCTATGACCCCCACATTCAACCACTCCATGGACATGCTCATCCGCAAGCTGGACAGCATCGCGCAGCTTTCCGACGAGGAGCGGCGGGCTATTGCGAGCCTCCCGGTCACCGGCAGACTTCTAGGACCAGATCAGGACATCGTGCACGAGCACGACCATCCGTCGCAATGCTGCCTGCTGCTGGACGGCTGGGCATGTCGCTACCAGATCCTCAGTGAGGGTAAGCGCCAGATCTTCTCGTTCCACATCCCGGGCGACATCCCCGACCTGCAAAGCCTGCACCTGAAGGTGATGGACCACAACGTGTGCACGCTGACCCAGGCCACGGTGGCGTTCATCCCCCACGAGGCGATGCTCGAACTGACAGCCGCCTTCCCCGCCATCGCCGCGACGCTCTGGCGCGATACCCTGGTGGACGGGGCAATCTTCCGGCAGTGGATGGTCGGCATGGGCCGACGTACCGCGTGCCA
The DNA here is from genome assembly GCF_006151805.1 of Methylobacterium terricola. Taxonomy (GTDB): domain Bacteria; phylum Pseudomonadota; class Alphaproteobacteria; order Rhizobiales; family Beijerinckiaceae; genus Methylobacterium; species Methylobacterium terricola. Next base: position 58,498 of record NZ_VDDA01000019.1, on the reverse strand, counting down.
GGCGGTCGCTCATCTCTTCTGCGAGATGTACGTGAAGCTTGAAGCTGTGGGCCTCGCGCGGGATCACGCCTACTATCTGCCACTCACGCAGTCGGAACTGGGCGACGCGCTCGGGCTGTCGAACGTCCACGTCAACCGTGTGCTGAGGGAACTGCGCACCAACGAATGGATTACACTGCACGGTGGGAAGTTAGAGATCAAGAAATGGCGGGAGCTCACCAATCTGTGCGGCTTTGATCCGACGTATTTGCATCTGGAGCGGCACGCCGCATGAGTCTCCACCTTCAATCAGTGCGCGTTAAGACAGGCAGCCACGACACGGAAGGGCTGCTGATCTTCGCCGATGATCTCCTCGTGGCCGTGCTGGTCCGCCTGTCCGACGATCACGAGGAGGATGCGGGCAAGTGGTTCCTCGAAGCAGGTTTCGACGGTGCTGATGATCCCGTTCAGCCCAAGTTCGTGGATCTAGACGAAGCCCAGGCGTGGATTTACCGTCGGCTGGGTGGGCATTAGCACCGTTGCACGATAATTCAGGCAGCAAGCGCAGGAATTTGACAGCAACGGGCGCTATCATTAAATTTTGGTGCGATAGCGCACTAACCAACGCCTATTGAAATTTCTGGCTCATCGCACCATTTACGCTTTATCGTCTGCCGATTTGTTCGGGCGCAGACGCTTAGGAGACCGCGTGTGCTCTTGCCCCAACCGGGAGCAGAGCCGTGGCTCAGCCTCAGCACGGAACCGTTCGCAACCGCCTCCTCAAGGCGGTCTCGCCCGACGACTTCGCCCGTCTCGCCCCCCATCTGGAAGCTCAGCCGATCAAGCTGCGCCAAGTGGTGATCACCCCCAACGAGCCGATCAGCCACGCCTGCTTCATCGAGGAGGGGCTCTGCTCGATTATCAGCCACACGGCCGAAGGTCGGCTGGAGATCGGCACCGTAGGCTATGACGGCTTCGTCGGTACGCCTCTCGCGCTCGGCACCAACCGGACCCCACACGCCTCGCTGGTGCAGGCAGAAGGCACGATGCTGTGCATCCCAGCAGCTGCCTTCCGTGCTGCCCTCGATGAGAGCGCGACCCTGCGGGGCGTCCTCGTGCGCTACGTGCAGAGCCTGATCGTACAGGTAGGACAGACCGTCTACGCCAACGCGGATCTCAACATCGAGGGGCGACTCGCCCGCTGGATCCTCATGATCCACGACCGCCTTCAGAAGGACGAGATGCCGCTCACGCACGACTTCATGGCGCTGATGCTGGGCGTGCGCCGTCCAGGTGTAACGACATCCGTGCACATCTTGGAGGGGGCTGGGCTGATCAAAGCCATGCGCGGGCGGGTTCGCGTGCTCGACCGCGAGCGGCTGATGGAGTTGGCGGGCGACACCTATGGCGTAGCCGAGGCCGAGTACGAGCGGCTGCTGGCTGAAGCTTGAGGATCGAGCGTTCGCGCTGGTGCTGCCCAGACCCCTGTGGAGTTTACAATGCGATGTTGAAGGCTTTTCGCTGATGACAAATCGAAGACTTGCCTACGAGAAAAATTAATCCGTCTCGGGGCAAGTTGCTGATATTGAGGTGAAATTCGTCAAACATCCTCATTTGATTGGCTGCATGGTGCCATTTTGACGCTGTGAACGGCGAATGTCACTTCTTAGATCTATGTTGGCGCATCGCCAAGTCCGCCAGCTTACGAACAAGAATCGTCGGTATCGATCACCGCCCCTCTGGCGACTGCGAGACTTGTGTGCTCTCGGCATAATTTATTAAGTTCGGCATGCCCCGTTTCTTCTTCGATATCAAAGACGATCACCTGGAGACCGACGATGTGGGATCCGAATTCCCCAATGCCCATGCTGCCCGCGACGCTGCGATTATGATCCTGCCTAACATCGCGCGGGATCACATAGCGTCACATGTAAGCCGAGAGATCTCGGTATTGATGCGCGACGAGGCAGGGCGAGGGCTCTTCACAGCCTCCCTCGGTCTCACCGCCGAGTGGTTGGTCGAGAGCGCCTGAGACATTCTCTGAGGCCAGTTTGTACAGGACGCCTTTTCTTAAGGGTCTGCTGCGGCTCGAAAGCAGGCCCCCTCATGGTCAAGCTGATTGGGTTTTGACCCTAGCGGCACGATGCTCAGTCTGCGAGAAGGTGGAGGCGGGGCGCGATGTGGCCCTATCGGCCTCGCGATGCAGAACGACACACCCGGCACAACCATCTGCGACCCCGACCGCCTCGCAGCCCTCGATGCGCTGGCCATCCTGGACACGCCACCTGAGCAAGGGTTCGACGACATCGTTCGTCTGGCGGCCCGTCTCTGCGCGACACCGGTCGCCCTCGTCAGCCTGGTCGCCGCGGATCGGCAATGGTTCAAGGCCCGCGTGGGCTTCCCGCCCTGCGAGACCAGCCTCAATGCCTCGGTCTGCGCTCACGCTCTCGTCGAATCGGATCTTCTCGTCATCCCAGATCTGACGGCGGACCCGCGCACGGCCGCGAACCCGCTCGTCACCGGCGAGCCCTCCATCCGGTTCTATGCCGGCGCACCGCTGCGCTTGACGGGCGGACAGGTCGTCGGCTCCCTGTGCGTGATCGATACTGCCGCCCGACCAGGAGGCCTGACGCCTGACCAGGCCGACGACCTGCGTGCCCTGGCGCGCCAGGTTTCGACCCTTCTGGAGATGCGCCGCGAGGTCGCGCATCGCGACGAGGTTCTCGACAGTCAGCGCGCCGAACTGCAGCAGGCGCGACGCCTCGAACTCCTCGCAAAGGCCTCTTCCTCACTCATCGCCGCGACCGATCCGGCGGCCGTGCTCGAACCGATCCTGGCCACGGGCACGCGAGCCTTGGGCTTCGACCTGTGCTTCATCTACGACATCGACCCTGAGGGCCGGCATCTACGGCTGATTCAGTCGATCGGCACCACCGACGAACAGCGGGCCGCCTTGAGCTGCGTCGATCTCGATCTGCCGCTCTGTGGGATCGTCGTTCGCACACGTCGACCTCTCGTGCTGGAGGCCGTGCAGGCGAGCATCGAGCCGCGCTACGCGCTCGCGCGGGAGGCCGGCTTCGACGCCTTCGCGGGCTATCCGATCCTGAGCCGCGGTCAGCTCGTCGGGGTGTTGTCGTTCGTCTCGACGCGCGAGCCGGCCTTCGACGCTGGAGCCCTGACCTTCTTCGCCACGCTCGCTCGGCTGATGTCAAGCGTCAGAGAGCGCCTCGATGTCGATGCGGTGTTGCGGGCCAGCGATACCCGCTCACGGCTCGCCCAGGAGGCTGGTCACATCGGCACCTTCGAGGTCGATGTCGCGAGCGGCCTTTCGCGCGTATCGGCCGAGCACTGTCGGATCTATGGCGTACCGGAGGCCGGGGTCTACTCGCTGGAGACGCTCACGGCGCTGGCCGTTCCCGAGGACCGCGCGCTCCCCTCGACCCAGGCCACGATCCGGGATGGCACGGCCTCGACCGAGGTGGAATACCGCATTCGGCGCGCCAACGACGGTGCCTTACGCTGGATCTCACGGATTGGCCGCTTTGTGCGGGACGACGCCGGCGCAGTGCTCCGCATGGTCGGCACGGTTCAGGACATCACCGCCCGCAAGGAGGTGGAGGCGGAATTGCGGGCCAGCGAGGCCTTGGCCCGCGAGAACATCCAGCGCGTGCAACTGGCCCTGGCGGCCGGCGCGATCATCGGCACATGGCACTGGGACCTGCCGACCGACCGGTTCACGGTCGATGACGCCTTCGCCCATTCCTTCGGTCTCGATCCGGCGCTCGGTCGAGACGGTATCCCCCTGGAGCAGATCGTCGCCACTGTTCATCCCGACGATCAGGCGGGTCTGGCGGCAGCGATCAACGAGGCCATCGCGCGGGGCGGAGCCTATGCTCACCAATATCGGGTCCGGCGCGCGGACGGACACTATTACTGGATCGAGGCTAATGGGCGGGTCGATCACGGGTCGGACGGCACCCCGCTGAGTTTCCCCGGCGTCCTTCTCGATGTGGAGGAGCGACGCGCGGCACAGGAAGCGTTGCGCGCGAGCGAGGCGCACTGGCGAGGCTTGTTCGAGCGCCTGAGCGAAGGATTTCAGCTGACGGAAGCGATCCGCGACAGCGCAGGTGTCATTACGGACTTCCGGATCATCGATATCAACCCGGCCTGGACCACACAAATCGGGATTCCAGCCGACCAAGTCATTGGATATACCGCACACCAAATTTTCGGAGGGAGCGCCCAGGACTGGATCACTGCATTTAGCCAGGTGGTCGAGATAGGCGAAACTTGGCGTTTCACCAAGCAGTTCGCTCCTAACGGCCGCTGGTACGACGGCAATGCGTTCAAGCTCGACGGCGACCGCTTCGGGGTCATCTTCCTGGATGCGACCGCGCGTGTCAGCGCGGAAAGCCGCCGCATGGCGCTCCTGGCCCTCGGCGACGACCTGCGCGACCTGACGACGGTCGGTGCGATGACTCAGGCCGCCGCCGAGATCGTCGGGCGCACCTTGGGCGCGACCCGCGCTGGGTTCGGGCGCATCGTCGGCGAGGTCGAGTACATCGACATCGAACAGGACTGGACCGCACCGGGTCAGGTCAGCATCGCCGGACGGCACCGCTTCGACGATTACGGCGACATACGGGCCAACCTTGCCCAAGGCGAGCCACTGGTCATCGACGACGTCACGACCGACCCGCGCACTAGGGACGATCCCGGCCCGATGCAGGCGATCGGCATCGGTGCCCTGATCAACATGCCGGTGCGTGAGCGCGGGCGTGCCGTCGCGGTGTTCATCGTCCACGACGTGCGGCCCCGGAACTGGACGGCCGAGGAGCTTGCGTTCCTGCGCAACGTCGCCGACCGGGTCGAAGTCGGCGTAGCGCGCGTGCGTGCCGAGGAGTTGCAGGCAGTCCTGAACAAGGAGCTGGCCCATCGGTTGAAGAACACCCTCGCCATCGTCCAGTCGATCGCCACGCAGACCCTGCGAGGTGTCACTGAGCGCGACCTGGTCGAGGCGTTCGAGCGCCGCGTGCTGGCCTTGTCACGGGCACATGACGTGCTGATCCAGAAGAACTGGTCGGCCGCCAAGTTGCGATCCGTGATGGAGAGCGTATTGAGTATGCAGACGGACCTAGACCGGTTTGCGCTCGACGGTCCTGACATGGACATCAGCCCGCAGGCTGCATTGTCGCTATCGCTTCTGCTGCACGAGCTCGCCACCAACGCCCTCAAGTACGGCGCGCTTTCGGCTACGACCGGTGCGGTCCGTGTAAGATGGCGCGCCAACAGCGGCGCTGCTCCGACGTTGGTCTTAGACTGGGCTGAAACGGGCGGGCCTGTGGTGACGCCACCACGCAACAAAGGCGGCTTCGGGTCGCGCCTGATCCGCATGGGATTGCTCGGAACCCGCGAGGCCGACCTGGATTTCAATCCTGGGGGCCTCAGAGCTCAGTTCCGCGCGCCGCTCGCCGAAGTTCAGGTTCAGGTTCACTAGTTCCATGGGTCAGTCTCACCCCCCGGCCTTGCCCCGAGTTCTCGTTGTCGAGGATGACCCGATCCTGATGATGGCGTTGACCGAGTTCGTCGAGAATGCGGGCTGTGAAGCCGTTGAAGCCACCAACATCGTCGAGGCGATCCAGATTCTGGAAGCCCGCACCGACATCCGCACGGTGTTCACCGACCTCGACATGCGCGGCTCGACCGCCGGGATGGAGCTGGCGCTGCTGATCCGCGATCGCTGGCCGCCGATCGAACTGCTGATGGTTTCCTCGCAGCCGTGGGATGCCACGCAGATCCCATCCCGCGGGGTCGTGCTCGGCAAGCCGTTCGACCGGCGGAAAATCGAGGCTACGCTTCGACGGTTCGCTGAATAGCTTACATGTGAAGTATGCAGCTGATACAAACTTGGCTGATAGGATGGACTGGGCGTCTCGTGGTGCGACACGCTGCAGGCATATAAACATGCATTATGGCGGCAAGCTCCGCGTTAGACGCGAGTACATTGGTTTATATCCGTCGAAATATCTCTGTTGTCCATTCTCGAATCGATTTTGAGCTCTAAAGAAGCCATTTCCGACAGATTTTGACTTCGCTCACATTGCGCTTGGGCGCTCGCCTTGACCGTTATGCGAGGCGCCCACAGGTGGAAAATTTCTGGCATAACGTTTACGATTCGGTCGCGCGCCAATCAATTCAGGCCTGATTGGAGCATGGGACGGTGACGCTGATTTCTCTGTTTTCGTAATGAGTTAGCTTCGAGGAAGGGTGTGGCGTGCCGGGACGTGAGTTAAGCAATCTCTCGCGGGAGGAGCTGGAAGCGGAGGTTTGGCGTCTGCGCGAACGGGTTCGCACTGGCAGCATCGATGCGGCCCGTCAGAACGCCGTGTTCGAGAGCGCCCTGGATTTCGCGATCGTCGTCACGGATCGCGAGGGAACCATCACCGACTGGAACAGTGGCTCCGAGCACGTCATGGGCTGGACCGCCGAGGAGATGCGCGGACAGGACGCCGCGCGCTTCTTCACGCCCGAGGACCGGGCCAACGGCCGGGTCACCTACGAGATGGAAACCGCCCTCAAAAATGGGCGCGCCCAAGATGAACGCTGGCACCTCAAACAGGGGGAGGAGCGATTCTGGGCCTCCGGCGAGATGATGCCGTTGCGCGACGACGACGATCGGCACATCGGCTTCGTCAAGATCATGCGCGACCGCACCGCCGAGCACATGGCCGGGGTGGCCCTCCGCGCAGGAGAGCTGCGCCGCCAGGCACTGCTTGAGCTGAGCGATCAGCTGGCTGAGCACGACCGCGATACCGCCAGCCTCGCCGACGTGGCGAGCGGCATCCTCGGCCGAGCCCTGGGCGTTCAGCTCGTCGGATACGGGCTGGTGGATCCTGAAACTGAAACGATCGACGTCGAGCGTGACTGGACCACCGACGGCGCGCATTCCATCGCCGGCTCGCTCAGGTTTCGAGATTTCGGCTCCTATATCGATGACATCAAGCGCGGTGAGACAGTCGTCATCGGCGACGCTCGCATCGACCCGCGCACCAGCGCCCATGCTGATGCATTGGAAGCGATCAGCGCCCGCGCTTTCGTGAACACGCCGGTGGTCGAGCACGGCCGCCTCGTATCGCTGTTGTTCGTCTGTAGCGCCACTCCGCGCAAATGGACCAAGGACGAGCTGCTGTTCATCCGCGAGGTGGCCGCACGGACCCGCACGGCAACGGCCCGCAAGCAGGCCGAAAGCGCCCTGCTGGCGCGAGAAGCGGAGCTTCGGCTGGTCGCCGATGCCCTACCGGTGCTGGTCGCATTCATCGATCGCACACTGACCTACCGCTTCGTCAATGCCGCTTGTCAGTGGTGGTTTGGACGCGCCCCGGACACGGTGGTGGGGCGGACCATCGATGACCTCCTTGGCGAGAGTGGCCTAGCTGAGCGTCGTGCCGGGATCGAGCGGGCCCTGGCCGGTGAAACCGTTCAGATGGACCTGGACTGGCCGTGGTCGGATGGGCGGCGACGCATCGCGGCCATCCGCTATACACCCCGCCGCGATGCCAGCGGCAGCGTCGACGGGTTCTACGTGTTCGCGCAGGACGTGACCGACCTGCGCGATGCGACGGCCCTGCTGGCCGCCCGGGCAGATACGCTGGCGCACGAGGTGGCGGAGCGGACGGTCGAGCGCGACCGGATGTGGGAGACCTCTCCGGACCTGATGCTGGAGATCGATTTCGACGGGGTGTTCCAACGGGTCAATCCGGCCTGGACGCGCCTGCTTGGCTACGCTCCTGACGAGCTCGTCGGCCATCACGTCAATGAGTTTGTCCTGCCAGCGGACCATACCGAGACGACCGGAGCTTATACGCAGGCAGCCGAGGGCGGGCAGCCCCGGCTCGTGAACCGCTACCGCCACAAGAACGGTTCGGTGCGATGGATCTCCTGGTCGGCGGCCCCGGCGGGACGAATGACCTACGCCACCGGCCGCGACATCACGGCGGAGAGAGAACAGGCGCAGGCGCTTGAGGCGACCGCGGAGGCTTTGCGCCAGTCACAGAAGATGGAAGCCGTGGGCCAGCTCACGGGAGGCGTCGCGCACGACTTCAACAACCTGCTGACGATCATCCGCTCGTCGGTGGACTTCCTGCGTCGTCCGAACCTCCCCGAGGAGCGGCGCAAGCGATACATGGATGCGGTCTCCGACACGGTCGAGCGTGCCGCCAAGCTGACCGGGCAGCTGCTGGCGTTTGCCCGCCGTCAGGCGCTCAAGCCGGAGGTGCTGAGCGTCGGAGAGCGACTGCGCGCAGTCGCCGACATGCTCGACACCGTCACCGGTGCCCGCGTGCGAGTGGTGACCGAGCTGCCGGACCATCCCTGCTTCATCGAGGCCGACGTGAGCCAGTTCGAGACCGCGCTGGTCAACATGGCGGTCAACGCCCGCGACGCCATGGAGGGCGAGGGCACGCTGACTTTGCGGCTCACCTGCGGACTACCGATGCCGCCGATCCGGGGACACGGGGGTGGTCCTGGCCCATTCGCCAAAATAGAGCTCAGCGATACCGGCAGCGGGATCGCCGAGGTGGACCTGGCCAGGATTTTCGAGCCGTTCTTCACGACCAAGGAGGTGGGCAAGGGCACGGGCCTTGGGCTGTCGCAGGTCTTCGGCTTCGCTAAGCAGTCGGGCGGCGACGTGAGCGTGCGAAGCGTGGTCGGCGAAGGCACGACGTTCGCGCTCTACCTGCCCGAGGTTGCGGCGCCGGTGGACCAGGCGAACGACCTCGAGGAGACCAGTCCCGCGCCCGACGGGCGCGGCTTGAGCGTGCTGGTCGTCGAGGACAACATCGAGGTCGGAAAGTTCGCGACCCAGATCCTCGAGGATTTGGGCTATCGAACCGAATGGGCGGCCAACGCGGAGGCCGCGTTGGAACGGCTCGGCCGCGACGGCGACGGGTTCGACGCGGTGTTTTCGGACGTCGTGATGCCCGGAATAGGCGGCATTGCTATGGCAGAAGAGCTGCGCCGCCGCCTGCCGACGATGCCGGTGCTGCTCGCCTCGGGCTACAGTCACGTGCTCGCGCAGAACAGCACGCACGGGTTCGAGTTGCTGCACAAGCCCTACTCGGCCGACCAGCTCTCGCGAATGCTACGCCGTCTCATCCATAGCCATCAGCGCCGCCGTTAAAAGCCGACGCCCACCCAGTGGGTAGAATCACAATTCTAGTTCCGATGATCCGCGTGAATAAAAAAGCCGCCCCTGCGTGGGGCGGCTTACCTCAGTCTGCCTGAGTGGCGCGTCAGAGCTTGCTCTTCACCGTGTCGGCGGCGTTCTTGATGCCGTCCTTGACGTCGCCAGTGGTCTTCTGAGCCTCGCCCTTCAGCTCCTGGGCCTTGCCCTCGGCCTGAAGCTTCTCGTTGCCGGTGGCGCTGCCGATGCCCTGCTTGATGTTGCCGATCGCCTCGTTGGCCAGACCCTTGATCTTGTCGGTGGTGCTGCTCATCGGACTGCTCCTGCGACTTAAGGGAAAGGAGATTGCTTCAAACGCGCGGGGCGCGACCGCGCATTAGGCCGACGACGGCCGAGATCGCGAACAGGACGATCGCCACGAAGAACACCAGCTTAGCAGCTTCCATCGCCGTGCCGGCGATCCCACCGAAACCGAAGAGGGCGGCGACCAGCGCCACGACCAGGAAGGTGACAGCCCAGGACATCATGGAGGTGAGCTCCCAAGGAGTGAGAAAATGCCAGTCAGCGGACCGCGTAGGGCGAGGCGAGCACCACACGCACCTTGCGGGGCAAGGCGGCGTGCGGAGTTGCCGGCGCGGCCTGAACCGTGGTGGGCGGGGCCTCCGGCGCGGTCAGCGTGCTGACGGGCAGCCGCAGCCCGGTATCGCCGAGGTAGACCGCCGCACTCGGCTCGGCCGACGCCGCAACGGAGCCCGCGAGGGTCACAGCTGCGGCAAGCATCGCGGAGAGGAGAGCGGTCTTCATGGCAGCAATCCGAAGCTTGACTGTCTGATGTGCTAAGAACGGCTAAGCTCGGAGGGGAGTTCCGTGGATTTTTGAGATGCGAGGGGTGGAACCTTGCCGAGCGGCACGGCTCACGGAGGCGGTCCGATGGCCGAGCGTATCGACGGCCGCGTGCAGTTTCGAGCGGCGGATGCGCCAATGGTGACGCTCGACGCCGCCGCCCATGGCTACGCCGTCAAGCGATGCGGCGAGCGGCGGCGCAGGCATCACCGATGCCGGCGTATGCTGCGGTGGAGTTTGCTTCGCCACGAAAAATGCCGGGTGGAGGAGACCCCCACCCGGCTTCCGATGCTTCAGCGAATGACCGCCCGCGTACGGATGACCCGCACGCCATCGTTGGTCGCAACCAAGTGCGTGAGCGCCACGGTAAGGTGGCGCTGCAGTTGACCTGGCCGGCCTTGAAACACGACGGTCCCAGTGCTCGGCCACCATTGAATGATTTCGCCTTCGTCCGAGCGGAACCGATGCAGGCGTTCGCGGTCGTGCCAAGACCAATCCCCGAACACCCCGCAGTCGATGACGGCGTTTTGTAGGCCCAAGAGTGAGCCTTTATACTTTGGATTCATCGTACGATCTCCGACCCCGGCAATAAATCCGGCAAAGATTATTTTACCGAGTCGTGATTTGGCCTGACGGGACACCTAAATCTGGGCCTACCACGCTGCAGGAGCCTTGACGGCTTGATGCAGGACGGGCCGTCTGGCACCGGGGGCCAACGTGACCCGAGCTCGCCTCGTCCTTGAGGCGGCCTATGAAGGCCCACTGCTGGCCAGTCTACTCAACGCCTCCCCGCGGCGCCTTGGGTAGCGTGCTGCTAACGCGACTCGGCGGGGTACCCCTGGCAACGCGGACGCATAGATCGACGGAGTCATAGTGCAGGCGCTGCTGCCGGCATGATGGTACAACATTGGACTTGTATATCTTAACCTATGGACACCAATGTTTGGGAGTTCGGCGTTTATTCGATCGTTATCAGTCCGAGATATTGTGCGGATTAACTTGTTTACACTGCACCATAAGATATCACAAACGGTCTGATCTGACTGGTTTTGACGCTGATGTCCCAAATCAGGAGTCGGTAAAATATAATTTCAGCTGCAGCTTCCCCCGACCGTTGGTATGCCAACGCTTTCGAGGCCTGCATTCATCAGCTTGCAATGTGCTTCCTATGCGGAGTGCATATGGAGAGTCATGTGCATATAGACACTGATTTCCACATCACCACACTGGTACATGCCTACAGCGACATGCTGATCATGAAGATGGGAGAAGGGTACACCCCCTACATCCTCTCCCTCCTATACAAGCCCCTTCGGGGCCCCCGGGAATGGGTACTGGGGGAGATGAAGCAGGGGATCACAGAGGCCTACAAGACCCTCTTGCTCCGGGTTGCCCGCAAGCCTCGCTCCCCCGCCCACCGCAATCGCCTCCCCGAATGGGTCCTCGTTCCGGACTGGCCCGTGCCGAAGGGGGCCAAGGCGAGCCTGCGCGAGGTCACGCTCAACAACGGTCTGCACTACCAGGGGCTCGCCCTCATCCCGCCCCGGAGCCGCCTCCGTGAAGGCCTCGACGCTCATTTCGCCACCCACCAGGCCCTCTACACCCGCGGCGCTGTCGCTCGCATTCACGCCGAGCCCATCACCCAAACGCCCCGGCGCGCCGCGTTTTACCTGTTCAAGTCCCTCCAGCGTCGCCGAGCGGACTTTGATAGTGTGATCATCCTACCTCGGGCGATTTCCGAGCTCGATGATAGCGGTAAAGTACGCAACGCAATCTAGATGGATTTATGTGTTAATTTATTCATAGATATTTAGCGTATTCCAACATCCAGATCTCGGTCATATTGATGCTGAGGCTAGAATTAGATAGCAAATAGTTTACAAATTGCCGGGGCGGTTGCCCGCCCCAGCGCATAAATCACATTCAGCGACGCTTCCAGACCGCTTTGCGCGCCCGAAGCCGCAGGAATTCTTTATCTGTACCGAAGCATATCACGTGGATCACCGCCTTCTGTCCCTCTTTCATATTCAAGAAGCGGGACTGCTGTTTCAAGTTGACCTCGAGCTCAATGGTCCGCCGCCCCGCCGGGTCACGACCACGCTCGACCACCGGCGTCACCCCAAACTCGAGATCATCAAGGATATCGAGTTGCTCGCCGTCCTCCGTGTCCTCATCGCAGCCACGGTCCATTACGCTCTCCTCGCCCTCCCCCGCTTCAACGTCGTCCGGTTCCTCGAAGGAGCCGCCATCCTCTAAATCGGCCAGGATCATGTCCTTCGGCGCACTCACCCGCTTATCATCCAAGTTGTAGTACTGCTTGGCGGCGGCGTAGTCCTCTTCGGTCCGAATTTGCTTGCGCCCCTTCTTCGGCTTGAGCGCCTCCCGCTCCAGATAGGCCTCGTAAAGCTTCTCGATGCCACCGGCCTGCTCGATCTCCTCGGCTACGAGGTGGACCGGCGTGCCGACGGTCATGATCTCGTGGAGGGCGGCAGCGTACTTGCCGGTACGGCTGCGCGCCTGCTTGGACGTCGCGTCGCACACGTAGTTCATCGTGTGTCGCAGCGCGTCAGTATGGTGAGTGCGCGCCTTCAGCTTCTGCTTGCCGGTCTGGAAGAACGGCTGATCGAAAAACGCCTTCCAGGCCTTATAATCATTGGAGTAGTGGCGACCGATGCCGACGCACATGGCCAGCACTTCGTACAGGTCGCGGCGGTAGCCCGCCTTCAGCTTGCGGAACTTGGACTGGGCTTCCAACGCCAGTCCGTTCGGGTTCTCCTTGATACGACGCCGAAGGTCCGAGTTGTCCGGCAGGAACGGTCCGCGATCGTTGCTTCCCTCGATGGGCTCAGTCGTCCAAGCATCATCCAACTGCTCGGGCTTCTTCGTGCCGCGCTTGCGCTTCGTCATGATAGTTTGGCCTTGGTGGAGCAACGCGCGCCGTTCTCGTTACGAGAAATGCAGGGTATCGCGGGTGCGCCGTTGCTGATGAGGGGGGCCGCCGCGGAGGGGGGATGAGCCCGACCGTGGCGGTGTGTTGAAGAAGCGCCTAGAGGTAACGGCGCTATATCAGCCGACGCGCTTGCGCTCGCCCGCCGCGATGAGGGCAGCAACGGCTTCCTGGTAGGGCCACTGCTCGGCACCCGTCCAGCCCATCGGCTTCTCCGGCGGATGGAGCGACGCAGGGAAGGTTTCGCCCAGGATCAGCTCCAAGATTTCGATCTGCTCAAGGCCGAACTGCAGACCGAGACCGACGAGACCGGAGTAGTCGATGATCACCGGTCGGTCGGTGGTGTAGCCGATGCGCCAGCGCACACTGCTGCCAATGGGATGGACTCGGCGCTGATGCACGTCGTACATCAACGGCTTGGTCGAGCTCTTGTTCTGTTCCACCATGTTGTGGCCTCCAGCCCTCGGGTTGAGGGCAAGGCCGTTGTACGCCACGTCACATCGGGTAGGGGGTCGCGCTGTGTGGCGACCCCTTCCTAAGTCTATGATTCTTTGTAAGAAACTGCATCCAGCAGATCCTCAGGGAGGGGCTGGAGCGTCGGTGCGGCGGGGGGTAATGGATGGGCGAGGTTGAGCGTCAGGAGCTCGTAGTCTCGCTCTTCCAGTCGCGCCTTCACAAATTGGTACTCGCCAACCGCTCGTCGCAACCCTGGCAAATCTCCAGCTTTCTCCAGCAAATTTCTAGCAAAAAGCGCCCAACTAGTTCTCTTGGGCTGAAACAGCTGGCTGCCAAAATGGCCATTCCAAACAAATCCCGCGAGAAAATCCCACTCTTTTCGGCATTGCTTACCCACTGTTTCACCGCCTAAATACGGATAGTACTTTCTGATTGTGGCATGTGCGTCGGTGCCTTGCTTTTGGTTGAAGAGAGATAAGGCTGTTTTCCATCCTCCTTTCTGTTTGGTATCTTCAACGTCGTAGCGGAGAGAGAAGTCATACAATGGGGCGCATCTTCGCTGATGACGACGGCGGATCTGTAATTTGAGGTCGAGCATTCTTGGACTATGTGCAACAGCAAATTTTCGGATACTGCCTGGATTTCTTAGTATATTTCGCAATATGTCTCTGGCATCTGGATTATCTAGATAATTTTCACTTAGATTTTCTTCGATTTTATAAGTCTTATCAATGTGCCACAGCAACTTGGTAGCAGCACAAGCGTCTGCTGAGGCCAGCACATCATTACTAACTGCCAGATATTGATCTGGATATTCCTTTTTATCCCGTTGCCTATCGTTGAGTTTATGTCCAAAAAGGACTGCGATTTGCATTTTATAAAGGCGAATAGCTCGCAGATGCAGTGAGTTCTGCGCATCTAGAATAAAATTTATATCATTAGATACGTTGTAGATACGATATTTGGAATTTTCTAGCGGGATCATGCGTATCCTCGAGCTTACTACAAGTGAACCTGACTTGGGGGCCTAAGGGGATATGGAACTGCCTGCGCTCCTGACTAGCTGTATGCATCTACTGTCGAAGTGCATGTCCACGGATGACCATAATCCGTGCCGGCAGGTCGAGCTTAACCAGAGGGCGTGATAGGCTGCCGTAGCACGTAGGCCCCTGGAGTAGGAATCCCGACTCCGCGGGAGTGCGGCTTCTTCTTCCCGATCGCCTAGCCCCAACTCTCCGACGCCATCTGCTTCCGCCAGGTGCAGAGCCAGTGCGAGGAGTGTGCCCGTCCGCACCTCCACTGGGTTTCTCACCTCGGCGACGGTCGGCGGTGGGTATGCCAAGATCTCAAGCTTGCGCGACTGCAATGAGCACCTGGTCCGGCAGCGTCCGCGCAACAAAGACCTGCTCGTCCAGCTTCAATATATGAAGGAAACCACCGCCGAACCCTAAATGCGCCGCTTCCTGGCCCACCGCCGCGGGTCGACCTGGAACGGCGTCGGTGCCGCGGCCAGAATTGGCTTCCAGGTCTCACTCCAGTCTTCGAGGGGCGCGGGATCGGACTTGTGGGCGAGGTCGAGGAAGGTGAGCCCGACCTCGGCGGTGGCCCGCTTCACCAAGGGGTTCAGCGGCCAGCCATTCCGGAGGGAGCGTTTGGTGAAGACGTTGTGCGGACCGCCCTGAAACACCACCAGGGCCTTCCGGGGGGTCGGGATCGCCGCGTAGGCGTCGATGCGGTCCTGGGCAGGCGAATAGCGGCCCGGAATGCGGATCGTGTCCTCCGTTGTAGTGAAGTGGAGCGTGGGGACGTCAACCGCAGCGAGGACCGCCGCGAGGTCGGTCTCGCCGTAGAAGGGCGACGCCGAGATCACGATGCTCGCCGTGAACCGCGGGTCCCGGAAGCTCAAGGGCTTCCCGTCGCGGATCACCTGGGCGCCGGTGAGGATCAGGGTCGTGTTCGCCCCGAAGGAGTGCCCGGCCGCGACGATGCGCTTGCGGTCGATGGCGGCGTGGACGGGGCTGTCACGCCGCAGCAGGCGGTCGAGGCCGAAGCTCACGTCCCGCGTCCGTTCGATGGCCTCACGCTCGTCCGCCGCGCCGCTGAGACGGTCGAGGAGCAACAGGGGGCTGCCCTGCCACAGCGTCTCGTCGCTGCCGGCGTGCTGGATGGGCACATTGGCGGTCCCGCGGGCCAACCATCCCTCGCCGAGGTAGCTGTAGCCCTTTCGGGAGCCGCCGAGCCCGTGGGAGAAGACGATCAACGGGACCGGACCCTTTCGGGTCGAGGTGGCCGGCCAATAGAGCCGGACCGGCTCCGGGGCATCCCACCCGCGGATGTGAAGCAGGGGATCGCCCGGAGGCAGCCGCCTCATCGATCGGGATCCGGGATAACGCCGCGATGCGCCGAGCCACGGATGACTCCGCGGCCCCGTCGCGCGAGCGTCAACGGGCGTAGCGGGTGAAGACGAAGTCGCGCTCCTTCACCCGCGCCTCGTGGCAGGCAAAGCAGGTCTGGTGCTGCGCCGCGTCGACGGGCTTGCCATCGATGAAGCGGCCGAAGCCCCAGCCGCCCGATTGCGGATAGCGCGTCGCGTCCTTGACCATGACCTGCACCGTCGTGGCGGGGCCCGGCACCGTCGCCGACTCGAACTCGCTGGAGGGCGTGCGCGTCCAGGCGAGCTTCACCAGGACGCTGCCGTCCGGGAACGGCAGCGTGCCGGCCCGGTAGGCCCGCACGGCGACGTCGTTGCCGAGCACCGCCCGCAGCTCGTTCAGCGGCGCGTCCTCGAGGGCCGGGGCGATCAGGCGCCAGTCGCGGTAGCCGTCCGGGACGGTGACGCCGTAGATCGGCGAGGCCGGTTTCGCCTCCTCGCCGGACGCCCGCGCCATCGCCAGGGCGAGGCCGGCGGCGGCACACAGGAGCAGGGCGCTCCGCCCGCTTGCGTGACGATCAAAAGCCATCGACGTCCACCACCGCCTGCGCGAAGGCCCGGGGCGCCTCCTGGGGAAGGTTGTGCCCGATACCGCCGGTGATCGTGCGGTGCTCGTAGCGCCCGGAGAATTTCTTGGCGTAGGCCGCGGGGTCGGGATGGGGGGCGCCGTTCGCGTCGCCCTCGAGCGTGATCGTCGGGATCGCGATGGTCGGGAAGCCGGCGAGCTTGCGCTCGGTCTCGTCGAACCGCGCCTCGCCCGGCGCCAAGCCGAGCCGCCAGCGGTAATTGTGGATCGAGACGGCGACGTGGTCCGGATTGTCGAAGGCCGGGGCCGAGCGGGCGAAGGTGGCATCGTCGAACCGCCATTGCGGCGAGGCGAGCTCCCAGATCAGCCGGGCGAAGTCGCGGGTGTAGCGGGCATAGCCCTCGCGCCCCCGCTCGGTGGCGAAGTAATACTGATACCACCATTGCAGCTCGGCCTTCGGCGGCAGCGGCATCGCGTTGGCCTGCTGGCTGCCGATGAGGTAGCCGCTCACCGAGACGAGGGCCCGGCACCGCGCCGGCCACAGGGCGGCGAGGATGCAGGCGGTGCGGGCACCCCAGTCGTAGCCCGCCACGAGCGTCCGCTCGATCCCGAGCGCGTCGAGGAAGGCGACCGCGTCGTGGGCGAGCGCGGCCTGCTGGCCGTTGCGCGGCGTCGCCTCGGAGAGGAAGCGGGTCGCGCCGTAGCCCCGGAGGAAGGGGATCAGCACCCGGTACCCCGCCGCCGCGAGCACCGGCGCCACCTCGGCGTAGCTGTGGATGTCGTAGGGCCAGCCGTGGAGGAGCAGGACCGGCTTGCCGTCCGCCGGGCCGGCCTCGACGTAGGCGACCTCGAGGTCGCCGGCCTGGACCCGCTTCAGCGGACCGAACGCGGCTTGCGGTCCTGATCCCGCCGGGGACGCACCCTGCGCCGCGGCGGCCGGACCGATCCCGGCGACCGTGCCGGCGGCCAGGACGGCACCGAGCTGTCCGAGCAGCTGCCGACGTTCCAGCGTGACGATCTCGTTCATGGCAACAACCCTCGTGATGATGGGAGCGGTCCGACTTCAGCAGGCCGGACGGATCGAGGCTCAGGCGACCGTCAGCACGACGTCGATGTTGCCGCGCGTCGCCTTCGAGTATGGGCAGATCTGGTGGGCGGCGGCGACGACCTGCTCGGCCAGGGTGCGATCGAGGCCCGGCACGTCGATCGTCAGCCGGGCGCTGAGGAAGAAGCCGCCGTCGTCCTGGTTCAGCCCGATCTCGGCGTCGATGCTCGGCGGCCGGGGCAGCGCGATCCCGAGCGTTCGGGCCGCGCGCTCCATCGCGCCCTCGAAGCAGGCGGACCAGCCGGCCGCGAAGAGCTGCTCCGGGTTGGTTCCCTCCCCGGCGCTGCCGGGCCGGGACAACCGCAGGTCGAGCCTGCCGTCGGGGCTGCGCGCCGTGCCCTCGCGCCCTCCGACCGTGTGAACGTGAGCCGTGTACAGGCGATGTGCCGTGTCGGTCATGGATCGATGCTCCTGGCGGTCCGCAGCGGCCCGTGGACCGGACGGCGGTGCGACGCCCGGCTCATGCCGTCCCCGTCGATCGTCGCCGGCATCGTCGTGCCCCCGCGGTTTCATCCCCAGTAAGCGGCCGGTTTTTGTGCCGAGTATGTGCTAACAAGCCGGTTTTGTAAGCGCATGTACGCTGCCGGAGCCGGGCGCCGGACCGGACTGGCCGCGAGGCCGGCGATCCCGGCGCTTGCGCGTGATCCCTGCCCTTGCGCGTGGTCCCGGCCGGGACTATCAGCGGCGCCCCTGCCGGAGCCGCGACGCCGATGAGACTGACCCTGACCGCAATGCCGATCCGCCTTGCCGCCAGGACCGTCTCCTCGCATGCCAGCCCAGCTCTCGCTTCTGAACGTCACGTGGTCCGCGCCTGACGGGCGCGCCGTCCTCTCCGACCTCTCCGTCACTTTCGGGCCCGAGCGAACCGGCGTCGTCGGCCGCAACGGCGCCGGCAAGAGCACGCTGCTCGGCCTCCTGGCGGGACGCCTGAGACCGTCCTGCGGCAGCGTCGTTCGCGACGGGACGGTCGCGCTGCTGCGCCAGTTCGCGAGCCTCGCCCCCGACGAGACGGTGGCCGACCTGTTCGGGGCGAGCGCCGGCCTGGCGCTGCTGCGCCGTGCCGAGGCCGGCGCGGGCGAGGCCGACGAGCTCGCCGCGGCCGACTGGACGCTCGAGGAGCGCCTGACGGGGGCGCTCGCCCTGATGGGCGTGCCGGTGAGCCCCGGGACGCCCCTGTCGCGCCTCTCCGGCGGGCAGCGTGCCCGTGCGGCGCTCGCGGCAGCGATCTTCGCGCGGCCGGATTTCCTGCTGCTCGACGAACCGACCAACGACCTCGATTCCGACGGGCGGCGGGCGGTTCACGAGGCGCTGCGGCGCTGGCGCGGCGGCGCGATCGTGGTCAGCCACGACCGATCCCTGCTGGACGCGATGGACGCGATCGTGGACCTGGAGCCGACGGGGGCGAGCCGCACCCGAGGCGGCTTCGAGGCGTACCGGCAGGCCCGTGCGGCGCGCCTCGCGGCCGCCGAGCACGACCTCGCGGTGGCCGAGAAGCGGGCGGCGGACCTCGCCCGCCGGGCACAGGAGACGGTCGAGCGCCAGCAGCGCCGCGACGCGGCCGGGAGTCGCCGCGCCGCGCGGGGCGACCTTCCCCGCCTCCTCGCCGGGGCCCGCCGGGACAACGCCGAGCGGACGGCCGGCGGCAGCGCGCGCCTGGCCGAGCGGCAGCGCGCCCTCGCCGAGACCGATCTGGCGCAGACGCGCAACCGGATCGCGTCGGTGAAGCCGGCCGCCCTCGCGGTCCCGCGGAGCGGCCTTCACGCCGACCGTCATGTCCTCGCGGTCGAGAACGTGACGGCCGGCTACCGGCCGGGGCGGCCCGTCCTGACCGGCCTGTCCCTGGCGATCACGGGTCCTGAGCGCGTCGCTTTGTGCGGGCGCAACGGGTCGGGCAAGTCGACCCTGCTCGCCCTCGTCGCGGGTCGCCTCGGCCCGTGGTCGGGACGGGTGTCGGTCGGCGTGCGCGCCGCCCTGCTCGACCAGCGCCTCGGGCTGCTCGACCGCGACCGGACCGTGGCGGAGAACTTCGCGCGCCTCAACCCGGGGGAGGACGCGAACGGATGCCGGGCGGCCCTGGCGCGGTTCCAGTTCCGCGCCGCCGCCGCCGACCGGACCGTCTCGTCTCTGAGCGGCGGCCAGCAGGTCCGGGCGGCGCTGGCCTGCGTGCTCGGCAACGCGGCGCCGCCCCAGCTCCTGATCCTCGACGAGCCGACCAACCACCTCGACCTGGAGGCGGTCGAGGCGCTGGAACTGGGCCTTGCCGGCTACGACGGCGCGCTCCTGGTCGTCAGCCACGACGAGGCGTTCCTCGGGGCCTTGCGGATCACGCGGCGAGTCGGCCTCGACGATCCCGCCGGGTGACCTGCGCGAGGGCGCGTTCAGGCGAGCGTGACGACGGCTTCGAGACCGCCGCCCGGGCGGTTGCTTAAGGTGAGCTTGCCGCCGAGCGCGGCGGCGAGCTGGTCGGCGATGGCGAGGCCGAGGCCGGTGCCGCCGGTGTCGCGGCTGCGTGATTCCTCCAGCCGCACGAAGGGCAGCAGCACCGCCTCGAGCTTGTCCGCCGGGATGCCGGGCCCCCGGTCCAGGACCGCGATGGCGAGCCGGCCCTCCTCCGCCCTCACGTCGATCTCGGCTCGGCCGGCGTA
Source organism: Methylobacterium terricola (assembly GCF_006151805.1). Taxonomy (GTDB): domain Bacteria; phylum Pseudomonadota; class Alphaproteobacteria; order Rhizobiales; family Beijerinckiaceae; genus Methylobacterium; species Methylobacterium terricola. The sequence continues at coordinate 38,385 of NZ_VDDA01000019.1, read as the reverse complement.
GCGCAGGGCGTTGTCGATCAGGTTGGTGAGGATGCGACGCAGGGCCTGCGGGCGCGTCGCTACGGTAACGTCGGCCAGGGCGGTGAGGGTCACGTCCCGGCCGGCGTCCTGGTAGTCGAAGACGAGGCTCTCGATGAAGGCGCGCAGGTCGAGGCGGGCCGTCGGCTCGACGTCGCCGTGCACGCTGCGGGCATAGGCGATCCCCTCGCGCACCAGTGCCTCGACCTCGTCGAGATCGGCCAGCAGCCGATCCTGGTCGGGCCCCTCGGCGCCCGTCTCGACCCGCAGCCGCATCCGGGTGATCGGGGTCTGGAGGTCGTGGGAGATCGCCGCCAGGATGCGCACGCGCTCGTCGAGGTGGCGAGCGATGCGGGCCTGCAGCGCGTTGAAGGCTCGTCCTGCGCGGGCGACCTCGTCCGGCTCGGCTTCCGCGAAGCGGGTCGCGGGCCGGCCGGGCTCCAGCCGGTCGGCGGCCTCGGCGAACCGGGTCAGCGGGCGCACCGCCAGCCGGACGGCGAGCCCGACGCAGGCCGCCAGCACGAGGAGCTGCACGCCCAAGGCCACCGGCAGCCACGACGCGACCGGTCGCATCGCCGGCCGCACGTCGATGGTCAGGCCTGAGCCGTCGGCGAGCACGACGTGACCCTGCAGTCGCTCCGTCGGCCCCGGCAGCGCGTCGAACCGCACGGAGAAGCGCGGCGCGAGGGCGGTGCGGATCTCGTCCGCGATCATCCGCGTCCGGGATGGGAGGTCGGGCGTTCCGGCCGCGCCGGGACCGAGTTCGTAGCGATAGGTCGGCCGGTCGAGCAGCGGCAGCCACCCGGCCCTCTCCTCGGCCGGAAGCCGATCCAGCAGGGCGACCGCGACGGCGACGTCGCGTTGGAGCGTCGTCAGCATGACCGCCCGCGCCGACTGGTCCCGTTCCAGAAGCATGATCGCGAAGGCGAGCCCCTGCCCGCACAGGAGCCCGGCGAGCAGGATCAGGAAGAGCCGGCTGCGCAGGCTCCCCGGCAGGCGCGGCCTCATTCCTCGCGCGCCTGCGCGATGACCACGGGCATCGCCAGGACGTAGCCCTCGCTGCGCACCGTCTTGATGTAGGCCGGCTCGCGGGCATCGTCCTTCAGGCGCTGCCGCAGGCGGCTGACCAGAAGGTCGATCGAGCGGTCGAACAGGTCGGCCTCGCGGCCCTGCGTGAGGTTGAGGAGCTGGTCGCGCGAGAGAACCCGCTGGGGATGATCGAGCAGGACGCGCAGCAGCCGGTACTCGGCGCCGCTGAGCGGCACGACCGTCCCGGCCTCATCGAGCAGGTGGCGGGCGGTCGTGTCGAGCCGCCAAGCGCCGAAAGCGACGAGCCGGCCGGCCTCGGTCACCTGGAGGTTGGGCGGCAGCATCCGGGTCCGGCGCAGGACCGCCTTGATCCGCGCGAGCAGCTCGCGGGCCGAGAACGGCTTCACCAAGTAGTCGTCGGCGCCCATCTCCAGGCCGACGATCCGGTCGGTCTCGTCGCTGCGGGCCGTCAGCATCAGCACCGGCGTCGTCCTGTGCCGGCCCGCCCGCAGCTCCCGGCACAGGACGAGGCCGTCGTCTCCGGGCATCATGATGTCGAGCACCACGAGGTCGACCCGGTTCGCCTTGAGGAAGGACCGCATCTGACGGCCGTCGGCGGCCAGGCTCACCCGCAGGCCGTTCTTCCTCAGGTAGCCCGAGACCATCTCGCGGATCTCGCGATCGTCGTCGACGACCAGGACGTGATCGATGTGCTCCACGGGTCCCGTCCCCCTTTCGCGCCAGGGATAGCGGGGCCGGGCCCGTCCGGCGAGCCGGTTCCGGTAACGCAATGTAGCCGGCCCGGCCGGTATCCTCGGGCGGGATCGCGCGGCCGCTACAGAGCGGTACAAGGATGGGGCGCGCCGCACACAGGCGGGACATGCAGGGCTGATGAGGAAGGGCGCTCGGACCAAGAAGGAGCCCGCCCGTGATTCTCGCCATCGCCGCCTATCTCGCGGGCGTGCTGACCCTCCTCAGCCCGTGCCTCGTTCCGGTGCTGCCCTTCGTGCTCGCGCGGGTCGACCGGCCCTTCCTGACCGGCATGTTGCCGTTCCTGGCCGGCCTCGGCGCAGCCTTCGTCGCGGCCGCCGGACTCGCCACCCTCGGAGGCGGTGTCGTGGCGTGGCTCGGCACGGCCGGTCGCGTCCTGGCGTTGAGCGTGCTCGCCGTCTTCGCACTCACTCTCCTGTCACCCCACGCCTCGGCGTGGCTGCACCGGCCCCTCGTGCGCCTCGGCGGGATCCTGTCGCGGCGCGCGGTTGAGCCGGGCTCCCGCCTGTCGAGCGGGATCCCGGGATCACTCGGCCTCGGCGCCGCCACCGGCCTGCTGTGGACGCCCTGCGCCGGACCGATCCTCGGCCTCGTCCTCACCGGCGCCGCCCTGAACGGGCCGGGATGGCAGACGGCGGCGCTGCTGGCCGCCTATGCCTTTGGGGCCGCGACGGCCCTGGCCGCAGCCGCCCGCTTGGGCGGCTCGGTGGTCGCCCTGATCCGCCCGCATCTCGGGCTCGGCGAGCGTCTGCGCCAGGTCGCCGGGGCCGCCATGATCGCGGTGCTCGCCGCGGTCGCCCTCGGGGCCGATGCGGACCTGCTGGCGCGCTACCCCGCGGCAGCGACGACCGCCGTGGAGGACGCGATCCTGAGGGTGCTGCGCGTCGATCCCGCCCAGGCCGCTCCGACCGCCGCTCCGACCGCTGGCGATCTCCCGGTCGAGGGCCGGCTGCCGAGCCTCTCGGGCGCCACGCACTGGCTCAACGGCGAGCCGCAGACGGTCGAGGGATTGCGGGGCCGGGTCGTGCTGGTCCATGTCTGGACCTATTCCTGCATCAACTGCATCCGCACGCTTCCCACCCTGCGCGCATGGGCCGAGCGGTACCGGGCGCAAGGACTGGCCGTGATCGGCATCCACGCGCCCGAATTCGCCTTCGAGCGCGATATCGGCAATGTCGCCGCGGCGATCCGGCGCTTCGCCCTGCCGTATCCGGTGGCGGTCGACAACGAGTTCCGGCTCTGGCGCGGCCTGCGCAACGCGTACTGGCCGGCTTTGTACGTCGTCGATGCGCAGGGACGCATCCGCCATCACCAGTTCGGCGAGGGAGGCACCGCGCAGGCGGACGCTGCCATCCAGGCCCTCCTGGCTGAATCCGCCGGAGGTCGTGCCTCCAACGACGGCCCGACGCCGACGCGAGCGGCCGGTATCGAGGCCGGTCCCGATCTCGCGCATCTTGCGTCCACTGAGACCTATGTCGGCTCGGACAAGGCCACGCATTTCGTGTCGCCGGAAGGAGTGTCGCCCGAGCCACGCCTCTATACCCCCGGTCGGCCGCGGTTGAACGAGTGGTCGCTAGCCGGACACTGGACCATCGAACCCGAATACGCCCGGCTCGATGCACCGGGCGGCAGCACGACGTACCGCTTCCGGGCGCGCGACCTCCACCTCGTCGTCGGGCCCGGACCCGACGGGCTTCCGGTGCCGTTCGACGTGTCTCTCGACGGCGAACCACCCGGCGCGGATCACGGCGCTGACATCGGATCAGACGGCGGCGGCGTCGTCGCGGCGACGCGTTTGTACCAGCTCGTTCGCCAATCCGGCCCCGTGCGCGAGCGCACGTTCGCGATCCGCTTTCATCGTCCTGGCGCTCGCGTCTATGCATTCACTTTTGGTTGAGGGTGTTGGGTGATCTGCTTCATTGTGTTTTGTATGGCCGTAACAGTCGTTATAATGTCCAGATACTACACGCACTCCATCGATCGGCTTTGTTGACCCAATCCGCGCGGTAGCCAAAACCGCCTAGCTCAGCTCGGTCAGTAGTTCGCGTGTCTCACCAGCGGCAGAGTGAGAGGGCCTCAGCCCCCTGCGCTGGCCGTCCGGAGCAAGCGAGCCAGAGACCAGCTTGACTGTGCGAAGGGCTGTTGAGGGTGATGAGCGGCCATTGGCCTTTCGCCCCGAAGCGGACACGCCGCTTCCGACCCAACCCAGCCGCTCAGACCATCACCGGCGCTTCTCAAGCGCGGCCGCTCGTCAGTCCTCAGGCAACTCGGCTCGCAGAGAACGCATGAAAGGCGGGAGCTTATCAACCTCATACTGTTTGAGCGATGCGACCCGCTGCTGTTCGAGGAAGTCGAGCCCTTCGCGGGCCGCCATCTCCTTCTCGACGGGGACCGATTGCGCCATCATTTCGTGGTATCGTGCTTCCACTTTGCGTCCCACGCCCGAGAATGAGAAGTCGTTCTCCCAGACGTGTCCGAGGGTGCGAGGACGGCGTGGATGACGTTGCCGATTTGCGTGCCCAGGAGCGTCATCAAGCCCGCCCTGGTGCCGGAGGCGAGCGTGCGGGCGAGATCAGGACCGTGTCGGCCCTCGGCAAGAGGAAAAGTAATACAGCCGTGGCGAGAAACAGGACATAGGAGTGCAGATGGAGAATGAAGCGTCCTGGACTAGCATGAGTTCGGGATTGCCGATCTGTTTGCGGGTGTCCTTGAATGCCGTGCGCTGAGGCTCGCTGTATATCATGATATATTAATCAGATAGTAGGACGTATTGCCGGCGCAAGATTGAGACGTGGCACGGCCCTTTACGCGCCCGCCAGATATAGATTCAGATTTGAAATAACCGGATATTGTTGGTGTTTCCGGTCGTATGGAAGGGAATGCCGGCCGCAATGATGATGTCATCGTTGGGCTTCGCGAATTCCTCGGCCTGCGCGTGCTGCGCTGCCTTGGCGACCATCTCCTCATAGCTGGCCACGTCCTCGGTCTGCACGCTGTGCGCTCCCCAGAGCAGACACAGCCGTCGCGCGGTCGCAAGGTTCGGAGTCAGCGCGAGGATCGGGGGCTGGGGCCGCTTGCGCGCCACCCGGGCCGCGGTCGTGCCGCTCGCCGTGTAGGTTACGATCGCCTTGGCGTGCAGCGCCTCGGCGAGCGTCGCGGTCGCGGTCGCCACCGCGTGGGGCGGCGTCTCCTCCTCGCCCGGGTCGGAAGCCCCCACGATCGAGCGGTAGAGCTTGTGCCCCTCCACCGAGCGGATGATCCGCTCCATCATCGACACAGCCTCGACCGGATACTGGCCGGTCGCCGACTCTGCCGAGAGCATCACCGCGTCGGCGCCGTCGTAGATCGCAGTCGCCACGTCGGAGGCCTCCGCCCGGGTCGGAGCCGGCGCGCCGACCATCGAGTCGAGCATCTGCGTCGCCACGATCACCGGCTTCACCGCCAGCCGGCAGGCGCGGATCAGCTCCTTCTGGCGCCCGGGCACGTCCTCGTGCGGGATCTCGACGCCGAGGTCGCCGCGGGCGACCATCACCGCGTCCGACAGGCGGATGATGTCCTCGATCCGCTCCAGCGCCTGCGGCTTCTCGATCTTCGCCAGCAGCCCTGCCCGGTCGCCGACAAGGGCACGCGCCTCAACCATGTCGGAGGGCTTCTGGACGAAGGACAGGGCGACCCAGTCGACGCCCAGCTCGAGGCCGAAGGCGAGGTCGGCGCGATCCTTCGCGGTCAACGGCGAGAGGTCGAGCAGCGTGCCCGGCAGGTTGACGCCCTTGCGGTTGGAGATGACCCCGCCGGTCACCACCTCGGCGGTGATGGACGCGGCATCCAGGCCGGTGACGCGCACCCGCACCCGGCCGTCGTCGATCAACAGGTCCTGCCCCGGCACGACGGCAGCGAAGATCTCCGGGTGGTGCAGCGGAATGGACTGCTTGTCGCCGTCGCGGCCCTCCAGCACGAAGCGCACGCCCTCCCCCGCCTCGAGACTGAGGCGACCGTCCTTGACGGTGCCGATGCGGATCTTCGGACCCTGAAGGTCCTGAAGAATCCCGATCGGGCGGCCCACCTCCGCCTCGAGCGCGCGGATGGCGGCGTGGACCCTGGCGTGGTCGTCGTGGGTACCATGGCTGAAGTTGAGGCGGAACGTGTCGACCCCGGCCAGGAACAGGGCCTTCAGCCGATCGGGAGCGGAGCTCGCAGGGCCCACGGTGGCGACGATCTTGGCGTGGCGGTGACGGCGCATGACGCGATCCGGCCGCGGGGAACGGCCGCCTTCTGATCTCGTGGAGAGGGAGGTCAGGCGATCAGGATCGCCCGGAAGTCGTTGACGTTGGTGAGGGTCGGCCCGGTGACGACGCCGTCGCCGAGGGCCTCGAAGAAGCTGTGCCCATCGTTGCGGTCGAGGCTCGCCGCGAGCGACAGGCCGAGGGCTGCGGCGCGCGCCTTGGTGTCGGGCCCCAGCACGGCGCCCGCGATGTCCTCCAGGCCGTCGACGCCGTCGGTGTCTCCGGCCACGGCGTAGATGCCGGGATGACCGTCCAGGACCGCCCCGAGCGCCAGCAGGAATTCCACGTTGCGCCCGCCGCGGCCGTCGCCGCGCACCGTTACGGTGGTTTCGCCGCCCGAGAGCAGCAGGCAGGGTTTCGGCACCGGCAGATCGTGGGCGGCGACGCTTTTGGCGATCCCGGCCATGACCTTGCCGACTTCGCGCGCCTCGCCTTCGATTGCGTCGCCGAGGATAAGAGGGGTGAGGCCCTCGCGCCGGGCGAGGCTCGCCGCAGCCTGAAGCGCCATCAGCGGGGTCGCCACCATCCGCAGGTCGGGGTTGCCGAGCCGCGGGTCGCCGAGCTTGACCGATTCCCCCCGACCGCTCGCGAGGTGGAGGCGAGCCTCCGGCAGCTCGATCCGGTAGCGGTCGAGGATCGCCAGCGCGTCGGCGCAGGTCGTCGGGTCCGCGACGGTCGGGCCGGAGGCGATGTCGAGGGGATCGTCTCCGGGCGTGTCGGAGATCAGCAGCGTCACCACCCGGGCCGGATGGCAGGCAGCGGCGAGCCGCCCGCCCTTGATGCCCGAGAGATGACGGCGCACGCAGTTCATCTCGCCGATCGCCGCGCCGGATTTCAGCAGGGCGTGGTTGACGGCTTGCTTGTCAGAGAGCGTCAGCCCCGGAGCCGGCAGCGACAGCAGGGCCGAACCGCCGCCGGAGATCAGGCAGAGCACGAGGTCGTCGGGCGTCAGCCCGGCGACGAGGTCGAGGATGCGTCGCGAGGCGGCTTCGCCGGCGGCATCCGGCACCGGGTGGGACGCCTCGACCACCTCGATCCGGGTGGTCGGGGCGCCGTGCCCATAGCGGGTGACGACGAGCCCGGAGAGGTCTCCCGGCCACGCCGCCTCGACGGCGCGGGCCATCGACGCTGCGGCCTTCCCCGCCCCGACGACGATCGTGCGACCGCGCGGCGGCTCCGGAAGGGCCTTCGCCAGGCTGACGGCCGGATCGGCTGCCGCCACGGCGGCGGCGAACAGCCGCCGCAGGAGATCTCCGGGCTCGATCACGGCGTCCCCCTTACTCGTTGTCGCCCTGGATGGCGGCGATGACGGCGTCGGTGACCTGGCGGGTCGTCGCCTTGCCGCCGAGATCGGGGGTGTGCAGGCTCGGATCTGCGGTGACCCGCTCCACCGCGCGCATCAGCCGGTCGGCGGCGGGCTTCTCGCCGAGATGCTCCAGCATCTGGCAGGCGGTCCAGAACGTCGCGATCGGGTTGGCGATGCCTTTGCCGGTGATGTCGAAGGCCGAGCCGTGGATCGGCTCGAACATCGACGGGAACTTGCGCTCCGGGTTGATGTTCGCGGTGGGCGCGATGCCGAGCGAGCCGGCGAGCGCCGCCGCGAGGTCCGACAGGATGTCGGCGTGCAGGTTCGTCGCCACGATGGTGTCGAGGGTCTCGGGCTTGATCACCATGCGCATCGTCATGGCGTCGACTAGCATCTTGTCCCAGGTCACGTCCGGGAACTCGGCCGCCACCTCGGCGGCGATCTCGTCCCACATCACCATGGCGTGGCGCTGCGCGTTCGACTTCGTCACCACGGTGAGCAGCTTGCGCGGGCGGCTCTGCGCCAGCTTGAAGGCGTAGCGGATGATGCGGGCGACGCCGGTGCGGGTCATCATCGAGACGTCGGTGGCGACCTCTTCCGGGTGGCCCTGGTGCACCCGCCCGCCGACGCCTGCATACTCGCCCTCCGAGTTCTCGCGCACGATCACCCAGTCGAGCTCCGGCCCCGAGACATGGCGCAGCGGGCTGGTGATGCCGGGCAGGATCCGGGTCGGGCGGACATTGGCGTACTGGTCGAAGGGCTGGCAGATCGCGAGCCTGAGGCCCCACAGAGTGATGTGATCGGGCACGTCCGGCGCGCCGACGGCGCCGAAGTAGATCGCGTCGTGGTTCCTGATCTGCTCGCGGCCATCGGCCGGCATCATCACGCCGTGCTTCTTGTAGTAATCAGAGCCCCAGTCGAAGTGGTCAAACTGAAAACGGAACGTGCCGTTCTTTTCGGCGAGGGCGTTCAGCACCTCGACGCCGGCGGCGATGACCTCGATGCCGATGCCGTCGGCCGGGATCGCGGCGATTCTGTAGGTCTTGGTCATGACAGTTCTCCGTATGGGATGAGGAATGTGGAAGGAGGGATCAGTGCGCGAGGGCGTCGGCCGTCTCGCTGCGCCGCCCGGCGCGAGCGACGATCAGCGTCACGATGGCGGAGAGGACGAGCAGGCCGGCGACGAAGAACAGCCCGCCTGTGAAGCTGCCGGTCTGATCCTTGAACCAGCCGATCGCCCAGGGACCGACGAAGCCCCCGAGGTTGCCGATCGAGTTGATCGTGGCGATGCCGACCGCCGCGGCCTGACCCGACAGGAACATCGTCGGCATCGCCCAGAGCGGGGGCTTGGCCGCGCTGATGCCGATGTTGACCAGGCTCAGCGCCGCGATCACCGCCAGGGTCGAGGCCGCACCACCGGCGAGCAGCAGGCCGACCGAGGCCACGAGGCAAGCGATCACGACGTGCCAAGTGCGCTCGCCGGTCCTGTCCGAGTGCCGTGCCCACAGGATCATCGCGACGATCGCCAGGGTCGGCGGCACGCCGTTGAGGAAGCCGACCGCCATGTTGGAGAGCCCGAAGCTCTTGATGATCTGCGGTGCCCAGATGCCGAGCGTGTAGAGCCCGGCCGATGTGCCGAAGTAGACCAGAGCCAGGGCGAGGACACGCAGATCCGACAGGCCCGCCATGATGCCGTGCTTGGCGCCCACAGTCTTGCGGGCGTGCTCCGCGTTCATCTCGGCGACGAGCCACGCGCGTTGATCATCGGGAAGCCACGTCGCATTCTCGGGCCGGTCGGTCATGTAGAACAGCACGACGACGCCGAGCACCACCGCCGGGACCGCCTCGATCAGGAACATCCACTGCCAGCCGTGCAGGCCGAGGATGCCGTCCATCGCCAGGAGCGCGCTCGACAGCGGCGAGCCGAGCACCACCGAGATCGGCGCCGCCGCCATGAACAGCGAGACGACGCCGGCGCGATAGCGGACCGGGAACCAGTAGCTCAGGTAGAGGATGATGCCGGGAAAGAAGCCGGCCTCCGCCGCGCCGAGCAGGAAGCGCAGGGTGTAGAAGCTGTACTCGCCCTTCACGAAGGCGAAGGCACCCGAGATAATGCCCCAGGTGATCATCACCCTGGCGATCCACAGGCGGGCGCCGACCTTGTCGAGGACGATGTTCGAAGGTACCTCGAACAGGAAGTAGCCGAAGAAAAATATCCCCGCCCCAAAGCCGAAAACGGCGGAGGAAAAGCCGAGATCCTTGTTCATCGTCAGCGCGGCGAAGCCGATGTTTACACGGTCGATGAACGCGATGAAGTAGAGCAGGCAGATGAAGGGGACCAGGCGCCATGCGACGCGGCGCATGGTGACCTGCTCGAGCGAGCGGTCCATCGATTCCTCCTATGGCATCGCCTGCAACGCGCGCCAGCTTTCGTGCCAACTTCCATGCAAGCTCGTATGGCGTATGCCATCGCAGTCGGGAACCGTCAACCGTTCCGTTGCAACTTGCATGGAAGCTGGTAAGCCAGACGGTGAGGTGTGTGATCGGGTTGGCGAGATGGCGCGGGCGAAATCGGCACGAACTGACGACAGCGAGAAGCGTCCCTCGCTCGTCGACGACGCCTACGCCGCCATGAAGCTGGCGATCCGGAACTCGGACTTCGCTCCCGGCTATCAGGCTTCCGAGCAGGAGATCGCGCTACGCCTTGGCATGAGCCGCACGCCCGTCCATGAAGCGGCAATCCGCCTGCAGGAGGATGGGCTGGTGCGGGTGCTGCCGCGGCGCGGTATCCTGATCTGCGCCATCGCACCGGAGGACATGCGCGAGATCTACGACGTGATTATCGCGCTGGAGGGACAAGCGGCGGAGCTGGTCGCCGGGCTGCCCGAAACCGAGCGGCTGCGAGCCGCTGACGAACTCGCGGCGCACACGGATACGATGGCCTCAGCGCAGATCGACGGCGACCTCCCGGCCTGGGGGGCGGCGGATGAGGGCTTCCATAGGGCGCTCGTCGAGCAGGCCGGCAACGGACGCCTGATCCGGATCATGCAGACCATCAACGACCAGTCGCACCGCGCCCGGATGTTGACGCTCAGGCTGCGCCAGGAACTCGATGCCTCGGTGACTGAGCACCGCCGCGTCATCGACGCCATTCGCGAGGCAGACGCGGCCGGTGCGCACCGGTACGCGCGCGAGCACCGCATCCGAGCGCGCAACAACCTTCTTCCCTTGTTGGAGAATTTCGGTCTCAGGCACCTTTAGAAACGACGCTGTCCAGATGTAGCCTAGCCTTTGCTGGCGCGATTGCATTGTGAGATTAATTGTCGCCACACCGGTGCGGATGGATTTCTTGTCGGTTCGACGGCTCGATCATGCCGCCTTGGTCGAGCCGTATGCTCTCGATGGTCTCTTGATCGCACCCCACCGCACCCTATCGAACGATTGCCTCGGCTGAGTCGGCTGGGCTGCTTGCTAAATTCCACAGGACCGGCTGCCCGGCCGGGCGTTCGTGGCCTCAGCTGCGCTCGGCAAACGCCGTGCCAGATTGGTTGCGATATCACCGCGGTTTCTAGCATCCTCTCGCCATCGTCATTGTCAGCGGGGCCGCTAGGTTCGTCCCAAACCGCAAATCATCACACCCCCAGGATCCCCATGGCCGGCCTCAAAGACAAGCGTGGCTTCATTGATAAGGACCGACTCGACCTGTCGGAACGCAAGGCTGTCGAGTTCTGGATGAAGCGATGGGGCGTCACGCAGGACCAGCTTACGGCAGCGCACCGGAAGGTCGGCCGAATGACAAAGGATATCGCTGCCGAGCTGGGCAAGAAGCGATAGGCGTGTGCTCGCAGCAAAAGGGACCTTTCGTCAGGAGACGTCATCGATGGTAAAGCAATCGCAAAGCTCAGCCAGCCCTCGATGCTGAACCCAAGATGCGGTACCGCCCGCACAAACTCGCCGTAATCCTATCGTGGAGTCGCGGGTGGGTGGCGGCCCGATGGATCGATTCAGGGACGGGAAGGGGCTGCACGGATGCCGGTTAGCAGGACAGACATCGCGAATGCGGGCTCACCGGAGGCGCTCGCTAAACACATCCTACAGGCCGAGCCGGACCTTTCGGTGCCCGTTCCGATCCAGGAGCTGTGCGCGCGTCTCGGCATCCTCGGAATCGAGACATTCGACACCGAGGAGTTCGAGGGCGGCCTCGTCACCGACGCGAAGCGGTCCGTGGGCACCATCCTCGCAAAGCGCGGGGGCGAACCGCGTCGCCGCTTCACCATCGCACACGAACTCGGCCACTTCCTAATGGCGCACCACGTTCCGGATCGGCCCGGTCGGTTTCTGTGCAAGAGTTCTGACCTGCTACGCCTCACAGCGAAGCCGGGTGATCCGCGACAGCGCATGGAGATGGAGGCCAACCGCTTCGCCAGTCTCGTGCTGATGCCCCCGCATCTGCTGCGGGGGGCCATGGAGGCCTTTCGCGAGCCCGACCTGCAGCACGTTCTTATGCTCGCGCGCGACTTCGCGGTCGGCAAGGAGGTGGCGGCTCGGGCTTACGTACAGTACCACCCCGAGCGGATCGCCATCGTTGTCGCGGGCAACGGCCGGGTGCAGCGGTGCTACCGCAGCCTCTCATTCCCGGAGATCGGCTGCGCGGTCGGTAGTCCGGTCCCGACACGGTCGCATTATCACAGTGGTCCGCATCGGCCGAACAATGCGGGCGACATCGCTGCGTGCAGTCCCGACATCTGGATTGATGTGAGGCGCGACCTACGCGCGCCGGCCCTCTACGAGCAGGTCTATCGCCAGCAGAACGGCTTCGCGATGATCCTGCTGCGTCTCGAGCCTGTCCCCGAGGACACCGCGGAGGAGCGCAGGCTGGAGGAGGGCTGGCGTCACCGCTTCCATTCGGGGCGACGGTAGCCACGCTTCAGCGAGCCTTCGGCGACTGGTCAAGTTTCGCGTGTAGCGAGCGTTCGATGCCTGTGTGAGAGCCTGTTGATCGGATCTCACGGAGTTGAAACCCTCGATGTCATTCCGGGGCCGCGCAGCGGAGCCCGGAATCCAGACACTCAGGTCGTTTTTGAGAGAGGCGGAGCGCATTCCGCTTGATCCTGGACCATCCGCGGTTCTGGATTCCGGGCTCCGCTGCGCGGCCCCGGAATGACGAGGAGAATAATTATGCCGTTTTACCAGTCAAACAGTCTCTGTCACCTGTCGCAATCACAAAATAATATTTTTAAATGATTGTTTATCTTATGGTTGATATTAAACAAGACCGATAAATACAATAAATTCCGCCGATCGAGTCTCAAATCGGCGGAAGGGCCTCCATCGATTATTTCACCATGGGGCAGCCGCCATCCGCGAGCGGCCGGAAGGCTTGATCCGCTGGGATTGTGTCGACAAGCTTGTAGTAGTCGTAGGCGCCCTTCGACTCCGCCGGCTTCTTCACCTCGAAAAGGTAGATCGGGTGGATTGCTCGCCCGTCCGGACGGACTGTGAGGTCGCCGAACAGCTGGTCGCGCGGGCCTTTGCGCTTCATCTCCGCCACCGCGGTTCGAGCGTCATCGCTGCCGGTGCGTGCCACAGCATCGAGATAGGCGAGCGTGGCCGAATAGACGCCGGCCTGGTTGCCGCTCGGCACCTTACCCGCCTGGCCGGGCCGGGCCGCGAACCGCTTCGCGAATGTCCGAGTCTCGTCGCTCATGTCCCAATAGAACGACTCGGTCAGCAGAAGGCCCTGTGCGTCCTTCAATCCCATCGCGTGCACATCGTTGATGAAGACCAGGAAGGCCACCAGCGATTGGCCGCTCTGCGTCAGGCCAAACTCATTGGCTTGCTTGACGATATTGATCGCATCTGCACCCGCATTGGCGAGTCCGACGACCTTTGCGCCCGACGCTTGCGCCTGCAGCAGCAGGGACGAGAAGTCCGCCGTGCCAAGCGGGTGGCGACTGGCCCCTTTCACGGTGCCGCCATTGCGGGTGACGTAGGCGCTGGCCTCCGACTCGATGCCCTGGCCGAGCGCGTAGTTCACGGTCAGGAAGTACCAAGACGTGCCGCCGCGCTTCATCATGGCGGCGGCGGTCGTGTTGCCGGTCGCCCAGGCGTCGTTGACCCACTGCACCGTGTTGGGCGAGCAGGCCTTGCCGGTGAGGTCCGAGGTGGCGGTGGCCGAAGCCAGGAACGCCATCCGGGTGTCGCGCAGGAGCGCGTTGACGGCCAATCCCACCGAGGAGTTCGGTACGTCGACCACCGCGTCGACCTTCTCGACGTCGAGCCACTTGCGGGTGATGGACGAACCGACATCCGCCTTGTTCTGGTGGTCGGCGCCGACGATCTCGACCCGGATGCCCTTGCCCCCGCCGGCAAAGTCCTCGGCTGCCATGCGGGCGGCCTCGACCGAGCCCTGACCATTGGTGTCCTGGAACGGGCCGGACATATCAGTCAGCACGCCGATCCGGACCACCCCGTCCGAAATCTCCGCCTTTGCTGCACCCGCCGTGAGCAATGTCGTTGCGAGCAGCATGGCCCGTGTCACCGTACGCATCGTCTTCCTCCCGTTGAAATTGATATTTTAAGCCGCTCAGACCTGACGGTCGGGCAGACGTACCACCAGTCCGTCGAGGGCGGCGGTCGCGATGATCTGGCAGGATAGCCGGCTCGTCGGCAGGCGCTCGGCGGCAGCGCCGTCGAGCAGGGCATCCTCGTCGTCGGACAGGGGCGGCAGACGCTCGGACCAGGCCTCGTCGACGTAGACGTGGCAGGTGGCGCACATCGCGTTGCCGCCGCACTCGGCCACGATCCCATCGAGGCCCTGGTTGGTCGCGGCCTGCATCAGGCTCGTGCCCTCGGCGACGGCAAGCTCCCGCTGCGTGCCGTCCGGGCGGATGAAGGTGATGGTCGGCATGGCATGGTCGTCCTTCAGGCGGCCGTCAGGGTGACGGGCAGGCGCTCGAGCCCGCGCAGGGTGTTGTTGTACCGGCGCACGACCGGTCCGGTGATCGCGATCGAGCCGACCTTCGCGGCGAGGGCCGACAGGATCACCTCGCCTTCGAGACGGCCGAGCAGCTGGCCGACGCACATGTGGATGCCGGACCCGAAGCCGACATGGCCGACCGTCGAGCGGATCGGGTCGTAGCGGCCGGGGTCGCTCCAGCGGCGCGGGTCGCGGTTGGCGGCGCCCAGGAACATCAGGACCTTGGAGCCCTCGTCGAGATGCACCCCGCCGATCTCGACCGGCCGGGTCGTGGTGCGGAAGAAGGTCTGGACCGGGCTCTCGAACCGCACCGCCTCCTCGAAGGCCGCGCGGGCGAGGGTCGGATCGGCCCGCAACGCGGCCCAGGCTTCGGGGAAGCGGGCCAGGCAGTAGATTGCGGCCCCGATGCTGTTCACCGTCGTGTCGAGGCCCGCCGTCAACAGCGAGCGCACGAGGAGCGGTGCCTCCTCGTGCGTGATGGCGCCCGTATCCGCGGCCGCGTGGATCGCCGCGCCGAAGCCGCCAGGCTTCAGGTTCTCGCGCTGGCACTGCTCCATGACCCATGCGACGTGGGGTGCCGCGGTTTCGAAGGCGCGTTGGCGCAACTCGTTGGGCGGCCCGAAGGCGTTGAAGGCGAGACCCGCATAGGGCAGCAGGTGCTCGCGCCCGTCCTCTCGCAGCCCGACCGCCTCCGGGAAGACCGAGAGCGGGAAGGTCTCGGCGAGATCGGCGACCGCATCGATCTCGCGACGTACCAGGAGCCTGTCGACGAGCTGGTTTGCAGCCGCTTGGAACCGCTCGCGCAGGGTCTTCATGACCGCCGGCGACAGGACCCGGCTTAGCACCGCGCGCGTGCGTCCATGGGCCGGCGGATCGGCTTCCAGGATCAGGCTTTGGGGCCGCCAGGGCTTCTCCTTGGCGAAGTCGCTCAGGCCCACGCCGCGGCCGGAGCAGAAAATCGCCGGATCGTGCAGCACGGCCCGCACCTCCTCGTAGCGCGCGACAGCGTGCACGCCCCAGCGCGGCAGCCACACCACCGGCCCCGCCTCTCGCAACGCCTCATGGATGCGGTGGGGATCCTCGAAGAACTCAATCGAGAAGGGATCGATGTCGACGATTGCGGCGCCTGTACCATGGACATCGACCGGCGGGACGGCCGGTGGCGCAGCAGAATTCGCTATATGTGACGGCTTTATCATGAGCGATCCTCCATGTTTTATTGCTATTTTGTATGTATCGAACGCGAAAGATTGGCCAGAATCTCCCCATTAAACGGAGATGTGCGCCTGGACGCGGCCGATCCGTCGAGACATAAGATGGAGCATCGACAGCGCAGCGGAGAGACGATGCCATCGGGTCGAGCAAGACGCGCCAGGGATCGAGCAATCGACCAGGCACCGGCCACGGACGCGACGCCTGGGCTGCGGCTCGACCTCGAGCGGTACGTGCCGGCGCTTCTCACCTTCGTCGCCAACAAGCTGTCGCACAGCGCCAGCACCACCTATCAGAGCCGCTTCGGGGTCAACGTCACCGAGTGGCGGATCATGTCCCTGCTCGCCATCGAGCCCGGCATATCGGCCGCCCGGATCTGCCAAGTGATCGGGTTCGACAAGGGGCCGGTGAGCCGGACCATCGCCTCGATGGAGAAGCGCGATCTCGTCGCCATCGACGAGGACCCGTCCGACGCGCGCCGACGCCTGATCCGCCTCACACCGCAGGGTGAATCGCTGCACGACGAGATCATCGTCGTGGCGCTGGAGCGCGAGCGACGTCTGACGGCCTGCCTGACGCCCGAGCAGCGGGACACCCTGATCGATCTTCTCAACCGCCTGCACGCGAACCTGCCAGCCGTGACGATGTCCGGGACATCCCGGCGCGAACGTCGGGACTGATCGAGATGGGACAGGCCGCTCCGCTCAGGCAGCCGCGGCAGTTCTGATCAGCGCCCGCAAGTCGAGGGCGAGGTCGGCCGCCTGATCGGGCACCAGCGGCAGGCGCTCGGCGATGAGCCGCCGTGCGATCATGTGGTCGGCAGGCCTGTTCACCGACTCGACCCCGACGAGGCGGTCGTGCCGGTAGCAGAAGACCGAGAACGCTCCCTGTGCCGGGTCGCCGCGCGTCACGGTCAGATCGTGCGGGTTCGCCAGACCGGCGATCTGCAGCTTCCAGCCACCCTGATCGCTCCAGAACCAGGGCAGGGCAGCGTAGGATGCCGCCCGTCCGGCGAGACGGGTAGCGACACAGCGAGCGTGGTCGACGGCGTTCTGAACCGATTCGATGCGCGTCGGTGCATTCCCGTCGAAGGAGTTCGGGAACGTGGCGCAGTCGCCGATCGCCGAGATGGACGGGTCCGACGTGAGAAGGGCGTGGTCGACCAGGATACCGTCGGCGACGGCCAAACCCGCCTCCGCCGCGAGTTCCACGTTCGGCACGACACCGATGCCGACCAGCACGAGATCGGCCGCGACCACGCGGCCGTTGGTCGTCTCGACAGCGGTGACGTGCCCGTCCGCTCCCGTGATGCGGCCCACGCCCACGCCGAAGGCGAACCGGATCCCGGCGGCCTCGTGTGCGTCCCGAAAAAAGGCTGAGGTCGGTCGGGAGACCGCCCGCGACATGACTCGGTCGGCGAACTCGACGACCGTGACGGCAATCCCGCGCGCCGCGGCCACCGATGCGAATTCGAGGCCGATGAAGCCGGCCCCCACGACGACGACGCTCTCGACGCCAGCCAGATACCGCTGGACGTCCTCGGCATCCGCCAGCGTGCGAAGCTGGAGCACACCGGCAAGGTCGGCCCCAGGAACCGGCAGGGAACGATTGCGGGCTCCTGTGGCCAGGATGAGGTGGTCATAACCCAACCGCTCGCCCGATGTGAGTTCGAGCTGCTGGACGGGCCGATCGATAAGGGCGGCCCGCTCGCCGAGCCTGAGCGTGATGCGATGGTTGGCGTAGAAGCTCGCCGGTCTCAGCGCCAGGGTCCCCGCCGTCGCCTTGCCCGCCAGGTAGGCTTTCGAGAGGGGCGGACGCTGGTATGGCGCGACGGGTTCGTCGCCGACGATCGTCAGCAATCCGTCGAAGCCCGCCTCACGCAGCGACGCAGCCGCCTGGAAACCTGCCTGACCGGCTCCAACGACGATGATGTCGCGGCACCCATTCATTGCCGAGCCCTGCGCATCGTTTCCTCCGAGGTGGGCGATTGAACGCTCTCATGCCCGATGCTCGCACGATTATGTTGCCATAGCAACCATTTTGTTGCCGTGGCAACCATATGCGAGGCGTCGTTCCAAGGCGCCTCGAACAACGATCACGCCCAGCTTACCGAGCGACATCCCGGTCAGAGGAGCTCTGCGATCCGAAAAAAACGTCCTGATGCATTATCTGAATTGCTAGTGTACGTGGGACCGTCAGGGGCACGGCCAGCGACGAAGACCAGAGATGTGTTGGCCCCCCTCCCCTCGCGAAGTCTGCTGCGGGGGTACCAGCGGACATCCCGAGATCATTAGCCAAGCTCGACTAGCGGTGCTATCAGGCCAGCGGCCGAAGCACGTCGGATGGGCTTTTGTCGGGTGATGCCGGAGCGCGGCGTCGGGAGTGCCGGGCACGCGGGATCAGACCGCGGATTGCCCGGCGCGGCATCAAGCGAACTGACAGGCTCGAGCGGTATCGCTGGGTGGTCGAGTGCAGCCATCCTGGTTCAACGGCGCCCGCCGCTTGCCCGTCCGCTATGAGCGGCGCGCCGGCATCTACGAGGCCTTCACGCTGCTACAGGCCAGCATCATCACCCTGCACCAGATCCAGAGGTTCTGTCAGGCGCTCTCGGAAGGAAGCTCCCGTCGCGCCTCAGGCACGCCGCCGCCTGGCTGATCGCAGCGTGTCGACCCGGAACGGCGCGGCTCCGCGGCCAAGATCGGCCTCCAGGTCGCGCTCCAGTCCTCCACCCGTGATCCGCTTGAACATGCGTGGTATCGATCGGGCTCTTGCGATGGCGATGTGGATTATGATCCTGGGAAGGCGGTCGCGCCGCCGGCGTAGTTCCATTTCCTCGGCAGCGCCCGTCTAGAACCGGTTCCGGCGGCCGTACCCAGCCCAGGTGCCTCCAGCCGATCAGGTAACAATCATTGGGAGAGGGTCGTTGAGCTTGTCGAATGCGTTCGCACGCGGTGTTTCGTTGATCGGTGGAGCCGCGTCCAGGCTGCGGCAATTTCGCGATGGCAGCTACGAACCTGCCTGGGGCAGTGCGCCCACCATTCCGACCGCAAAACCGCAGGGTCGGATCATGACGCTGAAGATGCCCTCAGCACGCGGGTGGTCACCGGGGCAGCTTCCGGTCGCTGCTCCCGGTTTGAAGGTCAATGCCTTCGCCACCGGGTTGGACCACCCCCGCTGGCTTCATGTGCTGCCGAATGGGGATGTGCTGGTCGCCGAATCGTCCGGCGAGCCGCGCAAGGTCATGCGGCACCTGTTCGACCACGCCATGACCGCAACCATGAAGCGCGCCCGCGCCGCGGGGGTCAGTGCAAACCGCATCACGCTGCTGCGCGACACGGATGGTGACGGCGTGGCGGAGACGTGCGAGCCGTTCCTCACAGGCCTCAGCCAGCCGTTCGGCATGGCCCTCGTGGAGGACAAGTTCTACGTCGGCAACACCGACGGCATCGTCGTGTTTCCCTACGCCGGGGGCAGCACCAGAATTGCCGGGCCTGGCCGCAAGCTGGTCGATTTCAAGCCCGGCGGCCATTGGACACGCAGCCTGCTGGTGAGCGCGGACGGGTCAAAGCTGTATGCGGGCGTCGGCTCGCTGAGCAACATCGGCGACGATGGCATGGCGGTCGAAGAGGGCCGCGCGGCCGTCTACGAACTCGACCTCGCCAGCGGCACGAGCCGCATCTTCGCCTCGGGACTGCGCAATCCTGTCGGCCTCGCCTGGGAACCGAGCACGAACGTGCTGTGGACGGTGGTCAACGAACGCGACGGGTTGGGCGACGAGACGCCCCCGGATTATCTCACATCCGTGCAGGATGGTGGGTTCTATGGCTGGCCGTACTCGTATTGGGGGCAGACAATCGATGACCGCGTGCCGCAGGACGCCACCGCCGTCGCCCGCGCGATCACACCGGACTATGCGCTGGGCGGCCACACTGCATCCCTGGGTCTTTGCTGGGTACCGGCAGGAACGCTGCCCGGCTTCCCGGATGGCATGGCGATCGGGCAGCACGGCTCCTGGAACCGCAGCACATTGAGCGGCTACAAGTTGGTCTTCGTGCCGTTCGAGAACGGCCGCCCGTCCGGACCGGCTCGCGACATCCTGTCCGGCTTTCTGGCGCCCGACGAGAGTGTCTCCTATGGCAGGCCAGTTGGCGTCACGCTCGGTCCCGATCAGTCGCTGCTGATGGCCGACGACGTCGGCAACGTGGTCTGGCGTGTGACCGGGGCCTGACGCCGGCCTCGAGGCTGTATGGCCTTGACCCTGGCCCGGTCGCTTGACACTGGGCCGCCGGCGGCTTCGACGCTTCGAACGACGTCTACGCCGCTTCTCCGGATCTTGTTCACCATCGCATAAGAGTGGCCTACGGAACCGGAAGTGTAAGTGATTTGCCGTGTTGCTCCATCGCTTGGTGCAGCTCGGCACACATCAATTCTCGAAGGGACAGTGGGGTAAGGATTTCGACGCTATCGCCCCAGGTGAAGAGATGGTGCGTGAGTTCAAGCAGGCCCCCGGCTCTGAAGCGGACAGTAAGCGAGCCATCCGGTTCCTCATCAAAGATTTGATTGGGGTGGAAAAGAAAACCTCGAGCTTCTTCCGCAGCATGTGGCATAAAGCGTAGAGTGATGTCCTGTGGCTCTTCCTGGTAGATGCCGAACGAGCGGGCAGCGTAGGCCCTGAGGTCGAAATCTGGTTGACGGCTGGAGCCTGTGTCAGCGAGGGTAACCTCATCGATACGATCCAGCCGCCACAAGAACGGCTCAGACTGTCCCACGGCCGGACCAACGAGGTACGGCACGCGCCCGAGCAGTAGACCCCATGGATCGACGTGGCGCTGGGCTCCCCGGTAGAGGAAGCGCATCGTCACGGACGCCTTGATTGCCTCACGTACCACCGCCAGGATCTTGGACGGGACGTGCGGGCGAGGACCCGCCTGCATCGCGAGCGACTCGGCCGAGAGCAGCGCCTCAAGATCGGGCCCGAGGCGGCGGAGGGCCTCGGCCTTCTGAGCGGCGCGCACCTTGCGGCCGAGGCTGCGCAGCAACTCCGCCCGTGCATCGTTCCCGGTCTGCGCGAGCTGCCGGATGGCAGCCTCTAGTTCGGCGAGCTCGTCGGGCGTCGGCGCGACAGCAAAGGCAGAGAGCCCGCCGGCGATACGGAAACGCTTGCCGCGCCCATCCGGTACCTCCTCCAGAGCGGGGAACACGTCGCGCAGGGCGTCTCGCATTCGCTCGGCCGTGCGCCGCCCCACACCGGCCCGATCGGCCATCTCGCCAAGCGTCAGCCCCTCGCGGGTTCCCGCTAGGTCGCGCGCGAGCGTGATGAGCTTGGCCGCCTGCTCCCACCGCATTGAGACCTCATACGTCCGATCCTGTCGCATCGCATGTCTACACCCGTCTGGAACGGGATCGGAAGGCGATGGATGGGTACGAGCAGACCATGATGCGGCATTACGCGCTCGCCGCCCTCAAGGCGCCGCGTTCGCGGGAAGCGGCCCGCCCGCGGCGACCCGACCGGCAGCTGGCCAAGTGGCTCGTCGACAACGCCCTGCGGCTCGGCTGCGAGCCGCCGGACGGGATCGACCCGGACGTGTTCGACATGACCGTCGGCAGAGTCGATCGCGCCACCTGGGCTGCGATGGGCCCGCTCCTAGACCAGCTTGGGGGAACTCGCCCGCCCGTTTCGTCGTCGCCGCTTCAGAAGCGCCTCGACTGGCTCTGCCGAACCCTGTCGCTCGGCGCGATCGATGCCGAGATCCTCGCCCTGTGCGTGCGCGTCACCCTGTTCCGGCCACTCAACGGTCTCGGCGGCGCCATCGCCCAGAACTACCCCGGCCACGACGAGATCAACGTGACGGCCATGGCCGCCCTGACCGGCAGGCCTGCGGAGGTCCTCCGCACGCGCCTCCGACCGGCGAGCCCGCTGCGGCTGCTCGGCCTGGTCGACGACCGCAACGGCGGCGACTACGCGCCCACGAAGACGGTGATGCGCATCGCCCGGATGACCACGACGCGGGAGGATTCCCTCCGCAGGGCATTGCTCGGCCGCGCGCCGCGCGCCACGCTCGCATGGGAGGACTTCGCCCATCTCGGGCCGGTCCGCGACCTCGCGGAGCGGCTCGTCGGGGCCGCGTTGCGCGACGGCGCCACGGGCGTGAACATCCTGCTGCACGGTGCTCCCGGGACGGGCAAGACCGAGTTCGCCCGAACGCTGGCCACCCGCCTCGACGCTAGCGCGAGCTTCGTCGGAGAGGCCGACGAGGACGACGGGGAGCCTACGCGCCAGGAGCGCATCGCCGCCTTCGCGGTGGCGCGCGCGCTTGCTGGCAGAGCGGGGCGTATTATCCTCGTGATGGACGAGGCTGACGACGTCTTCGCTGGCGTTGACGAGAACGACGGCGCCAAGCGCCAGGGGTCGAAGGTGTTCATGAACCGCCTCGTCGAGACCACCGAGGCGCCGACGGTCTGGATCACCAACCATCCTGAGCGCCTCGGGCCCGCGGTGATGCGGCGGATGTCCCTGGCGATCCGCCTGCGCGAGCCCGGTCGCGCGGGCCGCCGGGTCATGCTGGCGCGCATCGCGGCTCAGCGGAAGCTGCGCCTCGAGAGCGCGGACCTCGACCGGCTCTGCGCGCTCAGTGCTGCGCCGGCGATCCTGGACGCCGGGGTGCGGGCTGCGAAGCTGACGGGCGGCGGCGTGTCCGCGGCGGAACTCGCCACGCGCTCCATTGCCGAAGCCATGGGTAGCGGCCCGGCAACCGTCGGCTTAGCGGCCCCGTCCTTCGACCCGGGGCTGTCGCGCGCCGACATCGACCTCGCGCATCTGGCTGATCGCGTGGCGGCCTGCCCGGGGCGGGCCCTGTCGTTCTGCTTCCACGGCCTGCCGGGTACCGGCAAGAGCGCCTACGCGCGTCACCTCGCGGCACGGCTCGGGATCGATGTCGTCGAGCGCCGCGCCTCCGACCTGCTGTCGATGTGGCTCGGCGCGACTGAGGCGGCGATCGCGGCGGCGTTCGAGGAGGCCGCCGACCGGGGCGCCATGCTGATCCTCGACGAGGCCGACTCGTTCCTGCGCGACCGCAGAGGCGCGCGGGCGCGCTGGGAGGTGAGCCAGGTCAATGAGATGCTGGCCCGAATGGAGGCAGCGTCCCACCCGTTCGCCTGCACCACCAACCTCATGGACAGCCTCGATCCGGCCACGCTGCGCCGGTTCCTGTTCAAGGTCGAGTTCCGGGCGATGGACTGGAGTCAGGCCCGCACGGCATTCCGCCGTTACCTCGGCGCCGAGCCGCCGCCGGCCCTCGACGGCCTCGACCGCCTGACGCCCGGCGACTTCGCCCTGGTGGCCAGGAAGGCGGCTCTGCTCGGGGAGCGGCAGCCCGATGGCCTCCTGGCCCTGCTCAGGGCAGAGACGGACGCCAAGCCGGGTGCCGCGCGTGCGCCGATCGGCTTTACCCGGTGAGGTGCGGCATGTCGTCGTCCGACGAGACACGGATCGCGCACGCGGTGGCGCGCGAGTTCGCCGCGATTATCAACGTCGACGTTGTTGGGGCGGACGGCCTCCACCTCCAGCACGAGGACGGACAATCCGGCATGATCGCGGCGGATGACCTGCTCGAGGGCCGCCTGCGGGTCGTGGACCGGCGCGCCGGCGAGGTCAGCGAGTACGAGCACTTGGAGGCACTGGTCCGCGCCGGCTGGTCGTCGGTCGCGTGATGCCCGGGACGCTTATCAAGAGCGCAGTCGCCCCTCGCTTCCGTGTGGCTGGCGCGGCGCCGATGCGCCGCTATCTCTACGTCAGAGATCTGCGATGGTGGCCCTGCGACCGCTGCGGCGCGTTCCCAAGCGTCGCTGGGAGGAACGATGATCGGTGACGCTCCACCCGGGTTCGTCCGTGGGCGAGACGCTCCGCTCGCCACGGTCGGCATGTTCGCCCAGCCGGAATGGGGCGGAGGCTTCTTCGCGACGTTCGCGCCAGGCGAGGTGGTCCGCGTGCGCGTGCCAATCCCCTCGATCGTCGTGCAGTCGCTCGGCCGTCCGCTTCCTCCCTTCGCGAGCGCGAGCCTCTTCATCGACGCGTGGCCGGACTACGAACTGGACGTGATCTACGACGCGCCTTGGCTCGCGGCCGAGCCGGCGGCGACTCCGACCCGGTTCGCGCATGTGAAGCCGCGGACACGTCTCGTCCTGTGCGACGAGACGCTCGCCGCCGGCCTCGCGCGAGCTGGGTCGCTCCCACCGGCCGACCTCGTGATCGCGGCCGAGGCGGCTAGCCTCGCCGGTCTCGCAGAGGCGCTCGCCCTCGTCCTCACGGGCAATCTGTTGATCGGGCTCGACCTGCCGGAGATGCTCGCAATGGCTGGTCCGACGTCGGGGCAAAGAGCCCGCGCACGCGCCGTCCTGCTCCCGGGGCGCGGCGATGCTGCGATGGCAGCGGCCCTCCGCGCGTGGATCTCACGGGCAGCCACGGACGGTTTCGACGGCGGCCTGCTCGTCATCCAACTCGCCGCAGAGGACGAGGCCGAGCGCCTGACGCTGGCCGAGCTCGACGCCTTCTTCCAGGCCGTCGCAGGTGCCGAAGGCCGGCCCGCGCTGGCGACGGCCTCGGTCGAGGCGAGCGTTACGGCCGTTGCAGTTGTTGTGTTCCCGCGCATCCGCGCATGAAGTTTGGAGGAAACGAACACATGACCTGGCTCACGGATGTCGGCGCCTACAGACAGGCGTACATCGAGGCTGTGCAGAGTGCCAATGCCCCCAACGTGCTGCACCCGCAGTTCCTGGCCGATCTCAGCATACCGCAGGCCGTCGCCGTCCATCCCAGCTATTTCGAGAGCGAAACCCGGCTTCTTGTCATGGGACAGGAGACTCTGCGGAATACGATCCCTCTAGCTCAGGCCGATCCGTATCGCGCGTGGGGTCAACTCGACGGGAACGATATAGCTGCCCACTACGCAGCCGGTGGGCCTTTCTGGAATGCGTTCAACCTGTTCTGTGCGCGCTTCGGCCGAGCCGGCAACCTCTCCGTGGCTTGGTCGAATTTATGCAAGTCGCAGCTTCGGACACCTATCAACAACAGCGTCGCTGTTCGCCATCACCCCAATTGCGATTTCGACGCTTACGCTGCCTGGCAGTTTAATTTGTTCCATGAGGAAATGAAATTTCTTGCGCCTCATGGAGTTTTACTGTTCATTGGCGTCAATCATGGCCCAAACTGGTATGAAGAATTGCTCTACAGCATGTATCCCAACGCACACATGTCAGATTTCGGCATTGACGGAGTGCGGGTATGGACGTTGCCAGATATGGAGTTCGATTGTGTATCTGCAAAGCATCCGGCTGGCCGTCCCCCGGACGTGTGTATGAATTCTGCGAAGAACGCGACCTTCGCTTTGATGCGCTTGCTCAAACAGCGTGGGCACAACGTTTCGCTGCCAGCGGATTCCTGGTCCACGCGCCTGCGAGATTTGACGGCCTCCACACTGGTCGAGCTGACTGCTCTCTCAGTGGGCGTCAGGCTCAAGAATGTCGACGGGCGGTTTGCGAAGATCGTCGCGCCGGTCCAGGGCTGGCCGAACCCTATCGTCCTAGAGGACTGCTATTCTGGGGCATGTAGTTCGTATCCGACCGTAGAAGCCCTGATAGAGGACGGGTGGGTGCTCGACGAGTAATAAGCAGCCCCCGCCGTTCCGACGAAGACTGCGCGATGCCTCCCTTTCGTGAGCGCCCATTATGGCCGATTTTTCCTTGACTCAGGTTGAGCCGGCCTCGCGGCGTACGATGTGCGACCCTGATACAATGGGGTCGGCTGCTTCGGCTGCTGGTGCGAGCCCACACGCTTGCAGCACGGCAGCGGACGGTGCTGTAAGCCGTCATCCTCCATCCGCGCAGCTCCATCGCCGCACCTTCTTACGAGGTGCGGCGAGCGCGGTGCCGGCCACCGTAGGTCCGTCGATATTCGGTGCGCCGGACACCCGGACTGCGTTACCTGATGCGGAGGCTTCCCCTGCGTCTGGGCTCGACCTCATCCGGGACGTGCTACTCCGATTGCGAGTGCCTTCGGTCGGACTCGAAGGGCGCACGATGGCGGATGAGGAACGGGAGAGGCGGCGTGACCTCTACCGTCTGCTAGGGTTCGACGCTGAAGATTTTATCACTGCCGGCGAGCTTGTCGGCCGGCTGTCGGCGACGATCGACCGGGACCGCTGCGCCCAGTGGCAGTTAGATTGCCTTGAGCGCGATCTCGCCCACGCGATGCAGGCGGACCATGTGCGCTATCACCGCGAGGCTTTCAACATTCTGCTCGCCCGCCTCGCCCGTCATCATCACGCCGGGACCCATTGGTTCGGGAAATACTACGGCGAAATGCCGTCGTGGGATGATCTCGTTCTCGCAGCGATATTCGATCTGAAAAATTTTCATGGCTTCCTACGCGCACGCGACGAGATCATCGCATATGAGCGCGACCCCCTCACCTTTGATTTGCAAGTACAGGTCTCGATCGGCGGGTGTGTCCTTCGGTATGACGAAGATTTTGGCGTGATCGGGCGTCGCTTGTGCGGCTGGTTACGCGATACGTCGGTCGGCACCGAGGATCTGGTGCTGGAGAGAGTGCGGAACGTCGTCTGGTTTCTGCCGATCGAACTGTGATAGGGGGCGTTCAAGTGATCAACTGCCACCCTGGGGGACAGTTTGTAGAGCCGTCGATGTAGACGCTGGCGGCCATGGTGATGCCGGCCATCTGGCGCTCCCGCCGGAGGTCGGTATCGAACTCGTCGTTCAGCCAACCATGTCGAGGAACGCTTTGGAGCCGCTGGGGCGACGGTTAGAAGTCCCTGACATCGTGCCGCGTTCCGAGATAGTGCTACACCCGCGCCACATAAGCGTGCTACACTGCTGCTACGCGCGACCGGGAAAACGCTAGAAAAATCAACGTTCTGTGACGACGCGCCCCGAATCCCGTAGGGCGCGCCATGCGGGCGCAAGCCGTTGATACGGCTGAAACTCTGCTACAATCAGTGCCTTGCGAGCCGCCGGTCCTACAAACCGGTGCTACAAACTCATGGCACGGATGACCTACCGCGTTCAGGACCGCCACGGCACCTACTATTTCCGGCGCATCGTCCCAAAGGCGCTGCGGCCCTTCATGCCGGCCCCGTGGACGGGCAAGTCGGCTTGGACAAAAAGCCTCGGCACGAAGGAGGAGCGGAAGGCCAAGCAGCCCTTCGCCCGCTGTCTCTCGGACTGTGAGGCGGACTTCGCGCTGGCCGAGCGGGCCATGCGCGGCGAGCCCATCGAGGCGCCACGAAGCTCCCCTGCGCTCCCCTCCGATGCTGAGATTGAGGCCGAGGTCTTGGCCGGTCTCCTCGCCGTCGATGAGCTGGAGCGGCTGGAGCTGGACCCACGGCAGCAATTCCAGACCCCCGAGGAGCGGGCGAAATGGCCCGACCTGACGAAGCTCAAGCCCCGCGGTATGGCGGAGGACTACCACTACGTACTCGGCGGTGAGCTTGAGGCCCAGCACGCTGCCTACCGTAAGGCGCTCGCGCGGGTAGACCCCGAGATCGTGGACGGCGAGTGCCGGGCGTTCCTCCGTACGCACGGTCTGCCCATCGATCCCGCCTCCGACGCCTACCACGCGGTTGGACTCGTGATCCTCAAGGCCCATGTGCGGGCCTACGGTCTCCTCTTGCAGCGCCACGAGGGCGAGCCGGTCGAGACCCCCGCCCCTCCTGTCCCGCCTGCCGCCAGCAAGGGCCCTAAGCTGTCCGAGGCGTTCGAGGCCTGGAAGGCGGGGAGCGGTGCCCGGGGCGGCAAGAAACCGTCCGACAGGACCCTCTTGGAAGCCTCCTACGCCGTGCGTCGTCTAACGGAGTGGCACGGAGACATCCGCCTGGGCGACCTCACGCGGGAGCTGGCCAGGGACTTTCGGGATGCGCTGGCGACGGTGCCCACCCGCCTCCCCGATAACCTGAAGCGGCTCCCGATGCGCGAGCTGTTGGCCAAGGACCTGAAGGTCTACCCGCCGGTCCACGCAGCCACGGTCAACAAGACCCTCACCATCCTCGCGGCCATCATCAGCCACGCTGAGGCGGCCGGGCGGCTGGACGCGGTGCCAGGCTTCAGAAACCCCTTCGGCAAGGGCATCAAGCTCGGAATCGATGAGCGAGGCGAGGAAGGTCGGCAGGAATTCGGCAACGGGGACCTCAAGGCCATCTTCGACACGGGGGTCTATCGACAGGGCGAGCGGCCGAAGGGCGGCGGCGGTGAGGCTGCCTTCTGGTTCCCGCTCCTGGCGCTCCTGTCCGGGGCCCGGCAGGGCGAGCTTGCCCAACTCCGCGTGGCCGACCTGGCGAAGGATGCGGAGACGGGGGTCTGGTACCTCGACATCGGGACGGCCGGTGGGCGGAGCATCAAGACCGCCAGCTCACGCCGCAAGGTGCCGCTGCATCCGGCCCTGGAGGCCGCCGGTCTGCTCCGCTACCGCCAATCGCTTCTGGACGCTGGCACAGGCCTGGAGGCGCCCCTATGGCCGCACGTCGAGGCGGATAGCGAGGGGCGCCGGGCGGGGCCTTGGTCGAAGTGGTTCAACCGCTACCTGCGAGATAAGGCATGCATCGAGGACGGCTCGAAAGTCTTCCACTCCTTCCGGCACACCTTCAAGCGGATGGCCCGGGATGCGGGGCTGCATGAGGAGATGCACGATGCCCTGACTGGGCACGCCGGAGGAGGAGGCGTCGGGCGGGGCTACGGGAGAGGCTTCGGGCTCAAGGCGATGGCGGCCGAGATGGCAAAGATTGAGGCGCCTGAGGTGGTGCGGGGTCTGAGGTGGCCTAAGGCGGGGGGCGGCGAGGCGCCGGGGGCAAAAAACAAAAACTGATAGGCTGAGTGACCGCTGCGAGACACTTACGGCCAAAACATATCCCGCAGACTTCTGAGCTGTTCGAGTGCCAGATCGACGAGCGAGCCGAGACCCTCTTCAGTTTGCTTTTCTAGCACCTTCTTGGAAACGCGCACGAGCAGCCCGTCCGCCTTCTTTATCAGCGCCTTCTCGACCATGGGAGCCTTCAGCACGGCTAACACCGTCTCCAGTACGGCAATGAGCTGTGCCCGCTCGACAGCGCTAATAGCTCGCTGGTCCTCCGGTTATTAGAATGAGAAATCTGCTCTATGATGCTATCGAGCAGGACGGAGACGGCCATAATTTTTTGCTTAACATGCACATCATTTTGGATGGATATCCAGCCGTCTGCCTGGAAGGCAAACTTGGATTGCTCAATAGGCTCCGGCTTCCGGGCCTGCTGCTGCTCTGGCGTTTGCGCGGATACCTGAGACGGCATCACGGACGCCTGGTCCTGGCTCTTCAGGAAGCTCCTGATGCGTTGCGCCACTACCGTAGCTTCGCGAGCCTGAAACGGGCCACGAAATTTTGCGTACCGCGTCAAGATGTTGGCAGCAACGCCGAGCCTCACCGACGCATCGGAGTAAGCTGTTTGCCACTCCAGAATCTCCGCTACCGCCAGACAAAAATCACCGATATCGCCTACGTCGATCTTCTCGTGGCGCCACTGGCCTAGCAAAGAGAGTGCGTCCTCCGTCACCTCCAGAAGCCGGTGAACGTCTTCAATCGACATCATAGGGCGGTGCTTCTGATTAGGCGGCAGGCTAGTGCGGCGCTGAAATTCTATCGGGGTAGCAGCGCACCGCCAACAGCTCTCGCGTGCAAATCAACAGACCCCTTCACCCCTTCCCGCCCTGCACCACGCGCAGCTTCATGACCCCCGGAGGCAAATCCGGTGGTCTCCCGGGCCGCTCCAGGTCCACGAAATGCGCCTTGCACTTCGGCACGTACTGGCTCTTTGCCCTTCCCCTCGGCACGTCCCGCCAGGGGCAGTCCATCGCGATCCGGTCCAGCACCTCGTCTAACGGGGTCTCCGGTCCGAACTTCGCGGCCAGTCTCGCGAGCCTGTAGCTCCCCTGCCGGTCGGGGCATTGGGCACACGCCACCCGGACCACCACGTAGGGATACGCGGCGAGGTTGCTCGGTCGGGCCGGCGATGGATCGTCAAAGCGCATCGCCGGTGTCGTCCAGGCGCCCACGGACGAAGCCCCGGGAGATGAGGCGGGATCGCTCGCGGGTCCGGCGCTCGGCTTCCAGGAGGTCCGCCAAGGCATCCGTGATGGCGCACCGAAGGGCAAGCGCCGGGTCGCCTGAGGTCTGCGAGAGGTAGGCCGCAGCGATTGCCTCGACGGGGCATGAGGCACCGGCGGGAGCGGAGGGCGGGCCTTCAGCGGGTCCGGTGTGTCTCGCCAGCATCGTGTGCCCTCCGTCCGAATCATCGAGAACGAAGAGTGAACACGCCACGGGCCGGTTGGTTCGGTCAAGGTGGGCATTGAGCCACCATTCCGGCAGCAGGGTTGCTCCCCCATGCGTCAATGACGCCGAAACATAGGTACTCCCCCGGAGTTGGTGCCGGCGCTTAGTCGCCCTTCAGCACCAACGAGGAATGCCCATGAACCGCCGTATCGCTATCACCGCGCTCGCCTCGGCTATCGCGATCCCTTCCTTCATCAACGTGGCCTTCGCTCAGAACCCGACCAGCTCGGCTTCGTCCACCTCCGGGAACACAGGTGCGAAGATGGGCGAGGCTGAGGCCAAGCACGCTGCTGACACTCTGGCGGCTGGGTCGATGTCTCTGTCGGCCAGCCGGGTGGCCTTGAAGAAGGCCAAGGACGATGATGTCAAGCAGTTCGCTCAGTTCGAGGTCGCAGAGCAGGAGACCATTGCGGACGTACTGAAGGGGATGAGAGACCAGACCGTCGCAGCTAGCGGCCAAGTGAAGCCACCTTCCGATGCAGAAGTCACCAGCCAGCTCGATGCCAAGGGCAAGGCGATGCTGGAGAAACTGGAGAGCGCTAAGGCAGGATCGGCCTTCGACAAGGAATATATCAAGGGTCAGATTGAGGGCCACCAGGAGCTTCTGAAAATCCAGGAGGCGTATCTGGCTACCGGCAAGGATCGTGAAAACCTGAGCGTTGCCAAGCTCGCCCGTGGCCAGATCAAGGAGCACCTGGCGCTGCTTGCCGACATCGAGAAGGACCTGAAGGACTAAGCGTTGTAGCGAGCGGGGAGCGGGCATGAAGCCCGACTCCCAGCCATCCTCACGCCCTCGGCGCCGAGCCTACGCCGTCCGGTCGCCTCTCGACTTTCATAGACCCCCATCATCCGAGCCACGCCCATCACGAGGGCTTTGAGGTGCTCCCAGGTCCCTGAAGGTTCCTAGACCCCTTCTCCTCCCAACCCACCACCGCAGGAGTGGCATTGGGGTGGCATCGAGCCTGTTGCTGGAGGCAGTGCTGAAGGTGACCCACTCAGAGGAAGGAGCAAGAAGGTGACCTTCAGCACGGTCCCTCGCCATCATCGGCTCCCTATGTCCCTCCCCTCCAAGGGGCTGCACCAAGCTGCTAGGATGAGGAGTGATCTTTCACCGCCACTAGCCTGAGGGGGTCTGTAAGGCCGCCCTGCGGCAAGGCATGAAGTCTGCCTTAAGGCAGGGAGGAGAGAGGTGGCCGGGGCGAGGGGATTGGCTGGAGTAGCTACCACCTCATGGCCCTACCCGCATAAAGCAAACACCAAAGCCACTCGAAGCCCACTAAGTCACTGATGATGAATGATATTCCTCGATTGACGGCCGTGCGCGTAGCCCTTCCCCATACAGCCCCGACACAATCTCCATCACGTCGCACACGCGGCTCGCCTCCGACCGGGGGCATAGGATCGCATCGTGCAGGGGTAGGGCGGTGACGTTCTCCTTGTGCAGCGCGTGCAGGCAATCGATGAGGATTGCGCTCTCGATGGCGGCCAACTGAAACCCTACGCCCGTCCAAAAGCGGTGTGCGATGGGAGCATGGTAGCGCTCGATGGCCGCGATGAAATCCTTAGCTTTAGACCCTGGCGGCAGAGCTGCCTGCACGTCCCGGGGTAGGTTCTGGAGGCGCTTGCCCGCGTTGAGCATGGCGTTCGTCAGCTTCTTGTACGCCTCTCTGTTTCGGCCTCCGCCCTCGATGTCATAGAGGTCACCGGGCGGGACGGGTTGGTTGGCGAGATGGTACGTCGCCCGGACGTTGAATTGCTTGAAGTCGCAGGAGACAATCGGCTCTCCCTCCGGGTGCGCGGCTGACCCGAGGCGAAGGCGCTGGAAGCGGTCTACCTTCGGCATGTTGATCCAGAATGCCCCGTATAAGCGCCCGTTCTTCAACCAAGAGGCATCGTTGAAGACCCGCTTCACCGTCCGGCGCGACGGGTCCATTGGTTGGCCCAGCGTGTCGAGGTCCCCGCCAGGCGGCCCCGGTAAGAGAAAGATTGGCGCCCGGAGCAGGAAGCTGTTGATGCGCTCGACATTCCGCCGGAGCTTCTTCGTCCGACCCGTATCCTCGAACTCGATGCGCCGCTTTCCGCCCTCACGGCCTTCCCTAGGCTCCTTGAGGATCAGCACCTCGGGATCGGCCTCCCGCCGGAGGTCCTGCCATGCGAGGTCTGAGGGCGCATACCTGGCCAGGAAAGCTGCTGTAGGCCGAACGGTGGACGGGGCGGAATGGCCTCCCTTATAGCTGTAGCCGCGCGTCAGGTCGTGCGCGAGGTCCACCTCCGGGTGGGCTAGAAGGTCGAGCACGTCGGTGAATGCGAGCCCGTAGCAGACCGGCTTATAGCGGCTCTTGCCCCGGAGGGTTGCTGCATCCCGGGGTACGGCTAAAGGGCGGCTTAACGGGTCCAGGGTGCTCCATAGCAGGTTGGCGGCGATGGCCTCCGCGGCTAGCTGGTAGCTCGTGAGGGCGGTCTGAGTCCGGCGATGCTTGCGGGGCTTGAGGCGGGCTTCATGGGCCTCAAGGTCGGCTATGAGCGTGGCGATCGCGGTCTTCAGCCGGGCGGAGCCGGCACGCTTCTGCGGGTCGAACCGGACCCACCCATCCCGCTTGGAGTCGCGCGAAGGGTGTTCGAGGGGTTGAAGCCCCTCAAACTGTGCTGACCCGAGCGCTGTAACATTATCACACACCCGGGCGTGACCCTTTCAGTATCCCCGCGCCGCGATCAGCTTGCGCTGCCACGTTGGTCTCCAGCCAGGCATCTGGCTCGGGTGCGGGCCGTGCTTCTCCCGCTTGAGCTGCCGGATGGCCTCCTGGTCCCGCTCGGTCACCATCCGGCAAATCTCGTCCAACTCCTCCCCGATGAACCGGAGCACCCGGCCGCTGGAACGCGGGTAGACGTGCAGCCCGGCTGGCGCCGTGGTCCCATCCGAGAGCGGCATCTCCCACCGCCAATGCGAGCCTGATGCCAACCGGTGCAGCGCCTTCGCGGTCTGGACGATGCGGAACTCCCGCACACGGTGGGCCTCCCGGTCATCCTCGATGCACGCGGCCATCCCGAGGTGAACCGCGAGCAACCGGGCGGGCGGCACCTTGGCGGCATGCAGCCGAGCGAAGGCCACCCTCGCCCGGTACTTCGGTGACCGGCCCTTGATATCGCTCGCCCGGGGCGCCGGCCCGCCTCCGCTAGAGCCCCATAGGAGACCATCGAGGCACTGGAGAACGTGGGCGATGGTCGGGTCAGTTTTCTGCCGCTCCCGTATCCACGACAGGGCGGTCTTCACGTAGGGGCGAAGGTCGGTGGCCTTGATCGGCGGAGCGAACGGGGACCCGTGCCGGGCCCTCCGCTCGTTATGGTACTTGCACAGGGAGGCCCCGAGCCCGACCCCGGCGGCCCGCATTGTCGGCCGACCGCACCCTAGGATGGTGCAGCGTTGATGGTGGTCTTCTGCTGGGGAGGAGATGCGGGCCTGGAGCCGTGCCCGTTCTTTGCGGAGACCGGACGGGGCAGGCATCAGTAGTCGGCGAGCTTCAGCACCAGCTCGTCATGCATCAAGAACAAGCGCCCGAGATTGGCCTCGTACTCCGCCGCGTCCGCGCCTGCATCCCGCGCCAATTCGACGGCGTGCTTAACCGCTACCGCACGGGCCGCCTTCTTGGCGTTTCCAGCTCCGGCCAGCTCCAAGTAGTCCGGGTCAAGCTTGCCCGGGCCCGCCCATTGCCGCACGGCCTTCTTCTCCGTAGCATTGAGGATAATTCGAGAGATCGGCATGGTATCCATTGCGTGCCTCGCGAAGCTCAGCTTGACGTAGACCTCACCGCCATGCCGATTGGGGTTCGCAACGATGCTGTTCCCGTGGCGGGTCAACTCGCACAGGATCACTGTGCTGATTAAGGGTAGCTCGACTGTGATTGGGTCTGTGCCCTTGCCGTGGACGATGACGACGAACTTAGAAAGCTCGGCTTCTATATCGTCGCCTAGGTCTACGCCATGCTGAGCCCAATCGGGGAGCAAGCTCAAGGCTGCTTGACGATCACCCTTTAGACGCTCCGGCGTGATGAGCGGGGAAGAGACAAATTTGCTATCAGACATGAGGGCAATCCTCGTGAAAGGGGGGAAGTTTGCTCGCCGCGCTGCGGGGTGATGCACGAGGATGCATCCTCACGAAGTCGGCGAATGCCAGGGGTTGTCCAGGTCCCCGTGCCAGGAGCGATGCTCGACCGGCTCGTTTTGCGGATCAGGGCCCCAACCGTAGCCATAGGACGGCGGGTGCAAAACGCAGAGTGGCTAACCCCACGCCTAGCACCTTGCCTCAGGCTTGACAATAGGCGAGTTCTGGCGGGTGGTGCCGGTCTGGCAAGACCCCAGTCCCCTGCGCCTCCTCCGAACCAGCGAAATCAAGCCCGCCCGCCAGCCACCACGCGAGCCTGGGAGCATCCTGCGCGTGCGTCGCGAAGACACCCGGGCTCACTCCGATAACCGTCCAGCCATCCTTTATCGTCTCGACGGCGGCGTAGGCGAGCCCACCCTCGATATTCTCGTCTAGGCAAACCTCGCGGAGCGGGTCGCCATTTCGCTTCACCGGCAGCGCCGCCGCATTCACCGAGACCGCGAGGTGCGAGACGAAGCCATACCCGGCATCAAGGAGGGCGATCCACTCGAAGATTGCTGCGAGGCACTGCCAGGGCTTCGGCATATTTTGCCAATAGGCCGACGCCAGAGGATCCGCCACGATCTTGCGCCAGCGGGCCTCGTGCTCGAAGACCCAACGGACGCAGTCATCTAGAACTGGAGGCCTGCCCGCGCAGAGCGCAAGCTGAACTGCCAGCCAGCCCGCGCCGCCATCGTCCTCCTCGATTGCCTTGCCCTTGGTGAAGGCTGTGAGCCCCATAGCCAAGTCGCTGTGAGGGTGCTGGTTGATGCACACCACGTTGGCCGGTGGCAGCGGCGGAGGCGCCCACTCGCCCTCTATCGGCACGCCCAGCCACCAGAGCTTCCGAGAGGCAGCCTCGCGGGCGACCTGAAGCACCTTCTGATTGACGCGCACCAACGGAGCTGCTCGCGCGGTGGCCCCATTGCTCACGGCCAAATAGGGAAACGACATTCGCTCAGTCCCTCGACAGGCTGACTTGTTGACCCGCAGATGTGAAAGGGGAGGCCGCGCAACTCGTCTCTCGGCGACCGCTTCGTGCCACGTCCGGCTTGAGAGTGTCAAGAAAATATTTAGCAGAAATGCCGACAATTCGAGATCATGCCAACGCTCCAGGTTTCTGCATCGGTCTGGTCGAATGAGTTGGTCTGATGTCAGGTGGTTGTCGGGGGAGTTAATAGCGAGATTATCCTTGCGGCCCCAAGTGGGTATCGGTGGTCCCTCTCTACCATGCCGATACTAACCCTTGCGTGGGGTGGTGGCTGGGGTAGTGGGTACTGCGGGTGAAGTCGGGAGTGCCCCCTGGTGAGCACCCTCGGGTTGTCGGGGTGGTGGCCTCCGGGATGTCGTGATGCCCTGGCGGCTGCCGGTGGGCTCTCGCGACCACCTCATGGTGTTGGCCGCGCTGCCCTTGGTGCCAGTCGGGCTACTATCCCGCGACCATCCTCCCCGTGGGGTGGCGGCGTGGGTGGCGAAGTGTCGGGGCTTAGGGGGGAGTGGTCCCGAGGCTTTCCTGAGATACCCTCAGCACGATGTCATGGGGGATGGCAGGGAGGTGCCGGAGGGGTTGGCCTTTGGCCTCCCCAAGCCCGTTAGCGATGCCGTCCTTGCCGAGCTGGAGCGCCGCGAGGCTGCCCGCTCGAAGCCCGACCCGGCACCGCACCCGAAGCCCGACGCCTAGCTTCCTACCCGAACCCATCTCGCGACCAGCGCCTGGCCCAGCCGGAACCGGTGCCGTTGGACCCACGTTGTCGATCGCAAGCAGCGGATTCCCCTATCCGAACTACAGCACGCCCGCCGAGGTCCTATCCCTTAGGCGGGCGTTCTGCTGTCTAACTGCTAACTCTCGGCCGTGCTGGAACTGGCCGTACCGGCAATCATTGGGCTGGCTGTCACGTCCTCCCTGCCGCCTCCAGGCCTATCGGCTGGCGTCACGCGCGGGCCAGGCCTCGGAGCGGAGGAAGCAACCCGGCCCGCCGCCTCAGGCCTTGGCCACACCAAGCTGGAACCGCCGTAGTTCGAGCGCATTGGGCTTCCGTGGGAAGCTCCCATATCTGACGTATCACGACAACTTGACGCCCGCCGAGGCTTGATCCTTCTGGCGGGCGTTCTGCTGCCTGGGCGCAAGGTTGCCGAGGCCCGACTTAGACCAGGTAGACGGCTTGTGCGCTCACCCATGCAGCGCGAGGGTCGGCCACCTCGGCGAATAGGCCTTCTCGGCGAGGTCGGCGGGTCGGGTCTCCAATCGGAGGGAACGCCCCGGCCCGCCGCTGCGACAACCCTGCCCCCTAAGTCGGCCTCTCAGGCGGGCGTTCCGCTGTCTCAGGCTCCCATTCCGATGTCAGCGCGAGCTTCACGCGCAGCACAATCCCGCCCTCGCTATCCCGTACCGTAGTGGATGCCGTCTCGGGGAAGCCCTTCTGCGCCGCGTGGTGGGCCGACTCGCACAGCAACCGCACTGCCTGCGCCCGTGCCGCATGCGCATCAGCACACTCAACGCCGCATCGGTAGTTAGGCGAGCCGGACGCGTCGTGCATCTCGAAGAAGTACCAGGGCATGCTGCAAGCCCCCTGCTCAGGCGGCCTGAATGGCGTAGCCTCGGGAAGCTTGACCATCCGCATTTGGTCCCGCGTTAATCTAGGTCAAAGCGCCGAGCATTTAGCACCCGGCTTTCCCCGTGCGCCCTCGCACATCCCGAAGGCCCCTCCCGCAGCTACCCCTCTCCCACGCCCGCAGGCCCCTTCGGCCTGCCCCGGCTCGGCGGCAGTCTAGTGCCCGCGTTCCGCCCCCTCACGGGTGCCGGGCTGCCGCCTCTTCAACCCTCGCCTCAAACCGTCCTGGCGAGGACGCGACTCACCTGGACGGCGGACCATCGGCCACCCCGAGCGGTCGGGATACCGCGTTCGTTCAGGGCTACGGCGATACCTTGCAACGTCGTCGTACCCGCAGACCGCACCTCGGCGATGACAGGTGCTAGCTCGGCAGCGTGATGCACCGCCCGCTGCTGCCTCACGCGGATGCTGGTCTGCCGTCCCTTCTCGGCAAAGCGGTCAATACCCGTCTTCATACCGCCACCCGCGCCAAAGCCCGCTTCACCGCCGTGGCGGTCCACGACCCATTCCCCCGTGGCGTCGGGTGGCCCATCTCATTCAATCTTCGGGCCAGCTCATTGAGGCCCACCACGCCATCCCCCTGCAACCGCTCCAGGACCGGCAGCACCGCGAAGGCCTTATGGTCCGCCTTGCGCTGCCTCACCGCGGTCGCCTTGGCCACGTCGTCGGCCGTAGGCGGGGCCTCAGGCCGATAGCCCCGGTCGCCTCCGAGCTTCGTCCCCCTCGCCTTGGCCGCCGCCAGGGCTGCCTTCGTCCGCTGGGAGATCATCTCCGCCTCATGCTCCGCGAAGGCCACTAGGATGTGAACCATCAGCCGGTTGGCGTCCGGGAAGTCGCAGGCACGGAACTCAACCCCGCTGTCTTTCAGACTCGACACGAAGGCCACGTTGCGGGCGAGGCGGTCTAGTTTGGCGATGAGGAGCGTGGCGCCGGTCTTGCGGCAGCGCTCGATGGCGGCCTGGAGCTGCGGGCGATCGGTCCGCCTCCCGCTCTCAACCTCGACGTAGGGCGGCTGGAGGAGCACGTCGGTGGGCCTGAGGTGGGCCTGGATGGCGGCTTGCTGGGCTTCGAGGCCGAGCCCGGAGCGACCCTGCTTGTCGGTGCTCACGCGGCAGTAGGCAACGTAGGTGGTCACGGGGCGGCCCTCGGCGGTGGTCCCCTTAGGCTGAGTCCCGGGACTCGCCGTGTCAATACCCATCGACGCTCAATGATGCGTGATGACAAGGTGCAACTGATGGCGGGGCCGCTCGGCGGCTGGGTGCTCGGGTGGCGGGTGAAGGGGCTTGGTAGCGCGGCGCGAGGACGGCCCGAGGGCGGGCAGGCGGCTGGCCTAGTGGTGGGCCCAAGGTGCCGGGCGGCGGTACTGCTCCTGGCGCGGGAAGGCCGGCCTCGGGGCAGCGTGGCGCCGGCTCGGCGGCCAGCTCAAGGCAGGGGACCCGGCGGGGCTTGCGTTCGCTGCGGAGGGAATGGGCAGGCCGGGGTACGGGGGGAAACTCTGATCCGCCCGCACGAGGGTGAGGTGAGAATTCCGTGACCCCTACGGCTTAGAGCGCCTAACAGAACCGCCTGATCTGGCGGAGGGTGATGAGGCTTGCCTGCAGGAACGTGAAGGCCTCGTAGATGTCGGCGCGGCGTTCGTAGCGGACGGGCAAGCGGCGGGCGCGGTTGA
>NZ_VDDA01000018.1 GCF_006151805.1 Methylobacterium terricola | reverse complement strand
ATAGCGGTCGAGGACGAGCCCGCCATCGGCCTCGCTCGACGGGTGGCGCCAGCCGGCGACGTGGTGGCCGGTGGCGTAGAAGAAGGCGCCGAGGCGCATCGTGGCTGTCGTCATCGCTCGCTCAGGGTAGGGAGACCGGTGCTGTCAGATCTAGCGCCCCGCGCGCGCTTTCGCCCGTCACCCCCGGGCAGCGGCGTCGAGCCCCCGGCCGAGATCCCCGAGCAGGTCCGCCTCCGCCTCCAGACCGACCGAGAGCCGCACCAGCCCGTCGCCGACGCCGGCGCGCTGCCGCGCCTCAGGGTCCATGGCGGCATGGGTCATGGTGACCGGATGGGCGATCAGGCTCTCGACCCCGCCGAGGGATTCGGCGAGGCTGAACACCGTGAGCGCCCCGACGAGGCGGCGCACCGCCTCGCGCCCGCCGGCGAGCTCGGCGCTCAGCATCGCGCCGAAGCCGCTCTGCTGCGCCTTCGCGACGGCGTGGCCCGGATGGCCGGGCAGCCCCGGATAATAGACCCGGGCGACGGCCGGATGCGCGTCGAGGAAGGCCGCCACCGCGGCGGCATTCCGCTCCTGGCGCTCGATGCGGGCAAACAGCGTGCGCACGCCGCGCAGGGTCAGGTAGGCGTCGAAGGGCGAGCCGGTGACCCCGACGGTGTTCGCCCAGGCGGCGAGTTCGTCGCCGAGCGTCGCATCCGCGGCGATCACCGCGCCGCCGATCACGTCGGAATGGCCGTTGAGGAACTTGGTGGTCGAGTGGACGACGAGGTCGGCCCCGAGCGCCAGCGGCCGTTGCAGGGCCGGCGACAGGAAGGTGTTGTCGACCACGAACAGGGCGCCGGCCGCCTTCGCCAGGGACGCCGTGCGGCGGATGTCGGTGATCCGCATCAGGGGGTTGCTCGGGGTCTCGGTCAGCACGATCCGGGCGCCCTCGCCGAGCGCGCGCGACAGGGCCGCCTCGTCGGTCTGGTCGACGAAGGCGACGCGGTAATGACCCCGCGCGGCCCGCATCGAGAGCAGCCGGTGGGTGCCGCCGTAACAATCGTGCGGCGCCACCAGGAGGTCGCCGGGGCGCAACGGGGACAGGGCGAGGTCGAGCGCCGCCATGCCGCTCGACACGACGATGGCCCGCGCACCGCCCTCCAGCTTCGCCAGCGTGTCGGCGAGCTGGTCGCGGGTCGGGTTGCCGAGGCGGGCGTAATCGTAGGCCCGCGCCGTCTCGAACTCGGCGAAGGTGTAGGTCGTCGAGAGGTAGAGCGGCGGCGTCACTGCGCCGAAGGCCGTGTCCGTCCCGATCCCGTTCGCCGCCGCGATCGTCTCCGCGCGCCTCTGCTCGTCCGCCACCGTCGTTCTCCCGTGCCGCGCGCGGGCCGACCCCGCCGATGTCGTTCTTTATGAAGAACGAAGCGGGCGATCAACGAAAAATCGTTCGACGTGGCGGATGGCGCGCTATTTCAGCCCGAATCCGCGGCGCGCGAGGATCCCGCGCAGGCGGTCGCGGCCGCTCAACGACTCGGGTCCGCGCACCCGGTCGAGGGCCGCCCCGCTCCAGCCGACTTCCGGCATCCGCTGCCCGGCCTGGAACTCGGCCATCGCCGCGTCGTAGGCGGCGATGGCGCCGGTCGCTGGCGTCGAATCGTAGCGTCCGCGATGCAGCACCACGCCTTGGGGAAGGCGCGGCTTGACCGCGGCCGGGCGCGCCGGATCGGGCCAGCCGACGCAGAGACCGAACACCGCCACCACGTTGGGCGGCAGGCCGAGCAGCTCGGCCACCGCCTCCGGGTCGTTGCGCAGGGCGCCGATATAGACCGTGCCGAGGCCGAGCGATTCGAGCGCCACCGTGGCGTTCTGGGCGGCGAGCGCCGCATCGACGACGCCGACGATCAGCGTCTCCAGGTAGTCGAGCCCGTCGGTGGGCCGGTCCCGCTCGCGGCCGAGCGCCTCGAGCCGCGACAGGTCGGCGAGCCAGACCAGCACCAGCGGCGCCTCGACGACGTGGCGCTGCCCGCGCGCCACCTCGGACAGCCGGCGCTTGGCCTCCGGATCCTCGACCGCCACGACGCTCCAGGTCTGGAGGTTCGACGAACTCGGCGCCGATTGCGCCGCGGCGACCAGGGTCTCCAAAATTCCGGCGGGAAGCGGATCGGGCCGGAACGCCCGCACGGTGCGGTGGGCGAGCAAAGCCGCGACGACGTCGTTCCAGGGACCGTCGGCGACGGCGCCGGCGGTCTCGGCGCCGTAGCGCGCCTTCAGGGCGTCCTGCCGTCCGTTCCCGCTCATCCGCGCCTCACCGTCTCGATCCCGTCGCGATGCGGCGGAGTAGTACACGGTTTTCATTGACTAACCAGGGCGGCGGTCCCAGATCCGGTCTGCGCGGCCCGCAGGGCCGCGCGACAGCAGGAGCCCGACATGGCGCATCCCCGCAGGCTTCATCTCGGCGCCTTCATGCGCCCGGTCGGCATCCACACCGCCTGGTGGCGCTATCCCGGCGGCCTGCCGGACGCCAATTTCAACATCCGCCACCTCGCCCGCTTCGCGCAGGAGCTGGAGGCGGCGAAGTTCGATGCCTTCTTCATGGCCGACCACCTGGCGGTGCTGAACATGCCGGTGGAGGCGCTCAAGCGCTCGGCGACCGTCACGTCGTTCGATCCCGCCACGCTCCTGCCGGCGCTCGCCATGGTGACCGAGCGGATCGGGCTCGTCGCCACGGCCTCGACCACCTACGACCAGCCGTTCCACGTCGCCCGGCGCTTCGCCTCCCTCGATCATCTGAGCGGCGGCCGCGCCGGCTGGAACGTGGTCACGACCTCGAACCCGGATGCGGCGAAGAATTTCGGGCTCGAGCACCATCCCGAGCACGCCGACCGCTACGACCGTGCCCGCGAATTCGTCGAGGTGGTGAAGGGCCTGTGGGATTCCTTCTCCGACGACGCCTTCCTGCGCGACGTCGAGAGCGGGATCTTCTTCGATCCCGAGCGGATGCACGTGCTCGACCATCAGGGCCCGCACCTCTCGGTGCGCGGGCCGCTCAACGTCGCCCGGCCGGTCCAGGGCTGGCCGGTGATCGTCCAGGCCGGCGCCTCCGACGCCGGCCGCCAGCTCGCCGCCGAGACCGCCGAGGTGATCTTCGGCGCGGCCGCGAGCCTTGAGGACGGGCGCCGCTTCGCCCAGGACGTGCGCGGGCGCATGGTCGCCGTCGGGCGCGACCCCGACGACCTCAAGATCCTGCCGGCCTGCTTCGTGGTGGTCGGCGACACGCTCGAGGAGGCGCGGGCGCGGCGGGCCCATCTCGACGGGCTGGTGCACGAGGCGAGCGCCGTCGCGGCCCTGTCGATCGCCCTCGGCGTCGATGCGAGCGCCTTCGACCCCGACGGGCCGCTGCCGGAGATCCCGGAGACCAACCAGTCGAAGACCGGGCGCGAGCGGGCGATCACATTGGCGCGCCGGGAGAACCTGACCGTCCGGCAGCTGGCTCAGCGCCTCGGCGGCTATGCCGGGCTCGCGATGGTCGGTACGCCGGCCACCATCGCCGACGAGATGCAGGCCTGGCTGGAGGCCGGTGCCAGCGACGGCTTCAACATCATGGTCTCGGACCTGCCGCAGGGGCTGGAGGACTTCACCCGCAAGGTGGTGCCGGAATTGCAGGCCCGCGGCCTGTTCCGCCGGGACTACGAGGGCACGACGTTGCGCGACCATCTCGGCCTGAAACGGCCGGAGAACCGGTTCTTCGCGTGACAGGGAGCTGGCGCCCCTACTTCATGCTGAACACCTGCACCATCGCCGGGGTGAGGATCACCACGAACAGCACCGGCAGGAAGAACAGGATCATCGGCACGGTGAGCTTCGGCGGCAGGGCGGCGGCCTTCTTCTCGGCCTCGGTCATGCGCTGGTCGCGGCTCTCCTGGGCCAGCACCCGCAGGGCCTGGCCGACCGGGGTGCCGTAGCGCTCGGCCTGGATCAGCGCCGTGGTGACGTTCTTTACCGATTCGAGGCCGGTGCGGTTGGCGAGGTTCTCGTAGGCGACGCGCCGGTCGGTGAGGTAGGAGAGCTCGGCGGTGGTCAGCGCCATCTCCTCGGCCAGCATCATGCACTGGTTGGCGATCTCGACGCCGACGCGCCGGAACGCCGCTTCGATCGCCATGCCGGACTCGACGCAGATCAGCAGCAGGTCGAGCGTGTCCGGCCAGTTGCGCTGGATCACCGCCTGGCGCTTCGAGGTCTGGTTGCGCAGGAACAGTTCCGGCGCCTTGATCCCCAGATAGGTCGCCACCACCACGAGGCCGAAGCGGATGATCGCCGGCTGGTCCAGGACCTCCAGCACGAACAGGTAGAACCCCGCCAGCACGAAGAACGCGATCGGCATCACCAGGCGGAAGAACAGGAAGGCGATCTCGGCCTGCTGGCCGCGATAGCCGGCCATCATCAGCTTGTTCTTGGCGTCTTCGGTGCCGAGCCAGTTGTCGAGGCGCAGGCGGTCGACCACGCGCTTCATGTAGGCCTTGGGTTCCTGGCGCAAGGACGCCTTCTGGTTCATCCGTTCGCGCTCGCGCACCCGGATGCGGTCGCGTTCCTTGCCGACGCCCTTCAGGCGGGCGTCAAGCCGGTCGGGCTCGAGGAACGGCTGAGCCAGGGTGAACACCGTGGCCGCCGCCGCCACCGCGGTCAGCACCGCGCCAACGAAGTACGGGTCGAGGAGCTGATAGAGGAAAGACACGGGCCGCCTCCTGAGCAGCGTGCGGCGGCGCGACCGGGCGCCGGCCCGATCAGATGTCGAAACGGATCATCCGGCTCATCACCACCACGCCGAGGATCATCCATACGGCGGAGCCGGCGAGCGCGATGTGGCCGATCGTGGTGGTCCAGAGCAGCGAGATGTAGTCGGGGCTGGTGAGGTAGGCGAGCGAGGCGACCACGAAGGGCAGGGAGGCGATGATCGCCGCCGAGGCCTTGGCCTCCATGCTCATCGCCTTGACCTTCTCGGCCATCTTGCGCCGGTCGCGCAGCACCCGCGACAGATTGCCGAGCGCCTCCGAGAGGTTGCCGCCGGCCTTCTGCTGGATGCCGATCACGATGGCGAAGAAGTTCGCCTCCGGCACCGGCATCCGCTCGTAGAGGCGCGTCACCGCATCCGGCAGCGAGATGCCGAGGGCCTGGGCCTCGACGAGGGCCCGGAACTCGCTCTTGACCGGCTCCTGCGCCTCGCGGGCGATGATGCGCAGGCAGTCGCCGACCGGGAGGCCCGAGCGGATGCCGCGCACGATCACGTCCATGGCGTTGGGCAGTTCGAGGATGAAGCGGGTCATCCGCCGCTGGCGCAGGTAGCCGAGCAGCCACCGCGGCAGGCCGAGCCCCACCGCGAAGGCGACGCCGAGCGCCATCAGCATGTCGTTGCTCAGGAGCAGCCCGAGCAGGCCCGCCGCCAGGCCGCCCGCCGCGCTGAACAGGTAGAACTGGCTCTTGCTGATGGAGAGGCCGGCCTGGGTCAGCCTGAGCTCGAGGCTGATGCGCGACTTCTTCTCCTTGTCCTCGATCTCCTTGAGGCTCTTTGCCACCTGATCGCGGCGGCTCACCGCCTGGACGCGCTCGGCGGCCTGGCGCTGGCCGAGCAGCGCCTGCTGGCGCTTGGCGGCCCGGGCCTCGCTCGGGAGCAGCGGCACGACGACGGCCGAGGCGATCGCCACGGCGCTCACCGCGAGCAGTCCCGCCGCGAGCGCGGCGTTGAGGTCGATCATGGCCGCCTCCCCGGGCAGGCGCGCCTTCCCCGGCAGGCGGCAGGCCCGAGGCCGGCGGGGCTCACGCGGTCTCCTCCACCTTGGCCTCGGCGGCGTCGAGGGCGGCGGCGAGCGCCCGGTCCTCGCCGTA
Organism: Methylobacterium terricola; assembly: GCF_006151805.1. Classification (GTDB taxonomy): domain Bacteria; phylum Pseudomonadota; class Alphaproteobacteria; order Rhizobiales; family Beijerinckiaceae; genus Methylobacterium; species Methylobacterium terricola. The sequence continues at coordinate 117,102 of NZ_VDDA01000018.1, read as the reverse complement.
GTAGCGGGCCCGGTCCCAGAACCGCGGCCGGCCGATCCCGGTCGAGCGGTGGCGGCCGATCAGCTTGCCGTTCACGTCCTCGCCGACGATGTCGTAGATGAACAGGTCCTGGGTGATGATGACGTCGCCCTCCATCCCCATCACCTCGGTGATATGGGTGATGCGGCGCGAGCCGTCGCGCAGGCGGGCGGCCTGGACGATGACGTCGATCGAGCCGGAGATCATCTCGCGCAGGGTCTTGGCCGGCAGGCTGAAGCCGCCCATCGCGATCATCGACTCGATGCGGCCCAGGCACTCGCGCGGCGAGTTGGCGTGCAGCGTCCCCATCGAGCCGTCATGGCCGGTATTCATCGCCTGGAGGAGGTCGAAGGCCTCCGGTCCGCGCACCTCGCCGACGATGATCCGCTCGGGCCGCATGCGCAGGCAGTTCTTGATCAGGTCGCGCATCGTGACCTGGCCCTGGCCCTCAAGGTTCGGCGGCCGCGTCTCCAGGCGCACCACGTGCGGCTGCTGCAATTGCAGCTCGGCCGCGTCCTCGCAGGTGATGATGCGCTCGTCGTCGTCGATGTAGCGGGTGAGGCAGTTGAGCAGCGTGGTCTTGCCCGAGCCTGTGCCGCCCGACACCACCACGTTGCAGCGCACCCGCCCGATGATCTGGAGGATCTTGGCGCCCTCGGGCGAGATCGAGCCGAAGCGCACGAGCTGGTCGAGGGTGAGCTTGTCCTTCTTGAACTTGCGGATGGTGAGGGCCGGTCCGTCGATGGCGAGCGGCGGCGCGATCACGTTGACGCGCGAGCCGTCCGGCAGCCGGGCGTCGCAGATCGGCGAGGATTCGTCGACCCGGCGGCCGACCTGGCTGACGATCCGCTGGCAGATGTTCATCAGCTGCTGGTTGTCGCGGAAGCGCACGTTGGTCAGCTGGATCTTGCCGCCGACCTCGATGTAGGTCCGGTTGGCCCCGTTCACCATCACGTCGGCGATGTCGTCGCGGGCGAGCAGCGGCTCGAGCGGGCCGTAGCCGAGCACGTCGTTGCAGATGTCGTCGAGCAGCTCCTCCTGCTCGGCGATCGACATCACGACGTTCTTGAGGCCGATGATCTCGATGACGATGTCGCGGATCTCCTCCCGCGCCGCATCCGGCTCGAGCCGGGCGAGCTGCGTCAGGTCGATCGCCTCGATCAGGGCGCCGAAGATCATGCTCTTCGTGCGGTAATACTCGTCCGAGCGGGGGGCCTCGAGGGGCGCGGCCGGGGCCTCGCGAACCGGGCTCGGGGGGGGCTCCGCCCGCTTCCCGTCCTGCAGGACCGGGGCGACTGCCTCGGGGATCGCCGGCGCGGGGCTGGCGGGACGCGCGGCCGGCATCTTCTGCGCCGCCGCTCCGGGTCTCCTGCCGAACATGGGATCAGCGCCCTCTATGGGGAAACGATGTCGCGGGGCGAGGCGGAACGGGACCGGCTCACGATGCCTTGCGGCGGGCGATCCGGGCCAGGAGCGGCTCGAGCAGCTTGGCCCGGCCGCGGCGGGTCTCGGCCCGGCCGGTCAGGGTCCCGGCGAGCTCGTTCAGGATCTCGGTGACCTTGGCGCCGGGCTGCACCTCGGCCAGCATCTGGCCGTTATTGGCCGCGGTGCCGAACAGGGCGGGCTCGAACGGCACCGTCGCGGCGACCGGCGCGTCGAGGGCCTTGGCGAATTCCGCCACGGCGATCTCCGGGCGCTTGGGCATCCCGACCCCGTTGAGGACGAGGCGGGGCATCCGGTCGTGCGGCCGGGCCTGCCGCAGCACCTCGAACAGGTTGCGGGCGTTGCGCAGCGAGGCGAGGTCGGGGGCGGCCACCACCACGATCTCGTCGGCGCCGATCAGCTGGCGCCGGCACCAGGCCGACCAGGCATGCGGCACGTCCAGCACGATGCAGGGCACGCTCGACCGCAGCACGTCGATCACCGCGTCGAAGGCGCTCTCGGCGAAGTCGGTCGGCCGGTCGAGGGTCGCGGGCGCGGCGAGCAGGCTCAGGTTGTCGGTGCATTTCGATAGGAGCCGGTCGACGAAGTTCGCGTCGACCCGCTCGGGCGCGAACACCGCCTCGGCCACACCCTGCGGCGGATCCTGGTTGAAGTTGAGCCCGGCGGTGCCGAAGGCGATGTCGAGGTCGGCGATCACCGTGGCGGCGCCGAAGTCGCGGGCGACCGACCAGGCGAGGTTGTGGGCGAGCGTCGAGGCGCCGACGCCGCCCTTGGCGCCGACCACCGCGATGGTCCGGCCGAGGGGCTCGGCGGCGGGATCGCTGAACAGCTCGGAGATCGCCGCGATTACCGCGACGGGATCGATCGGCGCGATCAGGTATTCGCTGACGCCGCGGCGGATGAAGTCGCGATAGAGCACGACGTCGTTGACGTGGCCGACGACCACGACCTTGGTGCCGGAATCGCAGACCTCCGCCAGGCTGTCGAGCGCGGCGAGCGGGCTGCCCTTGGCGGCGCCGATCTCCACCATGATGACGTTCGGGGTCGGCGCGTTGCGGTAGGCCTCGACGGCGGCGGCCGCGCCGCCCATCTGGACGCGGGTATGCGCCTTCTGCATCCGCCGGTCGCCGGACGCCGCTTCGATCACCGCGGCGATCTCGGCGCTCTCGCAGAAGGCCTGCACGGTGATGCGCGGGATCGGGGGGATCACCTTGCCCGAGGCGTCGCCCGGCTCAGACATCGCTCCCTCCTCGCCGCAGGGCGAAGGCTCCACGGCCGGACCGGACCCGGGCGGCGCCGGCGCGCCTCGCCGCGGGTGCGGCGGCGACAATCGTCCGGCGCATCCTCATCACTGTGCCACCTGGTTCTTCACACTCGCGCGACCATCCTGCTTCCAAGTGGTTGACGGATCCTTTCCGGTGCGCAGGTCGATCAGGTTCTGGGTCCGGGTCACGGTGTCGATGCGGCCCTCCTGGCGGCCGCGCACGAGGTCCACCGGATCGGCGATCTGGCTTGCGACGTTGGATTGCGTGGCGCAGCCGAGATTCCAGTACGGCTCGTTGCGGGTATTGAACCCCGCATTCGACGACCCGAGATCCTGCGGCCACAATCCGCAGGCCCCCGCCACCTTCGCCTGCATGCGCTGGAAGCTCAGGCGCACCGGCGCGCTGACCGCGACGTTGGCGACCGGGTAGGGCGCAATCACGATCTCCCGCGGGCCGACCCCCCGGGCCGCCGCCCGCTGGCGCAGCCGCTCGAGGGTGCGCTCCACCGCGCCGCCCGGCACCTGCGAGCCGCGCGGCACCTCCAGCACCAGCACGCCGCGGCCATAGCGACGGTACTCGGTGAGGAAGCCGTCGACGTCGTCGGCTTGGCGCGGGTCGATATGGCCGGTCCCGGTGATGAAGACGTCGAGGTTGCGCGGCGAATCCGTCAGGACGATCGGGTGCCGCTCGGGGACCGTCATCGGGTAGGTCGAGCCCGTGGTCACCGGGCCCTTCGAGGCGCAGGCGGTCAGGCCGGCGGAGGCCGCGAGGATCGTCAGGCGGAGGGCCGGGCGAAAGGTACGGATCATGGGGGCGGGGTCTCGACGCGGGGGCTCGGCGGGCTTGTCTCGGGGAGGGTCCGGGGCTCAGTCGGTGATGAAGCCGACCCGGCCGCGATAGCCCGAGCCGAGGGGGGCGGCGCCGACGATGCCGTAGAGCCGGTTGAAGCGCCCGAGCAGGACCGACTGGCTGTCGCTGACTTCGGTGAAGCCGTCGTCAGGCTTCCTGACCTGGCTCTGCTCCATCGGCTTGGCGATGTAGGGCGTGACCATGATCATCAGCTCCGTCTCCTGGCGCTGGTAGTCGCGGGAGCGGAACAGGGTGCCGAGGATCGGCAGGTTCAGCATGCCCGGCAGGCCGCTGATCGCCTGTCGGTTGCGCTGCTGGATCAGACCGGCGATCATCATCGTGGCGCCCGAGGGCAGCTCGATCGTCGTCTCGGACTTGCGCACCGTCAGGCCCGGCACCGAGATCGTGTTGTTGCCGTTCGAGACCGGGATCGCCCCTTGGGGATCGAGCTCGGTGACGTTGGTGCCGATCCGGATCGAGATCCGGTTCTCGGACTGGACGACGGGCGTGAAGTTCAGCGCCACGCCGTAGGGCTTGTACTCGATGCCGACCGAGCAGTTCGAGGCGCTCGAGGCCACCACCGCCGAGCAACTCTGGCTGGTTGGGACCGGGATCTCGCCGCCGGCGGTGAAGTTCGCCGCCTCGCCGGAGATCGCCGTCAGGGTCGGCTCGGCCAGGATCCGCGACACGCCCGCTTGCTCGAAGGCGCGCAACGTCGCCTGCAAGGAGAATCCGCCGGCGCTGATCTTGCCCGAGATGTCGTTGCCGGCCGGGAACGAGCCGCCGGTCAGCGGGAACGGCACGCCGTTGACGAAGTTCATCGCGCTCCAGTTGGCGTTCAGGTTGACGCCGAACTGCTTGAGCACCTGGCGCGACACCTCCACCACGGTGACGCGCAGCATCACCTGATCCTTGCCGCGGATCGTCAGGTTGTTGATGACCGCGCCGCGGCCGCCAGCGGCGGCACCCCCGACGCCCACGAAGGCGTTGGCGATGTCGACCGCCTGCTGCGCCTCGGCGCTGGAATTGACCGTGCCGGTCAGCAGCACCGAATCGCCCGCCGGGCGCACGTCGAACCGCGCCCCCGGGATGCTGCCGGCGAGGGTCTGGCGCAGCACGTTGAGGTCGCGCCCCACCGTGACGTCGAGGGCGGCGATCTGGCGGCCCTCGCCGTCCATCACGAAGATCGAGGTGGCGCCGTTCTCGATGCCGATGACGAACACCTTGCGGGTCGAGCGCACCACGGCGTTCGCCACCTTCGGGTTGGCGACGAACACCTCCTTGGCGTCCCGCGGCAGGTCGATCACCAGGGAGCGGCCCATGGTGAGGTCGATGCGGCGCGACACGTCGGCCTCGTTGGGGCCGACATTCACCACCGGCGCCGGCACGATGGCGCCGCGCATGCCCGGCAAGCCCTGGGCGCCGGCGGGCCCGGCGGAGAGGGCCGGGGCGAGGAGCGCTGCCGCCCCGGCGGCGAGGAGGGTGCGGCGGAGCGCCGGCAAGGTCGCGGACATCGTCATGGAACGGGGGCTCGCAGGGCGGGGACCGGTCGCGCGCCCTGGGGCGGGCACGTGCGCGCGCATCGACGGGGCCTGTCTCATCATCGGCGGGGCATCTGCTTGGCGACGCCGTAGCGCACGACCGTGACGCTGCCGTCGGCCTGCGGCTCCGCGGCCGCCTGCGGGGCGGTCTGGCCGGCATCGGCGAGGCTGCGCAGGGCGAGGGAGAGCTGGCCGACCTTCTGGGCCAGGGTCACGGCCTCGGCCTGGGCGGGGGTGAGTTCGAGGGTCGCCGTGTCGCCGGTCACCACCCGCTCGCCGTTGCGTTCCTGCACGGTCTGGCCCACGGCGAGCACCCGGATGTTGCTCAGGATGGTCTCGGCGGTCTGCACGTCGCCGGATCCGGCGCGCGAGGCATCCTCGTCGCGGGCGGTGCGCAGGACGTCGACCCGGTCGTTCGGCAGGATGAAGCCGCCGGCGGTGTTGCTGCCGCGGGCGTCGATCGAGATCGCGACGGCGCGCATGCCGGAGGGCAGGATCGCCGACAGGAAGCCGCTGCCATTGGCCTTGATCAGCTTCTCGCGCCGGATCGGCTCGCCGGAGAGGAACGGGTTGCGGACGATCGAGCCGACGGTGTCCTCGAGCGCCGTCGGTGCCGTGGCGCGCTGCAGGAACCCGTCGCCCGCCGCGGTCCTCGGCCAGATCTGCCAGCGCAGGTCCGGCGCCTTCAGGGTCTGACCCATCGGCAGCTCGGCGGCGGCGACCAGCACCTCGACCGTCTCGATGACCGGGGCCGGCGCGGCGACCGGCTCGACCGCCGGCGGCGGCGGCGGCGGCTCGCGGCCGCTCATCACGATGAAGGCGCCCGCGCCTGTCACGACGGCGACGCTGATCAGGAGCAAGCGCGAAGACTTCATGGAGCGCCAACGAGAGGACGAATCGGGGGACGGGCGATGCCGCCCTCCTTCACCGAATTCAGCAGGCAATCCTCAAATTAAGGTTAACCGTCCTTAGGGTTAACAAGCCACGGCAGCCGGTCGGGGGAGTGCCCGCGCGTCGACCGCGCCTCTCGCGACGCCGGTTCGTCGGCGCGCGGGCGCGGTCGGGGACAGCGACAGGAGGGGAAGCCGGGAGAGACGCGACCCTGGACGGGCGCGATTGCCGGCCGGCATCCCCCGGGGGGGTTTTCAGCCCTGCAGCACCATCCGCCACAGGGGCGCCGACGGGCAGGTGACGAGGGCGGAGGCCGAGAGGGCGACGCCGTAGGGCGTGCCGACCTTCGCGTCGTGCAGGTGAACCGCGAAGGGGAGGCCCAGGGCGAAGCCGGGGAGGGGATAGCTGCGCATATACAGGATGGCGAGGGCCAGCGCGCCGCCGAGCACCGAGAAGTTCACGACATAGTCCGGCAGGGCGTCGAACCCGAGCCAGAGGGCGGTCGCGGCCGCGAGCTTGACGTCGCCGGCGCCGGTCACGCCCGCGCAATAGAGGGCAAAGCCAATCGCGAAGACCAGCGCGCAGGCGCCGGCATGGCTGCCGAGCTCCGGCCAGCCGAGGCCCGCCGTCCATGCGAGCAGCACGAATGCGCCGACCAGGATCACGCTGACCCGGTTGGGGATCTTCATCGTGAGCACGTCCTTGCTGGCCGCGTAGGCCATCAGGAAGGGAAACACGACGAGGAGGCAGAGGCTGGCCATGCGGACTCGCGGCAGGAAGAGGACGCGATCGTCGAGCGCGGCGGCAGGATCGGCCGCTGCGCGTTCGCGCTCCGGGCAAGGCCGGAACAGGGACCCGCGGCGTGTCACGCAGCGGCCGGCTGACGAGGACGGGCCTTCCCGGTCGCCGGGGACGCGCCGACCCGCCGGGTGCGGGTCGGCTCCGTCGTCCTCAGCCGTTCTTCAGGTTGCCGGCAATCGAGTTGAACTGCAGCGACAGGTTGTTGCCGACCGTGCGGGCCGCAACGATCACCGCGAGGGCGATCAGGGTCGCGATCAGGCCGTACTCGATCGCGGTCGCGCCGGACTCGTCGCTGACGAAACGCTTCAGCTTGGTGATCATCACTCTAGTTCCCGCCTGATTGAGCTCGATGAGTCCGCCGACAATCGACTGGCGCCGACCGGGACTGACGACAACCTAGGCCCGGCCTCGTTGAAGTTGAGTTAAAGCGATCGCGGATCCAGGGCCTCCGGTGCGTGATTCCGCACTTGGTTAACGATCGGTCGCCCGAAATGGCGCTTCGCCTGTCCCTCGGTCAGATCGGTGCGCGGACGCCGTCGGGCGACGCCTCTGGGCTTAGCGGTTTGTCAACCGTCAGACGCTTGACTGTCACGTGCCCGCGCCGCGTTCGAAAGACCTCCCCGCCGATGACCCCGCTCCGCCCGAGCCACACGCGTCCGAGCCTCTCGCGCCGGAAGTTCCCTTGCGGGACCGGTCTTCGCGCCCTCGCCGTCGCCCTTGTTCTGGTTCCGGCCGCCGCCGCGCGGGCGAGTGAGCAGGCCACCGTGACGGTGACCGTCGACAACGCCAAGGTGATCCGCCTGCCCGAGCGCACCGCCACGGTGATCGTCGGCAACCCGATCATCGCCGACGTGTCGCTGCAGCGGAACGGCATCGTGGTTCTGACCGGCAAGAGCTTCGGCAGCACCAACCTCATCGCTCTCGACGCCGCCGGGACGATGCTGGCCGAATCGGCGATCAGCGTGCGGGCCGGCAGCCCGTCGGTGGTGACGGTCCAGCGTGGGCTCGAGCGCGAATCGTATTCCTGCACGCCCGCCTGCCAGCCGGCGATGCAGCTCGGCGACGCGCAGCGCTATTTCTCGGAGGTGAGCGGGCAGACCGGCCAGCGCAACTCCCTGGCGACGGCGGGGGCCGGCGCCGGCAGCGGTCCCGCCGCACGCTGATCGCTCGCGGATTGCTGCAACCGATCCGAAACCCTTCGTTGCGTATCCAGCATCGACGGCCGCGCAACGATCGGGATCGCGCCATGCTCCGCCCTTGCTCGACCCATCGTGGTCCGCCCGATGCCCGCGGGGCCTTGCGGGCGCGGATTGCCGGCTTCGCGTCCGGCCGCGACGGGGCGACCGCGGTGGAATTCGCCCTGGTCGGTCTGCCGTTCCTCTGCCTCGTGGCGGCGATCATCGAGACCGCGCTGGCGTTCTTCGCCGGCCAGGTCCTCGACAACGCGGTGTCGAGTGCCTCGCGCCAGCTCTATACTGGACAGTTCCAGGCCGCGCGGGCCTCAGATCCGCCCCCGCCCGCCGGCAAGTCCTCGCAGGACGTTGCGCTGCAGAAGTTCAAGGAGGGCCTGTGCAACGGCCGGGTGACGATCTTCTCGTGCAGCGCCCTCAAGATCGACGTGCTGGCGATGTCGGACAGCGCCGATTTCACGCCGCCGAGCCCGATCGATGCGGGCTCGCGATCCTGGCGCAGCTCTCCCACGGTGTTCGGCACGCAATATCAGAATCCGGGCTCGAACCAGATCGTCATCGTCCAGGCGGCGGTGGAATTTCCGGTCTTCTTCGGCTTTCTCAACCCCAACACCCTGGCGAACGGCAAGCGAGTGCTCCAGAGCACCGTCGCCTTCCGCACGGAGCCGTTCCAATGAGCCCGCGGTCGGCACGAGGCGCGGGGCGCCGGGCCATCTCACGCGTGTCGCGCGCGCTTCCGGGCGTCCTGCGCGGGCTCCTGCGCTTCGGGCGCGCGCAGGACGGCATCGCGGCGGTCGAGTTCGCGATGGTGTTGCCGCTCCTGCTGCTGCTCTATCTCGGCACCACCGACCTCGCCGGCTACATCAGCAACTTCCGCAAGGTGACGCTCGCGGCCCGCACCGTCGCCGACCTCGTCGCGCGGGAGGGCGGCACGATCTCCAGCAGTCAGTTCGCCACGATCGTGAAGGCCGGACGGGCGGTGCTCGCCCCCTATGACGGCGCCACGGCGCGGATCGCCGGCAAGGCGATCGGCGTCTACGATGCGGGCGGCAGCGCCCGGGTCTGCTCCTATGCGGTGGATGCCGGCAATGCCGGCGCGGCGGCCCCGATCGGACCGACCGCCGTGCCGCCGGTCCCGGAGGCGTTCAAGAAGGCGGGGGTCCGCTATGTCGTCGTCGAGCTGACGATGACCTACAAGCCGCTGTTCGGCGCGCAGCTCGCCAACAAGTTCAACCTCAGCACGATCACCGAAACGATCGTCTGGCCGGTGCGCAACGGCAAGGTCTACAACGTCTCGGTGACGAGCAACCCGGAGATCGTGCTGCCGACGGTCGTCGACTCGCGCAACGGCGGCGCCTGCCCGAGCTCCTGATCGCGCCTCCCCGCCCGGCTATCCCCGCAGGGTCATCCGCCCCGCCGCGACCTCGAAGCCGCGCAGGCGGCGCAGGAACGACATGCCGAGCAGGCTCGTCTCGAGCCGGCCGCTCGGCAGCACCAGCGCCTCGACATCGCGGACCGTGATCCCGCCGACCCGCATCTCGCGCACCCGGACCCGCGCCGCCGGGACCGCGCCGTTGGCGGTGCCGACCCGGGCGGTGAAGTCGCGCTCCGCGACGCGCAGCCCGATCCGGGCAGCGTCCTCGCTCGTGAAGACGCAGAGGGTGGCGCCGGTATCGACCAGCATCCGCAGCACCTGCCCCTCGACCTGCGGATGCGCCCGGAAATGCCCGGACCCGTCCTGCGACAGGGTCACGCTGTCGGCGCTGCCCGGGGCGATCTGGGCCGCCTCGGCGGCCGGGGCCGGACCGCCGCGGGTGAGCTTGGCGAACCGCTCGGTCATCGACCCGCCGGTGAGGGCGGCCGACGCGAGCACGCCGAGGGCCCAGAGGATCGGGCGCGTCACGGACAATCTCCGGCAAGGGTGGATCAAGGCCGGCAGAGTCGCGGCCGACCGGTTAAGGATCCGTCCGGCGATCGCGTCGAATGCCGCCGCATTCCCATCCTTGCCATCGGGGCCGTCGTCTGCTAGCAGCACCCCGCCCGCCGGACACCCTTGGAGGCCGGATTCCCATTACGGGAACGGGCGTGGCGACGTCGGTTCACAGGGCCGTCCTCGAGGGGGCGGCCTTCGGCGTTTGAGCCATCTGCAACACCAGTTTTAAGGATCACGCCATGAGCGCCGTGAAGCCGCTTGAGGCCGTGGCACGCGACCGGGTCGGCAAGGGGGCCGCCCGGGCCGTTCGTCGCCAGGGCCAGGTGCCGGCCGTCATCTACGGGGGCAACCAGCCGCCGCAGGCCATCGCCATCGACCTCATCCGCACCCGCACCCTGATCTACGCCGGTGGCTTCCGCACCACCGTGTTCGAGATCAGCGCCGGCGGCCGCAAGGTCCGGGCGATCCCGCGCGACTTCCAGCTCGACCCCGTCACCGGCGTGCCGCTGCACGTCGACTTCCTGCGCGTCGTCGCCGGGCAGACGATCGAGGTCGAGGTGCCGGTGCACTTCTCGAACGAGGACGCGGCCCCCGGCATCAAGCAGGAGGGCGGCACGCTCAACGTCGTCCACCACACGGTCGCCGTCGAGGTCGCCCCGGAGTCGATCCCCGACGCCATCACGGTCGACCTGACCGGCAAGGCGATCGGCGACACGGTCCACGTCTCCGACCTGCCGGCGCCGGCCGGCGTCTCCTTCGCGCTCGCCGGTGACGAGGTCGTCGCCACCATCGTGCCGCCGACCGTGCTCGGCGCCGAGGTCGAGGCCGAGGAGGCCGCGGTGGCCGAGGCTGCCCGCGCCGAGTCGGCCGCCGAGGCCGCCGAAGAGGCTGCCGAGGGCGAGACCAAGGAGGACTGAGCCGGCCTCCGGCTCGATCCTGTCCATCATCGGGACGCCCCGGTCGCGAGATCCGGGGCGTCTTTTCGTTGTCTCGGGGAGATCCTGCGTCGCCATGCGGCTGTTCGTCGGCCTCGGCAATCCCGGGACCCGCTACGCGGGCAACCGGCACAATATCGGCTTCATGGCCCTCGACGCGATCGCCCGCCGGCACCGCGCCGCGCCGTGGCGCCGCAAGTTCCAGGGCGAGAGCACCGAGGCGGTGATCGGCTCGGAGCGCGTGCTGCTGCTCAAGCCCCTGACCTTCATGAACGAATCCGGCCGGGCGGTCACGGAAGCGCAGCGCTTCTACAAGATCCCGCTCGACGGCGTGGTGGTGTTCCACGACGAGCTGGATCTCGCGCCGGCCAAGCTCCGGGTGAAGAAGGGCGGCGGCAATGCCGGCCATAACGGCCTGCGCTCGATCACCGCGCAGTGCGGCAACGAGTATTGGCGCGCCCGCCTCGGCATCGGGCATCCGGGCGACAAGGCCCTGGTCCATGCCTACGTTCTCAACGACTTCGCCAAGGCCGAGATGCCGTGGGTCGAGGACCTGTGCGACGCGATGGCCGACGCCGCCGAGCTCATGGCCGCGGGCGACGATGCCCGCTTCCAGAACAAGGTCCACGTCGCGATGGCCGGGCGGGGCTGGGACGAGGTGAAGCGCGTCGGCGAGAAGCCGGCTTGACCCGCGCGATCCGACCCCTCAATGGCGACGCAACACGGCCGCGCGCCGGCGGCTTTCAAGACTCGAACGGACTGATCTGATGGGCTTCAAATGCGGCATCGTCGGCCTGCCGAACGTCGGCAAGTCGACGCTCTTCAACGCGCTGACGCAGACCGCGGCGGCGCAGGCGGCGAATTATCCGTTCTGCACCATCGAGCCCAACGTGGGCGAGGTGGCGGTGCCGGATAGCCGGCTCGACGACCTCGCCCGGATCGCCTCCTCGAAGGAGATCATCCCGACCCGGCTGACCTTCGTCGACATCGCCGGCCTGGTGCGCGGCGCCTCGAAGGGCGAGGGGCTCGGCAACCAGTTCCTCGCCAACATCCGCGAGGTCGATGCCATCGCCCACGTCGTGCGCTGCTTCGAGGATGGCGACGTCACCCATGTCGAGGGCAAGGTCGACCCGATCGCCGACATCGAGACGATCGAGACCGAGCTGATGCTGGCCGATCTCGACAGCCTCGAGAAGCGCCTTACCGCGCTCGAGAAGAAGGCCAAGGGCGCCGACAAGGAGGCCAAGGAGGTCCTCGACCTCGTCCAGCGCGCCCTGCCGCTCCTGCGCGACGGCAAGCCGGCCCGGCTCGTCCAGCGCAAGCCGGAAGAGGAGCGGCTGTTCTCGCAGCTCGGCCTGATGACGGCCAAGCCCGTGCTCTATGTCTGCAACGTCGAGGAGGGCGCGGCCGATGCCGGCAACGCCCATTCGGCCGCGGTGTTCGCCCGGGCAAAGGAGGAGGGCGCCAAGGCGGTCGTCGTCTCGGCCAAGATCGAGAGCGAGATCGCGGTGCTGCCGCCGGCCGAACAGGTCGAGTACCTGGAGGCGGTCGGCCTCGCCGAGCCGGGCCTGAACCGGGTGATCCGCGCCGGCTACGAGCTTCTCGGCCTCATCACCTACTTCACCGTCGGCCCGAAGGAGGCCCGGGCCTGGACCATCACCAAGGGCACCCGCGCACCGGGCGCCGCCGGCGTGATCCATACCGACTTCGAGAAGGGCTTCATCCGCGCCGAGACCATCGCCTTCGCCGATTACACGGCGCTGAAGGGCGAGGCCGGGGCCCGCGAGGCCGGCAAGCTCCGGCTCGAGGGCAAGGAATACTTGGTGCAGGACGGCGACGTGCTGCATTTCCGCTTCAACACCTGATGGATCTCGTCCGGCGCCACGACTGGGATGTGACGCCCAAGGAGGCGGTCGCGCTCCAGCGCGACCTCGCCGCCGAGATCGTGGCCGACCGGCCGTTGCCTCTCGACGCCGTGCGGCTCGTCGCCGGCGTCGATGTCAGCGTGAAGAACGACCGCTCGCACGCGGCGATCGTGGTCGCGACCTATCCGGAATTCCGGGTGGTCGAGACCGTGACGGCACTCATGCCGACGCCGTTCCCCTACGTGCCCGGCCTGCTCAGCTTCCGCGAGGGCCCGGTGCTGGAGGAGGCGTTCGGACGGCTCGAGGCCGAGCCGGACGTGTTCCTGTTCGACGGCATGGGCACGGCGCATCCGCGCCGCATCGGCATCGCCAGCCATATGGGCCTGTGGCTCCAGCGCCCGACCATCGGCGTCGGCAAGACCCGGCTCTGCGGCCGCAACGCCCCGCTCGACGACGAGAAGGGCGCGCACCAGCCGCTGATCGACAAGGGCGAGACGATCGGCGCCGTGGTCCGGACACGGACGGGCAAGCACCCGCTGTTCATCTCGCCGGGCCACCTCGCCGACATCCCGACCAGCGTCGCCCTGGTGCTGGCCTGCGCGCCGAAGTTCCGGCTGCCGGAGCCGATCCGCCTCGCCCACAAGGCCGCCGGCGCTTTCGTGTAAGCGCATTTGCGCCGGGCTTTCGTCGTGCTAGCCCGGCGGTCCGCCCCACCGCCGGACGCGCCCCATGCCCCGCTACTGCTTCGAGGACCTCACGCCCGGTGTCACGCTCGATTTCGGGCCGCTGGCGGTGAGTCGCGACGACATCGTGGGCTTTGCCCGCGAGTTCGACCCGCAGGGCTTCCACACCGACGAGGCGGCAGCGCGCGAGAGCTTCGTCGGCGGCCTGATCGCCTCGGGCTGGCACACCTGCGCGCTCGGCATGCGCCTCGTCGCCGACGGCTTCATCCTGCAATCGTCCTCGATGGGTTCGCCCGGGATCGAAGAGGTGCGCTGGCTGCGCCCGGTGCGCCCCGGCGACGCCCTGTCGATGCGGATGAGCGTCACCGAGAGCCGTCCCTCCGGCAGCAAGCCCGACCGCGGCTTCGTGCGGTTCCTCCTGGAGATCGAGAACGGCGCCGGCCAGCCGGTGATGACCCAGGATTTCTGGGCGATGTTCGGGAAGGCCGGCACACCGCCCCTGCCGCCGCGCCCGCGCCCGCCGGAGGAACCGGCGCCCGCGGACCTGCCCGAGGGCGAGGCACTGCCCCCAGGGTACCTGGAGGATATGCCGTTGAACCGGCCCTTCGACCTCGGCGCCCATCACTTCACCCGCGACGACATCCTGCGTTTCGCCCGCGCCTTCGACCCGCAGCCGTTCCACGTCGACGAGGCGGCGGCGGCGCGGACGCATTTCGGCGGCCTGTGCGCGTCCGGCTGGCACACGGCGGCGGCCTGGATGAAGCGGATGGTGGCGGCCCGCGACCTTGGCCGTGCGCTGGCGGCCGAGCGGGGCGAGCCGCTGGTCGAGAGCGGGCCCTCGCCGGGTTTCCGAGACCTGCAATGGCTCAAACCTGTCTATGCCGGCGACACGATCCGCTACGGCGTGACCCTGACCGAGGCCCGGCCCTCGCGCACCCGCCCGGGCTGGGGCGTGGTCAGCCACACGGCGACCGGAACGAACCAGCGCGGCGAGCCGGTCTTTCGCTTCGCGGGAGCATGGTTGGCGCCCAGCCGGGGGGCATGAGGCGGTAATCCGCTTCGGCGTTCGTTGCGCCCCAGCCGACACCTGCACCCGCCGCGTCGTCCCGGGGCCGCGAAAGCGAAGTTCGGAATCCGGAACCGCGGGTGTCTCATACCGCAGCGCCTTCGAACGCACTCGGTCGACGCCGATGCGCCGGACACCTTCGCATCGACGTGTCGATGCGAAGGTGCGAGGGTATGAGGGAGGGGCGGTGAGAATCCGCTTGTGGCCGTTCCGTCCGCGGTTCCGGATCCCGGGTTCCGCTTGCGCGGTCCCGGGATGACCCTCTGAGGTGGACGCGTCTTCTCTGGTTCTACGATGAGGACGGCCTAGGCCGCCGCCCGCCGCTCCGGATACAGTCCCAGAAGCCCCTCCGGCGTCGCCTCCGCCACGCCGCGCTCGGTGATGATGCCCGTCACGAGACGCGCCGGGGTGACGTCGAAGGCCGGGTTCGCCACCGGGCTCCCGGGCGAGACCACCGCCACCGTGGCGAAGGCGCCGTCGTCGGTGCGGCCGGTGAGGTGGGTCACCTCGCGGGCGTCGCGCTCCTCGATCGGGATGCCGGCGACGCCGTCGGTCAGCGTCCAGTCGATGGTCGAGAACGGGAGGGCGGCGTAGAACGGCACGCCGCAATCGCGGGCGGCGAGCGCCTTCAGGTAGGTGCCGATCTTGTTGCAGACGTCGCCGGTCGAGGTGGTGCGGTCCGAGCCGACGATGCAGAGATCGACTTGCCCGTGCTGCATCAGGTGGCCGCCGGCATTGTCAGCGATGACGGTGTGCGGCACGCCGTGAGCGTTGAGCTCGAAGGCGGTCAGCGCCGCGCCCTGGTTGCGCGGCCGGGTCTCGTCGACGAAGACGTGGACCGGCAATCCGGCATCGTGCGCGACGTAGATCGGCGCCAGCGCCGTGCCCCAGTCGACGGTGGCGAGCCACCCGGCATTGCAATGGGTCAGGACGTTGACCGGGCCGGATTTCTTGGCGGCGATCCCGGCGATCAGTGCCGCGCCGTGCTCGCCGATCGCCCGGCAGCTCGCCACGTCCTCGTCGGCGATGCGGGCGGCCTCGGCGAAGGCGGCGGCCTCGCGCTCGGACGGCCTGAGCGGCTGCAGCACGGCTGCGACGCGGTCGAGGGCCCAAGCCAGGTTGATCGCGGTCGGCCGCGTGGCGGCGAGCCGGGCGCGCGCCCCGTCGAGGTTCTTGTCCGAGGGATCCTCGCGCATCGCCAGCGCCAGGCCGTAGGCGGCGGTGGCGCCGATCAGCGGCGCGCCCCGCACGATCATGGTGCGGATCGCGACCGCGGCCTCCGCCTCGAACCTCAACGTCTTCATCTCGAAGGCGAAGGGCAGGCGGGTCTGGTCGATCACGCAGATCCCCTCGCCGTCGGGCGCGGGGAAGATGGTGCGGTAGTGGCGGCCGTCGATCTTCATGGGGTGGGGTTTAGCATGGGCAGGGCGCGTCGCGCGACCACGTCGCGGAGGGCGGGATGCCCATGGCATCCCGCCCCGATCCCCTCAGAACCGCACCGCCCGCGCCCGCTTCACCTGCGGGATCGCCTCGATCGCCTGGAGCAGGTCGGGCGAGACCGCCTCGTCGATCGCGGCAAAGCAGATCGCGTCGCCGCCCGGCCGGTCGCGGCCGAGATGGAAGGTGGCGACGTTGACGCCGGCCTCGCCCATCAGCGTACCGAAGCGGCCGATGAAGCCGGGCTGGTCGGCATTGCGGATGTAGAGCATGTGCGGCGCCACCGCGGCTTCGAGGGCGATGCCGCGGATCTCGACGAAGCGCGGGCGGCCGTCGCCGAACACCGTGCCGGCGGCGTCGCGGGGCATGTCCTCGGCCTCGACGGTGAGGTGGAGGCGCGAGGCGTAGGGGCCTTCGACCGTGGTGCGGGTTGCGGTCTCGACCTGGATGCCGCGGGCCCGCGCCACCTCGATCGCCGAGACCATGTTGACGCCCTCAAGGAACGGCCGCAGCGCACCGGTCACCGCGGCCGCCGTCAGCGCCCGGGTGTTCAGCGCCGCCGCCTCGCCCTCGTAGACGAGGCGGATGCCGCGGATCGGCGCCTCGGTGAGCTGGCCGAGGAAGGAGCCGAGCTGCTCGGCGAGCGTCACGTAGGGCCGCAGGCGCGGTGCCTCCTCGGCCGAGATCGACGGGAAGTTGACCGCGTTGCGGATCGCGCCGTGGAGCAGGTAATCGCTCATCTGCTCGGCGACCTGGAGCGCCACGTTCTCCTGCGCCTCGGTGGTCGAGGCGCCGAGATGCGGCGTGCAGACCATGTTCGGGTGGCCGAACAGCACGTTGTCCTTCGCCGGCTCCTCGGTGAACACGTCGAAGGCCGCACCCGCGACGTGGCCGGTTTCGAGGGCCGCGCGCAATGCCACCTCGTCGACGAGGCCGCCGCGGGCGCAGTTGACGATCCGCACCCTGGGCTTGGCGCGCGCCAGCGCCTCGGCCGAGAGGATGTTGCGGGTCTTGTCGGTGAGCGGCACGTGCAGGGTGATGACGTCGGCGCGCCGCAGCAACTCGTCGAGCTCGACCTTCTCGACCCCGAGCGCCACCGCGCGCTCCGGCGTCAGGAACGGATCGTAGGCGATCACCCGCATCCGCAGGCCGATGCCGCGGTCGGCGACGATCGCCCCGATATTGCCGCAGCCGATCACGCCCAGCGTCTTGGCGGTCAGCTCGATGCCGAGGAAGCGGTTCTTCTCCCAGCGCCCGGCCTGCGTCGAGGCGTCGGCCTGCGGGATCTGGCGGGCGAGCGACAGCATCAGCGCGATGGCGTGCTCGGCCGTGGTCACCGCGTTGCCGTGCGGGGTGTTCATCACGATCACGCCGCGGGCGGTCGCGGCCGGCACGTCGATCGTGTCGACGCCGATGCCGGCGCGGCCGATCACCGAGAGCCGCCCGGCGCGCTCCAGCAGGGCGGCGGTGACCCGGGTGGTCGAGCGGACGGCGAGGCCGTCATACTCGCCGATGGCCGCGGCGAGCGCCTCCTTGTCCTTGCCGAGCTCCGGGCGGAGATCGGCCTGGATGCCGCGCTCGCGGAAGATCGCGACGGCGGCGGGGGAGAGGGTATCGGAGATCAGGATTTTCTTGATGGGTGTCGGCGTGACTTGGGCAGGCATGGCGGCCTCGAACGGGTGAGCGCCATCGCCCCGCGGGGAGCGGGTCGGCCGGGGGCTCGCGCGGTCACACCGGGTCGTGCGCAGTCCCCCTCTCCCCGCGAGAAGTCGGGCTTGCCCGACTTCGCCTGTCGCTTGCCGATCCCGGGCAAGCCCGGGATCTGTCGGGGAGAGGAGAGAACCTGCGCCTCATGCGGCGATGTGCGATCGGCGTGGGCCACGCCCGGCCGACGCCGGCTCCGCGGGGCTCCGGCGTCGGAATACGGCGATGATGGGCTTGGGTCAGGCCGCCTGGGTCAGGCGGGCCTTCTCCTGGGCGAAGGCCCAGTCGAGCCACGGCGTCAGGGCTTCGAGATCCGAAGCCTCGACCGTGGCGCCGCACCAGATCCGCAGGCCGGGCGGTGCGTCGCGATAGGCGCCGATGTCGTGGGCGACGCCCTCGCGGTCGAGCATCGTGGCGATGCCCTTGGCGACGGCGGCGACGGCCTCGGGGCCGCGCCCGACCACATCGGGATCGCTGACCACCAGGCAGACGCTGGTGTTCGAGGCGGTCGCGGGGTCCTCGGCGAGGCTGGCGATCCAGGGAGTGCGGGCGACCCAGTCGGCGATCACGCCGGCATTGCGGTCGGCGCGGGCGCGCAGGGCCGGCAGGCCACCCAGCGACTCGGCCCAGCGCAGGGCGTCGATGTAATCCTCGACCGCCAGCATCGACGGCGTGTTGATGGTCTCGCCCTCGAAGATGCCCTCGATCAGCTTGCCGCCCTTGGTCATGCGGAAGATCTTCGGCATCGGCCAGGCCGGGACATGGCTCTCCAGCCGGGCGACGGCGCGGGGCGAGAGGATCAGCATGCCGTGCGCCGCCTCGCCGCCGAGCACCTTCTGCCAGGAGAAGGTGACGACATCGAGCTTCGGCCAGTCGAGGTCCTGCGCGAAGGCCGCCGAGGTGGCGTCGCAGATCGTCAGGCCCTCACGGTCGGCGGCGATCCAGTCGGCGTTCGGCACGCGGACGCCCGAGGTGGTGCCGTTCCAGGTGAAGACCACGTCGCGGGTGCGGGTATCGACGGTCGAGAGGTCGGGCAGGCGGCCGTAGGGCGCCTTGATGACGCGGGCATCGAGCTTGAGCTGCTTGATCGCGTCGGTGACCCAGGTCTCGCCGAAGGATTCCCAGGCCAGCATGTCGACCGGGCGGGCGCCGAGCAGCGACCACATCGCCATCTCGACGGCGCCGGTGTCGGAGGCCGGCACGATGCCGATGCGGTAATCGGCCGGCACCTGCAGCACCGTGCGGGTGAGGTCGATCGATTGCTTGAGCTTGGCCTTGCCGAGCTTCGCCCGGTGCGAGCGGCCGAGCGCCGCGTCGGAGAGGGCGTCGGGCGTCCAGCCGGGGCGCTTGGCGCAGGGTCCGGACGAGAAGAAGGGCGCGCGCGGGCGCGCCGCGGGGCGGGTCGTCATGCTGGTATCCATCCTTCCAGATGGGCGCCTCTCGGTGGGGAGAGGTGTCCCGCCGACCCGGATGCGCCTGCCGGGACCCGGCGTCAAGATCCCGAGCCACCCAAGATCCCGAGTCACCCAAGCTCCCGTGCCGGGACGGTCCGTTAGGTCCGCGTCGGCGGGGTGACGCGCGCGAGATGGGCGCGGTGGGCGGCTAGATCGGACTGGAAATCGGCGAGCAGGGTTCGGGCCAGCTTGGCGACGTCTCCACCCCCCGCCCCGACGCGCGCGACGAGGGCACGCTGGCGCACGACCCGGGCCTCCGCCTCGATGACGTGGCGCAGGGCCATTTCGAGATCCGTCTCACCGAGCGGACCGGTCGGCGTCATGGCGAGGCCCTCCTGCCTCGGGCGCGGGGGCGGGGGGTGGGCGGCCGGCGGAACGGGTGCCGGTGCGGGTGCTATGCGGGCAGTATGGCACGGCCGGGCCCACCCGGATAGGACGGGCACGACGGATCGGCGAGGCGGGGTGACATGGACGAGTTCGGGCGAGCCCTGGGGCTGGCGGCCGCGATGATCCTGCGGGGCGATGCCGACCTCGTCGCCATCGTCGGCCTGTCCCTGCGCGTGAGCCTCACGGCGGCGGCCCTCGGCTTCGTGCTGGGCGCGCCCCTCGGGGCGCTGCTCGCCGCGGCGCGGTTTCCCGGCCGCGGGGCGCTCCTCGTCCTGCTCAACGCGCTGCTGGGCCTGCCGCCGGTGGTGGTGGGGCTGGTGCTCTACCTGCTGGTCTCGCGCTCGGGGCCGCTCGGGGGCTTCGGCCTGCTGTTCACCCCGGGCGCGATGGTGATCGCGCAGGGCGCGCTCGCCCTGCCGATCGTGGCGGCCCTGTCGCACCGCACCTGCGAGGCGCTGTGGGCCGAATACGGCGATGCGCTGAGGGTCGACGGGGTCGGGACCGGGCACGCCGCCCTGATCCTGCTTGCGATGGCGCCGGCCCCCCTGGTCACCGCGTTCCTGGCGGCGTTCGGGCGGGCGATCGCCGAGGTCGGCGCCATCCTGATGGTGGGCGGCAACATCCGCGGCTACACCCGCACCATGACGACCAGCATCGCGCTGGAGACGAGCCGCGGCGATCTCGCGCTTGCGCTCGGCCTCGGCCTCGTCCTCGTCAGCCTGACGCTGGTGGTGAGCGCCGCCGCCTTCGGGATCAACCGGGTGGCGGCGCTCCCCAGGACGTAGCAATCACTGGGCGGTTACTGGCTCGGCATCGTGCCGGTCGGGAAGAACAGCTGCTCGCCGTTGATCCTGAACGAGGCGATGGCCGTCCGGCCGCGTTCCGAGGTCAGCCACTCGTGCCAGATCCTGGCGTCGGCCGCGTGGATCTGCGGGTTCTTGGCGGGATTCACCAGGATCGAGCCGTAGGGGTTGAACAGGGCCGGATCACCCTGGACCAGGATCACGAGGTTCTGGCGGTTCTTGAAGTTCGCCCAGGTCGCCCGGTCGGTCAGGGTGTAGGCATCCATGGCGGCAGCGGCGTTCAGGGTCGGGCCCATGCCCTGGCCGAGCTCGCGGTAGCGGCTGCCTAAGCCCCGGGCGTCGATGCCGGCCGTCTTCCACAGGCGCAACTCGGTGCGGTTGGTGCCGCTGTCGTCGCCGCGACTGGCGAAGGCGGCCTTGGCGCCGGCGATGCGCGATAGCGCCTCGGTCGCATCGCGCCCACCCCTGATGCCGGCCGGGTCGCCGCCGGGCCCGACGATCACGAAGTCGTTCGCCATCACGTCCCGGCGGTCGAGGCCGTGGCCGTCGGCCACGAACTTGTCCTCGCCGGCCCGGTCATGGACGAGGAGCGCGTCGGCATCGCCCTTCGCCCCGATGGCGAGCGCTTGGCCAGTGCCGACCGCGACCACCCGGACGGTGATGCCGGTTTCGCGCTGGAAGATCGGCAGCAGGTGGCCGAACAGGCCCGATTGCTCGGTGGAGGTGGTGGAGGCCAGCGTGATCGCCCGCTCCTGCGCGGCTGCGGGCCAGGCGTGGAGGGGAGCGGCCAGCAGCAGGGCCAGGACCGCGAGGCGGCGTGACGGCAGGGGGATCACGGGGGACTCCGGTTGAGGTCGCCCACCCAGCGATACCCCGCGGTCGCCTCCCGGCACCAGGGCGAATCAGCGCGGCCGGGCCGGTCCCGCCGCCGCGAGGCTGTTGGCGATGGTGGTGAGCATCGCGACGGCCTGACCCGCCACCTTCGGCTCGTGTCCCTCCGCCGCCAGGCGGCGCTTGGTGTCGATCACGGTCTCGACCGCTTCGATCAGCTCCATGGCGGGGATCGTCCCGCGCTCGACCAGGGCCAGCATCAGGCTCTCGACCAGCATCAGGGCCGCCTGGCCGGCGGCGGCATGCTCGCGCGTCATCCCGTCGCGATCCATGCCGGGCCCATGGGGCGAGCCCGTGTCGCCCGTCGTACCCGTCTCAGCGGCCGTCATCGGCGCCCCCCTTGCCCTCGGTGAAGGGCTCGGCGTCCCGCGGGCCGACGAATTCCGGGCGTTCGCGCTCGGAGATGTCGAGGAGCGGGGCCGCGATCCGCACCAGGGCGTCGAGGTCGCCGATCGTCACCCGGCGGCCGCGCATCGTCACGAGGCCGTCCTCCCGGAACGCCCGCAACACCCGGTTGACGTGCACGTTGGAGATGCCGAGATGGTCGCCGATCTGCTCCTGGGTCATCGGCAAGTCGTAGGCCAGGGCGCCGGGCGGCAGCGTGCCCGACAGGATCAGGCGGCCGCGGAAATCGATCAGCAGCAGCGCCAGGCGCTCGTCGGCGCTGCCGCGGCCGAGCCCGACGACCCAGTTGTGCAGCCGGCGCTCCTCCTCGATCACCTGCCACATGCACCGCGTCGCGAGGTCGGCGTCGCGCTCGTAGGCCTCGCGCAGGGTGCGGTGATCGACCTGCTCGACCAGCACCTCGGACAAGGCCTGGATCGCGTCCGGGCTGTGGGTGACGAACAGGCTTTTGACCGCGAACAGGTCGCCGGGCAGGAAGATCAGGATGAACTGGCTGCGTCCGTCCTCGAGTGTGCGCAGGCGGCCGACCCAGCCCTTGCGCAGGCGGAAGATCTGGGTGTTCGGGCTGTCCGGCTCCACCAGCAGACGGCCGGCGGGGTAGAGGCGGCCCGATCCGACCATCACCCGGTCGATGGCGGCCTCGCCCCGGCGCAGGGCGTTCAGGATCTCGGGCCTGTGCAGGAGGTAGCGGGCGGAGTCGGGCATGGCGGCGGCAGTTCGTCCGGTGAGGCGTCGCGAAGGACGGCGCGCGGGAGAAGCGCCGGGTGAGGGGAGCGCTCTAGGAAGCGCCGCCCCCGCCGACATTCACCTGCGTTGTCTCGCGTGCATACTCTATCGGAGTTCTCTGCCGGTTACGTCGTCCGCTCATGCTTCGGCCGCACCAGGTCCGGGCGGCGCTCGCGGGTGATCCGGTCGGATTGCGCCGCGCGCCAGCGGGCGATCGCCGCGTGGTTGCCGCCGGTCAGCACCTCCGGGATCCCGTGCCCCTCCCAGTCCCGCGGCCTCGTGTAGTGCGGATATTCGAGGGCGCCGCCCTCGAAGCTCTCCTCGACGCCGGAGGCGTGCTTGCCCATGGTGCCGGGCAGCAGGCGCACGCAGGCATCGAGCACCACCAGGGCCGCGGGCTCGCCGCCCGACAGCACGTAATCGCCGATTGACACCTCCTCGAGGCCCCGCCCGGCGATCACCCGCTCGTCGACGCCCTCGAACCGGCCGCAGACCACGATCACCCCCGGTCCTTCCGCCAGCGCCCGCACCCGGGCCTGGGTGAGCGGCCGGCCGCGCGGGCTCATCAGCAGGCGCGGGCGGGGATCGTCGGCGGGGGAGGCGGCATCGATCGCCGCGGCGAGCACGTCGCAGCGCAGCACCATCCCGGCCCCGCCCCCCGCCGGGGTGTCGTCCACCGCCCGGTGCCGGCCGATGCCGTGGTCGCGGATGTTGCGCGCCTCGAGGCTCCAGGCGCCCCGCGCCAGCGCGTCGCCGGCGAGCGACAGGCCGAGATGGCCGGGGAACATCTCGGGATAGAGGGTCAGGATCGTGGCGCGCCAGGGGGCGGGAGCGGGCAGGGAGGTCATGCGGGTTGATGGCCTCGGCGGGGCCGGGCGGTCAACCGGGGGGCATCAGGGGTCCCGAGGAGGATTCGGAGAGCCCGTCCGGGTGACCCGACCTCGAGAGCGCCGAGACCGTCGGGACTATCGGCCGATCTCTTCCTCTTCCGCCCGGCACAACGCGTCCACCGCCTTCAGATACGCCTTCGCGTCGAACTTCTTCAGCGTGTTCGGGCCGAGGTAGCGCACCGTGCCGAACACCTTGCGCCGGCCCCACGGCCGGTCGTGCAGGCCGAAGATCCAGGCGACGTTGGTGAACGAGTTCGCGTCGCGCCCGTCGAGGAAGTAGCGGTTGTTGAGCCGCAGCGTCACCGCGAAGGCCTGCTCCGGCGAGGGCGACCATTCGAGGATCTTCTTGCCCCAGTACATGCGCAGGTGGTTGTGCATGTAGCCGGTCTCGCGCATCTCGCGCATCGCGGCGTTCCAGTATTCGTCGTGGGTGCGCCCCTGCGCCAGCGCCTCCTCGTCATAGAGGTGCGGGCGCGGGTCGCCGGCATGCTCCGCCAGCGCCTTGCGCGACCAGTCCGGCAGGGCGGTCTCGTAGGCCGCGTAGCCCGGATTGAAGTGGACGTGGTTCATCGCCAGCTCGCGCCGGACGATCAGTTCCTCGAGGAACGCCGCCCGGTCCTCCGGGCCGCCGGTCTTGGCCGCCTGCACCTTGAGGGCGGCGGCCACCGGCGAGATCTGGCCGAAATGCAGGTAGGGGCTCAGATGCGAGGCGGCCCCGGCCTCGGGCCGGTTGCGCACCGTGCCGTACTCGGCGAAGGGCCCGGCGAGATAGGCCTCCAGCCGGGCATAGGCCTCGACCTCGCCGCCGCGGAAGCGCCGCACCGGCGCCACCCCGCGGTCGAGCGTCATCGCGGCGAGCGCCGCATCGGGATCGGAGACGTCGATGTCGCTCTTCAGCTTGAGATCGTCGGCCGGATGCTTGACCTTCCGCGCCCGCAGCGGGGCGAGGTAGGGCTCCCAGATCTTGTGCAGCTTCGGCCGCAGGGTGCGGGCGGCGAATTCGTGCTTCCCCGAGGCGACGTCGACCGGCACCACCACGTCGCCCTCGACCTGGACCAGCCGGCCGTCGAAGCCGCGTTCGATCTCGGCGTACCAGCCCTTCTGGATCGTCAGGTAGCCGCGGTCGAGGACCAGCATCGCGGCCTTCGCCCCGAGCGTGAGCGCGGCCTTCGCCGGCGTGGCGCGGTGCAGCACGAAGGCGATGCCGCGGCGTTCCAGGCCGGCCTTGGCGTCGGCCAGCCCCTGGAGCAGGAAGGCGTAGTGCCGGGCATTCGCCTCGGGGAAATGCGCGCCGCCGTCGAGCAGGCCGAACCCCGCCACCACCGGCAGCCCGAGACGGTTGGCCTCCTCCACCGCATATTCGAGGGCCGGGTTGTCGCGGCTGCGCATCCCCTGCTGCATCAGGTACAGCACGTAGGCCCCGTCCCGCGGCTCCATGTCCTTCAGAACCCGGATCCGCCCCGCCTGAATCGCCATCCTGCGCCCCCGTCAGGAAGCGGAACCTAGGCCGTGGCGCCGGTGGGTCCAGCGCGGCGTGCCGCCGCTGCTCGCAAAAGCGGCAACCGTGCCGACAATCGCGCCTTGCCTTCCGGCACGGCATACTTATCTTATTGCAGTGCGGGAACGCGATGGCGTCGCGCTCCCGCACTGCCCTTCTTGGGCGTTTCCTCCCTAGACTTGGGGCCACTCGCAAGAGTGGCCTTTTTTCTGTCTTTCATGCTTCGTTAGGAATTTTCAGGCCGGCATTTCGCTGCGTCCGGCGGAGCTTATGGCCGCGCTCCGCGTTGTCCCCGCAGATTTGGCCCGCCTCGTGCATCGCGGGGCAATCGGAGCCGAGCGTGAGGGAGCGGTCGAGCGATGCGGCAATTCACCCTGCGGGTCGAGGAGAGTGGAGAGGGCCTCGTCTGCATCACCAGCCCGGAAATCAAGAGCCTGTTCGTGGCCGATGAGACCCTGGCGGGCGCCCTGGAAGCGGTGCCGAGCGTGGTGCGGGCGCTGATGCGCGAGGAGGGGCGCGGCACCCTGCCGGGCGAGGAGGCCGCCGAGTAGGCGGCATCCTTACGCCCGGGGCGGAGTCAGCCCCGGGCGCGGGCCCGGATCATGAAGTTGTCGTAGGTGTATTCCGCGACCTGGAACCAGAGGTATTCCTCATTGCGGAAGGTCCTCAGGCCGTCATAGACGCGCTTGAAGTCCGGGTTCTTGGCGCCGAGTTCGGCGTAGATCTCGTTCGCCGCCTTCAGGGCTGCCTCCATGACGTCCTGCGGGAACGGGCGCAGCTGCGCGCCGCCGCCGACGAGGCGCCGGAGGGCCGCCGGGTTGCGCGCATCGTACTTGGCCTGGAGGTCGCCGTTGACGCTCGCCGCTGCCGCCGTCGCGACCGCCCGGTAGGCCTTCGGCAGCTCGGCCCATTTCTGGGCGTTGAACCAGAAATGCAGCATCGCGCCGCCCTCCCAGAAGCCCGGATAATAGTAGAATGGCGCCACTTTGTTGAGGCCGAGCTTCTCATCGTCGTAGGGGCCGATCCACTCGGCGGCGTCGAGGGTCTTGGCCTCGAGCGCCGCGTAGAGGTCGGCGCCCGGCAGGGTCTGGGGCGCGACGCCGAGCTTGGCCAGCACCTGGGCGCCGAGGCCGGCGATGCGGAAGCGCAGGCCCTGGAGGTCGGCGGTGGTCTTCACCTCGCGCCGGAACCAGCCGCCCATCTGGGTGCCGGTATTGCCGCCCGGCAGGGCGTAGAGCTTGCTCTTGGCGAAGATCTCGTTGAACAGGTCCAGCGCCCCGCCCTGGAGCATCCAGGCATTCTGCTGGCGGGCATTGAGGCCGAACGGGATCGCGGTGGCGAGCGCGAAGGTCGGATCGCGGCCGACCTCGTAATAGGCGGCTGAATAGGCCATCTCCAGCGTGCCGGACCCGACCGCGTCGAGGAGGGCGGCGGATTCGCCCGTGGGCGCGGCCGCGACCTCGATCTGGAAGCGGTTGTCGGTCGCCTCGGCGACGAGGCGGGAGAACAGCTCGGCGGCGCCGTAGAGCGCGTCGAGGTTGCGCGGGAACGCCGAGTGCAGGCGCCAGCGCAGCTCGGGCGCGCCCTGCGCCACGGCCGGGGCCGCCAGGGCGGTGCTGCCGGCGAGGCCGAGCCCGGCCGTCAGGATGTCGCGACGCTTCATGCTCTCCCCATCGAGGGTGGTGTCCAAGCCCTGTCACGGCCAGAGGTAGCGCGGTTCCGGCGAAAGCGCACCCGGGACGCAGGGCGGGAGCCCTGGCCCCAGAAGATCCCGGGCTTGCCCGGCATCTGCAAGCGAAAGGCGAAGTCGGGCAAGCCCGACTTGTCGCGCGGCGGTGATGCCTATGCTAATTCCCGGCCAGATCCATCGGCGGCGCCTTGGCGCCCCGCCGGCCCGCCGGAGCGCGACCCGACCGTGAAGCCCGAACCGATCTCCCTGCACACGGTCTGCGGCCTCGAGGAGCTGGGCCACCACTCAACCCGCGGGGTCACCCACGTCCTGTCGATCCTCGACCCAGCCTGGCCCGAGCCGGAGGCCTTCGGCGGCTACGACGCGCATCACCGCACGACCTTGCGCTTCCACGACATCATCGAGCCGACCGACGGCCAGATCCTGCCCGAGCGCCGGGACGTCGAGGCGATCCTGCGCTTCGGCGAGGAGCTGATAGCCGAGACCGCGCGGCGCAAGACCCACCTGCTGATCCATTGCCACGCCGGCATCTCGCGCTCCACTGCCGCGATGACGATGCTGCTCGGCCAGGCCCATCCGGACCTCGACGCCGAGTCGGTCGTCGCCAAGGTCCATTCCCTGCGCGAGAAGGCTTGGCCCAACGCCCGCATGATCGCCTTCGCGGACGACATCCTGCATTATGACGGCCACCTCACCGAGGCGGTGCGCCGCCTGCACGCCAAGCAATTGCGGGTGCGCCCGAACCTCGTCGAGCTGATGCGGAGCTTGGGGCGGGGGCGGGAGGTGGATGCGGCGCTCGCCTGACCGATCGCGGATGTCGCGTCTTCGATTATCCTTGCGGCAGGGCAAGACGAAGGATAGTTCTTGTCTTGCGTAAACGGACTTCGGCGGGCGAACGCCGCATCGGCAGTGTTTTTCATCTGTCAAGGACCGTCGACGCTCTCATCACGCGAGACATGATCGATGCGCGATCACAGGATTGTCTGAGGCGCCGTGCTTTTGTGCCTGGCGCCGACGAGCGCTTTTGCCTGGCCGCGGCCCATTCCGACGGTCGAGAAGGTCATCAAGCCCGGACAGAGCCAGAAGTTCGGGTGGTTCCTCTCGGTCGACCCGACCTGCCGCCCGATCGGCCCATGGACCGTCAACCTGATCGAGCCCTCCGGCAAGGGGCAGGTCATCGTCGAGCAGGGTCCGGGATATCCGAGTTTCCCGCCGATGAATCCGCGCTCGGCGTGCAACAAGCACACGATCTCGGCAACCCGGCTCATCTATAGCGCGCCGCCCGGCCCGGCGGATGACGACCAGTTCGTCATCGAGATCGTCGACCCTCTGGGGAACGCGAAGCAGGTCCGCTATCACGTCGGGCTGCATTGACGGGCAGGGGTGCGGCGAGCGCGGGCCGGGGTCGCCCGGAGGCGATTGCACCCATTGCGCCGTTGCGAGGCCGCGCGGCGCCGTGGTTACGACACCGGACGATCACACCGGCAGGCTCGGTGTCTGCCGTATGCCAATCCCTTTCGCGGATCTCCGTCCGCTGACGCTTCAGTCGTCCGGGACAGGGGAAGGGACGGGAAGCTCAGCCTGTCGCGGATCGGCACGGCGGTTGCCGGGGTCGTCTCCGGTCGGCGCAGTGGAGCCTGGGATCCAGAACCGGGGACGTCGGACATCAAGCGGACCGTGGACCGGCTTATCCCGAACGTCCTGCGGTCCTGGATCCCGGGCTCCGCTGCGCGGCCCCGAGATGACGCGGTGGGCGTGGGGACCGCCCTCCCGAAAGACCGTACCGCGCGGGCCACGCCGATCGGGAAGGGCCTAACCCAGCACGTACCGCTCGATCGCGTCCGCGAACCCGTCCGCCTCGTTCGTCCCGGTCACGTAGGTCGCCGCCCCCTTCACCGCGTCGCTCGCATTGCCCATCGCGATCGACAGCCCGGCGCGGGCAAACATCGCCGTGTCGTTCGCCATGTCGCCGAGCACCGCCACCTCGGCGAGCGGAACCCCCAATTCCCCGGCGATGCGGGCGACGAAATGGCCTTTGTCGATGTGGGGCGGGGTCACGTCGAGGTAGTAGACCTGCGAGCGGTGAACGGCCGCGCCGTCGCCGATCTCTTCGGCCAGGCGCGGCTCGAGGGCGGCGAGGCCTGCATGGTCGCGCGACACGCCGACGAGCTTCGCCGCCCGGGCAAGATGCGGCGTCAGGTCATCCACCACCCGGGGCTCGGCTTGAAGGGTGCGGCGCTCGAGGTCGGTATAGGGGCCGTCCGGATTGGTCAGGAGCCACGCCCCCTCGGCGAAGACCCAGAGGTCGATCCCCTCGGCGGAAAACCGCGCGGCGGCGTGCCGGGCGGCCTCCTCGGGGATCAGGGTCTCGTCGACGAGCGAGAGGTCGGGCCGCACCACCGTCGAGCCGTTGAAGGCGCCCATCGGCCGGTCGAGCCCGAGCGGCGCCACGAGCGGGCGCAGGCCGATCGGCGGCCGGCTCGACGCCACCGTGAAGGCGATGCCGCGGGCACGCAGGGCGGCGACGGCCGCGATCGCCCGGGGCGTCAGCTGCTTGTCGCCGGTGACGAGGGTGCCGTCGACGTCGGTGACCACGAGGGAGATGGGCATCGGAGAAGCGTCCTCGGATTTCACGCTGCTGTTTCCAGGCTCAGAGGTCCGAGCTCAGATTTCCCTGTGCACCGGCACCGGCTCGGGCGGCGTCTCGGGCCGCAAGGGGACGATCTCGGGCGCCCGCACCCGCTCGCCAAGGGCCTGCGGCCCGAGCGTCAGGGCGAAGAAGTCGTATTCGCCCGGCAGGTCGTTCGCCATCAGGAACTGGAAGTGCATCCGGAACGGCCGGAACGAGATCCGCCGGTACACGGCCGGGTCGATGATCTCGCGGAACTTCGTCGAGCGGATCAGCGGGTTGCGGACCGGACCGGCCGGACTCTCGCCGAGGTCGCGGGCGGGGTTGAAGCCCGGGAAGTTCATCCAGTCCTGCGGCGCCTGGTAATCGGCCCAGACCAGCCGGCCGCTGGTGACGAGCCGCATCACGTCGTCCCGCACCCGGCGTGCCCGCGGGTTGATGGTGACGAGCGGCAGCCCGGCCCCGAGCGTCAGGAGCGACAGGCGCGGCGTCGCGGGCAGGTCGTGCGCCAGCACCCGCGCGGCGACCTCGGCGGCGGTGAGGCCGCCGGAGGAATGCCCGACGATCATCACCTCGTCGACCCCGCCGGCCCGGACGATCCCGGCGACATGGTCGGCGAACAGGGCGAGGCGGTCCTCGTAGTCCCGGCGCCAGCCATTGCTGTGCTGCCAGTTGAACACCCAGTCGTTGATGAGCTGGCGCAGGAAGATCCGGTCGAGGAGCGGGGTCGCGGCGAGCACGAGCCCGATGCCGGCGAGCGCGCCGACGATGCCGGCGGCGAGGCCCGGCAGCCACCCGGCCAGCAGATGCGCGACCCCGGTGCCGAGCAGGGCGGCGAGCGCGCCCAGGATCAGCACCATGCCGAACGGGTACAGGATGACGTTGCCGTATTTCCAGTTGAGGCCGTAGAGCCGGAACAGCTTGCCGGTCACGAGGCTGTGCAGCATGCCGGCGGTCAGGAGCGCCATCGAGGCGATCAGCGGCCGTTGGAAATCCGCCCGCACCAGATCGTCCGCCAACAGCACCTGGTAGGTCGTGCGGGTCTCGGCGCCATTGCGACCGGCTGCGACGGTCCAGGTCTGGACCAGCCCGTCCGGCCGGGTCTCGGCCCGGGTGATGGTGCGCGTCGCGAGGTCGAAGCGCTTGGCGTAGCGCGTGAATTCCCGGGCGTAGAGCGCCCGGTAGCGCTTGCCCGCCTCCGGGTCGTAGCCCGGCAGGTAGACGACGTGCCGCCGCCTTACCGGCCCGGGAGCCTGCTCGGCCGCATCGGGCGGCGTGAAGCCGATCTGTATGGTCATCTCTGCCCTGTCATCCGCATCGCGCCATCCTGCAGCCGTGATTTCGTAACCTTTGTCGTGCTTGGACGGCACGATGGTGACGGTCCCGGGGGGCGTCGGTCCTGTGTCTAGCGGGGAAGGCGGCGTCGGGGGAGGGCTCCCGAAGGCACTGTGACACGCGGGCCACGGACACAGGGCCGCGACTCGGCTAGGGACCACTCTCAAGCTAAGGACGAGCAATCTCCCTGATGCGCGCATTCCCGATCGCCCTCTGCACCGCGCTCGCGGTCTCGGGCTGCTCCAGCTTCCTGCCCGCGTCCGGCCCGACGGCGAGCGCGGTCGAGAAGGGCGCCGACATGGCGACCGACCAGGGCCTGCTCGCCCGCTACGAGATCGTTGACGTCGACGCCGCCGTGGTCGAGGCCCTGCGCGGCCGCCCGCTCGACAGCCTGCTCGCCTCCTTCGGCGACCGACGCCCCTCCGTCGAGCCGGTGATCGGCATCGGCGACACCGTGGCGGTGACCATCTACGAGGCCAGCACCGGCGGCCTGTTCTCCGGCTCGCTGTCGATCGACCGGTTCTCCTCCGGCTCGAAATCGGCCACCATCCCGCCCCAGGTCGTCAACCGCGACGGGTCGATCACGGTGCCGTATGCCGGCCGCGTCCAGGTCGCGGGCAAGCGCGTCCAGGACGTGCAGGTCCAGATCGAGCAGGAGCTCGCCGGCAAGGCGATCGAGCCGCAGGTCATCGTCACCGTCGTGCAGCCGACCAGCACCGCCGTGACGGTGACCGGCGAGGTCACGGCGGGCGCCCGCGTGCCGCTCTCCACCAAGGGCGACCGCCTGCTCGACGTGGTGGCCGGCGCCGGCGGCGTGCGCGCCCCGGTGGCCGAGACCTTCGTGCGGCTGTCGCGCGGC
This sequence comes from Methylobacterium terricola, assembly GCF_006151805.1. Taxonomy (GTDB): domain Bacteria; phylum Pseudomonadota; class Alphaproteobacteria; order Rhizobiales; family Beijerinckiaceae; genus Methylobacterium; species Methylobacterium terricola. The sequence continues at coordinate 85,914 of NZ_VDDA01000018.1, read as the reverse complement.
TCCACCACCGCGACGGTGCCGCTCACCGCCGTGGTCTCGAACCCGCGCGAGAACATCTTCCTGCGCCCGGGCGACACCCTCACCCTGGTGCGCGATCCCCAGACCTTCCTGGCGATCGGGGCGCTCGGGGCGCAATCCGAGATCCCCTTCGCCGCCGAGGGCATCACCCTGGCCCAGGCGCTCGCCAAGGCCCGCGGCCTCTCCGACCTCCAGGCCGACCCGGCGGGCGTGTTCCTGTTCCGGTTCGAGCCGGCCTCGGTGGTGCGCCGTCTGCGCCCGAACAGCCCGCTGCTCTCCTCGAACTTCGTGCCGGTGGTCTACCGGATCAACATGCGCGACCCCAACAGCCTGTTCGTCTCCCAGGCGTTCCGGATGCGCAACCGCGACCTCGTCTACGTCTCGAACGCGCCCTTCACCGAGGTCCAGAAGGTGCTCGGCGTGTTCTCGACCATCACGGCGCCGGTCTCGGCCGGCGCCTCGGTCTATGCCGGCGTGCGCTGACGAGGCGGGCGCCGCGGGCGCCCGCTCGACGCCCTGGGCGGGCGACGCGTCGGCCTGCCAAGGCAAGCCTGCTCAGGCCGTCACCACCCGTACCGGCGCGCCCCGGCGCCAGGCGGCGATGGCCTCCACCGTATCCTCGTAGAACATCCGGAAGGTGCTGTCGGTGACGTAGCCGAGATGCGGCGTCAGCACGGCGTTCGGCACGCTCCGCAGGGGATGGTCGGCGGGCAGGGGCTCGCGGTCGTAGACGTCGAGCCCGGCCCGGATGCGACCCTCGCGCAGGGCCGCGATCAGCGCCGCCTCGTCGACGAGCGGCCCGCGGGAGGTGTTGATCAGGATCGCGCCGCGCCGCATCCGGGCGATCTCCGCTGCGCCGACGATGCCGCGGGTCGAGGGCGCCAGCACCATGTGCAGGCTGACGACGTCGCTCTCCGAGAACAGCGCCGCGCGGGTGGCGAGCTCGGCGCCGCCGGCCTCGGCCCGCTCGGGCGTGAGGTTCGGGCTCCAGGCCGTCACCCGCATGCCGAGCGCCCGTCCGACCGCCGCCACCCGGGCGCCGATCCGCCCGAGGCCGACGAGCCCGAGGCAGCGGCCCTCCAGCCCCTCGCCCAGGGTCTCCTGCCAGCGCCCGCCGGCCATGTTGGCGAATTCCCGCGGCAACGAGCGGGCGCAGGCCAGCATCAGCGCGACCGTCAGCTCCGCGGTGGCGATGCCGCCCTCGCCGTTGCGGGTGTTGCAGACGGTGATGCCGCGGGCCTGGAGCGCCGCCGTGTCGACGGACGGGTTGCGCCCGCCGGTGAACACCACGAGCTTGAGGGCGGGCAACTGCGCGATCAGCGCGGCGTCGAGCGGCATGCGCTCGCGCATCAGGCAGAGCACGTCGTAGGGGGCGAGCCGCGCCGCGGCCTCCGCCCGCGGCACCGGCTCGCGGAGGAACTCCACCGCCGCCGACGGCCCGAGGCCGGCCCAGTCGGCCAGCCCGGCGGCCACGCCCTGGTAGTCGTCGAGCACCGCGACCCGGATGCCGTCAGCCTGATTCATCGAAGGATCCCCTTTGAATTCCTCAATATCCCGCGTCGGACGGGCGTTCCAGCCGTGGCGTCCGTGCTATCATCGCCGCCGCACCCTGACGCGCCGCGGCCCTCTTACGCGCTGCGGCCCCCTTGCGCCCCTGCGGGCTCGCACCCGATAGAGCGGGCGCCCTCGCGGGTCCGTGAGGGCGGCTTCGGGTGGTCGGCCTCGGAGGTCGGCACGGACAAGGGGGCCACGGCCGTGCTAAGCGGCCGGATTCGAGGCCGGAGGTCGGAGTGGGTCGAACGATGCGGGAGCGCCGGGGATGACGCGCACCAGGGCCGTCGCCGCCCTGTGGCTGGCGATCGCAGCGCTGCTGACCGGGACGGGTGCCGCCCGTGCCGACGTGACCATTGGGGTCGCGGTCCCGCGGACCGGCCCGGTCGCGGGGATCGGCGAGCAGGTGCTCCAGGGCGTGCAGGCCGCCGTCCGGGACGCCAATGCCCGCGGCGGGATCGCCGGCGAGCCGATCGTCCTCGACGTGCAGGACGATGCCTGCGACCCGGGCCAGGCGATGGCGGTGGCCGAGCGCTTCGTGCGCGCCGGCGTGCGGCTGGTGATCGGCCATGTCTGCTCCAGCGCCTCGCTCGCCGCCTCCGACGTCTACGCGGCGGCCGGCGCGGTGATGATCAGCCCGGCCTCCAACGCCGCGCGCCTGACCGATCGCGGCCTGCCGACGATCTTCCGGGTCTCGGGGCGGGAGGACGACCAGGGGCGCCTCTCGGCCACGATCCTGGCCGAGCGTTTTCGCGACAAGAAGATCGCGATCCTCTACGACGACACCCCGTTGTCGCGGAACCTCGCGGAATCGACCAAGGCCAACCTCAACAAGATCGGCCAGAACGAGACGCTGTTCTCGGCCATCGTCCCGGGCCAGACCGACGACGCGGCGCTGATCAAGCGCCTGCAGGGCGCAGGGATCGAGGTGGTCTATTACGGCGGCCACTACCAGGAAATGGGCAAGCTGGTGCGGAAGGCGGCGGAAGCCGGCTACCGCCCGCAATGGTTCGGCACCTCCGGCATCGCCACGAAGGAGTTCGGCTCGCTTGCCGGTCCGGCGAGCGACGGCGTGCTGATGACCTTCAACCCGGACCTGCGCCGCAAGCCCGAGGCCGCCGCCGCCGTGAAGGCCCTGACGGCCGATGGGATCGATGCCGCCGGCTTCACCCTCTACGGCTACGCCGCACTCCAGGCCCTGGTCGAGGCCGGCAACTTCGCCAGGTCCACCGACCCGAAGGCCATCGCCGAGACGCTGCATGCCGAGCGCTTCAACCTGGTGCTCGGCAATGTCGGGTTCGACCAGAAGGGCGACGTGACCGCCCCCGGATACGTGCTCTACGTCTGGCGCGACGGCGCGTTCACCTACGCGAATTAGGGCCGGCGCCCCTCAAGGCTGGCGCGGCGTGAGAGCCGAGAGGTCGAGAGGCAGGATGCCCTCGGCCACCGTGAGGGTGCGGCCGCCGATCCAGTCTGCGCCGTCATAGGCGACGAAGATCCGGCCGCGCCGTCCGAGCGCCGTCCCTTGCGCGGCGATGTAGGGCCCGGTGGCGCGGCCGGTCTCGCGCAGCCAGCCCGCCACCGCCGCGTTGAAGCTGCCGGTCACCGGATCCTCGACCAGGGCACCGGCGCCGTCGCTGAACAGGGTGCGGATCTCCCACGCGACCTCCCCGCCGGGCGGATGGGCGCCGACGAGCCCGATATCGATCCGGCCCTCGATCCGTCGGACCGGTTCCACCGCCAGCACCTCCTCGGCCGATCGGAGCATCACCCCGACCCAGCCCGGGCCGTTGTCGCACCAGCGCGCCTCCACGATCTGCTCGGGCGAGATCCGCAGCACCGCCACGATCTCCCGCATCGTCGCGTCGTCCACCGGCCCCGCGCGCAGCAACCGCGGCGCCGCGAAGGCGAGGCGGTCCTGGTCCTGCCGGATCGGCACGAGGCCGGCGCCGCATTCCTGAACGATGCGCCCGGTCTCGCGCGGCCGGCCCCCGAGTGCCGCCCAAGCATGGCAGGCGCCGAGCGTCGGGTGGCCGGCGAAGGGGAGTTCGTGGGCGAGGGTGAAGATCCGTGCCCGGTAATCGGCGCCGGGATCGGTTGGCGGCAGCAGGAACACCGTCTCCGACAGGTTGAACCAGCGGGTCATCGCCTGCATCGTCGCGGTGTCGGGCTCGGCGCCGCTCACCACGGCGAGCGGGTTGCCGGTGAAGGCGCCGTCGTGGAACACGTCGATCAGGGCGAAGCGGGCGGTCATGGCGGGGCTCCGGGGGATGGGCCGAGGCATGATCTGCCTGATTCTCCACTCTCGTCCCACCCGGGATTTCGGCGAACCTCCCCGTCATTCCAGGGCCGCGCGGCAGAGCCCGGAATGACGCTGAGAGTGGGAGAGAGAGCGGCGAGGCCGCGCTCAGCCCTCGTACAGCCCCTTATGCGTCTCACGCAGCAGGTTCTTCTGCACCTTGCCCATCGTGTTGCGCGGCAATTCGTCGACGACGATCACGCGCTTGGGAAGCTTGAACTTGGCGAGCCGGCCCTCGAGAGCCGACAGGATCGCCGCCTCGCTCGGCGTGTCGCTTCCGCGCGGCACCACCACGGCGGTGACGCCCTCGCCGAAATCCGGGTGCGGCACCCCGATCACGGCCGATTCGAGCACGCCGGGCAGTCCGTCGATCTCGGTCTCGACCTCCTTCGGATAGACGTTGAAGCCGCCGGTGATGATCAGGTCCTTGCCGCGGCCGACGATGTGGACGTAGCCGCGGTCATCGACCTTGCCGAGATCGCCGGTGATGAAGAAGCCGTCGGCCTTGAACTCGGCGGCGGTCTTCTCCGGCATGCGCCAGTAGCCCTTGAACACGTTGGGGCCGCGCACCTCGATCATCCCAACCTGATCCGCCGCCATCGCCCGGCCGGTCTCCGGATCGACCACCCGCAGCGACACGCCCGGCAGCGGGAACCCGACCGTGCCGGCGACCCGGTCGCCGTCATAGGGGTTCGACGTGCTCATGTTGGTCTCGGTCATGCCGTAGCGCTCGAGGATCGCGTGGCCGGTCCGCTCCTGCCACTCGCGATGGGTCTCGGCGAGCAGCGGCGCCGAGCCGGAGACGAACAGGCGCATGCCGGCCGCCGCCTCGCGGGTCAGGCCCGGCTCCTTGAGCAGGCGGGTGTAGAAGGTCGGCACGCCCATCAGCGCCGTCGCGCGGCCCATCAGCGACAGGATCAGCGACGGATCGAGCTTGGGCAGGAACACCATCGCGGCGCCCGACATCAGCACCGTGTTGGTGGCGACGAACAGGCCGTGGGTGTGGAACACCGGCAGGGCGTGGATCAGCACGTCGTCCGGCGTGAAGCGCCAGTACTCGACCAGGGTCAGCGCATTCGACGACAGGTTGTCGTGGGTGAGCATCGCGCCCTTCGAGCGCCCGGTGGTGCCCGAGGTGTAGAGGATCGCCGCGAGATCGTCGGAGGCGCGCGGCACGTCGGCGAAGTCGCCGGTCTGGCCCGCGGCCTCGGCCGCCATCGTGCCCTCGCCCTTGGCATCCAGGGTGCCGACTTGGCTGACACCAGCCGCCTCGGCCACGGGCTTCAGCGCGTCGAGCTTCCCCGGGTCGCAAACGAACAGGGCCGGCTCGGCGTCGCCGAGGAAATAGGCGATCTCGGCCGGGGTGTAGCCGGTGTTGAGCGGCAGGAACACCGCGCCGGCGCGCACGCAGCCGAGATAGAGCGCGATCACCGCCGGGCTCTTCTCGACCTGCACCGCCACCCGGTCGCCGGGCGCGACGCCGAGGCCGACCAGCGCCGCGGCGTAGCGGCCGGATTCGGCGATCAGGCCGGCGTAGCTCCAGCGCAGGCCCTCGGTGGTTTCGAGGAACGTTCTGGCCGACGGATCGGCGGGGAGGCGGGAGCGGACGATGTCGAAGAAGTGGTTGGACATGGGCAAGACTCTTGGATCATCGGCGACGATGATAGTCGCGCCGTCCGCTCGAAGAACGCGGGTGTCTCTCCTCGCCCCGCGGGCGGGGAGAGGGCTGCGTCTCCGTTCAGGAGATGCAGCAAGCCCGCAGGGCGGGGGTGAGGGGGTGTTTCCGAATCAGGCTCCTCCGGACACACCCCCTCACCCTCGGTTGCCGCCTCGCCGCGCCGACGACAAGGTCGCCGCGGCACTCTCCCCGCCCGCGGGGAGAGGAGGATGCGCAGCTACGCCTCCGCCAGCGCCACCGCCCGCGCCGGCGGCAGGTTCTGGCGCAACTCGCGGTTGACCGTGAGCGAGGCCGAGACGGTGCCGAGATTGGCGTAGGTCTCGTGGTTCTTCTCGATCGCGGCGAGGTCGTAGAGGTAGTTCACCATCAGCCCGTAGCCCTGCGACAGGCCCTTGGCCGAGACGTCGCCGAGGAAGTTAAGGCGTTCCAAGCGGGCGCCGTTGCCGAGATGGAAGCGGGCCACCGGATCGACCGGCTTGCCGCGGGCGGTCTTGGCGCGCAGGAAGTAATAGGCGGCGGCCGGCAGCAGGGCCTTCTTCACCGCCTCGGCCTTGGCCTTGTCGGCGTGCCAGTCCGGCTGGTCGAGGAGGCGCAGGGTCTCGACATCCTCCCGCGTCAGCCCCTGCGGTGCGTCCGCCCGGCGCTCGCGGTCGAGCCAGGTGCGGAAGGTCGGTACCGGCGACAGCGTCACGAAGGTCTTCAAGCCCGGCATCTCGCGGCACAGATCCTCCACGACCTGCTTGATCAGGAAGTTGCCGAACGTGATGCCGGCCAGGCCCTTCTGGCAGTTCGAGATCGAGTAGAAGATCGCGGTCGTCGCCTCGCTCGTGTCGGTCCGCGGGCGCTCGTTGGCGAGGATCGGGGCGATCGCCGCGGCGATGCCGGTGGTCAGCGCCACCTCGACGAAGATCAAGGGCTCGTCGAGCAGCGCCGGGTGGAAGAACGCGAAGCAGCGCCGGTCCGGCGGCTCGATGCGCCGGCGCAGGTCGTCCCAGCCGGAGATCGCGTGCACCGCCTCGTAGCGAATGATCTTTTCCAGGATATGCGCCGGCGTCGTCCAGTCGATCCGGCGCAGCACCAGGAAGCCGCGGTTGAACCACGAGGCGAACAGGTGCTCGAAATCGGCGTCGAGGCTGTCGACCGCCTCGGCCAGAGCCGGATCCGGCGTGTCGGCCTTGCGGGCGGCGTCGCGCAGGGAAAACAGATCCTCGCGCATCCGCACCAGCGCGATCGTGCCGTTGCGGGCGAGGTTGAGGCGGCGGATCAGTTCCTGCGAGCGCGGCTCGGCCGCCTCGTGCAGGCGGCCGAGGGCCGCCCGCGACGGCGCGGTCTCGTAAGCCGCGATGGCGCTCGCCACCGCCGCGTGGTCGGCCCCGAAATCGAGGGCGATGCGGCGCAGGAACTCGTGCCGGTCGGAGCGCGAGAAGCTGTCGTAGCGGTCGAGGATGATGCGGGCGAGCGCCACCCCCGAGGCTTCGCCGCGCCGGGAGATGAGGTCCTCGGCGAGCTTCACCACCTCGGGGACGCTCGCCTTGGCGAGGTCGCTGCGGCCGAAGGCGATCAGCCCGCGGCCCCGGTCGGAGATGCTCTGGAGAAGGTCGCCGAGGAACGAGATCGCCGCCATGGGGCCCTGCTCACTGTCGCTCTGCTCGTGGCCGGACCGCCCCCGCCCGGGAACGGCATCGGCCTTCGGTCGATGGGGCTCCGCCGGGGCAGCGGAGAATCGGGAGGGACGGCGCCGTCGCGCGTCGCGGTCGGGTGCCGTGTCCCGCATGGTGCCGCCTCTACTTGGTCGAGGGCAAGAGCAGATCCGGCAGCCAGAGGGCGATGCCGGGGACCACGCAGAGCACCAGGATCGCCACCGCCATCAGGATCACGAAGGGCAGGGTGCCCCAGATGATGTCGGAGAGCGGGATGTCCGGGGCGATGTTCTTGATGACGAAGATGTTGAGGCCCACCGGCGGGTGGATCAGCCCCATCTCCATGGTGATCGTCATGACGACGCCGAACCAGACCAGGTCGAAGCCCGCCTCGCGCAGCGGCGGCAGGATGATCGGCGCGGTCATCAGGATGATCGAGACCGGCGGCAGGAAGAACCCGAGCCCCACCACCAGCAGCAGGATGGTGAGGAGCAGCAGCCACGGCGAGAGATGCAGCGCCACGATCGCCGCGGCGGCGGCCTGCGAGATGTGGAGGTAGCTCATCACGTAGGCGTAGAGCAGCGACATGCCGATGATCAGCATCAGCATGGTGGATTCGCGCAGGGTCGCGATGAGGATCGGGCTCACGTCGCGGGCCCGCCACACCCCGTAGATCGCCGCGATCAGCGCCAGCGCCAGGAGGCCGCCGAGGCCGGCCGTCTCGGAGGGGGTGGCGTAGCCGCCGTAGAGCGCCACCATCACACCGGTGAGCAGCACCACGAAGGGCAGCACCCGCGGCAGGGTCGAGAAGCGCTCCGCCATCGAGTAGCGGTCCTCGGCCAGGATGGGGTGCTCCGGCCCGCCGGTGACGTAGGCCGCGCGCGCCATGGCGAATTCGCGCCGGAAGCGCCAGGCGGCGTAGGCGGCGAACAGCAGCACCAGCAGCAGCCCCGGCCCGATCCCGGCGAGGAACAGCCGCCCGAGGGACTGCTCGGCCGCCACCGCGTAGAGGATCATGGTGATCGAGGGCGGCAGCAGGATGCCCAGCGTCCCGCCCGCCGCGATGATGCCGGCGGCGAACCCCCCGGAATAGCCGCGCCGGCGCATCTCCGGGATGCCGGCCGAGCCGATCGCCGAGCAGGTCGCCGGGCTCGATCCCGCCATGGCGGCGAAGAGCGCGCAGGCGAAGACGTTGGCGATGCCGAGACCCCCGGGGATCTTGTGCATCCAGGCATGCATCGCCGAGTAGAGGTCCTGGCCCGCCTTCGACCGGCCGATCGCCGCGCCCTTCAGGATGAAGAGCGGGATTGACAGCAGGGTGATCGAGGCCATCTCCTCGTAGACGTTCTGCGCCACCGTATCGAGGGAGGCGCCGGGCATGAAGGCCAGCATGAAGACGAGCGCCACGGCGCCGAGCGCGAAGGCGATCGGGATGCCGGCGAGCATCGCCCCCAGGGTCGCGCCGGCGTAGAGCGTGCCGATGATCGCGGTGCTCATCGGGCGGCGTCCTTCTTGGCGTGCGTCTTGGTGCCAGGCGTCTTGGTGCCGGGCGTCTTGGCGTCGTGCATCTTGGCGTCGTGCGTCTTGGCCCGTTCGAGGTCGGCCCCGAGCCCGATCTTCGGATCCGCGAAGCCGGCCGCGTCCGGGCCGCGGGCGAGCGCCTCGGCGACCTGGAGCAGGAACTGCAGGGCGAGCAGCGTCATGCCGAGCGCCATCAACGAGTACGGGATCCAGAGCGGCGGGCCCCAGGTCGATTGCGAGATCTGGCCGTCGACCCAGGCCTCGTGCAGCAGCGTCCAGCTCTTCCAGGCGAAGAACCCGACGAAGCCGAGGCTGATCACGTCGGCGACGATCAGGCGGATCCGGTTCGCCCGCGGCGACAGGAGCCCCGTCAGCGCCTCGATGGCGACGTGGCCGCGCTTCGCCTGCACGCCCGCCGCCGACAGGAAGGTGGCGCCGACGATGAGGAACACCGCCGTCTCGTCCTGCCAGTCGGTCGGGATCTTCAGGAAGTAGCGGACGACGACGCTGTAGCTCAGCACCAGGCAGGCGGCGACGAGGGCGACGCCGCCGAGGAGCAGGATCACCCGGTTGAGGCCGCCCATCGCCGCCTCGATCGCGGCGAGCGGCCCCGGCAGGCGGCTGCGTGCCGTGGACCGCTCCGGCTCCGCGGCGGCGGAGGCCGCGTCGAAAGCGTGGCTCACGCGACCGCCTCCGCGAGCTTCAGCATCTCGGCGCAGGACGACGACTTCGCCGCATAATCCTTCCAGGCCGAATCGCGGGCGATGTCACGCCAGCGGCCGAGCGTCGCCTCGTCGAGGGTCTCGACCTTGGCGCCGGCCTTGCCGAAGATCTGCTCGACCCGGGTGTCGTCGGCCTGCGCGCCCTCCTGTCCGAAGGATTCGAGCTCGGCGCCGACCGCCATGATCAGGTCGCGCTGATCCTGCGGCAGGCCGTCGAAGACGGTCTTCGACATCATGATCGGCTCGAGCATGAACCAGTAGGACCGGCCACGGCCGGACGTGAGCGACTTCGACAGCTCCTCGAGCCGGAACGAGATCAGGCTGGTGGAGGAGGTGATGACCGCGTCGCAGGCGCCGGTCTGCATCGCGGCGTAGGATTCGTTCGAGGGCAGGCTCAGCGTCGCGGCGCCGGCGGCCTTCATCATCAGGTCCATCTCGCGCGAGCCGCCGCGGACCTTCAGGCCCTTGGCATCCTCCGGCCGCACCAGCGGGCGCTCGCGGCTCGCGACCCCGCCGGCCTGCCAGACCCAGGAGACCAGCACGATGTTCTTCGACAGCAGGATCTCGGTGAGCTTGCGCCCGACCGGCGCTTTCTTCCAGGCCATGGCCTGCTGGTAGGAGGTCACGAGCGCCGGCATCAGCCCGATATTGGTCTCCGGCACCTCGCCGCCGGCATAGGGCAGCGGGTAGAGGCTCATATCGAGCGCGCCCTTGCGCATCGCGCTGAACTGGGCGTTGGTCTTCATCAGCGACGAGCCGGGATAGACCTGGACCTCGATCGCGCCCTTCGAGCGCTCCTTCACGGCGGCGGCGAACTTGCGGCACATCCGATCGCGAAAATCGCCCTCGTCGATCGTGCCGCCGGGGAACTGGTGCGACAGCTTCAGGATCGTGGCGGCCTGCGCGGCGCGCCCGAGGCCGATCAGCGCGGGGGCCGCGAGGCCGGCGGCCACGAGAGTGCGACGGGTGAGAGCCATGGCGGTTCCTCTGGACGGAGCGCGGGTCTTGAGCCCGCGTCTCTCGGCGATGGCGAAAGGGGGGGGGCCGCCCTGCCGCCTCATGCACTCAGAAGACGCCAATCTTGTATATTTTGTCAATCGGCGTGCATACTCTTCGATGGTTGGTGTCGGGATCATCCAAGAGACGCGCGTCATGAGCCATGCCCAGCGGCTGCGGCAAACGATCGAGGACGAGATCGTCGACGGCGTCCTGCGGCCCGGCGACCGCCTCGACGAGGTCCAGCTCGCCGCCCGGTTCGGGGTCTCCCGCACGCCGATCCGCGAGGCGCTGCTGCAACTTGCCGTCACCGGCCTGATCGAGGTCAAGCCGCGGCGCGGCGCGGTGGTGAGCACGCCGGAGCCGGCGCGGCTGTTCGAGATGTTCGAGACGATGGCGGAGCTCGAGGCCGCCTGCGGCCGCCTCGCCGCCCGGCGCCTGACCGAGCCGGACCAGCGCGACCTCGTCGCGGCCCTCGACGCCTGCCGGATCGCGGCGGCCACCGGCGACACCGAGACCTATTACGCCGAGAACGCGGTGTTCCACGCGGTGATCTACCGGGCCTCGCGCAACGGCTTCCTGTGCGAGCAGGCCCTCACCTTGAGCCGGCGCCTGGCGCCGTTTCGGCGCATCCAGCTGCGCGCCAGAAACCGGCTGCGGCAATCCTTGGCCGAGCACGAGGGCGCGGTCGAGGCGATCCTGGCCGGAGACGAGGCGCTGGCCGGCGAGCGCCTGCGCGCCCACGTCCTGGTCCAGGGCGACCGGTTCTCGGAGCTGATCCGCAGCCTGCCGGGCGGCAGCGCCGCGGCGTGACCGTTGACGCGGGTCAACCCATTGACCCTACGGCGCTTTCGTGAAGTCGGAACGACCCCCGGGACGCGACGTTGTGACTCCGAGCGCCCACGCTTGCGGGCGCCGCCCGACGACCCTCCTTCTTTCCGGTGTCTGATGCCGCCCGAACCTCGTCCCGGTTCCGCCCCGTCCGGCGTATCCTCGGCCCTGTGGACCGTGTTCCTCGGCCTCGCCCTGGTGCGCCTCGTCACCGCGCGGCGGCCGGACGGGGTGCAGGACGCTCCGCCCGACCCGACCCGGCATCTCGGCGGCGGCGCCAAGTCGTATTCCGGGCGCCCGGCCCAGTGGGTCGCCGACACGGAGGGCGACCGCGGCCGCAAGGCTTCCGCCCCCACCGACATCCCGGCCAAGGGCTGGAAGGACGTGCTCTACCGCGTCTATCTCGAGTTCCAGAAGGATCGCGTGCTGTCGGTGGCGGCCGGCGTCACCTTCTACACCCTGCTCGCCATCTTTCCGGCGGTGGCCGCGCTCGTCTCGCTCTACGGGCTGTTCACCGATCCGAGCACCATCAACGACCACCTGTCCCTTCTCCAGGGCGTGCTGCCCTCCGGCGCGCTGGAGATCATCGGCGATCAGGTCAAGCGGATCACCGCGAAGGGCGGCACCACCCTCGGCATCACCTTCTTCACCAGCCTCGCGATCTCGCTCTGGAGCGCCAATGCCGGCATGAAGGCGATGTTCGACGCGCTCAACATCGTCTACGAGGAGGAGGAGAAGCGCAGCTTCATCCAGCTCAACCTGCGCTCGCTCGCCTTCACCTTCGGCGCCCTGGTCTTCGTCATCGTGGCGATCGGCTGCATCGTGGTGCTGCCGGTGGCGCTGAACTTCCTCGGCTATTTCGGCATCTCGATCAGCCCGAAGGCGTGGTACATCGCGCTGCTGCGCTGGCCGGCCCTGCTCGCGGTCCTGCTGTTCGTGCTGGCGCTGCTCTACCGCTACGGCCCGAGCCGCGATCTGCCGCGCTGGCGCTGGGTCACGCCCGGCAGCCTTACCGCCGGGGTGGTGTGGCTCGCCGCCTCGATCGGCTTCTCCTGGTACGTCGCGCATTTCGGCAGCTACAACGAGACCTACGGCTCGCTCGGCGCCGCGATCGGCTTCATGACCTGGATCTGGATCTCGTCGACGATCGTGCTGATCGGCGGCGAGATCAACGCCGAGCTCGAGCACCAGACTGCCCGCGACACCACCACCGGACCCGAGCAGCCGATGGGCACCCGCCGGGCGCGGATGGCCGACACGATCGGAGCGCCGGCGTAAGGCGTTAACGCGCCGCACCATCTCGCGGGGTGCGGCGCCCGCCACTATCTTGAGGCCTCGCCAATCACGGATGGGACGAGGAGAAGGCCTGATGGCCGCCAACGAGACCGGCACCGCCGAGACCCGCAGCGAGGCGGAGTGGCGCCGGAGCCTGACGCCCGAGCAGTTCCGCATCCTGCGCGAGCACTGCACCGAGCGGGCCGGCACCAGCCCGCTCAATCACGAGGCACGCAGCGGCACCTTCGCCTGCGCCGGCTGCGGCCAGCCGCTGTTCGCGTCCGGAACCAAGTTCGACTCCGGCACGGGCTGGCCGAGCTTCTTCGCCCCCCTCGACGGGGCGGTGGAGACGCAGACCGACCGCTCGTTCTTCATGACCCGCACCGAGGTCCATTGCGCCCGCTGCCACGGCCATCTCGGTCACGTCTTCGATGACGGCCCGGCCCCGACCGGGCTTCGCTACTGCATGAATGGCGGCGCGATGAGGTTCGAGCCGGAGGGGTGAAGGGGGCGCCGCGGCGAGCAGGCCGGACGCGGCGTGCACCGACGATCCCTCGCCTCCACGTCACCCGGGTTCCGCCGCACGGCCCCGGGATGACGTGGAGGGCCGCGGCGGCCAAGGCGGTGAGCGGGGGGACGGTCTAGGTCCAGTACAACACCCGCGCCGCCGGCACTCTCTCCGCCAGCTCCCGCGTCAGGCATGCCTTCATCTCCCGCATCAGCTCCGCCGGGAAGACGTACTTGACCGAGCCGAACTTGGTGAGCTTGCGGCTGCGCTCCTCCTCCCGCATCGGCAGGTCGGAGCCCGGATACCAGCCCTCCAGCACCTCCTTCGAGCCGGGGGTGAAGCGGTGGGTGATGAGTTCCGCGGTGAGGTCGAGATCCCGGACGCCGTCGAGCGCCGCGGCGGCGTGCGCGAACACATCGGCATAGGCGTCGCGCCAGTCCGGCACGGGTAGGATCGGCGCCACCGTGAGCCCGACCGGATAGCCGGCGCGGGCCAGCGCACCCATGGCTGCGAGCCGGTCGCGCAAGGGGGCGGTGCCGCCCTCGTAGCGCGTGGCGGATGCCGCGTTGACCGAGAAGCGCACCCGCGTGCGGCGCCCGTGCTCCAGCTTAAGCAACGGCTCGACGGCGGCGAACTTGGTCGTCGCCCGCAACGACACCGGTGCGTCCCAGGCGCCAAAATGCCGGATCGCCGCCGAGAGCGAACCGGTCAGGTGCTCGATGCCGAGAGGATCGGTGTAGCAGGAGGCCTCGAAGGTGGTGCCCTCATGCGCCCTCGCCGCGCTCGCCGAGGTGACGCTGCCCTGCCCGACATAGCCGGCGAGGGTGTCCAGGATTTCAGGGAGGTTGGCGTAGACCCGGGTGACCGGCGGTCCCGCGAGCGAGCCGGCGAGGTAGCAGTACTGGCAATGGGCCGGGCAGCCCTCGGCAAGGTCGACGCGCCAATCGGCGCTCGGGGGGATCGGCTGCAGCTTCAGCTTGGTCGGCGGCGCCACCACCACCGCCAGGGTGTTCTTCGCCTCGATATAGGCCCGGCGCGGGTCGGGGTGGCGCAGCCCCGTGAGGCGGTTGCCGGGCAGTTCCTCGACCGGAAGTCCGAGCGAAGCCGCCCGTGCCGCGATCGCCCGCCCGTGGGCGTGCTCCCGCGCCGCCGCGGTGATGACGACCCGGCGGGGGCGCCAGAGGCGGGCCGTACGGGCAGGGGCGGGATCGTGGAACGTCATGCCCGGCGAACGCGCGGGCGGTCGTCCGGGTCCCGCCCGCGACGTTGAGGAGCGGGGCCCGGCCCCGGAGCGTCAAGGCCGGGCTTTTTTAATGCCGGGCATCCGGCCGCACCGTGTAGGTGCCGCCGCGGATACGCTCGGGGAATCCCTCGGCGTAGCGGGCGGTGGCTTCCTCGCCGTAGGTTTGGACCAGTTCCTGGAACGCCGCGAACAGGGCGGCCTGGGCCATGCAATCGCCGTCGAGCCCGTCCAGGCAACCTTCCGCGAAGGCCTCCGAGACGTAGCTCAGGGCGGCCCGCTTCGCCTCCTGGTCGGAGTCGAGCGCGGGGTCGTGGGTTTCGAATTCGGTCATCGGCGGCCTTGAGATCGGGGGGAGAACGGCGGTGTCGAATCCGCCGCGGCCTCAGGTGATGCCCCGATTCATAGGATCTCCGCCGGCGCCGGGCCAGCAAGGAATTGCGAAGAGGTTAACGCCGCCGCGAGAATGCCTTACGCCTCGACGCCGGCGCCACAGCTGTGGCGCCTCCGCAACACGCCGCGTCAGCCGCCGAACCGGTTCGCCAGGGTGGCGGACAGCCGCTCGCCCTCCGCGATGTAGCGGGTGGCCGCCTCGACCGCCGACGGCGTGCAGACCCGGTAGGTGACGGCGTAGCCGCCATAGCCGCGGTTATAGGCTCCGGCGAGGCGATCGCGCCGGCCCGGGCTGGTGCCCTCGGCATCGAGCAGGGCCTTCATGCGGGCCGGCCATTCCGGCGCGTCGGCCGTGCCGCACAGCTCGCGCAGGAAGCTGAGCGAGCCGATGATCTCTGACAGGCGCAGAAGGTCACGGTCGTAGGGCGCCGGGGTGTCCGGCGGCGGAGGCGGGGCGGACGCCTCCTTGTCCGCTGGCTTGGTCTCGGGCGGCTTGGCGGCGGGCTTCGGCCGGCTCTGGGCCGCGGCCGGCAGGATCACGGCCGGCAGGACCAGGCCGGGCAACGCCGCGACCAGGCAGGCGGCCAGGAGGACGGCGCGCCTCACGACGCGTTCCCCATCACCGCAAGGGCCTGCGCGATCACGTCGTGCAATCCGCGCGTGGTCGGCAGGTCGCGCGCGTCCGCCGGCGTCACCCAGCGCAGGTCGAGGGCTTCCGGTCCGGTGGTCGGCTCGCCGGCGATCCATCGCGCGGCATGGGGATGGATCACGAAATGGTGCAGGACGGCGCCCTGCGCGTCCCGTTCGATCACCTCCAGCGGCGTCAGGGCCGCCACCGCCTCGGCCACCACGCCGACCTCCTCGTGCAGCTCGCGCAGCGCCGCCTCGGCCAGCGTCTCGCCGATCTCCACTTGCCCGCCGGGCAAGGTATAGATTCCGCGCATCGGTGCCTGGCCGCGGGCGGCGAGCAGCACGCGCCCGTCCCGCACCACGGCCGCCGAGGCGGCGAGGAACGGCCGGACGGGATAGCGCCGGCGCCAGGCGGCCGTCAGGGCGGGATCGTCGGATTCGGCGCTCACGGGCGGGCATCCCCGTCCTGAACCGTCGCCAGGCGCCCATCCGCGAGCGCCACGATCACGGGAGCGTTGCGCCCGGATCCCAGCACCGCGAGCCCGGCGCCGATCGGCGCCGGCAGCGTCGCGCGCGTCCGCTCGGCGAGGTCCTTCAGCGAGAGATAGGCGAGGGCGGTCCGATCCCGGGTCGCCAGCACCATCTCGCCCTCGGCCAGCACCGCGCCGGGCGCGGAGAACCCCTTGCCGTCCTGGCTCTTCCCGTCCTGGCTGGTGTTGCCCTGGGCCTGCCGGACGGGCTTCGACCCTGCGAGGCTCCAGAGCTCGATCTTGCCCTCCTCGCCGCGCACCAGCACGGCGCCGGGACCCGGAAGCGCGGCGGCCACGCGCAAGGGGCCGGGTGCGGGCGGCGTCTCCGCCCGAACCCGCCAAGTCCCCTCCGGGCCCCCGGTCTTCTCACGTCCGATCACCGCCAGGCTCGCGCCCTCCGGGCGCTCGCTCAGCGCCAGCAGGGCGAGGGAGCCATCGGTCTCGACCGGCCGCAGGGTATCGGGGGCGAAGACCGCCCCTGCGCCCGGCGGCACCGTCGCGGTCGCCACCGGCACCGGCTTCGGGTCGGCGCTCATCGCGACCTTCTGGCGCTCGCGGATCGTCACGCCGGCGGCGCCCGGGCGCCCGTCCGGGCCGGTCGTCGGGCCCGACAAATAGGCGCTCACAGGGCCGGACAGCACACGGCGCGAACCCGGAAGCGCGCCTTTCGGCGTCTCGGCGGCGGTCAAGCCCTCGACCGCGTCGAGCGAGAGGGGCACGACCGTGACCCGATCGCCCGAGAGGGCGAGAACCGCCGCGCCGGTCTCGCCCCAGGCGACGGCGATCGGGCCGGCTCTCCGCGGCAGCTGCGGCAGACCGGCGGTCGCGACCGCCAGGGCCGCCTCGCTGCCCGGATCGCGCAGCTGCGTCACCCGGAACGGCAGGTCGAGGAGCGTGACCCGCGGCTCGGCGGCGGCGGGCGAGGCGAGGAGCAGGCAGGCGAGGGCGAAAGCCGCCCGTTCAGACATGCTGGCCGCCGTTGATGTGCAGCTCGGCGCCGTTCACGTAGGACGAGGCCTCGGTGCACAGGAAATAGATCGCCTTGGCGACCTCGTCGGGGGTGCCGAGGCGGCGCTGCGGGATCTGCGCCACCAGCTTGTCGGTCCCCGGCGACAGGATCGAGGTATCGATCTCGCCGGGCGAGATCGCGTTCACCCGCACGCCGAGCGGGCCGAAATCCGAGGCCATCTCGCGGGTGAGACCGGCGAGCGCCGCCTTCGAGGTGGCGTAGGCCGCCCCCGCGAAGGGGTGGACGCGCGAGCCCGCGATCGACGTCACGTTGACGATCGAGCCGCGGGCGCGGGTCAGCTCGTCGCACAGGCCGCGGGCGAGCAGGATCGGCGCGAAGAAATTGACCTGGAACACCCGCTGCCAATCGGAGAACGGGGTCGAGATGGCGCCCAGCCGCGCGCCGCCGGCGCCTTTCGGCGAGATGCCGGCATTGTTGACGAGGGCGTGCAGCAGCCCGCCCTCGGCCTCGAGCCGCCCGGCCACCTCCTTGACCGCGCGGATCGTGTCCTCGGGGTCGGCGAGGTCGACCTGCAGGTGGTCCTCCGGCCCCATCTCCCACGGGCAGTTCTCCGGGAAGGGGTGGCGCGAGCAGGTGATGACGCGCCAGCCCGCCGCCGAGAAGCGCTTGACGGTGGCGTGGCCGATCCCCCGGCTCGCGCCGGTGAGCAGCATCACGCGGCGGCGTTCGTTCGACGGTGGGGCCACGGCCGTTCCTCGGGATGTCCGGTGCGGGGCGCCGCCGGAAGACAGGGGGCGCGGAAGAGCCTCAGGGTAGGGCCCGGCGGCCCGGAAATCCAGGGCTCGCCGCGCCGCAGCAAAGCTCACATGGCCGCCGCCTCACGGATAGAGGCGGTTGCCCTCCCACGCCTCGCCCCGGCGGGTGAAGCGCACCCGGTCGTGCAGGCGGTAGGCGCCGTCGTGCCAGAACTCCATCGAGGTGGGCGCGATGCGGTAGCCGGTCCAGTGCGGCGGGCGCAGGACGGCCTCGCCGGGAAAGCGGCTGCCGACCTCCTCCACCGCCCGGATCAGCGTCTCGCGGCTGTCGAGCGGCTGCGACTGCCGGCTCGCCCAGGCGCCGAGGCGGCTGTCGCGGGCGCGGCTGGCGAAATAGGCGTCGGCCTCGGCGTCATCGACCTTCGTCACCGGGCCGCGGGCCCGCACCTGGCGGCGCAGGCTCTTCCAGTGCAGCACGATCGCGGCGCGCGGATTGTCCGCGAGCTCCCGCCCCTTCATCGACAGGGTATTGGTGTAGAACACGAATCCGCGCTCGTCGACGCCCTTGAGGAGCACGACGCGCACGTCCGGCAGCCCGTCGGCGTCGCAGGTCGCGAGCGCCATGGCGTTCGGATCCTCCGGCTCGGAGGCCTCGGCATCCGCAAACCATTGCCGGAACAGCGCCCAGGGATCCGGGTTCTGCGTGAAATCATCCTTCGTTAACCCGTCCACGGCATCGTCCTTACCCAAGTGGCTGTTCAGCCAATGTGACAACCGGAACCGGGGGCGGGCCGGCGTCGCATCCTCATGCGTCGCGACGGGCCGCCCGGTCGTGAGAACAGGTGTAATGCGTCTTGGTGCGTGTAAAGTCGGTTCTGTGACGCTCGGCCTCGCCCTGGCGGCGAGCGCGCTTGCGGGCGTCCTGGCGATCGGCGGCTGCAGCCAGCCGCTCATCATGTTCACGCCGCAGGTCGATACCGCCCCGCCGGAGCCCGAGAGCACCGGCAGCATCGAGCCTGCGGCCCCGAGAAGCTTCGGCTCCGACCTCTCCGGGGAGGATTGGCGCCGGGCCAAGGCGGCGCTCGGCGTCGCCCTCGATCCGCAGGGCAACGGCCAGCCGGTGAAGTGGGACAATCCGGATTCGGGCATGCGCGGCATGGTCAACCCGACCGGGCTGCCCTTCGTGAAGAACGACGAGATCTGCCGCGGCTTCCTCGCCTCGGTGATCGGCCCCTCGAGCAACCGTTTCGTGCGCGGCACCGGCTGCCGGCCCTCCGGCGGCGCGTGGGAGCTGAAGAGCCTGAAGACGACCACGAAGCCGGGTTGACCCGGCGTGGCGCTCCCGCCGGACTTGACGTAACCTTGCCGTTCGGGGCTCCGCCTGCGTTGCAATCCGGCAACACGGTCGCCAGATAGGGCTCACCCCTTTTTCCCAGGGCGGCTCCGGGCCCGGACGCGTTGCGCCGAGGCCGGACCGCCCGAATCGCCATCGGATCGCCATGCGCAACCCCTATGACGTACTCGGCGTGAGCCGTTCGGCCGACGAGGCGGAGATCAAGAAGGCTTTCCGCAAGCTCGCCAAGGCCTACCACCCCGACCGCAACAAGAACGACGCCAAGGCGCAGGACCGCTTCGCCGAGGTCAACCAGGCCTACGAGATCCTGGGCGACGCCAAGAAGCGCGAGCAGTTCGATCGCGGCGCGATCGACGGCGACGGCAAGCCCCGGTTCACCGGCGGCTTCGAGGGCTTCGGGGCGGGGCGCGGCGGTGGCGGCGGCGGTGGCTTCGACTTCGAATCGATGGCCCGCGCCCGGAGCGGGGCGGGCGGTGGCGCCGGCGGCGGCTTCGGCGAGGACATCTTCTCGCACCTGTTCGGCGAGGCGTTCCGTTCCGCCGGCGGGGCCGGCCGCGCCGCGCCCCAGAAGGGCGAGGACGTCGCCGCCGAGCTGACGGTCACCCTCGACCAGATCGCCGGCGAGGCGAAGCTGCGTCTCACCCTGCCGAGCGGCCGCGAGGTCGACGTGGTGGTGCCCAAGGGCGTGGTCGACGGGCAGGCGATCCGCCTGCGCGGCCTCGGCTATCCGGGCGCGCACGGCGCCGATCCGGGCGACGCCCTGCTCACCATCCGGGTCGCGCCGGATGCGCGCTTCCAGGTCGAGGGCGCGGATCTGCGCACCTCCGCCGAGGTGCCGCTCGAGGATGCGGTGCTCGGGGGCCCGATCCGGATCCAGACCCTGACCGGCGCGGTCGAGATGAAGATTCCGCCGATGACGAGCTCCGGCCGGGTCTTCCGCCTGCGCGGCAAGGGCCTGCCGAAGAAGGACGGCACCCGCGGCGACCTGCTGGCCACCATCGCCGTCGTCTTGCCGGCCACCGCCGACGAGGCTCTGACCGAGTTCGCCCGCAAGCGCCGCGCCGCCGCCGCGACCACCTGACCGGCGGATCGGCCGCGTGAGTCTTTACCGGAGCCGCCGCACTTCCGTCGCCCGCGGCCGTCGGTTAAGGAAGCCGATGGGGAGTCATGCACGGCCGGGTCCAACCAGCCGCCGCGCGCTCCCCGTGGCGGCTGTTCTTTGGGTGACACATGGCTGACTCCAACCGGGCACAGGTACAGGATGACGGGCAGCCCCGCACCGGGCTTCTCGCCGGCAAGCGCGGCCTCGTGCTCGGCGTCGCCAACAACCGCTCGATCGCCTGGGGCATCGCACGCAGCGCCCGCCAGCACGGCGCGGAACTGGCCTTCACCTACCAGGGCGAGGCGCTGAGGAAGAGGGTCGAGCCGCTGGCCCGCGAGCTCGATGCCGCCGTCGTCGGCCATTGCGACGTCACCGACCCGGCCTCGATCGACGCGGTGTTCGAGGCTGCCGGCCGGCACTTTCCCGACGGGATCGACTTCGTCATCCACTGCATCGCGTTCTCGGACAAGGACGAGCTGACCGGCCGCTACATCGAGACCAGCGAGGCGAACTTCACCAAGTCGCTGCTGATTTCCTGCTACTCGTTCACCGCGGTCGCCCAGCGGGCCGAGAAGCTGATGCGCAACGGCGGCTCGCTCCTCACGCTGACCTATTACGGCGCCGAGAAGTGGATGCCGCACTACAACGTCATGGGCGTCGCCAAGGCGGCGCTGGAGGCGTCGGTGCGCTACCTCGCGGCCGATCTCGGCCCGCAGAAGATCCGCGTCAACGCGATCTCGGCCGGTCCGATCAAGACGCTGGCCGCCTCCGGCATCGGCGATTTCCGCTACATCCTGAAGTGGAACGAGTACAACGCCCCGCTGCGGCGCACCGTGACCATCGATGAGGTCGGCGAGACCGCCGCCTACCTGATCTCCGACATGTCCCGCGGCATGACCGGCGAGATCCTGCACGTCGATGCCGGCTACCACGTCGTCGGCATGAAGAATCCCGAGGCCCCCGACCTCAGCCTCGACAAGGATTGAGCCTGCCGGGGCCGGATGCACCGGCGAGGGCTGGACCGCGGAGCCGTTCAGCCCAATGTGGTCTTCGCAGCGTAACGCGGAGCCCATGATGTCCAGCTTGAAGATCGCCATGCTCACCGCCGGCGGCCTCGCGCCCTGCCTGTCGGCGGCGGTCGGCGGGCTGATCGCCCGCTACACCGACCTCGCGCCCGAGGCCGAGATCATCGGCTACCGCAGCGGTTACAAGGGTCTGCTGCTCGGAGATCACCTCACCGTCACCCCGGAGGTCCGGGCCCGCGCGGACAGATTGCTGCGCCATGGCGGGTCCCCGCTTGGGAACAGCCGGATCAAGCTCACCAACGTCAAGGATTGCGTCAAACGCGGCCTCGTGACCGAGGGGCAGGACCCGCTCAAGGTGGCGGCCGACCAGCTCGCCCGCGACCGGGTCACGGTGCTGCACACGATCGGCGGCGACGATACCAACACCACGGCGGCCGACCTCGCGGCCTATCTCGAGGCCAACGGCTATCATCTGACGGTGGTGGGCCTGCCGAAGACCATCGACAACGACGTGGTGCCGATCCGCCAGACCCTCGGTGCCCTCACGGCGGCCGAGCAGGGCGCGATCTTCGCCGAGAACATCGTCAACGAGCAGAGCGCCAACCCGCGCATGCTGATCGTCCACGAGATCATGGGCCGCAAATGCGGCTGGCTCACCGCCGCCACGGCCCGGGCCTATCGCGAGCGGCTGGACCGCACCGCCTTCCTGCCAGAATTCGGGCTCGACCGGGCGCACAAGGACGTCGACGCGGTCTACCTGCCGGAACTCCCCCTCGACATCGCGCGGGAGGCCGCGCGGCTCAAGGACCGGCTCGACGCCAAGGATTGCGTCACGGTCTTCCTGAGCGAGGGCGCCGGGCTCGACGAGATCGTGGCCGAGATCGAGGGGCGCGGCGAGGTGCTGGGTCGCGATCCGTTCGGCCATGTCAAGATCGACACGATCAATGTCGGCAAGTGGTTCGCCGACCGCTTCGCGCCGATGATCGGGGCGGAGAAGTCCCTGGTGCTGAAATCCGGCCATTTCTGCCGATCGGCCGCGCCGAATCCCGACGACCTGCGGCTGATCCAGGGCATGGTCGACCTCGCGGTCGAGTGCGGCCTGAAGGGGATGTCCGGCGTGATCGGCCACGACGAGGACCGGAACGGGCAGCTGCGCGCGATCGAGTTCCCGCGCATCCGCGGGGGAAAGGCCTTCGACCCAACCACCCCGTGGTTCACGGCTCTCCTGGACGAGATCGGCCAGGGCCGGGGCTGACCGCGTGAGCCGGACGGGGCCGGGCGGCGGTGCCCGGCCCCGATCTGACCTGAGGTTTTCTGTTACGACCCCGTCGCGTCGAGCGGCGCGGCTTCGTCGGGACCTGCGGCCGGTGCTCGGCGGAGGAAGGGCAGGACATTGCTGCCGGCCGCGACGGTCGTTCCGTCGGCTCTCTTCCGGCGATCCTGCGGCCCGAACGCCATCCAGCGGACCACCTTGCCGTCGCTGTGACGCGCGCGGTGCCGCTCCGCCCGCCTCCGCGCCCACCGGGGTACGCCGTAGCCGCTGGTCATGGGGCTTCCCTCCCTGCTCGCCCATCGTGCGATCCAAGCCGCGAGCCGTGGTTCGCGTCATGTCGCCTTGCGAACGAACCAAGCCGGCTGTCGCCTGTCATCACCCATTTGGGTGAGGTTGATCGCACCTTAAGTTTTGAGCACGATACAGGCGCCGCCGCTTCCGCGGATGCGGCCGCACAGGGCCTCGGCGCTGGCGCGGGTCTCCGACGGGACCCGGATGCGGTAGAAGGCGCGCGTCCCGCGGTGGCGCAGCCGCGTGCCGATGATCATCGGCCTCACGTCGCCGAGGATCGCGGCGTAGCGGTCGCGGGCCCGGCCGAAGCTCGCGAGGGCGATCGACTTCGAGAAGTTGCCGGCAAGCTGGACGCCCCAGGGCGCCAGCGCCGCCGCGGTCTCGGCGAAGAAGGTCTCGGTGCGTCCGCGGATGCGCAGCGCCGCCGTCACCTGAAGGCAGCGGGTATCCTCGGGCTCGGCGAGGTCGCTCTTCGGATCGGCCTTGGCGGCGGCGGCCCAGTCCTCGGCGCTGCGCCCGGTGATCGCCGCGACATAGGCCCGGGTCTCGGCCGGCAGGCCGCCGGTACCGGCGAGCCAGGCCGAGACCCGGCCCGGGCCGCCGTTATAGGCCGCCGCCGCGAGGCCGAGATTGCCGAAGCGCCCGCGCAGGTCGATCAGGAAGCGTGCCGCCGCCGGGATCGCCTGCTCGGGGTCGAACGGATCGAGGAGGCCGCGCTCCTGCGCCGTGCCGGGCATGAACTGCGCCACGCCCTGGGCTCCGGCCCGGCTGACCACGCTCGGCCGGAAGCTGCTCTCGCGCCAGATCAGCCGTGTGAGGAAGGCGACCGGCAGACCCTTGGACTGCGCCGCGCCCTCGATCAGCCGGCACAGGGCCTGCTCGACCGTTTCCTCCTTGCTCTCGGCGGGGGCGGGCGCGGCCGGGGCGGCGAGGGCCGGGCCGCTCAGGGCCGCGGCGAGGACGAGGAGGAGGAGATGTCGGGTCACGGCATCACCTTTACCGCAATTTGCTGAACGATTCGGCACGCTGCGATCGTCGCGGGGCCCCCTGGCGCCGCGCGCCGGCCCGCGCCATCTAGTGGGTGATGTCCTCGCCGCTCCTGTTCGACACCCCTCTGATCCGCAAGCGCCTCGCCCGCGCCCGACGCGCGGGCTTCGCCGATTTCCTGGTCGCGCGCGCGGTCGAGGACCTGTCGGACCGCCTCGGCGCGGTCTTGCGGGAGTTTCCCCACGCCCTCGACCTCGCCACCCCGGTGCCGACGGCGGCGGCCTGGCTCAAGGCGAGCGGACGGGCCGCCGCGGTGACCCGCCTCGCGCCGGCGCCGGAGCCGGGCAGCCCCGGCCTCGCGGTCGCGGTCGGCGATCCGGAGGCCCTGCCCTTCGGCGAGCGGCGTTTCGACCTCGCGGTGTCGCTGCTCGCGCTCCAGCACGCCAACGACCTGCCGGGGGCCCTGGTGCAGGTGCGCCGCGCGCTCAAGCCGGACGGGCTGTTCGTCGGTTGCCTGCTCGGCGGCCGGACCCTGACGGAACTTCGTCAGGTCCTGACCCAGGCCGAAAGCGAGATCGAGGGGGGCGTGAGCCCGCGGGTGGCGCCTTTCGCGGAGGTGCGCGACCTCGGCGGCCTGCTCCAGCGCGCCGGCTTTGCCCTGCCGGTGACCGACGTCGAGACGGTGACGGTGCGCTACGGCGATCCCTTCGGGCTGATGCGCGACCTGCGTGCCATGGGGCTCACCAACGCCCTGCGCGAGCGTCGCGGCTCCTTGCGCCGCGAGACCCTGATCCGGGCCGCCCACCTCTATGCCGAGCGATTCGCCGATCCGGACGGCCGCCTGCGCGCGACCTTCGAGCTGATCTGGCTCTCGGGCTGGGTGCCGCACGAGAGCCAGCAGAAGCCGCTGCGGCCGGGCAGTGCCCAGGCGCGGCTGGCCGATGCCCTCGGCACCGTCGAACGCAAGGAGCCGTCATGACGGACACCGCCATCACGATCACGCCGAACCCGCACCGCATCCGCGTGATGCTCGGCGGCACGATCGTCGCCGAGACCACCCGGGCCCTCACCCTGCGCGAGGGCAGCCTGCCGCCGGTGCAGTACATCCCGCGCGAGGATGCCGAGATGGATCTGTTCGCGCGCACCGAGCACCGCACGCATTGCCCGCACAAGGGCGATGCGCACTACTTCTCGCTCACGGCGGGCGGGGTCGAGCGGACGAACGCAGTGTGGAGCTACGAGGCGCCGTTCCCCAAGGTGGCGGCCATCGAAGGGTACCTGGCGTTCTACCCGAACAAGGTCGACGCGATCGAGGAATTCACCGATTGACGATCGTCGGGTGACGCCCAGTTCCAGACCGACCACCCTCCTGGTTATCCCGGGATGCGGCGTCGCCGAGAACCCGGGATCCGTCGCCGCCGATAGCGGCGGATGAGGCGGCCGGCGTTTCGCCCCTCCCTGCATGGTCCGCGGATCTCGATCCCGGGCTTTCGCGGTGCCGGCCCAGGATGACGCGGGGGATGGCGGGCTCGTCGCGAGGAACGAACCCCGGCCAGACGGGCCCCCGCCTCACGGCCCCAGCAGATCGACGATCGCCGGCAGCAGCGGCACGTCGGCCGGGGGCATCGGGTAGCGCGCGAGGTCCCGCGGGCGTACCCATTTGAGCGCCTGCCCCTCGCGCGACTGCACGAGGCCCTCCCAGCGCCGGCAGACGTAGAGCGGCATCAGCAGGTGGAAGGTCTCGTAGGCGTGGCTCGCGAAGGTGAGCGGAGCGAGGCAATCCGCCTTCACGGTGATGCCGAGCTCTTCCGCCAGCTCGCGGATCAGCGACTCCTCCGGCCGCTCGCCGGGCTCGAGCTTGCCGCCGGGGAACTCCCACAGGCCTTCGAGCTGCTTGCCGGGCGGGCGCTGCGCCAGCAGCACGCGCCCGTCCGGATCGACGAGGGCGACCGCCACCACGAGGAGGAGCTTGACGGGATCGGCCATGCGGGGTGGCTCACGCGACGAGGGGGTGAGGGGACGCCGCGCCCTGCTAGGGCGCGACCTGGTACGTGGCCTCGACCGCGGCCTCGACGGTGATCGGGCCGGGCTCGATCGGAACCGCGATGCCGCCACCCGAGGCCTTGGCGGCGAAGCTCCGCGCGTGCATCGGCGCCGCCGCGCCATCCCGTGGCGGCGAGACGAGGTTGTCGAGGCGCCCGAGGCGGGTACCCGCCGCCTCGGCCAGGGCCTCGGCCTGGCGGCGGGCATCCCGTACCGCGTCGGCCCGGACGGCGTTCTCGGTCTGGCGGGGATCCGACAGGCCAAAGGAGACGCCGCCGATCCGGTCGGCTCCGCCGTCGATGAGGCGTCGCATCAGGGCGCCGAGGCGCGCGAGGTCGCGCACCCGGACGCTGACCGCGTTGGTGGCCTGGTAGCCGTCCGGGACGTCGCGCATCTCGCCCCCTGGATCGCGCACCGTCTTGGAGGCGGGACGCAGCGACAGGGCGGCCGTGGCGAGATCGGCCCCGCGGATGCCGAACTCGCCGGCGAGGTCAGCGACCTTGCGGGCGGCCGACGAGGTCCGGTCGAGGGCGGCGGCCGGCGTCGCGCCGCGGGACTCGACCGCGATCTCGACGGTGGCGAAATCCGGGGCGACCTCCCGGCTTGCCCGGCCGACGACGCTGATCCGCCCGGGCGCCTCCGGAGGGGCGTTCTGGGCGAGGGCCGGTCCTGCCAGGAGCAGCCCGAGCAGGCCCGCCGCCGCCCTCACGAGCGGTAATCCCCGTTGATCTCGACGTAGGCCTTGGTGAGGTCGCAGGTCCAGACCCGGGCGGTGCCGGCGCCGAGGCCCAGATCGACCCGGATCGTCACCGCGTCGCCGCGCATCGCGGCCGATGCCGCCTCCTCGTCGTAGCCGGCATCGCGGGCCCCCTCGACGGCGACGCGCACGTCGCCGAACCAGATCGCCAGCCGGTCGCGGTCGGCCGGCTCGCCGGCCTTGCCGACCGCCATCACCACCCGGCCCCAATTCGCGTCCTCGCCCGCCACCGCGGTCTTCACCAGCGGCGAGTTGGCGATCGACATCGCGATGCGGTGGGCCGAGGCGTCGTCGGTCGCGCCGCCGACCTCGACGGTGACGAACTTGCGCGCGCCCTCTCCGTCGCGGGCGACCAGTTGCGCGAGCTCGATCAGCAGGTCGTCGAGGGCCGCCGTGAACTCGGCGAGAGCCGGGTCCTCGAGCGACGCGACCGGGGCGTTGCCGGCTTTCCCCGTCGCGAACAGCATCAGGGTGTCGGAGGTCGAGGTGTCGCCGTCGACGGTGCAGCAATTGAAGCTCTTGGCGACGCCGCGGGTGAGCAGAGCCTGCAGCACCTCGGCCGGCAGGTCGGCATCGGTGAACACGAAGGACAGCATCGTCGCCATGTCGGGGGCGATCATGCCGGCGCCCTTGGCGATGCCGTTGATCGTCACATCGGCTCCGCCGAGCCGCACCCGGCGGGTCGCGAGCTTCGGGAAGGTGTCGGTGGTCATGATGGCGCGGGCGGCCTCGGTCCACCGCTCGGCGCCGGGGCCGGTGCGGCCGGCGCAGTCCGCGAGCACGCCGTCGAACTTGGTGGCGTCGAGGGGTTCCCCGATCACCCCGGTCGAGGCGATGAAGACCTCGCCGGGGGCGCATCCCGCGGCCTTGCTGGCGATCTCGGCGGTGAGGCGCACCGAGTCGCGGCCCTTGAGGCCGGTGAAGGCGTTGGCATTGCCGGAATTGACCACCAGCGCCCGGGCCGAGTGACCGCCGCTCAGGGTCTCGCGGCACCAGTCGACCGCCGCCGAGGGACATTTCGAGCGGGTGAACACCCCGGCCGCCCGGGTGCCGGGATCGAGCAGGACCAGCAGCACGTCGGTGCGGCCGCGATAGCGGATGCCCGCCTGCGCGGTGGCGAGGCGCACGCCGGCGATCGGCGGCAGGTCGGGCTGATGCTTGGGCGCGAGCGGCGAGACGGGATGAGACATGCGGGACTCCGGTCCGCCGACGCCGCGTCGTCCGCGTCGGCGCCGCGGTGTTGCCCCGCGAAGGTGCACTGCGTCAACCGGCCCGACCCGGGTTGCGCCTCCGGTTGTGTTTGTGGTTGTGCAGACCTGGGCTGAAATTCCTAGCCCTACTCCCGGTCACGCCCGGCTCGCAGGGGGAGTGACGTGGGGAAACTGTTTTTCGCCGAGGGGCTGACGCAGGGGCCGATCGGAGTTCCCTTATCTAGAGTTGCAGACTATCATCTAGAGGATCAGAATCGGGGTGCGCATCCGCGTGCATCACCGTGCGTCGCCCGGAGGTTCCCGCTTGGCCCACCCGCAAGTCCTTCGCGACATGGCGCTCTTCGTCGAGGTCGCGAAGCGGAAGAGTTTCAGCCAGGCCGCGGTCGCGCTCGACGTGCCGATCTCATCCCTGTCCCGCCGCATCACCCAGTTCGAAACCTCGATCGGCCTGCGCCTGCTCGACCGGACGACCCGCAAGCTCGTGCTGACGCCGCATGGCGAGGCCTATTACGCGCAGGCGACCCGGCTGGTGGAGGAGGCGCAGCGCACCTTCGACGAGCTGATCGCCCAGGCAAAGGGACCGAGCGGCCTTCTTAAGATCGCAGCGCCCCCGGACCCGTGGGTGCTGCACCACCTCTCGCTCGTGATGGCCGAGTTCTCGCTCCGCTATGCCCAGGTCCGGGTGCATCTCGATCTCTGGCCGCATCTCGTCGACCTCGCCCAGGACGGCTATGACCTGGCGCTCGCCGTCGGGGCGCCGCGGGAGACCTCGATGATCACCCGCAAGGTGGCCCAGCTTGAGAACGGCCTGTTCGCCGCACCCGACTACCTCGACCGGGCCGGACGGCCGGAGCGGCCGGGCGATCTTGCGCGCCACCGGGCCGTCATCGTCGGGCCGCCGGCGGCGTCGAGTGCCTGGCTGCTGGAGGGCGGCGGCGAGACGGCTTCGGTGACGGTCGCCAGCACCGTGTCGAGCAACAGCCAGGGCATGGCGCGGCGCTTCGCGACGGCGGGTCACGGCATCGCCCTGCTGCAGGCGATCGACGTCGAGCTGGACGTCGAGGCCGGCCGCCTGGAACGGGTGCTGCCGGAGTGGCAGGGCCAGCCGAGCCCGATCTTCATCGTCACGACCTCGCGGCTGCTGCCGGCCAAGACCCGCAGCTTCATCGCCTGCGCCTCGCGCCACTTCGCCGAGCAGCTGTTGCCCCGCGGCGTCACCCTCGACGACGCCGAACTCGCCGCCCTGTACGACCTCGAAGAGGCGTGACGCGCCGCCGTCTCCCGTGCATGACGCCGTGCGGCGCGGGAGGGGCGATGCCGGGCGAATTCCTCAACATCGGCGAATTCCCGAGTCTCGATTGGCTCTCGGGGCGCGACGCTTCGGGCGATGCGCTGGTGGTCGCGGTGCCGGCCGTCCGGGTGGCCCGCTTGGCCGAGGCGCGGCTGCGGCTACCCCCGGACGAGGCTGCCCGCATCGCCCGCTTCCGACTGGCGCAGGACCGGGCCGAGCGCGAGGCCGCCCACGGGTTGCTGCGCCACCTGCTCGGGCTCCGTCTCGGCCGCGATCCGGCCGGACTCGTCCTGGCACGGGACGAGAACGGTCGGCCGTTCCTGCCCGGATCTCGCGGTCTCGACTTCAATCTGAGCCATGGCGGCGGCTGGGTCGCGGTCGGCCTATCGGGCATCGGCCGGATCGGCGTCGACGTCGAGGGCGCCGCCCGGCCGGTCGATTGGGACCAGGTAACGCCGGTCTTCCTGCATCCGACCGAGCTTGCCGCTTACCGCGACCTGCCCGCCGATGCGCGGCCGTCGCGGGCGCTGGAATGGTGGTCGGTCAAGGAAGCCTGCCTGAAGGCGACCGGCGAGGGATTGGTGGCCGAGCCGCAATCGGTTCGGCTGACCGGCGAGGGTGCCGGGTGGCGCCTGCGGCGGGCCGGCCTGTCGCTTCGGGCGGCGTCGCGGGTACTGAGCGACGGCGCGCGGTTCGCCTGGGCGGTGGAGGACGGAACGGAGGTGCGGGTCGTAGTCGTGGAGTGACCCGCCCGGCCGTCGCACGTCGATCGCGCATAAACACCACGACCCGCTGAGACCGGCCCCCGGAAAGCGCCGGTCTCCCCCAGGTCGCGGCGCTCGGCCTCTCGTGCGACGGAGCCGAACCCCTGCGTCAGACGTAGGCGCTCATGCCGGTATTCGGCTGCGGGAAGCGCTCGGCGAGGGCGCGGCGGAGCTTTTCCAGGGCGCGGTTCTCGATCTGACGCACCCGCTCCTTCGAGATCCCGAGGCGGTGTCCCAGCGCCTCCAGGGTCGCCTGATCCTCGGCGAGGCGGCGCTCGTGCAGGATGCGCAGCTCGCGCTCGGAGAGAACGGTGAGGGCCTGACGCAGCCAGGTCAGGCGCCGCTCGCCGTCGACGGCGTCCGACACGGTCTCGTCCGGCAGCGGCGAGGTATCGACCAGGAAGTCGACCCGCTCAGCCGAGGCCTCGCCGTCGTCGCCGACCGGGGCGTTGAGGGACATGTCCGGACCGGAGAGGCGGGCGTCCATCAGCGCCACGTCTTCGCGGGAGACGCCGATGGCCGTGGCGATGCGGCGGTGGATCTCGTCGCCGACGCGCTCGTCGGTCGATTGCATCAGCCGGGCGCGCAGGCGGCGCAGGTTGAAGAACAGCGCCTTCTGGGCCGAAGAGGTGCCGCCGCGCACGATCGACCAGTTGCGCAGGATGTAGTCCTGGATCGAAGCGCGGATCCACCACGTCGCGTAGGTCGAGAACCGCACGTCCCGCTCGGGCTCGAAACGGGCCGCGGCCTCCATCAGCCCGACATGGCCTTCCTGGACCAGGTCCGCCATCGGCAGGCCGTAATGGCGGAAGCGGCCGGCCAGCGCGATCACCAGCCGCATATGGGCTGAAATCAGCCGGTGCAGAGCCTGCTCGTCCCGATCGTCCTTCCAGCGCACCGCGAGGCCGCGCTCTTCTTCCCGCTCGAGGAAGGGGGCATCCATCGCAACTCGTACGAACTGCCGACGTATGCCTGCGATTTCCGCCATCCCCGCCTCCGCCGCTTTGGTGAGCGCTGTGTGTCGCGATGAGGCCGAGGGCAGCATGGAGCGCGCTCGTAACACCGCAAGGCCTGCGACAACGGCGCGACCACCCTGTCGGTTCCCGCAGCGCGAAAAAATCCTCGACGGTGCGATCCTCTTGCGGGCGCGGTGGGTATCGGAAAGCCGGAAAAAAACGGACGGCAGACATGCGAAAGCCCGGCGCGGGGCCGGGCTTTCGGTCGTTTCGGGCCGTGGGTGCGGAGGCTCAGGCCGCCTCGGCCTCGTCCTGAATGTCCTCGCCGTCGCCCTCCGCCTCGGCGCCCTTGGCGCGGCGGGGCGACTTCGCCAGGCTCTGCTCGATCAGCTTGAGGGACTCGGTGTCGGTGATGCGGTTGACCGCCGCGATCTCGCGCACCACTCGGTCGAGGGCGGCCTCGTAGAGCTGGCGCTCGGAATAGGACTGCTCGGGCTGGGCATCCGACCGGTAGAGATCGCGCACCACCTCGGTGACGGCGATCAGATCGCCGGAATTGATCTTCGCCTCGTATTCCTGGGCCCGGCGCGACCACATCGTGCGCTTCACCCGGGCGCGGCCGGTGAGCACGTCGAGCGCCTTCTTGACCAGCTCGGGCTCGGCGAGCTTGCGCATGCCGACCGAGTTCGCCTTGGCGGTCGGGACCCGCAGGACCATCTTGTCCTTCTCGAACGACACCACGAACAGCTCGAGCTTGTAGCCGGCGATCTCCTGCTCCTCGATGGCCGTGATGCGGCCGACGCCGTGAGCCGGATACACGATCGCTTCGCCGGTCTTGAAGCCCTGCCGGGCGGCTGTCGTCTTCTTGGCGGTCGTCATGCGGGGGTGGCCTCCAGGTCACCGTTCGCGGCAATGTCCGCGACCGGATCATTCATCCGGGTCAGGGCGCCCGGCGAAAAATACGCGCCTGCCGGACGTCCCGAGGGGCGCCCGCCAGTCCCTGTCAAACCATAGCTAAGGAACGTCCGAACGCGCTGCGGACCGCATAAGATCCACCTCGGCTGATCGCATGCCGCCTCGTCGCATCGAAAAATTCCCAGCCGATGGACGAAGGCTGCACGTCGGACGCAAGCGACGGCAATCCGGAAACTAGCACGAAGAGGCCGGAAAATCAAAAAAATTCAGGCGCCCGGCGTGGCTGCGCGGGCACCCTGCACCATGTTTCACCAGCTTGGCTGACGGTTCGCAGACCGGTCATGCGATCCCGGAAGGGATCGCCGCCGGGCTCGCCTGAGCCGCCTCGCTTGGGCCGGTCAGTCGCCCGAGCCCGGATTGGCCGAGAAATGGGCCTCGAACTTGCCGGACTTGCCGTCCCATTCCTTGGCATCGGCCGGCGCCGCCTTCTTCTGGGTGATGTTGGGCCAGCTCTTCGCCATGTCGGCGTTGAGCTTCAACCAGCTCTCCAGGCCCGGCTCGGTGTCGGGCTTGATCGCCTCGGCCGGGCATTCGGGCTCGCAGACGCCGCAATCGATGCACTCGTCCGGCTGGATGACGAGCATGTTCTCGCCCTCGTAGAAGCAGTCGACCGGACACACTTCCACGCAGTCCATGTACTTGCACTTGATGCAGTTGTCGGTGACGACGTAGGTCATGGGCCGCTGAAACCTCGAAGGCGGGAGGGGGGCGCCGAGAGAGGGGCATCCGGGGTCGGCGCCGGGGCTATGGGGCCGGCCTTAGACCCGGGCGGGCGGGCATGCAAGCCGCCCGGTGAGGGACAGCATTGCGTAGCCGGGCAGCGTCGCCTTCGCGTCACGCTTCGGCGCGTCTGCCGGTCATTCCACCGGGCCAGCCAGGGGATCCGCCGGGAGGTCGGCCGAGAGATCGGCATAGAGCAGCCGGGCTTCCGGCGCGGGGCCCCGGCGGGTGCCGAGATCGACGACCCGCACCGCCGCCGTGACGTGCTGGGCCGCCACGGTGACGACGTCGCCGACCGCGAGGGCTTTCGACGGGGCATCGGCGCGATGGCCGTTCACCCGCACGAAGCCGTCCTCGATCAGCCGCGCCGCCAGGGAGCGCGTCTTGGCGAAGCGCGCGAACCACAGCCACTTGTCGAGCCGCTGACGGTCCGCGCGCATCGTCCGGGCTCAGCGCTTGTCGCCGTCCCGCGACTCCATCTGCGCCTTGAGGGCGAGGAGCTTCGCGAAGGGCGAATCCGGGTCCGGGGCGCGCTCGCGCCGGGGCGGCCGGGCCTCGTGCATGCCGCCGTTGCGGGGCCCGCCGTCGCGGCGGTCCTGCGGGGGACGCCCGCCCTCGCGACCACCCGGATGCGGTCCGCGCGGCGGCCGTCCGTCGCGGCGGCCCTCGCCGCCACGGCCCTCGAAGCGGGTCTCGGGCCGTCCCTCGCCGGCAGCGCGGTTCTCGCCCGGGCGCCGGTCGCCCCAGCGCTGGCCGTCGCGCGGGCCGGAGCGGTTGGCGCGCTGCTCGGCCGGCGCTCCCTCGCCGCCTTCCGGGCGCTGGTCGGGCTGGCGCTGGTCGGAGCGCGGGAAGCCACGGGAGCGGTCCCGCTGCCCGCCGCCCTCGCGCTGCTGGCCGTCCGGCCGTCCGCGGCCCTGATGGCGCGGCGCGTGGTTGCGCTGGTGGCGGTGCATCCGCCACACCTCGATGACGATCGGCTCCTCGGGAGCGGCCGCCTCGCCCGCGGCAGCCGCGGTCTCGCCCGACGCCTCGGCAGTGGCCTCGCCGGCCGCGTCCTCGCCGGCGGGGGCCTCGGCGGCTGGCTCGGCGGGAGACGCCTCCTGGGAGGGGATCTCGGCCTCGGCCTGCACCGGTTCCGGCGCCGCCTCGACGGCGGGAGCCGGCTCGGCCTGAGCCTCCCCGGCTTGCCCGTCCTCGGTCACGGCGTCCGGCGCCGGCATCTCCTCGGCAGCCGGTTCCGCCGACACGTCCTCGTGCGCCGCCTCGGCCGTCACGCCCTCGGGCTCGGCCGCGCTTTCGGCCGGCCGGTCCTCGCCGGTGGCCTCGGCCTCGCCGGCCGCTTCCGCACCGTCCGCCGCAATCTCCGTGCTCTCCGCCACCTTCGGCTGCACCGGTACCGTCGGGGCGGCAGGGCGAAGCGCCACGGTGATCGCCGGGCCGGGCCTGCGGTCGACGACGTAGCCGAGCGACTTCAGGATCGAGGCGAAATCCTCGCCCGAGCAGCCGACCAGCGAGGTCATGCCGACGGTCGGCACGAACCCGTCCTTGTCGGCGGTGCCCGGAGGCGGCTCGCCCGGGGTGGTGCCGGGCACATAGGCGATTGCCGGGCGGATCAGGTCGGCCAGGCGCTCGAGAATGTCGACGCGCACCGCCCGGCCGCCGCAGACCCGGAAGCCGGCAGCGCGGTAGAGGCCCTTGGCGATCTCAGGGTCGACCGGCATCGAGGTGCGGCCGGACCCGGCGAGATGCGCGATCTCGTCGAGGCCGCGCTGGTCGAGGCCGCCATTGTGCAGCGCCCAGAGCTGCGCCGCGAGGGTCCGGGGCGCGGGCTTCAGCAGCGCCGGCATGGTGATGTGGTAGGCGCCGAAGCGCACGCCGTGCTTGCGCAGGGCCCCGCGGCCCTCCTGGTCGAGGCTGCGCATCTCGTTGAGCACCTTGGCGCGCTCCAGCACGCCCAGTGCCTCCGCCACCTGGAAGCCGATGCCGCGGGCGAGACCCGTCAGGTCGGCGGCAGTCTCGAGCTCGAGGGCCGGGCCCAGCAGGCGCACGATATGCGCCTTGAGCCAGGCATTCAGCCGTGCCTCGACCTTCTCGCGGGCCGCGCCGGCGAGCTGCTCGTCGGCGAGGAGCCGCAGGCCCGGGGCGTAGAGCTTCTCGCCCGGGACCAGCTTGGCGACCGGGTTGCCGGTCCAGCGGATGGTGCCGTCGTTCGAGAGGACCAGGGCCGCGTCGGCCGCGGCGGCGAACCGGTCGGCCCGCGCCTCGATCTCGCTCGCCAGCGCCTTCTCGGCGGCGCTGCGCAGGGTCTTGGCTTCCTGGCCCTCGGCGCCGGGATCCGGCACGAACTGGAACCCGTGCAGATGGCCGACGTGCTGTCCCTCGACCGTCACGTCCCCGCCTGCGGTGATCTCAGCTTCCAACATGGTATTCTCTCTCAGGCGCCGCATCAGCACGCTGGTGCGCCGATCGACGAATCGACTCGCCAGCCGCTCGTGCAGGGCGTCGGACAGCCTGTCCTCTACCCGACGCGTCTCGCCCTGCCAATGCTCCGGGTCGGCGAGCCAGTCGGGACGGTTGGCCACGAAGGTCCACGTGCGCACGTGGGCGATGCGCTGCGACAGGGCGTCGATGTCGCCGTCGGTGCGGTCGACCATCGCGACGTGCTGGGAAAACCAGTCGACCGGGATCCGTCCGGCCATGCCCCGCATCAGGAAGCGGAACAGCTGGGCGATGAGGTCGGCATGGGTCTGGATCGCCGATTTGCGGTAATCCGGCACGCCGCAGACCTGCCACAGCCGCTCGACCGCGCTGCGCGAGGTCGCGTAGTCGCGGATGTCGTCCTCCTTGGCCAGGAGGTCGAGGGCCGCCTCGTCGTCGCCGGTCGGCGCCCGGGTCAGGCCGCGCTCGGTCGGGTGCTCGCCGAGGCTGCGGCGCAAGCCGTCGATCGAGCCGAAATCGAGGTCGGGGTTGCGCCATTGCAGCATCCGCAGCGGCTCGAAGCTGTGGCCCTCCAGCGCCTCGACCATCTCGGCCTCCATCGGCGGGCAGCGCCCGGTGGTGCCGAAGGTGCCGTCGCGCAGGTGGCGCCCGGCCCGTCCCGCGATCTGCGCCATCTCGGACGGGGAGAGATCGCGGAAGCGCGTGCCGTCGTACTTGCGGTTCGACGCGAAGGCGACGTGGTCGACGTCGAGGTTGAGCCCCATCCCGACCGCGTCGGTCGCCACCAGGTAATCGACCTCGCCGGACTGGTAGAGCTCGACCTGGGCGTTGCGGGTGCGCGGCGAGAGGGCGCCGAGCACCACCGCGGCCCCGCCGCGCTGGCGCCGCAGCAGCTCGGCGATGGCGTAGACCTCCTCGGCCGAGAACGCCACGATGGCGCTGCGCTGGGGCAGGCGGGAGAGCTTGCGGCTGCCGGCGAAGCTCAGCTGCGACAGGCGCGGCCGGGTGGTGACGGTGATCCCCGGGATCAGCGACTTGACCAGCGGCTCCATCGTGCCCGAGCCGATCAGCAGCGTCTCCTCGCGGCCGCGCTGGTGCAGCAGCCGATCGGTGAAGGTGTGGCCGCGGTCGCGGTCGGCGCCGAGCTGGATCTCGTCGATGCCGACGAAATCCACCTGGTTGTCCCGCGGCATCGCCTCGGCGGTGCAGATCCAGTAGCTCGGCCGGTGCGGCTTGATCTTCTCCTCGCCGGTGACGAGGGCGACCCGCTCGGGTCCGACCCGCTCGACGACGCGGTGATAGACCTCGCGGGCGAGCAGCCGCAGCGGCAGGCCGATCATGCCGGTCGGGTGGCCGAGCATCCGCTCGATCGCGAGATGGGTCTTGCCGGTATTGGTGGGACCGAGCACCGCCGTGGCGCCGCGCAAGCGGGCCTGCGGTGAGAGGGAACGGCGCGTCATCAGGCTGGAAGAAATCCTCGGGGCGAAGCTCCGGCAGGGGCCGCCGCACCGTCCCGGGGCCGTGCCGGGATCGTCGCGCGACCCCTTCAGCGCTCCGGATCGCGGCCGCCCCGCGGCCGTGGCCCGAGCAGCGGCCTCCCCCCATATGGGGCGGGGGCGTAGCGATCGCCATATGGGCCGCCATACGGCGAGGGCAGCGCCGATCCGGGGCCGGGTCCGGGCGCGATGACCTCGATGCGGGGGTCGGTCGCCGCGCCCTGGTCGAGGTCGGCGCAGAGCGTGTCCGGGATTGCGGTCAGCGGCCCGGGCGGGTTCGCCCCGACCGTCGCCGAGGAATACGCGTCGCCGCCGCACTCGACGCCGTTCGCCAGGGCCGGGAGGGGCATGAGGGTGAGGAGGAGCGCCACGGCATGCGTGGCGTCGAGGGCGCGCACGGGCGGTCAGCGCCCGTCGGTGGACGGGGCAGGGGCTTGCGCCGCCGCCTGGGCGCCGGCTTCCGCGCCGGTCTGGCCGCCCTGCGGAGCCTGCGCGCTCGGCGCGGCCTGCCCGGTCTGCGACCAGCGCGTCGCCTCGATGATGTTGAGGCCGAGCTGGGTGCGGACGGCAATGCGCAGCGGCAGCAGCACCCGCGCGCCCTCGACGGGGGCAAGCCACACCGACATGTCGGTGTTCTCCTCCATGAACCTCACCCCCGGCCGGTCCGGCCGGTGGCCGGCGATCGGCTGGTAGCGGGCGTTGCAGACCAGGATCGGGCCGGCATAGCCGGGTTTCTGGACGCTGCGGGTCTCGCCGTAGCTCAGCACCACGTTGAACCGGCTGGCGCCGTCGAAGACCGGGATCGTGCGGTTGCAATTCTGCGGGTCGATGAGCTCGCCGCGCCCCTGCGCCGGCATCATCAGGGCGCTCACCGGGTCGATGATGCCGCGCTTGTGGACCTCGCTCACGGTGACCCGCTCGGGGTCGGACACCAGCGGCGGGGCGATGTCGGAGGCCACGACGTTGCCGCGGGCCATCGCCATGCGCACGGTGATCGAGGCGCTGGCGCTGTGCGAGGCGAGCGCGAAGGCCGCCGGCACCGGCTTGCCGGCCACCGTGCCGCTCGCCCGGCCCGAGCCGTAGCCGCCGGTGATCGCGCCGACGAGGCCGGTGAGGCGGGCGCTGACATCCATGGTGTAGCGCGGGCCGTCCACCGACCCCGTGACCTGCGCGGTGCCGATCGGCACGCCGGCCAGCATGATGCCGTAATCGACCGTGACGGCGGTCTCGCCGGCCTTCGGGGTGCGGCTCCGCGCCGCCTGGGCCGTCGTCGCCTCGCCGGCCGGGAGGGCGAACCCCGCCGCGAGGGCGAGCGAGAGGAGGGCCTTGGAACGCATGGGGGAACCGATCTCGATCACCGTCGCCCGCTCCCGATGAAGCGGGGGAAATCTGGCCCTATCGTGACGCAGTTAGGGTTAACGGATCGTCTCCCGGTGCGCTGGAGCCTTCCCCGACGAGGCGGATGCCGGTTCGTCGGGGAAACTGCGGCCACGTCAGAGGCTTGGCGCATCGTCCGATGGCCGCGCGATCGGGCGCGGCTCTAGGGGCGGTCGGCGCGCGTCCAGGCGGAGAGCCGCATCACCAAGGCGACGAGCTCGCCCTGGCGCGAGAGGCCGAGCTTGGCATTGATCGCCTTGAGATGCGTGCGCACGGTCGCGATGCTGATCGCGAACGCGTCCGCTGCCTCGGCCGGAGCTTGGCCCTGGCCGATCAGGTCGGCGATGCGGGCCTCGGCCAGGGTGAGGCCGAGTTGCCGGAGCTGGTCCACCGTGCCGGCTGGCGTGGCGCGAGCGGTATCGCGCACGAGCAGCATGATCCCGTCCCGGGTGCCGGCCGCCGCCGACAGGGCATCCGCCGTCGCACCGCGGCCACGGGTCGGCAGGGCGTCGAGGTGGAGCGGGGCGCCCTGCGGCCGGGCGAGCAGCAGCGGCCCGGACGGCTGGCCGGACGCCGCCGCAGCGAGGAGGCCGGCGAGCCGCGGGCGCTCCGCCGGCAGGCGGGCCGCGAGGCATCCGTCGCGGTCGACGCTCAGGCCGTCGCCGAGCAGGCGACGGGCCGGGGCATTGACGAAGCGCGCGCGTCCTCGACCGTCGAGCAGGATCAGGCCGGTCCCGAGATGTTCGATCGCCTCCTCGAGGTCGCCAGCCAGGCACCGCGCCTCGGCGAACCGGGCATTGACGTGCAGCGCCCGCGCCAAGTGGCCGGAGACCTGCTCCACGCGCAGAAGCTCGGCCGCCTCGAAGGCGCCGCAGCCGAAACCGCGCATGAGCGAGATCGACGCGAGCGCCCCGGTCCCGTCGGGAATCAGCCGATAGGCTCCGAGGCCGAGGCCGTGGCGGCGCAGGAAGTCCTGGTAGAAGGGATCCCGCGCGATCTCCTCGGGGGTGAACAGCGCTCCGTCCGTGATGAGCAGGCCCGGCCGGAGGGCCAGGCGGTGGCTGGCATGGACCCGGCTGTCGTGGTGCGCCCAACCGGACGCGTAATCGCGGTTCGCCGCCTCGAGCCGCTCGGAGACGACGAAGGGGATCGCCGCGGCTGGGAAGACGGGAATCAGCAGGGCGCCGACGGATCCCGTGATCTTCGACACCTGGCCGAGGGCCTCCGGCCACAATTCGGGGTCGAGGCCGGCTGCGCAGACCGCATCGATGCAGGCGAGGAGGCTGGTCTCGGCCATCAGGAACCCTCGGCACGACGGTTTCGCGACGGGCGACCGTCCGTCAGCGTCCTGCTGCTCTCGTCCACAGTCGACCTTGTCGTGCGGATGCCGAGCTTTCGCTGGGTAATCAAGCGCGCGACGCTGGCCGCGCCGGATTGCGGTCTGGATCGGCATGGATCCGGTGGACAACGTGCGGTAACCTCGGTCCCCGCAGCGGGAGCCCCGGCGGCGGGTCCGGCCGCCACTCCCGCCGGTCCCCGCCTGCCGCCGGGCGCGGAGCGCCGTTCCGGCGACCCGTTCTCCGTCGGTCTCGGCGCCTGCTCCTTGACGAGACCCGCCTTCCGCCTCTATAGGCGCGTGCTTTCCAGGGACTTCGCGGGGTCCGGTTCACGCCGGGGTGCGCAGCACGCTCGGCTCTCGCGGTGCGTGGTCCCTCGCCGAACGAAGACCAGTTGAGGATATCAGACCATGTCGCGTCGCTGCGAGCTCACCGGTAAGGGGGTGCTCACCGGCCACCTCGTGAGCCACTCGAACCACAAGACCAAGCGTCGGTTCCTGCCGAACCTGTGCAACGTCACCCTGCTGTCCGACACGCTCGGCCGCTCGGTCCGCCTGCGCATCTCGGCCAACGCCCTGCGCTCGGTCGAGCACCGCGGCGGCCTCGACGCGTTCCTGATCAAGGCCGGCGAGACCGACCTGTCCCAGAACGCCCGCCTGCTGAAGCGCGAGATCGAGAAGAAGCTCGCCGAGGCGGCCTGATTTCTCGTCGGAGGCGCTGAGGGGACCGACCCTCGCGCCTCCGTCATCAGCGAAGATGGAAAAGCCCCGGATGCGCCAGGAGCGCCCGGGGTTTTTCGTGTTCGGTCGTTTGAACCAGGCTCAGGCGTCGATCTTCCTCACCGGCGCCCTGGGGCTCGCGGGAGGCGAGACTGCGGGATCATGATGGTCGACGATGCGGATGCGGCGGGGGGCCTGTCCCGCCTCGTCCCGAACCGCCGGCGGTGATGGATCCCGGGGTCCGCCGCAGGGCCCCGGGATACCGTCGGAGGGGTTCACTGCGGCCAGCGCATGCGCACACGGAGCCGGGTGAAGGGCGGCGGCTCAGCGCCGGCCGCCCGCCGCCATCCGGCGCACCGGCACGGGACCGCCATCCTCATTGAACAATTCGGCCAGCTTCTCGGTCATCACGCCGCCGAGTTCCTCCGCGTCGATGATCGTGACGGCCCGGCGGTAATATCGGGTCACGTCGTGGCCGATGCCGATGGCCAGCAGCTCCACCGGCGAGCGGGTCTCGATCTCGTCGATCACGTAGCGCAGGTGGCGCTCCAGGTAGTTGCCCGGATTGACCGACAGGGTCGAATCGTCGACCGGGGCGCCGTCGGAGATCACCATCAGGATCCGGCGCTGCTCCGGCCGGGCGAGCAGGCGCTTGTGGGCCCAATCCAGGGCCTCCCCGTCGATGTTCTCTTTGAGCAGGCCCTCGCGCATCATCAGACCGAGATTCTTGCGGGCCCGGCGCCACGGCGCGTCGGCCGACTTGTAGACGATGTGGCGCAGGTCGTTGAGGCGCCCCGGGGTCGGCGGCTTGCCCGATTGCAGCCACGCCTCGCGCGACTGGCCGCCCTTCCAGGCCCTCGTCGTAAAGCCCAGGATCTCGACCTTGACGCCGCAGCGCTCCAGCGTGCGGGCGAGGATGTCGGCGCAGGTCGCCGCCACGGTGATCGGCCGGCCGCGCATCGAGCCCGAATTGTCGAGGAGCAGGGTGACGACCGTGTCGCGGAAGTTGGTGTCCTTCTCGTGCTTGAACGAGAGCGGCTGGTAGGGGTCGATCACGACGCGCACGAGGCGCGCCGGGTCGAGCTGGCCCTCCTCCAGATCGAATTCCCAGGCGCGGTTCTGCTGCGCCAGCAGGCGCCGTTGCAGGCGGTTCGCCAGCCGCCCGACCACGCCCTGCAGGTGGGCGAGCTGCTTGTCGAGGTAGGAGCGCAGGCGCGCCAGCTCGTCGGCGTCGCACAGGTCCTCGGCGTGGATGACCTCGTCGTATTTCTGCGAGAACACCTTGTAGTCCGGGCCGCGCGGTTCGTTGGCGCGGGGGCCCGGCGGGCGCCAGGACTCGGAGGCCTCCTCCGAATCGGCGTCCTCGGCATCCTCCGGCAGCTCGCCCGAGGGCGCGTCGGCGGCCTCGGTGGCGCCTTCCTCGATCTCGTCGGAGGCCTCGTCCGAGACCTCCATCTCGGCCCGGTCGCCCTGGCTCTGCTGCTCGGCCTCGCCCTCTCCGGCCTGCTGCTCGTCCGACTCGGCCTCGTTCTCGTCGTCGTTCTCCTCGTCGTCGGGATCGAGGGGCGCCTCGTCCGCCATGTCGAGGGAGGAGAGCAGGTCGCGCACCGAGCGGGCGAAGGCGCGCTGGTCCTCGAGGCTGCCCATCAGCCCGTCGAGGTTGCGCCCGGCCCGGTCCTCGATGAACTCGCGCCACAGCCCGACGATGCGCTGCGCCGCCTGCGGCGGGGCCTGGCCGGTCAGGCGCTCGCGCACCATCAGGGCGACCGCGTCCTCGAGCGGCGCGTCGGCCCGGTCGGTGATCTCCTCGTACTTGCCGCCGCGGTGGTAGCGGTCCTCCAGCATCGCCGTGAGGTTGCCCGCGACACCGGCCATCCGGCGCGAGCCGATCGCCTCCACCCGGGCCTGCTCGACCGCGTCGTAGACCGCGCGGGCCGCGGCGTTCTCGGGGGCCAGGCGCCGGTGGACGGCGTTGTCGTGGCAGGCGAGGCGCAGCGCCATCGAGTCGGCATGGCCGCGCAGGATCGCGACGTCGCCGGCGCTAAGCTTGCGCGGCGGCTCGGGCAGGCGGGCCTTGTCGCCGGTGAGCGCCGGCCGGTCGGTCGCGAAGGTGACCTCGATCTCGGCCTTGCGGGCGATGGCCCGCAGCGTCCCGGCCACCGAGCGCTTCAGCGGCTCGGCGACTGACTCGCGCTTCTCGCCGGGCTTGCGGTTGGAGATGGACATGCGGGGCTACTTCTTCAGCGAGTCGAGGTCGAAGGGGCGCAGCGTCAGGTCCGCTGCGCATGCACCCGGGTCGCGGCATCGTCCCTCCTTGCGGAGCCGAACCCGCTGCGCCGGCACCGCGAAGCGGCACCGGCGCAGCGGGACGTGGCCGTCGGACGATCTTCCGCGGCCGTCAGCTCAGCGCGA
The DNA here is from genome assembly GCF_006151805.1 of Methylobacterium terricola. Taxonomy (GTDB): domain Bacteria; phylum Pseudomonadota; class Alphaproteobacteria; order Rhizobiales; family Beijerinckiaceae; genus Methylobacterium; species Methylobacterium terricola. The sequence goes on along the minus strand of NZ_VDDA01000018.1, from coordinate 43,828 downwards.
CGTTCACCGCGCTCTCGGGCAGCTCCTTGCCGAAGGAGCGCTGGTAGAACTCGGCCACCAGCGCGCGCTCCAGCTCGTCGCACTTGTTGAGGAAGGTGACCCGGAAGGCGAAGCCGATATCGTTGAAGATGTCGGCGTTCTCGGCCCAGGTGATCACCGTGCGCGGGCTCATCACGGTCGACAGGTCGCCGTTGATGAAGGCGTTGCGGGTGAGGTCGGCGACGCGCACCATCTTGTTGACGATGTCGCGCCCGCCCTCGCCGCGGTAATGCTGCGCCTTGGACAGGACGATGTCGACCTCGCGGTCGTGCGGCAGGTAGTTGAGCGTGGTGACGATCGACCAGCGGTCCATCTGGCCCTGGTTGATCTGCTGGGTGCCGTGATAGAGGCCCGAGGTGTCACCGAGGCCGACCGTGTTGGCGGTGGCGAACAGGCGGAAGCCGGGATGGGGGCGGATCACCCGCTTCTGGTCGAGGAGCGTCAGGCGGCCCGACACCTCGAGCACGCGCTGGATCACGAACATCACGTCCGGCCGGCCGGCATCGTACTCGTCGAAGACGAGGGCGACGTTGTTCTGCAGCGCCCAGGGCAGGATGCCGTCCTGGAAGGCGGTGACCTGCTTGCCCTCCTTCAGCACGATCGCGTCCTTGCCGACGAGGTCGATGCGCGAGACGTGGCTGTCGAGGTTGATGCGCACGCAGGGCCAGTTCAGCCGGGCGGCGACCTGCTCGACGTGGGTCGACTTGCCGGTGCCGTGATACCCGGTGATCATCACCCGGCGGTTGCGGGCGAAGCCGGCCAGGATCGCCAGGGTGGTCTCGCGGTCGAACAGGTAGTCCGGATCGAGATCCGGCACGTGCTCGTCGGTGGCCGAGAAAGCCGGCACCTCGAGGTTCGAATCGATTCCGAACACCTTGCGCACCGAGACGGTCGTGTCCGGGAGAGCGGGTGGCGTGTCTTCAGCAAGCATACGGAGCCTCGTCGGGGCAGGCCGGCCCGCCATGGGCGACCTACGAATGTCGCGACGGCGCGGGAGAGACCGGCGGGCGCCGCTTGTCCTTAAGCTGCGGGGGGAGCCGGCGCAAACGTGCCTGACCCCGATATATGGGCAAGGCGTCCGGTTTCGAGCCCCCCTCGCGGCGGATCAGGGATGCGAGAACCGTGCCCCCGCGACTCGCCCGTGCCGCGACGCCTTCAGCACAGGCCAGCGGCCCGCAGGGTGTCGTGGGCCTTGATGATGTCGCGCAGGCGGTCCTCGAACGAGCGGTCGCCGCCATTGGCGTCGGGGTGGAAGCGCTTCACCAGCACCTTGTACTGCGCCTTGATGGCGGCGGAATCGGCGCTCTCGTCGAGGCCGAGCACGTCGAGGGCCTTGCGGATCGGCGCCGAGTAGCGCGGCGGCGGCGGCTCGGCCCGGGCGCGGCGCGAGGCCGGGCCGGCGCCCTCGCCGCGCAGGATGCCGAGCGGATCGACGTACTCCCAGTCGCGCTGAGTCGCCTCGGGCTTGGCGCCCGCCTTGGCGCCGGGATTGACCCCCATCGCCCAGGTCGGGCGGTGCCCGATCACCGCATCCTTCTGGTAGGCCTGGACGGCGGCGTCGTTCATCCCGTCGAAGTAATTGTAGGCAGCGTTGTACTCGCGCACGTGTTGCATGCAGAAGCGCCAGTACTGGCCCTCCTGCTTGCGCCCCTTGGGCGCCTTGTGCAGCCCAGGCTGGGTGCAGCCCGGCCGGTCGCAGGCGGGCCCCTCGGCCTTCTTCGGCTCGTCGCAGGAAGGCCGGATGCGGATGCGGTCGAACAGGGGCGAGTTCAGATCCATGATGGGGCGATTATGAGGGGCGGAGGGACGGGCACAAGGGCTCCGGGCCTGATGCCGCAGGCGGAACCGGACGGCTTGACGGGGCATGCCCGCTCCGGTCAGTCACGCCGAAGCAGGTTAAGGACGGGTGCGCGATGAGCCTGAACGACTGGATCAGGACGACGCTCGAGGAGCGGCTGGCGCCGACGGCGCTCAGCGTCGTCGACGAATCACACCAGCATGCCGGCCATTCCGGCTGGCGGGAGGGGGGTGAAACTCACTTCCGACTGGATGTGGTGTCGGCGGCCTTCGAGGGTAAGAGCCGGGTCGAGCGCCACCGCATGGTGAACGCGCTCCTCGACGACGCCTTCAAGCGCGGCCTGCACGCCCTGGCGCTGCGGGCGCGGACGCCGGGGGAGGCGGGGTAGCCCCCGGGTCCTTCCGGTCCGGACGGATGGGAGCCCGAAGCCCGATGACCGGCTCCCGCGGCGCGAACGCATAGATCGCCGTCGCGGCGAGCAGCGCCAGCCCGTAGGCCAGGAACAGCCGGCCGTAGAGCGCATCCGGCGCGAGCTCGCCCGTGCCCAGCACGAACAGGGCTGACAGCCCCTGCACGACCGCGGCTCCGCCCATGAAGACGATGTTCATGAAGGCGACCCCGCGCCCGAGCAGATGGGCGGGGAAGAACCGGCGCGCATGCGCCATCAGGATGCCGTAGCTCAGCCCCGCCGCCCCGGTGAGCGCCAGCAGCGCCACCGCGAGCGCCGTCGCGCCTCCGCCGAACAGCCCGAGCCCGGCGAGCGCCAGCCCGGTGACGAGGCAGCCGCCGAGCGCCGTGCGCTTCGGATCGCGGACCAGCCGCTCCAGCGGCCCATACCCGATCGCACCCGCCGCCATCGCGGCGCTCATCGCCAGCGTGCCGTTGCCGCGCTGGAGCGGATCGAGGCCGTGGACGCTGCCGAGATAGGCCCCGACCCAGAGCGAGCGGGTCGCGATAACGACGGCGTAGCTGACGAAGACCACCGGGAAGACCGGCCACAGGGCCCGCATCCGCGCAACCTCGGCGAAGCCGCGCCAGACCGAGGTCTTCGGGGGATCGGCGAGACGGGGCGGATCCTCGATCAGCCGCAGGACCAGCCCGGCCGAGGCCAGGGTGACGAGGGCGAGGCCGAAGAGGATGGCCCGCCAGCCGAAGGCGTGGCTCGCCAGCGCCAGCGGCGTCGAGCCGAGGAGATCGCCCGACGTGCCGAGCCCGATCATCAGCGAGGACAGCATGGCGAAGCGCTCGGGCGGGTAGGACCTGCCGAACAGGTACATTCCGCCCATCAGCGCCGGTGCGCAGCCGAGCCCGATCAGCGCCATGGCGGCGGCGGCCCCGGCGAAGCCCTGCGCCAGCCCGAGGGACGTCGCCCCGAGAGCGGCGAGCACCAGGAAGCCCGCCACGGTGCGTCGCGGCCCGATCCGGTCGAGGAGGAGCCCGGTCGGGACCTGCCCGGCCGCGAAGGCCAGGAACCAGCCCGCCGAGAGCAGCGCCAGGTCGGAGGGGCCAAGGCCGAGATCGGGCCCGAGATCGGGCGCGACCATCGCCAGGAAGCCGCGGTCGAACTGGCTGATCGTATAGGCGAGCAGCAGGACCAGGAAGGCCGTCATGGCTACGCGATCATGGTCCTGCGTCCCTCGCCCTACTTGATGCGCTCGAGCACGCTGACGTAGTTCGCCACCGCAACGCCGCCCATGTTGAACACGCCGGCCAGCGTCGCGTCCGGGATCTGCATGCCGCCGGCATCGCCGCAGAGCTGCATCGCCGAGAGGGCGTGCATCGAGACGCCGGTGGCGCCGATCGGGTGGCCCTTGGCCTTCAGCCCGCCGGACGGGTTGACCGGCAGCTTGCCCTCCTTGGTGGTCCAGCCCTCGCGGATCGCGTCGGCGCCGCGGCCCTCCTTGGTCAGGCCCATCGCCTCGTACTCGATCAGCTCCGCGACCGTGAAGCAGTCGTGGGTCTCGACCAGCGACAGGTCGTCGAGGGTGATCCCGGCCTGGGCGAGCGCCCTGGCCCAGGCGGTGGCCGCGCCCTCGAACTTCAGCACGTCGCGCTTCGACATCGGCAGGAAATCCTGCGCGTGGGCGGTCGCCCGGAAGGCGACGGCGCGGCGCATCCGCAAGGCCGTCTCGGTATCGGCGAGCACGACGGCCGCCGCGCCGTCCGAGACCAGCGAGCAATCCGTGCGCTTGAGCGGGCCGGCGACGAACGGGTTCTTGTCCGATTCGGTGCGGCAGAAGTCGAAGCCGAGGTCCTTGCGCATCTGCGCGTAGGGGTTCTGGACGCCGTTGCGATGGTTCTTGGCGGCGATCACCGCCAGGGCGTCGGACTGGTCGCCGTGGCGCTGGAAATAGGCGCCGGCGATGGTGCCGAACACGCCGGCGAAGCCCGCCGGGTTGTCGCCGTCCTCCGGCAGATACGAGGCCTTGAGCAGGGTGCGGCCGATCTCGGGGCCGGGGGTGCGGGTCATCTGCTCGACGCCGACCACCAGAACCACTCGGGCGCGCTTGGCCTCGATGGTCTTGATGCCCTGGTGCACCGCGGCGGAGCCGGTGGCGCAGGCATTCTCGACCCGGGTCGCGGGCTTGAAGCGGAATCCGTCATCGGCCTGGAGCACCAGCGAGGCGGTGAAGTCCTGCGGCGTGAAGCCCGCATTGTAGTGGCCGAGCACGATCTCGTCGACGTCCTGCGGGCCGATCCCCGCATGGGCCAGCGCCTCGTTGGCGACGCGGACGATCAGGCTCTCGACGGTCTCGGCGTCGTGCTTGCCGAAGGGCGTGTGGCTCCAGCCGACGATGCAGGCGGTCATGGTTCTCTCCTCCCAGCTTTTGCGGTGCACTCTGCGCAACGCCAGCCCGGCCCGCAAGCGCGGTTCACGCATCCTCGGCGCGGAAGCGCGCATAGCCGGCGGCGCGCAAGGCACAGGCCGGGCAGGTGCCGCAGCCATGACCCCAGGCATGGAGCGCGCCGCGCTCGCCGAGGTAGCAGGTGTGGCTCTCGCGCACGATGAGGTCGACAAGGGGCTCGCCGCCGATCGCGCGGGCGAGCCGCCAGGTCTCGGCCTTGTCGATCCACATCAACGGCGTGTGCAGCACGAAGCGGCGCTCCATGCCGAGGTTGAGCGCGACCTGCAGTGCCTTGACGGTGTCGTCGCGGCAATCGGGATATCCGGAAAAATCGGTCTCGCACATCCCGCCGACGATGTGGCGCAGGCCCCGGCGATAGGCGAGGGCGGCCGCGAAGGTGAGAAAGACGAGGTTGCGGCCCGGCACGAAGGTGTTGGGCAGCCCGCCCGCCTCCATGGCGATGGCGGTCTCCCGGGTCAGCGCGGTCTCGGAGACCTCGCCGAGCGCTCCGAGGCTCAGCGTGTGATCTTCCCCGAGGCGCCCGGCGAAGGCCGGCACGATCCGGGTCATCTCGGCCCGCAGGGTGCCGCGGCCATCGAGCTCGATCCGGTGGCGCTGGCCGTAATCGAAGCCGAGGGTCTCGACGTGGGAGAAGCGGTCGAGGGCCCAGGCGAGACAGGTGGTGGAATCCTGCCCGCCGGAGAACAGCACCAGGGCGCCGTCGGTGGACGTCATGCGGGCTCCGCGAGAAAAGGCCGGCCCCCGATCGGAGCCGGCCTGCTTATAAGCCCGCGCGGCGGGATCGGCCTACTGGCCCGCGTCCTTACTGCCCCTGCGCCTGGCTCGCCTTCTTGTTGGCGTTGTGGTGGCCCACCGCGCATCCGGCCGCGGCGCCGGCCTTGCCGTGGCCGACGGCCTTGCCGGCGAGCCCGCCGACGATGGCGCCCTTGATGCAGCCCTTCGCCTCCGCCTGATGCGGGATCGCGACCGCCGACATCGCGAGCAGGCCGGCGGCGAGGAGGGAAGCGGAACGGATCATGGAGGATCTCCCGTGGCTATGTGAGAACCTCAACCATTGACCGGGCAGGGTGTTCCGACGGCCGGCGGCGTTCCGGCGTTGACGATCCGCCCAGTCGCGTCTATAGACCGCGGCTCGCGGACCTGCGGGCTTTCGCCCGGCGGGTTGCCCGTGCTTCCATGCCCTGACACGCGACGCCACGATCCCGCCGGGATCGCTCGGGCCTCGCTTTGAGAATGAGGAACGCCGATGGCCAACACCGTGTCGGCCAAGAAGATGACCCGCAAGATTGCCAAGCGTACGGCAGTCAACCGCTCGCGCCGCAGCCGCATGCGCACCTTCATCCGCAAGGTCGAGGAGGCGATCGAGTCCGGCGATCACGGCACCGCGCTGACCGCCCTGCGCAGCGCCGAGCCGGAGATCATGCGCGCGTCCCAGAAGGGGATCGTGCACAAGAACACCGCCTCGCGGAAGGTCTCGCGCCTCGCCGCCCGCGTGAAGGGCCTTCAGGCCGCCCAGGCGTAACGCCTGCGGACCGGCTCCGGACGGCGCCCGAGGGCGCCCCCGACCCCGGTGACGAGAGGAAATGGCCCGGCTCCATGCCGGGCTTTTTCGTGTCCGGAGGGCTGGTCCTCCGCAAAACAGTATCCCGTCCACGGGTTGTGCCGGTGCCGTCCGCGAACTAACCTAGCGTCAGGCATCCAGCCCGAAGGCCCTCGCCCCATGGTCACGCGCGTCGCTACCGTCGCCTTCGAGGGAATCGAGGCGCGCGCCGTCGACGTGCAGGTGCAGATCACGCCCGGCGCCGTCGCCTTCACCCTGGTCGGCCTGCCCGACAAGGCGGTGGCCGAGTCGCGCGAGCGGGTGCGCTCGGCCCTGATCGCCTCCGGCCTGGCGCTGCCGGCCAAGCGTATCACCGTCAATCTCGCCCCCGCGGATCTGCCCAAGGAAGGCTCCCACTACGACCTGCCGATCGCCCTCGGCATGATGTGCGCCATCGGCGCCCTGCCGGCGGATGCGCTCTCGGGCTACTGCGTCCTCGGCGAACTGGCGCTCGACGGCAGCCTCACCGCGGTGGCGGGCGTGCTGCCGGCCGCGATGGCCGCGAATGCCCGCAGCCTCGGCCTGATCTGCCCGGCGGCGAGCGGCCCGGAAGCCGCGTGGGCGGCCGGCGACATGGACGTGCTGGCGCCGCGCTCGCTGATCCAGCTCGCCAACCACTTCAAGGGCACGCAGGTGATGGCGCGACCGGTGCCGGCGGTGGCCGGCTCCGCCGGCGCGCTGGCGGACCTGCGCGAGATCAAGGGCCAGGAGGGTGCCAAGCGCGCGCTCGAGATCGCGGCGGCCGGTGCCCACAACCTCCTGATGTTATGCTACATTACGCAGGCGGATCCCGTTGCCGGCCCACTTCGCTGTAAGAACCTGCCGGCGTCATGGCGGCCCCATGCCGATGGCGCCGTCCCGCTCCCCTCGACCGGCCCCGCTCAGGGCGAGCCGGCATCTAGGGAACGGAGGAACCACCGGTTCGCCTTGAACCGGATCAGGCCCGCAGAACGCAGGAACGACCGGGCATCGAGCCAGGCTCGCTCGTCGAGATCATGCTCGGCGCAGGCCTTGTTCAGCGTGCCCGGCGTCGTGCCGTCAGGTCCGGCCCTGGTCAGGGCGGCTAAGGTGACGGCGATGGCCCGGGCCGTGACGGCGCCGGCGAGCTGCCCCTCGGGCCGTAGCGCCAGATCCAGCTTCCTAACGATTTCGCTGAGCGTCTTCTCCTGGCGCGCGAGCGCGGCCGAGACGAGGGGATCACTGACCGGAGCCCCCCGAGCGGGCGCCGCGGGTACCGGGGTCGGCTCGGTCTCGACCCGTCCCCGTCCCGTGAGGTAGGCGCGCGCTGCCTCGACGTAGAGGTCGCTGACGGGCCTGCCCTCGGAGGCGGCGAGAAGCCTCATCTCACGGCGCACCTGCACCGGGACCTGGATCATCGCCTTCTGTTTGGCGGCATCGGACGCGGTCGGCGGCACGGGCGGTCCATCCCCAAGGCTCACAGAAAGCTGTGATGACAGCAAGCTGTTAAGATGCCCTGCAACCCGCGGCCGCCAGCGCGGGCCCCTCGGCTGCGGTCTGCCTTTCTGTGAATCTGTGTTTCAGTCGCCGCCGCGGCGCGGCGGGGCCGACGGATATGCGGACAGTACCCTCCCGCCCAGGAACGCATCAGGAACGCCGCCGGGCCGCGCACGTTGAGGTGAGCAGGGGCCGAGGCGCGCGACCGCTTCAGAATGACGTCCCGCGACGACGGGGCTCCGGCATGAAGCGTCTGGCCATCTTCCTCGACGGCACCTGGAACACGCTCAACAACAACACGAACGTTTGGCGCCTGAATTCGCTCTGCGACCCGGCGGCCACCGGGCAGATGGTCTATTACAGCCAGGGCGTCGGCACCCGGATCGGCGAGAAGGTGCGCGGCGGGGTCGGCGGCTACGGCCTCGATAACGAGATCGTCGACGCCTATACCTGGCTCGTCCAGGCCTACGAGGATGGCGACGAGATCTTCATCTTCGGCTTCAGCCGCGGCGCCTACGCCGCGCGCAGCCTGTCGGGGCTGATCTCGAAGTGCGGCGTGCTCCGGCCCGGCGCGCCGCTCTCGATCGAGCAGCTATACGCCCGCTACCGGCGACGCACCGAGCCGACGATCCGCAAGCTGCTCGCCGCCGACCCGATGGGGCTCGCGGGCATCGAGGAACGCTGGCTCGTCGCCCACTGCGCGCCCGCCGACGTGAAGTTCATGGGGATCTGGGACACGGTCGGCTCGGTCGGCAACCCGCTGTCGAGCCTGCGCACCAAGGTCGAGAAGTACCGCTTCCTCGACACCCACCTCTACCGCTCGAACATCCACGCCTTCCACGCGCTCGCCCTCGACGAGCAGCGCAAGGCCTTCGAGCCGACCTTCTGGACCCAGACCGCCGACAACGACAAGGTCGCGACCTGCCCGCGCCGCGGCCTCGACGCGGTCGAGCAGCGCTGGTTCGTCGGGGCCCACGCCAACGTCGGCGGTGGCTATCCCAGCGATATCCTCGCCCAGGCGCCGCTGAAGTGGATCATGGACAAAGCGGCCCGTCACGGGCTCGCCTTCCGTCCAGGCTTCTCCATGGACGCGCCCGACCCGAAAGCCGATATCGCGGATTCCTACGCTACCTTCGGCCCGAGGCTCCTGCGCCTGTTTACGCCGCGCTTCCTTCGGCCGGTCGGATCGCCGCCCGCCGTCGGATCGGCGAGCACGACCTGGCGGATCAACGAGACCATCGACGGCAGCGTCTTCGCGCGGTGGCGGGACAATCCGCAGTACCGGCCGCCGAACCTCGCGGATTGGATCAAACGCCACAACGTCGATCCGGCTGGCGTCATCGGCGCCCTCAAGGCCGAGGATGCCGCCCCGGTGTAGCCGACGACGCCGGAGGCTATCGCTCGGGCACGATCGTCACGGGTCCCATCTCACCATTCGGCGTGAAGACGTAGGCTCCTACGTCGAGGCGGCGGAAGAGACGGAGCCGCACGATCAGCAAGCATGCGAATGTCGCGCCGATCCGTCCCTCCGCCAAAAGCTCGTGCATCGCCGCGAGGTCGTCACCGCTGGGCCTGGTCGGAAATGAGGGATGGGAGTGCCATTCGCCTAGGTAGTTGAACCGCGTGTAGTCGCCGCCCGTCTTCAGGAAGAACGCTCGGATGACTGCACCGTGATGCTCTGGATCCCGGACGAAGCTGGTCGCCGTCCCGCCGCCGCGTTGCACGCTCGCCTCGGCGACGCGGAACGTGTCCCGTGCCACGGCCTCGCCCATCAGGACCCCGCCGATCTCCCGACGTCCCGCACGCCGCAACTCGTCCGTCCACTGGGCGAGGATCGATCTAGGGAGGAGGATCTTCATCGCCGCGTTTGGCCAGCAACTCGTCGAGAAACTCGATCGCGGCGTCGCGGACCTCCTCCGTCAAGGGATGCTCGTCCCCCGCATCCCCGACCGGAACGTCGATGGGTCGCACGACGAAGGGCTCGTTGAAGATCCATCTCGCCCTCAGGCCGATGACGTACATGGGGTGCGGAAAGGTGTGGCCGTCCGTCAACGCATCGAGCGCGAAACGCGCCGCATGGTTAGCGATGACGCCAACCTCGGCGTCATCCGCCACGAACACGTGACCGTCCGCGTCACGCGATGCGTAATCCCCTTCCTCCACGCCGGTCCATGGCGCGTTGAGGTCGCGGCACCATGACAGATAGGCGCTGCGCATATCCTGGGGCGACGCGTCGACCCCCGGACGGTGGCGCGCGACCATGCCACCCAGCCCTCCCTCGAAGACCTCAAGCCAGACCAGCGGTCGACGCGACCGCGTCGCGACTGCCGAAAGCAGGTTGAACGCATCGGCATTGGCTGTGGCATCGACGATCAGGTCGCAGCCCGCGAGCGCTTCGAGCGCTGTATCGACACTGGAACTTGCTTCCTGGCCCACCAGCCGAATGGGACGCGCGGTCACCGCGACGTCGGGATCGATGAGCTTGAGCCGGGTCCCGAGGGCATGCACCTTGTGCTCGCCGACACCGTGCCAGTCCAAGTCGTTCCGCACGAGGTTCTGGCGCATGAGTACGTCGTCGTCGATGAGCAGGAATCCGCCGACCCCCGCCCTGGCAAGTGTTGTGGCGATCTTCGATCCCGCGGAGCCGCAACCGACGATGGCGACCCGCTTCCGTGGTAGGGATGCAGGGTTCGTGGCCGCTCGCCACATGCCCCGGTCGCCGACCGGGAGCGGTATCACCGGAATGAGCTGCTGATCGTCCCCCAGGACCCGCCAGACCATCCTCGGTCGATCGGAGCTGGCGACGAATACGAACCGTGCATCGTTCGGGCCGACCTCCGAGCCCTGGGCTTGAGCCGCTAGACGAAGCGGGAGGTCCGACGCCGTCCTGTCAAGCAGGCGCGAGGCCGAGGCGCCGTCGGGTATCCACATCACGACGCCATGGAGCGCCCGGCTTCCCTCCGGAAAGCCGGATTGCCGCCACGTACCACCGGGACTCTGCACAGTATCGATCCATGAGACGATCGTCTCGGCTTGGCTCTGGTAACGCATCGTCGCCATCGTCGGGACAGACGGAGCGAACCCCGACAGCAGTTCGATCAGCTCGACGGAATAGAGGTGACGGAAGGTGTCCCCGCGCAGGAGCTGGCCGAGGGTCAGGTCATGAACCGCGGGCAAGGCCTGGGCGCCGCCCGGGGTCGTCGCCTCCGCGTCGAGGAGGGTATGCGCCGACCGGATCATGACGGCGCCGGTGACCTCCGGACGCCAGTTGTCGGCTCTGTGCTCCAGGCAGAGGGAACCGCCGGCCCATTGATGGTCGGCAAGCCTCAGGTCAGGGTCGAGCGGCACGACCTCTGGCGGCGCATCGGGATAGAAGCGGGGATAACGAAGTTCGAGTGGGATCGACGCGCCGCCTGCCAGGACGGTGAACCGCAACAGCAGCCGATCCCGCCCATCCAGCATGAAGTCGTAGGCCGACAGCCAATCGACTTCGCCGGCGAGCGCGGCGACAGCCTTCTTCTCGGCTATGAAGCGGTCTGGCCTCTCGATGAACCAGGTCAACCGAAGCCTGCCGGCTTGTCGGGGACGACGGGACGGTTCGGGAAGGCGAAGCCGACCGAGGCCGTCGTGGCCGGCCGTAGCAGGCCCGGTCCTTGAGACAGCAAGGACACGAACCGGCACCCCTGCTCGTCGATGACCACCTTGCACGGCTGGGGATTTCGCGCGGGCGAGTGATCCATCGTCACTTCGAACCTGCCGCCCGACTGGCGCGCCACTGCCTTGTAGTAGGCGGCTGCCTGACGGTGGGGTGGCTGTACGTCAAGGTCGTTCCCCGGAATCGACCGGCTGGTGGAGACCATGATGCCGTTGGGCATCCCGCAGCTCTCGAACAGGTGCCGCACCTCCGGGATGGGGGCGGTCATCACCGTGCCCTTGTCATCCTTGTTGAGCGATCGGAAGGAGCAATGGTGCGGGATCTTGCAGACGTCCCAGATCAGGCGGTGTCCCTGCTCGTGGCGGAGGGTGGTCCGTACGATCAGACCGAGCGTCTCGGAGTCGATGTCGGACGCGAAAAGGACACGGCGCAGGGCGCCGCCCTCGTGGAAGACCGCCTGCAGCACCACGCTGTCCTGGTTCCGATCGACGATCTGCTCGTTCCGGTCCTGACGCCAGCCGAACGGGCAGTGCACGAAGAACTGCGCCCGCTCCGGGCCATGCAGCTCGTAGCCCGGAACCGTGTCGCCGGCGTTGACGATCAAGCCATCGACATGGGCAAGGGTGCGGCCGTGCAGGGCTAGGAAGCCGGCCAGCGCCTCTGGTCGAGAGAAGACCCGCACACCATAGCCGTTCAACAGCCGGTACCGTGCCTCGTCCTGTATCACCTGCGCGAACGGCGGCAGATCATCCTCCAGGATCGCCGCGGCCGGCACCCACAGCTCGCCGATGCGCGCCCGGCCGCCGCCCTGCAGGCGGGGCGAATGATCGAACCAGAAAAAGTCCTCGGCACCGTAGACGTGATCCCGGTCCAAGTGAGTGAAAAGAACGGCGTCGAAGCCGGACTTTCCGGATCGGATCAGGTCGGCCCTCAGCGCAGCTGCGAGGTCGATCCGCCTCTCATCCTTCGCCGTCGTGCATTCGTCCCCGAAGTCGATGAGGATCTTGCGCCCGTCCGCCAGGTCGATGAGCGTGCCATCGGCGTCGCCGAGCGGGTGAAACGTGAGGACCGCAGCCATATATCGTCTCCCGTTCAGCTAAACTGGCGCGGAAGGAACGAAAGTGCAACATCACGCCGGCACGCTCGCGCACCCACGCTGATGGATCTCCCGTTTCATGCCGGCGCCGGAGCCGCATCCGGCGAGGACTTCCTCGGTGGCAAGAAGCTTGAGGACGGGATAGGTCTCTGCCTCTCGGGGGGTGGCTTTCGGGCCATGCTGTTCCACCTCGGCGCCCTAACCCGGCTGAACGAGGCCGGGCTGCTGCCGCAGATCGATCGCGTCTCCAGCGTTTCGGGGGGCTCGGTCGCCGCCGGTGCGCTGGCCGTGGGTTGGTCGCGCCTGCGCTTCGACGAGCGGGGTGTCGCGTCCAACATCCGCGAGGAAGTAAGCCTGCCCTTGCTCGCCCTGGCTCAGAAGTGGGTGGACGTCCCCGCCGTGCTGCTCGGACTGCTGCCACGCTTCTCCGCCGCCGGCATCGCGGGTCGGGTCTATGACGCGGCGCTGTTCAAAGGCGCGACCCTTCAGGACCTGCCGGATCGGCCGCGCTTCACCTTCACCGCGACAAGCCTGCAGACCGGAGCGCTGTGGCGCTTCGCCAAGGAGTACGCCGCCGAGTACCACGTCGGGGAGTGGAAGCGCCCCGACCTTCGGGTGGCGGACGTCGTCTCGGCCTCGGCGGCCTTTCCTCCCTACATGTCGCCGGCCTACGTGCGGGTGCCGCCCGGCGCGATCGCGGCGCTGGAGGGGGCCGACCTGCACGAGGACGGATACAAGGGCCGGCTCTGCCTCACTGACGGGGGCGTCTACGACAACGTCGGCCTTGAACCGATCTGGAAGCGTTATCGGACGATCCTGGTCAGCGACGGGGGACGGGCCTTGCCCGGAAATCCCCTGCCGCGATCAAACTGGTTCTCGCAGGCGCTGCGCGTCTCCGACATCGCCCTTCAGCAGGGCATCTTCCTGAGGCAGCGAGTGCTGAGGGGCCTGGATCGAATGGGCGAGCGAAAGCTGGTCTCGTGGGGTATCGGGGAGGGGGTGACGGCGCATGGCCCGGACAACCCCCTTGGCTTCTCCGAGGCCGATACAAGGCGCGCCGCGGCCGTGAAGACCCGTCTCAAGCGCTTCCCGCGCGAGATCCAGGAGGTTGTCATGAAGGCGGGCTACGCGCATGCCGATGCCGCATTGCGCCGTAGCAGCCTCACGATCGTTCCCTCGACGCCATCCTTCGACGCGTTACCTGTGCCACCGGGCCGTCCCTGAGCAGTTGCGACCTCGATCGATATTCTCGATCGCACGCTTCAGCGCGGTCCGTCAGCCGCTGTGATAGCACCTACCGAATGGCTTGCCTTGGACCTCAATGACGGCGAGCGCGCGTGCCGGGAGGCTGCGATCAGGGTGATCGACGCAGCCGTGAATTAGGTCCGCCCATCCTGTCCTATCCATCAGGAGCCGTCACCGGCCTCGCCTCTACGTCGGGCTTCAAGCTCGGCCCGGGCTTCCCCCAGCTCACCTTGCAGCCGGCCCAGCTCACCCGTCAGCATGGCCAATTCCCGCCTGAGGCGCCGCCGCCGGATGCCATCGTAGGCCAAGCAGCCCACGCTCATGAGGACGCTGATAACCAGAAGTGGGACGAAAGGGTTGTCGAACATAGGTGCATTGTAGGCTCGGTAAGGGCGAGCCACCACGCGATCGGCGAGGCAGTGCCCGTCGATGATTACGCCGGCACTCGCGGGCCGGCCTCCTCCAGACGCGCAAGCCGCTCCTGCAGCCGGCCCATCTCCGCCTCGGCCACGTCGAGATGCGCCAGGGCCTCGTCAAGCACCTCGTCGCCGGCCCGTCGATGGGCCTCCGGCGCGGCCCGCTCAGCCACCAGCTCCGCCGCCGCGTCCGCCCGCGCCGCTTCCCAAAGCTCCACCGCGAACGTCCGAAGCCGCCCCTGCAGCGTTTCCGGCAGACCCGCCGCCTCGACCTTCGGCAGGTAGCGCCGCTCGGCCTTCCAGTCCCGCAGCAGCGGCCCCACCACCCGGTTCGAGCCGCCGAGCCGCAGCTCCGGGATCACGCTGCGCAACGACACGCGCGCGCCCCGCGCCCGGAGCCGGTCCGCAACCTCGAAGACCTCCTGCCGCGTCGCCATCGCCCACCCCCTCCCGATCCACAGGATCCTCGACCCGGAGGGTTAAGATCGCCCATCCTTTCAGGTAGCGGTCGCACGGTAGCGCTTTCCGCGTCCCGCTCCTCGGAGTCGCGCTCCGGACACCAACGAGGCCCCCATGAAACCCCACGGATCGCCCGCAACCCGCTGACCCCGGAGCGCCCGATCCCGTGCGGTCGCGAGCCTCCGCAACCGGAGGCTCCCATGCCGGAAACCCTGTTCACCGCCGACACCCACTGGTCCCACCGGGCCGTCCTCGGCCCGCGCCTCGGACTGAACCGTCCCTTCGCCACGATCGACGAGCACGACGAGGCCCTCGTCGCGAACTGGAACGCCGCCGTCGGCCCCGAGGACACCGTCTGGCATCTCGGCGATTTCTGCCACCGATGCCCGGAGGACCGTGCCCGCGCGATTTTCGCCCGCCTCAACGGCCGCCGACGCTACCTCGTCCGGGGCAACCACGACCGCATCGGCGACCGCCTGCCCTGGGACGCTGTCTTCGACGTCGCCCGCGTCCTCGTCCCGCTGCCCGACGGCACCGTCCAGGGCATCTGGTGCAGCCACTACGCCCATCGCGCGTGGCCGCGCCAGCACCGGGGCGACCTGCACCTCTACGGCCACTCGCACGGCCGGCTGCCCGGGACCGCCGCGAGCACCGACGTCGGGGTCGACTGCTTCGGCTTCCGCCCGGTGGCCCTCGACGAGATCCGCCTGCGCCTCGCCGAGAACGCCGCCCGAGAGGGAGGCTCGGCATGACCGCCTCGCCTGCCTCCCGGCTCTGGGTGTTCAGCGACCTACACCAGGAATGGCCCGAGAACGCCTGGGACCCGGCCGCGCACGCGCCGCCGGGCGGCTTCGACGTGGTCGTCATCGCCGGCGACGTCCACATGCCGCTCACCCGCGCCCTCGACTGGCTGGCCGAGCGCCTGCCCGGGGTGCCGGTCGTGTATGCGCCGGGCAACCACGATTTCTGGTGGGACCGTGGCGAGGAGCGCTACACGTTCGCCGACCAGATGGCCCGTGGGCGGGAGCTCGCCGCCCGCCATCGCATCCACCTCCTGATGGACGACGTCGTCACGATCGGCGGGACCCGCTTTGCCGGCGGCACGCTCTGGACCGACTTCCGCCTCGGCTCGACCACACTGACGCACGGCATGCGGTCGGCCCAGGGGCGCAACGGCATGGTCGACTACCGCCGGATCCGCACCGGCCCGCGCTCGCGCGATCGTATCGAGCCGAAGGAGATCCTTGCCCTGCACCGACGGACCCGCGCCTTCCTGGATGCCACCCTCGCCACGCCGCACGACGGCCCGACCGTGGTCGTCACCCACCACGCGCCCCACCCGGACAGCCTGCCTGATCCCAGGGCCGACCTGCGCTGGTGCTACGCCTCGGACCTGCGCGAATTGATCCACGCGCGTGGGCCGGCGCTATGGGTTCACGGGCATGTCCACAGGGCCGCCGACTACCGCGTTGGCCCGACCCGGATCGTTTGCAACCCGCGGGGCCACCACGACGAGAGCAGCGGCTTCGAAGCCGACCGGATCGTACACGTGGGAGGCTGAATGCCCCGGGCTATCCAGAGCCCCTTCACGCCTGCCCAGGCAAGGCCCCGACATCTCCCCAACGATCGAACCGCAGCCGCCGCCCATTTCCGGCGACGCGCGCGATGGTAGGCGGCCCCCTGCTTCGGCATCAGCCGCGGGCGATGCGCCCCCGAGGCTCCTCGGGGGCGTCCCCTCCGGCTTCCGGGAACCTTCCGGCGATCTGCTCGGCCGAGAACCCGGTCTGGGCCATGATCCTGGCGAGCGCGTCCCTCGTGGCCGGGGAATCGACCGGGAGGATCGGCGCGCGTGGATCGGCATGCGCGTTCTCGGAGCGGCTCTCGCCCGCCTTGGCGCGGAGGCGGCTGAGGTATTCCCGGCGGGTCATCTCGGCTCCCTCGCAATGTTGCGCTCGACGCAGGCCTCGAACAGCTCGCGGGCCTCGTCATCAGCGAAAACGAACTCCCCATACCATCGGATCCCGCTGTCGGCCAACAACGCCTGACCGAGGGCGACTTCGCGAGGCTCGCCCGAAAACGCCGGCCGGCTCATCACGAGGTCGGGTTCGGCGGCGATGATCGCGATCGCCCGGCCGCTAGTCGAGAGCAGGGCTTGTTCCACGCGGTTCCGTGCCTCCCGGCACACCATGAGCCCGAGGCCATCGAGCTTCGTCCGGATGGGCTTCTTGACCTTCTCCCACTGTTCGTCGGTTGGGAAGAACCCGAACTTGATCCACACGAACGGCCCATCCTCCAGGCCCGCACGCAGGCCGATGCGATCCGCCTGGATGGCTTTGGCGACCCCGTAGAGGTTCGCCATCAGGCGCGCTCCGACGCCCATGCCTCGGAAGGGCTCCTCCACCGTGACGAGATCCACCTCCGCGTGCCGCCCCTGGGTCTCAACCGTCAGGGTATGCCCACCGTAATAGATGCGCGCCGTACCGAGATGGCCCGAGAGCTCGACGGAGACTCTGCCGCCTCGGCGATCGAAGCTCAGGAACCTGACATGGTTCCTGCCGTCGATCCCGTCTACGAGGCTCTCGGCCAGGGCGCGTGGGCTGAGGCGGTAGGGCTCGAACACGCGGTCGAACCACCAATTCCCGATGCGGCCGGCGACTGTAGGCTCGAACGACACCGTGTCGTCGTTCTCGAACCAACCCTCGGGCCAACGCTGTGTTCTGCGAGGTGCCATGACACCATGGTCCTAGCCGCGGCGCATGGCACAAGGCCATTGCCACACTCCAGCGCCCTCCTGCCGCCGATACAAGTCCATCGAAGGCGAGTCGCTGTTGTCTTGCCAGCCAAGGCCCTGGTTTCCGCGATCCTCAAGAACCACTTGGCTCGGCTCGCGGCGGCGTTAGCCGGTCGACGCGAGATCGAGCAACCGAGCGACCGGCATCGGCGTGGTCGCGTACCGATGCCGGTCGGGAATTCAGGCCGTCGCGCCCGCGGCCAATTCACCGAACCTGGCCAGCTTCACCAGCATGGCCTCGCGCGCCGCATCGATCCTGACAGGGTCCGTCTTGACCGAAAGCCCTTCCCTGGATGATCGCCCGAGGAAGTAGGCGATGCGCTCGGCGTTGGCCCCCGACGGATGCGGCATCCCGTTCAGCACCCGCTCAGGCACGAGATGGCCACGTCGGACCATCTCGTTGACCGCGTCAGCCGCCTTGGGCCCGCACGGGACCCAGATGGCATGCGCCAAGACCCGAGCTTCCTGGGCGAGACCCTCGTCCAGTTGCGCCCGGAGCAACGGCGTTCGCAACATCGAGGGGGTACCGCGGTAGTTCTCGCCGGCCCGGAAGACCGGGAAGCGCAGAGCCGACGTGAAGTGCACGAGTTGCGCGTGCGTCGACCACAACGATCCCGCGCCTGCGATCCCCAAGGCTCGATGGACGCCGACGTGATCGAGCATCGCGACCAGAGCGTTACGCATCGGTCCGGAGAAGCTCGCGAAGACCTTCGCTCGCGCCAGGGCATCCGGGTGGGAAACGCCGGCGGCGAGCGCCCGCCTGACCTCCAGCAGGGCGTTCCGCGCCTGCTCGGCGCCCGGCGTGATGCCGACGATCACGAGCCTCGCCGTCGGCACGACGTGCTCGAACGGCGCGTAGGTGACCGTCAGGTCGCCGGCACTCCCGATCACCAGGCGCCCTGAAAGGGTCGGATCCTCGCGGATCTCCGCCTCGTAGGCCGCGGTGATGACGGGAGCGAAGCGTATGAGAAAATTCGACATCAGGCCTCCTCAGCGCAGCTTGGCGGCGACAGCGAGCGCTTCGTCCACGGTCTTCACGCGCACCGAGTAGGCCCGCTTGCCCCTGAACTCCGGCATGGCCTGCAAGGTGATGATGCGCCCCTTGCCGTCGCTCGCGCAGTCGCGCTCGACGCAGTCGAACCCGTCGGCGACGAGCGCGTCCCTCCAGCGCTCGTCGGCAGGGATCCAGACCTTTGCGGCGGTCTTCGTGGTGCGGCCGACGGCGAAGGCGAGCCCGGAAGCGTTCCGATACCGCAGAAGGTATTCGGCATGGCCGACGTCATGGACCCTGTAGGACGGATCCAGCGAGAAGGCGTGTTCGAGTTGGGAACCGAGGGGGGACGGTGCAGGCATTGACGCTCCGATGAGAGAGGGGCGCGTCACGGCCATCGACAAAAGGCCACCGCGCCACGCCCGCGGTCGAGTGGTGCGCGGTGGCAGTTCGTCAACGACAGCAACACGAGAGAACCGGTGGGCTGCGCCCGACCGGTGGGATCACGCTGCCAAGCGATCTTAGGGTTGTCCAATGGCAGCTTGAGGAAGTTTGTGGCGCTGTGGGAAACTCGGGCAAATAAGGACGCATCCGAGCGGACCGGCTGGCTTCCCGCTCGCGGACGCCGACGCGGGCTGCAACGATGGGCCCGGCACCATGGCCGACCCGATCAGGTCCAGCCGCCGATCGCCCCGAAAACTTGGTTGGGCAGGGACGGTTGCTGGCACATCCTCGGGCCAGGGACGACAACACGGAACGGAACGGGCATCACCCGGTTGATACACTCCGATCAAACGTGACCGTGTGCAACGAGATGGGTGAGGCAAAAAGGCGGGCGGCCGCTCCGCCGAAGTGTCGTGGTTGCGGCAGTCCCATCACGAAGGAAAATGATTCCGAAGCCCACATCATTCCCAACGCACTCGGAGGAAATCTAAAGCCAAAGGGCATCATCTGCCGGGAATGTAATACGAAGCTCGACGCGATCGCAGACAACGCCCTGATCGAGGCGTTCGGGGATTGGCCTACTCTAATCGACATCCCCCGGGATCGTGGCCATAACCCGCCCAGGATCGTGAACACGCGCCAAGGGCGCCGGGTAAGGCTTGAGCCCGACGGATCCATGTCGGCTATCGATGTCCGCTACGAGGTGACCGAAGTCGAAGGCGGTCACAGCGTTGAGATAGCGGCCGGGAACTGGAAGACATTCCGTCAGCTCCTTAAGCGCGCGAGCAAAGATTTCCCGGCCCTGGATCCGATAGTTGCCGAGCAGAATGCCCGTAAGGTGGGTATCGACGATGATGACGAGCTCAAGCTCGGTTTCGATTTCTCCCCGGAAGCTATTTTTGGGGGCTTGATCACGGCGATCTGGCTCTTCCTGATCCATCGGACGGGCCGGTCGTTCATGGACTGGGACCAACTCCTCCAGGTTATCAATTCTATGCAGGACCATGGCGGGACTTTCCGCTATTTGGTCGATGGTTTGCCCGGCCTGCGAGGACCTGAAATCCCCATCGGTCACAAGATCATCGTCAGGTGCGTACCTGAGAGTGGTGAGTTGATCGCCTATGTCGAAATTCTCGGGATCCTAAGGGTCGGGGGCGTCTTCGCAGGTGCAGGCGGTCCCGCCAAGCAGATCGAACACATTTACGCCTATGATGTCCTTGAACGCAGCGACCGAAGCCGAGAATTCTCGATTGATCTGCAGAAATTTAATCAGCAGAATTGGAGAGAGGTCGGTTTAGGTCCTGATGACGCGGAACGACTTCGGGATCATTTCCGGTCGGCTCTTGGTGCTGTTTTTGTGCGGCGATACAAGGAGCGCTTCTCCCCATCCGACGTCGCCGCCGAAGGCGCGGCCTCCTCGCCAGCGTGAGGAAACGACCCGCGGGTAGCGGCAAGCCTTGGTCTCCGCGACGGTTAGCCGGCTCGCGGAGCGTAGATCAGTGGTTTGCGGAGGGGCGTGGATCGGCCACTTCGGTCAGCGTCCGCAAATTCCCGAGCAACTGGCGTCGCAGGTCATCGCGTGTCTGGCCAAAGGCCGAAGCGAGATCGCTCAGTGTACGTGATACAGCCTGAGGTCTGGTTGGCTGCCCATCCTCTGAGGTGAACGGCCCGTCCGTCTCAAGCAGGAGGCGCTCGACCGGGAGCGACCGCACGAGCCTCATCCCACGATCGCTGGTGAGCATCTGCCGGTTGATGGAAAAATAACATCCCAGCGCCACGGCTCTGCGCGCCTCGGCCATGGACCCGGTGAACCAGTGGAGCACGGCGGAACCGCGGTCCTCGGGTAGATGTTCCTCAAGAAGGTCCAGCACTTTCGTTGCGGACCTGACGCTATGGACCGATAGGATCTTTCCGCCTTGAGAGGAGCAGGCAATCAGGATCTGGCGAAACACCGCCATCTGTCTCTCAAGGCTTCGGAAATGCGCGGGTCCGGCATCGATCCCGACCTCGCCGACATATCTGGTTTCGTGGGAGTAGCGCTCCCACAGGTCGATCTCGCGCCAGTGCTCGCCGACGAGTTGGGGGTGCAGCCCCAGGCCGGCCCGCACGTGACGGGTGATCCCGCATACGTCCCGGTTGCGCGACCAAGCACGGGGCGTTGTCGTCACGGCGAGCGTGTAGATCCCACGTCGCTCGCAATCGGCGACCAACCCCTCGAAGTCAGGGTAGAGGTCCAGGTGGCAGTGGAAGTCGATCAGGCGGTCGGTCAAGGAAGCTCCGGCATGGCGGGTGAGAAGGTCTCGACGCCCTGGAGCAGGCGGCCGACTTCCACCATACCACGTCCGTAGACCCCTGCGAGCCGATCCAGGTTGCGGGCGTCCTCTTTCAAAGGACCCGGCTTATGGATGAGGATCCGAGCCAGGTCCGGGGATGCCGCAAGCCTGCCGATCGCGTACTGGAACCCCCGCACCTGACGGCCCTCCGACCTCGTCGCGTCGAGGGGCCGCTCCGCGAGGTCGTCGCAGCGGTATCCCGTCGGATCGTTGCCTCGGCCCCAGGCGCCTTCTACGGCCGCCCGGCGGATTAGGCACGGGACGCAGGTCCCACAGTGCCGCCGACGGTCACGTGCGTAGCGGCCCTGCGACGGGTGAGCGCACGAGACCGAGAGCGGCGTAAGATCGCGGAGCACCGCGGAAACGCGACATCCCGCGACCATCTCGCCCTTCGTCTGATCCCAATAGCGATTGACGACGGTCCCCTCTATGCCGATCGCGATGAGCAGCTCGTTCCAGCGGCGCAGGTAGTATGGGTGGGTCGTGCGCGTGCTGTTCGAGCCGAGGCGGGTCGGATCGAGGGGCACGTTCAGCGCGATCAGGCCGTTCTCGGGAACGCGCAGGTCGAACGGGCGTCTGAGCCCCGAGCCGGCCATCGCACCGATGGCGAGGAACAGGAACGAGCGGCCTCGGGTCGAATCCTCCCCCGGGACCCCGCGTACGAGGTTGCGTGGAAAAGTCAGCGCGAACCTGAGACGGGGAAGATTTCGGTTCAGCCGCCTGTCCCCCGGAAGCCGCTCGTTGAGCTTGTCGAAGAGGTCGCGCTGCGGGCCGCTGACCGCACCCTCGCCGGCGTGGCTTACGAAAAGCGGACGCTCTCCCGCAACTAGCGTGTCGATGGCACCGATAAGGCTGTCGAGACCGCCCGAGAACAGGGCGATCCCGTCGAAATCCGCGATCTCGAAACCAGGGAGATAGGCTGGAGACAGGTTCTCGAAGCCTGCCGGACGTGGCCGAAACCGGATCCGCCAGTGGTCACCCGTGAGGAAGCGCAGCATCCTTTCGAGGATGGGGGCCGCCGCGCTCCACCGTTCCGGCTCCGAGACGGGAACGACCAGGCCGATCTCGCGGGTCCAGCCGTCCTGCGAAGTCGCGACGCGGCTCAGTCGTGTGTCCGCCGCATGGACGTGGGCCGCTACGACGATGAGGTCGACGCCTGTCTCGGTCGGGCGCACCCCGAGGTCTCGCAAAGCCCGAAGCGCGGGCCCGATGCCGCGGCCCAGCGACCTTTGTCCCGTGACCAGGTCGAACCGGGTCACGGCCTCGTCCGCCGCAGCCTCCGGCACGTAACTGTCATCGGGTCCAAGGTGGGCGGCGAGGACATGGCGCGTCATTCGTCTTCCTCCTCGGCGGGCCCCTCGCCCTCGGCCGCGGCATCGCCCTCCGCGTCAAGGATGCTGATCGCCTGCTCGTAGAACTCGTCGATCGAGGCCGTCAGGTCCTCCGCCGGGAAGGCGTCCCCCGCTTCGTCGAGGGCCTGCTCTACGCAGCCGCGGACGAAATCTTTGAGGCCCTGCTGCAGGGCGCTGACCTCGTCGATGTCGCGGGGCAGCGTCACGAGATTGTTGGCGATGGCGTTCACGATGCGTAGATGCACCGCGTTGGTGATGTACAGGCCGAGCACCGCCCGGATCGTCTCGACCCCCGGGCGTTCTAGGTCGCCGAATCCGCGACCCATCACCTCAATCACCGCTTCAAGGTACGCCTCGCGCGAATGCGCGTCGTCGAGATCGCCGTCGGGAGGGCATACGACGTCGACGAGGCCGGCGTAGAGGTCCGCGATCGGTCCGTCGGCCAGGGCGCCGAGATCGAGTTGCCGCGCAACTTCCCGGATGCCTCCCGGCTCGGTCGAGGCCCGCGCAAGTACGCCGGCGAGCCGGGCGGTGGCCGCCCGATCGGAGGCCATGCGCCGAACTGTCCGACCGACACCGCCGCCGGCGCGGCGAACGAAGCCCCGAGCCGCGCGGCCGAGCGCTCGGCCGTCGCCTCCGCCGGACTTGGCGAAGGCGGTGAAGCTGCGCCGCGCGGCTTGGTATCGGGGCGGCTGCGGCGCCCCGGGCTGCGGCCCCGCGGGGGCGGCCTGGTCGCCGGGCGTGGCGGGATTGCCCTCGCCGGGGCCGGGACTGCTTTCGCCGGGGCCCGGAGCGCCGTCGGCCGGAGCGGGTGTCCCCGGGGGCGCGCCGGGCGGAACCGGCGGCTCCCCTGGAGGGGCCGGGGGACCGGCGGGAGGGACGCCGTCTTCGCCGGGTAGCCAGCTCGGTAAAAGCGGGTTCGAGTTCCGCCCACCGCGGTAGGGGGTCGACGTGCCCATTAAGAACGCCCCGCGCGTCGACCGCGCCGTTGCCCGGCCGTCCGCATGGCCTCGACGGCACGCTTCAATATGAGGTTATCGCTTCGCGCCCACGTGTCGAAGACGGCGTTGAGGCGTCGCAGGGCGTCGTCGTTCTGGATGAAGCCATGCACCGAGACAACGCCGGGCCCCAGACGATCGATCGGGAGCTCGGCCAGCACCTCCACGTATCTTACCTGCAATCCAGGATGCGCCTGGGTCAGGACCGCCAAGCCGCCCATCGCCGGCGGTTTTGCCTGGAGGCTCTGGGTCGACAGCAACTGGCCGCGAAGATCCTTGAACACCGCGTCGATCTCAGGCGGCGTCAGCGCACGCACGGCAGCGGTCACGTTCGCGGCGTTGAGATCGCCCCCGGTGAGCCGAGCCACGATGTCCTTCAGTTTGGCCGAGAGCGGGGCCACGCCGGCCAGGTAGTTGCGGCGATCCTTGATCACGAAGAGGTACGGCTTCAACGACTCGCCGCCGAGCTTGGGCTTGATCCGTGCCCAGTCCAGAACCTCCGGCCGGAGCTTCCAGTCCTCCAGCACGGAGGCCAGGTCGTCGGTGGCGTTCAGATCCGGCGTGGGGGCGGGTGGATCGGCGGCCGACGCCGGCGTGGCGGCCTCCTCGGCGGCGGCCTCGATCCTCGCGATCAAAGGCGAGACGCCGTCCGGAGCCTTCGCCACCAGTGTCGCCATCTGGGTGAACACGCTCTCGGGCAGGAACATCTCCGCCAGCATGATCTTCGCCAGCCGCGTCGGCTCGATGGCCGTGCCGAAACCGCGCGCCTGTGCCACCGCGAGGCGAAGGTTCAGCGCGTTGAGGAAGCGCTTGATCTGGCGCGGATTGCCCTTTGTGCCGGCCGCTAGCACCGGGCTGATGCGCTCGGCCGTCAGGAGCGCACTGCGGATCGGATCGTCGGGCCGCTCGCCCAGCACCGCCTTCAGGTCGTCGGGCTTGATACCCTCGCCGTCCCAGGGCGTCCGCAGGGCGGCGCGGCCGAGATCGAGCAACCGAAGGAAGCGCTCTTCCTCCTCGCCGAGGACGCTGCCGAGAAGGAGCAGGGTGACGTAGATCCGTGTCTCGGTCTCGCCAAGCGCAGGGATGCGGAACGGCACCTGGAGCAGCTTCTCCAGGTAGGCTCGGGCGTAGCCCTGGCTGTCCTCCATCTTCGGCAGGTTCGGAAAGTGCCGGCCGACCGCGTACTCGATCATGCGCTCGTCAGCGCCCACGACGAAAGCGGTCTTGTCGAGGAACACGAAGAGGCGGATCGCCTCCAAGGTCTCGATCGCAGTCTCGGGCAGGCAGCGATCGAGGTCATCCACGAGCACGACGATGCGCTCGACGCTGGCTCGCGCGATGAGTTCCTCGAATGATTTCCTAAATTCGGCAATCTCATGGGGGACGCTCGGCTTGCCCGATTTCTCGCCCTCCTTCTTCAAAGCCTCGGCTTGCTCCAGAGCCTGCTTCCGCTCCTTGGGATCAGTCACGATCTCCTTGATCTTATCGGTCAGTGCTTCGAACACCTCGCCCGCGCCGAAAGAAGGCAGGCCTGTGAAGAAGGTGAAGGCAAGCTTCCCGCCCATCTTCGCGGCCTTCAGTACATCGATATTCTCTCGGATGCGTTCGATGACGTCCTCGGCCTTCCCACGCAAGGATCGGTTCTCGATGAGACCGTTCACTACTCCTTCGATCAGGGCAATTTTTGCGTCCTCGAAGCCTTGGAATTGCCACCCGTTGAATTTGATCAGGCAGGTGCCTGCGTCTTGCTCAAGCGTCGTTTCGACCATCTTGAGGACGCTCGACTTGCCGGCTCCCCAATCTCCATGAACGCCGATCGTGATCGGGTGTTCGGATTTCTGCTTGATGAGTTTCAGGACCGTCGCGGCGATCGCCTCGTTGTTGAGAAGATCGACCTTGGTCTCGTGATCGCTGAGATACGCCAGGCTAGCCGGCTCGCCACCCGCCATCGTTGCCCCCAGGCAGCGCACGGCCTCGCGCGAAATCAGTATCGGCCGTTGCTATTCTGTTCGGGCATTTGGTGAGCGTAGCAGTCTGTACAAGCCCTCCATGTTCGAAAAAGACGTCCGGCGGGACATTCTCATCGGCCGCTAAGGGCATGACTACCATCGCCCGCACCAGAAGGGCTCGTCTTGGCACTATGAAGTCGTCGCGACCGGAGCTTCCCCGCCATATCCATCGCGGCAAAGGGGCGACCCTCATGATGGTTGTCAGTTCGTTAACCGGGCGGCAATGGTCCCCGCTTTCCACCGCAGCGAAGTATTTCCACGGCCTCATGTTGCCGGCTGGTTGACCGCGATTCCTGCCGTTTTGTATGTGTTCCGTGCGCCTCGACGGCGCCCCATGCGCTTCCGGCCCGGTGCCGGAGCCCCATCCCGCCCTCGTAGCTGACGCTCGGGCGGACCCAGCCCGGAAAGCTCTCCCGATGCCCATGCGCGCCCCGCGAAAACGGGTGACCCGCCGGCGTTCCGACCGGCTCGTGACGCCTGTCGCCAAACCTGGCCCGCGTCGCATCCCCCGCACCGAACCGAAACCTCCCGGGGTCTGACCGGGCCGCGATCGCGGCCGGCTGCCTCGCGCATGGAGGCAGCCAAGATGTCCAGCTCCCAGACCGGCGGAAAGCCGAAGCACGGCAACGACGCGTTCTTTCCCGTTGAGATGCCGCGGGATGAGGCGGGATTTCCCGCCGACGACGCCCAGACGCCGTACGTCCGGCACGGCCTCGCCGGCCTGCGCGCCGCGCGGGAGGTGATGCCCGCCGCCGCGCTCCTCGAAGCCCTCGGCCCGGCCGGCCTGCGCCGTCTGCGCGCCCCGGGAAGCCTGGCGGTCGTCGTCGAGGTTCCCACAGCCGACTGGTGCCAGCATGTCGGCAGCGCCCTTCGCGACATCGCCCCCTTCGTCCACGTCGAGGTGCGCGACGGATCCTCGAAGACGCAGCACAAGCCGAGCGAGGGCAACGACAAGGTCGCGCGGCTCCTGAGCGAGGGCGCGCGCGTCGCCGGCGTCTCGCACGTCCCGGAGCGCTACCTGCCCGAGACCCTCGTCGCAGCGGCCGACCTCGTCGTCCGCATCGGCCCGCCCTCGAACCGTGTCGTCGCGGAGACGATCCGCGCCGCCACGGGCAAGCGCGCCCGCCGCATGCCCCCGGCGGTCTCGGGGTCGCTCAACCTCGACGAGTTGACCTCGCAGATCCGGATCGGCTCGACACCCCGCGAGTGCATCTCGCGGATCCGCTCGATCGCCGCGGCGCGTTCGGGCATCGATCCACAGCTCGGCGAGGTCCCGGACCTGGAGACACTCCACGGCTACGGCGGCCCTGCGATGGGGTGGGCGAGGGATCTCGTCCGGGACCTGGACGCCTGGCGTGAGGGCCGCCTCGACTGGTCCGCGGTCCAGCGGACCGCGCTGCTCTACGGCCCGCCGGGGACGGGAAAGACCTCCTTCGTCCGGTCGGTGGCGAAGGCCGCGCGCATCCCGCTCGTCGCGACGTCCGTGAGCGGGTGGTTCACCGGCTCGAACGGGTACCTCGACGGCGTCTTGAAGGCCTTCGAGGGCAAGCTCGCCCTCGCCGCGGCCCAGGCCCCGGCGCTGCTGTTCCTCGACGAGGTCGATGCGATCCCGAGCCGGGATGGCTTGAGCGCTCGCGGACGCGACTGGTGGACCCCCGTCATCACGGGGGTGCTCGCCGCCCTCGACAGCACGACCTCCGGCGACGCCTCGCGGCTCATCGTGGTCGGCGCGACGAACCACCTGGCGGCCCTCGATCCGGCGATGATCCGGCCCGGACGGCTGTTCCCGCCGATCGAGATCGCTCGGCCCTCGGTCGAGGATCTCGCGGGCATCCTCCGGCAGCATCTCGGTGCCGACCTGCCAGGCGAGGACCTGATGCCGGTGGCGATGCTCGGCACCGGAGCCACCGGGGCGGAGGCGGTAGGGTGGATCAAGGCCGCGCGCTCCGCGGCCCGCGCCGAGGGTCGGCGCATGGTCGTCGCCGACCTCGCCCGTGCCGTGTCGCCCGACGACGGCCGGACGCCCGAGGAGCTCGCGGTCTGTGCGCGCCACGAGGCGGCCCATGCTGTCGCCGCCCGGATCCGTGACATCGGCACGCTCCGCTCGGTGAGCCTCGCCATGGGCACCGGTACGGCTGGGTCGGTCCGCGCCCTGCTCCACGGTCGAGCGCTGATGACCCGGGCTCAGATCGAGGACCTCGTGATCGTCGCGCTCGCGGGCCGGGCGATGGATGCCCTCGGCGGGGCGGCGAACACCGGCGCCGGCGGGGGGCCGGGCAGCGATCTGGCGAAGGCCACCCAACTCGTCGCCTCCATCCACGCGACCTTCGGGCTCGGCGACGAGCTCACGATCCGCGGCGGACCCGACGCGGCGGTCGCCGCGATGCGTGATGACCCCGCGCTGCGCCGGGTCGTCGAGCGGGATCTTCAGGCCCTCTACGCCCGGGCCGTGGCGTTCGTGCGCGACCACCGTCCCGCGATCGAGGCGGTGGCCGAGCGGCTCGTCGCGACCCGGGTCCTGTCGGGGGAGGAGGTCGAGCGCCTGATCCGAAGCCACGCCGGATCCCCGGCGCGGTCGAACCGCAACGGGAGGGCTCGTGATGCGCGCTGATCCGGACATGCAGGTGGGAGCGATCTTTCGGCGCCTTCACATGATGCGCACCTTGTCGGAGCCGGCGTTCGAGCGGGCCGTCCAGGCGATCCTGACGACCCTCGGCAAGGTCGCGCTGGAGGAGGCCGAGCGACGCGCCCGGTTCCTCGCGGAGCGGACCGGTCCTAGGCCCGGCGACCTGCGGGTCAGGGCCTTCGCCGACCGCCGCACGCCCGATCCGATCGGCGACGATACGGACGCGGGCGCCTAGGGCCGCGATCCGCACGGACGCCGCAACGCCCGCTTTACCACGCGACCAGGACGCGGGGCCGCTCGGGCCCCCGCAGGAGCAGCCGGAAAGCTTTGGCCGTCACGCTGGCGTGGATGCGATCCAGCCGCGATGGCGGCCCCGCCGACCGATCCCACGAGGACCAAGCACGGACGCATGCCATGAAGCCCTTCAGAGAGAACTTCGTCGACCCAGCGCGAGATCCCGGTCCGCCCCTCGGTCACGGGGGCACGCTCGACCTCCATGTCGAACGGGCCTTCACCCTACCGGAGGTCGCCGACCGCCTCGGGATCTCGCTCAGACAGGTCGAGCTCCACGTCGCCGACGGGAGCCTCGCGGCGATCGACGTCGGCCGCGGCGCCGTCCGCCGAGATCTTCGCGTCACGGACGTGGACCTCGACGCCTTCGTCGAGGCGCGCCGCATCGACGCCCGGGCGCCGGTAGGCGCGCCCTTCAAGGCCAAGCCCGACGGTTACATCGCCCGCCGGGCCGCCCGGCTCGCAGGGGTGGGAGGATGCGAATGAGCGAGAAGACCACCAAGTCGGCCAAGCCCAGGTCGAAGGCGCGGGACGGCAAGCGGAAGAAGCTCCCGCCCAACCTCGTACAGCCGGAGAACTCGGCCAACCTGCATTACGAGTTCATGATCGGCGGCGAGCGCTTTCGCGGCACGACGGGCACCGCGGTCGTGCGTGACGCGGCAAAGTTCGTCCGTGAGCTGAAGGAAGCGGAGCGCGTCCGGATCCGCTCTGCGGGAGATCAACCGAGGAAGGAGGTCTCCGGCGGGACGAAGCCCCGAACGCTCCTGCAGGCGATGGAGTTGCTCATGGAGACCCGCCCGCTTACGGGCGAACCCAAGAAGAATCGTGACCGCAAGGCGGACGTGATCTGCCGGCTGCTCGGTCCCGACATGCCGATCGTGCGCATCGACGACGCCTTGGTGGGCGACTTATGGGGCAAGCTCAGACGCACCCACGTTCGGGACGACCCGAAGAAGCCCCTGCTATCGAACGCCTACATCAACGCCCACATCGAAGTCCTACACATGGCGCTCAAGGCTGCGAAGCGCGTCAAGGTCGTGCTTCCGGACGAGCCGGATTGGACCGTCTATACGTTGCAAGAGAAGCCGCGCAGGCGCGAGCTCACCGCCGAGGAGCAAATCCGGATCGAGGAGCACCTTCGGCCGGACATCCGCCCGGCCATGCGCTTCCTCATCGAGACGGCGCTCCGGCGCACGGACGGGGTCGAGCTCAGGTGGTCCCAGGTGGATTGGATCGACGGCATAATCAGGCTGACGGTGAAGGGCGATAAGACCGCGGAGTTACCGATCACCGAGGAAATCGGTGCGATCCTTTTCGAGCAATACGAAGCTCGCCAAGACGAGGCGCAGGAGGCGGTCTTCACGTTCGTGGCGGAACAGACACGGTATCTCGCCCGGAGCAAGGTCCGCCGGTTTTACGAGCGCGGCAAGCGATACCCTCTGACCGGGTGGTACTTCTACCAGCTGTTTTCGAATGCTTGCAAGGCCGCAGGGGTCGCCGACGCGCGGCCCCACGATCTCCGGAAGACGACGGGAAGCCAGACGCTTCGGGCGACCGGCAACATCGTGGCTGTGCAGCAGCGGCTCCATCACGCCAACATCAAGACGACCCGGGAGGCGTACGCCCACGTCACGACGGAAGACACCGCCCGGGCGATGAGCACGACCTCGGCCTTCATGGCCTGGAAGCGCGAGTTGGCCTTGGAGGCGCGCCGGCAGCGTGCGGCGGGTGACTTGCGCATCGGCCTGCTAGGATCCGCGGCGGCGTGGGGATTTTCCCGCAATCGTCGGGGATGTCCCCCCAGCGAAATCCCCGAAATCCCAAGGAGCGAAGGCACTTGGCCATCCCAGTCCTCCACCCCTCCCCTATCCGGGTCGGAGCATCCCACCGCTCCCGACATTCCTGCCATCACGAAGGCAAGTAGCTGCAACGAAAAGGGAAAATCCATCTCGCAGGAGCTGTGGCACGAGATGCTTCCCGTTTGGCAAATCCTGAGGGAAGAACGAAACCGCACGCTTCCGGACGGCAATTCCCGCAGTTTTCCCGCAGCCGAGGTGGCCGCCTTCATTCGCGCCAAGCTGGATGCGGACCAGCTCGACAGGGACGTAGCAGAGCTTCCGGAACTCGGTTCCGATCCGTCTCGACCGCGCGGCCCCATGGAATGGGCCTACGATCCCGCCACCGACTGGGCGGCACATCTATCCGTCGAAGGCTCTTGAGGCAGCAATCGCACCTCCAGGGTCCTGTTCGCGGGACAGGCCGGAGATGACCGAATTCCCCGTCAAATCGCTCCAAGAAGCGATATAGCCAATTGCACTTGAAGATCCCTATCCCTATGGGCGAACACGGCGGAGCGCACGCATCGTATGGCTCAATGATCAAGCGAACCGCTCCGTGGGGGCCATGGGGGGCTTCGTCGGACATTCGGGCAGCGCGATAGCCGTTGCCCCATCCTGGCGCCGGTTAGAACGATGAGCCAAGGGCGTGCCAGATCGCGTCACGGCGCGACCGTCGAAGAGCCTGCTCATTCATTCTGGGGTGCCGCTCGGGATGCCAAGTCAGCAGCCACAAGAGGCGACGACGTCAGGCCTCACCGAGTACCGGCAAGCCGCAGGAACCTCTCAAGTTCGGTATCGAGATGCTCCCGCTCCCCAGGTTCTGGCTCGTGAAGCGCGATCTCCCATACCGTGAGCTGGCGGGGCGGGCGTTCGTCGATCGCGACGAATGGCACCCCGTCCGGGTGATGACCGTAGTGGAGCCCATCCCATGAGCGCATGCGGTCGAGGCGCACACGACAGGTCACGACCTGCGGCCCGAACTCGACACGGAGCAGGGACTCTCGGATAGCCTGGGCGAGCCGGGTCCGGATCTCGCGCAACTCCGCCCCCCGCGCCGTGGCGAGCGCCTGGCTCAGACGCCCGACGCGATCCCACTGCTCCCGCCGGGTTGGCAGGCTGGCCTCGACCTGACCGTTCAGGCGTGCCTTCGCCGCCTCGGCCTCAAGCGCGCGGATCCGCTGGGTGAGCGACTTCACCCGCTCGATGGCGCCATCGTCGCCGGCCTCCACGAGATCGAGAAGCCGATCCCTGCGTCGCGTCGCTTCGGACATCGCATCCGCCAGCGTGGCGGCGTCGTCCTTCACGCGCTCGTTCTTGTCCGGCTCCGGAAGGTCCACCCGGCGCAACTCACGCAAGACAGCCCGCTCGACCTTGGGCATAGACCAGCCGCGACGGTTGTCGCATCCGGCGGAGCGGGCCGCGTTGGAGCAAACCAGGCTCGTCCCACTGGCCTTGCCCCGGTTTCGCACGGTCATCGAGGCGCCGCAGCACGCGCACTTGCCGATGCCCTGGAAGAGGTTCGCGATCGTCACTCCCCGCACCCCAGGGGCGAACTTGCGCGAGCGAGCGGCCGTCCCGGCTCGGAGGAAATCGGCGGCCGATACGATCGCCGGGTAGTACCCCGGGACCGGCTCACCCACCGGATGGCGCACGCCCTTCTCGTCCCGGCTGTAGGCCTGGTACTCTCCGAGGACGGCCCTGTTTTTGAGGAGCTTCGCCACGTAGGAGGGCTGCCAGCCCTTCAACCCCGTCTTGAAGCTCGGCACGCCCTCGTCGTTGAGGCGCTTGACGATGGCCCTTTGGCCGTCGCCCGCGATCGCCTCGCGGAAGATCCGCCGCACGATGTCCGAACGACCCTCGACTTCCTCGATGCGCCGGTCGACCACCCGCAGCCAAGCCGGCACCCTCTTGGTCAGCACCGCTTCCCCGACTTTCGTCCTCTTCTGCGCCCACGCCTGGCGGACGCGCTCGGCCTTCGTCTTGCTCTCCTCGTGCGCCCGCGCCATGATGCCGAGCGAGATTAGCAAGGGCGTCCAATCAGTCTTGAGCCGCTCGTAGTTGTACTCCTGCTTATCCGTCAGCGTGACGATCGTGATGCCCGCGTTGACGATATCGAGGAAGGTGGGCAGCGCCTCCGGGACCGTCTCGCGGCTGAGGCGGTCGAGGCTTTCGAGAACGAGGAAGGAGCCCGACGCCACCCGCCCGGCCTTGACGACGTCGAGGAAGGCCGCGAGCGCTCCGACCTCCTTGTTCTTCCCGCGATAGGCCGAGATGCCAATGTCGCGCAGGCTCTCGTCGAGCACGACGCCGCGCTTCGCGGCCCATTCCCTGGCCTTCTCAACCTGACGACGCAGGCTGTCGCCGCGAAGCTGCTCGGGCCGGGACATGCGGATGTAGGAATAGGCGACCGGCATCCCGCGAGGATGTCCCGGATCGATTAGGTTTTCGTGCATGGCTCGGACCGTCGGGCGGCGCGGTCGCACCGCAGGGCAACGCGTCGCGCTCCCGCTCGGCGGGGCGCGGGCTCGGGGCTTCCTCAGGAAGCCGGCGACGCCAGGTGTTTTCGCTGTCCCGTCCGGTTCATGG
Source organism: Methylobacterium terricola (assembly GCF_006151805.1). GTDB lineage: Bacteria > Pseudomonadota > Alphaproteobacteria > Rhizobiales > Beijerinckiaceae > Methylobacterium > Methylobacterium terricola. The sequence continues at coordinate 10,939 of NZ_VDDA01000018.1, read as the reverse complement.
CCGAATGGTTAAGGAGGCCGGACCCGCGCCGCAAGGGCCCGGGTCCGGCCTTCCACCGGTCCCATGCGCCCGAATGCTCCACACGCGACCTCTTGCAATCGCCAAACAAGTAATGCATATGCAATACAGTTAATGGGATGGGACGATGCCGACGGTCAGCTTCCGGGTCGACGACGAGCTCAAGGACCGCCTCGACCGCTTGGTCGAGCGCAAGGGGCTGAACGTGTCCGCGGTCTTTCGCCAAGCCGTCCTCGACAAGGTCGAGGAGCTCGAACACGGCCCTCGGGAGGCGGCAGGGTTCTCCCTCTCCCTCAAGGAGCGGCTCGCGCTGGCGAACCAGTACCTGATCCTCGCCGCACTCCACCCGAACGAGCGGAATCACTACCTCGGCCACGTCGAGGCGCTGCAATCCGGGTACGAGCTGCACTACCCCGCGATGGTCGAGGCCTTCGACACCGGCTTGAGCAAGGAGGACTGCACCGAGGTCCTCGACATCCTGCAGATGTACGACGACCTCGCCTACTCCTACGACGCCCTCGCGGACAAGGGCGGCCTCACCCAGGCCGAGGTGACCTTCCCGGGATTCGACGGGAACCATGAGACCGCCCGGATGGCCTACGCGCGTTACTTCGTGGTCGACCTCGACCGCTACTCCCGCCTCAAGGCGACCGCGCGCACGACGGGCTTCAACGGCCACTTCCCGGCGATGGCGCGGTACCGGCGGATGCTGCCGGCCCACCGGCGGCTGAGCCAGCCGCCGCGCGGCCTGTCGGCCTCGGAGATCCGGGCGATCCTGCGGGCGGGGGAGGGGGCCTGAACACAGGCCCGGAAACTAGGAAGCCCCGGGAGAGGCATTGCCTGTCCCAGGGCTTCGGGGTGCCGGGGGCGCGTGTCCCGCGAGGGACAGAGGGGCCGCACCGGCTGCTAGTGGCCATATTTGTGAGACTGCAATGGCCGAGAGTCAAGTTCCGTTCCCTTACACCCCCGAGGATTTGGCCGCGATCCGGGCCTCGATCTCGGCCGACCGGTTCGCCACGTACCTGACGGCGGCGAAGGGGAACGAGCGCCACGCCCTCGACCTCTACCTTTACAACGCGCGCCTCGCCAAGGCCTTCCTCTACCCCCTCCACGTCGGAGAGGTGACGCTTCGCAACGCCATCGACGAGGTGCTGACGGACCTCCACGGACCCGCCTGGCCGACGAATCAGAGGTTCGGCGACCAGCTCACGACGGAGAGCCGGAGATCGCTGGACAAAGCCATCGAGCGGGCGAGTGCGATCCAGCGCAGGCCCCCGCGAGGGCAGGTGGTCGCCACGCTCACCTTCGACTTCTGGTCCAACCTGTTCCGTCCGGACTACGACCGCTCGCTCTGGCAGGTGAACCTGCGCAAGGCGCTGCCGCACTGCCAACCGCGCACCACGCGCGCCGAGGTCCAGATCCTCGTCCGCGACATCAATTTTCTGCGCAACCGCATCGCCCATCACGAGCCGATCCTCAGGGTGAACGCCACGAGCCTGCACGCCGACATCGTCCACCTCGTCGAGATGCGGAACCCGTCAATGTCGCGCTGGCTGCGCCACCATTCCACGCTCTCGACCGTGATCCGTACCAAGCCCCGCCCCGGGATGGCCGCGCAGACGGCGATCGAACGATGCGACACCAACTTCCAGCCGGTCGCCGAGGATCACACCCTTGCCTCGGTCCTCGGTGCCTACAGCCCGGACGTGCCCGCGATCGTCTGCGTCGACGCGGCCGGCTGCCCCACGGCGCTCCTATCGGCCGCCGACATCGTCGCCTACGCCTCGGATCGGCTGGTCGGCACCATGATCGACTTCGGCGAGCACACGGTCGCCGACCTCATGGCTTCCGGCGTCGTCCGCGGGCGCTGGACCTACGTCGCCGCCGACGCGCCGCTCGCCGAGTTAGTCGACGCCGTCAAGGGACCGGGCATCCGGGGCGTGGTCGTCGTCGAGGAGCGTAGCGGTGCCCGCGTCCCGGGGGGCGTACTCTTGAGGGCACACCGTCGATATTGAGCGCGGCACCGCGGCGCGGGGGGACCGAAGTCCACGCGGGTGAAGGCAGACCCCCGTAGGAACCGGCATGAAGCCATAGATCGGCCGAGCCGCACTCCTTCCCTCCAATGAGCACGGACGCGAGTTTCGTCCGACGACGACGGAGGGTATCCGTTGTGGGTGAGTGAGCCGGCCGCGAATGCGCTCGGCGTTCCCCACCCAACCGCCAGGTCTCCGTGCCGTTCCAGTCAGGCCGGTCGGGCGACGACGGGCGAGAAACGGGCGTACCGTCGTGCCGCGAGCGTGAACCGCGACCCCGGAACCCGTGGGACCAGCGGCAGCTTGCCGGAGACCGAGAGCGGTGCACCGATCTGGATTACCGCATTCCACCCCAATCTCCGGCAATGCCACGGGACAGCCTGATGACTGACGCACACGACCGCCGCCTTACGATGCAGGACCCTCGCACGCAGTACCCGCAGCCGCCGTTCAAGCGGCAGCCGCAGGAGGCCCCGGGCTTGGCGCGAGCGATGGATCCGAAGCCGGACCACGGTGAGGCCAGCTACAAGGGGCACGGGCGTTTGGCCGGTCGGAAGGCCCTGGTGACGGGCGCGGATTCCGGCATCGGGCGGGCGGCTGCCATCGCCTTCGCGCGCGAGGGTGCCGACGTGGCGCTCAGCTTCGTCGAGGAGGAGATGCCGGACGCGCAGGAGGTCGCCAAGCTGATCAAGGCCGAGGGCCGCAAGGCGGTGCTCCTGCCGGGCGACATCACCGACAAGGCGTTCTGCGAGACCCTGGTGAGGAAGGCCGTGACCGATCTCGGCGGCCTCGACATCCTGGTCAACAACGCCGGCAAGCAGACGAACCAGAAAGACATCGGCGACATCACGGACGAGCAGTTCGACCGGACGCTGAAGACCAACCTCTACGCCATGTTCTGGATCACCAAGGCGGCCCTGCCGCATATGCCGGCGGGTGCCTCCATTATCAACACCGCCTCGGTCGTGGCCTACAACCCTCCCCAGATCCTGGTCGACTACGCGACCACGAAGGCTGGGATCGTCGCCTTCTCGAAGGCGCTGGCCAAGCAACAGGTCGCCAAGGGCATCCGGGTGAACGCGGTGGCACCAGGCCCGTTCTGGACGGCGTTGCAGCCGTCGGGCGGCCAGCCGCAGGAGAACGTCGAGAAGTTCGGCTCGGAGGTGCCGCTGGGGCGTCCCGGCCAGCCGGTGGAGCTCGCGCCGGTCTACGTCTTCCTGGCAAGCCAGGAGGCGAGCTACGTGACGGGCGAGGTCTACGGCGCGACCGGCGGCAACGGCACCGCGTAGGACAGCCGGACCGGCGGGAAGACCGCTTCCCGCCGGTGGTCAGCTCCCAGCGATCAGGTCCTTGATGCGGGTGGCGAGCGCCTCCAACACGAACGGCTTCGTCAGCACCTGCATGCGGGGGTGCAGGTGCCCGTTCCCGAGGACCGCGTTCTCGGCGTAGCCGGTGATGAACAGCACCTTCAGGCCGGGCCGACGCTCGCGGCCGGCATCGGCCATCTGGCGGCCGTTCATGCCCCCCGGCAGGCCGACGTCGGTCACCAGCAGGTCGATGCGCACGTCCGATTGCAGCACCTTCAGGCCGGCCACGCTGTCGGCCGCCTCGATGGCGGTGTAGCCGAGGTCCTCCAGCACCTCGGTCACGAGCATGCGCACCGAGGGCTCGTCGTCGACGATCAGCACGGTGTCGCCCTGTCCCGCACGCCCGACCTCTGCGAGCTTGCGCGCGACGTCGTCCTCGTCCGCCTCGCCGTAGTGACGCGGCAGGTAGAGGCAGACCGTGGTGCCCTCGCCGACCTCGGAGTAGATCCGCACCTGGCCGCCGGACTGGCGCGCGAAGCCGTAGACCATCGACAGGCCGAGGCCCGTACCTTGACCCGTGGGCTTGGTCGTGAAGAACGGCTCGAACACCTTGTCGATGATGTCCGCCGTCATGCCGGTGCCGGTGTCGGTCACGCAGACGCTGAGGTACTGGCCCGGCGGCAGGTCATGCCGGCGCGAGCCCGCGTCGTCGATCCACGTGTTGGCGGTCTCTATGGTGATGCGGCCGCCGTCCGGCATGGCGTCTCGCGCGTTGATGCAGAGGTTCAGCAGGGCGTTCTCTAGCTGGCCGGGGTCGATCAGGGCCGGCCAGGCTCCCGAGAGGCCGACGACCTCCAGGTGGATGCCGGGCCCGACCGTGCGCCGGACCAGTTCCTCCATGTCGTGGACCAGGCGGTTCACGTTGGTCGGCTTCGGGTCGAGGGTCTGACGCCGCGAGAAGGCGAGCAGGCGGTGGGTCAGGGCGGCGGCGCGCTTGGCGGCGCCCTGCGCCACGGTCATGTAGCGGTCGAGGTCGCCGAGGCGCCCCTGCGACATGCGGGTCTGCATCAGTTCCAGCGAGCCCGAGATGCCGGCGAGCAGGTTGTTGAAATCGTGCGCCAGCCCGCCGGTGAGTTGCCCGACCGCCTCCATCTTCTGCGATTGCCGCAGGGCGTCCTCGGTCTTCGCGAGGGCTTCCGCGGCTTCCCTCTCGGCGGTGAAGTCGCGGCCCACCGCGTGGATGAAGCTCTCGTCCGGCACCGCCGTCCACGACAGCCAGCGGTAGCTGCCGTCCTTGTGCCGGTACCGGTTCTCGAAGCGCGGGATGATCGAGCCGGCCGACAGGTCGCCCGCCGCCGCGGCGGTCGAGGCGGCGTCGTCCGGGTGCACGAGGTCCATGAACGAGCGCCCGACGAGCTCGTCCTCGGACCAGCCGAACAGGGTCGTCCAGGCTGGGTTGACTGCCACGATGGTCGCGTCGAAGCGCGCCACCAGCATCACGTCGGTCGACAGGCGCCACATGCGGTCGCGCTCGCGCGTGCGTTCCTCGACCTGCTGCTCCAGGTTGCCGGCCAGCCGCGCCAACTCGGCGACCGCCCGCTTCTGGTCCTCGATGTCGGTGTTGGTGCCGACCCAGCGCGTGATCCTGCCGGTGGCGTCGCGCACGGGTTCGCCCCGGACCAGGAACCAGCGGAGGGTGCCGTCGGCCCGGCGCAACCGATACTCGGTCTCGTAGGCGGTCTCGGTCGCGCGGGCATGATCCCAGGCGGCCGCGACGGGCGGGACGTCGTCGGGGTGAACGATGGCCCCCCAGGCATCCGGCCCGAGCAGGCTGCCCTTCGGCTCGCCGCAATAGGCGTAGAACTGGTCGTTGAACCAGTACAGCGCGCCGTCCGGGTAGGCGGCCCAGACCTGGTTCGGGATGGCCTGCGCGAATACGCGGAACTGCTCCTCGCTCTCGCGCCGGCTTGCCTCCGCCCGGAACCGCTCGATGGCGGCACGGGTCCGCTCGGCGACGTCGCGGACGAAGGCAAGCTTGTCGCGGCGCCAGTCCCGCGCCTGCCGGTCGTGCAGGAAGAACACTGCCACGACCCGTCCGTGCTCCATGACCGGCACGTTGATCAGCGCCCGGGCGCCGATGGCCAGGAGGGGCCCCGGGTCGGATGCCGTCCGCGGGTCGGTCGCTACGTCCGCGATCACGACCTCGCGCCCATCGACGAGACCCGCCTGGACATCGCCGTAGTCGCCGAAGCGATGTTGGCCGGCGACGCTGGAGACGCCTGGCGCCGTCCAGTCCCGCTCGATATCAATGGTCTTCAGCGCCGCGTCGACGGTCCCGTAGCCGGCCCGGTCGAGCCCGAGGGTGCGGGCCATGACCTCGGCGGCGGCGTAGGCCATGCCAGCGGTGTCGACGCAAGCCTGGAAGCGGTCGCCGAGCTCGATCAACGCGCTGCGGAACGCGTTCTGGCGCCTACGCTCGGTCAGGTCGCGCGTCACCGTCCCATAGCCCGAAACGGATCCGTCCGGCCCGCGGAGGGGGAAGATCGTGTAGTGGACCGGGACCGCCGCCCCGCTGGCGAAGTTGCGGAACGCGAGGTCGCCGTTCCAGAAGCCGGTCTCCCGCACGGCTGGGAGCGCCTGCTCCAGAACGGTCGCCTGGTCCTCCGGGTCGAAGTAGTCCACGAGGTTGTGGGCGCAGGCCTCGTCGAGGCTCGCCAACCCGACCAGCCGGCGGCCGGCCTCGTTGACGTATTCCGGCATGCCCGCCGCGTCGGCGATGCCGATGAAGTCGCTCGACTGCTCCACCAGGGCCGCCAGGCGCCGCGCCCGCGCCTCAGCCGAGCGGGCTTCCGTAACGTCGCGCACGGTGCCGACGAAGCGCACGGGCTCGCCGTCCCGGAAGACGGTGTTGCCCTTGGCGGCAAGCACCCGCTCGACGCCGTCGCGCAGGCCGACCACGCGGTACTCGGTGTCGAAGCCCTCGACCGCGCCGATGGCGGCCTGGACCGTGCGGTCCGTCCGCTCCCGGTCGTCCGGGTGCAGGCCCGGCAGGAAGGCGCCCTCGTAAGAGACCGGGTCGTCCGGGAACAGGCCGAAGAGCGCCCGGGTGCGTGCGTCCCAGGTCAACGCGCCGGTGACGAGGTCGTAGTCGTAGATGCCGGTCCCGGAGCTCTCCAGCGCTAGCCTGAGGCGATCCTCGGCCTCGCGCAGGGCGGCCTGGGCGCTCTCGCGCTCGGCGATGTCGGTGACCATGACGAAGAAGCCGTCCACCACCCCGCCGGCGGTCCGGCGCGGGATGTAGCGGATCTCCGACTGCCGCCACTCGCTTACCCGGAACGGCATCTCGGCGTCGAAGGTGAGGTCCTCGCCGGCGAGCGCACGGGCCATGAAGGGGAGCCGGTCCGCGTACGTCTTCGCACCGACGACATTCTCCACCCGACGCCCGAGGATCTCGCTCGCCGGCCGCCCGAACCAGTTTTCGTAGTACCGGTTCACGAAGCGGTAGACGTGGTCACGGTCGATGAACGAGATCAGCACCGGCAGCGCGTCGGTGACGACCTGAAGCTCGTCCCGGACGCGCCGGTTCTCGCCTTCCGCCGCCGTCGCCTCGGTCCGGTCGCGCAGGATCTTGAGGAAGCCCAGCGCTGCGCCGTCAGACGAGCGGAGGGGCATCAACTCGCCGCTGGCCCAGAACCGGGACCCGTCCTTGCGCAAGTGCCAGCGCTCGTCGGACGCGCGCCCGGTCTCGGCGGCGCACCGCATCTCGGTGGCGGGACGGCCGGCCGCCCGGTCCTCCGGCGTGAAGAAAGTCGCGGCTGGCCGACCGAGCATCTCCCCGGCCGACCAGCCCAGGATGCGCTCGGCGCCCGGGTTCCAGGCGGTGATCCGCCCCTCCCGGTCGCTGGTGATGATGGCGAAGTCGACGGCGCTGTCGAAGATCTCCCGGTAGTGTCCCGCCTGGGGTGCGGCGCGCTCCTCGCGCAGCCGCGCCACCTCCGCTTCCAGCTCGCGCTCGCGCCGCCGGAGCCGCTCGATCTCAAGCTCGCTCACCGACGCGCTTCCCTGGTCGACTGAGCGGGGAACGGGCGAGCCGCCTGGCGCGGAAGGCATGGGTTCGGGCGGCAGCGCGTAGGGCTGGCGAAGGCGGGCGTGATCAAACCGGGTAACCGAAGGAAGCGGCGGAGGGGGGTATCGGTCGGGTGAATACTACGGGAGGAGCGCGGCCGCATCATCTGCACCGGTCGCACCCCTCCCTTACGCAATCGTGCCCTCGGTCGCCCGGGGGCCAGGGTACCACCCCGGTCCGACGGGGTGGCATCGTCCTGCCGTCGGCTCTCGCAGCGAACGAAGGGGCCGGCGACGGTCGCCTCGAACCGGGTATTGCGGCCCCGAACGGGTCTCTCGTGGTCGAGACGCCCGGCCTACGCAAGCACGGGATTGGCCGGGCGTCTGTGACGCCGCCCCGGTCCCGGGGGGCGCCAACGGCGGGGATGGCGGGGAATGGGACCTAGCGGCCGTTGATGGGGCCTGGCGGCTGCGGCGTCGGCGGCTCGCCCGGTGGGTCGCCTTCCGGCGGGCCTGTGTCGGGCGGCGGGTCGCCGATGGGCGGCAACGGGTCGTCACCGGGGCGCGGCGTGTCGGACATCGTATGTCTCCCCTCCGTTCCCCTGGCGGGAACCGGCCGTCAACGCGCGGGCTGCCCGAAGGTCACCGCGTGGGGCGACGCGAATGACGTCATCCGAAGGTCAGCGAGGACCGCTCCCGCAGAGCCTTGCGCAGCGCTCGGCTGAGGTCGGCGACCGAGTAGGGTTTGCCCAGTAGCGGGAAGCCGTCGGACCCTTCCGACGCCAGGACGTGGCTGTAGCCTGACGTCAGCACGACCGGGAGATAAGGCCAGCGACGCCGGATCTCGCGAGCGAGTTCGACCCCATTCATGCCGGGCATCACCACGTCCGAGAACACCACGTCGAAGCGCTGCCCGTCCTTCTCAATGGCGGCCAGCGCGGCCCGCGCGTCGGTCACCCAGAGGGTGTCGTAGCCGAGTTCCTTCAGCGCCTGCGTCGCGAAGGCGCCGACCTCCTCGTTGTCCTCGACCACGAGGACGGGCGTCCCATGGCCGTCGATGAGGGGTTCCGTGTCCTGCTCGGGCTCCTCCCGGGTCTCCGCCTCGGCCGAGCGCGGAAGGTAGAGGGTGAAGGTCGTTCCGACGCCCACGGCGCTGTCCACCGCGACGTCGCCGCCCGACTGCTTGGCGAAGCCGAACACCTGGCTGAGCCCGAGCCCCGTGCCGTGCCCGACGCCCTTCGTCGTGAAGAACGGCTCGAAGATGCGGTCGAGCAGGTCCGACGGCATGCCCGCGCCGGTGTCCGAGACCGAGACGGCGACGAAGTCACCCGGTACGGCCGGATGGGCCCGCAGGGCCGGTATCCGGTCGGCGCGCCGGACCGCGATGCGGAGGCGGCCCTCGCCCTGCATGGCGTCGCGGGCGTTCACCACCAGGTTGACGAGGGCGGTGTCGAACTGGCTCGGGTCGGCGTCGACGTGGCAGCGCAGCCTCCGGCCGGCCTGGTCGGCGCCCGCATCCGTGTCGGTCTCGACCTGGATGCGGGCACCGGTCAGCGTCCCGACCATGTCCGCAATGGCGGCCACCGACTGGGCGGCGTCGAATACCGCCGGGCGCAGGGCCTGGCGGCGCGCGAACGCCAGCAGCTGGCTCGTGAGCTTGGCGGCCCGATCGACCGTGTCAGAGATGGCGTCGACGTATCGGCCCCGGCGCTCCTCCGCGAGGTTGGGTCGTTTCAGCAGGTCGGTCGAGGACTTGATGACGGTCAGCAGGTTGTTGAAATCATGCGCGACGCCCCCGGTCAGTTGCCCGACAGCCTCCATCTTCTGGGCCTGGCGCAGTTGCTCCTCCAGCGCCTTGCGCTCGGTGACGTCCCGCCCCGCCGCGTGAAGGCGGTCCACGAGCGGGATGGCGTTCCACGAGATCCATCGGTGGCCGCCGTCCGCGGTCATGACGCGGACGTCGAGGTTCGAGAGCTTCTCGCCCGCGCGGAGCGCCTCGAACGCGCGACCCGCGGCTCCCCGGTCGTCCGGATGCACGAAGGCGTCGAACCGGGCGCCGACCACCTTGCCGGCCGGCCAGCCGAGCATCTCCGTCCAGGCCGGGTTGGCCGCGCGGAAGAAGCCGTCGAAGCCGCATACGACCAGAAGGTCCCGGCTGTTGCGCCAGACCACGTCACGCTCGGCCGCCCGGTCGCGGTCGCGTGCCTCGCGGCGGACCTCGTTCTCCTGCCTGTCGGTGACATCCTCGAACAGGAGCGCGACCCGGTTCGACGCGGGGTCGCCGACGCGCACCGCGTGGACGTCGAAGTGACGGCCGAACCGCGACGCCACCCCCCTGAAGTGCACGCCCCGTCCGGTCCGCGCGACCTCGCCGTAGGTATCGAACCAGTGCCGCTCGTGGTCCGGCACCAGCTCGCGCATCCAGCGCCCTTCCGCGCCGGCCAGGCCCGACTGGCGCTCGAAGGATGCGTTGACCTCGACGAAGCGGTAGTCCTCGGCCCGGCCCTCCTCGTCGAAGCGCACCTCGATGATGCAGAACCCGGCCTCGACGTCCTCCAGCAGGCTCCGGAACGACGCGCCACCGCTCGCGGCATCGGCGTCACGCTCCTGGAAGCGGGTGATGTCGAGCTGGCTGCCGAAGAAGTACAGCAACTCGCCATGCGGGCCGAAGACGGGGCTCACGTAGAGCTCGTTGACGAAGGCGGATCCGTCGCGGCGATGGTTGACCAGCTCGACGACCACGTCACGGCGGGCGGCGATGGCTGCCCGGACGCGGGCCACGTCGGCCGGGTCGGTGTCGGGTCCCTGGAGGAAGCGACAGTTGCGCCCGATGAGCTCCTCGGCCGCGTAGCCGGAGAGCTCCAGAAAGGCGCGGTTGGCGAAGACGATGGGGTTGTCGGGCAGGTTCGGGTCGGTGACGATCATAGCCATCCGTGTCTGCTCGGCGGCGGTGAACAGGAGATCGGACCGCGGCGAGCCCACGGGCGGCGTCCCGGCGCCGCGGAGCCGGGCCACCTCGTCCTCCAGGGCCCGTTCGCGCCCGCGCAGCCGCTCGACCTCGGCCTGCAATTCAGCGGTGTCCATGACCCTCGTCTAGGTTTTGGCGCGATCTCCCGCCAGCCGGTACTAGGGGGGCGCCATCCTGCCTGGGAGGCGGTCCATCACGCCGTCCCCGGATCCGAGGCCGCCATGCTCGTGGGGAACGCGGCGGATTTTGACGGCCGGGCCCGCCGATGCCTCGCCCTTGCATCCACATGCCAGGAATCCGTCCCGGTTTCCATAGTGCGCGATTCACCCCTAGGCGGTGTGGACAGTTATCGGAGCCATAGGACGATGGCAGCGATGGTGACCACGGCGGCGTAGTTGCGGGCTGTCTTCTCGTAGCGTGTCGCTACGCGTCGGAACTGTTTGAGCTTGGAAAAACAGCATTCGATCAGGTGGCGCTCCGTATAAAGGGCCGTATCGAGCTCATACTTCCTGGATCGCGAGGGATTGTTCGGGATCACGGCCGTCGCG
>NZ_VDDA01000017.1 GCF_006151805.1 Methylobacterium terricola | reverse complement strand
GTGGATAGGCTGGATGTGCAAGCGCGGTAACGCGCTGAGCTGACCAGTACTAATCGCTCGATCGGCTTGATCGCTCTCATGATCCGTGTCCGGATCGACCAACACCACAGCACGATGAAGACACACACACATGCTTGCCGGACGAACGTGCTTGGCCGGTCTGGTGGTCTGAGCGGGGTGATCTGAACCCGATCCCATCTCGAACTCGGCCGTTAACCGCCCCAGCGCCTATGGTACTGTGTCTCAAGACACGGGAGAGTCGGTCACCGCCAGACCTGCCAAGCACGTCACGTTCCCTCATCACGATCACGCGTTGGCGCGGGGTGGAGCAGCCCGGTAGCTCGTCAGGCTCATAACCTGAAGGTCACAGGTTCAAATCCTGTCCCCGCAACCAAGATACGAAAAACCCCGCCGGGTTCGCCCGGCGGGGTTTTTCGGTTTCAGGCCGGGGCGTAGCCGGGTTTCTTGAAGATTGTCTCGGGCTTGGCGACGATGTCGGGCTCGTAGACGCTCGCCGTCCAGGCGCTCGGCGCGACGTCCTCGATCGCGACCGAGATCGAGCCCTCGGAGGATCCCGCGGCGGTCATGAGGGCCTTGGTGACCTCATCGGCGATGCGCTGCTTCTGCTCGTCGCTGCGGCCGGCATAGAGCTTGACGATGACGTGCGGCATGGGGGCTCCTCTATCGCGCGCCGTACTCGGCGTCGGTCACGGGGTCGAGCCAGGTCACGGCGCTGCCGTCCTGCTTTTCCTGGATGGCGATGTGGCTCATGCCGGTCGTGGCGCTCGCGCCATGCCAGTGCCGGATGCCGGGCGGGAACCATACGACGTCGCCGGGGCGAATCTCCTCGATCGCCCCGCCCTCCTCTTGAGCCCAGCCGAGGCCGGCGGTGACGATCAGGGTCTGGCCGAGGGGATGGATGTGCCAGGCGGTCCGCGCCCCCGGCTCGAAGGTGACGTGGGCGCCGGCGACCCGGGCGGGGTCCGGCGGGCTCATCAGCGGGTCGATCCGCACCCGGCCGGTGAAGTACTCGGCGGAGCCCGTCTGCGACGGACGGGAGCCGCTCTTGTGGATCTGCATGGCCATGCCTCCTGGCGCACGCCGTGCGCGGGACCGGACTGCCTTAGCCCAGTCCCGCCAGTCGCCGCCAGGGGAGGGGAGTGGTCAGCTTGCCGCCTCGCGTCCGACCCGGCTGTGGCGCCGGCCGTAGCCGAAATAGATCGCGAGCCCGATCGCGAGCCACACCACCAGCCGCAGCCAGGTCTCGCCGTCGAGGGACAGCATCATGGCTAGGCAGACCAGGATGCCGGCCGCCGGTACGAACGGCACCAATGGCGTGCGGTAGCCGCGCGGTTCGTTCGGGTGGGTGCGCCGCATGATGACGACACCGGCGCAGACGATGATGAAGGCGAGCAGCGTGCCGATGCTGGTCATGTGGCCGAGCGTGCTGATCGGCGTGAGGCCGCCGAGCAAGGCCGCGAACACCATGAAGAACAGGTTCGAGCGGTAGGGGGTGCGCCAGGTCGGGTGGATGGCGGCGAAGAACCTCGGCAGCAGCCGGTCGTTCGCCATGGCGTAGAACACCCGCGACTGGCCGTAGAGCAGCACCAGCATGACGGTGGTGAAGCCCGCGATGACCCCGAGGGTCACGAGGCTCTGGAGCCAGGGAAACGGCGTCTGCTTGATCGCGGTGGCGACCGGGGCGGCATCGCCCTTCATCGAGGCGTAGGGGACGAGGCCGGTGAGCACCGCCGCGAAGGCGATGTAGAGCACGGTGCAGATCGCGAGCGAGCCGAGGATGCCGACCATCATCGTGCGCTGCGGGTTCTTCACCTCCTGCGCCGCGGTCGAGACGGCGTCGAAGCCGATATAGGCGAAGAACACCACGCCGGCGGCCCGCATGATGCCGCTCCAGCCGTACTCGCCGAAGGTTCCGGTATTCTCCGGGATGAACGGCACGTAGTTCTGCGCCTTGACGTAGAACAGCCCGACCCCGACGACGGCGAGCACCACCGCGATCTTCACCACGACGATGACGCTGTTGACCCGGGTCGATTCGCGCACGCCGCGCATCAAGAGCAGCGAGATCAGGCACAGGATCAGCACTGCCGGCAGGTTGACGAGGCCGTGGATGCTCGACCCGTCGGCAAGCTGCACCGTCTCGAACGGCGAGTGGAGCAGGCGCGGCGGCAGGGTGATGCCCCAATCCTGCAGCAGGGTGGCGACGTATTTCGACCAGCTGACCGATACGGTGGCGGCGCCGACCGCGTATTCGAGCACCAGGTCCCAACCGATGATCCAGGCGACGAACTCGCCCATCGTGGCGTAGGCGTAGGTGTAGGCGCTGCCCGAGACCGGGATCATGCTGGCGAGTTCGCTGTAGCACATGCCGGCGAGCGCGCAGCCGATCGCCGCGATGGCGAAGGAGATCACCACTGCCGGCCCGGCATTCTCCGCCGCGGCGATGCCGGTCAGCGAGAACAGCCCGGCCCCGATGATCGCCCCGATGCCGAGACCGACCAGGCTCCAGGGACCGAGGGTGCGCTCGAGGCCGTGGCTCCCACCCTCCGCGTCTTGCCGCAGGCGGTCGATCGGCTTCGTCCGCATCAAGCCGTCGGATATCGTCTCCCGCGCCATCGCGTTCTCCCGGATGTTCGGGAGTCAACGCAGCCTCACCGCCAAGGCTGCACGGACGATTCGCGATCGTCGCGGGCCCGCCCTCGCCATGGTACCGGGGAAAATGCTGCGCCGCGATCGTCTCGCCCGCGACGCATCGGCCGCTTGCCGATCCGCCCCCCGCTTCAATAGTCTTCCCCGACAGACAGGGAGGAGCCCCCCATGTGCCGGATCTTCGCCGAGCAGACGCCGGAGCGCTACGCCTACGAGACGCGCTCGCTGCGGATCGGCGGGCACTGCACGTCGCTGCGCCTCGAGACGGCGTTCTGGACCATTCTGGAGGAGATCGCCCGCCAGGAGGGGCTGAGCGTGGCGAAATTCGCCACCAAGCTCCACGACGAGGTGCTGGAGCGCCACGGCGAGGTGCGCAACTTCGCCTCGCTGCTGCGCTGCTCGTGCCTGATCTACCTGTCCGCGAGCCAGCGGGCGCCGGTGCTCATGGCAGCGGAGTAGGGGCCGAGGCCGGAGGCCTCAGCGCGCATCCTCCAGGATCATCGCCGCGCCCTTCTCGGCCAGCATGATCGTCGGCGAGTTGGTGTTGCCGGACGGGATGCGCGGCATCGCCGAGGCGTCGGCCACCCGCAGGCCTCGGATCCCGCGCACCCGCAGGCGCGCGTCGAGCACTGCGCCGGCATCGTGGTCGGCCCCCATCCGGGCGGTGCCGACGGGATGGAAGATCGTGGTGCCGAGGTCGCCCGCCGCCTTGAGCAGGTCGACGTCGCTGGCGATCGAGGGGCCCGGCAGGTGCTCCTCCGGCCGGTAGCGGGCGAGCGGCGCCTGGGCCACGATGCGGCGTGTGAGTTTCAGCGAATCCACGGCCACGCGCCGGTCCTCCTCGGTCGAGAGGTAGTTCGGGCGGATCTCCGGCGGCGCCAGCGGATCGGGGCTTCCCGCATGCACGCTGCCGCGGCTCGACGGGCGCAGGTTGCAGACGCTCGCCGTGAAGGCGCCGAAGGGATGCAGGCCCTCACCCCATTTGTCGAGGGAGAGCGGCTGGAAGTGGTATTCGAGGTTGGCGGTGGCGTAGTCGGGCGAGGAGCGGGTGAACACCCCGACCTGGCTCGGCGCCATGGTCAGCGGGCCGGTGCGGAACAGCGCGTATTCGACGCCCATCCAGCCGCGCTTGATCAGGTTGGCGTAGGTGAGGTTGAGCGTCGGGACGCCGGTCACCTTGTAGACCGGGCGGATCTGCAGGTGGTCCTGGAGGTTCTCGCCCACCCCCGGGGCGTGATGCGCGACATCGATCCCGAGGTCCCGGAGCCGGGCCCCGTCGCCGATGCCGGAGAGTTCGAGGAGTTTCGGGGTCGCGACGGCGCCGGCCGAGAGCACCACCTCGCCGCTCGCCCGGGCGACGTAACGCTGCCCGCCGCGCGCGAACACGACCCCGGCGGCGCGCCCGTCCTCGATCAGCACCCGCTCGACGTGGATCCCGGTCTCGAGCCGCAGGTTCGGGCGGCTCAGCGCCGGCTTGAGAAAGCCGCGGGCCGCGCTCCAGCGCCGACCCCGGCGCTGGTTGACCTGGAAGTAGGACGAGCCCTCGTTGTCGCCGGTGTTGAAATCCGGGATCTTGGGGATGCCGGCAGCCTCCGCCGCGTCGCGGATCGCATCGAGGATCGCCCAGCGGATCCGCGGCGGCTCGACCCGCCACTCGCCGCCGGAGCGGTGGAAGGCATTGGGCGGCGCGATGTGGTCCTCGTGCTTGAGGAAGTAGGGCAGCACGTCGTCCCAGCCCCAGCCGTCGAGACCGAGCTGGCGCCAGCCGTCGTAATCGGCGGCCTGGCCGCGCATGTAGATCATCGCGTTGATGGCCGACGAGCCGCCGATGACCTTGCCGCGGGGATAGGCGAGCTGGCGCCCGTTCAGCCCGGCCTCGGCCTGGGTGGTGAACAGCCAGTCCGCCCGCTTGTTGCCGATGGCGAAGAGGTAGCCGGCGGGGATGTGGAACCAGATCCAGTTGTCGCGCCCGCCCGCCTCCAGCACCAGCACCCGCCGGCCGGGATCGGCCGAGAGGCGGTTGGCGAGCACGCAGCCCGCCGAGCCCGCCCCGACCACGATGAAGTCGTAGGTGCCGAAATCCTGGAAGTCGTCGCCGGCGCTGCTGCCTGCCATCGTGGTTCCCGCCCTGATCCGTCGTTCCGGCGGGTTTAGCGCATTCCACTGGCGACGGCGCAAGGGGTTCGGTTAAGCTCCCGGAAAAGCCGGGAGGGGACGATGCGGTGGACACTCGGGGTCGCGGTCGGGATGGCGGCCGGCCTGATGGCGGCGCCGGCGCTCGCCGGCGAGTGCGGGGCGCTCGCCACCCTGAGGATCGAGGCGGTGAACCTCCACTCCGCCGCCGAGGTGCCGGCCGCCGGCGACCTGCCGGGTTATTGCCGGGTGCTCGGCACGGTGCGGCCGGCGATCAGTTTCGAGGTGCGGCTGCCGCTGCAGAACTGGAACGGCAAGTATTACGGCACGGGCTGCGGCGGCTTCTGTGGCACCCTCAACGCCGACGCGCCCGGCTTCACCAACGCGATGAATCACGGCCTGCGCCGGGGCTACGCCGCCTCGACGATGGATTCCGGCCATTGGGGCACCGGCTCGGCCGACGGGCGCTGGGCGGTCGCCGACCTCGTCGCCCGGATGGACTGGGGGCAGCGCGCGGTGACCGAGACCGCCCGGGTCAGCAAGGCGCTGGTGCGGGCCTTCTACGACCGGCCGCAAGCGAAATCCTACTTCGCCGGCTGCTCCACCGGCGGCCGCATGGCGGCGATGGAGGCGCTGAAATACCCCAAGGATTTCGACGGGATCATCAGCGGGGCGCCGGCCCTCGATTACACCGGCCTCGTCGCCACCACCTTCGCCTGGGTGACGAAGGCGAATGCTGGCGCCGACGGCAAGCCGATCCTGACCACGCCGCGGGTCAGGCTGGTGGCCGACGCGGTCGCGGCGGCCTGCGGCGACTCGGGGACGAAGGGGCTCGTCGCCGATCCGCGGCAATGCGGCTTCACGCCGTCCTCCCTGCGCTGCACCGGGCCCGCCGCGCCCGAGTGCCTGAGCGACGCCGAGGTCGGGGTGCTGGAGAAATGGTATGCTGGGCCGACCGACGCCGCCGGCCGGCAACTCTACCCGGGCGGCATTCCGCTCGGCTCGGAGGTGCATTGGCCGCGCTGGCTCACGGGCTTGGGCAACGCACCGGCGATCCTGCCGCTCTTCGCCGCCGATTTCCTGCGCTACATGGCCTTCTGGCCCTCGCCCGGGCCGGCCTATCGCGTGACGGATTTCGATGTCTCGACCGATCCGGCCCGGCTGGCGCCGCAGGCGCAGGTCTACAACGCCGCCACCTACGACCCGGCGAGCGCTACCGTGCGGCCCGTCGCCGATCTGGCTGCGTTCCGCGACGCCGGCGGCAAGCTCCTGATCTATCACGGCTGGGGCGACCCGCTGGTCACGCCGTTCCTGAGCGTCGCCTTCTACGAGGCCCTCGCCAAGGGGGCGGGCGGCCTCGACAAGCTCAAGGATACCGCACGCCTGTTCATGGTGCCGGGCATGGATCATTGCGGGATCGGCACCGAGGGGCCGGGCATCGCCGATACCGGCATCGATCCGCTGACGGCGCTCGAGCGCTGGGTCGAGTCCGGCGAGGCTCCGCGCGAGCTCACGGCGACGAAGCGCGATGCCGGCGGGGCGGTCCTGTGGTCGCGGCCGGTTTGCGCCTATCCGCAGGTCGCGCGGGCCGAGGGCGGCGGCATGACCTGCGCGGCGCCGTGACGGCGCTTCCGTCTCGACCGATCGGCCTAAGACGATCGGCTCTTCACGATGGACGAATTTTCTCTATCGTGTAACGCGGTAGTAATTGTTCAGCGCCGCTTTCGTGGCATCTGTGCCGCAGGAGTGGCAGGCATGACCGATGACGCACGACCCCGGGTTCTCTCGATCACCAGCATCACCGCCGTCAGCACCATCGACGGCGGCGATACCCTGGCGGCTGAGGTGAGCGGGCCCGATGGCGGCACGATCTTCCTGCTGATCCCCCTCGGCGCCGCCGGTGCCCTCATCACCCACCTCACCGACGCCGCCGAGCGGGGCGCGCATGAGCGGCGGCTCCACAGCCAGGGGCGCCGCCCGGACCCGGACAACCAGGACCAGCCCTAGAGCATCTTTCGCCGGGGCGGATAGCGGTTCGTCGCAGGCGACAGGGCAAGATCAAAGACCTGGAGCCGCACCTGATCGCCGTGCGATCGAGCGTGGTTCCAAGCAGAGTTCGCGGGCGTGATGGCTCGTTCCGTGATAAAACTCTGCGGCAGCGCCCAAATCTCGGCGGACGACGCCACGGCATGCGACCGCGACGGGCGCTGAGATCGATCGTCACCCCGGGGACGACGCGATCGTTCGAATGCGAGCGATCGGCTGAACCTGTCGTTATGGCCGACACGGGAGAACGGGCCTCCAGTCGCGGAGGTGCGTCGTGTCGTTCCGGAATCGGCTCCGCTTCGAGCACCAGCTCGCCGCGCTGGTCGGCCTGCTCTGCCTCGCCCTGGTCGCGGTCACGGTGGGCGGCGCCGTCTGGCTCGAGCGGCGGAGTACCGTCCGGCTCGCCGAGGCGCGGCTCGCCCGCCTCGCCGCCGGCATGGCCGAGAGCCTCGACACCACCCTGCGCGAGCGGTTTCGCGAGATCCAGGTCGTCGCCGGCCTCGAACCCCTGCGTGAGCGCTGGACCGGCGACCCGGCGATGATCCGTGGTGTCCTCTCCGCCATGCGGACGACGGCGCCCGACTATGCCTGGCTCGGCTTCGTGACGCCGGACGGGCGGGTGCGGGTCGGCACCGAAGGCCTGCTCGAAGACCTGGCGATGAACGGGCGGACCTGGTTCGAGACCGGTCTCGCCAAGCCCAATGTCAGCGACGTGCACGAGGCGGTGCTCCTCGGCCGCCGCCTCGTCCGCACCGAGCCCGAGCCCCTGCGCCTCGTCGACCTGGCAGCGCCGGTGCGCGACGCCGCCGGCCGGGTCATCGGCGTCCTCGGCGGCCACGTGAGCTGGGACTGGGCCATCCGGGCGCGCCGCCGCCTCCTCGACGAGGGGCTGGCGGGCACCGATCTGTGGGTGCTCGACCGCCGCGGGCGGGTGATCCTGGGGCCGCATCTCGGGACGGCGCCGTTCGGCCCGGCCCGGCTCGGCACCATGGTCGAGGGGGGGCGTGGGACCTTCGCGGCCGTGATCGACGGCGAGACGCGGCTTGCCGGCTTCGCCTCGGCGGCGACGGGCGAGCGGAGCGGGATTGCCGGCGGCGATCCCGGCCTCGGCTGGATCGTGGTCGCGACCCGGCCCGAGGTGCAGGCCTTCGCCCCGATGCAACGCTCGATCCAGGCGCTGCTCGGACTCGGCGCCGTGGCGGCCCTGACCGGCATCGCCCTCGCCTGGGGCCTCGGCCGCCGCGCCGCCGCCCCGCTCCGGCGGATGACCGAGGCGGCCGACCGGTTCGGCCGCGACGCCGACGCGACGACGCTGCCGCGCCTCGACGGCGCACGGGAATTCGTCGCCCTGTCGGCGGCCCTGCGCTCGCTCCTGCGCCGGATCGGTTCCGTCGAGCGCGAGCTCAGCGACGCGACCCAGCGCTCGACCCGCGTCGCGGCGTATTACCGGCGTCAGATCGAGGATCTGCGGCAGGTCGCCGGCACCGACGTGCTGACCGGCCTCCTCAACCGGCGCGGCTTCATCAAGCCGGCCGAGGACGCCTTCGTGCAGGCCCGCGGCGGTCGCTGCGGCGTGGCCGTGCTCGTGGTCGACATCGATCATTTCAAGCGCGTCAACGACCAGCACGGCCACGATGCCGGCGACGCGGTGATCCGCCATGTCGGCGACCTGCTGGCGGAGGCGGTGCGCGGCACCGATACGGTGGCCCGCTTCGGCGGCGAGGAATTCGTGGTGCTGCTCGTCGGCCTCGGCGTGACCGAGGCGGCGCAGATTTCCGAGCGCCTGTGCCTCGCCGTGCGGGGCGCCGGGATTGCCCATGGCGGCCGCGTCATACCGGTCACGGTGAGCATCGGCGTGGCCGTCCTGTCGGGGCAGGACGCGGACATCCAGGCGGCGATCGCGCGGGCCGACGCGGCGCTCTACGAGGCCAAGGCGCGGGGGCGCGACCGGGTCAGCGTCGCGGCGGCGAGCGCGGCGGTGGGGCGGGCGGCGTGAGGGGCGGCGGGCACCGCTCCCGCGTTCGTGTTCGGCCGGAACCAGATCGCGCCAAGCTCCGTTGTTACTCCATAAGAGTATTCATGGAGTCATGGAGGCGCGAATGATGAAGGGTGGGCTGCTGTGGTTGATCGGTATTCCGATCCCGATCATCCTGATCCTGTTCTTCCTGGGCTACCTGCACTGATCAGATCGTTGAGGGCCTTTGCGTGACTGGCACGCGGGGCGACGTCCGACGGACTCGACGCGGCCCCCGACTGCGTGGAGTCCGTTTTTTTTATTGCTCGCCTCCGTGTCGTCTCGGCGTCGATGCGTGTCGCGGGACGTCCCACCTCGCCGACAGATCGCGGGCTTGCCCGTGATCCGCAAGCGGGAAGCCCGCGCCACGCCGTTTCCGCCGACCGCCCTGCGCCGGTGGCGCGTGACGACATCCTGCCTTCGTCCCGGCTCCCCCGCGATCGAACCGATCCCGACGATTGGGAACCGGACCGTCGCCCGCACGCTTGCGCCGTGCCATCGGAACTGGGCAGACAGTCGGGACGGCCCGCTCCGCTCACGGCGCAGGGTCGGCGAACGACAAGGACAGGGAGGAGACGACCATGAGCCAGGATCTCACCGGCAAGATCGCCTGGGTGACGGGTGCGGGCAGCGGCATCGGCGAGGCGGCGGCTCTGGCCCTCGCGGGGGCGGGGGCCCGGGTGGTGCTCACCGGGCGGCGGGAGGAGCCGTTGCGGGCACTCGCGGCGCGCATCGCCGAGGCCGGCGGCGAGGCCCTGGTCGAGTCCGGCGACGTCACGGATTCGGCCCGCATCCAGGCGATCGTCGCCGGCATCGCCGAGCGCTTCGGCCGGCTCGACGTGCTGGTGAGCAATGCCGGCAGCAACGTGCGCGAGCGGCGCTGGGACGCCCTGTCGCCGGACGGGGCGCAGGCGGTGATCGCCGCCAACCTGTCGAGCGCCTTCTACGCCTCGCTGGCGGTGCTGCCGCTGATGCGCCGGCAGGGCGACGGCGTCCTGATCCACACCGCCTCCTGGGCCGGGCGCTACGTCAGTCCGGTCAGCGGCCCGGCTTACACCGCGGCCAAGCACGCCGTGGTGGCGATGAGCCACAGCATCAACATGGAGGAATGCGTCAACGGCATCCGCTCGACGGTCCTGTGCCCGGCCGAGGTGGCGACGCCGATCCTCGACAAGCGCCCGGTGCCCGTCAGCGCCGAGGATCGCGCCCGCATGCTCCAGCCCGACGACATGGCGGCGTTGATCCTGTTCGTCGCGACGCGCCCGAAGCACGTCTGCCTGAACGAGGTGGTGATCAGCCCGACCTGGAACCGCGGCTACGTCCCGGATGCCCGCCTGGGCTCGCGCCTGGGGGCGTGAGGCGGAGCGATCGCGGCCGATCCCCGTCGATCGGCTGCCCCGGATGGCCGGCTGGCGACCATCCGGGGCAGCGCGACGCCCGCTCGGATCAGGCGCCCTGCGTCCCGGCGGCCTCGGAATCGGCTTTTAGCTGCATCTCGCTCCGGTGGAGCCGGCTGAGCAGCATGAGCATGCGACCCGGCAGGGCCGTATCCTCGGCGGTGAGCGGCGCCGCACGGCGCCAGGGGGCATTGCCCGGCAGAGGCGCGGAATCCCGCGAAGTGGCAGCATCCCGGAGGCCGGTGGAAGCCCGCACGGGAGCCTGAGCCGGGGCGGCGGACTCGTCCGGCCGAACCTGCTCGCGAACTCGGGTACGCATCGTTCGATCCTTCAACGGCCGGCTTCTGGCGACCGGCGCCGCTATGAACGCCGACCCGCGGCGCCGGTTCCCCGGCTTTCCGGGGGGAGCCCTCACGACGGGCCGGCCGTGTCGCCGATGTCACACCCTGGGGTGGCCGGAGAGGAGCGGCGGGGCGCGTCGCGCAGCCGACAGATGCCGCATCGGCGTGACGGGGCGGTGACGGCGGACGGCGCGGATGCTATGGCGCGGGCATGCTCGAAGGCCTGCCGCCCCACCGCCCGACCCACGTGCTGCGACTCGACACGAACGAGCGCGCCGCCCGGGCCATGACCGACCTGATCGGCGAGGTCTTCGACCCGACCGAGACCGCCGTGGCGGCCTTCGAAGCCGAGGACGGCCGGACCTGGCATCTCGAAGCCTATTTCTCGGAGGAGCCGGACGAGGAGGGGGTGCGCGAGCTGATCCGCCCGATCGTCGGCGACGCGGCCGACGAGGCGGTCTTCGCGGCGATCGACCAGCAGGACTGGGTGCGTGCCTCGCTCGAGGGCCTCAAGCCGGTGCGGGCGGGCCGCATCCTGGTCCACGGCTCGCACGATCGCGGCCGGGTCCAGCCCAACGACCTGCCGATCGAGATCGAGGCGGCGCTCGCCTTCGGCACCGGCCATCACGGCACCACGCTGGGCTGCCTCCTCGCCCTCGTCGACGAGGTGAAGCGCCGCCGGCCCCAGCGCGTCCTCGATGTCGGCACCGGCACCGGCATCCTGGGCCTCGCCGCCGCGCGCCTGCTGCACTCCCGCGTCATCGCCGGCGACCTCGACCCGGAGGCGGTGGCGACCGCGCGCACCAACGCCGCCTTCAACGGGCTGGCCAACCTGATGGCGTTCTACGAGGCGCCGGGCCTGCGCCATCCGCTCGCCCGCGTCGCCCGCGGCTACGACCTCGTCTTCGCCAACATCCTGGCCCGGCCGCTGCGGGGGCTCGCCCCCAGTCTCGCCCGCGCGGTGGCGACCGACGGGACCCTGATCCTGTCCGGCCTGATCCCCCGCGACGTGCCGGGCGTGCTCTCGGCCTATGCGGCGCAGGGGTTCCGCCTGCGCCGGCGCCGGCTGATCGAGGGCTGGGCGACCCTGGAGCTGCGCCGCGGCGGCGCGGCGGCCAGGCCGCGCTGACGGCGTCGGGGCATCAAGGAACAGCCCCGACACTGATCGGTTGTCCGAGCATCGCCGGTTACCGGTAGGGAGTATAAGCATCCCTGCCGGAGGCCGGTTCGTGCGCACGGACAGCCAATCCCGGCCTCCGCGGCACGAGAGCCCCGGGAGACCGATCAGCGATGAAGGCCCTCGTCTGGCACGGCACTGCGGATATCCGCTGCGACACGGTCCCCGATCCGACGATCGAGGACGGGCGCGACGCGATCATCAAGGTGACCTCCTGCGCCATCTGCGGCTCCGACCTGCACCTCTACGACCACTTCATGCCGGGCATGAAGTCGGGCGACATCATGGGCCACGAGACCATGGGCGAGGTGGTCGAGGTCGGCCGGGACAACAAAACGCTGAAGGTCGGCGACCGGATCGTGGTGCCGTTCACCATCATCTGCGGCCAGTGCGAGCAGTGCAAGCGCGGCAACTTCTCGGTCTGCGAACGCACCAACCGCAACGCCAAGCTCGCCGAGGCCGCCTTCGGCCACACCACCGCGGGCCTGTTCGGCTACACCCACCTCACCGGCGGCTATGCCGGCGGCCAGGCCGAGTACCTGCGGGTGCCCTTCGCCGATGCCACCCACATCAAGGTGCCGAAGGGGATCCCGGACGAGAAGCTGCTGTTCCTCTCCGACATCTTCCCGACCGGCTGGCAGGCGGCGGTGCAATGCGACATCCAGCCGGAGGACACCGTCGCGATCTGGGGCTGCGGCCCGGTCGGCCAGATGGCGATCCGCTCGGCGATCCTGCTCGGGGCCAAGCGCGTCATCGCCATCGACCGGGTGCCCGAGCGCCTGACCATGGCCCGGGCCGGCGGCGCCGAGACGATCGACCTCACCGAAGAATCGAACGTGGTCGCCCGGCTCAACGACATGACCGGCGGCAAGGGCCCGGAGAAGTGCATCGACTCGGTCGGGATGGAGGCCCACGCCACCACCTCGCTCGACGCGATCTACGACCGCGCCAAGCAGGCGGTGATGCTGGAGAGCGACCGGCCCCACGTGCTGCGCCAGATGATCATGGCCTGCCGCCCGGCCGGGGTGCTGTCGATTCCGGGTGTCTATGGCGGCCTGATCGACAAGGTGCCGTTCGGCGCGGCGATGAACAAGGGCCTGACCTTCCGCATGGGCCAGACCCACGTCAACCGCTGGAGCGACGACCTGCTGCGGCGGATCGAGGAGGGGCAGATCGATCCGTCCTTCGTCATCACCCATACGGTGGGGCTCGAGCAGGGGCCGGAGATGTACCGCACGTTCCGCGACAAGCAGGACGGCTGCATCAAGGTGATGATCCGGCCGTGAGGAGCCCGTCATGAACAGAAGCGTGAACCCACGCGCCCGCTCCGCCCACGATGCGCTCGCCCGCGGCCTCGGCTGGTTCTCGATCGGGCTCGGACTTGCCGAGATCCTGGCGCCCCGCGCGCTGTGCCGGGCGCTCGGCCTTCCGGGCCGCGAGGCCCTGATCCAGGCCTACGGTGTCCGCGAGGTCGCCACCGGCGCCGCGATCCTGATGAGCCACGATCCCACCCCGTGGATCTGGGGCCGGGTCGCGGGCGACGCCCTCGACCTCGCCACCCTGGCGACGGGCTTCGAGGGCGACAATCCCCGCGCCGGCAACCTGGCGCTGGCCACCGCCGCGGTGGTGGGCGTGACGCTCGCCGACATCGCCTGCGTCCAGGGCCTCACGGGCGACAAGCGCCTGCCGCCCCCCGGGACCTACGAATACCACCATCGCAGCGGCTTCCCGGGCGGCTTCGCCGCCGCCCACGGCGCCGCCCGCGATTTCGCGGTGCCGCGGGACTTCCGCATCCCGGAACCGCTGCGCCCCTGGCGCGACGGGCGTCCGGCGGCGGTATCCGCGCCGTCATGACGGTCCCGGCGTCATCCCGGGCCTCGGCGGCGCTCGAGACCCCGGGATGACGCGGCCGGTTGCGGGGTGGCCGGCGCCAACAAGAAAGGGCCGCCTCGCGGCGGCCCTCCTGTTCCCGTTATTGTAAGATATTATTCCTTGTCGCCGCGATGGATGCCCTTCTCGCGGTTCTCCTTCAGCCGGCCGTCATCCGAGTGCTGCACGGTGCCCTGGTTCGGCGCATCCGGATTCTTGTTGTTGTGGCGGGTGTTGTCGTCAGTATTGGTTGACTGAGACTGCTGCTTCTTGTCCGCCATCGCCGTATCTCCCATGATATGCGGTGTGCCGCGGTGAGTGGTCCGATAACATATGATGAGCGGGCGGGTTCCTGATCGAATCGGACGACCCGAAGCACCGATCTGCGGCATTCCGTCAGCGCCGATGCGAGGTCGCAGGGGACTGGACGGATCTTGATAGCGGACCAGCCAGAGGGTGCCTCCTGTGGAAGGGGGCCCTCCCTGCCGGAGCGATCGACGCCCGCGATGGTCGGCACGGCCCTGGGGCCGGGAAACGGGCTGGGCCTGGCACGGTGCGGGATCCGCCTCGCTTCGCACGCGACCAGATCGGGCGCGGCGGCCCGCCCGCCGAATGTCCCGTTCGCAGCAGGACGCGCGCCCTCGACGCCGGCAATCGGCACCAGCCATTGACCGATTGAATGAACGTATCTATTAATTATAGCACAAGCTATAATGATGAGCCGTTGCGATGCAATCCACGCCGCTCCTGTCCCCGTCCCGCATCGCCGGTCTCGTCCTTGCCTCGATCGCCGGGATGGCAAGTTCACCGCTGCGGGCGCAATCCCTGCCCACGGCGGCCGAGAACCTGACGCCCGGCGACCTCGACAGCGAGCACCTGTTCGGCTTCGCCGAAGGAAGCGACCTCGGCGTGCCCGGCGAGGTGGAACTCGAATGGGAGACGAGCGGGCGGCTCGGCAAACGCCTCGGCCGCTTCCTCGCGATCGACAGCGGCCTCGCCCTGAAGATGCCGCTGACGAACGATGTCCGCCTCGCACCGGGCGTCACCTTCAACGCCACCGAGATCGGGGAGCCCGGCAGCCCGGCCCGGACCACCGGCGGCTTCAACGGCGGCTTCCTCGAGACCCGCCTGCGCCTCCTCGACCGCCGTGCCGCACCATTCGGTCTGACGCTGAGCGTCGTGCCGGCTTACGGCACCATCGACGGCGGCTCCGGCATGCCCGCGCGCAGCGTCGGCACCGATGTCGGTCTGCTGGCGGACCGCGAGCTGATTCCGGGCAAGCTGGTCGCTGCCGTCAACCTGGGCTTCGCCTTCTCGTCGACGCGGTCGGGTGCGCCGGCCGAACGCGTCTTCGGATCGGGAGTCGAGGCGGCGGGTGCCCTGGCCTATCAGGTCCGGCCCGGCCTCTTCCTCGGGGCCGAGGCGCGCTACGCGCGGTCCTATGACGGTCTCGCGCTCGACCGGCTCGCCGGGGAGGCGGTCTATCTCGGGCCGACGCTCTACACGACCCTGTCGCCGCAGGCCTGGGCCTCGTTCACCTGGAGCGTCCAGGTCGCCGGGCGCGCGGTGGACGAGCCGGGTCCCCTCGACCTGTCGAGCTTCGACCGCCATCAGATGCGGCTGCGCGTCGGCTACAATTTCTGAGCGGTGCCGGACCGGACGCCCCGCCGACGTGGTGCGGCACGGCACGGGGCTGCCAGGCTCCGCCGACCGACGACGCGATCCTGTTGCCTTTGGGGAAGGCGCCGTCTAGCGTGACCGCATGTGCCCGACCCGCCCGACGATGATCGTCCGAGGCCGACGCCGCGTTCGACGCGGTCGGCGGGATGGGGGCGTGTCGCTCCTCGCAGCTTGAGCGGCCCCCGCGCT
Organism: Methylobacterium terricola; assembly: GCF_006151805.1. Lineage (GTDB taxonomy): Bacteria > Pseudomonadota > Alphaproteobacteria > Rhizobiales > Beijerinckiaceae > Methylobacterium > Methylobacterium terricola. The sequence goes on along the minus strand of NZ_VDDA01000017.1, from coordinate 130,026 downwards.
GCTCGCTGGCACCCACACCGGATCGCGTCTCCGAGCCTCGCGGCCGTGAGCGCGGCGGGGCGTCACCTGCCCCGTGCGATGGAGCCCGATCCCTCGGGAGCCGGGGCGCAAAGCCAAGGCGAACGACCGTGAAGACCATCGACCCGCTGACCGCCTGGACCGTGCCGGAGGCCTCCCGCACGATCGACACCCATGCCTGTGAGGCCCCGGTCGGGCGGGCGCTCTTCGTCTCCGGCCTGTTCGGCGTCGCACCGGATGGGCGCATGCGCGAGGACTTCCCCGGCCAACTCGTGCAGGCGATGGACAACGTCGAGGCGCTGCTCGCCGCGGCCGGCCTGGGGCTGCCGGATGTCGCAAGGGCAACGGTCTTCCTGACCCGTGCCGCCGACCTCCCCGAACTCGATCGGGTGCGCCGGACACGCTGGGCGTCGGACGCGCCCGCGGCCGTCACCGTTCTCGTCGTCGCGGCGCTGGCACGGCCGGACGCGCTGGTCGAAGTCGAGGTGACCGCCGCCGCGACGCGTCCGGGCGCCTCCGCCGTCGGGACGTCGCGGCCCGCGACGAAGGCGGACATCCCGGCGATCCAGGCCCTGGTGCGAGCGGCCTACGCGAAATGGGTGCCGGTCATCGGCCGGGAGCCCACGCCGATGACGGCCGATTACGCGCAGGCGGTCCGCATGCATCGCTTCGACCTGCTGGAGCGGTTCGGTGCGCTCGTGGCTCTGGTCGAGACGATCCCGCGCGCCGATCATCTCTGGGTCGAGAATCTGGCGGTCGCCCCCGCGCATCATGGGCAAGGGCTCGGCCGGTGGATGCTGCGGCGGGCCGAGGAGGAAGCGTGCGCGCTCGGGTACACCACGATCAGGCTGGGAACGAACAAAGCCTTCGCTGCCAATCTCGATTTCTATCGGCGGGCGGGCTTCGCCGTCGAGCGCGAGGAGCCGTTCCGGGGCGGAATCGGGGTGTATCTCGCCAAGGCGCTGTGACTGGAGGCAGGCCGGCATCCGGCCGGACCTGCCCGACCGGAGATGCGGGCCTGTGAAGGGGCCCGAACTCGCTGCGACCGGCATCGGTGCGCTGGATCGGTCCAAGTCCGGGTGTCCAAGTCCGGGTGATCAAGTCCGGGTGATCAAGCCCGGGTGGAGGACGCTTGCCTGTCCGGTGCCAGATCCCGGATGACCGCCGCGCTCCGGCGGCCCGCGTCCGGGCGATTTTCTGTGGCGGTCGCCCGGACGCAGGGTTAGATTCGTGGCGCCCATCTCGCTCGTCCGCGACTCCCTCGATCAAGATCCCTTGAAAGCCCACGAGGTTTCGATGCAGCCCGCCACCGTCCCGGACGTGACCTTCCACATCCGCGTCAGGAACGACGCCCTCGGCGGACCTAACCCGTTCGAGTGGAGGGACCTGCCCTCGGCCGAGGTGTTCGGGGGCCGCAACATCGTGCTGTTCGCCCTGCCGGGCGCCTTCACGCCGGCATGCTCCGACGACCACCTGCCGGGCTATGAGCAGCATGCCGACGATTTCGCGGCCCTCGGCATCGACCAGGTGATCTGCCTCTCGGTCAACGACGCCTTCGTGATGTTCCAGTGGGCGCGGTCCAAGGCCATCGAGAAGGTGTTCATGTTGCCCGACGGCAATGCCGACTTCACGCGCCAGATGGGCATGCTGGTCAAGCGCGGACGCCAGGGCATGGGAATGCGCAGCTGGCGCTACTCGATGCACGTCGAGGACGGCGTGATCCGGAAGATGTTCGTCGAGCCGGGCTTTCGCGACGACCCGCCCGGGGTCGGCCTCAAGGTTTCGGATGCCGGGACGATGCTCGACTACCTGAAGAGCCGGTAGCGGCCGCCAGCACGATCCGCGCCGCGCTGCGGCTCGGATCGTCGCCGTCGGGCAGCCGCATCGTCGCGTCGAGGCGCGCGAGCGCGGCTTCCTGCGCCGCCCGGGCCGGGCCTGCGGGCAGGAGCGGCCCGAGCGCGGCCGCCAGCCGCTCCGGCGTGCACTCGGCCTGGATCAGCTCGGGGATCGCGTTCTCGCCGAGGATCAGGTTCGGCAGCACGATCGTCGGCACCTGGATCAGGCGGCGCACGATCACCTCCTCGATCTTCGGCACCTGATAGGCCACCACCATGGGCACGCCGGACAGAGCCAGTTCGAGCGTCACCGTGCCGGAGGCGGCGAGCGCCGCCCGGGCGCGCCGGAAGGTCGCGAGCTTGTCGGCCTCGCCGTCGATCAGGCGTGGGGGCACCGGCCAGGTTCCGGCCAGGCGCTCGATCAGGGCGCGGTGGCGGGCGACCGCCGGCAGCTCGACCGTGACGGCATGGCCCTGCGCCCGGAGCCGGGCGAGGGCGGCCCCGAAGATCGGCATCAGCCGCTCGATCTCGGTGCGGCGCGAGCCCGGCAGCACCGCGAGCACCGGTTCGGGAGCCTGCCGGGCCGCGATCTCGGCCGGGCCGGGGCGCAGATCGCCGAGGCGCTCGATCAGCGGGTGGCCGACATAGGTGCAGGCCGGCCCACCGAGGCGGCGATGGGCGTCGGGCTCAAACGGCAGCAGGGCGAGCACGTGATCGATGTAGCCGCGCATGGTCTTCGCCCGCCACGGGCGCCAGGCCCAGACGCTCGGGCTGACGTAATCGACCACGGGGAGGTCCGGCAGCTGCCGGCGCACCCGGCTCGCCACCGCGTGGGTGAAGCCCGGGCTGTCGATGATGACGAGGACGTCGGGACGGGCGGCCACGCAGGCCCGCACGGTCTGGCGGATGCGCCGCATCAGCAGGCGGATCCGCGCCGCCACCGCGAGGTAGCCGATCACCGCCACGTCCTCGAGGGGGAACAGCGACGCCATGCCCTCCGCCGCCATCGCGTCGCCGCCGACGCCGGAGAGAGCCAGCGGGCCATCCGAGAGGCCATGCAGCGAGCGGATCAGCTTGGCGCCGAGCTGGTCGCCGGATTCCTCGCCGGCCACCAGCCAGATCGTGAGGGGACGCTCGCTCAACGGGTGGGCTCCGGATCGGGCGGCAAGGAATCGGGGGGCAAGGAATCGGGAGGCAGGCCGAGGAGGAACAGGCCGAGGCGGTCGGCGAGCGCCACGGTCTCTTGCCGGTCGAGCACCAGGGTGTCGCCGGACCCGACCGCGATGCCGACGCAGCCGGCTTCCGCGGCGCGCTTGACCGTCCGCGGGCCGATCGCCGGCAGGTCGACGCGCAGGTCCTGGCCGTCTTTCGCGCGCTTGACCAGCACCATCCCGGCGGGCGGGCGGCCGAGGCCAAGGGGGCGGCGGGCGAGAGCGCGGGCACGGGCGAGCATCCGGTCGGTGCCCTCCGGCCCCTCGACCGCCAGCACCCGCCGGCTCGCCACCACGGCGGCCTGTCCGACATCGTGCGGCGACAGGCTGGCGAGGAGCGTCCGGCCGGCCTCGACCGAGGCCTCCGTCGCCTCGTCGGGACCGAGCGCGCCGAGGCGGCCGGCCGGCGCCATCAGGTTCGGGGCGAGGTCGCGCACGCCGAGCACCTGCAGGCCATGTTCCTCCAGCAGCGCCAGCACGCCGCGCAGGAGGTGGTCGTCGCCGCCGGAGGCGAGCGAGCGCAGGGCGTCGCGGTTGCGGTAGGCGGCCATCGTGTTGAAGAGGGCGGCCGGGCTCGGCCGCGCCACCGCGCCGGCCAGCGTCACCCCGTCGGGCGCCCAGGCGCTCAAGGTGTCGAGGGCGCCGCGCACGTCGAGCAGGTCGACCGTGGCGTCGGCCCGGCGCCGGGTCGCCGGATCGGCGAAGCCGCGGATCGCCAGCACGCGGCAGGCGCGCCCGGCCCGATCGAGGGAGGCCGCGATGAGGAGCGGCAGCCGGCCGGCTCCGGCGACGATCGCGACCGGCCCCCTGCTCGTCTCGGCACGCGCCGGTTCGGTCACCAGGCGGCGTCCATCAGGCGGGACCCGGGGCCTCGCGCGGCGTGCAGACCGAGCGCTTGCCGCCCTCGCGGATGAAGGCCAGGATCTCCTGCACGATCGGGTGCTGGTCGAACTCCGCCGCCACGTCCTCGACCCGCTCCATCAGGGTGCCTTCGAGGGCAAAGAGCAGGCGGTAGGCGCGGCGCAGGGCGTGGATCTCGTCGCGGGCAAAGCCCCGGCGCTGCAGCCCGATGATATTGAGCCCCGACAGGTGGGCGCGGTTGCCGACCGCCATGCCGTAGGGGATCAGGTCGTTCTCGAGCCCCGAGAGGCCGCCGACGAAGGCATGCGCGCCGACCCGGGCGAACTGGATCACCGCGGCGCCGCCGCCGAGGATCGCGTAGTCGCCGACCTGGCAATGGCCGGCCAGCATCACGTTGTTGGAGAACACGACGTGGCTGCCGACCCGGCAATCGTGGCCGACATGGCTGTTGGCGAGGAAGGCGCAGGAATCGCCCACCACGGTGGCGAGGCCACCGCCGGCGGTGCCGGGATTCATCGTCACGCCCTCGCGGATCTGGCAATCGGCGCCGATCGTCAGGGTCGAGTCCTCGCCGCGGAACTTCAGGTCCTGCGGCGGGTGGCCGATCGACGCGAAGGGGTAGATCCGGGTGCGCGGACCCACCGTGGTGCGGCCGGCCACGACGACGTGGCTCACGAGCTTGACGCCGTCGCCGAGCACCGCCTGCGGCCCGACATGGCAGAAGGGCCCGATCTCGACGCCGGTGCCGATCACCGCGCCGTCCTCAACCACCGCGCTCGGGTGGATGCGGGTCTCAGGGCTTTCGCTCATTCGGTCACCAGCATCGCGCCGATCTCGGCCTCGGCCACCAGCACGCCGTTCACCTTGGCCTCGCCCTTGAACCACCACATGAAGCGGCGGTTGCTGGTCTTGCGCATGTGGTACTCGACCACGTCGCCGGGCACGACCGGCTTGCGGAACTTCGCCTTGTCGATGGTCATGAAGAAGACCTTGCTCGGCTTGGCGTCGCCCTTAAGCTTGTGGGCGCAGCAGATCGCGCCGGCGGTCTGGGCCATGCCCTCGATCAGCAGCACGCCCGGGAAGACCGGGGCGGCCGGGAAGTGGCCGGTGAAGTGCGGCTCGTTGATCGTGACGTTCTTGATGCCGATGCAGCTCTCGTCGCGGTCGATCTGCACGATCTTGTCGATCATCAGGAACGGGTAGCGGTGGGGCAGGAGCTCCATCACCCGCAGGATGTCGGCCGTACCCAGTTCGGCAGGCATCTCGGTCATGGTGTCAGGCTCCCTCATGGCTGCCCCGGATCCGCTCCGGTCGTCGGTGCGCCGTCTTTGGCGAGAAGCGGCGCGGATGCAAGCTCTTTGCGGCGGGAGCGCGGCAAGGCGCCCCGGCTCCGCGGCCTCACCCCGCGCCGCCCTCGTCGCGGGAGCGCGCGGCGAGGTTCTTCAGCGTCGTCATCTCGCGGAACCACTCGCGCACGGGTTTCGCCGGAGTGCCGCCCCAGCGGGCGCCGGCCGGCACGTCCTTGTTGACGTTGCTCGATCCGGCGATCTGCGCGCCCATGCCGATGCGCAGGTGGCCCACCACCCCGACCTGACCGCCGAGCACGACGTAGTCCTCGAGCGTCGTCGAGCCCGAGATGCCGACCTGGGCGACGATCACGCAGTGGCGGCCGATGACGACGTTGTGGGCGATCTGCACCAGGTTGTCGATCTTGGTGCCCTCGCCCACCACCGTGTCGCGGCTGGCGCCGCGATCGATCGTGGTATTGGCACCGATCTCGACGTCGTCCTGGATGATGACCCGGCCGACCTGCGGCACCTTGAGATGGCCGCCCGGCCCCATGGCGAAGCCGAATCCGTCCTGACCGATGCGGGCGCCGCCATGCACGATCACCCGGTTGCCGAGATAGGCGTGCAGCACCGAGGCGTTGGCGCCGATCGCGCAGGCCCGCCCGATCCGCACGCCCGGTCCGACGACGCAGCCTGCCGCCAGCACCGTCCCGGCCCCGATCTCGGCTTCCGGGCCGATCACCACGCCGGGATCGACGATCACCCCGGGCTCGAGCCGGGCGGTCGGATGGACGAAGGAGCCCGGCGAGACGCCGGTGGCGCCGAACAGCGAGGTCGGGCGCGCCGCGCTCGGGAACAGGCGAGCCAGCACCTTGGCGAAACCCCGGTAGGGCTGCGGCGTCACCAGCGCGATCGTGCCGGCCGGCACTCGGGCGGCGAAGCGCGGCGAGACCAGGCAGGCGCGAGCCCGCGTGGTCGTGAGGGCCTCGGCATACTTGGCGTTGTCCATGTAGGCGAGGTCGTCCGGGCCGGCGCTCTCGAGAGGGGCGGCGGCGCGGACCACCACGTCGCCGTCGGAATCCGGCGGCAGGGTCGCGCCGGAGAGCGCCGCGACCTCGCACAAGGGGACGGGGCCCGCGAGGGGGAAGAAGACCGGTTCCGACATCACCTGCATCCGCTGGGGCACGCCCGCCCGTCGAAGGGGAGGGCGCCCGGACTAGCGGGTTGAGACGGTGGGTACAAACGAAAACGGCCGCGGGGCTCGATGCCCCGCGACCGCGGATCCGGTGCGGGCGCCGTCGGCGCCCGCCCGATGGGAGGTTAGAAGCGCGAGCCGCCCGAGAAGCGGAACGCCTGCGTCTGGTCCTTGCCGACCCGGCCGTAATAGGTGCCGTCCTGGCCGAAGATCTTCTGGCCCTCGTCCTTGCTGAGGGCGTAGGCGTAGTCGAAGCGGATCGGGCCGAGCGGCGAGTTCCACAGGATCGACGCGCCGACCGACGAGCGGATCGTGGGCTTGTCGCGGACGTTCACGCATTCCGGCTCGACGCCGATGGTGAGCGCGCTGAAGTTGCAGGCGCCCGTCGGGGCGGTGCCGTTGATGAAGCCGTCGCCGTTCACGTCGAAGGCGCGGCGGCCCTTGTAGCCGAACAGCGTACCGGCATCGGCGAAGACCGCGCCCTTCAGGCCGAGATCGCGGGGCAGGCCCCAGATCGGGAACTGCACCTCGACCGAGGCGCCGACATAGGTCGTGCCGCCGATCGCGTTCGAGCGGGCATCGACCGAGCCGACGTCGCGCGGGCCGATGCCGTTCGGCGCGAAGCCGCGGACCAGCGACGGGCCGAGGAAGAACTGGTCGGTGACGCGGAGCGCGTTGCCTTCGGTCGGCAGGACGTGGCCGCCCTGGAGCTTCACGAAGCCGACGACGTCCTCGTACAGCTCCTTGTAGTAGCGCGCCTCGCCGGTGACGCGGAAGAACTTCGAATCGCCGCCGATGCCGGCATATTCGGGCTTCAACTCGCCGTAGAAGCCGTTGCGCGGCAGCTGCAGGTTGTCGAGGGTCGAGTAGGCCAGGGTGACGCCGGCGAGCGAGGTCAGCGTCGAGCCGACCGCCTCCTTGAGGGCGATCGACGCCTCGCCGTCATAGGCGCAGTTCGGGTACTGGGCCAGGCCGCCGACGTTGCGGCCGTTGATGATCGTGCCCGGATCCCAGGTCTTGGTGTAGCCCGGGATCGGGAACGAGCAGTCGTTGTACGGCCGCTTGAGCGTGTTCGGGATCTTCAGGTCGGTGTTGTAGATCGAGTAGCGCAGCGTGATGCCGAACTCCTCGGTGATCGGCAGGCCGAGGCGGAGCTGGCCGCCGACCACGTCGGTCACGTAGCGCGAGTAGCGGGTCTGGTCGCTGTACTTGTTGAAGACGTCGAAGCCGGCCGCGAGGCGATAGCCGAGGAAGTACGGCTCGGTGAACGAGAAGTCGATGCCGCGGGTGTACTGGCCGGCGGTGCCGGCGAGGCGGACGTACTGGCCACGGCCGAGGAAGTTCGACTCCGAGACCGAAACCTCGCCGATGATCCCGTCCGCCGTCGAGTAGCCGCCGGCGACCGAGAACGAGCCGGTCGGTTGATCCTCGACGTCGATGTTCACGACGACGCGGTCGGGGGCCGAACCGGGCTCGTTGGAGAACCGGACCTTCTTGAAGAAGCCGAGGCCGTTCAGCCGCCGCTCGGCCCGGTCGACCAGCACGCGGTTGTAGGCATCGCCCTCGGTCAGGTCGAGCTCGCGCCGCACGACGTAGTCGCGGGTGCGGGTGTTGCCGCGCACGTTGATGCGCTCGATGTAGACCTTCGGGCCGTCCTCGACGATGTAGCCGAGGGCGACGGTGCCGGTGGCGCGGTCGCGCTCGCCGGTCGGGCGGACCTGGGCGAAGGGATGGCCGGCGCGGGCCACCGAGGTGGTGACGCCGGTCAGCGTCCGCTCGACGTCCTCGGCGTTGTAGACGTCGCCGACGCCGGTACGCAGCTCGTCGCGCAGCACCGTGCCGTCGACACCGGGGATGCGGGAATCGACCGCGACCGCGCCGACGCGGTACTGCTGGCCTTCCTCGACCGTGATGGTGATGATCCAGCCGCCGGCCGCATCGTCGAAGCGCGAATCCGCCGAGGCGATCCGGAAGTCGGCGTAGCCGTTCTTCAGGTAGTAGCGCCGGATCAGGTCGAGGTCGTTGGCGAGCCGGTCGGGATCGTAGACGTCCGAGGTCTTGATGAAGCTGAGGAGGTTCATCTCCGAGAGCGTCATCAGGTCCTTGAGCCGGCGGTCGGAATAGACCTGATTGCCGACGAAGCGGATCTCCTTGACGCCGGTCTTGTCGCCTTCGTCGATGGTGTAGACCACGTCGACGCGGCCGTTGGGCAGGTCGACGGTGCGCACCGCGATCTTGGCCGAGCCGCGGCCGGCGCGGCGGTAGACCTCGCGGATGCGCTCGAGGTCGGAGTTGATGGTCGCCTGGCTGTAGGGCCCGCGCGCCTTCGACTCGACGACGCCCTCGAGCGTGCCCTTCTCGACCTTCTTGTTGCCCTCGAACACGACGCGGTTGATCTGGTTGTTCTCGCGCACCGACACGACGATGCGCCCGCCGCTATGCGAGACGCGGACGTCCGAGAACATGCCGCTGGCGATCAGGTTGCGGCGGCCCTCCTCGGGCGACACGCCGACCACGTAGGAACGGACCGTATCCGGGTCGATCCGGGAATTGCCCTGAACGACGATCTGCTGCGCGAAGGCGCTGCCGCTGGCGGCGATGGTAGCGGCCATGACAATGGCGCCCTTCGCCGACGCACGCCGGCGCTTACCCGTCATCGACATCATAAATGGCCCGTCTCATTTTTTGTCGGCACGGGTTTGCACCCGCAGACGATCACCCTCTCGCGAAGGCGAAGTCCCCTGGTCCTAAGCCCCGCTTCTATCGGGAATCCCTGGCGAAGCAAACGCCACGCTCCCAGCAGACCGGGATTTTGCCCAGACGTTGCCTTCCTGTCACGGGCACCGGCCACGCTTTTCACAGGGCAGGGTCAGCGCGCCATGAATGGCGGGACGCGGCGAGCGCCCCGGAATGGCACGCATTTGACGAAAATTGATGGGATTCACGCGAAAGAGCCGCCCGCGCGGCGCGGACGGCTCTCTCGGAACGCGCGGAGGGATCCCGCCTCAGGTGCCGCGGTTGAACGCGGCGCCGATGTGGAGAATGTCGTTCCAGGTCGCGAACAGCATCAGCATCAGCACCAGGGCGAGGCCGATGCGGAACCCGATCTCCTGCGCCCGCTCGCTCAAGGGGCGGCCGCGGACGATCTCGACCGCGTAGAACATCAGGTGGCCGCCATCGAGCATCGGCACCGGGAACAGGTTGATGAGCCCGATCGAGACCGACAGCACCGCGATCAGCCCGACCAGGGCGCCGATGCCGCCGATCTTCGCGGCCTGGCCGGAGACCCGGGCGATGCCCATCGGGCCCGAGAGCTGGTCGGCGGATTCGCGGCCGGTGATCAGCTTGCCGATGTAGCTGAAGGTGCGGTCGACGACGAAGTAGGTTTCGGCGACGCCGATCTTCAGCGAGTCGAGGGCGCCGTAGCGCACCAGCTTGACCTCGGCGGCATCGCGCGGGCCCTGGATGCCGAGCCGCCCGATGCGCTGGGTGCCGAACGGGGTCTTGTCCTCGAAGGTGTCCGGCGTCGCGGTGAGCGGGGTGGTGACGCCGCCGCGCTCCACCGTGAAGTCGAGCCGGTCGCCGGCCGCGCCGGAGACGGTGCGCTGCATGTCGGCGAAGTTGTGGATGGCGCTGCCGTTGATCGTCAGCACCACGTCGCCGGCCTGGAAGCCGGCGCGCTCGGCGGCGCTGCCGGGCTGCACCGCCGAGACCCGGGGCGCCACCTCGTAGCGGCCGGTGGCGTAGATCGCACCGGCGAAGACCGCGATGGCGAGGAGGAAGTTGGCGACCGGCCCCGCCGCCACGATCGCGACCCGCTTCCAGACGTTCTGGGCGTGGAAGCTGATCGCCCGCTCGGCCGGGTTCATGCGCGCCGCCGCGTCGCTGTCGGGCACGCTGGCGCCGTTCATGTCGCCGACGAACTTGACATAGCCGCCGAGCGGGATCGCCGAGAGCTTCCAGCGCGTGCCGCGGCGGTCGTTGAAGCCGACGAGCTCGGGCCCGAAGCCGATCGAGAAGCTGGTCACCCCGACGCCGCACCACCGTCCGACCAGGAAGTGGCCGAGCTCGTGGATGAAGACCACGACGGTGAGGACGAACAGGAACGGCACGATGTAGCCGAGCAGGTTCGTCGTCGCACCGCCCACGACGTTGAGCAGATCCATGATCACCTCGATGCGGCGCGGCGGGCCCTCCCTGGCCCGGCGCGGCCGCCTAATCCTTCTCTCCCTCCATACAGGCTCGCGGCCCCTGCGAACAGGGCGCGAAACGTCCGAGGGTTAACTTAACGGAAGCTTAAGCGACGAGCGCCTCGGCGCTCCAGCCGCGCACCTCGGCGTCGATGGCGAGGGCCTCCTCGACATCGGCGGGGGCTGCGGGGAAGCGGGCCGCGAAGTGCTCGCAGGCCCGCTCGACCAGGGCGGCGATGTCGTAGAACCCGATCTTCCCGGCGATGAACGCCGCGACGGCGATCTCGTTGGCGGCGTTCATCACCGTCGGCTGCGCCGCCCCGGCGGCGAGCGCGGCCTTGGCGATCCGCAGGCACGGGAAGCGCTCCTCGTCCGGGCGCTCGAAGGTGAGGCTGCCGACCGCCGCCAGGTCGAGCGACCGGCCGCGGGCGATCGTCAGGCGCTCGCCGAGCCCGAGGCAATGGGCGATCGGCACCCTCATGTCGGGCAGGTAGAGCCCCGCCGTCACCGAGCCGTCGCGCCAGGTGACCAGGGCGTGGACGATCGATTGCGGGTGAACAACGGCGTCGAGGCGCTCGGCCTCGATGCCGAACAGGTGATGGGCCTCGATCAGCTCCAGCCCCTTGTTCATCAGGGTGGCCGAATCGATGTTGATCTTCATGCCCATCGACCAGGTCGGATGGGCGGCCGCGTCGGCGGCGCTCGCCGCGGCGATCCGCTCCCGGCTCGCGGTCCGGAACGGTCCGCCCGAGGCGGTGATGGTCATCCGGGTGACGTCGTCGATCTTGCCCTCGCCGACCGACTGCTCGAGCGCGTTGTGCTCGGAATCCATCGGCAGGATGCGGGCGCCGAATTTCTTGGCGTCGCGCATGAAGGCGTCGCCGGCGCAGACCAGGCTCTCCTTGTTGGCGAGGGCGACGGTGCGGCCGAGCCGGATCGCCGCGCAGGTCGGCGCCAGCCCCGCCGCTCCGCTCACCGCCGCCACCACGAGGTCGGCGTCCCGGGTCGCCGCCTCGATCACCGCCGAGGGGCCGGCGCCGCAGGCGATGCCGGAGCCCGACAGCGCGTCGCGCAAGGCCGGGCCGGAATCCGGATCGGCGATCGCCGCGAACTCGGCATTCAGCTCGCGGGCGACGCGGGCAAGGGCCTGCGCATCGCGGCCGCCCGCCACGGCGCCGACCCGGAAGCGGTCCCGGTGCTGGTCGAGCAGGTCGGCGGTGGAGCGCCCGATCGAGCCGGTCGCGCCCAGGACGGAGACGGTAAGGGTCATGGATGTCCCGTGAAGGTGAGGCCGACGAGCAGGAGGCCGGCGAGGAGGGCCACGGCGAAGAAGCCGTCGAGCCGATCCATCACGCCGCCATGGCCTGGGATCAGCCGGCCGGAATCCTTGGCGCCGTAGGCGCGCTTGAGCGCTGATTCGGCGAGGTCGCCACCCTGGCTCATCACCGAGGCGATCGCCGACAGCGCGCAGGCGAGGGGAAGCGACAGGGCCTCGGTGGCGCCGAGATGGCGCGCGCCCGCGGCCACCGCGCCGCCGACGATCGTCGCGCCGATCAGGCCGCCGCAGAAGCCCGACCAGGTCTTCTTCGGGCTCACCGCCGGCCACAGCTTCGGCCCGCCGAGGGACCGGCCGGTGAAGTAGGCGGCGATGTCGGTGGTCCAGACGACGCCGAACAGCCAGAGCGGGCCGGCGAGCCCGATGCGCGGATCGTCGCGCAGCAGCACCGGCACCAGTGCGACCACGAGGGCGCAGGCGAGGCTGAGCGGCGCCCAGATCCGCCCCGGGGCCGGACGGGCGAGCAGCGTCAGGGCCGCGAGGCCGAGGACGACCGTCCCGATGAGCCAGGACTGCGCGACCGGCAGCCGCGCGCCGGCGACCACCCCGGCCAGCACGAGCCCCGCGATGGCGAGCAGCGGCCGGTGCGGCGCGGTCCGGGTGATGGCGAGCCACTCGCCGACCACCGCGAGGCCGGCGAGGAACCAGATCACCGCGAAGATCCAGCCGCCGTTGAGGGTGGCGCCGAGCACCAGGAGGCCGAGCACGATGCCCGACACCGTCCGTGCGCCGAGCTCCGTCGCGGGCCAGGCCGGACGGCCGGCGGGCCTCTCGGCGCCCGGCGGCTTCGTTCCGTCGGAGCCCGTCATCAGCCCGCCCGGGCGCTGAGGCCGCCGAAGCGGCGGTCGCGGCTCTGGAACTCGCCGATCGCGGCGAGGAAGGCGGCGTGGTCGAAGTCCGGCCAGAAATCCGGCACGAACACGAACTCCGAATAGGCCGTCTGCCAGGTGAGGAAGTTCGATACCCGCTGCTCGCCCGAGGTGCGGATGACGAGGTCGGGATCCGGGATGCCGTCGGTGTCGAGCGCCGCGGTCAGGGCCGCGGCGTCGATCGCCGCCGGCGCCAGGCGCCCCTCGGCCACGGCCTCGGCCAGCTTTCGCACGGCGCGCAGGATCTCCTGGCGCCCGCCGTAATTGAACGCCACAACCAGGGTCAGCTTGGTGTTGCGGGCGGTGCGCTCCTCGGCCTCGCACAGGAGGCCGGCGATGTCGCCCGGCAGGCCGTCGCGCTCGCCGATGATCCGGACCCGCACGCCGTTGGCGTGCAGGTCGGCGAGGTCGCGGCGCACGAACAGCTTGAGCAGGCCCATCAGGTCGGCCACCTCGGCGGCGGGCCGGCGCCAGTTCTCGGACGAGAAGCTGTAGATGGTGAGGTAGGGGATCCGCAGGTCGATGGCCGAGCGCACGGCCCTGCGCACCGCCTCGACGCCGCGGCGATGGCCCTCGACCCGGGGCAGGCCGCGGCGGGCGGCCCAGCGGCCGTTGCCGTCCATGATGATGGCGACGTGGGTCGGCATCGTCCCGGAGGGGGCGGCCGCGCCCGGCGCGGGACCGGGCCCCGCCGCCGGCTGGCCCTCGCTCTCCCGGCCCGCGGCCTGGCCTGCCTCCAGCAGGGTCACCGTCTCGCTGTCGCCTGCCATGCTGGCCCCGACCCCGGCGGAGCCGCTCGTCGACCCCGCGCTCCCCACGCGCTCTTCCAAGTAACCCCGCAAGTCATGCCGGTCCGTATCAGACCTGCATGATCTCCTTCTCCTTGGAGGCCAGGGTCTGGTCGACCTCGGCGATGTGCTGGTCGGTCGCCTTCTGTACCTGGTCGGCCTGACGCTTCTCGTCGTCCTGGCTGATGGCGCCGTCCTTCTCGAGCTTCTTGAGATGGTCGAGACCGTCGCGGCGGACGTGGCGGACCGCGACGCGGGCCTCCTCGGCGTATTTGTGCGCGACCTTGACCATCTCCTTGCGGCGCTGCTCGTTCATCTCGGGGATGCGCAGGCGGATGGTCTGGCCCTCGGTCATCGGGTTGAGGCCGAGATCGGATTCGCGGATCGCCTTCTCGACCGCCGCCACCATGCCGCGGTCCCAGACCGAGACGCTGAGCAGGCGCGGCTCCGGCACGCTGATCGTCGCGACCTGCGCCATCGACATCGCGGCGCCGTAGGCGTCGACCTGGATGGGATCGAGGAGCGAGGGGGTGGCCCGCCCGGTGCGCAGCGAGCCGAGATCGTGCTTGAGCGAGTTGATGGCGCCCTGCATGCGCCGCTTGATGTCGTTGAGGTCGAAGGGGGGAGGGGTAGCCATTCCTGCGCGTCCCGAGGCGTCGTGAGAAGAGGGGAAGGAGGCCGAACCCGGCAGGGCCCGCCCCGATCGGGCTTCAATGAACCAAAACCCGACCTGCCGCAAATCGTCAGGACGGGCGTCCGTTCCGGGCTACGGCGCCACCAGGGTCGAGGGCGCGGCGCCGGTGAGGATCGCCGTCACCGAGCTCGGCGCATGGACCGAGCCGACGATCAGCGGGAGGCCGCCGTCGCGGGCGAGCGCGAAGGCGGCGGTATCCATCACCTTGAGGTCGCGGGCGATCGCCTCGTCGTGGCTCAGCCGGTCGTAGCGCACGGCATCCGGGTTGGTCTTCGGATCGGCGGAATAGACGCCGTCGACCTGGGTCGCCTTCAGCACCGCGTCGCATTTCAGCTCGGCGGCGCGCAGGACGGCGGCGGTGTCGGTGGTAAAGTACGGGTTGCCGGTGCCGCCGGCCAGGACCACGACCTGGCCCTTGTCGAGGTGGTGCAGGGCCGGCTGGCGGGCATAGGTCTCGCAGATCGTCGGCATCGACACCGCCGACATGGTGCGGGCGGTGACGCCGGCGGCGTTGAGCGCGGTCTCGAGCGCCAGCGAGTTCATCACCGTCGCCATCATGCCGAGGGAATCACCCGTGGCGCGGTCGATCCAGCCCGCCGCCGACACCCGGGCGCCCCGGATGACGTTGCCGCCGCCGACCACCAGCGCGATCTCGAAGCCCTTGTCCACCGCCCGGGCGATGTCGTCGGCGAGCGCCGCCAGGGTCGGCGGGTGCAGCCAGTAGCCGTCCGGGGCGGCGAGCGCCTCGCCGGAAAGCTTCACCAGCACGCGGCGGAAGGCGGTCGAGCTTTGCTCCGGCAGGGGATTGTCCGGCATGGGGGCTCCTCTGGCCGCCCGTGGGGCAGCCACTGTCGGCGTCACGTGTCGTTACGAGTCGGCCCGGGTTCTAGCCTGTCGATCCCGGCCCGTCGAGGCGCCGGAAGGCCGGAATCGGTACGCCCGTCAGCCAGGATCCGGCCAAGAAAAAGGGGGCCCGCACGGGCGGACCCCCTTCTCGACCGTCGCGCGATGCGCGGGTCGGGCCGCTCGGCCCTCGATCGTGCAGCGCCTGTTCGTTCAGCCCTTGGCCGTTCAGCCCTTGGCCGCCGCGGCGACCTCGGCGGCAAAGTCCGGGGCCTCTTCCTTCTCGATGCCCTCGCCGAGCGCGTAGCGGACGAAGCCGGTGAGCTTGACCGGGCCGCCGGCCTTGCCCTCGGACTCCTTGAGCACCTGCGAGACCGTCTTCGACGAGTCGTGCACGAAGGGCTGCTCGAGGAGGGTGACCTCCTTGTAGTAGCTCTTCAGGCCGCTCTCGACGATCTTGGCCATCACGTGGTCCGGCTTGCCGGCGTTCTTCTCGCGCAGGATGTTGCTCTCGCGCTCGACCGTGGCGGCATCGACGCCCGAGGCGTCCAGCGCCACCGGGTTGGTCGCCGCGACGTGCATGGCGATCTGGCGGCCGAGCTGGCTGAGGAAGGTCACGTCGCCGGCCGATTCGAGGGCGACGAGAACGCCGATCTTGCCGAGGCCCTCGGAGACCTGGCCGTGCACGTAGCTCGCGATGACGCCCTTCTCGACCGAGAGCTTGGCGACACGGCGCAGGGTCATGTTCTCGCCGATGGTGGCGATCAGCTCCTGCAGCTTGTCCTTCACCGTGGTCTCGGCGCCCGGGAACTTCGCGGCCTCGAGGGTCTCGATGCTGTCGCCGGCCTGGAGCGCGAGCTTGGCCGCTTCGCGGACGAAGGCCTGGAAGCCGTCGTTGCGGGCCACGAAGTCGGTCTCGGAGTTCACCTCGAGCACCGCGGCGTGGTGGCCGGCGGACTCGACCGCGACCAGACCCTCGGCGGCGACGCGGCCGGCCTTCTTGGCGGCCTTAGCAAGGCCCTTCTTGCGCAGCCAATCCACGGCTGCCTCGAGGTCGCCGGCGGTCTCGTTGAGGGCCGACTTGCAATCCATCATGCCCGCGCCGGTCTTCTCGCGCAGCTCCTTGACCATCGCTGCCGTGATGTTGGCCATCGTGGGATCCTCTCGATTGGCGCCCCGGCGCCACATGGGGGCGATGCCACCTTGGGGCGACGCCGGTCGGCGGATAAAGGGAACCCGGCGCCGTGGCGGCGCCGGGCTTGGAAGCGTCAGGTCCGCAGGGCAAACGCGCCCCGCGTGAGATCCGTGCCGGCGGTTACGCCGCGGCGGCGGCCTCGACGAAGCCGCGGGCCTGGTTCACCCAGCCGTCGCGGTCGATGCGGCCGTTGAGCTTCAGGTCGGCATCGACCTTGGCGATGTCCTCGGCGCTCATCGCGGCGATCTGCCAGTAATGGTAGATGCCGGCGTCGTTGAGCTTCTGCACCAGCTGCGGGCCGACGCCCGTCAGCTTGGTCAGGTCGTCCGGGGCGCCGCGGGGGGCGGCCAGCAGCTCGAAGGGCTCGCCGCTATAGGGCTCCGAGATGTCGACGGTCGCGACCTCGGGCTCGTTGGCCAGCGCCGGCAGCTCCTCGGCCATCGGCTCGTCGGACTCGCCGAGGTCGATGCCGAGCGCACCCTGGCCGCGGGAGATGCCGTCGATCGCCGCGCGGGCGACGAGGTCGCAGTAGAGCGCGATGGCGCGGCCGGCATCGTCGTTGGCCGGAACCACGTAGGTGATGCCGTCCGGATTGCAGTTGGTGTCGACGATGGCCGCCACCGGGATCTTGAGGCGGTTCGCCTCCTTGATCGCCAGCTGCTCCTTATTGGTGTCGATCACGAACAGCAGGTCGGGCACGCCGCCCATGTCCTTGATGCCGCCGAGCGCCTTCTCGAGCTTGTCCTTCTCGCGGGACAGCATCAGGCGCTCCTTCTTGGTGAGGCCCTGGCCGCCGCCGGCGAGGATCTCGTCGACCTTGCGCAGGCGCTGGATCGAGCCCGAGATGGTCTTCCAGTTGGTCAGCGTGCCGCCGAGCCAGCGGGAGTTCACGTAGTACTGGGCCGAGCGCTTGGCCGCGTCCGCGATGGTGTCGGCCGCCTGGCGCTTGGTGCCGACGAACAGCACCCGGCCGCCCTTGGCGACGGTGTCGCTCACCGCCTGCAGCGCCTGGGCCAGGGCCGGCACGGTCTGGGCGAGGTCGATGATGTGGATGTTGTTGCGGGTGCCGAAGATGTACGACTGCATCTTCGGGTTCCAGCGGTGCGCCTGGTGGCCGAAGTGGGAGCCGGCCTCGAGCAGCTGGCGCATGGAGAAGTCGGGAAGGGCCATGGTCTCTTGTTCTCTCCGGTTGTCACCGCCGCGGAGGAAGCGACCGACGCACCGAGGGAATTGCCGAGAGACAAGAACCAGGAGGCGACCGGCCACCGGAAGCGCCTCATTCAGGCATGAGGCCGGCTCCGCGTGTGGGATGGGCGGGCCTTTATCCGATCGGGGGCGGGATGGCAAGGCGGCGCCCAATCGGCGCAGGGCAATCGCCTCAGCGCTGGAGCGGGTTTGAGCTGCGCGCGGATGAGGATCGTGTTTCAGGAGGGGCCTGGCGCTCTGCGAGGCCCCCATGCCGTCATCGCTGTCGATCCTCGACCATTTCTCATCTCTGGGAGACCCGCGCCAGCATTGGCGGGTGATCTACCCGCTGCCCGAGATCCTGCTGCTGGTGTTGTGCGCCACGCTCTGCGGCATGGGCGACTTCGTCGAGATCCGGCTGTGGGGCGACCAGCGCCTGGACTTCCTGCGTCGCTTCCTGCCCTACGCGCGGGGCCTGCCCGCTCACGATACCCTCAACGACGTCATAAACGCGCTCAAGGCCAACCGTCCCGCCACCCACGATGCCGTCGTGCGCGTCTTTGCCGATTCCAGCGACATGATCGTGGACACTCACGAGACGCTCGACAACGATCATGGCCGCCTCGAACGCCGCCGCGCCAGCGTATGCCATGACGTGAGTTGGCTGACCTCGGATCGCCGCTACCCCGATGAGCCGCACATGCCTCATCTGGCGATGGTCGGCATGATCGAGACGCAAGTCGAACGCGCTGGTCGGATCGAACACGAGCGCCGCTACTATCTCTCTTCAGCGAGGCTCGACACCAAGACCTTCGCAGCTGCCATGCGGGCGCACTGGCAGATCGAGAACCGCCTGCACTGGGTGCTCGACGTCGTCTTCCACGACGATCTCGTGCGGCTGCGGACCGGATCAGGCCCGCAGAACATGGCGGTGGTGCGCCATATGGCCATCAACCTCGTACGCACACCGTACGACCGCCACAGCCTCAAGGCCCGCAGAAAGCTCGCCAATCTCATTCCCAACTACCTCGAAGCCCTGCTCCGACACACACCCGCAGACCCTTCAAAAAGCTGAAGCGATTCCCCTGCCAATCGGCGAGGAAGCCCGCCGCACTTGCCACCTTCTGGACGAGTGGGTTTGCTGGCAGTCGGATCATTGACGGACCTCGCCCGAGCGCAAGGCCAGACGACCGGGAGTCACAAAGACAGGCTATCGTAGAGGTGTTTGGCGACCAGCGGGGCGTTCGGCATGTAGATCACTTCACCAAAATTTTTCCGCGGCACGGGGCTGGTATGTGCCTCAGGGGAGTACAAATACTTCGTGCGGGATTCGCAGATTCGATCGATGAGATGGTAATTTGCGTTGACTGACCTTTTCATGCTCAAGATATTCATATGTCTTGGCGGGCAGAACACGCTCGCGTGCAGGAAAGACCCGGCGGTTCCGAGGATGAAACGACGCTCGGACATGAGCTTAACCTGATCAACAATCGGGAGAGTTTCTGGATAAACGATCTCGACACCGCGCGAGGCCAGATTTTCCTCAATCTCCAGTTCGTTGGCTATGCAGCCGACCCCGATCGAGAGTCTGGTTTTGGAGTAATAGATAGGCCGGTTGTTTGAGTCGATCGTACCGGCGAGAACGTCGCGGAATAAATCGCGGGCGAAATGCGCGTAGCAGCGATGTGCTGAGTTCTGCGGAAGTAAGCTCGTGCGTGGGATGATTACGTTGCGAAGCCGCGTCGGACGATCGAGAACGTCGAAGTTGTCCGGAGTCAGACCAAGTCGCCCCATAATCTCGGCAATGTACGGGAACCGGAACCAGTGACTCGGCGGCGCGTCACTGTGGCACAATAGCTTGCTTTTCCTGGAATAGGCTGAGCGGAACATCCACAGCCGTGGTAAGGTATCGACTAGAAAGTGGCCGAAATGGCAATTAAAATATCTTACATACATATAATTTGTGATATCTGCGACCTCCTTAATGCTATCTGCTGTTAGATTCGTTTTTGTGCTCTGTCGGTAGATCACAAAATTTCCGAACGCATCAAGTTCAGGGCTGCCGTCTGTATTGAAGAGTCCCCATGTGCCATCAGGGGTAAAAGGTAGATAGATACAAGAGTCTTTGATTGTGACACTTGGATCGGAAGCAATGATTTTCGCCTGCCCCCACATCATGTCGCATTCGACCAGAGGACTACCCGTACGTTTTTTCTCGGCGACCGCGAGATGCGAGAGCATGGCGGCCTCGCTGACGGGCGTGAACGTCTCCCATTCACCGACGCGCTCCCGATCGGCTGAAAGATCTTGGCGATCAGGCGCAGCGCAAAAATAGAAGCTTCCATCACTGATTGTTATGCCAGCGTTTGACCGCTGAAGATACAGGCCAGCGAACGGGCCGTCCGCCACAAGGCCCAGCTCGTCTGGCAATGAGATGAGCAGCGGGAGTGCCTGATTTGTCAGGCTGATATGGCCCAGAGCGCCGCCATCGACGATGCCGAGGTAGGTACCGTGCTAAGTTCTGAGATACATCATACTGTCACTTTCGATCAGCGCGTGCTTCTAGCTGGAGAGCGACAATTTTGACAAGTCCGCATGTCGCAAAATATAAAATGCAACACTCTATGTATGTGCGCGTATATGTCGCAACTATGACGCGCAAAATGCGGCTTAAAATTGTCAATTACGGATCGATTGTCGGGGGGGTGACGCATTTCAAGGAAAATTTAAATAAATAAATTTTTTTTCGCTGCCGTTACTTGAAAATTCAAGCGTAAATCATTGATCGCGCGTTATCCGGAGGAGGTAGGCGTGCCCTTCCCGCTTTACCGGCAGTCATGAATTTTTCATTTTCAATGTTTCTCGCGAGCATATCCGGAAATAACACAATACTTGGAAGCATCACGCATAGCCTGCGGATAATTAGCATAGAGTAAAGATTGACTGAGGCCCATTCAGATGATATATGCGGCGCGAAAAAGTTCTAACGTCCACCGTCGTGACGGCCGGCGCGCTGGAACACGATATCGTGGCAATGGGTTTCGCCTTGAGGTCAGTGTGCTAGCACGCACGCTGCGTCTTGGCGAGCGGTGAAAAGGTTGTGCGAGTCATTCATGGCTAAATATCAACATGCAATTCTTAATACTGCCCGGTGGGAGAGTGCCACCATTGTCGAATGGCTCCAGTATTATATCTCTCTTGG
Source organism: Methylobacterium terricola (assembly GCF_006151805.1). Taxonomy (GTDB): domain Bacteria; phylum Pseudomonadota; class Alphaproteobacteria; order Rhizobiales; family Beijerinckiaceae; genus Methylobacterium; species Methylobacterium terricola. Next base: position 109,315 of record NZ_VDDA01000017.1, on the reverse strand, counting down.
CTTTGATCATGCCTATATATATTGTAATGATGACGATCCTGCTGAAATGTATGAGCAGCTTCTGCCCTATATCGAATGTGATCGTCCGTTTGTAACTTTCCATCATATGCCTTATCAGGGCCAGCAGGCTGCATGCTGGGTTCATTTTTTGGAGAGCCATAAAAACGAGTGTGACTGGTTCCTGTTTATCGACGCGGATGAATTTCTCACGTTGAAGCCGCATAACTCGATCAAGGAATTTATGCGCGGACGTGAGGGCAATGTCGATTGCATTCATTTCAATTGGATCTGGTTCGGTCCCGAGGATTTTGAAGAACGGCCGGCTGGCAGCACCTTGCTGCAGTTCACGCACCGGGAGAGTGAAATGGTGCAGATGAACTACTTCACGAAGACGTTGAATCGCAGCAGCGCCATCGATGCGCGCCATATTGGGCGCCCTCCCGTCGATATGTTGAATCACCGTTGGCCACCCACTGTCGCTGCAGGTTTGCGTGAGGTCAACGTCCTGGGTGAGTCGATGACAGAGTTCTTCGCTGAATTTCCGCATTCGGCCGAGCGCTTCATGGCCGATATCGGCCGGCGGAAACGAATTATCGAAACGGCAGTCCTATATCATTATCTATTTAGGTCGAAGAAGGATTTTCAGCGGCGCGCCGATCGTGGCACGTTAGGAGCGTATTACTTCCAACCGATGTGGGCAGGCTTGCCCAGTCGGACGGAGGAATTTGCTGGCTTCCTCGGACGATTGGCTGAGAAGGAAGATCTCTACCTGCACGATTACTGGAGTAGTTATAAGAGCGAGATCGCTCGGCGTGCCCGATCGACGTCATTGGTGACGCCAAATCCTTTGCCGAATCTCGCGCGCGGATCGAGCCCCGAGCAGAGTTCGATTAGTCCTTGGTCGGTCGGCAAGGATCCTGTCTCGGATGCACGCGGTGCGATCAGTGGCATTCACACGGGGGCAGACGGTTTTCACACCGAGATCGAGGAGAATCCGTGGTGGAAGACGGACCTCGGCGGCCTAGCGCAGATTTCGGAGATCCGCGTTTTCAATTCACTTAAGAATCCGAGTATGGCAGCCCGTGCTTATCCACTCGTGATCGACACGTCGGTCGACGGGGAGAACTGGGAGCGCTTATTTCACAACTCTGGCGAGTCGCCTTTCGGAGGCGTCGACGGGCATCCGTTGATCGTGAGAACTGATCGAAAAGCAACATTTGTCAAGCTCTGGTTGACAACCCGGGACTATTTTCATCTTGATGAAGTCGAGATTTATGGGGCAATTCTATAAGTAAAGTTGCACAGGATCGGCGGTGTCAATGTCAACGAGCCACGCTAGCGGCTTGGCGTTGTGTGAGATGTGATCGGTTCTTGGAGCCGATCTCACCGCCTTGGACGATACAAGTACCGTGGCCAGGGAAATCTGGAGCAATTTCAGGCGAAGTGGATACCGGTTCGTCGCAGAAAATGCGGTGAAATTGGAGCACAAGAGCAGCGTCAGACCGCTACATGGCGCCGCTCTCTTTGGTGCTGGATTCATCTTAGCTTCTCGAAGGGATTCGGTGCTCCTTGATGGCATAATGGTTATGTGAAAGGGCGTTTCCTAATATTTTACCCCTTTATTCGGTTGCCGTTTTCGTTAAGTTCGTGCTTCATTATCATGTTGCGGTGGATAGCTTGGATCCAGCTGGCTCCGAAGGCCGTCATGAACTCGTAAGATCGCTGTCTGCTAACCGGTTGGCGGCGTCCGCGGGATCTAATCGCGATAGGGGTCTCGTTAAATTCCGATCTTTGGCCTGGGTGATGCCGAACAAGGCAGTTGCCTTGACCGCCTGAACCCTTGGATCAGCTTTCATCTGGCCGAGCCCTTCGGCGGTGATCAGGACTGGCGACAGGCCGCCCGCCGATTGAGCGTTCGCCACCAGTCTGGAATCGGGCATGGCTGGAACGAGCGAGCGAGAGGAAGGCGCGTCGGCTGGACTCGATCGCAGGCATTAGCGCCGCCGCTCGCACAACGTCTTCACATAGGTCCCCGCCTCGGTGCCTCGACCCGAGCCAGCCGCGATGGCGGGGCCCAACAGCAGGCATTCCTGCGGCGTATGGGCCGGATGGGTGATCACGTCCTGGGCGGTGTCGCGGGTGCAATCCTTCGCCGCCAGGGACGAGGCGCAGATCAGCGTGACGACGAGGATGGTGGGCAAGGCGGCCTCCCGGTGGAAGGCGGAGACATAATGCCGGATCGGCCTGCGCCCACCGCCGATCCGGCGCTATCTTGCCTCAGGGGGAGGGGCCAGTTCGGCGAGCCGCGCGACGAGGCGGCGGGCCACCTCATCCTTACCGAGGGTCGGCCAGGTCTCGAGGCTGCCGTCGCGGCCGATCAGGTGGACGCTGTTGCGGTCGCCGCCCATCACGCCAGACTCGGCCGAGACATCGTTGGCGACGATGAGGTCGCAGCCCTTGCGGGCGATCTTGGCCCGGGCATGGGCGATGACGTCGGTGGTCTCGGCGGCAAAGCCCACCACCAGGGGCGGGCGCCCGTCGGTCCGGCGCGCGATCGTCGCCAGGATGTCGGGATTCTCGGTGAGACGGAGGGGAGGGGGGCCGTCGGGCCCTTTCTTGATCTTCTGGTCGCCGAGGCTCTCCGGGCGCCAGTCGGCCACCGCTGCGGCGAAGACCGCGATGTCGGCCGGCAAGGCGGCCTCGACCGCCGCCAGCATCTCGCGGGCGGTCTCGATCCGCACCACCGTGACGCCGGGGGGATCGGGCAGGGTCACGGGTCCCGAGACGAGGGTGACCCGGGCGCCCGCCGCGGCGGCCGCCGCCGCGATGGCGTGGCCCTGCTTGCCGGAAGAGCGGTTGGCGAGATAGCGCACCGGGTCGATCGGCTCGTGGGTCGGCCCGGAGGTGACGAGGAGGTGACGGCCGGCGAGGGGCTTGTCGTCGGGCGATCCGGCCAGCAGCGCCTCGACGGCGTCGGCGATCTCCTCGGGCTCCGCCATCCGGCCGGGACCGGTCTCGGCCTCGGCCATCCGGCCGACATTCGGGCCGACCACCGCGACGCCGTCACCCTTCAGCAGCGCGAGGTTGCGCTGCGTCGCCGGGTGCAGCCACATCCGCACGTTCATCGCCGGGGCGATCAGGATCGGCAGGGTGGTGGCGAGCAGCACCGTCGAGGCGAGGTCCGGCGCGTGGCCGCCGGCGAGGCGCGCCATCAGGTTGGCGGTGGCCGGCGCCACCACCACGGCATCGGCGTCGCGGGCAAGCTTGATATGGCCGATATCGGCCTCGTCGGCCCGGTCGAACAGGTCGGTATGGGCGCGCTGCCCGGCGAGCGCCGCCGCGGCGAGCGGCGTGACGAATTCCTGCGCGCCCTTGGTCAGCACGCAGCGCACCGAGGCGCCGCGCTCGCGCAGGCGTCGGATCAGGTCCAGCGCCTTGTAGGCCGCGATGCCGCCCCCGATGACGAGGAGCACCCGCCTGCCGTCCAGGGCCGCCATCTCCACCGTGACCCCTCTAGACAGTGACCTGGGTGCCGACCTCGACCACCCGGCCGGTCGGGATCTGGAAGAAGTCCGTCGCGTCGTTGGCATTGCGGGCGAGCGTGATGAACACCCGGTCCTGCCAGAGCGGCATGCCCGATTGCGCCGCCGGGCGGATCGAGCGCCGCGACAGGAAGAACGACGTCGCCATGATGTCGAACTTGAAGCCCTGCTTGCGCAACAGCGCCAGGCCCTTCGGGATGTTCGGCGATTCCATGTAGCCGAACTTCATCACGACCTTCCAGAAATGCGGGCCCATCGGCTCGATCCGGACCCGGTCGGCATCGTTGAGGCGCGGCAGGTCGATCGTCTTGACGGTCAGCACGACGTTCTTCTCGTGCAGCACCTTGTTGTGCTTCAGGTTGTGCAGCAGCGCCGCCGGTGCCGTCTCGGGGTCGGAGGTGAGGAACACCGCCGTGCCGCGGACGTGGTGCGGCGGGCTCTTCTCCAACATGGCGACGAGCTCGGTCAGCGGCACGTCGGTCTTGCGCGTCTTGGTGAACAGGATGGTGACGCCGCGTACCCAGGTCCACATCAGCAGCACCAAGCCGCCGGCGAGCAGCAGGGGCATGTAGCCGCCCTCGAACACCTTCAGCAGGTTCGAGGCCAGGAACAGAAGCTCGACCGCGATGAACGGCACCATCACGGCGCCGGCGGCGAGCGGCGTCCACTTCCATACCCGCCACAGCACCAGGAAGGCGAGGCCGGCGGTGATCAGCATGGTGCCGGTGACGGCGATGCCGTAGGCCGAGGCGAGCGCCGAGGAGGAGCGGAACAAAATCACCAGGATCACCACGCCGAGCATCAGCAGCGTGTTGATCTGGGGCAGGTAGATCTGGCCCGAATGCGATTCCGAGGTGTGCCGGATCTCGAGCCGCGGCAGAAGGCCGAGCTGCACCGCCTGGCGCGAGAGCGAGAAGGCGCCGGTGATCACCGCCTGGCTGGCGATGACGGTGGCGGCGGTGGCGAGCAGCACCATCGGCAGCAGGCCCCATTCGGGGACGAGCTGGTAGAACGGGTCGGTGGTGTCCGGCTGCGCCAGCACCAGGGCGGCCTGGCCGAGATAGTTGACCGCGAGCGCCGGGCCGACGAGGACGATCCAGGCGGTCTGGATCGGCCGGCGGCCGAAATGGCCGAGATCGGCGAACAACGCCTCGGCCCCGGTCACCGCCAGGAACACCGCGCCGAGCGCCACCAGGGCGCCGGTGCCGTGCCCGAGCAGGTAATGGACGGCGTGCCAGGGATTGAGCGCCCACAGAACCTGCGGCGTGCGGGCGATGTGCGGCAGGGCCGCCAGCATCAGCACCGAGAACCAGACCAGCATGATCGGGCCGAAGAACGTCGCCATCCGGGCGGTGCCCCGGCTCTGGACCAGGAACAGCGGCAGGATGATCGCGATGGTGATCGGCAGGACGTAGTGGTCGAGGGCCGGGGTGACGAGCTTCAGGCCCTCCACCGCCGACAGGACCGAGATCGCCGGGGTGATGATCGCGTCGCCGTAGAACAGGGCGGCGCCGAACAGGCCGAGCATGAACACGATGTGGGAGCCGCCCAGCGCCTTCCGGGCGAGCGCCATCAGCGAGAGGATGCCGCCCTCGCCCTTGTTGTCCATCTGCAGCAGCAGCAGGACGTACTTGATGGTGACGATGAGCACGAGGGCCCAGAGCAGCAGCGAGACGGTGCCGAGCACCTCCTCGCCGGTGAGCACGCCGTCGGCCCGGCCCGGGCTCAGCGCCTCGCGGAAGGCATAGAGCGGACTCGTGCCGATATCGCCGTAGACGACGCCGACCGAGCCGAGGAACAAGGTCCAGAAGCTCGCCTTGGCGTGGCCGTGGCCCTCGGCCTCGTCGACGCTACCCGCCTTGGTCGGCGGCCCGCCGCTCGGCGGAGTGAGGGTTTCGGGCGGCGCGACGGGCCCGCCCGTGGGTGCGGTCGACTGTGTCATGTCTGATCGGGGATGCGCCCGCGGGCGGCCGGAGGTGCCGCCAAGCGCGCTGATGGGCCGGGTGGCGGGCTCGAGGCCTGAAGCAGCCCGGCGCGTCCGCCGGGCCTGAATGTGGCGAGATTGTAGCACGGGCCGGGAGGGGCGCAAGGCGGCGTGCCTGCCCCTCCGTTACGTTGCTCGGGAAGACGATCGCCTCACTCGGCGGCGCTGCGGCGACCTTGGCCGAAACGGCGCTCGATGTAGTCGATGACGATGCCCTCGAAGTCCTTGGCGAGCGTCGCGCCGCGCAGGGTCATCGCCTTCTTGCCGTCGATGAAGACCGGGGCGGTCGGCGTCTCGCCGGTGCCGGGGAGCGAGATGCCGATATCGGCGTGCTTCGATTCGCCCGGGCCGTTGACGATGCAGCCCATGACCGCGACGTTCAGCCCCTCCACGCCCGGATAGGTCTTGCGCCATTCCGGCATCGAGGTGGTGATCCAGTTCTGGATGTCGCGGGCGAGCTCCTGGAACACCGTCGAGGTGGTGCGGCCGCAGCCCGGGCAGGCGGCGACGAGCGGCACGAAGGTGCGGAAGCCCATCGTCTGGAGCAGTTCCTGCGCCACCTTCACCTCGACCGTGCGGTCGCCGCCGGGCTCCGGGGTCAGGGAGTAGCGGATCGTGTCGCCGATGCCCTCCTGGAGCAGCACGCCGATCGCCGCCGAGGCCGCCACGATGCCCTTGGTGCCCATGCCGGCCTCGGTCAGGCCGAGATGGATGGCGTAATCGGAGCGGCGCGCCACCTCGCGGTAGACGGCGATCAGGTCCTGCACCGCCGAGACCTTGGCCGAGAGCACGATGCGCTCCTTCGGCAGGCCGATCTCCACCGCCCGGTCGGCGGAGAGGAGGGCGGATTGCACCATCGCCTCGCGCATCACCGCGCGGGCGTCGCGCGGCTTCGCCGAGTTGGCGTTCTCGTCCATCATGTGGGTGAGGAGCGCCTCGTCGAGGGAGCCCCAGTTGGCGCCGATGCGCACCGCCTTGCCGTAGCGGGCCGCCTGCTCGACGATGGTGCCGAATTGCAGGTCCTTCTTCTCCTTGAACCCGACGTTGCCCGGGTTGATCCGGTACTTGGCCAGCGCTTCGGCGCAGGCCGGATGGTCGGTCAGGAGCTTGTGGCCGATATAGTGGAAGTCGCCGACGAGCGGGACATGGACGCCGATGCGGTCCAGGCGCTCGCGGATCTTCGGCACGGCGACCGCCGCCTCGTCGCGGTCGACGGTGATGCGCACGACCTCGGAGCCGGCCCGCGCCAGCGCGGCCACCTGCGCCACCGTGGCGTCGATGTCGGCGGTGTCGGTGTTGGTCATCGACTGCACGACGATCGGGGCGCCGCCGCCCATCACCACGGCGCCCTCGCCCTCGCCGATCCGGACGCCGACGGTGCGGTGCCGGGGGCTCGGGCCGGCGATCTCGGGGGCGGTCGTGTCCGCCGGGGCGGTCGCGGCGAGGGCTTCCATGGCTTCCATCGGATACCTTCAGGGGGTCGTTCGCAGGAGACGTGTGGCGCGTGGCGGGTTCGGGGTCGCGACGAGCGCGGCGTGACCCCCGTCTAGAGCATTTCCGGCCGGGGTGGAAATCGCTTCCCGCGCATGAAAGCCCGGCGCGATCAACGGACTAGGATCGCCCGGAACGGAATGCCGCGACATCCTTGCCGAAACCTTGTCCTTCTCTCGCGGGCCGAGCCGCCGCTTCGCCGCGGCGAAGCGAACCGCCGCCTTAGCTGAGGATGCCGGGCGCAGGCGTCAAGCGCGTGACACCGGACGCGGACCGGGTTCCCCAACGCGACTTTGCACCGCACCATTTGGCTTTCGCGGTGCAGCGCACCACATTCCTCCCCATGACGGATTCAGCCACACTCCACGAACCGGACCGGAGCGCGGGTGACCGCGATTCCCTGTCCCATGCCATGCCCCATGCCGAGCCGTGCCCGCAGGCGACCCAGGGCTCGCAAGCGACCAGCGGCCCCCTCGGCCGCGGCCTTCTCGGTCCAAGGGCCGAGAAGGCGATCGCCCTGGCGCTCCAGGGCGGCGGCGCCCACGGTGCCTTCACCTGGGGCGTGCTCGACGCCCTGATCGAGGATAGCCGCCTCGCCTTCGAGGCGATCACCGGGGCGAGCGCCGGCGCGATGAACGCCGTCGTGATGGTCGATGGCTGGCTGCGCGGCGGTCCCGATGGCGCGCGCGAGCGCCTGGAGACGTTCTGGCGCGAGATCAGCCTCGACGCCGACCTCTCGCACGCGCAGCAGAGCGTCGTCGACGGGGTGATGAGCTTCTGGAAGAAGACGCCGGTCGGGGCGTTCTGGAACGCCGTCGCCAGCCCCTACATGACCAACCCGCTCAACATCAACCCGCTCAAGCGGGCGCTGGCCGACACGGTCGATTTCGAGGCCGTGCGCCGGGATGGGCCGGCCGACCTGTTCATCTCGGCCACCAACGTCTGGACCGGCAAGATGGCGGTGTTCGAGCGGCCGAATCTCACCATCGACCACCTGATGGCGTCGGCCTGCCTGCCGACGGTGTTCCAGGCGGTCGAGATCGACGGCGTGCCGCACTGGGACGGCGGCTATCTCGGCAACCCGCCCCTCTATCCACTCTATCACGGCGCCCGGTCCCGCGACATCCTGCTGGTCCAGATCAACCCGGTCGAGCGCCGCGAGACGCCGCGCAGCCCGGCCGAGATCCGCGACCGCCTCAACGAGATCACCTTCAACGCCAATCTCCTGCGCGAATTGCGGGCGATCGACTTCGTCGACGACCTGATCGCCGACGGGGCGCTCGGGCGCTCGAATGCCTACAAGGAGGTGCTGCTCCACCGCATCGACGGCAGCGGCGGCGCGCTCGACGACGCCTCGGCCTCGTCGCGGCTGCGGGCGCAGTGGCCGTTCTTCCTCCACCTGCGCGATGCCGGCCGCGAGGCGGCGAAGGCGTGGCTCGATCAGCATTACGACGCGGTCGGGCGCGCGAGCAGCCTGGATCTCAAGGCGATGTACACCTGACGGCGGCGTCCCGCGGATGGCATGTCCGCGGGCGCGGCGGCGATACCGCCGTGCGTCACGGGCGTAGGGCGCTGCCAACCATCGAGCGGGTCGCGGTCGAGAAGGCGCCGCAGACGGGAACCCGGGATCCATGAACGCCGAGGGTTCGGCGCACGGCATCGGCGTTCCGCCTCTTGCGGCATCGTCGGCCGAGTTGGACCCCGGGTACCGCCGCGCGGCCCCGCGATGACCTGAGGAGTGTCGGAACCCTGGTCGGGTTACCCGGCACTCGACCTCTCCCACCCGCCCCGCCGCGCCCGCACGTGATCCCGCGTGATCGCGTCCAGGCTCGGTGTCCCGAGCAGCGTCATTGCGGTGTCGAGCTCGTTGCGAAAGATCTCGATCGCCCGCGACACCCCCTCGGTTCCGCCGGCCGAGAGCCCCCACAGGAAGGGCCGCCCGAGGCTGCAGGCGGTGGCGCCGAGCGCCAGGGCCTTGATCACGTCGGTGCCGCGGCGCACGCCTCCGTCGAGGATCACCTCGGCCCGGCCGGCCACCGCCTCGGCCACGTCCGGCAGGGCCTCGATCGCCGCCGGCACGTCGTCGAGCTGCCGGCCGCCGTGGTTGGAGACGATCACCGCCTCGATCCCGAGCGCGACCGCCCGCTCGGCGTCGGCCGGGTGCAGCAGACCCTTCAGTGCCATCGGCCCGCGCCAGGTGTCGCGGATGCGCGCGATGTCGTCCCAGTTCGCGGACGCATCGAACAGCGAGGCGACGTGCTGGGCGACGCTGGTGAAGCCGCGTCCTGCCACCTGAAAATTGCCGAAGCCGAGCCGCGAGCGCGCCGCACCCGCGAGCCAGGCCGGGCGCCGGGCGAGGTCGAGGGCGGTGGAGAGGCGGGGCCTGAGCGGCATGGTGAAGGCGTTGCGCAGGTCGCGCTCGCGCCGGCCCTGCACCGCGAGGTCGACGGTGAGGCACAGCACCCGGTAGCGCGCCGCCGCGGCGCGGCTGAGCAGCGCCTGCATCCAGTCGCGGTCGCGCAGGAAGTAGAGCTGGAACCAGCGCTCGCCCTCGGGCGCGCCGTCCGCCACCTGCTCGATCGAGGCGACGGAATTGGTCGACAGGCAGTAGGGAATGCCGGCCCGGCCCGCGGCCCGCGCGCCCGCCACCTCGCCGTCGGGCCAGAAGAAGCCGGCGAGTCCGGTCGGCGCCATCATCAGCGGCAGGGACGAGGGGTAGCCGAGGATCGACCGCGACAGGTCGCGGGTGCCGACATCGACCCCGACCCGCGGCATCAGCATCCAGCCGTCGAAGGCCGCGACGTTGTCGCGCAGGGTGCGCTCGTCTTCGGCACCGCCGTCGATGAAGTCGAACACTGCCTTCGGCAGCCGCCGGGCGGCCTGGGCCCGCAGGTCGGCGATGGCGTGGGCCCGCTGCAGGCGGGTGGCGAGCCGGGTCGGGGCGGAGCCCCGCACCGGCACGGGCGGCAGCGCCGTCATCGCGGTGGAAGGACGGTGGGCGACCGCCCGCCCGGTCCGGCGCTCGTCTGCGTCCACGCTGGCCTCCCCGGTCGTCCGATTCTCGCGTTCGGCCGCAGACGGGTAGCATGGGGCGAGCCCAGGATGGAACGGCGGAAGGCGCTGCGCGTCGAGCCGGCGCCGGCCACGCGCGGTCGGCAGGGGACGGACGGAGCCATGGCGGAACGCGACGAGGCCGAGCGCGGCGAGATCGAGGATCGTTCGGCGCCGCGTGCCCGGATCGTCCACGAGGTGGTGCGCAAGCAGGGCGAGGAGGAGCTGTCGCGCCCCGCCGGCTCGCTGTTCTGGTCGAGCGTCGCCGCCGGCATCGCCATCACGGCCTCGGTGCTCGCGCAGGGCGCGCTGCATCACAAGCTGCCGGCCGGGATGGAATCCCGCACCCTGGTCTCGCAGCTCGGCTATCCCCTCGGCTTCCTGATCGTCATCCTCGGCCGGCTCCAGCTCTTCACCGAGCAGACCATCGTGACCGTGCTGCCGCTGGCCACCCGCCCGAGCGGGCCGGCACTCGCCCGGACGGGGCGGCTGTGGGGCATCGTGCTCCTCGGCAACCTCGTCGGCACCTGCGCGGCGGCCGCACTCTACGTCCACGGCCGCCTGACGAGCCCGGGGCTCCTCGACGCCATGCTGACGGTGTCGCGCGAGAGCCTGATGCACAAGGCCCCCTCGGCGATGCTGCTCCAGGGCATCCCGGCCGGGTTCCTGATCGCCACCGTCGCGTGGCTGCGGGCGGCGTCGAGCGGGGGCGAGTTCTGGATCGTCTTCGCCCTGACCTTCGCGATCGTGCTCGGCGACTTCACCCACGTGGTGGCGGGCGCGGCGGAAGCCTTCCTGCTGCTCTGGGCCGGTGAGGTCGGTCTCGGCCAGGCCCTCGGCGGCATGATCCTGCCGGCGCTGATCGGCAACGTGATCGGCGGCACCGGCCTGTTCGCGCTGCTGGCCCACGCACAGGTCCGGCAGGAGCTGTGAGCGAGAATGGACAGGTCCGGCAGGAGCTGTGAGCGAGAATGCACAGGTCCGGCAGGAGCCGCGAGCGCGGGTGCTGCGCTGCGGCAGGCTGCCGATTTTCTCAATCCCCCGCGCTTGATAAGCAGGCCCGATCGATTCGCGCGTAAGGGAGTGTCATGAGCTTCGTCCAGGCGGCCTTCGGCCGGTTCAAGCAGACGGTGACGGCCTATGCCGGCGACGATGCGCTGATGCGGGCCGCGGTGTCGGCCTGCGCCAACGTGATCGTGGCCGACGGCGAGGTCGCGGGGGCGGAGTTCGAGGCGGCGCTCAAGGGCATGCTGGCCGACCCGATCCTCGAGAAGGGCTATGACAGCCTGATGCTGGAGGAAGAGCTCTACGACGGCATCGGCCGCGCCCGCACCCGGGCCGGGCGGATGCAGAACATGCACTTCATCGAAGCCATCGCCGAGCGCCCGGCGGAGCAGCGCCAGAGCGTCTTCCTGATCGCCGCCGACGTCGCCGATTTCGAGGGCATCAGCCCGTCCGAGCACCGGGCCCTGACCGAGGTCGCGACGGCGCTCGGGCTCGACCGGGACACGCTGCTGGCCTGACGCGTCATCCCTCGCGCAGCGCGCTCGGCGGGCGGTCGTGCAGGCGGCCCCAGGCCCGCCGGAGCTGGCGCGGCGAGGCAAAGCCGGCCCGCTCGGCCACCCGTTCCATGTCGAGCCGGGTCTGGGCCAGGAGGTCGCGGGCGAGCGCCACCCGCAAGCTGTTGACATAGGCCGGCAGGCTCATGCCGGCATGGCGGTTGAACAGGCGCGAGAGGTGGCGCGGGCTCGTCGCCGCGATGTCGGCAAGGGCCTCCAGGCTCCAGGCCCGGGCCGGATCGGCGCTCACCGCGTCCTGCACCCGGTGGATCGCCGGGTGAAGGTGATTGCGGCCCTCGAGCCAGGGTGAGAGCTGCGGATCGTGGCCGGCCCGCCGCAGGTACACGACGAGGTAGCGCGCCACCGAAGCCGCGCAGGCCGGGTCGACGAGGCGCGCCACGAGATGCAGCATCAGGTCGATGCCGGCGGTGATGCCCGCGCTCGTCAGACGCTCGCGATCCTCGACGAACAGCCGGTCCTCCAGCACCCGCGCGGCCGGGGCGAGCGCCGCCAGCTCGGCGCAGGCGGCGTGGTGGGTGGTGCAGGCATGCCCGTCGAGGAGCCCGGCCCGGGCCGCCAGCAGGGCGCCGGAGCAGATCGAGACCAAGCGGTGGCCCGGTCGCACCTGCGCCTTGAGCCAGGCGACGATTGCGTCCTCGGCCGCCCGCTCCGCCTCGCCCGGCGGCGAGGGATCGCCGAGCACCAGCTCCGCCGTGCCGGCGAGCAGGACGGTCGCCCCCTCCGGCAGCGGATCGGGCAGGGGCGCAAGGCCGGCGAGCCCGAGACCGATCGAGCTCACGACCTCCGGGCACGGCCCGGCATGGACGACGCGGAACCGCACCCGGTCCTGGATCAGGTTGGCCTTGCGCAGGACCTCGACCGGTCCGGCCACGTCGAGGAGCAGGGTGCGCGGCGGGCACACCACGATGACGGGGATGTCCGCCGGTCCGCTCACGCGGCGAGACGGCCGGCCGGCCCGGCCAACGCCTCCTCGACGGTCGCGATGCGGGCGAAGCGGCCGGCCAGGACCAGCTCGGTGCGGGCCCGGATCTCGTCAGCGCTCCAGCGCCGCCCGGCCGCGTCGGTCATGGCGAAGGTCAGGGTCGCCTCAGCCACGTAATCGACGGCGTAGCCGAGATCGGAGGCGTGGCGCGTCGTGGTCTCGCAGCACTGCTCGGTGCGGATGCCGCTGACGAGGAGCCGGCGGATGCCGTTCTGGTTCAGCCAGACCTCGAGCCCGCTGCCGACGAGCGCGCTGTGGCGCCGCTTCTGGAACACCGCGTCGGGGGTGATCCGCACCGGCTCGAGGGTGCGGACATGGCCGGAGGCGAGGGAGAACACGCCCTGATCCTCGACGTGGAAGACCTGCACCACGGGGACGTTTCGCGCCATGGCGCCGTCGATCAGGGCCTGCTGGCGGTCAAGGTAGCGCGGCAGATCGGCCTCGTCCCAGTAGGGGCGGTGGCGAAAGGAATCCTGAACGTCGATGACGAGGAGGGCGGTGTCGGGCATGTGCGCGATCCCTATCGGAGGAGACGGCGCCAGGATAGGCGCCGCCTCATCGTCCGAAAGGCCGCGTCCGGACCGGAAGCGGACGAAAAAGGACAGGGGCTCAGCCCGGCCGGAAGACCCGCAGGCGGTGCCCGTCGGGATCGCGGGCGACGAAGGTGCGGCCGAAATCCATGTCGGTCGGCGCCTGGAGGATCGGTACGCCCTTCTCCACCCAGGCGGCGTGCGTGGCGTCGAGCGCGGCGTCATCGGATACCGTGACGGCGATCTCGGCGCCGCCGCCGGTGGCGGTCGCGGCCGGCGCGACGCTGTGGCGGGACCAGAGCCCAAGCTTCTGGCCGCCTTCGAAGGCGAACAGCACGAAGGTCGGCGCAGCCTCGATCGGGGCACGACCGAGCAGGGCGGCGTAGAACCGGCCGCTCGCTACGGGGTCGTCGACGTAGAGGAGGGTATAGGTCGGCTGGAGCATCGTCGGGGTTCCCGTCTGGTGCGACGCCCCGGGGATTAGGCGACCCCGCTGACAGATTCCGGCAGCAGCCGTCACGCGGCGGGTGCGATGCCTTGCGCCGTCCGCCAGTCGCGCAGCAGGGCGTGGCGGGAGCGGGGATAGCGCTCGCCGGTCAGGGTCAGGGCCTCCATCCGGTCGGTACGGAAATGGCGGAAATCGTCCCGCGCCTCGCACCACGCGACGACGACCCGCACCCGCTCGAAATAGCCGAGGGCCACGGGCCAGATCACCCGCTTGGATCCGGCCCCGGCGGCATCGCGGTAGCGGATCGCCACCTTGTGCTGGGCCCGGATGGCCCCGCGCAGGGCGGACAGGTCGACGCCGTCCGGCACCGTCCCGGCGGGGCCGACCATCAGGGTCGAGGCGTCGAGCCGGTCGCGCAGCTCCGCCGGCAGCACCGCGGCGATCTTCGCCAGGGCGTCGCCCGCCGCGGCCGCCAGGGGGCCGTCGGTCCGCCCCGCGACCCAGCGCATCCCGAGGACCAGCGCCTCGATTTCCTCGTCGCGGAACATCAGCGGCGGCAGGGTGAAACCGGGACGCAGGACGTAGCCGAGGCCCGGCTCGCCCTCGACCGGCGCCCCTTGCGCCTGGAGGCTGGCGATGTCGCGGTAGAGGGTGCGCAGGCTGACGCCGGTTTCCTGCGCGAGGAGCCGGCCGCTGACCGGATGGCGGTGACGGCGCAGGACCTGGAGCAGGTCGAGCAGGCGTTCGGCACGGGACATCGGCGGGCTCGCGACGGGTCGGGCGCCGCTCCGTCGCAGAAGGAGCGCCGGAGCGGAAGGCCCCCCTTACGGCTCAGCGGGCCGCGACCACCGCCACGCCGGCCCCGACCATGACACTGCCGGCGACGCGGTTCGCCCGCCGGACCGCGATCCGGGTGCGCAGGATGCGGCGCAGCCGGCCGGCCAGAACGACATGGCCGCCGATCACCAGGGCTTCCACCGCGAGGATCACCGCCGCCAGGATCCCGACCTGCGCCGGGGTGAGGGCGGCTCCGACGACGTTCGGCAGCAGGGCGAGGTAGAACAACGGCATCTTCGGGTTGCCGAGGTTGAGGGCGAGGCCGGTCAGGACGCTCGCCGCCACGCCCGGCCGCGTGCCCGCGCGCTCCGCCGGCAGCACCGGCTCCGCGGTCCAGAGCCGGATCCCGGCCCAGACCAGATAGGCGGCGCCGGCGTAGCGCAGGACCGTCATCACGACACCCATCTCCTGCGCCACGACCGCGAGGCCGGTCGCGGCGAGGACAAGGAAGGCCAGGATGCCGAGCACCATGCCGAGCCCGTAGGCGAGGCCGGCGGCCGGCCCGTGCGAGAGCGTCCGGGCGATGATGGTCATGTTGTCGGGGCCCGGGCTCGCGGCAAAGACCAGGAAGGCGGCCGCGAAGGCCAGAAGGGTCGCGGGATCCATGGGACGCTCCGGATCGGCGGTAGGACATTCCGTCTCATCAAGAACCGGGCCACGGATCCCGCAGGGTCATGCCGAGGCCGGGGCAGGTTCCGGGCGCTGCCGTCCGCGGCGCAGGGCCAGCAGCAGGGCAAGGGCCGAGGCTGCCGCGGCGGCGCCGGCCAGCGACACGGCCGGGAAGCCGAGGCCCGCATCGATCACGGCGCCGCCCAGCGCCGCCCCGATCGCATTGCCGAGGTTGAAGGCGCCGATGTTCATCGCGGAGGCGAGGTTGGGCGCCGCGGCCGCCGCGCTCACCACCCGCATCTGGAGCGGCGGGACGATGGTGAAGCTCGCCACCCCCCACAGGAAGATCAGCGGCACGCTGGCCCATTCCGAGCGCATGCCCGCCGCGAACAGGACCAGGATCACGATGAGGCTCACCAGCGAACCGAGCAGCGTCCCGTCGAGCGAGCGGTCCGCCAGCCGGCCGCCCAGCCAGTTGCCGACCGCGAGCCCCAGCCCGTAGACGACCAGCATCGCCGTGACGAAGGCGTAGCCCGCCCCGGTCTCCACCCGCAGGATCGGCGCGATGTAGGTGAAGACGGTGAACATCGCGCTGGCGCCGAGCACCGTCAGCAGCAAGGCCGAGAGGACGGACCCGTGCCGCAGGGCGCGGAGCTCCGCGCGCATGTCGGTGCCCGCCTCCACCGGAAGCGGCGGCAGCGAGAGCCGCAAGGCCAGCATGGCCGCGCCGCCGATCGCCGCGATGCCGAGGAAGACGATGCGCCAGCCGGTCGTCTCGCCGATCCAGGCCGCGAGCGGTACGCCCCCGACCGTCGCGAGGGTCAGGCCCGAGAACATCGCGGCGACCGCGGAGGCCTGCCGATGCGGCGGCACCAGCCCCGCGGCCACGACGGCCCCGACGCCGAAGAAGGCGCCGTGGTTGAACGAGGTGACGACCCGCGCGGCGAGCAGCGTCCCGTAGCCGCCGGCCAGTCCCGAGAGCAGGTTGCCGAGGGTGAACACGCCCATCAGGCCGATCAGGAAGGTGCGGCGCGGCGTGCGGGCGAAGAGCAGCGTCATCAGGGGGGCGCCGACGAGGACGCCGACAGCGTAGGCGCTGACCAGCAGGCCGGCCGCCGGGATCGAGACCCCGAGATCGGAGGCGATGGCCGGCAGCATCCCCATCGGGGTGAACTCGGTGACCCCGATGCCGAACGCGCCGATCGCGAGCGCCAGCAGGGGTGGATTGATCGTCATGGGAGGCTCCCCGTTCGTTCCGAGCCGGCATTGTCTTGACGTGTGCCCTGAGCGGTAGTCAGGCTCGCGGACCAGGATCTGTGTGCTGGAGTCACGAATGCCGCGGGACGCACCCGACCGGGCCGGGGAGTTGGCGGTCTTCGCCGCCATCGTGCGGGCCGGCAGCCTGTCCGGCGCGGCGCGGGCGCTGGGCCTGACCCCGTCCGCCGTCAGCCGGATCGTCGCGCGCATCGAGGCGCGCCTCGGCGTGCGCCTGATCGTGCGGACGACCCGCAGCCTCCACCTCACGGCGGAGGGCGAGGCCTATGCCCGGGCGGCGCGCCGCATCCTCGCCGATCTCGACGAGGCGGAGAGCGCCATCGCCGACCAGGCCTCGCCGCGCGGCAAGGTGCGGGTCAGCGCCGCCACGGCCCATGGCCGCCTGGTCGTCGTGCCGCTGCTGGCGGAATTCGTCGCGCGGTACCCCGCGATCACCGTGGAGATCGATCTCAGCGACCAGATCGCCGACGTGCTCGGCGGGCGCGTCGACGTGGCGATCCGGTTCGGGCCGCTCGCCGACAGCCCGCTCACCGCCCGCCGCCTCGGCGAGACGGGCCGCATGGTGGTCGCGGCGCCGGCCTATCTCGCCCGGGCCGGCGTGCCGCGGGTTCCGGCCGATCTCGCGCGGCACAATTGCCTGGATTTCAGCTTCCGGCGCATCGAGCCCGGCTGGCCGTTCCGCGAGGACGGCCGTGACGTCCTGCTCGCGGTCCGGGGCAACCTCACGGCCAATAGCGGCGAGACCCTGGTGCAGCTGGCGGTCCAGGGCATCGGCATCACCCGGGTCGGCACCTTCCATATCGGCGAGGAAGTGGCGAGCGGGCAGCTCGTCCCGCTGCTCGAAGCCTACAACCCGCAGGACCGGGAAAGCATCCACGCGGTGTTCGTCGGCGGTGCCGCGATGCCCGCGCGGGTGCGGGTCCTGGTCGACTTCCTGGCCGAGCGGATGCGGGGCCGCCCGCCCGGCGGGTGATGCCGCCGGGTGAGCGCGCCGTCAGTGCTGCCCGACCTCGCCCAGATGCGTCAGCAGCGCCTCGGCCACCTTGTCCGGCGCCTCGCGGGTCGGGAAATGCCCGACGCCCTCCAGCTCCACTCTCCGGTAGGTCCCGGTGAAGTGTTGCTCCTGGCCCGCGAACGAGGCCGGCAGCACGCAGGTATCGGCGGAGCCGTGGATCACCAGGGTCGGCACCGCGATGCTGCGGGCTTCCTCCGCCTCTCGGGTCAGGTCGGCGAAGCGCGGGTCCGGCGCGTCGGCGCCCCAGCGCGAGCGGTAGAAGTTCAGCGTCACCGCGGCCCAGTCCGGGTTCTGGAACGACGGGGCGGTCTTGCCGAAGGTCTCGTCGCTGAACCAGGGAGCGGGCGGGCTCCAGGCCACCCATTGCTCGCGGGCGAAGGCCAGCGGGTTCTCGCGCACGAAGGCGGCGCCCGGCTCGGTGTTCATGAACCACTGGTACCAGAAGGCCCGCACCTGCGGCAGCGGCGGCACGCCGATGCGGCCCGGCGCCCACGGCACCGACAGCGCCGCGATCGAGGCGACGCGCTGCGGCCGGGCCGCCGCCAAGAGGTAGGCGACGCGGCCGCCCCAATCGTGCCCGACCACCGGCAGGCGGGAGAAGCCGAGGGCATCCATGAAGGCCAGGATGTCGGCGGCGAGCGAAGCGGTCTCGCCGGTCTTCGGCCCTTCGGGATTCAGGAACTTGGTCGGCCCGCAGCCGCGCCAGTAGGGCACGATGGTGCGCCAGCCGGCGGCGTTCAGCTGCGGCACCACGCCGTCGAACGTCCGCGGGTCGTCCGGCCAGCCGTGCAGCAGCAGGACCGGCTGGCCCATATCGGGCCCCGAGGCCTCGTAGGTGATCTCGACCTCGCCGGCGGCGACGCTGTTGACGTCCATGCTGGTGCTCCCGTCGCAAACGCGAAGGGCGGGGCCCGTGGAGGCCCCGCCCTTACTCCCCTTCAGCTGACGAGATGGGTCAGCCGAGGATCTTGTCGATGGTGATCGGCAGCTCGCGTACCCGCTTGCCGGTGGCGTGGAACACCGCGTTCGCCACCGCGGCGGCGGCGCCCACGATGCCGATCTCGCCGAGGCCCTTGACGCCGAGCGGGCTGACCTTGTCGTCGTGCTCGTCGACGAAGATCACGTCGATGTCGTGGATGTCGGCATTCACCGGCACGTGGTACTCGCCGAGATTGTGGTTCATGATCCGGCCGAGGTTGTGGTCGACCATCGACTCCTCCTCGAGCGCGGCACCGATCCCCATCACCACCCCGCCGAGGATCTGGCTGCGGGCGGTCTTGAGGTTGAGGATCTTGCCGGCCGCGATGGCGCTCACCACCCGCGTCACCCGGACCACGCCGAGTTCCTCGTCGACCTTCACCTCGGCGAAGACCGCCGAGTGGGTGTAGGCCGAGAAGCGCATGTTGGTGAGCATGCTCGGCTTGACCTTGCCCGTCGCCTCCACCGTCTCGGCGCCGCCGGCCCGCATCGCCTCGGCGATCGTCACCTTGCGCGATGGGTTGCTCTGGAGCCGGATCTCGCCGTCGGCGAAGGTGACGTGGGCGAGATCGGCGTTGGCGAGCGGCGAATCGGCCATGCCGCGGGCGTAACCGAGCAGCGTGTCCGCCACCTTGCGGCAGGCCTCCTGCACGGCGGCACCCGAGGAAGCCGCGGTCCAGGAGCCGCCGGCGAGCGGCGCCTCAGGCAGCGCGGTGTCGCCGAGCCGGGTCGTGACGTGATCGAGGTCGAGGCCCAGCGCGTCGGCGCCGATCTGGCTGAGGATGGTGTAGGTGCCGGTGCCGAGATCGGCGGTCGAGCAGGCGAGTTCGAGCTTGCCGTCGGGCGTGAGCGTGGCGCTCGCGCTCGACTGCATCATCATCGCCTCCCACACGCCGGTCGCCATGCCCCAGCCGACGAGCTCGCGCCCGTCGCGCATCGCGCGCGGCTCCGCCTTGCGCTTCGACCAGCCGAACCGCGCCGCACCCTGCTCGTAGGCGGCGCGCAGCGCTTTCGAGGTGAAGTCCTTGCCCTCGCCCTCGTCGCGCTCGGCGTAGTTGCGCAAGCGTAGTTCCAGCGGATCGATTCCGGTGGCGTAGGCGAGTTCGTCCATCGCCGATTCGAGGGCGAAGATGCCGGTCACCGCCCCCGGCGCCCGCATGTCGGACGGGGTGTAGGTGTCGATCTTGGCGAGCTTGTAGTCGAGCGTGACGTTCGGGCAATGATACAGCAGGCCCGACCAGTTGACGACCGCCTCCTGGTAATCCTCGAAGGTCGAGGTGCCGGCGACCGCGTCGTGGGTCAGCGCCTGGAGGCGCCCGTCATTGTCCGCCCCCAGCGCCACGGTCTGGAACGTCTCCGGCCGGTAGCCGAAGGTGAACATCTGGTCGCGGGTCAGCACCACGCGGACCGAGCGCTTGAGATCGAGGGCCGCCGCGACCGCGAGGTAGAGCTGGTATTGCGGTCGGAGCCCCGAGCCGAACCCGCCGCCGACGTAGGGCGTGATCACCCGCACATTGTCGGGCTTCAGGCCGAACACGCCGCAGACGTAGCCTTGCGTGTTGTTCACGCCCTGGATCTTGTCGTGGATGGTGAGCTTGCCGTCGCCCTCGTAGACCACCGTCGAGGCGTGCGGCTCCATCGGGTTGTGGTGCTCGATCGCCTGCTTGTATTCCTGGCGCAGCTGGATCGGCGCCGTGTCGTAGGCACCCGCGGCGTCGCCGCGCGGGTCCGGCGGCGGCTTGATGCCGGAGCGCTTCTTCGGCGGCACGTAGGCGGCGTCGCGATTCTTGTTGAGGTCGGTGTTCGGCACCTCCTCGGCATAGGTCACCCTGACCAGGCTGGCGCCGTAGCGGGCGAGCTCGAAGCTCTCCGCCACCACCAGCGCCACCGGCTGGCCGCCATAGACGATCTCCGGCCCGTTGAGCGCCCGGAACGGCGAGCCGGGGGGCGCGACCTGATCCTGGTAATTGTAGTCGAGCCAGGCGGTGCGCGGCTTGTTCTTGTGGGTCAGCACCTTGATCACGCCGGGCACCGCCTCGGCGGCGCTCGTGTCGATCGCCGTGATGCGGCCCTTGGCGATGGCGCTCGACACCACGACGCCGTGGGCGAGGTCGGGGGCGGTGAACTCGGCGGCGTATTTGGCGGCGCCCGTCACCTTGGCGGGACCGTCGAGCCGGCTCTGCGCGGTGCCGACGTAGCGGGAGGGAGTGGCCATGGGTTACCTCAGGCGATGCGCTTGTCGGTCTGGGATTGCGGCGTGCCGGCGGCGGCCTGGGACAGGCCCCGCACGATGGCGCGCCGCGCCAGCTCGACCTTGAAGGCGTTGTGGGCGTAGGGCCGGGCCTCGGCCAGGATCACGTCCGCGGCCTCGCGGAAGGTCTCCGGCGTGGCCGGCTTGCCCTGCAGGCGGCCTTCGGCTTCCGCGTTGCGCCAGGGCTTGTGGGCGACGCCGCCGAGCGCCAGGCGCGCGGTGCGGATCGTGTCGCCGTCCATCTCGAGCACGGCCGCCACCGAGACCAGCGCGAAGGCGTAGGACAGCCGGTCACGCAGCTTCAGGTAGGTGTAGTGCGTCGAGAAATCCTCGTCCGGCAGGTCGACCGAGAGCACGATCTCGCCGCGCTGGAGCGTGGTATCGCGTTGCGGCTCGTCGCCCGGCAGGCGGTGGAACTCGGCGAAGGGGATGGACCGGCGGCCGTCCGGTCCCTCGACCTGCACAACGGCGTCCAGCGCCGCCAGCGCCACGCACATGTCGGAGGGGTGGGTGGCGATGCAGGTGTCGGAGGCGCCGAGAATCGCGTGGATCCGGTTGACCCCGGTCATCGCCGGGCAGCCGCTGCCGGGCTCCCGCTTGTTGCAGGGCGTGCCCTCGTCGTAAAAATAATAGCAGCGGGTGCGCTGGAGCAGGTTGCCGCCGGTGGTGGCAGCGTTGCGCAATTGCGGCGAGGCGCCGGCCAGCAGCGCGCTCGCGAGCAGCGGATAGCGCTCGTTGACCAGCGGGTCGTAGGCGACGGTGGCGTTGGGCACCAGCGCGCCGAGGCGCAGGCCCCCCGCGTGCTGGACGATCTCGTCGAGCGGCAGCCGGGTGATGTCGACGAGACGGCCTGGCCGCTCGACATTGTACTTCATCAGGTCGACGAGGTTGGTGCCCCCGGCGATGAAGCGCGCCGCCGGATCGGCGGCCAGCGCCTGCACGGCCTCCTGCACGGTGCCGGCGCGGGTATACTCGAACCGGTTCATTCCGCGGCCTCCCGGAAGGACGAGCCCTTGTTCTTCAGCACGTCCTCGACGGCATCGACGATGTTGGAATAGGCGCCGCAGCGGCAGATGTTGCCGCTCATGTGCTCGCGGATCTCGTCGCGCGAGCGGGCCCGGCCCTCCTCGATCAGCGCCACCGCCGACATGATCTGGCCCGGGGTGCAGTAGCCGCACTGGAACGCGTCGTGCTCGACGAACGCGGCCTGGACCGGGTGCAGGCTCCCCGTCGACAGGCCCTCGATGGTGGTGACGTGGGCGCCGTCCTTCTGCACGGCCAGCGCCAGGCAGGAATTGATCCGCTTGCCGTCGACGATCACCGTGCAGGCGCCGCACTGGCCGTGGTCGCAGCCCTTCTTGGTGCCGGTGAGGTCGAGTTCCTCGCGCAGCAGGTCGAGGAGCGTGGTCCAGGGCGCGACCCGGAGCTGGCGCTCCTGCCCGTTGACCGTAAGCGTGACCGGAATCGTCTCCGGTGGGGCGGAGGAGCCGCTTTCGCTGAGCATGGGCTTGGCCATCGATCGTGAGAGGCCCGGCCTCGGCGCGCGCCGAGAGCGGGCGCGCGGCCCCCGGCCGGGCGGCATACCCGATAACCGTTCCAGTGTGCGGACGTTCCCCAAGGGAGTATCGGGGGATGTGGGCGGGCGGTCGCCTGCGGGACGCGAGGCGGGAAACCTTCCCCCCTCCGAAGGGGAGAGGGTGCCCCGTGCAAACCTCGGAGCGCCATGCGTCCACCGCCGCCCGTCGCCCGCACCTCACCGCTTCTGGCCGTCGCCCCGCTGCGCTAGTGATGGCACCCTGAGCGCCGGGCCGACTGAGGGCCCGGCCAGACCGGAGACCCCGCATGGCCGCGCCCGACCGGATTCTCAACGACATCGACCGTGACCTCGACAATTCCCTGGAGCGGCTGTTCGCCTTCCTGCGCATCCCGTCGATCTCGACCGATCCGGCCTTCGCGGCGGAGTGCCGGAAGGCCGCCGAATGGCTGAAGGGCGACCTCGCCGCCATGGGCTTCGACGCGTCGTTGCGCGAGACCGGCGGCCACCCGGTGGTGCTCGCCCATTACCCGAAGCCGGGCGCGCCGCACGTGCTGTTCTACGGCCATTACGACGTGCAGCCGGTCGATCCGCTGGAGCTGTGGGAGACGCCGCCCTTCGAGCCGCGGATGGCGACGCTCCCCGACGGCCGCACGGTCATCAGCGCGCGCGGCGCCTGCGACGACAAGGGCCAGGTGATGACCTTCGTCGAGGCCTGCCGCGCCTTCAAGGCGATCGACGGCGAGCTGCCGGTCGGCGTCACCCTGTTGATCGAGGGGGCGGAGGAGAACGGATCGCAATTCCTGCCCGAATGGGTGGCGGCGAACCGCGACGAGCTGAAGGCCGACGTCGCGCTCGTCTGCGACACCGGCATGTGGGACCGCGACACCCCGGCCATCACCTCGTCGCTGCGCGGGCTGGCCTATTTCGAGGTCACGGTCCGCTGCGCCGACCGCGACCTGCATTCCGGCCTGTTCGGGGGCGCGGCGGCCAACCCGATCCGGGTGCTCTCGCGCATCATCGCCGACCTGCACGATGAGGACGGCCGGGTGACGGTACCGGGCTTCTACGACGGCGTGCACGAGACGCCGCCGGAGGTGCTGGAGCAGTGGCGCGGCCTCGACCTGACGCCCGAGAGCTTCCTCGGCACCGTCGGGCTGAACCGGCCGGCGGGCGAGCGCGACCGGATGCTGATCGAGCAGATCCAGTCCCGCCCGACCTGCGACGCCAACGGCATCATCGGCGGCTATACCGGCGAGGGCACCAAGACGGTGATCGCCGCGCAGGCCAGCACCAAGATCTCGTTCCGCCTCGTCGGCGACCAGGATCCCGAGGCCCTCGACCGCAACTTCCGCGCCTTCGTCGCGGCTCGCATCCCGGTCGATTGCTCGGCCGAGGTCATCACCCACAAAGGCTCGCGGGCGCTCGCGCTGCCCCACGGCATGCCGGCGCTCGAGGCCGCCAAGCAGGCGCTCGCCGAGGAATGGGGCCGCGCCCCGGTCACCATCGGGTCGGGCGGCTCGATCCCGATCGTCGGCGACTTCAAGCGCACGCTCGGCCTCGACACGCTGCTGGTCGGCTTCGGCCTCGACGACGACCGGGTGCACTCGCCGAACGAGAAGTACGATCTGCAGAGCTTCCACAAGGGCACGCGCAGCTGGGCGCGGATCCTGGCGGCGTTGGCGAAGTAGGGGGCGGCGCCGGGCCGGGTCGATCGGCCCTCCCGGCGCCACCTCACAGGATCGTCCCGGGTTCCGCTGTCGCCGCCCCGGGATGACGATCGAGGGATCTCCGCGAGCAGGGCAGGCTGGAATGCAGCAGAAAGTCATCGGCCTGATCGGCGGGATGAGCTGGGAGAGCTCGGCCGAGTACTACCGCATCATCAACGAGACGGTGCGCGCCCGTCTCGGCGGCCTGCGCTCGGCCCGCTGCCTGCTGTGGTCGTTCGATTTCGGCGAGATCGAGGCCCTGCAGCAGGCCGGACGCTGGGACGAGGCGACGGCCGCGCTGATCGAGGCCGCCCGGCGGCTGGAGCGGGGCGGGGCCGAGTTCGTGGTGATCTGCACCAACACCATGCACCGCATGGCCGACGCGGTGCAGGCGGCGATCGGCCTGCCGCTCCTGCACATCGCCGACCCGACGGCGGAGCGGATCCGCGCCGCGGGCATCCGCCGGGTCGGGCTCCTCGGCACGGCCTTCACGATGGAGCAGGACTTCTACAAGGGCCGCCTCGCGGCGCGCTACGGCCTCGACGTGCTGGTGCCGGAGGCCGACGACCGCGCCGCGGTGCACCGGGTGATCTACGAGGAGTTGGTCCGGGGGCGGGTCGAGCCCGCCTCGCGCGAGGCGTATCGCGCGATCATCGCCCGGCTGGTCGAGCGGGGCGCCGAGGCAATCATCCTCGGCTGCACCGAGATCATGCTGCTGGTACGGCCCGAGGACAGCCCGGTGCCGCTCTTCGACACCACGGCGCTGCATGCCGAGGCGGCGGTCGATCGGGCGCTGGCGGGACACTGACCCGGGCCGCTACTCCCCGTTGATCAGCCGGCGGCTCAGCGCGTTGTGATCCTCGGCCAGCACGCCCGTATCCAGCGTCGTGAGCCGCCCCTCGCGCACCACGATCCGCCCATTGATCACGCTGAGCGCCACGCCCGGCGGTGCGCAGAACACGAGCGCCGCGACCGGATCGTGCAGGGCGCCCGCGGTGGACAAGCCGCGCAGGTCGAAGGCGACGCAATCGGCAGCCATGCCGGGTTTGAGCGCCCCGATATCGTTGCGTCCGAGCACCCGGGCGCCGCCGAGGGTCGCGAGTTCCAGGGCCGCGCGGGCAGTCATCGCGGCGGGGCCGTGGCCGACCCGGGCGAGGAGCATCGCCTGGCGCGCCTCGCCCAAGAGATGACTGCCATCGTTCGAGGCCGAGCCGTCGACGCCGAGTCCGACCGGCACGCCCTCGCAACGCATCCGCGGCACCGGCGCGATGCCGGAAGCGAGCCGCATGTTCGAGCACGGGCAGTGCGCGACGCCGGTGCCGGTGCGGGCGAAGAGCCGGATGCCGGCCTCGTCGAGCTTGACGCAGTGGGCGTGCCAGACGTCCGGCCCAACCCAGCCGAGATCGGCGGCGTAGTCCGCGGGCGTCATCCCGAAGCGTTCGCGGCTATAGGCGACGTCGTCCTCATTCTCGGCCAGATGCGTATGGAGCGAGACGCCGTACGCGCGGGCCAGCATGGCCGCGTCCCGCATCAGACCCGGGCTGACCGAGAACGGCGAGCACGGCGCCACCACGATCCGGCGCATCGCGAACGGTGCCGGATCGTGCCAGGTCTCGATCAGCCTGCGGGTGTCGGCGAGGATCGCGGCCTCGTCCTCGACCAGCGCATCGGGCGGCAGGCCGCCGGCGCTCTCGCCGACGCTCATCGCTCCGCGGGCGGCGTGGAAGCGCAGGCCGATCGCGTCGGCGGCCTCGATGCTGTCGTCGAGGCGGCAGCCATTGGGATAGAGGTAGAGGTGGTCGCTCGAGGTGGTGCAGCCCGACAGCATCAGCTCGGCCATCGCGGTCTGCGTCGAGACCCGCACCATCTCGGGCGTCAGCCGGGCCCAGATCGGATACAGCGCCTTCAGCCAGCCGAACAGGTCGGCATCCTGCGCCGCCGGCACGGCCCGGGTCAGCGACTGGTACATGTGGTGGTGGGTGTTGATCAGGCCGGGCAGCAGCACGTGGCCGGACAGATCGATCACCGTGTCGGCGCTCTCGGGCAGCGTCTCGGGCCCGCCGACCGCGACGATGCGGTTGTCCGCGAGGAGCACGAAGCCGCCCTCGATCTCACGCCGCGCCTCGTCCATGGTGACGACGCGGTCGGCGTTGCGCAGGAGAAGCGTGGCCATGCGAGACTCCGGCAGGTGAGGCCGCATGCTGCGCGGACCGGCCGGGGCCGGTCAAGCCACGCTTGACCGAACGGCAGCCCTCAAGCACCTCACGAGTCCTGCACCGCCCACGTCCTGCATCCCCCGAGACCGGAGACCGATCATGTCGAGCCAGAGCCTGCCACGCCTGACGACCCATGTGCTGGACACCGCCCATGGCCGCCCGGCCGCCGGTGTGGCCCTGCAACTCTGGCGCATCACGGACGGCGTGCGGGAGGAGGTCGCCCGCACCCTCACCAACGCGGATGGGCGCTGCGACGCGCCGCTGCTCGCGGGCGAGTCGCTGCGGCCTGGCACCTACGAACTGGTCTTCGCGGTCGGCGCCTATTTCGCGGGCGCGGGCGATGCGGGGGCCGGCGACTTCCTCGACGAGGTGCCGGTGCGCTTCGTGGTCCGGCCGGGGCTCGACCATTACCACGTGCCTCTCCTGATCGCGCCCTATTCCTACAGCACCTACCGGGGCAGCTGAGCGACGGCGCCTGCCCCCGCGCATCGTCCGACGACGCGCGGACTGGTTCGTCCCGAACACTGCTGTGGCGCCGGGCGCCGGTCCGCCGATCAGGCGCCCGGCTTCTGCCAGCCGCGGCGGCGTTCGGCGAGGCCGTGCTCGCGGTAATGGAGCAGAGGATTGACGCCAGCCCGCGCCACGTCCGGATTGGCCGAGAGGTAGCCGCTGGTGCTGAACTCGGCCGATGGGTCCCGACCCTCGCGCCAGCCGAAATACAGGTAGTGGTCGAGGGGATCGCACCCCTCCGCCGCGACGTCCGGGTTCTTGCCGAGGTAATAGACCGGATCGAAGCCGCCGATGAGCGCGGGGGGATCGGGTCTGCGGTTCCAGTTGACCATGCGCCAGAACATCGGACGTCTCGGGCTCCCATGCGGGAGACCGCGCGACACCCTTATGCGACGATGGGCGTTTCGGCGGAGTCCCTGACCTCAAGGAAGCCCGAAATCCGGGGCCGGCGCAATAGGCCTCTCGCCGGCTTCCCCCCGGCGTCCCGACCGCCTTTCGGGGGGACCCCGGCGATCCTGCGGCACCTCCCGGCCCTGCCCGTGCCCCGTCGCGGTCAGAGCTGCGCCGAAAAGGCCGATCCCCGTTCCCGGACCAGTGAACAGACCGGAATCGGCATTGTAACCCCCGGTGAGGGGACTGGAACGGAGGGAACAAACAGGGCAGGTAGAGCCACCTGCACACACACTGTTCGCTGGGAAGGACTGCCCATGCCCCGATACTTCTTCAACACTCATATCGGCGAGGACGTCATCACCGACCTGAACGGTGAGGAGCTGCGCGATCCCGATCACGCCTGGGAGGCCTCGCGCTCGATCATCCGCGCGATGATGGACGACCCGAAGAACCAGGACCGGCTGCTCGCCGCGAGCCTGGTGGTGACCGACGAGGCCGGTGAGGTGGTGCTGGAATTCCCCTTCGCCGAGGCCCTGGCCGGGGACGCGCCCGAGGAGCCCCGGCACGACAGCCCGAACCTCCATTGAGGCGGGGCGCCGCCTCTCCGCGGGCCGCGTTCGGCGCCGGTCGGTCGTGAGAGCATGACAAATCACCGCCGCGCCCTACATGAATGTCTGGCGCCGGCGGCGGACCGCACTCGGCGGCCCGTTCGACCCGGTGCCCTCCGAGGCCGCGGCCCGCCCGCGCCTCGCAAGAGGGATGACGTCATGGCGACCCAAGACAGCACCGCGCGCGGACAGGCCGAGACCCGCGCGGCGCGGGCCCAGATGCAGGCCGAGATGGCGGCGCAGGCTTGGGCCGATCTCGCCAACGCGGAGCGCAACCGGGACGACAACACGGCGCGCCTGAAGGCCCTGCGCCTCGCCCGCCAGGCCGAGGCCGAGGTGGTCGCGGCCGCCAAGCCCGCGCCGAAGGCGCGGGCGAAGAAGAAGGCCTGAGGTCTACCGCGCCGACGGCGCGGGCGAAGAAGACAGCCTGAGGTCTACCGCGCCGGAGGCGTGGAGCGACGAGACGGTCGATGGTGCGGCGGGGCAGGGGCCCCGCCTTCCGCCCGACCCGGCCGGGACGAGGGCCGTCCGACGCCGGGTGGGGTAAGCCGGGGTGAGATGCCGGCCGACCGGAGAACGGCATGCCGCCCGCGACCGGGCCGCCCCTGGCAGCCGTCCGGCCGCACCCCGCCGAATGTCACCGGCCTGGCGGATGGCGCCGGCCGCGATCCCGGTGTCGTTCGAAGCTCCAGGCGAGGCCTGGAAACTCCCATCGAGTATCGCGTCGCCGCATCGACATGCGCGGCACTGCGGAACATGCCCGTCACCCGCAGCCGCATCATGGCCCATCGGCAATCATTCTTGCGCTGACACGACCGAACGCGCAAGCATCGCATCAGTACTGTCTTGGACTCTAGTGTGCCGGCAGCGTCTTCGGGCGCCGGCGGCCGGTCTAGCGATACCAATCGTCAACATGTCTCGCCTACCCGGTTCCCGAAACAGGGGAATGGGCATGAAGAACCGCTTCGGCATGACGACGAAGGTGGTCGTCATCGTTGCGTGCGCGATCGTGGTGACGACGGCAGCGATGTGGGTGGCGGCCTCGCGCCAGATCTGGAGCGATCTGCAGCGCCAGGATCTGGAGCGGACGCACCAATACGGGCGCACCCTCGCCCTGGTCTTTGCCGGCCGGGTGCCGGGCGCCACGGCGACGATCGCGGACGGGCGGGTCGCGGCGGTCACCGCGCCCGGTCTGACCGCCTTCGCCGACAGCACGGTGGTCGACGATGCGGTCGCCTATGTCGGCGGCAGCGCCACGGTGTTCGCCTACGACCCCGCGCGCGACACCTTCATCCGCCGGGTGACGACGATCCGCAGGGAGAATGGCGAGCGTGCGGTCGGCACGCCGCTCGCGCCCGACGGCCCGGCGCAGGCCGCCCTGCGCCGCGGCGAGGCTTTCCAGGGCGAGGCGATCCTGTTCGGCCGCCATTTCCAGACGCTCTACCAGCCGACCCGCGACGCTGGGGGCCGCGTCAACGGCGCGCTTTATGTCGGCGTACCGGTCGAGGAATCCTATCTCGGCTATGCGGCGACGATGCGCACCGTCACCCTCGCGGCAGGAGCGATCGCGCTCCTCGCCTGCCTGGTGGCGGCTTTGGCGGCGCGCCGCCTGGTGCGTCCCCTCGTCGACATCGCGACCCGGGTCTCGAGCCTCGCCGCCGGCGATCTCGACGCCCCGATCCGCCACGCCGGGCGCGGCGACGAGATCGGCGCCGTCGCCAAGGCGCTCGAATCCTTATGCGAGACGAGCCGGCACGCCCGGACCCTCGAGGCGGAGGGCCGGCGCGGCAGCGAGGCGGCGGAGCGCCGGCGCGCCGCCCGCGACGCGGCCATCGCCGCCTTCCGGGGCGAGGTGGCCGCCCTGGTCGCGGCCCTCGGGGGACGCGTCGCGGCGCTGACCGAGCGGGCCGGCGCGATGGCCGTGCAGGCGCAGGCCGCCGAGGGCGCGATCACCGCGGCCTCCGCCCGGTCCGAGGCCGCCTCCGGCAACGTCGCCACCGTGGCGGGCGCCGCCGAGGAGCTGTCGGCCTCGGTCGCCGACATCACCGGCCAGGTGGTCCGGGCGCAGGACAGCACCGCCTCGGCCCTCGCCGAGGCCGTCGCGGCCGACGGACGGGTCGGCGAGCTGGTCCGCGCCTCGACGCAGATCGGCGACGTGGTGGCGCTGATCGACGCCATCGCCGCCCAGACCAACCTGCTGGCGCTGAACGCGACGATCGAGGCCGCCCGGGCGGGCGCCGCCGGCCGCGGCTTCGCAGTGGTCGCCGCCGAGGTCAAGGCGCTCGCCGGCCAGACCGCGAAGGCGACCGAGGAGATCACCCGGCAGGTCGACGGCCTGCGCGCGGCCACCGACGAGACCGCCGGCGCCCTGGCGCGGATCCGCGCCCGCATGCACCGCATCGACGAGACCACCGCCGGCATCGCCTCCGCGGTGACCCAGCAGGGGGCTGCGACGCGGGAGATCTCCCGCAGCGCCGGCGGCGCGGCGGAAGCATCGTGCGCGATGGCGCGGGACTTCGACACGGTGCTCGCCGCATCGCGCTCGACCGCCGGCGCCGCCGGGACGGTCGATGCCGCTGCCCGCGAGGTCGACGACCTCACCGGGCGGCTCGACGCCGAGGTCGAGCGCTTCCTGCGGCAGGTGGCGGCCTGAGGTGGCGGCCTGAGGCGGCGGCCTGGCTCTCACACGCCGATCGCGGCCTTCACCAGTTCCGGCCGCATCGGCAACTCGCGCAGGCGCACGCCCGCCGCCTGCCGGATCGCGTTGGCGAGCGCCGCGGCGGTCGGGCCCTGCGCCACCTCGCCGGCGCCGAGGAAGGGCGATCCGGGCCGGTCGATCAGGTGGACGTCGATCCGGTCCGGCACGTCGGGGAATCGGGCGATCGGGTAGGTGCTCCAGTCGCGGCTCGTCGGGCCCTCGGCGTCGTGGCCCACCGCCTCGAACAGGCTCCAGCTCATCGCCTGGATGATCCCGCCCTCGATCTGGTCGCGGATCCCGTGCGGGTTGACGACCTCCCCGGCATCGACCGCGGCTTGCGCCCGCACCAGCCGGACCCGGCCGCTCTCGCGCTCGAGCGCCACCTCGACCGCGAGCGCGCAATAGGCGGCCAGGTTCTTGTAGCGGGCGAAGGCGAAGCCGGCGCCCCGATTCTTCGGCAGGATCGTGCCCCAGCCGAACCGCGAGGCGGCGGCCTCGATCACCGCCCGGGCGCGCGGGTCGTCGAGATGGCGCAACCGGAACGCGACCGGATCGGCGCCCGCGGCCTCGGCGAGCTCATCCAGGAAGCTCTCGATCGAGAACACGTTCATGTAGGCGCCGAGGCTGCGCAGGGCCGAAACCCGCAGCGGCATGTCGGTGACGAAATCGTGCGCCACCCGCGCCCGCGGGAGGCGGTAGAGCGGAATCGCGTTGCGGTCGCCGCCGCCCTCGGGCTGGGCCAAGGCCTTCGGCGGCGGCGCTGGGAAGGGCGTTTCGAGCATCCGGGCCGAGAGCAGCTGGCCGGCGCCCGGCGGGCGGGTGAGGTGGGTCGGGCTGCGCACCGCATAGTCCCAGTCGGCGATGCGGCCGTCCGGCCCGAGCGCCGCCGAGGCCGTGGTCAGCATGGCGCCGCCATAGGGTTCCCACAGGTGCTCCTGCTCGCGGGTATACTGCACCCGCACCGGCCGGCCGGGGAGGGCCTTCGCCAGCAGGGCGGCGTCGCCCGCCGCGTCGTCGGCGCCGTTATGGCCGTAGCAGCCCGACCCCTCGACATGGATGCAGCGGATCCGGTCCTCGGGCAGGGCCAGCATCTCGGCGAGCGCCTTGCGCAGCGGGAACATCCCTTGCGCGTGCGACCACACGGTGAGGCGGTCGCCGTCGAACTCGGCGACGGCGCAGGACGGGCCGATCGAGCCGTGCATCTGGTAGCGGCGGCGGTACTGCGCGGTGAGCCGCCGCCCGGCGGGCGCCGGAGCGCCGGTCCCCGCCTCGTGGATCACGCTCCGCGTGGCATCTCGACTGGCGAGGTCGGTGAAGAGCGCGTCGGGCTCCGGCACCGGGGTGCCGCCCTGCCAGACCGCGACCTGCGCCAGCGCCCGCATCGCCGTGACGGCGGCGTATTCCCGCTCGGCCAGTACCGCCAGGAAGCTCCCGTCGCGGTGGATCCGGACCACCCCGGGCCGGGTGGCCACGGCGGCGGCATCGACATCCACGAGCCGCGCGCCGGGGCGGGGCGGCCGCACGATCCGGGCATGGACCATCCCGGGGGCGCGGATATCCTGGACATAGGCCGCGCCGCCCGCGACCTTGGCGGGAATGTCGACCCGCGGCAGCGGCCGGCCGACGATCGCGTAGGTCGCCGGATCGCGCGGCCGCACGCTGGCCGGCACGTCCGCATCCAGCGCGACCTCGGCGGCGATCTCGCCGAAGGCGAGGCGGCGACCGTCGGGGGCGGCGACCGCGCCGCCCGCCACGGTCAGGGTCTCGGGCGCCACGGCGAGCCGGCGCCCGGCGGCCTCCGTGAGGAGGGCGCGGGCCGCCGCGGCGGCGTGCCGGATCGCGGTGGCCGAATCCTGCATCGAGTGGCTGCCGGCGGTGTAGCCCTCGTTCGGGGTCAGCTCGGTATCGGCGGTGACGAGGCGCACGGAGTCCGGGGCGACCCCGAGCTCCTCCGCCGCGACCTGGATCAGCGCCGTCTTGATCCCCTGGCCGAGTTCCGCCTTGCCGGTCAGCACCGTGACCGCGCCGTCCTCGCCGATGCGGATCCAGGCATCGATCCGCGGCGCCTCGGGCAGGCTGCCGGGCAACTTGCTGGGGGAGTCGGCGGCAAGCGCGGTCCGCTCCGGGCCGATGCCGACGAGGAGCGCGCCGCCGACGAGCAGCGTGCGGCGGGTGAACGCGGTCATCGCGCCGCCCCCGTGGTGGTGGGCCCATGATCGGCTTCGCGTCCGGCGGCGCGCGCCACGGCGGCGAGGATCCGCATGTGGGTGCCGCAGCGGCACAGGTTGAGCCGCAGGGCCGCCCGGATCTCGGCCTCGTCCGGATGCGGGTTGGCCTTCAGCAGGGCGTGGGCCCGCATCACCATGCCGGCGATGCAATAGCCGCATTGCGCCGCGTTCTCGGCGATGAAGGCGGCCTGGAGCGGGCCCGGATTCTCCGGGCTTCCCAGCCCCTCGACGGTGGTGACGGGCCGGCCCTCCAGCACCCCGATCGGGGTGAGGCAGGACAGGACGGCCCGGCCCTCGACCTCCACCGTGCAGGCGCCGCACTGGCCGAGCCCGCAGCCGAACTTGGCGCCGTTGAGCCCCAGCTCGTCGCGGAGCACGTAGAGCAGCGGGGTCTCGGGCTCGGCCGCGACGGCGTGCGTGCGGCCGTTCACCGTCAGGTTCGGCATCGGCGGCTCCTCGTCACGGGCTCGGCCCGGCCCGCGCGGCACGGGGCGAGGGATCTCGGGTCTGCGGATCACGCGGTCGTGCGTCCCGCATCACGTCGCGCACCGTCGCGTCGAGCGTCGGCCACGGCCCGTCCGGGCTGAAGCGGGCACGCAGGTAGGCGGCGAGATCGGTCATCTGGGCCTGTGTCAGCAGGGTGCCGTAGGCCGGCATGATCGGCCCCGGGGCGTGGTCCCGCGGCGCGATGCCGTCGCGCAGCACGAGGATCAGGTTGCGTGCATCGGGCGCCCGCAGGGTCGTGCGGTGGCCGAGCGAGGGCGTGGTGTAGGGCACGCCGCCCGCCGCGCCGCCGCCGCTCTCATGGCAGACCGCACAGGCGCCCGCATAGGTCGCCGCTCCCCGCGTCAGCGCGGAAGCCTCGGTGGCGACCGCCCGGTCGACCGGGCCGGTGCGGCTGCCGTCCGGGCCGGGCCCGTAGAGCGTCGCCACGTAGGCGGCGAGCGCCCGGATCTCGCCCGCCGGGACGGCCCGGTGCGCGTCGACCACCGGGCGCATCGGGCCGGCGGCGCCGCCGTGGAGCGGGTCCCAGTCGGCGAGGTAGCGGGCGAGGTCGTCCCGGCTCCAGGGCAAAGGCGAGGGCGAGGAGCGGTCGAGGGGCGGCGCCCACCAGCCGTCGGCCACGCCCCCCGCATAGGCCCTGGACCGGATCTCGGCGCCGAGCCAGTTGCGCGGCGTGTGGCAGGCGCCGCAATGGCTCAAGGCCTCGGCGAGATAGGCGCCGCGGTGCCATTCGGGATCGCGGCGGGGATCGGCCGGGGCGGTCGCGCCCGGAATCGTGGGCGTCCGGACGAACAGGAGCTTCCAGCCGGCGATCAGCGGGCGCCAGGACAGGGGGAAGGGCAGGGCGTTGGCCTTCGCCTCCGCCCGTACGGGCTCCCGGGTCATCACGAAGGCGTAGAGGGCGGCGATGTCCGGTTCCGAGAGGCCGGCATAATGCGTGTAGGGGAAGGCCGGGTAGAGGTGGCGCCCGTCGCGGTCGACGCCCTCGCGCATCGCCCGGGTGAAGGCGGCGAGCGTCCAGTGGCCGAGCCCGGTCTCCGGATCCGGCGTGATGTTGGTGGCGTTGATCGTGCCGAACGGCGTGGCGATGCCGCGGCCGCCGGCATAGGGCCGGCCGCCCTCCGCGGTGTGGCAGGAGGCGCAGTAGCCGAGGGAGGCGAGGACCGCGCCCTGGCGCACCAGGTCCGGCGCGGTCTCGGCCGGGCTGGGACCGCCGGGCGGGAGCGCGGGCCGCCAGGCTGCGAGACCCAACCCCGCGGCGGACGCGAGTGCCGCCGCTGCGAGCCAGACGGCGATGCGGCGACGCTGCACCCGCGCGGACCTCCCGTGACGTGTCGTGCCGGACAAGCCCGTCCGGCATCGACACAACCTGCGCTTCCGGTCACGGTTCCTGCGCGCCGCCGCCGCAGGCCGGCGTCGCCACCGCTCGCCCGCCATTCGGCGAGAGCCGACCCCCGTGCCGCCGCGCAGTCTTGCCGCAATCCGCCGCAACAATGCTATCGTTCGATCCGACCGGCGAGGCCGGATAGGCTTGGCTGTGTTCGGACCGGCGGCGGAGCTTCCGTACGGTCCCGTTCTTGCTGATCCCACGGGGTCAGGAGGGCCATCCGCCCCGGGATCGGCCCGGGTCAGCCCCCGCGCCCGAGACCGATGCCGTCACGAGACCGATTTGCCATGGCGCAGCAGAGCTTCCAAACCCGCCACACGCCGCCGCCGATGAGCGACGACGACGCGGCCTGCCGGGCCTGCTGCGGGCAGATGCGCGCGCATTGGGACGAGCGGCCCCATGCCCGCCTGATGGTAGTGGCCTCGACCCCTGTGGTCGAGGCGTTCGGCGGCGGCGTCGAGACCCGCTACCTCTGCCTCGAATGCGGGCACACGCTGATGCATTCCACCGGCCGGTTCGGCCAGGGTTGGCACTGACGCGAGCCGTCCCGGGCTTGAGCGGCGCCCCAGGCCGGGCGATGGACGGGACGGTCTCTCGGGAATCGCCGCATGCCCCTCGCGCTCGTCACCACCACTGAGCGGCCCGACCTCGTGCCCGTCACCGCGCGATGGCGCTGGGAGGCTTTCCTGCAGGGGCAGGGCCGCTCCCTCGCCGAGGTGACGGCGGCGGAGGCCGTGCCCGCGCCCGGCCCGATGCCCCGCACCTGCGTGCTCCTGGCCGACGACGAGCCCGTCGGCATGGCGAGCCTCGCCGCCCACGACCTCGATCCGCGTCCCGACCTGACCCCGTGGCTCGCCGGCGTCTACGTCGCCCCGCCGGCGCGGGGGCGGGGCCATGCCGTGCGGCTCGTCGCGGCGGTGGAGGCGGAAGCCCGCTCCCTCGGCGTCCCGACCCTGTGGCTCTACACGCGCAGTGCGGAAGCGCTCTATGCCCGGATCGGCTGGCGAACGGTCGATCGGTTTCCGTACCGGGAAAAGACGTACGCGCTGATGCGGCGGGATTTTGCCCAATGACGAGCACGGTCCACGACATCGGCCGACGCGATGCCGCGGGCCCACGATCCGTCACAAGCCACAATCCCGTCCCCGGACGACCGAAACGACGTCGGAGGTGATCCGGGACAGGGGCGGCGGTTCGCGAGGGAACGTCGCCACGCCGAATCGTCTCCACGTCATCCCGGGTTCCGCTGCACGGCCCCGGAATGGCGGTGGAAAGCGTCGCGTCCGCGTTGGCCCCCCCGTCAGGCTGCCGGCTCGCGCCGTACCCGCACGGCCAGCAGCAGGAAGGCGGCGATCACCGGACCGGCGGCGAGCGCCAGGAGGGCCGGGGTGAAGCTCTGGGTCGCGTCGCGAATCCAGCCGACCAGGTAGGGCCCGCCGAATCCGGCGATCTGGGCGAGCCCGTTGATCATCGCGAGCCCGCCGGCGGCGGCGGCCCCGGTGAGGAACTGGGTCGGCAGGGCCCAGAACACGCCGAGCAGCGCCCAGACCCCGAAGGCGGCGGCGCAGAGCAGGAGCAGGCTGAGGAGCGGCGTCGGCGCCACCGCGCTCGCGGCGAGGAACAGCCCGCCGATCAGCGCCGAGAGGGCGGTGTGGTACTTGCGCTCGCCGGTGCGGTCGGAGGAGCGCGCCACCACCACGAGGCCGATCGCCGCGAACACGAACGGGATCGCCGTGACGAAGCCGGTCTGGAGATCGGACAGGCCGCCGATGCTGCGCACGATCTGCGGCAGCCACAGCACCACGCCGTACACCGCGACCGCGTTGAACATGTAGACCAGGGTCAGCAGCCAGACCCGGTGATCGCGGAAGATGGCGCGGAACTCGTGCGAGCCGACGCTCTCGACCTGGCGGTTCTCCTCCGCCAGCGTGCGGATCAGCCAGGCGCGCTCCTGCGCGTCGAGCCAGCGGCCGTCCTCGGGCCGGTCGACGAGGTAGAAGAACGTCACCACGCCGAGGATCACCGCGGGCGCCGCCTCGAGGATGAACAGCCACTGCCAGGCGGCCAGCCCGAACCAGGTCGGGTTGGCCGACAGGATCCAGCCCGAGAGCGGCGCGCCGATCACGCTGGACAGCACGGTCGCGGTCATGAAGCCGGCGGTCGCCTTGGCGCGGTCGCGGGCCGGGTACCAGTAGGTCAGGTAGAGCAGGATCCCGGGCACGAAGCCGGCTTCGGCCAGCCCGAGCAGGAAGCGCATGGCGTAGAAGCTCCACTCGCCCTGCACGAAGGCCATGCCGCCGGAAACGAGGCCCCAGCTCACCATGATCCGGGCGATCCAGCGCCGGGGCCCGACCCGGTGCATGATCATGTTGCTCGGCACCTCGAAGGCGATGTAGCCGAGGAAGAAGATGCCGGCGCCGAGCCCGTAGGCGGTGGCCGACAGCCCCAGATCCTTGTTCATGTGAAGCGCCGCGAAGCCGACGTTCACCCGGTCGAGGTAGTTGATGATGAACAGGACGAAGCAGTAGAGCACGATGCGCGGCCGGAGCTTGGCGAGGACCTGGCGGCGCAGGGTCTCGTCCTGGTTCGGCGGGGCGGCGGCGCCCGCGACGGCGGTCATGGATGCGGTGGTCATGGGGTCCTCCCGATGGATCGCCGGCGGGCGCGCCATGGGGTGGGCCGCGCGACGATGCGGGGTCTTTCCAAATATTCTGAGGGATTGGCCCTGCTGGGGGCGTATGGATCGCGCAAAAGATGACGCGCATCCCCCTCTCCCTGCGGGCGGGGAGAGGGGGATGGCCCGCGATTTCACCATGAAGCGGGTGAGTGGCTCGCGCCACGACCGCTCAATACGTCGCCCGCCCTCCCGACACGTCGAACACTGCACCGGTCGAGAACGACGCCTCCTCGCTGGCCAGGAAGCAGATCAGCGACACCACCTCGTCGATGGCGCCGAAGCGGCCGATCGGGATCTTCGACAGCATGAAGTCGATGTGCTGTTGCGTCATCTGGTCGAAGATCGCGGTGCGGACCGCCGCCGGGGTGATGCAATTGACCCGGATCTCCGATTTCGCCAGCTCCTTGCCGAGCGACTTGGTCAGCCCGATCACCCCGGCCTTGGAGGCCGAGTAGGCCGAGGCGTTGGGGTTGCCCTCCTTGCCGGCGATGGACGCGACGTTGACGATGCGGCCGTAGCCGCCCGCCTCCATCGCCGGCACCGCGGCGCGGTTGCAGTAGAACAGGCCGTTGAGATTGACGTCGATCACCCGCTGCCAGGCCTCGACGGGGTAGTCGCGCAAACTCGTGTTCGGCCCGGTGATGCCGGCGCTGCACACGAGCACGTCGAGCCGGCCGCCGAGGGCCGCCAGGGTCTCGCCCATCGCGCTCTCGACCGCGGCGGCATCCGCGATGTCGAGGGCGCGGGTCTCGGCGGCGCCGGATTCGCCCTTGGCCTTCGCCAGGGCCTCCGCGTTGAGGTCCCAGAGCGCGACCGTCGCGCCCTCGGCCCGGAGGCGCGCGGCGACGGCAAGGCCGATGCCGGAGGCGCCGCCGGTGACGAGCGCGGTGCGGCCCTCGAAACGGTTGGGATAGGTCATCGCCTCACGCCTCCCGGCGCTTCCAGGCGGTCACGTCCTGGCGCTGCTCGCCCAGCTTCTCGATGCCGAGCGTCATCACGTCCCCGGCCTTGAGGAAGACCGGATCGGGCTTCATCCCCATCCCGACGCCGGGGGGCGTGCCGGTGGTGATGATGTCGCCGGGCATCAGGGTCATGAAGCGGCTGACGTACGAGACGATCTGCGCGCAGGTGAAGATCATCGTCCGGGTGTTGCCGGTCTGCATGCGGCGGCCGTTGAGGTCGAGCCACATGTCGAGATTCTGCGGGTCGCCGACCTCGTCCGAGGTGACGAGCCAGGGGCCGACCGGCCCGAAGGTGTCGCAGCCCTTGCCCTTGTCCCAGGTGCCGCCGCGCTCGATCTGGTACTCGCGCTCCGAGACGTCGTTGACGAGGCAGTAGCCGGCGACGTGATCGAGCGCCTGCGCCTCCTCGACGTAAGACGCGCGCGTGCCGATGACGATGCCGAGCTCGACCTCCCAGTCGCTCTTCACCGAGTCCTTCGGCAGCATCACCTCGTCGTTCGGGCCCGACAGCGAGGTGATCGCCTTGGTGAAGACGATCGGCTCCTTGGGCACCGGCAGGTTCGACTCGGCGGCGTGATCGGCGAAGTTGAGCCCGATGGCGATGAACTTGCCGACATTCGCCACCGGCGTGCCGAGGCGGGCCGAGCCCTCGACCACCGGCAGGCTGCCGGCGTCGATCGCCTTCAGGCGCGCGAGCGCCTCGGCGCCGAGGGCGGCCGGCCCGAGATCCGGGAGATGGCCGGACAGGTCGCGGATGCGGCCCTCGGCGTCGAGCAGGCCCGGCTTCTCCTGGCCCGCGGGGCCGTAGCGCAACAGCTTCATGGGGAGACCTCCTTCGCGGCGCGCCGTCGCGGCGCGCGGGTTCACGGGCGCGAGGCAGGGCTTGCGACGGAGGGCGACGGCATCGCTCGGTTTCCTCCGGCACGGCCCTGGCGCCGCACCATCTGATCCCATATATTGGGATCTTGTTCTTCTATGTGGGACGATACGCCTATGGCCGCGAAGCCGTCAACCGGGGGCGAGGGCGCCGCACCGGGAAGTCAGACGCTCTTGCGCGGCCTCGCGATCCTGGAGGCGGTGGCGGCGGGCGCCCGCGACCTCGCCGGCCTCGCGTCGGCTCTGGGTACGACGCGCAGCACCACCCACCGCCTCGCGGCGGCTCTGGTCGAGCAGCGCTACCTCACCTTCGCGCCGCGGGACGGCTACGGGCTCGGGCCCAAGCTCCTCGAACTGGGGTTCCGGGCCCAGCAGGCGGCGCCGGTGACCCGGGTCGCCCGGCCGCATCTGGAGCGCCTGTCGGAAGCCTGCGGCGACACCATCCATCTCGGCGTCCTGGAGGGCGACTGGGCGCTCTACCTCGACAAGCTGCCGGGGCGCCGGCGCATCGAGATCAGCTCGCGGGTCGGCGAGCGCCAGCCGGTCTGGTCGACGGGCCTCGGCAAGGCCCTGATCCTCGACCTCGACGAGGCGCGCTGGCGTCACTTCCACCATCTTGGCGAGGCCCGCGGCGGTCACGATCCGGACCTCGAGACGTGGCTGGCGCGGATGCGGGCTTACGCGGCGCGCGGCATCGCCTACGACCGGGAGGAGAACGAGCCGGAGGTGCGCTGCGTCGCCGCCCCGATCCGGGATGCGAGCGGGGCCATCGTGGCAGCGTTCAGCGTGACCAGCACGGTGCAGTACATGGACGAGGTGCGGATGGAGGATCTCGCCGGAACGGTGCGGGAGGCCGCCCGCGCGATCTGCCGGGATCTCGGCTGGCAGGATCTCGGGTGGCAGGATCTCGGCCGGCCCGCCATCGGCTGGGCGGAGTAGGCCGTCCTCCTCCCCAGGCCGATCCCCCGGCGCGCTTGCTCCCGCCGCCTGCCTCCGGCAAACCGGTATCGACGGTGCGCGGATTGTTGGCGGCGATGGCATTGGTGAAGAAGGCGAAGCTCGCAGGTCCCGCCGCTGCGGCAAGCCCCGCCGGCGCGGCAAGCCCTGCCGCTGCGGCAAATCCGGCTGGCACGGCAAGACCTGCTGCGTCGGAGAGCCGGGACGGCGCGACAGCGGAGCCCGCACCCGCCGTCGCACCGGCGGGCCGGCGCGGCCGGACCCGCGAGCGGGCGATCCAGGCGACGCGCGACGGCACGATGACGCGCCGTCAGAAGGCGACCGAGCGCCTCGGCGCCGCCACCGAGGAGCTGGCCGCCGGCGTCGCCGAGGCCTCGGCGGCGGCCGAGGAGCTGCGGCGGGCGATGGAGCAGATCGCCGGCGGCGCCGAGGAGGCGGCCGGCGCAGCGCAGGAATCGCTCTCGGCGGTCGGGGCGATCGTCGCGCGCCTCGGCGAGGCGCGGGAGCGGGCCGACCTGTCGCGTCGCCGCACCGCCGCGTTCCAGACGCTGCTGGCCGAGGCGAGCGCCCAGGCGACCCAGTCGATCGCCGCGATCGAGGCCGAGGCTGGGCGCCAGGAATCCACCGTCGCCCTCGTCGACGGCCTCGACCGCGGGGCGGCCAGCATCGGCGAAGTCACAGGCACCGTCGGCGACATCGCCGACCAGACCGGGCTGCTCGCCCTCAACGCCGCCCTGGAGGCGGCCCGCGCCGGGGCGCACGGCGCCGGCTTCGCGGTGGTGGCCGACGAGGTGCGAGGGCTCGCCGAGACCGCGGAGACGAGTGCCGGAGAGGTGCGCGAGCGGGTGGCGGCGATCCGCGGCGAGATCCTGTCGCTGGGTGGCGCGATCCGCACCGCGGCGGCGCAGGCGGCCGCCGAGGCGGCGTCGGCCGGGCGCGTCGCCCGGCAGCTCGAGGAGGCGAGGGGCGATCTCGGGGTGCTGGCCGAGGGCGCGCAAGCGATCCTGGTGGCGTCCCGGCAGGCGGAGGCGACGACCCGTCAGGCCCAGGCCGGCGCCGAGCAGGTCGCGGCCGCGGCCGAGGAGCAGGCGGCCGCGGCCGAGGAGGCGCAACGCGCCGTCGCCCAGCAGACCGAGGCCCTCGACCAGGGCCAGGTGACCGCCGAAAAGCTGGCGGCGCTCGCCGAGACGCTGCGCGGGACACCCGAGGCGCGCGGCGGCCTGTCGGAGATCGGGACGGCCGCGGACGTGCTCTCGGCCTCGATCCAGGAATTGTCCGGGGCCGCGGCCGAGATCCTGGCCGCCGCCGACCAGATCAGCCGCGGCCTCACCCTGCAGAGCGCCGCCGTGCGGCAATCCGCCGAGGCCATGGCGGAGGTGGAGGCCGCCGCCGCCGGGGCCCGGGCCGGCGCCGACCGGGCCCTGGCGCAGGTCGCCGCCATCGCCGGGACGCTGCACCGCGCCCGAGCTGCGATCGACGGCCTCGCCGACGGGGTCGGGCAGGCGCTGACCGGGATGCGGGACTCGCTGGCCCGCCTCGACGCGATCGAGGACGAGGCCCGGCGCATCGAGTCGATCGGCGAGGGGATCGCCCTCGTGGCGGTGCAGATCGGCATGCTGGCGGTGAGCGGCACCATCGAGGCGACCCGGGCCGGCGAGGCGGGCCAGGGCTTCGTCCTCGTCTCGGCCGATATCCGCGCCCTGGCGCGGGACGCCGCCAAGGGAGCCGACCGGATCCGCGCCACCGTGAGGGGGATCCGGGACGGGAGCACCACCCTGCTGCGCGCTCTCGAACGGTCGATCGGCGCCGGCGAGGCCGAGGTGGCGCGGAACCGCGCGCTCACCGCGAGCCTCGCGACGGTCGCCGCCGACGTGACGGAGCTGGAGCGCGCCAATCGCGAGATCCTGGAGGGCGCCGAGGCGGTCCTGGCGGCGGCCGCCGATATCGCGGCCGGCGCACGCCAGATCGCCGCCGCTGCCGAGGAAGCCGACCGGGCCTCGACCGAGGCCGCCATCGCCGCCCGCCAGCAGGCCCGCGGGGCCGAGGATCTGGCGGCGGCGGTGGAGGAGATCGCGCTGCTCGCCGACGAGCTGCAGGGCGCGGATGCCTGAGGCCGGCCTCGAGCGCTTCCTCGTCGTGTCGGTCGGATCCGGAGCCCGCGTGGCCCTGCCGGCGGCGCGCGTTCGCAGCGTGGCGCCGGTCCCGGCCCTCACCCGGGT
This sequence comes from Methylobacterium terricola, assembly GCF_006151805.1. GTDB lineage: Bacteria > Pseudomonadota > Alphaproteobacteria > Rhizobiales > Beijerinckiaceae > Methylobacterium > Methylobacterium terricola. The sequence continues at coordinate 67,264 of NZ_VDDA01000017.1, read as the reverse complement.
CCCCGGGGCGTCGGCGGCGCTCGCCGGCCTCGCGGCCACCCGGAACGGGGCGCTTCCCGTCCTCGACCTCGCCCGCCTGCTCGCCCCGGAGGCGGCGCCGACGCCGGCCGGCCGGATGGTGCTGGCCGAGGCGGACGCGCCGGTCGGGCTCCTCGTCGGCGGCGTCGCCGGCCTGACGGCGGATCCCGGCGCGGCGCCGGTTCTCGACCTGCCGGCCCTCGTGGCCGGATGCCGTCCCCGCCGGACCGCCCTCACCCCGGGCGCGGTCGAGCGTCCGGGCGGGAGTCCCACGCCGGCCCGCCCGCCCGTCGCCCTCCTGATGCTCACGGTCGCGGGATCGCCCTACGCCTTGCCGCTCGACATGGTCGAGGAGGTGGTGGCCCTGCCCGCGATGGTAGCGCCGGTACCCGAGGGCGGGCCCGCCACCCTCGGGGCGATGCCGTGGCGCGGCCGGGTGCTGCCGCTCCTGTCCGTCTCCGCCCTGCTCGGCCGGGAGCGCGCTGCCGGCAGCCGGGCCGCGGTGGTGCGCGGCGTCGGGCTGGTGGCGGAGCGGATCGGGCCGGTGCTGCGCCTGCCCGCGGAGGCGATCGATCCGGTGCCGCGGGCCTGGCCGCGCGGTGGCGCGGCCGCCGGCTTCGCCCGCTTCGACGGCGGCCGGATCCTGGTCTGCATCCTGTCGGCTCAAGCCTTGATCCGGGAGGGGGAGCCGGATCCCGGCCACCAGCCCCGGGTCCCGGTCCGGACCGAGTCCGTGCTGGCGCTCGACCTCGCCGGCGAGCGTTACGGCCTGCCCGCCGACGCCGTGCGCGCGGCGGTGCCGGCGCCTGAGACCCTGGTGAGAGTGCCCGGGGCGAGGGACGGGCTTGCCGGCCTCGCGACCCTGCGCGGCCGGGCGCTGCCGGTCCTCGACCTGCGCCGCCGCCTCGGCCTGCCATCCGCGCCGGCGACGGGACGCCGGCGCCTGCTGGTGATCGAAGCGGATGGTGCCCGGGCGGGACTCCTCGTCGACGGGACGGCCCGCCTGATCCGGCCCGAGGCCGGGGCGATCCGGCCGGCCCCTCCCGGGACCGGGAACGGACTGGTCGCCCGGGTCGCGGCCCTTCCCGACGGGACCCTGTCCCTGATCGATCCGGCGGCACTCCTGGCGCGGCCGCCGCGGAGCATGGCCCCGGAAGGCCGGCCGGCATGATCCGCCTTCTCGTCGTCGACGACTCGGCGCTGATGCGCAAGGTGCTGGGGAGCATCTTCGCCGCCGAGGGCGATTTCGAGGTCGCCTTCGCCCGCGACGGGCTGGAGGCCCTCGACCTCCTGCCCCGCTTCGCCCCGGACGTGGTCACCCTCGACGTCACGATGCCGGGTCTGGACGGGCTCGCCGTCCTCGACCGGATCATGCTGGAGCGACCCTGCCCGGTGGTGATGCTCTCGACGCTCACCGCGTCCGGCGCCGAGACGAGTCTCGACGCCCTGGCGCGGGGCGCGGTCGACGTCCTGGGCAAGCCTGCCGGCGCGGTGTCGCTGGCGATCGATCGGCTCGCCCCCGTGCTGGTCCAGAAGGTGCGCGCGGCCGCCAAGGCCCGGCCGCGCACCGCCCACGGCCTTGCGGCGCGCCTGCGGGCCCGCCATGCCGGCCTCGGCCCCGATCAGGCGCGTCCGCCGGGTCCCCCGCCTCCTTCCCCTCATCCCGCCCGCCCCGCGGCCGAGCCCGAAGCCGCGCCCGTGGACGCCGGCGGCGGCCTCGTCCTCGTCGGCACCTCGACCGGCGGTCCGCCGGCGCTCACCGCCCTGCTCGGCGAGTTGCCGGCCGATTTCCCCTGGCCGATCGTCGTTGCCCAGCACATGCCGGCGAGCTTCACCGGGCCGCTGGCGCGCCGGCTCGACGGGCTCTCGGCCCTCGCGGTGCAGGAGGTGACGGCGCCGGTCGCCCTGGTCCCGGGCCGGGTCTATGTCGGGCGGGGCGATGCCGACGTGATCGTGGTGCGCCGCCCCGGCGGCCTGATGGCGGCGCCGGCCCCGGCGCAGGCGGAGTATCCCTGGCACCCGAGCGTCGACCGGCTGGTGGAGAGCGCGCTCGGCCTGGTGCCGCCCGCCCGCCTGGTCGGGGTGCTGATGACCGGGATGGGCCGCGACGGCGCCCGGACCATGGCGGAGCTGCGCCGCCGCGGCGGGCGCACCATCGCGGAGGCCGAGGCGACGGCGGTGGTCTGGGGCATGCCCGGCGAGCTGGTCCGGGCCGGCGGCGCCAGCGTGGTCGCGCCCCTCGACGCCATTGCGGCCGAGCTGCGGGCGCTGCTGCCGTGACCCTCGACGAGTCCGACCTGACGCGGATCTGCGACCTGCTCTACCGCCATACCGGCATCCTGGTGCCGGGCAACCGCCGCCCGTTCATCGAGCGCCGGGTGCAGGAGCGGATGCGGGCGACCGGCGCCGGCACCCTGCCGGCCTATCTCGCGCGGCTGCGGGCCGACGCGGAGGGCGAGGTGCAGCTCTTCGTCAACGCCTTCACGGTCAACGAGACCTACTTCAACCGCGAGGAGCACCAGCTGCGCTGCCTCACCGCCTCGCTTCTCGGCCCGCTCACCGCCGGCCGGTCGCGGTCCGATCCCATCCGGATCTGGTCGATGCCCTGCGCGACGGGCGAGGAGCCGTACTCGCTGGCGATCTGGCTCCTTGAGCACTGGCCCGAAGTCGACGCCTGGGAGATCGAGATCGTCGGCTCGGACATCGACACGCGGGCGCTCGCCGCGGCGGAGGCCGGGCTCTACGGAGCCCGGGCGCTGATGCGGCTCCCGCCCGTCCTCGTCGCGCGCTACTTCATCCGGGAGGAGGCGGGATCGGGGGGATCCTGGCGCCTGCGGCCGGAGCTGCGCGGCTCGGTGCGCTTCACCCGCCGCAACCTCGTCGACGGGGCCGGGATGGCCGAGGAGGGGCGGTTCGACGTCGTGTTCTGCCGCAACGTCCTGATCTACTTCGACGACGCCTCGCGAAAGGTCGCCGCCGACAACCTGTTCGCGTCCTTGCGGCCCGGCGGGTTCCTCTGCCTCGGCCATACCGAATCGATGGCCCGGATCCCGTCGCGGTTTTGCACCCGCCGCTTCCCGGATGCGATCGTCTACCAGCGTCCGGAGGAGGCCCATGACTGAGGATGCAGCCCCCGCCGCCCTCCCGCCGCCCGACGATCTCGTGACGGAGTTCGTGACCGAGGCCCGCGAGCTGATCGCGGCGGCGGCCGAGGACCTGCTGGCGCTCGACGGATCCTCCGGTGCCGGGACCCCCGATCCCGACGTCGTGAACCGGGTGTTCCGCGTCGTCCACACCCTCAAGGGCTCGGCCGCCCTGTTCGACTGGCCGGCGATGCTGGCGCTCCTGCACGCCGCCGAGGACGGGCTGGCGGCGGCTCGGGTCGGCACGCTCCAGGCCGGCGCCGATCTCGTCGACCTGTCCCTGGCCGCCCTCGACGCCGTCGCCCGCTGGACCGAGGCGATCGCCGCGACCGGCGCGCTGCCGGCCGGCGCCGCGGCGGAATCGGCGCGGCTCATGGCGCGCTACCGCGCCCGGCTGGCGCCCGCGACAACCGCGGCCGAGCCCGATGACGCCCTGGCCGGTCCGGTGCCCGGCTGGGCCGCGGCCCTCCTGGCGGATCTCGGCGAGCGTTCCGCCGGGCCGCTGACCGCCCTGCGCTACGCCCCGCGTCCCGATTGCTTCTTCTCCGGCGACGACCCGGTCGGGCTGGTACGCCGGCTGCCCGGGCTGGTGGCCCTGCGCCTCGATCCCGCCGCGCCCTGGCCGCCGCTCGACAGCCTCGACGTCTTCGCCTGCAACCTCGCCGTCACGCTGCTGACCACCGACCCGCGGGCGGAGGTCGAGGCCGTGTTCCGGCTGGTGCCGGATCAGGTCGAGGTGGCGGCGCTGGGGCCCCCCGTGCCGGCGCAGGCCGCGCCCGAGCCCGCGACGGGAGCCGAGGCCGCCGCGATCCCACAGAGCGAGGTCTCCAGGACCCTGCGGGTCGAGGCCGGCCGGATCGACGCCCTGGTGGCCCTCGCCGACGATCTCGCCGCCGCCCGCACGCTCCTCGGCGAGGTCGTCGCCCGGGCCGGCGCCGGGGCGAACCTTGCGGATTGTCTCCCCGCCCTGCGGGCGAGCGACGAGCGGATCGGCCGCCTCTCGGCCGAGCTGCACCGCGAGGCCGTGGGCCTGCGGCTCCAGCCCCTGGCGCGGGTCTTCCGCCGCTTCCCGCGGGCGTTGCGCGACATCGCCCGCCAGCTCGGCAAGGAAGTGACCCTGACGCTCGCGGGCGAGGAGACCGAGATCGACCGCGACGTGGCCGAGGGGCTGTTCGAGCCGCTGCTCCACCTCCTGCGCAACGCCGTCGACCACGGCATCGAGCCGCCGTCGCTGCGCGAGGCGGCCGGCAAGCCCGCAATCGGGCGCATCGTCGTCGCGGCAGAGAGCCGGGCCGAGCGGGTCGTCGTCACGGTCAGCGATGACGGCCGCGGCCTCGACCCGGCCTTTCTGCGCCGCCGCGCCGCCGAGCGCGGCCTGATGGCGCCCGAGGCCCTGGCCGCCCTCGACGAGGCCGGGGCGATCGACCTGATCTTCGCCCCCGGCTTCTCGACCGCCGCGTCGGTCGGCGCCGTCTCGGGCCGCGGCGTCGGCATGGATGCGGTGCGCGCCGCTGTCGCCCGCCTGGGCGGCACCTGCACCGTCGAGAGCCGTATCGGCGCCGGCACCACGATCCGCCTGCGGTTGCCCCGCGCCCAGTCCCTCGTCCGGCTGCTCCTGGTCGAGGTCGGGCCGGAGCGCTACGGTCTGCCGATGGAGGCCGTGGTCGAGCTCGCCCGGATCCCGCGCGCCGAGATCCGCGACCTCGCCCCGGGGGCCGTCACGGTCCTGCGCGACCAGACGGTGCCGGTGCTGCACCTCGCCGACCTGCTCGACCTGCCCCGCGGGCCCGATGAGCCTCGCAGGGCGTGGCCCGAGGCGCGGCTCGCGGTGGTGCGGGCCGGGCGCGAGCGCGTCGCGATCGAGGTCGACCGCTTCGCCGGCCGGTTCGACGGGCTGGTCCGGCCGTTGCCGCCGCTCGCCGCCGCGCCCGGCCTCGCCGGCACCACGCTGTCCGGCGACGGACGAGTGCTGCTGGCGCTCGACCCGGAGGCCCTCGTCGGGCGGGACGATCCGCGAGGAGAGGGGGAGAGCCTGCCGTGAGCGTGCGCCGCGACGGAGACCTGATCCGGCTCGAAGGCCCGTGCCCGGTCGAGGAGGCCGAGACCCTGGCCGCCCTGCTCCTCGCCCATCCGGGGATCGCCGTGGAATGGAGCGGTTGCACCGGCCTCCATACGGCGGTGGTGCAGGTGCTGCTGCGGCTGCGCCCGCCGATCCACGGCCTCTGCGGCGATGCCTTCGCGGCGCGCTGGATCGCGCCGTTGCTGAACGCGTCCACGGACGGTCCGTCGGCGCAAGGCGAGGCGTGAGACGACCGACCTCGCACTCTCCCCGGTCCCCGGTCCCCCCGGAGCCGTGCGGCGCAACCCCGTATGACGGCGACAGGGTCCTGGGATCGGTCTTCGACGATCCCCACCCGGCCGTCCGTCCTGCCGGGCTGACCCGTGTGCCGGCCACGCCGACGCAGGATCGACCTCCGGATCGACGGTTCGCCGACGAGCTGCACGGACGCGGATACGCGTCGTTCCGCGACGTTCGGGAGCGTGGGCCGCGACATCCGGCGCGCCCCGCATCGGCATGTCGCTTGCTCACGATCCGCCGCAGCGTCGTACCGGAGCATCGGTCGCTCGTCGAAGACGATGCGCCCGTCGGCGTCCCGGCAACGCGGCCCAAGGCCCTGGCGAACCCGGACGAGTGATCGGTGCGGCGATGGCCGCGACCCCGTGCTCGACCGGTCCGCGGCGCGCGCGTCGGCGATCACGGCGCCTTCTCCCGCCGGGATCCGCTCTTTTCCGCAACACATCCTCGATGAGATCGCGCAGGATCCATTTCCCTTTGAGCGAAAACCGCCTAGATGCCGCCCATGTCGCAGACACCGACCGCTCCCGCGCCCATCACCGTCCTCGTCGTGGACGACAGCAAGCTCGCCCGGGCGGTCGCCCTGCGGCTCCTGCGCCAGCTCAAGCCGGACTGGACCCTGCGCGAGGCCGCCAACGCCGACGCGGCCCTGGCGGTGGTGGCGAGCGAGCCGGTCGATATCGCGCTCCTCGACTTCAACATGCCGGGCAAGGACGGCCTCGCCCTCGCCGAGGAGCTGCGCGCGGGCAAGCCCGGCATGCCGATCGCCGTGATCTCCGCCAACATTCAGGACGAGGTGATCGCCCGCGCCCGCCAGCTCGACGCCACCTTCATGGCCAAGCCCCTGACCGGGGACGCCCTGGCGGGCTTCCTCTCGGGCGCGTCCCTCCGCCTGCGCCGGAGCGCCGCCCCGTGAACAACGACACGGTCGGCCTGACCGAGCTGCAGCAGGACGCCTTCGCCGAGCTCGTCAATATCGGGGTCAGCCGCGCCGCCGCGAGCCTGCGCACGATGATCGGCACCCAGGTGCTGCTCTCGGTGCCGTCGGTGGAGATCGTCTCGCGCGCCGCCGCCGCCCGGCTGATCGGCGAGCGCGAGGCCGCGCCCCTCGTGGTGGTGCACCAGGACTTCGAGGGCGCCTTCGCGGGTCGCGCCCTCCTGATCTTCCCGCAGGAGAACGGCCGCGAGCTGGTCCGGGCGGTCGCCGGCGAGGAACTCTCGCCCGAGGAGGTCGCGGCCCTCGAGGACGAGGCGCTCGCCGAGACCGGCAACATCATCCTCAATGGCTGCCTCGCCACGATGGCGAACATGCTCCAGCGCACGCTGACCATGTCGCTGCCCGGCATCGAGCGCGGCGACGGCCCGCGGATCTTCGGGACCGATGCGGGCAGCCCGGCCGGCTCGGGCGCCGACGCGCTGGTGCTGTTCCTCTACATCGACTTCTCGGTGAGCGAGCGCGACATCCGCGGCTACCTGGCGATGCTGATGGACCTGCCCTCCCTCGAGAGCCTGCGCGCCCTGGTGGACGAGTTCATCGCCCGCGCCCTCGGCGACCTGGACGCGTGATGGCAGGCGCCGCATCTTTGCTCCGGGCCCGGCGGGCATGAGCATGCCGGACGTCACCGAGGCCGACCAGGCCGCGGCGCTCGCCGCCGCGATCGCGGCGATGCGGGCCCGCGTCGGGCCGTTCATCGCCGGGCTGGAGCTGTCGCGCCAGCCGATGCTGATCAGCGACCCGGGTCTGCCCGACAATCCGGTCGTCTTCGCCAATCAGGCCTTCCTGACGCTCGTGGGCTACGAGGCCCACGAGGTGGTGGGCCGGAACTGCCGCTTCCTGCAGGGGCCCGACACCGATCCGGGGGCGCTGGCGGCGATACGCGAGGGCCTGCACGAGGAGCGCGTCACCCGGGTCACGATCCTGAACTACCGCCGCGACGGCAGCCGGTTCTGGAACCAGCTTCTGATCTGCCCGATCCGCGACGACGCCGGCGCGGTCGTCAACTACTTCGCCTCGCAGGTGGACATGTCGCATGTCCACGAGGCCGAGGCCGGGCGTGCGCGGCTCGCCGATATCGAGCGGCGGCTCGCCGAGGCGCAGCGCCAGCTCTCCCTCACCCTGTCGTCGGCCGGCATCGCCGGCACCTGGGACTGGGACATCGCGGCCGGGCGCCTTCACGTCGACGGGCGCTTCGCGGCGCTGACCGGCCTCGCGCCCGCGCCGCGGCCCGGCACCGTGCCGCTCTCCCCCGGCCCGCTGCCGGCGACCGCCTTCTTCACCGGCATCCACCCCCTCGACCGCCTGCGGATCCGCCTCGCGGTGAGCGGCATCCTCGGCGGGGCCGAGGTGTTCGACAAGGAATACCGCCTGCTGGCGCCGGACGGCTCGGTGCGCTGGGTCCATGCCCGCGGCCGCTGCCATTTCGGGGCCGACGAACGGCCCGCCCGCTTCACCGGCGTCCTGGTCGAGGTCACCGAGCAGAAGCGGGTCGAGGAGCGCCTGCGCATCGCCCAGTCGGCGGGCCGTGTCGGCGCCTTCGAGCACGTGCCGGGCTTCGCCACCGTGGCGGCCTCGCCGCAATTCTGCAGCCTTCTCGGCCTGGTGCCGGCCAGCACGGTGGCGGCGAGCGCGGTCAACGCCCTCGTGGTCGAGGGCGACCCGCCGCTGCTCGCACCCGACCAGCGCCAGGAAGGCGAGCTGCCGCCGATCGAGACGCGGGTGCGCCTCGCCGATACCGGGGAGGTGCGCTGGCTGGTGCGCCGCGGCGAGGCGATCCGCGATACCGAGACCTCGGGCCTGCGCCATGTCGGGGTGATCTACGACGTCACCGAGGCCAAGCGGGCCGAGGTGACGCTCCGCGAGCTCAACGACACCCTGGAGGTGCGGGTGCGCGAGGCGGTGGCCGAGCGCGAGCGGGCCGAGGAGCAGCTGCGCCAGTCGCAGAAGATGGAGGCGGTGGGCCAGCTCACCGGCGGCATCGCCCACGACTTCAACAACCTGCTCACCGGCATCGTCGGCTCCCTCGACCTGATGCAGACCCGCATCAACGAGGGCCGCACCGAGAACCTCACCCGCTATGCCGGCCTCGCCATGGCCTCGGCCCAGCGCGCCGCGGCCCTGACCCACCGCCTGCTGGCCTTCTCGCGCCGCCAGCCCCTGGAGGCCAAGCCCGTCGACGCCAACCGCCTGGTCAGCTCGATGGACGACCTGATGCGCCGTACCCTCGGCGAGCGGGTGCAGCTGGAGGTGGTGGTGGCGGGCGGCCTGTGGCTGACGCTCTGCGACCCCAACCAGCTCGAGAACGCGATCCTCAACCTGGCGATCAACGCCCGCGACGCGATGCCGGAGGGCGGGCGCCTCACCATCGAGACCGCCAACGCCCATCTCGACGACGGGTACGCGTCCCGCGAGGTCGGGGTGCGGGCCGGTCAGTATGTCTGCGTCAGCGTGACCGATACGGGCACCGGCATGCCGCCGGACGTGATCGCCCGGGCCTTCGACCCGTTCTTCACCACCAAGCCCCTGGGCCAGGGCACGGGCCTCGGCCTGTCGATGATCTACGGCTTCGCCAAGCAATCCGAGGGCAACGTCAAGATCTACTCGGAGGCCGGTCAGGGCACGACCGTCAAGCTCTACCTGCCGCGCTATCACGGTGAGATCGAGGCCGCCTCCGAGATCCGGGGCGAGGCACCGCGGGCCGAGCGCGGCGAGACGGTGCTGGTGGTGGAGGACGACTCGACCGTGCGCGCCCTGGTGGTCGAGGTGCTGCACGAACTCGGCTACCGCACCCTCGAGGCGGCCGATGGGCCGGCGGGCCTGCGCCTGCTGCAATCGGCCTCCCACATCGACCTGCTGGTCACCGATGTCGGCCTGCCGGGCCTCAACGGCCGCCAGCTCGCCGACCAGGCCCGGCTGGTGCGCCCGACCCTGAAGGTGCTGTTCATGACCGGCTACGCCGAGAACGCGACCTTCGGCAACGGCCATCTCGGGCCCGGCATGCAGATGATCACCAAACCGTTCCCGGTCGAAGGGCTGGCGACCAAGATCCGCTCGATCATCGAGGGGTGACAGCGAGATCGGCCGGCTTGCACGGTGCATGCCTGCCGATCTCCATCTCGATGAAGGAATATTATTTTAGATCGTGATATTATTAACTGAGCAATATCGCGAATTTTTCTCTGAAACATTTAATACAATATCGAGCTTGAAATGATTCGCATTGTCACTTCTTTATGGCGTCGACCGTTCGCCTGGTTCTGACTTCCGCGCCACTCGCTACGATGCCGGCATGGTCGCGCCGAGCCCCGCAATTGGTTGGGCCGGAGCTTGTCGAACGGTGGAACGTGGCACGCTGCTCGCGACCGCCCGCAAGCCGAGCGGGGTGAGCAAGACCAGCCAGGCGTCGATCGCCACCGCGACCGGGCCGACCCTGGCCGCGAGGCTCGCCACGCCGGAGATCAGCAGACGGTTGCGCCATCGGCGGGCGCACGGTCAGGCCGCAACCGGGGCGCCCCGGAGGGCAATCGTCCGTGGGCTGACCGGAACGGTCCTGCCGGCGGCGAGGACGTTCCCCCGGCCGTCGCGGCGCTCAGCGCCGTCCTACCGCCGGCCCGCTGAACCGGCCGGAGCCCGGGGCGTCCTCGCTCGCTTTCGCCTGGAAGCGGGTGGCGACCGCGCCGGCCGGAGCACCGACGAGGCCGGCCGGCGGGGTGCCGGCCTTCGCGCGCTGGACGACGCGGACGGAAGCGGCCTCGGCGGCGGGGGCAGCCACCGCGGCGCTGAACAGGGCACGCAGCTGCGACTTGGAGTCCGGAGACTTCGAATCCGACGCCTTGGGATCCGCGGATCTGGAGTCCTGCGACTTGGTATCGTGGGACTTGGATTCCTGGGACTTGGATTCCTGAGACTTGGATTCCTGGGGCCTGGGCTCCGTCGGGGAGGGCGCCAGACGAGGCCGGGGCTGGAGCATCGCTCCCAGAGCCGCCGGGTCGGCCTCGGCCGAGGCGACCCGCACCGAGGCCGGGCGGGCCGGCGGCAGCGGCACGGCGATCGGCGGCGGCGCGGCGACCAGGGCCTCCGCCAGGGCGGCGAATTCCGACGGACGCCGGGGCGGCAGCGGCGTCGCCGGCAGCCCGGCCACCACCGGCTCGGCAGCGCGCATCTCGGGCTCGGGCGCGGCGACCGGGGGCGCGGCTTCCGGCTGGACCGGCTCGGGTTGCACCGCGGCCTGTCGGGGCGCGGCCGGCTGCATGAGGGCGGCGGGCACCGCCGGGGCGGCGTAGGCGAGGGCATCCCGGGTGCCCGCATCCTCCGGCTGGGCGCTGGCGAGCGCCACCGGGCGGACGCGGCCGGCGCGGCCGGAGAGCACCACCGGTGCCGGCGGCGGGGCCGCAGGCTTCGATCCTCCGCCGAACAGCATGGCGAAGAACTGGCCGACGACGTTCGGGCTGTCCTCCTCGTCCGCCGCGGCGATCGCCTGGCTCACGCCCATCACGCTGCCGCCGCGGGCCAGGATCTCGGCCTTGGCCATCTCGTAGCCCGGCATCGGCCGGCCGTCGGCCGGCAGGTGGACGGTGCGGCCGTCGGGAAACAGGCGGGCGAGCTGGTCGTGGCTCATCCGCGGCCAGGAGCGCACCGAGCCGACATCGAGATGGACGAAGGGGCTGTTGGCCTGCGGGTACCAGCCGACGCCGCCGCGCTGCATCTGCATGCCGATCGCCCGGATCTGGTCGATCGAGACGTCGGCGAGGTAGAAATCCATCGCTTTGCCGAGCATGTGCTGGCTGTGCTCGGCCACCGCGCGGGAGCGCCGACGCAGGGCGGCATTGGTCTTCGGCGAGCGGTAGGCCGAGACGACGTGGATCGCATCCTGCGAGCCGACCGCGCGGTGGGCCTCCCACACAACGTCGAACAGCCGCGGGTCCATCTTGGTCGGCTCGTCGAGGCGCCAGTCGCGCAGGAGCCAGTTCAGCTGCTCAAGGGCGGCGCGGTCGTAGCGCCCGTCACGCTTGAACGTGATCGCGGCGCTCTCCTTGGTGTGCTCGTGGAAGATCGCGATCGTGCGGGTGTCGCCGTTGGCGACCGCGTCCTGGGTGTCGCTGGTCGAGGCGACCATCGCCGTCAGGCAGGCGACCAGCGCCAGCGCGCCGCGCCGACAGGAGCGTGATCCCCGGGCCGCCGGATTGGCCGCCCCGCTTCCGGCACGCTTGAGCGCTCGCACGATCCCTCATCCCCGCTCGGGCCGCGTGGCCGCCATGGTGAACGCAAGGTTGCCGAGAACCGTCAACAAACGGTTACCGGGTCCCCGCGACAGACCGGACGGAGAGCTAAGCCTCAACCGTGGCGAAAATCGGCCACGCTTCACAATTTCGTGGGGAGTGCCGAATGACGTTGAAGAATGACCGTCGAGCACGCCCGTCTGCGAAGACGATCCCGCACCCCGAAAAATTACTCGCTTATTATTTAAATAAAATCCGCGCCAGTATGGGAATTACGTCAAGACTCTTTAGTCGTCGCAAATTTCGCAACCAACTCAATCCAATTTATTTCGGCCAGTGACGGAAGTTACATCGCATTATACGAAAATAATTTTCGATTTATCACGGTTGTATGAGTTTTATGTCCGTGCTCAAGTCCTAAACGTCTCGGAGCCACGGTGCAGGAGCTAGTGCAGCGACTACGCCAGCCAGAGAAGGTTCGAGCAATTGTCGGCCTGCGCCGTCCGACGCAGCGGGAACTCCATGTCCTGGCCCGTCGTTCGGCGCCTTCAGGACGATGCAGGTGCATCTGACACGTTCGGCGCATGTCACTGGCGCCGGCATCGTCGCGGGCCGCCCGTGCCGGTGCGCGGACTGGTTCCGCGGCGCCGGGTTCCGGTCCGCCAACGGTCGCTGCCGCGGTCCCGCCCGGCGCGGGCGTGCGGCTGGAGCGCGCGGTGCTCGCCAACGGAGCCCGGACGGAGCAACTCTTGGCGGAAGGCGCAGGTTCGGACATGCTCGGCGATATTCACGCCATGCAGGCTGCCTTCGTGCGCCAGATCGGGACGATCGAGCCGGAATGGCGCGCCGGGTGTCTGCAGATCTCCCCGGGTTCGGCCTCGCTGCGGAAGGCCAACGCCCTGTCGAGGATCGTCGAGCAACGTTTCGATTTCGTCGGCCAGGTCGGCGACCTGATGGTCGACACCATGACCCGCACGGCCGGGCTGATCGAGACCGCGACCGTCGGCGATGCGTACCGGCTGAGCGGCAAGATCAGCGAGCGGCGCGCCCAGGCGCGACGGGCGGGCTCAAAGCGTGATCGTGATCGCGACCGTCCCGCCACCCTCCGCGTCATCCTGGGGCCGCGCAGCGGCCCGGGCTGACGGAGAAAGTGGTCGTCGCGTCGGGACGCCTACCACCACCCCCGTCGGATCGCCCCGGTCTCGCCGAAGTAATCCGGCGCCGGCTGCACCACCGCCGGCTCATCGGGGACGGTCGCATTCGCCACCGGGCGGCGGGGCGCCGGGCGGGGGGCGCCCTCCGCCACATCGCGGTGCGGGTGCGGTGCGGCGGTCGGCGGCTTCGGGGCCGGCTTCGGCTTCTGGCCGGCCTCGGCCGGGAGCGCCTCGGTCGAGAGGCCGAGGGCCACCTTCACCCGGGCATTGACGCCGTAGAGGTCGGGCAGGCTGCGCAAGCTCCCGGTCGAATCCGCCTCCAGGGTGAAATAGGCGAGATGGACCGGGAGCTTCTCCGGCAGCATCACGGTGCGCTCGCCCTTGCCGATCAGCGTCTTCAGCCGCTCGGTCGGCCAGCGCGGCCCGAGCACGACCTGGGCGAAGCGGAACGGATCGTCGACGCGCACGCAGCCATGGCTCAGCGCCCGCTCCGTGCGGGAGAACAGGCTGCGGTTCGGCGTGTCGTGCAGGTAGACCGCATGGTCGTTGGGGAACATGAACTTGATGAAGCCGAGCGCGTTGCGCTCGCCGGGCGGTTGCCGGATCGCGATGCCGTTGCCGCGCCTCACCACCTCGTAGCCGAGGCGTGCCGCGTAGTTCGGATCGCGGGCGAGGCCGGGCAGGAACTGGCTCTTGAGGATCGAGGGCGGCACGGTCCAGGACGGGTTGACCACCGCGTAGGTCATCTCCCCGGAGAAGATCGGCGTCGGCGATTCCGGCTTGCCGACGATCACCCGGGATTCGTCGAGGATGCGGCCGTCACGGACCACCCGCACCTTGAATTCGGGGATGTTGACGAAGACGTGGGTGCGGCCGAGATCGGCCGGCAGCCAGCGCCAGCGCTCCATGTTGGCGAGGAGATCCGCCTCCTGCTTGCCCGGCGCGGTCCCCGCGAGGGCCGCCACGGTGGCGGGATCGAGGACGCCGCTCGCCTTCAGCCCGCGCTCGCGCTGGAAGCTCGAGACGGCAGTCGCCACGCCCTCGTCATAGGCGGTGGCGTCAGAGGCGCCGGAGAGGCCGAACCGGGCACGGATCAGCGGCACGCGGGGGTCGCGCATGCCGGTCTTCAGGGCCGGGCCTTTCGGCAGCCGCACCATCGGCACGGCGCGGTTCGGCTGCTGGGTGCGCAGGGCGGCGAGCTTCGCCTTGAGGGCGAGGTAGCCGGCTTGCGCGGGGTTGTAGGCCTGGAGCAGGGCACCGGCATTCGATCCGGCCGGGGTCAGCCGGGTCAGCACCGCGTCGGCGCCGGGCAGGTCGAGCTTCGGCGTGATGAAGCGCGACAGGCGCGACGGCTCGAGCCGGCCGCCGCGGGCGTCGCGGGCATACAGGACGGCCGCCGCGGAGAGCTTCAGGTCGGCCTCGGCGCGGTCGGCGGGCTTGGCGTGGGGCGGGTCGAGGAGCGGGATCGGGTAGGCGAGGGGATCGAGCCCATCCTCGTCCGCCGCCTGCAGCCGAGCGATCACCGCCTTGGCGGCATCCGACCAGCCGGTCTCGGTGAGCCAGACCGACTTGAACGCGCCGAGCGCGTAGAAGGCCTGCATCGCCTCGCGCTGCTTGGTGGTGAGGCGGCGGATCAGGCTGGCATTCGGGTCGGCGAGGCGTGCCGCCACCGCCTCGGCCACCGGGTCGCCGGGGGCGGGCGGCGGCAGGGCAGGGGCCGCGCTCTCCACCGGCGCGGCCGGCGCGTCGGCGGGGGCGGGCATGGGGGCGCCCGGCAGGGCGGCAGGCTGGACCGGGACGGCCTCGGGTGCGGCCTTCGCCGGGGCAGCGGCCTCGGTCGGGGCGGGCGTGTCCGGGATGGTGGTGATCGCCGGAGCGGACGACCCCGGAGCGGGCACGCTCGCCACCGCGGCGCCGGTCGCGGGCGCGACGCCCTCGGCCCGCGCCCCCGGCAGGCCGGATTGCGCCGCCAGCAGCACCGCGAGGGTCGCTGCCGCGCCCGCGTTCCGCCCGGTCCTGCGCCTGGGAGCCATGGTCCTCTCCTCGAAGCCGCGGCCGGCTAGAGCGGCCACGCTGATCAATCTAGATGAGTAAACACGTCGGCGCAGGACCTGCCATCGCACGGCAGCCACACTCCGGCGACATGCAACCTTGGGCGTTCGCGGCGTGTCGTAGCGCACCGCGACGGTGAGAGCGGCGTTGGACTGAGACGGGTGACCGCGCTGCGTCGCCCAAAACCCGTCAATTGCGGTTTTCTTCGGACGAGCGGCCCGGAATCAGGCCGCGTCCTCGGCCTTCTCGTCGTCGATCCCGAGTTCCTTCAACTTGCGATAGAGGGTCGAGCGGCCGATGCCAAGGCGTCGCGAGACTTCCGACATCCGCCCGCGGTAGAATTGCAGGGCGTAGCGGATGATCTCGCCCTCGAGTCCTTCCATCGTCTTCATCTCGCCGGTCTCCTCGGCGACCAGCGACAGGGCATGGGGGTCGCGGACCTCGACCCGGACGATCTCGCGCACCGGCGCCGGGCCGGTGCCGGGTTCGGGCGCCGCCGGAGCCGGCGGGATGCGCACGTCGAAGCCCTGGACCTGGGCGGCGATCTGCGGGAACTCCGCCACCGTCAGCTCGTCGCCGTCGGCGAGCACCACGGCGCGAAACAGCGCGTTCTCGAGCTGGCGCACGTTGCCGGGCCAGTCGTAGCGGGTGATCAGCGCCATCGCTTCCGCGGCGATGCCGCGGACCCGCTTGCCCTCCTCCGCCGCGAACCGGGCGCAGAACGAGCGGGCGAGATCCGGGATGTCCTCGCGCCGGGCCCGCAAGGGCGGCAGGGTCATCGGGAAGACGTTGAGGCGGTAATACAGGTCCTCGCGGAAGCGACCCTGCTTGACGAGATCGAGGAGCGAGCGGTTCGTCGCCGAGACCAGCCGGATGTCGACCCGCACGCTCTTGCGCCCGCCGACCGGATCGACCTCGCCCTCCTGGAGCGCCCGCAGCAGCTTCACCTGCGCGTCGAGGGGCAATTCGCCGATCTCGTCGAGGAACAGGGTGCCGCCGGAGGCCTCGACGAACTTGCCGAGATGGCGCTCGGTGGCGCCGGTGAAGGCGCCCTTCTCGTGGCCGAACAGGGTCGATTCGACGAGGTTGTCGGGGATCGCCCCGCAATTCACCGTCACGAACGGCTTGCCGCGGCGGTCGCCCGAGCCCTGGATGGCGCGGGCCAGCACCTCCTTGCCGACGCCCGATTCGCCCTCGATCAGCACCGGGATGTTGGATTTCGCCGCCCGCTCGGCCAGCCGCATCACCCGGCCCATGTCGGGGCTCTTCGAGGTCAGGTCGCGGAACGACAGCGCGCCGGAGGCGCGCCGGCGCATCCGCCGGATCTCGTCCTGGAGCTGATCGACCTGAAGGGCGTTGCGGATCGAGACCTGGAGCCGCTCGGGACCGGCGGGCTTGACCACGAAATCGACCGCGCCCGCCCGCATCGCGTTGACCACGGCGTCGATCGAGCCATTGGCGGTCTGAACGATGACGGGGGTGTCGATGCCGGCCTTGCGCAATTCGGCCAGCACGCCGAGCCCGTCGAGGCCGCCCGGCATGGCAAGGTCGAGCAGCACCACGTCGATGCCGGAATCCGGGGACCGGATCGCGTCGAGACCGGCCGTTCCGCTTTCCGCCACCACGGCCTCGAACCCGAGGCGCCGCACCATGGCCTCCGCCAGCCGGCGCTGCACGGGATCGTCGTCGACGATGAGGACCGTGGTGGTCATCTGGACTCCTCGAAGGACCGCGGCCGCGGGGCGCCGCCCCGGGGCCTTTTCCGTGCGTCCGGCAGCCCCGGTGCGCCGGGACATGCGAATCACGCAGGTGTTTCGTTTCGAGGCGTATGCTGCGTCACAACCGTAAAGTGGCCCTTAACGCCAACGGAACGTTACCGTGTGCGGAGAGGCCGCGGCAATCGGAGCGGCCTCGGTTGATCGCGGGCCGCTCGGGGCCGATATGTCCCCGCGCACGCAACCACTCCTGTGCCCGAGAGGAACATCGTCCATGCCGTTGAGTGCCGCCGCGCCGTCGGACAGCGCCCTGAGCACCGCGAAAGCCACGGCCCGCGCCGTCGATCTCGGACCTCTGCCGGAATGGGACCTGTCGGACCTCTATGCCGGCCTCGACGACCCGGCCTTCGCCGCCGACCTCGCCCGGGCCGAGGCCGAGTGCCGCGGCTTCGCCGAGAGCTATCGCGGCCGGATCGCGGAGCTTGCCGCCGGAACCGACGCGCCCGACCGCCTCGGCACCGCGGTGGCCGCCTACGAGGTGATCGAGGACCGCCTCGGCCGGCTGATGTCCTATGCGGGCCTCGTCTATTCGGGCGACACCACCGATCCGGTCCGGGCGAAGTTCTACGGCGACACCCAGGAGCGCCTGACCGCCGCGGCGAGCGACCTCCTGTTCTTCACCCTGGAGCTCAACCGGGTCGATGACGCCGCGGTCGATGCCGCCGCCGCCCATCCGCCGCTGGCCCGCTTCCGCCCCTGGCTCGAGGACATCCGCCGCGAGAAGCCGCATCAGCTGAGCGACGAGGCGGAGAAGCTGTTCCTCGAGAAGTCGGTCACCGGGCGCGCCGCCTGGAACCGGCTGTTCGACGAGACCATCGCCTCCCTGCGCTTTCCCCTGCGCGGCGAAGAACTGACGCTCGAGCCCACCCTCAACAAGCTCCAGGACGCCGACGAGGCCGTGCGCCGCGACGCGGCCGGCGCGCTGAGCAGCGTGTTCCGGGCGAACCTGCGGGTGTTCACGCTCATCACCAACACGCTCGCCAAGGACAAGGAGATCTCCGACCGCTGGCGCGGCTTCACCGACGTCTCGGATGCCCGCCACCTCGCCAACCGGGTCGAGCGCGACACCGTCGAGGCCCTGGTCGCCGCCGTGCAGGCGGCCTATCCGCGCCTGTCGCATCGCTATTACAAGTTGAAGGCGCGGTGGTTCGGGCGCGACAGCCTGGCCTATTGGGACCGCAACGCGCCGCTGCCGAAGGTCGAGCAGCGCACCATCCCCTGGGCCGAGGCGCGCGAGACCGTGCTGTCGGCCTATGGCGCGTTCTCGCCCAAGATGGCCGAGATCGCCCGGCGCTTCTTCGACGGCAGCTGGATCGATGCGCCGGTGCGGCCCGGCAAGGCGCCCGGCGCTTTCGCGCACCCGACCGTACCCTCGGCCCATCCCTTCGTGCTGGTCAATTACCAGGGCAAGCCGCGGGACGTGATGACGCTCGCCCACGAGCTCGGCCACGGCGTCCACCAAGTGCTGGCGGGACCCAACGGCGCCCTGATGGCCCCGACCCCCCTGACGCTGGCCGAGACCGCCAGCGTGTTCGGCGAGATGCTGACCTTCCGCCGCGTGCTGGAGGCCACCACCGATCCGGTCCAGCGCCGGGCGATGCTCGCCGCCAAGGTCGAGGACATGATCAACACGGTGGTGCGCCAGATCGCGTTCTACGCCTTCGAACGCAAGATCCACCTCGCCCGCCGCGAGGGCGAGCTGACGGCCGAGAGGATCTGCGAGCTGTGGATGTCGGTGCAGGCGGAGAGCCTCGGTCCGGCGATCCGCCTCGACGACGGCTACGAGCCGTACTGGGCCTATATCCCGCACTTCATCCACTCGCCGTTCTACGTCTACGCCTACGCCTTCGGCGATTGCCTGGTGAACTCGCTCTACGGCGTCTACCAGCGGGCGAGCGGCGATCCGGCGGCGGAGGCCGCCTTCGTCGAGCGCTACTTCGCGCTGCTCTCGGCCGGCGGCAGCCGGCCCTACGGCGAGCTCCTGGCACCGTTCGGGCTGGATGCCCGCGATCCGGCCTTCTGGCAGATCGGCCTGTCGATGATCGAGGGGATGATCGCGGAACTGGAGGCGATGGAGGCGTGAGGCGACCGCCTTCTGAGCCGAGACATTGTAAGAGTATAGCGCATCTCCCCTCTCCCGTGTGGGAGAGGGGTTGGGGGTGAGGGTGACACGCTTCGGTGTAAAGCTCAGAGCTTCGTGCTGGCAGCTCGACTGTTCAGGGGCATTACGGAAGCGTCACACCCTCATCCCTACCCCTCTCCCAAACCTGGCAGCGATACCGGGCAAGCCCGGCATCGCCTGGAGAGGGGATCCCGCGCGAAAATTCGTTCAAATGATCAATGGCTTATAGCTAACTTTATACAGCGGCGCTGGCCTCACACGGCCTTGCGCCCGAAGAACTCCGCCACCGCGATCCCGCCCAGCACCAGCGCGAGGGCGACCGCCTCGACGGCGCCGAACGGCTCGCCCACCAGCCCCACCGCCAGGATCGCCCCGAAGACCGGCACCAGGTTGTTGAACAGCCCGGCGCGGTTCGGCCCGATCGTCTCGACGCCGCGCATATAGGCGAGCTGCGCCACCAGGGACGGCCCGAGCGCCGTGAAGGCGATCAGCCCCCAGCCGGCGGCGCCGGGCCACAGGACGCGGCCGCTCGCCCATTCGCCGATCAGCAGCGGCATCGAGGTCGCCCAGGCCGCGACCGCCATGGCGGCGAAGAAGGCCAGCGCCGGCACCGCGGGACGGGAGGGGAGGGCGATGGTGTAGCCGGCGTAGAACAGGCAGGCGAGCAGCACCAGCAGGTCGCCGTGGTTGAGATCGAGGGCGGCGAGCCGCGCGAGGTCGCCGTGGCTCGCCACCAGCACCACCCCCGAGAGCGTGATGGCGGAGCCGAGGATCTGGCCCGGTCGCACCGTGACGCCGCGGACGAGAAGGTTGAGGGCGAGCACCAGGACCGGGATCGTGCCCTCGATCAGCGACAGGTTGACGGCGCTGGTGAGCGCGCCCGCCTCGTAGGTGAGCGCGTTGAAGCCGGTATAGCCGAGGCCGCCCATCAGCAGGATCATCGGCCAACGCGCCAGGAGGGCGCGCCGGTGCGTCCAGGTCTCGCGCCCGGCCATGAGCGCGATCGCCGTGAGGGCGATCGACCAGCGCAAGGCGACCAGCGCCTGCGGCGAGACGAGGCCGACCGCGACCTTGCTGGCGACCGCGTTGCCGGCCCAGAGCAGGGCCGCGAAGGCGAGAAGGACGTAGGCGACCGCGGCGGAAGGGCCTGCCCTCACGCCAGCGCCATCAGGAACCGCTCGATCAGCTCCAGGGCCCGTTGTGTCATGGCAAGGTTGTAGCGGATGAAGACGTGGCAACCGCCGGTATAGACCGCGGTGTAGCCGCCATTGTTGGCCGCGGCCCAGCGCATCGACATGAACAGGGTGTCGTCGAGGAGCGGGTCGCGGGTGCCGACCGAGAACAGGGCCGGCGGCAGGCCGGCGAGGTCGGCGTAGAGCGGCGAGACCTCCGGCGAGCGCCGGGCGACGCCCTCGGGCACGAAGCCGTCGGCGAAGCGGCGTATGTCGGTGGAGTTGAGGACCAGGCGCTCGTCGCCCCAGTTGCGCGCACTCGCGGTGACGCCGAGGTCGTAGAGGCCCGAGAACAGGTTGGCGCCGCGGAACGCCTTCGGCAGCCTGTGACGGTCGCGCAGGCGCAGCATCGTCATCACGCTCAGGTGCGCACCGACCGATTCGCCGCCGATGGTCAGGGCCTCCACCCCGAACAGCTTGCGGCCCTCGTGGTAGAGCCAGAGCGCCGCCGCCTCGCAATCGTCGATCGGGGCCGGGTAGGGATGCTCGGGCGCCAGCCGGTACTCGACCGAGACGCAGACGAAGCCGCAGCGCTCGGCGATGCGCTCGAGCCAGGGATCCTGCTCGTCGGCCCCGCCCCAGATCCAGCCGCCGGAATGGATGTGCAGGTAGGCGCCGCGGGCCTTCCGCTGCGGCCGGATCACCCGGAGGGTGAGCGGGCCGCCGGGACCGGCAATGGTCATCGTCTCGGCCCGGGCGCTGCGGGGCATCGCCGGATAGGCGGTGCTGCCGCGGCGGCGGCGCTCGCGCACCTCCCCCACCGGCATGGACCACGGGTCCGGCGCCTGGGCCTGGGCGGCGATGATCTCCCGGTTCATCCTGTCGGCGTCGGGATCGGTTTTCGCCGGGTCGAAGAGCGCGTGGTCGATCATGCTCGGGGTATCAATCTCGCGGCGCTGCGCCGCCGGCTTGCACGGCGGAGCGTCTCGGGGTTGCAGGCGGGCCACCGTCCGGCCCGGCATCGGCAGTCACGCATCTTGGGATAATCCGTGAAGGTTGCCATCTCAGGTCGGGATTGCCAAACGGTGCAATGCGTCAGCCTGCGCCGGGTTTCGTCGAAACCGTGGCAGTTCTGCAACGGTTGCGCGGCATTCGCCAGCGGCAGGGTCGTGAGGAAGCATGAGCGAGCAGAGATTCCACCGTCCCTTCGGCGGTCAAGGGCCGCGCGGACAGGATCCGTACGGTCAAGGTCCGGCCGGCTACGATCCGGGCCCGGGCGGATACCGGGAAGGCCGGTCCTCCGGCCTGCACCGCTTCCTCGGCGGCTCGCCCGGCGCGGTGCTGGTGCGGCTGGTGTTCCTGTCGCTCCTCGTCGGGGCCGGCATGGCGATGCTCGGAGTCACGCCCGGCCTCCTGTTCGCCCAGGCCTACGACACGATCCAGTCGCTGCTGCATCTCGGCTTCGAGACCTTCCACGATGCCGGCCGCTGGTTCGTCGCCGGCGCGGTGGTGGTGGTGCCGCTCTGGCTCCTGTCGCGCGTCTTCGCCCGCGGCCGCTGAGCGGGCTCTCGCGATGATCGCCGCTGCGGGTCCGGAGGTCACGCATCGCCGCATCCTGGGGCTCGCCCTGCCGATGACGCTCGCCAACGTGACGACGCCGCTTCTCGGCCTCGTCGGGACGGCGGCGGTCGGGCGGCTCGGCGACGCGGCCTTGCTCGGCGCCCTGGCGCTCGGGGCGGTGATCTTCGACTACCTGTTCTGGACCTTCGGCGCCTTGCGCATGGCGACCGCCGGCCTCACCGCGCAAGCCACCGGGGCCGGCGACCGGGCCGAGATCGACCGGACGCTCGCCCGGGCGCTCGCGGTCGCGCTCGCCGTCGGCCTCGTGATGGTGGCGCTGCAAGGACCGCTGGCGGCGGCGGCCTTCCGGCTGTTCGGCGCCAGCCCGGCGGTGACGGCGGCGCTCGCCGAGTATTTCGGGGTGCGGATCTGGTGCGCGCCGTTCACGCTGGCGAACTACGCCATCCTCGGCTCGACCTTGGGTCGCGGCCGCACCGATCTCGGCCTCGGCCTCCAGGTCGCGATCAACGCGGTCAACGTCTGTCTGACGCTGCTGTTCGTGCTGGGGCTCGGGCACGGCGTCGCCGGGGCGGCCCTCGCCACGGTGCTGGCGGAGGTCGCCGGCACCGTCCTGGGGCTCGGGGTGCTGCGCCGCCTCGGCGCCCGGCCCTGGCGCGTGCCGCTCCCCGCGATCGTCGAGCGCGCCGGCCTCCTCCGGATGCTGTCGGTCAACGGCGACGTGATGGTGCGCACCCTCGCCCTCATCACCGCGCTGGCTTTGTTCTCCGGTCTCGGCGCCCGGGCCGGCGACGTGACGCTGGCGGCGAATGCCGTGCTGCAGAACCTCTTCCTCGTCGGCAGCTTCTTCCTCGACGGCTTCGCCACCGCGGCGGAGGTCCTGTGCGGCCAGGCGCTCGGCGCCCGCGACGAGGCTGCGTTCCGGGGGGCGGTGCGCCTGTCGCTGGGCTGGTGCCTCGGCTTCGCCCTCGCCGTCTCGGGCCTGTTCCTGGCGCTGGGGGGCCCGTTCATCGACGCGGTGACCGCGGCGCCGGAGGTCCGGTCCTTCGCGCGCGACTACCTCGTCTACGCCGCCCTGACGCCGCTCGCGGCCGCTGCCGCCTTCGCGTTCGACGGGATCTATATCGGGGCGACCTGGACCCGGGCGATGCGCAACCTGATGCTGGCGGCGCTCGCCGTCGACGCCGCGATGCTGGCGCTGACGCGCGATCTCGGCAATGCCGGCCTGTGGCTCGCCATGCTGGCCTTCCTGGCCGCCCGCGGTCTCGGCCAGGCCCTGCTGTATCCGCGGCTCGCGGCCGGTGCCTTCCCGCACCCGCAGGGCGCCGCCCTCGAAGGAGCGACCCGATGAGCGAGGCCGGGAACGACGCGCGGAACCACCCGAAGCGCCCGGATACCCGGATCGCCGGCGGATGCCGCTGCGGCGCCGTGCGCTATGAGGCCGATGGCGAGCCGTGGAACCGCACCGTCTGCCACTGCGGCGATTGCCGCGGCGCCACCGGTGCGCCGATGGTCGGCTGGCTCACTGTGCGGCGCGAGGCGTGCCGCATCGCCGGCAGCCCGACCTGGTTCCGCTCCAGCGCGCGGGCCGAGCGCGCCTTCTGCCCGGCCTGCGGCACGCCGCTCGCCTACCGGGCCGACGACCTGCCCGACGAGATCGACCTCACCCTGGCGAGCCTCGACGCGCCGGAGCGCTTCCCGCCGCGCGACCACGTCTGGGTCTCGCGCCGCCTGTCCTGGGTCGCGCTGCCGGACGGGCTGCCGGCCTATCCGCGGGCGCGCGGCGAGGCCTGACCTCCCGCCCGCGCCCCTCACCGCCGCTTCACGAGACCGAATCCCGCATGACGATGGCGGACCCGATCACAGATCGCGCGGGCGACGACCCGTTCCTCCCGCCCCGCGCGGTCGACGACCGGGCGATCTGTACGTTCAACCACACCATCGACCTGCCCGGCCACGGCACCGTGGCGGGGGCCTGGGACCTGCGGGCCGGGCTCGATTCCTATCTCGGCCACGTCGCGGTGGCGGGCAAGCGCGTGCTCGATTTCGGCGCCACCAGCGGCTTTCTCGGCTTCGCCATGGAGGCGCGCGGCGCCGAGGTGGTGGCCTACGATTTCGCCGGCGAGGCGTGCTGGGAGATGGTGCCGTATCCCGATTTCGAGCGTGCGGTGATCGCCCCGGAGATCCGCAACCACCTGCGCCGGTTCGAGAATGCCTGGTGGTACAGCCACGCGGCGCTCGGCTCGCGGGCCCTGCGGGCCGGCGGCCCGCTCTATGCGGTGCCGAAGGCGGTCGGCCCGGTCGATATCGCGGTGCTCGGCAACGCGCTGACGCGCCTGCGCGACCCGTTCCGGGCCCTCCACGGCGCCCTGCGGCTCACCCGGGAGACCGTGGTGGTCACCGAGATGCTGCCGAAATCGCTGCAATTCCTGCGCTTCCTGCCGCGCAGCATCGGATTGCCGCTCTTCCTCCTGCCCCGCACCGACCAGCGCATCCGCTTCGATGCCTGGTGGACCATCGCGCCGACGACGATGCAGGAATTGCTGGCGATCCTCGGCTTCGGCGAATCGGTGGTGACGTATCACCACCAGCAGCTGCTCGGGCAGAAGCGGCTCTGCTACACCGTGGTGGCGCGGCGCACCGAGCCGACGAACCCGGAATTGTGAGGCGCCCCCACTCCTCCCCCCTCTGCGGACGGCGGCAGACAGGACGACGCTGCCGGGAAGGGCCCGGATCGTTCCGGAGGGCGCGCCCCGATCAGCGCCGCGCGGCCCCTCTCCCGGCCTGCCTCGCAGAGGCTGGGAAGGGTCAGGGTGGCGCGGACTTCCGTCGGCCGGCGCTTCACGCGGTTCGCGCCAGTTCCTCCGCATCGCGCCCGACGACCGCATCGAGGCTCCGGATGCCCTCCTTCTCCATCCGCTGCACCAGCCCGGCCTTGATCTCGCTCACCAGGCCCGGCCCGGCATAGACCAGGGCGGAATAGAGCTGGATCAGGCTGGCGCCGGCCCGGATCTTGGTCCAGGCGGCCTCGGCCGAATCGACCCCGCCGACGCCGATCAGCGGCAGGTCGGGTCCGACGCGCCGGTAGGTCTCGGCGAGCAGCCGGGTCGCGGGTGAGAAGAGCGGCCGGCCGGACAGGCCGCCGGTCTCGGCCCGGGCCGCCGCCCGGAGGCTTGCCGGCCGCGCCACGGTGGTGTTCGAGACGATGAGCGCGTCCATGCCCCGGCGCCGGGCGGTCGCCGTCATCGCGTCGAGGCCGTCGAGGCCGAGATCGGGGGCGATCTTGAGCAGCACCGCGGTGCCGGCGCCCGCTTCGTCCCGGGCCTCGACCACCCGCGCGAGCAGGTCGTCGAGGAAGGCCTCGCCCTGCAGGTCGCGCAGGCCGGGCGTATTGGGCGACGAGACGTTGACGGTGATGAAGTCGACGAGACCGGCGAGGCCGCGCGTGCAGGCGACGTAATCGGCCAGCCGGTCCGCCGACTCCTTGTTGGCCCCGATATTGACCCCGACGATCCCGGGCCGGCCTTTCCTGGCGGCGAGCCGGGCCCGCACCACGTCGAGCCCCTCGCTGTTGAGGCCGAAGCGGTTGATCACCGCCCCGTCCTCCGGCAGCCGGAAGACCCGCGGGCGCGGATTGCCGGGCTGCGGCCGCGGCACCACCCCGCCAACCTCGACGAAGCCGAATCCGAGCCCGAGCAGGGCATCGGGCGCCTGCGCGCCCTTGTCGAATCCCGCCGCCAGACCGATCGGATTGGAAAACTGTCTTGATATAACCGTTACGCAGAGACGGGGATCGTCGGATGCCGGATCCCGCAGGGGAAGCCGCGCGAGTGCCCCAAGGGTCAGGGTATGGGCGGTCTCGGGATCGAGGGCGTGAAGCAGCGGGCGGACGAGGGGGAAGAGGGCCGGGATCACGGTCAACCCTTGATGGAGTTTGGGAAAATATGGTCCCCGCCGGGTCCGAGCGGCAGCGGCGTGACGCTTGTGACGGCAGAGAGCGGGAGCGGGCCGTAGAGGTGCGGGAACAGGGCCCCGCCGCGGGACGGCTCGTAGCGCAGGGCGTCGCCGAGCGCCGCCCCGTCGACGGCGACCAGAAGAAGATTATCCTGTCCCGAGAAATGCTTGGCGGCCGTCTCCGGCGCCTGCGCGGCGGTCGAGAAATGGATGTAGCCATCCGCCCGATCGACCGGCGCGCCCTCGAAGCGGCCAGCCGCCTCGGCCTCACGCCACAGGGATGCGGGGCATATCTTGTAGATCACGGTCACGGGCGCCGCTTGCCTCCTCGATGGGTGTCGGGCGAGCGATAGCGGCGGCGGGACAACCCGGCAACGCCGTTGCCTTTCGGTGAGGGTTCGGTAGTTTACATTTGTTAGTTTGGTGGTGAACACCCACCCGCGTCAGGCCAGGTCCCCATGCTGTCCCACGAGCAAATCTGGTCCGCGATCGATCACCTCGCCCAGCGCAACAACCTCACGGCGTCCGGCCTCGCGAAACGCGCCGGCCTCGACGCGACGAGCTTCAACCGCTCGAAGCGCATCAGTCCCGATGGGCGCAAGCGCTGGCCCTCGACCGAATCGGTCGCCAAGATCCTGGCCGCCACCGGCTCCACCCTGGACGATTTCCTGCGTCTGCTCGGGCCGAGGACCGGCGATTCGCGCACCGTCGTGCCGCTGATCGGCAGCGAGAGCGCCACCGGCCAGATCGGCGCCAACGGGCTGCCGGGCAATGGCAGCGTGGTCCAGGAGGTGGAGGTGCCGGGTCTCGGGGAGGAGAGCTGCTTTGCCATCGAGGCGCGGGGCGGCGCCCTGACGCCGTTGTACCGGGATGGCGACGTGCTGGTGGTCTCGCCCACCGCCGCGATGCGCAAGGGCGACCGGGTGGTCACCTGCCTCGGCGGCGGCGGCATCCTGGCGGCCGAGCTGAAGCGGCGCACCACACGCGCCGCCGAGCTGAGCGCGCCCATTCCCGGCGAGCCCGACCGGGTGATCCCGGTCGCGGACATCGCCTGGATGGCCCGGGTGATGTGGGTGCGCCAATAGTACCGGCGCACCGCGCCATCGATGCGTCGGCACCGCGACGCCGGCTCGGGCTCGTCTCTCGCCGTCGAACCCGCCCGTCCGGCGGTGCCGGGGGATGACGTTCCTCACTCCGCCGCCTGCCGACGGCCGCGCCATTGCGTCAGCAGGGCACGCAGCGCCGCCGGCTTGAGCGGCTTGCCCAGCACCTGGACCCGCTGCGCGGCCGCCGCGTCGCGCACGTCCGGCGAGCGGTCGGCGGTCAGCAGCACCGCCGGGATGTCGGCGGCAAGCGCCGCCCGCAAGCCCGCGATCAGGTCGAGCCCGGTGCCCTGGTCGAGGTGGTAATCGGCCACGATCACGTCGGGACGCACCGATCCGCCGAGGACCAGGGCGAGCGCCTCGCTGAGGGAGCCGGCGGTGTGCAGCGTGCAGCCCCAGCTGCCCACCAGCACCCGCATCCCGTCGACGATCGCCGGCTCGTTGTCGATGGCGAGCACCGTGAGGCCGGCGAGCGGCACGGTGGCCGGGCGCGGCGCCTCGCCCTGCGCCTCGAGGGCCGGCCGCAGGGGCGCGCTCGGCACCGCGACCGAGAAGGCCGAGCCGCGGCCCGGGGTCGAGGCGAGCGTCACCGGATGGTCGAGAAGCCGCGCTGCGCGCTCGACGATCGACAGGCCGAGGCCGAGGCCGCGGGCGACCCGGGCGCCCTGATCGAGGCGCTGGAACTCGCGGAAGACCAGCTTCTGCTGCGCCGCCGGGATGCCGAGGCCGGTATCGCAGACCATCAGCACCACCCGGTCGCCCTGGCGACGGGCGCCGACGAGCACGCGTCCTTGCGGCGTGTACTTGATCGCGTTCGAGACCAGGTTGTGCAGGAGCCGGCGCAGCAATTGCCGATCGGAGCGCAGGGCGAGCGAGGAGGGGAGGACGGTGAGCCGCAATCCCTTCTCCTGCGCCATCGGCCCGAACTCGCGCTGGACCTGGCGGAAGAGGTCCGACACCCGCACGATCGAGAGCTGCGGCTTGAGCGCCCCGGTATCGAGGCGCGAGATCTCCAGCAGGGCGGTCAGGATCTCCTCGACGGCGTCGAGGGAGGCGTCGACGTTCTCGGCGAGGGTCGGGTCGCTGCCCCGGTCGCGCTCGACCAGGGCACTGGCATAGAGCCGTGCCGCGTTGAGCGGCTGGAGGATGTCGTGGCTGGCCGCCGCGAGGAAGCGGGTCTTCGAGGCATTGGCCTCGTCGGCCTCGGCCTTGGCCCGGGTCAACGCGGCGTTGAGGCGGGTCAGCTCCTCGGTGCGCTCGCGCACCCGGGTCTCCAGCTCTTCGTTGAGGCGGGTGCGCGCCTCCTCGGCGGCGACCGAATCGGTCACGTCGGTATAGGTCGCCACCACGCCGCCATTCGGCAGGAGGTTCGCCCGGATCTCGATCACCCGGCCGCTCGGGTGGAGCCGCAGGCGCTGCGGCCCGGATTCGAGCCGGAAGGCGGCGATGCGCTCGCGCACCAGCGTGTCGGCGTCGCGGGCACCGTAGGCGCCGCGGCCGGCATTGAAGCGCACGATGGCTTCGAGATCGATGCCGGGCTGGATCATGTCCGGCGGCAGGTCGTAGAGGTCGGCGAAGGCACGGTTCCAGACGATCAGCTTCATGTCGCGGTCGAAGACCGTGATGCCCTGCTTGGCGTGATCGAGACCGTGCTGGAGGATGTCGCGGCTGTACTGGAACGCCGCCGAGGCGTCGTCGAGGAGCTTGAGCGCCGCCTTCGGCGACACGTTCCGTCGGCGCAGCAGCAGCGACAGGGCGAGCCGGGCCGACGACGCGCCGATCGCCGAAGCGAGCAGGTGCTCGGCATGGCGCAGCTCGGGCAGGCCTGCCACCGCCTCGTCCCGCAGCGGCCGGCCCTGGCCTTGCGCAAATTCCTCGAAGGCCCGCACCGCCCGCTCCTCGCCGAGGAAGCGCGCCACCGTGGCGCGCAGCTCGGCGAGCGTCACGGCGCTGCGGAACAGCCGGAAGCTCGGCGCGACCGGGCCGACCTCGTCGAAGCCGGAGACCTGCCCGAACGCCTCGGCCTGCAGGCGCTCGATCGCGGTGGGCGGGCGCCGCAGCGAAACGCCGAGATAGGCCAGCGTGTTGAGGCCGAGGCTCCACAGCGTGCCGTGGACGAGGCGCGGGAAGTCGTCGAGCCCCATCAGCGCCGTCGGGCTCAGCGCCTCGAGGCCGAACGGCCCGTCGGCGAGCAGCGACGCGGCCCAGCCGTCGCCGGTGACGAGGCTCGGCAGCAGCAGGGTATAGACCCAGACCGTGAACCCGACGATGAGCCCGGCCGCCGCCCCGGCCCCGGTGCCGCGGCCCCAGTACAGCGCGCCGATGAAGGCCGGGGCGATCTGCGCCACCGCCGCGAAGGAGAGGAGGCCGATCGAGGCGAGCGCCACCTCGCCGGCGACCCGCGAATAGATGTAGGCGACCAGCACCACCGCGACGATCGCGATGCGGCGCACCACCAGCACGTAGCCGCCGAGATCCGGGGCGCCGGGCTCCGGCGACGGCGAGGCTCCGGCCACCAGGTTGCGCCGCCGCAAGGCGACCGGGATGACGAGGTGGTTCGAGATCATGATCGCCACCGCGACCGATTCGACGATCACCATGGCGGTCGCCGCCGAGAGGCCGCCGATGAACGCGACGAGGGCGATGCCGTCGGCCCGCTCGTGCAGGGGGAGCGCCAGCACGGTCATGTCGCGCTGCACCGTGCCCTCCGGGAACAGCGCCAGGCCGGCGAGCGCCAGCGGCACCACGAACAGGTTGATGAGCACGAGGTAGAGCGGGAAGGTCCAGGCCGCCCGGCCGATATCGGCGACCGCGCGGTTCTCCACCACCGCCATGTGGAACTGGCGCGGCAGCAGCAGCACGGCCGCGGCCGAGAGCAGGGTCTGCACGATCAGCGTCGCCGGCCCGGAGGTCTGCCCGGCCAGCGTCCCGAGCCCGTGCATGGCGCTCGACGAGGCCGGCAGGTCGCGCAGCATCCAGCCGACGACGAAGCCGCCGACGGTGAGGAAGGCGAGGAGCTTGACCAGGGATTCGAGTGCCACCGCCAGGGTCAGCCCGTCCTGGTGCTCGGTGGCGTCGGCGTGGCGGGTGCCGAAGGCGACCGCGAAGCCCGCCAGCACCAGCGCCACGAACAGCCCGAGATCGCCCAGCATGTCCGCCGGCGCCCCGACTCCGTCGGTGGCGCGCAGGAAGACCTGGAGCGAGGACGCCACCGCCCGCAATTGCAGGGCGATGTAGGGCACCGCGCCGACCACCGAGATCAGGCAGACGAGCGCGGCGATGCGCTCGCTCTTGCCGTAGCGCGCGGCGATGAAGTCGGCGATCGAGGTCGAGTTCTGGGCCTTGGCGATCCGCGCCACCCGGGCGACCAGCCGGTAGCCGAGACCGATCACCAGGATCGGGCCGACATAGATGGTGAGGAAGTCGAGCCCGGCATGGCTCGCGAGCCCGACCGAGCCGAAGAAGGTCCAGGAGGTGCAGTAGACCGCCAGCGACAGCGCGTAGATCGTCGGCCGCACCCGCGCGTCGCGCATCAGGCTCCGCCCGGAGACGTCGCCCCAATGGGCGACCGCGAACAGGGCGCAGATGTAGACGAGGGCCGCCAGCACCACCGTCCAGCCTGCGATCATGGCACTCGTCCGTCCCCGGCCCGGGCGGGGGCCCGGGCATCCATGGTCGGGGCCTGTCTAGACGATTTCGGGGCCGGTGCGACCCCGATACGATTCAGCCGTGGCAGGCGCAGCCGGCGTGGTCGCAGCCGGCATGGTGGGGATGACCCTCGGCGCATTCCTCGCAGCAGAAGGACTTGCCCTCGCGCGACACCGCCTTGGCGACGGGCACCACGCAGACGCAATCTTCGCAGGCGCACTTCACGGTCTCGACAGTCGTGCCGGTCATGGTTCTGGTTCCTCTCGGTGAGTATGGTCGTGATCGTGTCCGTGCGGCTCGGTGAGGTGGGCGACCATGTTGCGCAGGACGTCGCGGACGTGGTCGTCGTCGACCGCGTAGGCGACGTGCCGGCCGTGGCGCACCGCGCGCAGGATGCGGGCGGTGCGCAGCAGGCGCAGGTGGTGCGAGGTCAGCGACTGCGACAGCGCCAGCGTCTCGCCGAGCTCGCCGACCGTGCGTTCCGTCTCCAGGCAGGCGAGCACGATGCGCAGGCGGTTGGGCTCGCCGAGGAGCCGGAAGACCTCCGCCACGTCCGCGACCTGCTCGGGCAACAGGGGCCGCACACCCTCTCCTCAACATATGAACACGTGCTCATGTGTTGCTGACGTTGGAGTACGTGTCAAGACAGGACCACCCGTCGCGGCTGCGGGGAGCCCTCGAACGCGATCGACCCCGCGGCGCCGGTCGCGCCGCGGGGTTGATGACGATCCGCCAGGGGAGGGGGGGGGGAAGTTCAGGCCCGGGCCGCCGACCGCACGCCCGATTGCTGTTCCAGGAATCGGCCGACATCCTCCTCGCGCATCGGCTTCGAGTAGAAGTAGCCCTGGATCAGGCGGCAGCCGATGCCCTGGAGGATGTCGAGCTGCTCGCGCGTCTCCACGCCCTCCACGACGCAGGACAGGGATAGGTCGCGCGACAGCGCGCTGACCGAGCTGACGATCTTGCGGCTCGCCTCGTTCTTCTCGAGGTCGCGCACGAAGCTTCCGTCGACCTTGATCTTGTCGAGCGGCAGCTTCTGGATCTGGCTCAAGGACGAGTAGCCGGTGCCGAAATCGTCGAGCGAGATGCGCGCGCCGGTCGCCTTCAAGCGATGGATGTTGGCCAGCGCCTCGTCGAGGTTCATCATCAGCGCGGTCTCGGTCACCTCGAACTCGACGCGGCGCGGCGACACGCCGCTCTGCATCAGGATCGCGATCAGGGCGAGGACCTTCTCGGAGGCGACGATGTCGTGGCCCGACAGGTTGAACGAGATGCCGACCTCGTCCGGCCATTGCTTGATCGCCGCGAGCGCCTTTCTCAGGAGGACCGGGGTCAGGTTCGAGATGAAGCCGGATTGCTCGGCCGCCACGATGAACCGCCCCGGCGAGACGAAGCCGAGAACCGGGCTCTGCCACCGCGCCAGGCATTCGAGCAGCAGGGTCCTGTCCTCGTGCGAGTCGACGATCGGCTGGAACGTGAGGAAGAATTCGGCGTCGAGGTCGGCCTCCCGCAGGGTGCGTTCCATCAGCGCCATCTCGCGCACGTCGCGCTCGTGCTCCTGGCTGAACACCACCGGCTTCAGGCGGCCGGTGCGCTTGGCGTTGAACAGGGCGTAGTCGGCGCGGTCGTAGAGTTCGGTGATGGTCTCCGCCATGGTCGGGAAGGTCGCGAAGCCGACCGAGCAACCGAGCAGGAGGCGCAGATCGCCGACCTCGATCGGCGTGTGGACGGCATCGATGACGGTCTGACCGATCTCGAGCAGCCGGTCGCCGTCGGCCGAGCCTGTCGCGATGAAGGCGAACTCGTCGCCGCCCAGGCGGTAGATGTCGCCATGCGGCGCGATGATGTCCTGCAGCCGCAAGGCCATTGCCCGGAGCAGCCGGTCACCCACGAGATGGCCGTGGCTGTCGTTGACCGTCTTGAACCCGTCGAGGTCGATGATCGCGAACGAGACCAGGCCACCGCTCTCGCGCGCCGTCGCGAGCGCCTGTTCGAGGTCGCGGAAGCAGCGGCGTCGGTTGCCGATCTCGGTCAGCATGTCGGTGTTGGCGATGCGATAGTTCTGCTCGCTGAGGGCAGCGACCTCGCGGGCCTTGGCCGCGATCTCCTGGCTCTTGGCGTCGACCAGGATCCGCGAGGTCACCAGCCCGACGAAATCCCGGATATGCAGATAGGCCACATAGGCGAGGCCGGCGACGCCACCGCTCAACAGGACGAGCAATCCAGAGATGTCCGAACCCGCGCGCTTCGCCATGTACAGCATGCCGACGACGCAGACGCTGGCGCACAGCACCGATGCCTTGCGCAGGTGGAGAAAGCCGAACAGGAGGAAGACCATCTGCCCGCCCATGCACAGGGCCAGGACCATGAGGGCGTCCGGTGTCGACCATTGTGACAGCCACACCTCCCAGCCGACGATGACCGAGAGACCCACGACAAGCTCGATGCCGACGATGCGCAGCGTGCGGGCGCATTCTTCGGGGGACGGGATCGCATTGCGACGGCGATACAGAAGGGCGAACCAGAAGTAGCCCTTCGGCAGGAGGAACAGCGGGACGAAAACGGCCCAGCTCCACCACGGCGCGAGCCCGGCATGAACGAAGGAGACCGCGCCCGCCACACCGCACAGCGCCACGAACAACGGGATGCAGGTAGAGGCGAGGGCCTTGAACCGGGCTTGTTCAAGGGAGTAGATGAGACTGCCGGTGGCGAGCAAAATCGGCGCTCCTCTGGGGATCCTAACGTCAGGATGCCCCCGGAGGAGTGTAAAAATTCTTGCCGCTACGTCATCGATGGCCGTCGAGACGAGCGGGGGTGCCGAGCCAGGATTCCGGACGCCCGTGACGGGCCGAACCCGCATCCGGCCGGAGCCTCACGTCAGGGCCGTTCCCGGACTTCAGATGATGGGACCTGCCGTGTGACGACGGAGTCCGAGCCGGATGCCCTGGCGTCCGACGGCCGCGACGGCAAACGACCCCGCGGTGCGGTCGGCACTGCGGGGTCGAGGAAAAATCATGACGGAATGGCTTGTCGCGTAGGCGGGACCAGGTCCCCGATCAGGCCACCGCGCGCCCACGCATCAGGTCCGCCCCGTTGCCGACGACGCGGGTGTACAGCGAGGAATAGCCGTCGGCGGCCTTGTCCCAGCCGAAGTCGCGCGACATGGCGCTGCGGCGCATCGCGCCGAGCCGGCGCTTCGACGCGAAGGTGTCGAAGGCACGGCGGATGGCGCCGCTCAGGCCCTTGAGCGAGGCTTCGCCGAACAGGAAGCCGGTGACGCCGTCCTCGACCGTATCGGCGAGACCGCCGGTGCGGTGGGCGATCGGCAACGAGCCGAAGCGCTGGGCGTACATCTGGGCGAGGCCGCAGGGCTCGAAGCGCGACGGCATCAGAAGGAAGTCACTGCCGGCGAACATCCGGTGGGCGTCGGTCTCCTCGAAGCCGACCCGCACCCCGACCGCGCCGGGATGGCGCCGGGCGAGATCGAGGAAGGCGGCCTCGAAGCGCGGCTCGCCCTGGCCGGTGACCACGAGCTGCCCGCCCTCGGCCACGATCGCTTCGGCTGCCGCGAGGGTCAGGTCGACGCCCTTCTGGTGCACGAGGCGCGACACGATGGCGAAGAGCGGCCCGCGCGACACGCCGAGGCCGAAGCGGGTGCGCACCGCGTCGGCATTGGCGCGCTTGCCCTTCCAATCGTCGGGCTCGAAACGGGTGGCGAGGAGGGGATCGGTGCGGGGGTCCCAGCTCTCGTCGATGCCGTTGAGGATGCCGGCGAGCCGGCCCTGATGGGCCCGGGTGCGCAGCAGCCCGTCGAGGCCGCAGCCGAATTCGGGAGTGGTGATCTCGTGGGCGTAGGTCTCGCTGACGGTGGTGACGTGCGAGGCGTAGAACAGGCCGGCCTTGAGGAACGACAGCTTGCCGTAGAACTCGACGCCGTCGATGTGGAAGGCGCTCTCCGGCACGCCGAGGCGGCCGAGATTCTCCCACGGGAACAGGCCCTGATAGGCGAGGTTGTGGATGGTGAGCACGGTCGGCGTGCGCTGGCCGCGCCAAGCCAGGTAGGCCGGCGCCAAAGCCGTCTGCCAGTCGTTGAGGTGGAGGAGGTCGGCGCGCCACTCGGGGTCGGCCCCTTGCGCGATCTCGACCGCCGCGAGGCTGAGCCGGCCGAAGCGCAGGTCGTTGTCGGCGAAATCCACGCCCTGGTCGCCGTAGGGCGAGCCGTCGCGCTCGTAGAGGGCGTCGCAGAGGATCACGTAGACGGGCAGTCCGTCGCCGGTCTCGATCAGGCCGAGGTCGCAGGGCGGCATCTCGGCGCTGCCGGGCAGGTGGGCGACGACCGGGATGTCGGGGTGGCGCTCGACCACCTGGCGGTATCCGGGGATCAGGATCCGCACGTCGTAATGCTGGCGCAGGGCCCGGGGCAGGGAGGCCGCAACCTCGCCGAGGCCGCCGGTCTTGATGAAATCCGCCATCTCGGGCGTGGCGTAGAGGATCCGCGGCTTGAGCGAGCCTCGCAGCGCCTCGATGGCGTCCTGGGGGGAGTCGTCAGGCGACAATGCCGGCGCTTGGGTAGCCGACCATGCCGACGCCGGAAATGTCATGAAATGCCCCCACGCCGCGAGCCGGACGGACTGCGAGCGGACGATGCCGCGGCGTACCGCCACGACAACGCGCAATTCCTGTCTCGGTTCCAGTGCACTGCACAATATCATGCCGCGCGTGCGCGGCAAGAAAAATGTACGTAATCGGAAGACGAGAGCGCGATCCGTGCCGCCTCGCAAAGCTATGCCGCGTCGGGTGCAGGGCTTAGGCGGGTCATGGTCGGATCAGCCGCCGGCCTCGGGCGTGCGCCGGGCGAGCACCAGCGCCTCGTCTCCCGCGAGTGCGAAATGCCCATCCTGTGGGCCCTCGCCGCGTCGGCCGCCGGCGCTCGACAGGAGCACCTCCCAGCCCGGCCCGGGTGGCACTTCGGTTCTGCAAGCCTCGTGCCCGAAATTGAGGGCGATTCGGACGACCGCGTCGCCGTGCAGGCGCTCGTACACGAGGACGTCGCCGGCGCTGGAGACCGCCCGGTAGGCGCCGATGCTCAAGGCCGGATGCTCGCGCCGGAGCGCGATCAGGCGGCGGTGCAGGGTCAGGATCGAGGCGGGATCGTCGCGCAGGTGCTCGACGTTGCGGGTCTGGGCGTGCGGGTCGAGCGGCAGCCAGGGCTCGACGGTGGAGAACCCGGCCTGGGGCCCGGGCGCCCATTGCATCGGCGTGCGCTCCGGGTCGCGGCCGCGGCCGGGCTCGTTGTGCTCCCACGGGTCACGGACGCGCTCGGGCGGGATCGGCACCCGGCCCAGGCCGATCTCGTCGCCGTAATAGAGCGTCGGCGTGCCGCGCAGGGTGAGGAGCAGCACCGCCGCCACCCGTGCCTGCGCATCGCCGACCCGCGCGGCGATGCGCGGCTGGTCGTGGTTGCCGAGCACCCAGTTCGGCCAGCCGCCGGCGGGCAGGGCCGCCTCGTACTCGGCCACCAGGTCCGCCACGGCCTGGGCGTGCCACGGCGTCTGGATCAGCTGGAAGTTGAACGGCAGGTGCGCGCCCGACAGGTCGGTGCCGTAATAGGCGACGAGCCGCTCCAGCGGCAGGTAGATCTCGCCGATCAGCACCCGGGCGTCGTATTCCTCCAGCACCGCCCGCATCTCGGCGATGACCTGCATCACCTCGGGCTGGTCGGCGGAATGGAGCTGGACCAGGCTGTTGATCTCCGGCTCGCCCGGGACGTAGTGCGGGTTGACCGGGTTGTCGCGGAGAGCCTCGTCCTTCATCAGGTGCCAGATCACGTCGACCCGGAAGCCGTCGACGCCGCGGTCGAGCCAGAAGCGCAGCACGTTCGTCATCGCGGCGCGAACCTCAGGGTTGCGCCAGTTCAGGTCGGGCTGCTCGCTCAGGAAGGCGTGGTAGTAGTATTGCCCCGTCGCCGGATCGAGGGTCCAGGCCGGGCCGCCGAAATTGCTGATCCAGTTGTTCGGCGGACCGCCATCGGCCGCCGGCTCGCGCCAGATGTACCAGTCGCGCTTCGGGTTGTCGCGCGACGCCCGGGATTCCCGGAACCACGGATGCTCCTGCGAGCTGTGGTTTGGCACGAAATCCATGATCACCCGCAGGCGGCGGCGATGGGCTTCCGCCACCAGGGCATCGAAATCGGCGAGCGTGCCGAAGAGCGGGTCGATGTCGCAGTAATCCGAGACGTCGTAGCCGTAATCCGCCATCGGCGAGCGGCAGACCGGCGAGAGCCACAGGGCATCGACGCCGAGCCAGGCGAGGTAGTCGAGGCGCGCCGTCACGCCCTGGATGTCGCCGACGCCGTCGCCGTTCGTGTCCTGGAAGGAGCGCGGATAGACCTGGTAGACGATGCCCGCCTTCCACCATAGCTCGCCTGCCAGCAACCGGGCCGGCGCCGCGTCCGGGCCTGCGGGCTTCGCGTCCTCGGTCATGCTGCACTCCTGCAGGCGCCCGTTGGGCGCAATTCGATTGCGGGCTGGGGTTGAGCCGGCAGGCCCTAACCCCTATAACGATGGCGGTTGCGGCTGTGCCTTGCTGGGAAGCCGGTCCGCCGCATCCGGTTCCTCGCCCGCGGCCGCGAGAGGCCGAGCGTGGCAAGCCCGCATCACCGGCGGCCGCGACGTCGCCGGCGACGAGACCGGCGGGGAGGGGGCAGCGCCCCGGCCGGGCTCATCACTCCGGCGCCGTTCCGTCCGAAGGACGGTGCGGCGCGCCGGTCGGGCTAGACCGAAAGTGCAAGCCAGGTCTGCCGGTCGGCCCTTCCCTGGGGGCAATTGCTCACCATAAGGTCCGGCCTGCGAGCGACCTCGAAAGCGTTCACACTCGCTTCAGGCCGCTTCGCCAAAATCAAGTCTCGTTTCCGTGAGACGTGTCGGGACAGCAACACGCGGTCAATCGCGTGGCCGAGCTTGTCCCGGCGTCTCGACATCGACGTTCCACAGCCACACGATGCTGCCGTGGCCGAAGGTTTGCTGCACGGCACGCGACGCCAGATCGCGCTGCAGCAACACGAGACCTGCGGCAGGGAAGGGGGTTCCAAGGTGCTGAACGAGGTTATTCTGTCCGGTCGCCAGCGCGACGAGTCTCGGCAGGACGCGCAGGCGTCGCACGGCTCCGACTCGGCGCGCTCCTGGATGCCGCAGGCGGCGCCCGCCGCCCCCGCGGGCGACGAGGTCACGGTGATGCGCACCGCGATCCTGGCCAAGCTCGCCTACGGCCTGGGCAAGACGCCCGCCACCGCCCGCGACCGCGACTGGTTCGTGGCGACGGCCTTGGCGCTCCGCGACCGCGCGGTCGCCGCGAGCGCGATCACCGCCGGGATCGTGCCGCCGAAGCGCGTGCACTATCTCTCCCTCGAATTCCTGATCGGGCGCCTTCTCTCCGACGCGATGGGCAATCTCGGCGTCGCCGAGACGGTGCGGGCGGCGCTCGCCGGGCTCGACGTCGACCTCGAGGCGGTGGCGGGTGCCGAGCCCGACGCGGCGCTCGGCAATGGCGGCCTCGGGCGGCTGGCCGCCTGCTTCATGGAGAGCATGGCGAGCCTCGCGATTCCCGCCTACGGCTACGGCATCCGCTACGATCACGGCCTGTTCCGGCAGGTGATCGAGGACGGCGTGCAGCGCGAGGTGCCGGAGACTTGGCTGTCCGAGGGCAATCCCTGGGAGTTCGAGCGGGCGGAGGCGGCCTGCGAGGTCGGCTTCGGCGGCGACGTGGTGATGAGCGTCCAGCCGGACGGCACGCTCCGCCGCGTCTGGCGCCCGGCCGAGACCGTGCGCGCGGTTCCGTACGACACCCCGGTCATCGGGCGGGGCGCCAAGCACGTCAACGCGCTGCGCCTGTGGGCCGCCCGCGCCCCCGAGGCGATCGACCTCGCCCGCTTCAATGCCGGCGACCATGTCGGGGCGGTCGCCGAGCGCGCCCGGGCCGAGGCGATCTCGCGGGTGCTCTACCCGAGCGACGGCACGCCGGCCGGCCAGGAGCTGCGCCTGCGCCAGGAATTCTTCTTCACCTCGGCCTCGCTGCAGGACCTGGTGCGCCGCCACGTCGCCGAGCGCGGCGACCTGCGCTCGCTGCCCGACCATGCCGCGATCCAGCTCAACGACACCCACCCGGCCATCGCCGTGCCGGAGCTGATGCGGCTCCTCGTCGACGTGCACGGCCTGGCCTGGGAGGATGCCTGGCACGTCACGACCCAGACGCTCGGCTACACCAACCACACCCTGATGCCGGAGGCCCTGGAGACCTGGCCGGTGGAGCTGATGGAGCGGCTGCTGCCGCGCCACATGCAGATCATCTACCTGATCAACTGGATGCACCTGGAGGAGGTGTCGAAGCACGGCACGTCGCCCGAGAAACTCGCCGAGGTCTCGCTGATCGACGAGAGCCACGGCAAGCGCGTCCGCATGGGCCATCTCGCCTTCCTCGGTGCCCGGCGGGTCAACGGCGTCTCGGCGCTCCACACCGAGCTGATGCGCCAGACGGTGTTCGCGCCGCTCCACGCCCTCGACACCGACAAGATCGTCAACAAGACCAACGGCATCACCTTCCGGCGCTGGCTCCACAACGCCAATCCGGGCCTCACCGCGCTCGCCGTCGAGGCTTTGGGTGCGAAGGTGCTCGACGATCCGCGCCACCTCGAGGGGCTCGCCGCCTTCGCCGACGATGCCGCCTTCCAGGCGCGCTACGCGGCGGTGCGCCGCGAGCGCAAGGAAGCGCTCGCCCGCGTCGTCGAGGAGCGCACCGGCATCGCCCTCGATCCGGAGGCCCTGTTCGACGTCCAGATCAAGCGCATCCACGAGTACAAGCGCCAGCTCCTCAACATCCTGGAGACGGTCGCGCTCTACCAGGCGATCAAGGCGGAGCCGCACCGCGACTGGACGCCCCGGGTCAAGCTGTTCGCCGGCAAGGCGGCGCCGAGCTATCACCAGGCCAAGCTGATCATCCGGCTCGCCAGCGACGTGGCCAAGCGCGTCAACGCCGATCCGGACGTGGCCGGCCGCCTGACGGTGGCCTTCGTGCCGAACTACTCGGTCAGCCTCGCCGAAGCGATCATCCCGGCGGCCGACCTGTCGGAGCAGATCTCGACCGCGGGCCTCGAGGCTTCGGGCACCGGCAACATGAAGCTGGCGCTCAACGGCGCGCTCACCATCGGCACGCTCGACGGCGCCAACATCGAAATCAAGGACCATGTCGGGTCCGACAACATCTTCATCTTCGGCCTCGACGCGGCCGGGGTGCAGCGTACCCAGAGCGAGCCCGGCTATGCCGGCCGCGCCATCGCGGCCTCGGCCCGTCTGCGCGGCGCCCTCGATCTGATCGCAGCGGGCGGCTTCTCGCCGGGCGAGCCGGGCCGCTTCCGTCCCCTCGTCGACGAGCTCACCCACGGTGACCGGTTCCTGCTCACTGCCGATTTCGACGATTACTGGCGGGCGCAGCGCGAGGTCGACGCGGCCTGGCGCAAGCCGCGGACCTGGTGGCGCTCGGCGATCCTCAACACGGCGCGCACAGCGTGGTTCTCGTCGGACCGCACGATGCGGGAATACGCCGAGGAGATCTGGCGGGTGCGGGTGGGCTGACACGGCCTGACCGGGTGACGCGATGAAAAAAGCCCCGCGGCGTGAGCCGCGGGGCTTTTTTCTCGCGGGAAGATAGGTTTGGCGTCGGTCTTCCCCTCACCGCATCGTCCCGGGGCGCGCTTCACGGCCCCAGGATGACGGCCGAGGGTATCGAACGCCTCCGAGCGTCACTCACGCCGCCGGAATATACTGATACGTCCAGGTCTCGCTCAGCGTCTCCTGGCCCAGGCGCAGGAAGAGCCGCAACTCCACCGGCTCCGCTCCGGTCACCGCCAGGTCGAACTCGGCCCGCCAATGGCCCGGCACGTCGTCCGGCACCGCCTCGGTGCGGGCGAGCGGGAAGGTGCCGCGCGACGCCGTGAGCACCGGCTCCGGCTTCACCCCGGCCGGCAACCGGCCTAAGGGCTCGCCCAAAAACTCGACCACGAACTTGCGCACGCCCTTCGGCCGGTCGGTGCCGGCCTGGCCGCCATTGCCCTCGCGGGTCGCGACGACCCGGGCGAGGTAGCTCGGATAGGGCTCGCCCGCGACCCAGTGCAGGCGGTAGGCGAGGTCGTGCGAGGAGCCGGCGCGGGCGGGCTCGCTGGGCACCCACATCGCCACGACGTTGTCGTGGATCTCGTCGTCGGTGGCGTTCTCGACCAGCTGGACGCTGCCCTTGCCCCAGTCGCCGAGCGGCTCGACCCAGAGCGAGGGCCGCCGGTCGTAGTAGACGCCGTCCTGGTAATGGTCGAACAGGCGGTCGCGCTGCATCAGGCCGAAGCCGCGCGGGCGCTCGTCGGAGAAGGCCGAGACCATGGTGCGGGGCGGGTTGCGCAACGGGCGCCAGATCCGCTCGCCGGTGCCGGTCCACAAAGCCAGGCCGTCCGAATCGTGCACCTCCGGCCGCCAGTCGACGGCGGTCGGCTTGGCGGTCTCGGAGAACCAGTACATCGAGGTCAGGGGCGCCAGGCCGAAGCGTCCGACGTCCTTGCGCAGGTGCAGGCTCGCCTCGATGTCCATCACCACCGCCTGGGTGCGGCGCATCTTGAAGCGATAGGCGCCCGCCGCCGAGGGGCCGTCGAGGAGCGTCAGGACCGTGACGGTGTCGGAATCCGGCGCCGGGGTCTCGAACCAGACATGGGTGAAGTCCGGGAATTCCTCCGGCCGGTCCGCCATCACGGTGTCGAGGGCGAGGCCCCTTGCCGAGAGGCCGTACTGGTAGAGCTCGCCGATCGCCCGGAAGTACGAGGCGCCGAGAAAGGCGACCCAGTCGTTGCGGCGCCAGTCAGGGGGGCCGCCGCGGCGCTCCTGGAAGCGGAAGCCGGCGAAGCCCGGATTCGGCGGCAGGCGCCGGGCCGGCGAATCGGCCGGCATCTCGAAGGCGGCCGGATCGTAGATGATCTCGCGGGCCTGGCCCCCCTCGACCACGTGCATCCACACCGGCTTCTGGAAGTAGCGGCCGAGATGGAAGAACGTGACCGGGAAGGCGCTCGGGCCGTCGGCCCACAGGGCGTGGTCGGGCTTGTATTTCAGCTTGCCGTGGGCGTCGTAGTCGATCGCCTGCAGCACGTCGCGGTCGGGCACCGCCGGCGCCGCGTAGGGGCGGGAGGCCATCTCCCGCGCCCGTGCCTTCAGGGCCTCGAAGCTGAAGGCCTCGGGCTGGCCGAGGGGCAGCTCGGCGCTCAGCGCCTGGCTCAACCCTTGGGGCCCGGAACCGAGCAGGAGCGCGGCGCCGGCGAGCAGCGTACGACGGTCGATCATGGCGGCGAGCCCTCTAGCGGATCGGCTCGATGCTGGTGGCCCGGCGCCAGAGCTGGACCATGATGTACAGGGCCATCAGGCTGAACAGCACCATCAGGATGTGGCCGACGGTGTCGCCGAGCTCGAAGATGCCGGCGAGCGCCCAGCCCGCCGCGATTGCGACCGCGAACACCTCGACGCCGACCAGCACCATGATGCTGAGGATGGTGACGAGGCTGCGGGGCTTGAGGGAAGCTGATGCGGGCACGCGGCCTGACCCTTGTCCGGTGTGGCGGGGCGACGGGCGCGCGAGGCGCCTATCGTTTCATGGCTGCGGGGACTAGCCTGAACACCGGGGCCGGCGCAACCGCGCGGGCCCCGCATGACCGCATCGTCACGTGACGTTAAGCCGAGAGTCATCCAAACCCCCGATGCCCGAGACCCCCGTCTTCTCCCGCGCCGCCTGCGCGGCCCCCCACCACCTCGCGGCCGAGGCCGGCCGGGCGATCCTCGAAGAGGGCGGCAACGCCGTCGAGGCGATGCTCGCCATGGCGGCGACGATCGCGGTGGTCTATCCCCACATGAACGGCCTCGGCGGCGACGGCTTCTGGCTGATCCGCGGGCCGAACGGCGTGGTGCGGGCGATCGAGGCGTGCGGACCGGCCGGCAGCCTCGCGACGATCAGGCGCTACCGCGACAAGGGCTACGACGCGATCCCCGAGCGCGGGCCGGATGCGGCGCTCACGGTGGCCGGCGCGGTCGGCGGCTGGGCGCTCGCGCACGCGATCGCCGGTGACCTGGGAGGCCGGCTGCCCCTCGACCTCCTCCTCTCCGACGCGGTCCGGCACGCCCGCGAGGGCGTCGCGGTGTCGCCTTCGGAAGCGCGCTACGTGCCGAAGGAACTCGACACGCTCCACGACCAGCCGGGTTTTCGCGAGACCTTCCTGATCGACGGGATGCCGCCGAAGGCCGGCACCAGGCGGGCGCTGCCGGCCCTCGCCGCGACCCTGGAGCAGCTCGGCCATGCCGGGCTCGACGACTTCTACCGCGGCGATATCGGCCGCGAGATCGCCGCCGACCTCGAACGGGCCGGCAGCCCGGTCACCCGCGGCGACATCGAGCGCTACCGGGCCGTCTCGCGGGCGCCTCTGTCACTGAAGCTGTCGGGCGCGACGGTCTACAATTGCCCGCCGCCGAGCCAAGGCCTCGCGGCGCTGCTGATCCTCGGTCTCTACGAGCGTCTCGGCACCATCCGACCCGAGACGGCAGCGCATTACCACGGCCTGATCGAGGCGACGAAGCGCGCTTTCCGGATCCGCGACGCCGTCGTCACCGATTTCGACCGCCTGCGCCACGACCCCGCGAGTTTTCTCACGCCCGGGCGCCTGGAGGCGGAGGCCGCGGCGATCCGGATGGACCGCGCCTCGCCGTATCCCGTCCGCCCGGTCGGCGACGGGGACACGGTGTGGATGGGGGCGATCGATGCGAGCGGCGTCGCGGTCTCCTACATCCAGTCGGTCTACTGGGAATTCGGCTCGGGCCTCGTCCTGCCGCGCACCGGCCTCGCGTGGCAGAATCGGGGCCTCGCCTTCTCCCTCGATCCGAAGGCGGTCAATCCGCTGGAACCGGGGCGGCGGCCGTTCCACACCCTCAACCCGGCTTTGGCGGTGCTGGCCGACGGGCGGGTGCTGGCCTACGGCAGCATGGGCGGCGACGGGCAGCCGCAATTCCAGGCCCAGGTCTTCACCCGCTACGCGTCGTACGGGATGGGCGTGGCCGAGGCGGTCGACGCGCCGCG
Organism: Methylobacterium terricola; assembly: GCF_006151805.1. GTDB lineage: Bacteria > Pseudomonadota > Alphaproteobacteria > Rhizobiales > Beijerinckiaceae > Methylobacterium > Methylobacterium terricola. Next base: position 23,827 of record NZ_VDDA01000017.1, on the reverse strand, counting down.
CTTCCTGTTCGGACGCACCTGGGGCGCCGAATCGATGAGCGTGAAGGTCGAGGATCGGTTCGAATCGTCCTGCATCGCGGCCTTGTCGCGGATGGGACACGAGGTCGAGGAGCTGGGCGGGTCGTACATCGATTCGCTGGGCCATGCCGGGCTGCTGGTGCGCCATCCCGGCAACGGGCGAGTCGAGGCGACGCACGATCCACGGTCGGATGGCGGGGCGGCGGGGGTGTGATACCCTCACGCCTTGGCATCGACACGTCGATGCCAAGGCGTCCGGCGCATCGGCGCCGGCGCCCGTTCGGGCTTGCCTTGCGCCTTCGAACGGATCCGTTCGAAGGCGCGACGATATGAGACGCCGGGTACCGCCGTACCGCCCCTGGAACAGGGCGAGCCCGGATCAGAATGGGTAGGCGGTGATGAGCCGTCCGATCGGGTCCCGTCGGCAGAACTTGCCAGACGGACCTCACCCTGCCGGTGAGGCCTGCCGGCGCGTTGAGCGGCCCTTCGAAGGCATACCGTACGTCGTAAGCTGTGATCTTCGGTGGCTGTGCGACGCTGCTCGACAGTATGGGATGTTCGAGCAGTGCGGCCGCTAGGAGATCCGGCGCCGATGCATCGAACCCGTAGCTTGCGAAATATCGTGCTTTGGGTCCGCCGCTTGGATGAAGCGAGTTTAGAAGATAGCCGGAGATCTTACGCGTATCGATCGCGAAACTAGTGGGAGACGCTGGATGTGAGATCGGCACGTGTCGCCTCCGGCACAGGCGTCAAGTTTCCCAGCTCGATCGTCGCGAAGACCGGGATTGGGTGGCCCGTCTCCGAGAGCCTCTGGCTGCCGAACTCGACCAAGTACGCCGCGCCGTCGCCGAGGACGGACAAGACGGTTCCGCGCGAGCCCTGCCGAATGGTTTCTCCTTCGTCCCCTTCGACGTCCGTGCGGACTTCGACCTGATCGAGTTCGTGAATCAGTGAAGATCCGGCGGGGAGAGCGGTGTAGGCGAGGTGCGTAGCCACGGCGACGTTCCCGGGGTTCGACGAGGGGCGAGGCGAGGGTAATCCGCGCATTGCGTCACGGACAAGCGTCGGGTGCCCGGAATAGGAAGGGCCCGGCACCTCGCGGCACCGGGCCCTCCTCGACCCCATTCCACGGCCTCAGCGCGGAGCACGCTTGGCCAGGATGCGCTGCAACGTACGCCGGTGCATGTTGAGCCGGCGCGCCGTCTCCGAGACGTTGCGGCCGCACAACTCGTAGACGCGCTGGATGTGCTCCCAGCGCACCCGGTCGGCCGACATCGGGTTCTCCGGCGGGTCGGCGCGTTCGCCGGGCTCGGCCATCAGGGTGCCGTGGATCTCGTCGGCATCGGCGGGCTTCGCCAGGTAGTCGAAGGCGCCGAGCTTCACGGCGGTCACCGCGGTGGCGATGTTGCCGTAGCCGGTCAGGATCACGCCGCGGGCCTCGGGCCGGCGTTCCTTCAGGCGGGCGATCACGTCGAGGCCGTTGCCGTCGCCGAGCCGCATGTCGATCACCGCGAAGGCCGGCGGCTGCGCGTCGACGGCCGAGACGCCCTCGGCGACGCTTTCCGCCACGTGCACCTTGTAGCCGCGTGCCTCCATGGCCCGGGCGAGGCGGGTCGAGAACGGCTTGTCGTCATCCACGATCAGCAGGCTGCGGTCGGCATGGTTGAGGAGGGCGTCGCCCTCCGGGATGGTGCCGGCCGAGGCCTCCGGGCTGAGTGTTCCGTACTGCGTCATCAAACGACGCTCCTCCAGCTTTCAATCAGCAGTTTCAGAGCGTTATATAGGAACGTCGCGGGCCTGCGTCAGGGGTGCGCCGCCGCCCGTACCCGGGTTTCGGTGGCCTTTCGCCTCCCTCTCGAAAACGTGACGTGGCCAAACGATTCGCACCACCGCGCCGGTCGAGGGATCGACCGCATTGGCGAGGTTCAGCTGGGCGCCGGAGCGCTCGATCAGCGTCTTGGCGATGAACAGGCCGAGGCCGAGCCCGGTCCCGCCCTCCGGTCCGGCCTTCGTCGCGCTGCGGGTGCTGACATAGGGCTCGCCGACCCGCAGCAGCACCTCCGGGGCGAAGCCCGGCCCGTCGTCGCGGATCTCGAGCGAGACCCGCTCGGGTCCCCAGCGCGCCTCGATCGAGACGCAGCTCTCGGCGAAGTCGATCGCGTTGTCGACGATGTTGCCGAGGCCGAACATGACCCCGGGATTGCGCCGGCAGGCCGGCTCCGGTCCGTCGCCCTTCGTCGTCACGTCGAGGATGATGCCGAGGGCGCGCTGGGGCGCCACCAGTTCCTCGACGAGGTGGCTGAGCGAGATTGTCTCGATGAAGCCGCCCTGGTCGGCGTCGAGCGAGGTGAGCTTGGCGAGGATGCCGCGGCAGCGCTCGACCTGGTCGCGCAGGAGCGCCAGATCCTCGGCGACGCTCGGGCTCGCCGAGGGGCCGAGCTGGCGGTCGAGTTCCTTGGCCACCACCGTGATGGTGGCCAGCGGCGTGCCGAGCTCGTGGGCCGCCGCCGCCGCCAGCCCGTCGAGCTGCGACAGGTGCTGCTCGCGGGCGAGCACCAGCTCGGTCGCGGCGAGCGCCTGGGCGAGCTGGCGCGCCTCCTCGGCCACGCGCCAGGCGTAAACTCCCGTAAAGGCGGTTCCGAGCAGGATCGCGGTCCAGACGCCCGACACGTACAGGAACGGCAGTTCGAGCGTCTGGCCGGCGAACCACGGCAGCGGCCGGTAGACCAGGGCGAGCAGCGTCGAGAGGCCGACCGCGAGGAGGCCGAGCGCCAGAGTCCGGGCCGGGGGGAGGGCGGTGGCGGAGATCAGGACCGGGGCGAGGAACAGGAGCGCGAACGGGTTCTGCAGGCCCCCGGTGAGGAAGAGCAGGGCGGCGAGCTGGATGATGTCGAAGGCGAGCAGCAACGCCGCGGCGTCGTCGCTGAGCCGGTGGCTCGCCGGGTAGCGGATCCGGAGGGTGAGGTTGAGCCAGGACGAGGCGGCGATGACCAGGAAGCACCAGCCGAACGGCAGCGGCAGACCGAGCCCGAGATGGGCCCCGGCCACCGCGGCGCCCTGGCCGGCCACCGCCAGCCAGCGCAGGCGTACCAGGGTGTCGAGGCGCAGGTGGCGGGCATCGCGCGCCAGATCGGGCTGCTGGGTGTCGAACATGGCCGAGACCATAGTGCGGCGCCGCCCGCCGCCCAGGGCGACATGTCCGCAAAACCCGGGGCGGCCCCGGCTGCCGCAACCCTCCTGGGATCAGGGCGTTGTCATCGTCCGTGCAAGCGCGGGGCCGGGCGCGATGCGGCATCGTTGGCCGGCCCGTCGCGCCGGCTTTCCGAAAAACCGGAATGCTCGCGGGGGTTGAGGCAAAAAGGGCACAGTTCCACCATTTGACAGCTTGGTTTTCCGCAAGTGTTGCCCTTCAATACCGATACTCTATTGTTCGACTCCCTGTTGGGTCGGGCGTCTCCTGGCGGCGGGTGCGCACGTCGCTGGGTCAATCGTGGACGGTGGCGTCATGGATCTCTCGTATTTTTGGTATGAAGCAGCGCACTGGATGCTGACGCCGGCCCGGGTCGCCGCCGACGCCACGCAGCTTGCGTTCAAGAACCCCGCCAACCCGATGACCTACACGCCGTACGGCCGGACCGTGACGGCGGCGTGCGAGATGTTCGAGCGCACCACGCGGCGCTACGGCAAGCCGGCCTTCAACCTGCCGACGACCGTCGTCGAGGGCGTGACGACCGACGTGACCGAGCGGATCGTGTGGTCGAAGCCGTTCTGCCAGGTGATCAAGTTCGAGCGCGACCTGAAGCGGCCGACGGCCCAGGCCCAGCCGAAGGTGCTGGTGGTGGCGCCGATGTCGGGCCACTACGCCACGCTCCTGCGCGGCACCGTCGAGGCTTTGCTGCCGGCCCACGAGGTGATGATCACCGACTGGATCGACGCCCGCATGGTCCCGCTCGAGGCCGGCCGCTTCGACCTCGACAGCTACATCGATTACCTGATCGAGATGTTCCAGGCCTTCGGACCGGACCTGCACGTGATCGCGGTCTGCCAGCCCTCGGTGCCGGTCTTCGCCGCCGTCGCCCGGATGGAGGCCGAGGGCATGGCCGGCGTGCCGACCTCGATGACCCTGATGGGCGGGCCGATCGATACCCGCCGCTCGCCGACGGCAGTGAACTGCCTTGCCGCCGAGCGCGGCTCGGAGTGGTTCAAGCGCAACTGCATCACCGTGGTGCCGCCGGGCTATCCCGGCACCTGGCGCGAGGTCTATCCCGGCTTCTTCCAGCTCTCCGGCTTCATGGGCATGAACCTCGACCGCCACCTGACGGCGCATTGGGACATGTTCAAGCACCTCGTCCGCCATGACGGCGACTCGGCGGAGAAGCACCGCGAATTCTACGACGAGTACCTGTCGGTGATGGATCTGACGGCGGAGTTCTACCTCCAGACCGTCAATACCGTGTTCGTCGAGCACGCCTTGCCGAAGGGCACGATGCGCCACCACGGCGCGCCCGTCGACCCGACGGCCATCCGCCACTGCGCCATCATGGCGGTGGAGGGCGAGAACGACGACATCTCGGGCGTCGGCCAGACCCTGGCGGCCCTCGACCTGACGACCAGCCTGCCCGCCGAGCGCAAGCTGTATCACCTGCAGAAGGGCGTCGGCCATTACGGCGTCTTCAACGGCTCGCGCTTCCGCGCCCACATCGCGCCGCGCATCTCCGCTTTCATGCACGAGATGCAGGGGACGCAGGCCGTCGCCGATCTGCGCGAGGCGTCCTGATCTGTTCGAGCCGTCGCCGCCCCCGCGGCGCCGGCTCTTCCTGAGCGGCGATGTCGCCGATCCCCGTTCTCCGCGCCTGGATCGGGCGGCTTCTCGGCCTCGCGCAGCGATCCGGGACGCTGACAGGCGCGGGGTCTCCCGGGTACAAAGGTGGCATGCGAGTCGCGCTCCTGCGCCGGTCGGCGCCCGAACCCACCCACGTCACCGTCATCCATGCCGGCACCTGCTACCCGGTCGCCGTCCGCCGTCGTTCAGCCGCCCGGCGCATCACCCTGCGGGTATCGAGCGCCACCGGCGAGATCGTCCTGACCCTGCCGGAGCGCACCGATCTCGGTGCGGCGCAGCGTTTCGCCGATTCGCACGGCCAATGGATCGCCGCCCGCGTGGCGAAGCTGCCCGAGCGGGTCGCCTTCGTGCCGGGCGCGGTCGTGCCGCTGCGCGGCGTCCCCCACCGCATCCTGCACTGGTCGACGGTCTCTGGCGCCACCACCGCGACGGAAGCCGCCGGTGGGACGCCGGTGATCGCTGTATCCTGCGGCCTGCCGCATGTCGGGCGCCGGGTGCGCGACTTCCTCGAGGCCGAGGCACGCCGGGACTTGGCCGCCGCGGTGACCCGCCATGCCGGCGCGATCGGCCGGGCGCCGAAGCGCCTGACCATCCGCGACACCCGCAGCCGCTGGGGCTCGTGCTCGGCCGCCGGCCAGCTCAACTTCTCCTGGCGTCTGATCATGGCGCCGCCATCGGTGCTCGACTATCTCGCCGCCCACGAGGTCGCGCATCTCGCCGAGATGAACCACTCGGACCGGTTCTGGCGCGTCGTTGCCGGGCTCTACCCGGATTACGAGGAGCCTGAGGCCTGGCTGAAGCGGCACGGCACCGAGCTGCACCGCTACGGTTGAGGAGCGGGCCCGCGCTCGCTCCGCCGGCCGTCCGCGGTCAATAGCCGTGACCGGCCGACGTCAAGCCCGCTCCGCATTCCGGGCTCCGCTTCGCGGCCCCGGAACGACGAGCCGGACCCTCTTTACCGGCGGATTTCCCGCAAGGGTTTCTACCCCTTCGTGCGCACCACCACGACGCGCTCCGCCGGCCAGGCCGGGCGCGGATCGACGTGGCCCGGATACAGGGTGCGGGGGGCGATGCTGTCGCAGTTCTCGCGCTGGCGCAGGATGATCTCGCCGTTCTCGCCCCGGCGCCGGACGACGCCGCCGTCGCGGCAGAAGCCGGCGATCTCGGCCGAGCGCGAGGCCCGGCGCCCGCGCGGGTTGCGGGCCACCGGCGGGTGCTCGACCGTCAGCGTCGCATCGTGGTTGAGCGAGCGCTCGATGTAGGTCGTCTCGTCGACCGGCAGCGGCTCAGCGAGGGTGGGAGCGGCGGTCAGCAGCAGGAGGGCGAGGGAGGGGGCGGCGCGTCTCATCGGGGGCGGCTCTCGCGGGGAGGGGAGGGCGGATCGGGCAATTATGAACCGCGAACCGTGTGAAACCACTAACAACTGCCGGCTGCGGCGGCCATACAGCTAAGCCCGCATTCCGGCACGGGTTCCCGCCCGCCGGAGGATCCGGCGGGGGCCTCGGCTTGACAGCATCCCGGCCCCGTGGTCGGAACGCCCCCGGACCGGCATGCGGCCGGGGCAGCGGAGCGGTGAGCGGCGTGGAAGACAGCTTGCAACGGATCGGACGCCGGGTGCGGGCCGCCAGCCTCGGGCTCGCGCTCGCGTTCGGCCTGCCGGCCTCCGGCGCCCTGGCGCAGGGCGCGGTGAAGCAGACCTTCGACGACTGGCAGCTGCGCTGCGAGACGCCGGCCGGCGCCAAGGCCGAGCAATGCGCCCTGGTGCAGTACGTCGCCGCCGAGGACCGGCCGAACCTCTCGCTGGTGGTCATCGTGCTGAAGACCGCCGACAACCGCGGCACGCTGCTGCGGGTGGTGGCGCCGCTCGGCGTCCTCCTGCCCTCCGGCCTCGGCCTCAAGGTCGACCAGGCGGAGATCGGCCGCACCTCGTTCGTGCGCTGCCTGTCCACCGGCTGCGTCGCCGAGGTGGTGATGGACGACAAGCTCATCAACCAGCTCAAGTCCGGCCAGCAGGCCACCTTCATCGTCTTCCAGACGCCCGAGGAGGGGGTGGGCATCCCGCTCTCCCTCAAGGGGTTCAAGGACGGCTTCGACAGCCTGAAGTGACCGGAGACCGGGAGAGCATGGTGCGGGAGAGGATCGTGACGGCTCGTTGTCTCGTAGGCCTCGCCGCGGCGACGGCGATGCTCGCCGGCCCCGCGCTGGCCCAGAGTGCCGCCCAGCCGGACGAGGGCAATCCCCTCGCCAACATCTTCAAGTATGGCGGCACCACCAAGCCGCCCGAGGCGCCGCCGAACCTCGACGACGTCTATTGCCCGACCATCGACGTCACCGAGGGCGGCTCTTCCCTGCAGACCATGGCCGGCGGCACGGTGCGCACGCAGATCCGCCTCGGCCAGCTGAGTCGGGCGTGCCGGCCGGCGGAGGGGGGCAGCACGGTCGTCACCGTCGGCGTGCAGGGCATGGTCCTGCTCGGGCCCGGCGGCGCTCCCGGCCGGTTTACCGCTCCTGTCGTCGTCACGCTGAAGGCCGGCAGCCAGGTCATCGGCCGGCGCAGCCATCAGGCCGTGGCGACGATTCCCGCCGGCCAGGCCAGCGGCAGCTTCACGGTGGTGGAGAACGGCTTCGTCGTGCCGGCCGCCCAGGCGAAGGATTTCGAGATCGAGGTCGGTCTCGGCAGCCCGTCGAAGCCCGCCCGGGCGCCGCGGCGCAAGCCTGCCGCCGCCGCCCCGGCCGACGGGTGAGCCCGGCGCCCGGCGCCTGCCGCATCGCCCCCCGGGCGGACGACCCGGACTTCACCCGCGAGCTGATCCCCGCCCGGCCGACAGGGGGGCGGTGGCTCGCCCTCGATTACGCCCTCGACCGTTTCGCCGATCCGGTGCGGCCGCTGCTGCGCTTCGTCAGGACCGACGGCACCCACGAGGACGCGGTGCTGCCCGGGCCGGTGCTCGGGCGCGCCGCCTGGCTCGGGCCGGTGCCGCCCGGCACGCGGCACATCCTGCTCGCCGCCCCGGCGGAGGGGTTCCGGATCGAGACGGCCCGGCTCCTCTCCCGCGCGGTGGTGCTCGCGATCGCAGCGCGCCGCCGGCCGGACAAGCTCCCCGTCGCGCTCTATCAATGGCTGCGCCGCGATGTGCGCCGCCTGCGCAACACCCTGCGCATCGCCGTGGGCGTGCGGCCCCTCGCGCAGTACCCGGCCTGGAAGGCCGAGCGCGTCCGGCCCTTCGAGCCCGCCCTCGACCGGGAGCCGGCCGGACCGCTGCCGCGTCTCGGTCTGATCCTCGAGGCGGCGCCGGACGAGGCGGAAGCGGTGCGCCGCACCGTCAAAGCGCTGCTGGCGCAGGGCCATCGCGACTGGCGCCTGTCGCTGCTCTGGCGTGGCCCGGCTCCCGCCGGCCTTCCTCCCGATCCACGGATCGGCGACGGCGCAAGGCCCGACGGCGCCGCGATTGGCCACCTGCGCCCCGGCGACGTGCTGGCCCCCGACGCCCTGACCCATCTCGCCGCCGCCTTCGCGGGGCGGGAGCCCGCCGATATCGCCTATGCCGACAGCGAGACCGAGACGCGGGACGGCCTGCGCCCCTGCTTCAAGCCGGGCTGGAGCCCGGACCTCGCTCTGACGACGCTCTATCCGGGCCGGCCGCTCCTGGTCTCGACGGCGCTCGCCGCCCGCGCCGGCTGGGAGCCGGAGCAGGGTGCCCGGGCGCTTCTCCTCGCCGCGACCCTCGCCGGCCCGTCGCGCGTCCGTCGCATTCCCCGCATCCTGTGCCGCACGGCGACCGAGACGCCGGATCCCGACGGCCATGCGGCTGACCTCGCCGCCGCCCTGGACCGGGCCGGCTCGCCGGCCACGATGGTGCGGACCGGCGACGTGCTCGATCTCGACTGGCCGCTGCCCGAGCCGCTGCCGCTCGTCTCGATCGTCATCCCGACCCGCGACCGGCCGGATCTGTTGCGGGTGGCGGTGCGAGGCGTCCTGCACGACACCGCCTATCCGTCCCTCGAACTCGTCATCGTCGATAACGGCTCGACCGATCCGGAGGTCGCGGCGCTCTATGCCGAGTGGGAATCCGATCCGCGGGTGCGCCGCCTCGACCGGCCCGGCCCGTTCAACTTCTCGCGCCTCGTCAATGACGGCGTAGCGGCGAGCCGCGGCGATGTCCTGGTGCTCCTCAACAACGACGTCGAGGTGCTGCACCCGGACTGGCTCGCCGCCCTCGTCCGCCAGGCCCTGCGGCCGGAGGTCGGCGCCGTCGGGGCCAAGCTCCTGTTCGGCAACGGCCGGATCCAGCATGCCGGCGTCGTGGTCGGGCTCGGCGGCCGGGCCGGGCACATCCTGCGCAATCGGCCGGCCGACACGCCGGGCCATCTCGGCCGCCTCACCGTGGCGCACGAGGTCGCGGGCGTCACCGCCGCCTGCCTGGCGGTGACGCGGGTGAAGTTCGAGGCGGTCGGCGGCCTCGATGCCGAGGCCTTCCCGATCGACTTCAACGACATCGATCTCTGCCTGCGCCTCGGCGCCCGGGGCTGGCATGCGGTCTGGACCCCGCGGGCGGTGCTCGCCCACCACGAATCGGTCAGCCGCGGCCCGAGCGTCGGCCCGGCGCGGGCGCGGTTCGAGGCCGAGGGCGACTGCTTCGCGGCGCGCTGGCGGGAGGTGATCCGGAACGACCCGTATTACCACCCGGCCTTCGCGGTCACGACCTTCGGGGAGGAGCTGGAATGAGGCTGCCGCCTCACCCGGCCTTCGATCTCCTGCGTTTTGCCGAGGGCCAGCCCGGCCCCGCCCGGCGCTGGCTCATCCGCCTGCTCCTCGCGGCACAGCGCCCCGGCGAGGCGTGGGGCGTCCTGCGTGCGGCGCTCGCCGGCAAGCGTGTGCGGGCCCGCGACCGGGCCGCGATTCTCTGGGGCGCCCGCCACGCCCTGGCTGTCCCACCGCTTCCGACCGGTGCGCCCGAGACCGTACCGGGCCTGTGCGTCGCCACCCCGGCGGCGATCCGGGGCGGAGCCGCCGCATCGGCGTCGCTCGTGGTGCTCACGGCGCCCGGCCACCGGCTGCATCCCGGCGCGGCGACGGCCATCGCCGAGGCCTTCGCGGCCGATTCCGGCCTCGCCGCCCTCTACGGCGACGCCCTCGTGCTCGGGCCGGGAGGAAGGCCGCTGCTGCCGGTCCTGCGCCCGGCCTTCGACCCGGACTACCTGCTCTCTGCCGATTACATCGGCCCGGTCGTGGCGGTCCGGCGCCCGGTGCTCGACCGGCTCGGGCTCGACCCGTCCCTGCCCGGCACCGAGGCGGCCGACCTGCTCCTTCGGCTCGCGGGGGAGAATGCCGATGCGGTGCGCCACCTGCCGCGCCCGCTCTCGACCTGGGCGCCGTTCGCGGCGGCGCCGTCCGAGGACTGGGCCCGCGCGCGCCGGAATCTCGCCGAGCGACACCTCGCCGGCGCCGGCCATGTCGACGGGACGGGCGTCCTCTCCCTGCGTCGCGCCATCCCCGCGCCGCCTCTCGCCACGATCATCATCCCGACCCGCGACCGGGTCGAATTGCTGCGCGCCTGCATCGCGAGCATCCGCGCCCACACCGAGTGGCCGTCCCTCGACATCATCGTCTGCGACAACGACAGCCGCCATCCGCGCACGCTGGCTTATCTCAAGCACCTTCGCGACGAGGGCGTCCGGGTTCTGCCATCTCCTGGCCCGTTCAACTTCGCGGCGATGAACAATCGGGCGGCGGCCGAGGCGCGCGGCGGGCTCCTCGTGTTCGTCAACAACGACGTGGTGGCGTTCCAGGCGGATTGGCTGCGCCGGATGGCCGAGGAGGCGTTGCGACCGGATGTCGGCGCGGTCGGCGCGAAGCTTCTCGACGAGCGCGAGCGGATCCAGCATGGCGGCATCGTGCTCGGCACCGGCGGCCTCGTCACCCACGCCCACCGTCACTTTCCCGGCGCGGCGCCGGGCTACCTCGCCTCGTTGCAGGCGACGCACCGGGTTTCGGCCGTCACGGCGGCCTGCCTGGCGGTGGAGGCCCAGAAATTCCGGGCGGTCGGCGGCTTCGACGAGGCGGCCTTCGCGGTCGATTTCAACGACGTCGACCTCTGCCTGCGGCTGGAGGCGGCGGGCTACCGGACCCTGATGGTGCCCGGTGCCGTCTTGTACCACCACGAGGCGGCGAGCCGGCGCTGGACTCCGGAGGCGCGCGTGCGTCACGAGGACGAGGTGGCGCGCTTGCGGGCGCGCTGGGGCGCGCGGCTGGAGAACGATCCCTGGTATCACCCGGCCTTCGATCCGCGGGCGGGGACGTATGTGCGGCTTCGGGATTGGGCGGGAGCGGGGCTGCGGTGAGCCCGTCGACCTGCCACGGGTCCTGGCACCCTCCGGGTCATCGCAGGACCGCGCAGCGGGACCCGGGATCCATGACCGCCGGTGGTACAGGGCGAAGCGGAGCGCCGGCCGCCGGGTTTCCGCATTGCCAGTGGTGATAGGCACCCGGGTTCTCGCCGTCGGCGAGCCAGGGCCGCCGCACGAGCGCGAGACGATGATCCTGAACGACGACGGGGCCGCCCCCTTCCGGAAGCGGCCCCGCTCTCGTCCCGCTCCGGCGCGAGCCGGAGAACCTTACTGCACCAGGCGCGGTCCGCCGGTCTGGACCTTCTCGTTCTCGCCCAGGATGCCGAGGCGGCGGGCCACCTCGGTATAGGCCTCGATCAGGCCGCCGAGGTCCTTGCGGAACCGGTCCTTGTCGAGCTTGTCCTGGCTCTTGATGTCCCAGAGGCGGCAGGAATCCGGGGAGATCTCGTCGGCGACGACGATGCGCATCATGTCGCCCTCCCAGAGCCGGCCGGTCTCCATCTTGAAGTCGACGAGGCGGATGCCGACGCCGAGGAAGAGACCCGACATGAAGTCGTTGACCCGGATGGCCAGCGCCATGATGTCGTCGATCTCCTGCGGCGTCGCCCAGCCGAAGGCGGTGATGTGCTCCTCCGACACCATCGGGTCGTTGAGCTGGTCGTTCTTGTAGTAGAACTCGATGATCGAGCGCGGGAGCTGGGTGCCTTCCTCCAGGCCGAGCCGCGTCGCCAGGGAGCCCGCCGCCACGTTGCGCACCACCACCTCGAGCGGGATGATCTCGACCTCGCGGATCAGCTGCTCGCGCATGTTGAGCCGACGGATGAAGTGCGTCGGCACGCCGATGTCGTTGAGGTGCTGGAACACGAATTCGGAGATCCGGTTGTTCAGCACGCCCTTGCCGTCGATCACCTCGTGCTTCTTGGCGTTGAAGGCGGTCGCGTCGTCCTTGAAATGCTGGATGAGCGTGCCGGGCTCGGGACCCTCGTAGAGGACCTTCGCCTTGCCCTCGTAGATGCGACGGCGGCGATTCATAGGCGTGTACCGTGGTTTGAGGAAGTCCATGGGGCCGAGGCTCCTGACGACGTGTGGGACCCGCGGCGCGGCGACCTCTGACGAGCGAGGTCGGGCCGGGGGACGCGTCGATCCGGGGCGTCCCGGCAGCCGGGGGCAAATTACCCGAACCGCGAAGGCAGCACAACGCGTTAGCCGGTGCGCCGGGGGGAGCCCGGACGCCGCTGCGATCGGTTGCGGTCGTTGGTCGCGTCGATATGCCCATGACGTGGGCACGATGCAAGCGTGGCAGGAGGGGGCGGCATGTCGCGGGCGAGGGGACCGGCGCCTCGACGGCGGGCTCCCGCGTGACCTAAGCTCGCGCCACGAGCCGCGGCCGAACGCGCGGCCTGCGAGGTGGGAGGGATCGTCATGGGGGAACGGGCAATGGCCGAACGCGGCGGTGCGGTGGCCGCGCTGGCGGCGCGATTCCGCGAGGGCAGGCCGCTGGTCACGGCCTGGTGCGGCATCCCCGAGCCCGCGGTGGCGGGGCTGCTGGCCGCGGAAGGCTTCGACGCCGTCACCCTCGACATGCAGCACGGCGCCCACGATTTCGACAGCATCAACCGCACCATCGCCCTGGTGGCGGCCCGCGGCAAGCCGACCCTGGCGCGGGTGCCGGTCGGCGGATTCGCCACCGTGTCGCGGCTTTTCGATGCCGGGGTCTCGGGCGTGATCGCCCCGATGGTCAACACCGTCGAGGATGCCCGGCGCTTCGCCGCTCTCGCCAAGTACCCGCCGCTCGGCGAGCGCAGCTGGGGCCCGGCCCCGGCGCTCGCCCTCTCGGGCCTGTCGCCCGACACCTACCTGCGGGAGGCCAACGGCTTCTGCCAGACGCTGGCGATGATCGAGACCCGCGAGGCGCTCGCCGCCCTCGACGACATCCTGGCGGTGGACGGGATCGACGGGATCTTCATCGGCCCGTCCGATCTGTCGATCGCGCTCTCGAACGGCGCCGGCCTCGACCCCGACGGCGCGGCGGTGCGCGACGCGCTCAAGCACGCCATGGCGCGCACCCGCTCGGCCGGCAAGCGGATCGGGATCTACTCGCTGTCCGGCCCGCGCACCCGCGAGCTGATCGGCGAGGGCTTCGACCTGATCGCGCTGTCGGGCGATGGCGCCCTGCTGCGGGCCGGCGCCGCGGCCGCGCTCCGGGAGGCGCGGGGCTAACCCTTCGCGCGGGCGAAGCCGGCGGCGAGGAACTGGCCGCCATGGTGCAGGGCGCCGTCGTCGATGCCATGCCCGATCCCGGCGGAGAGATGCCACTCCGCCGGCACGTTCGCCGCCGCGAGCGCCTCGGCCGAGAGGAATAGCGCGTCGACCGGGATCACCTCGTCCTGGTCGCCGTGGACCAGCAGGATCGGCGGGACCGCCGTGGGGGTCAGGCTCTCCGGGCCTCGACCTTCTTCCAGCACCAGCATGCCGGACAGCCCGACCACCGCCGCCACCGGGGCGGGGCGCCGCAGGGCGACGTGCAGGGCCATCATGCAGCCCTGGCTGAAGCCGACGAGCGCGAGCTGATGCGGTCCGAGGCCGTGCGCCTCCAGCTCGGCGTCGAGGAACGCCTCGAGGGTCGGGGCGGCCTTGGTCACCCCGCGCCAGCGCTCGTGCGGATCGCGGAAGGTGAGGGAGAACCATTGCCGGCCGAAGCCCTGGATGCAGGGCTCGGGCGCGTGCGGGGCCACGAAGGCGGCGTCCGGCAGGAGCGGCTGCCATTCCTGCGCGAGGTCGATCAGGTCGTTGCCGTCGGCACCGAAGCCGTGCAGCAGGACGACGAGCTGGCGCGGCGGACGGCCGGAGCGGGGCATCAGGCGCGGGCCGGTGAGGATCGGCATCGGGGCGGGCTCCGTGGGCGGTCGGGGAAGGGGCCGGGGACGGGGCGGTGGCGTCCGTCTCAGGGAACGGGCGCGCCGTCGCGCGCCTTCGCGACCCGGTAATAGGCCCACAGCACCGTGGCGGCGACCCCGCGCCACGGCCGCCAGGCCTCGGCCCGGGCCGTCAGGGCGGCGGCGTTCGGCCGCGTCTCCCGCCCGTCGGCGAGGCGCGCCGCCTCCTGGAGCGCGAGGTCGCCGGCCGGGAAGGCGTCCGGGTGGCCGAGGCAGAACAGCAGGTAGACATCCGCCGTCCACGGGCCGATGCCATGGACCGCGACCATCCGGCGGTGGGCCTCGTCGGCCGGGATTGCGTGCAGGTCGTCGAGCGGCAGGACGCCGTCGATGACGGCCTGCGCCGCCGCCCGCAGGGTGCGGATCTTCGGCGCCGACAGGCCGGCCTCGCGCAAGGTCTCGTCCGGTGCCGCGGCCAGGGCCGTGGCGGTGAGGTCCGGCAGGCGGGCGGTGAGCCGGGCCCAGATCGCCGCGGCGCTGGCGGTCGAGATCTGCTGGCCCACCACGATGCTGGCCAGGCCCTCGAAGCCGGGGGCGCGCTTGCGCAGAACCGGCTCGGCCCCCTCCGCCACCAGCCGCGCGATCACCGGATCGAGGAGCGCCAACGCCGCCGTGCCGGCACGCAGGGCGGCCTCGGAATCGAGCAGCGGCCCGGTGACGCCGCTGGCCTCTGGGCTTATGGCGTGAGGTATCGTCCGCTCCCGCATCTCGCCGTGCCGTCTCCCCGCCTGCGCTTCGCCCCGAGCCCGAACGGGCGCCTGCATCTCGGCCACGCCTACTCGGCCCTCCTCAACGCAGGGGCAGCCCGGGCGCTGCACGGAGACCTGCTGCTGCGCATCGAGGACATCGATCCGGTGCGCTGCCGGCCGGAACTGGCCGACGCGCTCGTCGCCGACCTCGCCTGGCTCGGCTTGCGCTTCCCGGAGCCGGTCTGGCGCCAGTCGGCCCGGATGTCCACCTACCGCGCCGCCCTCGACGGCTTGCGGGCCCGCGGCCTCGTCTATCCCTGCGCCTGCACCCGCCGGGAGATCCTGGCGGCCGCCGGCGACGCCCGCGACCCCGACGGAGCCCCGCTCTATCCCGGCACCTGCCGCGGCCGGCCGGTGCCGCAAGAGCCCCATGCCGTGCCCCATGCCGTGCCTCATGACACGCCCCATGCCTGGCGCCTCGACATGGCCCGCGCGCTCGACGCCTGCCCCGGGCCGCATAACTACACCGCGTTCTCGCCGGGCGGGCCCGACATCGTTCGCGCCGCCGAGCCGGCCCGGTGGGGCGACGCGGTCCTCGCCCGCAAGGACGTGCCGACGAGCTATCACCTCGCCGTGGTCCTCGACGACGCCGCGCAAGGCATCACGCACGTGGTGCGCGGCCAGGATCTCGAAGCCGCCACCGACCTCCACGTGCTGCTCCAGCGCCTGCTCGGCCTGCCGACCCCGCGCTACCACCATCACGGGTTGATCCGGGACGAGGCGGGAGACAAGCTGTCGAAGAGCCTGCGGTCGGAGTCGCTGGCGGCCTTGCGCGAGCGGGGGGTGAGTGCGGCGGAGGTGCGGGCCCGGCTGGGGTTCGATCCGGACGAAGGACGGGCCTGACGGCCCTTGCCCCTCATCCCGCCGCATACGATCCTGCCGCCAAACGGGAGGAACGCCTGTGTCGCTCAGTTTCGGAATCCTCGTCTTCCCGCAGGTCCAGCAGCTCGACCTCACCGGCCCCTACGAGGTCTTCGCCTCGGTGCCGGACAGCGCGGTGCATCTGATCGCCAAGGACGGCGAGCCGGTGCGCTCGGCGACCGGGCTTCCCTTCGTGCCGACCGCCACCTTCGCGACCTGCCCGCCGCTCGACGTGCTGTGCATCCCCGGCGGCGCCGGGGTGAACGCGCTGATGGAGGACGAGGCGACCCTGGACTTCGTGCGCGCCCGCGCGGCGGAGGTCCGCTACCTCACCTCGGTCTGCACCGGGGCGCTGGTGCTCGGCGCGGCCGGGCTGCTCGCCGGAAGGCGGGCGACGACGCACTGGTATGCCCACGATTTCCTCGCCCGCTTCGGCGCCGTGCCGGTGCAGGACCGGGTGGTGCGCGACGGTACCCTGATCACCGCCGGCGGCGTGACCTCGGGCATCGATTTCGGGCTCGCCGTGGTGGCCGAGCTGCTCGGCCGCGAGGAGGCCGAGACGGTGCAGCTCGCTCTCGAATACGCGCCGGCCCCGCCCTTCGCGTCCGGCACCCCGGCCGAGGCGCCGGCGACGGTGGTGGAACGGGCAAAGAAGCGGCTTTGCGGCTCCCGGGCGGCGCGGGAGGCGATCATCGGCCGGATCACGTGACGAGACGGGATCGCGCTCCGCCGCGGTCCTTCGACATTCCGGATGTTCCGGGGCCGCGAAAGCGGAGCCCGGGACGACCCGGAGGCTGTCGGGCCCGTCGCGGACGGCGAGAGCCCGCGTGAGGCAGGCTCAGCGCATCGCCTCGCGCTGCGCCAGCGTCGTCGGCGCGCCGGATTTCTGGATCAGCCCGTCGATCTGGTCGCGCTGGCGCCGGAAATCGGCCAGGAGCCGCCCGTCGAGCTCGCGGCCGCGGGGCACGCGGATCTTCATCGGGTCGACGAAGTGGCCGTTGATGATCACCTCGTAGTGCAGGTGCGCGCCGGTCGAGAGGCCGGTCGAGCCGACATAGCCGATGATCTGGCCCTGCCGGGCCCGGGCGCCGGCGCTGACGCCGCGGCCGAACCGCGACATGTGGTTGTAGGTGGTGACGTAGCCGTTGGCGTGCTGGATCTCGACCCGGCGGCCATAGCCGGAATCCCACTCCGCCTTGATCACCGTGCCGTTGCCGGCCGCGAAGATCGGGGTGCCGATCCGGATCGACCAGTCGACGCCGGTATGAAGCTTGGCGTAGCCGAGCACCGGGTGGCGGCGATAGCCGAAGCCGGAACTCATGTTGCCGTCGGCCACCGGCTTGCGCAGCAGGAATTTCTTCAAGGAGCGGCCGGCTTCGTCGAGATAGTCGATGCTGCCGTCGTCCGGCGACTGGAAGCGGTAGATCCGCCGCGCCTCGCCGCCGAGGTTGAGCGCCGCGAACAGGATGTCGGGCCGCTCTGCCGAGCCGCCGGATTCCTCGTCATAGGTGTAGAACAGCTCGATACCGTCGCCCGGCGCGACGCGGCGCTGGAAATCGACGTCGTAGCCGAAGATCCGCACCATGTCCTCGACGGTGGAGCGCGGCAGGTCGTGGCGCGCCGCGGTCTCGTAGAGGCTGGCATAGAGGCGTGCGCCGGTGCCCTCGTCGTCGTCGTCGGCCTCCGGCTTCGCGGCGGGCTTCTGGGCGGCGCCCTCCGGGACCGGCGGCGCCACCGACACGAAGGCGCCGCGGTCGTTCATGGCGGCGATGGCCTCGACGCCGGATTCGCCGTACAGGATGACCCGGGTGAGCTGGCGCGGGTCGCCGGCCCGCGGGCCGGGCCCGATCTGGAGCCGCATCTGCTGGCCTTCGCCGACCGCGCCGGACCGGACCCGGGTGCCGAGCGCCGCCAGGATCGGGCGGACCTGCTCGTCGAGGCCGCCATTGGCCTTCAGCACGCCCTCCAGGGTCTCGCCGCGCTTGATCGCGACGTCGCGCTCCTCGACGAGCGGCGCGTCGCGCTCGCGCTCGATCTTGGCGAGATCGGTGACGTTCTCGCGCATCACCCGGACTTCGATCGACTTGAACGGGCCGGAGCTGCCGCCGAAATCCCCGCCGCCGTCGAGACCCGGCAGCGTCGCCATGCTGCGCAGGGTGCGCGACAGCATCAGCTGCGGGGCGATCGGCAGGGCCGCGCGCCGGCCGGCCTCCGCGGCGAGCCGCCGCTCCTCCTCGATCTGCGCGGCCACGTCGTCGTCCGACAGGGCGGGCGCCCCGGCCGGCACCGCGAGGTCGCCGAGGTCGCGCTTGACCACCGACACCTCGGCATCCGGCGCATCGGCCGGGGCTTGCGCCTCGGGCGCCCGGTCGGTGCCCGGATCGCTGAAGAAGCGCATCGGGTCGAAGGCCGGGATGTCGGTCGCCGCGATGCCGGCGGTCGCCGACAGCGCCGTGGCGATCCGCACGAAGGGCCGGACCTTGATGATCTCCCGCTCGCCCGCCCGCAGGGTCACGGGCGCCTTGAAGCTCTGCTTGGCGAGGGCGACCATCGGGTTGCGCACCAGCCGGTCGCCCTTGCGGGCGAGGTTGGTGCCGCCCTCGCTGGCGACCGGACGGGGCGCCACGGTGACCGCCTGCGGCAATTCGGCGAAGGTGATCTCGCCTTGCAGCGACACCCAGATCGCCGAGCCGATCAGCGCGGCGCCGGTCATGCCGGTGAGGACGCAGGCCGCGAGCCAGCGCAGGTTGACGTCGCGGCGGTCGGCGCGGGGCGAGGCGGCGCCCGACAGGTCGAGCGGCGGCTCATGGCCCGGATCGGCGGCTCGGCCGCGGGGCGCCTGCTGGGATCCGACCGGGTCGAGGCGCGCGCGCTTCACCGTATGTCCTTCGCCTTCGCTTGGGGCGGCGCCATCGCGCCGCGGGACCGGGGCCGTTCCGCGCCGCCGCGACCATGCGGGGCCCGGTGAGCGAAATCAACGGCCGGCGGGATCCGCATCCCCAGGGGGCAGCTTCGAGGGGCGGGACCCGTGCGTCACCCGTCTCTCCGGCGCCAGCATGTCAGGATTGAGGCGCGGCGCCGTCACTCCGGTGCGACCGCGGTCGCGAGCCAGCAGGCGGCGCCGAGCCGCACCAGTCCTCCCTCCGGCATCGCGGCGCGCACGGCCGCCACGGCGCGCTCCCGCGTCGGCGCGTCGAGGTCGCGCAGCAGCCCCGCGACCGGCCCGACCGTGACGGCGAACCGTGTCGCCGCCTCGGCATCGGAGCCGATCTCGATCGGGCGATCGACGGGCGTCACGGCGGCCCGGGCGAAGCCGGCCCGGTCCAGGACGTCGGTCAGCGCGTCGCCATCGGCGAAGCGGAACGGCCCGGGCGCCTCCGGAGGCGACGGCGCGGGCTCCGGCACCACGCTCAGCACCGCCCGGCGCGCCACGTTCACCCACGCATTCTCCGACAGGGTGCGCCAGCACAGGACCGCGAGACGGCCGCCCGGCCGCAGAGCCCGCCGGAGATTGGCGAAGGCGGCGAGCGAGTCCTCGAAGAACATCACCCCGAACCGCGACAGCACGACATCGTGCTCGGCCGCGAAGGCATGGATCTGGGCATCCGCCTCGATCCAGGCGATCGGGGCGCCGCTCGCCGGCCGGGCCTGGGCCCGGGCCAGCATCGGCCGCGACACGTCCAGGGCCGCGACCGCCCCGGAGGGCCCGATCCGCCCGGCTGCCAGCAGGGCGGTCTCGCCGCAGCCGCAGCCGATATCGAGCACCCGCTCGCCGGGGCGGAGCGCGGCTCCGGCGAGCAGCGCGTCGGTCAGCGGCGCGAAAACCCGGTCGAGTTCCGCCTGCATGGTGGCCCAGCGCTCGCCGACATCGCCGTTCCAGTATTCCACCTGCGAAATCGGCTCCGGCATCGACTCGCCTTCCATCGTCGCGACGGCGCGATGGTAGCCCGCGGCCGAGCTTGCGCAAGCACCCTGCGGCCTCCGGCATGTCGATACGCTACGTCGTCTTGCCTCCTCTGGGCCGCCCGCGCCGCACCGCAGGGGCGGCCGCCGTCGCGCCGTCGTCGCCGCTCTCGGACCCGCGCAGGCGCCGCCGCCCGAGGCCGCTGTTCTTGGCGAGTTCGGAGCGCTGCGACGCGTAGCGGGCCGCCACCATCGGGTAGTCGCGCGGCAATCCCCACTTCTCGCGGTACTGGTCCGGCGTGAGGCCGCGGCCGGCGAGGTGGCGCTTGAGCGTCTTGTAGGGCTTGCCGTCCTCCAGGCTGATGATGTGGTCGGGCGTGACCGTCCGGCGGATCGGGACCGGCGGCTCGGGTTTCGGCGCCTCGGGGGCCGGCGGGGCCATCAGCTGGGACAGGGTCGAATGGATGGCGCCGATCATCGGCGGTAATTCGTTCGGTGGGACCGCGTTGTTCGATACGTAAGCCGTAATGATGGCGGCACAAAGATCGACCACGCGGTCGCCAGATCCGTTCTCCTCGACGTTCATCATCCCACCCCGCTTTTATTGATGACGAATGAATGCATGACGAGGAACGAAGGTCAAACAGACTGAGCGTTCACAGAGGTTAAGCCTGTGGACGTAGCCTTTGTTCGTTGATCAATGCGGGGGAGGCGCGACTAACTTATGTTTACGAAACGGGCTACGCTTTTCGAGGTAGGGCAGTGATCTCGACGAGGCTGGCTCGTGACGACACGCCGCCCGGGCGCAGGCCGGTCGGGGTCGCGCCGCGTCGCCCGAGCGCGCGAATGCGGCGTGCCATGCCTGCCTGGGCGTTTCTAAGGACAGGCTGTGAGATGAGGCTGTGCGAGGATCCGCCCGGCAGCGGAAGAATGGTCGGAGTGGCAGGATTTGAACCTGCGACCCCCACGTCCCGAACGTGGGAACGTACGGGTGCGTTCCGCAGCGCAGGGCCGGTTTCTCCTTCGGGGAGACCTGCTTCGTCGTCGCTCGCCATCGTCCTCCGTCGTCCCCGATCCGTGGCCCACGAGCCTCAATCTGTGGCCGACCTGTGGCCGGGGAACGGGCCGGGAACGGCGTGTCCCTGTCCAGACCACGCCGCCTTGCGAACCCGGAGCACGAGTGGGATCCTGCGTCATGGCTGCGGGCACCGCCCCGGCCGGGGAGGGTTGCGGAGCACCGTGGCCGCCCCGGTGAGCACCCCCTGAAAGGGGCCACGCTCAGGCTGACACGTCCGCGACCGGCTGATCACCGGGGTTGACGGATCTATGTGGACGGAAGGGCTCGGGTCATCCCGGGCCCTTCTGCTTTCCGGCCCCCCGACCCGACCCCGCCGAGCCGGCCGACGAATTGGCCAGGCTCGCCCCGCTCCGCGTCGAGCCCCTCGACAGCTTGTCGCACCTCGCTGGCCATAAAATTATTGCCAAGTCTTTGAACGTGGATCCTGTCGTGTTAATTTTATTGCCAACGGACAGGCACTCTCGCCACCGTCGCACGGAGCCCGTCGGATGAGCACGATCGCCACCACCGCAGCTAAGAAGATCGTCCTTTGGCTCTGCAAAGGCGAGTACCAGTCCTCCCTCATCCACGGGGTTTCTTCCTGGTCCGGATCCGACCTCAAGGGCAGGGCTGCGCGGTACGGCGGGCGCTATCGTGATAGCCGCCATAGCCTGATCGACGCCTGCAAGGGCGCCGGGCTCCGCATCGTGGTCTCCGCGATCGGCGAACGCGGGAGGATGGTCGCGACGATCCTGACGAATGAGGAGGCTAGCCGGATCCCGGTGACGAAGACCGGGGGCGACAATCGCATCGAGGGACACGCCCTGGGGCAGCGGATCGATCGGGTCAAGAAGCGTCTGGCCGCGGAGGAGCGCAAGCGGGCCCGCGAGCTGGCGCTCGACGAGGCTGCCCTGTCGCTTCTCGCCGCCTGAGACCTGCCTCGGGGCTCCCTCCGCCCAGGGCGGATGCAGGGAGCCTCGCACTGGTCTCGGGGGAAGCGCGATGCTCTTGGACGATCTCGTGGACGGCATCAGGCAGGCGTGGGAAAGGGGGCCGACCCCCGATCTCAAGGACGCGATCGACAGGGTCGATCATGTGCTTGAGTTCGGACAGCGGTTCGTGCTCACGCCTGGCGTCGTTCGGCTCGCCAACGACCTCGCCGCCGGATGCCGCGATCCGCACGGGCAACTCGCGCATGTGCGCGTGCCGGGTGTTGCGACATGGATCGAGTGGCATGGGGCCGTGCCCTGGTCCACCCGCGAGGCCAGGCGCGCGGTCTACGTCGTGTCGCTCGATCCGACGCGGCCGATCACGGGGGATGCGATGTGGATGCACCCGACCCCCAGCGGGGCCTACGTCAGCAGGAACTGGGTCTTCTCGGAGGGGACATGAAAGGGCGAGCCGACCCTGCCGCGGCATCGCGCGGCGCACTTCGAGGAGCCGACCGGGACGCCCCTGCAGCTGGCCTGGCTGGTCTCCGTCCTCGCCCTGATCACGACGCCCAGGATCGTCGAGCGGGATCCGGTCAACCTCGATCGCGTCAACCGGGCCCGGGCGAAGCGAGGAAAGCGCGAGCTCGTCGGGTACAGCGAGATCGTCCTGAGGCGCGACGGTCCCGAGGACATGGGGCGGGCTTACGGCAAAACCCCGGCCCGTGAAGTCGATGACGTGGTCCGTCGAGCCCGCCATCACCTCCGGACGCACTGGCGGCTGAAGCGCGGCCGGGTAGAGATTGTGCGTCCGCACTGGCGCGGGAACGAGACCCTCGGCACGATCCGTCAGATCCACCGCGTCGCGCGCCCGTCGGAGCGCGTCAGCCGTTCAATCATGGAGACCAACACGTGACCGCCTCTGCCCCAAAGCCGCGTCGAGAGGTGAAGGTCGACCTCACCGGCCTCACCAAGCGGCAGCTGTCCCTTCGCACGCGTGTGATCCGCCTCGGAGAGTGTGTGTTCGGAGTGCGCTGGCAGTCCGATCTCGCGGCCGCCCTGGCGAAGGAGGCTCGCCGCCCGGTCGGACAGGCGCAGGTCGCTCACTGGATCTCGGGGCGGCGGCCGGTCCCCGAAGCCCTGGTTCCCGCCATAGAGAGCCTTGCCCAAAAGCTGGCCGGGCAACTTTACCATCGGGCCGACACCGTCCTGGCGGATTGGCCGAAGCCAGTGCCTCGCCAGGACGACAAGGCGCTGGATCCCCTGCGACCCTCATCCTCCGACCCGCCCGGGTTTGCACTGAGCCCGAGCGGGCCATCTGCCCCGCTCAGAGCTTGCCGGATCGGATCAAGGACATCGTCTCGGTGCTGACGCTGTACGCCCGGGCCAGCTCCTTGGTCCTGTGGCGGCTGCGCTGGATCGCCTTGATCTCCCTCTCCGAGAGCAGGGAGGCCTCCTCGCGGCGCTCGTTGTGGCCGCGGACGTGGGCGGTAACGGGTATGCGGGTGGTGGTAGCCTGGATTGCACGCATGGGTCATCCTCGCGGTAGTCAGCGAGGAGTGCCCTTGAGGCTTCGCCATTCGGCCCGGCATGACGGCTTCCCGCCACCCGGATGGCCCGCCTCTCCAAAGGCAGACGCTGGACAGAACCACCGCGCGAACGATTTGCCAAGCCCCTTAAGCACTCGCCCGGGTTTGCCTTTGGGCGAGTGCCGGCGCGAGGATGCATTCCTGCATGGAGGCGGCATTGAGCGATCTGCGGGAGTGGTCAGCCCCCATCGGAGTGGTCCGCCCTGAAGTATGGCTTTGAGCCGACGGAGGACGGACGCGATGGGAACGAAGAAGCACAAGCCGGAAGAGGTGGTGACCAAGCTGCGGCAGGTGGACGTGCTGGTCTCGCAGGGGCAGAGCGTGGCTGACGCGATCCGAGCGATTGGCGTGACCGAGGTCACGTATTACCGCTGGCGCAAGGAGTTCGGTGGGCTGAAGTCCGACCAGGTGCGCCGGATGAAGGATCTGGAGACCGAGAACCAGCGGCTGCGCAAGGCGATCGCGGATCTTACCCTCGACAAGCTGATCCTGCAGGAGGCGGCCCGGGGAAACTTCTGAGCCCCGCGCGCCGGCGCGCCTGCATCGAGCATGTCCGGGACGTCCTGCACGTCTCTGAGCACCGCGCCTGTCGCG
>NZ_VDDA01000016.1:82232-156123 GCF_006151805.1 Methylobacterium terricola | reverse complement strand
GGTCTGAGCGGGGTGATCGCAAACCCGATCCCATCTCGAACTCGGCCGTTAACCGCCCCAGCGCCTATGGTACTGTGTCTCAAGACACGGGAGAGTCGGTCACCGCCAGACCTGCCAAGCACGGTCACGCATTCCCTCGTCACGATCACGCCTTGGCGCGGGGTGGAGCAGCCCGGTAGCTCGTCAGGCTCATAACCTGAAGGTCACAGGTTCAAATCCTGTCCCCGCAACCAAGATACGAAAAACCCCGCCGGGTTCGCCCGGCGGGGTTTTTCGCGTTTCAGCTGTCGTGGCCGCCTCAGTAATTGCGGCGCGTCACCACCCAGATGGCGTGGATCAGGCCCGGGATATAGCCGAACAGCGTCAGCAGCACGTTGAGGATGAATTGCAGGCCGAACCCGACGGTGAACAGCACGCCGATCGGCGGGATCACGACGAGCAGGATGATGCGGATGATGTCGCCCACGGTGTCTCCGTCCTGACGCTCGGGAATGGAAAGGCTCCGCTGTGAACGGTCCGGCGCTCGAACTGTTCCCCGGTGACGCCGAAACCCCTTCCGCGCCGGCTGCGAGAGGGGAGGGGAGTTCAGGGCCGCAGCAGCACCTTCCCCATCGCCTCGCGGCGCGCCAGGATGCCGAGCGCGGCCGCGGCCTCTTCCAGCGGGTAGACCCCGTGCACCTTGGCCGAGAGCCGCCCCTCGCTCACCAGCGCCAGCAGGCGGGCCTGGTTGGCGGCGTGGCCCTCGGGTTCGCGCTTGAGGAAGGCGCCCCAGAACACGCCCTGGATGTCGATGCCCTTCAGGAGCGCCAGGTTCAGCGGGATCCTGGGGATCTCGCCGGCGGCGAAGCCGACCACCAGGAAGCGGCCCTTCCAGTTGAGCGAGCGCAGGGCCGGCTCGGAATACTCTCCGCCGACGGGATCGTAGACCACGTCGATGCCGGCCTCGCCGCCGAGCCGCTTCAGCCCGTCGCGCAGCTTTTCCTGGCTGTAATCGAGAGTGAGGTCGGCGCCGTGCGCCTTGGCGAGATCGAGCTTCTCGGCCGAGGAGGCGCAGGCGATCACCCGCGCGCCCATCGCATGGCCGAGCTCCACCGCCGCGAGGCCGACGCCGCCGGTGGCGCCGAGCACCGCCAGGGTCTCGCCGGGCTTGAGGTTCGCCCGGTCCTGCAACGCGTGCAGCGAGGTCCCGTAGGTGACGGAGAGGCCTGCCGCCTGCTCGTCGCTGACGCCCTCCGGCACCCGGGTCAGGCCGGAGACCGGGGCGACCACCCGCTCGCGGCAGGCGCCGTACCCGAGATGGACGATCACCCGCTCGCCGACCCGGAAGGCCTCCACGTCCGGCCCCAGCGCCTCGATCACCCCGCAGGCCTCGGCGCCGGGGGAGAACGGCAGCTCGGGCTTCACCTGATAGCGGCCGGCGATGATCAGCGTGTCGAAGAAATTGAGCGCCGCGACGGTCACCCGCACCAGGGCCTCGCCCGGGCCGGGCACCGGATCCGGGACCTCCTCGATCACCAGGTCTTCCGGCTCGCCGAGCGCCTTGCACAGAAGTGCCTTCATCGCCACCGATCCTCCCCGCCGCACATCCGGCGGCTTCAAGCATCGAGTGGTGGGCCAGGCCGCGGCCGCTGGCAAGCCGGGACGAAGGGGGAGGCGTCAGTGGCGTTCGTAGGTGCCGGTCAGCGCGCCCTTGGCGAGCACATGGCCGTGCATCGCCTGAAGGAGCGCGCCGCGGCCCGGGGTGCCGTCGAGCCCGAGGCGCCGGTTGAGCGCGTAGACCTGGAACAGGTAGCGGTGCGGGCCGTGGCCGGTCGGCGGATCGGGTGGCAGGTAGCCGGCCTTGAGGAAAGTGTTCTTGCCGACCTCCCCGACGGTCCCGTCGGAGCCGGGACTCGCCAGGGCGGCCTCGGGCAGGCCGCTGCTGGTGGCGTCGAGGTCCCAGGCAATGGCGTGGACGATCGGTTTCGGCGTCGGGCTGTCGGCGTCCTCGACCAGGAGCACCAGGGCGGCGGTCCCCACCGGGACGCCGTCCCAGGCCAGCGGCGGCGACAGCTTCTCCCCGTCCTGCGTGAAGCGGGCCGGCATTGCCGCCCCGTCGGCGAAGGCCGGGCTCGTCACCCGGATCGTGCCGGGCGCGCCCTCGAACTCGGCATGGTAGGCGGTCTTCTCGATGCCGGCCCGCAGGCCCGACAGAGCCTCGCCCACGGCGTGCGGAATCTTCTCCAGCATGGACCCGTCTCCTCGTGTCATGTCGTGAACAAACGAGGAGGGACGGGGTGCGGTTTCCCTGATCAGGCCGGCGGCCGCTCGGCCGCGATCATATAGTTTACCGCCGTGTCACGGGCGGTGCTCCACCGGCCGGTGAGCGGGTTGAACACCACCCCGATCGTGTCGGTGAGATCGAGCCCGCCGCCCGTGACGGCCTCGCGCAGCTCGTCGGGGGTGACGAACTTCTCCCAGTCGTGGGTGCCCTTCGGCAGCCAGTTCAGGACGTATTCCGCCCCCACGATGGCGAGCGCGAAGGAGCACATCGTCCGGTTGAGGGTCGCGGCGAAGAACAGGCCGCCGGGCTTCACCGCCGTGCAGGCCGTGCGCACGAAGGCCGGCATGTCGGTGACGTGCTCGACCACCTCCATGGCGCAGACCACGTCGAAGCGTTCGCCCGCTGCCACCACGTCCTCGATCGTCTCGGCGCGGTAGCGCACCGGCACGCCGGCCTCGTCGGCATGAGCTTGAGCGATCGTCACGTTGGTGACGGCCGGGTCGAGGCCGGTCACCTCGGCGCCGAGGCGTGCCAGAGGCTCCGACAGCACGCCGCCGCCGCAGCCGACATCGACGAGGCGAAGGCCCGAAAGCGGCGCCGGCGCCAGCGGATCGCGGCCGTAATGGCGGCAGACCGTGTCGCGGATATAGGCCAGGCGCACCGGGTTGAAGCGGTGCAGCACCCGCATCGGCCCGGCCTCGTCCCACCAGGTTGCGGCGAGGCGATCGAAACGGGCGACCTCGTCGCGGTCGATCGAGGGTCCGGTCGGTTCGCTCATCGGCGCCAGGCCTTCCTGCAAGGATTGAGAGATCGGGTGTCCCGGCCGAGGTAGCGCAGGTGCCGGCTCCGGCCAACTGCCGTGAACGGTCCCGCGACGTTGACACCGCCCCGGCCCGCTTGTACCCGCCGGACGCCTGCGGCTTCGCGCTGCGGCAAACGAGACAGGTTTGTTCGATCGGATCCCCATGCCCCGCCTGGTGATGAAATTCGGCGGCACCTCCGTCGCCACGGTCGACCGCATCCGCAACGTCGCCCGCCACGTCGCCCGCGAGGTGCGGGCCGGCTACGAGGTCGCGGTCGTCGTCTCGGCGATGTCCGGCAAGACCAACGAGCTGGTGGCCTGGTGCAAGGACGCCTCGGCCCTCTATGCCCAGTCCGAGTACGACGCGGTCGTCGCCTCGGGCGAGCAGGTCACGTCGGGGCTGCTCGCCATCGTGCTCAACGAGATGGGCCTCAAGGTCCGCTCCTGGCAGGGCTGGCAGATCCCGATCGAGACCTCGGACCAGCACGGCTCGGCGCGGATCCAGAACATCGACGGCGCCCGCCTCGATGCAGGGTTCAAGCGCGGCGAGGTCGCGGTGATCGCCGGCTTCCAGGGCATCCATGCCGAGACCGGCCGCCTGACCACCCTTGGGCGCGGCGGCTCGGATACCAGCGCGGTCGCGGTCGCGGCGGCGATCGGCGCCGAACGCTGCGACATCTATACCGACGTCGACGGCGTCTACACCACCGACCCCCGGGTGGTGCCGAAGGCCCAGCGCCTCGAGCGGGTCGCCTTCGAGGAGATGCTCGAGATGGCCTCCCTCGGGGCCAAGGTGCTGCAGGTGCGCTCGGTCGAGCTCGCCATGGTGCACCGGGTGCCGACCACCGTGCGCTCCTCCTTCGACGACCCCGACGACGCCCGCCCCGGCACCCTCATCTGCGACGAGGACGATATCGTGGAACAGCAGATCATCACGGGCATCGCCTTCTCGAAGGACGAGGCCCAGATCACGCTTCGCCGGGTGAAGGACAAGCCCGGCATCGCCGCCGCCATCTTCGGCCCGCTGGCGGACGCCAACATCAACGTCGACATGATCATCCAGGTCGTGTCGGGCGACGGTGCGGCCACCGACATGACCTTCACGGTGCCGGCGGCGGATTACGAGCGCGCCCGCGCGATCCTCGACGCCCAGGCCGGGACCGTGGAGTTCGAGCGCCTCGAGGGCGCCACCGACGTGGTCAAGGTCTCGGCGATCGGCGTCGGCATGCGCAGCCATGCCGGCGTCGCCGCCAAGGCGTTCCGGGCGCTGGCCGAGAAGGGCATCAACATCCGGGCGATCACCACCTCGGAGATCAAGTTCTCGGTGCTGATCGACGCCGCCTATACCGAGCTGGCGGTGCGCACG
The DNA here is from genome assembly GCF_006151805.1 of Methylobacterium terricola. Taxonomy (GTDB): domain Bacteria; phylum Pseudomonadota; class Alphaproteobacteria; order Rhizobiales; family Beijerinckiaceae; genus Methylobacterium; species Methylobacterium terricola. The sequence goes on along the minus strand of NZ_VDDA01000016.1, from coordinate 151,692 downwards.
CTCCACTCGCTCTACGGCCTCGACAAGGCGTGACGTCGCGCCGAGCGTGAACCGGCGGCCAGCCTGAGCGCCCCGCCCGCGACGCATCGCGGGCGGGGCGTTTCCGCGTTTGGCACGGCGCCCGCTCGGCCTCTCCCCCGGGGATCGCCGCCTCCCCCGGAAGGACGCTTGCCCGCCGGGCGCCGGACTCGCTATACGGCGATGACGGGGCCGATGCGTCAGGCCCGCGCAGGTCCGGCCTCACGGTTGCGCCGCGCCGGGCCCGGCTCGCCAAAGGGTGGAACACGACACGATGCCCGCAGCGCCTGGAGGCCCGCGCCTGCTACTGCGCCGCCTTCGCGAGGCCATGGCGGAGCCCGTCGGCCCGCAGGCGCGCCTCGACCGCATCGTCGTCCTGATCGCGTCCAACATGGTCGCGGAGGTCTGCTCGGTCTACGTCCTGCGCGACGACGGCAACCTGGAGCTCTTCGCTACCGAGGGTCTCAACCACGAGGCGGTGCACCTCACCACCATGCGGGCCGGTGAAGGCCTGGTCGGCCTCATCGCCGCCACCGCCGAGCCGCTCTCCCTGTCCGACGCGCAGTCGCACCCGGCCTTCTCCTACCGCCCGGAGACCGGCGAGGAGATCTACCACGCCTTCCTGGGCGTGCCGCTCCTGCGGGCCGGCAACACGCTGGGCGTGCTGGTGGTGCAGAACCGCACCTACCGGGTCTATTCCGAGGAGGAGATCGAGGCGCTCCAGACCACCGCCATGGTGCTGGCGGAGATGATCGCCTCGGGCGAGCTGCAGGCCCTGTCGCCCGGCACCGTCAGCGCCTCGCGCCGGGCGCTCAGCCAGGGCGGCGTGGCGCTCGCCGATGGCGTGGGCTTGGGCCATGTCGTGTTGCACGAGCCGCGCATCGTGGTGCGCAACCTGATCGCCGAGAATGTCGAGCGCGAGGCCTCGCGCCTCGACACCGCGATCGCCGAGGTGCGCGCGGCCATCGACGACCTCGTCGAGCGCGGCGACGTGGCGGGGGCCGGCGAGCACCGCGAGGTGCTCGAGACCGTGCGGATGTTCGCCCACGACCAGGGCTGGCTCCGGCGGATGCGCGAGGCGGTCCTGTCCGGCCTCACCGCGGAGGCCGCGGTGGAGCGGGTGCAGTCCGACAACCGCGCCCGCATGCTGCGCCAGAGCGACCCCTACCTGCGCGAGCGCCTGCACGACCTCGACGACCTCGCCAACCGGCTGCTGCGCCAGCTCGTCGGCCGCCCGACGGTCGGGTCGGACGCGATGCCCGAGAACGCCATCCTGGTCGCCCGCTCGATGGGCCCGGCGGCGCTCCTCGATTACGACCGGTCCCGCCTGCGCGGCGTGGTGCTGGAGGAGGGCGGGCCGACCAGCCACATCGCCATCGTGGCGCGGGCTTTGGGCATCCCGGCGGTGGGCGAGGTGGCGAACGCCACGGCCTTGGTCGAGACCGGCGACGCGATCATCGTCGATGGCGGGACCGGCGAGATCCAGATCCGGCCGGGGCCGGAGATCGAGGCGGCCTATGCCGAGAAGGCCCGGCTCAGGGCCCGGCGCCAGGAGCAGTACCGCTCGCTGCGCGACGTGCCGGCGATCACCCGCGACGGGGTCGCGGTCAACCTGCAGCTCAATGCCGGCCTGATCGTCGACCTGTCGCACCTGCACGAGACCGGGGCCGAGGGCGTCGGGCTGTTCCGCACCGAATTGCAGTTCATGGTCGCCGAGCGGATGCCGACGGCGGCCGAGCAGCAGATCCTGTACGAGACGGTGTTCGACGCGGTCGGCGACCTGCCGGTGACGATCCGGACCCTCGATATCGGCGGCGACAAGGTGCTGCCGTACATGAAGTCCCTGGAGGAGGAGAACCCGGCCCTCGGCTGGCGGGCGATCCGCATCGGGCTCGACCGGCCCGGCCTCCTGCGGATGCAGCTGCGCGCCCTGCTCAAGGCCGCGCGCGGGCGGCCGCTCAAGATCATGTTCCCGATGGTCGCCACCGTCGACGAGTTCGTCCAGGCGAGGGCCATCGTCGAGCGTGAGAAGGCGCACCTGACCCGCCACGGCCACCCGCTGCCCGAGGATTGCCGCCTCGGCGTGATGGTCGAGGTGCCCTCGCTCCTGTTCCAGATGGACGAGATCGCCGCGGAGGCCGACTTCCTCTCGGTCGGCTCGAACGACCTGATGCAGTTCCTGTTCGCGGTCGACCGCGAGAATCGCCAGGTCGCCAACCGCTTCGATCCCTTGAGCGCCGCGGCGCTCCGCGCCTTCCGGCTCATCGCCGAGCGGGCGCAGGCCGCCGGCACCCCGGCGACGGTCTGCGGCGAGATCGGCGGGCGCCCGCTTGAGGCGATGGCGCTGATCGGGCTGGGATTCCGCGCCCTGTCGATGTCGCCGGCCTCGATCGGCCCGGTCAAGGCGATGGTGCTGGGGATCGAGGCCGCCGCGGTGGCGGCGTTCCTGGAGCAGGAACTGGCGCGGACGAAGGACGGGGCGTCGCTGCGCCCGGCGCTGGCGGCCTTCGCGGAGGCGCACGGCGTTCCGGTCTGACGGGCCCGGGTGGATCTCGTCCGGCTCAGCGGATCGGTGACCTCGCCGTGCGATCACGGTGACGGCCGGGCAGACTCTCTCCTGTCGCAAAGGCCGCGTGGCATGCGGGGGAATCGCCGGCCGCCGCCTCTTGAGCTGGCGCAGGCCGGAGAGGGGGGATACCGCCGCGCTTTCGAACGGATCCGTTCGACGGCGCAAGGCAAGCCCGAACGGGCGCCGATGCGCCGGACGCCTTGGCATCGACGTGTCGATGCCAAGGCGCGAGGCTATGAGAGATGTGAGCGGCCGCCCGTTCGTGACGATCACCGCCGGGAAGGACCCGACCGGATGGAGTGTCGCCATCACGATCGGGTGGATGCAACGACGTCGCCCTGACACGAGGAGCCGCGGCCCGCCGCACGCGGCGTCTCACCTGCGAGACAGGGCCGTGGGGCGGCGGGGCGGTTTCGTCCGATGCCGCCTTGGCGGGAGCACGGCCGTCACGCGGGCGACGCGATCGATCGGGCGCGCGTCGTCCAACTCGGCTGGGCGACGGCGTCGTTCCAGGCCGAACCGATCGGCTGCAGGATGACCCAGGTCTCCGCCAGCAGACCGGCTTCCGTGCGGTAGGATTGCAGTCCGGCGCGGGTGCGCCTCTGGCCGCTCTCCTGCTCCGTCCACGTCATCGTGAAGCGATACCACGCGCGATCACCGTCGAAGCCGTGGTCGTACACGATGATTCGGATATCGGGCCGCCCCTGCCTCAGCCGGGAGAGTTCGGCCGCATACTCCTCGCGGGTGACGAGGCGATCACCTGCCTCGTCGTGCCGGATGTAGCGCGGTGCGACGCATGCCTCGACGAGATCGAACGCACCCTCATGCCAGACGCGCTCCCAGCGATCGAACAGCGCTTTCAAAGCCTGCACGTCTGACATGTCCAACCCCGCCTCGGGTGCGCTCGCTGCCGGAGCGTATGACGACGCGATACGCTCGCCGCACGGATCGGGCCGGCGGGCAGGTCGCAACTGCCCGAAAGGCAAGCATCGTACCGAGTTGCCCCGACTCCCCAACCCCCGCAGACCTGCTATACGCGGCACCATCGCCGGCACCGGGCGCGGGCCGCCCCGGCTGAACCGGCCGACGCCCATGGCCATATCTTCCTCATGATCGCGATCCCCTCCGACCGTCTCGACGCCATCCTGGCCCGCCACGACATCGTCACCGCCACCCTGAGCGCCGGCGAAGCCGATGCCGAGAGCTTCGTGCAGCTCTCGCGCGAGCTCTCCGAACTCGATTCCGTGGTCGAGGCGATCCGCGCCTTCCGGGCTGCGGACAGCGCTCTGCGCGGCGTCGAGGAGATGATCGAGGAGGGCGATCCGGAGATGCGGGCGCTCGCCGCCGAGGAGAAGCCGGAGGCCGAGGCCGCCCGCGACGCCGCCGCCCGGGCGCTCCAGCTCATGCTGCTGCCCAAGGACGCCGCCGACGAGAAGAGCGCCATCCTGGAGGTGCGCGCCGGCACCGGCGGCGACGAGGCGGCGCTGTTCGCCGGCGACCTGTTCCGGATGTACGCGCGCTACGCCGACCTGAAGGGCTGGAAGGTCGAGGTGATCTCCGAGAGCCCCGGCACGATGGGCGGCTACCGCGAGGTGGTGGCCGAGGTGAAGGGACGCGGGGTCTTCGCCCGCATGAAGTTCGAGAGCGGCGCCCATCGGGTGCAGCGCGTGCCCGACACCGAGACGCAGGGGCGCATCCACACCTCCGCCGCCACCGTGGCGGTGCTGCCGGAGGCCGAGGAGGTCGACATCCAGGTCAACGACTCCGACCTGAAGATCGACACCATGCGGGCGCAGGGGGCGGGCGGCCAGCACGTCAACAAGACCGAGTCGGCGATCCGCATCACCCATATGCCGAGCGGCATCGTGATCTTCGTCCAGGAGGAGCGCTCGCAGCACAAGAACCGGGCCCGCGCCATGTCGCTGCTGCGGGCCAAGCTCTACGAGCAGGAGCGCAGCCAGAAGGACGCTGCCCGCGCCGCGGACCGCAAGTCCCAGGTCGGCAGCGGCGACCGTTCGGAGCGCATCCGCACCTACAACTTCCCGCAGGCCCGGGTGACCGACCACCGCATCAACCTGACCCTCTACAAGCTCGAGGAGGTGATGGCCGGCACCGCCCTCGACGAGGTGGTGGACGCGCTGATCACCGAGCACCAGGCGGCGCTGCTCGCCGCCGAGGGGATGGCGTGATCGGCATCGCCGCCGGGATGAGCCGGATCGCCGCCCGGGCCCGGGCGGCCGACCTGCTCGCCGCGGGCGGGATCGAGACCGCCGCCCTCGATGCCCGGATCCTGGTCGAGGAGGCGCTGGGCCTGACTGCCACCGATCTCGCCCTGCGCGGGACCGGGCCGGTCGGGGTGGAGGGGGCGGAGCGCCTGACCGCGTCTCTCGCCCGGCGCCTCGCCGGCGAGCCGGTGGCCCGGATCATCGGCGCCTGGGAGTTCTGGGGCCTGCCCTTCGGGCTCTCGCCCGACACCCTGGTGCCGCGGCCCGACACCGAGACCCTGGTCGAGGCGGCCCTCGGCCTCGGCCTCGACCCCGGAGGGAGCCACCGCCTCGCCGATCTCGGCACCGGCTCGGGCTGCATCCTGGTCGCGCTCCTCACCGAATGGCCGTCCGCCCATGGCCTCGGCCTCGACCGGTCGCACGGCGCCCTCGTCACCGCCCGGGCCAATGCCGCCCGCAACGGGGTCGCGGACCGCGCCGCCTTCGTGGCCGGCGACTGGGCCGCCGCGCTGGCCGGGCCGTTCGACCTCGTCGTCGCCAATCCGCCCTACATCGCGAGCGCGGTCATCGCCGGCCTGTCCGGCGAGGTGCGCGACCACGATCCGCGCCTCGCCCTCGACGGCGGTCCCGACGGGCTCGATGCCTACCGCACCATCCTGGCCCAGGTGCCGCGCCTGCTGGCGCCGGGCGGGCATCTCCTGGTCGAGATCGGCTACGACCAGGAGGCGTCCCTGCGGAGCCTCGCCGCCGCCCACGGCCTGTCGGCGCGGGTGGTCTGCGACCTCGCCGGCCATCCGCGGGTGGTCGTCATGGCCGCAGGGATCGAGTCCTGACGGGGATTTCTCAGGTTCCTGTGATCTTTATACGCAAAACCGGCCCGGAATCGGCGTGAAATCCGCGTGAGGTCACTTGGCGGGGGGCGCCGAACCCGCTAACGTCCCGGGGTAGATCGTGAACGGTCCGGATCAGACAGCCAGGCTCAGTTCTCGGGCGCGACATTGAGCGCGGACCTTTGGACGATCTTCCACCACCGGGCAGACCAATGAGCGCGTAGGCGGTCCGGTGCCCCGCATCTGTGGATCGACGGCGGCCGGACCGTGAGACGGCCCGCGGTCGCACAGGGCAAGGCGGACATCGCTGCGGAGACGGAACATGGCCCGGCAGAGGCCGCCCGGCTCCGCGGACGAAGCACCGCCGCGCGCGTAGTCCCGCCCTTCAAGTCGTCGAAGAGGGTCATCCGAGACCGATGAGACCGAACCAGAACAGGCGTATGCGTGGCCGCAACCGCAGCAACAACAAGGGGCCGAACCCGCTGACCCGGGCCTACGAGTCGAACGGCCCCGACGTGAAGATCCGCGGCACAGCCCAGCACATCGCCGAGAAGTACGCCCAGCTCGCCCGCGACGCCCAGGCCAGCGGCGATCCGGTGATGGCTGAGAACTATTTCCAGCACGGCGAGCATTATTACCGCATCATCGTCGCTGCGAACGAGCAGTACCGGCAGCAATATGGCGGCACCTACGGTCGCCAGGGCTACGACGACGACGAGGACGGCGACGACGAGGGCGCGCCGACCAACGGCTACGCCCCTCAGGAGCGTGGGGTCAACGGCTACGCCCAGTCGGCCTACGGCGCCACCGACGATTACGGCGATCCCGGCCAGCAGCCCCAGCCCTATGACAGCCGTGACGACCGCCCGTCCCGCTTCGACCGGCAGGATCGTCAGGATGCCCGGGGGGAGGCGCCCCGCCAGGATCAGCCCCGTCAGGACCGGCGCGAGCGGTTCCAGAACCGGCAGGAGCGCCAGCAGCGCGACCGCCAGGATCGTACCGAGCGACAAGACCGCGTCGAGCGGCAGGATCGCCCGGAGCGCGCCGAGCGCCAGGGCGGGGAGCGCCAGGACCTGTCCCGCGCCGAGCAGCCACGGACGGAGCCCGTGCGCCAGGAGGCCCCGCGCCAAGAGGCATCGCGTCCGGAAGGCTACCGCGAGGGCGGCCGCTCCGAGTTCCGCCGCGAGCGCCGCCGCGAGGAGCCCCGCTCCGAGCCGGTGCTCGCTGCCGACGAGCCGACCGGCCTGCCGGCCTTCCTGACCACCCCGGTGCGGCCGGTCACCCCGTCGCCCGCCCCGGTCGAGGAGCCGCCCCCGGCGCCTCCCGCCGCTCCGGTCGAGGCCGCGGCCGAAGCCCCAGCGGCCCGGCCGCGGCGGCGGCGGCGCACCCGGTTCGAGGGTGCCGAAGGCGCCGAGCCGGCCGGCGAGCTGTTTCCGAAGCCCCTCGATTCGTCGGGGGAGTGAGACGGCACCCGTGACCCGCCCCGTCTCCGCGCAAGGCAGTGCGGGGAAGGTTCGGGTGTAGGAAAAGGCGCGGGTCCTGTCCCCGACGGATCCCGCGCCTTTTACGGTCCCCGGATCGCCCCGCTTTCCGGGGGGAGGTCGCGTCCGCCGTGAGGGGCGCTGCCTCCAGGGCCGTCGTGTCTAGCGCCCTGCCTTGCCCCGCTCAGCGGGGCGCCCCTTCCATGGGGGGCACGAACGGGCCATCGTCGTGCCTGTTCCTCGCCCTCGAAGGGGTGGGGCAGGGGCTTCCGGCGCCGTCAGATCCGACGGGCGCCTGCTGGTCCATCTCACGCGGGACGGCCGTCGCTGGTGGCGATGCCGGCACCGGTGATCGCCACAATCATCGCGTCGCGCGTCACCGGCAGGGTGTCGGTGCAGCATGGGTTGAGCGGGTCTCGAAACCGGGTCCACGTCGCGGCCCGGTTCATGGACATCGACAGGACAGACAGATCTGTCTACTGGCGCGGCAGCATGTGCATGCTCCATGCCAATTCCAGTCCATGGCGACGTGTTAGGGGTTACGCACCCCCGATCACTGGTGCGGTCACCAGGATTGCTGCAAAACAGGTCAGTCTCGTCCGCGCCGCGGGCGTCGTCACGCGGGAGTGACCGGTTTGCATGCACGCCAGAGGCGAGGGCCGGAGGTGGCGGCGTGACGGCGGAGGCCCTGCCGGGCGACACACCGTCGCGGCGCAGACTTCTGACGCGGGGCGAGGGCTCGCCGCGTGAGCGCCTGCTGCGCGCGGCCTCCGAACTCTTCTTCCGGTACGGCATCCACGCCGTCGGGGTCGACGCCGTGGTGGCGGCGGCCGGAACCGCCAAGGCGACGCTCTACAAGTTGTTCGGGTCGAAGGAGCGCTTGGTCGAGACGGTGCTGGAGGCGGAGGGCCGGGCATGGCGCGACTGGTTCATCGGCGCGCTCGATGCCGGCGAGGCGAGCCCGCGCGAGCGGCTCGACCGCATCTTCCCGCTGCTCGCCGAGTGGTTTCGCGACGAGCGCTTCTACGGCTGCCCGTTCATCAACGCCGTCGGCGAGCACGACAAGCATGATGACCGGATCCGCGCCCTGACCCTTGCTCACAAGCGCCAGGTGACGGGGCGCCTGCGCGACCTCCTCGCCGAGGCCGGCGCCCGCGATCCCGACGCCCTCGGCCACGAGGTCGGCCTGCTCGTCGACGGCGCGATCGTCACGGCCCTGTTCACCCGCGACCCGGAGGTCGGGCAGGTCGGCGCCCGGGCGCTGAGCAGCCTCCTCGACGCGGCCCTGCCGCGACGCCGCACAGGCGGGTGACGGCGGAATTTTGTACCGCCCCGTGTGGCGTTTCCCGCGCGACGGCCTACCTGCCGGCCTGAGATTCAGCCCCATCCTCAGGCGGAGCGCAGCATGACCCACCATCCCGCACTCGCGAAGGGCCGCGTCGCGGTCGTCACCGGCGCGGCGAGCGGCATCGGCCTGGCGGCTGCCAGGGCCTTCGCGCAGGCCGGGATGCGGGTGGTGCTGGCCGACCTGCCCGGCGAGGCGCTGACGCAGGCCGGCCGCCTGGTCGCCGGCGTCGCGCAGGGCGGCGAAGCGGATGTGCGCGCGGTGCCCACCGACGTGACGAAGCCGGAGGCGCTGGAGGCCCTGCGCCGCGAGGCCGCGTCCCTCGGCGAGGTGTCGCTGCTGATGGCCAATGCCGGCATCGAGGCCGGCGGCCGGTTCTTCTCGGATGCGACGACCTGGCACCGCATCCTCGACACCAACCTCTGGGGGGTGATCAACGCGGTCCAGGCCTTCGTGCCGACGATGATCGCGGCGGGCCGGCCGGGCGCGGTGATCGTCACCGGGTCGAAGCAGGGCATCACCACGCCGCCCGGCAACGCGCCCTACAACGTCAGCAAGGCCGGCGTGAAGGTGACGACCGAGGCGCTGGCGCATGAGCTGCGCGAGGCGGGCTCTCCCGTCACCGCCCACCTGCTGATCCCCGGCTTCGTCTATACCGGCCTGACCCGGGCTCGCGGCGTGACCGAGAAGCCGGCCGGCGCCTGGACGCCGGAGCAGACCGTCGACTTTCTCCTGGAGAAGATGGCGGCCGGCGATTTCTACATCCTGTGCCCGGACAACGAGACCACCCGGGAGATGGACGAGAAGCGCATGCGCTGGTCCTCCGACGACGTGGTCCGCAACCGCCCGGCCCTGTCGCGCTGGCACCCCGGGCACAAGGCGGCCTTCGCCGCCCATATGGAGGCGCCGCTCTCCGGCGGGAGCACCGGGGCCGGCAAGGATGGGGCCGACGCGGGCGTGAAGGAGGCCGCGGCGACGCCGGCATCGTTCTAGCGCGGCGGCCCGACGCCGAGCCCTGCCTCCGCGAGACACACGAGCGACTGGCCGCGCCCTTGCAGGGGCCGGCCGGCGAGAGCGGGAGACCCGTCACCCGATGCACAAGATCATTCCCGTCGCCCCCTTCGACGCCGTCGTGTTCGGCGCCACCGGCGACCTGACGATGCGCAAGCTGCTGCCGGCGCTCTACTACCGGTTCCGTGACCGCCAGATCCCGGAGGCGAGCCGCATCATCGCGGCGGCGCGCACCCGCCTGGGCACCGGGGAGTACCGGGACCTGGCCGCCGCGGCGCTGGAGCGCCACGTGCCGGCCGCCGACCGTGACCCCGACACGGTGGCGCGCTTCCTCGACCATCTCCGCTACGTGGCGGTGGACGGGTCGGGCGAGGCCGGCTGGGAGGACTTGGCGAACCTGCTCGCCGAGCATCCGGACCACGTGCGGCCCTACTACCTCGCCACCTCGCCGAGCCTCTACGGCGCGATCTGCCGCAATCTCAGCGCCCACGGGCTGATCGGCGAGCGCTCCCGCGTGGTGCTGGAGAAGCCGATCGGCCACGATCTCGCCTCGGCCCGCGCCATCAACGACCAGGTCGGCAAGGTCTTCCCCGAGAGCCAGATCTTCCGCATCGATCATTATCTCGGCAAGGAGACGGTGCAGAACCTGCTGGCCCTGCGCTTCGCCAACACGATCTTCGAGCGGCTGTGGAACGCCGACGTGATCGACCACGTGCAGATCACCGTGGCGGAGACGGTCGGGGTGGAGGGCCGCGGCGGCTACTACGACACGTCGGGCGCGCTGCGCGACATGCTGCAGAACCACATGCTGCAGCTCCTCTGCCTGCTCGGCATGGAGAGCCCGCTCTCCCTCGATGCCGATGCGGTGCGCGACGAGAAGCTGAAGGTGCTGCGGGCGTTGAAGCCGATCCCGGCCCACGAGGTGCCGATGCGCACCGTGCGCGGGCAATACGTCGCCGGCGCGGTCAACGGCCAGCCGGTGCCGGGCTACGTTGCCGATCTCGCCGAGGGCCGCACCAGCCTGACCGAGACTTTCGTGGCCCTGAAGCTCGAGCTGATGACGCCGCGCTGGGCCGGAGTGCCGTTCTACCTGCGCACCGGCAAGCGGCTGCCGCAGAAGGTCTCCGAGATCGTGGTGCAGTTCCGCTCCTCGCCGTTCAGCATCTTCTCCGACGAGTTCGCCCGCGAGCCGAACCGCCTGGTGATCCGGCTGCAGCCGCAGGAGGGCATCAAGCTGGAGGTGATGACCAAGGAGCCGGGCCCCGGCGGCATGCGCCTGCGGTCGACCGGCCTCGACATCTCGTTCGAGGAGACCTTCAACCAGCGCTACCCGGACGCCTATGAGCGCCTGCTGATGGACGTGGTGCGGGGCAACGCCACCCTGTTCATGCGCCGCGACGAGGTCGAGGCCGCCTGGGCCTGGGCCGACACGCTGCTCAACGCCTGGGCCGACCGCCCGGAGCCGCCGCGCCCGTACCCCGCCGGCACCTGGGGCCCGACCGCCGCCATCGCGCTGATCGAGCGCGATGGGCGCACATGGCATGAGGATCTCGGCTGAACGCCGATCGGCATGAGGATCTCGGCGGAGCGCCGATCGGGGGCGGGGCAGCGGCCGGGGCGCGCGATCGCAGCCATCGGCAACTCGCCGTGTCGGTCCGGGCCCGCGCCGCGGCGCCCGGAATTCAGGTGCGCCGTGGGACGACGATGACGCGGAACGCGGCTCGCATCTGCTTGAGACACCTGCGGTTCTGGAGGCCAGGCTCCCCTCCGCGGCCCCGGAACCACCAGGAGGGCGTCATCCCCATCATCCTCATCCGGTCCCGGCCCGACGAAGAGGAATTGGAATAATCCTAAGATATCTCAAGGGCATGGCGGTGGAGCCGGCGCTGCCGCGGCTTCCCTTCCGGCGCTCATGGCTCTAGAGGAGCCGCGAGACAAAGGCCCGTTCCGCTGCCCCGGCGCGGATGGGCGCCGAGGAATTTCGTCATGCCGCCCTGCCGCCCGTCCCTCGCCAGCCTGCTGGTCCTCAGCCTGTTCCTCGCCGCGCCCGCCCGCGCCCAGGAGGAGCCGGCCGGCGAGGCGCCGGCGGCGGAGGCTCCGGCCCCCAAGCCCGCGCACAAGGCCGCCCCGCGCCGCCCGGCGCCGAAGCCCGCCCCGGCCCCGAAGGCCGAGGCCGCGCCCGCCGCCGTGACCGCTCCCAACGGTGCCTGGCCCAACGGCGCCAGCGCCGTGAGCGAGGTCTACGGCGACTGGACCATTAGCTGCACCCGCGAGAACGAGAAGCGCCAGTGCCAGCTGTCTCAGGCGCAAGGGGTTGCCCAGACCGGGCAGCGCCGCTTCAGCATCGAGCTCAACGCCCCGCAGGACGGGCGCAGCAACGGCCTCATGCTGATGCCGCTCGGCCTGTCGATCGATCCGGGCGTGACCTTCAAGCTCGACGATGCGACGCTGGGCAAGGGCGCGCCCTACACCTCCTGCGTCCAGGCAGGCTGCATCGTGCCGATCAGCTTCCCGACCGTCGCCACCGACGCGATGAAGACCGCCGTGAACCTGCGCGTCACCGGCACCAAGCCCAACGGCGAGGCCGAGACCATCACGGTGCCGCTCGCCGGCTTCGCCGCGGCGCTCGCCCGGATGAACCAGCTTTTGAGCTGACGTCTTCACGGTCCGGTCAGGGGACGGGCGCAGGCTGCGATCCATGACAGCACCCAGCACCGCCTCCGGCGCCATCGGTGCCCTGACCCGGCAGGGCACCGCCTTCAGCCAGCAGGTCGCGATTCTCTCGGCCCGGCGCCAGATCGACGCCGAGCGCTCGGTCGCCGGCCTCGTCGCCCAGGCCGCACAGCCCCCCGCACCGCCGGGGCAGGGACGGGTGCTCGACGTGACGGTGTGATCGCCGTCGCGCTGCCCTTCGCGGCACCAGGACTTGCCTGCCTTTGAGGCAGGCGCGGGGACCGGGCGAAGACCCGGCCCCCGCCGCAAGGTTGGCACAGAAGCTGCTAGTCCTCTCGCAGGCTGGCCTCACGGCCCGCGGGGCAAAGACGCCCGAGCCTTGGACAGGGATGTCCGACAGACTGAGGATCGTCGCCGGAATGGCCCGGCCTCCGCGATCCTCGCCCTGAAGCGCGTCGAAGACCCCCCGCGGGGGCTGTGCGTGAGGCTCCGATATGGCCAGTTTCAAGACCGTCATGAAGTCGGGTCATCCCCCGACCCTGTTCGCTGCGTTCCTGTACTTCGATTTCTGCTTCGCGATCTGGGTGCTGAACGGCGCGATGGGCCCGTTCATCACCGAGACCTACAAGCTCACGCCGGCCCAGACCGGCTTCATGATCTCGCTGCCGATCCTGGCCGGCGCGATCATGCGCTTCCCCCTCGGCGTGCTCGCCCAGTATATCGGGCGCAAGAACGCCGCGATCACCGAGATGACGCTGATCATCCTGGCGATGGCCTACGGCTTCTTCCTGGTGCACTCGTTCAACGACGTGCTCGCCATGGGCGTGCTGCTCGGCATCGCCGGTGCCTCGTTCGGCGTCGCGCTCTCCCTCGGCTCGGGCTGGTTCCCGCCGGAGCACAAGGGTCTGGCGATGGGCATCGCCGGGGCCGGCAACTCCGGCACTGTCCTCGCCGTGCTGTTCGCGCCGCCGCTCGCCCAGGCCTATGGCTGGCAGGCAGTCTACGGCTTCGCCGGCGTGTTCATGCTGATCCCGCTCATCGTGATGGTGGTCTTCGCCAAGGAGCCGCCGGACCGCGAGCACCAGAGCTTCAAGCAACACGTCTCCTGCCTGTTCGAGAAGGACGGCTGGGCGTTCAACCTGATCTACGTCATCACCTTCGGCGGGTTCATCGGCCTGTCGAACTTCCTGCCGACCTTCTTCTACGAGCAGTTCGCCGTCACCAAGATCGAGGCCGGGCGGCTGACCATGCTGGCCGCCCTGATGGGCTCCGGCATCCGCATCCTCGGCGGCTACTTCGCCGACCGGATCGGCGGCATCCTGGTGCTGACCGTGGTGCTGCTCGCCGCCGTCGGCTCGTTCCTGATGCTGACCGCGGCGCCGACGCTCCTCGTCACCACGATCCTGTTCATGTTCTGCTTCGCGGCGCTCGGCGCCGGCAACGGCGCGCTGTTCCAGCTCGTTCCCCTGCGCTGGCCGAACAACACCGCGGTGGCGGGCTCGATGATCGGCGAGGTGGGGGCCCTCGGCGGCGCCATCCTGCCCAACGCCATGGGCCTGTCGAAGCAGTATACCGGCGGCTTCGCCACCGGCTTCCTGTTCTACGCCGCCTTCACCGCCGTGGTGCTCGGCTGCCTCGCCCTGTGGTCGCGCAAGTGGGTCGGCGCCTGGGTCGGTCCCCGCGGCAAGGTCCTGGAAGCGACCAGGCCGCCGCAGGCCGCCGCGGAGGGCCCGATCGGCGGCGTCCAGCGCGCCTGATCCGAGAGCGTCGCCCGATCGCCCTGCAGTCGGGCGACGCTCTCGGTGTCTGAACCTGCCGCCCTGTCTGCGACGAACCGGTATCCGCTTCGCCGGAACACGGCGCTAGCCCACGTCGCGCCCGTCGCTCACCACGCGGGCGAAGACCAGCACGTCGACCGCCGCCGCCCCGCCGCGCAACAGCGCCCGGGCGGCGGCGTTCGCCGTCGCGCCGGTGGTCAGCACGTCGTCGACGAGGAGGACCCGCCGGCCGAGGAGCCGCGGCCGCGCCGCCTCCGGCACCCGGAAGGCGCCCTGCAGGTTCTCCGCACGGGCGGCGCGGCTCAGGCCCACCTGCTGGCGGGTGCGACGTACCCGGGCCAGCAGCTCCGGTGCCAGGGGGACGCCGCTGCCGCGGGTCGCGCTCCGGGCGAGCAGGGCGGCCTGGTTGAAGCGCCGCCGCCACAGCCGCCAGCGCCAGAGCGGCACCGGCACCGCCAGGTCGGCCTCGGCCACGAGCTCGGCGCCCGCCCGCGCCATCATCGCCCCGAGCGCTCCGGCAAGATCGAGGCGATCCTCGTATTTCAGCCGCTGCACCAGCCGCCGCGCCGCCGCGTCGTAGCGCGCCACCGCGCGGGCGCGCTGATAGACCGGCGGATCGGCCAGGGCCGACGGCGAGAGCAGGCCCGGCGTCCCGAGATCGACGGAGAACGGCGTGCCGAGCCGCTCGCAATACGGCCGCTCGATGAAGCGCATCTCGCTCCAGCAGCCGGCGCAGAGCGCGTGCGGCACCGCCGTGGCGGCCCCGCAGGCGATGCAGCTCGGCGGGTAGACCAGCCCGACGACGCTGCGGACCGCGAGGCCGGGCAGGGTGGCGAGGCGGTGCAGGCCGGTCATCCTCGTCCGGATCCCGGATACCTCGCCGCCGGTGCCCGGACCATGGGCAGGGCGCGGCCGGTGCGGCGAAGCCGGCCGCGGTTTCTGCCTAGGCATTCATCGCGGCCGCCCCCGGATTGGGCGGAACGAGGGCGGGCCGGACTTATTTCTGAGACGAGGGCCATTGCATCGGGGCTGCGGACGACGCAGGATCGATCATAACAAGAGCAATGCGGAGGAAACAATGATGGCGACGGTCTCGATGCAGCCCCGCCCGATGGGCCGGTCGCCGGCGCTGCTCGGCGCCAACGGGCCGGCTCCCCTCGACGAGGCCGGGACCACCTCCGGCGCGTCGGCCGTCCGTTCGGACCGCCAGTCGATCGAGGAACAGCGCGAGCGCGCCCAGCGGGAATTCAAGCGGATCTGGAACCTCTGCGCCCTGCCGCGGTAAGCCTTGGTCGGCCGGGAGCCTCGGCCGGTCGCGCCTCCCCCGGGCTCGTGTCCCCGAGCGTCGTGCCCGGGCTCATCGCGCCCGCCCGCTCGGCCGCGCCCCGAGCTCCGCCAGCGCGTCATGGTGCAGCAGCCACACGTCCGTCGCCGCCGCGAGCTTGCGCGCCGCCGGCGTGAACCCGGCATTCGACACCACGGCAGCGCAGTCGGCGTTCCAGTAGCTGCGGGCCGCCACCACCTCCTGCACCGCGCCGTTGCCGACCGGCTTCGCGTAGCGCTTGCACTGCACGACCAGCCGCAGGCCGTCCCGCTCCGCCACCACGTCCGCCCCCTGGTCGCCCGCCGCCTTCGTGGTGTGCGCCTCCCAGCCGGCCCGTTCGAGCAGGGCGGCGCAGTAGCGCTCATAGGCGATGCCGTCCTCCGGCAGCGTGTCCGCTTCGTCGGGGAGACCGACGCTCAAGGACGCCGCCTCGACGATATCCAGGATCTCGTCCCAGCGCGCCTCCGCCAGGTCGCCGTAGCCCGCAGCCTCGAGGCGCGGCAGCACCGTGCGCTCGGCGAAGTAGCTGCGCTCGCGCAGCCAGCCGTCGAGGATCTCGTTGCCGTAAGGGTCGACGTAGCTTTCCTGCCGCCGGCGCAGGGCCAGGGTCTCGGCGTGACGCCGGGCGATGGCCCGGACCCGCCGCCGGAACCGGCCGCCGCGCCCGAGCCGGTGGACGACCAGCGCCAGCACCACCAGGCCGGCGATCGCGAGCGCCTTCGGCCCGAACCACAGGCTCGCCGCACCCCCGGCCAGGATGGGCCAGAACAGGCGATCGGCGAGGCTGGACGGGCGGGGCATCGGGAACCTCTCGCGCCGCAGGACGCGGCCGGACGGTCCGGACTCTCGGCGGGCCGCGTTGTCCCCAGCCTAAGACACCGTCCTTCCCGAGGCTCGTCCACAGCAAAGGCTCGGCCTCGTCCCGGGCCGGGCGCGCCGCCCGCCACGACGGCGGCAGGCGGCGCCTCACGCGAGCGTGTCGAGGCAAGGCCTTCGCGGCGCTTGCGTTCGGGCCGCCGGGCATCCGATCCTGGCTTGCCGCCGGAGCCCAAGCCGGGCCGGCGCACGGGAGTGCCCGGATGAGATCACGCGTGGTCGCGCTTCTCGCCTGCCTGGTCGTCGCGGTCGCGGCCGGCCCCCCCGTCCGGGCCGGGGGCGACCCGGTCGAGGTCGACGTGGCCCTGGTGCTCGCCGTCGACGTGTCCCTGTCGATGACCAGCGACGAGCAGTCGGTGCAGCGGGACGGCTATGTCGAGGCGTTCCGCAATCCGGCGGTGCACCAGGCGATCCGCCAGGGCATGGTCGGGCGCATCGCCGTCACCTATGTCGAGTGGGCGGGGGTCGGCAACCAGCGGGTCGTGGTGCCCTGGACGCTGATCGCCGGGCCCGAGGAGGCGACCGGCTTCGCCGAGCGGCTGGGCCAGAGCCCGCCCCGGCGCTCGACCTGGACCTCGATCGCCAGCGCCATCGACTTCTCCGCCGGCCTGCTCGCCGGCAGCGGCTTCGAGGCGACGCGGCGGGTGATCGACGTCTCGGGCGACGGTCCGAACAACCAGGGCCGGGCGGTGACCAAGGCCCGCGATGACGCCGTCCGTCAGGGCATCGTCATCAACGGCCTGCCCCTGATGATCCGCGAGCCGAGCGGGCCCTGGGACATCAAGGACCTCGACCTCTATTACCGCGACTGCGTCATCGGCGGCAGCGGCAGCTTCATGGTGCCGGTGCGCGAGCGCGACCAGTTCGCCGCCGCGATCCGCACCAAGATCATCCGCGAGGTGGCGGGCCGCGAGCCCGCGCCGCTGCTGCAGCGGGCGCAGGGAGAGCCCCGGGCCAATTGCTTCATCGGCGAGCGCCCCAATCCCGACTGGGATTAGGGTGCCCGGGAATTGCAATCTCCGGATGTGACGTCCGGAGCCTTTCCGGCTCACCGCCGGTAAGGCCCGCATCCACCCGGCCAATCGATTATTCCGCCGCACCGCGCTGCGATTTGCGCCGCTGTTGCCCCAATCCCATCGTCTTTGCCAGTTCCGAGCGGGCCGCCGCGTAGTTGGGCGCCACCATCGGATAGTCGGGCGACAGGTTCCAGCGCGCCCGATAATCCTCCGGCGACAGCCCGTAGCGGGTGCGCAGGTGGCGCTTCAGCGACTTGAACTTTTTGCCATCCTCGAGGCAGACGAGATAGTCTGGCATGATCGATCTCTTGATCGGGACCGCCGGGGTCAACGGCTCGGCCTGAACGGCCGCCGAGCCGTTGACGAGGCCGCCCAAGGCGGAATGGACCGAGGTGATCAGGGCCGGCAGGTCGGCGACCGGGACCGAGTTGTTGCTCACGAAAGCCGCCACGATATCTGCGGCGAGCTCGATATAGGTCGTCGACGCCTCACTCTCATTCATCAGGTCGGCCTTCTGGTCAGGATAGATTCGCGAGACGCTCGGACATACCCACCCGGTGCTCCTGATGCTGTAGGGCTGGCCTGTCTTGGCTTCAGAGTGCAACTATGATGTCGGCGCCAGGACTGCAAGCGGAAAAAGAACCGACCGCCGCCTTCGGTCAACGGCCGTGCGAAGTTCTTGTTGAGGCCGGTTGTGTCGGGGGTTGTGCTGAATTCAGCGTTGGCGGTAGGGCGTCCCAACTCGCGCGATCGTGGCGTCGGGGCGCCATCCTCTTTGGCTGATGCCTTCCGATTTGATGCAGCACCTTGGGGACGAAAGTAAGAACATTTATCGCTCATTCATGTTGGCCGGTAGCAGGGCCATCGCGGAGGGCAGCAACCGTGAGATGCTGAGGCATTTATCAAATATTATACCCGTATAAATTTTTACTCAATTCCATCACGCGCGAGTGGATCGCTCGTGGGCTGCGGACGATATCCGGCAGCGCAGCGCTTTCGCGCCGACGGAATTGAGTCCCATAGTTTAGCTGCGCTGTTGCGTTCAGATTTGACAGTGCAGGTGTCTCTTGTCCTGCAAAATTCTCGCGAACGACTGATCATCGTCGCCGATGACCAAAGGTAATAAAAGATCGATATTGGTGTGCAGACCGGTCGGTACGATGTTCAGGCTGCGCTGCGGCCGGCACGCGGGGCGTGTTCGAGGGCGGCGACCGCCAGGACCTGGTCGCGCCCGCGCACCGCGTGCTCGCCCAGGGCGCGCGCCCGCACGCCATCGGGCAGGCGCGGCAGTTTGGCCAGGAGATCGCCGGAGATCAGCACCGGCGCGTCGAGGGTGCGGCACAAGGCTTCCAGCCGCGCGGTCACGTTCACGGCATCGCCGAAATACGCGATCTTGTGGCGGTCGACCCCGACCTCGGCGGTGACCACCGGCCCGCCATGCAGGGCGGCGCGGATGCGCGGCACGGCGCCGAAGCGCTCCTGCCAGGCGGCAGCGTCCCGTGCCAGGCTCTCCTGGATCGCCAGCACGCAGGCGACGCAGCGCGCGCCCTGGAGGCCGCGGGCCATCGGCCAGGTGATCATCGCCATGTCGCCGACGAAGTCGTCGGTCGAGCCGTGGCAGCGGCGCACCGGCTCGGCCAGCGTCGCGAAGACCGCGCCGAGGAAGGCCTGGGTCTTGAGCGCACCGTGCGTCTCGGCATAGGCGGTCGAGCCGACGACGTCGACGAACAGGAAGATGCGCTCCTCCTCGACCGGCCGGTGATAGCGCCCGACCAGCAGGTTGACGAAGACCTCGGCGCCGATGAGGTCGCGCATCCGCACCACGAAGACCAGCAGGGCCGAGACCGCCAGCGCGTAGACCAGCACCCGCAGCGACGGCACCACCGCCACGGCGAAGGGCTCGGGGGTGAGGCCGGTGCTCCACACGATGATGCCGCCGGTGGCGTGGCCGAGGGTGATCATGCCGACATAGGCCAGCTCGGCGATCGGCACGTAGAGGAAGGTCGGCAGGCGGCGCAGGCGCGCCTGCAGCTGCGGCAGCAGGGTGCCGCGCTCCATCAGCAGCGCGCAGGCGCCGATGAAGAAGCCGTGGATCGCCGCCACCAGCGGGATGCCGTTCTGGAACAGCGCGTCGTAGAGCAGGCCCGCCCCGGCGCTGAGCAGCAGGATCCCGATCCAGAACCAGGCGTGCTGCGGGATCGGCAAGCCCGCCACCCGCCAGAGATGGGCCACGCGCGCCGGAAGGCCGGGTTGCACCGCCTCCTCCGATGAGGAGCGGTCGACGGGGCCGGCTGCGGGCACGGTGGTGATCTCCTGCGGCCGGCGCGGTGGCGTGCCCGCGCGGCGTGACCGCAATTCGCCTGCGATTCGCGCCGTTTTGAGGGCACCGCGGCATCAATCTGCCGAAGGGGGGCGCAGCCGGCGCGAAATCGCCCGGCGACTGTGGATCGGTGGGGGATCGAAGGCGCGGAACCGTTCGCGCGACGACGGCGTTTCGACGGCGATTGAACGCTCAAGCCTGGAGACTTCGATGTCCTTCCGCCTCGCCACCCTCGCGACGCTTGCGGCCCTCGTCACCGTGCCGGCTCTCGCCGAGGACGTGACGGTGATCCGGCGCGACTCCGCCCCGGTCGAGCGCAGCACCGTGATCGAGAAGCGCTCGGTCGAGTCGACCGGCTCGGTCGGCGGCTGCGAGACCAAGACCGTGAAGAATACCAACGAGTACGGCGACAGCAAGACCGTTCACAGCGAGCGCTGCGACTGATCCCGCGACGCGGGCGGCCCGGTCGGGCCGCCCCCTACGGGACCTTACTTCAGCAGGCGCGCCAGGGCCTTGCCGGCCGGGGTGCGCATCTCCTTGGCGTCGAGGGTGCCGTCGTTGTCCGGGTCGGCGGCCTTGAAGCGGGCCTCGACCAGGGCGAGGTACTCGTTCTTGTCCAGGGTGCCGTCGTTGTCCGGGTCGGCCGCCTTCATGTCCTTGCGGCTGACGCGGCCCTGCAGCTCCTTGGTGTCGAGGGTGCCGTCGGCATCCTTCTCGAGCTTGTCGAACACCGCGCCGGCCGCCGCCTTCGCCTCGGCGAGGTCGATCGTGCCGTCGGAATCGGTGTCGACCGCCGCGATGGTGCGGTCGGCCTTCGGCTTCGCCTCGGCCGAGACGGGCAGGGCGAGGGGGCCCGCCAGGAGGGCGGCGAGCAGCAGGGTGCGGTTCAGGGCCATGGGACAAGGTTCCTCGGCAGGGGGCGCCACGAGCGGCGACCCGGGATAATCTGGCAATCGGATACCTACCCGGTCCGCGAAGCTTTGCAAGCGCGCCTGACGCAGGGGAGGGACGTGGGGGAGGGCGGCGTGGCAGCGGTCACGCCGGCAGCCGCTCCGCCAGGACCTTGTCGATCCGCCGCCCGTCCATGTCGACGACCTCGAAGCGCCAGCCGCTGCGCTCGAACCCGTCGCCGGCGGTGGGGATGCGCCCGAGCTGGAAGATCACGAAGCCGGCGAGCGTCGAGAAGTCGTCGCTGTCGGGCCGCTCGGTGAGGCCGAGGCGCTCGAACGCGTCGACCGCCGGCATCATCCCGTCGATCAGCAGCGAGCCGTCCTGGCGCTCGACCACCATCGGCTCGTCGTCGTCGGTCTCCGGGATGTCGCCGGCGATCGCCTCGAGCAGGTCGGTCTGGGTGACGATGCCCTCGAGGCTGCCGTACTCGTCGACGACGATCGCCATCCGGACGGGCTTGGCCTTGAAGGTCTCGAGCACCCGCAGGATCGGCATCGCCTCGTGCACGACGATCGGCTCGCGGATGATCGCGTCGAGGGTGATCGGCGCCCCATCGAGGAGCTGGTTGAGCACGTCCTGCTTGCGCAGCACGCCGACGATCTCGTGGATCTCGCCGCGGCTCGCCACCAGTTGCTCGTGGCGGCAGGCCCGGATCGTCTCCAGCACCGCCTCGCGCGGGTCGTCGACGTCGATCCAGTCGACCTCGTGGCGCGGGGTCATGATGTCCTTCACCCGGCGCTCGCCGATGCCGAAGATCCGCTGCACCGCCTCCTGCTGCGCCTCCTGGATCAGGCCGGCCTCCTGGCTCGCCGCCACCAGCAGCGACAATTCGGCGGTGGAGTGCAGCGCATCCTCGCCCGAGCCGGGCTGCAGGCCGCACAGCCGCAGCACCCCGTTGCCGAGCCCGTTGAGGAACGAGATCGCCGGCCGGAACACCAGCAGGAACAGCGTGAGGGGGCGCACGATGGCGAGCGCCGTGCGCTCGCTGCGCTGCAGCGCCAGGCTCTTCGGCGCCAGCTCGCCGAGCACGATGTGCAGCGAGGTGATGACGACGAAGGACAGGACCACCGCGATGGCGTGGGCGCCGACATTGCCGACGCCCTGCGGCAGCCAGAACAGGGCCGGCTCGATCAGGTGGGCCAGGGCCGGCTCGCCGACCCAGCCGAGGGCGAGCGACGAGATGGTGATGCCGAGCTGGGTGGCGGCGAGATGCGAATCCAGGCTTTCGACCGCGCGTTGCAGGGCCGAGGCGTTCATCCGCTTCTCGGCTACGAGTTCCTGGACCCGGCTGCGCCGGACCGCCACCAGGGCGAACTCGGCCGCGACGAAGAACCCGTTCGCGAAGACCAGGAACACGATGGCGAACAGGCCGAGGCCCGTCCCCCAAGGACTGTCGGAGAAAATCACCGCCTCCCGTGGCGCGACCGGCCGTGCCCGGGGCGGGAAGCGGCCGGTTCCCTCATAGCAAGTCTGCCCCTCCGAGCCTATCCGTCTGACGGGCGCGCTCGCGCTCCTCCACGGGCGATGCCGCGGGGGCAGTCGGGCCGCCGCGGGCGTTCCTCCCGCGCCGCAACATCTGGCCTCGACCGCCGGTTTCTGCTAGGCGCGCCCGAAGATCCTGCGCCGGCTTGGATTTTTCGCTGCGATTCGTCCTGCCGGCACCCCACGACCTGAAAGAGCCGGACCACCATGGCGAGCGACCTGTCCCGCATCTCCCGCGCGCTCCTCTCCGTCTCCGACAAGACCGGGCTGGTGGAGTTCGCGCGTGCGCTTGCCGCCCGCGGCGTCACCCTGGTCTCGACCGGCGGCACCCACCGGGCGCTCACCGAGGCCGGCCTGCCGGTGACCGAGGTCTCCGACCTCACCGGCTTCCCCGAGATGATGGACGGGCGGGTCAAGACCCTGCATCCGGGCGTGCATGGCGGGCTGCTCGCCATCCGCGACAATCCCGAGCACCAGGCCGCCATGCTGGCCCACGGCATCGCGGCGATCGACCTTCTCGTCGTCAACCTCTACCCGTTCGAGGCGACGCTGGCGGCGGGCAAGCCGGCCGCCGACTGCATCGAGAACATCGACATCGGCGGCCCGGCGATGATCCGCGCCGCGGCCAAGAACCACGAGGACGTCGCCGTCGTGGTCGACGTCGCCGACTACGCCACGGTGCTCGCCGACCTCGACGTCCATGACGGCGCGGTGACCCGGGCGACCCGCCGGCGCCTCGCCCAGAAGGCCTATGCCCGCACCGCCTCCTACGACGCCGCCATCGCGACCTGGCTCGCCGGCGAGATCGAGGCGGCGCCCGAGAGCCAGACCTTCCGGGCCCTCGGCGGGACCCTGGCGCAGGGGCTGCGCTACGGCGAGAACCCGCACATGAAGGCCGCGTTCTACCGCACCGCCGGCGCCCCGCGCCCCGGGGTCGCGACCGCGCGCCAGCTCCAGGGCAAGGAGCTGTCTTACAACAACCTCAACGACACCGATGCCGCCTACGAGGCGGTGAGCGAGTTCGACCCGGCCCGCAAAGCCGCCGTGGTCATCGTCAAGCACGCCAATCCATGCGGCGTCGCCGAGGGCGCGAGCCTCGTCGAGGCCTACGAGCGGGCGCTGCGCTGCGATCCGGTCTCGGCCTTCGGCGGCATCGTGGCGCTGAACCGCACCCTCGACGCCGAGGCGGCGCGGAAGATCGTCGAGATCTTCACCGAGGTGATCATCGCCCCGGACGCCACCGAGGAGGCGGTCGCGATCGTCGCCGGCAAGAAGAACCTGCGTCTTCTGACCGCCGGCGGCGTCGCCGATCCGCGTGCCCCCGGCCAGGCCTGGCGCACGGTGGCGGGCGGCTTCCTGGTCCAGGACCGCGACAACGCCGTCATCGACGACATGCCGCTCAAGGTCGTGACCAAGCGCGCCCCGACCGAGGCCGAGCTCTCGGATCTCCGCTTCGCCTTCCGGGTCGCCAAGCACGTCAAGTCGAACGCGATCGTGTACGCCAAGGACGGCGCGACGGTCGGCATCGGCGCCGGGCAGATGTCGCGGGTCGATTCCTCGCGCATCGCCGCCTGGAAGGCGGCCGAGGCCGCCAAGGCCGCCGGCCTTCCCGAGAGCCTCGCCCGCGGCGCGGTGGTCGCCTCCGACGCGTTCTTCCCCTTCGCCGACGGCCTGCTCGCCGCGGCCGAGGCCGGCGCCACCGCGGTGATCCAGCCCGGCGGCTCGATGCGCGACGATGCGGTGATCCAGGCCGCCGACGAGGCTGGCCTCGCCATGGTGCTCACCGGACACCGCCACTTCCGGCATTGAGGCGAGCGAGCCCGGTCGGCTGACCGTCGGGCCGGTCGGCCGACCGGCCCGTTGACCGACGGACCGGCCTCGGCCAAGCCTCGCCGGATCATCACGGCAGGCGGGACCTCGACGAATGCGGCTGGACGAACACCCTCTGCGGGCACGGGTGCTGGCGGAGGTCCATGCCCGGCCCTTCACCCCGGTCACGACGCCCCGCCGCTTCCTGCACTACGCCTTCCTGACCGACGGCGACGCCGCCGCCGCCGACCGCGACGCGCTGGAGGCCTATTGCACCGGGCTCGGCCATCCCGGCCCGATGCCGGGGGCCAAGCAGCACCGGGTGGTGTTCTCCGGCGCGGTCCTGCGCTGGGAGAGCCACAGCGAGTTCACCACCTACACCTGGGAGTTCGGCGACGCGCAGGGCCACGCCTTCCAGCCCCAGCCGGACGGGCTCGAGGGCGCGATGGCCGAGGTGGTCCAGCCCGGCCCGCTCCTCGTCGCCGTCGATCTGCACCTGCTGCCGGCGGTCCAGGACGGGTTGCCGTCCGACGCGGTCTCGGGCTTCAACGCCGCCTCCCTCGCCATGGCGGAGGCGGAAGGCGGCGCGGCGGTGATCGCCACCGACTTCCAGCCCGACCCGCACGGCTACGTCCGCATCGTGGTGGCCGACCGGCGCCTGAGCCGGCTCGGGGCCGGCAGCCTGGTCCAGCGCCTGCTCGAGATCGAGACCTACCGCACGCTCGCCCTCCTCGGCCTGCCGGAGGCGCAAGCGCTCGGGCCGACGATCCGGCGGATCGAGACCGCCCTGCCTCCCCTGATGGAGGCGATGCGCGCCAGCGAGGGCTTCGCGGCGAACCACGCCCTCCTCGACGAGCTGATCGGGCTCGCGGCGGAGCTGGAGGCCGGCGCCTCGCGGGCGATGTACCGCTTCGGGGCGACGCGGGCCTATGACGAGCTGGTGCGCCTGCGCCTCTCCTCCTCGGGCGAGCACGCCCTGCCAGGGCAGACGAGCTGGTCGGTCTTCCTCGCCCGGCGCTACAACCCGGCGATCCGCACCTGCACGACGATCGCCGAGCGGCAGGACCTGCTCTCGCGCAAGCTTGCCCGGGCGGCGCAGATGCTGCGCACCCGGGTCGATATCGAGCTGGAGCGCCAGAACCAGGCCCAGCTCCAGTCGATGAACGACCGGGTGCGGTTGCAGCTGCGCCTGCAGCAGACCGTGGAGGGCCTCTCGGTCGCGGCGATCACCTACTACGTCGCCAGCCTCGTCCACCACGTGCTGGAGGGCGCGCACCATGCCGGCCTGCCGGTGGACCCGACCGTCGGGACGGCCGTGGCGGTGCCGCTGGTGCTGGTGGGCGTGTGGTGGACGGTGCGGCGGATCCGGCGGATGCACGCGGAGCCGGGCGGGCATTGAGGGGACCGGGCCGGCCCTCGGCCGGCATCGCCATCCGGCGGGAACGGCCTCTCCGCCCGTCCTGAACATCCGGTTCCGGGTTCCGTGAGAGGGGGCCCGCTTCGGTGCCGGCGCCGCGCCCGGAGGCACGCCGCGCCCGGTCGCCCGCTCCCGCTCGCGCATCCGTCAATTGACAGACACAGGCGCGCACCTCGAAGTTGTTATCGCTAAAAGGTGCGCACCAACGGTCCGATGGCGGCGCCCCACGCGGCCGCTCCCGAGAGCCCAACGAACGGAAACGCCCATGATACGCCTGAACGTGAACGGCTCCGTGCGCGAGGTCGAGGCAGAGCCCGACACGCCGCTGCTCTGGGTGATCCGCGAGCAGGTCGGCCTCACGGGCACCAAGTACGGCTGCGGCATCGCCCAGTGCGGCGCCTGCACGGTCCATATCGACGGGCAGGCGGTGCGCTCGTGCGCGATGCCGGTCTCGAGCGTCGAGCCGGGGCAGAAGATCGTCACCATCGAGGGCCTGAGCCCCGACCGGTCGCATCCGGTGCAGAAGGCCTGGGCGGCGCTCGACGTGCCGCAATGCGGCTTCTGCCAGTCCGGCATGATCATGGCCGCCGCCGCCCTGCTGGCGCAGAAGCCCAAGCCCAGCGAGGCCGAGATCCGCCAGGAGATCACCAATATCTGCCGCTGCGGCACCTACAACCGGGTGCTCGCCGGCATCACCCTCGCCGCCGAGGGCGGCGAGACCGGCCGCGGCTGACGGGAGGATCACGATGACCAAGACCGTCTCCTCCGCCGTCTCCCCCGCCCTGTCCCGCCGCTTCTTCCTGGCCGGCTCCGCCGCCGCGGCCGGCGGCCTCGCCCTCGGCTTCGACCTGCCCGTCGCGCAGGCCGCGTCCGGTGCGGCCTCGCCTGAGATCAACGCCTGGGTGGTGGTGCGCCCGGACGAGGCCGTGGTGATCCGCATCGCCCGCTCGGAGATGGGCCAGGGCACGCTCACCGGCCTCGCCCAGCTCGTGGCGGAAGAACTCGGCTGCGACTGGGCCCGGGTCACCACCGAGTACCCGACGCCGGGCCAGAACCTCGCCCGGGGCCGGGTCTGGGGCGATTTCTCCACCGGCGGCAGCCGCGGCATCCGTGAATCCTACGTCGCGGTCCGCCAGGGCGGCGCCGCCGCCCGCACCATGCTGGTCGCGGCGGCAGCCCAGGAATGGGGCGTCCCGCCCGGCGAGTGCCGGGTCGAGACGGGCACGATCAGCCATCCGGCCTCGGGCCGCTCCACCACCTTCGGCAAGGTGGCGGCCGCCGCCGGCCGGATGGAGCCGCCGAAGGACGTGGTCCTGAAAGACCCGAAGGACTGGACCATCGCCGGCAAGCCGGTGAAGCGCCTCGACACCCTGGAGAAGACCGACGGCTCGCAGGTCTACGGCATCGACCTCACGCTGCCCGGCATGCTCAACGCCGCGATCCGCGACTGCCCGGTGGTCGGCGGCACGGTGAAGAGCGTCGATGCCGCGGCCGTGGAAAAGATGCCCGGCGTGCGCAAGGTGGTGCGGGTCGGCGACAGCGCGGTGGCGGTCGTCGCCGACACGTTCTGGCGCGCCAAGACCGCCGTCGACGCCTTGGCCGTCGTCTGGGACGAGGGCCCGAACGCCAAGGTCTCGAGCGAGACCATCGCGGCGATGCTGAAGGAGGGACTCGACGCGCCCGAGGCGTTCGTCGGCAACAAGGCCGGCGATGCCGCGGCCGCGCTGAAGGGCGCCGCCAAGGTGGTGGAGGCGACCTATTCCTACCCGTTCCAGAACCACGCCACGATGGAGCCGATGAACGCCACGGCGCGCTGGACGCCGGAGCGGTGCGAGGTCTGGACCCCGACCCAGAACGGCGAGGCGGCGCTCGCGGCGACGGCCGAGGCCGCCGGCCTGTCGCCGCGGCAATGCGACGTGCACAAGATCCACCTCGGCGGCGGCTTCGGCCGGCGCGGCGCCACCCACGACTGGGTGCGCCAGGCGGTGCTGATCGCCAAGGAGCTCCCCGGGACCCCGGTCAAGCTGATCTGGACCCGCGAGGAGGACATGACCCACGGGCGCTACCACCCGGTCACCCAGTGCCGGATGCGCGCCGCCCTCGACGAGACCGGCACCCTCACCGGCCTGCACATGCGGATTTCCGGCCAATCGATCCTGGCCGGCATCCTCCCGGGCCGGCTCGGGCAGGACGGCAAGGACCCGGTGGTGTTCCAGGGCCTCAATCCCGGCGGGGCGGAAGCGGCGATCGGCTACACGATCCCGAACCTGCTCATCGACCACGCGATGCGCAACCCGCCGATCATTCCGGGCTTCTGGCGCGGGGTGAACACCAACCCGAACGCGATCTACCTCGAATGCTTCCTCGACGAGGTGGCGCAGGCGGCCGGCCAGGATCCGCTCGCCTTCCGGCGCAAGCTGATGGCGAAGCACCCCAAGCACCTCGGCGTGCTGAACGCGGTGGCCGAGCGGATCGGCTGGGACACCAAGCCGCCGGCCGGCATCCATCGCGGCATCGCCCAGATCATGGGCTTCGGCAGCTACGTCGCGGCGGCGGCGGAAGTCTCGGTCTCCGACGACGGCAAGGTGAAGGTTCACCGCATCGTCGCCGCCACCGATCCGGGCGTGGCGATCAACCCGCAGCAGATCGAGGCGCAGGTCGCCGGCTCCTTCGTCTACGGGTTGTCGGCGGCGCTCTACGGCGAGTGCACGGTGAAGGACGGCCGGATCGAGCAGACCAACTTCGACAGCTACCCGGTCCTGCGCCTCGACGAGATGCCGGCGGTGGAGGCGATCCTGATGCCGTCCGGCGGCATCATCGGCGGCGTCGGCGAGCCGACCATCGCGGTGGCCGCACCCGCCGTGCTCAATGCGGTCTTCGCCGCCACGGGCAAGCGGGTGCGGCAGATCCCGGCGAGCCGCACGGACCTGAAGCGCGCGTGAGGGCCGGTCTCCTGCTCCTGCTGCTCGCGAGCCCGGCGGTGGCGGCCCCGCCGCCGGGCGCCTCGTCCTGCTCGGGCTGCCACGGTGCGCCCGGCGGGGCGGTGCCGAGTCTGTCCGGCCACTCGGCCGAGGACATCGCCGCCTCGCTCGCGGCCTTCCGGACCGGGGCGCGGCCCGCCACGGTGATGAACCGCATCGCCAAGGGCTTCTCGGAGGAGGAGAGCCGGGCGATCGCCGTCTGGCTCGCGGGAGGCGGCCCATGACCGGGATTGGCCGACGGACCATGCTGGCGGGTCTCGCCGCTGCCGGCCTGCCCCGCCCCGCCTTGGCGCAAGGCGCCCGCGGGCGCGTCGTCGTGGTCGGCGGCGGCTTCGGCGGCGCCACCGCCGCGCGGGTCCTGCACCGGGCCGGCCTCGCCGTCACCCTGGTCGAGCCGGCGGAGACCTATTGGGCCTGCCCGTTCAGCAACGAGGTGATCGCGGGCCTGCGCCCGATGGCGGCGCAAGCCTTCGGCTACGAGGCCTTGCGGGCGAGCGGCGTGACGGTCGCGAGGACCAGCGCCGAGGCGGTCGACGGGGCGGAGCGCCGGGTGCGCCTCGCCGACGGCAGCACCCTCGACTACGACCGGCTGATCCTCTCGCCCGGCATCGCGCTCCGCTTCGATGCCCTGCCGGGCTACGATGCGGCCGCCGCGGAGGCGATGCCGCATGCCTGGAAGGCGGGCGCGCAGACCGAGCTGCTGGCCCGCCAGCTCGCCGCGATGCCGGAAGGCGGTACGGTGGTGCTGTCGGTGCCGGGCAACCCGTATCGCTGCCCGCCCGGCCCCTACGAGCGGGCGAGCCTGATCGCGTACTACCTCAAGACCCGCAAGCCCCGCGCCAAGCTGATCGTGCTCGACGCCAAGGATACCTTCTCCAAGCAGAAGCTGTTTCAGCAGGCGTGGACGACGCTCTATCCGGACGTGCTCGACTACGTGCCGCTCGCCGCAGGCGGGCAGGTCACCGCGGTCGATCCGGGCGCGATGACCGTCGCCACCGACTTCTCGACGGTCAAGGCCGATGTCGCCTGCATCATCCCGCCCCAGCGCGCGGCTCCGATCGCCGCTGCGGCCGGCGTCGCCGACCGCTCGGGCTGGTGCCCGATCGACCCGGTGACCTTCGAATCGCGCCTGGTGCCGCGGATCCACGTGATCGGCGACGCGGCGATCGCCGGGGCGATGCCGAAATCCGCCTTCGCGGCGAACGCCCAAGGGAAGGTCTGCGCCGACGCGGTGATCGACCTCCTGGCCGAGCGGGCGCCGGTGGCGCCGAAGCTCGTCAACACCTGCTACAGCCTGGTCGCGCCGGGCTACGGCATCTCGGTGGCGGGCGTGTACCACCCGGACAAGGGCGTGCTCGCCGATGTCGAGGGCGCCGGCGGCACCAGCCCGCTCGACGCGCCCGACGCGGTGCG
Source organism: Methylobacterium terricola (assembly GCF_006151805.1). Classification (GTDB taxonomy): domain Bacteria; phylum Pseudomonadota; class Alphaproteobacteria; order Rhizobiales; family Beijerinckiaceae; genus Methylobacterium; species Methylobacterium terricola. The sequence continues at coordinate 122,173 of NZ_VDDA01000016.1, read as the reverse complement.
CCGGCAGGAGGCGGCCTACGCCGAGGACTGGTACCGCACCATCACCCGGGCGGTGTTCGGGTGAGGCGCGGGATCGCCGTGCTCGTCGCCCTCACGCAGACCGCTTTGGCTCCGGTGAGCATCGTCGGCGATGCGATCCCGCTGCCGCTCGACGGGCGGACCGGCGAGCCCGAGCGCGGCCGGGCCATCGCCACCGACACCCGCAAGGGGCTGTGCCCGCTCTGCCATACCGGCCTCGGCGGCTCCGCCCCGGCGGGCGATCTCGGGCCCGACCTCTCGGCGATCGGCGCGCGGCTCTCGCCGGGCCAGTTGCGCCTGCGGATCGTCGACGGGCGCGCCTTGAACCCCACGAGCCTGATGCCCTCCTATTACCGGACCGACGGCACGCGGGTGGCGAGCGCCTGGCGCGACCGGCCGGTGCTGGAGGCGGGGGAGATCGAGGACGTGATCGCCTATCTCGTCACCCTGAAGGAAGGGCGCGCGACGCCATGACCGGACTGGTTCACCGCAGGACGATCCTCGCCGGGGGCGCCGGCCTGCTGGCCGTGGCGCTGGTGCGCCCCGGCGACGCCGCGATCATCCGGCCGACCCGCGAGGCGACGGTCGAGGCGATCCGCCGCTTCACCGGCGGCGCGACCGTGCAGGCGGGCCGGATCCACCTCGACATGCCGCCGCTCGTCGAGAACGGCAACACCGTGCCGCTGGCGATCGCCGTCGAGAGCCCGATGAGCGAGGCCGACCACGTCCGCCGGATCGCGGTGTTCAACGACAAGAACCCGCAGCCGCACGTGGTCACGCTGCATCTCGGCCCCCGGGCCGGCCGCGCCGCGGTCAATACCCGGATCCGGCTCGCCGATTCCCAGACCATCACGGCCATCGCCGAGATGCGCGACGGTACCTACTGGTCCGCCACCGCCGACGCCATCGTGACGCTCGCCGCCTGCGTGGAGGGCTGAGCATGGCCCGCGCCCTCATCAACCTGCCGAAGACCGCGAAACCCGGCGCGGTGATCGAGATCAAGACCCTGATCTCGCATCCGATGGAGACCGGCTACCGGCCGGGGCCGGACGGCCGCCTGATCCCGCGCAACATCATCACCGAGTTCGTCTGCACCTATGACGGCGAGGAGGTGTTCCGCGCCGAACTCTCCCCGGCGAGCGCCGCCAACCCGTACCTGACCTTCACCACGGTCGCGACCAAGACCGGCCTGCTGCGCTTCACCTGGACGGGCGACAACGGGTTCTCGCAGACCGAGGAGGTGGGGATCACGGTGGGGTGAGGGTGCCGTGGTGTCGTGAGGTCGTGCGCTCGACCCTCGTCGTTTGCGCCTGGCTGTCGGGACATGGAAACCCGCGTCTTTCCGGCTCCGGATGGCTTGGGAGCCGGGCGCATTCCGGCCCGCCCCGCTCCCGCCGCAATGCGGCGGGACCAGTGCGGCACCGGGGGCGCAGGGCGCTTCACCGACGGTTAACCACGAGGGGCGAGCGTCGCCGAAGGACATCCTCATGCCGCGCCCTTCCTCCCTCTTCCTGGCCTGCCTCCTGCCGGTCGCCGTCGCGACGCCGGCGCTCGCTCACCCCCACGTCTGGATCACCACCCGGGCCGAGCTCGATTACGGGCCGGACGGGGCCCTGCGGGCGGTGCGGCACGCCTGGACCTTCGATCCGACCTATTCCGCCTTCGCGGTCCAGGGCCTCGGCCAGTCGCCGACCGGGCCGGTGAACCCGGCGGCGCTCGCAGCGCTCGCCCGGGACAATGCCGACAACCTCGCCGAGCAGGGCTACTTCACGCTGCTGAAGGTCAACGGCCGCAAGGTGGAGCTCGGTGCCGCCACCGACCCGGCGATGACCTTCGCCGACGGGCAGCTCACCCTGCGCTTCGTCCTGCCGCTCAAGGCGCCGGTGGCCGGCACCGCCTCGCTCGAAGTCTACGACCCGACCTACTTCGTCGCCTTCAGCCTCGCCGAGGGCGACAATGCCGCGACGCTCGCGGGCGCCCCGGCCGGCTGCCGTGCCACCGCGCACCGGCCCAAATCCGACCCGGCCAAGACGGCGGCGGCGCCCGCCACCGGCATGTCGGAGGCGTTCTTCGAGGCGATGACCGCGGCCTCGACCTACGGCGTCCAATTCGCCAACCGGATCGTCGTCGCGTGCTGAGCCGGGCCCTCACCCTCGCCCCGCCGTCCCGCGGGCTTCAGCGCCTCGGCCTCGCCATCCTCGCGGTGCTGGCCGCGGCCGCGCTGCTGGCGGCCCTGCTCGGGATCCTGGCTCCGGGCTTCCGGGCCCCGCCGCGCTCGCCCTTCGGCATCGGCTTTCGCGAGGCGGCGCCCACCGGGGCCACCAGCCTCGGGGCTTGGCTGCTGGCGATGCAGGCCGGATTCTCCCGCGCGCTCCAGGCGGCGGTGTCAGCGGTCAAGGCCGGGCGCGACGGCACCCTGACCCTCGTCGGGCTCGGCTTCGCCTACGGGGTGCTGCACGCTGCCGGGCCCGGTCACGGCAAGGCGGTGATCGCCGGCTACCTGATGGCCGGCGAGCGGGCCCTGCGCCGCGGCTTCACGCTGAGTCTCCTCGCGGCCCTGCTCCAGGCCTGCGTCGCCCTGGCGCTGGTCTGCGGCGGCGCGCTGGTCCTGCGCCTGACCGCCGCCGGCCTGAACCAGGCCGGCTCCATCATCGAGACCGCGGGCTTCGCCTGCGTGGCGCTGCTCGGGGCCGCGGTCACCTGGCGCAAGGCCGGGCAGCTCGCGCGCCTTCTCAACCGCGAGGCGGGGCCGGCCTGCGGGCCGGATTGCGGCCATGCGGGCCTCGCCGACGGCGCCAAGGTCGAGCGGCTCGCCGGCTGGCGCGAGCAGGCCGGCGTGGTTCTCGCTGCCGGGACGCGCCCCTGCGCCGGCGCGGTGCTGGTGCTGGTCTTCGCCCTGTCGCAGGGCATCCTGTGGGCGGGGATCGCCGCGACGCTCGCCATGGCGCTCGGCACCGCGCTCACCACCGGGGTGCTGGCGGCGCTGGCGGTCTTCGCGAAGGCGCTCGCCTTGACGCTCGCAGGCGGGCGCGGCCAGGGCGGAGCGATCGCGGTCGGCGTGCTGGAGCTGTGGGCCGCCGCCTTCGTGCTGGTGCTCGGGGCCGGGCTGCTCTCGGGATGGGCCGCCGCGGCGTTCTGATCAGGCGACGGCGGCGACCCGCGAGCGCCGCCGCAACTGGCTCTCCGCCGCGCCGACGGCGGCGAAGCTGATCTCCTGGCGCTCGCGGGCGACGAAGGCGCCGGGCATCTCGGCCTGCATCTGCACTTCCAGGTCGCGCAGCAGCGCGTCATTGTGCTGGGGGTAGAGATGCACGATGGCGAGCCGACCGACTTCCCCGGCCTGGCACAGCTCGACGCCCTTCTGCCAGGTCGAGTGGCCCCAGCCGCGGCAGGACGGATATTCGCCCTGCGTGAACATGCCGTCATAGACCACGAGATCGGCGCCGCGCACGAAGTCGAGCAGGGCCGGATCGGGCCAGGGCTCCGAATGCTCGAGGTCGCTGATGTAGCAGGCGCTGCGGCCGGCATGGCGGAAGCGGTAGCCGGTGGCGCCCTGCGGGTGCTGCAGCGGGATGGTGTCGACGACCGCACCATCCGGGAAGGTCAGGCTCTCGCCGGCCCGGAAGCCGTGATGCACGAAGCGGGCGGGGAACATGTCGAGGGTGATCGGGAAGAGCGGCGGCGAGAACAGACGGTCGAGGGGCTCGGCCGCGCTCTGCCCGTCGAGGTTCCCGCACCAGGTATGGATCTCGCGGCCGGGATCGAGCACCGCCGGCTTCATGAACGGCAGGCCGCCGACATGGTCGAGATGGAGGTGGCTCAACAGCAGGTCGACCCGCTTCGGCAGCCCGTCGCGGTGATGCGCGCCGAAGGCGTTGATGCCGGTCCCGGCATCGATCACGAAGAGACGCTCGCCGCAGCGGACCTCGACGCAGGGGGTGTGCCCGCCGAATTCCACGAAATCCGGACCGGAGGCGCAGGTCGACCCCCGGACACCCCAGAACCGGAGCGTCAGGCCGGCTTCCATGAGAGGACCCCTCGTTGTCATGCCGGCGACCGTGATGGGGGTTGTGGAGGTTGGATGTGCGATGACGCACATGGCGGATGCTCCGGCCGGGCATCCCGGCAAGATACGATGGAAGGCTGTGCACGAGAGATGTGCTTCACGAACGATGAGCACAAGACGAAGGTTCCCCCGAGCGGCCTAATCTGCCGTTAAACGGGTGCGCTCGCGCACCGGTCCTGTGGATGGTGGGGTATCCTGCCCGAGCGCGGCCGATCCGGGAAGTCCCCCCGCGGGGGCATCGGGCTCTGCCCGAGGCTCCGCCCGCACCACCGTGGTGCGCTCGGCCCGCAGCACCAGGTCGAAGGGCACGCCCAAATCCGCCCGGCACTCGTCCGGCAGGCAGACGACGAGGCCGCGCCCGGCCCGGGCGGCCCGCAGCCGCTCGATCCCGGCCATGATCTCGGCGGCGCTGCGGTCGTCGAGGGTGAGGCCGACGACCAGGATGTCGGGCCGGCGCACCAGGCAGCGGGCGACGTCGATCGCCGCGCGCTCGAACGGCGTGAATCCGTCGCGTCCGGACAGCCCGCTCTCCGCCGCCCGCGGGTCGACCTGGCTGGCGAGGCCGAAGCGGTAGACGGTCCGCTCCAGGCCGCGCTCGCGCAGGACCGCCTGCATCAGGGTGCGCACCCGCGCCCCGGCCCCGGCCTCGGCCCCGGCGACGCGGCCGAACAGCAGGTTCTCCTCCAGGCTCGCCGCCGCGGTGACCCGGGCCGGGTCGTAGAACTCCACCGAGCCGGTGAGCGAGGCCGGCAGCAGGGCCGCGAAGGTGCGCCGGGCCGCGACGAGGCGCGCCTCCATCGCCTCGTCGATCAGGCCGAAGCGATGCCGGGTCTCGCTGTAGCGCAGGCACAGGCCGATCAGCCGGGCGCGGTCGCGCTGGCCGGCCGGGCCGCGGCGCCAGCCGGAGGCCTCGGGCTGGCGCGCCACCAGGTCCTCGAAGAAGCCGCGCTCGCGGGCCGGGAACAGCGAGAACGCGTCGAAGAGCGGGTGGTCGTCCGGCAGGTCGGAGAAGATCTCGACCGTGGCGCGCGCGATGGCGAGCCCCATCTCGGTCATCGGCCGGGTCAGCCCCTCCGCCTCCAGTACCGCCCGGGTGAAGGGGTGGCCGGCGAGCCGCGCCTCCGAGAAGGCCGAGCCGACCGGCTCGCCGAACAGGATGTTCTCGCCGACCGTGGCCTGGCGGTTGTAGCGGGCAGGGTCGAACGGCTCGATCAGGTGGGCGGCGTTGTCGGCGGCGAGCGCCGCCCGCAGGGCGCCGCGGGTCTCGACGATGGCCGAGGCGGTGGCGCCGTCGAGCCGGCGCGGCATCACGCTGGCGAGCCCCCGGCCGTAGACCAGATGGTCGAGCCCGGTGACCGACAGGGCCTCGACCAGCCGCTCCTCCAGCTCGCGGGCGTTCGGCGTGCTCGCATCCGGGCTCGATCCGTCGGCGAAGGCCGGGTCGCCGTAGAGCAGGTTCTGCAGCAGGGTGCCGGTCATCAGCACCGGCTCGCCGCCCGCATAGGCGATGCGCCGGGCCCGCTCCGCCGGCTCGACCGAGCGCAGGTCGGTGCCCGCATAGGTGACCGCCCCGGCGGTCGGTTCGAGCTGGCCGGCGATCAGCGCCGCCAGCACCCGGCCGCCGCTGCCGCGGTCGCCCAGGATCGCGACGTGGCTCGGCATCGGCAGGGCGAGGTCGAGGCCGATCAGCCGCTCGCCCGAGGCCGGGTCGTAGGCCGCGACCTGCGACAGCACGATCGGCCCGCCATCGGGCAGCGGCGTCGATTGCGCGCGCAACCGGCGCGGCGCCCGGGCGCGGGCCTCGAGCGAGGCGGTGGCGCGGGCGATCTCCCGGAAGGCCGGCAGGGCGGCCCGGCGGCGGCGGTTCTGGCGCAGGACGGCGGCCACCGCGCTCGACGCTACCGCGAGCGCGCCGAGCACCGCCGACAGCCCGCCGGCGCTGACCGGTGCTGCGGGGGCGGGGGCCTGCCACAGGGCGGCGGCGAGCACCACCGTCGGCACCAGCACGGCGAGCGCCAGCGCCGGGGCGCGGGCGCGGGAGAGATCGTTCTCGGTCTCGGTCAGCGCGCGGCGCGCCCGCTCGGCGACGTGGCCGAGGCGGGCATGCTCGAAGGCGGCGGTGCCGTGGGCCCGCACCGCCGGCAGGCGCCGCACCAGATCGGTCAGGCCGCGCTCGAGGGCGGCGCCCTCCAGCCGCCGCTGGTCGTCCCGCCGCTCGGTGCGGGCGATGAGGAGCTGGCGGGCGAGCGCCGCCGCGACCAGGCTGATGCCGGTCGCCGCAACCAGCCGCGGCGCCACCGCGGCGGCGACCGCGAGGGCCAGCAGCACGCTGCCGGCGGCGAGCGCCGGCACCAGGATGCCGACGGCGAGGAGCCCGTCGGCGGCCCGGATCGCCGCCCCGACCTGGCCGGCCAGCGCCCGGGCGTCGTCGCGGGCGGCCGGCCCGGAGCGCAGGATCGCGTCCTCGGCCACCTCCCGCAGGCGGCGCACCGACTCGGCCTGCGCCGTCACGCAGAGCCGCGCCACGCCCCAGCCGAGCCCGGCCAGCGCCAGGGCGATGCCGATCAGGGTGCCCAGCGCCCACAGGGTCAGGGCGCTCTCCGGCAGCGGCCAGCCGGGAATCAGCACCAGGCCGTGGCCGCCGAGGCGCTCGGGCAGCGGCACGATGAGGTGGAGGAAGTGGAGCGGGCCACGTCCCGGCTCCGCGAGGGCCAGCAGCTCGTCGACGAGGTCGCGGAGCGCCAGCAGCCCGAGCCCGACCAGCGGGCCGCCGAGCCCGAGGGCGACCGCGATGGCGGCGGCGTGCCGGCTTTTGGCGCTGCGCCAGGCGAAGACGATCGGATCGCGGTCCATCAGAGCGGGCGGCAATGCCGGGGGAGGGGAGCGCCGAAGCGGAGGTCGCCCCGGTGATGGCCGGCGTCGCGACGGAAATCCGCGGCAGCCCAAGACCCGAAGCGGATGAACGACCCGAAGCGGATGAACGACCCGAAGCGGATGAACGACCCGAAGCGGATGAACGACCCGAAGCGGATGAACGGACCGAAGCGGATGAAGCGCCGGCCTGCCCATGCCGATTCGCCGAGGCGCCGCAGGGCCGGCGCCGGTCCGGTGCGCGGGGGCAGGCCCGGGGGCCGACTCGCGGTGGTGACCATGGGCCTCCTCGATGCTCGCGCGAGGTATGGGCCGCCCGGGCCGGAGCGGTCAAGCCGGGCGCGGACGGAGGCCGGCCCCCGCATCGTCCGTTCCTGCGCGAGCGTTCCGCAGCAGACGGTGCGCGATCGCACTCGATCGCACCGAGATCGGGATTAATCGAACGGGTTTATTCGGGTGCGTGACCGCACATCGCCGGATCGATCTTTCATGCAGCTTCGCTTTCATCGTCGGGGCGAAGCAATCGACTCCGGAAATACACGCGAGCGGCACGTCAGAGCTGGCGCAGGACGCCGGTGCCGCCCCGTTCCCATTCGCAGGCACAAGGACCTTCCCGTGGACAGCAGCATCATCCAGGGCATCTCCACCTTCCGCGGCAGCGTCTTCCCCGGGCAGCAGCGGATGTACGAGCGCCTGGTGCGCGACGGGCAGCAGCCCAAGGCCCTGATCATCGCCTGCGCCGATTCCCGGGTCTCGCCCGAGCACATCACCCAGGCCGGCCCCGGCGAGCTGTTCGTCTGCCGCAACGCCGGCAACATCGTGCCGCCCTTCGCGGAGATGAACGGCGGCGTCTCCTCGGCGATCGAGTACGCGGTGGTGGCTCTCGGGGTGCGCGACATCGTGGTCTGCGGCCACTCGGATTGCGGCGCGATGAAGGGGCTGATGCAGCCCGGCGCGCTCACCGACATGCCGAACGTCGCCACCTGGCTGCGCCACAGCCACGCCGCCGAGCGCATCGTCTGCGAGGCCTATCCGGACGACATCGACCCCAAGGACCGCCTGCGCGCGCTCGCCCTCGAGAACGTGGTGGTGCAGCTCGCCCATCTGCGCACCCATCCGAGCGTGGCGGCCGCCCTCGCCAGGGGGCGGCTGTCCCTGCATGGGTGGTTCTTCGAGATCGAGACCGGCACGCTCCACGCCTATGACGGCCGCCGCTTCGTGGCGCTCACCGACGACGGTGCCCTGCCGGTGGCGGAGGTGTCGGTGCCCCGGCGCGCGGCGCCCGACGCAGGAGCGCCGGTCGCCGCTGAGTAACGCCATGATGTCTGGGCCCGCACCCACGGCATAGGTGACGGGACAGTCCCCGCCGATTCGCGCTACCGACGATCCGCTCAGGCGCTAGATACGTGACCATGCGCCAAGCCCGGATCGTCCCCCTGGTCGTCGCGACGGCCCTGTTCATGGAGAACACGGACTCGACCGTGCTCGCGACGTCGCTGCCGGCGATCGCCGCGGATATGGGCGAGGACCCGATCGCCCTGAAACTCGCCCTGACCTCCTATCTGGTCAGCCTCGCGATCTTCATCCCGATCAGTGGCTGGGCCGCCGACCGCTACGGCGCCCGCACCGTGTTCCGCTGGGCGCTCGCGGTGTTCATGGCCGGCTCGCTGGCCTGCGCGGCGTCGCACTCGCTCGGCTGGTTCGTCGCCGCCCGCTTCCTCCAGGGCATGGGCGGGGCGATGATGGTGCCGGTCGGACGCCTGGTGCTGCTGCGCAGCGTGCCGAAGGGCGAGCTGGTCCAGGCGCTCGCGACCCTGACCATCCCGGCCCTCGTCGGCCCGGTGATCGGGCCGCCGCTCGGCGGACTGATCACCACGACGCTCCATTGGCGCTGGATCTTCTTCATCAACCTGCCGATCGGGCTCGCCGGCATCCTGCTCGCCACCCGCTACTTCCAGGACATCAAGGAGGAGGCGCGCCCGCCGCTCGATCTCCTCGGCTTCGCGCTGTCGGGCGCGGGGCTCGCGAGCCTGATGCTGGGCCTCGCCTCGAGCGGGCGCCACCTCCTGCCGGAGGCCGTCTCCTGGGCCTGTACCGCCGCGGGCATCGTGCTGTGCGGGCTCTACCTCGCCCATAGCCGCCGGGTCGCGCATCCGGTGATCCGCCTCGACCTCCTGCGCCACCCGACCTTCCGGGCGGCGGTGCTCGGCGGCAGCCTGTTCCGCATCGGCACCGGGGCGATTCCCTTCCTGCTGCCGCTGATGCTGCAGCTCGGGTTCGGGCTCGATCCGCTGCATTCGGGCCTGATCACCTTCGCGGCCGCCGCCGGCGCGCTGTTCATGAAGACCATCGCCGCCCGCATCCTGCGCGCCTTCGGCTTCCGGGCGGTGATGACCGTGAACGCGGTGATCGCGGCGTGCCTGCTGGGCGCCAACGGCCTGTTCACCGCGGGCACGCCCCACGCCCTGATCATCGCGGTGCTGCTGATCGGCGGCTGCTTCCGCTCGCTGCAATTCACCGCCGTCAACGCCATCGCCTATGCCGACGTCGATCCGCGCGACATGAGCGCGGCGACGAGCCTTGCCAGCGTGGCGCAGCAACTGTCCCTGAGCATCGGCGTGGCCTTCGGCGCCTTCGCGCTCCAGGAGGCCGCCGGGTGGCACGGCCGCACCGAGATCCGGGCGGAGGATTTCTGGCCCGCCTTCCTGGCGGTGGCTTTCGTCTCCGGCCTCTCGACCCTGACGTTCCGCCGCCTCGCCCCGGAGGCCGGCGCCGAGGTCTCGGGCCACCGCCTCGTCCGGGTGAAGCCGGTCGCCGATGCGACCTGAGGTTCGGTCGAAGAGGCTCGGTCGAAGAGGCTTGGTCGAGGCAGCTTGGCTGGAGCGGCTTGGCTGAAGGAATCCTGCGGCCACGCTTCAGCATCCGTTCAGCGTGGCGATGCGAACCTTCAGGCAACGAGCGATGACGGAGCGCGGATCGGTCCCGAATGCTCGCGACTGCTTGTTCCACCTGACGTCAATGGGGATCTGCCATGAAGCGCATCGCATCGTTCTGCGTGGCCGCGGCGACCTTGGCGAGCGTGACCCTGGCCGGCGCCGCTCCGGCCGAGGCGCGCTGGCGGGCCGGGCCGGCCTTCGCCCTCGGCGCGGTCGGCGGCCTCGCCCTCGGCAGCGCGATCGCCGCCGGCGCGCGTCCGGCCTACGGTTACGGCTATGCCCCCGGCCCGGCCTACGGCTACACGCCGGTCTATGGCGGTCCCGCCTACGGCTACGCCCCGGCCTACGGCCCCGAATGCTACACCGTCCGCCGCCGGATGATCGACGAGTTCGGCGACGTCTACATCCGCCGGGTGCGGGTCTGCGAGTGAGCGTGAGGCCGGGCGGGACGCGGTGAACGGTCGTGAGCCTCGTCGCCCGTCACATCCCGGCCTTCCCCACCTCCGCCCTCGCGGCCTTCGCCGCCGCGCCGCCCTGGGCGCTCGCCGCGTCGGCCGCCGACATCGTCCGCCGCCTCCTCGCCCGTCTCGGCGATGATTTCGCCGTCGCGGAGTCGGTCGCGGTGCATCGCACCGCCCGGATCGAGCCCGGCGCGGTCCTCAAAGGCCCGGTCGTCGTCGGGCCGGGCTGCTTCATCGGCCACGGCGCGACCGTGCGGGGCGGCGCCTGGCTCGAGGAGGCCTGCACGATCGGGCCGGGTTCGGAGCTGAAGGCGGCGTTCCTGTTCGCCGGCACGGCGCTTGCCCATTTCAACTTCGTCGGCGAGAGCGTGCTCGGCCGGGGCGTCAATCTCGAGGCCGGGGCGGTGATCGCCAACCACCGCAACGAGTGGCCGGGCGCCACGGTGGCGTTCCGGCACGACGGCGCGGTGATCGACACCGGCCTCGCGAAGTTCGGCGCCCTCGTCGGGGACGGGGCGCGGCTCGGCGCCAATGCCGTGGTGGCGCCGGGCGCGATCCTCGATCCCGGCACGGTGGTGCCGCGGCTCGGCCTCGTCGATCGCGGCGTTCCGCCGGATCTCAGGTGATCTCGAAGACCGGCACCGGCTCGGCGATGCCGCGCAGGTTCCGCAATTCGGCCCGCGCCGCCGCCCCGGCCTCCGCGAGGTGGCGCGCGGCCTCGGCGTGATGCAGGACCGCCTCGGTGGCGAAGATGCCCCCCGAGGCGGCGAGCTGCTGCACCCGCGCCGCCACGTTCACGGTCTGCCCGAAATAATCCTGGCGGTCGTTGAGGCTCACCGCGAGGCAGGGGCCTTCATGCAGCCCGATCTTAAGCACGAGGTCGTCCGCCCCGCGCTCCGCGTTCAGCCCCTGCATCGCCGCCCGCATCCGGAGCGCCGCCGCCACCGCCCGGTGCGGGTCCGGGAAGGTCGCCATCACGGCGTCGCCGATCGTCTTGACCACCGCCCCGCTCTCGGCGGCGACGATCGCGTGCAGCAGGCGGAAATGCGTCCGCACCAGGTCGTAGGCAACGAGGTCGCCGACCCGGGCGTACAGCTCGGTCGAGCCCTTCAGGTCGGTGAACAGGAAGGTCAGGCTCAGGATCTTGAGCCGCTGGTCGATGTCGAGCGTGTCGGTGCGGTAGAGATCGCGAAACGTCTGGTTGCTGAGGAGACGCTTGGCGGTCAGGAAGGGCCGGCGCCCGCCGATCAGCGCCTCGAGGTCGGGGCCGAGGCGGAACACCGTCGCCAGCACCCGCTTGGCGCTACGGTTGTCGAGGGCGAGACGCAGGGCCCCCGGACGGAGCGCATGGCGGCCGGCGCTCGTCGGCGCGTCGTCGAAGACCAGGGCGAGGTCCTGGCGCTCCTGCGTCGGTTCGCCGTCGACGGCGAGGCTGTGGGCGGCGTGGGTGACGGGATCGACCACGATCAGCGGCTCGGCCCCGAGGGTCAGCGCCAGGATCATCCGCTCGCCGGCTCTCAGCTCGACCGCCTCGACCAGGGCCCGCTGCGCCAGGGCGGCGAAGGCCTCGGGCTCCGGGAAGGCGACGCCGGAGCCGAAGAAGACCTGGCGCTGATAGTCCCACAGCCCGAGCCCGTCGGGATCGTGGGCGGCGATGCGCCGGATCCGCGGGCTCACCGTGAACGTCACCTCGACCGCGTCGTCGAGGACCGGCTCGCTGTCGAGGGCGCAGAAGGCGCAGTGATACTCCTGCCGCACGCCGCGCAGGCTCGCCGGCGCCTCGAGCACGCCGCTGCAGCTCGGGCACAGCACGTTCCAGGTCATTTCGAGCAGGCCGAGCCGTGCGCCGTGCAGCAGGGCCGCGATCACCGGCTCGTCGTCGAGCTCGGATTCGGCGGCGAGGCGCACGGCGTTGATCCGCGCCAGGTCGGCATCGGACCCGTCCCGCAGCAGCCGCTCCACCGCCCGGGCGGCCGCGGGCTCGGCCGTGCGGTGGAAGGCGGCGAGGAGGGCGTCGCTCTCGTCCATGATCGGAATATTAGAACCTGGCGGAGGCAGGGGCAATCGGCCCCCGAGAATCCGGCCCCGCCCCGAGGTCACGCGCGATTCCCCGCTCCGGGCGATCCCGCGGCGTTTCGGTGTCAGGGAGCGCCAGCCGGCGCCGGCCCAGTTCCCCCCAAAGCCGTCAGGGCCTCCCCATCCAGCCGGAAGAACACCTTGTCGGGCTTCGGCGCCGCCCCGAGGCCCTCGTAGAACGCCAGCAGCTCCGGTTTGCCGGCATCCGCCGTCCAGTCGACCCGCTTGAGCCCCCGCGCCACGGCCTCGACCGCCACCGCCCGCACCAGGGCGCGGCCGTGGCCGGCGCCGCGATGGGCGTCGCCGACGAACAGCTCCTTCAGGAACAGGCCGCCGGCGAGCCCAGGGCCGGGATAGATCGCCGAGAAGGCCGCGAAGCCGGCCAGCACGCCAGCCGCCTCCGCCACCAGGATCTCGGTCCCGGCCGGACGGCCGGCGAGCGAGGCCTCGATCGCGTCCGGCGCCGGACAGGGCACGGCGTAATAGGCCTGCATCTCCTGGAACAGCCGCGTCAGGGCCGGATGGTCCCCCGGCGCGGCCGGCCGGATCACAGGGCGCCCCGGCGCAGGTCGGTGAGCACCGCGGCGAGGTGGGAGAGGAAGCGGGCGGCCAGGGCGCCGTCCACCGCCCGGTGGTCCCAGGACAGGCTCAGGGGCAGGATCAGCCGCGGCTGGAAGGCGCTGCCGTCCCAGACCGGCTCGATGCGCGAGCGGGCCGCGCCGAGGATCGCCACCTCGGGCGCGTTGATGATCGGCGTGAAGCCGTCGCCACCGATGCCGCCGAGCGACGAGACCGAGAAGCCGCCGCCCTGCATGGCGGCGGGCGGCAGGGTGCCGGTGCGGGCCTGCTCGGCGAGCTCCCCCATTTCCTGGGCGATCGCGACGATGCCCTTGCGGTCGCAGTCGCGCACCACCGGCACCAGCAGGCCCCGCGGCGTGTCGACCGCGAAGCCGACATGGACGTAGTCTTTCAGGATCAGGCTGTCGCCGTCGAGGGCCGCGTTGAAGCGCGGATAGGCCCGGAGCGCGGCGGCGGCGGCCTTGATCAGGATCGCCACCATGGTGACCTTGTGCGCGCCCGGCCGGCCGGCGCCGTTCAGCTCGCGCCGCAGGGCCTCGGTCTCGGTGACGTCGGCATGGTCGAAATTGGTGACGTGCGGGATGGTCAGCCAGTTGCGGGTGAGCGCCTGGCCGGAGATCTGCTGGATGCGCGACAGCGACTCGCGCCGCACCGGGCCGAACTTGGCGTGATCGACCTGCGGCCAGGCCGGCAGGCCGGCGCCGATGCCGGAGGCCGGCGCAGGTGGGAGGCTGGCCGCCTGCGCGGCGGCATGAACCGCCGCAGGGGCGGGCGCTGCCATCTGGCCGCGGACGAAGGCCAGCACGTCCTCGCGCAGGATCCGCCCCTGCGGGCCGGTGCCGGGGATGCCGGCGAGGTCGACGCCGAGTTCGCGGGCATAGGCGCGGACGGAGGGCGTCGCATGGGCCTCGGACGAGGCGGCGGATGCGGACGCCACCGGGGCCGGAGCTTCCGCCGGAGCGGCCTGCGGGGCCGGGGCCGGTTGCGCCGCTTGCGCGGCCGGCGGGGCGGCGCCCTCGCCGGAGGTGTCGACCATCAGGATCGGGGTGCCCTGCGAGACGCGAGCGCCCGGCGCCACCAGGATCTCGGTGACCACGCCGGCCACCGGGGAGGGGACCTCCATGGTGGCCTTGTCGGATTCGATGCTGATCAGCAGGTCGTCGACGGCGATCCGGTCTCCGGGCTTGACCAGGATCTCGACCACCGGAACGTCCTTGAAGTCGCCGATATCGGGCAGGGCGACCGGCAGGCTGGCACTCACGAGGCTCTCCCGAGACGTTTCTCGTCGTCCCGTCGCGCGCCCATCCCGTGTCGCGGCGGCGCGGCGTCCGGAGCGCCACGCCTAGACCATTTCACGACCAGGGGGAAACCGTCATGCTCGCCCCCAGCCCCTCCCGATGCCGCGGGTCGTGTCAGCGGGTCTTGCGGGTCCGCTCCGGCAGGGTCGGGCGCAGGGCCGGGGCGGCGGCGGGCCGGATCCGCGGCGAGGCCGGGCCGTGGGCCGGGCGGTGCTGCTCGGGGGCGGCCTTGCGCATCCCGGGCTCGCTGCCGAGGATCGAGGCGACGAGGTCGCGGGCGGTGGCGGCGTCCATGGCGCGGAACAGCTCGGTCAGGCCGAACACCGCCTCGACCGAGCGGGCGATCGACGGATCGAGGCGCAGGAAGATGAACACCGCCTCCTCCTCGGCGAGGTCGGCGGCCCGCAGCGCCAGCGCCAGGAGATCGCGCCGCTCCGGCTCGGTGGCGCGGAAGCTCACGCCCGGCATGCCGAGCGCCTCGCCGAGCGCCGCCTCGAACCGCTCCGGCTCGCCGCGGCCGGCGAAGGCGGTCAGCGCCGCGCCGGCGGCGCGCATCCCGGCCCGGGCTTGCGGTCGCAGGGCCGCACGGGCGGCGACGCCGTCGCGGATCGCCGCCCGGCGCATCCGGTCGGCCTGGAGGTAGAGCGGCGCGAGATCGACGGCGGGCAGATCGTCGCGGGCAAGCAGCAGGGCGGCCAGCTCGGACCGCCGGCGCGCCCGCTCCACCAGCCGCTCCAGGGCGGCCCCGGCGAGCGGTGCCGTGGCGTTGCGGGCCAGCGCCAGATCGACATCCGGCTCGTCGCGCAGGCTCAGATCCTCGACCACCGCCCGGCCGAGATCGTGGCGCAGGGCGATGACCGCGTCGAGCTCAGGGCCGTTGCCGGCGGCGTCGAGCACCGGCGTCGACAGGACCGGGCTCATCGCCAGCACCGCGTCGCGGGCGCCGCCGCCATGGGCCGCCAGCAGCGCCAGCACGCTCTGCGGCGTGTCGGAGAGCGGGGCGAGCTTCTGGGCGACGATCTCGGCGGTGGCGCCGTCGACCGTCGGGATCAGCCCGCAGGCCAGGGCCTCGAAGGCCTTGATCGTCGACACGTCCCGGACGGGCGCGGCACGAAACAGGTCCGTCTGCACCCGCAGCAGGACCGGTTTCATGTCGAGACGCCGGTCTCGCGCGAGGTCGAGGAGGCCGGAGAGGTCCGGCGGAGCGTCGGCGGCGGAGCGGGCCATGGGCGATCGGGTACGCAGGACTGAAGGCGAGCGGCAGAATGCGAGGCTCTGCGTAAAGCGACGCTTAAGGCTGCGGGGACCGGCCCGTCCCGGGCCTGGGGACAACGGGGATGACGCCCCGGCCCGGTCACCGATGGTTTACGCCGCCGGGCGGCCGGCCCCTCGGCGGCGCTCCCTCCGACGCCGGCCGGAAACAGTCCATTAACCATGCGCGTGGTTTCGTCCCGCCAGCGAGGCCGCACGAGGCGCGGCGGTCCCGGAGGGATGTGGCGGAGGCGGGAGAGCACACATGGTCGGCCTACAGCGGCGGTCCTCGGCGGACATCATCCCGTTCCGGGCGGCGAGCCGGCCCCGGGCCGGTCGCGTCCCGGCCGTGTTTCAAGAGGCCGCGTCCGACGGGGGCGGTTCTCGGGAGACCGGTTCTCAGGAAACCGAAGCCCATGCGGCGGACGCGGTCCGCGGCACGATTCTGCTGTTCACGGGAGTGCGCTATGAGAGGCTGCCCGACGCTGCCGAGCCCGGCCTGCCCGCGCCGGAACGGCGCTGCCGGGGCTGAGCGCATGCGCTCCCGCTGGACGGGCGCCGCCCTTCTGCTCGCCCTGCCGCTGGTCGCGGCCTGCGCCCAGCAGGGCGACTTCGGCCGTCCGGCTCCCACCGCCTGGAACAGCCTGATCGACGCCGCCGGCACGCTGGCCGCGCGCGAGCGGGCCGAGGCGGCGTCGCTGTTTCCCTTCACGGAGGACGAGCGCGCCTTGCGCGACCGCGCCTGGCGCTTCCTGATGCCGGCCCGCGAGCGCGGCGTGTTCGAGGCCGCCCTCGACAACCTCACCCGTGCCCGGGTGCTGCCGGTCGGCTGGCGCGTCTCCGACCCTTCCGCCTATTACGAGGCGATCACCGCCGGGCCGTTCCGCTCCCCGATCTCGCGCTACCGGCGCCTGTCCGACGATCTCGTGGCGGATGGGCGCCTGATCCCGGCCTTCGCCGAGACGGCGTCGCGGGTGGTGCGGGCCGATCTGACGCGGCTGCAGAGCCTGCCCTTCATCACCACCCTCGACGACCGCGACGTGCGCAGCGCCGCGATGCGGGTGGCCGAGAACCGCTGCCTCATCGCCTGGGTGCGGCTGGAAACCGGGGCGCGCTCCGCCTCCTACCGCTACGCCCTGGAGCATCTGCTGGTGGCCGCTCCCGAGGAGGAGGCGGTGGCCTCCGAGCGGGCGCTGGCCTTCCTCGATTCGCGCCGCACCCTCCTCGGCCCGCTGCTGCCGGCCGATGCCGAGGCCCGCTGCGGCCTCGTCCCGCCGGGGCCCGGCGAGACGGTGCTGGTGCGCAAGGGGTGACGGGGCCTACTCGTCCGGCCCGTCGATGGTGCAGGAGACCGAGCGGGCGGCCTCGTTGGCCTGGGCCTGCTGGCTCGGCAGGGCGGCGAGCACCCGCACGCTGACGAAGCCCTCGCGGCTCGGCGCGATGATGCGCACGTCGCGGTTGCGCTCGTCCTCGTCGGCGGTGGCGAGCGCCTCGTCGAACTGGCGCTTCGTCATGATCACGAGCTCGACCGTGCCGCGTAAGGCGGCCTGATCGGTGATGGCGTAATAGGCCCCGTTGCGCCCGTGGAGCGCGATCGTCTCGAGCAGCGGGCCGGTCTCGGCGGTGATCCGCACCGGGCCGTCATCGAGGTCGTAGGCGCAGATGCCGACCGCCACCGCCGGGTCCTGCCGCGGCAGCCACCCCTCCGGCGCCGGCGCCGGCTGCCCGGGAGCCGGCTGCCCGGAACTCGCCGGCGGGGGCGCCGGCTCCGCCGGTCCGACCGTCCCGGCGGCATGGACCAGCACCGAGGTGTCGTTGGCCAGCGTCGCGCGCGAGCGGGCGAAGGCGTCGCCGGTGGCGAGATAGGGGATCGCCAGCACCGTGGCGACGTGGACGATCCCGGCCAGGACGAGGCCGCAGAGGGTGGCGAGGACGAAGCGTCCGAGCGGCGTCACGGGCAATCCTCCCGGGTGATCGAGGGCACGCCCTCGCGCTCGAGCACGCCGGTGCTCGCCGCCACCGGCGTGTCGTAGAGGCGCAGCACCAGCCGGATCGAGCCCTCGCCCTCCGGCATCGGCAGCCAGTTGCCGGGCTGCACGTCCGGGCTCAGGGCCATGGCGAAGCGGCCGTCGCGGTCACGCAGCACCTCGGTCGAGGTGAACCCGGCCCGCAGCGGCGGCGGAGCGGTGCCGGCCTGCGGCTCGACCGGCGTCGCGTGGCGGCCGCGCTCCACCGTCAGGGTCCAGGCCCGGGCCGGCGGCGTCGCCCCGGCGATGCGGTAGCGGCAGGACGGATCGAGCCGGCGCCCGGCATCGTCGGTGATCGCGGTGAGGAGCAGGCCCTCGCCCAGCGCCAGCGGCACCTCGCCGGTGCGGGCATGGATCGCCCGGACGTAGGGGTCGGCGTCGCGCGAGCCGATCTTCGGCCAGGCCGTCCAGGCGTTGAGGGCGATGCCCCCGAACGGGTAGCGCCCCCGCGTCGCCCAGTTGGCGGAGGCGAGGCCCAGGCCCGCCCCGAGGGCGAGGGCGTAGAGCACCAGGACCACGGTCCCGCCGCCGCGGCCGCCGCGGCGCAGCCGCACGGCCCCCCGCAGGAGCCGGGGCAGGGGGCGGGGGCCCGGGCGGGGGGCCGGGGAGGCGGCACGCCCGGAGGCCGGAGGGGCGACTGTCTCGGTCAGCATCGTGGGGCGTGTCTAGCCCAGGTCGGGCCGGGGTCGAACGGGTTTTTGCGCTCCCGCGCCGGTCCGCGATGCCGCGCTTCGGATGCCCGATCGCGGCGCTTCCGGCGGAGCCGATCTCCACCGAGTCGGGCCACGTTTCAGATCGGCATCAGCTTGTATTCGTGATCGAACTTCGCCTCGAACATCTTGATTCTCGTGTCGACCGTCTCGTTCCGGTCGAGAATCTCGAATCGCCGTTGCGAATGATCGCGCGGCTGTTTGGTGGCATAGTTCGCATCGCCGCGCATCATGCGGGTGCAGAACTCGTCATAGGTCTTGCACTGGTAGTGATTGATCTGAATGCCGTCATGGGCGATGCGGTTGGCCATGCCGCGCGCGGGCATCTGGAAGTCCTGGAAATCGGACAGGACGCGGCGGCCCGTCGACGATCCGATGTCGTGGATGTGAACGTCGGTGGCGCGGTCGATGCGTGCGAAGGTCTTGAAATGGCAATGGTTCTCCCAGCCCGGATCGGCCGCGTGGAAGAACGTCTTGGTGACGAAACCGTAATCGGGCGACGTCCTCCCGCCCGAGCCGAAATTGCGCCAGTTGATGTGCACGCTGGCGACGTCCGCAGGGACGCGGTCGAGGAATCCCCGCACGCTGCCATCCGCGAATGGCAGCAGGAACTCGTCGATGTCCAGGAAGATGATCCAGGGCGTCGTGACGATCTTCAGAGCGTGAGCGTAGGCGGTGATCTGAGGCGACGTATCCGGGATCGACGGCCAGTCGATCAGGCTGACCCTCGGATCGAGGGCCGCGATATCCGATACGATCCGGTCCATCGCATCGGTGCTGTCGTTCGAGAAAATGACGATACGGTCGAAGCCGATGGCGAGATTGTAGGCGATCCATTCCGCGATGTAGCGGCCTTCGTTCTTGGCAATGGCCACGACGGTCGAGAAATTCTTGGATTTCATCTCGTAGTCCTGGATTGACAGGCTGGCCTCAGGGCGACCTGCCGACGGGTTGCGCTTGGATCCTGTCCTGGCCTGCGGGCGCCGGCAGCGATCACGCCCGACCTCCATCGGCCGCTTCGCCCGCAGTCTCCGGCCCGGCGGCACGGTTTCTCGACACAATGCGACACAAGATCGAGAGGCTCGCCGCCTCTACGGAGACAGCAACGACATCGACTTCGTCGAAAGCTCTCGGTGTCGTGGCATTTTTGAGATGCCCCGGCGAGAACGCCTCCTTGCGTTAGGAATCCGGGTCGTATCAGCTTCGGCTCTGTGATGGAAGCTGGCGCATGAGCCTGACCCGCGTGCCACGGACATGGTGCGCGGGGGCCCGGTCGAACCGGAACGAAGGGAAGTGGAAGGGCTTGCCCGCAGGGTGCGGGCCGATCGTGGAAGGCTGTTCGATTCGCCCGATGCCGAGTGCCGTCGGACAAGACTGAGCAAGAGGTTCATGATGCCGAGTAACCCTGTTTTTCATAAATATATACCGACGCATTACGCTAATCTCATGATGCAGTATCTGGTCGCCGCGAAGCTGAAATCGCTCGTCGGCGATCTCACGTTGTCGAACTTCATGATGCCGTATTGGAATATCGAGCATCCCCCGATCGAGGCCGATCCCGCGCAGGCCGTGTACGCCCTCGAGGACGAGCAGCGCGTCGACATGCAGCGCGTCGCGTACCTGGCGGAGAACCGAATCTTCGACCGGTTCGAGTGGCACGGATACGGCCAGCGGCTCGAGTATTTTCCCGTGAAGGAGCAGGCCAGGGCATTGTTCTCCCGGCCGGACCTTCGGGTTCCGGTCTTCGACGGCGACGCCGTCGTGTGTCCGGTTCGGGCCGGTGAAATCCTCGATGCGCGGCATCCCGGCTACACGGTCATCCCCGTCGACTTCTACGCCGACGTGATCGAGGATCTCGGGCTGCGGCCGGTCTTCACCGGCCAGACGGAGGACAACATCTACATGCGCGCGCTGAAGGACCGGTTCCCGCGCGCGGAGATCGTGCCGCATCACGGGATCCTGGAGGACTTTCAGATCATCCGGTCGGCGTCGAACATCGTGCTGTCAATCAGCACCTTCGCGTGGCTCGCCGCGTGGCTGTCCCACGCCAAGACGATCGTCCTCCCCGTCTACGGCATGTTCAATCCCGGCCTGTTCCCGGGGCATGACCTGCTGCCGCTGGGCGACGACCGGTATCACTTCTACCGGTTTCCGCCGCAGCCGGCCGTTCCGCTGCGTGATCTCATGGCGGTGCACGCCGCGATGCGCGGACAGTGGCAGCGCGTCGACGGGCGCGAGCTGCGGCGGCGCTGACGGTGCCGTGCGGCCGGCACGACGATCACGGAGCATCGACACGCGACGCGTCGAACCCCGCAAGGGTCGTCGGGGCGTCGACCCGGGCCGATCCGCCGCACGGTTCCTCCCCGGCATGGACCCCGAACGGGCGCAACGGCAGGGCGTGGCGCCCGCGAGAGCGCCGCCCGATCACCTGGCGATGAGCGCTGCTTCCGGTGCTTGATCGTGCCGCATCGTCCGACCGGCCAATCTCCGCGTCGTCGGGCGATGCGCTAGATGCCGCTCTTGCCCGACGAGCCGGCGGGCTGGCCGGTCCGGTCGAGCACGTTGAACGCCGCCCGCCCCGGCGGGGGGCTCTCGACCGAGCGGAACAGGTGGCCGAGACCGCCCAGCACCTCGAAGGAGCGCCGCGACAGGGCGCCGGCGGGGGCGCCGGGCGGCGGCGTGGTCGGGGTGGGGCCTTGCGCGGTGCGGGCGCCGGCCTTGTCGGATTCGAAGCCCGGCATCGGCTTGATCTCGATGCCCTGGTGGGCGGGCGCCATCACCTCGTGGAAGGTGATCGCCGGCAGCGACCCGCCGGTCAGGTTCTTGGTCGAGGAGTGGTCGTCGTTGCCGTACCAGACCGCGGTGACGAGGTTGCCGGTATAGCCGACGAACCAGGCGTCGCGGTAGGCGTTGGTGGTGCCGGACTTGCCGGCGGTGCGCACGCCCTCGACCGCCGCCTTGCGGCCGGTGCCCTCGTCGACGACCTTGTTGAGCATGAAGTTCATGTCGGCGACGACCCGGGTCGAGAGCAGCTGCTCGGGCGGCGCCTCGCTGGTGTCGTGGCGGTAGATCACCTCGCCGGCGCCGGTGCGGATCTCGGTCGCCGCGTAGGGCTTGGCCCGCCGGCCCCCATTGGCGAAGACCGAGTAGCCGGCGGCCTGGTCGAGCACCGTCACCTCGGCCGAGCCGATCGGCAGCGAGACCGAATCGACCAGGTTCGAGGTGATGCCCATCTTATGGGCGAGCTCGATGATCTTGGCCCGGCCGAGCTTGGCCGCCCTCGCGTCGTGGGTCTCGCCGAGCTGCTTGCCCATGGCGATCGAGAACTGCACCGGGATGGTGTTGATCGATTTCGCCACCGCGACCCAGAGCGGCACGGTGCCGGCAAACGAGCGGCCATAGTTCGCCGGGCACCAGTTGCCGATGCAGACCGGGCGGTCGACCACCCGGCTCTCGGGCCGCCACTGCCCGGTGGCGAGCGCCGCGGCGTAGACGTAGGGCTTGAACGACGAGCCGGGCTGGCGCAGGGCGTCGGTGGCGCGGTTGAACTGGCTCTGGCCGTAATCGGCCCCGCCGACCATCGCCCGCACCGCGCCGTCGGGATCCATGGTCACGAGGGCCGCCTGCTCGACGTCGAAGGCGTCGCCGAACTGGCGCAGCACGTTCTCCACCGCCTGGTCGGCCCGCTTCTGGATCGCGAGGTCGAGCGGGGTCTTCACGACCAGCACCCGCTCCTTCTTCAGCTTGCCGTCGTCGACGAGCTTCTTGACCTCGTTGAAGGCCCAGTCGAGGTAGTAGTCGGCGCTGATGTCGCGCGAGCGGGTCACCGGGGTCGCCGGGTTGCGCAGGGCCGACTGGATCTGGCCCTCCGTCAGGTAGCCCGCCTCCACCATGTTGTGCAGCACGTCCGCCGCCCGGGCGCGGGCCGCCGGCAGGTTGACGTGGGGGGCGTATTTCGTCGGCGCCTTGAACAGGCCGGCCAGCATGGCCGCTTCCGGCAGGGTGATGTCCTTGAGGTTCTTGCCGAAATAGTAATCCGCCGCGGCTGCCGCGCCGAAGGTGCCGCCGCCCATATAGGCGCGGTCGAGGTAGAGCTTCAGGATCTCGTTCTTGGTCAGGTGGCATTCGAGCCAGAGCGCCAGGAACGCCTCGTTGACCTTGCGCTCGAGCGAGCGCTCGTTCGAGAGGAAGAGGTTCTTGGCGAGCTGCTGGGTCAGCGAGGAGCCGCCCTGGACATGGCCGCCGCCGCGCGCGTTCACCGTCACGGCGCGCAGGGTCCCGATCGGGTCGATGCCCCAATGCTCGTAGAAGCGCCGGTCCTCGGTCGAGATCAACGCCTTGACCAGGATGTCGGGAAACTCGTCGATGCGCAGCGAATCGTCGTGCTTGATGCCGCGCCGCCCGACCTCGGTGCCGTAGCGGTCGAGGAAGGTGACCGCGAGGTCCGGCGCCTTGAGCCAGTTCTCGCTGGTCTGGTTGAACGCCGATTGCGCCAGCGTCAGCATCACCACGCCGCCGGCGAGGCCGAGGGTCACGCCCTCGCTCGCGAGGTCGAGGACGAGGCGCTTGACGCCCGAGACGCGGAAGCGCCGCTGGATCTTCTCGGCGTAGCGGCCATAGGCCTCGCCGAACGAGCGGCCGCCATTGTAGAGGCCGTCATTCAGCCAGGCGTCGAAGCCGAGCATCCCGTGGGACAGGCGGGTCCGGAGCTGGGTCAGCCGGCTGGCGGACCGGGTGTCGGGCCGATTCTCGGTCACTTCGGCGGGTCCTCGGGATGGCGCGGGCCAAGTCTAGCAAACCCCGCACCGTAGCGCGAGGCGGGGCGGGTTTCGCAGGTCGTCACGGCCTATATGGGGCAGTCCCGCACCGACACGACGTCGCAGGATTGCGCAGAGGGCGCCGGCCGCGCTTGCCCCGGGCCGCCGCCCGCGGCAGAGGTGGGAGATTCCCGCCCGCCGGTTCGTCCCGTCGATCCGCCCCCTCGCTCCTTGCACGCGCCGCCGATCTGGCGCCTCGAAGGCCTTCAGCACCCGTGGCCAACGCCCGCAGCAAGCCCCCGCGCCCGCCCGTCTCCCTCAAGGCCGCGACCCCGTTCTGGCGCGGCCGGAGCCTGGAGGACTTCACCCCGGTGGAGTGGGAGAGCCTGTGCGACGGCTGCGGCCGCTGCTGCCTGCTCAAGCTCGAGGACGAGGATTCGGGCGAGATCCACTACACCGATATCGGCTGCACCCTGCTCGATGCCGGGACCTGCCGTTGCCGCGACTACGCCAAGCGCCAGGCCCGCGTGCCCGATTGCGTCCGTCTGACCCCTGAGGCGGTCCGCACCCTGCCGTGGCTGCCGCCGACCTGCGGCTACCGCCTGGTCCGTGACGGGCACGACCTGCCGTGGTGGCACCCGCTCGTCTCCGGCACCCGCCGCACCGTGCACGAGGCTGGCATCTCGGTCCGCGGCCGGGTCAGCGGCACCGAGGAGGAGTTCGAGACCGAGGAGCTGCCGGACCGCATCGTCGCGTGGCCGGGCCAGGACCCCGAGAGCCGAGACCCCGCGAGCCGAGACCCCGAGGATCGGGATCCGGAGGGCCGGGATCCCTGAGACCCGCCTCCGGGCGGGGGCATGATACCCGCCCGGAGTTTTTGAGGAACCGGTCCAGACCCTCGACGTTCCCCGGTCGTACGATCCGATCGGCCTCCTCGCCAGTATTGGCACGTGGCTTGCGAGGCCCGCACAGGCCCTCATGGGCGTTTCCTCCCTCGACTTGGGGCCCCGCCGCACCCGCGCGCGGGGCCTTCCTTGTCGGGGACCGTTGCCATCGGCCGCGGCCCGCCCGATAACCCGGGCGACCGGAGATACCCCCGACATGGCCCTCACCGTCGCGGTCCAGATGGACCCGATCCAGGCGATCCGCATCGCCGGCGACACCACCTTCTCGCTGCTGCTGGAAGCGCAGGCCCGCGGCCACACGCTGCTGCACTACACGCCCGACCGGCTCTCGATGCGCGACGGGCGCGTCACCGCCTGGGCCGAGCCCCTGCGGGTGCAGGACGTCGAGGGCGATCATGCCCATCTCGGCGCCCAGGAGCGGGTCGATCTCGCCACGGTCGACGTGGTGCTGATGCGGCAGGACCCGCCCTTCGACCTCGCCTACATCACGGCGACGCACCTGCTCGAGCGGATCCACCCGCAGACGCTGGTGGTGAACAACCCGTTCGAGGTGCGCAACGCCCCCGAGAAGCTGTTCGTCACCGCCTATCCGGAGCTGATGCCCCCGACCCTGATCACCCGCGACAAGCGCGAGATCGAGGCGTTCCGGGCCGAGCACGGTGCCGTGGTGATGAAGCCGCTGCACGGCCATGGCGGCGCGGCGGTGCTGCGGGTGCTGCCGGACGACCCGAATTTCGGCTCGATGTTCGACCTGTTCTCGGTCACCTTCCGGGAGCCCTGGGTGGTGCAGCGCTTCCTGCCGCGGATCACCGAGGGCGACAAGCGCATCATCCTGGTCGACGGCGAGCCGCTCGGGGCCGTCAACCGGGTGCCGGCGGCCAACGACATCCGCTCCAACATGGTGCGGGGCGGCACCGGCGGCGCGACGGCCCTCACCCCGCGCGAGCGGGAGATCTGCGAGGCGATCGGCCCCGAGCTGCGCCGCCGCGGCCTGATCCTGGTCGGCATCGACGTGATCGACGGCAACCTGACCGAGATCAACGTCACCTCGCCGACCGGCATCCGGGTGATCAAGCGCCTTGGCGGCCCCGACCTCGCGGTGGCGGTCTGGGACGCGATCGAGGCCAAGGTGACGAAGCCGCAGAGCGCCTGACGAGCCCGGCGGGGAGGACGGTCTCAGCCCGCATCCTCCCCCAGCGTGTCCTCGATGTAGAGCCGGTCGAGCAGCACCTTGGCGACCGCCATCAGGGACAGCGCCAGGGCGACGCCCCAGAGGCCGAACAGCACGCCGAGCAGGATCTGCCCGGCGAACAGCGTGGCGGGCGGGATGTCGAGCGCCCGCTTCTGCACGAAGGGCGTCAGCACGTAGCTCTCCAGGGTCTGGACCAGCAGGTACACGCACAGGCCCGCGATCACCCCCTTGAGCCCCGAGGCCAGGGAGGCGAGCACGATGATGATGCCGGCGACGAGCGCGCCGATGGTCGGGATGAAGCAGAGGAGGCCGGCCTGGAGCCCGAGCACCAGGGCCCCGTCGATGCCGACCAGCGTCAGCCCGAGCCAGACGCAGACGAAGATCGCCGCCATCACGACGAGCTGCCCGAACAGCCAGTGGCGCAGGGTGATGCCGATGTCGTCGGCGACGGAGGCCGCGTGGGTGCGGTGGCGCGAGGGCACGAAGCGCAGGAGCCCGTCGCGGTAGGTCCGCGGATCGGCCGCCACGAACAGGCCGAGCACCACGACGATGAACACGTTGCCGATGGCGCCGAACACCGCCAGCGCCACCGTCGAGGCCTGGCCGAGCACGCTGCCGGCGCCCGACAGGAGCGTGCCGGGGCTCGGCAGGCCGCCGGCCGCGGGGGCGTTGCGCTGCCCGTCCTCCGACCCGCCGCCGCCCGGCTGCGATGCCGCATCCTTGAGCTTGCCGAAATCGAGGAAGCGGGTGTCGATGCCGCGTGCGTCGAGCCAGGACTTCACGGTGCCGGATTGCTGCTTCAGCGTCTGGCCCAGGCGCTCGGCCTGGGAGGCCACGGTGGCGCCGCCGAGGCCGACCATGCCGAGCACGAGGATCGTCAGCAGCACGCTCACGATCGCGAGCCGGAACCCGTGCCCTAGCGGGACGACCCGGCCGAGATAGTGCGTGAGCCCGTCGAGGAAGACCGCGAACAGGATGCCGGCGAAGATCAGCAGCAGCGTGTCGGCCGAGCGCCAGGCCAGCAGCATCGCGGCGGTGAAGACCACGACGCCGATGCCGGCGAGGGCGAGCGAGCGGGTGCTGCCGCCCCGGATCGGGCGGGCTGCGTCCTGGCCGAGGCCGGCCTGGGATGGGGAAACGGGCATGTCCGAGGATCTCTCCGCCGGCGGCGCGGGCCGCCTTCCGCCGGAGAGATAGCCGCCCGCGGCCGTTCGGCGACCGCTGGGTTCCGGATGCTCTATCCCTGCTCGCGCCGGCGCCGCACGCCGGCGAGCACGGCGGGATGCGCCGAGGTCTTCCAGTCGGCGGTCGCCTCGGGCGGATCGACGGCGATGGGCTTGGGAAGAGCCAGCGTCGGGGCCGGGCGCCGGGGCGCCCAATCCTTTATGTCCCAGTCCTCGACCTCGATGACCTCGACGACGGGCGGCCGCCGCGGGGCCGCCTTCCGGCGCACGGGCTGGGCCGGGCGCCCGCCGACCATGCGCAGCAGCGCCCAGCCGATGAACCCGCCCCAGGCGAGCAGCAGGCCCCCGGGCGTCGGCCGCTCGGAGATCAGGAGGGTGCCGAGCCCGATCAGCGCGCAGGCAACCGCGAGGTTGCGCGCGCTGAGCGGGTCGAAGGGCAGCGGATCGGCCGGGTGGGGATCGCGGGAAGTGTGGTGGTCGCGGGGCATGGCGCGATCCTGCCGCAGGCCGGTCAGCGATTCCTCAGCCCGATTGCTCGAATTGTCGGTAATCCCCGTTTCACACGGATCACGCGAGATCCGGCCGGTTGCTGCGCGACGCCGGTCGGCGTCGCTCCTGCGCCGCGCCGGTTGGCACTACCGTGACCGCACGGAATCGCCCGGACGCCGCCTCGCCTCTGACCGATCACCAGCGCGCCGCCGCCGCCGCGTCGTGCTCCATCGCCTCGACCCAGCCGCCGAGGGTGCCGTCGGCGCGATGCTCGCGCTTCCAGAACGGGGCGCGGGTCTTGAGGTAGTCCATCAGGAAGCTCGCGGCCTCGAAGGCGGCGTTGCGGTGGGCGGAGGCCGCCAGCACCAGCACGATGCCCTCGCCCGGGCGGACGAGGCCGTGGCGGTGGATCGCCACCGCACCCTGGAGCGGCCAGCGCGACGCCGCCTCGGCGAGCACCCGGCCGATCTCGGCTTCGGCCATGCCCGGGTAATGCTCGAGCTCGAGGGCGGAGAGCTGCCCGTCCTCGTCGCGGCACAGGCCGGTGAAGCTCACGATGGCGCCCGCCCGCCCGCCGAGCTCCGCCGTGAGGGCGGCGATCTCGGCCGCGACGTCGAAGGGCTCGGACTGGATCGAGAGGCGAGGAGTCATGACGGGTCCATGCTGCGGGGCTGGCGGCGTCTTAGCACGAAGCGCCTCGGCCGGAGAGCCGGGGCTGTTGCGGTCGGCAGAACGGCGTAGATGTGGAGTCTCGCGGAATCGCTCGCCATTACGGCAGGCCGGACGGAGGAACGCCCCATGACCCCCGACCTCCTCCTCCCCTACGACGACACCGATCCGGCTTTCGCGGCCCGGCCGGTCTGGTGCGGCCGCGGCAGCACGGTGATCGGGCGGGCGAGCCTCGGGGCGCAAGCCTGGCTCGGCGACGAGTCGGTGATCCGCGCCGACGGGCACGACATCGTGGTCGGCGACCGGTTCTGGCTCGGCGCCCGCTCGACCCTGCACATCGCGGCCGAGATCTATCCCTGCATCATCGGCGACCGGGTCACCGTCGGCCGCGACGCGGTGGTCCATGCCTGCACGGTCGGCGACGATTGCGTGATCGAGGAGGCCTGCACGATCCTCGACGGCTCGCTGGTCGAGGACGGGGTGCTGCTGGAGGCCGGCAGCACGGTCTTTCCCCGCACCACCCTGCCGTCGGGCTTCGTCTGCGCCGGCAGCCCGGCCCGGCCGGTGCGGGCGCTCGCCCCGGGCGAATTGGCCGAGCGGGCCGAGCGCCTGCGCGAGGCCGCCGCCAGCGAGCCGGTCCTGGCCCCGGGGGACGACCTCGTGCCGGATCCCGCGGTGTTCGTCGCCCGCACCGCGCGCCTGCGTGGCCGGATCGGCCTGGCGCCGGGGGCGAGCGTGTTCTTCTCCTGCCTGCTCGAAGCCGCAGCGGGGCCGATCGTGATCGGGGCGAACGTCAACGTGCAGGACAATTGCGCGCTCCACACCCGGGCCGACGGTCTGGTGATCGAGCGCGACACCACGCTCGGCCACAACGTCCACGCCGCCGACGGGCGCATCGGCCCGAACTGCCTCATCGGCATGGGCGCGCGGCTGAGCCCCGGCACGGTGGTGGAAGCGGACGTGCTCCTCGCCGCCGGCAGCGCCACCGATCCGGGGCAGGTGCTGGATTCCGGCTGGCTCTGGGGCGGCCGCCCGGCGCGGCCCCTGTCGCGGCTCGATGCGGAGCGGCGGGCGATGATGGCGCGGACGGTGGCGGGCTACGCGGCGTATGGGCGGGCCTATCGCAGGTTGCAGGCGCAGCTCTAGGGTCTCATACCCCCGCGCCGTGGCATCGACACGTCGCTGCCACGGCGTCCGACGCATCGGCGCCCGTTCGGGCTTGCCTTGCGCCGTCGAACGGATCCGTTCGACGGCGCGGCGGCATCAGTCCCCTCAAAGCTTGGCCGTGCCAACGGCTGCTGAGCGTGGGAAGCAGGCCCAGCCCCTCTCCCTGGAAAGCGGACCCTCTGCATCCTGCACCGGTGGCGGTGATCCGCCACCGGCCTGTCTCGATCACGCTGCGCGCACGGTGGCAAGGAAGCGATCGACTTCGACGCCAAGTTGCTCCGATTGCCGGGACAGCTCGGATGCCGCCGACAGCACTTGGCAGGCCGCCGCGCCCGTCTCCTCCGACGCCTGCGCCACTCCGGCGATGTTGCCGGTCACCTCGGTGGTGCCGGTCGAGGCCTGGGCGACGTTTCGCACGATCTCCTGGGTCGCGGCGCCCTGCTGCTCGACCGCCGCGGCGATCGAGGTCGCCACACCGGAGATCTCCTCGATCCGCACCGTGATCTTGCCGATCGCGCCGGCCGCCTGACCCGTGGAGGCCTGGATCGCCGCGATCTGGCTGGTGATCTCCTCGGTGGCCTTGGCGGTCTGGCCGGCGAGTTCCTTCACCTCGGCGGCGACCACCGCGAAGCCGCGGCCCGCCGCTCCCGCGCGGGCGGCCTCGATGGTGGCGTTGAGCGCCAGAAGGTTGGTCTGCGCGGCGATCGAGGAGATCAGCCCAACGACGTCGCCGATGCGCGCCGTGGCCTCGGTCAGCGCCCGGACCTGATGCGCGGTCTCGCCGGCCTCGATCACCGCGGCCTTGGCGAGACGGGCCGAGCCGTCGACCTGGCGGCCGATCTCCTGCACCGAGGCCCCGAGTTCCTCCGCTGCGGCGGCCACGGTGTTGACGTTGGAGGCGGCTTGGTCGGCCGCCGCCGCCACGGCAGTGGATTGGCTGGCGGTTTCCTGGGCGGTGGCAGTCATCTGCTGGGCGGTGGCCTGCAGCTCGGTGGCCGCGGACGAGACCATGCCGACGATGCCGCCAACAGCCTGCTCGAACGTGTCCGCCAAACGGATCATGACGTTCTTGCGCTCCGCAGCCGCGGCCGCGCGATGGTCTTGCGCCTCGCGTTCCAGCATCGCATTGCGGATCATCTGATCTTTGAAAATCTGGATGGCGGCGGACATCCGTCCGATTTCGTCACGGCGCTCTCGATAGGCGATCTCGGCATTCATGTCGCCGTTCGAGATCCGGGACAACGTCCTGGTGATGACCTGGATCGGATTAAACAGACGGCGTTGCAGGAGCACGATGCCAAACGCGATCAGGATTGCGACGGCAGTAAACATCCCGGCGCTCCATACGAAAGTCTCCTTTGCAGTCTTGCTTTGATCCTTGGCGAATTCCACGACAACGTTCATCGATATGCTGGCGACATCGGTGACCGAATTGATCGCCGGGATCAGCATCCGAAGCCAGGTCGAAAATTCCATGGCTGGCATCTTATCGGACGTAATATCCGAGATGATGCGCTGCTGGATCTCGGAAAATTCCTTGCCGAAATAAGCGTTCGTCGCGAAGGCGACCGCCTTCTCGACTTTACTGGGCAGCCCATCAAAAGAAGCGACGTAATTCGTGCGATCCCAGAAGGATTTTGTCTGGCCTTGGATGAAGACAATCTTGTCCTTTTGTGCTTTGGTAAGCCACTTGCCGCTGGTGTAGGGGCCGTGCGCAATCTCCCACACGGACCCGCCGATGCTGCGGGACTGCCATGCCAATTGCTTGATCTCGGTCAGGCGCGCCGCGAGCGGATTGCTGTCGCTGATGTCGCGGTCCAGGGCACTCGACAGGGCTTCGAGCGACGACATCATTTTCGTTCCGACCGACAGCATGGTCGGGCCAACCGAGAGGTCTCGCTGCTCGCGTGGCTTGGCGTAACTCTGATCCAGATCCTGGCGAACCTTCTTCAATTCGCTGTACGTTTTGAAGAAGTTGTTCAACAGGCTCGACTTGTTCTCGCCGTCAATGCCTTTGGCCAGATCCTGAACCCGGTTGAAACCCGCGTCCACGGTCTGGCGATTTTGTTGGATCGATTGCCTCGCGCTTTCGAAGGCGCTCCCATCCAGGACGAGCACGTTGGGACTATCCGCCCGCTCGGACAGGAGGCCCTTTTGCACCGTCAGGAGGGCGTCCTCCACTTCAGCGTAACGCTCGACTTCCAAAAAATTCTGATAGGTGTTCCAGGCCGAGATGGCGGAATTGGCACTGTAGATCGCAGCCACCGAACTGATCGATACGATGACGCCAACGGCGAGCGTGCGTATGGATTGGGTGACTGCTTCGAATTTGGAAGCGTGAAACCGTTCAGGCATCGTCGTGGTCATGATTTCCATCCTTCGAAGGATCAACCCACAGGGCGGCGCCCGTGGTGGTTCGTGGCCGCGATGCGGAGCGAGCCGCCCTTGATGCAGGCGAGGGGTCGAAGGTCGTCGTCGATGCCGAAGAAGATCTGGCCGCCACAGGCAGAGCCCTGGCGCAAGCCGCCGAAGGGGTTGGCAGAGTCCTGGCCGGTATAGCTTGCGAGCAGGCTGAAGCTGCTGCCGAGGTGAAGGATGACCGACGGCAGGGTCGGCGGCTGGGGAGCATCCTGGTCAGGCTGTCGCGCGCCAGATCTCGTACGCTCGGCCTGCTCTTGCGTGGCCATCATACTCATGAACGATGTAGCCCCAGCAAAGCTACAGCAATGCACCTTGTCGTCATCGTTCGCACCGATTTTAAGCAGCATACAAACGAATTTACTGCTTGACCTAGCTCAACCTATAATAATTAAAGGTTAATCCATCTCTAACATGCAAATGCTATCGCTTGTGACACGCTCCGTAACAGTAATACGTGGCGATGTAACGTTTTCAAGCATTTTCATGTAACGATTTCATATGTGAAATCGAATAATCGAATCGCATGTAATTCAAGATTATTGTCATGGCGCGTCGGTTTGTATCAAAAGCGAGACGCGCACGTACGCATTGACATAGATGACTTCGAGTAAAACAAAATATCTTTCTGCTGTAATTTGATATATCCACGCATCTTCGAGCATTTGTCCGAAAATTTTTTGAAACACAAATATAAATATCTGGCATCTGGCATCAGGCATAAGAACGAGCCTGCGAGCTTTAATACAAGGCTGACGAACGGTATTTTAAAATATCGGACTGCAATTGAACGAGGATGTGGCGTCTTATTGATACGGCCTCGGCCTCGAAGCAGAAGATCGTAATTCCCCTCGCCCCGGCCGGAGGTTCCCGCCTCGCCCGTCGACCTGCCGACGGGCATTCGGGGCTTCTGCAAGGGGTCGGACGCGGCTCCTCTGCGTATCGGGCCGGTCGGCTTGGGACCCTAGAGCCCCGCCACCGCCCGCCCGCCGCCACCCCGGCGCGCCGCCTCGGCCACATCGAGAAGGTGGCCCAGCTCGCTCGCCGCCGCCGCGACCCGCTCGGCCACCCGGGCGTCGGCCACAACCCCATTCTCGATCTCCGCCTCGCCGGCATAGACCGCGGTCGGCGCGACGTGGGCGGTGAAGAAGCCGAAGAGCGGGCGGAGCTGGTGCTCGACCATCAGGGCGTGGCGCGGGCCGCCGCCGGTCGCGGTGAGCGCCACCGGCTTGCCGGCGAGCGTGGCCGGGTCGAGGAAGTCGATCACGTGCTTGAACAGCCCCGAATAGGAGCCGTTATGCACCGGCGAGCCGACGATCAGCCCGTCCGAGCCCTCGATCGCCTCGATCATGTGGGCGATCGGCAGCGGCAGGGCCTGCCGGGTGGTGGCGCCCAGGCCGGTGCCGATCTCGGCGAGGTCGTAGACCTTCAGGTCGATCGGGCGCCGACGGCCGAGTTCGGCGGCGACCGCCTCCACCAGCGTGCGGGTCCGGGACGGGCGGCGGACGTTGCCCGAGAAGGCGACGATGCGGGCTGGTCTCACGGCGGGCTCCGGTTGGCGGGGGAGGGGGCTTGGGGAGAGGGGCCTTGAGGGAGGGGCCTGGGCGGGACGGTCTCGCGGGCCGGTCGCGTCCGCCCCGGAATGGGCCGGGCGGACGCGGGAGGTCAATGCGAAACCGGTGCCAGGGCTCCCTGTCCCTTAACGGGACGCGTCGTCCCGGATCCCCGAATGGTCCCACGCCTCCAGAAGATGGGGCAGCTGGGAGAATGCGTCGAAGACCCGGACGGCTCCTGCGGCCAAAAGGTCCGCCCCGGCCCGGTCATGAGCCCAGTGGCCGCCGCCGCAGAAGCCGAGGACCGGGATCCCGGCGGCCCGCGCCGCGGTGACGCCCGGCACGCTGTCCTCGATCACCACGCACGCCGCCGGATCCACCGCCATCTGCCCGGCAGCGTAGAGGAACAGGTCCGGGAAGGGTTTTCCCCGCGCCACCATGCTGGCGCTGAAGACGTGGCCGTCGAAATGGCGCAGGAGCCCGGTGAGCGTGAGCGCGTGGCGCAGCCGCTGCGGGTCGCTGCTCGAGGCGACGCACCGCCGCGTCGTCATGGTCTCCAGCACCGCGGCGACGCCCGCGATGGCCTGCAACTCGGCGTCGAAGGCCCGCAGGGTGTCCGCCCGCACCGCATCGACGAAGCCCTCGGGCGTCGGCACGCCGTAATCGGTGGCGATGTGGGCCATGATCGAGGTCATGCTGGTGCCGGTGAAGCGCCGCGCGACCGTGTCGAGATCGATCGGCACGCCGATGCGCTGCAGGTTCTCGGTCAGGCGCGCGAGGCTGATCGGCTCGCTGTCGACCAGCACGCCGTCGCAGTCGAAGATCACCAGCTCCGGCCGTGCCCTGCCCGTCCTGCCGTTCATGCCGCTCCCCTTACGT
Organism: Methylobacterium terricola; assembly: GCF_006151805.1. Classification (GTDB taxonomy): domain Bacteria; phylum Pseudomonadota; class Alphaproteobacteria; order Rhizobiales; family Beijerinckiaceae; genus Methylobacterium; species Methylobacterium terricola. The sequence continues at coordinate 88,667 of NZ_VDDA01000016.1, read as the reverse complement.
GGTCGCGAGCGCCGTGGCATGGCGGGGGGCGTGGGATCAACCCGCCACGGTGCCGCGCTCAAGCTTGTGTCACGGCCCGCAACTCCTTGCGCCGGCAGGGGCCTCTCTCTACTCAGGGGCCCGCGCGTCCCGCAGGGGCGCGGTCCGGAGCCCTGGATGATCCGCTTCCTGTGCCGCTGCCTCGGCCTTCTGTTCCTCGCCGCCGGCTTCGTCGGGATCGTCTATGACGGCGCCCGCTCGATCGCCAACGACGCCGTGCTCGTCACCTCGGTCAGCGACGTCGCGGCGGCGCTGATGAAGGACCGGGCCGCGAGCCTGCAGGCGATGGCCGAGGGCGGGCAGCCGATGCTGTGGAAGATGCTCGGCCTGCCGTTCACCCTGTCTCCGGCCGCGCCCGTCGCCCTGGTCCTCGGCCTCGCGCTGCTCTGGCTCGGCCAGCCGTCGCGGCCCGGCATCGGCACGGGCTTCCGCCCGTGAGCCCCGGCACCCCGCGTTCGATCTCTCCGATGAGCATGCCCGGCGATGCGGCCTGACACGATGGGGCGCACCGCGATCGCGGTGCTGCCCGGCCTCACCCTCTGCGTCGCCGTGACGGCGGCGGCGACCCTGGTCCAGGCGGCGGAGGAGCATCTCGTCCACCACCCCTACGTCGAGGCGCTGGTGATCGCGATCCTCGCCGGCATCGCGATCCGCTCGGTCTGGGAGCCGGGGCCGCGCTGGCGCATCGGCATCGCCTTCAGCGCCAAGCAGCTGCTCGAGGTCGCGGTGATGCTGCTCGGCGCCTCGATCAGCCTCAAGGCCCTGGTCGCCTCGGGGCCGGCGCTGCTCTCCGGCATCGTCGCCACCGTGGTGATCGCGCTGATCGCCAGCTACGCCATCGGCCGCCTCCTCGGCCTGCCGGCCCGGATGTCGATCCTGATCGCCTGCGGCAACGCCATCTGCGGCAACTCGGCCATCGCGGCGGTCGCGCCGGTGATCGGGGCGAGCGGCGACGATGTCGCCTCCTCGATCGCCTTCACGGCGATCCTCGGCGTGCTGGTGGTGCTCGGCCTGCCGCTCCTGATCCCGCTGCTCGGCACCAACCCGACCGAGTACGGCGTGCTCGCCGGCCTCACGGTCTACGCGGTGCCGCAGGTGCTCGCCGCCACCGTGCCGGTGAGCCTCGTCAGCACCCAGGTCGGCACGCTGGTCAAGCTCGTGCGGGTGCTGATGCTCGGCCCCGTGGTGCTCGGCCTGTCGCTCGTCGCCCCGTACCTGCGCGACGAGCCCGGCGCCCCGGCCGGGGCGCGCAGGACGCTTGGCTTCTTCAAGCTGGTGCCGTGGTTCATCCTCGGCTTCTTGAGCCTCGCCGCCGCCCGGTCGCTCGGCCTCGTGCCCGACGCGGCACTGGCGCCGCTCACCCGCACCGCCGGCATCCTGACGGTGATCGCCATGGCGGCCCTCGGCCTCGGCGTCGACGTGCGGGTGGTGGCCCGGGTCGGCGCCCGGGTGACGCTGGCGGTCACCGCCTCCCTGGCGGTGCTGCTCCTCGTCAGCATCGCGCTGGTGCGGGGATTGGGGATCTCGTGAGGCGGGGCCCGCGGGGTTTGGGTTCGTGCGACGGACCTGACCTCCTTCCTGTCATCCCGGGCGTCCGCTGCCGTGGCTCCGGAACGACGAGGGAGGATGTGACGACCTGTCGGCGCGAGCCGTCGTCGATCCTCAGCTCCTGAGCGACGCCGTCCCCGATTTCGGCCCCACCCCGTCCGGTACCGGCACCGAGGTCGCGCCGTAATTCGCGTTGAGGTGGAGGTTCGGCCCCTCATAGAGGTTGATCTGCCGGGCGACGATCACCGTATAGGCCGATTGGTCGGCGACCGGGCGGCTGCTGTCGATGATGAGCCGGCCCGCCGGCAGGTAGATCGTTCCCAGCATCGTGCGGGCGTTGTCGCTGATGATGCGGTATTCGCGCATCGCCTTGCCGCCTCCCGGCGGGGGCGGCGGCGGGGGCGTGACGACGAGGTCGATCGGGACCGGGATCGGATCCAGGACGGTCCGCTGCTCGGCCATCAGCAGGCCCGCCATCACGCCGCTCGTCGGTGCGGTCAGGCTGATCGTGGTATCCTTGTCGAGGAGCATCCCGCCCCTGTCGCCGGTGAAGAAGAACCCGACGCCCTGGCCCGACAGGCTCGCCCGCTTGTCGACGATCAGCGGCCCGTCCTTCATCACGTAGGTGCCGGGGCGCAAGCTGACGCTGGCGTTATCCGTGACGCGCAGGCCGCCGCAATAGGTGCCGGGGTCGAGGGTGACGTTCCCGGTCACCATGTTGATCGGGCCGGGCGGCGGCCTCTTCCCAGTGGGATTGGCGTAGGGGCTCAGGATCACGCAGTTCACGTCCGGGCTCGGCAGCGGACGGTCCTTGAGCGGATCGCCGATCGGCGCGCAGTCGGTGACCGGGGCCGGGGTGAACAGCGCCTTCGACCCGTCGAAGCCGCCCGCCGAGCAGATCGAGAGGGCGCGAGCGGTCGCGCTGTCCTTGCCCAGGATGCCGCTCGGGCTCGTGGAATTCGAGTAGAGCGAGCAGCCCTCGGCGGTGACCTGGGCCCGCTTCTCCAGGTCGAACGCCCCCTTGGCCGAGGGGTCGAGGGCGAGCAGGCACAGGCGCACCGAGCCGACGAGCTGCGCCGTCGCGCGCACGATCAGGGTGGTGGAGGGCAGGCTGAGCAGCTTGCCCATCAGCGAGGGCACCGTCTCCTCGACGACGGTCGAGACCGAGCTGCGCGGCGTCCCGACCTCCGCGGTGATCCGGCTGCTGCGGTCGACCGGGGTGCGCGCCTGCCCCTCGATCGTCTGCCGGGTGATGCTGGTCACCGAGGCATCGTCGGAATTGGCGAGCTTGAGCAGGGTGGCGCCGGCCAGCGCCCCGGCATCGGCGGCGCTCTGCAGCTGCGCCTTGCGGTAGAGCAGGCGGCTGTACTCCACCGCGGCGCTCACCGCGCCGAGCAGGATCGGGAGCGCCACCGCGAAGGCGATCAGGACGGTTCCGCTGCGGTCGTGCGGGAAGCGCCGGAGCAGGGCGGTCATCGATGACGGCCCGCCGCGTTCAGGACGCTGACGGGTGATGTGGGGCTTCATGCTCGCCGCGGGCCTGCTCGCTGGGGCATGCGCATGCGCGGGAGGCGCGGCATGGCATGGTATAACAAGCGGAGCTAGAAGCCGCAGCCTATAACAATTGATGAAAAAGCCGTCCGATGGAACAATCGTCCCCGTGTCGGAGGTTGTGGTTACGGAGTCGCCGGCCCGCATGGCCGCGCAGGGCGGTACGCCTCGCTCGAAGGCGGTGGTGATCGTCCCGATCGGCAGGAACAACGTGCGGCCGTCCTGCTGGTCCCCGACGAATTCGGCGCCGTGGAGAGCCAAATGCTTGGCTGCCGCGCTCCTCGCATGCACCACGACGGCTCCGATGCTCCGCAAGGCGAGCGTGACCCAGCGCGGGGCATTGGCGAGACGGGCGTCCCCGATGCCCTCGCCGGCCGATCACCGAGACGGGGATCGTGTCCGGCGCGGCGCCGCGCAGCTTGCCCGGGGCGGCCATCCGCTTCACCGAGCGGGTCGAGATGCAGAGCAGGGCGACGACCCGGTCGCCGTCGCAAGCGACGCAGATGCGTGAGAAGCGGCTCTCGGTCCTGAGCGCACGATCGCGCAGTCGATCATCCGGAGCGGGCTTGCCACAGGCGAAACCGGGCGGGTTGTGCTGGGCGGCGAGAGGCGTCGGGGCCGTCAGCGACGGTCCGGGACCCGCCGGCTCACCCGCGATCCGCCCCTTATACCCTCGCGCCGTGGCATCGACGCGTCGATGCCACGGCGTCCGGCGCATCAGCGCCGGCGCCCGTTCGGGCTTAGCCAGCGCCGTCGAACGGATCCGTTCGACGGCGCGGCGGTATTATCGCCGCCATGTCCAGAACGAACAGGCGCTGGCCGAGGAGGACATCGATGACGCGAGGTCGCGCGCCCGCGATCATGAAGCCGGTGCGTGTCCTCCCCAGCCCTGTCGCCGCCCCGCCGATGAGCCGGCGGGGGTGATGGCGGCGGGATGGAGCGTGAGCCTGCCAATCCACGTCATCGATAGGCGGCCCGCGCCGCGCCGGATCAGGTCGGCGGCACGGCGGTCCGGCGCTCGGCGGACGGGGCGGCCTTGGGCGCCGCCTGGGCCGGCTTCGCAACGGGCTTCGGGGCGGGCTTTGTCTCGGCGGTGCCCCCTTGTGGCGTGGCAGCCTTGGAAGGGGCGGTCTTCGCCGGGACGGCCGTGGCCGGGACGATCGTGCCCGGGTCCGTGCTCGTCACGTCCGGCTTCGTCGGTGCCGTCTTCACGGCCTTCCTGGGGATCGCCGGCTTGGCGCTGGCCGGCTTGGCGCTGGCCGGCTTGGCGCTCGCCGGATTGGCACTTGCCGGCTTGGCACTCGCCGGCTGGGCGATCGCCCCCGTCACGGCGGGCTCCACCACCGGCTTGCCCGGGTCCTTGCCGGTCTCCCGGCCGCTGTCGAGACCGTACACGTCGTCGCGAAAGTGCACCCGGCCGTCGGGGGTGGCATAGCCGGTGAGGTACACGAAGGTCACCGGGACAGGCTTCGCCAGCTTGATGTCGCGGCGCTCGCCGGTGGCGATGCCGGTCTCGATCTCCATCGGGCCCCAGGCCGAGCCGGGGCCGTTCGGACCCGGCGTGCCGTCGAGGAGCCAGCCGACCAGCGCCTTCACGTCGGCGACGCGCACGCAGCCCGAGGAGTGGAAGCGCACGTCGCGGGAGAACAGCGACTTCGACGGCGTGTCGTGCATGTAGACCGCATGCCGGTTCGGCATGTCGATCCGGACTTGGCCGAGCGAGTTGTCGAAGCCCGGATCCTGGCGCAGGGTGTAGTTCACGGCCCGCTCGGTCGACCAGTCGACGGCGGTCGGCTGCACCTCCTGGCCCTGAGCGTCGAGCATGCGGATATGCATCTTGGCGAGGTATCCCGGATCCATGCGCATGTGCGGGATGATGTCCTTCTTGATGAGGGACACCGGCACGGTCCAGGTCGGGTTGAAGTTGATGTTGGTGATCTTCGTCTCGACCGACGGCGAGGCGCGCTCCGGCTTGCCCACCACCGCGACGTAGCGGCGCGCGACGCTGCCGTGATCCACCGCCTCGACGGCGGCCGAGGGAATGTTGACCACGACGTAGCGCTCGCCGAACGGGAAGCTCGATCCGATCAGGCGGTTGGCGGAAGCCGCGAGCTGGCGCTGGCGCACGCTTGCGGGCACGTTGAGGGCGGCGAGCGTCTGGCGGCCGAGGAGCCCGGTCTCCGCCAGGTTGTGCCGCGCCTGGAAGCGCTTGAGGCCTGCGACGAGGCCGGGATCGAGCAGGTCGCCCTCCGGCCCGCCCGGGGCCAGATCCTCGGTGAGGACCAGGTGGCGGCGCAGCGCCGGCACCGCCGGGTTGCGCTCGCCGGGCTTCAGCGTGAGGTCCGCCGGCAGTGGCTGCCAGCCGCCGGCCTCGACCAGCGCCTGGTAGCGCTCCGCCGCCCGCAGGGTGTCGAGGAAGGTCGCCGGCGTCAGGGTCGGGGTGGTATCCTGCGACATCCGCGCGATCACCAGCGGCGGCAGCTCGCGCGAGACTTTCTTCGGAGCGGGCTTGCCGTCCAGGGGCTTGCCGTCCAGGGGCTTGCCGTCCAGGGGCTTGCCGTCCAGGGGCTTGCCGTCCAGGGGCTTGGCCTCGCCCGGCTTGGCCTCGGGGGATCGCGGCTCGCTCGCCCTCGGGGCGGCGCCGGGCTGGATCGGGCCGACGGCGAGCGGCGTCGCCCCGTGCGGCAGCGGCTCGGGCGCGGTCGTCACCTCGCGCCGGGCGGGCTCCACCGATGCCGGCGGCATGGGCGCAACCGGTGCGGTCACACCTTGCCCCTGAACGCCCTGCGATGGGCCTGCTTGCGCCTGGGGCTGGCCCGGCACCGGTGCGGGCGGCAGCAGGGCGCCGGGCTCGACGGCCGCCGCGAGGCCGGTGCCGAGCACCCAGGCCAGGAAAGCCGCCGAGGGCAGGCACGGAAACGCAACACGCAACACCATCACCGGCCTCGGACAAGGACGCCCCCCAGGATGGTCACGCCAGGGTTACCAAAAGCCTGCGGCCCGACTCACGGATCGGTGAGCGCACGGCGCGCCGCCGCCAGGATCTCGTCCGACAGGGCGGGGTCGTCCACGGCGCGAGCCAGCACCAGGGCACCGACGAGGCTCGACATGGCCGCGAGCGCCGCCGGGCGGTCGCCGTCGGGCAGCGCCTCCTGCATCCGGGCGAGCCGCGTCTCCAGCCCCTCGGTGAAGGCGCGGCGCACCGGCGCCGGCTGGCGCGCCGCCTCGCTCCCGAGGGCCGCCAGCGCGCAGCCGGCGCCCGGCCGGTCGCGGTGGGCTGCCGACAGGTAGGCGGCG
>NZ_VDDA01000016.1:56418-82222 GCF_006151805.1 Methylobacterium terricola | reverse complement strand
AACGAGGGCGGCCGCGCAGTCCTGCGGGGTGAGGCGGCGCAAGGTCGGCCCGACTGGCCTGTCCACGGCCTCGCTCCCGAGGGCCGCCAGCGCGCAGCCGGCGCCCGGCCGGTCGCGGTGGGCTGCCGACAGGTAGGCGGCGACGAAGCCCGCGAGGTCGGGCGCCGCCCCGGGCTCGCGCGGGGCGGGCGCCAACGCCCCGGCAAGGGCCTGGGCGGCCAAGTCCTCCTTCGAGGCGAAGTGGCCGTAGAAGCCGCCATGGGTCAGGCCCGCCGCCTCCATGACCTCGGCCACCGTGACGGCGGCGAACCCCTTCTCGCGGAACAGGCGGCCGGCCGCATCGAGGATCCGGCGCCGGTTCTCCTGGAACTGCTCGCGCGTCACCCGCATCCCGACTCCGCTCCTGCCGTTGACATCATTGAGGACGATGATCATCAATATGATATCATGATTGCCGTCATGTAAGAAGGCCGAGGGAGGAAGCATGTCCGGCATCGCAGACGAGCCGCCGCGGGAGCGCCGCGTCGCCTGGGCCGATCCGCGGGCGATCGCGAGGGCCGGGCACGGCATGGCCGGGCTCGATTTCCTCCGCGCCCTGATCGCCGGCGCGGTGCCGCCGCCGCCGATCGTGACCCTGATGGGCATCACGCTGGCGGAGGCCGAGCCGGGCCGGGTGACGATGCGGATGCCGGCGGGCGAGTACCTCTACAATCCGATCGGCAGCGTCCATGGCGGCGCGCTGGCGACGCTCCTCGACAGCGTGATGGGCTGCGCCGTCCACAGCACCCTGCCGGCCGGTCGCGGCTACACCACCCTCGAGATCAAGGTGAACTACCTGCGGGCCGTCACGGCGGGCTCCGGCTGCGTCACGGCGACGGGCCGCATCGTCCATGCCGGGCGCCGCCAGGCCGTCGCCGAGGCGAGCCTCGCCGACGAGGCCGGACGGCTCTGCGCCACCGCCAGCACCACCTGCCTGGTCTTCGACCTGCCGGGCTCCCAGGTGACGCTCCAGGAAACGCGCCCATGATGGAGAAACGCGCCCATGACGGAGACGCGCCCGTGATCCCCTACCGCACCGCCCTCGTCGTCGGCGCCGGCGCCGGCATCAGCGCCGCGCTCGCCCGCCTCCTCGCCGCCGAGGGCCTGCGGGTCGGCCTCGCCGCCCGCGACGCGGAGAAGCTCGCCGATCTCGCCGCCGAGACCGGGGCCGAGACCTTCGCGGCCGATGCCGCCGATCCGGGGGCGGTCGAGCGCCTGTTCGCCGAGGCCGATGCCCGCCTCGGCGAGCCCGACGTGGTGATTTACAACGCCAGCGCCCGGGCGCCCGGTCCGCTCGCCTCCCTCGATCCGGAGGCCGTGCGGCGGGCGATTGACGTGACCGCCTACGGCGCCTTCCTGGTCGCCCGCGCGGCGGCGCGGCGCATGGAGCCGCGCGGCCACGGCGCGCTGCTGTTCACCGGCGCCACCGCCGGGGTGAAGGGATTCCCGCTCTCGGCCGCCTTCGCGATGGGCAAGTTCGCCCTGCGCGGCCTCGCCCAGAGCGCGGCGCGCGAACTCGGGCCCAAGGGCATCCACGTCGCCCACGTCGTCGTGGATGGCGCGGTGCGCAGCGCCCGCCGGCCCGACCCGGCGGACAGGCCCGACAGCACCCTCACCCCGGAGGGCGTGGCGCGCGCCTATCTCGAACTGCTGCGCCAGCCGCGGGACGCGTGGTCGTTCGAGGTCGAGCTGCGGCCATGGGTCGAGCGGTTCTAGCCCTCCCTCGCCGAGGCGGTGACCGCTTCGGCGAGGGAGACAAAAGCGATTGCTCCCTGCGGCGCCGCGCCGTGCGGCCCTGCCGAGGATGCCGCATCCGGGCGTGCCTGCGCGCGCCCCGTCATGGTCGCGCGCAGGCATGATCCTCGTAGCCTCAGCGGATGCCGCCGCTGGCGGTGATCACCTCGCCCGTCAGCCAGCGGGCGTCGTCGGATGCGAGGAACGCCACCACTCCGGCAATGTCGTCCGGCTGGCCGGCGCGGCCGAGGGGCGTCTGCGCGACGAGGCTGGCTTCCATGTCGGAGCCGACGACCCCGGCCGTCTGCGCGCCCTCGGTCACGACGAAGCCCGGGCTGACCACGTTCACGCGGATCTTGCGCGGCGCCAGCTCGTTGGCGAGCACGCCCGAGATGGCGTTCACGGCGCCCTTGGTTCCCGCATAGACCGCGGCCGCGGGGGTATGCACGTGAGTGATCGCCGAGGAGATGTTCACGATGCTGCCGCCTTCGCCGAGGTGCTTGGCGGCGGCCTGCGTCGTCAGCAGCAGGCCGAGCACGTTGATGTCGAACTGGCGGCGGTAATGGTCCTCGGTCAGCGCCTCGATCGCGGCGAATTCGTAGATGCCGGAATTGTTGACCAGCACGTCGAGCCGGCCGAAATGGGTCACGGCGGCCTCGATCAGGCCTTGCGCGTCGGCCGCCTTCGACACGTCGCCCCGTACCGCGACGGCCCGGCCGCCGCCCGAGACGATGGCCGCCACCACGGCGTCGGCCCCCGCCTTGCTGGAGGCATAGTTCACCACCACGGCGGCGCCGTCCCGCGCCAAGGCTTTGGCGATCCCGGCACCGATGCCTTTCGACGCGCCCGTGACGACGGCGACCTTGCCCTCGAGCTTGGACATGTGTGGTACTCCCCGATCCGGGCCAGCTCCGGGATGGAAGCGATGGTCCCATAGTTCGGAACTTCGGAACTATGGGCGCGGAGTTCAAGGCCTTACGTGGACGAATGATGAGACCGCTGCTTCACCCCGCCATCGAGGACGTGCGCCCTGAGGCGATCCTGCACGCCCTCGCCGACCCGAGCCGGGCGGCGATCTTCGCCACGATCATGCGGGCCGGCTGCATCGAGGCCTGCTCGGCCCTCGCGGCCGTCGGCGACCGGGTGATCCCGAAATCGTCATTGTCCAACCACTTCAAGGTGTTGCGGGAAGCCGGCCTGATCCGGAGCGAGCGCCACGGGGTCGAGGTCCGCAACGTCTCCCGTTGGGCCGAGGTGGAGGCCCGCTTCCCCGGCCTGCTGCCGGGGATCATCAACGCCTACGCGGCCTGCGTCGGCTCCGATCCGCAGGGAGCGGACACGGTCGCTCCACCGTAGGAGCGCCGCCACACCGCGCCTCCCGGGCTGCGCGCCATCCTCGCACCCGGCAGGCCGGATCGGCCCTCGATCCTGACGGGCCAGCCCTCACGCCGTCCGCACCGCCTCCAGAAAGCCGTGGACCCGGCTGCGCAGGTGCTCGGCCTGGCGGGCGAGCTCGGAGGAGGTGGCGAGCATCTGGGCTGCGGCGCTGCCGGTTTCCTGGGCGGCCTGCGAGACGCCGGCGATCGTCGCGGTGACCTCGCCGGTGCGGGTCGAGGCCTGCCCGACGGAGGCGACGATCGCCCGGGTGGCGCCGTCCTGCTCGCGCACGGTGGAGGCAATGGCCCCGGCCGTGTCGCTCACCGCGTGGATCGTCCCTGTGATGCCGGTGATCGCCGCGACCGCCCGGCCGGTCGAGGCCTGGATCCAGGCGACCTGCTCGCCGATCTCCGCGGTCGCCCGGGCGGTCTGGCCGGCGAGCTGCTTGACCTCGGCGGCGACGACCGCGAAGCCCCGTCCCGCCTCGCCGGCCCGGGCCGCCTCGATGGTGGCGTTGAGCGCCAGCAGGTTCGTCTGCTGGGCGATGCCCGAGATCAGCGCGACCACGTCGCCGATGCGGGTCGCCGCGCCGGCAAGGTCTGCGACGATCGTGCCCGCCTGCGCGGCCTCCGCGACGGCCTCCCTCGCGCGCTCGGCGGAGTCGGTGGCCTGCCGGTCGATCGCCGCGACCGAGGCCCCGAGCATCCCGGCCGCGTTCGTGACCATGCCGACGTTCCGGGCCGCGTCGCCGGAAGCCTCCGCCACGGCGGCGGAGCGCCGGGCGGTCTCACCCGCGGTGCCGGTGAGCCGGGTGGCGGTCGCCTGCATCTCGGTCGCCGCCGCCGAGACCATGCCGACGACCTCGCCCACCGCCCGGTCGAAATCCTGCACCAGCCCATCGACCGTCGCGGCCCGGCGGGCGTGCTGCGCCTGGCCCCTCGCCTGCGCCGACCGCAGGGTATCGGCCTCGGCGAGGCGGTCGCGGAACAGCCGGACCGCGCGGGCCATGGTGCCGATCTCGTCGCTGCGCCCCGTCGCCGGGACGGACGCGTCGAGCCGGCCCTCGGCGAGGGCCCGCATGGTCTGGTCGAGGCCGGCGAGCGGCCGGCCGATGTGGCGTGCCAGCGCCCAGGCGACGGCGAGCGCCGCCAGGGCGGCCGCGGCGAGCGTGCCGACGAGCAGCAGGGCGGCCCGGTGCCGGGCGGCGACCACGTCGGAGACATCGAGCGCCACCTCGATCGTGCCGATCGTCTGGCCGGCGAAGGTGACGAGCGGGCCGGCCGTCACCGCGGTCGCCCGCTCGCGGAGCCGGACCTCGCGCCAGGCGATCGGCCCGGTCGCCGCGGCCCCGTGCGCGGCGGCGTCGAGCAGGGTCTTGTCGGGGAAGGTGGCCGCCAGGGTCGTGGGGGGGCCGTCCTTGACGAGGTGGAAGGCCAGATCGACGCCGAGCCGCCGCTTCAGCTCGGCCAGGAAGTCGGCGCCCAGCACGCCGCAGGCATCGGCGATGCCGAGCGTCGTGCCGTCCCGCACCACCGGGACGGCCGCGTAGATCCCGATCGCGTCCCGCCCGGGCTCGATGCCGGTCGCCGGCCGGCTGCTCTGCAGGGCCGACCGCACGGTGGCGCGCCGTGCCAGCACCGAATCGCCGTGGGCCTCCGGCGCCAGGAGCCGCGCGACCGCGACGCCGTCCGGGCGGAAGAAGCTCATCCGCTGCAGGTTCAGGTCCTCGGCCAGCCGCGCCCCGAGGGCCGCGTAGCGCGCCAGGATCGCCGCGCGGTCGCCGCGCCGGAGCGCCTCGCCGATCGCCGGGTCGTGGGCGAGGCTGGTCGCGGCCGCGAGCGCCCGCTGGCCCTGCTCGGCCATCGCGTCGGTCACCGCCTGGTAGCGCTGGCCCAGCGCCGCCGCGATGGCGGCGTCGGCGGCCTCACGCTGCTGCCGGTCGGCCGTCCAACCGAGGAGCGCGGTGGCGGACAGGGAGCAGGCGAGCAGGGCGGCGGTGAGCTTGCCGCCGATGGAGCGCAGGGCGGGCACGCGTCGCGAGGACATGGCATGATCTGAGGGTTCGGCAGGTCGGGCTCGACCAGGCTCGATCCTGTCGATCGGTGGTTAACCCGTGGTGAATTCCTGTCATTGTCAGGTCATGGCGGACGGGTGACGATCCGATCGATTGCGCCAGACGGTGCGTGGACGAGTGCCGCGACCTGCTGATTTCCGGCGTCATCGACGTTCCGCGCGATCGTCCGGTCGTCGTCTCGACGGAAGATTGTCCCAGGGCCGCCCGTCCGGGACGTGCCGCGGCGGCCCGACCTCGTCCTCAGCTCCGGTAGCGCGCCGCCGCGTGGCCTTGCGCGAAGTTCGGCACCATCGCCCGTCGCGCCGCCTCGAACGCCTCCCATTGGCCTGCATCCGGCAGGGAGGGGATGGTGACCGCCTCGCGCCGGTCGAACCCGGTGAGGGCGGCATCGACCATCTCGCCGACCTCCATCACGCCTTGCAGGCTCTCCACCGCCCGGTCGGAGCGCTCCCAGATCTCGGTCCGTGTCGCGGCGGGCAGCACCGCCTGCACGTAGACGCCCCGCGGCCCGAGCTCCGCCTGCAACGCCTGGGACAGGGTCAGCATGTAGGCCTTGGTCGCCCCGTAGACGCCGGGCAGCCATTCGGGCGCCAGCGCCACCACCGAGGCGAGATTGACGATGGCGCCGCCGCCGCGGCCCGGGAAGGCCTGCGCCGCGGCACCCGCGAGGCGGGTCGGCGCCACCACGTTGAGGGCGACGAGGTGGTATTGCGGCGCGAGATCCGCGGCCGTGAAGCCCGCCGGGGCGGCGGCACCGGCATTGTTCACCAGGATCCCGATCCGGGCATCGTCGCGCAGGCGAGCCTCGACCGCGGCGAGGCCGGCCGGATCGGTGAGGTCGGCGGGCAGCACGTCGACCGCGACGCCGGTCTCGGCCCGCAGCCGCTCCGCGACCCGGTCGAGGCGGGCGGCGTCGCGGGCCACCAGCACCAGGGCATGGCCCCGGCGGGCGAGGCGCTCGGCGTAGGTGGCGCCGATGCCCGACGAGGCACCGGTGATCAGGGCGGCGGGCCGCAGCGCGGCGTCGTTCGTGTCGGTCATCGTCGTTCTCCGTGCCGGCGGATTTTTCATGATCGCCGTCATGTGCGTATTGATGTTGATCATCATGAAAATCGTCAATCGGCTCTTCCGCCGTCGGGTGCGCCGGCGCACGCGGGCCCGCAACCTCCGCACAAGGCAGGCGCGTCACAGAGCGGTGAGGCAGTGTCGCCTGGGCTGGGACGGGATTGGCTGAGGGATGTCCGGTCGCGAGCAAGCCGAGAGGCTGTGGAGCAACATCGTCGAGCTCGGGCCCCGGCGTCTCGCCGCTCTCGGGCTGATCGGCCTCGTGGTGTTCCTGGCGGTGGGCCTGGGTGCCTACTACCTGAGCCGGCCAGCGCAGGAGACGCTCTATACCGGTCTGTCCCGCGAGGACGTGGCCCGCATCGGCGGCGTGCTCAAGGATGCGGGCATCCGCTTCGACGTCAGCGCCGACGGCGGCGCCGTGCTGGTGCCCTACGGCAATACCGCCCAGGCCCGGATGCTGCTCGCCGAGAAGGGCCTGCCGCAGAGCTCGAAATCCGGCTACGAGCTGTTCAACGATCTCGGGTCGCTCGGCATGACCTCGTTCATGCAGGAGGTGACCCGGGTCCGGGCGCTCGAGGGCGAGATCGCCCGCACGATCCAGGGCATGAAGGGCGTGCGCGCGGCGCGGGTCCACATCGTTCTGCCGGAGCGCGGCTCGTTCCGGCGCGACCAGCAGCCGCCCTCGGCATCCGTGGTGGTGCGCACCGAGCCGGCCGACGACACCAGCGGCGCCCAGGCGATCCGCCAGCTCGTCGCCTCGGCGATCCCCGGCATGAAGCCCGACCGGGTCACGGTGATCGGCGCCGACGGCACGCTGCTCCTGTCGGGCGACGACGGCGCCCAGGCCCCGACCGGCAAGATGGCGAGCCTGGAGAAGGACATGAGCCGCGAGGTGCAGGACCGGATCCGCCGGGCGCTGACACCTTATCTCGGCCTCGGCAATTTCGAGGTCAGCGTCGCGGCCCAGCTCAACACCGACAAGACCTCGACCAACGAGACGATCTACAACCCCGACCAGCAGGTCGCGCGCTCGGTCCGCTCGGTGCGCGAGAACGAGAACAGCCAGAACCGCAGCGCCCAGCGGCCGACCAGCGCGCAGCAGAACCTGCCCGACCAGCGCACCCGCTCGGACGGCAACGACACCGCCAGCAACGAGACCTCCAAGAAGGAGGACCTCACCAACTACGAGATCGGCCAGAAGGTCATCCAGACGGTGAGCGACGGCTACGCCGTGAAGCACCTCTCGGTGGCGGTGCTGGTCAACCGCTCGCGCCTCGTCGCGCAATCCGGCCAGGCGGGCCAGCCCGGCCAGGACGCCGCCAGCGTCAACCTCGACAAGCAGATCGCCGAGATCGAGCAGATCGTCGCCTCGGCGGCCGGGGCCAACAAGGAGCGCGGCGACACGGTCAAGGTCGCGGCGGTGGGCTTCATCAACGACGGCCAGGCCCTCGAGCCGGTGCCGCCGCTCAGCATCGCCGACGTGATGATGCGCCAGTCCGCGACCCTCATCAACGCGGCGACCATCCTGGTGGTGGCCGGCCTGCTGATCTGGTTCGGCCTGCGCCCGGCGCTCCGCGCCATCCTGGCGGTGCCGGAGGCGGCTCAAGGCGAAATCGCGGCGCTCGAGGCCGCGGGCGCCGTCGCTGCCCTGCCGGGCGGGATCGAGGCCGGTGCCCTGCCGGCGCCGGGCGCGGTGCCGGGCGCCATCCCGGGCCAGCCGGCTCTGGCCGGCCCCGAGGGCATGCCCGCCATGGCGAGCCTGATCGAGGACATGGCCGAGAAGGCGAAGAACTCGCCGCAGAAGCGCCTGGAGCAGATGATCGACCTCGACGAGGAGCAGGTCGCCGCCATCCTCAAGCGCTGGCTGCTGCGTGAGGAGCCGGCGTGATGAACGCGGTGATCGCCCGCTACCTGCCGGAATTCCCGGTCGAGCAGGTCCCGGCGCAGGTCCAGGTGCCCGCGCAAGTCCAAATCCCGGCGCAGGCGTCCCGGGTCCCGGCGCTGCCGTCGCCTCAAGGCCAGGCCGCCCCGGCCCCCGGCGACCCTCTCGGCAATCCTTGGGCCGGCCTCGCCCGTGCGCCCCGTTCGCCCGCGCCGCTCCCGGCCCTGGACGCGCCAGACGCGATCCGGATCGAGCCGGCCCGAGCCGCAGGCTCGCCGACGCCTCCGCCCGCAGGTTCGACCGAGAGCCTGGCCGATGTCTGGCGCGAGGGCCTGCACGCGCTCGTCGCCAAACCTCCGGCGGTCAAGCCTCCGGTGGCCGCCCCGCCGGTCCCCACGCCGTCCGCTGCGCCGGAGGCGAGCGCGCCGGTCGCGACGAGCCCCTTCGTCAAGCCGCCCGCGGTAAAGCGCGAGACGCCCGAGGAGCGGGCCGCCCTGCTCGCCGAGGCCGAGGAGCGCGGCCGGCAGCTGGGCCTGGCCGAGGCGCGCCGGGAGGCCGAGACCGCCCGCCTGCGGGCGGCCGAGGAGGCGGAGGCCCGCCTCGTCGAGGCGCGCCGTCACTGGAGCGCGGCCGAGGCCGAGGCCCTGGCCGACGGCTTCTCGGCGGCTTTGCGCGCCCTCGACGCGACCCTCTCCGACCGGATCGCCCGGCTGCTGGTGCCGGTGCTGACCGACGCTTTGCGCCGCCAGGCGGTGGCCGAGCTGAGCGGCGCGCTGACCCGGCTGCTCGCCGAGCCGCAGGCCGCCACCGTGCGGGTGAGCGGGCCCGAGGACCTCCTGGCGGCGCTGGCCGGCCGGCTCGGGCCGCTCGCCGCCGCTGTGTCGTTCACTCCGGCCGAGACGCCCGAGGTGCAGGTGAGCGCCGACCAGACCGTGATCGATACCCAGCTCGGCGCCTGGACGCGCCTCATCGCGGCGGCGGTGGCGGAGACCTGAGATGTCCGAGGGCCATCAGGAAATCATCATCATCAAGCGCCACGGCGACCACGAGGACGGCCATCACGGCGGCGCGTGGAAGATCGCGCTCGCCGACTTCATGACCGCCATGATGGCGCTGTTCCTGGTGATGTGGCTGATCAACTCGACCAGCAAGGAGCAGAAGCAGACCATCGCCGAGTACTTCAACCCGGTGAAGCTCGCCGAGGTCACCCACGACAAGAAGGGCCTGCGCGATCCCCACGACACCCCCTCCGAGCCCGGCGCCGAGGGCGGCAAGGCCGAGGGCAAGGGCGGCGAAGGCAAGGGCGAGGGGAAGGGCGAGGGGAAGGGCGAGGGCAAGGCCGGCGACAAGGCGAGCGAGGCCGCCCCGGGCAGCCGGGCGCGGGAATCGGCCCTGTTCCAGGATCCCTACGCCGTGCTGGCGCGGCTGGCCGCCGAGAGCGACCGCGGCGACACCGCGAGCGCCGACGCGGCGTCGCTTGAATCCGGCCAGCCCGGCATCAGCGGCGGCGACGCGGCGCGCGATCCGTTCGATCCGCTCTACTGGCAGGTCGAGCCGCTGCCGCGCCACCGCACCGACCGGCCGGGCAAGGTCGGCACCGCCGTGAAGGCCCCGGCCGAGAACCGCCTCGATGCGGCGGGTCAGGTGGCCTCCGCGGGCAAGCCGCGCGACCCGAAGGACGCAACCACCCGCGTCGCGTCGGCCGACGATACGCTGCCGCTCACCCCGCGCGATCCGGCCCGGGACGCCGCGAAGGATCCCGCCAAGGACAAGGCGGCGGCCCTCAAGGAGCCGGCGCCCAAGGAGCCGGCGCCCAAGGAGACCGGGAAGGATCCGGCCAAGGACGCCGCCAAGGATGCCGCAAAGGATCCTGCCAAGGACCCCGCCAAGGACAAGGCGGCCGAGACCGCCGCGGTCGCCGCGATGAAGGCCGAGATCGCCAAGGCGGTGGCCCCCCTCTCGACCGGTGCACCGATGCCGAAGGTCGAGGTGCGCCGCTCCGGCGAGGGCATCCTGATCAGCATCACCGACGAGATCGACTTCACCATGTTCGGCATCGGCTCGGCCGAGCCGACCCCGAAGGTGGTGCGGGCGATCGAGAAGATCGCCAAGGTCATCAACGGCCGGCCCGGCCGCATCGTGGTCCGCGGCCATACCGACGGGCGGCCGTTCCGCTCCGAGACCTACGACAACTGGCGCCTCTCGACGGCCCGGGCGCAGATGGCCTCCTACATGCTGGTGCGCGGCGGCGTCGACGAATCCCGCATCGAGCGCATCGAGGGCTACGCCGACCGCCAGCCGCGCAATCCCGCCGATCCGAAGGCGGCGGAGAACCGGCGCATCGAGATCCTGGTGCGGGGGCTGCCCGAATGAGCCGCCGCCGCAAGGCCGGCCTGAGGCTGGCCGGGATCCTCCTCGCGGCCGGGCTGCTCCCGGTGGCGATGCCGGCCCAGGCCGCCGGGGACGGGCATGGCGGCCCCGCCGCGCCGGCCGCCGAGTCGCACGGTGGGGGAGGGGACGGGCATGGCGGCCATGCCGCGCCGGCCAAGCCGATCGAGCCTCTGCCGGTGGCGCCCCGCGGCCTGCCGGTCGAGCTGGTGCGCACGCTCCAGCTCCTCCAGGACCGCATCGCCCGCGGCTCGACCCAGGCCCATCTCGCCCAGCGCCAGCTCCTCGGCCATATCGAGCAGCGCCTGCTCGCCCTCGAGCCCGAGGCCTGGGGCAGCCCTGAGAACGTCCGGGCGGCGGTGACCTTCGCCCTGAGTGGCGGTGGTCCGACGCTGCTGCGGCGGATGCTCGAGGCGGGCAGGCTGCCCGACGGCGATGCGCCCCTGGTGCAGGGCGCACTCGCCTATCTCGAGGGCCGGGAGCGCGAGGCGCGCACCCTGCTCGGCCGCTTCGACGCCCGCACGCAACCCCCCGGCCTCGCCGGCCAGCTCGCCCTGACCCAGGCGGCGGTCACCGTGCGCGAGGCGCCGCGCAAGGCGATCGAGCTCCTCGACCTCGCCCGGCTGCTGGCGCCCGGCACCCTGGTGGAGGAAGGGGCCCTGCGCCGCGAGATCTTCATCCACGCCCAGGGCGGGGACGCGAAGCGCTTCGAGGCCCTGTCGATCCAGTACCTGCGGCGGTTCCGCCGCTCGGTCTATGCCGGCAATTTCCGCCAGCGTTTCGCCACGGCCCTCACTCGGCTCGACTTCGACACCGACCGCGCCCGCGTCGCCCAGCTCGAGCGGATGCTGGACGAGATCGAGCCGGGCGAGCGGCGCGACCTCTACCTACTGGTCGCCCGGGCCGGGCTGGACCAGGGCCGGCGCGAGACCGCGACCTTCGCGGCCGAGCGGGCGCTGAGCCTCGCCGGCCCCGACAGCGAGGCCGCGTCCCGGGCCCGGCTCTACCGCGCCGCCGCCCTGATCGTGGTGGACGGGCGCTACGAGGAGGGGCTCGATTCCCTGCGCGGGATCGAGCGGGCCGGGCTCGACCCGGCCGACCTGCGCCTCCTCGACGCCGCGCTCTCCACCGCCGGCCAGATCCGCGGCGGCGTCCCACCGGTGGCGCCGGTCGCCGCCGAGCCCGCCCCGTCCGCCCCCCGGCGCCAGCTTCCCGAAGCCGCGTCGATCGCCCGGGCGCGGGAGGCGCTCGCGCAGGTCGACCGGGTGATCGACAGGACCGACCCGTGACCCCCCTCGACGCGATGCTGCCGGGCCCGCAATCCCGCTTCGACGGCGCCCGCAAGTCCGGCGAACCCGTCCTTCCCGGCCCCGGCCCCGGATTCGATGCGATGCTCGACAGTCTCGAGCGCCGCGAGCCCGCGCCGGAGGCCGGCGCGGCCGCGGAACAGACGGAAGCGGGCCCGGGGCCGGCGCCGCGTCCCTCGGTGCTCGGGGCGCTCCTCGCCGGCGCGGCCGGGGCGGCGCCCGCCGCTGCGGGCGCGGCGCCTGCGACCCCGCTCCGCCCGGGCGGGGCGGATCTCGCCGCCCTGATGGAGCGGGCGGCGGGCCGGCCGCCCGCCACCGGCGCATCGGACCCATCGGACGCGCCGAACGCATCGAACGCATCGGGCGCACGGCAGGGCGCCGCACCCGCCGCGGCCCTGCCGCAGGACGCGGCCGCGCCGAACCCCCAGATCGATGCAACGCCGGGCCGGGCGCTCTCCGCCCGGCCGCCGCAGGGCGTCACGGCGCGCGCGCTCCCGCCGCAGCGGGCGGCGCAGGCCCATGCCGCCTCCGCCCTCGCCGCCTCCGCCCTCGCCGCCCCAAATCTGGCAGCCCCGGATCTAGCAGTCCCGGATCTGGCCGCTGCGGGATCGGACCCCGCCGCCCCGACCGCGGCGGCCGAGGACCCCTCCGTCCGCGCCGACGAGGATCCGGCGCCGAAGGCCGGGGCCGGACCGAGCCTCGCTCCGGCCAGTGTCGCACCGTTCGCCCCCGTGGTCTGGCCGGTGCGCACCGACCTCGCCGCCGTGCCGGCCCCGGCGACCGGGCCGGGCGCCTCGACGGGGGCCTCCCGGTCCGCCCCCGACCCGGTCCCCGCCACCGCCATGCCGCTCCCGGCCCTCGCACAGGCGGTGGCGGCACGGGCGGAGACGGCGCCGGCACGGCACGGGCCGGCGGGCTTGGCCCAGCTGGACTCCGCACAGACGAGCTTGGCACAGACGAGCTTGGAACAGGCAGCGTCCGGCATGGCGGCGCGGCCGGTCGCGATGCTGGTCGCGCAGGAAACGCATTTCGCCCCGGTCACGTCGCCCTCCGCCGCCCTGCCTTCCGCCGGTGCGGGCCCTGCGGCGCCGGCCGGAACGTCCGACGCCGTCGCGTCCCTGGGCGGGGCGGCATCGCCGGTCCCGACGGCCCAGGCCGGATTCCTCCAGCGGGCCGTGGAGCCGCTGCCGGCGACGCCGCCCGCCGCACCGACTGCGCCGGCCGCGGGAGCGGTCGCTGCGGCGTTCGTGGCGCAGCCCGCCGGTTCGTCTCCGGCTCCGTCGGAGGCCCCGTCCACCGTCCGGACGGCGGCCCTGACCACTCCGCCGGTCGCTGCATCCGCCGGTCCGGAACTCCCGGCCGGCGCCGAGCCGCTGCGCGATGCGCCGCGCCCGGACGCGCCACCGATGGCCTCGGCCGATGCGGCGCCCGCCGGAGCCACCCCGGTCGCCGCCGCGCGGCCGCATGAGCCGGCTCCGGTGATGCCCTCCGTCCCCCCGGCGACGGACGGTTCCGCGCCGGCTGCATCGGCACGGCCCGAGGCTCCGGTGCCCGGCCCGGTCGGAGCGCCGGCCCCGTCCGGCCCGGCTCCAGCCCTCCCCGCGGCCCCGTCCGGCCCGGCTCCAGCCCTCCCCGCGGCCCCGTCCAACCCGGCTCCGGCCCTTGCCGCGGCCGCTCCGCCGCCTGGCGCGGCGGCGCCCCAGCCCGCGATACCGTTGTCGGGCCAGGCCGGCCGTGCCGCCGAAGCCCTGCCCGGTGCGGGCGCGGCGACCCCCGGGCGCAGCGTCCGGATGCCCGTCGGGCAAGGCGGCGACGCGTCCTCCGAGGCTGAACCCGCCGTGACGTCCGAGGAGGCGCCCGACCCGGCACGGATGGCGGATCGGCTGCGTCAGGGCGAGGTCGGCCGCCACGCGCCCTCGCCCGAGGCCAGGCTCATGCCGCAGGCCAGGCTGTCGCAGGCCGGGCTCTCGCCCGAGGCCGGATCCACCGCCGCGTCGGAACGCCGGGCCGAGGGGCCGGCGGATCCGGCCGGCGGCGCGCCCGCCTCCGTGCATGGGGCGCCGCCCGCCCCGACAGCCTTGCCCGCCGCCACCCTGCGCCAGATCGCCGATGCGGTGACGACCGGGGCCGCGTCCCTGCCGGACGCCGCCTCGCTCCGGGCCGGTGCGGCCGCGGCGGCGCTGAGCGCCGCCGCCCAGGCGGAGGGGCCGGTGCGGCTCATGACGCTGCAGCTGCGACCGGCCGAGCTCGGCCAGGTCCTGGTCCGGATGCGCCTCCAGGACGGCCGCCTCGAGATGAGCCTGCGTGCCGAGCGCGAGGAGACCGCGGATCTCCTGCGGCGTGACGGCGGCCTGCTGAGCGCCCTCGTGCGCGAAGCCGGCTACCAGCCCGACCTCGTCACGGTCCAGGCCGGGCGCGTGACGGGTCAGGAGACGCCGCCGCAGGGGGGCCAATCCCTGCCGGACTTCGCCGGCGGCCAGCCGCAGCAGGGTGGCGCGAGCCCGGACCAGCCGGCCCGCCGCACCCCTGGCGCGCCCGAGGAAGGCGGGCGCCGGAGCATGGAGCAGAGAGATGAAGCGCATCACGGCGATCGCGACCGCGGCGGCCTGTATCTTTAACGCCGTCACCGGCGCCCATGTCTCGGGCGCCCATGCCGCCGCCACGGTCTCGGGCGCCGCCAAGGCGCCGCTGCCCGCGACCGGCAATGTCTGCGAGCAGCAGATGGCGCAGGCCGCGTCGCGCCATGGCGTCCCCCTCGGCATGCTCTACGCCGTCGGGCTGACCGAGAGCGGCAATCGCGGCTCGCTGCAGCCCTACGCCATGAATATCGGCGGCAAGGCGTATTTCGGGTCGAGCGCCGCCGACGTGGTCCGGCGCCTCGGTGAGGCGCAGGCCAGCGGCGTGCGCCTGGTCGATCTCGGCTGCATGCAGATCAACCACCATTACCACCGGGCTAAGTTCTCCTCGATCGAGGCGATGATCGACCCGCGCCAGAACGTCGAGTATGCGACGACCTTCCTCAAGGAGCTCAAGGCCCGGGAGGGCAGCTGGACCCTGGCGGTGGCGCGCTACCATGCCGGGCCGAACAACAACCCGGCGCAGAAGCAGTATGTCTGCCGGGTGATCGCCAACATGGTGGCCTCCGGCTTCGGCCAGTGGACGCCGGGGGCCAAGACCTTCTGCAAATGACACGAGCCTGCCCGAGGGGGCCATCGGCGAGGGCCGCCGCCCCTCCGCACTCTGCTCGGATACACCGGCGGAGCGCCACCCGCTACGTCAGTCCGGGCCGGGCCGGGCCGGGCCGGAAGCGGGCCGGGATGTGCGCCGCCGGGCGATCTGTTCCCCGTCGCGACCAGCCCGCGTCAGGACCGTCTCTTGGCGCATCGGCTTGGCGTCTCGGCTTGGCGCCGGCGAGGCGGTGGGTCAGCCGACGTAGGTATAGCCGATGTAGCGCTTGGCCTCGATCGGGTCGTGGCCGAGCTGCAGCGCCAGCTTCTTGCGCAGCTTGCTGACATGGCCCTCGACCACGCTCTCCTCGGCGCCGTCGCTGTACACGCCGTAGACGCCGTTGAAGAGCTGGGTCTTGGTCACCCGCCGGCCGCGGTTGCGGACCAGGAATTCCAGGATGTGCCGCTCCCGCCGCGGCAGGGACAGCGTCACGCCGTCGATCTCGGGGTCGCGCCCGTCGAAGAACACCCTCAGCCGCTCGGGGCTGGCCTGCGGCGTGACGGCGCCCGGCTCGGCCTCCGGGCTGACGCGGGTCTGGGCGGGATTCGCGTGGCTGAGAGTGGCGGGGCCGAGACTTCCTTGGCCGAGGCACCCGTGAGCGGCCTCGCCGTTCACGCGGCGCCAGATCGCCTCGGCCCGGGCCAGGATCTCGCGGACATGGACGGGCTTGGGCAGCACGTCGTCGATGCCGGCATCGAACAGCACCAGGGTCTGCTCGAGCGAGCGTGAATCGGCCAGCGCGATGATCGGCGCGCGGGACTGACGGCGAATCGCGCTTGCGCAGCGGGCGCGCTCGGCGAAGTCGCCGAGCAGGAATCCCTGGACCGCATCGAGGTCGCTGCGGGACGCCGACTCGATCCAGCTCGTGAACTCGTCCGGCGACAGGGAGAAGGAAGATACTCCTTCTCTGTCGAAGCCGGCCTTGAAACCTGCATTGACCGATTTCCTGGCATCGACCAAGAAATACATCTGTCGTACCCTCATCGAGCCTGACCAGGTCCCGCAGCGTCACGCCGCTTCGACCTCGGTCCAGTCTTGCCCCGCCGGCTCGGAATCTTCAACCGTCGGCACGCACTGCGCACGCCCCGTTTTCGAATTCCTGCGGTGTCCGATATGCGCCACACGAATCCATGTCCGCGCGGATGCGGGCGGTCAATGACCGCTGCGCCGCAGCAAGCTGGCTTCGCAAGGCTTTTTTTAGAAATCGACGACGGTGTGGGAGCGGGGACGCGTTAAGCGGCGGTTAGTTCGGCCTTGGCCGCGATCCGGGGCGGTGGAACCGTCCAACGAACGGATGGGGGGACGAACCCGGCCCCGCCCTGATTCGGCGATACGGGCGCAGGCCATCCGCGTGCGCAATGTCCGCGACGAGCCGGTGTCCGCGTCGTCGGACGACGCGTCAGAGGGGAGGGGAGAGGGCCCGCGCGTCCCTCGATCGCAGTCCCCCGGGCGGGCGTCGCGTCCCGGACGCAGCCGGACCGCCCCGCATCGGCCCTTGCGCCCCGGCTCCCGGACGGGCTCGGCCCCGGGCGAGACGGGTGGTGCGGCTCAGGAGAGCCGCGCTTCGGAGAGGGCGCGGGCGAACGTGTCGAGGTGCAGGGGCGGGCCGTCCTCGGCCAGGATGCGCTGGATCGCCACGCCGACGAAGCAGCCGTCGAGGACGAGCTTGAAGAACACCGTCACGGGCTTCGTGACGAATTCCATGTCGAGCACCACCTGCATCGAACGGCCCCAGGTGAGGCAGACGTCGGCGGCGTCGGCATAGGTCAGGGTGGCGTCCTTGAAGAACGGTTCGGCCGAGGAGGCGACGAGGTCGGCGATGTTGCCGTGGCGCTCGCCGCGCACCCAGCCGATCAGCACGCTGCCGTCGAGCAGGCAGAACTCGGTGATGAAGTCGCGGATCGCCGTCGCGAAGACCTCCTCGGCCGCCGCGATCACGTCCCCGGACACCATCCGGGCCTGCGCGAGATCGTGGTCGTAAGGGATCATCGTTGTCTCGCGAACAGGAAGAACAGGATCTGCGCGACCGCGCGGTAGAACTCCGCGGGAATCATCTGGTCGACCTGGACAGCATCGTACAGCGACCTTGCGAGAGGCTTGTCTTCGATCACCGGGATGCCCTTCTGCTCGGCGATCTCGCGGATGCGCAGGGCGATCAGGTCCTGGCCCTTGGCGAGCACGATCGGCGCCGGCCCTTCGGACGGCTCGTAGCGCAGGGCCACCGCGAAATGGGTCGGGTTGGCGATGACGACGGTGGCGCGATCGACCTGGCCGAGCATGCGCTTGCGCGTGCGGTCCTGGGCGAGCGAGCGCAGGCGCGCCTTGACGGTCTGATCGCCCTCGATCTGCTTGTGCTCGTCCTTGACCTCCTGGCGCGACATCTTGAGCGAGCGCTGCCAGCGCAGGCGCGCCCAGACGAGGTCGCCCGCCACGATCACGATGGTGGCGATGCTCACGGCCGAGACCAGGCGGATCGCGGTGGTGAGGATCAGCTCGGGGAGCAGGCTCGGATCGACGAACATGGCACTCACGGCTTTGGCCTGTTCCGAGCGCAGGAGCAGGAGGACGACGAGACTGACCGACGAGACTTTAAAGACGGCTTTCAGGAACTCGATCTGGCCGGAGCGGCCGAAGATCCGGCTCCAGCCCGAGGCCGGGGAGACGCGGTTCCATTTCGGTGCGATCCGGTCGGCGACGAGGCTCGGGACGTTCTGGGCCAGCGAGGCGACGAGCCCGAACCCCGCCAGCACCAGGAGGATCGGGGCGAGGAAGCGGGCCAGCGCGAAGCCGGTGGCGTGCATCAGGGTGAGCGCATCCTCGCCGGTCGCGAGGGAGAACCCTCCCGGATGGTCGAGGAACGAGGCGAGGTCGCGGGCGAGCGCCGTCGCCTGCCCCCGCACCACCAGGCTCAGGCAGACGAGGAGGCCGAGGATCGAGGCGAAGACCGGCGCCTCGCGGGAGAACGGCACGTTGCCCTTCTCGATCGCGTCGCGCACCTTCCGCTCGGTGGCGACCTCGGTCTTGCTCTCCTGGTCGGTCTCGTCAGCCATGTGCGGGCTTGCGGGGCGGACGCCCCGTCCAGGACGAAGCGCGGCCGATCACCGCTGGTGCCCGATTCCCGGCCGGCTCAGCGGATGAGCGCGTCATCCTCGCCTCCCGGGTTGATCTCGATCTCGCCGCGGCCGGCCATGTCCATGGCGAGGTCGGTGATGCTGCGGCGCGCCTCCATCACGTCGCGCTGGGCGGCGGGGTCGCCGCCGTTGAGCTCGTGCTCGACCATGCGGCGCACCCGGGCCGACAGCGCGCTCAGCACCACGGTGCGGAACTCGGCATCGGTGCCCTTGAGGGCCAGCACCAGGCGGTCGTTGGGCACCGCGTCGAACAGGGTGGTGCGGGCGCGCGGCTGCAGCTTGACGATGTCGTCGAAGGTGAAGAGCAGGCCCTTGAGGATCTCGACCGATTTCGGCCGCGCCTCGGCGAGGCTGGTCAGCGCCTCGTCCATCTGCTGGCGGTCCATCTTGTTGATGATGTCGGCCATCTTGGCGTGGGTGTCGGCGCCGGCATTGCGCGACCCGTTGATCAGGAAATCCTCGTGCAGGGTGCGCTCGACCGTCTGCATCACCTCGTCGACCACCGGCTTGAAGCTCAGCATCCGCCGCATCACGGTGTTGCGCAGCGGCAGCGGCAGGTGCCCCATCACCTTGGCGGCGATGGCCGGCTTGATCCGCGACAGGATCAGGGCCGCGGTCTGCGGGTGCTCCTTGACGAGGTAGCTCGCCAGCACGCTCTCCTGCACCGTCGCCATCCGCTCCCAGACCGAGCGGTTGGCGTTGCCGCGCACCTCGGCCAGGATGTCGGCGATCTGGTCGGCCGGCAGCAGGCCGGTGAGGAGCTTCTCGACCTCCTGCACCGTGCCGACGAGGCTCGCCCCGCCGGCGAATTCCTCCGAGAAGGTCTCGACCACGTCGTCGAGCTGGTCGGGGCTCACCATGCCGAGCTTCGAGGCCGAGCGGGTGATCCGCTTGATCTCGTCCGGCTCGAAATACTTCAGCAGGCGCCCCGCCGCGGGCTTGCCCATCGCCAGGAGCAGGGTCGCGACCTGGTCGACGGGCGCGAGCTCCCGGTGGGTGCTTCGCAAGGCCGGAGGGGGCGCCGCAAAGTTCACGCGATCAGCCGTTCTGTGCGCCGTCGGCCGGGCCGACGACTTCGGTCAGCGAGACGCCGAAGCGGGAATTGTCCTCCTCGACGATGACGATCTCGCCGCGGGCGATCACCCGGCCGTTGACCATCACGTCGACCGGCTCGCCGACCCGGTGGTCGAGGGGGACGATGGCGCCGCGGCCGAGCTTCATCAGGTTGGCGACCGGCATGGTCGCGGAGCCGAGCACGACCTGCACCAGCACCGGGATGCGCAGGATCGAGTCGAGGTTGCGCCCGTCCTCCGCCGGCTGACCCGCGGAACTCGCGCCCTGGCTCGGGAAGGCCGGTCCGGCGCCGGCATCGGGAAAGGGGCTGCTGCTCATCGCGGGCTCGCGTCGAAGTCTCGTACTGTTCCTGACTGGTCTAGGCGATCAAGCTGATCCGAGGCTTGCGGCTTCGCCGTTCGGGCTTCGGCCGGCCGGGGCTCGCCGCGGCAGGCACGACCCTACCGGCGCGGAGCTTGGCGTCCCGAGGCCCGCAGCTGCGGCGGCGGCGATGTCCAGAGCCTTGTTCGCCGCCATGGTGACCGCTTCGTCGACGGACCTGCCGCCAGGACCGGACGACATCGCGCAGTACCGAACGCGCCGTCCGACGATGCGGGATCCACGGGGTCGGACGGTGCGCGAGGTGTGGGACGTCCACCGCGGTCGCTTCGACGAACCGGCATCCGCTTCGCCGGACGATGCGCTAGCCCGCGGCCGCGTCCCGCGCCGCCTGCTTGACCGCGTCGCGGCGGGCGGCCTCGAGGGCGTCCAGCGTCGCCCGCGCCTCCTCGATCTTGGCGCTCAACGCCTCGAGCACTGCGCGGCCCTCACCGGTGAAGTTGCGCACCGCGTCGCCGGCGCTGGCCAGCGCATGGCCCGAGGCCGCGACCGCCCGTCCGTACTCGGCCTGGGCGCGGTCGAGGCGCTTGAGCTTCAGGTAGAGCGGCAGCACGCAGGCCGTGGTGCCCACCAGGGCGGCGAGCAGCACCCCATCAACCAGCGACACCATGCTCCGCCCCTTCCTTGTCCTGGATGGCCTCATCGATCCGCAGGACGTAGGCGCCCTGCGACTGCCCGGCATGGCACCAGAACAGCGGCTTGTCGTTGCCCTCGAGCTTGATCCGCGTCGCCGGCGTGGCGTCGAGGGCGATCACCTGGCCGACCTTCAGGCCGGCGATCTCGCCGAGCGTCAGGTGGCGCTCCTCCAGCACGGCGCGCAGCTGGACCGTGGTCTTCTGCACCTCGGCGGCGATCTGGCTGGTCCAGCGCGGGTCGCGCCGGGTGCTGGTCTCGCCGGTCAGCACCTTGGCGAGGCTCGGCCGCAGCGGGTTGAGCACCCCCTGCGGGATGATGATGAACATCTCGCCGCTGCGGCTGAGCGCCTGGAGGTTGAACTTGGCCTGGATCGCCTTGTTGCTGCGCCGGCCGATCACCGCGAACTCCATCCGGGTCTCGGTGCGCTCCAGGGTGAACGCGGTCTTCGAGACGAGGCCGAACGCCCCCTCGAGGGCCCGGCCGACCTGCTCGAGGATCGTCTGGGCGATGCGCAATTCCATCGCCGAGAAGGTGCGCTCGTCGTCGACCGGCTGCTCCGAGCCGTCGCCGCCGAACAGCACCTCGACCATGGTGAAGATGAAGTCGCGGTCGAGGCCGACCAGGATATGGCCGTCCCAGGCCGGGGCCTGGAAGATGCCGACCACCGCGTTCGCGTCGTAGGCGTCGAGGAACTCGCCGAAGCTCCCGGTCTCGACGCCGCTCAGCGAGTAGATGACCGACGAGGCGGCGAGGTGCTTGACGCCGTCGCCGCAGGCCGTGGCCAGGCGGTCGAAGATGAGCTGCAGCATCGGCAGCCGGTCCAGGGAGAGGCCGGCGGCCTCCTGGATGCGGGCGCGGATGTCGGCCGGGCTCGTGAGGATCCTGGGATCGGTCTTGGGATCGGTGGTAGGGGCCATCGTCGGTGCGTCTTATGCCGCTTCGCGGTTCTGGGCGCCCGGCACGGTGGCCGCCTCGACCTCGTCGATGGTCGGGCGGTCGGC
Organism: Methylobacterium terricola; assembly: GCF_006151805.1. Classification (GTDB taxonomy): domain Bacteria; phylum Pseudomonadota; class Alphaproteobacteria; order Rhizobiales; family Beijerinckiaceae; genus Methylobacterium; species Methylobacterium terricola. Next base: position 60,908 of record NZ_VDDA01000016.1, on the reverse strand, counting down.
GGCGGCGATGCCCTTGCGGCCGTGCTCGATCGCGACCTGCGGCAGGGCGCCGTTCATGTAGGCGATCAGGCTCTGCTTGACGATGGTGTAGACCGAGCACTGCTTCTCGCGCACGCCCTTCACCTTGATGGCGAGCGGCGCCAGCACGCCGTAGGAGGCGAACACCCCGAAGAAGGTGCCGACGAGGGCCGCGCCGATCAGGCCGCCGAGGATCTGCGGCGACTGGTCGAGGGCGCCCATCGCCTTCACGATGCCGAGCACCGCCGCGACGATCCCGAGCGCCGGCAGCGCCTCCGCCACCGTGTTGATCGCCCCGTAGGGCTTCAAGGCGTACTTCTTGTGCGTGCCGATCTCCTCCTCCATCAGCGCCTCGATCTCGTGCGAGCGGGCGCCGCCGATCAGGATCAGCCGGCAATAATCGCAGATGAACAGGACCAGGCCCTGGTCCTTGGTCACGTCCGGGTAGTTCTTGAAGATCTCGGAATTCGCCGGGTCGTCGAAATGGGTCTCGACCTCGTTGCGCGGCTTGGTCTTGATCTCGCGCAGGAGGGCGTGGAGCAGGCCGAGCAGGGACAGGAAGTCCTTGCGCTTCGGGCCCTTGCCGCTGAACGCCTCCATGGTCGCCTTGCCGGAATCGACCACGGTCTTCATCGGGTTGGCGATCACGAAGGTCCCGGCCGCCATCCCGCCGATGATGACGAACTCCCAGGGCTGCCAGATCACGATCAGGTGGCCGCCCATGGCCACGAAGCCGCCGAGCATGCAGCCGATGGCGATGACCAGGCCGACGATGATCCCCATGTGCCGCGATGCTCCGTCTTGACGGGGATTGCTCTAAGGCCGGTGGCTTGCGCGGGGCTTTTTCGCGGAGGTCCGGGCGCGGGTACCAGGATCCCGGGGCGCCAATTCCCACCGCCGCCGCACTGGATTCAGGCTGATTCTCTCGCGGGTTACCCCAGTGTTGTCCTGGTTATCCCCAGGCTGTCCGCGCGCCATGGGCGGCTTAAGCGGTTGATAAGGCGAGTCTCGCGATAGTCCTCCCTGTCGCCGGGGCAAGCAAAGGCTTCGGCGGCAGGCGCAGCGGAGGGCTTAACCAGCCCTAGACATGATGTCGACCCGCTGCCCCCGGTGAGAAGCCGGATGTGTTGAAAGCTCAGACGGTACGGTGACTGTCCGCGGGCCGCCAAGGCCCGCGGACACGACAACCCGACCCGCTGCACCGGTACGAGCCCGGACTCCTGCACAGTCCCGCCACCGCGCAACACCGGACCCCTTTGCCATGACCAGCCTGCTGACCAACACCGCCGCGATGACGGCGCTGACCACGCTCAAGAAGATCGGCCAGAACCTCGACACGACCAGCAACCGCGTCTCGACCGGCCAGCGCGTCTCGGCCGCCTCGGACAACGCCGCCTACTGGTCGATCGCCACCACCGTGCGCACCGACAATTCCTCGCTGGGCGCCATCAAGGACTCGCTCGGCCTCGGCTCCTCGTCGGTCGACACTGCCTATAACGGCGTCTCCAGCATCATCACCAACCTGCAGACCCTGCGCAGCAAGCTGCAGACCGCGCTGCAGCCGGGCGTCGACCGCTCGAAGGTCCAGACCGAGATCGCCGCGATCCAGAACCAGATGAAGGCCACGGCCGACTCGTCGGTGTCGAGCGGCCAGAACTGGCTGTCGGTCAACTCCTCCGACTCGAGCTACACCGACGTCCGGTCGGTGGTCGCCGGCTTCACGCGCGACAGGACCAACAGCATCACCTTCTCGACGGTGGATGTCTCCACCCAGGCCATCCGTCTCTACGACGCGGGTAACGGCGGCACCCAGGCGACCACCGCCAAGGCGATCGGCAGCGCGCCGGTCGCGGCCACGATCGACTTCAGCGGCTCCGCCGACGCGTCCTTCTCCATCAAGGCCGGCGGCGCCAGCGGCACCGCCAACACCATCACGCTGACGAAGGCGACCCTGTCCTCGGCCGTGGCGAACGTCGCCGCGGTCACGCGTCAGGAACTCGTGAGCGCCATCAACAACCAGATCGCGGCCTCGGCCAACAACGCCGGCAAGGTCCGGGCGAGCCTGGACGGCTCGGGCCGGCTGACCTTCGAGACCACCGCCACCGGCGCGACCGACGCCAAGCTCGACTTCACGATGGGCGCCTCCGCGACCGTCAACATCGGCTACGGTGCGGCCTCCACGGCGATGACCCAGGCGGTCGGCGCCGACGCCTCGGCCGGCGCGGCCGGCGGCATCCTGGACAGGGGGACGGTGGGCAACTCGATCGCGACGCTCTCGGTCTACAGCGGCGGCGCCGCGGCAGACGACAACTCCGTCAAGGCGTCGATCAACCTGGTCGAGGCGGCACTTGCCAAGGTGACCGACGTGGGTACCAAGCTCGGCGCCAACAAGACCCAGATCGACGGTCAGAAGAACTTCGTCGACACGCTGATGAAGGTGAACGACCGGACGATCGGCACGCTGGTGGACGCCGACATCGAGGAGGAGTCGACGAAGCTGAAGGCGCTGCAGACGCAGCAGCAGCTGGCCGTGCAGGCCCTGTCGATCGCCAACGAGTCGAGCCAGAACGTCCTCTCGCTGTTCCGCTAAGCCGTGAGGGCGGTCCGCCAGGGCCGCCCCCGCCATCGACGAACGAGAAAGGCCGCGCTCGATCCGAGCGCGGCCTTCTCCGTGTTCAGGGGCCTTCGATGAGGGTAGCGGTCGCCGCCGCTCCGTCCCGCGACCCGCAGCGGCCGCCCGCCCTCGCGAGAGCCGGCCTGCCCTCCCGCCCCGCCGGCCGTCCATCGGGCGGACCCGAGCGTGCCCCCATCCCTCGCCGAAGCTGGGGCAGGCGCGGAACCGGACCGCGCGTGCCGCCCCAGGCACGGTCCGCGCCGGTTCCAGATCCGGACCGGCGGGGGCGTTTAACCTTAATCACCTGCTAAGTGGTTCTCGCCATTATGAGGTCATCGGCAGGGCGGTCCCCAAGGGGGGAACGCGGTGCCGGCGAAAGCTTCCAGCGGCCGGGTTCCATCCCGGAGACATGACGTCGACCCGCTGCGGCCGGTGAAAGTCCGGATGTCCAACGCGCAGCGCGACCCCGCTCCCCGGGGTCATGGTCCGCAAACGGCGACTTGCGCCCCGGCGCGAGCCCGAAACGGACCTTTCCTCGACCCTTGTTCCGGAAAGCCCGACCCATGACCAGCCTTCTGACCAACACCGCCGCGATGACGGCGCTGACCACGCTCAAGCGCATCAGCCAGAACCTCGACACGACCAGCAACCGCGTCTCGACCGGCCAGCGCGTCTCGGCCGCCTCGGACAACGCCGCCTACTGGTCGATCGCCACCACCGTGCGCACCGACAACGCCTCGCTCTCGGCCGTCAAGGACTCGCTCGGCCTCGGCTCCTCGGCGGTCGACACCGCCTATAACGGCGTGACCAGCATCATCACCAACCTGCAGAACCTGCGGTCCAAGCTGCAGACCGCGCTGCAGCCGGGCGTCGACCGCTCGAAGGTCCAGACCGAGATCGCCGCGATCCAGAACCAGATGAAGTCCGTCGCCGACTCGTCGGTGTCGAGCGGCCAGAACTGGCTGTCGGTCAACTCCTCCGACGGATCCTACACCGACGTCCGGTCGGTGGTCGCCGGCTTCTCGCGCGACAGGACCGGTGCGATCGCCTTCTCGACGGTGGATGTGTCCACCCTGGCCATCCGTCTCTACGACGCGGGGACCGGCGGCACCCAGGCGACCACCGCCAAGGCGATCGGCAGCGCGCCGGTCGCGGCCACGATCGACTTCAGCGGCTCCGCCGACGCGTCCTTCTCCATCAAGGCCGGCGGCGCCGGCGGCACCGCCAACACCATCACGCTGACGAAGGCGACCCTGTCCTCGGCCGTGGCGAACATCGCCGCGGTCACGCGTCAGGAACTCGTGACCGCCATCAACAACCAGATCGCGGCCTCGGCCAACAACGCCGGCAAGGTCCGGGCGAGCCTGGACGGCTCGGGCCGGCTGACCTTCGAGACCACCGCCACCGGCGCGACCGACGCCAAGCTCGACTTCACGATGGGCGCCTCCGCGACCGTCAACATCGGCTACGGTGCGGCCTCCGCGGCGATGACCCAGGCGGTCGGCGCCGACGCCTCGGCCGGCGCGGCCGGCGGCATCCTGGACAGGGGGACGGTGGGCAACTCGATCGCCACGCTCTTCGTCTACAGCGGCGCCGGCGCCGTCGACGACAACTCCGTCAAGGCGTCGATCAACCTGGTCGAGGCGGCGATCGCCAAGGTGACCGATGCGGGCACCAAGCTCGGCGCCAACAAGACCCAGATCGACGGTCAGAAGAACTTCATCGACACGCTGATGAAGGTGAACGACCGGACGATCGGCACGCTGGTGGACGCCGACATCGAGGAGGAGTCGACGAAGCTGAAGGCGCTGCAGACGCAGCAGCAGCTGGCCGTGCAGGCCCTGTCGATCGCCAACTC
>NZ_VDDA01000016.1:0-56324 GCF_006151805.1 Methylobacterium terricola | reverse complement strand
GCTGATGAAGGTGAACGACCGGACGATCGGCACGCTGGTGGACGCCGACATCGAGGAGGAGTCGACGAAGCTGAAGGCGCTGCAGACGCAGCAGCAGCTGGCCGTGCAGGCCCTGTCGATCGCCAACTCGGCGAGCGAGAGCGTCCTCTCGCTCTTCCGGTAAGCGGGGAGGGCGGTCCGGCAGGGCCGTCCGGTCACGCTCGAACGAGGAAGGGCCACGCTCGATCCGAGCGTGGCCCTTCTTCACGTCCCGTGATCCCGGCGGCCTCACGGATCAGCCGACGAAGGTGTAGCCGGCGAGGCGCTTGGCCTCGATCGGGTCGTAGCCGAGGCGCTGGCGCAGCTTCTTGCGCAGCTTGCTGATGTGGCCCTCGACCACGCTCTCGTCGACCGCGCTGTCGAGGTCGCCGTAGACCGCCTTGAAGATCTGGCCCTTGGTCACCGGCCGGCCGCGGTTGCGGGCGAGGTAGTCCAGGATGTCGCGCTCGCGTCGCGGCAGCAGCAGGCTCTGGCCGTCGATCTCGGGGTCGCGCCCGTCGGTGTGGACGGTCAGGCGGCCGCTGCGGTCCGGCGTGCTCGCGGGCTTGACCTCGCTGCGGTTGGTCCGGCGGCGGATCGCCCCGGCCCGGGCGATGATCTCGCGCACGTGGACCGGCTTGCGGACCACGTCGTCGATGCCGGCGGTGAACAGCGCGAGGGTCTGCTCCAGGGAGCGGGTCTCGTTGAGCGCGATGATCGGCGCGCCCGACAGGCTGCGCAGCAGGCCGGTGAAGGCCGTGCGGTCGGCGCAATCGCCGATCACGAAACCCTGGACCGCCGCGAGGTCCTGAGCCGGGGTGGCGTCGATCCAGGTCTGGATCTCCCGCACGTCCAGCCCCTTGGCCGCCACACCTTCCGAGCCGAAGCCCTCAACATAGTGCGCGGCCACGCTTTCCCGCTCGTCGACGACGATGTACACGCCAGCCCCCAAGATTCTTGACGAGTTTTTCTGGCCTCGTGCCTGTCATGGCAAAAGGTTTGATTGGATTTTTGTTTTTAGAGAGGTTCCGGACGGTCGCAGTGGACTTGCGATGATGTCCGGCCCGCTTCGGGATGCGTGATTCCGTAAGCGATTTGTTAACGCGACTTTCGCGTCCGAATGGTTAATTTTTTATTAACGCCTGATCCACGGTGTTCAATTCCGGACACAGGTTGTGGCAGTCGAGCCACGATGTCATGGACGAACCCAGCTGAATCAATGAGTTAGATGGATCGGTGGCGCACAATGAATCTGTGGCTATGAGGTAACCGGGGGGGATCCCGTCGAGCTGTCCCGACAGGGATGCGCTTATTAGTTGCATGAAAAAAGAAAATACAATTCTCGATTTCGCCCGGCGCCATCGGAGGGGACGCTCGATTCGCGTCGCCGGAGCATGCGCTATCCATCAAGCTCGGGATAGCGCCGGAAGATCCCATCCTCGTTGAACGGGACGCGCCGGTCGCTCGCCAGATAGGCGGCGATGCGGGGTCGGGCGGCGACGAGGCGGTGCAACGCGACGACCTTCGGGGTGTCGGCCAGCACCCGCTCGGTCGCCCGCGGGAAGGCATAGGCCAGGCCCTCGACGAGCTGGAACAGCGACAGGTCGGCGGTGCTGAGACGGTGGCCGACGAGGTGGCGCGGGCCCTCCGGATTGGCTGCCAGCACCCGCTCGAGCCAGAGGAGGAATTTCGGCAGGCGATGCGTGCGGAAATCCTCGGCGCGGCGGGCGGCCTCGGTCCACTGCTCCTCGTAGTAGAGGCGCGAGGCGATCGGATGGTGGGTGTCGTGGGCCTCGGCCACCGCGTCGGCGAGGGTGAGCTGGATCTGGTGGGTCCAGATCCGGTCGGCCTCGCTCTCGCCGACGAGGCCGAGGCGCGGCCCGAGATAGAGCAGGATCGCGGCGGTCTGGCCGATCACCAAATCGCCGTCGCGCAGATAGGGCGGGGCGAAGGGCGGACGGGGCGGCCCGTCGAGGCCGGCGAGCATCCCGTCGATGCCGTCCTCGCGGGCGACGTCGACATACGCGGCCCCGGCCTCCTCGAGGGCGAGGCGGACGAACTCGCCCCGCCCCTGGATCATCGGCCAGTAATGAAGCTCGTAGGCCATCGCCTCGCCCTCGTCCCGGTTCCCGGAGGACTCACCAGCCGCGCATCTCGTCGTGGTTCGGGCGCCGCCCCTGCGGGGTGAGCCCGTCGATCACGCCGGGCAGCACCTGGGCGAGCTGCGCCAGCAGGTCGTCGCGACCCATGCCCGTCTGGCGGCTCAGGGTGTCGATGGTGTCGGGGCCGAGGGCCTGGGCGAGCTGCTGCGGCTGGATCGACCGGTTGTGGCCCGGGCCGATCCAGGATTCGATCAGCTCGCCGAGCCCGCCCTGGCGGAAGCGGTCGATGAGGTGGTCGAGGCCGCCGCCTGCATCGTCCGGCTGCTCGCGGTCGAGGCGGGAATAGGGCCCGGCGCCCTGGTCGAACGGGTTCTGGATCCCGCCGCCGGCGGGGGAGGGGGGCATGGTGCCGCCGCCAGGGCCGTCGAGCATGCCGGCGAGGTCGGAATAGGGATTGTCGGGATCCTCGCCGCGGCGCGAGCGGGGGGCCTCGTCGCGCGGATCGGGCATGCCGTAGCCGTGCGGATCCGGCGCGTCGCCGTCATCCGGGCCGCCCTGCGGCACCGGCCGGCGGCCGCCCCCGAAGATGTCGCCGAAGCCGCCATTCATCGCCTTGGCGGCGAGCAGCATCAGCAACGCCTTGACCAGGGGCGACATCGCCCCGGAGCCGCCGTCGCGGCCTCCCTCGTATCCGCCTCCGTGCCGGCCGCCCCCGAGGACGTTGCCGAGCACGGAACCGATGACCTGATCGAGCAGACCCATGGGGGCACCTCCCGTCGCGCGTGACCCGGTGTTAACCGCGTTCGCCCGCCGCGGTTGCCTCCAGCCGGGTGCCGTCACCGACGGTCGCCGGCCCCATCGCCGCCGCCGGTGGCGCGGCGGTCCTTGGCATCGAGCTGGTCGAGGGGGTTGGTGCGCGCACGCGCATTGCCGTTCAGGCCGGTCTCGCCGGGCATCACCTTGGTCTCGGGCTTGATCGCCTGGGGCGGGGCGATGCCGGGCGTTGTCCCGCGTGCCTCGTCCGGGACGTCGGCCTGGGTCGGCTGGTCGCGGCGGTCCGAGATTGCGAGAGCGGGGGCGGCCCCGGCGGCGAGCAGGATCAGGGCGGCGGGAACGAGGCGGACGAGCGGGGCCATGGTGGTCTCCGGCGAGTGGGTCTCCGGAGCAAAGCGGCGGACGCGCCGCGGTTCCTGGCCGCCGACCGACGGGTCGCCGTCCCGCTGACGTGTCGTTCGGACGAGTCCGTCCCGAGGTCGGATCACCCACCCGGGACGGTGGAGCCGACGGCGGCGCTCGCGTGAGCGAAGCCATCGATCGGATGTCGCATGACGCGGCTTGGCATGACGCGGCTTGGCATGACGTGACAACGGCCGCCCCGGGGCGGCCCTGCACGGGATCGTCGGAAGGGGCCGGTCCGGATGGACCGACCCCTCGGGGACTTATACCCTCGTGCCTTGGCATCGACATGTCGATGCCAAGGCGTCCGGCGTAGCAGCGCCGGCGCCCGTTCGGGCTTGCCTTGCGCCGTCGAACGGATCCGTTCGACGGCGCGGCGGCGTTACATGTTCATCAGGACGTTGGCGGTGCCGACGATCGTCATCGCCAGGCCGCCGGCCAGCACGCCGATCATGCCGTAGGACACGGCGCGAAGAAGCTTCATCTCACTCATCGGTCAAATCTCTCGGGTTGCGTCGCTGTGTATCGCGAGGACGTCCGGTATTGATCAGCAGCGATAGCCGCCGGCGGTCTGGCCGTACTGCTTCACCGGGAAGTTCTGCTGCTTGGCGTTGCCCTCGGCGGCCGAACTCATCGGGCAGGCGCCGTAGAACGGCACGCTGGTGTTGGCCGAAGGGGCCCTCGACGGCGTGCCGAGCGAGCCGGTGGTCTCGACGTCCCGGCCACCGAACGGAGCGGCGGGAGAGTGCATGCTGAATGCCATGGCGGACGAGATCGGAGCGGCGCCAAGGACAATCGCGGTGACGACGGCGGCGATACGGGTCTTCATCTGGTATTCAGGCTCCTTTGCGCGGTGCGGGCCGATGTGCGGCCTGCCCTTGTTGCGACAATTGTAATATAGGGGTCTGAGAACCGCCGTGATGTGTCCCTGCGCACGCGGCGGCGCGGAACAAAGACCAGCGCGAAGCCGTGTGCCGGCCGGCGGTTTCGCTGCGTGAGGCGCGCCCGCCCGGCCCGCCGGCCGCGGGGGCGGCGTCACATCCCGCTACCACCCGGAGCGCGTGCCTGGAGCTAGTCTAAGGACCGAGGGGCGGCCGCGCGGCGCGGCGCCCGCGATGCAACGAGGTTCCCGCTGCCGATGGCCAAGCCCGTCCACTCGATGATCCGCGTCCTCGACGAGGAGCGCTCCCGCGCCTACTACGCCCGCGCCTTCGGCCTGGAACTCGCCGAGCGCATCGGCTTCGACGGTTTCGCGCTCATCTACCTGCGTCACCCCTCGTCGCCGTTCGAGCTGGAGCTGACGGTCAACTTCGACCGCACCGAGCCCTACGAACTCGGCAACGGCTACGGCCACCTCGCCGTGGTGGTGGACGACGTCGATGCCGAGCATGCCCGCTTCACGCAAGAAGGCCTGCCGGCGACCGCGGTCAAGGACTTCCAGCACGAGGGCAAGACGCTCGCCCGCTTCTTCTTCGCCACCGATCCCGACGGCTACAAGATCGAGGTGATCCAGAAGGGCGGCCGCTTCGCCTGACACCGTCACGGGCGGGCCGGGAAGCGCGCGAAGACGCGCCCCGCGCCGGCCGGCACGACCGATCCAACAAGAACGTCATCAGAGGAGACACCCGATGAGAGAAGTCGATCCGCGCACGCGGTTCAGCCGCCGCGGCTTCCTGCAGAAAGCCGCCGTCGCCGCCCCTGCCGCCGCGCTCGTCACCGGTGCCGGGCTGCAGGTCTCGGAGGCCTGGGCCGAGAACGGCGCGGCGCTCGCGCCGGCCGAACTGAAGACCCTGGTGAAGATGGCGCGGGACATCTACCCGCACGATTTCCTCGGCGACGTCTACTACATCACGGCGATCAAGCCCTGGGACGGCAAGGCCGCCGCCGATCCGGCGGTGAAGGCGCTGCTGACCTCCGGCTTGCGCCGCCTCGACGAGGATGCGCAGGCCCGCCACAAGCTCACCTATGCGCAGATCGGCTGGGAGGTCGACCGCGTCGCGGTGCTGGAAGGCATCAGCCACACCGACTTCTTCAAGAAGATCCGCTCCGACCTCGTCGTCTCGCTCTACAACCAGCCGGAGCTGTGGCCGAAATTCGGTTACGAGGGCCCGTCGGCCGACAAGGGCGGCTACATCAATCGCGGCTTCAACGACATCGACTGGCTGCCGAAGGTCTGACCGGCCGCGCAAAGCCCGTTCTACCGACTGTCGACGCAAGAACAATCAACGAACAACCGCGCCGGCCCGGCCGCGACCGGCCGCGCGGACCGGAGGAAACCATGGCCACATTCGACCTGAACGACGACGGCCTCGTCGTCATCGTCGGCTCGGGCGCCGGCGGCGGCACGCTCGGCACCGAGCTGGCCCTCAAGGGCATCCGCACCGTCATCCTCGAGGCCGGCGCCCGCCACAACATGGAGGATTTCGTCAACGACGAGTGGGCGAGCTTCGCCCAGCTCGCCTGGACCGACATGCGCACCACCTCGGGCTCGTGGCGGGTGGCGCGGGACTTCCCCAACCTGCCGGCCTGGATCGTCAAGGCGGTGGGCGGCTCGACGGTGCACTGGGCCGGCGCGTCCTTGCGCTTCGAGGAGCACGAGTTCCGCATCCGCGACCATTACGGCGCGATCCCCGGCGCCAACCTCCTCGACTGGCCGATCACCCGGGCCGAGCTCGACCCCTGGTACACGAAGGCCGAGGACCGGATGGGGGTGACCCGCACCAACGGCATCCCGGGCCTGCCGGGCAACAACAACTTCAAGGTGCTGGAGGCCGGCGCGCGCCGCGTCGGCTACAAGGAGGTCCATACCGGCCGCATGGCGATCAACAGCCAGGAGCGGCACGACCGCGGCGCCTGCCAGCAGATCGGCTTCTGCTTCCAGGGCTGCAAGTCCGGCGCGAAGTGGTCGACGCTGATCGCCGAGATTCCCCGCGGCGAGGAGACCGGCAACCTGGAGGTCCGCCCGAACTGCATGGCGCTCCGCATCGAGCACGACGCCGCGGGCAAGGTGACGGGCGTGGTCTACGCCGACGCCGACGGCAAGCTGCAGCGGCAGAAGGCCCGCATCGTCGCGGTGGCCGGCAACTCGATCGAGAGCCCGCGGCTCCTCCTCAACAGCGCCTCCAACCTGTTCCCGGACGGGCTGGCCAATTCCTCGGGGCAAGTGGGGCGCAACTACCTCCGCCACATGACCGGCAGCGTCTACGGCGTGTTCGAGAAATCGGTGCACATGTACCGCGGCACCACCATGGCCGGCATCATCCGCGACGAGGCCCACCACGACCCGCGGCGGGGCTTTGCCGGCGGCTACGAGATGGAGACGGTCTCGCTCGGCGTGCCGTTCATGGCGGCCTTCCTCAATCCCGGCGCCTGGGGCCGCTCCTTCACCAGCGCGATGGAGCAGTATCCGCGGATGGCCGGGATGTGGCTCGTCGGCGAGGATCTGCCGCAGGAGACGAACCGCATCACCCTCGATCCGGCGGTCAAGGACAAGCACGGGATGCCGGTGGCGAGCGTGCATTTCGACGACCATCCCAACGACATCGCCATGCGCAACCATGCCTACAAGCAGGGCGCGGCGGTCTACGAGGCGGTCGGCGCCACCGTCACCTATCCGGTCACGCCCTATCCGAGCACCCACAACATGGGCACCAACCGGATGAGCGCGAAGCCGCGGGACGGCGTGCTGAACAAGTTCGGCCAGACCCACGACATCAAGAACCTGTTCGTCTCCGACGGCAGCCAGTTCACCTCCGGGGCGGCGTGCAACCCGACCCTGACCATCGTGGCGCTGGCGCTCCGCCAGGCCGACCACATCGCCGGCGCGATGCAGCGGCGGGACATCTGATGCGCGTCCTCGCCCTGCCCCTGCTCGTGTCCCTCGCCGCGGGCGCCCTCATCGACGGCGCCTCCGCCCAAGGCTCGCCGACGCCGGCCGCGCCGTCGCTCCAGCCCGGCGGGGCCGCCGCCTATCCCGGCAGCCCCGGCGGCCAGCCCGCCGCCGAGCGGAACGGCCGCTCCGTCGCCACCGACCACGCCGCCTGCCCGGGCCCCGGCCCGTGCCCGGCGGCGCCCGGCCCTTCGGGCGCGGTGGATACGAGCCGCACCGCGGCGCCGAGCAGCTCGGTCGGCCAGGCCGGCCCGGTGCCGAGCACCGCCTATCCGGACGCGCCGGGCGGCATGCCGTCGAACCGGCCGGACGGTGCGGCGCCGCGGTAAGAGGCCGTCGCCGAGCCGGCGACCGGCTCGGCGACGAGAACCAAACCTCCCCCCGTCAGCCACGCCCCTGTCCCGGACGACCGAAACGGAGTGGAAGGAGATCCGGGATCCGCAGAAGCCGTGCCGCGAAGCCGCTCCGGATCGTGCAACGTCGCAAACGGGCCGACGCTTCGTGACGTGTTAGGCTGGATCCCGGATGTCGTTCCGCTGTCGCGCGAGTCGTGCGGGAAGGGGGGGAGAGGCGGCTCCCCGCCCTCGCAGCCCTGCCATCCGCCACCGCGCCATCAATGGCTCGGCCGATCGCCCCCCTCACGCCCGCCCCTGCACCGGCAGGTCGGCGAGCGCCGGCCGGTGTCGCTCGATGAGCGCCGCCGCCAGCATCGCCTCGAGCCGGATCAGGTCCTCGTCGGGCTCGGGGGTCCAGCCGCAGCCGCAGCGCGGCGACGGGCCGTGCAGGGAGGCGATCTGGCGGTAGAGCGTGCCGACCGTGCGGGCGGCGGCTTCGAGCGCCGCCATCGGCGGCAGCGGGCCACGCTCCAGGGCGTCCCAGAAGGCCAGGGTCAGGGCCTGCTCCAGGGCGGCCTGGCCGCGCGCCTCGGCTTCCGCCCGCAGGCGCTCGCGTGGGTGCAGGGATGGCGTCGTCATCGCGCGCCCTCCGCCTCGCTGAAGAGGACGACCAGCCGTTCCCAGGACAGGCCGATCGGGGGCCATCCTTCCCGGATCAGGCCGGCACAGCCGTGAATCAGGATCAGCGCTCGCGCCATCGCGGCCTCCATCTCGGATCGTGCCGGGGATCGGCCCGCCCTCCATGCCGCACGCTGCCTGCATCCGCAAGATCATCTTGAAATATTGGAGGATTTCTATTTTGGATACCCGCCGATATATTGTGTTCTGAATTATGAAAGTTCCAAACAGCGGCCGGGTCCGGGACGGTCGGGGCGAGGCGGATTGGCAGCGGCGCCGCGAGCGGCTACCTGGGGCGCCGATCAAGACCCCGATCAGTATCCTGGGAGCTTTGCCCGATGACCGACACCCCGCCCGACCGCCTCAGCACCGACCCGCGCAGCCCCTTCCACGATGCCGCCCTGCTGGAACGCGGCGTCGGCGTGCGCTTCAAGGGCGTCGAGAAGACCAATGTCGAGGAGTATTGCGTCAGCGAGGGCTGGGTGCGGCTCGCTGCCGGCAATGCCAAGGATCGGTTCGGCAACCCGATGACCGTGAAGCTGAAGGGCCCGGTCGAGCCGTATTTCCGTGCTCCGGAGACCGCGCCCGAGGCCCCTACGGCCGAGTAGCAGCCGCTCGCAGGGCCGCGAGATCGAGCCGGCGAGTCACCATCTTCAGGCCGCCGGCCTCGTCCCGCGGCCACTCGCCCTCCGGCCGGTCCCAGTACAGTTCGACGCCGTTGCGGTCCGGGTCGTCGAGGTACAAAGCCTCGCTGACGCCGTGGTCGCTCGCCCCGCTGAGCGCGATGCCGGCGCCGTCGAGGCGTGCCAGCGCATCGGCGAGCGCCGCCCGGGTCGGGTAGAGGATCGCCACGTGGTAGAGTCCGGTATGGCCGGGCGGGGGCGGGGTGCCGCCCGCGCTGTCCCAGGTGTTGAGCCCGATATGGTGGTGATAGCCGCCGGCCGACACGAACGCAGCCTGGCTGCCGTAGCGTTGCGTGAGCGCGAATCCGAGCACGCCGCAATAGAAGTTGAGCGCCCGGTCGAGGTCAGCCACCCGCAGGTGGACGTGCCCGATGCGGGTCTGCGGATCAATCGGTGTGGTCATGGTTAATGCCCTCTGAAAACGCGTCTGCGTAGTCCTACTATACCCTGCGCAGATTGCACCCTGTGGCAATTTCCGGAAATCATGCATCGAGTATTATCACTTCACACCCAGAGAGTGAGATCGAACCGTGCCCGACCGTCTGACCGGAATGCAGATCTTCGTGCGCGTCGCCTCCACCGGCAGCCTTTCGGCGGCCGCGCGGGCGCTCGGCCTGTCGCAGAGCGGCGTCACGAAGCACGTCGCCGCCCTCGAGGACCGGCTCGGGGTCCGGCTCCTGCACCGCACCACCCGCCGCCTGACCCTGACCGAGGCCGGCCGGCGCTACCACGAGGCGTGCGAGCGCATCCTCGCCGAGATCGACGAGGCCGAGGCGGCGGCCGGGGCCGAGGCGGAGGAGCCCCGCGGCACCCTGCGGCTCAACGTGCCGGTCTCGTTCGGGGTGCTGCAGGTCGCTCCGATGCTGGCGGACTTCGCCCGGGCCCATGCGACGCTCGCCGTCGAGCTCGGCCTGAACGACCGGCCGGTCGACCTGATCGAGGAGGGCTGGGACCTGGCGATCAGGATCGGCCACCTGCGGGATTCGAGCCTGGTCGCCAGGGCGCTGGCCCCGTGCCGGATGCGGGTCTGCGCCGCGCCGTCCTACCTTGCGGCGAGGGGGTGGCCGCGCCGCCCGCAGGACCTCGCCGACCATAACTGCCTCGGCTACACGCTCGCCAGCGACGACGGCTGGCGCTTCGAGGGCGGCACGGTGACGGTGGCGGGGTCGCTGCGGGCCTCGAACGGCGATGCCCTGGTGGCCGCCGCCGCCGCCGGGCTCGGGATGATCTACCAGCCGACCTTCCTGGTCGCCGACGCCCTGCGGCGGGGCAGCCTGGTGGCGCTCGATCTCGGGACGATCCCGTCGCTGCCGATCCACGCCATGATGCCGTCGCGCCGCAGCCCGCCGGCCAAGGTCCGGGCCCTGGTCGAGTTCGTGGCGGGCCGCTTCGCCGACCCGCCCTGGGACCGTGACCTGCCGCCGTCCCTCGGGCCCGACGACGCGCTGCCCGTGCCGGTGCCGGCCCATCCACGCGCGGAGTCCGGGAGGCTGTCGTGAACCGGCACACGCCCTCGTCCCCCGGGCCCGCCTTCGACGAAGCCTTCACGGACCGCGATTTCCTGCGTCTCGTCGAGGCTTACGGCCTGACCGGCAGCTGGACCTGGACCCTCGCTACCGACGAGCAGGCGTGGTCCCCGGGCCTCTACCGGCTGCTGGGCGTCGCGCCCGGCGCCGTGCGGCCGGATTACGGCCTGTTCCTGACCCTGGTCCATCCCGAGGACCGGCCGCTCATCGAGGCCAATGCCCGGGTGATGCGGGACGGGATCTTCAACGACCACACCGTCCGGGTGATCCGGCCGGACGGCTCGTTGCGGGTGCTGGCCTGCCGGGGGACGGCTTACGTCACCCCGGAGGGCCGGCCGCGGGCGGTGGCCGGGGTGGTGCTGGACGTGACCGATGCCGAGCGCCTGGCCCTCCTGCATCGGGAGGAGCAGCGGCGCCGGCGGGTTCTGTTCGAGCACGCCCAGGCCTGGACGCATGCCTCGCCCTGCGGCACGACGCTCCGCGTCGCGTCGCGCGAGCTCCTGAGCCTCACCGGCCTGTCGCAGCAGGAGTTCCACGCCGACTGGAGCCGGGTCCTGGTGCCGGAGGAGCGCGCGAGCGTCCAAGACCGGATGACGGTGCTGCTCCCTGCCGGGCAGGCCTTCGTGATCGAGCAGCACCTGACCCTCACCGGCGGCGGGAAGGGCCTGTTCCGCGGGGTGTTCGCCCCGGTGCGCGGCGCCGACGGGCGGATCGAGACCTGGGCCAGCCTGAATTCCCGCGTCGACGGGATCCGGCCGGTGGCGTCCGGATTGGCCCGGCGCGGCCTGGAGCAGGCGGTGCAGGGCGCGCATATCCGGGCCGCCCGCGGCCTGCTCGACTGGTCGATGGCCGAGCTCGCCGCCGCCAGCGGCCTCTCCCTCTCGACCATCCGGCGCCTGGAGGAGGGGGGCGAGGGGCAATCGGTCCGCTCACGCCACGCCGCGATCGCCGCGCTGCAGCAGGCCGGCATCGCCTTCGCCTTCGTCCACGGCAGCACCCTCGCGGTCGCCAGGGTGCGCTGACGAGGGCCCTTTCCGGCCTCGTCACGGCTTGCCATATCTGGGCCATGCCAGCCCCGAAGAAGCCCCGCCTGTCGACCGGCAAGGCCTCGAAGCCCGAGCTGAAGCCGCTCGACCCGTTCCTCGCCGAGCTGCTGAACCCGGCGCTGAACCGCGACCGCCTGCCCGTCGTCGCGCCGCCGCCCCCGCCGCCCGAGCCGCCGAAGCGCGGTCGCCCGCGCAAGGAGGCGGCGAAGGACGCGGCCGAGGCCGGGCCCGTCGGCGCACCCGTCCGCAAGACCCGGCGCGCCCCGGCCGCCGCTCCGGACGGCTTCGGCGAGGCGCCGCAGGCCACCTTCGCGCACGGCACCGCTGCCGATGTCGACCCGGCGCTCGCCCGGGACTTAGGCCTGCGCGAGCCGGACGGCGAGATGGTGGAGGAGCGCGGCTCCCTGGCGAGCGAGGGCGTCTCGGCCACGGTCGACGCGCTGACGAAGCTCCTCACCGAGGGCAACCCGCTGTTCAAGAACGGCGAGCTGTGGCGCCCGCACCGCCCCGAGCGGCCGCAGAAATCGGAGGGCGGCGTCCCGTTCCGGCTGAATTCGGAGTTCACCCCGGCCGGCGACCAGCCGCGCGCGATCGCCGAGCTGGTCGCCGGCGTGCAGGGCCAGGAGCGCGACCAGGTGCTTCTCGGGGTGACGGGCTCCGGCAAGACCTTCACGATGGCCAAGGTCATCGAGGAGACCCAGCGTCCGGCCCTGATCCTCGCCCCCAACAAGACCCTGGCGGCGCAGCTCTACGGCGAGTTCAAGAGCTTCTTCCCTGACAACGCGGTGGAATATTTCGTCTCGTACTACGATTATTATCAGCCCGAGGCCTACGTCGCCCGGTCCGACACCTTCATCGAGAAGGAGTCGTCGATCAACGAGCAGATCGACCGGATGCGCCACTCCGCCACGCGGGCCTTGCTGGAGCGCGACGACGTCATCATCGTCGCCTCGGTGTCGTGCATCTACGGCATCGGCTCGGTCGAGACCTACACGGCGATGTCGTTCACCGTCAGCCTCGGCGAGAAGATCGAGCAGCGCCAGCTCGTCGCGGATCTCGTGGCGCTGCAATACAAGCGCATCCAGTCCGATTTCGCCCGCGGCACCTTCCGGGTCCGCGGCGACGTGATCGAGCTGTGGCCGGCCCACTTGGAGGATCGCGGCTGGCGCATCGGCCTGTTCGGCGACGAGATCGAGTCGATCTCGGAGTTCGATCCGCTCACCGGCAAGACCCTCAACACGCTCAAGTTCGTCAAGGTCTACGCCAACAGCCACTACGTGACGCCGCGCCCGACCCTCCAGCAGGCGGTCAAGGGCATCAAGGACGAGCTGAAGTGGCGGGTCGACGAGCTGACCCGGATGGGCCGGCTGATCGAGGCCCAGCGCCTGGAGCAGCGCTGCACC
Source organism: Methylobacterium terricola (assembly GCF_006151805.1). Taxonomy (GTDB): domain Bacteria; phylum Pseudomonadota; class Alphaproteobacteria; order Rhizobiales; family Beijerinckiaceae; genus Methylobacterium; species Methylobacterium terricola. The sequence continues at coordinate 43,468 of NZ_VDDA01000016.1, read as the reverse complement.
TTCGACCTCGAGATGATCGAGGCGACGGGGGCCTGCAACGGCATCGAGAACTATTCGCGCTACCTCACCGGCCGCAAGCCCGGCGAGCCGCCGCCGACCCTGTTCGAGTACCTGCCCGACAACGCCCTGGTCTTCACCGACGAGAGCCACGTCACGGTCTCGCAGATCGGCGGCATGTACCGGGGCGACTTCCGCCGCAAGGCGACGCTCGCCGAGTACGGCTTCCGGCTGCCCTCCTGCCTCGACAACCGCCCGCTGCGGTTCGAGGAATGGGACGCGATGCGCCCGCAATCGATCCACGTCTCGGCGACGCCGGCGAAGTGGGAGCTGGAGCAGACCGGCGGCGTCTTCGCCGAGCAGGTCATCCGCCCGACCGGCCTCGTCGATCCCGTCATCGAGGTGCGCCCGGCCCGCGCCCAGGTCGACGACCTGCTCGGCGAGGTCAAGGAGGTGGCGGCCGCCGGCTACCGCACGCTGGTGACCACCCTCACCAAGCGCATGGCCGAGGACCTGACCGAGTACCTGCACGAGAACGGCGTGCGGGTGCGCTACATGCATTCCGACATCGACACGCTGGAGCGCATCGAGATCATCCGCGATCTGCGGCTCGGCGCCTTCGACGTCCTGATCGGCATCAACCTCCTGCGCGAGGGCCTCGACATCCCGGAATGCGCCCTGGTCGGCATCCTCGACGCCGACAAGGAAGGGTTCCTGCGCTCCGAGACCTCGCTGATCCAGACCATCGGCCGCGCCGCCCGCAACGCCGAGGCGCGCTGCATCCTCTACGCCGACCAGATCACCGGCTCGATGGAGCGGGCGATGGCGGAGACCGAGCGCCGGCGCAAGAAGCAGCTCGCCTACAACGAGGAGCACGGCATCACGCCCCAGAGCGTGAAGCGCAACATCTCCGACATCCTGGAGAGCGTCTACGAGCGCGACCACGTCCAGGTCGATACCGGGCTCGCCAAGTCCGCCGTCACGGTCGGCCACAACCTCAAGGCGGTGATGGCCGATCTCGAGAAGCGGATGCGGGCAGCCGCCGCCGATCTCGACTTCGAGGAGGCGGCACGCCTGCGCGACGAGCTCAAGCGGCTGCAAGCCACCGAGCTCGCCATCGCCGACGACCCGATGGCCGAGCAGGCCGAGGTCGAGCGCGAGGCCGGCCGCTTCGGCGCCAAGCGCAAGCGCCGCGGACCCGAGCCCTTGGGTTACGGGCCGGGCGGCAAGGGCGTCTCGGACGAGGGCACCCGCATCCGCGAGCCCGACCTCGACGACATGGGCCCTGGCACGGACCGCGAGGTGCCGTTCTCCTACGCCGAGCGCCCGACCGGCCGCTCGACGCAAGGGTTCCCGGGCCAGCGGCCGAAATACAAGGGCCGCAAGGGGCGGGGGTGAGCGCCGGCCCGGCCCGGCTTCGGCGGAGCCGTTGCCGCCGCCCGCGCGGACGGCCCGGCAGCGAGAGGAGAGCGTCGGATGAGGGCGATCCTGGCGGCCGGCATCGTGGTGGCGTTCCTGCTGCCCGCACAGGCTTCGGCGCAGGCGGCGCAGACGACCGTCGGCCCCGGCGGCCTGCGGCTGCCGAAGGTCATCGCCGGCCAGCCCCCGGTGCCGCCCGCCGGCAGCGACGGCGCGGTCGCGGCCCCGGTCGAGATCGAGTCCCTGGCGGATTCCTTCGACCGTCCGCCCTCCGCCGCCGCGGAACCGCCGCCGAACCCGCTCTTCACCGACCGGCCCGCACCGGCCCGCCGGTAGCGGCCCGGCACCCGGGCGATCGTAGTGTGCCGGACATGACCGGCCAGTCTGCCCCGTCGATCCGGCCCGAATCGGCCGCGATCTCTCGCTCTCGCGCCGGTTCTGCTGCGTTCCCGCGCCGCACTTCCATACCCGCTTGCGGAACACTTGCGGAACGCTTACCATGTTCGCGATTTGTTTCCGGAGCGCGGCAGCGCGGGGATGAGAGTGTCACATGCTCACGCGTAAGCAGTTGGACCTGCTCCGCTTCATTCAGCAGAGAATGCGCGAGACGGGCGTGCCCCCGTCCTTCGACGAGATGAAGGACGCCCTCGATCTCAAATCGAAATCGGGCATCCACCGCCTGATCACGGCGCTCGAGGAGCGTGGCTTCCTGCGCCGCCTGCCGAACCGGGCCCGGGCGATCGAGGTGATCCGCCTGCCCGACGCGGTGACCGGGCCGGCGGCGGCACCGGCCGCGACCGGCGCCGAGGTGGTGCGGTTCAACCCCAGCGTGGTCGAGGGCGGGCGCGCCCACGAGCCGAAGCGGCCCGCCGGCATCCCGGCCATGGCCACGGCACCGGACGAGAACGGCCAGTCGATCAGCATTCCGGTGATGGGCCGGATCGCCGCCGGTACGCCGATCTCGGCGATCCAGAGCCAGAGCCGCTCGGTGGCGATGTCGCCGGACTTCCTCGCCAGCGGCGAGCATTACGCCCTGGAGGTGCGCGGCGACTCGATGATCGAGGCCGGCATCCTCGACGGCGACCTCGTGGTGATCCGCCGCCAGGAGACCGCCAATACCGGCGACATCATCGTGGCGCTGATCGACGACGAGGAGGCCACCCTGAAGCGCCTGCGCCGCCGCGGCTCGTCGATCGCGCTCGAGGCCGCCAACCCGGCCTACGAGACCCGGGTGCTCGGGCCGGACCGGGTGCGGATCCAGGGCCGGCTGGTGAGCCTGGTCCGGAAGTACTGAGCTGGATTTCAGCAAAGCGCTGGAACCCTCCCCCCCGCTGCGGGGGGGGAGGGTTCGGGTGTTGCGCCCGTCAATGCGCGCTGCCCGTCGCCACGAACTTGAACAGGAACACCGCCGCGATCACCCACACCACCGGCTTGACCTCCTGGAACCGCCCGGTGAGCAGCTTGATCACCGCGTAGGTGATGAAGCCGAAGGCGACGCCGTTGGCGATCGAGTAGGTGAAGGGCATCAGCAGCGCCGTCACGCAAGCCGGCAGCACCTCGGTCAGGTCGTCCCAATCGAGATCGACCAGCTCGTGCAGCATCAGGCAGGCGACGTAGAACAGCGCCGGCGCCGTCGCATAGGCCGGGACCGAGCCGGCGAGCGGCGCGAAGAACAGGCAGGCCAGGAACAAGACCGCCACCGTCGCGGCGGTGAGCCCGGTGCGGCCTCCCTCCTCGACGCCGGACGCGCTCTCGAGATAGGCCGTGGTGCTCGAGGTGCCGAGCAGCGAGCCGACGAAGATCGACGAGGAATCCGCCATCAGCGCCTTGTCGAGCCGCTCCATCTTGCCCTCGGTCAGCAGCCCCGCCCGGTTGGCGACGCCCATCAGCGTGCCGGTGGCGTCGAACAATTCGACCAGGAAGAACACCAGGATCACGTTGAGCAGGCCGCCCGCCAGCGCGCCCTTGATGTCGAGGGCGAACAGCGTCGGGGCGATCGAGGGCGGCAGCGAGGCGACACCCTGGAAGGTGTTGTCGGCGACGATGAAGCTGAGGGCCGTGACGGTCAGGATGCCGGCGAGCAGCGCGCCCCGGACCTTGCGCACCGAGAGCACCGCGACGATCAGGAAGCCCAGCGCCGCCAGCACCGTGCTCGGCTTGTGCAGGTCGCCGAGCGTCACGAAGGTCGCCGGGCTCGCCGCCACCACGCCGGCGCTCTTCAACGCGATGATCGCCAGGAACAGCCCGATGCCGACCGTGATGGCGATGCGCATCGATCGCGGGATGCCGTCGACGATGATCCGGCGTAAGCCCGTCAGCGTCACCACCATGAAGCACAGGCCGGAGATGAACACCGCGCCGAGCGCCGCCTGCCAGGTGTAGCCCATCTGGAGCACCACCACGTAGGCGAAGTAGGCGTTGAGCCCCATGCCCGGCGCGAGGGCGATCGGGTAGTTGGCGTAGAACGCCATCACCAGCGAGCCGATCGCCGCGACGAGGCAGGTCGCGACGAACACCGCCCCCTTCGGCATCCCGGCATCGCCCAGGATGTTGGGATTGACGAAGACGATGTAGGCCATCGTCAGGAAGGTGGTCAGCCCAGCGAGCAGCTCCGTCCGCACGGTGGTGCCGTGGGCCGAGAGCGCGAAGGTGCGCTCCAGGAAACCGCCTTTCGACGGAGCATCTTGCCGGGTCAGGCCGTCGTCGCGCTTCAGGTCCATCGCTCCTCCTCGCCGCTGCTGATGGCGTCTCTGGTCTGCCGGTAGATCCGGTCGGGCGAAAACGGCGTCGCGGTCAGCCGCGCGCCGGTCGCGTCCCGGATGGCATTGCCCAGGGCCGGCGCCACTGGGTTGAACGGGCTCTCGCTCATCGACTTGGCGCCGAGCGGCCCGACGGCGTCCCGGGTGTCGGCGAAGATCACCTCGGTGCGGGGCACGTCGGCGATGGCCGGGATGTGGTAGGTGCGGAAGGACGGGGTCACGACCCGACCCTCGCCGTCGATCCGAAGATCCTCGTAGAGCGCGGCGCCGAGCGCCTGGGCGACGCCGCCCTCGATCTGGCCGCGGCACTGGACCGGGTTCATCACCCGCCCGGCATCGGCGGCGTGGACGCTGCGCAGGATCCGGACCTCGCCGGTCTCCGGCCGCACCGCGACCTGGAAGCCCTGGACGTTGAACGCCACCGAGCGCGGGCTGCCGTCGGCGCGGCCGGTCGCCTCGATCGGGGCGAGATTGGCAAGCGGCACCCGGCGGTCGCCCGCCGTCACCGCCTCGCCGTCGAGCCGGCAGGCCTGCGGCGCGACGCCGAGGCGGGCGGCGGCGCGCTCCTTCAGCATCGTCGCCAGGGCGTCCGCGGCCCGCAGGGTCGCCTGGCCTGCCACCACGATGCCGGTGCTGCCATAGGCGCCGGTATCGTGCGGCACCGCATCGGTGTCGCCCTGGCGCAGGGCGATCCGGTCCGGGCTTGTGCCCAGGATCTCCGCGGCGATCTGGCGGTGCACGGTCGAGGTGCCGTTGCCGAACTCGACCGTGCCGACGCGCAAGCCGTAGCGGCCATCCGGCGTGAGCGCGATCCGGGCCTCGGCGAAATGGCCGCGGGGCGGGATGGTGTCGATCATCGACAGAGCCATGCCGGATCCCGTGCGCCAGCCCGGCAGGGCCGGGGGAGGGGGCACGGACAGCGCGGCCGCGACCGCGTCGAGGCACTGGTCGAGGCCGTAGCTGCCGTACTGGACGTCGTGCGGTTCCAGGCTCGTCGACACCATCGGGTCGCCGGGGCGTACGACGTTGCGCCGCCGCAGCTCGAACGGATCGAGGTCGAGGGCGCGGGCGAGGTCGTCCATGGCGGATTCGACCGCGAAGATGGTCTGGCTCAACCCGTAGCCGCGGAAGGCGCCGGCCGGCAGGGTGTGGGTATGGACGGCGTAGCCGTCGACCCGCTTGGCGGGGCAGCGATAGACCGCGATCACCTCGTTGCAGCCGTGATGCAGCACGCCGCCGGCATGGTTGCCGTAGGCGCCGGTATTCGACAGCACGTCGAGGGCGATCGCCGTCAGGGTGCCGTCGGCCCGGGCTCCCAGCCGCACCCGCACCCGCATCGGGTGGCGGGTGGTGGTGGCGGTGAACTGCTCGGTGCGGGTCAGCTCCCAGCGCACCGGCCGGCCGGTGGCCAGCACCGCGAGCGCCACCAGATCCTCGGTCAGCATCTCCTGCTTGCCGCCGAAGCCGCCGCCGACCCGGCCGCACTCCACCCGCACCTGCTCGCGCGGGAGGTCGAACAGGGTGCAGAGGGCGTCGCGGGTCAGGAACGGCACCTGGGTGCTGGAGCGGATGACGAGCCGCCCGTCCGGATCGCGCCAGCCCACGGCCGCGTGGGTCTCGAGATGCGCGTGCTGGATCCGCTGCGAGCGGTAGGTGCCCTCGACCACGACGTCGGCGGCGGCGAGGCCCGCCGCCACGTCGCCGATCGCCCCATGCGCCTCGGCGGCGAGGTTGGGGTGGGGGTGCAGCGGCGGTGCGTCCTCGCCGGTCGGCCGCGCGCCGTGGACGAGCGGGGCGTCCGGGTCGAGGGCAAGCTCGGGATCGAGGCAGGCCGGCCGCACCTCGTACTCCACGACGAGCGCCCGGCAGCCGGCCTCCGCCGCCGCCTCGCTCTCGGCGACCACCGCGGCGACGCGCTGGCCGACGAAGCGCAGGACCGGATCGAGCACCCGCGTGTCGGCGGCGTCGTCGGCCGGGTTCTCGTGCCGGCCGGTGGAGAACAGCCGGTCGGGCGCGTCCGCAGGGGTCAGCACCCGCACCACGCCCGGCACCGCGAGGGCGGCCGCGGCATCGATGGACCGCACGACGGCGTGGGCGTGGGGCGAGCGCAGCACCTTCAGGTGCAGGGCGCCGGCCACCGCGAGGTCGAGGGTGTAGCGCGCCCGGCCGCTGACGATCGCGGCGCTGGCCGGGGCCGGCGGGCTGTGGGTGCAGGACGGACCGGGATCCCCCGCGATCGCGTCGGCGATGCCCGCGATCGCGTCGGCGATCGCCCGGTAGCCGGTGCAGCGGCAGAGGTTGCCCTTGAGCGAGGCCGGCAGGTCGCGGGCCTGGCCCTGGTCGAGGGCGGCGGCCGTCATCGCCATGCCGGGGGTGCAGAAGCCGCACTGGAAGCCCTGCGCCGCCACGAAGGCCGCCTGAACCGGGTGCAGCCGCTCCGGCACGCCGTCCCCCGGCGCGCAGGGGCCGGCCAGGCCCTCGACGGTGGTGACGCTCCGCCCCGCCGCCCGGAAGGCCGGCACCAGGCAGGAATGCAGCGGCTCGCCGTCGAGATGGACCGTGCAGGCGCCGCAATCGCCGGCGTCGCAGCCCTTCTTGACCCCGAACCAGCCGAGCTCGCGCAGGAGCGTGCGCAGGCACTGGCCCGGGCGGGGCGCGGCCTCGTGCGCGTGGCCGTTGACGGTGAGCTTCATGCGCCGCCTCCCGCGATCTCGGCCCGGGCCTCCTCGGCCAGCAGCCCGGTGACGTGGCGGCGCCAGTCCGGCGCGCCGTGGATGTCGTCGTACCAGAGCCCGTCCGGGATCGCGGCGGCGAGCGCCGCCGCCAGCGCCCCGGCCTCCGGCACGCCCGCGAGGTCGATCCGCACCGGGCGGCGGGTCGCGGCGGTCACCGTGACGGCGAAGGCGCCCGAGGGATCGAGCGTCGCGATCACCAGGGCGCCGGAGCGGCCGTTGGGGCTCAAGGAGAGGCGCCGGAACGCGGTGCGCCGCCGCAGAGCCGCCGCCGGCAGGTCGATCCGGCGCAGGATCTCGCCGGGCGCGAGCGCCGTCTCCTGCGGCCCCCGAACCAGGTCGCGGACGGGGAGGGAGCGCTCGCCGCCGTCGGGCGTCCAGATCAGGCCGGTCCCGTCGAGGGCGACCGCGAGGGCGGTCATCGGCCCGGCCGGCAGCGCCAGGCATACATTGCCGCCGACCGTCGCGGCGTTCCACACCTTGAACGAGCCGAGCAGCGCCCGGCAGCATTGCCCGACCAGCGGCGAGGCCGCGAAGGCCGCCGACAGGTCGAGCCGGTCGAGGGCCGCGATGGTGCAGGTCGCGGCGATCCGCAGGCCCTCCGTCGTCACCGCGAGCGGCTCCCAGCCGAGGGAGGGCAGGTCGATCAGCCGGCCGATCCCCGCCTGCGGCTCGGAGAACAGCCACGTCCCGCCGGCGAGCCAGGCGTCGCCCGGGCGCCAGGCCGGCAGGGCGGCCCTGGAGCAGGGCGTCGCCACCTCGGTGATGCTGCTGAGATCCATGAGCCTCCCTGCGACCCGCCTGCGCCCCCGGATGGAGCCAGGTTACGCCAAGGCAAGATCGCGTCCAACGCGGCCGCGGAGCGGGACCCCACCGCGACGCTGCAAGGCGGTCGGCAATGATGCGCCGGCGAAGCGCTTTCCTGCGATCCCGTTAACTATTTATTCGCAATTTGATTGACTTTAGCCAGTTGTTAACCCACTTATCGCGCATTCCGGACGATGAACAGGTCGCCGTCATGCCTACTCTAGAAAAGTCTACTATCGGATATACAATCGCGATCGAGACAGGGACGGAAGACATGCAGGTGGCCTCTCCCAGCGGAACCGACCTTCCCGCAACCGGAAAGCGAGAGATCAACTTGCAGTCGACTCGGAAAAAAGTCCTTAAGGGAAAGCCGGCCGCGAAGATCAACTCTGAGTTGATAATCAAGTCTTTTAATACCTGGGCGTTCAAGCGCGAGCAGCCTGGCAACGCCGAGCGGCTGGTGCCGATGGTCGAGGCGGCTTTGCAGGACGGGCGGCCGCTCGAATTCGTGCTCTACTGGGGCAAGGGCCCGCGCTCCGGGATCGCTGCGCCCGACCTCGCCTGCCTCGATTATCTCGGCCAGCTCGCCGAGCGGGTGCGCCAGGCCTACGCGCCGGGGGCGCTGATCCGGCTGATCTGCACCGACACCCACGCGTCGCTGAACGGGCATCCGGCCGAGGCAGTGAATGCCTATTTCGGCGCCATCGACGCCGCGGCCCAGGCCCGCGGCTTCACCACCACCCGGCTCAGCGACGTCGTCGCCTTCGGCCGCGAGGTGGGCGCCGACACGGCCGAGGAGGAGCCCTCGGGGGAGATCCTGGCCAGCCTGGTCGCCTGCGCGGCCAAGTGGTACCGCGGCGAGGGCTCCACCGAGCAGGGCGCCCTCGACTATCACCGCATGAACATGATCGAGAAGCGCGCCGTGGCGGCGGCCTTCCCGGGCGCGGTGTTCGTCACCTTCAACGGCAGCGAGTTCCGCGACCTGTTCCCGGCCACCATGCCGATCTTCTACATGTATTCCCTGCGCCGCGGCGTCGGGGTGAAGCCCTGGTTCATGGATGCCGACTTCGCGAGCGCCCGGCTCGAGGAGGCGGCCGGCGACGAGGCCGGGCGCGAGGGCGTCACGGCGGTCGACGCCCTGCCGGTCGCCTGACCGCGACGCCCCGCCGGAGACCGCCCCCGATGACGAGCACCGCTCGCCCGCTTGATGCCGGCCGGCCGCCGGCGGAGGCCGCCCGCCCCGCCGACAACATTCCCCGCGGCATCGCGCTGATGATCGGCGCGACCGTGCTGCTGACGCTGTCGAACGCGTTCTCAAAGCACCTCGTCGCGCATTACCCGGTCGGCGAGGTGATGTTCCTGCGCTCGTCGATCGCCTTCGGGCTGGTCTGCGCGTTCATGCTGCCGGCCACCGGCCTGTCGGTGTTCCGCACCAGGAAGCCGGGGGCCCACGTCGCCCGCGGCCTGTCGCAGGCGATCTCGCAGACATTGACGGTGCTGGCGCTCGGGCTGATGCCGCTCGCCGGGGTCACGGCGATCGGCTTCTCGGCGCCGCTCTTCGCCGCCGTGGTGGCGATCCTCTGGCACAAGGAGGCGTCGGACCCGGTGCGCTGGGGCGTATTGGTGGTGGGCTTCCTCGGCGTGCTCGTCGTCACCAATCCGGGGGCCGATTCGCTGCAGGTCGGGGCCCTGTTCGCCCTCGGCAACGCCGTGATGTACGGCACCGTCACGGTGGCGGTGCGGGGCATGGCCAAGACCGAGAAGGCCGGCACCCTGCTGATCTGGCAGATGGCCGTGATGGCGGCCGCGCATTCCCTGCTGCTGGTCTTCGGCTTCCGCTGGCCGAGCGGCACCGACGCCGCCCTGTTCGGGCTGCTCGGCGCCTCGAATGTCGGCGCGCAATATCTCTGGACCCGGGCGCTCGCCTCGGCCCCGGCCACCGCGGTGTCGCCGTTCTACTACCTGATGCTGGTCTGGGGCATGGCCCTCGGCTACCTCGCCTTCGGCGAGGTCCCCAACCTCCACCTCGTCGTCGGCGGCGTCATCGTGGTCGCGGCGGGCGCCCTGCTGCTCTGGCACGAGACCTGGACGCGCCGGGCCGGGGCAGGCCGGACCGCGGCACCCCGGATCCGGGCGCGCCGGCCCGAGGCCGGGCCCCCGCGACTGGCCCGCCCGGCCGCCATGCGCCTGCACCGGCCCGAGGCCCTCATCCTGTCCAGGGATTACGCGGCCTGATCGTCCCCGACGGGGCACGACCCCGTCCGGATCATGCCGGGGCCGCGACAGCGGAGCCCGAAACGATCCGGCGGATGGGGATCCGGCCGTTCGACCCGGCCCGAGCGCCACCGCCATCGCGATGGCATTCCGACGGCGGGCGATCGACGGGCTACCGCGGCAGCAGGACGACGAGCTTGTGGTCCGGCTGGGTCGCGGGGACGAAGGTGACCTGCTCGTAGCGCAGCCGGCCGTCCTCCGGGTGATCGAAGCTGCGCAGGCCGCCCTCCCGGGCCAGCACGGCGTGGTCGTTCCAGAACATCGCGAAGTCGGGACTGGATCGGCGCAGCTCGCGGACCAGATCGACCATCGCCGGATCGTCCGGATTGTGCCCGGTATCGGCCCGGAACTCGGCCAGCAGGCGACGGGCGCGCTCCTCCCAGTCCACGATGAAGCGGCGTGCCGCCGCGTGCAGGAACACGAACCGCAGCAGGCACGGCTCGCCGCCATCGAACCAGGGGGCGAAGAGGCGCCCTGCGGCGTCGTTCCAGCCGCGCGCCCGCCAGAGCCGGTCGAGCAGGTAGGCCGGAACCGACAGGGCGCCGAGCGTGTCGAGCAGGTCAGGGGGAGCGGCGGCCGAGTCCGGCACCGCGGCGGGTGCGGACGGGTCGCGCCGGCGGGTCAGCTCGAACAGGTAGGCGCGCTCCGCCGGGTTCAGGCGCAGGCCGTCCGCGAGACGGGCCAGGGCCGCCGCCGACAGGGCGATGTCCCGTCCCTGCTCGACCCAGGTGTACCAGGTCGTGCTGAGGCCACTGAGCTGCGCCACCTCCTCCCGCCGCAGGCCGGGCGTACGCCGCCGACCTTGCGCGCCGGGCGGCTGCCCGATCGCGGCGGGCGCCAGCGCCTCCCGGCGGGCACGGAGAAAGGCGCCGAGGAGGCGCCGCTGGTCGACGGGCAGGGACATGCGGGTGCTGGATATACCAGCATATCCTGCCAACTTGTACCAGCATGGGGGCGGCCTCACGGTGGCGGTGCCACTGGAGAGACCCCTCGATGACAACCCAGCACGCCTTCGTCGCCCAGGAATATGGCGCTCGGGCCCCGGACTACGTCACCAGCACGGTTCACAGCGCCGGCGGCGACCTCGATCAGGTGGAGGCGATCGTGCGCGGCCTCTCCGCCGCACGGGTGCTCGACCTCGGGTGCGGCGGCGGTCACGTCAGCTACCGTGCAGCGCCATACGTCGCCGAGGTCGTCGCCTGCGACATCACCCCGGCCATGCTGGAGGCCGTCGCTGCGGCGGCGGCCGAGCGCGGCCTGTCCAACATCACCGTCCGGCAGGCGGCTGCGGAAGCGTTGCCCTTCCCGCCGGCGTCCTTCGACGCCGTGCTGTGCCGCTTCTCCGCGCATCACTGGCAGGATCTGGAGGCCGGGCTGCGCGAGGCGCGCCGCGTCCTGAAGCCCGGGGGACGGGGCGTGCTCATCGACACGGTCGCGCCGGCCGACCGCGTCCTCGACAGCCACCTGCAGGCGATCGAGCTGCTGCGGGACGCCTCGCATGTCCGCAACTACAGCACGGCCGAGCTGGTCTCCGCCCTGTCGCGGGCGGGTTTCGCCGTCGAGAGCCTCACGATGCGGCGGCTGCGGATGGAATTTCCCGTCTGGACCGCACGCACGCGGACGCCCGCGCCTCACGCCGAGGCCATCCGCTCGCTGCAGGACCGGGCCCCCGCCGTGGTCCGGGAGTATTTCGCGGTCGGCCCGGACGGGAGCTTCGACCTCGACTCGGCGGCCCTCGTCGCGGTCGCGGGCTAGGCCCGGGTCGACCCGCGGCCGACGCCGCCGGATGGGTCCGGGTCTCCGATCCGGCCGCACGCTCTGCGGCGCAACGGCGTCCGCGTCGTCGGACGATGCGCCGGCGCCCGGATGCGGCGGACGCCGCCGCGGCCTGTCACGCCGCCAGGGTCCTCACGCCGCCAGGGTCCTCACGCCGCCAGGGTCTTGGCCAGCCGGTCCTCCGCCCGCCAGCGGTCGATCAAGGCCCGGGCCTCGTCGGCCGGGACCGGGCGGCTGAAGAGGTAGCCCTGGACCTCGTCGCAGCCGAGCAGCGCCAGGACGTGGTGCTGGTCGGCGGTCTCGATCCCCTCGGCGGTGGTGCGCATGCCGAGCACCCGGGCGATGTCGATGACGGCGCGGACGATCGCGGCGTTCTGCGCCCCCGCGCCGAGCCCGGTGACGAAGCTGCGGTCGACCTTGATGCGGTCGAACGGGAAGCTCCGCAGGTAGTTGAGCGACGAGTAGCCGGTGCCGAAATCGTCCATCGCGACGTGGAGGCCGAGCGCCTTGAGGTCGCGCAGGATCGCGAGCGTCGCCTCGCCGCTGTCGAGCAGCATCTGCTCGGTGATCTCGAGCTCGAGGCGGTGGGCCGGCAGGCCGGTGCGGGCCAGCACGCCGCGCACCATCCCGACGAGGTCGGGGCCGGAGAACTGCACCGGCGACAGGTTGACGGCGATCTTCAGCCGGTCGGGCCAGGTCGCGGCCTGGCGGCAGGCCTCGGTCAGCGACCACTCGCCGATGGCGTGGATCAGGCCGCATTCCTCGGCGATCGAGATGAACAGCGAGGGCGGCACGTTGCCCCGCGCCGGGTGGCGCCAGCGCGCCAGCGCCTCGAACCCGGCGATCTCGCCGGTCTTGAGCACGACCGAGGGCTGGTAGTGCAGTTCCAGCTCGCCGCGCTCGATCGCCCGGCGCAGGTCGGCCTCGAGCTGGCGCCGCTCGTCCAGACCTTCGCTCATCTGCCGGTCGTAGAACCGGAAGGTGCCGCGCTTGCTCGCCTTCACGGCGTAGAGCGCGAGGTCGGCGGCGATCAGGATGTCGTCGGCGGTGCCCCCGTCGGCCGGCCCGACCGCGATGCCGATGCTGACGCTGGAGCGGATCTGGTGGCTGCCGATCTCGAAGGGCGGCAGCACCGTCTCGGCGATACGGTGGGCGAGCGCCTCCAGGCGGGCCCGGTCGCCGGCCCGCGGGACCATCAGGGCGAACTCGTCGCCGCCGAGGCGCGCCAGCACCTCGCCGGGCTCCAGCACCGCGGTGAGCCGGTCGGCCACCGCCTGGAGCAGGTGATCGCCGACCTTGTGGCCGAGGGTGTCGTTGACGAGCTTGAACCGGTCGAGGTCGAGGAACATCACCGCGTAGGACGCGTCCGGCGCGGTCCGGGCGGCCTCCGCCCGCCCCTCAAGGGAGGCGCGGAACACCCGGCGGTTCGGCAGGTCGGTCAGGGGGTCGAGGGAGGCGAGCCGCACTACCCGGGCCTCGGCCTCGGAGCGCTTGGCCTCGATGCGCAGGAGCTTCTCGACCGCGATCCCGACCAGCAGCGTCAGCAGGGCCGCCACCACGGCGTCGATCCGCAGGGTGGCGCGGGAATCCTTGTAGATCTCGGATTCCGGCACGCTGACGCTCACCCACAGGGGATGCTCGCGCACCTTGCGGATCGTCACCAGCCGGGTCTCGCTGCCGTCGGGCATCTCGAGGGTGAAGGTGCCGGAGCGGCCGGTGCGGATCTTCGCGTAGGTCTCGGTGCGGCTGAGATCGGCGCCGACCCCGAACCCGCCCCCGGCCCCGCCGCTCGAGCGCACCACCCCGTCGCTGCCGATGAGCGAGATCGCCGCCGGGGTGCCGAGGTCGATCTTGTCGTAGAACTGGGTCAGGTGGCTCGGGTTGAGCGAGGCCACCACCACGCCGCCGAAGCCGCCATCCGCACCGCGGAACCGGCGGCTGAACTGCACCGAGACCCGGCCGCTCGCCCGCCCGATCACCGGACGGCTGATATAGAGGATGTCGTCGGGGCTCTCGACATGGACGCGGAAATGGTCGCGGTCGCTGAGGTCGGTCGCCGGCGGCGGCTGCGGCCCGGCATTGGTCGCCCGCATCACTCCGTCCGGCCCGATGATCGCCACCTGCACGATGATCTCGCTCAGGAGATCGGTCGTGTTCGCGATCGTGGCGTAGTCCTCCCGGCCGGAGCGGTTCTCGATGCTGCGCCGCATGTACAGCAGCGATTTGTCGATCTCGCCGATCGAGCGCAGGACGTTCTCCTCGAACACCATCGCGAAATTGTGCGTGGTGCGCTCGGAATCCTGGAGGGCGTTGCGCACGTCGTTCTCGTGCTTGACCGCGACGCCGCCCCACAGGAGCGCCACCACGATCAGGCCCAGGATCACCGGCCCACGGCGCTGCGCCAGGAACCTCGGAAATTGCTTGAGGTACAGGGCCATCCCGGCTCGTCCGACAGCTTCGATCACTAGAGTATGCAGGAGGAAAGTTATCGGTATCTGAATGCCGCTAGCCCATTCCGACGTTTTCGCATGCCGTCACAGTGGCATAGCTTTTCAGAACGGGCTCTCGACTGGCGTGTTGCTTCGTCGATCGGGTTGTTTTTGGGTTGTATAGCCTGGTCAAGCAACTGATCTGTGGGGGCGATGACGTCCCTCCCGCCGTCGATCTGTCGAGCGGCGGAAGCCGACGAAAGTCGATGTCGCGAAACACAACCAATGGTGGTGGTGATTGCAGTGCCGTGATCGACGCCGCAGGTCGATCCGGCGGCGCAGCGGGGGCGCCACGTCTGTGATTCGTCGCGCCGGTGTAGTCGATTGTGCTCGATTCCGTCCCCGGACCGGCGACCGGCGCGCGCCGTTCTGCAACCTGCCCGGCGCACATCCTGCCGCCGACTTCGCCTGCGCGATCGCGAGAAGACTCAGCGTATTCGATGAACTGGGCGTCGTTCGTGCAAGGAAGCTCGGCGCCCGGCAGCGTATCCGGATGATGCGGCCTGTGCGGCAGGCGCCCGCATCGCCAGGATTCCGGTCCATGACATCGGCCGACCGGGGCCGGGACCGGTGCCGGCGGGACGCGGATAGTCGGGGGGACCGGTCGCCGTCACGCGCGTCCCGGCCGTCGACCGCGCCGCCGCAGCCGGCGCCAGCCGAGGACGACGCCGCTGCCCGCGACCGACAGGCCGAGGGCGCTCAGCGCGATGATCAGCCCGATGCGCCAGCCCGGATGCCGCGCCAGCGGGCCGGCATCGAGGGTGTGGAGGGCGTCGAACAGCCAGCGATTGGCCCGCCCGCTGCGGTCGGTCCGGCTAAGGATCGCCCCGGTGGCCGGATCGAGGTGGAACCACGTCCCTGCCGGATCGTCGAAGGCGAGGCGCAGCACCGGCAGAGGCAGGGCGCCGTGGCGGTCGTACCAGTAGTCATCCGGCGCGGCGATCCGCGTCACGGCGCGCAGCGGGGTCTCGGGCAGCAGCCGGCGTCCAGCCGCGACGACAGCCTCGGGCGTGAGCGCCGTGCCGCAGCACGGGGCGGTCCCGCCCGGTCCGGCCGCGGTGACGAGGGGCCGGCCGCCGATCCAGGCGAAGTCGAGCGCCACGCTCCCCGCGGGCGCCCGCGCGACCGCGTCGAGACCGAGAGGGAAGACCGGCGCCGTCTGCCCGGCATAGGAGTCCCGCATGGCGGCATCGGGCGCGCGGGGGCCGAACCAGCCGCGCGGGTTCATCGACAGCCAGCCGCTGAGCAGGAAGGTGACGATCGCGAGACCGCCGGCGACGCCCGCGAGATGGTGCCAGGCGGTCCAGCCGCGATACGGCGTGAGCCGGTCGCGCATCAGCCTGACGAAGCCGAGGGCGTAGCCGCTGACCGCTCCCGCGAGCGCGATGCCGGAGAGCCACAGGACCACGTCCTGCCACAAGCCCGCCCGCGCCCGCAGCGGCGTGAGGTAGATCCAGTGGGTCACCGCGCCGACCCAGTTCCACACCCGCTCGGTCCGCGTGGTGTCGAGGACGAGCTCCCCCGTGGCGACCGAGAGGGTGAGCTCGGTCCCGGCGGCATCGCCGAGGGCGACGCGCCGGAACGGCCTTGCCGCATCGAAGCGGGCCGTCACCGTCCACTGGTCGCGGGTCACCGGCCCGAGATCGGTGACCGACCGCGCCGCCGGGTGGGTCGCGGCGAGCGCCGCCGCGCTCGCGGCGTCGAGCGGCGGGACGGGCAGGCCGGTCGCCGCCGACACGGCCCGGCGCACCCCGTCGGCGCCGGTGATCCAGTAGGCGGGTTCGCCGCCCCGCATCGCCAGGGTGAGGCGGGCGGGGAATCGGGCGAGGCCCGCCCGCGCCATCGCCTCCTGCGGCGTCAGCCGCACCGCCGCCCGGTCGAGCGGCGGCAGGGCGGCGAGCCGCTCGGCCTCGGTGAGAGCGGGGAAGCCGACGGCCAGCATCACCAGCCCGGAGGCGAACCAGGCGACGACGAAGACGCCGGTGACGATGCCGAGCCAGCGATGGCCGAGATGCAGCCACCGTTTCAGCCGCTTGACCAGGGCCTTCGACGCCGAGCCCGTCAGCCTTGGGGCCCGCATCAGAACGTGACGTGGTAGGCGAGCTCGACCGAGCGCGGGCGGCCGAGCAGCCAGGAATTGGTGTTGCCCGAGACCGCGTAGAGCTGGTCGGTGAGGTTGTAGCCGCGCAGGGACAGGCGCGAGGTCGGGGTCACCTGCCAGTCCAGGGTGGCGTTCACCAGCGTGTAGGCCGGGCGCCGGACCGTGTTGGCGAAGTCGCTGAAGACCGGCCCGACATCGTTGACGCCGAGCCGCGCCACCCAGCCCGGGGCGAAGGCGTAGCTGAGCCAGACATTGGTGACGCGCTGCGGCACCTCGGTCGGGACCTTGCCGGAAAACGACACCAGGCCCGCATCGGTGACTTGCGAGAAATTGTCGTAGCGGGCCCGCAGCAGGGCGGTGTTGGCCTCGATGCGCCAGGCCTCCGACAGCTGGTAGGCGACGGCGACCTCGATGCCCCGCGACGACTGGCTGCCGACCGCCGCGACCTCGGTCGGCCGGTCGGGGATCGGGGTCAGCAGGTTGTCCTTGCGGATGTGGTAGGCCGCGAAGGTCCACTCGCCGCGACCGTTGTCGAACAGGCCCTTGGCGCCGGCCTCGACCTGCTCGCCGGTGGCGAGCTGGAACTGCGCCTGCGACACGCTGGTGGTGATCAGGCTGCCGAGGGGATCGGCCGCGGTGGCGTACTGGGCATACAGGGCAAGGTCGGGCGTCGGGGTGTAGACCGCGGCGATGCGGGTGCTGACCGAATCGAAGGTCTTCTCGAACGCCGTCCCGGCGAGGGGCCGGCTCACCGCGACCGTCGGCGCGTCGTAGCGGATGCCGGTGACGAGGGCGAGCTGGGGCGACAGCTCCAGCCGGTCCTCGGCGAAGACCGAGGCCTGGCGGGTGCGCGAGACGATGTCGGTGCGGGTGCCCGCGAGGTTGATGAAGCCGCCTTGGGCGAACGTGTACGGATCGACGAAGCTCGCGCCGCCGAACGGGGAATTGCTGTCGCGCCGGAAATCGATGTGGTTGACGTCGAAGCCGGCCACCACGGAATTCTTGAAGCCGAACAGGCTGCCGCGGAAGGTGGCGTCGAAGCGGTTGCCGATCTGCTCCTCGTGATGGAAGATCTCGATGTAGTCGTCGCGCCGGATCAGCCCGTTCGCCGGCTGGTAGGTGTATTGCTCGACGTCGCGCCAGTGCCGCTCGGTCGAGAGACGGTAGGCGGTGTTGCGGATCGTGATGTCGGCCGTGGGGGTCCACTCGGTGCGCAGCTGGGTCCAGTTGTCGAACCAGGCGATCTGCGAATCCCGGATGTTGTAGTTGGTGAAGCGCAGGCGGTCGGGCACCCGGTCGCCGACCAGCGGCGAGCCCCAGTAGCGCGCCGGCTCGTTATAGCCGAGATCGTGCGAGAGGGTGACGCTCAGGTCGGGCGCCGCCCGCCACGTCACCGCGGCCGAGAGGGCGATGTTGCGAAAATCGCCGTCGGGCTTCACCCAGCCGTCGGCCCGGTTGCCGCTCAGGTTGATCCGGTAGGCCAGGTCCTCGCCGACCGGCCCGCCGGTATCGAGGGCGAGCCGCGCCACGCCGTCCGAGCCGATCGCCGCCCGGGCCTCGCCGATGGGGGTGAAGACCGGCTTCTTCGGCACCACGTTGATGATGCCGCCGATCGCGCCCTCGCCGTAGAGCACCGAGGCCGGGCCGCGCAGGACCTCGATCCGCTCCGCCGACCAGGTGTCGAACGGGAACGTCACCGTGCCGGCTCCGACATAGAGCCGGGTGCCGTCATAGAGCTGCTGCACCGAGCCGGCGCCGGCAAAGCCCCGCGCCGTGAAGGCGAGGTTGCCGTTGCCCGGCGCCGCGATGCTGGTGATGCCGACGGCGTTCTGGGTCACCGCCTCCTCGACGGTGTTCTGGCCGCGGGCCCGGATGGTCTCGCCGCTGATGATGTCGAGGCTCGCCGGGGTCTCGAGCGGGGTGAGGCCGAGGCGGGAGCCTGAGCGCGACGGCGTCGCGAGGTTGAGGCCGGGGGCGGCGGCGTCGCGGCCGCGCATGCCCGCGACGTCGATGGTGTCGAGGGTCAGGTCTTCCGCGGCGCCGGGCTGGGCGGCGAGGAGCGGAGCGGCGAGGGCGGTGGCGAAGGTGGTGAAACGCGAGGCGCGGAGCGCGGGCATGATGGGGTCCGGGGCAGGCTGACGCCCGTCCGTAGCGGGTCACGCCGCAAATGTAACGTTATAAAGTTACATATCTGGCCTCCGGCTCGGCGCGCGTGTTGATGCCGACGCGCGGGGCGCGCCGGATCTGCGGGTCGGCGGGGGAGGGCGGGAGACACGGTGGGACGGCACGCGGCTGTGGCACGTCACCGCGAACGACAGCGGGGCGACGGCCTGGGCCGACGCCTCGACACCCATCAGGACACCCCGCCCGACGTGCTCGCGTGTGACCACGGCTGACGGCAGGTCTCCTGGCTCACGGGTCCGCGCCTGCCATCGTCTTCCCAGGGTCGAGGCCCCAGTGACGTGAGTGATGGAAGGCTCGCCGCTTACAGTTGCGGGGGCAGCCGCGGCATCGGGCAAGCCCTCACCGCGTTCCCTTTTGATCCCCGAGGGGAACCGTCGATCGGAAGCTTAGCCGTTCAGTGACGAAGGAGCAATGGCAGGGAGAAGGAGTTCCCATTCGCAGCCCCGTCAAAAACCCTCCCCCTTTGCAGGGGAGGGCGCCCTGGGGAGCCGGGCGGGACGGGGGCGCCGTTCCCGGAAACGGCGCGCGCGTCATGAAGGGCGCCACCACGATCAACGCCGTGCCGACCCTCTCCCGACCCGTCCGATGCAGGGGCCACCCTCCCCCGCAGAGGGGGGGTTGGGTTCACGGGCTACACCCGACGCGTCACATCCCAGCTTTCTCAACCACGCCGAGCGATCCGCATCGACGCCGCCGCGCACCCCTGACATACAGGGCCCGAACCGGCCTTGCCGGGAACAAGATCTGACAAAAACTCTCTGGGAGGTCCCCCGATGTCGTTTCGCTCTCGGGTTGCCGGCGCCGCCGGCCTCGCTTTGTCGCTGGCCCTCACCACCTCCGCCCTCGCGCAGGATTCCAAGGCTCCGATCAAGATCGGCGTGCTCAGCGACATGAGCGGGCCCTTCGCCGACCAAGCCGGCACCGGCTCGGTGACGGCGGCGCAGCTCGCTGTCGAGGACTTCGCCAAGGAGGCCGGCGAGCTCAAGGTCGAGGTCGTGTCGGCCGACCACCAGAACAAGCCCGATATCGGGCTCGCCACCGCCCGCCGCTGGCTCGACCAGGAAGGCGTCTCGACCATCGTCGATCTGCCGAATTCCGCTGTGGCGCTGGCGGTGTCGAACCTGATGCGCGAGCGCCACCGGGTGGCTTTGGCCTCGAGCGCGCTCACCTCCGACCTCACCGGCAAGGCCTGCGCGCCGACCACCGTGCAGTGGGTGTCGGATACCTGGGCGCAAGGGTCGGCCACCGCGCGGGCCATCGCCGGGCGCGGCCTCAAGTCGTGGTACTTCGTCACCGTCGATTACGCGCTGGGCCACGCGCTGGAGCGCGACGCCACCGTGGCGCTCAAGGCCGCCGGCGGCAGCGTGAAGGGATCGAGCAAGCACCCGCTCAATGCCGGCGACTTCGCCTCGCCGCTGCTCTCGGCGCAAGGCTCGGGCGCCCAGGTGCTGGCGCTCGCCGATACCGGCGCCGACATGATCAACGCCGTCAAGCAGGCGGCGGAGTTCGGAGTGATGCCCGAGATGCGGCTCGCCGCCCTGTTCGTGCAGCTCTCGGACGTCCACGCGCTCGGCCTCAAGGCGGCGCAGGGGATGCAGCTCGCCAGCGCCTTCTACTGGGACCGCACCGACGGCACCCGCGCCTTCGCCAAGCGCTTCGGCGAGCGGATGAACGGCCGGATGCCGACCGAGAACCATGCCGGCGTCTATTCCTCGACCCTTGCCTACCTGCGGGCGGTGCGCGACACCGGCACGATCGAGGGCGAGAAGGTGGTCGCGGCGATGCGCGAGAAGCCGATCAACGATCCGCTCTTCGGCACCGTCACGGTGCGCCAGGACGGCCGGGCGGTGCACGACCTGTTCCTGTTCGAGGTGAAGGCCCCGGCCGACAGCAAGGCGGCTTACGATTACTACAAGCTCCTCGCCACCGTGCCGGGCGACCAGGCCTTCCGGCCGATGGCCGACGGGGGCTGCCCGCTGGTGAAGTAAAGCGGCGGCTCGACATCGCCGGGGCCTGCCCCAGATCGGTCTCGTCACCTGTGAGGCCCCGACCATGTCCGACGCGTTCCTGACCCTCAACGACGGGAAGCGTATCCCGCAGCTCGGTTTCGGGGTGTGGCGGCTCGAGAACGACGAGGCCCCGGCGGTGGTCGGGGCCGCCTTCGAGGCCGGCTACCGCCTGATCGACACCGCGGCGATGTACGGCAACGAGGCCGGGATCGGCCGCGCCATCGCCGCCTCGGGGCTGCCCCGCGAGGAGATCGTCGTCACCACCAAGGTCTGGAACGACCGCCACGGCTACGACGAGACCCTGCGGGCCTGCGAGGAGTCGCTGTCGCGCCTCGGCCTCGACCATGTCGACCTCTACCTCGTCCACTGGCCGGTGCCGCAGCGCGGCGCCTATGTCGACACCTGGCGCGCCCTGATGCGCCTGCGCGAGGATGGCCGCGCCCGCTCGATCGGCGTCTGCAACTTCACGGTCGAGCACCTGAAGCGCGTCATCGACGCCACCGGCTCGACGCCCTCGGTCAACCAGGTCGAGCTGCATCCGCGCTTCCAGCAGAATGCCCTGCGCGCCTTCCACGACGAGGCCGGCATCGTCACCGAGGCCTGGGCTCCGCTCGGCCGCGGCGGCGTGCTCGACAATCCCGCCATCGTGGCCATCGCCGGGAAGCACGGCCGCACCCCGGCCCAGGTCGTCCTGCGCTGGCACCTCGACCGCGGCACCGTCGCGATCCCGAAATCGGCCAATCCGGCCCGCATCCGCGAGAACCGCGAGGTCTCCGGCTTCGCCCTCGACGCCGAGGATCGCGCCCGCCTCGACGCCCTCGACGATCCGGCGGGGCGGATGGGGCCGGACCCGGAGACCTTTGGCGCCTGAGCGCGGCTTGATCGGCGGGGCCGGCGCAGCTTACGGTTCCGGCCCCGCCGACCTTTTCGAGAGGCAGACCGTGAGCGGCCGCACGCCCCCCGAGACCCGCGCCGCCTACCGGCGCTTCGTGCCGATCACCACCCGCTGGGCCGACAACGACGTCTACGGCCACGTCAACAACGTGGTCTATTACGCCTTCTTCGACACCGCGGTGAACAGCGTGCTGATCGCGGACGGAGCCCTCGAGATTTCGAAGAGCCCGGTGATCGGCCTCGTGGTCGAGACCGGCTGCCGCTACTTCCGCTCGATGGCGTTTCCCGACCGGGTCACCGCCGGGATCCGGGTCGCGCATCGCGGCACGTCGAGCGTGCGCTACGAGGTCGGGCTGTTCCGCAACGACGAGGACGAGGCGGCGGCGCAGGGCCACTTCGTCCACGTCTATGTCGACCGGGCGACCCAGCGCCCGGTGCCGCTGCCGGACGCCCTGCGGCGGGTGCTGGAGCCGCTGGCTGGATGAGCGGCGAGGCCGACCGGGACAAGCTCCTCGCCGGGATGCGGCCGGAGTTGCGGCCCGGGACCTTCGTCTTCGCGACGGTGGCGGAGGGGGCGATGCCGGCGGATCTCGTCCCCGTCATGAGCTTTCGCGAGGCGGAAGGGACGACCCTGATCCTGTCCGAGGCGGAGGCCGCGCGGGCCGGCCTGCCGGCCGCCTTCCCGTGCCGCTGGATCACGCTCGCGGTGCAGTCCGCGCTCGATGCCGTCGGCTTCCTCGCCGCCGTGACGGCCCGCCTCGCGGAACGCGGCATCGCCGTCAATGCCGTCTCGGCCTTCCACCACGACCACCTCTTCGTCCCGCTCGCGCGGGCGGAGGAGACGATGGAGGTGCTGCAGGATCTCGCCGGCGGCGCGTGAGACCCTGGCCGCACCGGCCTGTGCCTCCCACGAAGGCACCATTCGCCCCTTACGGCTTGTTGCGCCCCCCTTCCGCCGCCCAAGCTCCGGGCATCCCAACCGGAGGACCCCGCCCATGCCGCCGCGCATCGCGCACAATGCCGGAGATCCGCCCGGGGGGGCGGGCCCGCTCGGGCTGATCGCCCTCGCCCTGGCGATCCTGGCCGCCGGCCTTCTCCTCGAAGGGCATCCGGTCGATGCCTCGGTCTCGCCGCAGCTCGCAGCGTCCGAGGCGCCCGCCCGCCCGCTGCCGAGCCCGGAGACGATGCTCCGCGACATGATCGGCCGCGACTGAGGTGACCGACATCCTGTCCGGCACCGCCGGCCCGCTCGGCTGGGCGGTGATCCTCGCCACCTTCCTGCTCGCCGGCTTCGTCAAGGGCGTGATCGGCCTCGGCCTGCCGACGGTGGCGGTCGGGCTCCTCGCCACCGTGATGCCCCCCGCCCAAGCCGTGGCCCTGCTGATCGTGCCCTCCTTCGTCACCAACATCTGGCAGCTGCTCGCCGGCCCCCGCGTCGGCGCCCTGCTGCGGCGGCTGGGGCCGATGATGGCGGCGGTCGCCGTCGGCACCGTGGCGAGCGCCGGGCTGATCGCCGGCGCGCAGGGGCCGGGGCCGGCGAGCGCGCTGGGTCTCGCCCTGGTAGTCTATGCGGTCACCGGGCTCGCCGGCCTGACCCTGCGGGTGCCGGCCCGGGCCGAGCCCTGGCTGTCGCCCCTCGTCGGCCTCGCCACCGGGCTCGTCACCGGGGCGACCGGGGTCTTCGTCATCCCGGCGGTGCCCTACCTCCAGGCGCTGAATCTCGGCCGGGACGACCTGATCCAGGCCCTCGGCCTGTCCTTCACGGTCTCGACCGTCGCGCTCGCCGCCGGGCTCGCCCGGGAGGGCGCGCTGCCGCTCGCCGCCGGGGCCGCCTCGCTCGCCACCCTGGCGCCGGCGCTCCTCGGCATGGCCGCCGGGCAATGGCTGCGCGGCCGGGTCTCCGCCCCGACCTTCCGGCGCGCCTTCCTCATCGGCCTGCTGCTGCTCGGCACCCACCTCGCCCTGCGGCCGTGGCTGTGACCTGCGCCTACTCGTCGTCGTCGTCGAGGGGCCGCAGGATCTGCATCCGCCGGCCCATCGGATCCTCGACGGTGGAGCGGCGCATCACCAGGAAGCCGCCGTCCCGGGCCCGGCGGATCCGGTCGGCGCGGGCATCGACCCAAAGGTCGACGTCGCTGCCCCGCATCTCCGGCGGCAGGGGGCGGGCGACCCGCGCCGGCGGCGCCCGAAGGACCGACCGGGCGGGCGGCGGCGCGACCACGCTGCCCCGGCCCGGCCGCGCGGCGAGCCGCGTCTCGGCCGCGCGGCGGGCGGGGATCCGGCGCTCGGCGTTGCGCGCCGTCGGGGCCGCCCGGGCCGGCCTCGCGACGGTCCGGGTGGTCGGAAGCGTGGAACGGGCGGCCGCGGCGGCCGGGCGGCTCGTCCGGGCCGGCGCGGGTTTGGCCGCGGACTGGGTGGGCGCGGGCTCGGCCGGCCCTTGCGGCTCCGCCGGTTTCGTCGGCGGATCGCTCCAGGCGCGCGCGGCCGGGTTGGATCGGTCCGGGGCGGATTGGGTCTGGGCCGGCTGGTCTTGAGACCGCACCGGCGGCGCCCAGAGGATCCCGAGCAGAAGAGCGAGGCCGGCCGAGCGCCGCATCCCGTCACGCATGATCGCACCTCCGGATCGGCAGGGGACCTGCCAGGCTCCTCGGTTCCGCAGCGGGAGCGGACCGCGCGGGCGGTGGCGCGCGGTCGTCGCAACCCCACCGTGTTGCCGAAGGTAGCGGCGCGCGGTGATGGCGTCCACGCACGGAGGTGAAGAATCCACCGCGCGGGTCAGCGGGGCGTCGTCCCGCTCCGGCCCGACCCGCGTCATCGGGTCCCGCCGCCGTCGGGGAACCCGGCCCGCCCATCGTCGTTCCCGCGCCGGTAGGCCGGTCCCGATCCGTCATCCTCGCGCCGGGTCCGCCGCTTGCCACTGGGGCGCCAAGACTTCGCGGGGATCGGCAGCGATGATTCATTTCGACACGAAGGGGGCCACGGCGGGACAGATCGCCGGGACTGCCGCGGCCTACGAGGCCCGGCTGCGCCAGGCCGCGATGGTGCTCGCCCTGGCGGTCGGCGTCCCGCTGGTCCTGGCCTGGTTCGGCCTGCTCGGCTGGGGCGTGCTCTGGCTCGCCCGAAGCGCGCTCGCGCTCTGACGGCCTGCGCGACCGGGGTGTCCCGGGTTCCGCTGCCGCGGCCCCGGGACGACGCGGGCGCGTTCCGGAGCAGGGTGTCCACCCGGGCAGGCGCGGCACCGGATCGGCGCGAACCGCCTGGGGAGCAACCCGGGCCGGCGCGGCCCGCGGGTTGCAGGGGCGCGG
Organism: Methylobacterium terricola; assembly: GCF_006151805.1. Taxonomy (GTDB): domain Bacteria; phylum Pseudomonadota; class Alphaproteobacteria; order Rhizobiales; family Beijerinckiaceae; genus Methylobacterium; species Methylobacterium terricola. Next base: position 18,722 of record NZ_VDDA01000016.1, on the reverse strand, counting down.
GAGCGGTGCCACGACTCAAGGCTCGCCGATCCCGTCCGGAGTGCCCGCCATGCCGTCCATCGATCTCAATTCGGACCTCGGCGAGGGCTTCGGCGATTACCGGTGCGGCGACGACGCGGCGATGCTGGAGGTGGTGACCTCGGCCAACGTCGCCTGCGGCCTGCATGCGGGCGATCCCGAGATCATGGCCCGCGCCTTCGCCATCGCCCGCGAGCGCGGCGTCGCGGTCGGCGCCCATCCGGGCTACCCGGACCTGTGGGGCTTCGGCCGCCGGGTGCTGCCCTTCACCCCCGGCGAGGTCGAGCGCCTGGTCGCCTACCAGGTCGGCGCTGCGGCGGGGCTCGCGGCCTATGCCGGCCACCGCCTCACCTACGTCAAGGCGCATGGGGCGCTCGCCAACCTGGCGGCGGTCGAGCGGGAGGTGGCGGACGCCATCGCCAAGGCGGTCAAGGCCGTCGACCCGTCGCTCGCGCTGCTCGCCATCGCGCTCACCGCGCAGGTGGCGGCCGGCGAGGCGCAGGGGCTCGAGGTGCACCAGGAGATCTTCGCCGATCGCGGCTACACCGAGGCCGGGTTCCTGATCCCCCGCGGCCAGCCCGGCGCGATGATCACCGACGAGGCGGAGGCTGCCGACAGGGTGCTCGCCATGGTGCAGGAGGGGGCGATCATCGCGGCGAGCGGCCGGCGCCTGCCGACGCCGATCCGCTCGGTCTGCGTCCACGGCGATTCCGCCCACGCCGTCGCCACCGCCCGCGCGGTCCGCGCCCGGCTTGAGGGCGCCGGCGTGCGCCTCGCCCCGTTCCGGGCGTGACCGCGATGGAGAGCCCCCGCCTCCTCGATGCCGGCGAGGCCGCCCTGGTGACGGAGTTCGGCACCACCGTCGATCCGGCGATCCACGACCGGGTGCTCGCCCTCGACGACGCGCTCCGCGCCGCGCCGCCGGAGGGCCTGCGCGAGACGGTGCCGACCTACCGCTCGCTGATGATCCACTACGATCCCCTGGTGCTCGACCGCGACGACCTCGCCGCGCAGGTGCTGGCGCTGGCCGCCCGGCCCGGCGCGGCCCGGGCCGGCGCGGCGATCTGGACGCTGCCCTGCTGCTACGACCCCGCCTTCGCCGAGGATATCGGCGCGGTCGCGCAGGCGACGGGCTTGAGCGTCGAGCGCGTCGCCGCGCTCCATGCGGGGGCCGAGTACCGGGTCTACATGTACGGCTTTGCTCCCGGTTTCGCCTATCTCGGCGGCTTGCCCCCGGACCTCGCGGTGTCCCGCCGCGCCACGCCGCGCCCGCCCCACCCGGCCAACGCGCTGATGATCGGCGGCGGTCTCGCGGCGGTCGGCACCTTCCCGATGCCGACCGGCTGGTACGTCGTCGGCCGCACCCCGGAGCGGCTCTACGCGCCGCACCGGCCCGATCCCTTCCCGGTCGCCGTCGGCGATACCCTGCGCTTCGAGGCGATCGACGCCGCCACCTTCGCGGCCCTCGAGGACCGCGCCGCCACCGGCGAGCTCGTCGCCCAGCGCCGCGAGGCCGCATGACCGCGACGCTCGGCATCCTCTCCGCCGGCCCCGGCGTCACGCTGCAGGATGGCGGCCGCCACGGCTACCTGCGCTACGGCATCACCGCCGCCGGGCCGATGGACCCGCTCGCCCACGCCACCGCCAACCGGGCGCTCGGCAACCCGCAAGGCGCCACGGCGCTCGAAGTGTCGCTCGGCGGCGTCGAGGTGACGGCCGAGGGGGGACCGCTCGGGATCGCGCTCGCCGGCGGCGAGTTCCGGATCAGCCTCGACGGCACCCCGATGCCGCCGGCCTGCGCGCTGACGCTCCAGCCCGGCAGCCGCCTCGTCGTGCGGGCGGGCCGCGCCGGCGCCTGGACCTATCTCGCCGTGGCGGGCCGCTTCGACCTCCCCCCCACCCTCGGCTCGACCGCGACCCACACCCGCTCCGGCTTCGGCGGCCTCGACGGGCGGGCGTTGCGGGCCGGCGACCGGCTGGGCGTGGGCGACGCCCGCCCCGGCCCGGCCGATCCGCACGCCCTGGTGGCGCCCTGGCTCGTCCGCCCACCGGAGGAGATCAGGGTGGTGCTCGGCCCGCAGGACGACTTCTTCGCCCAGGACCAGATCGCCGCCTTCCTCGCCGGGCCCTGGACGGTCACCACCAAGGGCGACCGGATGGCCTGCTTCCTCGACGGGACGCCGCTCACCCACGCCAAGGGCTACAACATCGTCTCGGACGGCATCGCCATGGGGGCGATCCAGGTGCCGGGCGAGGGCTGGCCGATCATCCTGATGGCCGACCGGCAATCCACCGGCGGCTACCCGAAGATCGCCACGGTGATCGGCCCGGATCTCGGGCGGCTCGCCCAGGCGCAGGGCGGCACGCGGATCCGCTTCCGGGCGGTCGACCGCGCCGAGGCGGTGGCGGCGCGGCGCGCCGAGGCCGCGGCGCTCGCCGGCCCGGTGGCGATGGAGCCGCTGATCCGCACCGATTTCAGCGCCGAGTTCCTGCTCGGGCGCAACCTGATCGGCGGGGTGGTGGACGGGGCGGGGATGCACGCGCCGTAGGGGCGCCGGCGGAACAGGACGTCGTGGGAATGACGGCCACCGACGCAAGAACCCTCCCCCCTCTGCGGGGGGAGGGTGCCCCGCGGCGGGTGCGAAAGCACTCGTGCGCGGGGCGGGAGAGGGGACGCCGCTTCCGGAGAAGTCGCGCGCGTCATGACAGGCGCCATCTGGATCAGCGTGGCGCTGCCCCTCTCCCGCCCCGCGCAGAGGGGGGAGGGGGAAACCCAAGCCCCACGCTCCACGCCTCACCCGCCATAGATCGGGAACCGCCGGCACAGCGCCAGCACCTCCTCGCGCACCCCCGCCAGCCCGGCCTGATCGTGCGGCGCCGCGACCACCCGGCCGATCCAGTGACCGATCTGCCGAAACTCCTCGACCCCGAAGCCCCGGGCCGTGCCGGCATTCGAGGACAGGCGCAGGCCCGAGGGCGCCTCGGGCGGGCGGGCGTCGAAGGGGATCTGGTTCTTGTTGACCGCGAGCCCCGCCGCCTCCAGGGCCTTGGCCGCCACGTCTCCCGTGACGCCCTGTGGCGAGAGATCGACCAGCATCAGCCCGCAATCGGTGCCGCCGGCGACGAGGCGCATCCCGGCCTCGGCGACGCTCCCGGCGAGCGCCCGGGCATTGTCGAGCACCGCCCGGTTGTAGGCCGCGAATTCCGGCCGCAGCGCCTCGCCGAAGCAGGCGGCCTTGGCGGCGACCGCGTGCATCATCACCGAGCCCTGCACGCCCGGGAAGATGCCGTACTGGATCCGGTCCGACAGAGCGGGGTCGTTCCACAAAACCAGCCCGCCGCGGGCGCCGCGCAGGGACTTGTAGGTGGTCGTGGTGACCACGTGGGCATGCGGGAACGGGTGCGGGTAGAGCCCGGTGGCGACGAGGCCGGCGACATGCGCCATGTCGACCATCAGCAGCGCCCCGACCTCGTCGGCGATGGCCCGCAGCCCTGCGAAATCGAGGGCGCGGGCATAGGCCGAGCCGCCGGCGACGATCATCCGGGGGCGGTGCTCGCGGGCTGCCTGCGCGACCGCGTCGAGCTCGACCCGCTCGCTGTCCCGCGCGACGCCGTAACGGACGATCCGGTAGTCGCGCCCGGTCAGGGTCGCCGGATGGCCGTGGCTGATATGGCCGCCGGCCTCGACGCCCATCGACAGGATCGTGTCGCCGAGCTTCAGGAGCCCGAGGAACACGCCCGCATTGGCGTTCGAGCCCGAATGCGGCTGCACGTTGGCGAAGCGGCAGCCGAACAGCCGCGTCGCCCGGGTCACCGCCAGCGCCTCGATGGCGTCGGCATGCTCGGCGCCGCCGTAATAGCGGGCGTAAGGCAGCCCCTCGACGGTCTTGTTGGTGAGGACCGAGCCCTGCGCCTCCAGCACCAGCCGCGAGACGATGTTCTCCGAGGCGATCAGCTCGATCCCGTCCTGCTGGCGGGCGAGTTCGCCGCGGATCGAGGCGGCGAGCTCGGGATCGGCGTCGAGGCCCTGGTCGAAGTAACCGTCGTGGAGGAGGCGCATCTCAAAGGCCCGTCGCGTCTGGCAGGAGGGGGTCTGGCACGGCCGGAATTCTCAGGCTTGCCCCAGCGGTCCGCAAACGGGATAACCTGGGGGTCAGGCTAAGATTTTCTTGGCCTTCGTCACGCGAGGTCTCGCGATGGAACCGGCCGGCCGGCCCTCGCCTCCCTCCCTCACGGCTCTCCGCGCGTTCGAGGCGGCGGCGCGCCATGGCGGCTACGTCGCGGCGGCGCGGGAGCTGAACGTCACCCCGGCGGCGATCGGGACCCAGGTGAAGGGGTTGGAGGCTTGGCTCGGCCGGCCGCTCTTCCACCGCCTGCCGAATGGCCTCGTGCTGACCCCGGAGGGGAGGGCGGTCCTGCCCGCCCTCAGCGCGGCCTTCGATGCGCTCAACGGGGCGGTGCGGACGATGCGCGCGGTCGGCCGGCCGCGGGAGCTGACGCTGGCAGCCCTGCCCTGCATCGCCCAGCTCTGGCTCGCGCCCCGGCTTCCCGGGCTCCAGGCCGCCTTCGATCTCGATCTGGCGATCCTCACCCGCGACGAGCAGCCGGACTATGCCCGCGAGCTCGTCGATCTCGGGCTGTATTTCGGCGCGGCGGCGCCCGCCGGCTGCACCGCCGTGGTGCTCGCCCGGGACGATCTGTTTCCGGTCTGCGCGCCCGTCCTGGCGGCACGGCTGCGCCGGCCGGCTGACCTGGGCGGGGCGACGCTGCTGCACGATTCGGTCTGGCGCGAGGACTGGCCGCGCTGGCTTCACGCCCACGGCCCCGGGGCTCTGCGCCCGGCCCGGGAGGCGACGTTCTCGCTCTACGGCATCGCCCTCGACGCCGCGATCGCCGGCAGCGGGGTCCTGATCGGCCACAGCGCCCTGGTGGGAAAGCTCCTCGCCGAGGGACGCCTCGTCGCGCCGTTCGGCGAGAGGGTGGTGACGGGGCCGCCGCTGCGGCTGATCGTGCCGGAGGGCGGGGACGGGCGGCTGGCGCCGGTGGTGCGGTGGTTGAAGGGGGAAGGGGGCCCGAATTCCGCCGTCCCGCATGATTCTCTCGAACCGGAACCCGTCGCCGCCACCGGGTAGACCGTCCGGGCCGGGCCCGTGCGGGTCCGGATGCCGCGCGCCGAGAAACGCGACGATCCTGGGGCCGCTCTTGTCGACGGGGACATGGATGTTGCGCGTCTCGGAATACGGCGGGTGCGTCCTCCCGTCGAGCGTCTCCGGGTCCATCCGCCCGACCGCGAGCCACGCTGCGTGTCCCGGTCCGCGACCGTGCTCCCCGGGCGAGACGGAGAACAGGCCGAGCCGGTGGCGACGGGTGTCCGGATCGATCGTTACGACGGCGCCGCCGATCTGTCGTCCGCGGCGGACGATGCGCAGCGTCACGGCACCCCGTGCGGCGATCGCGGCGTCGAGACCGTCGTCCGAGGAAGCGGGCCGTTCGGCAGCGATCCGGACGCCGCGATGACGGTCTCCCCGAAAGCGTCCTGCAACTCTTGCTCTTCAACGCCGCGAGATCGCCGGCATGAGCCGGCGCCGCCAGGGCGCGCGCTCCAAGACCGGGAGCGGGGGGCGTGGGCGCGGCTCACGCCATCGGGGAGGAGCTCTGGCTTCCCGCCACCTCCGGCAGCGGTGCCTCCACCGTCGCCACCACGCCGCGCGTCCGGTACTCGATCTCCGCGGCGCCGCCGAGCTCGGCAGCGAGCACCCGCTCGATCATCCGCGAGCCGAAGCCGCGGCGGTCCGGCGCCACGACCGGCGGACCGCCGATCTCCTCCCAGCGCAGCCACAGGCGGCCCGGGCTCGACCCGTCGACGATGTCCCAGTTGAGGATCACCCGGCCCTGCGCGTTCGAGAGCGCCCCGTACTTGACCGCGTTCGTCGCCAGCTCGTGCAAGGCCATCACGAAGGCGAGCGCCAGCCGCGGCGGAAGGCGGACCGGCGGTCCCCCGGTCTTGAACCGCAGGCCGGTGCCGGTGCGGAACGGGCGCAGGGCCTCCTCGACGATCTCCGCCAGGGTCGCACCCTCCCAGCTCTCGCGGGTGAGCACGTCGTGGGCGGCCGACAAGGATTGCAGGCGCGCATTGAAGGCCTTCTGCGCCTCGGGCAGCGAGGTCGCGTGGGCCAGCGTCTGGTTGGCGATCGACTGGACGGTCGCCAGGGAGTTCTTCACCCGGTGGTTCAGCTCCTCGGCGAGCAGCATCCGGTGCTCCTCGCCGCGCTTGCGCTCGGTGACGTCGAGGGTGACGCCGGCCATGCTCAGGGGCGCGCCGTCGGCGTCGTAGAACGGCTGGCCGCGGATCTGCAGCCAGCGCACCTCGCCCGTGGGGGTGCGGATGCGGTACTCGATGTCGTAGTCGCTCCTGTCCTCGATCGAGGCGCGGATCGCCGCCTGCATCCGGTCGCGGTCCTCCGGCAGGACGGCGGCGACGAGATCGTCGAAGGAGAACGGGTCGCCCGGCTCGCGGCCGAGCGTGCGCTTGCAGCTGTCGGAGGCGACCAGCCGCATGCCGTCGAGGTCGAGGGTCCAGGAGCCGAGGCGGGCGGCCTTCAGGATGAAATGCAGGCGCTCCTCGCTGCGGCGCAGGGCGGCGGAGCGCCGCTCGATCTCGCGCTCGAGGGCGTCGCGGTCGCGCTGCAGGCGCACCAGCCGGTCGCGTTCGAGGGTGACGTCGAACTGCGAGGCGAAGAAATAGCTGAGCTGCCCCTCGCCATCGAAGACTGGCGAGACGAGCAGGCGGTTCCAGAACACCTCGCCGTTCTTCTTGTGGTTCAGGAGATCGATCTCGATCGAGACCCGGCGCTCGATCGCGTCGCGGATCTTGGCGACGTCGGCCTGGTCCGTCTCGGGCCCTTGCAGGAAGCGGCAATTATGGCCGAGGATCTCGTTGCGGGCGTAGCCGGTGAGCTTCGAGAAGGCGTCGTTGACGAAGACGATCGGGTTGTCGGCCTGGTGCGGATCGGTGATCAGCATCGGCATCCGCGTCGCCCGCACGGCCGAGGCGAACGGGTCCGGGCTGGCATTGGTCTGGGCCAGCTCGGCGAGGATGCGGCTGTCTTGACGACGATCGGTCACGCGTCCGGTTCCCCTGCGCCAGATCGAGGAATATCAGTCAGGTGAGTAACCGTTACATGCCGGCTTTACGGGCCGCGTCAACGGCCCGGGTTCGCCTGGAACTCCCGGTGGCGGGAGAAGCGACGATTGGGCGCGATCGTTCCAATGGCGCGTGATAAGATTTCACGGCAGGCGCCACGTCGCGGGCGCCGTACGACGGAACCCGTCACGCAGCGGGCCGCCATGCGGCGCCAGCACGGCGTGGACCAGCGCCCGCACGGCCTCCGTCTCGCCGGTCGAGAAGAAGTGGCCGAACGCGGTCTCGAACCGCCGCGCGAGAGCTGGGTCCAGCGCCGCCAGCGCCCGCGGCACCGCCTTGCCCGATGCGCTCCAATGCCCGGCCGCCCGTAGCGCAAAATCCGCCAGGGCGATGTAGAGCGTAGCCCCGACCGCGAGGCGGACGCCTCCGCCGCGGCGATCCGGCAGGGCCGCCGCTAGATCGGTGAGCGTGTAGCGCGCGAGGCGCAAAGCCTCGGCATCGAGCGGGGTCGGCCCGAGCCGCAGGGTCTCGCCGGCGATCCGGCGCGCCGCGTCGAGCAGGGCGGAGGGGTCGGAGGAGATGGGTACGCCCTCGGCGACCAGGTTGGGCAGGACCGGCTTGCCGGAGGGACGATCCACCTCGCGACAGAAATAGGCCAGGGTCGCCAGGTCGTGCGAGAAGACCTCGATGATGCCGCCCTCGAAACGCACCGTCTCCCGCCACGCCCCGTCCGGCAGGGCGCGATACAGGAGGACGATGTCGTAGTCGGAATGGGCGACACCTTCGCCGCGGGCACGGGAGCCGGCGAGCAAGGCCGTATCGGCCGCTGGATGGTACGTCGCGACGAAGCGCCTGATGACGGCGAGGGAGCGTTCGAGATCGTCGGCCATCGGTCGCGATTCTCCCGACTGGCTACAGCGACGATCCGCCCGGGACGCTCACGGCAGCCTGCGCAGGGCGAGCGGCATCAGGGACGGGAAGGCGATGCAGTCCAGCGCATCGAAGATCACCTCGAACGCCGCCCGGGGCGCGTGAGCGAAAGCCAGGGCGTCGTCGCGGCACTCATGCCGCACCTGCGTGGCGAGGGAGCAATGGGGTATCCAGGCTCCTGGCCGGTAATGCGGCCGGCAGCCAGCGGGGTCGATGACGGCATGGATCGCCGCGTGGGCGGCGTAGAGCATCGGATCCGGTCGCGGCGCTGCCCAGAGCACGAGCGGAGGCCCCTCGAACGTGCGGATGGCGTCGAAGGTCAGCCGCAACGCGGGCAAGTCCCGGCAGGCGTGGTCGAGTGCGTCCCGCGCTTCGTCCTCCCGCACCCCGTCGTCGTAGATCGCCAGGGTGATGTGGGGCGGGTAGCCGAGGCGGGCCATCGAGGGCCGCTCCTCGAACGGCGCGGCGTCGCGCCAGAGGGCCCGCACGGTCCCGGCGCTCGGATGGTCGCTCCGGAGGGAAATGGCGAATCCCACGCGTCCGATTCCCCGCCTGTCGTCCCACCCCGCTGCGGCTTCAGGGATGCGCCTCGGGAAACCCGTGGCGCCGGTGCAGGGCCCGCAGGATCGCGTCCTTGTCGTCGATGAAGCGCACCTCGCCGTGGCGGCCGGTGGCGAGGTCGTCCGGCGCGTCGGGGGCCAGCACCAGGAGCGGCAGCGACTGGTTCGCTGCGCCGACGCGCGCGACCAGCGCCTGCCGCGGGCGCGGCCACGGCAGGCGGCTCACGTCGAGCCGCGCGGCCAGGGCGGGAAAACCCGCGAGCACCCCTTCCATCAGGGCGCAGTGCCAGCAGTAGAAGCGCCGGTCCGGATAGGCCGGATCGGTGAAATCCGGCGCCAGCAGGTAGAGATGGTCGCGCACGGCCTCGCCCTCACAGATCCGCGTCTCATACCCTCGCGCCTTGGCATCGGCACGGCGATGCCGAGGCGTCCGGCGCATCAACGCCGGCGCCCGTCCGGGCTTAGCCAGCGCCGTCGAACGGATCCGTTCGACGGCGCGGCGGCATCAGACATCCTGGCGCGGCAGCATCCGGTCGAGGACGGCGTCGCGGCGCGCGATCAGGTGCCAGGCGGTGGCGAGCACGTGCAGCGCCACCAGGGCGTAGACCGCGTACTGGCCGGCGAGGTGGATCTGGTCGGCGAGATCCTGAACCGCCTTGTTCTTCTCCATGAAGGGCGGGATCGGGAACAGGAAGAAGTATTGCGTGGTGTTGCCGGCGGCGGCCGACATCACGAAGCCGCTGACCGGCATCAGCAGGAAGACCAGGTAGAGCAGCCAGTGGTTGATGCGGCCGAGCAGGGCGAGACCCCGCGGCACGTAGACCTCGGGCGGGGCCGGATGCCAGGCCCGCCACAGGATGCGCAGGGCGACGATGGCGAAGATCGTGATGCCGACCGACTTGTGCAGCTGGAAATAGAAGCCCTTGGCTGGGCTCGCCGGCAGGCTGACCGCGACCCAGGCGAGCGGCAGCACTGCCAGCACGAAGACGGCGGTGATCCAGTGCAGTGCCTGCGCGACGGCATTGTAGCGCGGCTGCTCGACGCGGGCGATCGTCGCCGGGGCGCGGGTGGACAGGTCGAGCATCCGGGATCGTCCTCAAGCGGGGGCGCCGTCACGGTGCGTGCGGCGATTTCCCGCGCAGGCTAGACCGCGCGCGACGCACGGTCACCCTGGAATCGCTCGAAACCCGGGGACGAGACGCGGCGTCAGATCGCCGCCGCCGGGTCGCCCCCAAGAGGATTGCCGTCATCCTCGTTGCGCGTGTCGTCGCGCCGGCGCCGGCGCCGGCCGCGCTCGGTCAGCGACTGGGCCAGCGCCCGGAACGGCGCGGTCAGCCGGCGCACGTCGTCGGCCCGCTCCATGAAGCGCTCGCCGTTGCGGATCTCGCGGTCGAGGGCCGCCATGGTGCGGGCGAGCGACGGGTCGTCGTCGTCCAGCCACACCTCCATGGTGCGGGCGAAGGCGATGACCACGCCCTGGAGCTTGACCCGGCCGAGCGGCCCCTCGGTGCTGATGCCGGCCGAGGCCAGCATGAAGCGCTGCGAGTTGAGCGCCACCTGATTGAGGGCGGCGAGCGACAGCGGATCGCCGCGCAGCGCGACGGCGATGCGGCGCAGGGCCGGCTTGTAGGGGTCCATCGCGTCGAGGCGGCGCATCAGCACGTCGAACAGCCGCTCGCGGGTCGGCTCGTCGTCGAGGTCGTCGCTGGCGCCGTCCAGGACCTGCTTGTCGATCATGCGGGCGAAGCCGCCGAGCACCGCGCCCTTCGACGGGTAGGAATCGCGGAACTCGGCCAGGCTCACCCCGGCCTCGCGGGCGATGTCGCCGATCTCGATGTCGTTCCAGGGCTGCTCGGCAGCGAGCCGCATCAGCGCCTCGACGATCGCCTCCCGCGGCGGCAGGCGGGTGGCACCCGGCGGATCGCCGGCGCCATCGTGCTCGCCGGTCGTCTTGGGATTGCGGGCCATGAGGGCACTCCGATAGGGGCATCGGCGAGCGGGTGGGCCCGCCGCCTTCATCCCCTATCTAGGTCGCGCGCGATCCGCCGGGCAGGGGCCCGCGGCGACGCGCCCGGCCGGCCGATCAGCCCGCCAGTTCCCCGGCCCGGCGCTTCGCGGCCGCGACCGCGTCCCGCATCAGCGGCGCGAGGCCGTCCTCGGCCATCAGCACCCCGAGCGCCGCCGCGGTCGTGCCGCCCGGCGAGGTCACGTTCTGGCGCAGGGTGCCGGCCTCCGCGGGGCTCTGCCCGAGGAGTTCGCCGGCTCCGGCCACGGTCTGGCGTGCGAGGCGCGCCGCCACCTCGGGGGGGAGCCCGGCGGCGATGCCCGCCGCCGCCAGGGTCTCGGCGAGCAGGAAGACGTAGGCCGGTCCCGAGCCCGACACCGCCGTCACGGCGTCGATCAGGTCCTCGCTCTCCAGCCACTCGACGAGGCCGTTGCTGGAGAGCAGCGCGTGCGCCGTGCGGCGCTGATCCTCTCTCGTCTCCGGCGAGGCGGCGGCCCCGGTGGCGCCGCGGCGGATGCTCGCCGGCAGGTTCGGCATCGCCCGCACCACGGCGCGGGCCCGGGGCAGGCGGTCCTTCAGGTTCGCGATGGTCTTGCCGGCGAGCACCGAGACCACGACGGTGTCGGGCCCGACGATCGGCGCGAGGCCCGCGGCGGCCGCCTCCAGCCCTTGCGGCTTGATCGCCAGCACCAGGGCCTCGGGCTCGGCCGGGTCGGCCGGGTTGAGGCGGATGCCGTGGGCGGCGCACAGCTCGACCATGGCCGGCGCGGGGTTGGGGTCGATCACGGTGACGCGCGCGCCCGGCAGCCCGTCGGCGAGCCAGCCCTCGAGCATCGCCCCGCCCATCTTGCCGGCGCCGACCAGGACCAGCGAGGCCGGCAAGGAGGCCGAGAGCGGCGTCCGGTCGCTCACGCCTCGCCCTCGGTCTCGAACAGCACGGCGTCGAGGGCCTCGCGGGCCGACTTGCCGGCCCAGATCACGAACTGGAACGCCTGGAAGTAGCGCTCGCAGGCCTCGACCGCGGTCTTCAGCATGGTCTCGCACTGGCCGTGGGTCGGCTCGGCGCCGCCGGTGAGCAGCAGCGCGTGGCGGAACATCACCACGTGCTCGCTGTTCCAGAGGTCGAAATGGCCGACCCAGAGCTGCTCGTTGACGAGCGAGACGAGCCGCAGCACCTCGTTGCGGCGGCGCTCCGGCACCTTCAGGTCGAAGGCGGAGGCGACGTGCAGGGCCTCCACGTCCTCGATCCACGTGAAGGCGACGTGATATTCGGCCCAGCGGCCGGCCACCGCGACCGACATCTCGTCGGTCTCGGCGCGATCGAAGATCCAGTCCCGGAGGGAGGCGAGGCGCTCGACGACATCGAGCGGGTGCTCGGCGCGGGTCAGGTCGTCGATGTTGAGCTGGGTCATGGCGATCCAAGTTTGGCTCGTCCGAGCGGGAAACTGCTGCGTCAGCGGACGCGGCGGCGTGTCGTCTTCAAGGCAGATCGCGACCCGAGCACGGTGAGGGCGTGCAGGCGATAAGCTAAAGCGTCGACTTGTTGTCCCCCTGAGCGGCGGCGAATCAGTGCGTGACCCACTATAGCCCGGGCGAGTCCAGGGACTCAAAGCGGAAAGCCGCGGGGCCGGCGGCGTGCCGCCGGCTATCCACCGAAGCTTGCTGTGCACGGGCGCGGCTATCCACAGGCGCCGCGATCGACGGACGCGCGGGGTCCGTCGACCCGTCCGCGCCGTGCGGGGCGTCAGGCGGTCGCGGTGCCGCCGGGGAGCGGTCCCTTGGCCTTGGCGGCGGGCTCGGCCGCCGCCGGCTTGGCTTCGAGCGCGGCGATGCGGGCCGTCAGGGCGTCGTTCTGGGCGCGCAGGGACGCGACGAGATCGCGCAGCACCTCGACCTCCTCGCGGGTGGCGACGTCCATGTCGCGCAGCATGCGCTCGATCTGCGCCTTGACCATGGTCTCGGCCTCGCGGCGCACGCCCTGGGCCGCGCCGGCGGCGTCGGTCATCAGGCGGGCGAAGTCGTCGAACAAGCGGTTCTGCTGCATGGGAAGATCCTTCGGGGCTGATGTCCTGGCGCCGGTCCTAGTGCATTTCCCAGGCGAATGGGCCCCATCGCGGCTTCGCATCGCCGGAAAATGCGGCACCATCGTGAGGATGCACCACGGGTGGCACGCCCCCGCCGCATCTCGGCAGAGTTGCGCGACCGTGTCGCGGAGCGCGCCAGCAACACACGGATGCACTTTGATGGCTTCAAGCAAAACCCGGTCTGCGGCATAAGGCGAACCCGTGAGCACGACACCGCACATCCTGATCGTCGAGGACGATCGCGAGATCAGCACGCTGGTCGCCCGCTATCTCCGTGGCAACGATTGCCGGGTCTCGATCGCCGGCGACGGCCGCGAGATGGACCGGATCCTGGCCGATTCCCGGGTCGACCTGCTGGTGCTCGACCTGATGCTTCCGGGCGAGGACGGGCTGTCGATCTGCCGGCGCCTGCGCGCCGCCTCCGGCATGCCGATCCTGATGCTGACCGCGAAGAGCGAGGAGATCGACCGGATCGTCGGGCTCGAGATCGGGGCCGACGACTATCTCGCCAAGCCCTTCAACCCACGCGAGCTGCTCGCCCGCATCCGGGCGATCCTGCGGCGCGGCGCGGCCGCGCAGGGGCGCGACGACGAGGGCGTGCGCCGCCACGCCTTCGCGGGCTTCGTCCTCGATGCGGGCTTGCGCCAGCTCCTCAACCCGGAGGGCGCCCAGGTGGCGCTCACCGGCGCCGAGTTCGACCTCCTGCACGCGATGTGCCTCCGGCCGGGCCGGGTGCTCTCCCGCGACCAGCTCCTCGACCTGACGCAGGGCCGCGCCCCCGGGCCGTTCGAGCGCAGCATCGACGTGCTGGTGAGCCGCATCCGCCAGAAGATCGAGCGCGACCCGCGCAACCCCGAGATGATCAAGACCATCCGCTCCGGCGGCTACCTGTTCACCCCGGAGGTGGTCTCGACATGACCGGCAAGGGGCCTCTGCCGGGACGCATCGCCGGGCAGCTCGCCCTCCTGGTGGTCGCCGCCATCGTGGTCACCCACGTGGTCGTGACCGTGGCCTTCCTGCTGCTGCGCCCGGAGCTGCGCCGCTCCGACGAGCGCCCGAGCGCGCTCGCCAACCGTCTCGTCACCGTCGTCCACATGGTGGCGGCAGCCCCGGCGGAGGACCGGGCCGACGTGGTGGCGGCGGCGCGCCACAGCGCCTCGGCCCTCCACCTGACCCTGCTGCCCGCCAACGAGCCGAACGCCCCCGCCCCGTCGAGCGCCGACGTGCCGGAGATCACCGGCCTGCGGGCGGCCCTCGGGCCCGGCTACGGCGTCTCGGCGGAGCACCAGCCCGGCGACGCGCTGCACCTGCGCATCGCCGGCCCGGCCGGCCTGCAGCTCGCCGCCGACCTGCCGCCCCTGCCGCTGCCCCACCCGCCGCTCACCTCCGCGGTGCTGATCACCCTGGTCTTCCTCGCGCTCTCGCTGACGCTCCTGTCGATCTGGGCGACGCGGGCGCTCACCGCGCCGCTGGCGCGGCTCGCCGAGGCGGCCGAGGCCTTCGGCACCGCCACCGAGGCGCGGCCGCTGCCGGAGCGCGGCCCCGAGGAGGTGCTGGCGGTGTCCCGCGCGCTCGGCCGGATGCGCGACCGGGTGCTGCGCCTCCTCGACGACCGCACCCACATGCTGGCGGCGATCAGCCACGACCTGCGCACGCCGATCACCCGCCTGCGCCTGCGGGCGGAGTTCCTGGAGGACGAGGTGTTGCGCCGGCAGTTCCTGCGCGATCTCGACCAGATGAACGCCCTCGTCGAGGCGGCCCTGTCCTTCGTGCGCGACGGCCAGTCCCGCGACGGCCAGTCCCGCACGGGCGCGAGCCTGATCGGCCTCGCCTCGGTGGTGCAGACGGTCTGCGACGGCTTCGCCGATATCGGCGAGGCGGTGCGGGCCGAGGAAGTGCGGGACGACGATCTGCGGACGGCCCTGGTGCGCGGCTCGTCGGGCGAGTTGCAGCGGGCGCTCACCAACCTGATCGACAACGCGGTGAAATATGCCGGCGGCGCCACCGTGCGCCTGGTCGAGGCGGGGCCCGGCCGCGTCGCGGTCGAGATCCTGGACGAGGGGCCGGGCATCCCCGAGGCGGAGCGCGCCCGGATGCTCCAGCCCTTCGTGCGCGGCGACAGCGCCCGCACCCTCAACGAGGCCGGCGGCTTCGGCCTCGGCCTGTCGATCGCGAGCGCGATCGCCCAGTCGCATGGCGGCGTGTTCAGCCTGGAGAACCGGGAGCCGCAGGGCTTGCGCGTGCGCCTCGAGCTGCCGCGCGCCGCCGGCGCGGTGCCGCGCCCGGCGGCGCAGGCGGCGTAGAGAGGCGGCGCGCCCTCACCGCGCCAGTTCGCGCAGCCCCAGGCGGATCAGGGTCTTGGCCTCCATCGCGGCCGCGCCCTCGCCGGCGCCCTTGAGCGCCGCGGCCACCGCCGCCGAGGCCTGGACCTGCGGGTAGCCGAGATTGACCAGGGCCGAGATCGCGTCGGCCACCGGCTGGGGCGCGGTGTTGGCCTTGACCGCGCCGGTGAGCTGGATCAGCGCCGGGTCGACCGGCGCGAAGGCCGGGGCCTTGTCCTTCAGCTCGGCCACCAGCCGGGCGGCGAGGCGCGGGCCGACCCCGGGGGCGCGGGCGACCGCGCCCTTGTCGCCGGTGGCGATGGCGGTGGCGAGGTCGCCCGGTTCCATCACCGAGAGCACCCCGAGGGCGACCCGGGTGCCGACGCCCTGCACGGTCTGGAGCAGGCGGAACCACTCGCGCTCCGCATCGGCCCGGAAGCCGTAGAGGCGGATCATGTCCTCGCGCACATGGGTCTCGATCGCCAGCTCCGCCGCCTCGCCGGTGGGGGGAAGGCGCTGCAGCGTGCGGGCCGAGCAATGCACCACGTAGCCGACGCCGTGCACGTCGAGGATCACGAAATCCTCGCCGTAGGAATCCACCACGCCCTTCAGCTTGCCGATCATGCCGTCTTCATCTCTGGCGGACCGCCCGGGCGGACCACCCGGGACCTGCCCTGGTCCCGGCCCTTACCCAGCCCGGCCGCGGCCCACAAGGCGGGCCGATGCGGCGCGTCGCCCCGCCGGCGGCGATCAGCTGAGCCGGCGCAGATAGGCCCGGCGCACGCCCTGGGCGATCTCGCGGCCGATCTCCAGGAGCAGCATGTCGAGGATCCGTATGAGGAACGGCCGGTCCGCCGCCGCGAGGGCCTCGCGGGCGCTGATGCAGGCCTCCGCGGCCTGTTCCAGGGGCGAGTCCGTCCGTGCGTCGACGCAGTGCCCGAAGGCGGTCTCGCTGAGGGCGCTGCCGGTCATGTCGACCAGGATGCCGTGCGCCCCGGTCGGGCGGCCGTCGGCACCGGGCTCGTAGCGGGCGCGCGAGAGCACCCACAGGGTCCGGCCCGCGGCGTCCCGCACCCGGAACTCGGCCACGAACGACCCGCCCAGGGTCGCGCCCTCGAGCATCCGGGCGATCACGGCGTCGCGGTCGTCGGGATGGATGCAGGCCGTGAAGACGCGCAGCGGCGCGCCCTTCGCCAGGCGGTCGAGATCGGCGCCGAACAGGCTGCCGGCGACGTCGTCGGCATACACCCGGTCGTTGGGGATGTCCCAGGACCACGTGCCGACCATGTCGGCCATCGCCGGCAGCGCCGACCGCGCCGCGCCGGCCGCGCGCCTCTCATCGGCGTTCCCGATCATCGCACTCCCCGGCCCCGTCCGCCTCGTCGCGGGGCCTCCGATGGGCGGTCCCCGTCCGGACCTTGTGCGCTGCGCCGGTGCGCCCGGTCAATGCAGTGTTGACGCGGTGGTCGCACCGGCTGCCTTGCGATGAGCCGAAGGTTCGGCGGCCCGCACGGCGTCGACCGATGGTGGTCGGGGACGATTGATCTCCACGGGCAGACCGCTTTCATCGCCACCTTCACCACCACGATCGTTTCGCCGTCGAGGAGAGAACTCCCAAGTATCTGCTGTCGACGTCTGACGCCCGCTCGGATGTCGATAATGGTGAAAAATGAGTGATTCATCTTGTGCGTAATACATTTTGCGTCAATTTTATCGGCAGCCCTGCTGATGAATGAAAGCTTTTTGCTGCCGCTGGGGAGGGCCGGGCCGGTCGAGCGAAAAGTCGCCGCGGCGCAGGTGCGACGTCGCGGCCCCGGCCCCGCGCCCTCGCCTGGTCCGACTGCCGGTATCCCCCAGGCCCGGCTGCCATGGCCTTCGTCATCAACCGGGACGGCCAGCCAATGGCCGCTCCGGGTTCTGTCCCTGTCGGTGCGGCGCTCGGGCGGGGACGGATGGGACGATCGCAACCCGCGACTCATCCGAGCCGGACAGACGCCTGGTGTTGATCGGGATGAGGACGCCGCCGGCGAGACAGTCGAGGCGGCCGGTATCACGAGTGAAAAGTATCATGATGTGGTGCTATCCTCACTTGTGAGGATGGATTTGTAGTGAAATCGCAGCAAAGTTTCACGGCGAGGTGCTGGCATGGGCAATCCTTGGTCGGGCCGGCACGATGTTTTCTGCAATCAGACACGGAAGGCCGTCGGTCATGATCAAGCCGCTTCTCATTGCCGGGCTTGCCGGTGCCGCGATGCTCATGTCGCTCGCTGCGCAGGCGCAGACGCGCGTCGTCCCGCCCAAGACGAATTTGCCGAGTACCGGCAGCGCCTTCGCCATCAAGAACGGCGGCGCCTTCGCCAACCAGGGCGGCATCGCAACGCATGCCGGGCGTCCCGGGGCGAACTTGATCGGGAACGACGGGGGAAGCCTCATGGGCAGGTCAGGCGGTGGGATCCTCTCCCACAACGGAGGTCTCATCAAGCCGCGCTAGGCTCGCGTCCGACGACGTGGGAGCCGGTTCTCGCCGAGACTGCGTCACGATCAAACATTTGGAACCTCGCCCGATCGCATTGCACTCGGGCGCTGCTCCTCATCTTTGGCTTGGCCGCATTGTCTGCGATGATCCGGTCTCGACGTCGTCTCCCCACGTCGTCGGGCAATGCTCTGGAGCCGCGTCCGGCCATGCCGTGACCATGAGGGTCATCCAGAGCGGGGAGCCGCCCAGCCCGGATGCGTCATTCGCGCGAGATCCGGGCCTCTCATGCTGCTTCATGACCTTGTCGGTGCCGACCGTCCCGCGTTCTGCCGCAGGGACAGCCGGTGGACGCGGACAAGGCCGACCAGCCCCGGCACGCACGAACGAAGCATAAACATTCATCGGTGACCATGTCCGGGATCGGTCTCCCGGCACGGGCCCGACGGACACCGTCGGTTCGCGGTCCGCCGGCCGTGGCGTCTTGCGCAAGACCTTGCAAATCGCTAGAGAACCAACGGCCTAGAGCCTGTGTCGGGGCGTAGCGCAGTCTGGTAGCGCATCTGGTTTGGGACCAGAGGGTCGCTGGTTCGAATCCGGCCGCCCCGACCATCCACCCCACGGATCAGAGCCCGCGATGTCGACCGCCCGCATCTTCCGCCCTGCCAAGGACCCGACCCAGTCCGGCCTCGCCCGGACCAAGCAGTGGACGCTGGAGTTCGAGCAGACGAGCCCGCGGGAGACCGAGCCGCTGATGGGCTGGACCTCGTCCTCCGACATGCTGCAGCAGGTGCGGCTCGAATTCGACACCAAGGACGAGGCGATCGCCTACGCGACCCGCGAGGGGATCGCCTACCGGGTCGAGGAGCCGCAGGAGCCCCTGCGCCGCGGCCTCTCCTACTCGGACAACTTCAAGTACAACCGCACCGCACCCTGGACGCATTGATCCGGGCGCGTCCGCGTCTCAGAGCCTGTTTGACTATGAAGAGCTGTATTGGTGCCGCTCATAGGCCTGCATGAGCCTATGGCAATTGGCGATACTGATGCTGTCCTCGGCCGCCGCTGGGCTGTGCTCCCAGTGGCGGGTCAGGCGGCGGTAGCGCGTCGAGAGCGTGCCGAACGTCGCCTCGATCCGCCAGCGCAGCGGCAGCGGCTGGAAGCCCGTGGCCTGCGCCTCACGGGTGGAG
>NZ_VDDA01000015.1:160527-161341 GCF_006151805.1 Methylobacterium terricola | reverse complement strand
TCCGTCAGGTCACTCGGATAGCGACGGCCGTCGTCCTTGTAGAGATCGCGATCCGCCTGCGTCCACATCGGCTCCTCCTGCCAACGACAACGCGCGACTGGCTCAATCAGTCAAACAGGCTCTCAGCGATCCCTGATCGATGGTGTAATGTCCAGGAACGCTGGCGGCGTCGGCGGTGGCGGCCAGACTCCCTGTCAATCTGTCGCCATTGGCGAGTCCACCTCCACCGACCCGATAGGTCAAGGCCGGGTTGGCCCCGCCGTAGACGCGGGCCTGCGTGTCCGCCGTGACGGTCAAGGGCCGGGCCGTGACGGCTAGGTCGGCTCCGACGTAGGTCACGGCGTAGTTCGGCGAGGCCGCCAGGCTGCCCTGGCCGATGCCGTAGGTGCCGATGCTGCTGCCTGTGGCGGCGGTCGTGGTGAGCGCGCCGGTGAGGGCATCGCCGTTGGCGAGGCCGCGCCCATCGATCCTGTAGGACAGAGCCGGATTGGCGTCGCCGTAGACGCGCGACTGCGTGTCGGCTGTGATGGTCAAGGGCCGGGTGGTGACCGCCAGATCCGCCCCGACGTAGCTCACTGTGTAGTTCGGCGAGGCCGCCAGGCTGCCCTGGCCGATGGCGTAGCTGCCGACGCTGCTGCCGGTCGCGGCAGTCGTGGTGAGGGCACCGGTGAGGGCATCGCCGTTGACAAGGCCGCGCCCACCGACCGTGTAAGTCAGAGCCGGGTTGGTGTCGCCGTAGACGCGAGACTGAGTATCGGCCGTGACGGTGATCGGACGCGCAGTGACCGCCAGATCCGACCCAATGTACCTCACT
>NZ_VDDA01000015.1:0-160432 GCF_006151805.1 Methylobacterium terricola | reverse complement strand
AAGGCCGCGCCCACCGACCGTGTAAGTCAGAGCCGGGTTGGTGTCGCCGTAGACGCGAGACTGAGTATCGGCCGTGACGGTGATCGGACGCGCAGTGACCGCCAGATCCGACCCAATGTACCTCACTGCATAGTTGCCGCTCGACGCCAGGCTGCCCTGGCCGATGCTGTAGGTGCCGACCGCGCTGTGTGCGTCGACCGTGGTGCTCAGCCCCCCGGAGAGGCTGTCGCCGTTGGCCAGACCCCTTCCGCCGACTTGGTAGGACAGGGTCGGGTTGACATCGCCGTAGACGCGGGATTGCGCATCCGCGGTAAGGGTCAGCGGCCGGGCGGTGACCGCCAGGTCGGCTCCGACGTAGCTCACTGCGTAGTTCGGCGAGGTCGCCAGGTTGCCCTGGCCGATGGCGTGGGTGCCGACGCTGCTGCTGGTGGCGGCGGTCGTTGTGAGGGCGCCGGAGAGGGCATCGCCGTTGACGAGGCCGCGCCCACCGACCGTGTAAGTCAGAGCCGGATTGGCGTCGCCGTACACGCGGGACTGGGCATCGGCCGTGACGGTCAGCGGTCGGGCGGTGACGACGAGGTCGGCTCCGACGTAGCTCACCGCGTAGTTCGGCGAGGCCGCCAGGTTGCCCTGGCCGATGGCGTAGGATCCGACGCTGCTGCCCGTGGCGGCGGTCGTTGTGAGCGCACCGGTGAGGGCATCGCCGTTGGCGAGGCCGCGCCCGGCGACGCGGAAGGACAGGGTCGGATTGGCGTCGCCGTAGACGCGGGATTGCGCGTCAGCCGTGACGGTGAGCGGCCGGGCGGTGACCGCCAGATCCGCCCCGACGTAGCTCACTGTGTAGTTCGGCGAGGCCGCTAGGCTGCCCTGGCCGATGCTGTATGTGCCGACGCTGCTGCCCGTGGCGGCGGTTGTTGTCATCGCGCCGGTGAGGGCATCGCCGTTGGCGAGGCCGCGCCCACCGACCGTGTAAGTCAGAGCCGGGTTGGTGTCGCCGTAGACGCGAGACTGAGTATCGGCCGTGACGGTGATCGGACGCGCAGTGACCGCCAGATCCGACCCAATGTACCTCACTGTATAGTTGCCGCTCGCCGCCAGGCTGCCCTGGCCGATGCTGTAGGTGCCGACCGCGCTGCGTGCGTCGGCGGCCGTGGTGCTCAGCCCCCCGGAGAGGCTGTCGCCGTTGGCTAGGCCCCTTCCCCCGACTTGGTAGGACAGGGTCGGGTTGGCCTCGCCGTAGACGCGGGACTGCGCGTCAGCCGTGAGGGCGATGGGCCGGGCCGTGACTGCCAGGTCGGCCCCGACGTAGCTCACTGTGTAGTTCGGCGAGGCCGCCAGGCTGCCCTGGCCGATGGCATAGGTGCCGACGCTGCTGCCGGTGGCGGCGGTCGTTGTGAGCGCACCGGTGAGGGCATCGCCGTTGACGAGACCGCGTCCACCGACCGTGTAAGTCAGAGCCGGGTTGGCGTCGCCGTAGATGCGGGATTGCGCATCCGCGGTGAGGGTCAGCGGCCGGGCGGTGACCGCCAGGTCGGCTCCGACGTAGCTCACCGCGTAGTTCGGCGAGGCCGCCAGGTTGCCCTGGCCGATGGCGTAGGTGCCGACGCTGCTGCCGGTGGCGGCGGTCGTTGTGAGGGCGCCGGTGAGGGCATCGCCGTTGACGAGACCGCGCCCATCGATCTTGTAGGACAGGACCGGATTGGCGTCGCCATAGACGCGCGACTGCGTGTCCGCTGTGATGGTCAAGGGCCGGGCGGTGACCGCCAGATCCGCCCCGACGTAGCTCATGGCGTAGTTGCCGCTCGCCGTTAGGTTGCCCTGGCCGATGCTATAGGTGCCGACGCTGCTGCCGGTGGCGGCGGTCGTTGTGAGCGCGCCGGTGAGGGCATCGCCGTTGACGAGGCCGCGCCCACGGACCGTGTAAGTCAGAGCCGGGTTGGCCTCGCCGTAGACGCGGGACTGCGCATCCGCGGTGACGGTGAGCGGCCGGGCGGTGACCGCCAGATCCGCCCCGACGTAGCTCACCGCGTAGTTCGGCGAGGCCGCCAGGTTGCCCTGGCCGATGGCATAGGTGCCGACGCTGCTGCTGGTGGCGGCGGTCGTTGTGAGGGCGCCGGTGAGGGCATCGCCGTTGACGAGGCCGCGTCCACCGACCGTGTAAGTCAGAGCCGGGTTGGCCTCGCCGTAGACGCGGGACTGAGCATCGGCCGTGAGGGTCAGCGGCCTGGCGGTGACCGTCAGGTCGGCCCCGACATAGTTCATCGCGTAGTTGCCGGTGGCCGCCAGGCTGCCCTGGCCGATACGATAGGCCCCGACCGCGCTACCAACATCGGTAGCCGTAGCCAGACTGCCCGAGAGCCGGTCACCGTTGGCCAGGCCCCCCCCGCCGACCTGATAGGTCAGAGCCGGATTGACGTCGCCATACACCCGAGACCGCGCGTCCGCCGTCACCGTCAACGGTCGCTGGCCGACCACGAGGTTGGCCCCGGTGTAGGCGAGGGCGTAGTTCGGGTTGGCGGCGGCGGTCAGCGAGCCTTGCGTGATGGCGTAGGTTCCGACATCCGAGGCGGCCGTGGCGGTACTAGCCAGGGTGCCCGACAGGGCCGCGCCTGCGCCGAGCGAGGTTGAGGTAAAGCTCAGGCTCGGGTTGGCGTCGCCGTAGAGGCGGGTCTGGCCTGTAGCGGTGACGGTCACCGGACGCGGGGCCACCACGATGCTGGCCCCGGTGTAGGTGAGGGCGTAGTTCGGATTGGCGACGGCGGTGAGCGAGCCCTGCGTGAGGGGGTAGCTTCCGATGTCCGACGTCGCCGCGGCCGTGGTGGCTAGAGTGCCGGATAGGGCTGCGCCAGCGCCGAGCGAGGTGTTGGCGAAAGTCAGCGGTGAATTGGCATCGCCGTAGAGGCGGTTCTGGCCCGTGGCGGTGACCGTCACCGGGCGCTGGGCGACCGTGAGGTTAGCCCCCGCATAGGTCAGAGCGTAGTTCGGGTTGGCGGCGGCGGTCAGCGTGCCCTGGGTGATGGCGTAGCTGCCCACGTCCGAGGTGGCCGTGGCAGCCGTCGCGAGCGTGCCCGACAGGGCCGCACCTGCGCCGAGCGAGGTCGAGGTGAAGCTCAAGCTCGGATTGGCATCGCCGTAGAGGCGGGACTGACCTGTGGCGGTGATCGTGACCGGGCGCTGAGCCACCACGAGGTTAGCCCCCGCATAGGTCAGGGCGTAGTTCGGGTTGGCAGCGGCGGTCAGCGTGCCCTGGGTGATGGCGTAGCTGCCCACGTCCGAGGTGGCGGTGGCGCTCGTCGCGAGCGTGCCCGACAAGGCCGCACCTGCGCCGAGCGAGGTCGAGGTGAAGCTCAGGCTCGGATTGGCATCGCCGTAGAGGCGGGACTGGCCCGTGGCGGTGACCGTCACCGGGCGCTGGGCCACCACGAGGTTGGCCCCGGCGTAGGTGATGGCGTAGTTCGGGTTGGTGGCCGCGGTCAGCGAACCCTGAGTGATCGCGTAGCTGCCGATATTCGAGGTCGCCGTGGCAGCCGTCGCGAGCGTGCCCGACAAGGCAGCGCCTGCACCGAGTGACGTGGTCGTGAAGGTCAGCGGCGCGTTGGCTTCGCCGTAGAGGCGGCCTTGCGTGTCGGCCGTCACTGTCACCGGGCGCGGGTCGATGGTCAGCGAGCCGGGCAAATAAAGGACGCGATAAGTGTTGCCGGTCACGGCGGCGCCCGATGCCGTGGCGGCGTAGGTGCCGACATTCGACGTCGCCGTCGCACTCGTGGTCAGGCTGCCGAGCGTCGTCACGAAGTCGCCGGGCCGCACCCCGGAATAGGAAGCGATCAAACCCGGATTGGCGTCGCCGTAGGCGCGGCTGGTGGTCGGCGTGACGGTGAGGACGCGCGAGAGGCTGGCAAGCTGCGGGTAGTAGGCGGTGCCCTGGCCGCCCTGGCCGGCCTGGTTGGGCGGCGTCCAGCCGTTGGTGAAGTCGAACCCGGCGAAGTTCGTCTGGAAGGCGGCGAGATCCTGCATCTGCGCCGTGGTGCGGCCTGCGGTTCCGGCCAAGGCGCCGCTCACGGTGCCGGCGGCATTCGCCTGCAGGGTCGTCTGGGTGTCCCAGTAGGCGGCGCTCAGCGGGCTGCCCAGTTCGCCGATCAGGCCGCCCGCGTAGAAGGCGGTGCCGCCCACGGGGCCGGTGGCGTAGACTTGGCTGACCGTGCCGTCGCTATGGCCGATCAGGCCGCCGACGCTGTAGCTGTTGCCGGTGACGCTGCCGGTGGCGTAGGACTGGCTGATCGTCCCGTTGTTGTAGCCGACCAGCCCGCCGACGTAGTCGCCGGGGCTGGTGACGCTGCCGGCGGCGAAGGATCGGGTGATCGTGCCGCCGACGTTGCCGCCCGACAATCCACCCACGGAGCCGCCGCCCCCGCCCCCGAGGGTGCTGACGACGGTGCCGTCGGCGGAGGCTTGATCGACGCGGCCGTTCCTGATCACTCCGATCATCCCGCCGATATCGCTGAAGCCACCGGTGATGCTGCTGCCGGTCAGGCCGAGCCGGCTCACGCTGCCGCCATCGAGAAGTCCGATCAGGCCGATCGTGCTCTCGCTCGGCCGGTTGATCGTCAGGCCGCTGATCGTGCGCGCCGCCCCGTCCAGGCTGCCGGTGAAGCCGTTGCCGCCCGTCCCGACCGGCACGAAGCCGCCCGCTCCGAAGATGCCGGGCGACGCTTCCGTGCTGTTCGTCGCGCTCGCATCGATGTTGGCCGTCAGGCGGTAGGTGCCCGACAGGTTCACGCCCATCAGCTGCAGCTGGTGCAGGTTCGACACCGCGATCACGCCGTTCGCGTCGGCCGCGGCGGCCTCGCTGCGCAGGATCGGCCGCAGGTCGCGGGCCTGGTACCAGACGGTGCCGAAGTCGAAGTTCTGGCTGGAATCGTTGGCGTTGGTGTAGCCGGCCTGGCTGCGCGCCTGGGCCGAGGTCAGAGCGGTGGCCCCCGCTACGGCACCGCTGCCGGTGGCGCTCGAGCGGCCGGTGCTCTGCGTGTCCCAGTAGGTCGCGCTCAGCGTGCCGCCGCCGTAATAGCCGATCAGGCCGCCGATGCTGTTGCCGGAACCGGAGACGGGGCCGGTGGCGTAGGCCTGGCTGACGTCGCTGTTGCTGTAGCCGACGAGGCCACCCACGGAGTTGCGGCCGCTGACGCTTCCGGTGGCATAGGCCCGGTCGATCGTGCCGGAGACGTTGGAGCCGACCAGCCCACCGGTGCTGTCGACGCCGTTGACGCTGCCGGTAGCGTAGGATTGACGGAGGATGCCGTTGTTGCCGCCGACGAGACCGCCCGCGTCGGAGAAGGTGCTGGTCACGCTGGCGGTGGCATAGGCCTGGCTGACCGTGCCGGCATTCTGGCCGATCAGCCCGCCCACGTAGTAGCGGCCTGTGACGCTGCCGCCGACGATGCCGATGTTCGAGACCGTCGCGCCGGCGGCAAGATAGCCGAACAGCCCGACATGGTTCTGGCTCGGTCGGGCAATGGTCAAGCCCCCGATCGCGAATCCCGCCCCGTCGAGGCTGCCGGTGAAGGCCGCGCCGTCCTTGCCGACCGGGCTGAAGCCCAGGCCGCCGTTCCAGCCGGCCGTGCCGGATGCGTCGATGGCGCCGGCGAGCCGGTAGGAGGCGGCGCGGGTGGTGGCCGAGGTCCCCATGCCCTGCACGCCGTAGATGTCGGCGAGCCGATAGGGATCGGCGGAGGTGCCCGCGCCCCCCGCCACCCGCAGGAAGCTCGCGCCGTCGGCCACCCGGAAGTCGCCCGTCGCGAAGGCGGGCAGCGTGGCCGTGTTCTGCGCCCAGGTGCCCGAGGCGAGGGTGAAACGGGCGACGGAGATGTCGGCGGTGGCCGTCGAGGTGCCGGTGCCGGCCGCGATCGTCAGCCCGCCCGCCGGCGCGGTCACGCTGCCGTTGAGCGTCACGGCGCCGGCCGCCTGCAGCGTCAGCGTCGCGCCGGTGTTCCAGGACAGGGGCGTGCCGGCGGCGAGCGTGATCGTGCCGGCCTGCGATCCGCCCGTCCCGGTCGAGACCGTGACGTTGGCTCGCCCGAGCGCGGTCAGCAGCGTGGTGCTGTTGATCACGCTGTCGGTGCCGGTGGCGGTGAAGCCTGCCTGGTTGGTGTCGGTGCCGGACGAGATCGTGATGTTGTAGGGGTCGAGCAGCAGCGTGCCGAGGCGGCCCCTCGCGGCGGTCAGGTCGGCGAAGCCCGCGTAGGCGAGCACGCCCTTCGAGGACACCTCGGCCTCGCCGCCATCCCCGCCAGCGGCCCCGCCGCGGGCCGAGATCGTGCCGGAGAACCGGGTCGCAAAATCCGACCACAGCACCACGTCGCCGCCCCGGCCGCGCCCGGTCGCGTCGGCCCGGACGACGCTGACGGCATCGACCTCCAGCGTGCGCGCATGCGCGAGCCCCCCGGCGCCCTGGCGGCCGCCGCCGATCCGCACCGTGCCGCCCCCGGTCGCCCCCGAGGCGTCGATCAGCGCCGAATGCAGTGACAGGTCCGGCGCCGTCGCCGTCACCCGGCCGCCAGGGCCGGTCGTGCCCTGCGCCAGCACCAGCCCCGACAGGTCCGCCGTCTCGCTCGCCTGCAGGCTCACCCGCCCGCCCCTGGCTCCCGAGGCGTCGATCCGCCCCGCCACGGCGAGATGGCGCCCGCCGGCCCGCACCCGGCCGCCGCTCTCCGCGCCGATGCCCGAGACGTCGAGCCGCGCCTTGGCGCCGATGGCCACCGCTCCATCGCCGCCCGAGAGCGTGATGCTGCCGTTCCGCCCCGAGACCGTGCGCGCCTCGACCGTGCCCGACAGGTTGACCGCCTGGCGCGCCATGTCCCGCGCGGCGGCCGCCGACAGCACCACGCTGCCGCCATCCGCCGAGATCGTGCCGGATTGAAAGACCAGCGCGCCGCGGCCCTTCGCGTTCGTCGGGACCTGGACCTGGAGGAAGCCGTCGCCCGACAGATCGAGCGTCGCCCGCTCGCCGGACCCTAAGCCCACCTTGCCCATCGGCACCGTGATCAGGCCGCTGTTCGAGACCCGGCCGCCGATCAGGGCCGCGTAGCCGCCGCGCCCCACCGTCACGGTGCCGTGGTTCGTCACCTTGGCCGAGGCGCCCGAGCCGCGGAACTGGCGCCGCCCGGCCTTGAAGTCCTCGTCCGCGATCCCGAGCGTCGAGGCGACGAAGCCGCCCCCGGCATTCACCTGGCCGGACCGCGTGATGGTGATGCCGTTCGGGTTGACGAGGTAGACCTGGCCGTTGGCGTTGAGCTGCCCGGCGATGGTCGAGGGCGTGTTTCCCGTCACCCGGTTGAGGATCGCCGATTGCGCGTCGGGCTGGCGGATGTCGACCCGGTTGCGACTCCCGATCGAGAAGCCCTGCCAGTTGACGATGGCCGACGGGCTCGATTGCGTGATCGTCATCGCGCCGCCCGTGGGCGTGCCGATCGTCACCCCGCCCGAGACGACGTGTGCACCGGTCGGCAAGCCTTGCCCGCCGGCCGGCAGGCCTTGGGCCCGGGCGGGCGCGACCCCGATCAGGGCCGTGGAGGCGAGCAGGAGGGTGAGGAGCGAGGAAGCGAGGCGGGCGACGGGCATCACGGCCGAATCCTTCGGAAACCCTGCGCGCCGTGACGGCTGCGACGGGGCGAAACAGGAAGACTGGGAGCGGGGGGAGGCGAGTGGCCGCGCGGCGGCGCGCCGCCGTCAGAATTGCAGCGCGACGCTGAAGGTCAGGCGGTTGTCGGTGGGCAGGCGGTCCGAGCGCGCGGACCGGCCGTACTCCACCGTCACCGCCGCGTTGGTGAAGCTGAAGCTCGGCGCCGCCGCGATGCGCAGGCCCACCCCGTAGGACAGGCCGCGCACCATCGGCCGTTCGAGCGCGGTCGGGAGCTGCTGGCGCACCAGGCCGTACGCCCCGAACCCGTACGGGCTCAGCACCACCGCCCCTGGCGTCTGGTCGGCCGGCGGCAGGCCGCTGCCCTGCAGGGCCGGGATCGACGGCAGGCCGAAGGGCAGGGTCACCGGCACGATGAAGGGAAACTGCAGCTCGCCCCGCGTGACGAAGCCCTCGTCGCCCTGGAGCAGGCCGGAATCGAAGGCCGACAGGCCCGACAGGTTGGCGATGCCGATCTGCTCGGAGCGGGCAAGCGCCTGGTTGAACGAGGTCTGGGCCCGGGCCCGGACGTCGAGCGTCAGGTGCTCGGCGAGCGGCTGGGTCAAGCTCAGTGCGGCTTCGAGCTTCTGGAACTCCGGCCGCGCGCCTTGGCGGGACAAGGCCGGCAGGGTCGCGCCGAGGGGCGGGGCGTTCCGCGCGCCGAGCCCGTCGAGGCCGAACGAGGCGCCGAGCCGGCCGGTGAGCACACCCTCGGTGGGCAGGAACCACAGGAGGTCGGTGGCGCCACGGGCGACGCGCAGCCGATCGAGGGAGAACGGTGCCTCGACCGGGACGCGGATGTTCACCCGCTCCTCTTGCGCGTCGAAGGCGGCCTCGGTGTTGAGGGTGAAGTCGCGCGAGCGCACCAGAGGGTAGCGCAGGCGGGCCGAATACCGTGAGAATTCCGAGGCGAAGCCGACCGTGCCCGGCAGCGCGCGCGGGGTGGTGCGGGTGTCGGTGGCCTCCAGCGTCAGCGTCAGGCCGTCGGTGCCGAGCGGCAGGATCAGGCCGGTGGCGAGCGCCCGGTTCCGTGGATCGGCGCCGAGAAAGGCGGCGCTGCCGCCGGTGATCGGCAGGCCGAAGGAGCGGACGTAGAGGACCTCGCCGTTGCCCGTCGGGGAGTTGAAGTCGAATCCCAGCGAGGCGGTGTAGCGCCCGAGGCTGTCGGCGAGCCCGTTGTCGATTCCGGTGAAGCCGGTCACCGCCTTGTAGCGGGCCTCGACGACGAGCACGCTGGCGCCCGCCGCCCGGCCCGGAGCGAGCGTGGAGCGCAGCACCGTGCCGGGTGTGTCGCCGGCGAGCAGCAGCTTGCGCTCGAGGAGGGTGAGCGTCAGGCCGCGGGTGCCGACGAGGGGGGCGAGGATGGCGGCGACGCGCCCGCGGATCTCCGGCGGAAGGGCCGAGACGTCGATGCGCTCGACGATCCCGTCGACGACGAGGAGGCGGACGTCGCCGTCGTCGCGCAGCTGCTGGGTGGGGAGAACGACGCGCACGAGAGCGAAGCCGGCGGCGGCGTAGGCCTGTTCGAGCTCGCGGGCGGCGGCGAAGATCTCGGCGGCGGAGACGGCACGTCCGGAGAGACGGGCCTGGAGGGCGTCGGTGAGGCCGGCGAGGGGGGGCAGTCCGCCCTGGACGTCGAGCCGTCGGACCCGGACGGAGAGGTTTTCGGCGCCGGCGGGCGCCTCCGGCCCCTGTCCTTCGGGGATGAGGATGGCGCCGCCCTGGCGCTGGAGCGGCGGGCTGAACCAGGGCGGGGTGATCTGCGAGGCGGTCTGGGCGCGCGCCGGTCCGGAGCCCAAGGCGGCGAGCACGCCGAGGCAGGCACCACCGACGTGCCATGCCCAGCCCGGCCTTCCGCCGCGCCGCCGGCTCCGCTCGTCCATCTGTTCCACTCTGATCGGCACGCGACCCACCACCTTTCCAGCTTAGATCAGGCCGTCGCCTGCCTCACGTCGCAAAAAATGTGATAACAATGGTTAACAAATGGTTAACAAGGATTATTTTCGAAGATGTATGGCGCTGAGCATACCTATATATCGTCGATAATATAATATCTATCATCATATATTAACTTAATGTCATGCGTATTTATTCTTTAATAAATTTCTTGCATAGTTTTATTTGAGCGCGAACGCGCGCATGAGCGACCATTCACATGTGTTGATTGATAGGTTTATTTGCTTTGTCTGTGGGACATCACAGATGGTGCTCATGACGTGCCGACACCGTCACGCACGCCAGCCCATGACGCTTCATAGCTGAACAATAGACGCTGGAACTCACAGCGCGTCTCAATCTGTGTGCACATCGTCTCACCACAGGCGGTCGGCCGACGATAAATTCGTCGCAAATTTTGTCAGACCATTCCGTTGCGTGAGGGGAGGAGCCTCGATATCGTTGCGTCAATCTCGATCACGCAAGTACAGGCTGCGGAACATGCAGATGGCCCTCGTCCCGCGGATGCGCGGAAGAGGCTGGGTCGCTCATGGCCGCCGTCGCAGTCGAAGACCCCCCTATGACCTCTGATATTCCGGTGGATCGGTTTGTTTCCAATGACGATCCAGCCGAATCCTGGAAATCATGGAAGGAGCACATCGATCCGGTCTTCGAGGTAGGATCGCTGCCGGACACGCATGTCGGGCCGTCGGTGACGATGCAGAGCTACAATCTCGGCACCGTTCTGGTCGGCGAGATCTCGGCGCCGGCGCAGACGCTCGAGCGGACGTCCCGCAAGGCCGCGGTCCAGGGCCTGGATCACGTGCTGATCCAGTTCTACGAGAACGGCAGCAGCCTGATCCGGACGGACCGGTCGGAGGTCACGGTGCGCCCGTCCGATTTCGTGGTCTACGACTTGTCGCAGTCCGTCATGGTCTCCTCGTCCGCGGTGACGGCGACCAACATCCTGCTCCCCCGCGCGCTGCTCGGGAATCGCAGCGGTCTCGTGAGCGCCCTCCACGGCAGCGTGTTCAACACCACGCAGGACAAGGGGGCGGAACTCTTCGCCTTTTACTTGCGGAGGCTGGTGGCGAGTTGCGACGGCCTGAACGCCCACCAGGCCCCGAACCTCGCGGAGGCGGCGGCCTCGCTCTGCGCCACGGCCCTTCCGAGCTGGGCGGTGGACGGCGTCGCCGAGCGGCGCGTCAGCCTCAAGGTGCGGGCCTTCATCCAGGACAACCTCGGCGTCCCCGAGCTGGGGCCGGAGATGATCTGCGCCCGCTTCGGTCTGTCGCGGGCGACGTTGTATCGCCAGTTCGCCGCGGATGACGGCGTGCAGAACTACATCCGCAACCGCCGGCTCTCCCAGGCGATGCGGCTCCTGACCGAGCCGGCCGAGGACGGGCGTCCGCGCATCTCCAGCGTCGCCTACGCCGCGGGCTTCTCGGACGAGCGGAGCTTCAGCCGCGCCTTCAAGCGGCGTTTCGGCTGCCTGCCCCGGGATGCGGCCGCGGAGCGGGCCGCCGGATCGCCCCGCGTGCAGCCCGACGATACGCTCGGCGACTGGATCCAGCAGCTCGGCCTGTGAGCCTGCGCCCCGGCCAAGACGGGCCGGGACGGCATCGCGGGTATCGTCGGCGGGGTCATTCGGGAGTGTCGCGCGCGGCACCGGGTGCGGCGACCGGCGCCCCGCTCATCCGGGGGGCGGCTTGTCGGGATCCACTCCCATGCGCATCAGCGCCATGCGGTAGGTCAGGTCATGCGACGACAGCGTGTCGGCGATGAAGCGGTCGACGGTGGCGAGCCCCCGCGGCGTCAGGCGCACCGCCTTGCGGTTCGGGCTGGCCCATTCGAGGAGGCCGGCCGCTTCCGCCCCCGTCAGGACGTTGCGGAGATGCGAGCGCGACACCCCGTAACCCTCCCTCAGGACATCGAGGCCGGCCACGGCCTTGGGTTGGCCGTCCTCGTGGTCGATCGCCAGATGCATCAGGACATTCGTGCCGTGATACATGCCGTGGAACGGCAGCATGTCGCGATTCTCGGCGAGGAAGCGGCCGATGACGTCGAACACCGTCAGCGAAGCAGCGGCCTGCGCTTTCTGGAAGCCGGGATCCTGAACCAGGGCGAAGCCGTAGCCGGGCACCGGGTAGAGGGCGTCGAGCACGCCGTAATAGGACGCCCGCACCGCCCTCTCCCAGGCCAGCAGCGTCTCGGTGGGGCGCAGGAGCCGCAGGCGCCCGTCCGCCTCCGGCCGTTCCATGACGACGTATCCCGTCTCCACGAGGCGGGCCACGAAATCGTCGATCTGCCGTGAGCTGGACAGGTCCAGGGTCGCGAAGGACTGCTTGAGCCGCGTCAGGGTCGGCCAGGTTGCGCGATCGGCCGGATCGAACGCCGCGTGCAGGCAGATGATCGCGCCGAGGGCGGCCGCTCGATACACCGTGCTCTGCCAGCCCCCGGGAAAGACGGCGATCCGATACCGCGACGTGGTGTCGGCGACGTAGCGTCGGCGCATGCCGACGAAACCCGGATGAGCCAGAACCTCTCCCGTGGTGCGGTGGGCGATCTCCGGGACGAAGCGCCGGAACAACGCGGGATCGATGCCTGTCATGGCGTCATCGAAGCAGCCCTGAGTGTCTCGTAGACCCGCTGTCACACCCATACCTGCTGACATGTCGGCGAGAGGGGCAACGCCCAGCCCATCCACCCGCCGAGTATGTCTCGCCTGGGCAGCGCGATAAAGCATCGTTCCTTTTCAGATTGTGGACAAACGACAGGCTGTCGCTCCGTCCTGTCCGCTAGGGCATCCGGCGAGGAATGAGGTCGAGACCGCATCGAAAGTTCGCCAGGGATGTCGATTTGCTATCGCCGCCGACGGATCGCCCGGGCTCGAAAGCTGCCCCTCAGGCACCGGCAAGCCGAGCGCGCTTCATCCTCGACCCTTAATCCTCGACCCTTGCCCGACCGCTGCGAACAACCCCCGCTCCGCCTCCACCACCGCGTAGATGTGCTCCGCCACCGCCCGGATGCGGGCGAGGTCGCGGCTGTCGGCATGCATCATCAGCCAGAAGCTGCGGATGAGCGTGATCTCTGCCGGCAGCACGCAGGCCAGATCGGGCCGTCCGGCCGCCATGAAGCAGGGCAACACCGCGAGGCCGAGACCCGCAACTGTCGCCTGGAGCTGGGCATTGAGGTTGGCGCTGCGCAGGCGGGCGCCCGCTCCCGGGGCGATCTGGTGGAGGTAGTCGAGCTCCGGCGAGTAGAGCAGTTCGTCGATGTAGCCGATGAAGCGATGCCCGCCGAGGTCGCCCCGGCTCCCGATCGGCGGGTGCCGCGCGAGGTAGGACGGAGCGGCGTAGAGCTTGAGCGCGTAGTCGGTGAGCTTGCGCCCGACGATGCGTCCCTCCGGCGGCAGGCTCAGGCCGATGGCGATGTCGGCCTCGCGCTTCGAGAGGCTGAACAGGCGGGCGGTCGCCACCAGTTCGATGTCGAGCTCGGGATGGCGCTCGACCAGGCCGGCGAGGCGCGGCGCCAGGAAGGTGCTGCCGAAGCCGTCCGGCGCGCCGATCCGCACCGTGCCGACGAGCCGCGACCCCGCGCGGCCGACCGCCGCCTCGCCGTGGATGATCGCCGATTCGACCGTGTCGGCGGTCGCGACCAGCGCCAGCCCCGCTTGCGTCGCGGTATAGCCCGAGGCGCGGCGGTGGAAGAGCTTCTCGCCGAGGCGCCGTTCCAGGCGGTCGATGCGGCGGATCACGGTCGCGTGGTCGACCCCGAGCCGCCGCGCCGCCGCCGAGACCGTGCCGGCCCGGTGTACCGCGAGCACGAAGCGGTAATCGTCCCACACGTCGCCTTTTCCGCCCTCCGGTTCCTGCATCCGCGCACACCCGTTCCGCTCCCACGCCCCTTCCGCTATGGGGATCGCCAGGGCAAGGTGGCCCCCAACACAATCGATCCAGGGAGGATCCCTCATGGCGCGCAAAGTCGGGCACTTCATCGGCGGCGAGCACGTTCCCGGCCGCTCGGGCCGGTATTCCGACATCTATCAGCCGATGACCGGCGAGGTGATCGGGCGCCTGGCGCTGGCGAGTAAGGCCGAGATGCGCGCTGCCATCGAGAACGCCGCCAAGGCGCAGGTGGTCTGGGCCGCCACCAACCCGCAGCGCCGCGCACGGGTGATGATGCGCTTCCTCGACCTCGTCGCCCGCGAGATGGACAGCCTCGCCGACCTGCTCGCCCGCGAGCACGGCAAGACCATCCCGGACGCCAAGGGCGACATCCAGCGCGGCGTCGAGGTGGTGGAGTTCGCCTGCGGCATCCCGCACCTGCAGAAGGGCGAGTACACGGAGGGCGCCGGCCCCGGCATCGACATCTACTCGATGCGCCAGCCGCTGGGCGTGGTCGCCGGCATCACGCCGTTCAACTTCCCGGCGATGATCCCGATGTGGAAGTTCGCTCCCGCCATCGCCTGCGGCAACGCCTTCATCCTCAAGCCCTCGGAGCGCGATCCGGGCGTGCCGATGCGCTTGGCCGAGCTGATGATCGAGGCGGGCCTGCCGGCCGGCATCCTCAACGTCGTCAACGGCGACAAGGAGGCGGTCGACGCGATCCTCGACGACGACATCATCCAGGCGGTCGGCTTCGTCGGCTCCTCCGACATCGCCCAGTACGTCTATGCGCGGGCGACCGCGAGCGGCAAGCGCGCCCAGTGCTTCGGCGGTGCCAAGAACCACATGATCATCATGCCGGACGCCGACATGGACCAGGCCGTCGACGCCCTGATGGGCGCCGGCTTCGGCTCCGCCGGCGAGCGCTGCATGGCGGTGTCGGTGGCGGTGCCGGTCGGCGAGAAGACCGCCGACGCGCTGATGAGCAAGCTGATCCCGCGGGTCGAGAGCCTGAAGATCGGTCCCTCGACCGATCCGAGCGCCGATTACGGCCCGCTCGTCACCAGGGCGGCGCTGGAGCGGGTGCGCAACTACGTCGAGATCGGCGTCAACGAGGGCGCCAAGCTCGCGGTCGACGGCCGGGCCTTCAAGATGCAGGGCTACGAGAACGGCTTCTATATGGGCGGCTGCCTGTTCGACCACGTGACGCCGGAGATGCGGATCTACAAGGAGGAGATCTTCGGGCCGGTGCTGTCGGTGGTGCGGGCCAAGGACTACGCCGAGGCGCTGCGGCTCCCCAACGAGCACGAATACGGCAACGGCGTCGCGATCTTCACCCGCGACGGCGACGCCGCCCGCGACTTCGCCGCCAAGGTGCAGGTCGGCATGGTCGGCATCAACGTGCCGATCCCGGTGCCGCTGGCCTACTACACCTTCGGCGGCTGGAAGCGCTCGGGCTTCGGTGACCTCAACCAGCATGGCCCGGACGCGGTGCGCTTCTACACCAAGACCAAGACGGTGACGCAGCGCTGGCCGTCGGGTGTCAAGGAAGGTGCGCAGTTCTCGATGCCGGTGATGCAGTAGGGCTGTCCTTCCCTCTCCCGTGCGGCAGAGGGGCCTGGGGATCGACGATCCCGCGTGAGGGTGGCTCGGGGGCCGCAATGGCCCTGGATCATCGAGCGGCCTGGCTGAGCGCTCAGCGAGTCGCACGGGCGCGCGCCACCCTGCGCGATCGTCGATCGCCCCTACCCCTCTCCTGCTCGGGAGAGGGGATCCCGCGCCTCACGAGCGGCCGGGATTGGATCGAAGACAATCCGAACAGGAGGAAAAGCCGCCATGACCCTGTTCACCCTCCCCGAGGACCAGGTCGCCATCCGCGACATGGCGCGCAGCTTCGCGGCTGAGCGGATCGCGCCGCACGCCCTCGACTGGGACGAGCGCAAGCATTTCCCCCTCGACGTGCTGCGCGAGGCCGCCGGCCTCGGCATGGGCGGCATCTACATCGCGGAGGAGCATGGCGGCTCGGGGCTGACCCGGCTCGACGCCGCCCTGATCTTCGAGGCCCTGAGCCTCGGCTGCCCGACGGTGGCGGCGTTCCTGTCGATCCACAACATGGCCGCCTGGATGATCGACAAGTTCGGCTCCGCGGCCCAGCGCGAGCGCTTCCTGCCGTCGCTCTGCCGGATGGACACGGTCGCGGCCTATTGCCTGACCGAGCCGGGCTCGGGCTCGGACGCCGCGGCGCTCCGCACCACCGCCAGGCTGGAGGGCGACCATTACGTCCTCAACGGCGCCAAGCAGTTCATCTCGGGCGCCGGCGCGGCCGATCTCTACGTGACGATGGTGCGCACCGGCGAGGCGGGGCCGAAGGGCATCTCGACCCTGGTGGTGCCGTCCGACGCGCCGGGCCTGTCCTTCGGGCCGAACGAGCGCAAGATGGGCTGGAACGCCCAGCCGACCCGGGCGGTGATCTTCGAGGAATGCCGGGTCCCGGTCGAGAACCGCCTCGGAGCGGAGGGGATCGGCTTTCGCATCGCCATGGCGGGGCTCGATGGCGGCCGGCTCAACATCGGCGCCTGCTCGCTCGGCGGGGCGCAAGGAGCTCTCGACAAGAGCCTCGCCTACATGGCCGAGCGCCGGGCCTTCGGGAAGCGCCTCGACCAGTTCCAGGCGCTGCAATTCCGCCTCGCCGACATGGCGACCGAGCTCGAGGCCGCCCGCGCGCTCCTCTACGGCGCCGCCGCCGCCCTCGACCGTGGCGACCCCGACGCGACCCAGCGCTCGGCGATGGCCAAGCGCTTCGCCACCGATACCGGCTTCCGGGTCGCCAACGAGGCGCTGCAGCTCCATGGCGGCTACGGCTACCTGTCGGAATACGGCGTCGAGAAGATCGTCCGCGACCTCCGGGTGCACCAGATCCTGGAGGGTACCAACGAGATCATGCGGGTGATCGTGGCGCGGGGGCTCGTCTCCGGCTGAGGATCGTGCCTCCCCATCGCAGACCTAGACGTCAACAGAGGAAACGCTGAGCCATGACGCAGATCGCCTTCCTGGGCCTCGGCAACATGGGCGGCCCGATGGCCGCCAACCTCGTCGCCGCCGGCTACGCGGTCACGGGCTTCGACCTGATGCCGGAGGCGCTCGACGCCGCCCGCGCCGCCGGGATCGCGGTCGCGGCGAGCGCCGAGGCCGCGGTCGAGGGG
Source organism: Methylobacterium terricola (assembly GCF_006151805.1). Classification (GTDB taxonomy): domain Bacteria; phylum Pseudomonadota; class Alphaproteobacteria; order Rhizobiales; family Beijerinckiaceae; genus Methylobacterium; species Methylobacterium terricola. The sequence goes on along the minus strand of NZ_VDDA01000015.1, from coordinate 143,735 downwards.
GCCGAAATCGTCGTCACCATGCTGCCGGCCGGGCGTCACGTCCTCGCGGTCTACGACGCGGTTCTGCCGCACGTGGCCGAGGGCGTGCTGCTGATCGACTGCTCGACCATCGACGTCGCCAGCGCCCGAGCCGCCCACGACAAGGCACGCGGCCGCGGGCTGGCGAGCCTCGACGCCCCGGTCTCGGGCGGCGTCGGCGGGGCCAAGGCCGCGACCCTGACCTTCATGGCGGGGGGCGCCCCGGACGCCTTCGCCCGCGCCGAGCCGATCCTGGCGAGGATGGGCCGCAAAATCGTGCATTGCGGCGAGGCCGGTGCCGGCCAGGCGGCCAAGATCTGCAACAACATGATCCTCGGCATCTCGATGATCGGCGTCGCCGAGGCCTTCGTGCTGGCGGAAAAGCTCGGCCTGTCGCACCAGGCCCTGTTCGATGTCGCCTCGACCTCGTCGGGCCAGTGCTGGTCGCTCACCACCTACTGCCCGGTCCCGGGCCCGGTCCCGGCCTCGCCGGCCAACAACGACTACAAGCCCGGCTTCGCCGCCGCCCTGATGCTGAAGGACCTGCGCCTGTCGCAGGAGGCGGCCGCGAGTGCCAGCGCCGCGACGCCGCTCGGCGCGCAGGCCGAGGCGATCTACGCCGCCTTCGAGGCGGCGGGGCAGGGCGGCACCGACTTCTCCGGCATCATCCGCTCCTTACGCGAGGCGGCACGGGAGTAGGTCCGGTCACGCGGCGTCCGGCGCGCCGAAGACCCGCCGTGCATAGGCCGCCAGGGCCTCGCTCCCGTCGGCGTCGTCCCGGAAGGCGATGTGCCCGTCGGGGCGTACCAGCACGAGGGCCGGCCGGCCCTCCAGCCCGTAGGCGCCGTGCGCCTTGCCGTCCATGTCCGACAGGATCGGCACCTCCGCACCGTCGAGCAGCGGGCCGGCGAGCACCAGGCGCGGGCGGATCCACGGCCACGGCGCGGCGGCCCGGATCGCGTCGCGCAGGGCCGGATGCGCCTGTGCCGAGCGTCCGTCGAAGCACAGCAGCGCCCAGCCCGTCGTCCAGCCGTCCGGGTTGGCGAGGAACGGGAACAGCGCGGTCGTTTCACCGCGATGCGTCACCTCCGCGTCCGGGGCACGCTCGCCGGCCTTCGGCCCCGGGCGGAGCATCCGGGACAGCCCGGAAAGGCGGTCCTCGTTGAGGAGGCTCTTCGGGTAGGACACGCCCATCTGCTGCATGTCGTCGGTGCCCTGCAGCAGGGAGCCGAGATTCGGCAGGGCCTTGGCGGCGAGCCCGAGCACCGTGTCGGTGACCGCGCCGCGATAGACGGTCCAGCGGAAGCCGCGCGCCTGCTGGGCGCTCAGCCGGGCGTGCTCGCCCCCGCGCTCGCCATCATAGGAGTCGAGGATCACGGGGGCCGCCTGCCCGCGCAGGGCCATGGCGAGCCGCCACGCGATCTCGACCGCGTCGTGCAGTCCGGCATTCATGCCCTGGCCGCCGATCGGCAGCGACAGGTGCCCGGCATCGCCGGCCAGGAACACCCGGTCCCGCGCATAGGCCGGCGCGACGCCGTACTGGAAGCGGCTGTGGGTGAGCCATTGCGGATCGGTGAGGGTCAGGGTTTCGTCGCCGGTGACCGTGCGGGCGAGCGCCTGGATCTCGTCGAGCGTCGGGTCGCGGTCCGGCACGCCGGTATCGTCGGCGAGGAAGAACAGGCGGTGGTAGCCGCCCCAGACCGGCATGATCCCGGCAAATCCCCGTTCGTAGTAGAAGAACCACAGCTGGTCGGGTGTCTCCGATCGCCGCCAGGACAGTTTCGCATCGACCTGCCGGTTCATGCAGTGCTCGAACCGCTCAGGCTCGAAATCCAGCCCCAGCCGGGGGCGGATCGTGCTCTTGGCACCGTCCGCCGCGACGAGGTAGCGGGCGCGCCGTCGCTCCTCCGGTCCGCTCTCGCCGCGCCGGAGCACCACCGTGACGCCCGTCTCGTCCTGGACGAGGTCGGTCACCGTGACGCCGCGCTCGATCCGCCCGCCCCGCTCCTCGAACGTCCCCGCGAGCGTCCGCTCGATCACGTCCTGGCCACTGTAGAGGACCTGCGGATAGGGGCTGGCGACGTCGGCGATGGGGATCGGGCTCGTCGGCGTGCCGTCGACGAAGAAGTTGAGGGTGTGGACCGGGTAGGCGTTCTTCGCGAGGGCGTCGCGCAGGCCGATCCCGGCGAGGAGCTCCTGCGGCCGCGCCCACAGGTTGTTGGCGCGCGAATACGCCTTGATCTCCGTGCGCTCTTCCAGGAGCAGGCACGCGACGCCGTGATGGCGCAAGCCGCACCCGGTCGTCAGGCCGACCGGACCGGCGCCGACCACGATCACGTCGGCATCGAAGCCTGGCGGAGCGTCCAGGCCGTGCAGGGAATCCGGGTCGCTCATGCCTCGATCTCCTGTCGGGTCGCGGTGGCGAGGGCGGCGATGTGCGCGTGCGACGCTTCGATCCGCTCCTGCAGCCGGCGCAGCACAGCGACGGCGGCGGCGATGGCGTCCGGGGAGAGGCCGTCGGTCAGCGCATCGGCCCAGAGGTCCTTGCGGGCGATCGCCTGCCGGTAGGCGGCCTCGCCGCGCGGGGTCATCGCCACCAGGGCGGCGCGGCGGTGATGCGGATTGGGCTCGAGACGGACCAGACCCTCCGCCTGCATGTCGTCGACGACGCGCTGCACCGACTGCCGGGCGAGGCCCATGTTGCGGGCGATGTGGGCGACCGGCAGCGGCGCCGGGGCCAGCGCGATGGCGCCGAGCACCTGCCAGCGGGCGCTGGTCAGCCCGAGATCCTGGACCAGCGCGTCGCCGGCCTCGATCAGGCCGCCGTTGAGGCGGAACACCGCGAGGGCGAGATCCGAGAAGGCGTCGCGGGCTGCGGGCAGATCGGCGTGCGGGTCGGATGACAAGGTCGGTCCCATTCTTGAGCGGGCTGTCGAATTGACAGTAAGCTGTCGAACAGGATGGCAACGAGCAGTCGGGCGATCGGTTCCGGGCGTGAGGCATCATCCGACGAACCGAGAGGGTTGCGTCGAAGCGTTGCCTCAGCGGCGCCCACCCATGATGGACCGAGGGCCGCCGAGCGGAATCTGGAAGTTCGGCTCTCCCGGCGGTCGCCCGGGGAAACCGAGCGAGCGATCGACGGCACGACGAAAAACGGCCGCCGGGCTTGCACCCGACGACCGTCCAAGAGGGGCGGGCCTTCGACAGGCCCGCCGATGCGGCTCAGCCGATCCGATGGATCAGAGGCCGTTGAACTTGTAGCTGAACCCGGCGCGGACCAGGTTGCCCTCGGTGGTGAAGCGCGAGGTGTAGGAGCCGCGGGGCGGGGCGCCGGCGGCCGGCGTGAAGCCGGTGTTGTTCACCAGCACGTTGCGGCTGCCGAGGTCGTAGTGCAGGTACTCGGCCTTGATCGTCACCGCCTGGGACTGAATGCCCAGCAGGCCCAGCAGGCTGTAGCGGGCCAGGAACGAGTCGGTCGGCAGGGCGTACTCGATGCCGCCGCCATAGGCGTAGCCGGTCGCGATGTCGTTGTAGCGGCCGGCATAGGCCAGGGCGCCGCTGCCGGTGTAGAAGTTGGCGCGGTAATCGACGCCGCCATAGGCGAAGCCGCCCATGCCGTAGACGAAGAGGCGGTCGAAGGCGTAGCCGGCGCGGCCGACGACGGTGCCGAGCCAGGACAGCTCCTGACGGAAGGCGCTCGGGTCGGGGATGAAGTTGTTCGCGACGAGCTGCGGGCCGAGATAGAAGGTGTTCTTGTGGATGTCGGTCCAGGCCCAGTCGGCCTGGAGGCCGACGACGAAGCCCGAGCCGGGCGTGAACTGGTAGTTGTAGCCGAAGCCGCCGCCGATGTTGGCCAGCCCGTCCTGCTCGTTGCGCACCACCGGCGGGCGACGCAGGGTCGCGACGTTGCCGATCGTGTTGGTCGGCGTCACGTCGTTGCCGATCGTGGTGATGCGCTGGCGGTCAGTGAAGGTGTAGTCGGTGTGCAGGCCGGCATAGAAGCCGGTCCAGGTGAAGACCGGCACTGCGGTGAAGACCGGCGGCGGGGCGACCCGGCGCGGCAGGTCGGCGGCGGAGGCCGCTCCGGCGAGGAGCGACGTCGCGGCGCCGGCAAGCATGAGCTTCTTGATCACTGGATTACGCCCCGGTTGAACGGATATATGGCAAAACCGTAGCTTCACCGTGGCCGCCCGCCTATGACCGCCGCGCCACACCCGGCGGCCGACCGTCACGGTTTCTGGATTTTTTCCGTGCGCCGCCACCCAGTCCCGGCAAGAACGGCCGGCGCGAGCGGCCCGCCACCCCCGATTCGCCACCCCCGAGGATCCATGCCCGCACGAGACGCGTCGAGGCCCCGCGCCCTGATGATCCAGGGGACCGGCTCGGATGTCGGCAAGTCGCTGATCGTCGCCGGCCTCGCCCGGGTCTTCGCGCGGCGCGGCCTGCGGGTGCGGCCGTTCAAGCCGCAGAACATGTCGAACAACGCCGCCGTCACGACCGATGGCGGCGAGATCGGCCGCGCCCAGGCGCTCCAGGCCCGGGCCGCCGGCGTGCCGCCCTCCGTCCACATGAACCCGGTGCTGCTCAAGCCCCAGAGCGAGATCGGCTCGCAGGTCGTGGTGCAGGGCCGGATGGTCGGCACGGCGCGGGCGCGGGAGTACCAGGACTGGAAGCCGCGGCTGCTCGCGGCGGTGGTCGAGAGCTTCGAGTTCCTCCGGGCGGAGGCCGACCTCGTGCTGGTCGAGGGCGCCGGCTCGGCCTCCGAGGTCAACCTGCGTCGGGGCGACATCGCCAATATGGGGTTCGCCCGCGCGACCGGCACGCCGGTGGTGCTCTTGGGCGACATCGACCGCGGCGGGGTGATCGCGAGCCTCGTCGGCACCAAGGCGGTGCTCGACCCGGAGGATGCCGCGCTGGTGCGGGGCTTCCTGGTCAACCGCTTCCGGGGCGATCCGTCCCTGTTCGCCGACGGCATGGCGCTGATCGCCGCCCGCACCGGCTGGGACTCCCTCGGGCTGATCCCGCACTTCCCCGACGCCGCGCGGCTGCCGGCGGAGGACGTGCTGGGCTTGAAGGGCGCCGAGCGGCCGGGGGGGAAGGTGGTGGCGGTGCCGGTCCTGCCGCGCATCGCCAATTTCGACGACCTCGACCCGCTGCGGGCCGAGCCGGGGGTGAGCGTGGTGCTGGTCGAGCCGGGACGGCCGATTCCCGCCGAGGCCGACCTCGTGCTGCTGCCGGGCTCGAAGACCACGATCCCCGACCTCGCCGTCCTGCGCGCGCAAGGGTGGGACATCGACATCCTGGCCCATCGCCGCCGCGGCGGGCGGGTGCTCGGCCTGTGCGGCGGCTACCAGATGCTCGGCACGACCTTGAGCGACCCGCAGGGCATCGAGGGCCCGCCCGGCACGGTGGCGGGCCTCGGCCTCCTCGACGTCGCGACGGTGCTGACCGCCGAGAAGCGGCTGGCGGCGGCGCGCGGCGTCAGCCTGCCGGACGAAACCCCGTTCACCGGCTACGAGATGCATGTCGGCGAGACCGCCGGGGCCGATACGGCTCGGCCGCTGCTGCGCCTCGCCGATGGCCGCCCCGACGGCGCGGTCTCGGCCGATGGCCTCGTCTGCGGCACCTACGTCCACGGCCTGTTCGCCGACGAGGCCCAGCGCGCCCTGTGGCTCGGCCGCCTCGGCGCCGCGCCGGGGCCGGAGGCCTACGAGGCGGTGATCGAGGGCGTGCTCGACCGCCTGGCGGACCATCTCGAGGCGCATGTCGATTGCGAGCGGTTGCTGGACCTGGCGGGTTAGGCCCGACAACCGGTGGTCGCGCCGCCGGGCGGGAGGATCGCCGACACCGAGTTCAGCGGCGGGCCTCCGTCGCCATCCGCACGGCGAGCGCGGCCAGCACCGTTCCCATCACCCATCGCTGGACCAAGGCGAAGGAGGGTTGCCGGGTCAGGAACGCCGCGATTGATCCAGCCGAAACCGCGATGATTGCGTTGACCAGAACGCTGATGACGATCTGCGTCGTGCCAAGCACGAGCGCTTGGCCCAGCACGCTCCCGGCCGCCGGATCGATGAATTGCGGCAGCAGCGACAGGTACATCACAGCAATCTTGGGATTGAGCAGGTTGGTCAGGAAGCCCATGGCGAACAGCCTGCGTGGGCTGTCCTTCGGAAGATCCTTGACTTGGAAGGGCGAGCGGCCACCGGGCCGAACGGCCTGCCATGCGAGCTACAGGAGGTAGAGAGCGCCGCCGATGCGGATCGCGTCGTAGGCATAAGGCACCGCAAGGACGAGCGCCGTGATGCCGAGAGCCGCGCACAGCATGTAGACGACGAAGCCGAGGGCCACGCCTCCGAGCGAGATGAGGCCTGCACGTCTGCCCTGGCAGAGGGAGCGCGAGATCAGGTAGATCATGTTCGATCCGGGCGTCAGGACCATGCCGAGTGCGATCGCCGCGAAAGCGAGGAAGTTGCTCAAGACGGGCATTGGCGTTCCCATGCAGGCGGATGCCCAGGCGCGCGGCGCTGTACCCTCGCGCTCCCCGATGGGTGCCGGTCCCGAGCGTCGATCACGTAGGGTTCCCCCACTCTATCGCCCTGGTCCGGGTCCGTCGAGGCACCCTCCCGCGTCGCTCGGCGACGACAACCTTACGAAAGTGTCATCTCCCGCTCAGCATCGGTTCAGCCCGCGCGGCGCGTCATGCTGTCCGCCGGCGGAGGGCCGGGGAAAGGGCGCACCATGACGGTCGATCCACGTCGGACGGCGCTCGCCCTCGGGCGGTTCGGGCTCGGCGCCCGGCCCGGCGACCTCGCCCGGGGGGAGCCGGTCGAGGAGGCGTTGCGCCGCGAAATCCTGGCCGGCACCGTTCCCCTGCCGAGCGGGCCCGACCTCGCCGCCACGCCGACGCTGCTCGCCGCCCTCCAGGCCGAGGAGCAGGTGCGCAAGCTCGCCCGGGAGGCTGGACCGGACGTCCCGATGCCGGCGGGCCCACCACCGCCGCCGATCCAGGAGCGCGTCTACCGGGCCGAGGTGGCGGCGCGGCTCGCCCTGGCGCAGGCCGCGCCGACCGGCTTCGTCGAGCGGCTGGTCTGGTTCTGGGCCAACCGCTTCACCGTCTCGGCGGTGCGGGGGTCGCAGCTGCGGGTCGGCGCCGGCGCCTTCGAGCGCGAGGCGATCCGCCCGCACGTGCTCGGGCGCTTCCGCGACCTGCTGCTCGCCGTCGCCACCCATCCGGCGATGCTGATCTACCTCGACAACGTCGCGTCCGTCGGCCCCAGCTCGCCGGCGGGCCAGCGCCGCGGAAAAGGCCTCAACGAGAATCTCGGCCGCGAACTCCTCGAGCTGCACACCCTTGGGGCCGATGGCGGCTACACCCAGGACGACGTGACGGCCCTCGCCCGGATCCTCACCGGCTGGTCGGTCCAGCGCGACGGCAATGCCGAGGGCCTGCCGGGCTCGACCGTCTTCCGGCGCGGCGCCCACGAGCCCGGCGCGGTGACGCTGATGGGCCGCACCTACCTCGACCTCGGGCCCGAGCAGCTGCGCCTGGCGCTCGACGACCTTGCGGGGCACCCGGCCACCGCCCGGCACGTCGCCCTGCGCCTCGCCCGCCACTTCGTCGCCGACGATCCGCCGCCGGCCCTGGTGGCGCGCCTGAGCCAGACCTTCCTCGACCAGGACGGCGACCTCGCCCGGCTGGCGCTCGCGCTGATCGACGCGCCGGAGGCCTGGGACCCGGTGCAGCGCAAGGTGCGCAGCCCGCAGGAATTCCTGGTGGCGGCGACGCGCGGGCTCGCCCTTCCCCCCGATCCCAGGGTGGTGATGGGGGCGCTTGCCAGCCTCGGCCAGCCGTTCTGGTCGGCGCCGGCCCCGAACGGCTATCCCGACGAGGCCGGCGCCTGGGCCTCGCCGGAGGGCCTGCGGACGCGGCTCGACGTCGCCGCCCGGGCGGGCCAGCTCGCCGCCGGCACCGATCCGGCCGCCTTCGCCGAGGCGGTGCTGGGGCCGCTCGCCACCGACGAGACCCGCACCGCCCTGCGCCGGGCCGAGAGCCGGGCGCAAGCCATCGCCCTCGTCCTGATGGCGCCTGAATTCCAGCGACGGTGAGCCGCGAGAGAGGGTGAGAGGCATGAGCGATCCCTGCGAGTTCCATCCGAGCCGCCGCGCGGTGCTCGGCACGGCCGGCGCCCTGTTCGCCTGGGGGGCGATTCCCCGCACGGCCTACGCGGCGCCGCGCGCCCGCGACGCCCGCCTCGTCGTGGTGGTGCTGCGCGGCGCCCTCGACGGGCTCTCGGCGGTGGCGCCGCTCGGCGACCCGGCCTACGCGGATCTCCGGCCCGGCATCGCGCTCACCCGCGACGGGACCGGCGCGGCGCTCCCCCTCGACGGCTTCTTCGCCCTGCACCCGGCCCTGCCGACCTTCGCCCGGCTCTACGCCGCCCGCCAGGCCCTCGTCGTCCATGCCGCCGCCACCGGCTACCGCGAGCGCTCGCATTTCGACGGGCAGGACGTGCTCGAGAGCGGCCAGCCCGGCCCCGGCCACACCGCCAGCGGCTGGCTCAACCGCCTCGTCGCCGCCCTGCCGGCGGGGGAGGGCATCCCGCCCCGCACGGCGCTCGGGGTCGGCGTCGTGCCGCCCCTGATCCTGCGCGGGCCGGCTCCCGTCCTCGGCTGGGCGCCGCCGCGCCTGCCGCGGGCGAGCGACGAGTTCGGCCGCCGGGTGCTCGGTCTCTACGAAGCCCGCGATCCGATGCTCGCGGCGGCCCTCGCCCACGGCCTCGACGTCGATGCGCTGGCGAAGGGCGGGCCGAAGGAGGCGGTGGCGAAGGACCCGGGGGGATTGCGGGGCCTGGCGGAAGGCGCCGCCCGGCTGATCGCCGCCGATGATGGCCCGCGCATCGCGGCGCTTGCCCTCGACGGCTGGGACACCCATGCCAACGAGGGCGGCGCCACCGGCCGCCTCGCCGGCCTGCTCGGCGGGCTCGACGGGGTGTTCGCCGCCTTCGCCGAGATCCTGGCGCCGCGCTGGCCCGACACCGCGATCCTGGTCGTCACCGAGTTCGGCCGCACCGCCCGGGTCAACGGCACCACCGGCACCGATCACGGCACCGGCACGGTGGCCTTCCTCCTCGGGGGCGCCATCCGCGGCGGCCGGGTGCTGGCCGACTGGCCGGGCCTCGGCCCGGCGCAGCTGCGCGACGGCCGCGACCTCGCCCCCACCACCGACGTGCGGGCGATCGCCAAGGGGCTGGCGGCGGACCTGTTCGGCCTGTCGCCGGCCGTGCTCGCCGGCCGCGTCTTCCCGGGCAGCGAGGGGGTGCGGCCGGTCGGCGGTCTGGTGGCGTAGGGCGCGACCTCGCCCTCCTCGCCCGCATCATTCCTGTGCATGCGACAGCCTTGGCCCGGACCCGCCGCAGCCCCGGGGCGTTTCCCGCACCAGACAAAGGGAGCAGGGGCCGATGGCGAAGCGCAGGACGAGGCAGCGCGCGGCGGGATTCGAGGAGAGCGTGGCGCCGCTGGTGCCGCCCGGCGCTCTCGCGGTGGCGCTGCTGTCCTTGCGCGAGACCGGGCGGCCGCTGGTCCACGTCGCCCGCGACACCCGCCGGCTGGAGGAGCTGGCGGCGCTCCTGCGCGGCCTCGCGCCGGGGATCGGCGTCGCGGTCTATCCGGAATGGGACTGCCTGCCGTTCGACCGCGCCTCGCCCTCCCGTGGCACGATGGGGGCGCGGGCCGGGGTGCTGCGCTGGCTCACCGACGCCGAGAACCTGCCCGACATCGTGCTCACCACCGCGCCGGCCCTGATCCAGCGGGTGCCGCCGCCGGAGACCTGGGGCAGCGCCCGGGTCGAGCTGACCGCCGGCGACGCCCTCGATCCCGCCCGCCTGACCGCGGAGCTGCAGCGCCTCGGCTACATCCTCGACGACCGGGTCGACGAGCCGGGCGAGGTCGCGGTGCGCGGCCGCACCATCGACGTGTTCCCGGCCGCCGCGCCGCGCCCCTGCCGCATCGAGCATGCCGGCGGCACGGTGACGGCGATCCGCAGCTACGATCCGGTGTCGCAGCGCTCCCTCGACGAGGTCGGGACCCTGGTGGTCGATCCGGCGACCGAGATCATCCTAGCGCCCGATTCGCCCGTGCGCCTGCGGCCCTTCACCGGCCAGGAGCACCAGCTGCCGACCCTGTACGGCACGCTCACGACGGTGCTCGACTACGTGCCGGAGGCCCGCCTCGTGGTCGAGGCCGGGGCCGAGGCCCGCGCCGAGGCCTTCTTCGAGCAGATCGCCGAGGGGGAGGCGAGCGAGGCGGGCAAGCGCGGCAAGGCGGTGCCGCTCTATCTCTCGGCCGCCGCGTGGACGAAGGCCCGCGACGCCCGGGCGGTGGCACAGGCCAGCGACGCGGAGGCCGACGCGATCGCGGTGCCGGTCTTCGTGCGCGAGCGCCGGCCGGGCCCGGCCTTCTCGGCTTACTTGCGCGAGCGCCTGAAGGCCGGCGAGCGGGTGGTCCTGGCGGGCGACGCCACCGCGCTGAAGCGCCTGTCGCGTCAGGCGGCGCGGGCGGCGGAGCGCGGCGTGCGCCCGGTCGCCGACTGGTTCGAGGCCGCCGCGGCCAAGCCCGGCGAGATCGTGGCGCTGACCGCCCCCGTCGGTGCCGGGTTCCGGGTGCCGGACCTCAGGGCCACGGTGATTGCGGCGCCGGACGTCTATGGCGGCAGCGCCATTGCGGCGAGCGCCGGCCAGCCGGTGATCCTGCCGATGGGCGAGGTGGACTTGCGCGTCGGCGACGTCGCCGTCGACCGCGACCACGGCCTCTGCGTGTTCGAGGGGCTGGAGCGCATCGGCACCGGCGACGGCGGCGATACCGAGGCCCTGCGCCTGCGCTTTGCCGGCGACGCGATCCTGATGGTGCCGGTGTCCCAGGCCGACCGGATCTGGCGCTACGGCTCCGAGGAGGAGGCCGTCACCCTCGACAAGCTCGAGGGCGGCACCTGGCCGAAGCGCCGGCTCACCACCGAGGCCGGCCTGGCGAAAGCTGCCCGGGCGATGCTGGCGGCGGCCGAGGAGCGCCGCCAGGCGAAAGCCCCCGCCCTGGTGCCGCCGGAGCGCGAGATGGAGCGCTTCGGGGCCGGCTTCGGATTCCCCCTCACCCCCGACCAGGCCCGGGCGGTCGACGGGGCGCTGCACGACCTTGCCGGCGAGCGGCCGATGGACCGGCTGGTCTGCGGCGATGTCGGCTTTGGCAAGACCGAGGTGGCCCTGCGCGCCGCCGCTGCTGCCCTGCTCGCCGGCAAGCAGGTCGCCGTGGTGGCGCCCACCACCGTGCTGGTGCGCCAGCACCTGCGCACCTTCGAGCGGCGCTTCGCCCGATTCGGCATCGGGGTGGCGCAGCTCTCGCGGCTCGAAGGCTCCGCGGAGGCCAAGCGCGTGCGCCAGGGCCTCGCCGACGGATCGATCCGCCTCGTTGTCGGCACCCACGCGCTGGCCGGGCGCGGCGTGTCCTTCGCCGATCTCGGCCTCGTGGTGATCGACGAGGAGCAGCGCTTCGGCGCCGCCCTCAAGGAGCGCCTGCGGAGCATGGCGGGCGACGCCCACGTGCTGACGCTCACCGCGACGCCAATCCCCCGCACCCTGCAATCGGCGCTGGTCGGCCTGAAGTCGCTCAGCGTCATCGCGACGCCGCCGGCGGTGCGCCAGCCGATCCGCACCCTCCTGACGCCGCTCCACGACGACACCCTGCGGGCGGCGCTGATGCGCGAGAAGGGGCGCGGCGGCCAGAGTTTCGTCGTCTGCCCGCGGATCGAGGAGATCGGCCCGATGGCGGAGCGCCTGAAGGCGCTGGTGCCGGAACTGACGACCGTCGTCGCCCACGGCGAGATGAAGCCGGCGGCCCTCGACGAGATCATGGTGCGCTTCGCCGACGGCGAGGGCGACGTGCTGCTCGCCACCTCGATCATCGAGAGCGGGCTCGACGTGCCGCGGGCCAACACCATGCTGGTCCACGACGCCGAGCGCTTCGGCCTCGCCCAGCTGCACCAGCTCCGCGGCAGGGTCGGTCGCGGCCAGCGCCGCGGCGTCACCTACCTGCTGACCCGGCCCGACCGGGAGCTGCCGGCGGCGGCCGAGAAGCGCCTGCGCACGCTGGAGGCCCTCGACCGCCTCGGCGCGGGCTTCGCCATCAGCGCCCGCGACCTGGATCTGCGCGGCGCCGGCGACCTCGTCGGCGAGAACCAGGCCGGGCACGTCAAGCTGATCGGCCTCGGCCTCTACCAGCACCTGCTGCAGCTGGCGCTCCGCGCCGCCAAGGGCGAGCCGGCGGAGGATTGGGCGCCGGAGATCCGCCTCGGCCTCGCCGGCGACGTGCCGGAGGATTACGTGCCCGAGCCCGAGGTGCGGCTGGGCCTCTACACCCGGCTCCTGCGCCTCGGCGGCGCGGAGGAGGTCGAGGCCCTGCGCGGCGAGGTCGAGGATCGGTTCGGGCCGCTGCCCAAGGGCGTGCGGGCGCTGTTCGCCCTCGCCCATCTGCGGGTGGCCTGCCTGGCCCTCGGCATCGCCCGCCTCACCGGCGGGCCGCAGGGGCTGGCCGTCGATTTCCGGCCCGGCTGCGCGCCGGCGGCGATGCCGCTCGGGGACGAGGTGACCGCCCGCGACGGACGGCTGATCCTGCGCCGCCCCTGCGACGAGCCGGACCGGCGCGGCGAGATGGCGGCCGAGTTCCTGCACCTCATCCAGGAGGCTCGCGACCACCAGGGTTGAGGGCAACACGTTTCGGGGCGGGATCTCATCCCGGCCCGGAACGATCGGTCACGGCCCAGGTTGACCCTCGTGCCCCGGACTGGGGCCGCCGACGAGCCGCGCCCCATGGATAGATACACTCCGGACCATCCGCCCGAGAGCGCCGTTCCCGACGAGGACGTGGACGGCGCGCCGCCCGAGGACATCGTGCTCGAGCCCCTGGCCGATTTCCCGCATATCGACCTGCGCACGCCCGGCGAGCCGTGGGAGAAGCGCCGCGCCGCCGGCAAGTCCCTACGCGCCAAGGTTCCGCATCTGAGCCACGGCCCGGCGCCGGTGCCGGAGGACCGTCCCGACCCGGTGCGGCTGATCGAGGAAGCGCAGGCCGGACGCCAGGAGCGGCTGATCCCGCTGCGCGTCGCCCGTATGGCGAGCTCGCCCTTCGCCTTCCTGCGCGGCGCCGCCACCGTGATGGCCTGGGACCTCGCCCGCACGCCGGTGAGCGGCATCGACGTGGTGATGAACGGCGACGCCCATATCTCGAATTTCGGCCTGTTCGGCACGCCGCAACGCGACATCGTGCTCGACCTCAACGATTTCGACGAGGTCACGATCGGCCCGTGGGAATGGGACCTGAAGCGGCTCTGCGCCAGCATCGAGGTGGCGGCCCGCGACCTCGACGTGCCGGATCTCGATCGCCGCGAGGCGGTGCTGGCGGCGGCCTCCGGCTACCAGCACACCATGACCGAGCTGGCGCCGCAGGGCCCGCTCGACGTCTGGCACCGGGCGGCCCGGGCCGAGGAGCTGGATTTCAGCGGCATCGCGATCGACGACGAGTCGCGCGCGGTGGTGCATCGCGCGGTCGAGAAGGCGCGAAAGCGCCACAACAAAAGCCTGCTCGCCCGGATCGGCGAGCGCCGGGTCGACGGCGGCTGGCGCTTTCGCAACGAGCCGCCGATCCTGACCTGGGTCGACGACGACACCCGCGAGGCGGTCACCGCCGGATTGGAGCGCTACGCCGAGACCCTGCCGCGGGAGCGCCGCTTCATGCTGAGCCGCTACCACGTCGTCGACGTCGCCCACCGGGTCGTCGGCGTCGGCAGCGTCGGCACCCGGGCCTACGTCGCGCTGCTCTGCGGCAACTCGGACCAGGACGTGCTCTTCCTCCAGGTGAAGGAGGCGGTCCGCCCTGCCCACGCGCCGTACGTCGCCGGCATGCCGGAGCCCTACGCCTCGCACGAGGGCGAGCGGGTGATCTACGGCCAGCGCCTGCTCCAGGCCGTCGGCGACCCGCTGCTCGGCTGGACCACCATCGAGAGCCGGCCGTTCTACGTCCGCCAGATGAAGAACATGAAGGGCGAGATCCCGCTCAGCTGCATGCGCGGGCAGCCGCTGGTCTACTTCTCGTGGGCCTACGGCGCGCTGCTCGCCCGGGCGCATGCCCGCACCGGCGACGCCGCCGCCATCGCCGGCTATTGCGGCCGCGACCGCCACGCCGACTTCCGTGAGGCGCTGGCGGATTGGGCGCGGTCCTATGGCGACCGGAACGCGGAGGATCACCGGTCGCTGCTGGACGCGATCCGGGCCGGGCGGCTGGAGGCGGCGGCGGATCCGGAGCTTTGAGGGCCCCGGTCCGCGGCATGGTCGCGACGCAGCGTCAGGCAACGTGAGGTCAGGCGGCGCGGATCGTGGCGACGAAGCGGCCGACCTCGGCCGTGCGGTGGTCGGACTGGCGCGGCAGCTGCGAGGCCGCTCCCAGGACCCGGTTCGTCGCCGCGCCGGTTGGGCCAACGCCTCGAAAGTCCCGCCGAGATCCTCGGCCCGCGCCTTGTCGATCGCGGCCCGCAGCTTCGTGTCACCGCGCATCCTGTCGACGATGCTGCGCGTCACATCGAAGGTGACGGCGGTCTGGCGCGCCAGACCGCCGGTTCGAGGTGTTCCGGCATCGTGAGCGCACGGTTCTGCGAGAGCGCATTGATCAGATCCGGTCGCTGATCGAGGCGAAGTGCCGGGGCGGCTGCGGGTCGTTCTGCCCATCCGGGATCGTGGTGGCGCTCTTCGCGGCCGCACCTCCTTCCGGCGCCCGGGCTGGGCCCGCGATCACGGTGTCGCCCGCTCGGAGAGACATCGCCGGTACAGCGTGCTTCGGCTGATGCCGAGGCTCCTCGCCGCCCGGCTGACATTGCCACCATGGGCCGCCAAGGCCGCCCGCATGGTCTCCTGCGCCAGGATGTCCAGACGGCCGGCCTCTCGCTCGGGCCGGGCCGCCGGGGCGCGGGCCGGGCGGGACGCCACTCCCTCGGGCAGGTCCTCCGGCCCCAGCACCTCCCCGGTCTCGGCGAGCGCCGCCAGCGCCCTGAGGCAGGCCGCGAGCTGGCGCAGGTTGCCGGGCCACGTCGCCTCGGCGAGCGCAGCCTCGCACGACTGCGACAAGGTCACGCCGCGGGCAGGACCGTCGGACCGGGCCCACAATCCGCGCACCAGGGCGAGGCGGTCCGGGCGCTCGCGCAAGGGGGCCAAGCGCACCCGGTAGGGGGCGATGCGGTAGAACAGGTCGGCCCGGAAGGCGCCGTCCTCGACCATCGCCGACAGGTCGCGGTGGGTGGCGCAGATCAGCGCGAAATCGACCGGGATCGGGCGTGTGCCGCCGACGGGCAGCACCTCGCGCTCCTGCAACGCCCGCAGCAGCCGCGATTGCAGGGACAGCGGCATGTCGCCGATCTCGTCGAGGAACAGCAGGCCGCCATCGGCCTGGCGCAGCAGGCCCTTGGCGCCCTGCCGCGCCGCGCCCGTGAAGGCGCCGGGCTCGTAGCCGAACAGCTCGGCCTCGATCAGCGTCTCGGGGAGCGCTGCGCAGTTCACCGCGACGAAGGGTTTTTGCGATCGCGCGCAAGCGGCGTGGGCGGCGCGGGAAAACACCTCCTTGCCGGTGCCGGTCTCGCCCTCGACCACCACCGGGATACCGGCCTCGATCAGGCGCACGGTGCGGGCGAGGAGCCGTTCGGTGGCAGGATCGAGGATCGGCGCCTCGGGGTCCGGGACCACGGGCGCGGGCTGCGCCGGCTCGGCGTGCGGCCGACGCCGGGCGGGGGTGGGGGTACCTTGGAGGCGGCCGTAGAGCGGCGCCCCGGTCGCATCCCGTAAGGAGAGCGGCCCGGGACGGAGGTCGCCGCCATGACCGCCCGCGTGCTCGGCCCCGAGATCGCCCCAGGTCAGGCCGAGCAGGGAGAGGCCGTGCCGGTTGGCGCCGACGAGGCGCCGCCCCTCGAAGACCAGCACGCCCTCGCGCGGGCTGCCGAGGAGGCCGGCGTCGCGGTGAAGCCGCAGCACCTCGCAGCCCGGCGGCACCGCGTCGAGCAGGCGGTGCTCGATCGCCGCGACCGCGAGCCCGACGAGCCCGAGGGCGTGGCCCTGGTGGACCGCCGCAGGTCCCGTCAGGTCGAGGACGCCGAGCACCGTGCCGTCGGAGCCGAGGATCGGCATCGCCGCGCAGCTCAGGATCCGGTGCGGCTCGAAATAATGCTCGGGCCCGCGCACCTCGACCGGCCGGCGCTCGACCAGGGCCGTGCCGATGGCGTTGGTGCCGGTCAGGCTCTCGTTCCACGGAACGCCGGGGCGGAGCGCCACCTGCGCAGCGCGGCCGGCGAAGGAATCGCTGCCGAGGGTGTCGAGGATCAGCCCGTCGGCATCGGTGAGGATGACGAGGCTCCCGGTCGCCCGCGCCTCGGCGTGCAGGGTCTCGATCTCGGGCCGGCAGCGCTGGCGCAGGGCCTCGCTGCGGTCGAAGGCGGCCCGCATCTCGGCGGCGCTCAGCGGCTCGACCCGGGGACGCTGCCCGAAATCGAGCCCGAGGGCGGCGCAGCGCTCCCAGGAGCGCAGGATCGGCGGCGGCGGCTCCGCAACCCCCGGCCCGAAGGCCTGACGCCTCGCCGCCAGCAGGGTGCGGGGCGTGGTCACGCGGCTCTGCATGCCCGGCCTCCCTCCCATGTCGCCGCCGCTGTCCGGCGGGGTGTCGCTGTTTGCGACAGGTGTCGCAGGTGTCGCACGCCGGGTCCAGCCTCGCGGTGCCGCAGCCGGGTCGGAGTTTGGTCGAAGGTCGCGCTGCGAGGCGCCTAAACGCGATGTCTGCCAATGGCTTCCCGACGAGGGAAGGAGCCGGGCCCGATGGGTGCGGCCGGCTGGCACGCGGGCTGCGGACAGATATTCCGCCACGCCCCGCGAGGGGACGAAGTGGGAGGAACACATGAACAAGCCGGAACTCTTCGCCGAGGCCAAGACCAAGTCGCCCTTCTCGGCGCGCTACGACAACTTCATCGGCGGCCAATGGGTGGCGCCCGTCGCCGGCCGCTACTTCGAGAACACGTCGCCGATCACCGGCGGGGTGATCTGCGAGGTCGCCCGCTCGGACGCGCAGGACATCGAGCGCGCGCTCGACGCCGCCCACGCCGCCAAGGAGGCCTGGGGCCGCACGGCGCCGGCCGAGCGCGCCCGCATGCTGCTCAAGATCGCCGACCGGATGGAGGACAACCTCGACCTGATCGCGCTCGCCGAAACCTGGGACAACGGCAAGCCGATCCGCGAGACCACCCACGCCGACATCCCGCTCGCCATCGACCATTTCCGCTACTTCGCCGGCTGCGTCCGGGCGCAGGAGGGCTCGCTCTCCGAGATCGACCACGACACCGTCGCCTACCACTTCCACGAGCCGCTCGGCGTCGTCGGCCAGATCATCCCGTGGAACTTCCCGATCCTGATGGCGGTCTGGAAGCTCGCCCCCGCGCTCGCCGCCGGCAATTGCGTGGTGCTGAAGCCGGCCGAGCAGACCCCGGCCTCGGTACTGCTGCTCGCCGAGCTGATCGGCGACCTGCTGCCGCCGGGCGTGCTCAACATCGTCAACGGCTTTGGCCTGGAGGCGGGCAAGCCGCTGGCCTCGTCGCCGCGCATCGCCAAGATCGCCTTCACCGGCGAGACGACCACCGGCCGTCTCATCATGCAGTACGCCTCGCAGAACCTGATCCCGGTGACGCTGGAGCTCGGCGGCAAGTCGCCGAACATCTTCTTCTCGGACGTCGCCGCCGAGGATGACGACTTCCTCGACAAGGCGCTCGAGGGCTTCACGATGTTCGCCCTCAACCAGGGCGAGGTCTGCACCTGCCCGAGCCGGGCGCTGGTGCACGAATCGATCTACGACCGCTTCATGGAGCGGGCGATCAAGCGCGTCGAGGCGATCACCCAGGGCTCGCCCCTCGATCCCGCCACGATGATCGGCGCCCAGGCCTCCTCCGAGCAGCTCGAGAAAATCCTCAGCTACGTCGATATCGGCAAGCAGGAAGGCGCCGAGTGCCTGACGGGCGGCGCCCGCAACGTCAAGGAGGGCGAGTTCGCCGGCGGCTACTACATGCAGCCGACGGTGTTCCGCGGCCATAACCGGATGCGGATCTTCCAGGAGGAGATTTTCGGGCCGGTCCTGTCGGTCACGACCTTCAAGGACGATGCCGAGGCGCTCTCGATCGCCAACGACACCCTCTACGGCCTCGGCGCCGGCGTCTGGACCCGCGACGGTTCCCGCGCCTATCGCTTCGGCCGGGCGATCCAGGCCGGCCGGGTCTGGACCAACTGCTACCACGCCTACCCGGCCCACGCGGCCTTCGGCGGCTACAAGCAGTCCGGCATCGGCCGCGAGACCCACAAGATGATGCTCGACCACTACCAGCAGACCAAGAACCTACTGGTCAGCTACTCGCCGAAGAAGCTCGGGTTCTTCTGAGGTCTGGGCCAGAGGCGGGGCAGGCCCCGCCTCTTCGATGGACTTTCCGGTATAGGGGGTGGCACGGGTTTCCCCCTCTCCCCGCCCGCGGGGAGGGGGGAGGGCCCGCGCCATTGTCGTCCCCGCGCCGCTCCCCGCATCCTCGCCCCAAGGACGCCCCCGATGACCGCACCGCCACCCCGCGTCACCGCCACCCCGGCGGCCCTCGCCCTGATCGCGAGCCTGCGCCACGAGCACGGCGCGATCCTGTTCCACCAGTCCGGCGGCTGCTGCGACGGCTCGGCGCCGATGTGCTACCCCGTCGACGACTTCCTGATCGGCGACGGCGACGTGCATCTGGGAGAGATCGGCGGCACCGCGTTCTACATCAGCGGGCCGCAATACGAGGTCTGGAAGCACACCCAGCTCATCATCGACGTGGTGCCGGGCCGCGGCGGCATGTTCTCGCTGGAGAACGGCTCGGGGCAACGCTTCCTGCTGCGCTCCCGCGTGTTCAGCGAGGCCGAGAGCGCGGCCTTGGCGATGTGAGCCTTTGGCGATATGGGCCTTGGCGGTGTGAGGCCGTGGCGGGGCCGGCTCGCCCCGTGCTAAGCGCGGGACAGTCCTCCCGGAGCCAGGCCATGCCGACCCTGACCCATCTCGACGCCGCCGGCGCCGCCAACATGGTCGACGTCACCGACAAGGCCGCGACCGATCGCGCCGCCCGCGCCGAGGGCCTGGTGGTGATGAATCCCGAGACCCTGCGGCTGATCCGCGAGGGCGACGCCAAGAAGGGCGACGTGCTCGGCACCGCGCGCCTCGCCGGCATCATGGCGGCCAAGCGCACCCACGAGCTGATCCCGCTCTGCCACCCGCTGCTCCTCACCAAGGTGCGGGTCGAGTGCGAGCCCGACGAGGCGTTGCCGGGGATCCGCGTCACCGCCGAGGTCCGGGTGCAGGGGCCGACCGGGGTCGAGATGGAGGCGCTGACCGCCGTCTCGGTCGCGTGCCTGACGGTCTACGACATGGTCAAGGCGGCCGACCGCGGCATGCGGGTCGAGGGCGTGCGGCTGCTGCACAAGAGCGGCGGCCGCTCCGGCGTGTGGGAGGCTTCCACCGGCCGCGGGGCCGGCGAGTGAGCGCGCTCCTCCCCGTCTCCGAGGCGCTGGCCCGCATCCTGGCGGGGGCTGAGCCCGTCGGGGCCGAGACCGTCGCCATCGCCCAGGCCGCCGGCCGCACCCTCGCCGAGGACGTGCGGGCTTTGCGCACCCAGCCGCCCTTCGCCACCTCGGCGATGGACGGCTATGCCGTGCGGGCCGCCGACGTCGCCGGGGCCTCGCCGGAGGCGCCGGTGCGGCTCGCCGTCGCCGCCACCAGCGCGGCCGGGCACGGCGCCCGCGGGCCGGTGAGGCCGGGCGAGGCGATCCGCATCTTCACCGGCGCGCCGCTCCCCGAGGGGGCCGACACGGTGGTGATCCAGGAGGACACCGACCGCGACGGCGACGCGGTGCTGGCGAAGGCCGGCAACCCGCCGGGCCGCCACATCCGCGGCAGCGGGCTCGATTTCCGCGAGGGCGACCGGCTGCTCCAGGCCGGCGAGCGCCTCGACGGCTGGCGGGTGGCGCTCGCCGCCGCCGGCGGCCATCCACGTCTCAGCGTCCGGCGCCGGCCCCGCGTCGCGGTGCTGGCCACCGGCGACGAGCTGGTGCGCCCGGGCGAGCCGGCCGCCTGGGACCAGATCGTCGCCTCGAACGGGCTGGCGCTCGCCGCGATGGCGGAGGCGGCCGGGGCCGAGGCGATCGATCTCGGCATCGCCGGCGACAGCTTCGCCGCCCTCGAGGCGGCGATCACCCGCGCCCGCGACGCCGAGGCCGACCTCCTCGTGACGCTCGGCGGTGCCTCGGTCGGCGACCACGACCTCGTCCAGTCGGCGCTGACGCGGCAGGGCCTCGATCTCGGCTTCTGGCGCATCGCGCTCCGCCCCGGCAAGCCGTTGATGCACGGCCGCCTCGGGCCGATGGCGGTGCTGGGGCTGCCGGGCAACCCGGTCTCGTCGGTGGTGTGCGGGCTGCTCTTCGTCCAGCCGCTGATCCGGGCGCTCCTCGGCGATCCGGAGGCCGGGGCCGATCGCAGCGAGCCGGGTCTCCTCGGGCGCGACCTGCCGGCCAATGACGGGCGCCAGGACTACATGCGGGCCGCCCTCGACACCGCGCCGGACCGGTTGCCGGTGGTCCATCCGGCCGAGCGCCAGGATTCCTCGATGCTCTCGGTGCTGGCCCGCTCCGAGGCGCTGCTGATCCGCGCCCCCCACGCGCCGGCGGCCCGGGCCGGCGATCCCTGCCGCATCCTGCGGCTCGACCGGGGCTTGTGACGGGGCCGGGGGATGGGCCGATCCCCCGTCGCCACCTCCCTGGTCCGAGCTCAATCGTCCGACGGCTTGCCGCCGGTCTTGCGGTCGTAGGCGGTGATCGCCGCGCGGCATTGAGGCGAGAGCTTGGCCCGGTTGCGCGTGAAGCAGCGCTCGACCTCCGGGCTGTCCGGGTCCGCCCCGGCACAGAGCTTGAAGTAGTCGCCGGCACAATTCATCTGCAGGCCCTGATCCTCACGCTGGGCGAGGGCCGGCGTCACCGCCAGGATGGTCAGGACGGCCGCGGCGGCGGCGGGCACACGAAGTAACGTCGGGTTCAAGGCGTCATCCCCGCTGGAGAAGAGAAGCAGCTAGGGTAGGTGCCCCGGGCCGCCGGACAAGCGCGGCCAGGTCACACAGGCGAACGGATGCGCGTCCGCCGTCGTGGAGGCCGGGACCGCCGCCGCGCACCCGCCCCGCGCCGGGGATCCCGGGGCGAGGCCGTCGCGGCGACCGCCGCGAACGTCCTTGCGCACGATCAATACCCTCGCGCCTTGGCGTCGACACGGCGATGCCAAGGCGTCCGGCGCATCGGCGCCGGTGCCCGTTCGGGCTTGCCTTGCGCCGTCGAACCGATCCGTTCGAAGGCGCGGCGGTATAAGCCCATTACTTGGTTTGCGACTTGGTTCGCGACTTCGCGCACGTCTTGGTGTCGTACAGTCAAGCTGTGCGGTGCGGCCGCGCTTGGATTAAGGTTTGCTGAATATCATTTTCAGATCACATTAAATTCCACGGCTTTATTGCGGCGCCAACGAAGCGTGAGGCGGCTCCTTATCGGCGCGCCGCGGCTCCGGCAGGCATCCCGTCCGCCGTGGCCCGGCCCCGTCAGCCGCGAGGCAAGGCGGCGATGCGCGACGACGAGACCGACACCGACGCTCCGGCCGGCCCGGAGCCGAGATCCCGCGGGCGCGCCTCTGGACCGGGCGAACTCGATGCCGGCACCCGGCGACGGCTCGGGCGAGCCCTGCGCGCCCATTACGCCGACCTCCTGAGCGCCCCGGTGCCTGAGCGCTTCGCCGCGCTCCTCGCCGGGCTGGACGCCGCCGCGGCACCGGCGGACGCCGCCGCGGCCGAGAGCCCCGACGTCACCCCGGAGGATGCGCGATGACCGGTCCGATGAAACCCGTCGATCCCGAGATGCGCGCCCTGCTGCTGGGCGCGATCCCGGCCTTGCGCGCCTTCGCGTTCTCGCTGACCCGCGATTTCGACCGCAGCGACGACCTGGTGCAGGAGACGCTGGTGCGGGCCTGGACCAAGGCCGACAGCTTCACCCCCGGCACCAACCTCTACGCCTGGCTGTTCACCATCCTGCGCAACCTGTTCTATTCCGAGCAGCGCAAGCGCCGGCGTGAGGTCGAGGATGCCGACGGGGTGATGGCCGGCCGCCTCACCGCGCTGCCGGACCAGGAGGCGCGGGTCGAGCTGTCGGCCTTCCAGGAGGCGCTGAACACCCTGCCGCCGAGCCAGCGCGAGGCGCTGGTGCTGGTCGGGGCGCAGAACTTCACCTACGAGGAGGCCGCCGAGATCTGCGGCGTCGCCGTCGGCACGATCAAGAGCCGGGTCAGCCGGGCCCGAGTCCGCCTGATCGAGCTGCTCGGCATGACCGGCCCGGACGACATCGGCAGCGACGGTGCGACGCTGGCGGCGCTGAGCCACCCGTGACGACGCGGTCCGGATCGGCCCGTGCCGGACGCGGCGCGGGCCGGCCCATCGTCCCCGACGCCGCACCCCTGGAACCGTTTTTCGGCCCGCAGGGTTTCGATGACCCAGCGGCAAACCCGGCGTGCAGCCGGTCCCGCCGCACCGTCATCCCGTGCTGGAGTTGGTTCCCATGCCCCGCCCCTACGAAGCCGTCGCGGATGCGGTCCGCATCGCCCGTGCCATCGTGATGCAGGAAGGCACGGCGCTCGCCGTGGCGGCGCGGGCCGGCGACGACGCCGCGGTCGACGCGGCGAGCTGCGACCTCGTCAGCCGCATCGCTCAGGCGATCCTCGACGCCGAAAACGAGGCCATGGCCCGCAACCTCGTGGCGGCCGACGCCTTCCCGATGCGGCGCTTGAGCGCGTAAGGCGCCCGCGCCCTGGTCTTCCGGCCCGCCGGGCGCGGCCGAACTCCGCCACGTCATTCCGGGGCCGCACGGCGGAGCCCGGAACGACGCGCGGCCGCCGATGCCGCCGAGCCATCACCTTCCGCCTGGCGGTGAGTGCCGGTGCGCGGCGCCCCGGCACTCACCGCGGCCTCAGGGTGCCGAAGCCGCCTCCACCCCGGCCCCCGAGGCGATCGCTGCCTCGTAGGCGGCGAGGCTTGGCGCCGTCGCCGGCAGGGCCGGGATCGCGACATCGGCCAGCTGGCCGCGCGCGGCCAGGAGCCCATCGAGCAGGAGCCCGGTGTCCCGTGTGAACGGGAGCACGAGGCCGCCGCCCTCGGAGCGAATGCGCTCGGCCGGGGCGCCGGTGTCGAGGGCGACGACCGGGTAGCCGGCGGCCCAGGCCTCCGACAGGACGTAGGAATAGGTCTCGGGCCAGACGCTCGCCAGGAACACGTAGTCCGGATCGGCTTCGGCGAGGAGGCGCGGCAGCTCCTCCGGGCGGTACGAGCCGGTCACCGCCAGGGTGCCGAGGCCCTCGATCCGCCGCCGGTCGGCGACGTCGCCGATCACCGTGAAGGCGATCGGCCGCCGCTCCCGGGCCGCGCGCTCGGCCAGGGCCACGACGAGCTCGAAGCCCTTGTGGGTGCCGATGCCGCCGACGAGCGCCACCCGGACGGCGCCGGTCCGCGGCCGGCGCGGCCGGGCGGCGGCCGGTCCCGGGGCTGCGTCCGGATGCGGCACCACCGCGATGCCGGTCAGGCCGAGACGGCGGGCGTAGCGCCCCGCGGTGTCGCGGGAGGGCGCGACCAGATGCCGAGCGCCGCGCAGGATCCGCTCGTTCGTCGCAAGCCAGCCGTCGAGGCCCCCCCCCATCAGGGCGTTCTGGTCGCCGTAATCGTGGGTGACGCCCCGCACCGTGCAATGGCGGCAGACGTCCGGCGGCGGCTCCTCGCAGTAGAAGTCGCGCCCGTCGACCAGGTGCACCTTCGGGCAGTACCACTGGTAGTCGTGGAGCGTGACCGCGTAGGGCCAGCGGCCGGAGAGCAGCCGGTCGAGGGTACCCGAATCGTAGCCGAAGCGGGCGTCGAGGTGGAGGTCGACGGCGACGCCGCGTGCCTCCAGTGCCTCGAGGAGGCCGAACAGCTCCTCCGGCCGCAGGGACAGGCGCGCCGCGGCGGCGTCGAGGGCGAGCGTCAGGCCTCCCCGCGCCGCCGGCGCCAGGGCACCGATCTCGTGGTCTTGCGCCCGGGCGAGGCCGGCGACCTGATCGATGTAGCGCGCCGCGCCGCCGCCGAGCCCGTGGCCGACATGCAGGGTCAGCCGCCGGAAGCGCCCGGCGAGCAGGTCGCCGAGCACGGCGTTGCGCAGCGGCCGCAGCGTATCGGCGGCGATGAAGGCGTCGACCTCGTCCTGGTATTCCGGGTAGAGGGCGACGAGCCGGTCGTGATTGCGTTCCAGGATCGCCAGCCGCTCAGCCTTCCCGAACGACACCGAGCCCTCGTGCTCGACATACGTGTCGGTGGCGGCGACGTGGATCCAGCCGAGGTCGCGGGCCTTGAGGCACCAATCGACCTCCTCGCAATAGCCCCGGCCCCATTCGGGCGAGAGCGCCCCGACCTCGTCGAGGGCCTGCCGGTTCAGGTAGAGGCAGAAGCCGATTCCCGTCGGCAGCGTCACCGGCGCGGGCGCGGCCGCCTCGAGGGCGGCGTCGATCGCCGCCGGCGCAAGGCCGAGGAGCGGCCCCTGCGCCTCGGGCATGCCCGGGAAGCCCAGGATGGTGGCGTTGTTCGAGAGCGGCGTGGCGCTGGCGATGCCGGGGCGGCGGTGGCAGGCGCGGGCGAGCTTGTCGAGCGCGCGGGGCGACAGCACCGTGTCGGCATTGACGAGGATGCAATCCTCGCCCGGCTCCAGCAGGGCGAGGCCGCCATTGACCGTGCCGATGAAGCCGAGATTCTCGCGGTTGCGCAGGACCGTGAGACCCGGATGCCCCTCGGCCGCGAGGTCGTCGAGGTAGCGGGTGACGGCCCCGTCGGGCGAGGCGTCGTCGATCACCAGCGCCCGTATCCGGCCGGGGGCGAGCTGCGGCAGCAGCGAGGCGAGGCAGGCCTTGAGGTCGGACAGCCCGTTATAGACCGGCACGATCGCGCAGGCCGGGGGCGGCGTGCGGCCGCTCTCCGGGACCGGCTCGGGCGCCGCCGGCTCGGCGACGACGAGGCGGGCGCCGCCACCCGGCCGGACCGCCGCGACGAGGCGGTCGCGCAGGGCCCGGCGCTCGGCGAGCGACGCCGACGGGTCGTTGGGCAGCAGCAGCGCGCGGGCTTCCGCCCGGGCGAGCTCGATGGTGCCGCGCAGGTGGCCGATCACCTCGCCGGCGCCGATCGGGCCGACCGCCAGGTCGGTGCCGGGCTTGAGGAGCCCGGACGGGAAGGCGAACGCCGCCGAGTGGCGGCCGAACGCCTCCAGCAGGTCGGCCCGCGGATGGGTCTCGACCTGCGCCACCTCCTCGCCGTTGCGGACCGCCCGGATCGTGGCCGGCCGGTCGGGTCCGGCGGCGTCGAACACCCAGCCGGTGACGCGGCTCGGCGCCTCGACGTGGAGGCTGGCGCGCAGGCGCGGGGCGTAGGCGCCGACCGTCTCGACGGTGTCGCCGGCCCGCACGCCGATCGTGTGGGGCTGCCCGTCGAGGGCCCATGCCGGCAGGGTCAGGCGAAAGCCGTTCCACCCGCCCTCGCGGCCGCCGAAGCGCAGCTCCGGCCGGTAGATCCCAGGCCTGACCGGATCGCCCTCCAGGCCGTCGACGACGAGGTGGACCGCCGGCAGCGGCTCGGACGACAGCGACGAGACCCAGCCCGCGAGCACGCCGCCGACGACGCCATCGAGGTGGATCGCATGACGGCCCGGTCCGACCGCGATCCGCTGCTGCTCGGCCCGGCCCGGCTCGGTCACCGTCAGCCGCACCACCGCGGGCGTGCCGAACACGGCCGGATCGAGGGGGGCGTGGAGGTAGGTGGTGCCGGCCTCGACGAAGCGGCGGTCGAAGGCGAGGCCGCGCTCGCGCTCGCCGCCCTGGGCCAGGGTGAGCCCGACCTCGTCCGGATCGGCCTCCGGGTTGAGGGCGACCAGGATGCCGCAATGGTAGGCCCGCGCCCAGGCGACCGGGCCCGGGGGAGGCACGAACCACTGGCGCCCCGTCTCCGCGAGGCGCCACGCGCGTTTCAGGATCGTCACGTCGCTCAAGTCCGCACTGATGGGAGGGAGCCGCCGGCTCGGCCGACGACCTTTCCTCCTCCTAACCGAGACCGGGGCCGTCTGCGAACTGCCGCGGCGTCACAGCGGCGACCGTCTTTCGCAGGGAGCGGTGGACAGGGCGGCGAGCACCCGGTCGGGGGCGGTCTGGTGCAGCATGTGGCCCGCCCCCGCGACCGCGACGAGGCGGCTGCCGGGGATGTGGTGGTGGAGCGCCACCGCCTGGTCGGCGTGGGAGAGGAGCCGGTCGCCGGTGCCGGACAGGATCGTCACCGGCATCCGAAGCGCCGCGTAATGCGGCCGGAGCGCGAAGGCATCCGGCACCAGCAGCACGGATTCGGCCGCCGCGCTGCGGAGCTGCGAGGGACGCAGCACCATCTCGACCGGGAAGTCGCGGGCGAAGCGCGCCGGCACCGGGGCCGGGCCGAACAGGCGGTCGAGGATGCGCGGCCAGAGCAGCCGGCTCGTCACCGGCGCGACCGTGTGGCTGAGGATATCGCCGAGCCCCGGCAGGCTCTGCGGCGCGAAGAGCAGGCTGTCGATGCGGGGCGAGGGGAAGTAGTAGCCGGATTCGAGGATCAGCGCCCGTACCCGCGCCGGATCCTGCACGGCGAGCGCGATCGCCACCTGCGCCCCCCAGGAATGGCCGAGCACCACGGCCTCGTCCACCCCGAGGCTGTGCAGGGCGCCGCGGATCAGCCCGGCCTGCATCGCCGGGGTCCAGATCCGGCTGCGCGGCCGCTCGCTGTAGCCGAAGCCCGGCCGGTCGACGACGACGACCCGGTGCGTTTCGGCGGCCCGGTCGACGAGACCGCTGACCAGCCAGTCCTGGATCAGGCTGCCGTTGCCGTGCAGCAGCACGAGGGCCGGCCCGCGCCCGCGCTCGAGCACATGCAGCCGGGTGCCGCCGACCTCGACGAAGCGCCCGACCGGCGGCGTCGCCCGCTCCGCCGCGCGGGCCCGGCGGCCGTTCTCGACCACGCCGGCCCCGAGCAGGGCGGCGCCCGCCAGGGCGACGCCGGCCGCGGGGGAGAGGGTGGGCGAGGGGGGAGGGGAGTGGGGCTGTGCAGGCATACCGGCACAACCGCGGGGATGGTGGGATGGTTCGGTGATGGTCATGGAGGACCGCCGCGGCCCGTCCCCCCGTCCTCTCGCATCCTCCGACGAACAGTCGCGATGGGGCCGGATCCCCTTGTTCCCCGGGCCTGCCCGGGATCCGTCGGGGAGAGACGACGTCGGGAAGGCCCGACGTCTCGCGGGGAGACGACCTGATCGACCGTGTCGTCGCCGAAGAGACTGGGCCTGGAGGAGTCCCCTCCGAAAATACCCCTCACCCTCGCCCTGCGGGCTCGCCGCGCCCCCCTCAACAGGGGCAGGGCCCTCTCCCCATCCGCGGGGGGAGGGGGGAGGCCTGTGCCGCTCCAACTCCCGAGCCGGAATCAGTACGTCCGGCCCGGCCGCGGCCGTGAGCCGCGCCGGCTCAGGTAGGCGATCAGCTTCGGCAGGACGAAGAGGGTGAAGATCTTGCGCAGCATGGGCTTGTTTCCTGTCGGGTCGGCGCGGTGACGGGGTCAGCGCGAGCGGCGGACGAGCCAGCCCGCCGCGAAGGCGAGGGCGGCCAGGCCGACGAGGGTGTTGGTGCGATGCCCCTCGGCGTAACGCACGGCGCGCTGCCGGTAGACCTGGCCGCGGCGATGCACCGCGCGGGCGGTGTCGCGCCCGTCCCCGATCAGGGCGTCGGCCCGCGTCCGGGCGGTTTCGGCGGCGTCCTCGGCCCGCCCGCGCAACGCGTGGGCGAAGCGGCGCCCGTCATCGATGAGATCCCCGGCCTGGTCGCGGGCTCGGCCATAGGCGTATTGCGCGCCGCCGGCGACCTGGTTGGCGGCGCCGCGCGCCTGCCGCACGGGATCGCCGCCGAGGCTGCCGAGGGCGCTCTGGACGCGGCCCTTCAGGTGACGCGACGCGCCACGGAACTCGTCCCGGTTCATGCTGTCCTCCTGAATGTCGGGAAAAGGGCGGCGGCGAGACGATCCCGCCGCCGCGGCGCGAGCCTCAGCGGCGGCCCGTCAGGGTGTCGGCGGCGTTCTTGACGCCGTCCTTGACCTCGCCGACGGTACGCTGGGCCTCGCCCTTCAATTCCTGGGCCTTGCCCTCGGCGACGAGCCGGTCGTTGCCGGTCGCTTGGCCGAGGCCCTGCTTGACGTTGCCGACGGCCTCGTTGGCCAGGCCCTTGAGCTTGTCGGTGGTGCTGCTCATCGAACGCTCTCCTCAGGTCGAAGGGGGGGCGGGGGAAGGAGGCTCCCGCCGCGGCGGGCGGGAGCCGGTTCACGTCAGACGCGGCGGGTGGTGTAGTCGGCGCCGACCAGCTTCGGGGCGCCGAGGCGACCGCCGAAGAAGGCGGCGGCGGCGCCGAGCAGCAGCGCGATCGCGGCGTAGAAGGCGCCCTGGGTCGCGGCCGACTTGGCGGCGACCGTCGCGGCCTCGGCCTTCTGCTTGGCGGTGGCGACCGCCTGATCGTACTGCTTCTGGTAGTCGTCGATCTGCGCCTTGGCCTGATCGGGCGAGATGTTCTGGGCCTTGGCCAGCGCGTCGGCGGCGCGGGTCTTGGCCTGCTCCTTCTGGGCCTGGTCACCGGTCAGCAGGGCGCGCACGGCGGCTACCGCGGCGTCGCGGGCGGCCTGCGGGTCCTGGCCGGCGGCCTGCTGGCGCACCTTGTCCTCGATGCCCTCGAGCGGGTTCTGGATCTTCGACAGCGACGGGGCCGCGGCCTGGGCGGCGGTCTGCACCGTGCCGCCGACGAGGTTGCCGGCGCCGCCGAGCGCGCTCGAGACCGTGCTCAGCGTGCCGCCGACGAGGCCGCTCGCCGCCGAGGTGATCAGGTAGATCACCACCAGGGTCGTCACCGCCCAGGAGACCAGGCCGTGCAGGGCGGCCGCGCCCGGCAGCGGCTTGCCGGAGAGCCGGCCCGCGATGGCGCCGCCGACGAGCGAGGCGACGATGCCCGAGACCACGAACCACAGGCCCGCGCCCATCGAGACCGTCGAGGCGGCCGGGTTGTCGCTGGCATTCACGCCGACCGAGGACAGGCCGATGCCGACGCCGACGAGGTTGAGGATCACCTGCGTCACCAGGGCGGTCACGGCGCCGGCGAAGATGGCGCCCCAGGAGACCTGGTTCAGCAGGACGGCGCGGGTATCGGCCTGGGCCGTGGCCGCGAGGGGGGAGACGGGGGTCTGGAGGGTCACGTCGTTACTCCGAGTCGTTTACAAACTGGTCGTTGGCAGGGTCGTCCGTGGGGACCGTGCCGTGTGTCGGGACCGGTGCGGCCCGGGCGCCGGGCGCTCTCCCGCCGCGGAGCCGGGGCGCGGGACTGGTCCGCGCCGGGGTCGGCCGCGCGGTCAGTCGCGGCTCGTATTGACCAGGAGGCCGATGCCGAAGCCGACGAGGCCGGCGATCACCAGCGAGGCGAGCGGGTACTCGGCGACCTGATGGCTCACCTGGCGGGTGCCGCGGCGCAGAACCTGGCTGCCGCGCTCGTAGGCGTCCTCGGCATAGTCCTGGGCCTCGCCGGCCAGGTCCTGGGCCCTGCCGGCGGCGCGGCCGGCATAGTCCTGGGCCTGGTCGGCGGCGTGGCGGGCGGTGTCCTTGGCCTGGCCGTAGACGTTCTCCGCCGCGCCCTGCGCCTCGCGGAACCGGCCCTCGGCCGAGTCGCGGTGCGAGCCGGCCAGGTCGCCGACGGCGCCCTGGATCTTGCCGCCGAGCTCGCGGGCGGCGCCGGTGATGCGATCGGTATCGACCATGGAAATACTCCTTGGATGAGAGGGGGATCGGGCGGCGCCCCGTGCGGGGCGCCGGATGACGTGTCGCGTCAGTCCGGGCGAGGCGCGGGCCCCCGTGGGGCTTTCGCCTCGTCCCTCTGACGCCGGCCCTCGGCCTCGACCCGGACATCGCCGGTGAGCTTGCCGATCGCCTCCTTCACCGAGTCCTTGACCTGCTCGGTGGAAGTCTTTGGCGCGCGCTCGGTCATGAGCACCCCGTGAAACCTGAGAAACTCCGACTGGGGCGAAGATGTGCGCCCGACACGCGCATTCAATGGTAGAACCGTACCGGTATCCTGAGCATCAGCTACCGGAGGCGTGATGCGGGAAGCCGTGCTCGCGGCCCCACAGGATCACCTCGGTGCGGCGATGCACGCCGAGCTTGCGATAGAGCGCGGCGCCGTGGTTGCGCACGGTGTTGCGCGACAGGCCGAGCTTGCGGGCGATGCCGTCGTCGTCGAGGCCCGAGCAGATCAGGTTGAGGATCTGCCGCTCGCGCAACGTCAGGTCGGGCACCGCGCCGCCCGGGGCCTCGCGCCCCGGCCGGCGAAGGTTGGCGAGCTTCTCGATCAGGCCGCGGCTGAACCACGAGGTATCGGCCATCACGGTCTCGATCGCGTCGAACAGCTCGCGCTCGGTGTGCTTGCGCTCGGTGATGTCCTGCAGGACCACCAGCATGAACTCCGTGTCGTTGATCGTCACGCGCTCGGCCGAGACCAGGCAGTCGAGGTCGGTCCCGGTCTCGTGGCGCAGGCACACCTCCAGCCCGAGCGCGTAGCCGGTGCGCGTCAGCGCCGCCTCGAACCGCCGACGCTGCTCGTCCGAGACCCAGAGCCCGAACTCGCTCGGCGTGCGGCCGACCACCCGGTCCTCGCCGAAGCCGAAGACCCGTCCGAAGGCCTCGTTGACGCTGGTGACCTGGAAATCCTCGCCACGGGCCAGCATCGTCGGGACCGGCGTGAGCCGGAACGCCTTGGCGAAGCGCTCCTCGCTCTGGCGCAGGGCCGTCTCGGCCTTCCGGCGCAGTTCCAGGTCGGCGAAGGTGAACAGCATGCAGGGTTCGTCGCCCATCTCCATCGGCTGGCCGGCGACGATGACGAAACGGCCCGCGCCGTCGGGCAGTTCCAGGCGCGCCTCCATCTGGGGAATCGTGCCGCCTTGGTTGAGCCGCGACACCGCGAGATCGCGGTTGCGGGCATTGGCCAGCACGTCGACCTCGTAGACGCTGCGGCCGATCACGGCGTCGCGGGTGTAGCCGGTCATCTCCAGGAAGCCGGCATTGACCTTGACGTGGCGCAGGTCGGAGAGCCGGGTGATCACCGCCGGAGCGGGGTTGGCATTGAAGGTGCGCTCGAACCTGTCCTCGGCCTCGAACTGGTCCGAGACGTCCTTAAGGATCAGCGCCAGGCAGCTCGGCCTGCCCTCCCGGTCGGTGGCGACGAGGCTGCGCAGGGAATGCACGAAGCCGACATCCGGCCGGTCGGTCCGCGTCACCTCGACCACCACGTCGTGGAAGCGCTCGCCGGCGACGACGCGCTCGATCGGGTAGTTCTCCGGCGCCCGGTGGTTGCGGTAGCGCAGGGCGAAGCGCTCCCGGTAGGCGTCGACCGTCACGCCGATCTCGTCCAGGCTCTCGGCCCCGTGCATCGCCAGCGCGGCCTCGTTGGCGTAGGCGATGGTCTGGTCGGGCTCGACCAGGATCACCCCCTCGCTGAGGCCGGCGATGATCTGCCGGAGTTCATGCCTGTCGACGCCTGCGGTCACGGCTCGCTCGCCTCCGTCATGCTCGTGAGGACCGCCGGGGGCGGCTTCGTCGCTGCCTCTCTGGCAGCGGAGCACAAACGGATCGCGCGCTATCGGGTTCCCGCCGGTCGGCGCGATGCACCGGTAAAATCGTATCATTGACGTAATTGGCGGCGACCAGAAATAAGTCCTGTCTTCGCCTGACCGGCGCATTGCCCCACGGGATTCGCCCGTCGGAGCGGCCGGCCTCGTCCGACATGACGATCCTTTACGAGCCTTCCACCGTGCGCACAGACGATGAGCCGCGCGAGCCGGTCGCCGCATCGGACGATGCCATCGCCCTGATGCGGTCGCATCTCGGCGGGCTTTTGCGGGACAGCTATCCCGAGATCGCCGCGCTTGATCCGGCGTCGCGCCTGGGCGAGGTCCTCGCGCGGCTGACCCTGGCCCTCGACGCCGCGCAGGCCGGGGGCGACGTCTCCGCCGGCTTCAAGGCCGATCTGATCGGCGCGGTGCCACGCCTGCGCCGCTATGCCCAATCGCTGACCCGGCACGGCCCCGATGCCGACGACCTCGTCCAGCAGACGCTGCTCAAGGCCTGGGAGCACCGGCGCCAGTTCGTCCCCGGCACCAGCCTGCCGGCCTGGCTGTTCGCCATCCTGCGCAACGGCTTCTTCAACGGGCGCCGCAAGCACCGCCTGGAGGTGCCCGATCCCGACGGCACCCACGCCGCCGGCCTCGCGAACGCGGCCGAGCAGGAGCACAAGGCGAGCCTGCGCGACCTGCAGGCGGCCCTCGACCGGCTCGACTCGGCGCATCGCGAGGCCCTGGTGCTGGTCGCCGTCGAGGGCATGACCTACGAGGCCGCCGCCGGCGTGATCGGCTGCCCTGCCGGCACCGTGAAGAGCCGGGTCAGCCGCGCCCGCGACCGGCTGGCCCTCGACCTCGACTACGCCGTCGGCGGACCCTGAGCGCCGCTCCTCGCATCCGCCCGGTCCGGGCACCCCCCATCGTTCCGGCGCTGACCCCCGAGGCGTCCGGAACGGTCGCGGGCCGGGCACGGCTCGGTTCCCCCGTCCGTGCCCGGTCCCGTCGCGTCCCCTCGGAGGAGATCATGACCCAGTCCCGCCGCCAGGCCCTCGCGCCGATCCTGTGCCTCGTCCTCGGCGGCCCGGCGGCCGCGGCTCCGGCGGCGAACCGGTTCGACGGCGCCTGGTCGGTCGTCGCCATCGCCGAGACCGGGGGCTGCACCGGCCCCTACCGCTACCCGATCGTGATCCGGGACGGCGTCGTCGACGATGCCGGGGACGGCGGCATCGACGCCTCCGGGCGGGCCGCGCCCGACGGCCGCATCGCCGGCACGATCCGCAGCGGGCTCGCCAGCGTCGCGGTCACCGGGCGCCTGCGCGGCGCCGCCGGCAGCGGGCGCTGGAGCCTGTCGGGGATCAGCCCCTGCGCCGGGCGCTGGACCGCCCGGCGCAGGGGCTGACATATCCTTTGCGTCACCATGTCCGATCGTCTTTCGCGCCGATCAGTTCGTTAACGGGTCGACTTGAGCATCCCCTGCTGCAGATGGTCCTCCGCTCCGCCCCGATGTCGGGGCGAGGGGGTGGACAGGATGCGGCCCGAGCGCGAGGATCACCGATGCCGGCATACCGATTGCGCGGGGCCGTCCGCGCCGCGGACGGGGAGATCGGCCCCCCGCTGATCGACGAGATCATCACCGCCGCCGACCGGGTCGAGGCGGTGCACCTCGCCAATGCCCGCGAGACGACCCCGGCCGACGAGCAGGTGAACGCCCTGTGGCTGGTCGACGAGAGCGGCACCCTCGTCTGGTCGCTGCGCCGGGCGGATCGCGAGGGGTAGGGGAGCGTCCGGTCGGGACGTCGTTGCCCCGCAAGCCGCTGGCCTTTCCCGGATCTTCTTGCGCATCGCGTCAGTCGTCCGGGACAGGGGCCGCGCGAGACCGCGCCGCGCCGGTCGCATCGTGCCGCTCCGCGGGCCGGGCCCTAACCCCGCCGCTCCCGCTCCCGCCCCGCCTCGATGATCGAGCGGATCCGCGCCGCCATCGTCTCGATGGAGAAGGGCTTGGTCAGCACCGCCATGCCGGGGCTCAAGGTGCCGCTGCCGAGGATCGCGGTCTCGGCGTAGCCGGTGATCAGCAGCACCTTGAGGTCGGGCCGGGTCTCCCGCGCGGTTTCCGCCATCTGGCGGCCGTTCATCCCGCCGGGCAGGCCGACATCGCTGACCAGCAGGTCGATCCGCACGTCGGATTGCAGCACGCGCAGGCCCGCCGCGCTGTCGCCGGCCTCGATCGCCGTATAGCCGAGGTCGTCCAGGATGTCGGTGACCAGCATCCGCACGGTCGGCTCGTCGTCGACCACCAGCACGGTCGCGCCCTCGTCCGAGCGCGGCAGGTCGAGGACCGCGCCGCCCTCGCTCTCCCGCGGCACCGGGCCGGCGTGGCGCGGCAGGTAGAGGCTGACCGTGGTGCCCTGGCCGACCGTCGAGGCGATGCGCACCTGGCCGCCGGATTGCTGCGCGAAGCCGTAGATCATCGACAGGCCGAGGCCCGTGCCCTCGCCGATCGGCTTCGTGGTGAAGAACGGTTCGAACACCCGGGCGATCACCTCCGGCGGCATGCCGGTGCCGGTATCGGTGACGCGCAGGCGCAGGTACTCGCCGGCCGGCATGTCGTGCCGGCGGGCGGCCCGGGCGTCGATCTCGCGGTTCGCGGTCTCGACGGTGATGCGGCCGCCGTCGGGCATCGCGTCGCGGGCGTTGAGGCAGAGGTTGAGCAGCGCGTTCTCGAGCTGCGACGGGTCGACCAGGGCCGGCCAGGCGCCGGGATCGCTGACCACCGCGAGGGTGATGCCGGGCCCGACGGTGCGCTGGATCAGCTCCTGCATCTCCCGCGCCAGCCGGTCGACGTCGGTCGGGCGCGGGTCGAGCGTCTGGCGGCGCGAGAAGGCGAGCAGCCGATGCGTCAACGCCGCGGCGCGCTTCGCCGCGCCCTGCGCCGCCGCCATGTAGCGCTCGACGTCCTTGAAGCGGCCCTGCGCGAGCCGGGTCTGCATCAGCTCGAGCGAGCCCGAGATGCCGGCGAGCAGGTTGTTGAAGTCGTGGGCGAGGCCGCCGGTGAGCTGGCCCACCGCCTCCATCTTCTGCGACTGGCGCAGCGCCTCCTGGGTCGCGGCGAGCTCGGCCTCGGCCCGCAGCCGGTCGGAGATGTCCTTGGCGTAGTGGAAGGCGCCGATCACCCGGCCGTCGGCGTCGCGCAGGGGCGAGTAGGAGACCTCCCAGGCGGGCTTGGCGAGGTCCGGATCGCCGAATTCCTCGGTCACCGTGTAGCATTCGCCGGCGAGCGCCCGTGCCATGAAGCCGCGCATCACCGGGGCCTGGTCCGGCGGGAAGAGGTCGGGAAACACCTCGCCGATCTGCACCCGATGCCCGAAGATCCGGTAGAACTCGTCGCTATGGGCCTGGTTGAAGGCGATCAGCCGGTAGCCGGTGTCGAAGGCGCAGATCGGCGCGGCGCTCGACTGAATGATGTCGCCGTAGAGGCGCAGCTCCGCCGTGCGGTCGGCGACCTGCCGGCCGAGGGACACGGTCAGGTCGCGCGAGGCGGCCTCCGCGGCCTTCCGCTCGGTGATGTCGGTGGCGGCGCCGTACCATTCGGTGATCCGGCCCTCGCCGTCGAGCACCGGCACCGCCCGGGACGAGGCCCAGCCGACCGACCCGTCGGCGCGATGGACCCGGTGCTCGAGGCTGTACGAGGTCTTGGTGCGGATCGCGCGCTCGATCTCGGCCAGCACCGCGGCCCGGTCCTCCTCCGGGATGTAGGTCTCGAGCCAGTCGGAGGAGGGCGAATGCGTGTCGGCCAGGAAGTTGCCGCCGGAGAGCTGGTACAGCCGGCTCCAGTCGGCGCTGATCCGGTAGCGCACCTCGGAGGACGAGCGCACCAGGGCGTCGAGCATCTGCTCGCGCCGGCGCAGGGCCTCGCCGAGATTGTGCAGGTGCTCGCGCTCCAGCGTGACGTCGAACTGCGAGGCGAAGAAGTAGGTGAGGGCGCCGTCCTCGTCGAAGACCGGCGAGATCAGCAGGCGGTTCCAGAATCGCTCGCCGTTCTTCTTGTGATTGAGCAGCTCGATCTCGATCGCCACGCGGCGCTCGATCGCGTCGCGGATCTTCGCCACGTCGGCGCGGTCGGTGCCCGGGCCCTGCAGGAAGCGGCAATTCTGCCCGAGGATCTCGGCGCGGGTGTAGCCGGTCAGCTTGGTGAAGGCGGCGTTGGCGAAGATGATCGGGTTGTCGGGCTGGCTCGGATCGGTGATCAGCATCGGCATCCGCGTCGCGCGCACGGCGGCGGCGAACGGATCGTGGCTCGGGCTCGATCGACCGATCTCGGCATCGATGCGGTCGGTTTCGCGGCGATCAGTCACTGGTCCGTCGCTCTCCCGCACGACCTCCGGAGGCGCTCCGCCACCGTCTGGCGCGCGCCCTACCACAGCGTGACAGGTTCGTGCACGATCCTGTTCGTGCTGCGGCGATCCGCGCGGGGGCGACGCGCCGCCTCATGCCCTTGCGCCTCGGCATCGGCGTGTCGCTGCCGAGGCGTCCGGCGCCTCAGCGCCGACGCCGGTCCGGGCTTGCCTTGCGCCGTCGAACGGATCCGTTCGAAGGCGCTGCGGTAGCGGACGTCGTTGTCCTCAGCCGCCCGCGACCCGCGCCACGTCCTCGGCGCAGGCCGTCATCGCCCGCAGCACCGTCTCGGGGGGCAGGGTCTCGAACCGGTAGCGCGGCAGGCTGACGCTGATGCCGCCGAGCACCCGGCCGCGTGCGCCGCGCAGCGCCATGCCGTAGCAGCAGATGTCGAGCTCGTTCTCTTGGAGGTCGAGGGAGTGGCCGCGCTCGCGCGTCTCCGCGACCGCCCGGCGCAGGGCGGCGGGGTCGGTGAGGCTGTGGGGCGTGCGCGCCGGCAGCGCGAGCCGGCCGAGGAGGGCGTCGAGTTCCGGCTCGGGCAGGGTCGCGAGCCACGCCTTGCCGACGGCGCTGGTATGCAGCGCCACCCGGGTGCCGATGCGGGAGGCCATCCGCACGGTGCGGTGGCTCTCGAGCTTGTCGATGTAGACCATCTCGCCGTGATCCGGCACCGCGAGGTGCACCGTCTCGTCGAGGTCGTCGCGCAGGCGCGCCAGGGAGGCGCCGGCCGCCTGGCGCAGGAGCGAGCCGTCCCACGACTGGAACGCCAGGCTGACGAGGCGCGGGCCGAGCCGCAGCACGCCGTTCTCGTCGGTCACGAGGCCTTCCGCCGTGAGCGCCGCCGCGATCCGGTGCACCGTCGGCCGCGGCAGGGCCGTCCGTTTCGCCAGCCCGGCGACCGTCGCCGCCTCCGGCGCGTCGGCCACCGCCTGGAGCACCCGCATGAACTTGCCGAAGGCGGCGGTGCCGGGAATCTCCGGGCGCAGGCCCGCACCGTCGGCGTCGTCTGGGCCCATGCGGGTGCCGCGTCCTCTGTCGGTTGACCTCAGGTGACGAGGTAGCCGCCATCGACCGGCAGCACCACCCCGGTCAGGAAGGCGGCGGCCGGGCTGACCAGGAAGGCCACCGCCGCCGCGACGTCGGACGGCGTGCCCCAGCGGCCGAGCGGCGTGCGCGCCAGGATCGGCCCGGCCCGGGCGGGGTCGTCCTGGAGCGCCTGCGTCAGCGGGGTCGCGATCCAGCCCGGCGCCACCGCGTTCACGCGGATCCCATCGGGCGCGTAGGCGATGGCGAGGGACTTCGTCAGCTGCGCGACGCCGCCCTTGCTGGCGCTATAGGCCGGCACCAGCCCCCCGCCGAAGAACGACAGCATCGAGGCGGTGTTGACGATCGTGCCGCCGCTCTCGGCCAGCTTCGCGCGGGCGGCGGCGCAGACCCGCATCGTGCCGGTGAGGTTGACCGCCAGCACCGCCTCGAACACCTCCGGCCGGTGCTCGTCGCCGCGCCGGATGATGCCGGCGCAGTTGACCACGATGTCGAGCCGGTCGCAGGCGCCGACGAGCGCCGCCACGGCCTCGCCGTCGGTGACGTCGAGCTCGTGCGCGGTGAGCGACAGACCGTCGGAGCGCGCGCAGGACGCGGCCCCGATCCCGGCGGCGTGCACCCGGGCGCCGAGCCGGGCCAGCGCCTCGGCGATGCCGGCGCCGATTCCGGACGTCGCGCCCGTCACGAGGGCGGTGCGGCCGGCGAGGAGACGAGGGGCGAAGGTATCGGCGAAGGTCATGGGCGCTCCGTCGGGATCAGGGTGTCGCTGCCTTCGAGGGGTTTTCGCACCAGGACGATGTAGGCGACCGCCGCCAGCACCGCGACGGCGGCCGCCGCGAGCAGCGCGTTGACGTAGGAGCCGGTGCCCTGGACGATGTAGCCGGTGATCACCGGCGCGAAGGATCCGGCGAAGTAGCCGCCGAAGTTCTGGATGCTGCCGAGCGACGCCACCTGGCGCTTGGGGACCGCCACGCTCACCATCATCCAGGCGGCGGCGCTCGCCATGTTGATGAAGAACATCGCCAGGCAGATATAGACGACCGCCAGCGTCACGCTCGGGGTGTAGGCCGCCGGCACGGTGAAGATCCCGCCGCCGAGGAGCCCGATGCAGACCGGCCATTTGCGGCTGGTGACGATGCTGGCGCCGCGGGCGAGCAGCCGGTCGGCGGCCTGGCCGGCGCAGAGCATGCCGATCGTGCCGAACACGTAGGGGATCGCCACCACCCAGCCGGTGCGGGCGACGCTCAGGCCCCGCTCGTGCTCGAGATAGGAGGGCAGCCAGGTCAGGTAGAGCCAGACCATGTAGATGACGCCCATGAAGCCGAGGATCATGCCCCAGGTCGTGGCGTGGGCGAACAGCCCGCGCCACTCCGAGAACGTCATGCGCCGGGCCGGCGGCTCAGGCGCCGCGCCCTCGTCGAGATGCGCGGTCTCCTCACGCGTCAGCGCCACCTCGGCCCGGTTGCGGTAGACGAGATACCAGCCGACCGCGACCACGATGCCGACGAGCCCGGTGACCACGAACATCCAGCGCCAGCCGAGGAGCACCATCATGGCGGTGAGGAGCGGCGGCGCGATGCACGGCCCGATGCAGGACGACGCGATGAAGATGCCGGTCGGCGTGCCGCGCTCGCGCAACGAGAACCACTCGCTCACCGTCTTGGCGCCGGCGGGGAATTGCGGCGCCTCGCCGAGGCCGAGCACGGCGCGGGCGACCACGAATTGCTGGAAATTGGCGACGAAGCCGGAGACCAGCTGCGCCAGCGACCAGAAGAACATCCCGGCCCCCAGCATGATGCGCGAGCCGAGCCGGTCGAGGAGCGCGCCCACCGGCAATTGCGAGAAGGCGTAGGCGAGGGAGAAGGCCGAGAGCAGCCAGCCCATCTCGGCCGGCGAGAGCGCCATCTCGTCCCGGATCGCCGTGTTGGCGATCGAGAGAGCCGAGCGATCGACGTAGTTGATGATGCCCGCCGCGGTCAGGAAGGCGACGGCGACCCACTGGATCCGGCGCAGGCGCGGCGACTTCGCGGGGGATTCAAGCAAGAGTGGTCGTGTGCCGGACGACATCGCGTTCCGGTCCTCCCGATTGGTGTTCGTTGGGATTTGATGATGCTGTGCGGCGTGCCTTGCCCGATCAGGGCAGGCGGGATCGCATCCCCGTCGACAGCCCGGCGCATCGTCCTGAGGGCTCGCCGCAGGCAGAGACCACGGATCCATGACCGCTCACGATGCAGGATGTGGCGGAACGCTGCCCGGCTTGTCCCCAGAACTCCGCTTCTACGGATCCCGGGTTCCGTCGCACGGCGGCGGGCATGCGGAGGGGGAAGGGATGGTCGCGGCCGCCATCCTCGTCACCGGATGAACCGGTCGACGTAATCCGCCCCCAGCCCCACCGCCTCGTAATGCGCCCGGCACATGTCGACCTTGGTGAACACGTCCTCGTAGCCGGTATGACGGCCCCACGGGTCGACGTAGTACATGCAGCCATTGACCTGGAAATAGGTGATCATCTCCTCGACGCCCTCGTCGACCACGAGCGTGTGGGTCTCGCCCGGGGGCTCGAAGGCGTAGGCGCCTTCGCTGGCGACCCAGTCGTGCTCGAGGTAGCGCCAGCTGCCCTTGAGCACGAAGGCGTGGACAGGCCCGGGATGGCGGTGGCGGCTGAGGATGCCGGCCTTGCGGACCTTCAGGAGGTTCATCCAGTAGCCGGCGGAGACGTTCAGGCAGAGCGGCCGGAACCACACGCTGTCGGCCTGCGGCACCCAGATCCGGTCATCCTCGGGAATCGCCGGAGCGACCACCAGATCGGGCCGGATCTCCGCCGGTTGCGGCTTCTGGTAGGGCATCCGCCGCAAGGTGGCGGCGTCGAGCCCGGCGGCCGGGTCGGCCGGCGGCATGGCGCTGGTCATGGTCTCCTCCCGATGTCCATATTGTGGACTTATCGTCCGTCATATGGATGGTCGGCGAGGGGCGGCCTGGTGTCAAACCACGGCCGCCGCATGGCAGCGTTGCAGCAGGGCGCACCCCGCCCCCCGGGCGGCTCGGGCTCGGTCGGCTTGGGCTCGGTCGGCTTGGGCTCGGTCGGGCGAAGGCCGGTTCCGGCGGCGGACGACCCGCGGCTCTCGTTCCGCGGGTCCGGGGGCGGAGCGCCCGGCTCGCCTCACTCGTGCTGGCGCGTCGGGTCCACCGCCACGATGGCGCCGTTCTCGGCGTACACCGCCCCGAGCACGGAGCGGAAATGGTGCCGGACCTTGCCGTAGCATTCGCAGGCGGAATGCTCGGCCTTGGCGCAGTCCAGGATGGTGATCTGGCCGCGGCGCACCGAGATCAGGCCGCGGCGTTGCAGCGCGCCGAGCACGCCGGTGAGATAGGTGCGGCGCACGCCGAGCATCTCCGCCAGCATCTCCTGCGTCACCGGCAGGACCGGCGTGCCGAGCCGGTCCTGGAAAGTCAGGAGCCAGCGCAGGCAGCGCTCCTCGATCGGGTGGACGGCGTTGCAGGCCACCGATTGCAGCACCTGGGCGAGCAGGCAATCGGCGTAGCGCACGAACAGGTCGCGCAGGGACGGCGAGGCGGCCCGGGCCCGGGTCAGCCGCTCGGCGTCGAGGCGCAGCACCGCGCCGCTGACCTGCACCACCGCCTCGCTGAAGGCCGGCAGGTAGCCGTGGCTGACGACGCCGCCCACCGCGCCCTCGTGCCCCACCGTCGCGGTCT
Source organism: Methylobacterium terricola (assembly GCF_006151805.1). GTDB lineage: Bacteria > Pseudomonadota > Alphaproteobacteria > Rhizobiales > Beijerinckiaceae > Methylobacterium > Methylobacterium terricola. The sequence goes on along the minus strand of NZ_VDDA01000015.1, from coordinate 102,700 downwards.
CGACCATGCGCCCGTCGCGCATCCGCGAAACCAGGGTCACGGTGGTCTGGTTCAGCGGGAAAGTGACGTGCGACACGTCCTCGCCGGCGCGGAACAGCACCGTGCCGCGGACCCGCTGCCCGCGCTCCAGGTACGGCGCCAGCAGGGCGCGATCATTCGTGTCGAGGGCCTCGAGCAGGAGGTTGCCCTCGAAAAGACCGGCCTCAGAGGACCGCAACTCGTCCGGCGCATTCAAGGTCGTGGTCTCCGGGCATCCAGGCCTCGCCGCGGCAGATCCGGCCGGGGGGTAGCGACCGCCCCAACGCCTGCCGAGTGTCGCGTGCGATACGAGATGACGCCGTTCGCGCCGCCTATCCTCGCAACTTGAGCGAGCCCCGACTGGATCTAACGGCTGCAAATGGCAATGTCTGTCCTATTTCTGACATTGCAAGGACGATTCTGGCCTATGCCGCACGGCCGTGTTCATGATGCCGAGACACCCCGCATACTGTCACCCACTATGATAGCGCTCGACTTGGTGCAAACGGCTGATTCTCTACTGACGCAGCCGTTGCGAACAACGTCGCCCCGCTTACCCTTCTCCCTTGGTCGGCAGAGGGATTCTCGGAATATACGTTCGCGCGGATGTGGCGCGCGAGATGATTCTCTGGCTATGGGAGGTCGACAACATGATCACGATGCTCGCCATCACGCCCCATGCCGTAACGCCGGAGGGCCCGATGGGAGCCGAAACCTAACAATCCGGATACGAGCCGGCATCGTCAAGGCATTTGGATACCTAACCGAGGACTGGATAACTCCAGGTAAAGAGCGCGACGTCCACGATGCGCGCCGCCGAAATAGTGCGCACTAAATAATCGCAATCGTCTCGGTAGCTCCCGACATGCGATCGTTGGCGGTCGGTTCGCGTGAGGGAGGAGGCCGCGGAGGCGTCCGCCTCCACCCCGACGCACCGGAGCCGGTCCATGATCCCGTTGCCGGACGGGCGCTCCAGGACACCGGATCCAAAAGACCGCAGCGCCTTCGAACGAACTCGTTCGAAGGCGCAAGGCAAGCCCGAACGGGCGTCGGCGCTGATGCCAGGGCGCGGGGGTGTAAGACACCCGAAGGAGGGCATCCCGATGCGGATCTCGGTGTCGTTCAGGTTGCGGAGCCGCAGGTTCCACGCGCCCGAGCCATGCCGCGTGCCGTCTCGCGACACCGATCCGGATGGATCGCCGGATGGCGTCGGTCGCCCGTCGTGCGGCAGGTTCGCTGCGGACGGGCGCGAGCCCGATGGCCGGAACGCTCCGGCGCGACCTCAGCTGTCGAGGGCCAGGGCCCCCGAATGCCCCATCACCGAGCGGGTGAGCCGGTCGGCCCCCAGTTCGCCCCCGCTATAGCCCAGGAGCTCGGCGAGCTTGTCACGGGCGCGGCAGACCCGGCTCTTCACCGTGCCGACCTTGCACTGCATCAGCGCGGCGGCATCCTCGTAGGAGAGGTCGCCGACCGCGACCAGCATCAGGGCCTCGCGCTGCTCGGCCACCAGCTTGTTGAGCGCCGCCTGGAGGTCCTGCACGTCGAGCCGGTCGCCCTGGTTGGGGGCGGAGGTCAGGCGCGCCGAGTAGACGCCCTCGGTGTCCTCGACCTCGCGGGCGCGCTTGCGGTGCTCGGAATAGAAGGCGTTGCGCATGATCGTGAACAGCCAGGCGCTGAGATTGGTGCCGGCCTCGAACCGGTCGCGGTTCTGCCAGGCCTTCAGCATCGTGTCCTGTACCAGGTCGTCGGCGCGGACCGGATTGGCGGTCAGGGTCAGGGCGAAGCGGCGGAGTGCCGGGGCCGCCGCGAGCAGGTCCTCGCGGAACCGGTCCTTCTTCGGCGCGCCCATGATGGCGAGCGCCTGTTCGAGCCGTGCCAGCAGGTCGGCGAAGGCGCTCGGGGCCGGCTCCTCCGCGACCGCGGCATAATGGGCGCGGAGCCGCTCGCCGAGATGCTCCTGCACCGACTGGGGCAGGGCGGGGGGCGACAGGGGCAGGGCGGTCCGGCCGGAGGGTCCGGACTGAGAGGAAACGGTACCGGACGCAACAGTCTCGGCCGAAGCGGCGTCTGGCGGACCGGGGGGCGTGCTCTGGGTCATCAGGTCGTTCGGCTGGCGCGGGGATGGCACCAAGCTAGACCATTCGCCGCCGGGAGGCGAGGGTCATACCGACCCTCGATTGACGCAATGCAGCATGCCGGCCGCGGCGTTGCCGCTCCGGCACGCCCTCGGCGAGTTCTAGCGGCGGCCCTTCAGCAGCCAGCCGGCCACGAAGGCGAGGCCGGCGACGGCGAGCACCGTCTCGGTCGGGTGCGATTCGGCGCGGCGCAGGGCGGCGCGGCCGCGGTGATGCGCCTCGTCGTAGACCTCGCGGCCGCGCGCATAGGCGTGGCGCCCCCGTTTCTCGATCTGGCCGGCGAGGGCGGCGCCGTCATGGCTCAGCTCCTCGGCGACGCGGCGGCCGCGGCCATAGGCGTATTGCGCGCCGCCGACGACCTGGTTCAGCGCGCCTTCCGCCTGCGGCCGGACCCGGCCCGTCACGGCGCCGAACGCGGTCTGGCCGCGGCCCTTGATGTTGCGCAGGCCGCCCTCGATCTGGTCCCTGTTCATCGCACTCTCCTTGTCCGTTCGGCACAAGAAAAAGCCGGCCTCCCGCACGGGGTGCAGGGGACCGGCCCGATCGTTCGCTGGAGCGGGCCGCGCAGCCGGCCCCATCCTTCGCCGGAGCGGGCCGGCGCAGCCGGCCCGCATGCGGGTCAGAGCTTGCTCTTCACCGTGTCGGCGGCGTTCTTGATGCCGTCCTTGACGTCGCCGGTGGTCTTCTGGGCCTCGCCCTTCAGCTCCTGGGCCTTGCCCTCGGCCTGCAGCTTCTCGTTGCCGGTGGCGCTGCCGATGCCCTGCTTGATGTTGCCGACGGCCTCGTTGGCCAGGCCCTTGATCTTGTCGGTGGTGCTGCTCATGGGAAGCTCCTCGTCTTTTGCAGTTCGTCGACTGCTCAGGTCCGATGAACCGCCGAAATGGCGCATTGTTCCGCTGCGACAGACGGCCGGACCGGTTTCCGGACTGGACCGCGGGGGAGGAACCCGCTAGGTCGCGCGCCCTCCCCCTCGGCACCGGCAGAGATTCGGCATGGCGGCCTGCGGCCTCGATTTCGGTACCTCGAACACCACCCTCGGCCTCATCGGAGCCGATGGGCTCGCGCTCGCGCGGCTGGAGGGCGAGGCGGTCACGATCCCGAGCGCGATCTTCTTCCCGCCCGCGGGCGACGAGGCGATCGGCCGGGCCGCCATGGCGGCCTATGTCGAGGGCACGCCCGGGCGGCTGATGCGCAGCCTGAAATCGGTGCTCGGCTCGTCGCTCCTGGAGGAGACGACCCTGGTCGGGCGCCGGCGGCTGTCGTTCCGGGCGGTGATCGCCCGCTATCTCGCCGCCGTGAGGGCGCGGGCGGAGGGGCAGGCCGGCGGGCCCCTGACCCAGGTGGTGCATGGCCGTCCGGTCCACTTCGTCGACGGCGACGCGGACGGCGACCGCCGGGCCGAGGACGCGCTGGCCGCCATCGCCCGGGAGGTCGGCTTCACCGAGGTGTCGTTCCAGTACGAGCCGATCGCCGCGGCGCTCGACTACGAGCGCGGCCTCGACCGCGAGGAGGTGGCGCTGATCGCCGATATCGGCGGCGGCACCTCGGACTTCTCGGTGGTGCGCCTGAGCCCCGAGCGGCACCGGGCGGTGGAGCGGGCCGGCGACATCCTGGCCAATGACGGCGTGCGGATCGGCGGCACCGATTTCGACCGGATGCTCAGCGTCGGCGAGGTGATGCCCCTCCTAGGCCTCGGCAGCCCGATGCGCCGGCCCGGCCTCGACGTGCCGTCGTCCTATTTCCACGACCTCGCGACCTGGTCGCAGATCAACCGGCTCTACGACGGCAAGACCCTGCGCGAGCTGCGTTCCCTGCGCCGCGAGGTGGCGCGCCCCGAGCTGATCGACCGCCTCGCCGCGGTGATCGAGGCCGAGCGCGGTCATACCCTGGCGATGGATGTCGAGGACGCCAAGATCGCCCTGTCGGAGGTCGAGCGGGTCGACCTGCCCCTCGGCTGGGTCGAGCCCGGCCTCGCCGCCGAGATCGACCGCCCCGACCTCGCCCGTCATTCGGCCGACCTCGCCCGGCGCATCGGCGCCTGCATCGGCCGCTGCCTGCGCGACGCAGGCGTGGCGCCGGACGGGATCGACGCCCTGTTCCTCACCGGCGGCTCGACCCGCCTCGCCTCGGTCCGCGCCGCCATCCTGGCGACGGCGCCGGAGGCCCGGGTGGTCGAGGGCGACACCTTCGGCTCGGTCGGCCTCGGGCTGACGGTCGAGGCGGCGCGGCGCTACGGGTAGCCTCTACTGCGTCGCCGCCGCCGCCCCGGCCCGGGCGGCATCCCCGAACGAGGTGTCGAACACGCCTGCCGCATCGAGCCGGCGCGGGATCAGCCCGGCGCGGTGGTAGAGATCGGCGACGCGCTGCTCGTCGGCGATCACCGCGTCGTCGATCGGCGCCGGGCGGATGTCGGCCCGGCGGAACCAGGCGAGCGGCACCGCCTCGGGCAGGCCGATCAGCGCCGACCAGCGTCGGGCGAAGGCCTCCGGGTGCGCCGTGCCCCAGACCCGGGCCCGGGCGAGGCGCCGCACGAAATCCTCCAGCGCCGGGCGCTTGCCCGCGATGGCGTCGTCGCGGGCGATCTGGAAGCTCAGGCCCGGCGTCAGCCCGCGCCCGTCGGCGACGATGCGGGCCCGGCCCGAGATCTCGAGCTGCGAGGTGTAGGGCTCCCAGGTCGCCCAGGCGTCGATGGCGCCGGAGGTCAGCGCCATCTGGGCGTCGGCCGGCAGCAGGAACGACGGCGCCACGTCGCCGGGTCCCCACCCGGCGCGCTCCGCTTGCGCCAGGACGAGCATGTGGCCGATCGAGCCGCGCCCGGTGGCGATGCGCTTGCCCCTGAGGTCTGCGAAGGACCGCACCGGCGAATCCGGCCGCACCAGCACGGCGAGCCCGGCCTGCTCCTGGCGGATCGCGAAGATCGCCTTGATCGGCGCCCCGGCGGCCGCCGCGAAGGTGAAGGGCGCGTCGCCGGCGATGCCGCTGTCGATCGCCCCGGCATTGAGCGCTTCGAGCAGCGGCGCGGCGGCCGGGAACTCGCGCCATTCGAGCCGGTAGGGCAGCCCGTCGAGGACGCCGGCGGCTTCCATCAGGGCGCGCGAGCCGCCCTTCTGGTCGCCGACCCGCAGGACGGTCTCGGCACGGAGAGGAGACGCGGCGAGGACGAGGGCGATGAGGCCGAGGATCAGGCGCATGCCGGGCCTCACGCGGCGGCCGGGCGGCGGGCCGGCGCACCGGCGAGGCGCCGGAAGGCCGGGATCAGCTCGCGCCCGTACTGCACCGCATCCTCCAGCGGATCGAAGCCGCGGATCAGGAAGGTCGTCACCCCGAGGTCCCGGTACTCGTGCAGCGCCTCGGCGACCTGCTCGGGCGTGCCGACGAGCGCGGTGGAATTGCCCTGCGCCCCGGTCTCGGCGGCGATCGCGGTGTAGAGGCGCCGGTCGAGCCGCTCGCCCTGCGCCGCGGCGGCGAGCAGCCGGCGCGAGCCCTCGTTCGGCGGCACGGCGGCCGGGCCGAGGCCGCGGGCGGCGCGCAGAGCGCGGGTGCGTGCCAGGATCTCCTTTGCACGGGCCCAGGCTGCATCCTCGGTCGCGGCGAGGATCGGCCGGAACGACAGGCTGAAGCGGATCCGGTCCTCGCGTCCATGGGCCCGGGCCGCGGCGCGCACCCGGGCGATCGTCTCGCGCACCTGCGCCTGGGTCTCGCCCCAGAGGGCGTAGATGTCGGCGTGCCGCCCCGCCACTCCGATCGCGGCCTCCGACGCGCCGCCGAAATAGACCGGCAGGTGCGGCTGCTGCACCGGCTTCACCGCCGAGAAGCCCTTGGCGACGCGGTAATGGCGCCCGTCGTAGTCGAACGGCTCCGGGCTGGTCCAGGACGCCTTGACGATGTCGAGGTATTCGCTCGTGCGGGCGTAGCGCTCGTCCTTGGTCAGGCCGTCGCCGTCCTGCGCCAGCTCGGCGTCGTTGCCGCCGGTGATGATGTGGACGCCCGCGCGCCCGTCGGTGAGCTGGTCGAGCGTCGCGAGCTGGCGCGCCGCGACCGTCGGCGCCTGGAAGCCCGGCCGGTGCGCGATCATCAGGCCGATCCGCTCGGTGACCGAGGCGACGTATTGCGCCAGCGCGAAACTGTCGGGCGCGGTCGAGTGGAAGGCGATCAGCACCCGGTCGAACCCGCCATGCTCGTGCGCCTGCGCCGAGGCCCGGAGATAGGCACGGTCGACGACGGGGCCGGTGGGAGCGTGGATCTCCGACCCGTACTGCGCCGCGACGAAGCCGATGAAGTGCACGTCCTCGGTCTGTGGCATCGTGGTGGCTCCTTCTCAGACGCCCAAGGCCGCGCGTCCGGCCGCCAGCCGGACCGCGTCGCCCTGGGGGGTGTGGATGCGCGCGCAGAGCACGTCGCGCAGGTGGCGCTCCAGCGGGTTCCTGCGCGAGAGGCCGGGATTGCCCACGAGGGCGACCGCGTCCTGCACGACCGCGATCGCCGTCTCGGTGACGGTGAGCTTGACGACGCCGCTCTCCTCCGCCGAGGGCGGCGCCCCCGCATCGGTCTCGGCCGCGACGCTGCGCAGGAGCCGGCGGTTGACCGCGAGCCGGCGGGCGTTCTCGCCGACCGCCTCCTGGAACCGGGGCAGGCTCGCGAGCGGCGCGCCGAGATTGGCGGGCGCGCGCTCGGCCAGGTGAGCGCAGAGCCACGCCTGAGCCGCCCGGGCGACGCCGTCATAGAGGCTGGCGAGCAGGGTGGTGTTCCAGGCCAGCGTCACCGGATCGGGCCCGGCCCAGGCGGCGGGCGGGCGCAGGTCGAGGGCGTGGTCGTCGGGGACCAGCACCCCGTCGAGGACGACGTCGTGGCTGCCGCTCGCCCGCAGGCCGAGATGGTCCCATGTTTCCTCGATCCGCACCCCCGGCGCCGCCATCGGCACCAGCACCAGCCCGACCCGCGGCGCGGCCTCGTCGGTGCGGGCCCAGACCAGTCCGTGGGACAGGATCGGCGCCCCGGTCGAGTAGATCTTGCGGCCGCTGACCCGCCAGCCCCCGGGCGTCGCCCGCGCCACCGTCTCCGGCAGGCCGCCGCGGGCCGGCGAGCCGAGGGCCGGCTCGACCCGCAACGCGTTGACGAAGGCGCCCTCATGCACGGCCGCCCGCTGCAGCCGCTCGACGATCCCGGCCGGCCAGCCCCGGGCGTTTGCGAGGCTGGTGTGATGCACGCACTGCATCGCCAGGACGAGGCTCGCCGCCGGGTCGGCCTCGGCCAGCGTCCCGATGACCGCGCTCGCGACCGCGAGCCCGGCGCCGCCTCCACCCCGGGCAGCCGGCACCGTCAGGGCGGCGAGGCCCGCCTCCCGGATCGCCGCCAGGCTCGCATGGGCGAAGCGCCCGTCGCGGTCGTCCGACGCGGCGAGCGGCGCCAGGGTGGGGGCGAGCGCCCGCGCCACCGCGACGGGGTCCCGGGCCGGCGCCGGATCGGGCCGGCGCAGCGGGATCGTCATGCCGCGGTGCCTCGCGACGGGCGGGGGTAACGGTGCCGGAACGGGCGGCACGGAAGCATGGTCACGGTCTTTCCCTCGCGCGGAACTGTATCCGGGCCGGCCCGCGATGGGCGCCGGTCTCGGCGACATCCTGATGTCGATGGTCGTCAGACTGTGATCGTGGCTGGCGTGAGCGTCAACCGGAATGATGTTCTGAAATATTCGAGGAATGTGGAAGTAATTTTCTTGTATGGTGGTGGGGGGATGAAGGGATTTTTTGAGGTGGATCCGTTCGGTCGTGCGACGGTCTCGAGGCTGCCGGGCCGCGCCGGGCGATCTTGCTTGAAGCATGGCAATTCATAGGATCAGGGAGGCGCGGATCTTCTCCTCTCCCGGCGGGCCGGGGAGGAGAAGATCCGTGCTATGCCGTGTCGCGGGACAGTCCTGCGCGGGCGGTCGAAGATGATCCGTTCCCGACCCCGGGCGCTTCACCGCCCGGGACGCCCGTCAGCGCCCCTCACGCCGTATGATGCGTCTCGGCGAGCGCGTAGACCGGCGTCGGCACGCCCTCCCTCCGCGCCTTCAGCTGCAGCGCGAGATAGAGCGAGTAGTGACGCGACTGGTGCAGGTTGCCGCCGTGGAACCACAGCGCCTCCTGCCGGGTCGGCTTCCACATGTTGCGCAGCTCGCCCTCCCAGGGCCCGGGATCCTTGGCGGTGTCCGAGCCGAGGCCCCAGCACTTGCCGACCCGGTCGGCGACCTCCTGGCTGATCAGCCGGGCGGCCCAGCCGTTCATCGAGCCGTAGCCGGTGGCGTAGACGATCACGTCGGCAGGCAGCCGCGTGCCGTCCTCCAGCACCACCGCATCCTCGGTGATCTCCTTGACCTTGCCATGCGCGAGCTTGATCTGGCCGTCGGCGATCAGGTCGGAGGCGCCGACATCGATGTAGTAGCCGGAGCCGCGGCGCAGGTACTTCATGAACAGGCCCGAGCCGTCATCGCCGAAATCGAGCCGGAAGCCGGCCTTCTCGAGCCTCGCGTAGAAATCGGCGTCGCGGACCTTCGCCTGCTCGTACACGGGAATGTGGAACTCGTGCATGATCCGGTAGGGCACCGAGGCGAACAGCATGTCGGCCTTGTCGGTGGTGATGCCCCGGGCGAGCGCCTCCTCCGAGTAGAGGCCGCCGAGCGCCAGCTCCATCAGCGTCTCCGACTTGACGATGTGGGTCGAGGAGCGCTGCACCATGGTGACGTCGGCGCCGTTCTCGTAGAAATCGGCGCAGATGTCGTGGGCCGAGTTGTTGGAGCCGATCACCACCGCGCGCTTGCCGCGATAGGCCTCGCCGCCCGGGTGCCGGCTCGAATGGTGGCTCTCGCCCGTGAAGCGCTCCATGCCGGGATAGTTCGGCAGGTTCGGCACCCCGGACATGCCGGTGGCGAGCACCAGCTGCTTCGGCCGCAGGGTCAGCCGCTCGCCGTCGCGGGTGAGGTCGACCACCCATTCCGCGGCCGCCGCGTCGTAGCGCGCCGCGTGAACCTCGGTCTTCGACCAATAGTTCAGCTCCATGACCCGGGTGTACATCTCGAGCCAGTCGCCGACCTTGTCCTTGGCGGCGAAGACCGGCCAATGGTCGGGGAAGGGCAGGTACGGCAGGTGGTCGTACCAGACCGGGTCGTGCAGGTGCAGCGACTTGTAGCGGCTGCGCCACTGGTCGCCGGGTCTTTCGTGCTTGTCGACGATCAGGGCCGGTACGCCGAGGCGCTTCAGCCGGGCGCCGAGCGCGATGCCGCCCTGGCCGCCGCCGACCACCAGCGCGTAGGGCTGGCGGGTACGCCCGAGTTCCGCCTCCTCGTCCTGCCGCCGCTCCGCCCAGGAGCGCCGCCCGCGCTCGACGCCGTGATGCACGCCCTTCTCGCGGCGCGGCCCGCCCGGTTCCTCGTGGCCCTTGAGCTCGCGGGCCGCAGTCAGCAGCGTCCAGGCCTCCTCGCCCTTGAGCCGCACGTACCCGCGCCCGCGCAGAGCGGCGGTCTCGAAGGCGATCCAGGCCTCGGTGACGCCGTCCGCCTCGGTGGCCGGCTCCTCCAGGGTGAAGCTCCCGGGCGCCACCGCCCCGAGCTGCGCCTCCAGCATGGTGCGGATCGCGCCGCGTCCCTCCAGGGTGGTGATGTTCCAGGTGAAGGCGACGAGATCGCGCCAGAAGCCCGTCTCGGCGAACAAAGCCGCCGCCCCGTCGGCATCGCCCTCCTTGAGGGCGGCCTCGAACCGGTCGAGCCAGGCGATCACCCGCGCGTCGGCGGGCGACAGCGGGTCGGCCTTGCGAAAAATGGCGTCCATGGCGGTTCCTCCCGCTTGTTGTGCGGGGTGGGTTGCGCAAGCGGTGTGCCAGGGGTGGAGAGGCCCGCGGCGTCGCGCGCGATCCATGGCCTCGACTGGCTGCCGGATCAAAGGCAGGTCTATTTTCAATCAATCCCGGCCCCCTTTCCCGCACGACTGTAGCGAAGCGGAAGGAGATCCGGAATCCAGCACAAAAACTCGCGAAGCGTCCACCTGCCTGCGACAGTGCTGCATGCGGAGCCGCTTCGCGGCAATTCTCCCCTGGATCCCGGATCTCCTTCCGCTGACGCTCCAGTCGTCCGGGAAAGGGGTGGGTGAGAGGGCCGATACTGCCCTGTACCGGAGAGGGGGATCGATCGCCATCGTCCAAGGATGTGACGGGCAGACGTGCCGGCCGCAGGCCCGACGCGCCGTGAGCGCCGGTCCGACGCCCCACCTGAGGCGCCCCACCTGTGGCACCGAGCTGGCGGTGCCACAGGTGGGGCGCCCCCTCATCCCGCGTGGTTCGGCGAGACCAGGCCCAGACGCCGCATGCGCCGGTGCACCGTCGAGCGGTCGAGCCCGAGGTCGCGGGCGACCGCCGAGACGTTCCAGGCCCGCCGGCGCAGGGCCGCCGCCAGGGCCTCGTCGCCCTCAGGGGCCGGCACGGGCGCGGGAGCCGCCGGGACGATCGTGGGCGGCAGGTCGGAGACGCCGATCTCAGACGCGTCGGCCAGCGCGCAGGCATAATCGAGGGCGCTGACGAGTTCGCGCACGTTGCCGGGCCAGGCGTGGCGGGCGAGCGCCGCCATGGCCGCCTCGGTGAGGCGGGGGGAGCCGGGCCGTCCCGCCAGCAGCCGACCGACCAGGGCGGCGAAGTCGGTCCGTTCGCGCAAGGGCGGCAGCGTGAAGCGGGCCCCGGCGAGCCGATACAGAAGATCCTCGCGAAACCGCCCCTCGCGCACCAGCGCGGCGAGGTCGCGATGGGTCGCGGCGATCACCCGGAGATCGACGGGCCGCGGCACCGTCGCGCCGAGTGCCGTCACCTCGCGCTCGGCCAGCACCCGCAGCAGGCGGGTCTGGGCGGGAAGCGGCATGTCGCCGATCTCGTCGAGGAACAGCGTGCCGCCATCGGCGCCCTGCACCAGGCCGGTCTTGCCCTTCGCCGCCGCGCCCGTGAAGGCGCCGGGCTCGAAGCCGAACAGCTCGGACTCGATCAGGCTCTCGGGCAGGGCCGCGCAATTGACCGCGACGAAGGGTTTGTCCGCGCGATCCGAGCCCCGGTGCAGGGCGCGGGCGAAGAACTCCTTGCCGGTGCCGGTCTCGCCGTCGACGAGAAGGCTGACCCCCGCGGCGAACAGCCGGGCGGCCCGGCCGGCCATCGGGGCGAGGGTGGGGTCGGCGAGGGCCGGCGGCCGGGGAGGGGCGGCGGGCCGTCCGGCCCGGGCCGGCGGGGCGGCGGGTTCCAGGGCGAGCGCGTAGAAGCGCTCCCCGCCGCGCAACGACAGCACGCGCCGCTCCACCGGCACCGCCCTCGTGTAGCGCGGCAGGTCCTCGACCGAGGCCTCGAACAGCGCGTCGAGGCGCAGGCCCAAGCCGGCATGCGCCAAGCCGGCATGCCGGAGATCCGTGGGGCGGCGCGGCTTGTGCAGCGCCCGGTCGATCAGCGCCCGCGCCCGGCTGTTGAAGCCGAGGATGCGCCCGCCCGCATCCACCGCCAGGGCGAGCTCGGGCTCGATATCGGCGAATTCCGGCGAGCGCGACAGGTGCAGGATCCACTCGCGCCGGAAGCCGTTGTGCAGGCTCGCGGTCTCGATCCGGTGGGCGAAGGAGGTGACGAGCTGGAGCGCGAGGTGCTGGCTCGCCTTCGGCGCCGGTGCCTGAAGGGCCGAGATGTCGAGCACGGCGGCCAGCGTGCCGTCGGCGGCGTAGACCGGCGCGGCCGTGCAGGTGAGCCCGATATGGTCGCCGGCGAAATGGTCGTCGAGATGCACCGACAGGGCCTCGCCGGTGGCGATGCAGGTGCCGACCGCGCAGGTGCCGGCCAGGTGCTCGTTCCAGTCCGAGCCGCGATAGAGGCCGGCGCGGCGAAGGTCCCCGTCGCGACGGGAATCGCCGATGAAATCGACCGCGACGCCGCGGGCATCGGCCAGGATCAGCACGTAGCCGAGCCCCGAGACCTGCCGGTACAGGGCCTCGACGCCGAAGCGTGCCACCCGGATCAGGTCGTCGAGGGCGTCGCGGTGCTCGCGCAGGCGCGCCTGGGTGTGGATGTAGGCCCGGCGCGGGGCGGCGGGGTCGAGCCGGTACTCGGCCATGCAGCGCTGCCAGGACTGGCTGATCAGCGGGTCGCGCTCAGGCCCGCCGTCGCTGGCGGCGCGGACGAGCTCGTCGATATGGGCCATCACGGCAGACTGCACCGCGTCCCTCCCGGATTGTCCCGCGCCGGATCTTCGTCCGGATCGCGGGTCGCATACTGCGCGGGAAAGGGCGGGAGGGGAAGGTGGGTGGGGGTGGAGTGCCTGTCCTGCGATGCTGAGGCTGCCGTGGGACGGTTCGGATGTTGCGAGCGACCCCTTTCCCGGACGACTGGAACGAAGTGGAAGGAGATCCGGGATCCAGCACAAGACTTCGCGAAGCGCACGCCTGTCTGCAACGGCGCAACATGCGGAGCCGCTTCGCGGCGAGTCTTACGTCTGGGGCCCGGATCTCCTCCCGCTGACGCTTCAGTCGTCCGGGAAAGGGGGTTGGCTCACGACGGGAGGTCCCGTAGTCCGGTCTTATTCCCCACCCATCCCCGGCGCGTCGTCGCTGTCGAGCTGCTCGCTCTGCAGGAGGTCGTGCACGGCGGCGAGGCGGCGGGAGGCGCCGTCGCCGAGGGCGAGGCCGAGGCGCACGCTCAGGATCTCGATCACGATGATCTGCGCGATGATGGCATCCGTCCCGACCCGCATCGCCGCGTCGCCCGGCACGTCGACCGCGAGCAGGATGTCGGCGGCGTGGTGCAGCGGCGTGCCGGTGCGGGTGATCGCCACCACGGTGGCGCCGGCCCGGCGCGCCACCGCGACGGTGCGCAGCAGCGCCGGCATGCGCCCGACATAGGAGATCGCCACCAGCACGTCGCCCGCTCCGAGGCAGGAGGCCGCGGTCAGCTGGAGATGCGCGTCGGAGAACGAGTTCGACGGGATGCCGAGCCGGAACAGGCGGGCATGGAGGTCGTGGGCGAGGAAGTGCGAGGTCGCGCCGGTGCCGGCGGTGTCGACCCGTTTGGCGGCACGGATCGCCGCCACCGCCGCCTCGATCCGATCGGGGTCGAGGCCCGATTGCCACTCGGCCAGCATCGAGGTGACGCTGCCGACGACGTTGCGCACCACCTCGCCGGGCGCGTCGGTGGGCCGGACGCTGCGGTGAACGTACGGGGTGCCGAGTGCCAGCGAGCCGGCGAGCTTCAGCTTCATGTCGCGCACGCCCTCGCAGCCGACGGCGCGGGCGAAGCGCACGATGGTCGGCGCGCTCACCCCGGCCCGCTCGGCCAGGAGCTCGACCCCGGTCTGCACCGCCCATTCCGGGTCGGCGACGATCATCCGGGCGATCCGGGCCTGCGTCTCGGGCAGGCCGTCGATGCTGTCGCGCAAGGTCCGCAGCAGGTCGGGGGAGCCGGCATCCGCACCGCGCAGGTCGTGGGCGGAGGTGTCCCGGGTGGGCGCCCCCGCCATCAGGCCGCTTCCCGCATCTCGGAGGCGTCGCGGATGCAGGCGAAGCGGTGCCCGTCCCCGGCCTCGCGCATCGGCGGCACCGCTTGCGCGCAGGCCTCGACGGCGAGCGGGCAGCGGGTGCGGAACACGCAGCCCGACGGCGGCGCGATCGGGCTCGGGATGTCGCCCTTGAGCATGCGGGCGATCCGCGGCGCGTCCGGATCGGCCTTCGGCGAGGCGGCGAGCAGCGCCCTCGTGTAGGGGTGGCGCGGGCGCTCCACCACCTCCGCCGTCGGGCCGATCTCCATCACCCGGCCGAGATACAGCACCACCACCCGGTCGCAGAGCAGCTCGACCACGTCGAGGTCGTGCGAGATGAACAGCATCGCCAGCCCGAGCCGCGCCCGCAGATCCTGGAGCAGGTTGAGCACCTGCGCCTGCACCGACACGTCGAGGGCCGAGACCGGTTCGTCGGCGACGATCAGGCCCGGCTCGACGGCGAGCGCCCGGGCGATGCCGATGCGCTGGCGCTGGCCGCCGGAGAATTCGTGCGGGAAGCGGTCGAGATGCTCGGCCGACAGGCCGACGAGGTCGAGGAGCTCGGCCATGCGCTCCCGACGCCGGGAGCGGGCGAGGCCGTGGGCATCGAGCGCTTCGCCGAGGATGCCGGAGACCCGCAGGCGCGGGTTGAGGCTGGCATAGGGGTCCTGGAAGATCATCTGCGCCCGGCGGCGCAGGGGCTTCAGGCGCCGCTCGGGCAGCGTCGACACGTCCTCGCCGGCAAAGCGGATCGTGCCGGCGGTCGGGTCGAGGAGACGCAGGCACAAGCGCCCGATCGTCGACTTGCCGGAGCCGGATTCGCCGACCAGCCCGACGACCTCGCCCGGGGCCACGGTGAAGCTCACGTCCTCCACCGCCCGCACCTGGGCCGGCGGGCGGCCGAAGCGCTTGGTCAGGCCGTCCACCGCGAGAATCGGCTCGACCGAGCCGATGGGAGCGATCGGGTCGACCGGAACGATCGAGGTGTTCACATCTCCCTCCAGTACAGGCAGCGGGCGGCACGGTCGGCCGCGATGGCCTCGAGCGGGGGCGGGGTGGTGCGGCATTCCTCCCGCACCCGCTCGCAGCGGGGCGAGAAGGCGCAAGCCGCGCGGATCGAGGCCGCCCCCCCGAGGGCGCCCGGGATCGAGCGGACGTGGCGGCGCCCGTCCGCGCCCCGGATGGCCCGCGCCGGCAGCGAATCGAGCAGGCCCGCGGTGTAGGGGTGGCGCGGATGGCGGAAGAGGTCGCCGACCGGCCCCGTCTCGACGATGCGCCCGGCATACATCACCGCCACCCGGTCGGCGACCTCCGCCACCACGCCGAGATTGTGGGTGATGAACAGCACGCCCATCCCGGTCTCGCGCCGCAGCCGGTCGATCAGGGCCAGGATCTGCGCCTGGATCGTCACGTCGAGGGCGGTCGTCGGCTCGTCGGCGATGAGGAGGCGCGGATTGCACGCCATGGCGAGCGCGATCATCACCCGCTGGCGCATCCCGCCCGACATCTGGTGCGGGTAATCGTGCAGGCGCTTGGCGGCGGCCGGGATCTCGACCAGCTCCAGCATCTCCTGTGCCCGGCGGAGCGCCGCGCGCCGGTCGAGCTTCAGGTGGAGCCGCACCGATTCGGCGATCTGCTCGCCGGCGGTGAGCACCGGGTTGAGGCTCGTCATCGGCTCCTGGAAGATCATGGCGATCTCGGCGCCGCGCAGGCGCCGCACCCGGTCGGGCGCGGCCGTCGCCAGGTCGATCGTCTCGCCGGCCTTCGTCCGGTACAGGATCCGGCCCTTCGCGACGCGGCCGGCCGGGCGGGGCAGCAGCCCCATCACGGCGAGGCTCGACACCGACTTGCCGGAGCCGGATTCGCCGACGAGCGCCACGGTCTCAGCCGGAGCGATCGCCACATCGACGCCGGTGACGGGGGCGACCTCGCCGGCTTCCGTGGTGAAGCGGACTTCGAGGTCCTCGATGGAGAGGAGGCGGTCGGTCATCGCTAAAGGGCCTTCCGCAGCTTCGGGTCGAGCATGTCGCGCAGGCCGTCGCCGAGGATCTGGAGCGAGAGCGCCGAGAGCACGATGGCGAGGCCCGGATAGAGCACGGTCCAGAACGCCCGGTCGGCAAATTGCTGGCCGGAGGCGATCATCGTGCCCCAGGTCGGGATCTCCGGCGGCACGCCGGCGCCGAGGAACGACAGGCCGGCCTCGGCGAGCACCGCGTAGGCGAAGATGAAGGTCGCCTGGATCAGGATCGGCGAGGCGACGTTCAAGAGGATATGCACGGTCAGGATCCGCGGCGTGCCGACCCCGAGCGCACGCGCCGCCTCGACGAAGGGCAGCTCGCGCACCACCAGGGTCGAGGCGCGCACCACCCGCACCACCCGCGGCGTGTAGACGATGGCGAGCGCCAGCACGACGTTGCCGGCCGAGGCGCCCAGCACCGCGACGAGGAAGATCGCCAGCAGGATGTCGGGGAGCGCCATCAGGGCGTCGACCACCCGCATGATCGGCCCGTCGAGGCGCCGGTCGTAGCCGGCCAGGATCCCGAACAGGGTGCCGACGAGGCAGGAGGCGAGCACCACCGAGAACCCGATCCCGAGCGAGGCCCGGGCGCCGTAGATGATCCGCGAGAGCACGTCGCGGCCGAGCTCGTCGGTGCCGAGCCAGTGCTCGGGCGAGGGCGGGCGCAGGCGGCGCACCACCCGCATCGCCCCCGGATCGAAGGGCGAGACCCATGGGGCGGCCAGAGCCACGACGACGATCGTGAGCAGCACCAGGGCGGCGAGCAGCACGAGCTTGCGCCGGAACAGGC
The DNA here is from genome assembly GCF_006151805.1 of Methylobacterium terricola. Lineage (GTDB taxonomy): Bacteria > Pseudomonadota > Alphaproteobacteria > Rhizobiales > Beijerinckiaceae > Methylobacterium > Methylobacterium terricola. The sequence goes on along the minus strand of NZ_VDDA01000015.1, from coordinate 86,225 downwards.
GGCGCAGGAACAGGAGGGCGGGGGCGGTCACGCGGTCACCCGGGGGTCGACGAGGCGGTAGATGACATCGACCGCGAGGTTGATGAGGACGTAGAGGCCGGCGACCAGGACGAGGGCGCCCTGGATGACGGGATAGTCGCGCCGCAGCACCGCCGAGACCACGAGGTTGCCGATGCCGGGCAGGCCGAACACCGTCTCGGTGACGATGGCGCCGCCGATGAGCAGCGCGATCGTCAGCCCGAGCACGGTGACGATCGGCACCAGCGCGGTGCCGAAGGCGTGCCGCAGCACGACCCGGCTCTCCGGCAGGCCCTTGGAGCGGGCGGTGCGCACGTAGTCGTTCGACAAGACGTCGAGCATCGAGGCGCGGGTGAAGCGGGTGATCAGCGCCGAGTTGACGATGCCGAGGACGAGCGACGGCAGGACGAGGTGTTCCAGGCGCTCCCCCAAGCTCGCCCCGGGCGCGCCGTAGCCCGCGACCGGGAACCAGCCGAGGCGCACGGCGAAGAACTGGATCAGGATCAGGCCGAGCCAGAAGCTCGGCACGTTGGCGGCGAGCAAGGCCAGCCCGCTCACCACCTGGTCGACCGCGCGGCCGCGCCAGACCGCCGAGACGATGCCGGCCGGCACGCCGACGAGGGCGGCGATGGTGACCGAGAACAGGGCGAGGAAGAAGGTCGGCTCGGCCCGGTCCCACAGCACCGTGGTCACCGGCTGCTGCAGGAAGATCGAGCGGCCGAAATTGCCGGTGGCGATCTCCTTCAGCCACAGGGCGAACTGCACCAGGAGCGGCTGATCGAGCCCGAAGGTGGCGCGCAACCGCGCGACGTCCTCAGGCGAGGCCTGGTCCCCCAGCATGATCGCCGCCGGGTCGCCGGGGGCGAGCCGGGTGAGAAAGAACACCATGGTGGCGACCAGGAACAGCACCACCAGGAGGCCGCCGAGCCGGCGGGCGAGATAGGTCCACATCGGGCTGCCGCTTTCCATGGGATCAATGCGCAGGCAGGATCGATCGCTGGATCGCTCCCCTGTCCCGGACGACTGAAGCGTCAGCGGAAGGAGATCCGGGATCCAGCACAAGAACTCGCGAAGCGTCTATACATTTGCAACGGTGCAAGAGGCAGAGCCGCTTCGCGGCACGTCCTCTGCTGGATCCCGGATCTCCTTCCGCTCTCGCGTCAGTCGTCCGGGAAAGGGTGTGGCTGACGACGAATCGTCAGCCCGGCGGGCACGGTGTAGCGTGCCGCGCGTCACGCCGCCTCGACGTTCCAGAACGCCGGCCACGGCATCGGCGAGAAGCCCTTGAGCTTGCCCGACAGGCCGGACAGGGCCGCGAAGTTGCCGACCCGGATATACGGCACCTCGGTGTAGATCACCTCCTGCACCGGTCCCCACAGGGCGCCGCGCTTGGCCGGATCGGTCTCGGCATTGAAGGCCGCGAGCGCCGCCTTCTTGGCCGGGGTGTCCCACCAGCCCGGGGCGCCGTCGCCGAGCTGCGGCGGCGTCAGCATCGGCTCGGGCAGGAAGGCCGAGTGGGTGATGTAGACGTCCCAGAGCGCCGGATCGCCGCGGCGGGAGACCAGGGTCGCCCAGTCGACCACGTCGAGGGTCACCTTGAAGCCGGCGGCGCGCAGCTCCTCGGCCATGACGAGCGCGATGCGGTTGTGGAAGTCGTACTGCTTCGAGTTCAGGATGCGGATCGGCGTGCCGTCGTAATTTGCTTTCGCCAGCAGCGCCTTGGCGCCCTTGTCGTCGCCCTTGTCGTAGGCCTGGGTGCCGGCGGTGGAATGGAACGGCGAGCCCTTCGGGAAGTGGCTGCCCGTCGCCTCGAAGAATTTCTCCTCGCCGAAGGCCGCCATCAGAAGCTCAGTGTCGCTCAGCGCCATCTGGAGCGCCTGGCGCACGGTCTGGTTGGCGCACGGCCCCTGCTTGGTGTTGAGCACGATGTAGGGGAAGCCGAACGGCATCGTCAGCACCGGCTTCACGCCGGCCGACTTGGCGATGCGCCCGTTGCTCTCCACCGGCAGCTGGTCGGCGAAGTGGTACTGGCCGGCGACCACGCCCTCGACCCGGGTATTGGCGTTCGGCACCGGGATGAAGCGCAGCTCCGGGATCGCGGCTTTCCGGCGCCCGGCATAGCCGCTCGGGGCCTCGCTGCGGGCCGCGTAGGAATCGTGCCGGGTCAGCACCACGAACTGGTCGGGCCGGCGCTCCTTGAACCGGTAGGGACCGGTGCCGACGAACTCGACGAGCGGGTTGGCGATCGCCTCCCGGGCCATGATGGCGGCAAAGCCCGAGGGCAGGGCGAGATGGGCGAGCAACGCCGGGTTGACGGCCTTGAGGACGATCTCGACGCCGTGCGGGCCCTTCGCCGTCAGGCTCGCCAGCCCGGCCGCGATCCCCTTGCCCCGCGGCGTCATCTCCATCCAGCGCTTGAGCGAGGCGACGACGTCCTCGGAATCGAGCGCCCGGCCGTTATGGAGCGGCACGCCCTCACGCAGGGCGATCGTGTAGGTCTTCCCGTCCGGGCTGATCGTCGGCAGCGACGCAGCCAGCATCGGCTGCACGGTCCAGTTCGCGTCGAACGTATAAAGCGGCTCGAACACGTGCTGCATGATCGTGGCGACGAGGTCGGCGGTCGAGGCCATCGGGTCGAGGGATTGCGGCTCGCCCACCATCGCCAGGTTGACGCTGCCCATCGCGCCGCCCGCTTGCGCGAGGGCCCGCACCGGCACCAGGGGGCCGAGGGCGAGGCCGGTCGTGAGGGCGCGGCGGGTCAGGCCGGCGCGCGGGCGGTCGGTGGGGGCCATGGACGTCTCCTGCTAGGCGCTTTCTGTAAACTTATTTCACGACGCGACCGAACGTCAAGGCGTCACCTCGGCGGAAATCGGGGCGCGAACCGTTTTCGGGTTGCGTATCCCGGCGTCGCCGTGTAATTTTTTTTCGCAAGCCTGACAGCCAGCGGATTCCATGACCTTCGATCTCGTGCTCGCGGGCGGTCGCGTCGTCGACCCGTCCCAGTCCATCGACCGCGTCGCCGACGTCGCCTTTTCGGCCGGCACGGTGGCGGCCATCGGCGAGGGGCTCTCCGCCTCGGCCCGGGCGGTGCACGACTGCGCCGGCCGCCTCGTCACCCCGGGCCTCATCGACCTGCACACCCACGTCTACTGGGGCGGCACCTCGCTCGGGGTCGACGCCCCGGCGCTCGCCCGGTCGGGCGCGGTCACGACCTTCGTCGATACCGGCAGCGCCGGTCCGGGCAACTTCGCAGGGTTTCGCCGCCACGTCGTCGAGCCGTCGCCGGTGCGGATCATCCCGCTGATGAGCGTGTCGTTCGCCGGCATCTACGCCTTCTCCAAGCGGGTGAACATCGGCGAGAGCGGCGACCAGCGGCTGCTCTGCGCGCCGGCCGCCCTCGAGGTCGCGCTCGCCAACCGCGACGTGCTCGGCGGCCTCAAGGTCCGGGTCGGCCGCAATGCCGGCGGCACCTCCGGCATCGTGCCGCTCGACATCGCCCGCCAGGTCGCGGACGAGGCCGGGATGATGCTGATGGTCCATATCGACGAGCCGCCCCCGACGCTGGCCGAGGTGCTGGAGCGGCTGCGCCCGGGCGACATCCTCACCCACGCCTTCCGGCCGTTCCCCAACACCCCGGTGACCGCGGATGGCCGCGTGCGCCCCGAGGTGCTGGAGGCCCGGGCCCGCGGCGTCGTGTTCGACATCGGCCACGGCATGGGCTCCTTCGCCTTCTCGGTCGGCCGCACCATGCTGGAGAACGGCTTCCTGCCGGACTGCATCTCGTCGGACGTGCACACGCTCTGCATCGAGGGGCCGGCCTTCGACCTGCTCACCACGATGTCGAAGTTCCTCTGCCTCGGCATGCCGCTCGTCGAGGTGATCCGCGCCGCCACCGACAACCCGGCCCGCGCGCTCACGCGTCCGGATCTCGGCACCTTCCGGGTCGGCGCGGCCGGCGACGCCTCGGTGCTGTCCCTTGACGAGGGCCGCTTCGACTATGTCGACTCGACCGGTGTGCATCTCGCCGGCGCGCAGCGCCTGTCCGCCGCCGCCACGATCATCGGCGGCGCCGTCTTCCACGCCAACTGAAGGAGAAGCTCATGACCCCCGAAGAGAAGCTCGCCGAACTCGGCCTGACCCTTCCCGCGGTGCCGGTGCCGGTGGCTAACTACGTGCCGTACCGCATCGTCGGCGACCTGCTCTACCTCTCGGGCCAGGGCCCGAAGCGCCCCGACGGCACCTACCGCCCCGGCCGCCTCGGCCGCGACGCCACGATCGAGGAAGCCTACGCCGACGCGCAGCTCGCCGGCCTGCAGCTCCTCGCCGTCGCCAAGTCGGCGCTCGGCGACCTGTCGCGCATCAAGGCGGTGGTGAAGCTCCTCGGCATGGTCAATGCCGAGCCGGACTTCGCCGACCATCCGAAGGTCATCAACGGCTGCTCGGACCTGCTGGTGAACGTGCTCGGCGATGCCGGCCGCCACGCCCGCTCGGCGGTCGGCATGGGCTCGCTGCCCAACGCCATGACGGTCGAGGTCGAGGCGATCCTGCAGATCGCGCCCTGACCTGAGGGGACGGGGGCCCGCAGCGCGAGGCCCCCGTCCGGGGCTTCGCCAGTGGACGACCGGCGAGGGGCCTGCTACCACCCGGACCGGCCAGACTCCGTAGCTCAGCTGGATAGAGCAGCCGCCTTCTAAGCGGCAGGTCGTAGGTTCGAGCCCTACCGGGGTCGCCATTTTTGGCGCCGCTAACCTTCCCCAATGACTGAGAATTCCGCTTTAGCGGCGCGGTGCGCTTGCGCCCCGCGGCGAGCGCATTTGAGGAATAAAACAGGAACGAGCGGACGGGCGCCTGCACGGGGTTTCACCAGATTTCCCACCTGCTTGAGCCGGGGAGGGGCTTCGGTCTCACCGGCAGGGAGCCTCCATGCCCCCGCCCTCCCCGAGCTTCGCGGCGACCGACGCCGACATCGTGTCCACGGGACTCTGCGAGCGCTGCGGGTCGTCAGACGCAGAGGCCGCCTCGGCCGACCTCCACACCCGTTGCGACTCGTGCGGCCATCACACGCCCGCATCCGGGGGGCAACCAGGAGCCGGGCGCTCCGGGCGCTCATCATGTCCGCGCTGATCGGCCCCGGGCCGAAGCACCGGCGCATCTCGCCCCAGGACCTCGGTCAACGACACCGTGGTCGCCCTGATCAAGGCGCGCGAGGCGACCTTCCCGGCGCCCGCCGACCCGGCGGTCACTCCGGCCTGACCGGACGCTCAGCCCTCGACGGCCCGGTCGGTCTCGGCGCGCCACGGCAGGCTCGCCTGGCTGCCCCGCCGGCCGCAGGCGAGGGCCGCCGCGGCGCTCGCCCGCTCCATCGCCGCCCGCAACGGCGCGCCGCGGTCGAGGGCGGCGGCCATCACGCCGACGAAACCATCCCCCGCCGCCGTGGTATCGACCGGCGTGATCGCCCGGGCCGGAACGTGCCAGGCTCCGCCCGCCGTCGCGGCCTCCGAGCCCGCCTCGCCGAGGGTGCGGACGACGTCGATCCCGAGCGCCGCGTGCAGGGCGGCCGCCTCCGGCGCGCAGCCGAGCCGGGCGGCGGTCGCCTCCGCCTCGTCCTCGTTGACGACGAGGAGCCCGGCGAGCCCCAGGGTGTCGCGGTCGAGCGGAAGGGCCGGGGCGAGGTTGAGGATGCTGCGCACCGCCCGCGCCCGGGCCCTGCGCAGCAGGGCGGCGGTCTCGGCCGGATCGACCTCCATCTGCAGGAGCAGCGCGGTCGCGCGGGCGAGGTCGGCATCCTCGATCTGGTCCGCCCGGGTCCGGGCATTCGCCCCGAGCGCCACCGCGATGCGGTTACGCCCATGCGCGTCGATCCAGATCGAGGCGCAGCCCGTCGCCGCCTCGACGGCGCGGACCCGCCCGAGATCGGCGCCGGCCTCGCGCAGCCCCGAGAGCGCCACCTCCGCAAGGGCATCGCGCCCGACCGCGCCGACCATCACGACCTCCGCCCCGTCGCGGGCGGCGGCCACCGCCTGGTTGGCGCCCTTGCCGCCCGCCTGCACCGCGAGGTCCTCGGCGAGCAGGGTCTGGCCCGAGCGCGGGATCTCGGGCAGGCGAAAGATCAGGTCGGCGTTGAGGGAGCCGAAGCAGACGATCAACGGGGTTCTCCGGCGATGGGAGGAATCATCGATGAGCGGATCTTCGTCGCGTCGCGCGAGGCCATCCAGACCGGCTCGACGGACCCGCCATCCGTCACGTCAGTCCGGGGCCGACGCGCCCCGCCGAAACGACCGGGTGCGTCGGGGAGGCCGCGGCGTACCGTGGCGGGCGGCCGTCGATCCGCGGGCCGGCCGTCCTATACCCTCGCGCCGTCATCGACGCGTCGATGCGAAGGCCTCCGGCGCATTCGCGCCGACGCCCGATCGGGCTGGCCTTGCGCCTTCGAACCGCTCCGTTCGAAGGCGCGGCGGGATCACACCACCTTCCCGGGATTGAGCATCCCGTCCGGATCCAGCGCCGCCTTCAGGCGCCGCATCAGGGCGATCTCGGCCTCGGAGCGGACATGGCCGAGCCAGGGCTTCTTGGTGAGCCCGATGCCGTGCTCGGCCGAGACGGTGCCGCCGAACTCGCGCACCAGGCCGTAGACCACCTCCTGGATCACGTCCTTCGGCTGCGGGTGCGCGCCCTTCAGGCCGGCGACGATGTGCAGGTTGCCGTCGCCGATATGGCCGTAGAACAGCGCGAAGGCGCCGGGCAGGCGCCCGGCCAGGGCCGCCTTGCAGGCCCGCACATACGCGTCCATCGTCGCCACCGGCAGGCCGATGTCGAACGGCTCGTGCGGACCGAGCACCAGCGGGAATTCCGAGCAGGCGTCGCGCACGCCCCAGAACGCCGTCACGTCGGCCATCGAGCGCGACACGACCGCGTCGGCCAGCAGCCCCGCCTCGGCCTGCTGCTCGAGCCAGGCCTGGAAGCGCGGCGCGTCGTAGGCCTCGTCGGTCCCCTGCGCCTCGACCAGGCAATAGGCGGCGTGGCCCTGGGGCAGCGGCACCCGCACGCCCGGCATGTCGCCGACCGTCTCCCAGTAATCCGGCCACATCACCTCGAAGGCCGACAGCATCGGCCCGAGACCCCGCCGGGCCGCCGCGAGGAGCCCGACCACCGCGTCGTAATCCGGCAGGGCGCAGAGCGCCGCCATGGTGCAGGCCGGCTTCGGAAAGAGCCGCAGCACCAGCCGGGTGATGATGCCGAGCGTGCCCTCCGAGCCGATGAACAGGTGCTTGAGGTCGTAGCCGGCGTTGTTCTTGATCATGGTGTTGAGGGCGGTGACCGTGCCGCCGTCGGGCAGGACCACCTCGAGCCCCAGGATCATGTCCCGGGTCATGCCGTAGCGGATGACCCGGTTGCCGCCGGCATTGGTCGAGGCGTTGCCGCCGATCGCGCAGGACCCGCGCGCGCCGAGATCGAGCGGGACCAGGAAGCCGGCCTCGTCGGCGGCCTGCTGCACCACCTGGAGCGGCGTGCCGGCCCGGACCGTCATGGTGGCGGAGGCCGGGTCGATCGCCTCGATTCCGGTCATCCGCTCCAGCGAGAGGGCGACCGCGCCGGGGACCGGCCGCGCACCGCCGCACAGGCCGGTGAGGCCGCCCTGCGGCACCACCGGCACGCCGTAGCGGGCGCAGATCCGCATCGCGGCGGCGACCGCCTCGGTGGTGGCGGGGCGGACGACCGCGAGCGGCGCCTGGGGACCGAGCGTGCTCCAGTCGGATTCGTTGCGGGCCGGGCGATCGGGGCCGGCGAGCACCGTCCTCTCGCCCAGCTCCGCCACGAGGGCGGCGATCACCGCCTCGTCGCGGGATGCGTCCGGTTGCGCCGTCATTCGAACTCTCCTCCCCAGGGCGGCGTGGGATCGCCGCTCGTCTCGGTGGCGGCCGCTCTAGAGCACCGCCCGATCATGGTGCAACCGGACGATGCTCCGCGTCCGCGATGCGGCCCATGAACCGGCCCATGAACCGGCCCATGAACCGGCCCATGAACCGGCCTCCGCATCGGCGGGACGCGCTCTCGCTCAGGCCGCCGCGGCGCGGGAGAGGCCCGCGATCTCGTCCGCGATGCGCTGGCCGATCCCGGCCTCGGCCGCGACCAGCGGCGCCCGCACCCGGCCGAAGGCAGGCTCGCCGGTCATCGCGGCCATGGCGGATTTCAGCACCGGCACGAACGGGCCGCGGATCAGGCCAATCGCCGCCCGCATCGGGCCCTCGGCCGTGGCGGGATCGGTGAACATCGCCCGGACCAGGTCGGGCACGAGGTTGGCCATGCCGCAGATCGTGCCGACCCCGCCCTCGGCGAGCGCCCGGCCGATATCGGCCTCGTTGCCGACGCAGACCGCCACCTCCGGCGCCGCCGCCCGGAACGCCTGGAACTGCTTGAAATCGCCGGAGCTGTCCTTCACGCCGGCGACGAGGTGGCCGTAGCGCGCCCGCAGGGTGGCGACGGCCGCCGGCGGCAGCGCGACGCCGGAGGTCTGCGGGATGTGGTAGAGCGTCGCCCGCAGGCGGTCGTCGCCGACGCCGTCGAGATAGGCCGCGAAGGCGTCGACGAGCCCGGCCTCGGTCACGTCGCGGTAGAAGTAGGGCGGCAGCACCAGGGCGTGGGCGAGGCCGAGGGACAGGGCCGCCTTCGTCAGTGCCACGGCGTCCGGGATCGCCGGCATGCCGGTGCCGAGGCCGATCCGCTCCGCCGGGATGCCGCCGGCGAGCAGAGCCTCGACCGCCGCGAGGCGCTCGGGAGCGGAGAACGAGGTGCCCTCGCCGGTGGTGCCGAACGGCACCACGCCGTCGCAGCCCCGCTCCGTCAGGAACCGGACGTGGCGCACGAGGGCGCCGTGATCGACCGCGCCGGTTGCTTCGAGCGGCGTGGCGAGGGCGACCCACAGGCCGGTGATGGCGTTGGTCATGCGGTCCTCCGAGAGGGCGCCTCGCGCCCTTCCTTGTTGAGCGATGCGGAGTTGAGCGATGCGGACGCCTCGCGCCCGTCGATCGCGAGGGAAGCAGGTGCCTCGCGCCGGTCGGCGTCGCGCCCGGTCTCGAGGCCGAGCGCCCGGCGGCGCGAGGTCTCGAGGTGCCGGCGCAGGGCCGCCGCGGCGGCGTCGGGGTCGCGGTCCTCGACCGCCGCCAGGATCGCCGCGTGCTCGGCGAAGGCCGGCGGCAGCACCTCGGGCGAGAGCGCGACGCGGCTCTGCATGATGACCCGGATGCGGATCAGGTTGACCCGGTGAATCTCGGAGACGAGGCCGTTGCCGAGATGGGCGACGATCGCGTCGTGGAAGCCCCAGTCGGTTCCCTGCGCCTCGGCGATCAGCGCCTCGGTGACCCCGTCCCGCGCCGCCGTGCTGATCCGGTCGTGGGCGGCCCGGTGGGCCGCCACTAGGCCGGCCGGCGCGGTGCGGGCGAAATGCGCCACCGCCGCCGTCTCGATGATCTCCCGGAGCTGGAACGCCTCGTGGACCAGGCGGAGGTCGACCGCGGCCACCTGCAACCCGCGCTGCGGCAGGGTCGTGATCAGCCCGTCGGCCTCGAGCCGCGGGATCATCTCGCGGACGGCGCCGAGCGGCAGGCCGGTGACCGCCACCAGCTCGCGCTGCGTCACGAAGGAGCCCGGCGCCAGCCGCCCGTCCAGCAAATGCTGGACGAAGGCGTCATAGGCTTGGTCGCGCTGTTTCATGTCACTCGTCTCTCATTGACATGTCAGTCTGTCAATCGCTAAAGGTTCTCTCAACACGCGGTGATCGGGCAGCGTGTGCGGAGGTGTCGGTTGGTCCGACGCCCGGCGCCGCCCGGCGAAGACGTGACGGGGAACCGGCCGGCCGGTCCGAGGAGGAAACATGTCGACGATGCAGCGCGCGAAGGCTCTCGGCCGTTCCGCCCGGAAGGCAGGGCGCCCGCGCGGGCGTGCCTTCGCCCTGCCGGGCCTCGTCGCAGGATCCCTGGCCGGATCCCTGGCCGGCACCTTGGCCGGCCTCCCGGCCCGCGCCGAGGGGTTCGACTGGAAGCGGTACGACGGCCAGACCATCAACCTCGTCCTCACCAACCATCCCTGGAGCAACGCCATCCGGGACATGGGCCAGCAATTCACCGACAAGACCGGGATCAAGCTGCGCATCGAGATCCTCAACGAGGATCCTCAGCGCGCCCGCCTCAACACGCTGCTGCAGGCCAAGTCCTCGGACATCGACGTCTTCGTCTCGCTCAAGATCCGCGAGGGTGCGGTCTACAACAAGGCTGGCTGGTACGCCGACGTCGCGCCGATGCTGAAGGACCCGGCCCAGACCGCGCCGGAGTTCCGCATCGAGGATTTCGGTGCCGGGCTGATCCGCAACGAGACCTTCGGGGGCAAGCTCACCGGCTTGCCGATCAACGTCGAGGGGCCGCTGTTCTACTGGCGCAAGGACATCTTCGCCAAGTGCAACGTCGCCGTGCCCGACTCCCTCGAGGACATCCTGGAGGCGGCGCGCACGATCAAGGCCTGCGATCCGTCGATCAACGCCTGGGCCGCCCGCGGCGTGCGCAACGCCGTGCCCTACCCGATGGCCGCCTTCGTGTTCAACAGCGGCGGCGGCTTCAAGTCGGTGGACGGGACCAAGCCCGGCCTGTGCCGGCCGGAATCGGTCGCCGGGCTGACGCTCTACACCGACCTCCTCAAGGATTTCGGCCCGGTCGGGGCCACCAACCACAGCTTCCCGCAGGTCGTCGAGCTCCTGGGCCAGGGCAAGGTCGCCATGACCCATGAATCCTCGAACGAGTTCTCCAACATCATGAAGTATCCGGGCCGGGAGGACGATCTCGGCGTCAAGGTGCTGCCGAAGGGGCGGGCGAGCGGCGTGTCGCAGCCGATCGGCTTCGGCTGGGGCCTGTCGATCTCGGAATATTCCCGCCGCAAGGGGCCGTCCTGGACCTTCCTGCAATGGGCGACCTCGCCCGAGGTGCAGGCGGTGCTGGTCGATCGCGGCGTGGCGCCCTCGCGCAACTCGGTCTTCACCGGCGAGGGGATGCGCGCCTGGGCGAGCCAGAAGCCGGTGCGCCAGCAATGGGTCGACGCGGTGAGCGAGATCAGCCGCCGCGGCACCGGCGACTACGCCTCGCCGACAGACCGGGTGCCGGAGACCCGCGAGATCATCGGGCGGGCGGCGCAGGAGGTGGTGCTGGGCCAGAAGACGCCCCAGCAGGCCGCCTGCGACGCCGACGCCGCCCTGCTCAAGCTGCAATAGGCGGAACGCCTCGAACCCGCACGATGGAGGACGCCCGTGAGCACGATCGCCGGCGAAGCTCTGGCCGTCGCACCCGAGCGGGTGCGAAGCGGCCAGCAGAAGATCTCGTTCTCCTGGATGGTCTGGCCGGCGGTGGCCTTCGTCGTCCTGATGATGGTGTTCCCGCTGGTCTATGCGGCCTGGATCTCGCTCCAGGACGCCTCGCTCGGGACCGAGCCGCGCTTCGTCGGGATCGAGAACTACCTGAACCTGGCGAGCGACCCGGAATTCCTCAACGCCTTCCGGGTCACCTGGGTGCTCTACGGGGCGGCGCTGGCACTCCAGCTGGCACTCGGGACGTGGCTCGGCATCGTCCTCAACGGCGTCAGGGTCGCCCGGCACCTCGTGCGCACCATCGCCATCACGCCGTTCATGATGCCGCCGGTGGTGGTCGGCATGATGGCGATCGTGCTCCTCGATCCGTCGGTCGGCATCGTGAACTGGCTCCTCGGCACGGTGGGCGTGCCGCCGCTCCTGTGGCTGGCGAGCCCGCGCTGGGTGCTGCTCAGCGTGGCGCTGGTCGATACCTGGCAATGGGCGCCGTTCGTCGGGCTGATCGTGCTCGGCGGCCTGCAATCGCTGCCGGCGAGCGTGTTCGAGGCGGCGGAGGTCGACGGCGTGATCGGCTGGCGCCGGTTCGTCTACGTCACGCTGCCGCTCCTCGGGCCGACGCTGCTCACCGCGGCGGTGCTGCGCTCGGTTGATCTCCTGCGCTTCTTCGACCTCGTCTTCATCGCCACCCGGGGTGGGCCGGGCAACGCCTCGACCACGATGAACATGTACGCCTACCAGCAGGGCTTCGAGTTCTCGCGCTTCGGCCACGCCTCGGCGGCGATGCTGACCCTGTCGGCCGTGGTCCTGTGCACGGTCATGGTCTTCGCCCGCCTGCGGCGCGCCGTGAGCTACTGAGGAGCCGCCGATGACCCCCCCCGCCGCCCGCCGGATCCTCGGCCGCCTCCAGGTCGCCGCGATGCTGGTCGCGGTCCTGGCCCCGCTCGCCTGGATGGTCCTGTCCTCGTTCAAGGTCAGCCGCGACGTGATGGCGCTGCCGCCGCGCCTGATCTTCACCCCGACGCTCGACAATTACCGCGAGCTGTTCCTGCGCACCGACTTCCTGCACAACACCTGGAACAGCCTGGTGGTGGCGCTCGGCGCGACGCTGCTCGGGCTCGTGCTCGGGGCGCCCGCCGCCTTCGCGATCGCCTGGCACCGCACCACCTGGCCGGCGACGCTGACGCTGTTCGCCCGCATGGCGCCGGGCACGCTGTTCCTTTTGCCGTGGTTCATCCTGTTCTCGCAGGTCGACCTCGTCGGCACCTACACGGTGCTGATCCTGACCCACGGGGCGATCACCGTGCCGGTCGCGCTCTGGACGCTCCTGCCCTATTTCGACGCCCTGCCGCGGGCGCTGATCGAATCGGCCCAGATGGACGGCTGCCGCCCGCACGCGATCCTCGGGCGCATCGCGCTCCCGCTCGTCGCGCCGGGCCTGGTGGTGGCGGCGATCCTCTGCTTCGTCTTCACCTGGAACTACTTCCTGTTCGCGCTCGCCCTGTCGGGGTTCGACACCAAGACGGCGATCGTCGCCTCGTTCAACTTCATCGGCGAGGGCGTCACCAACTGGGGCGCCCTGATGGCCGCCGCCACCATGATCGCGCTGCCGCCCCTCGTCCTCGCGCTCCTCGTCCAACGCCACCTCGTCTCGGGCCTGTCGTCCGGGGCGGTGAAGGGATGATTCCGATGCCGGCCCTCTCGATCCGCAACGTCGTCAAGCGCTACGGCGCCGCCGAGGTCATCCGGTCCCTGAGCTTCGACGTCTCGCCCGGCGAGTTCATCGTCTTCGTCGGCCCCTCGGGCTGCGGCAAGTCCACGCTGCTGCGCATGATCGCCGGGCTCGAGGACTTCCAGGCGGGCGAGGTCGCCATCGACGGCCGGGTGGTCAACGGGCTCGCCCCGTGGCAGCGCGACATCGCGATGGTGTTCCAGGATTACGCGCTCTATCCCCACATGAGCGTGGCGGCCAATATCGGCTTCAGCCTCAAGATGGCGGGCATCGACCGCAAGGCCGTCGCCGCCAAGGTCGACCGGGTCGCCCAGGTTCTCCAGATCGGCCACCTCCTCGACCGCAAGCCGAAGGCGCTGTCGGGCGGCCAGCGCCAGCGCGTCGCCATCGGCCGCGCCATGGTCCGCGACCCCAAGATCTTCCTGTTCGACGAGCCGCTCTCCAACCTCGACGCCAAGCTCAGGGTCGACATGCGGGCCGAGATCAAGCAGCTCCACCAGCGCCTCGGCGCGACGATGATCTACGTCACCCACGACCAGGTCGAGGCGATGACGCTCGCCGACCGCATCGTGGTGCTGAAGGAGGGCCGCATCGAGCAGATCGGCACCCCGTCCGAACTCTACCGCGCCCCCGCCTCGCGCTTCGTGGCGAGCTTCATCGGCTCGCCGGCGATGAATTTCGTCCCGGTCGAGGTCGCCGACGGCGCCATCACCCTGCCGGGCGGCGAGCGCATCCCAACGCCGAGCGCCCATGCCGGCCGGGCCTCCTTCGGCATCCGGCCGGAGCACCTGAGCCTCGGCGGCGACGGCCCGGCGCTCCGCGGCACGATCTCCCTCGTCGAGCCCCTCGGGGCGGATACCCTGGTGACGATCGCCAGCGGCGAGGAGCGGGTCCTCGCGCGGCTGCCCGGGGACGTGGCGCCGGTGCCGGGGGAGGTGGTGGCGCTGACGTTCGATCCTGGACGGGGGGCCTTGTTCTCGGTGGAGGGGCGGCGGGTTTAGGAGCGGGAGCCAAGCAGCGTCACGGCGGGCCGCGATCTCGGAGACGCGGCGCAAGGGCAGCGCCCAACCGTTCGATGCCTTCGCGGATGATCGCGGGGGAGCTTCCGAATGTGAGCCGCAGGAATGCGCCGTCCGGATCGGCCGGGAACCACGCCCGACCCGCGCTGACGATCACGCCTCGGCGGTCCATCTCGGCGGCCAGCTCGCCGTCTGGGACGTGATCCGGCAGCCGGAGCCACAGATGCATGCCGCCGCCCGGAACCCGGAACGTCACATGGTCGCGAAGCTCCGCCCGCAAGGCGCCGACCATCACGTCGCGGCGCTCGATCAGGGCGGCCCGCGCGGCATTGAGGTGTCGTTTCCAGCCGGGCGCCGTGACGACGGCCAGGGCGGCCGCCTGCAGGGGACCGGACACGAAGAAATCGTCGCTGCCGCGCGCTGATTTCAAGCGGGCCGAGGCGGCGCCACGCGCCATGACGGCGGCGACCCGCAACCCGGGGGCGGCCGATTTGGCGAGGGAGCGGATGTAGACGACGTGGCCGTGCCGGTCGCCGGCGGCGAGCGGTGCGGGGGCGGTTCCCGTCAGGTCGAGATCGCGGGCCCAGTCATCCTCGATGACGAAGGCTCTTGCCTCTGCGGCGATGTCGAGAACGGCGGCCCGTCGCTCCGCAGGCAGGACGGTTCCGGCCGGGTTGGAGAAGGTCGGCTGGCTGTAGAAGGCGCGGGCCCCGGTCCGCTGGAAGGCGTCGGCCAGCAATTCCGGCCGAACACCCTTCTCATCCATCCCCACCGGGACGAGCTCGAGACCCGCCGCACGCGCAGCCGAGATCGCGCCGGTATAGGTCGGCATCTCGACGAGGACCGGATGCCCGGGCGGGACGAGCGCCCGGAATGTCGTGGCAATGGCGGCCTGCCCGCCCCCGCAGACGATCACGTCGTGGGGGGAATAGACCGTGCCGCGCCCGACCTCGCGGGCGAACCACGCGCGGAGGGGTTCGAGGCCGTCGACCGGCAGGCGGTCCCACAATTCGGGCCGTCCGGCCGTGTGACGCAGCGCATTCGCCAGCAGGCTCGAGGCCTGAAGGTCCGCCGGAAGGTAGCCCATGCTCAGGATCAGGCTGCCGGGCGGCGGCAAGGCCAGGAGCGCGCCCAGGGAGCGACCATCGGCGCGCGCCGCTCCGAGTGCCGCCGATTGCCAGGAGAAATCGGCGCTTGCGGCTGCGCCGTCCGTCCGCTCCCGGACGAAGGTGCCCTGGCCGGGGCGGGGCTCGATCAAGCCTTCGCCGACGAGTTGCGCGAAGGCCCGTTCGACCGTCGCCGGGCTCACGCGATGCTCGGTGACCAGTGCCCGCACGGACGGCAGGCGTGCGCCCGGACCAGCCGCCGCGATCGCGTCGCGGAGCGTTTGAATAACGCTTGCCGATCTGTTATTCCTTTTCATGACGAAGACAGATAACACTTCCCGCTGTGGGCCGGAAACGCTTTCGATCCCCGCCGCAGCCGATACGGCCCCGGACACGCCTGCCGAAGCTCTCGCCGATAGGCTGCCGGCACGCCTCTTCGCTCCCTACCTGGCCTCCGCCGTCGCGCTCGCGATGGCCTATGGGTCGAGCTTTCTGCTGCCCGATGCCCTGCGGGCGGTGGGCCACCCGGCCGCGACGGCCGGGCACGTCGTCAGCATCGGGACGGTGGCGACCCTCGTCGGCTCCCTGGCGGCGGGCCGGTTGGCCGAGCGCACCGGCATCCTGCCATTGATCATCGCCTCGGCGACGATCATGGCGGCTGCCATGGCCTGCTTCGCCATGATCGGGACCGGCGGCCTGGTGCTCGCCTATGCCGGTGGCCTCTTCCTTGGGCTCGGCTGGGCGATCGTCTACGTGCTCGCGCCGGTCCAACTCATCCATTGCCTCAGACCAAGCGTGCGCCTGGAGGCGCTGACGCTCCTGTCGGGATCGCAGATGCTGGGCATCGGCCTGTCCGCGCCGCTCGGCCGCGCCGTCGCGAGCCATGTCGGCGCGCCGGCTGGTGCCTATGCGTGTTACGCCGCCTTCTGTGCCGTGGCGGCCGCGTTATGCCTCGCCATTCGGCCGCGCATGGCCGCTCAGCCGCAATTGCCGCTGCGGGCGGTGGCGCTTTCCGGTGCGTCGATCCTGTCCATCCTGCGCGCTCCTACGATCGCGCCGGTGCTGATGATCGGCGTGGCTGCCTGCACCTTCGCAGGCCTGTCGATGTTCCAGGGCCTCTACGCCGCCTCGCGCGGGACGACCCCCGACATCTTCTTCTTGGCATTCACCATCACCACGGTCGTTCTGCGGTTCTCGGTGGCGTCCCTGCTCGGCAAGCTGCCGCTCCCGCGCCTGGCGCTGGCGCTCTTTGGTGCGACATTCCTCGGCATCGGGCTGTTGAGCCTCAACGAGAGCAGCCGGATCACGTATAGCGTCGCGACGGTCCTGTTCGCGACCGGCTACGGCCTGACGTACTCGACGCTCAATGCCATGGTGGTGAGCCTGGCCGCTGCGCGTGGATTATCCATCCCCGTCGCGTCGCAGGTTTTCACGCTCGGCTACTTCGTCGGATTGTTCGGCTTTCCCTCCCTCGCCGGCACCGTGATCGCCGCCGATGGGATCGATGCGGCGCTCCTCGTGATGATGGGGCTCGCCGGCGCCAATATCGCCGGAGCCTGCTGGGTCTCGAGGCGAGACCGGGCCGACCGCGAGCCCGCGGCGCATCGATGAAGCCGCCGCCGGCGCCGCGCCGACCGCCTCTCACGGCCCTTCGAGCCGGCTCGCCCGCAGGGCGCCGCGGCTCTCCAGGATCGGGTAGGCGGCCCCGGCGACGAGGTGGTCGTTGACCCGCTTCAGGTCGCGCACGAGGTCGGGAGAGAGGGCGGCCGCCTCGGCCGGTGCCGGGCCGGCGCCGGCGTCGCGCAGGCGGCGGAAATGGCTCTCGGTCGAGCGGGCCTCGAGATCGCGGAACACCGCCTTCTCGTCGGCGAGGCGCCGGGCGGCGCGGGGATCCTCGGTCAGGAAGGCGGCGCCGGCCGCGCCGAGATTGGCCTGGAGCCGTGCCAGCAGCGCCTCGACCTCCGCCTTGCCGTCCGCCGAGAAGGCCAGCCCGCGCTTCAGCCGCTTGGCCGCATGGGTCATCACGTTGCGCGAGAGGATGTCGCCGGCATGCTCCAGGTGGGTGGTGAAGGCGAGAAGCGCGGAGATCCGGCGCTCGTCGTCCTCGCTCAAGGATTCGGGGTCGAGACGGACGAGATATGCCTTGATGGCGGCGTCGAGCCGGTCGAGGGTGTCGTCCATGCGGCGGATCTGCGCCACTTTGGACCGGTCGCCGCCGGTCAGCGCCTCGCCGGCCCCGCCCATCATCTCCGCCAGTACGTCGGCCATCCGCAGGGCCTCGCGGCCGGCGGCGCCGAGCGCCACCGGAGGGGTCTCCAGGGCGGCCTCGTCGAGATGGAGCGGCTGGCCGGGATCGTGGGCGTCGATCCGCTCCGGCACCAGCCGGCGCAGCAGGGCCGCGAAGGGGGTGAGGGCCGGCAGGAAGACCAGCGCGAGGGCGAGGTTGAAGGCGGTGTGGAAGTCGGCCACGGCCCGCGACAGGTCGGGCTGCCAGGTCACGAGGGGCGGCCCGATCAGCCCGAGGCAGGGCAGGGCGATTGCGCATCCCACGGCCCGGGTGAGGAGGTTGCCGAGCGCCACCCGGCGCCCCGCCGCCTCGCCCTCGCGCGCGCCCTCCAGCACCGGGTTGAGGGCCGAGCCGAGATTGGCCCCGAGCACCAACGCCATCCCGGCCTCGAGCGGCAGCACCCCGGCTTGCGTGAACGACATCACCAGCAGCACGATGGCCACGCTTGAATGCGCCGCCCATGTGAGCACCGCGCCGATCACCAGGGCGACGAGACGGTCGGTCGCGACGGCCCCGAGCAGCACCCGCAGGGCCGGCACGTCCTCGTAGGGCGTGATCACCTCGACGAGGCGCGCCAGCGCCATCAGCATCAGCCCGAGGCCGATCGCCGCCCGGCCGAGGTCGCGGGTGCGCGGCTCCGACCCGCGGCGGAACAGGATCACGCCGACCAGCACCAGGACCGGGGCGACCCGGGCGACGTCGAAGGACAGGACCTGGACGATCAGCGTGGTGCCGATATTGGCGCCGAGCATCACGGCGAGAGCCGGCACCACCGCCACCAGCCCGGCCCCGGCGAAGGAGGCCACCATCAGGCCGGTCGCGGTGCTGCTCTGGAGCAGCGCCGTGACCCCGAGGCCCGCCGCGAGCGCCTTCACCCTGTTGCCGAGCGCCACCCCGAGCAGGCGGCGCAGATGGGGGCCCAGCGCGCGCTGCACCCCGGTCTGCACCATGTGGATGCCCCAGAGCAGCAGCGCGACCGCGCCGCAGAGGTCGATCAGGGTCAGGGTGGTGTCCATCCGCGTCGGTCATCCTCCTCCGGTCCGGCCTGAGCATACAGATCGGGAGCATCCGGGTTCCGGCCCAGGATGCAAGTCTGCTGCCCGATTCCCGATCGGCGAGGGTCCGCTGTCAGCCCTTGGGGCAGGCCGGGTCCGCCGGGCGCGGCGCGCGGGTGAAGTCGAGGACCTCGCGCGTATAGGTCTCGACCACCTCGGAGAACGGCTGCCGCTCGGCCGTGAACAGGACCGCCCGGTGGCTGAACAGGTGCGCGGGCACGGCCAAGGGCCCGCAGGTCGGGGCCGGGGGCGGCGCCTGGTCCCAGCCGTCCGGCAGGGGCTGCCAATGCGGCTCGGCGCCGACAGTCTGGCGGGTGGTGCCGAGTGACGACACCGCCCGGCCGAACGGCGTGTCGGTGGTCTCCAGCACCCGGTTCATTTCCGGGGTCAGGCGCGACGGCACGTACCAGTTGTCGGCCTCCGACAGCACGTGGTCGCCGCAGGCGAGCTTCACCCGCCGGTAGCGCAGGGGCTCGTCGGGCCCGACCGAGAGGCGCTTGCGGGTCTCAGGGCTCGCCGGCGTGTCGACGCCCCGGTCCAGCCGGGCGACGAGGCGCGGTGCCTCCGCCATGCGGTGGGCCGCGCACCAGCCCTCCAGCGTCGCAGTGGCGCTGCGGCTCGCCAGCAGGGCGGCGTTGAGACTCTGCACCACGGCGGTCGCCTCGACCCGGGACAGGTAGGTGTCGGGCCAGTCCGGCCCCGCGGCCCGGGCGGGGAGGGTCGCCGAGAGGCAGGCGAGCACGGGCAGGAGGTGACGGGCTTTCGTCAGGCGGGCATGGGGCATCGTCGGGCGTCTCTCCGAGGTCGGCCCGCGGGCGGGGCCGTGGCGCAGGCGTGCCCGGTCGGCGGCCGAGCCGCAAGCGGGGGCTGGCACGGCCGCGCGGCCCGGCTATGAAGGCGCGGGCGCCGCCGCTTCGCCGGGCGAGGCGGGCGCGGCTGGTCTTGCCCCTGCCGCAGGGTTCCGGCGGGCAGGGTGCACGGCGCCAGGATCATGACGGGTTTTGAGGGGGGACGACGATGTCGGGTGGTCACGGGGCGGCGGACAGCTCCAACAAGAAGATCGCGCTGATGATTTCGGTCCTGGCGCTGTTCCTGGCGCTGGGCGAGACTCTGGCGAAGAGCGCGCAGACCGACGCGCTCGGCGCCAACGTCGAATCGTCGAATCTCTGGGCCTATTTCCAGGCCCGCACGATCCGCGGCACGGTGCTGAAGACGGCCGGGGAGCAGATCGCCCTCGAGCCCAATGCCTCCCCGGAGGCGGTCAAGAAGCAGATCGAGGAATGGGCCAAGACCATGGCCCGCTGGGAATCCGACCCCGCCTCGGGCGACGGCCGCAAGGAACTCGCCGCCAAGGCCAAGAAGGCCGAGGAGAAGCGCGACCTCGCGCTCGCCCGCTACCATCATTACGAGCTCGGCTCCGCTGCCTTCCAGATCGGCATCGTGCTCGCCTCGGCCGAGGTCATCACCGGCATCGTGGCGCTCGGCTTCGCCGGCGGGGCGCTGGGTGTCGTGGGTGTCGCGATGCTGGCGATCGGGCTGTTCGCGCCGCACGCGATCCATCTGGTGTGAGGCGGGTGCCGCAGGCCGGGCCATCGCCAGAGAAGCCCCGGCCGGCCTGACGCCCTCCTGGTCATCCCGGGGCCCGCGAAAGCGGAGCCCGGGATCCAGAACCGCGGACGGGGAGGATGACGTGGTGTCGCCCACGCTCGTCTGGATCGACCGAGCCTCCGGATTGCGTTGCGCGACCCTTCCTGTCCGGGCTCCGCTTTCCCGGCTCCGGGGTGACCGGGAGGGTGTTGGGACGGCGGTTGATCGGCGACAGAGAATCCGTTTGACGCCTGTATCGGTGATCTGACGCCACGGGACACGACGCAAGGTCGTTCGGTGCGGGAGCCACGGCGGGTGCGCCTGCACCCTCCCCGCAGAGCGGGGAGGGTCCGCGGAGGCCGTGGCTTGCCGGGCCGCTCGTCCTTGTTGTGCTGTTGTGTCGCAGAAACGAACGCTTGCCAGTCCGCCGCTCCGCTCCGCTAAACTGAACCCGTCAGTTCAGTTAGGGCTCCATGAGCGACGCCGCACGCCAAGTCGATCGCCCCGGGGTCGATCGTTCCCCTGCGGCGCGTTCGCAGCCCGAGCGCCCGCTCGATCCGAAGCGCCGCCGTCGCATCCTCGAAGCCGGGATGGCGCTGTTCTCGGGGCTCCCCTACGCCGCCGTCCACATGGACGCGGTGGCTGCCGCGGCCGGCGTCGCCAAGCCGACGCTCTACCGCTACTTCCCGACCAAGGAAGCGCTGTTCATCGCCGGCCTCGCCTGGACGCTGGCTGAGTTGCGCGATGCCGTGGGAGCGATCCCCGAGCGGGATGCCGGCGCACGCCTGCGGCGGGCGGTCGGGCTGGTGCTGGAGCGCGTCAGCGCGCTCTCGCCGGCGCTGACCGCGATCGAGGGACGGGGCGCCGAGTTCGGCGAGCGCAGCCGGCGCGTCCTCCGCGAGGGGTTCGACGGGTTGCGCGGGGCGCTGGCCGAGATCCTGCGCGCCGGCGTCGCCGCGGGCGAGCTTTCCGTACCGGACGTCGACCTCGCGGTGCTGATGCTCCTCGGCGGCATCCGCATGGCCGTGCACGGCACGGGCCGGCGGCCGCCCGCCGCCTCCGCCGTCGCCGATTTCTTCCTCCACGGCCTCAGTGCCGACGCCCAGCCCGACGGAGCCCCGCGATGATCCGCCTCGTCCTCGTTCTCCTGGCGCTCGTCGCGGCCGGGGCGGGATGGCTCGTGCAGCGCCATGGCGGCGACACGCGCGCGGCCTGGAGCGCGGCCCGGGGGGCGCTGCCGACAGCGGTCGCGCAGGTCCTGCCCGAGCACCTGCCGGTGGCCTACGTGCCGCCCGCTCCCCCGGCCCCGGCGAACCCGGCCGCCGCCCGCCCGGTGGTGACCACGGTGGCGGCGGGCGTCACCGACCTCGCGCTCACCCGCTCGGCGGTGGGCTGGGTCGAGCCGATGGCGAGCGTCGTGGTGCGCCCGCGCATCGACGGGGTCATCACCGAGCAACTCGCCCGCGACGGCCAGGTGGTGAAGGCCGGTGACGTGCTCTACCGCCTCGACGACCGCGAGATCCGCGCCCAGATCGCCCGCGACGAGGCGGCGCTCGCCCGCGACCAGGCGACCCAGGTCCGGACCCAGAACGACGTCCGCCGCGTCGGCGAGCTTCTCTCGCGCTCCTCCGCCTCGCAGGCGCAGTTCGACGTGGCGACCGCCGAGGCCAAGGTGGCGGCGGCCAACGTCGCGGCGTCGCAGGCCGCGATCGAGGCCGACAAGGTCCGGCTCGACTACACCATCGTGCGGGCGCCGATTGCCGGCCGCCTCGGCCGGGTGCTGGTCACCACCGGCAACCTCGTGAAGGGCAACGAATCCGCCGGCACCGGCCTCGTCACCATCACGCAGATGCGGCCCCTGCGCGCCACCTTCTCGCTGCCCGAGCGCGACCTCGACGGGCTGCGGGCGGCCTTGCAGCGGCCCGGCACGGCGCCGGTCCGGGTCTATCCCAGCGGCGGCGAGGCGGTGCTGGCGGTCGGCCGGCTGTCCTTCGTCGATTCGAGCGTCGACCAGGCGTCCGGCACCGTCACCGCCTGGGCGCTGTTCCCGAACGAGGACGACCGGCTCTGGCCCGGCCAGTACGTCCGGATCGAGGTCGATCTCGGCCGGCGGCCCGGCACCGTGACGGTGCCGCAGGCGGCGGTGCAGCCCGGCCAGGAGGGCAGCTTCGTCTGGGTGGTGCGGCCCGACCGCACGGCGGAGCGCCGCACCGTCGAGGTGATGGCCTCCCGCGACGGCCGCGCCGCCGTGAGCCTGGGCCTGCGGCCCGGCGAGCGGGTGGTGGTCGAGGGCCAGTTCCGGGTCCGGCCGGGATTGCCGGTCACCGAGCGCCCGCAGGACGCGACCGAGGCGCAAGCCTCCGCCGAGCAAGCCTCCGCCGCGCCCGGCGCCCCCACCCGGATCGAGTAAGTCGATGAACCTCTCGGCCCCGTTCATCCGCCGGCCCGTCGCCACGATCCTGCTGTCGATCGCGCTGACGCTGTCGGGGCTGTTCGCCTACCGCTTCCTGCCGGTGGCGGCTCTGCCGACGGTGGACTTCCCGACCATCTCGGTGACGGCGCAGCTCCCCGGCGCCTCGCCGGAATCGATGGCCGCCTCGGTGGCGACGCCGCTGATCAAGGAATTCTCCACCATCCCGTCGATCGCCACGATCTCGGCGACGAACTACCAGGGCTTCACCTCGATCACCGTCGAGTTCGAGCTGTCGCGCAACATCGACCAGGCCGCCGCCGACGTGCAGGCGGCGATCACCCGGACCTTGCGCCGGCTGCCGATCGAGCTGACGATCCCGCCGAGCTTCCGCAAGCTCAACCCGGCCGATGCGCCGGTGATCCTGCTCGCCCTGTCGAGCGAGACGACGCCGCTGGCGACCCTCGATGCCTTCGCCCAGACGGTGATCTCGCCGTCGCTCTCCACCATCACCGGCGTCGGCCAGGTGCTGGTCTTCGGCAGCCAGAAATTCGCGGTCCGGGTCCAGCTCGACCCCAACGTGCTCGCCGCCCGCGGCATCGGCGTCGACGAGGTCCAGGCGGCGATCCAGAACGCCAACACCTCGACCCCGGTCGGCGTGGTCGAGGGGAGAGGCCAGAACCTCACCATCCAGACCAACACGCAACTGATGAACGCCGACGGGTTCCGCGACGTGATCGTGGCGGTGCGCAACGGCCGGCCGGTCCGCCTCGGCGAGGTCGCCCGGGTGATCGATTCGGTCGAGAACAACCGCATCGCCTCGTGGAAGGACGGCACCCGCGCCCTGGTGCTCGCCGTCCAGCGCCAGCCCGACGCCAACACGGTCGACGTGGTCGATCGCGTCCGCGCGATGCTGCCGAAGTTCCAGGAGCAACTGGGATCGAGCGGCACCATCGACGTCGTCAACGACCGCTCGGTCTCGATCCGCGAGGCGGTGCACGACGTGCAGTTCACGCTGGTGCTGACCATCGTGCTCGTCGTCGCGGTGATCTACCTGTTCCTCGGGCGGCTCGCCGCGACGCTGATCCCGTCGGTGGCGGTGCCGATCTCGATCATCGCCACCTTCGGGGCGATGTACCTGCTCGGCTACTCGATCGACAACATTTCGCTGCTCGGCCTCACCCTCGCGGTCGGGCTCGTCGTCGACGACGCGATCGTGATGCTGGAGAACATCGTCCGGCACGTCGAGGAGGGGATGAAGCCGTTCGAGGCGGCGCTGAAGGGCGCGGGCGAGATCGGCTTCACCATCCTGTCGATCACCATCTCGCTCGTCGCGGTGTTCATCCCGGTGCTGCTGATGGGCGGCGTCGTCGGACGGATCTTCAACGAGTTCGCGATCGTGGTGACGATCGCCATCATGGCCTCGGCGGTGATTTCCCTCACGCTGACCCCGATGCTGGCCGCCCGCCTGCCGGCCGATGCCGCCGGGCATGGGCAGAAGAAGAACCTGTTCGAGCGCGGCTTCGCCCGGATCCAAGGCTCGTACGAGCGCGGGGTCGATCTCTGCCTGCGCTGGCCCTTCGCGGTGCTCATGGTGTTCTTCGCCAGCGTGGCGCTCACCGCCTGGATGTTCGTCGTCATCCCGAAGGGGTTCTTCCCGTCCGAGGATATCGGCCAGCTCCAGATCGCGACGGAAGCCGGCCAGGACGTGTCCTTCGACGCGATGACCGCGCTCCAGCACGAGGCCGAGGTGATCCTCGCCCGCCATCCGGCGGTGGCCCACGTGGTGAGCCGCGCCGGCTCGAACGGCTTCTCCGGGACCCTCAACCAGGGCTCATTCTTCGTCGAATTGAAGGACCGCGACCGGCGTCCGCCGCTGCCTAAGACCATCGCGGAGCTGCGCCGGGATCTCGCCGCGGTGCCGGGCCTGACCTCGTTCATCACGCCGGTGCAGAACCTGCGCCTCGGCGGACGCCAGTCGAAGAGCCAGTACCAATACGTCGTGCAGGGTCTCGACCGGCCCGGGCTCGAACGCTGGTCCGAGCGGCTGACCGAAGCCCTGGCCAAGGACCGCGCCACCTTCGCGGGCGTCACCAGCGACCTCCAGAACGCCGCGCTCCAGGCCAAGGTCACGGTCGATACCGACAAGGCGCAGGCGCTCGGCATCACCTCCGACCAGATCCGCCAGACCCTCTATACCGGCTTCGGCACCCGCCAGGTCTCGACGATCTACGGCACCGCCGACAGCTACCAGGTCATCACCGAGTTCGATCCGCGCCTGAACTGGACCGCCGACAGGCTCGACGACATCCGCCTGCGCGCGGCGGGCGGCAAGCTGGTGCCGCTCTCGGCCGTCGCCGGCATCACCCGGGTGCCGGGCCCGCTCTCGATCAACCAGCTCGGCCTCCTGCCCGCGGTGACGATCTCGTTCGACCTCGCCCCCGGCGTGGCTCTGGGCCAGGCGGTGAACCGCATCGCGGCGATCAAGGAGTCGCTCGGGGTGCCGGGCACCATCACCACGACCTTCGCCGGCACCGCGCAGGTGTTCCAGGACGCGCTCGCCAACCAGGGCCTGCTGCTGGCCGCCGCCGTCATCACCATCTACCTCGTGCTCGGCATCCTCTACGAGAGCTTCATCCACCCGCTCACCATCCTCACCGGCCTGCCGGCGGCGGCGATCGGGGCGCTCGGCGCGCTCCAGCTCTACGGGATGGACCTCTCGGTGATCGCGATCATCGGCGTGCTGATGCTGATCGGCATCGTGAAGAAGAACGCCATCATGATGATCGACGTTGCCCTGGTGCTCCAGCGCGAGCAGGGCTGGAGCCCGGCAGCCGCGATCCGCGAGGCCTGCGCCCTGCGCTTCCGCCCGATCATGATGACGACCGCCGCCGCCGTGATGGGCACCCTGCCGATCGCCATCGGCCACGGTGCCAGCGCCGAGCTGCGCCAGCCCCTCGGCGTCGCGGTGGTCGGCGGCCTGCTGGTGTCGCAGCTCCTCACCCTGTTCATCACGCCGGTGCTCTACCTCTACATGGACCGGCTCGGGACCGGGGCGACCCGGCTCGCCCTGTCGCTGCGGCGCGGCCGCCTGCCGGCGGCGGCGCGAGGCGAAGCGGAGGCGGGCCGGCACCAGCCGGCGGAGTGAGGGGAGGGGGCGTTCGCCGCTTTCCCTCCGCCCCACCTGCTCGCGGCTTCGAGCCTGTTTGTTGCCGGACGACCGGTTTCGCACGCGCGACGTCATCCCGAGGCCGCACGGCGGAATCCGTGATGACCTGCAGGGGGATCGACGCGCGTCCTGGTTCGGCCGGCCTCGATGGTCGGGCGGCGAGACCCTCGTGCCGGCCCGCCTCTCATCCGAATGAGGGATGACGCAGTTCCCTGTCGTCTCTACGATTGTCACGAATAAAGAAGTGTTGCGCTCGCACGCCGACCTGTTGCTTCGGTGGACAGGTGATGGCTGGTCTCCGGTGCGCCGGCCCCAGCATACGATTGCGCACGACTAAATCGAAACTTGGAAAACCGCGGGCCGCGACGGCCTGCGAGACCGCGGGCGGGCGCGCCGGTGCGATCGCCGCCGCATGCCCGCTGCGACGCGACTTCTCAAAGACCCACACGGCCCGTCGAGGCCGTCCGGAGGCCTGCCATGCGTGTTCTGACCACTCTCTGCGCCCTTGCCGTCGCCACCGGGCTGTTCTGGGCCACCATGCTGACCCGTCCGCCGACCAGCGAGGCGCGGCCCGGAGCCAGCATCGACACCCGGGCCCTGACGCTCGGCGCCCACCTGCAGGATGCCGGCCCCTGCGACGCCTCCTGAGGACCTGAGGCCGCCGGAGCGGCCCTCGTTCAAGGCCGCGCGTCGTCAATGCTCCTTGGCGGCGGCGGTCACGGCGATGACCGGCTCCGGCATCGCCGAGGAATGATGGTGCGCGATCAGCCACTCGCCGTCCTTCCGGACGTAGACGAAGCTGTAGCGCGCCGGCACGACGACCTGCTCGCCCGGGTTCTTCCCGTCGATCAGGAAGGTGTAGGTGCCGACATCGGTCGCGAGATTGCAGCCGATCCGGATCGTGTGCGTGTTGATGACGCCCTGCGGGTGCTTCTCCAGGAAGTGGACGAAGTAGTCCTGGATCATCGCCGGGTCGGTGCGCGGCGTGTTCGATACCGTCGGCAGCAGCACGGCGTCGGGCGCGTAGTTCGCCGCGACCTTGACCGGATCGAGCGTCGCCAGGGACTTGTTCCAGCGGTCGAACAGGTCCTCGATCTGGCGCTGGGTCACCGCGGCGCAGTCCATGGCCTCGGCCCGCGCCGGTACGGCGCCCAGCATCATCGCCCCGGCGGCCAGGGCCGCAAGCATCGTCGTCTTCATGGTTCGGTCTTCCCTCGCCGCGATCGGCACAGAGACGATACGGTGCCGCGGCTGCGCATTCGCGAATAATACCGAGGGATTCGGGCCGTACGGGCCATTCTTGCGATCTAGATCGAAGTCTATAGAGCTAACGAACCGGCGATCGAGAGGGAACGATCTGTCTTTTCGACTTGCCTGGTGATCTGCGGCGGGGCAGCGCGCTCTGCGTCATCCCGATATCGCGAACGTGAAGACCGGCATCCAGAGGCGTAGGCTGCACGGAGCGAGGCGGAACCCGGTCAGTTCTGTCCTGAGGCACCCGACATCCTGGAAGCAGGGCTCCGCCCGCAGCGCCCCGGACCGACGAGACGGATGTCGAGACCGGCGGCGTAACGCGAGATCACCTCAGGCAAGGGCGGCGACCGGCCGCGTCGCCTCCACCAGCCAGTCCCGGGTCTCCGGATCGACCAGATCCGACAAGGTCTCCCGCACCCGCGCGTGGTAGGCGTCGAGCCAGGCGGTCTCCTCCGGGGTCAGCAGGTCCGGCAGCACCAGGGAGAGGTCGAACGGGGCGAGGGTCAGGGTCTCGAAGCCGAGCATCGGGCGCTCGGCGCCGGGGATTGCCCGCTCCTCGACCAGGACCAGGTTTTCGGTCCGGATGCCGAAGGCGCCGGTCTTGTAGTAGCCGGGCTCGTTCGAGACGATCATGCCGGGCTGGAGCGCCGCCGTGCCGGTCTTGGCGATGCGCTGCGGGCCCTCGTGCACGGACAGGAAGGCGCCGACGCCGTGGCCGGTGCCGTGATCGAAATCGAGTCCGGCGTCCCAGAGCGGGCGGCGGGCGAAGGCGTCGATCTGCGCCCCCGTGGTGCCGCGGGGAAACACGGCCGTCGCGATGGCGATGTGGCCCTTGAGCACGCGGGTGAAGCGGTCGCGCATCTCGGCGCTCGGGGCGCCGACCGCCACCGTGCGGGTGATGTCGGTGGTGCCGTCGCCGTATTGCGCGCCCGAATCGATCAGGAACAGCTCGCCGAGGCGCACCCGCCGGTCGGTTCCTGTCGTCACCCGGTAATGCACGATGGCGCCGTTCGGCCCGGATCCCGAGATGGTCGGAAAGGCGATCTCGCGCAGGGCGTTCGACTCGGCGCGAAAGCCCTCGAGCCGCACCACCGCGTCGATCTCCGAGACCGTCCCGCCGGGCGCCTCGCGGGCGAGCCAGGCGAGGAACCGCGTCACCGCGGCGCCGTCGCGCCGGTGCGCGGCGCGGGAGCCGGCGATCTCGGCGGCGTTCTTCACCGCCTTCATCGCGGTGATCGGATCGGGACCGACATCGACGGCGCCGCCCGCCGCCTCGATCCGCCGGCCGAGCGCCACGGCGCCGGTCGCGGCGTCGATCCGCACCCGGGCCTTGGCGGCACCGAGGGCGTCGAGGGCCGCCGGCAGGGCCGCCGGCTCGTCGCGTTCGGCGAGGGGGGCGAGGGCACCGGCCGCTTCCGCGGTGATCTTCTCGGGGTCGAGGAACAGGCGCGGCCGGCCGTCGCGCGGGATCACCGCGTAGCCGAGCGCCAGGGGCGTGTGGGCCACGTCGCTGCCGCGGATGTTGAAGGCCCAGGCGAGGTTGTGCGGGTCCGACACCACCAGCGCGTCGAGCCGCGCCTTCGCCAAGGCCCCGCGGACCCGGTCGAGCTTCGCGTCGGCGGCTTCGCCCGCCAGGCTC
Source organism: Methylobacterium terricola (assembly GCF_006151805.1). GTDB lineage: Bacteria > Pseudomonadota > Alphaproteobacteria > Rhizobiales > Beijerinckiaceae > Methylobacterium > Methylobacterium terricola. The sequence continues at coordinate 57,605 of NZ_VDDA01000015.1, read as the reverse complement.
TCGGGATGGGGCACCACCGGCGCGCGCGGCGCGGCCGGACGGTCGATCCAGACGAGGTCGACGAGGTTGAGGGCGGTCGGCTCGACGCGCCCGCCGGCGGCCGCGGCCGCCCGCTCCAGCCGGGCGAGCCCGTCCGCCGTGTGCAGCCAGGGATCGTAGGCCAGCACCCCGCCGGCCGGCAGGTTGGCCTCGATCCAGGCCTCGACGCTGGTCTCGGCGAGCGGCACCGGGGTGACGACGCTCGTATCGACCTGCTCGGCGGCCTGGAGGGTGTAGCGCCCGTCCACCACCAGGGCCGCCTTGTCGGCGAGCACCACGGCCGTGCCGGCCGAGCCGGTGAAGCCGGTGAGCCAGGGCAGCCGCTCGGCATTCGGCGGCACGTACTCGGATTGATGCTCGTCGGCCCGCGGCACGACGAAGCCGGCATAGCCCCGTTGCGCCATCGCCGCCCTGAGCGCGGCGACCCGTGCCGCACCCTCCCGGTGGCTGGGATCCTCGAAGCTCTGGAAGCGGGCGGTCTGGCTCATGCCTCCTGGGGTACGACGGCGCGGGCCGGGCGGCAACCGCCAGGCCCGATCAATCCTGCCGCTTCAATACAGCGGCTGCAGCCGCACGCTCGGCACCGCGAACGGCCCGACCACCACCCGGCCGCCGGTGAGGCGCACGGTCGGCAGCACCTTGAGCGGCGGCTCGCCGGGGCGGTCCTGGGCGCCCGGCCCGGAGCCCCCTTGACCGGGTGCCCCTTGTCCTTGTGCCGGCTCCTTGCGGCGCCCGCCGAGGAACTGGCCGACGATGTTGCCGATCAGCGCCGCGCCGTCGCCGCCGAGCCGTGCGCCGATCTGCTCGCTGATCAGCGGGGCGATCACCTGTTCCAGGCCGGCCGTGCGCACGTCGAGCTGGCCCGTCGGCCGGTGCTGGTCGTCGAGGGCGAGCACGCCCTGCGCCCGCAGGCGCCGGCTGCCCTTCTCGGCGGCGAGGCTGGTGATCTCCACCGTGCCGCCGGCCTCGCGCCAGCGCTCGAGCTCCTGCGCCAGGGTACGGGTGCGGAAGCCCGCGGCCCGGGTCACGGTGGCGTCGAGGGCGATGTCGGCGGGCTCGGGACCGCCGAGCACCGGGTCGAGCATCGGCAGGCCGACCCGCATCACCCGGAGGCTGAGATCGACGGCGCCGTCGGTGGTGAAGCGCCCCGGGGTCGGGCGGGCGTGCAGCTCGAGATGGCCGGCGGTGAAATCGATCGGCGAGGGATCGGCGCCGGTGACGCTGCCTTTCAAGCCGTCGACCACCAGGGAGGCGCGCTGGAAACCGTCGCCGGTGACGTGGAGGCTCGCCTCGAGGTCGCTCCAGGTCACGTCGGCCTCAAGCCCGCCCTGCTGCACCCGGAACGGTCCGGTCGCCTCCAGGATGACGTGGCGCGGCTGGTAGACCTGCGCCACCGCCACCACCGGCCCGACGGTGAAGCGCACGTCGGAGCGGGCAAAGCTCAGCGAGGCGCAGCGCAACTCGAAGCGGAACGGGAAGCCGGTGAGCGAGCGGTCGGCGCAGGTCCATTGCCGGCCGGCCTGGGCCTCGCGGGCGAACCACCCGTCGATCTCGGCCTCGGCCTTGCCCCGCAGCCAGAACCAGCCCGCCGTCCAGGCCAGGGCCAGCAGGAGGAGCAGCACGAACGGCGCGAACAGGCCGAGGCGCAGGCCGGGCCCGCGGCCAGCACCCCCGCTCGGCGTCGTCCCGCTCGTCGGCCCAACATTGGTCGGCCTGTCCATCGGCATGATCCCGGCGCTGCGGCGGCCCGTTCCCGAGCCGCCCGGATTGAACCGCGTCCCCGTAGCTGCTACCGGCCGCGCCCGGCAAGTGAGGCACTCTCACGAGGTCGTGCCGGCAAGGAACCCGGCACCAAGAAGCAAGGTCGAATGGGGGGCGATGGCGATGGAGGCGGGGACACCGTCGGATCTCTGGGTGTTCGGCTACGGCTCGCTGATGTGGCGGCCGGGCTTCCCCTTCGTCGAGAGCGGGCCGGGCCGCCTGCGCGGCTATCACCGCTCGCTCTGCGTGCTCTCCCACGTCCATCGCGGCACGCCGGAGCGGCCGGGCCTGGTGCTCGGGCTCGACCGCGGCGGATCCTGCCGCGGCATGGCGTTCCGGGTCGCGGCAGCCGATGCCGCGGCGACGCTGACCTACCTGCGCGAGCGCGAGCAGGTCACGGCGGTCTATGTCGAGCGGGTGCTCGGCATCACCCTCGACGACGGACGCCAGCTTCAGGCGGTGACCTACCTCGTCGACCGCCGCCACCCGCAATATGCCGGCCGCCTGCCGGAGGCGGAGCTGGTGCGGCTGGTCCGCCAGGGCCTCGGACGCTCGGGCGCCAACCCGGACTACGTCCGCCACACCCACGACCAGCTCGTCGCCATGGGCATCCCCGACCCGATGCTCGCCCGCCTCGCCGCCGCCTGCGCCGTGCCGAGCCCGTAAGCTCGCGGCGGATCCGAGCCGGGCCGCGTCCCGATCATTTCCGGTTCAGGCGCGTTAGTCCGTCTGGTCCTGCAAGTTGTGCCTGCAAGAGCCCGAACGGGCGATCCGGAGCGTCTCCGCGTTGATGAACCCCACCACCCATCTCGCCCTGATCAACGTCTTCGTCGGCGACATCCAGGGCGGGCTCGGCCCTTTCCTCGGCACCTGGCTGGCGCAGGCCGCGCAATGGGGCCCGAGCGAGGTCGGCCTCGTCACCACCATCGTGGGCTTCGCCACCCTGGGGTTGAGCGGGCCGCTCGGCGCCCTGGTCGACCGGCTCGGCCGGCCCCGGATGCTGATCGCGGCGGCCTGCGCGGCGATCCTCGTCGGCACCCTGCTGCTGCTGCCGGCCCGCGCCTTCATGACGGTGCTGGTCGCGCAGTTCATCGCCGCCGTCGGCGGCACCCTGGTGGTGCCGGCGGTGACGGCGCTGACGCTCGGCATGGTCGGCAAGCAGGCCTTCCCGAAGCAGCAGGGCCGCAACCAGGCCTGGAACCATGTCGGCATCCTGGGCGCCGCGCTGGCGATCAGCTTCGGCACGCCGCTGATGGGGCCGAGCATCGCCTTCTGGGTGCTCGGCGGCCTCTCGGCCTGCGCCATCGTGGCGGCGCTGACGACCCCGAAGAAATCCTATAACGGCCGCCGCGCCGTCGGCTGGAAGGAGGACGACCCGGACGACAAGCCGGAGCGCTCCGGCATCCTGAAGGTCCTCTCCGACCGGCGCCTGCTGATCCTCTCGGCGGCGCTCGCCCTGTTCAACCTCGCCAACGGCTCGATGCTCAGCCTGCTCGGCCAGAAGCTGGTGGCCGCGGGCCAGGACGGCACCGGTTGGACCGCCCGCTATGTCATCGTCGCCCAGGCGGTGATGATCCCGGTCGCGCTGTTCGCCGGCTCGCTCGCCGACCGGCGCGGCCGGCGCCAACTCCTCCTCGTCGCCTGCGCGGTGCTGCCGGCCCGCGCGCTGCTCTCGGCCTTCCTGTCCGATCCGTACTGGCTGATCCTGGCCGAGGTGCTGGACGGCGTCGCCTCCGGGGTGATCGGGGTGGCGGTGCCGGTGGTGGTGGCGGACCTGACCTGGGGCTCGGGCCGCACCCAGACCGCGCTCGGCAGCGTCGCGGCGGTGCAGGGCGTGGGCGGTGCCCTGTCGGGCTGGGTCGGGGGCCTGCTGGCGCTCCATCTCGGCTGGACCTGGGCCTTCCTGGCGCTCGGCGTGCCGGCCGGCCTCGCCCTGGCGATGGTGCTGTGGCTGGAGGAGTCCTGCGCGCCGGGCGGCCAGGACGGCGCCGGGGCCGCCTGCAGCCAGTCCAAGCCCCCCGAGGGCGAGCCGCGGCGCGCGGCGGCGGAGGCGCCGGCGGGCTCGTAAGCGGCGCCGGTCCTGCGTCCGCGCCGGGGATGACCCTCGGGTCCCCCTGGACGGGCGGGGGCCGGCGTGATGCTATCGCGGCACACGTCTCCCGAGGCTCCTGAGGTGAGTGCGCCGCCATGAAGACGCTTCTCGTTCCGGTCGCCCGTCACACCCTGCTCGATTCGGTGCTCGACACCACGATGCTGACCGCCCGTCGCTTCGGCGCCAGCATCGAGGGGTTCGGCCTGCGGCCGGCTTTGGCCGAGTACGTCCCGGTCGACATGGTCGGGGGCATGACCTGGGTGCGCGACGAGGAGACCGACCTCGTCGAGGCGCGGGATTGCGGCAGCCTCTTCACTGCCGCGATGGAGCGGCACGGCATCGCCCGCGAGAGCGCCGATGCGGGCCGGGACGGGCCGCGCTACCGCTGGCTGCCCGACGCGCCCCCCGGCGACGGCTACCTCGCCCAGCATGCCCGGCTGTTTAGCGCCACCATCGTGGGCCGTCCCGGCAGCGGCGAGGGCGCGCCGCGGATGACGACCCTCGAGGCGGTCCTGTTCGAGAGCGGCCGCCCCCTGATCATCGCGCCCCCGACCGCGCCCACGACCATCGGCGACACCGTGGTGATCGCCTGGAACGGCTCGACCGAGACCGCCCGGGCGGTCGCCTTCGCGGCGCCGTTCCTGCGCGCCGCTTCCCGGATCGAGGTGCTGGGCGTCGATGCCGGCATGGTACCGGGCCCGAGCGCCGAGGAACTGGCCGCCACCCTCAACCGCGAGGGGCTGTCGGCGCAGGGGCGCACGCTGGCGGCCGGCCGCCGCACCGCCGGCGAGGTGTTCCTCACCGAGGCCACGGCGATCGGCTGCGACCTGCTCGTCAAGGGCGCCTACACCCAGAGCCGCCTGCGCCAGATGATCTTCGGCGGCGCCACCAGCCACATCCTCGCCCATGCCACCATGCCGGTGCTGATGGCGCATTGACGGAACCGATGACCTCCGATTTCACCCTCGACCCGCGGCTCTCCGCCGACACCATCGCCCTCGGCGACCTCGCCCTGTCGAGCGTGCTGTTGCTCGACGACAAGCGCTTCCCCTGGCTCGTCCTGGTGCCGCGGCGGCCCGGCGTGTCGGAGCTGACCGACCTCTCGCCGGAGGATGCCGCCCGCCTGATGGAGGAGACCCGCCTGGCGATCGGCGTGATGCAGGCCCTCGCCCAGCCCGACAAGGTCAATGTCGGGGCGCTCGGCAACGTGGTGGCCCAACTGCACGTCCACGTGGTCGGGCGGTTCCTCTCCGATCCGGCCTGGCCCGGCCCGGTCTGGGGCCACGGCACCCGCGAGCCGTATCCGGCCCATGCCGCGGCGCAGCTGGTCGAGCGGGCGCGGGCGCTGTTCGCGGCGGCGTGACCGCCACGGGGCTCTCACCGCAGCGACACTGCCCCGCCCGGATGGCGCCAGACCTTCCCGTCGAGCTCCAGTTCCATCAGCAGCCCCTGCACCACCCGGGCCGGCAGGCCGGCCTGGCGGGCGAGGGCGTCGACCGGCACCGGGGAGGGCCCGAGAAGCTCGAGCAGGATGGCGGAATCGTCGGTCCGGGGCGGTGGGGAGGGCGATGCGTCGAGATGCGGTTGAGCGGGCTCCGCCGCCATGGCGGTGACCGGCTCGGCCGAGAAGTCGATCTCGTCCCAGTACAGGGCCGGCTCGGCCCGGTCGGCCGCGTCCTCCGCCCCCGTCTCGGGGCCGGGGCCGCCGATCAGCGGGGTCAGCACCGCCATCACGTGCTCGGGCGCGGCGCAGAGGGTGGCGCCGTCGCGGATCAGGTCGTTGGTGCCCTCGGCCCGCGGATCGAGGGGCGAGCCCGGCACGGCGAAGACCTCGCGCCCCTGCTCCAGGGCGAAGCGGGCGGTGATCAGCGAACCGGAGCGGCGCGCCGCCTCGACCACGACGGTGCCGAGGGCGAGGCCCGAGATGATGCGGTTGCGGCGCGGGAAGTCGCGGCCGCGCGGCTCCCAGCCCATCGGCATCTCGGCGACGACCGCGCCGCCGGATTCCAGGATGCGGGCGACCAGCTCCTCGTGCTCGGACGGGTAGATCCGGTCGTGCCCGCCGGCGAGCACCGCGACGGTGCCGCTCTGGAGCGCGGCCTTGTGGGCCCTGGCATCGATGCCGCGGGCGAGGCCTGAGACGATCACCAGCCCCTCGGCGCCGAGCGCATGCGACAGACGCTCGGTGAAGGTGAGGCCGGCCGCGGACGCGTTGCGCGATCCGACGATCGCGACGGCAGGACGCTTCAGGCAGGCGGCCTCGCCGCGCAGGCAGATGAGCGGTGGCGCATCGGCGGTGGCCTGGAGCGGCAGCGGGTAGTCGGGCTCGCCCATCGCGACGAAGCGGGCGCCGAGACGGCCGGCCGCCGCGGTCTCGCGCTCGGCCTCGGCCTTCGTGGTGACCCGGATCGGCTTGCCCCGCGCCTTGGCGAGGCCCGGCAGGGCCTTCAGCGCCGCCCCGGCTCCGCCGAACTTGTTCACCAATCCCCGGAAGGTGCGCGGGCCGACTCCTTCGGAGCGAATCAGCCGGAGCCAGTCGAGGCGCTGCGCGTCGCTGAGGAGCAAGACCCTCTCCCTTGGGTGAGGGTCGGTGTGAGACCTTCAGCCCTTCTGCCCGATACGCCCCTCGGTCCCCGCGGCGAGGCGGCGGATATTGGGCGCGTGCTTCCACCATAGCAGCAGGGCGAGGATGCAGAACAGCACCGCGAGGTGCGGTTGCCCGAAGGCCCACAGGGCGGCCGGGGTCGCGGCGGAGGCCGCCAGCGCCGCGGCCGAGGAGTAGCGCAGCAGGAAGGCGAGGCCGAGCCACACGACCGCGAAGACCAGCACGCCGAGCGGGAACAGGCCGAGCAGCACGCCGATGAAGGTGGCCACGCCCTTGCCGCCCTTGAAGCCGAGCCAGACCGGGAACAGGTGGCCGAGGAAGGCGCCGAGCCCGGCGGCGAGCGCCGCCTCCTGGCCGCCGAGCCGGCCGGCGATCAGCACCGCGGCGGTGCCTTTCAGCGCGTCGCCGAGCAGGGTCGCGGCGGCCAGCCCCTTGCGCCCGGTGCGCAGCACGTTGGTGGCGCCGATGTTCCCTGAGCCGATCGCCCGCACGTCGCCGAGGCCGGCGAACCGCGTCAGGATCAGCCCGAAGGGAATCGCGCCGAGGAGGTAGCCGACGGCTAGCCCCAGGGCGACATGCGTCCAGTCCGGCGTCATCAGCGCGGCTCCTCGCTGCGGTGAACGATGCGGCCGGCGACCATGGTGAGCGAGGCGATGCCTTGCAGCCGCGCCTCGTCGAAGGGCGAGTTCTTCGAGCGCGACTTCAGCTGCCGCTTGTCGAGGACGTAGGGCGCGTCCGGATCGATCAGCACGAGGTCGGCCGGAGCGCCCGCGGCGAGACGGCCGGTCTCGCGGCCGAGGACCCGCGACGGGGCCGCCGAGAGGGCGGCGAGGAGCCGCGGCAGGGCGATGTCGCCGGCATGGACCAGGCGGAGCGCGGCGGCGAGCAGGGTCTCGATGCCGAGCGCGCCGTCGGCCGCCTCGGCGAAGGGCAGGCGCTTGGTCTCGACGTCCTGCGGGTTGTGGTCGGAGACGATCACGTCGATCACGCCCTCGTTGAGCGCCGCCACCACCGCCTGCCGGTCGGCCTCGGTGCGCAACGGCGGCGAGAGCTTGCAGAAGGTGCGGTAGTGGCCGATGTCGTTCTCGTTGAGCACCAGGTTGTTGACCGAGACGCCGCAGGTCACCGGCAGCCCGGCCTCCTTCGCCCGGCGCACGATCTCGATCGAGTCGGCGCAGGAGATCATGGCGGCGTGGTAGCGCCCGCCGGTCAGGCGCACGAGGCGGATGTCGCGCTCGAGCAGGATCGTCTCGGCCTCCCGCGGGATGCCGTGCAGCCCGAGCCGCGAGGCCATCTCGCCCTCGTTCATCACGCCGTCGCCGACGAGCGTCGGCTCCTCGACGTGCTGCATCAGCAGGACGCCGAAGTCGCGGGCGTAGGTGAGGGCCCGGCGCATCACCTGGGCGTTGGTGACGGCCTTCAACCCGTCGGTGAAGGCGACGGCGCCGGCCTCGGTCAGCAGGCCGAACTCGGTCATCACCTGGCCGGCGAGGCCCTTGGTGATGGCGGCGGCCGGCAGCACATGGGTGCTGGCGGTGTCCCGCGCCCGGCGCAGCACGAAGTCGACGATCGCCGGCTCGTCGATCGGCGGGTTGGTGTCGGGCATGCAGACGAGCGTCGTGACGCCGCCGGCGGCGGCCGCCGCGCTGGCGCTCGCCAGCGTCTCGCGGTGCTCGGCGCCGGGCTCGCCCACGAAGGCGCGGAGATCCACGAGGCCGGCGGTGAGCACCTGGCCGGCGCAGTCGATGACCTCGGCGCCCTCGGGCAGGGCGGCGGGGGTGCCCCAGTGGATGTCGGCGATCGTGCGGTCGCGCACGAGCACAGCGCCCGGGCCTTCGCGGCCGGTGGCGGGGTCGATCAGGTGGGCGTTGGTGAGGAGGATTGGGTTCATTGGATAGGCCGCTCGGGGTTCGGCGGAGGCAGGGCGGAGCGTTGCTCGATTGCGGCGGGCACGGTGTCGAGTGCGAGTTGAGGGTTGCCTAGAAAGGTCTCGTTCGAGAACCGCATGATCTCGAAAGCTTGACCTCGCAACCACGCATCCCGGGATGCGTCTCGTGCACAGCGCTCGACAGTTTCGTGCGGCTTGCCGTCGAGTTCGACGATCAACCGAGCAGAGGGGCAGAGGAAATCGACGATATACGGGGTGATGGGGACCTGCCGCTTGAATTTGTGGCCGGAAAGGCGACCAGCGCGGACCTGGCTCCAGAACAGGGCTTCCGCGCGGGTCGCGAGGGAGCGCTGATCCTTGGCGAAGTCCCTGAGACGGTCGGAGACCGGATTGCGCTTCTCCTGCTCCATCCGACCTTCTCCTCAAGCTCGCCGCCCTGACCCCTCCCCCCTCTGCGGGGGAGGGTGCCCCACGGAGTGGGGCGGGAGAGGGGACCACGTTTCCGAATCAAGCGGAACCGTTCTGAAGAGCGCCACGCTGAATCAGCGTCGCGCTGCCCCTCTCCCGGCTCGCTCCGCTCGCCACCCTCCCCCGCAGAGGGGGGAGGGTTCAGGCCGCGGCGCCCTTCGCCAAAGGCATGCCGTCACGCGTTCGGCAGGTGCGTGGCCAGCGCCTCCAGCACCGCCATCCGCACCGCGACCCCCATCTCGACCTGCTCCCGGATCAGCGACTGCGCCCCGTCGGCGACCTCGGACGAGATCTCGACGCCGCGGTTCATCGGGCCCGGATGCATCACCAGCGCATCGGCCTTGGCGTGGCTCAGCTTGTCGCCGTCGAGGCCGAAATACCGGAAGTACTCCTTCACCGACGGCACGAAGGAGCCGTTCATCCGCTCGCGCTGGAGCCGCAGCATCATGACGATGTCGACGCCCGCGAGCCCCTTGCGCATGTCGGTGAAGACCTCGACGCCGAAGCGGGCGAGGCCCGGCGGCAGCAGGGTCGAGGGGCCGATCACCCGCACCCGGGCGCCGAGCGCCTGGAGCAGGATGATGTTCGAGCGCGCCACCCGCGAATGGAGGACGTCGCCGCAGATCGCGACCGTCAGCCCCTCGATCCGGCCCTTGTTGCGCCGGATGGTCAGCGCATCGAGGAGCGCCTGGGTCGGATGCTCGTGGGCGCCGTCGCCGGCATTCACCACCGCGCAATCGACCTTGCGGGCCAGGAGATGCACCGCGCCGGCCTGGTGGTGGCGCACCACGATGATGTCGGGGCGCATCGCGTTGAGGGTCGCGGCGGTGTCGATCAGGGTCTCGCCCTTCTTCACCGACGAGGAGGCGACCGACATGTTCATCACGTCGGCGCCGAGGCGCTTGCCGGCCAGCTCGAACGAGGACTGGGTCCGCGTCGAGGGCTCGAAGAACAGGTTGATCTGGGTGCGACCGCGCAGGGTCGTGCGCTTCTTCTCGACCTGGCGGCTGATCTCGACGGCCTCGTCGGCGCGGTCGAGGAGCGCCACGATGTCGAGGGGCGAGAGGCCCTCGATGCCGAGGAGGTGGCGGTGCGGGAAGCCGGGGGGTGCCTGGGTGCTCATCCTGAGCGAAGGGCTATAGGAGGCGCGCGACCGGCTCGCAAGGACGCCCTTCGACCATCGGCGGTATTTGACAACCGCCGCGTCATCACCCACTTGTCCGCTTCGCCGCGCGAAAACCCGTGTCGGCCGCCCCGCACAAGTTGAAGCCCGATCTGCCGCGGTGTGCTTTTCGAAGAGGCAGCCCGTCCATGAAAGTCGTCGTCGTCGAGTCGCCGGCCAAAGCCAAGACGATCAATAAATACCTCGGCAGCGACTACGAGGTGCTGGCCTCCTTCGGGCATATCCGGGATCTTCCGGCGAAAGACGGCTCGGTCGATCCCGAGCAGGACTTCCATATGCTGTGGGAGCTGGAGGATCGCGGGGCAAAGCGCGTCGCCGAGATCGCGAAAGCGGTGAAGGGCGCCGACAAACTGATCCTGGCGACCGACCCGGACCGCGAGGGCGAGGCGATCTCCTGGCACGTGCTGGAGGCGCTCCAGGCGAAGAAGGTGCTCAAGGACGTCGCGGTCGAGCGCGTCACCTTCAACGCCATCACCAAGGACGCGGTCGCGACGGCGATGGCCCAGCCGCGGGCGATCGACCAGGCCCTCGTCGATGCCTACCTGGCGCGCCGGGCGCTCGACTACCTCGTCGGCTTCAATCTCTCGCCGGTCCTGTGGCGCAAGCTGCCGGGCGCCCGCTCGGCCGGCCGGGTGCAGTCGGTGGCGCTCCGCCTCGTCTGCGACCGCGAGCGCGAGATCGAGACCTTCAAGCCGCGGGAATACTGGTCGATCGTCGCGACGCTGAAGACCGCGAGCGGGGCGGTGTTCGAGGCCCGCCTCGTCGGCGCCGACGGCAAGCGGATCCAGCGCCTCGATGTCGGCAATGCCGAGGAGGCCGAGGCCTTCCGGCGCGACCTGGAGCTCGCGACCTTCACCGTCGCCTCGGTCGAGGCCAAGCCCGCCAAGCGCCATCCGCAGCCGCCCTTCACCACCTCGACGCTGCAGCAGGAGGCCTCGCGCAAGCTCGGCCTCGCGCCGGCCCAGACCATGCGGGTGGCGCAGCGGCTCTACGAGGGCATCGAGATCGGCGGCGAGACCGTCGGCCTCATCACCTACATGCGGACCGACGGCGTCGACATGGCGCCGGAGGCGGTCGCCCAGGCCCGCCAGGTGATCGGCGCCGAGTACGGCGACGCCTACGTGCCCGGCGCGCCCCGCAAGTACAGCGTCAAGGCCAAGAACGCGCAGGAGGCCCACGAGGCGGTGCGCCCGACCGATCTCGCCCGGCTGCCGAAGGAGGTCGCCCGCTTCCTCGAGCCCGAGCAGGCCAAGCTCTACGAGCTGATCTGGACCCGCACGGTCGCGAGCCAGATGGAGTCGGCGGAGCTGGAGCGCACCACCGTCGAGATTGCCGCCCAGGTCGGCCCGCGCCGCATCGACCTGCGCGCCACCGGCCAGGTGGTGAAGTTCGACGGCTTCCTCACCCTCTACCAGGAGGGCAAGGACGACGAGGAGGACGAGGAATCCCGCCGCCTGCCGCCGATGAAGTCGGGCGACGGGCTCACGCGAGAGCGCATCGCCGCGACCCAGCACTTCACCGAGCCGCCGCCGCGCTATTCCGAGGCGAGCCTGGTCAAGCGGATGGAGGAGCTCGGCATCGGCCGGCCCTCGACCTACGCCGCCGTGCTACAGGTCCTGCGCGACCGCGAATACGTCAAGATCGACAAGAAGCGCCTGGTGCCGGAGGACAAGGGCCGGATCGTCACCGGCTTCCTCGAGAGCTTCTTCCGCCGCTACGTCGAGTACGATTTCACCGCCGACCTGGAGACGCAGCTCGACCGGGTCTCGAACGCCGAGATCGACTGGCGCGCGGTGCTGCGCGACTTCTGGCGCGATTTCTCGGCGGCGATCGCCGGGACCAAGGAGCTGCGCACGGCGGAGGTGCTGGAGGCGCTGAACGGGCTCCTGGCCGAGCACATCTTCCCGGCCAAGGCCGACGGCGCGAACCCGCGCGCCTGCCCGAACTGCGCCAGCGGCCAGCTCTCGCTCAAGCTCGGCAAGTTCGGCGCCTTCGTCGGCTGCTCGAACTACCCGGAGTGCAAGTACACCCGCCAGCTCAACGCCACCGGCCTCGACGGTGACGGCGAGGGGGCGGGCGAGGGCGGGCAGCCCGGCGTGCGGGTGTTGGGTGACGATCCCGAGACCGGCTTGCCCGTCACCTTGCGCGACGGCCGCTTCGGCCCATTCCTGCAACTCGGCGAGGCCTCGGCCGAGAAGGGGGCGGAGAAGCCGAAGCGCTCGTCTCTCCCCAAGGGGCTCGCCCCCTCGGCGGTCGATCTCGAGAAGGCCCTCAAGCTCCTGTCGCTGCCGCGCGAGGTGGCGCGCCACCCGGAGACCGGCGAGCCGATCCTGGCCAATATCGGCCGCTACGGCCCTTACGTGCAGCACGGCAAGACCTACGCCAATCTCGGCAAGGACGACGACGTGCTCGAGGTCGGCGCCAACCGTGCCATCGACCTGATCGTCCAGAAGGAGCAGGGCGGCGGGCGCCCGGCCCAGGATCCGGGCCGCCTGATCGGCACCGCGCCCGACACCGGCAAGCCGATTACCGTCAAGGCCGGCCGCTACGGCGCCTACGTCACCGACGGCGAGATCAACGCCACCCTGCCGAAAGGGGCGGATTCCGCGGCCGTGACCCTCGACGAAGCGTTGCGCCTGATCGCCGCCCGCCGCGAGGCCGGCGGTGGGACGAAGAAGAAGGCCGGCGCTCGAAAGGCGACGGGCAAGACGGCGGCGGCCAAGGCGACCAAGTCTGCCGCGAAGGACGTGGCGGCGGAGGGCGAGGAGGCCGAGGCGAAGGCGAAGCCCACGGCCCGGAAGACGGCCGCCAAGGGTGCGGCCGCGAAGCCTGCCGCAGCCAAGAAGGCTCCGGCGAAGAAGCCCGCGGCGAAGGCGGCGAAGAGCGCGGCGGGAGAGTAGTCGCGGGCGCTGCCTACGCCTGGTCGGTCGTCTGACGGTGCGGGCCGACCGCATTCAGACCCGCCATCGTCATCCTGGGGCTGCTCAGCGGAACCCGGGATGACGCGGCGAGGTGTCGACGCTCAAGCACGAGCAAATCACGGTGCCGTAGACAGGGTGTTTCGCGCGGCTCGCGCTGGATCGGTCCGATTTATCGAGAGGCGCATCTCCCCTCTCCCACACGGGAGAGGAGATCCCGCGCTCGATCTTGAAAGCGATTTTCCTGGTCTCTCCAGGTATCGGCGCCAACCCTGACGACGCCGAGATCCAGCGCCGCCACAATCGCCGATCGTTAGAACACCCCCGCGCCCCGGTGCATCGCCTCGACCGCCGCCGTGAAGCGCCCGTCCGGCCCGTGCAGCACCAGGGCGGGCGCCAGGGTGAACGGGGCCCGGCTGCCGCGAATCCCTGAGACCAGCACCCGGATCGCCGCCGTCTCCGCCCGCGGCTGGACCGGGGTGACCTGGATCGCGCCGAACCGCCCCGCCATCGCGTCGAGGCAGGCGGGGAGGGCGTCGGCGCGGTGGATCATGACCAGCCGGCCGCCGGGACGCAGCAGGTCGGCCGCGGTGCGCAGCCAGGCCTCCAGACCGCCGAACTCCGAAAACCCGTGCGCCGCGGCGCGGGCCGCCACCGGCGAGGCGCGGTGGCGGCCATGCTCGAAGAAGGGGGGATTGGTCAGGAGCAGGTCGACCGTGTCGGGCAGGAGGCCGGCGGCCCGTCGCTCGCGCCCCGGTGCCGTCACGTCGGCCTCGACCACCCGGACGCGGCCGGCGAGCCGGTTCTCCTCGACGTTGATCCGGGCGAGGCCGGCGGCGTCCGGATCGCGCTCGACCAGCGTCACCTGCACCTCGGGGCAGGCCCGGGCGACCGCGAGCCCGACCGCGCCGGTGCCGGCGCCGAGGTCGCACACGCTCTCGCCGCCCGACGCAGCGGCGCTCGCCGCGAGCAGCACCGCGTCGGTCCCCGCCCGGTGGGCCCCGCGGGGCGGCTGGCGCAGGGTGAGCCGCCCGCCGAGCCAGGCTTCCGGCCCGGATTGCGGGTCAGGCGAGCGGGGCATCGCGCAGCTCGTGGGCGAGGCCGGCATCGACGAGGATGCGCCGGGCCTGGCGGGCATGGTCCTCCGGGACGAGCAGCCGGCGCGGGAAAGCGCCGATCATCCCCTCCATCATGCTGATGTGGTTGTCGGCCACCAGGACCGGGATCTCGGCGCCGCTGAGGAGCGATTCCGCGAAGCCGATCAGGACGAGGTCGTTGGTGCGGATCAGCTCGATCATGGTGCGGCACGCGGTCCTTGCTCGGATCGCGGCGGCCATACCACACATGCCGGCCGGTTGCGCCGCATCCCCAGGCCGCCGCCCCGGTTCAGGGCCTTGCGGCAGCTTGCGTGTTGCCGCCGGGGGCGCTCGCGTGCCAAAGGGGGCGGGAGTAGATCAGGAGCCCCGTGGTTCGGGGCGGCTCCGAGGAGATCGCGCGGGCGTGGGCGTCGTACTTCCCCTTCAGGACAGACCCTCCGATCCGGAGGCCAGCCTCGACGCCCTGGTGGGGCTGGTGGCGGGCGGGATGGAGCGCGTCAACGCGATGATCCTGTCGCGCACCGGCTCCGACGTGACGATGATCCCGGAGGTCGCCAACCATCTGATCTCCTCGGGCGGCAAGCGCCTGCGCCCGATCCTGACCCTCGCCACCGCCTCGCTGTCCGGCTACGACCCGGCGGGGGATGGCGATGTGAAGCTCGCCGCCTCGGTCGAGTTCATGCACACCGCGACGCTGCTCCACGACGATGTCGTCGACGAGAGCGACATGCGCCGCGGCAAGGTCGCGGCCCGCATCAAGTGGGGCAACGAGGCCAGCGTCCTCGTCGGCGACTTCCTGCTCGGCCAGGCCTTCAAGATGATGGTCGAGGTCGGCTCGCTGCGGGCCCTCGACATCCTGTCCTCCGCCGCCTCGGTGATCGCCGAGGGCGAGGTGATGCAGCTCACCGCCGCTCGCAGCACCGAGACCAGCGAGGACGAGTACCTGGCGGTGATCCGGGCGAAGACCGCCGAATTGTTCGCCGCCGCCTGCGAGGTCGGCCCGGTGCTCGCCCAGCGCCCGGAGGCCGAGATGGCGGCCTGCCGCAGCTACGGCATGAATCTCGGCATCGCCTTCCAGCTCGTCGACGACGCCCTCGATTACGGCGGCACCAGCGCCGATCTCGGCAAGAACGTCGGCGACGACTTCCGCGAGGGCAAGATCACCCTGCCGGTGGTGCTGTCCTTCCGCCGCGGCAGCGACGAGGAGCGGGCGTTCTGGCGCCGCACCCTGGAGCGCCAGGAGATCGAGGAGCCGCGCGACCTCGACGGTGCAATCGCCATCATGCGCCGCCACCGCGCCCTCGAGGACACGATCGAGCGCGCCCGCCATTACGGTGCGATGGCCAAGGACGCGCTGGCGCCGTTCCCACCCTCGCCGATGAAGCAGGCGCTGCTGGAAGCGGTGGATTTCTGCATCGCCCGTGCGCGGTGATCCGACGTCCGGACGATCTCATCCGGACATCGCATCGCCCGCCGGCGCGCTGGAGCCCCCGGCTCCGCGCGCGTGAGCGACGCCGACACATGCACGAGGCCCTTGCGCCTCAGCCGGCCTGCGCCTCCTCGCGCGCGGCCAGGGGATCCTCGGACAGCACCACCCGGTTGCGGCCGCCGCGCTTGGCCTCGTAGAGGGTCGCATCCGCGACCCGCATGACCTCCTGCAGCGTCTGGCCCGAGACCGGGTAGGCGGCGACCCCGACCGAGACCGAGATGCGGGGCAGGTCGCTCTCGGCGTAGCGGATCGTCAGGGTCTCGACCTCGCGGCGGATCACTTCCGCCTGGGCCATCGCCTCCGGGGCGGCGGTGCCGGGCAGAAGGATCAGGAATTCCTCGCCGCCGAAGCGGCAGGCGACGCCGGTCGGCGTGGCGCCGCGCTGCAGCACCTCGCTCACCGCCCGCAGGACGGTGTCGCCGGCATCGTGCCCGAAATTGTCGTTGAACGCCTTGAAGTGGTCGACGTCGATCGAGAGCAGGCTCACGGGTGCGCCGAGCCGTTGCGCCCGCAGGAACTCGCTGCGGCCGCGCTCCAGCAGGTAGCGCCGGTTGTAGAGTCCGGTCAGCACGTCGCGGATCGACTGGTCGAGGAGCTGCTCGCGCAGCTTCATGTTGGCGATGGCGAGCGCGATGTGCTCCGCCGCCAGCATCCCGAGCCGCCGGCTCTCGGCGAAGGCGGTAGCGTCGCAGGGGCCGGCCGAGCCGTGGGCGAGGTGCAGGAGGCCGATCGTCTCGCCATGCGCGAGGATCGGCAGGCAGCAATAATGCTGCGCGTCCGGCTCGTGCACGTGGCCGCAGCGGAACTCGACCGGGTTCGCGCCGTGCACGTAGAGCCGCCCGCGCCGCAGGCCCCAGCAATCGTCGGGGTGGATGGTCTCGGGACCGGTCGCGTCGTTCCAGGATTCCGCCAGGTCGAGGGTGTCGCGCGAGCCCGAATAGACATAGAGCGCGCCGCGGCATTCCGGGATCAGCCGGGACAGGACCGTCGAGACCATGCTGTAGAGTTCTTCCTCCGACTTCGCCGATTGGAGCCAGTCGCTGGTCTGGGACAGGGTCCGCCGCTCGGCCTCGGTCTTCTGCCCGAGTCGCATGTTGGTGCGCAGTCGCTCGAGATGGGCGGCGATGCGCCCGAACTCGCGGCGGTCGTCGGTCAGGCCGTCCGGCTCGGTGGCATCACCCACCGCCATCCGCTCCAGGCTGGCGGCGACCTTCGCCAGCGGAGTCGTGACGCGGCCGACGAGGAACAGCCCGAGGCCGAGGCAGAGCGCCAGGACCCCGACGGCCGTCGCGGCCTGCACCGGCACGACCCGGCCGAGGATCGCGTCGGTCGCGGTGAGCCGCTCCGTCGCGTCGGCCTCGACCGCGCGCATCGCGGCGCTCAAGGTCGCGACCAGCTCGCCGTAGGGGTTCGAGGTGACGACGTTCACCAGCTCGTTCAGCCGGGCGAGAATCTCGTCCTGTGGCACGGCTTGCGCCCGCGGCGCGAGCAGGGATGCCGGCACCAGAGCTTCCTGGGCCTTCGCGTAATCCTGCCAGCGCGCCTCCAGGATCGGCATGAACGAGGTCGAGGCCTGCCCCTCCGCCAGGATCGCCTTGATCGACGCGAAGGCGGCATCGACGCGGGCCTGGGACCGGACCGACTGCCAATCGACCTCGTCGCGCTGGCTGCGCTCGATCGAGAAGGCCGCCTTCACGGCGTTGATCCGCACCCGCGACATCGCATCGCCGAGCTCGTGCAGGGCCCGGATCAGCCGAAGATCGGCGGCGACGGGCCGGGCCGCCTCGTCGCGCAGGGCCGAGACCGTCGCCAGCGTGAAACCTGCGGCCGCGACCGTGACGACGGCCAGGGCAATGACCCAGGTCAGGAGAGGTGTGCGCAGGGTGCGGGAAGACATGACCTCGTCCGTCGGGCGCCTCGGCCGACGCAAGGTCAGCGGCCGTCCTCTTAGACCGGAACGTCCTGCCGTGAAAACCAGTTGACCACGATTGATCGATGCCGTCGCCCCTGAGCGCGGCTGGTCCTCAGCGCAGCAATGTCGCCCGCACCCACCAGCCCGGCTGCGCCCCCGCGAGCGCCCGCGCCGCCCGCACCGCCGCGGAGCGGTGGCCGAACAGCCCGAACACCGTGGCGCCCGATCCCGACATCCGCGCGAGCCGGCAATCCGCCTGGTCGCGGAGCGCCGCCAGGGTGTCGCCGATCACCGGCGCGACCGTGAGGGCAGGAGCTTCGAGGTCGTTGCGGGCCGGCGCGATGCGGGCGACCAGGGCATCGAGATCGCCGCCCGTCACGTCCGGATGCGCCTCCGCGGCGCGGGGATGCGCCTCGCCGACCTTGAGCCCGAGGGCGCGGAAGACCGGCGCCGTCTCGACCGGCACGCCGGGATTGATCAGCACCGCCGGCACCGGCGGCAGGGCGAGGGCCGGGCCGACCGCCTCCCCGGCGCCGCACATCATCCGGGCCCGCGGATCGAGGCAGACCGGCACGTCGGCGCCGGTACGGCGCGCCGCCTCCATCAGAGCCGGGTGGTCGGGGGCGAGGCCGTTGAGACGGCCGAGCAGCCGCAGGGCCGCCGCCGCGTCGGACGAGCCGCCGCCGATCCCGGCTGCCACCGGCAGGCGCTTGACCAGCCGGAACCGGCCGAGCGTGAGCCCCGGCACCGCGGCGGCGAGGTGGCGCGCGGCCCGCATCACCAGGTTGTCGTCGGTCGGGCCGGCCGGACCTGCGGTCGGACCGGTCACCGCGAGGGCGAGGGCCGGACCGGGTTCGAGGGTCAGGAGATCGCCCGCGTTCGACCCCGCGAACACGACCAGGCTCTCGAGGGCGTGGTAGCCGTCTCCGGGACGGCGGCCGAGGACGTGCAGGGTCAGGTTGATCTTGGCGGGCGCGCGGGTGGCGAGGGCAGGCACGTCGTCGTCTCTCGAACGGCTAAGGGGCGCGGCGCCTGTCCGGCACCGCGCCCGCGATCTCACTCTCGAACGGACAGGCGGAGAGGCGTCAGCCGCCGCTCTTCGTCTCCGTGCCCATCGCCGGCGGCTCGGTCGGGGCCGGGGCGCCCTTCGGCATCTCCGGCTGGGGCGCGGGCTGGGTCTCGGCGGTGGCGGCGGGCTTCTCCAGCTCTGGCAGGCCGTCCTTCAGCTTCGCCTCGATCTTCGCCAGGTCCTCCGGCTCGGGGTTCAGGTCCTTGGCGTGCTGCCACTGGAACTTGCCCTCGAGCCGCCGGCCGGAGCGCCAATAGGCGTCGCCGAGGTGGTCGTTGATGGTCGGGTCTCCGGGCTTCAGCTCGATCGCCTTCTCGAGCTCCCGCACCGCATCGTCCCAGCGGCCGAGGCGGTAATAGGCCCAGCCGAGGCTGTCGATGATCATCCCGTCGCGCGGCTGCAGGTCGACCGCCTGCTTGAGCATCCGGAATGCCTCGTCGATATTCATGTTCTGGTCGACCCAGGAATAGGCGAGGTAGTTCAGCACCTGGGCGCGGCCGTTCGGCTGCGTCGCCGGCACCAGCTCCAGCGCCTTCTTCAGGTCGGCCTCGGCCTTCGGCCATTCCTTGGCACGCTCGTAGGACGTGCCGCGGAAGTAGTACAGGGTCCAGTAGTTGCGCGCCGGCTGGTCGCCGATCAGGTCGATCGCCTTGGTGTAGGTCTGGGCCGATTCGGCGTATTTCTTGCGCGAGCGCTGGACGTTGCCGAGCGCTGAGATCACGTCGATGTCATTGGGATAGGTCTTGGCGACCTGATCCAGGTGGGCGATCGCCTCGTCGCCCTTGCCCATCTGCTCGAGGTTGAGGCCGATCTGGATGTCGGCGTTGAGCTTGAGCGGCGAACTCGCCGGCATGCGGGCGAAGACCTCGTTCGCCCGTTCGGGCGCCTTCATCCGCTCGAGCGTGTCGGCGAGCGTCAGGAGCGCCAGGGAATGCTCGGGGGCGAGGTAGAGCGCGAGGCGAAGATACACCACCGCCGGCAGCTCGTCGCCCTGCGAGGTCCCGGCCGAGCCGAGGCCGTAGAGCACCTCCGCGGCGCCTTCCTGGGCCGAATTGATCAGCGGCGTGAGCGGCTTGCCGGCCTTCAGCTTGTCGAGGGCGTCGCGCACGATCGGATGGCGCGGCAGGACGTTGTCGAATTCCTGGTAGGCCGCCACCGCGAGGTCGGGCCGGCCCGACTCGGCCTCGAACCGGCCGTAGGCATCGACGATGCGCAGGGTGTTGCGGTCGGAATCGTAGGCCGATTTCAGCCGGCGCTCGGCCTCGACCTTGTCGCCGACCAGCGCCGCGATCAGTCCCGCATGGTAGTCGCGGAAGACGTTGTAGTAGCGCTCGCCCTTGAGCTTGTTGATGGTCTCGAGCGCCTTCTTGCCTTCGCCGGCCCCGGCATAGGACCATGCGGTCAGGAGCGTGGAGGTCAGGTCGGCCGCCGCGCCCTTGCCGCCGCGCTGCAAGTTCTGGCGCGCCGCCGCGAATTGCTTGGCCTTGATCTTCTGCACGCCGAGCGCAAGCTGGGCGAGGCCGTTGGCGCCGTCGCGCTGCGTCAGCTTCTCGGCGGCCCGGAACGCCTCGGGCAGCGAGCCGTCGGCCAGGAGCGCCACGAAGGAGCGTTCGAGGAGCTCGGCGTTGCGCGGGTCGCCCTTCACCGCCTCGCGGTAATAGGTGGCGGCCGCGGCGGTGTCGCGGGAGGCCCCGGCGATGTAGGCCGCCAGGAAGTTGCCTTCCAGCGAATCCGCCGGCTCGTAGGATTGCGGTGGCGCCACCTCGCGCACCGGCAGCCGCGCGGCGAGGGCCGGCGCCGTCGAGGCGGCGAGGAACAGGGCCAGCGCGGCGAGCGCGCCACCGCGGCGGGGGGCGGGGATTCGGGTCTTGAGCACCAAACTCGTGGCTCCGTGGTCGCGCCGGCCGCGGCGCCGGCACGCGAAATCGGCGCGACATTGGACCCTGCGCGGGGCAGCGGCAAGACCAAACGGCGGCGGCGATGTGTCGGGGGCACCCGGGCGGCCCGGCGGGCCGGCCGGGCACGGGAGAATGCATCTGACCGTAAGGTCGCCCCGGGCTCCGGTTGTAACATCAATCTCAAGTGATCGCCGCGTCAGATGGGCCAGATCGCTCGCCGCCTGCGCCAAGTCGCCCTCCAGAGCTGCCTGACATGTCGTTGCGTCACCAGATTTTTCTCATCCTGGGCCTGATCGGCTGTCTGCTGGTCTGGCTGGCCGGCTTCCAGGTCAGGGATGCCTGGCAGCGGGCCGACGTCATGCGGCGGGCGGCGGAGGTCAACCGGGTGACCGATGCCCTCGGCGCCGCGGCAGCGGCGCTGGCCGCCGAGCGTGGGCTGACCCATGGATGGATCGCCAAGCCGCCGGCGGCGTCGGAGCGCCCGGCGCTGTCGGCACTCCGCGAGGCGGGCGACCGGCACCTCGCGGCGGCCCTGGAGCGTCTGCACACCGACGAGGCGGTGACGACGCCGCTCGCCGATCTCGATCAGGCGAGGCGAGACTTTGCGGCCCTGCGGCAACGCGTCGACCGGGTGCTCGCCGGTACCCCCGATCCGGATCTCGCGGCGGCGTGGTTCCCGGCCGCCACGGGGTTCATCGCTCACCAGCAGGCTCTGTTCGACGCGGTCCGGGCCGGCATCACCGGCGCGGTGCCGGGCCCGATCCATCACGGCCTCGACGTCAAGCGGGCGCTGTGGGATGCCGGCGAGTTCGCCGGGCGCGAGCGGGGACGGCTCAATGCCGTGATCGCCGGGCGCCAGCCTCTCGCCGTCGATCCGATCCGCGCCCTTTCGTCCCTCGCCGGGCGGGTCGAGGCGGTGCTCGCCCAGGCCCGCGCCTCCGAGACCGCCCTCGGCTCCGGGTTCCGGGACGCGCTGGCGGCGGCGTCGCACCGGGTCGGCGCCTCGGCCGAGATGGCCCGGGCCGCCGCGGAGGCCGCCGGAGCGACCACCCGCCTCGTCGAGGAACTGCGCCAGGGCTCGGCGCGGATCGGCGATGTGCTGGCGCTGATCGCGTCGATCGCCGACCAGACCAATCTCCTCGCGCTCAACGCCACGATCGAGGCGGCGCGGGCCGGCGCCGCGGGACGCGGCTTCGCCGTGGTGGCGGCCGAGGTGAAGGCGCTGGCCGGCCAGACCGGCCGCGCGACCGCCGAGATCGCCGACCAGATCGTCCGCATCCAGGGCTCGACCGAGCAGGCCGTCGCGGCGATCGGCGGCATCACCGGCCGGATCGGCGAGATCAGCGCCGCCAGCACCGCCATCGCGGCGGCGGTGGAGGAACAGGGGGCGGCCACGCAGGAGATCGTCCGCACCATCGCGGAAGCCGCCAAGGGCACCGGCGAGGTGACGGGCGGCGTCGTCGCGGTCGCAGGCGCGGCCGACGCGACGGGCGCGGCGGCGGGCCAGGTTCTGGCGGCTGCGAGCGAGCTGGCTCGCCAGTCCGAGCACCTGCGCGGGGAGATGGGGCGGTTTCTGACGACGGTCAGGGCGGCGTGAGGACGGCGTCTCGCGTGCGTCTCGAGGAAACCTGACCGACCCCGCGCAATGGAAATGGGCGGGCCTTGCTTTGGGGCCCGCCCATCGTCCTACATATTCACGTAGTTCGGACCGCCGGGACCTTCCGGCGTGACCCAGTTGATGTTCTGGTTCGGGTCCTTGATGTCGCAGGTCTTGCAGTGGACGCAGTTCTGCGCGTTGATCTGGTAGCGCGGCGCACCACCCTCCTCGATCCACTCGTAGACGCCGGCCGGGCAATAACGGCTCGACGGCCCGCCGAACACGTCGTGCTCGGAGGATTTCTGCAGGCCCATATCCTTGACCTGAAGATGGACCGGCTGGTCCTCCTCGTGGTTGGTGTTCGACAGGTAGACCGACGACAGGCGGTCGAAGGTCAGCACCCCGTCGGGCCTGGGATACTTGATCGGCTTCACGTCCTTGAGCGGCTTGGTGCAGGCATAATCCGGCTTGCCGTGGCTGAGCGTGCCGAACAAGGACAGGCCGGCGAGCTCGTTGAGCCACATGTCGAGGCCCCCCAATCCCACGCCGACGAGGGTGCCGTACTTGGACCACAGCGGCTTGACGTTGCGGACCCGCTTGAGGTCGTAGCCGATCGGGCTCGCGCGCCAGCCCTCGTCGTAGGAGGTCAGCTCGTCCTGGGCCCGGCCGGCGGCCAGCGCCTCGTGGATCGCGCCGGCGGCCTGCATCCCGGAGAGCACCGCGTTGTGCGAGCCCTTGATCCGCGGCACATTGACGAAGCCGGCGGAGTCGCCGACGAGACAGCCGCCCGGGAAGACCAGCTTCGGCACCGATTGCCAGCCGCCCTCCATGATGGCCCGCGCGCCGTAACCGATGCGCTTGGCGCCCTCGAACACGTCGCGGATCATCGGGTGGGTCTTGAAGCGCTGGAACTCCTCGAACGGCGACAGGGTCGGGTTCTCGTAGTTCAGGTGCGTGACGAACCCGACCGAGACCAGGTGATCGTCGAAATGGTAGAGCCAGGAGCCGCCGCCGGCCTTGTTCGGCAGCGGCCAGCCCATCGAATGCTGCACCAGCCCCGGCCGGAACTTCTCCGGCTTGACCTGCCACAGCTCCTTGACGCCGAGCCCGTACTTCTGGTGGTCGGAATGCTGGTTGAGGCGGTAGCGGTCGATCAGCTTCTTGGTCAGCGAGCCGCGGGCACCCTCGCCGAACACCGTGTACTTGGCGCGCAACTCCATGCCGCGGGTGAAGTCGTCCCGCGCCTCGCCCGAGCGGGCGATGCCGAGATCGCCGGTGGCGATGCCGGCCACGGCGCCCGCCTCGTCATAGAGGATCTCGGCGGCCGGGAAGCCCGGATAGATCTCGACGCCGAGTTCCTCCGCCTTGCGGCCGAGATACTTCGTCACGTTGGAGAGCGAACCGACGAAGTTGCCGTGGTTGCTCATCAGCTTCGGGAAGGCGACGTTCGGCAGCGCGATGCCGCCGGCCGGCCCGAGGAACATGAACTCGTCCTTCACCACCTCGGTCTTGAGGGGGCGGTCCGGATCCTCGCGCCAGCCGGGCACGAGGCTGTCGAGGCCGCTCGGGTCGACCACGGCGCCGGACAGGATGTGGGCGCCGACCTCGCTCCCCTTCTCGACCACCACCACCGACACCTCGGTGCCGGCTTCCGTCGCGAGCTGCTTGAGCTGGATGGCGGCAGCCAGCCCGGCCGGGCCCGCTCCGACGATCACCACGTCGAAGTCCATCGCCTCGCGTTCCGGCAGCTCCATCCTGGTCCTCCCCTGGTCGTCTGATAGTTCACATATAAACGATCTCGGGCCGCCTCAAGCGGTCCGTTGGCCGGGACCGTGCGACGGCGTGTCCCCGGGTGCAAGCACCCGCGCGGCCTCGCCCGCACGAGAATGCGTGTGGGCGCCGTGTCGCGCCGGTTGTCCACACCCGCGCGAGACGCCACATCACGCAGATGACAGCCGACGCTCCCGACAGCCGCGACCTGCTCTCCTTCCTCGACTTCCACGTCGCGGCGGGCGTCGATGCGGTGCTGGACGAGACGCCGCATGACCGCTTCGCCGAGCCCGAGGCGCCGCGCCGCGCCGCGCGGGCGGAGGCCGATGCGCCGATGCGTCCGTCCGAGCCAACGCCCGAGCTGGCCCGGGCCGCGCCCCCACCCCGGCAGGACGCTCCGCGCGCGGAGGTTCCACGACAGGAAGCCGTTCGCCAGGAAACGGTTCGCCAGGAAACGGTTCGCCCGGAAGCACCCAGCACCTACGGCCGCTCCGCCGCCGCCGCCCCGGGCGAGGCCGCGGGGGACGCGCGGGAACTGGCCGCCACCGCCGCGAGCCTGGAGGAGCTGGAAGGCCTGCTCGGCCAGTTCGAGAGCTGCGCCCTGCGCTTCACCGCCAAGAACCTCGTCTTCGCCGACGGGAACCCGCAAGCCAGGGTGATGTTCGTCGGCGAGGCGCCGGGGGCCGACGAGGACCGGGTCGGCAAGCCGTTCATGGGCCGTTCGGGCCAGCTCCTCGACCGGATGATGGCGGCGGTCGGCCTCGACCGCACCAACGCCTATGTCGGCAACGTCGTGCCGTGGCGCCCGCCGGGCAACCGCAACCCGACCCCGCAGGAACTCGCGACCTGCAAGCCGTTCATCGAGCGGCAGATCGCGCTGGCCGATCCCGACATCCTGGTCTGCCTCGGCGGCGTCGCGACCCAGGCGCTCGCCGGCACCAAGGACGGCATCCTCAAGTCCCGCGGGCGCTGGTTTCCCTATCGCACCGGGCGGCGCGAGATCCGGCTGCTCGCCACCCTGCACCCGGCCTACCTGCTGCGCCAGCCGCTGCAGAAACGCCTCGCCTGGCGCGACTTCCGGGCCCTGCGCGCCGCCCTCGACGAGGGCGGGCGCTGACCGTCGGCCGGCGCGACGAAGCGGAACCGTGCCGGTCCTGGTCGATTACTCTTGAGCCTCGGGCCTGCGCCGCGTAGCCGTCGCGGCCAAGGTTCACGGGCCGACGGGACGCTGACATGCGCTGGGAAGATTTTCGCTCCTCCGACAACGTCGAAGACCGCCGCGGCGAGGGCGGTGGCGGCGGCGGATTCGGGTTCCCCGGCGGTGGGGCCGGGGGCCTCGGCATCGGCACGATCGTGATTCTGTGCATCATCGGCTGGGTCACCGGCATCAACCCGGCGATCCTGATCGGCGGCGCCGAAACCGTGACGCGCCAGCGCGCGCCCCAGGAACAGAGCCAGCCGCAGGGCCGCCAGCCCGACCGGCGCACCGGGGCGCCGTCCGACCAGACCGGCAAGTTCGCCGCCGCGATTCTCGGCAACACCGAGGACGTCTGGAGCCAGGTGCTGCCGAACCAGACCGGCCGGCAATACACCCCGACCACGATGGTGCTCTATACCGGCGGCACCCGCAGCGGCTGCGGCCAGGCCCGGGCGGCGATGGGCCCGTTCTACTGCCCGCTCGACAAAAAGGTCTATCTCGATACCTCCTTCTTCAAGGAGATGGAGCAGAAGTTCCACGTGAAGGGCGACTTCGCCTACGCCTACGTGATCGCCCACGAGGTCGGCCACCACGTCCAGGATGTGCTCGGCATCCTGCCGAAGGTCCAGCGCAAGCAGCAGCAGGTCGGCGAGCGCGAGTCGAACGCCCTCTCGGTCCGCGTCGAGTTGATGGCCGATTGCCTCGCCGGCGTCTGGGCCAAGAACTCGAACGACCGCTTCAATGCGCTCGAGCCCGGCGACATCGAGGAAGCGATGCAGGCGGCCAGCGCCATCGGCGACGACAAGCTGCAGAAGCAGAGCCAGGGCTACGTCGTGCCGGATTCCTTCACCCACGGCTCCTCGGCGCAGCGGATGCGCTGGTTCCAGACCGGCTATCGCAGCGGCCAGACCCAGTCCTGCGACACCTTCCGGGCCTCGCAGCTGTGATGGCAAGTCTCGACCAAGCCCGCCTCGACTTCGCCCGGGAGTTCGTGCCGCTCTCGGTCGCGGTGCTGACGGTTTCCGATACCCGCACCCGCGCCGACGACCGCTCCGGCGATACGCTGGCGGAGCGGCTGAGCGCGGCCGGCCACCGCCTCGCAGCCCGGGCGATCGTGCCGGACGACGTCGAGGCGATCCGCGCCCAGGTGACCGCCTGGGCGCAAGATCCGGGGGTCGACGTCGTGATCACCACCGGCGGCACCGGCTTCACCGGCCGCGACGTGACGCCGGAGGCCCTGGAGCCGCTGTTCGAGAAGCGGATGGACGGCTTCTCCGCCATCTTCCACCGCATCTCCTACGACAAGATCGGCACCTCGACGCTGCAATCGCGGGCGACCGCCGGGGTGGTGAACGCCACCTACGTGTTCGTGCTGCCGGGCTCGCCCGGCGCCTGCCGCGACGCCTGGGACGGGATCCTGGCGGCTCAGCTCGACTACCGGCACCGGCCGTGCAACTTCGTCGAGATCATGCCGCGTCTCGACGAGCACCTGAAGCGCGGAGCGGCTAGCCCCGCAGCAGCGAAGCCCGCAGGGACCTGACCGGCAGGCGGGCGCGCAGCGGCAGGCCCGCCCGCACGGTCTGCACCGGCGCGAGATCGCCCGCCCGCACCTGGCGCGTCCCGGTCAGCGCCTCGCGCCGGCCGGCGATCCGCTCGAACAGGGGCGCGTGCGGGCGCCGCAATCGGCCGACCGAGTGGATGGACCCGGTGGCGCCGAACCGGTCGAGGATCCGGATCCACCCCGCCGCCGGTACGTCGCCGGCCTCCAGGCACAGCATCCAGGGTCTCCGGGCGACGCGCGCCGCCTCGACCCAGGGACTCCCGCCCCGCGCCACCAGGGCCGCGCCGGTGCTCTCCGCCATGGTGGCGACCTCCGGGTCGTCCGGATGCGCCGTCGTGATGACCGCATCGCCCACCACCCCCGCCGCGACGCCGGCCACCAGGGCGGCGAGGGTGTCGGCGAGGGCGTCGATGCGATCCGGGTCGATCGCGCCGGGGAGATGGATGGCAGCGGTGAACATGATCGCGCCATAGCGGATGGGAGGCGTTCCGTCCTGCCTCGATCGTTGGCATTTCCATGGGCTCTTGTGATTGTTCCTGCTTTGTTCCAATCTTGAGCGTGAACGGCACGGAGGTCGGAATGGAAGCGGGATGCGGGCGGCAGGGAGGGCGCCTCGCCGGATCGACCCCGGCGGCGGCGAGCCGCCGCGGGCGCGGCGCCACCGCCAACCCGACCGGCCGGTTCGAGGCCGCCGACCGCGAGGCCTTCGCGGATGGCTGGGAGCTCGAGGAGGACCTGCGGCCGCTGCGCACCGAGGTGACGATGGAGCGGGCGCGCAGCATCATCACCCGCAACACATCGCCCGATATCGGATTCGACCGCTCGATCAATCCGTATCGCGGCTGCGAGCATGGCTGCGTCTACTGCTTCGCCCGGCCGAACCACGCCTATGCGGGCCTCTCGCCGGGGCTCGACTTCGAGACGAAGCTGTTCGCCAAGCCCGACGCCGCGTCCCTGCTGGAACGGGAGCTTTCGGCCCGCGGCTACACGCCCCGCACCATCGCGCTGGGCACCGCGACCGATCCCTACCAGCCGATCGAGCGACGCTACCGCCTGACGCGAGGGGTGCTGGAGGTGCTGGCCCGCTTCCGCCACCCGGTCGGCCTCGTCACGAAGTCCGACCTCGTGCTGCGGGACCTCGATATCCTGACGCCGATGGCGCGCAACGGGCTGGTGAAGGTCGCGCTCTCGGTCACCACCCTCGACCCCGACCTCGCCCGACGGATGGAGCCCCGGGCGCCGAGGCCCGAGAAGCGCCTGGCGGCGATCCGGGCGCTGGCCGAGGCCGGCGTGCCCGTGATGGTGCTGGTGGCGCCGCTGATCCCGGGCCTCAACGACCACGAGCTCGAAAACGTGCTGGCCCGGGCCCGGGAGGCCGGGGCGAGCGAGGCCGGCGGCGTGCTGCTGCGCCTGCCGCACGAACTCGCCGACCTGATGCGCGACTGGTTCGCCGAGCATTACCCCGACAAGGCCGGGCGGGCCTTCTCGCTGCTCGCCCAAGCCCGGGGCGGCAAGGTCTACGACGCGACGTATGGGCGGCGCTTCACCGGGACCGGGCCCTACGCGGACCTGCTCGATCAGCGGATGCGGGTGGCGATGGCGCGGCTCGGGTACCCGGCGGAGCGGGTGCGGTTGCGGGCTGATCTGTTCAGCGTGCCGGTGGGGGTGGGCGGTCAGTACAGCTTGTTTTGAGGGGCGCGTCGCCCGATGTGGCGCCGCCGAGACAGTGGCAGGGTGGCATGTCCCGAACGGCGATCCCTGCTACCCTGACGCCATGACCGGCGCCCCTTCACTCGCCCTCGACACGCCCCGCCTCCACCTGCGCCTCGTTGCCCCTGAGGATGCCGAGGCGACCAGCGCCCTGATGACCCCGGCCGTCAGCCGGTGGCTCGCGATGTGGCCGCTGCCCTTCACCGTCGCGAGGGCGCGGGAGCGGATCGCCATGGCGCGCGCCCTCGCCGCGTCCGGGCAGGCGCTCTCCCTCGCGGTGACCGCCCGCGACAGGGGCGAGCTCCTTGGCTGGATCATGCTGCACCGGACCCGCGAGGACCCACGGACAGCCACCCTCGGCTACTGGCTCGGCGAGCCGCATCAGCGTCGCGGCTACTTGCGCGAGGCGGCCGCCGCCCTGCTGCCGGCCGCCGTCGCATGGCTCGATCTCGACCGGGTCGAGGCCAGCGCCCAGCCGGGGAATGCAGGCTCGTTCGCGGTGATGCGGGCCTGCGGCATGACCTTTCAGGGCGAGGCGGTGATCCACGCGCCGGCCCGGGCCCGCGACGAACGCGTCCACGTCTACGCCGTCGAGCGCGACGGCCTCATTCCGCCGTCAGGCACAGCTCGAAGGTGATGCAGGCGGCGTTGGCGCCGCGACGCAGGACGCCTTCGTGGATGCCGCCCGCAACATCCACCACCGCGATGTCGAGATGCGCCGCCAGCCGGCCATCCGGCCCTGGCCGCACGGACCCGTCGCGGATCAGCACCTCGCTCGCATCGGTCGGGATCGCCCGCCCGTCGGCGAAGGTCGGCCGGACGATGCTGCCGATGCCCCGCACCCGCGCCGCCGCGACGCCGTGCGCGCGGGCCGCCGCCTCGATGGCGGCGTGGATCTCCTCGTTCGGCTGGATCTTCAGCAGCAGGCAGGCCGGCGCATCCGCCCCGGGACCCGCGGGGGTGAACAGCGAGAAGTTGGTCTCGGCATCCGGCTCGACCCGCCAGGCGGCCTCCGCCGTGCCCCAGGCCTCGGCCCGGACCGGTTCGGACACCACGACCTCCGCCGGCAGCAGGTGGCCGGCGCGGCGGCGCCCGTCGGCCTCGATCCAGGTGCCGTGAATGTGCAGGAAGGCCGCGCCGTCGCGCTCGCCGAAGGTGGCGCTCGCCCGCTCCAGCCGGGTCTCGCCCCCGGGCCGGAAGGTCTCGCTGTAATAGGCGGCGTAACGCGGTTCGGCCGAGAGGGCCGGCATCACGTAGGCGAAGGGCGCGAAGCTCCCGCCCGTCAGGTGCACGACGCCGCCGCGCATCCCGGCCTCGCCGAGGGAGCCCGCGAGGGCGTCGAGGAGCGTGCGCCCCGGCGCGAGGTCGAGAGGGCGGTGGATCAGCGAACCGCCTGCGGCGAGCCAGCGCTCCGCCCGCAGGGGGCCTGGCTGCGCCAGGGTGGCGAAGGGCGGGGTCCCGGACCGCATCGGGGCAGCGCTCACTTCTGTGCCCTCTCGCCGAGAAGACCTGCGGCCTCCAGCTCCTCGCGCACCATCTTCTTGGTGATCTTGCCGTAGCCGGATTTCGGCAGCGACTCGCGCAGGATGACCCGGCGGGGCAGCTTGTAGCGGGCGACCTTGTCGAACAGGAACGCCATCACGTCCTCCTCCGACAGCGCCATGCCTTCGCGGGGCACGCAGACCGCGATGCCGATCTCGCCCCAGGTCGGGTCCGGCACGCCGAGTACCGCCGTCTCGGCCACCGCCGGATGGGCCAGGATCTTCTCCTCGATCTCGCGCGGATAGATGTTCGAGCCGCCCGAGATGTACATGTCGGAGGCGCGGCCGGTGATGGTGAGGAATCGCTCGGCATCGAGGGTGCCGAGGTCGCCGGTGCGGAACCAGCCGTCGCGAAACGCCTCGGCATTGGCCTTGGGGTTCTCCCAGTAGCCGGCGAACACCGCCGGCCCGCAGACGCAGATCTCGCCGGTCTCGCCGGGACCGACCTCGCGCCCTTCCGGGTCCTGGATCTGCACCTGCATCCCGGTCCGCTCGAACCCGCAGGTGCCGATCCTCACCCCCGGCCCGTCCTCCGCCTCGTGCAGGGCGGGGGGCAGCACCGTGATGTTGCCGGTGACCTCCCCGAGGCCGAAATACTGCACGATCACCTTGCCGAGAGTGCGCAACGCCCGCTTCTGGTCCTCGCGGTACATCGGCGCGCCGGCATAGATGATGTAGCGCAGGGACGAATGGTCGTTCGCGTCGACCGCCGGATGCTCGACCATCATCTTGAGGATCGTCGGCACGGTGAACATGTTGGTGATGCGGTGGCGCGCCACCAGGCCCCAGACCTCAGCCGCGTCGAAGCGCTCGGAGGCCGGCAGCACCGAGGTCACCGCGCGGGCGACCTGCGCCACCGCGTGCACCCCGGCCCCGTGCGAGAGCGGTGCCACCACCAGCGAGGCATCGGTCTCCGCGCTCGTGCCCGGCATCAGGTCGCAGAGGTGGTTGGTGATCACGAAGGCCATCTGGCCGTGGGTGAGCACCGCGGCCTTCGGCTTGCCGGTGGTGCCGGAGGTGTAGAAGAACCAGCACGGATCGTCGTGCTCGACCGCCGCGTTCGCGGTCTGCCGGCCCATGCCCTCGGCGAGCAGGTCCTCGTAGGCCTCGCCCCCGGCCGGGCCCTCGCCGATGACGACGACGTGGCGCAGGGACGGGCAGGCGGCGCGTACGGCGGCGACGTGGTCGGGGTAGTCGGCGTGGCACAGGAAGGCGGCGGCGCCCGATTGCCCGGCGAGGTAGGCGACGTCGTCCGGCATCAGCCGGAAGTTCGTCGGCACGAACACGGCGCCGAGCCGGAACGCCGCATACATGATCTCCAGGATCGCGTTGCCGTTGCGGGCATGGACCAGCAGGCGGTCGCCCTTGCGGATCCCGCGGGCCGCGAGCGCATGCGCGAGGCCCGAGACCCGGGCATCGAAGGCCGCCCAGGTCCAGCTCCGCTCGCCCCACCGGATGGCCGGGCGATCGGGGTGGCGCGCAGCGGCCTGGGTGAGGGAATGGGCGAGGTTCATCACCCGGCGCGACATCGGCCTCATCGGGCAGCCCCTTGGCTGAAGGTGCTCACGCGGATCGTCCTCCCTGGTGGCGCCGGCCGTTCGGCTCGTTGCGCGTCGACGGGAGCTTACGACGCTCCCGGGCCCGAGCGGAAGCGCGGGCGGCGCATGGACGACGTCACGAGGCGCGCGACTTGAAGCTGAGGCGATGGTGCCGGGTGAGGCCTTGCCCCGCCATCGCGGCCCGGTGCGCGGCGGTGCCGTAGCCGACGTTGCGCTCCCACGCATAGGCCGGGTGGCGCAAGGCCAGCGCCCGCATCAGCTGGTCGCGCACCACCTTGGCGACGATCGAGGCGGCGGCGATCTGCGGCACCAGCCGGTCGCCGCCGACGACGGCGCGGCCGGGCACGGACAGGCCGGGGGGCACGTCGCGCCCGTCCACGGCCACCTCGGCGGCGATCCCGAGCCCGACGACCGCCCGGCGCATCGCGTCGAGAGTGGCGGCGCGCACGTTGATGCGGTCGATCAGGTCGCGCGAGGCGCCCGCCAGCGCCACGCGGGCCGCCGACCGGATCCGCGGCGCCAGGCGCTCCCGGGTGGCGGCGTCGAGGCGCTTGCTGTCGTCGAGGGCCTCCAGCAGGTCCGGGGCCAGGGCGGCGGGATCGAAATGCACCGCCGCCACGATCACCGGGCCGCACAGGGCGCCGCGGCCGACCTCGTCGCAGCCGATGACGACGGGATAGCGGGCGGCGTGGCGGGCATCGAACGGGCGCATCGGGCGGGTCTGCCCTGATTCCGGCCTCGAAATCCATCCCATGCAATCGGAGACGTTTTCTTCCGGGGCCTGCGGCGCGATGATCGATGCCCGAGAAGGCGCACCGGACGCGCCGGATCGCGGGAGGACGGGCCTGCGCGCCGATGACGCGTCCCGGTCTGGCACGTGGCGTGCCGCTCCCGCCGTCCGGTCCCGCCCGGTCCGGATTCCGTCGCAGGAGGTACGCCGTCCATGAAGGTCGCCCTCGCCGTCGCCGCGCTCTCCCTCGTCCAGCCGACGCATTCCTGGTACCCCTTCGAATGCTGCTCGGATCAGGATTGCGAGCCGATCTCCGACGCCGTCGAGGTGCCGGGCGGCTACCGGACGCACGGGATCTTCGTGCCGCTGGCCAAGGTGCGCCCGAGCAAGGACGGGGGCTACCATTGGTGCCACAATGGCGGCACCGTCATCTGCTTCTTCGCGCCGCTCGCGGGCTGACGCCCCGCATCCCCCCTTGGCGCCCCGCGCCCCGGCTGGCACCAGGGAGGGCCGAGGGCGTTCCCTGAGGCGCGCCCCGCCGGACGAATGGGAGGAGGATGCATGACCACGCCGCCGCGGCAGAACCGTTTCCTGGCGCTCGCGCTGCCGGTCGCCCTGCTGGCCGGGGCCCTGGTGATCGGGTTCTCGACGCTCGATCACATCCGGGTCGCCCGGGCCCGGGCGCTCGCGGCGCAGATGTGGATGCAGCCGTAACCGGCGGCTCAAAAAAGGACCGCGCTCCATGCGGAGGCGGCCCTGAAGTGGTTTGGGTCTCGAAACCTCGGAGGTGGCCCGGACCGCCGGCCTTCCGGAGGCTGGGGGGCTGGGTACCGGAACGACCGGCGGGCCGGGCCATGAGGTCGACCTGTCTTGCGCGCGCATCAAGGCCGGCGCGCGGCGCGATTGCGGCATTTTGTAGGCGGTTCCGCCCTTTCCCAGGCGTTTCCGTTCCGTGTCGCGACGATAACTGGACGCTGTCGCTCCAGCGCAACCCTTGCGAGGCCGTTTCACCGATCCCATCATGGTCCGACCGGCCGTTTGCCGGCTCATGCGCGCCGTGTCCGGCGCGAATCACCCCGACAGGCTTCGAGCCACCCCGACGGACAGGAGGAGCGATGAGCGAGGGAGAGACGACCGATAGCCGGAGCGCCGGCGCCGGAGCTCATGTGGTTCCGTTCCCGCGCGCCGCACCGCAGGTGTCATTCCATCGCGACGAGCTGCGCGTCATCCTGAACCTCTATGGCCGCATGGTCTCGGAGGGCGAGTGGCGGGACTACACGATCGACTTCACCCGCGAGAAGGCGGTGTTCGCCATCCACCGCCGCACCTCCGAGCGGCCGCTCTACCGCATCGAGAAGGATCCCCGCCTCGCCCGCCGCCAGGGCGCCTACGCGGTGATCGCCGAGACCGGCCGCATCCTGAAGCGCGGGCACGATCTCGCGCAGGTGCTGCGGGTGCTGGAGAAGCCGCTGCGGGTGGTGTGAGGCCTCCGGACGCGCGGCGCCCAACCCTGCCCTGAAAGGGGGAAGGGTTCAGGCGTCGCGCACACCTCTCCTTAACGCTCCCGCGCATCCCCACGGCCTTCACCCCCCGGCAAGCATCTTTGCCAACCGGAACGACAGGTTTCCGGGCGGATTATCGCTTGGCTCAACAAGGTCACGCTCGAGGACCGCAGGGATGCACAAGCAGAGTGGATGGGCCGCGGCGGCGTTCGTCGCGGCGATGCTGGCGGCCGGTCCGGCCGTGGCGCGGGAGCTGGTCGCGTTCGACGCGGCGGCGGCGGAGGCCGGCACGGTGGTGGTCCGCACCGCCGAGCGGCGGCTGTACTTCGTCAACGGCGACGGGACGGCGATCCGCTATCCCGTGGCGGTCGGCAAGGCCGGCAAGCAGTGGACGGGCTATGCCCGCATCGACGGCAAGTACCTGCGGCCGGCCTGGTCGCCGCCCGACGAGGTGAGGCGGGACAATCCTCGCCTTCCCGAGGTGATCGCCGGCGGCTCGCCGAGCAACCCGATGGGCGTCGCGGCGCTCACCCTCGACCGGGGCGAGTACGCGATCCACGGCACCAACCGGCCTGGCTCGATCGGCACCTTCGCGTCCTATGGCTGCATCCGGATGTTCAACCAGGATGTCGCCGACCTCTACGGCCGCGTCCAGGTCGGCACCACCGTGGTGGTGACGCGCTGACCGCGTCGTCGGGCCTGTTCACGCCGGTCCCGACGCACACGACGTCCTGCGCGTGATCCCGGGGCCGCGGACCGGAAGCCCGGACTGGCGCGGAGGATGTCGGGTTTCGCCGGTCGGGCGAGCCGACGCCTCCGCGCCGTCGCTCAGCGCAACGTCGCGGCGATCGCTCGCTGGATCCCGCGGATGTCGGCCCCGCGCTTGAGCGTGCGGGTGATCGGCTCCGGCCGGCCCGAGACCCAGATCGACAATTCCGAATCGAAATCGAAGCTGCCGGCATTCTCGATCGAGAACGAGGTGATTGCCCGGTAGGGCACGGTCAGGTACGACACCTTGCGGCCGGTCACGCCCTGCTTGTCGATCAGGATCATCCGCCGGTCGGTGAAGACCATCAGGTCGCGGATCACCCGGAACGCCACCTGCACGGTCTCGCCCGGGACCAGCATCCCGTCGAGTTCCTGCGCCACCGCTTCCGGTGCCGCATCGCTGCCATGGCCGAGCAGGCCGTCGAGCAAGCCCATCGTCGCCCCCTCAGAAGTCGGTCGCCAGACCCTTCACTTCCCAATCGTCGTAGCGCACCGGCTCGAGGCCGCCGCGCCCGTTGATCTCGCGCTCGCGCCGGACCTCCTCGGCCTTGGCGTCGATCGCCGTCCGGCGCGCCTCGGCCTCGGCGAGGGCGCGTTGCGCCGCCGGGGTGAGGGGCTTGCGGGGAATGGCCTCGCTCTCGCTCATCGGTCGACTCTCGCTGCCTCGGCTGTCGCGGCGCTTGCATCTCGGGCGGGCGGATGCCACCCCCGGCGCACAGGCCGCCGATCCCTCCGAGGTGGAGGGCGCGGGCGGCAGCGTCAAGGTCGGGTCCGGCAGCGGACTCATCATCCGCGCATGGGTCGCGGGGGAGCAGGGATGGACGGACAGCACACCGAGGGCGCCGGCCAGGTCGCAGGATTGCCGGCGCGGCGTCTCGCCTGGGGAACCGTGGCGGACCTGCTCGGCAAGAACCGCGGCACGGCGCTCGAGGACGCGATCGAGCCGGCGGTGCAGCGGGCGGTGCTGCCGCCGCAGGATGCCGGCCTCGCCCGCGCCATCGCCACCACGACGTTCCGGCATCTCGGGGTGATCCGCCACGCCCTGCACCAGCGTCTCGCCCGGGGCCTGCCGGACGACCAGCCGGGCCTCGTCGCGCTGCTCGCCACCGGCGCGGCGCAGATCCTCTATCTCAACGTCCAGGACCACGCCGCGGTCGATCTCGCGGTGCGCCTGGCCAAGTCCGATCCCGGGCTGCAGCACCTCGCCGGCCTCGCCAACGCGGTCCTGCGCCGGATCGCCCGCGAGCGCGACGACATCCTGCGCGAGGGCGAGGCCGATCCCCTGCGGCTCAACACGCCGGACTGGCTGGCACGCCGCTGGATCGCCGCCTACGGCGAGGAGACCGCGCGCGCCATCGCGGCCGCCAATGCCCGCGGGGCCGGGCTCGACCTGACCCTGCGTCCCGGTGCGCCGATCCCCGAGGGTCTCGACGGACGGCGCCTGCCGGGGTCGCTGAGCCTGCGCCTCGACGATGCCCGCACCCCGGTGCCCGAGCTGCCGGGCTTCCAGGACGGCACGTGGTGGGTGCAGGACGCCGCCGCGGCCTTCCCGGCCCATCTCCTCGCGGTGCGGCCCGGCGAGCGGGTGGTCGATCTCTGCGCCGCCCCCGGCGGCAAGACCGCGCAGCTCGCCGCCGCCGGCGCCGCGGTGCTGGCGGTCGACCGCTCGGCGCCGCGCCTGCGCCGGCTGGAAGCCAACCTCGCCCGGCTCGGTCTCAGCGCCGACGTGCAGGCGGTCGACGCGCTGGCGCTTCCCGAGGACCAGCCCTTCGACGCGGTGCTGCTCGACGCGCCGTGCAGCGCCACCGGCACGGTTCGGCGCCACCCCGACGTGCCGTGGGCGAAGAACGAGGCCGACCTGATGCGCCTCGTCGGGCTGCAGCGCCGGCTCCTCGACAAGGCGGCGCGGCTCACCCGCCCGGGCGGGCGCCTCGTCTACTGCACCTGCTCGCTCGAGCCGGAGGAGGGCGAGGGCCAGGCCGGGGCCTTCCTCGCGCGCCACCCGGACTTCGTCCGGCGCCCGATCACCCCCGAGGAGGTCGGCGACGCGGCCCTCGTCACCGCGTCCGGCGACCTGCGCACCCTGCCGTCGCACTGGTCCGACGAGGGCCGCGGCGGTCTCGACGGCTTCTACGCCGTGCGCCTGGAGCGGCGCGAGGCGTAACGGCCGGGGCGTCGGGGAGACGCGGAACCTGTTCACGGGCCGGCCGGACGGTTTGACCCCGCGATGATCCTTGACCATTCCTTGACGAGGGCGGCCGCCTCCTGACGATGGCAACGAGTGGCGATGGGCGGCCGGGCAGGAGGTGGCGTGGGGTGGGGGCCTGACCGCTGGCGGTTCTACCGGCTCGTCGGGCGCGAGGCGGGGCGCATGGTGCGGGGTGCCGCGGTCCGCGCGACGTCGCGCCCCTCGGCTCTGGCGCGCCTGCGCCCGACCGGCCTGGTGATCGCGCCGCAGGACCTGCGCACCAGCGACCCCACCATCGCGGCCGACATCTATGCCGGCCTGTTCGTGTTCGCCGGACGGGCGCTCGCCACCGGCGGGCGCTCGCCGTTCGACTTCGCGCCGCCCTCGGCCCAATGGGGCGAGGAACTCTACGGCTTCGGCTGGCTGCGCCACCTGCGGGCCGCCGAGAGCGCGCTGGCCCGCGCCAACGCCCGCACCTTCGTGCAGGACTTCATGGCCGGCCGCGGCGACCCGGCCCTGGCGCAGCGCCCGGCGGTGGTGGCGCGCCGCCTGATCTCGCTGCTGTGCCAGTCGCCGCTGGTGCTGGAGGGGGCCGACCACGCCTTCTACCAGGCCTTCCTGCGGCAGGTCGGGCGCTGCACCCGCGCCCTCGACCGGGCCCTGCGCCGCGGCGTCCTGCCCCGCGACCGCCTCGTCGCCGCGGTGGCGCTCGCCTATGCGGGCCTGTGCTGCGAGGGGTTCGAGCCGGTGCTGCGCCGGGGCACCCGGCTCCTGCACCGCGAGTTGACCCGCCAGATCCTGCCCGATGGCGGCCATCGCAGCCGCGATCCGGGCTTCGGCAAGGACCTGCTCCTCGACCTCCTGCCCCTGCGCCAGAGCTTCCTGAGCCGCGACATCGCTCCGCCGGAGGCGCTGCTCAACGCCATCGACCGGATGCTGCCGCTCCTGCGCCTCCTGCGTCACGGCGACGCCTCGCTCGGCCACCACAACGGCATGGGGGCGACCGCCGCAGACCAGCTCGCGACCCTGCTGGTCTATGACGGGGCGCTCGCCCGGCCCCTGATGCACGCGCCGCAGACCGGCTACGCCCGGCTCGAGGGCGGGGGCGGCACCCTGGTGGTGGCCGATATCGGGGCGGCGCCGCCGCCGGCCTATTCGGCGAATGCCGGGGCGGGCTGCCTGTCGTTCGAGCTGTCCTGCGGGCCGCAGCGGCTGGTGGTGAATTGCGGCATGCCGGCCACCGGCGAGGAGATGCGGGCGCTCGCCCGCACCACCGCGGCGCATTCCACCGCCTGCCTCGCCGACACCTCCTCGTGCCGCTTCGTCGGCCTGTCGCAGCCTGGCCTGATCCATCCCCTCGCGACGTGGCTGACCCGCCGGATGGGGCCGATCGTGGTGCGCGGGCCGGCCGAGGTCACGGTCGAGCGCGGCAGCGACCCGGCCGGAGCGAGCGTGCTCGCTGCCCGCCACGACGGCTACGTCCCGGTTCTCGGCCTGCGGCACGAGCGGCGCTGGCGCCTGCATTCCGACGGGGCCCTGCTCGAGGGCCATGACGGCTTCGTGCAGGATCCGGCCGGTCCCCGCGGCCCGGTCGAGGCGGCGATCCGCTTCCATCTCCACCCGACCGTGCGGGCGAGCCGGATCGGGCGCGGCGTGCGCCTCGCCGGGGCCGGCGCCCCCTGGCTGTTCGAGGCCGACGAGATCGATCCGGTGATCGAGGAGAGCGTGTTCTTCGCCGCCCTCAACGGCGCCCGCCGCACCGAGCAGATCGTGCTCCACCTCACGGCCGGCGACGGCATCCGGGTCGCCTGGCGCTTCCGCAGGCTGGCCGAGTAGGCGCGCCCGGCTCGAAACCCCGCCCGGGACTGGGCGAAATTTTCTCACCTCTCCCTCATCAGGGGCTTGCGCAGCCTCGAATGAACATTCTTCGAGCAATCGGCCGTGCTATACCGCATCACCGAGTCGGGACCGGGCGGGAACCACGGGATGAAGCTGGATGCGCCGACCCTGGTGACCGTGACCGTCTTCGTGACTGTGGTCATGGGGGCGCTGTACCTCCTGTCCTGGAGCCAGACCCGGCGGACCCGGGCGCTCGGCTTCCTCGGCGCCGCCCAGGTCATCGGCGCGCTCGCGGTCACGCTGTTCGGCCTGCGCGGGCTCTCGCCGGACTGGCTGTCGGTCGGGGTCGCCAACGCGGCGATGCTCCTGGCCTTCGGGCTGATCTGGGGCGGCGCCTGCTCGTTCGAGGCCCGGCGCGTCCCGGCTGGCGCGATCGCCGCCGGCCCGTTGGTCTGGCTCGCCGCCTGCCTGGTGCCGCCCTTCGCGGCCTCCCTCGGCGCCCGGGTGATCCTGGCCTCGGCGGTCGCCGGCCTGTATTGCGCGCTGGCCGCGCGCACCCTCTGGCACCATCGCGGCGAGCGGCTGCCGTCGCGGGCCCCGGCGGCGATCCTGCTCGCCAGCGAAGCCCTGCTGATCTGGGCGCGGATCCCCGCCACCCTGGTCCTGGCCGTGCCGCCGACGGGCACGCCGACCGAGACCGCCTGGGTCGCGGCCCTGTGCTTCCTGGCGCTGCTCTACTCGGTGGCGGTCTCGGTGTTGTTCATGGCGCTCGCCAAGGAGCGGCTCGAGGCCGAGCAGCGCCGCGCCGCCGAGACCGACCCGCTCACCGGCATCGCCAACCGCCGGGCCCTCGCGGCCGAGGCGGGCCGGGCCCTCGCGGCCGGGCCGACCGCCCTGCTGCTGTTCGACCTCGACCATTTCAAGCGGGTCAACGACACCTTCGGCCATGCGGTCGGCGATGCGGTGCTGGTCGGTTTCTGCACCGCGGCCGGTCAGGTCCTGCCGGCAGGCGCCGCGTTCGGGCGCCTCGGCGGCGAGGAATTCGCCTGCCTCCTGCCGGGCGCCGGCCCGGCTGAGGCGGTCGCCGCCGCCGAATCCGTGCGCCAGGCCGTGGCGGCGATGCGCCCGGACCTGATGCCGGACCTGTCGGTCACGGTCAGCGTCGGGATCGCCCGGGGCTCGGCCGAGTTCGAGACCCTGCTCGGCCTCGCCGACCGGGCGCTCTACCAGGCCAAGGCGCAGGGCCGCGACCGGGTGGTGCTCGCCGGGCCGGATCTGCGGCAGGCCGCGTGACACGCAAGCCTGACCGCGTGTCGCCCGCCCGCGCGGGGAGAGCCTCCGGCCCCGCGCACCCGAGCGCCGCCGCCCTGCCGATCGCGACGCGGTCCCGGCCGGGGACAGCGTCTGCCGCCACCGGCCCGGCCCCGGCGGTCAGGCCGCCCGGACCGTGGCGAGGAAATGATCGACCTCGCTGGTGAGCTGCTCGGCCTGGCGCGAGACCTCCCCGGCCGAATCGAGTACCCGGCCCGCCGCGGCGCCGGTCTCGTCGGCGGCATGCGCCACCCCGGCGATGGTCGTCGTCACCTCGCCGGTGCCGATGGCAGCCTCCGTGACGTTGCGGACGATCTCCCGCGTCGCCGCGTCCTGCTCCTCCACCGCCGCCGCGATCGAGGTCGCGACGCCCGAAATCTCCTCGATCCGGGCGCTGATCCCGCCGATCGCCCCTGCGGCCCGCGTGGTCGAGGCCTGGATCGCGGCGATCTGGCCGGTGATCTCCTCGGTCGCCCGCGCGGTCTGTCCCGCCAGCTGCTTGACCTCGGCGGCGACCACCGCGAAGCCGCGCCCCGCCCCGCCTCGCCGGCCCGGGCCGCCTCGATGGTGGCGTTCAAGGCCAGCAGGTTGGTCTGATTGGCGATGGACGAGATCAGCGCCACCACGTCGCCGACCCGCGCCGCCGCCGCGCTGAGCTCGTGCACCAGGGAGACTGTCTGTCCCGCTTCCGCGGCCGCGACCCGGACCAGCTCGGCCGATCCCTGCGCCTGCCGGCCAATCTCGGCGGTGGACACGCCGAGCTGCCCGGCTGCCGTGGCGACCATGTTGACGTTGGCCGCGGTCTGCGCCGCCACCGTGGCGACGGAGACGCTGCGCCCGGTCGTCGCGGTCGCCGTCGTGGTCATCTCCCGGGCGGTATCCTGCATCGCATCGGCAGCCCGGGCGACGCGGCCGACGACGCCGCTCACCGCGCCCTCGAACTGGTCCGCGAGACGGCGCAGCTCGTGCCGCCGGCGCGTCTCCTCGCCGGTCCGGGCGGTCGCGGCCTCCATCTCGAGGGTCTGCATCCGGATCAGGCTGTCGCGGAACACCGTGACGGCGTCTGCCATCGCGCCCATCTCGTCCCGGCGCCCGGCGCCGGGGATCGCCCCGTCGAGCTCGCCCCGGGCCACCCGGCCGATCGCCGCGGTCATGCCCGCGAGCGGCCGGATCACCCGCGTGACCGTGAGGACCAGCACCCCGAGACCGACCGCGACCGTCGCCGCGAGGGCGGCCAGCGCCAGAAGGAATCCGTCCCGCGACTCGGCGTGGCGCGCGGCCAGGATCGCGGTCGCCTGGTCGAAGGCGGTGTCGCGCAGGCGCAGCAGCGGCGGCCAGAGCGCGACGGCCCGCTGCCGGAAGGCCGGGCCGTCGAGCGGGAAGGCACCGGTCTCGAAATGGGGCAGGAGATCCGCCTTCAGCGCCGCGAAGGCCTCGACGTAGCCGCGTCGTACCTCCGCCATCGCCGTCGCGATCACCGGGCCTGAGACCGGATCGGCCGCGACCTTCTCGAAGCCGGCCAGCAGCTGGTCGACGCGCCCCTGGATGGTCCAGAACGCGGCCCGCTGCTCGGCCATGACCGGCTTGCGGGGTGCGACCAGGGTTTGGAGGAGGCCGACCTGCCGGCCGCCGATGTCGCGCAGCTCGCCGGCCGACCCGGCGATCAGGACCCAGTGAGTGGCCTCGCCGTCGATCGCCGCGAGCGCGCGCGTCAGGGCGGGGATGGGACCGGCGGCGGCATCGTTGATCCCCGCCATGGCCTTGGCGAGTGCGCTGTCGGCATCGCCCCGCTGGCTCATCGGCAGGGCCAGACGGGCTTGCGCCAGCTGGCGCGCTGCGCCGTACCCGGTCTCGATCGCGGCGGCCGTT
Source organism: Methylobacterium terricola (assembly GCF_006151805.1). GTDB lineage: Bacteria > Pseudomonadota > Alphaproteobacteria > Rhizobiales > Beijerinckiaceae > Methylobacterium > Methylobacterium terricola. The sequence continues at coordinate 16,043 of NZ_VDDA01000015.1, read as the reverse complement.
GCCCGAAGGGTGCCGGCGTCCGGCAGGGTCCCGGCCGTCTCGACCGCCCGGTGCACCCTTGCCACGGCTTCGTCCGACCGGGCGCGCAGGTCGGCGAGCCCGGCATGCCGCGACGCCTCGTCGAGCGACGCCGTCGTCAGGAGCATGGTCCACAGGCCGCGCTCCATGTTGACCGCCTGGGGGATCGCCGCGAGGGCCTGCACGACAGCGAGGCGGAGAACGCCCTGGTCGATCTCGACGGTCCGGGACCGGTGCCAAGCCGCCAGGGTCGCCGCCAGCGTGCAGGCGATCGCCCCGATCATGACAATGGATGAGAAAAGCAGCCGCTTGATGCTCATGACCGACGCTCCGCAAGGCCGCGCCAGGGTAAAGCAAAGGAACTAAGCGCGGCTTACCGAAGGGAAATTGCTAACCGTGAGTCGCAAGGGGGCACGGCCCGGCGATCCGTCCGCGCGACGGGCCGGCGAACCGGCCTGCCTTTGCCTGGAGGGCTGGTGCAACCCGTCAGCGACGCCGCGAGCGGCCTGGCCCCCCTCTTCGCGGACGGCAACCTGACTGCCCGGCAACGGCGGCTTCAGCCGCGGTTCAAGGCCGGGATGCGACGTTGCAGGCATGCCGGCGGTCGTGACCGCCCGAAGCGTCGCCAAGCCAGAGTCGCACCCCATGACTGCGCGCACCGCCTTCCTCGGAGCCCTCGCGCTCCTCTCCCTCGCCGGCCCGGTCGCCGCGGCCGATCTCGACGAATATCCGCCCCCCCGCTTCGAGGGACGGGGCGAGTGGCGCGCACCGCCGCCTCCGCCGCCGCCGCGCGTCGTCCAAGCGCCCGAATCCTGCCGGACCTTCGTCAAGCGCCGCATCGATCCGTATGGCGATGAGGTCGTCCGCCGGGTGCGGGTCTGCGACGAGGGCCCCGGCTACCGGGACGGCGGTTACCGCGACGGCCCCCGCTGGGGCGGTCCGCCCCCCGGGTACCGTCACCGGCACTGGGACGACGAGCCCGGTCCCGGCCGCTGGTAGACGCTCATTCGACGATCGGGATCTCGGTCCCGATCGTCACCTCCGTCGCGTCGATCCGGCAGGTATAGGCGTGCGCCGCCACGCCCGCCGCTCGCGCCCGCCGGAAGGCCGCGGCAAAGCCGGGATCGAGATCGCCGGCCACCGCGAAGCGCTCGGCCCGCATCTGCACCACCCAGATCACCATCGCGCGCCCGCCGAGGCGTACCACCTCGGCGAGCTCGTCCATGTGGCGGGCGCTGCGGGCGGCGACGCAATCCGGGAACTCGGCGAGGCCGGGCCGGCGCATCAGGTGGCAGTTCTTGACCTCGACATGGATCGGCCCGGCGGCGTCGCCGGCGAGGAAATCGACCCGGCTCGCCCGGCCATAGGCCACCTCCGCCCGCCAGGACGTGGCGCCGGCGAGGGGAGGGAGGCGCCGATCGTGGAAGGCCTCCGCCACCAGGGCGTTCGGCCGGGCGGTGTTGATGCCGACCCATTGCGGCCCGCCGGGCAGGTCGGCCTCGACCAGCTCCCACGACCAGGCGAGCTTGCGGGCCGGGTTGGTGGAGGCCGAGAGCAGCACCGGCCGGCCGGGTTCGACGAGGCCGAGCATCGCCCCCGGATTGGCGCAATGCGCCGTGACGAGGCGCCCGTCGGCGAGCTCGACATCGGCGAGGAAGCGCTTGTAGCGGCGCACCAGCCGCCCCTCGGTCAGGGGCCTGAGGAAGCGCATGCGCGGGACGCGGGATCGATGGGCATTCCCGGCGCTTAACCGGTGGGCGCCGGGGTGTCACGCTTGAGCCCGCCCGGGCGCCGGGATAAGGCGGGCGTCAACCTTGTCGTTCCGTTGCGAGGACGCCCGATGCCCGATGCCAGCCCCACCCCGGTCACGGCCGCCATCCTGGTCATCGGCGACGAGATCCTGTCCGGGCGCACCAAGGACAAGAACATCGGCTACATCGCCGAGTACCTGACCAATTCCGGCATCGACCTGCGCGAGGTCCGGGTGGTGCCGGACGTGGCCGAGGAGATCGTCGGCGCGGTCAACGCCCTGCGGGCCCGCTACACCTACCTGTTCACCACCGGCGGCATCGGGCCGACCCACGACGACATCACGGCCGATTGCGTCGCGGACGCGGTCGGCGTCGGCATCGACGTCGATCCGCGCGCGCGGGCGATGCTGCTCGAGCGCATCAAGCCGGAGGATCTCAACGAGGCCCGGCTGCGCATGGCCCGGATCCCGTTCGGCGCCGAGCTGATCGAGAACCCGATCTCGAAGGCGCCGGGCTTCATGATCGAGAACGTGATCGTGATGGCGGGCGTCCCCTCGATCATGCAGGCTATGCTGGATTCGGTCGCCCCGCGGCTGAAGACCGGCGCGCGGGTGATCGCCGAGACGATCGAGGCCGGCAACCTGCCGGAGGGCGGCTACGCCGAGGGGTTGGCCGTCGTCGCCAAGGCGCATCCGGGCGTCTCGATCGGCTCCTACCCGTCGATGACGCCGGCGGGCTTTCGCAACCAGATCGTGGTGCGCGGCCGCGAGCCCGAGGCCCTGGCGGCGGCGCGCACCGACATCGAGGCGCTGCTGGCGCGCCTCCAGGCAGAGCGGAACTGACGAGAACCATGGCTGCACCGAGCGACAAGGCCTTCCCGGTTTCCTGGGACCAGTTCCACCGCGACGCCCGGGCGCTGGCCTGGCGCCTCGCCGGCGCCGGCCCCTTCGAGGCCATCGTGTGCATCACCCGCGGCGGGCTGGTACCGGCCGCGATCGTGGCGCGCGAGCTCGGCATCCGGCTGATCGAGACCGTCTGCGTGGCGAGCTACCACGATTACCAGGAGCAGGGCGCCCTCAAGGTGCTCAAGGACGTGGCGCCGAGCATCCGCGTGATCGGCGACGGCAGCGGCCGCGGCGTGCTGGTCCTCGACGATCTGACCGATACCGGCAAGACCGCCCAGGTGGTGCGCGCGATGCTGCCGAACGCGCATTTCGCCACCGTCTACGCCAAGCCCGCCGGCCGCCCGCTGATCGACACCTTCGTCACCGAGGTCAGCCAGGACACCTGGATCTACTTCCCCTGGGACATGGGCCTGTCCTACCAGGCGCCGATCCAGCCAGGAACGTCCGGTTAAGTTGAACGACCCGCTAACGCGATCCCGGCTTTTCGACGGATCAGTTGAGCGGGGTCTTGGGCCTGTTTCCGCCTCCGATCCCGGGGTCCGCGAATCGATAAAATTGCGCGGATCCATTTCAGCGGCGCCCAGGGGGTGCGCGGCCATTCTCCTTCCTAACGAAGGGGACGGCGCAGATGACCACGGGTTTCGGGCAGCAGGTGAAGCGGGTTCTGGCCGGTGCGGCGATGATCGCGGCGGCCCTGGTCTCGGCCCAGAGCGGCGAGGCGGCGGCCCAGGCGCAAGGCCAGACCTTCGCCGCCCTGCCGATGCCGAGCGCCGGCGCCCCGGATCTCGGCCAGGCGCGGCCGATCGTCGGCTGGGTCGAGTTCTGCGCCCGCTACGCCCAGGAATGCGCCGTCGACCCGAGCGAGCCGGCCCAGGTGGCCCTGACCCCGAAGCTGTGGCAGACGGTCACCAGCCTCAACCGTCACGTCAACACCTCGCTCCGCCCGATCACTGACCAGGAGCATTGGGGCGTGCCGGACCGCTGGGACCTCGCCGAGGACGGCTCGGGCGATTGCGAGGACTTCCAGCTCCTCAAGCGCAAGCTGCTCGCCCAGGCCGGGCTGCCGCGGCGCGCGATGCGGATGACGGTGGTCATCGACGAGAAGGGCGAGGGCCACGCCGTGCTGATGCTGCGCACCGACCGCGGCGATTTCGTCCTCGACAACAAGACCAGCGCCGTGCTGCCCTGGCACCGGACCGGCTACACCTTCATCAAGCGCGAGTCGCAGGATGTGACCGCGTGGGTCTCGCTCGGCGGCGCCACCGCCCCGACCGTCACCGCCAACCGCTGAGCCGGCGAATCAGCCAAAGAATCTGCGTCTCGAATTGGAACCAAAGTGCGGCAGAGGCGTTTAACGAGGTTTAAATTTTTCGGTTGAGCCCCGCCCGGCCCCGTGGCAGCTTGGAAGCAAGAACCAAGCTAGAGTCGATGGGGCAATGCGGGCAGTGATGGACGGCCTCGGCCGCGCGATCCACCTCGATCGCCAAGGCCTCCTGATGCGCGGCGCCCGTGCGGCGCAGCTGGGGCTTCTCGGGACGCTGCTGCTGATCGGCGGCGCCACCACGCAGGGACAGACGCAGACCTTGGCGGCCCTGCCGGACGCCAGCGTGGCGATCGAGCGTGGCGGTGCCGCGAAGCCCGTGAGCGCCTGGACCGAATTCTGCAGCCGCTACCCGGCGGAATGCGCGGTCGACACCAAGGAACCGGCCACGCTGACGATGACGCCGGCCCTCTGGCGCACGCTCACCGCGGTGAATCGCCGGGTGAACGGCCGGATCCGGCCGATGATCGACCAGGATCATTGGGGCGTGGTCGACCGCTGGGACTTCCCCGATGACGGCCAGGGCGATTGCGAGGATTACCAGCTCCTCAAGCGCCGCATGCTGGTCGAGCGCGGCCTCGCCCGCCGGGCCCTGCGGATGACCGTGGTGATCGACGAGATCGGCGAGGGGCACGCGGTCCTGATGGTCCGCACCGACCGCGGCGACTACATCCTCGACAACAAGACCAACATGATCCTGCCCTGGCAGCGCACCGGCTATACCTACGTGAAGCGCGAGGGCCAGGACGGCCTCGCCTGGGTGGCGCTGAACGGCATCGCCTCGCCGGTGACGACGGCGAACCGCTGATCCGCCCGGTCATTCGGCCGGAAGGTCAGGTCCGGCGCAGGACGTCCTCGGCGAGGTGCTTCCAGTCCGCCTGGAGCTTGCGCACATGGGCGGGAGCCCGGCGCAGCCGGTCCAGGATCTCCTCCGCGATGCGGCGGCCCTCGTCGGGCCGTCCTGTCTGGGCGAGGAGCGACGCGCGCCGCGCGCGCGCCTCGTAGCTGTCATGGCGGTGCGAGATCGCCTCGAAGGCGTCGAGCGCTTCGGCCGTGCGGCCGAGGGCGGCCAGCGACCGGGCATGGAGCATGTGCTCGCGGGCGCTGTCGTAGTCGGGTTCCCGTACTTTCAGCGCGCCGAGGCCGGCGAGGGCGTCGGCGGGGCGGCCGAGCTCCAGCTCGGCCTCGGCCTTGGCGAGATGGAAGACCGGCTCGCCGCCGTTCGGCCGCCGGACGATCTCGTCGTACTGCTCCCAGGCCTCCTGCCACTTGCCGAGGGCCGCGCATTCCTCGGCGAATTCGGCGCGGTTGGCGACGGGTGTCGGCATCCGCCAGACGGTCGCGCAGGTGCCGGTAGGTCTTCTCGGGGTTCAAGCTGCGCGCGAGCGTGCGCTGCGTCTTCTGCGCCCGCGGCGAGCCGAGGAGTTCCGGCAGGAGTTCGACTAGGATGTAGGCGACGCCGCCGAGCGGCGGCAGGAAGATGATGATCCAGCCCCAGGGCGAGAACCGCCCGGTCTTTGCGGCATGGATCACGAGACCGACATTCAGGCACAGGACGAGGAAGGCGATCGACACGGCACGCATCCCTGGAGCGAGGGCTGCGTGCGAGTAGCGGTACCGCTTCCGCTAGGTCAAGATAGGGCAAGTGAGGCAGGGCAAGTGAGGGGGGCTTTGCCTGGAAGCGTACCTCGGTGCTTGGTCGAGCGGTCACGCCAGCTGATCCGCGTACGTCCTCGATCCGTCCCGCCCTCGAGCCGGCGCGGACGCCGGTATGTCCTGACGTCGTCCAGGGTCCCGCTCCTCAGCTTCAGGATGACGCAGAGGCTGTCGGACCCGTCGCGTATCGAGCCGGCTTCCGCCCCGTCCTCACCCCCGCTGCGGCCGCAGCACCCCGTCGGTCGTCTTCGGGTCCGGCGCGGTCGGCCGCACGGTGCCGGTCGAATCGGTGTCGCCGGGGCGGACGCGCTCGGGCAGGGTCTCGTGGGCGGGCGGCATGTTGGGGGCCTGCTCGCGGCTGCGCTGCGGGCTGTCGGCCAGCGGCTTGTCGACGGCCTGCGCGTATCGTTCGGCGGCCGGCATCGGATGGATGTGCGCCAGTACCGGCGAGGCGGCCAGGACGGCGAGCAGGATCAGGCGGCTGGTGCCCCGGGTCATCGGGCTCTCCTCCGAAAGATGGTCCGCAGTCATGAGGAGTAATCGGCCGGGGGCAGATCCGGTTCCCGGCCGGGTCAGCGCAGGGCGAGCATCCCAATCACCGCGTCGCCGACCATCCGCTTGTGGCGCGAGCGCAGGTCCGGTGCATCGAGATCGATGGAGAAGATCGCCCCGAAGGTGTGGCGGTTCGACACCCGGAAGAAGCACAGCGCGCTGATCATCAGGTGCACGTCGAGGGGATCGACGTCGGGGCGGAACAGGCCCTCGGCCTGCCCGCGGGTGATGATGTCGGTGATGGTCCGGATCACCCCGAGATTGAGGCCGCGGATCGTCGCGGAGCCGGACAGGTGTTCGGCCCGGTGGATGTTCTCGATCGCGACGAGGCGGATGAAGTCCGGATGGGCGTCGTCGTACTCGAAGGTGAACTCGACGAGGCGGCGGATCGCCTCGGCCGGCGCGAGATTGCCGAGGTCGAGATCGGCCTCGACCTGGCGGATGTCGGCATAGGCCTTCTCCAGCACCGCGAGGTACAGGCCCTCCTTGCTGCCAAAATAATAGTAGATCATCCGCTTCGAGGTGCGGGTGCGCTCGGCGATGGCATCGACCCGGGCGCCGCTGAGCCCGAAGGCGGAGAATTCCTCGGTCGCCACCGCCAGGATGTCGGCCCGGGTCCGCTCGGGATCCTTGGTGCGGGGAGTGGAGCGGGGCGTGACGGCGTCCATGATCGCGCAATTCGACGGGCAGGGCTGAGGCGGCCGGGATGATGCTCGCTCTACCATCCCGGCCGCCCCGGCGCATCCGCCGAGGCGGCTGCGTCGCCTTCGCTCAGGCGACCTCGTCGCCCAGAACCTCGCGGGCCCAGCGGAAGGCGCCGTTTGCCGCCGGCACGCCGGCATAGATCGCGGTCTGGATCAGCAGCGCCTGCAATTCCGAGACGGTGACCCCGTTGTGCAAGGCCGGGCGGATATGGAGCTTGAACTCCTCCTCGCGGCCGAGCGCCACCATCATGGCCAGCGTCACGAAGGAGCGGGTCTTCCACGGGATGCGCGGATCGCCCCAGACCTCGCCCCAGGCGGTGCGGGTGATGAAGTCCTGCCACGGCCCGGCGAAGTCGCCGGCCGCGGCGAGCGAGCGCTCGACATGCGCCTCGCCGAGCACGCTCTTGCGGTTGGCGAGCCCCGTCTCGAACGCCGCCGCGCCGGTCGCCGTCCCGGCCGCCTCGCGATGGCGGTCGAGGAAGCCGAGGAGATGGGCGGCGGTCGCCGCCGGCTGCTCGACGGCGAGAAGGTGGGCGGCCTTCGGCAGCAGCACCAGCTCGGCATGCGGGATGCCGGCGCAGATCTCCTCGGCCATGGCCGGCGGCGTCGCCGGGTCGTCGCGGCCGGCGATCACCAGGGTCGGGGCGGTGATGCGGGTCAGGACCGGGCGCAGGTCCATGCGGCCGATGGCGTTGCAGCACACGGCATAGCCGGCTGCGTCGGTGCCGGTGAATTGCTGGCGCACCGGCGCCACCGCGTCGGGATTCGCGGCGGGGAAGTCCGGCGTGAACCAGCGGGTCATCGTCGCCTCGACGATCGCCGCCGTGCCCTTCTCCCGCACCAGCGCGGCGCGCTCGTTCCACGATGCCTCGCTCGGCATGAAGGCGGCGGTGGCCATCAGGGTCAGGCTGATCACCCGGTCGGGGTGGCGGCTCGCCGCCGCCTGGCCGGTCATGCCGCCGAGCGACAGGCCGACCACGTGGGCGCGCGGGATGGCGAGGGCATCGAGCAGGCCGATCAGGTCGTCGGCCAGATCCTCGACCTCGGCGCGCTCGTCGCGCACCTGCGAGGCGCCGTGGCCGCGGGTGTCGTAGCGCAGCACCCGGTAGCGCCCGCGAAGATACGGCACCAGCGGGTCCCACATCGCCAGCGAGGTGCCGAGCGAGTTGGAGAACACCACCACCGGCGCGCCGCTCGGGCCGGAGAGCTCGTAGTTCAGAAGGGTGCCGTTGGCCTCGATCTGGGGCATGGGATCCTCGGTCAAGCGGAGTGCAGGAAGGCGGCGAGGCGCGAGATTTCCGCCAGCGCCCGGTCGGCGGTGCGGGCCCCGGCCCGGATGGCGGGGCCGAGATCAAAGGCGGCGTCGAGATCGGCGCCCGCCGTCTCGGGCCGGGCGCGCAGGACCTCGGCGAGCGAGCCCTGCCCGTCGCGCACCGCGCCGGCGGCCTGCTCGACCAGGGCGTGGGCGGCCTTGGCGCCGAGGACGGGGCTGAGCCGGCCCGCGGCGGCATCGGCGAAGAGCAGCCCTCGCGTCACGTCGATGTTGCGGCGCATCCGCTCGGGGTCCGGCACCAGCCCTTGCGCGAGGCCGCGCGCCTCGCGCAGCGCGCCGGAGGCGAGGCCGAACAGGGTCGGCAGGGCATGCCATTCGGCGTGCCAGGCGCCGGCCGGGCGCTCATGCGCCGCCGCCATGCTGTCGAGCAGCGTCAGGCTGGTGCCCTTGGCGGCGCCGAAGGCCGAGAGGATCACCGTCGAGGAGACGGGGTTGCGCTTGTGCGGCATCGCCGAGGAGCCGCCGCGGCCCGGCACGTAGGGCTCCGCCACCTCGGCCACCTCGGTGGTGGCGAGGTGGGCGACGTCGGTGGCGAACTTGGCGAGCGCCCCCATCAGCAGGGCGAGCCACGATCCCGTCTCGGCGATGCGGGCGCGGCGCGCGTGCCAGGGCGCGAGGTCCGGATGGAGGCCGAGCGCCGCGGCAAACCCGTCGCCGACCGCTTCGGCCGTCTCGCCGAGGCCGGCGAGCGTCCCGACGGGACCGCCGAGCGAGGCGGTCAGCACCCTCTCGCGCAAGGCGGGCAGCAGGGCCGCCACCTCGGCGACGCCGAGCGCCCAGATCGCCGCCTTGAAGCCGAAGGTGACCGGGGCCGCGTGCTGGCCGTAGGTACGCCCGACGCACGGGGTCTCGCGGTGCTGGCGGGCGAGGCTCGACAGCCCGTCGAGGATCGCCCGGAGATCCGCCGCGACGAGGTCGAGGGCGTCGCGGACCTGGAGCACCAGGGCGGTGTCGGCGATGTCCTGGGTGGTGGTGGCCTTGTGGAACGCGGGTTCGAGGTCGGGCGGCAGCGCGCCCTGCACCGCCTTCACGAACGGGATCACGGGCACGCCCGAGACCGCGGTGCGCCGGCCGAGCGCCGCCGGATCGAGGTCCTTGGCGGCGATGGCGTCGATGGCGGGGCTGAGCGCAGCCGGCACCAGGCCGGCCGCGCTTTGCGCCCGCGCCAGGGCCGCCTCGGCCCGCAGCATCGCCGCCACCCGGGCCTCGTCGGCGAAGACGGCGCGCATCGCGTCCGTGGCGAAGAGGGGCCCGAGCAGGGCGGAGTCGAGGGCCGAGAGCGTCATCGGATCAGGCCACGGGCGTCAGGTGGAGAAGGGCGCGCGCCTCCGCGGCGGTCGCGACCTTGCGGTTGTTCCGCGTCACCATCTCGGCGGCGAGCGACACCAGCTCGGCATTGCTCGCGGCCAGCCGGTCCTTGGTCACCCGGATGTTGTCCTCGAGGCCGGTGCGGACCGCGTCGGCTCCGCGGGCGAGCGCCCAGCCCATGACGCGGGCCTGCTCGCGGCCGATGCCGGCGGCGGTCCAGGTCGCGCCCGGGATCACCCGGCGGGTCTCGGCGAGCAGGATGTCGAGCAGGTGCTCGTCGGCCGGCATCGCGTTCTTCACGCCCATCACGAACTGCACGTGGGGATGGGCGTCCATCAGGCCCTCCTCGATCAGCCGCTTGGCGCCGTGGATGTGCGAGAGGTCGAAGATCTCGATCTCCGGCCGGATGCCGTTCCTGTGCATCGTGCCGGCGAGGTCGGTCACCAGGGTGGCGTGGTTCTCGTAGACGATGCTCGGGAAGTTGACCGAGCCGGTCGAGAGCGAGGCCATGTCGGGCCGGTGCACCAGCGACAGGCCGCGGGCGCTCGGGTCGCGGCCGCGGCCGCCGGTCGAGAACTGCACGATCATGCCGGGGCAGTGCTGGCGCACGCCCTCCTGCACCGCCGCGAACTTCTCGGGGTCGGAGGAGGGCGACTCGTCATCGTTGCGGACGTGGATGTGGACGAGGGTGGCGCCGGCCTCGAAGGCCTGGTGCGTCGACTCGATCTGCTCGGCGACGGTGGTCGGGACCGCCGGGTTGTCCTTCTTGCGCGGCACGGAGCCGGTGATCGCGACCGCGATGACGACGGGGTTCATGGGGGTCTCCTGAGTTTGTCTGTTGGAACGTGATCTCCACTTGCTCTGTCCCGATATCGATAAAGCGCGGGATCCCCTCTCCAGGCGATGCCGGGCTTGCCCGGTATCGCTGCAACGTGTGGGAGAGGGGTAGGGGTGAGGGTGACACGCTTCCGATCGAAGCTCGGAACGTCGTGCTGGCGGCGGGACGGTCGGAGTGAGACTCAGAACCGTAGCACCCTCACCCCTGGCCCCTCTCCCACACCTTGCAGCGATACCGGGCAAGCCCGGCATCGCCTGGAGAGGGGAGGTGCGCTTGATCTTGATGCGGACAATTCAAACGGAAATCGTCTGAGAGGTGTTGTTACACGTCGAAGAACACGGTCTCGTTCGGCCCCTGCAGGTGGATGTCGAACACGTAGACCGCTTGACCGTCGCGCTCCTCGCGCGTCGCCAGCAGGCTGTCGCGCAACGGCCCGCGCTCGACGAGGTTCAGCACCGGGTCGTCGGCGTTCGCCGCAGCCTCGTCGGCGAAGTAGAGCCGGGTCTGGAGCCCGATATTGATGCCGCGGGCGGCGATCCAGAGGTTGATGTGCGGCGCCATCGGGCGATGGCCCTTGCGACCGTCGACCGGGCCGGGCTTCACCGTCTCGAAGAACCATACACCCGTCTCGAAGTCCGAGCCGGTGCGGCCCCAGCCGCGGAACGTCGCGTCGAGCGGCTTGCCCTCCTGGCGGTCGGCCGGGTGGTTGTAGCGGCCGGCGGCGTTGGCCTGCCAGATCTCGATGAAGGCGTCCCGCACCAGCGACCCGGCGCCGTCGAAGACCCGGCCCTCGATCCGGATCCGCTCGCCCTTGGTCTCGGGCCCGGTGAGCACGTTCGAGAAGTTGGTCTCGAAGATGTCGAAGCCGGCCTGGTGCGGGATCAGCCCGATATGGACGTAGGGACCCGCGGTCTGGGACGGGGTCTCCTGCAGGCGGGTGGGAAGCGGCTGGACCATCGTCTCAGTTCCCTTGCAGCTTGTTCTCGAACAGCGTCTGCTGCCGGCCGCGCAGCACGATGTCGAACTTGTAGGCCAGCATGTCGAGCGGCACCGCGGCGCCGAGGTCGAGGGGAGCGATCAGACGCTCGGCCGCCGAGCGGTCGGGGATCCCGAGCACCATCGGGTCGCGCCAGATCAGCGGGTCGCCCTCGAAATACATCTGGGTGATCAGGCGCTGGGCGAAGCCGGTGCCGAACACCGAGAAGTGGATATGCGCCGGGCGCCAGGAATTGAGGAAGTTGCGCCAGGGATACGGCCCGGGCTTGATCGTGCGGAAATAGTAGAACCCGTTCTCGTCGGTGATCGTCCGGCCGCAGCCGCCGAAATTCGGGTCGATCGGCGCGAGGTAGCGGTCGTTGCGGTGGCGGTAGCGCCCGCCCGCATTGGCCTGCCAGAACTCGACCAGCGTATGCGGGATGCCCCGGCCGTTCTCGTCGCGGACATGGCCGTGGACGAAGATCCGCTCGCCGATCGGCTCGCCCTCGCGGGCGTAGTTGAGGATCAGGTCGTTGTCGAGCGGGCCGAGCTCCGAGTGCCCGAAGGTCGGGCCGGTCACCTCCGACAGGGAGGATTGCAGCGACAGCATCGCCCGGCGCGGCGAGCGCAGCACGCTGGTCTTGTAGTCCGGCGTGAAGGCCGGCGGGTGGATCGAGCGGTCCCGTTGCAGGAACTCGCTGTCGGCCTGACTCATCGTCTCCTCCTCGACGCTCCTTGGGAGCGCATTGTGGGTCGTGCGAGGCCTGGGCCTCGGTGATTGGATGGTCGGACGCGCCCGCGGGACCGACCGTCCCGGCGACGCGCCGGCCCTTGTCAGGACACGACCGCGGCCTTGCCGCCGAGCGCGCCGAGATAGTCCGAGAAGGCGCCGACCGTGGACAGGTCGGCGGCGGCCGCCAGCAAGGGGGGGGCGATGGCGTCGCGCTGCGCCGGGTTGAGCCGCAGGCTCGGGCCGGCGATGCTGAGGTTGCCGACCGCCCGGCCGGTCTGCGGGTGCACGATATTGGCCGCCATCGCGGCGGCGCCCGGCGTGTTGGTGTCCTGCACCCAGGCATAGCCCCGGGCGCGCGCCTCGTTCACCAGGGCCATCAGCGCCGCGACGGTGCGGGGCGCGTTGGGGCCGCATTCCTCCGGCGAGCCGAGCCCCTGGCGCATCACCAGGCTCAGGCCCTCCTCGTCCGACAGGCTGGCGAGCCAGACGATGCCGGTGGACGTGGTGGAGAGCCGGGCTTCCGTGCCCATGTCGCCGTCGTAGCGCAGGCCGGTGCGCGCGCCCTGCGCCTTCGCCACCCAGACGAGGCGCGGGTAATCGACCACCGCGAGGCGCGCCAGCTCGCCGCTGAGATCCGCCAGTCGGTTGAGCACCGCCTGCGCGACGTCGACGACGCCGGTGCGCGCGAGATGCTTGAGGCCGAGCGTCGCGAACTTGGTGGTGAGCAGGTAGCGGCCGGTCTCGTCGTTCTGCACGACGTAGGCATGCTCGGCGAGTTCGGCCAGCAGCCGATGCGCGCCGCTTTTGGGGATATCCAGCGTCTCGGCGATGGTCTGGAGCGGGAGCCCGCGCGGATGGTTCGCGAGGAGTTCCACCAGATCCAGGGCGCGCCGCAGCAGGGAGCCGGCCATCTCTCGTGCTCGATCTTCGACGCCCCAAATCTGGAACGCAGTTCTGGATTTGAACTGGGTTCCGTTCTAAGTCAAGGTGGCGGGGTGGGAGCGAGGGAGGCCGGCATGCGCGGGACGGGCCAGGGCGAGACCCTGATCGGCATCGCCCTGATGATCTGCGCGGTGGCGGGCTTCGCCTCGATCGACGCCTCGGCAAAGTTCCTCACCGGCACCATGAGCCCGATGCTGGTCGTGGCGCTCCGCTACCTCGTCAGCTTCGTCATCGTGGCGGCGGTGCTGGCCTCGCGCCGCGACGTGATCGGCCTGCTTCGCACCCGCAAGCCCGGCCTGCAGGTGCTGCGCTCGCTCTGCCTCGTGACGGCGACGATGTGCTCGTTCGTGGCGCTCCGCTACCTGCCGCTGGCGCAGGTGACCTCGATCACCTTCGCCTCGCCCCTGGTGGTGGCGCTGATCGCCGGTCCCATGCTCGGCGAGCGCGTCGGCTGGCGGCGGGCGGTCGCGGTGCTGGTCGGGTTCTCGGGTGTGCTGGTGGTGAGCCGCCCGGGCCTCTCCGGGATGCATCCGGCGGCACTGCTCGCCGTGGTGACGGCCCTCGTCACCGGGGTCTACATCGTCGTGACGCGGATGCTCGCCGCCTACGACCCGCCCGAGACGACGATGTTCTACACCGGCCTCGTCGGCGCGGTGCTCACGGCGCCGGCCCTGCCGTTCCTGTGGGAGACGCCGACCGAGACCTCGACCTGGATCGGCATCGCCTCGGTCGGGTTCTTCGGGGCGCTCGGGCACTGGCTCCTGATCCTCGCCCATCGCCGGGCGCCGGCCTCGACGCTGGCGCCCTTCGCCTATGCCCACCTGCTCTGGGCGGTGCTCCTCGGCTTCCTGATCTTCGGCCATCTGCCCGACCACTGGACGGTGATCGGCGGCGCGGTGGTGGCGGCCTCGGGGCTGTACCTCCTGTACCGCGAGCGGCCGCGGATCACCCCGCCGGGGGAGGAGGGGGCGGTGTGAGCGCTGCCGCTCTTGAACCCTCCCCCGCAAAGGGGAGAGGGCTCTTTGGGTGTCTCGGCTCACTTCACCGTGCCGGTTCCCGTCGATCCCGTCGCCGCCGGCCCGGTCCGGATCGCCCACAGCTCGGTCGGCAGGCTGATCGGCGCGCCGGGCTTGTAATCCGCCGAATCCTGGATGTGCGAGGTGGTGACGTAGATCGTCCCGTCCGGCCCCTCGCCGAAGGTGTCGGGCCAGCGCAGCTGCGGGTCCTGGACCAGGGTGGTCAGGCCGGCGCCGTTATTGGTGAGGTCGCGCACCTTGACGGAATTGTCCTGCGGCGAGGTCACGTACATCCGGCCGTCCTTGCGGGCGATCAGCAGGCCGTCGGCCGGACCGTTCTCGCCGACGGTGACGATCTTGCCCCCGAGCGTCCGGTCGGTCAGCATCTCGGGCACGACCGCGGCGGTGGCCCAGCCGGTCAGCGCGTCGGTCGGCAGGCTGTAGAGCGTCTTGCCCTTGATCGCCTGCCAGTACAGCGTACGCCCGTCGGGCGAGAGCGCGATGCCGTCAGCGGAGAACTCGACGCCGCGCCCGTCCGGGCGGCGCAGGGGCTGGCCGTCGGCGGTCACCGTCACGCTCTTGTCCGGCATGGTCGAGGGATGGCCGGACAGCACGCGCTTGGCCGTCCCACTGTCGAGATCGACGACGATCAGGGCGCCCTCGGCGCCGGAATCGGTGAGGTAGGCGGTCTTGCCGTCGGGCGAGATCCGCACGTCGTTGATGTAGGAGGCCTGCATCACGGTCGACGTGTCGAACGGGATCGTCTTGACCACCTGGTTGGTCTTGAGGTCGATGCCGACGAGCTTCGGCCCGTCCTTGACCACCGCCGCCATCGCGGGGGCGGCGGCATCCACCACCCAGAGCCGGTCCTGGGCGTCGGCCACCACGCTCTGCACGCAGACGAAATGGGTCTTCGGGTCGATCTCGTCCTTCCTGGCGTTGCGCCAGGAATTCCAGCCGGCATCCGGGTAGGGCACCGGCTTGCCGTCCTTCAGCTCGGCCACCGAGACCGGTGCGTCCTCGCTCCAGCGCGGGAAGTTGACGAAGATCCGCCCGTCGCGCGCCACGGTGACGCCGGTGACCTGGTGGGCGAAGCTCGCGACCTTGTCGAGGCGGGCAGAGGTCGGGGCGGGGGCGGGTTGGGCGGGGGCTCCCTGCGCCAGGGCGGCCGGCGCGATGCCGGCCATCAGGAACAGGGCGAGCCCGAGGCGGGTGCCGGCTTGCTGCGTCATCGAACTACACTCTCCGTCCGGGCCATCGCCCGGACGGAGAACGCAGCGGCACCCTACCGAGGTCCCTGGGAGTATCAGCCGAGGGTCGTGCGCCCCGGCCCGTAGCCGGAGGGCGGGCGCGAGCCGAGATTCGCCCGCAGGGTCCGGCCCTCGTACTGGTTACGGAACAGCCCGCGGCGGCGCAGCTCGGGCAGGACCAGTGCGATGAAGTCGTCGAGCCCGCCCGGCAGGGTCGGCGGCATGATGTTGAAGCCGTCCGCGCCCCCGGCCCGGAACCGCGCCTCCATCTCGTCGACGATCTGGGCCGGCGTGCCGACGATCTGCGAGTGGCCCCGTGCCCCGGCGATCCGCAGGTAGAGCTGGCGCAGGCTCAGCCCCTCGCGTCGGGCGAGGTCGAACATCAGCTGCTGGCGAGACTTCAGACCTTCGGTCGTCGGCAGCTCCGGCACCGGGCCGTTGGGATCGAAGCCCGAGAGGTCGTGGCCGACCATGCGGCTGAGCAGCGCCAGCCCCACCACCGGGTCGATCAGCGCCTGCAGCTCCTCGAACTTGTCGCGCGCCTCCGATTCGGTACGGCCGACGACCGGGAACAGACCCGGCATGACCTTGAGGTCGTCGGGGGAGCGGCCGAACCGGGCCATGCGGCCCTTGAGGTCGCGGGAGAACTCGACCGCCTCGTCGAGGGTCTGGTTCGCCGTGAACACGATCTCGGCGGTACGTGCCGCCAGATCCTTGCCGGGACCCGACGAGCCGGCCTGG
>NZ_VDDA01000014.1 GCF_006151805.1 Methylobacterium terricola | reverse complement strand
GGGGTGCGGGCCGCGCGCCGGCTGCTGGCCGACGACCCGGCGACGCCGGTGGTGGCGCTGGCGACCGCGCATGCGGCGAAGTTCCCCGACGCGGTGGAGGCGGCGACGGGGGTTCGCCCGGCGTTGCCGCCGCACCTGTCGGACCTGCTGGGGCGGCGCGAGCGCTTCACGGTCCTGCCGAACGACGAGGCGGCGGTGGAGCGGGCGATCCGCGAGCGCGCCCGCATCCTGAGGAATGTCCCGTGAGACCGCCGCGCCTTCGAACGGATCCGTTCGACGGCGCGAGGGTATGACCGGGCGCTTCCCTGGTCCGGTGACCTGAGCCTGCCTGGGACACGACGGTGGCGCGAGGATCGCGCCACGCGCCCGAACCGGCCGTCCACGCGGCGACGGCCGCGTCGTCGATGACGGGCCGCGCCGCTGCACCGACGAGGCGCATCGCGCCGGCGGCGGCGAGGTCGTGGCCGGGAACTCGTCCGTCGCGCTCCTGGTGACGGGCCTGTCGCCCTCGCACGATGCCGGCGAGGTGCCGGGTCCGACCGGCGATGGGGATCCCGGCCGCCGCGCCGCTCGTCCGCAGCCTGATCGTCTGCGAGCGCGGTCCGGATCGAGGACCGGGCCGTGCTGCCCTCCTCCGCGCAAGGCGTCCTCCGTCAGGATTTCACGACGGCCTCGACGCCGGATGATCACCCCGCCGACGGAGACGTTCGACGAGATGCGGCCGGCTCACGGCGTGCCGCCGGCTCGTCCGGCACGGTCGCTCGCCGATATCGTGGAGGATGGCCGCGGCGGTCCCGAGCCGGCCGCCCGCGCACAGGCCAGGAAGAGCCCCGCGACGCCGAGCGCCACGACGGCCGGCCCGACGACCGAGGCGAGGGGCCCGGCGAGGCCCGAGCCGGCGACGTCGCCGAGATTCATCGCCGCCATGTAGACCTGGAACTGCGTCGCCGAGGCGCGGCCCGCGCGACTCGCCAGCAGCACGGCCGGCAGCAGGGCGACGTAGAGAAGCGCCGGCACCACGCTCGATAGGCCGAGGATGAACGGCCCCGTCGTCGCCCCGAGCCCCGCCGCGATCAGCAGCCCCGCGACGCCGAACGCCGCCGCGCAGGCGAGCAGGAGGGCGCGCAGGGCCCGCCCCGGCCCGGCCCGGTCGACATAGGCGCCGATGCCCGCCGCCCCGAGCGTCCCCCCGAGGAGCGCCAGCATCGCCTGGAGGCGCGAGAGGGCGCCCGCCTCCCAGCCATGGACCTGCACCAGGGCGACCGCGAAGGGCACCTGGAACAGGGCGAGCCCGCCATCGACGGCGAAGCAGAGTGCCAGCAGGGTCGCCGCCTCGCGGCTCCGGAACGCGGCGAGGAGCCGGCGCGCGAAGGCCGCCGTCTCCGCCGCCCCGCCCCGCTCCGGGAGCGGCGCCGGCCCGTCCCGGCGCAGCGACAGGAACCGATCGCCCGGTGCCTCGCGCACCAGGAGGGCCACGAGGGCGGGCGGCGTCGTCACGCCGAGGAGCGCCGCGGCCGCCGCCGGAAAGCCCCAGGTCCCGAGGATCCAGGCGAACAGCGCGGCGCCCGCCGCGCTGCCGATGACGAAGCCCGCTCGCGTCGCCGCGCTGATGCGCCCCAGCGCCTCGGCCGGTACGCTGCCGGCGATCATCCGATCGGTGGCGGTATCGGCCAGCGAGGCGGACAGGCTGTGCAGGAGGAGCACCATGCTGACCGCCGTCAGGCTCGCGGCGGGCCCGAGCAGGAGCAGCCCGGCGAGGCTCGCCTGCGCGCAGGCCAGCGCCAGGACGAGCCAGAACCGGCGCGCGCCCATCCGCCGGGGCGCGGCGCGGTCGATCACCGGCCCCCAGAGCAGCGGCTGGAGCACCCAGGGCAGGCCGACGACGGCGAGGTGGCGGCCGACCTCCGCCGTCGAGGCCCCGGCCGCCGCGAAGTGATTGGCGAGCGCCGTCAGCGCGAAGCCGGCGACGACGCCCTGGTAGAGGTAGAGCAGCGTGAACAGGCCGAGGCGCCCGGCCGGATCCTGCAAGCTCGGCGGCCGGCGGCGCATCGCGTGATCCTCGGTCCCACCCGGCAGCGCCGTCCCCCCAGGCATAGCGGACACGGCCCGCACCCGTCACCGCGACAGTCGCGTGCCGATCGACATCCCCGTTCGCCGCTACGACGTCGCGGGGCCTCCGGACAGAGGGAGAGGAGGGCGGCGCCGGAAGGTCGGGGCCTGCCGTGCCGTCATCGAGCACGAGCGGGTCACGGGCGCTCCGGCCGCCGCATCCGCGCGGACCGTCGCGTCCGGGCCTGGCCGCGGGCGGCCGTTCGCCGGCACGGGGCGGAGGACGGCCGCCGACGGGGCGCGACAGGAGAGGTTCGGTCGCTTAAGCGTGGGAGACCTCGCCCCCCAACGCCTCTCCCCCCGCCATGACCCTCCTTCTCGACACGACCCTGCCGCGCAGCCTCGACGCGCTCCTCGCCCGGTCCTGGCCACCGGGCGCGACGGTCGAGGCATGGCTGTTCGAGGATGCCGAGAGCCGGCGTGCGGCCGAGCGCGCGCTCGCCGCCCGGGGTGTCGCGGCGCGGCTGCGCAGCGCCTACAAGCCGCTGCTCCACGCCTTCCTGGAGGAGATCGACCTGTCGGGAGTGACGGAGATCGTGGTCGCCTATCCGGTCCACCCGGCCGCAACCCCGCAGCGCTTCCTGACCGAGGCCTATCCGCTGGCGGCCCTCGTCGGCGCGGTCCCGCTCCGCTTCACCGCCCAAGGACCGC
The DNA here is from genome assembly GCF_006151805.1 of Methylobacterium terricola. Taxonomy (GTDB): domain Bacteria; phylum Pseudomonadota; class Alphaproteobacteria; order Rhizobiales; family Beijerinckiaceae; genus Methylobacterium; species Methylobacterium terricola. Next base: position 164,523 of record NZ_VDDA01000014.1, on the reverse strand, counting down.
ACGAGACCGATGTGCCGGCCTACGAGGTCCGGCTGACCGATGCGGCGGGCAACACCCGGACTCTGCGCGTGCGGGCGCCGAACCGGCGCCACGCCGACGCCTTCGGCCGGGTGATCCTCTCGCCGACCGGCTGGCTCGACGACGGGGCGACGGACGAGCGCCTGGAGACCGATTACGAGGCCGCCTTCGCCCGGGGAATGGCGGCGGTGGCCGGCCACCCCTGGGGCGAGGCCGAGCCGTTCTTCGAGGAGCTGTCGGTCCGGATCGGGATCCCGGCTCGCGACCGGGGGCTGCCCGTCGGCGAGGAGGCGGTCAGCCTGGCCGAGGCCCTGCACGAGGATCTCTATTTCTCGCTCCTCGAGCACTTCCAGCACCGCACCGGCCGCCCGCCGGGCGACCGGCACCTGCGCCCGGGCCAGATCGTGCCCGAGATCGCGATCCGCGACGGTGCGATCACCGTCACGGTCGAGACCCGCCCGCTGTCGGGGCCCGACGCTCCGCTGCCGGCGGCGGCCGACGGGATCCTGGCCGCAGACGGGCTACCCGCCCGCCTCGCCGCCCTCGGCGGTACCGAACTCTCGGCGACGGCGCGCTCGGGCCGCCCGGTCGCGGGCCGGTACATCGCGGGGCCCGACCGCGCGGTGATGATCGGCTCCGGCCAGCATCCGAACGAGGTGACGGGGCCCGCCGGGGCGCTCGCCGCCGCGCGGGAGCTGGCCGCCCGCGACGGCGCGCATTTCACGATCTCCCCCCTGGAGAACCCGGACGGCGCGGCGCTCCAGCGCCGCCTCGCGGCGGCGAACCCGCGCCACATGCACCATGCGGCGCGCTACACCGCGCTCGGCGACGACCTCGAATACCGGATCGCCCCGCCCTTCCACGAGACCGCCCTGCGGCACGCGGCGGAACGGTGCAGCGGCGCGCTTCTGCACGTGAACCTGCACGGCTACCCGGCGCATGAATGGACCCGCCCGCTCTCGGGCTACCTGCCCGCCGGCTTCGAGACCTGGTCGCTGCCCCGCGGCTTCTTCCTGATCCTGCGCCACTGGCGCGGCTGGGCCGAGGCCGCGGAGGCGCTGGCGACGGCCGTGACGGCGCAACTCGCCGAGGATGCGGCGCTGATGGCGCTGACGCGAGCGCAGCTCGCCCTCAGCGCCCGGCACGCGCCCCCGCCGCCGCTGCGGATGGTCCACGGGATCCCGTGCCTGATCGCCGAGGATGCCCGCCACCGCGTGCCGCTGACGCTGATCACCGAGTATCCGGACGAGACCATCACGGGCGACGCGCTCGCTGCCGGCATCCGGGCCCAGGCGCGGACGGCGATCGCGGCGTATGACGCGTTCCAGGCCCTGGCGCTGCCGGAGGCGTGAGGCGGGGGCCGGCCGGCGACCCGGAGAGGCGGAACCCACGGCATCGATTGCCCCCGGACAGCCCTGCGCGGACGGGGAGAGGGCTGGACTCCCGTTCAGGGAGCGCAGCGAGCGGAGGCGAAGCCGGAGCGAGGGTGAGGTGCCGGATGGGGCTCCTCCGGAAACACCCCTCGCCCCTGCCCTGCGGGCTCCCCGAGCCCCTTCGGGCTCGGGCCTCTCCCGGTCGGGCTTGCGCGACGTCGTTCCTCGCTCGCAGAGCCCGGACGGCCCTGCGCCCGCGGGGAGACGGGAGGCCCGCGCCGCTTTCGTCACCGGGACGGGACTGGCGGCGAGCGGCGCCCTAACCCGCCGTCCCGGCCAGCTTGTCCTGCGTCTTCGTATCGAAGTCGCTGGCCTCATGGCGCTCGTGGAGCTGGTCGGCCGGGTCGCCGGTGAGGCGGTTGACCTTGCGGCCGCGCTGCACCGCCGGCCGGGCGAGGATCTGGTCGGCCCAGCGCCGGACGTTGCGGTACTCCTCGACCGCCAGGAACTCGGCCGCCTCGTAGAGCCAGCCCTTCACCACGCCGCCGTACCACGGCCAGATCGCCATGTCGGCGATCGTGTAGGCGTCGCCGGCGACGAACTCGGTCTCGGCGAGCCGGCGGTCGAGCACGTCGAGCTGGCGCTTGGCCTCCATGGCGTAGCGGTTGATCGGGTATTCGAGCTTCACCGGCGCGTAGGCGTAGAAATGGCCAAAGCCGCCGCCGAGGAACGGCGCCGAGCCCATCTGCCAGAACAGCCAGGACAGCGTCTCGGCCCGGGCGGCCGGCTCGGTCGGCAGGAAGGCGCCGAACTTCTCGGCGAGGTAGGTCAGGATCGCGCCCGACTCGAACACCCGCACCGGCGTCGCGCCGCTGCGGTCGACCAGCGCCGGGATCTTCGAGTTCGGGTTCGCCGCGACGAAGCCGGAGCCGAACTGGTCGCCGTCGCCGATGCGGATGAGCCAGGCATCGTAGTCGGCGCCGGCATGGCCGAGGGCCAGAAGCTCCTCCAGCAGGATCGTGACCTTCTGGCCGTTCGGCGTGCCGAGGGAGTAGAGCTGGAGCGGATGGCGGCCGACGGGCAGCGGCTTCTCGTGCGTCGCCCCAGCCACCGGCCGGTTGATGCTGGCAAAACGGCCGCCGCTCGCCTTGTCCCAGGTCCAGACCTTGGGCGGCACGTAATCGGCTGACTCGCTCATGGGGTGCTCTCCGGGATCGTTCCGAGGCGGCAGATCGGCGGTGCCTTGCCGTCGTGCAAGGGGCCCCGGACGGGGCCGCCCGCTCCTGCCTGGTTGCGTTGGAGCACGAACGGGCGCGCGAGGCGAGGCCGCACGGCGCAGCCCCCACCCTCACTTCATGTTGGCGTCGAGGATCCGGGCAAACTCGCCCGAGGCCTTGGTCAGGTGCAGCCACTGGTCGACATAGGCCTTGAACACCGCGTCGCCGCGCGGCAGCAGGAAGCCCATCTCGCCGTACTGGAGCGGCTGATCGGGGTTCACCGCGCACAGGCCCGGATGCAGCTTCTCCTGGAGCTTCACCTCGACGGATTCGGCGACCATCACGTCGGCGCGGCCCTCCGCGATCTCGCGCCAGATGACGCGGTTGTCCGGGAAGAGCCGGATCTGCGCGTCGCCGAGATTGGCGCGGGCGAACCGCTCGTTCGTGCCGCCGGGATTGACGACGACGCGGGTCGCGGGCTGGTTGATCGCCTTCGTCGTCTGGTACTTCGCGACGTCGTCGCAGCGTACGATCGGCGCCTTGCCGTTGACCAGGTACATCTCGCTGAAGAACACCTCGCGCTGGCGCGGCAGCGTCACCGAGATGCCGCTCATCGCGATGTCGCACTTGGCCTTGAAGTCGGCGAGCAGGTCCGACCATTTGGTCTGGATGAAGACCGCCTCGGCATCGAGCGACTTGGCCAGCGAACGGCCGAGATCGATGTCGATTCCGACGAAGTCGTTGGCGCCGTCGGGGCGGTACGAGAACGGACGGTAATCGCCGGTCGTGCAGACGTTCAGGACCTTGCGCTCGACGACCTGATCGAGGCGGGACGGCTCGCCCGCGGCGAGGGCCTGCGTCGCCGCGAGCGCCAGCATCGCGCCCGAAGCCCAGCGCGACGTCATCGAACCCACAGCCATGACCCTGGCCCCCATCCCTTATGCAGCGTCGGCGGCACCCTAGGGACGCCGATGGAGCCCGTCCAGATCCACGGGGCGGGCCATCGCCCGGGATCCCCGATGATCGCCTCCCCGGCGCCGTCCCCCGATCGCCCCCTCCCCTTGACGAAAGGCCGTGTCCAACTCGACAGTGGTCGCGTCGAGGCCGCGCCGCGGAGCGCGCCGCGAGACCAACGCCCATGAAGGGCGAACGAATACGACATCGGGAGGAACGGACATGACGGCGAGGAGACAAGCCCGTGCCGGGACCGGATTGCGCCGCGCGGCGTGGGCGGCCGCCGCCCTGGTGGCGGCGGGCCTGACCGGCGGGGCTGCCGGCGCGCAGGGCCTCAAGCAGTACGATTCGAGCGGCAAGGCGTTCTGGAAGAGCCCGCCGCCGGACTGGTTCCTCGGCGACGAGACCTCGGCCCAGAAGGGCCTGGCGCCGCCGGCCAACCCCGCCCTGCCGGCCTCGGACGAGGAGCTGGCCGACAACCTCAAGGCGGTGAAGCTGCCGGCGGGCTTCACGATCAGCGTCTATGCCAGCGGCGTGCCCGAGGCGCGCCAGATGGCGATCGGCGACAAGGGCACGCTGTTCGTCGGCTCGTTCGGCGCGACCAACGTCTACGCCATCGTCGACCAGGGCGGCAAGAAGGTCGTCAAGACGATCCTCAAGGGCCTCAACATGCCCACCGGCCTCGCCTATCGCGACGGCGCGCTCTACGTCGTGGCGATCGACAAGATCTTCCGCTACGACAACATCGAGGCCAACCTCGACAAGCCGCCGGAGCCGGTCGTCGTCTACGACGACATGCCGTCCTACGTACCGCACGGCTGGAAGTACCTGACCTTCGACAAGGACGGCTGGGTCTACGTGCCGTTCGGCCCGCCCTTCAACATCGGCAACCCGCCGAGCAGCGTGTCCCAGGTGCGCCGCGTCGACCTGAAGACCGGGGCGGCGGAGATCGTGGCGCTCGGCGTGCGCAACAGCGTCGGCGGCGACATCGACCCGCGCACCGGCCGCTACTGGTTCACCGAGAACGCCCGCGACTGGATGAGCGACGACATCCCGAGCGACAAGCTCAACATGATCTCGAAGGTCGTCGAGCATTTCGGCTATCCGTATTGCCACCAGGGCGACATGCCGGATCCGAAATTCGCCCAAGGCCGCACCTGCGCCGAGTTCACGCCGCCGGTGGCGAAGCTCGGGGCGCATGTCGCGCCGCTCGGCATGAAGTTCTACACCGGCTCGTCCTTCCCGGCCGAGTACAAGAACAACATCTTCATCGCCGAGCACGGCTCCTGGAACCGCCACAAGTACCAGGGCGGGCGCATCGAGCGGGTGATCGTCGATCCGGACGGCAAGAACGCCAAGATGGAGACCTTCGCCTCGGGCTGGCTCAAGGGCGACCGCGACTATACCGGCCGCCCGGCCGACATCCTGGTGGCGCCGGACGGCGCGCTCCTCGTCGCCGACGACTGGGCCGGTGCGATCTATCGCATCGCCTACACCAAGTGAGCGGGGCTGAGCCCCGCGCCCGCCAGCCGGCCCGGAGAGTCTCCGGGCCGGCCCGCGCCGCGCTCGTCGCCCTCGCCCTCACGGCTCCGGCCGCGGTCCAGGCCGCCGAGGCCCCCGAGGTGGCGCAGGCCTGCCTGTCCTGCCACGGCGAGGCGCTCGCCGAGGGCGCGCCGCCGATCGCCGGGCATTCCAGCAACTACATCCAGCTCCAGCTGGTGTTCTTCCGCTCCGGCCGGCGCAAGAACGAGATCATGCAGGGCGTGGCGGAGGGCCTGTCGGACAACGACATCCGGGCGCTCGGCAAGTACTTCGCCTCCCTGCCAGTGCCGGACGTTAAGCCGCCCGCGGACACGCAGGCCGACCTCACCAGGGCCGGCGAGGCCGCCGCCGCCCGACACCGCTGCGCCGCCTGCCACGGCGACGCCTATCTCGGCATCCAGGCCGCACCCCGCGTCGCCCGCCTGCCCGAGGCCTACCTCGCCAAGGCGCTCACCGATTACCGGGCCAACACCCGCCCCAGTTCCGGCGGGGCGGCGATGACCGAGGTGGCGGGCTCGCTGTCGGATGACGACATCAAGGCGCTGGCGCATTACTTGGCGGTGCTGCCCTAAAGGCCGCGCCCGGTGCCCGGCAACGCGCGGGCACCCTGCTCCCCGCGGAAGCCGCGCCCTGTATGGACGTCGCAGGGCCATGCGTATAGACAATCGCGGTCGACAGGAGGCGTCATGCTCAGCATCCGCGATCGCGAGATTCGGGCCCTCGCCGAGGCCGTGATGAGGACGCGCGGCGCCCCGACCCTCACCGCCGCGATCAAGCTCGCCCTGCACAACGAGATCCGCCGCGCCGAGGAGGAGATCCCGCTGCGCGAACGGGTGGCCGCCCTCCGCGCGCGCGCGCTGGCCAAGGCGGACCGCCCCCGGCTGCCGGCCCTCACCGACGATGAGCGTGACCAGCTCTGGGAGCGCTGATGTTCATCGAGACCTCGGCCGTGGTCGCGATTCTCGCGGGGGAGGCAGAGGCAGCCGCGTTCCTGGATCTCATCGAGGCGGCCGGGCGACGGGAGACCGGCGCCCACGTTCGGCTCGAGGCGACGATCAACCTCGCCCGCATCCTCGGGCTGAGCATCCTCGATGCCCAGGAGCTGTACGACGATTTCATCCGTGCCGCCCAAATCACCATCGTGCCCGTCGACGACGAGGTCGCGCGCCGAGCCGTCGAAGCCTTCGCGATTTACGGCAAGGGACAGGGTCATCCGGCCCGGCTGAACTTCGCCGATTGCCTGTCCTATGCCTGCGCGGACCGGAGCCGACTGCCGATCCTGTTCAAGGGACGCGACTTTTCCCGGACCGATCTCGTCCTCGCCGTCGCAGGGTAGGGGCCCGCCGGATCACGGCACTGCCCCCGTCGCGTCCCGCATGAATCGCGCGAAACGGGGATCGCCCGCATGCGCCACGTTGACCCGCATCATCGGCGGGCCGGCCGGTCCCTCGGGCCGGAACAGGCCGCCCGGCGCGATCAGGATGCCGCGCGCGGCGGCCCGGCGCGACAGGGCGTCGAGATCGGTCGCGTCCGGCAGCCCGCACCAGAGATAGTACCCGCCCCGCGGCTCGCCGAAGACCGGCAGGCCGAGATCGGCCAGGACCGCCCTCCCCTGCAGCGTCGCCGCCTCGATCCGGCTCCCCAGGCGGCGCAGGTGGCGGCGGTAGCGTCCGCTCTCGATCAGGTCGTGGACGATGCGCTCGACGAAGCCGGAGCTGTTGACGCTCGTCACCATCTTGAGGTCGCGCAACGCCTCGACGACATCGGGCCGCGCCGCGATGAAGCCGCAGCGCAGGCTGGCCGAGAGGGTCTTGGCGAAGGTGCCGACGGAGATCACGCGCTCCAGCTGGTCGAGGGCGGCGAGGCGGGCCTGCGCGGCGGGCAGCACGTCGGCGAAGGGATCGCTCTCGACGATGCGCAGGTCGAGCGCGGCGGCGCGCTGCAGGAGCCGGTGGGCGACCGGCAGGGTGAGCGAGCAGCCGGTCGGGTTGTGGGCAAGCGACTGGGTGAAGAACAGCCGCGCGCCGCTCGCGCGCGCCACCTCGTCGAGATGGGCGACGTCCGGCCCGTCCGGGTTGCGCCGCACGCCGAGGATCCGGGCCTTGGCGAGGCGCAGCTTGCCGAAGAGCGGGTAGTAGCCCGGCGAATCCACCAGCACCGGCTCGCCCGGGGCGACGAACTGGCGGATGATGAGGTCGAGGGCGTGGTTGGCGCCCGCGGTGAGCAGCACCCCGTCGGGCTCGGCGTGGATCGCCCGCTCGGCGAGCCGGAGCGCCAGGCTCCGGCGCAACGGGAGATAGCCGTCCGGGCTGCCATAGCTCTCGCTCGATGCCGCCGCCGAAGGCCGCAAGGCGCGGCCGACCTCCAGGCTCTCCATCCAGGCCGGCGGCGGGCGCCCGTCGCCGACGCGGACGTCGTAATGCCGGTCGAGCTGCTCGCGCAGCAGCCAGACGCTGTCCACCGCCGCGACCGGGACGGGGCCCGGATGCGGCACCGGGCGCGAGACCTTCGCCGGGGCCGAGACGTAGAAGCCCGAGCCCGGCCGGCTCTCGACCCGGCCCGAGGCGACGAGGCGCTCATAGGCGTTGACGATCGTGTTCTTCGACACCGCGAAAAGCGACGCCGCCGCCCGGATCGAGGGCAGCCGCTCGCCGGGGCGCAGCAGCCCGCGGTCGATCCGCTCCGCCACCCCGGCGACCACCTGCTCGACCCGGGTGCGGGGCTCGTGGTTCGAAACCGTATCCATCCTGATGAGGGTACGGTCACTCCGGGAAAGGCGCAAAGCGTTCCTTGCCGGCGGGGCACGGATGGGTACGGTGTCGACAACGAGTAGGCTCTAACGCCCTCGGACGGGGAGAGACACGCCACGGCGGCCGCATGGACGGCCGCCCCGTCCGGGCTTGCGTCGAGCCGGCGATCAACGGCAGCAGGCACCCATGCAGAGCACGTCCCGGGCGAACCGCACCTCGCGCATCGCCGGCTTCCACACCAAGAGCCCGCGTGAGCGCCTCGCCATCGTCGCGGCCTTCGCGGAGCTGTCGGATTCCGAGGTCGCGCACCTCGCCGAGTTCGGCAACCTGAGCCCCGACCTCGCCGACCGGCTGATCGAGAACGTCGTCGGCACGATGAACGTCCCGGTGGGCATCGCCACCAACATGAAGATCGACGGCGAGGACGTGCTGATCCCGATGGCGACCGAGGAATCCTCGGTCGTCGCCGCGGTCTGCAACGCCGCGCGCCAGGTCTACGAGGACGGCTTCACCACCTCGGTCTCGGGCAACCTGATGATCGCGCAGGTCCAGGTCGTCGGGGTGAGCGACCCCCATGCGGCGCGCCTGCGCATCCTGGAGCAGCGCGAGGCTTTGCGGGCCCTGTGCGATGCCTGCGACCCGGTGCTGGTGCGCCTCGGCGGGGGCCTGCGCGACGTCGAGGTGCGGGTGCTCGACAGCTTGAGCGGCCCGATGGTGGTAACCCACCTGATCGTCGACACCCGCGACGCCATGGGGGCGAACGCCGTCAACACCATGGCGGAGGCGGTGGCGCCGCACATCGCCGGCTGGAGCGGCGGGCGGGTCTACCTGCGCATCCTCTCGAACCTCGCCGACCGGCGCCTCGCCCGGGCGCACGCGGTCTGGCGCACCGACGCCATCGGCGGGCCGGAGGTGCGCGACGGCATCGTCAGCGCCTATCACCTCGCCGAGGCCGATCCCTACCGCGCCGCGACCCACAACAAGGGCATCATGAACGGCATCGACGCCGTGGTGCTCGCCACCGGCAACGACACGCGGGCGATCGAGGCCGGGGCGCATGCCTACGCCGCGCGCTCGGGCCGCTACACCAGCCTGACCCGCTACGAGGTCACGGCGTCGGGCGACCTCAGCGCCTCGATCGAGCTGCCGCTCGCCGTCGGCCTCGTCGGCGGCGCGACCAAGCTCCACCCGACCGCCCAGGCCTGCCTCAAGATCCTCGGCGCGACGACCGCCGAGCGCCTAGCCCGGATCATCGCGGCGGTGGGGCTGGCGCAGAACTTCTCCGCCCTCAAGGCGCTCGCCACCACGGGCATCCAGAAGGGCCACATGGCGCTCCACGCGCAGAACATCGCCATGATGGCGGGGGCACTGGGCGACGAGATCGAGGCGGTGGCGCGGGTGCTGGTCGAGCGCAGGCTGGTGCGGCTCGACGTGGCGCAGGAGGTGCTGGAGGCGATGCGCGGGGGGTGAGAAGTCCGCCAGCAACAACCTCCGAAGTCTCCCGGCCCTTTCCTCGTACCCTCGGCGTCATTCCGGGCTCCGCTGCGCGGCCCCGGAATGACAGGGAGGGTGTCAGCCTCGTCAAGAACACACGAACGGTGGCCGAGCCAACGGCCGATCCACAACGAAAACGGGAGGACCCTCATGCCAAGACGAACCCACACCGCCCGCCTCGCCACCCGCCTCCTCGCCGGCGCCGCCCTGCTGTTCGCGGCCGGCGCCGCCCACGCCGAGGTCACCACCCTGAGGCTCGGCGTGCTCACCGACCTCAGCGGCTTCGCCGCCGATTCCACCGGCGAGGGCTCGGTCGTCGCCGCCCGGCTCGCGGTCGAGGATTTTCGCAAGGAGCAGCCGGGGATCAAGGTCGAGGTGATCCAGTCCGACCACCAGAACAAGCCCGATATCGGCTCGGCCACCGCCCGCCGCTGGATCGCCGAGGGGCAGGTCGACGCGATCCTCGACGTGCCGTTCTCCTCCGTCGCCCTCGCGGTGCAGGAGGTGGTGCGCGATTCGAAAGCCGCCTTCATCGCGTCGGGCCCCGGCACCTCGGACCTGACCGGCCCGAAATGCTCGGCCAACACCGTGCACTGGACCTACGACACCTGGGCGCTCGCCCACGGCACCGCGCTGGCCCTGGTGCGCGCCGGCAAGACGAAATGGTTCTTCCTCACCGCCGATTACGCCTTCGGCCACGCGCTCGAGGCCGATGCCGCGCGCGTGGTGAAGCAGGAGGGCGGCACGGTGGTGGGCAACGTGCGCCACCCGACGGCGGCGGCGGATTTCTCGTCGTTCCTTCTGCAGGCCCAGGGCAGTCGCGCCCAGGTGATCGCGCTCGCCAACGCGGTCGGCGACACGGTCAACTCGGTCAAGCAGGCGGCGGAGTTCGGCATCACCGGCGGCGGGCAGGATCTCGCGGCCCTGCTGATGCAGCTCTCCGACGTGCACGCGATCGGCCTCAAGGACGCGCAGGGCCTCTACCTGACGGAAGGGTTCTACTGGGACACCAATGCCGGCACCCGCGCCTTCGCCGACCGCTTCGCCGCCCAGATGAAGGGCCGCCGGCCCACCGCCAACCAGGCCGGCGTCTATGCCGGGGCCCTGGCCTATCTGCGCGCCGCCGCCGCCGCCGACAGCACCGATGGACGCACGGTCGTCGCCCGGATGAAGGCGGGGCCGACGAACGATCCGCTCTTCGGCGAGGGCACGGTGCGGCAGGACGGCCGGCACGTCCACCCGATGTACCTGTTCCAGGTGAAGAATCCGGCCGAATCGAAGGGGCCGTTCGACTATTACAAGCTCGTCCAGACGATCCCCGCGGCGGAGGCGTTCCGGCCGCTCGCGGACGGCCGCTGCCCGCTGGTGAAGGCGCCGTGACGCTGCCCCCGCGCGTCCGGATCGTCGAGGTCGGCCCACGCGACGGGCTCCAGAACGAGCCGGTCATCGTCCCCACCGAGGTGAAGCTCGGGCTGATCGCGCGTCTCGTCGCCGCCGGGCTGACCTCGATCGAGGTCGGGAGCTTCGTCTCGGCCCGCTGGGTGCCGCAGATAGCCGACACCGCGGCGCTGATGGCCCGGCTGCCGCCGAATCCGGCCGGGCGCTACGCCGTGCTGGTGCCGAACCTGAAGGGCTTCGAGGCGGCGCGGGCGGCCGGCGCCGGCGAGGTCGCGGTCTTCGCCTCGGCCTCCGAGGCGTTCTCGCGGGCCAACATCAACTGCTCGATCGCCGAGAGCCTGGAACGGTTCGCGCCGGTGATGGCGGCGGCCCGGGTCGCTGGAATCCCGGTTCGAGGCTACGTCTCCTGCGTGCTCGGCTGCCCCTATGAGGGAGCCGTGGCACCGGAGGCGGTCGCGCGGGTGGCCCACCGCCTCGCCGAGATCGGCTGTCACGAGATCTCCCTCGGCGACACGATCGGGTCCGGGACGCCGGAGACGGCCCGGGCCTGCGTCGCGGCGGTGGCGGCCACGATCCCGCGCGAGCGGATCGCGCTGCATTTCCACGACACGCAGGGGCTGGCGCTCGCGAATCTGCGCGCCTGCCTCGATCTCGGGGTAAGCGTGGTCGATGCCGCGGTCGCCGGTCTCGGCGGCTGCCCCTATGCGACGGGCGCGCCGGGGAACGTCGCCACCGAGGCGGTGGTCGCCGAACTCGGTCGGCTCGGCATCGCGACGGGAGTCGATTCCGGCCGCCTCGCCGAAGCCGGCCGCTTCATCACGGCGGCGCTCGGCCGCCCAGCCGGATGATGCCATCCTCCTGGTCATCCCGGGTTCCGCTGCGCGGCCCCGGGATGACGTCGAGGGTTAGGATCAAAACCCGATCAGCTTGACAGTGCGAGCGTCAGCTTTCGACCCTTCCCCCTACTTCGCTCAGATCCGGATGCCGCCAAGCGTGAAGCCGCCGTCGACCGTGATCTCCTGGCCGGTGACGAAAGCTGCGTCATCCGAGAGGAGCCAGGCGACCGTGCCGGCGACATCCTCGGGGCGTCCGTTGCGGCCGAGCGGCGTGTGGGCGGCGAGCCGCGCCGCGAAGGCTTCCTCGAGGTTTTCCTCCGCCATGCGCGTGAAGATGATGCCGGGATTGATGGCATTGACGCGAATACCGCGCTCACCCTCCTCGACGGCGAGCGTGCGCATCAACGCCAGGAGGGCTCCTTTGGTGCTAGCATAGGCCCCGATATTCGGCATGACGCCGGCGGCTGTCCACGAGGCGTTGATGAGGATCGCTCCGCCTTCGAGATGCGGCAAGCATGCCATGATGGACAGGAAGGTGCCCTTCAGGTTGATCGCCAGAAGCGTGTCGAAATCCTCGGTCCCCGTCTCACGCAGCGGCTTGAAGCGGCCGAGTACACCGGCATTGGCGAAGAGGCCGTCGAGGCGGGCGAACCGGGCCATGGTCTCGGTCACAGCATTGGCAACCGCGCCATCTTCCGCGATGTCGCAGGCGAGCGCCAAGGCCGCGCCGCCCCGCACCGTGATGTCGGTCGCGGGTCCCGCAGCGGTTCGGCGCGTCGACCGAGCAAGGCGAGGCGAGCGCCTTCCGCGGCAAGCCGGAGCGCAGCCGCGCGCCCCATTCCGGTGCCAGCACCGGTGATCAGGATGGTTCTATCCGCAAAGCGCATGGAGGTCATGGCGTTCGTCCGAGGGTGGGAGCGGCGACCCGTTTGATTGAAAAGATTGAAGATGATAATCGGCCAAATTCCGGGATATTGCCGAAGCGAAATTATCGAATGGACCTCTTCCGCGCGATGCGGGCCTTCGTCACCGTTGCGGAATGCGGCTCGATGAGTGCGGCGGCGCCGAGGCTCGGCCTGACACCGGCCATGGTCGGTCAGCACATCGCCGCGCTGGAGGATCGGCTGGGCACGCGCCTGATCAACCGGACGACCCGGCGGCACAGCCTGACCGAGTTCGGCGCCAGCTATCTCGAGCAGTGCCGTGACATTCTAGAGCGGGTCACCCTCGCCGATCAGCAAGCCGAAAGCTTGCGACAGAAGCCGCGCGGTCTCCTTCGCGTCACCGCCCCTGTCACCTTCGGCTCCGAAGTGCTGATGGCCGCGCTCGGCCGCTACCGGGAGGCCGCGTCGGAGGTGACGCTCGAGATCGTGCTCACCGACCGCAATGTCGATCTCATCGAGGAAGGGTTCGATGTCGCTTTCCGCGTCGCGACGCCTCCCGACGGACGGCTGATCGCCCGCAAGCTTGCGGCCTATCGCATGGCGCTGTGCGCAGCGCCGTCCTATCTCGCCCGTGCCGGGACGCCCGGTCATCCGGCGGAGTTGGAGCATCATGACGCCGTCATCTTCACGCCTGCTGCCCGCTCACCTTGGCGCCTGACGCGCGGCGACGACACGATCGAGATCAGCCCTCGTGCGAGCATCGGGGTCAACAGCGGTCAGGCGTTGCGTGTTGCGGCGCAGGCCGGGCTCGGCCTCATACTCCAGCCGCTGATGCTGGTCGGCCCGGACATTGCGGCAGGCCGCCTCGTCCAGCTCCTGCCGGACTGGAGCCTCGGTGAACGGGCCGTGTCGCTGCTCTATTACCGCGACCGCCGCATGACGCCCCGCCTCTCCAGCTTCATCGCCTTTGCACTGCAGGAATTCCAGGCGCGCGATTGACGGTCAGCGCGTAGCCAGGGTGTCGAGCACGAATTTGGCGGTGAGTGCCGTCAAGGCCGGGTTCTGTCCTTCGGGTCAAAAATCGCCCAGCTTGGCCTTGCGAAGGGCTGCGGAGGGTGGGGAGCGGACCCTGGACTTGTGCTGGAAAGCAGACGCGCTCACTGCCTCGCTTTGATGCTGTCATGCTCGTGGTTGGCTGCCTCGATCGCTGCGCCATGATCGAGTGCCCACGTGCAGAGCGCTTCGAACGGCTGACGTAACGAATGACCCAATGGGGTGATCGCGTACTCGACGCCGATCGGTGCGGTCGGCAGCACGGTTCGGGTCACCAGGCCGTTGCGCTCCAGGCGCTTCAGTGCGTCCGCGAGCGCCTTGTGCGTGATGCCGTCGAGCCGCCGCATGATCGCGTTGAACCGCGCCGGACGCGGGCAGAGCACCGTGAGGATCAGGATCGTCCACTTGTCGGCGATCTTGTCGAGCACCGGGCGGACCCGCGCCATCTCGGCGAGCGCGCACTCGGACAGAGCATCGAGATCGGTATCGTCAGCCATATCTAGGCTACCCTAAGTGCGTTCTTGATAGCAGATATACGATCTGTATCTCATGCGCGGTCGCTGATGAAGGGATGACGCGATGGCTCGCATGCAGGACAAGGTTGCGCTCGTGGTCGGCGGGGCGAAGGGCATTGGCCTTGCGGTTGCCGAGCGGCTGGCGGCCGAGGGCGCGTCAGTCGTCCTCACCGGGCGGCACGCCGACGAGGTCGAGGCAGCCGCTGGGAGGATCGGACGTGGTGCGCGTGGCCTCGTCGCGGACGCGGCCCTGCGGGAGGATCTACAGCATGTCGTGGCGACGGTGCGCGAGACACATGGGCGGATCGACGCGCTGGTTCTCAACGCGGGCATCTCGGAGCCGGCGACCCTGCGCGACGGAACGCCCGAGCATTTCGACCGGCACTTTGCGATCAACGTCCGCGGGGCCGTCTTCGGATTGCAGGCGGCTCTGAGCGCGATGGGGCGGGGTGGGTCCGTCGTGCTGATGGGGTCGATCGCCGACGCCATGGGGGTGACGCCCTACGGAACTTACGCCGCCACGAAGGCAGCGCTGCGTTCCTACGCCCGCACATGGACAGCGGAGCTGGCCCCGCAGGGTATCCGCGTGAACGTGGTGGCTCCCGGCCCGACCGACACCGCCATGATGGCGAGCGTGCCGGAGGAGGGGCGGGCCGCGCTGATCGCGCCGATCCCGCTTGGCCGCATGGCGCGTCCGGAGGAGGTGGCGGCGGCCACGCTGTTTCTCCTGAGCGACGAGGCGAGCTTCGTAGCGGGGGCTGAACTGTGCGTCGATGGCGGGATGCGCCAAGTTTAGCTTGCCGATAGCGGCATCAGCGCGTCCGCTTCGGCTGTTATCCGTCCCCGAAGCGGAACGTCGCGAAATCAGCCGTTCCGGCAGCCGGTTGCGGCCTCACGATGCAGCCTGTGAGCGGACGTTCCGGGCGTCCGCAAGGGGCCGAAAGCAGCCCCTCACACGGCCAAGCTGATCGGGTTTTTACCCTAGCCCGCAACGCACCCGCTATCCATCCCGCCGGACGATCAGCGCAGCCGCTCCGCCGCCCAGGCGATATGATCGTCCATGAAGGTCGAGATGAAGAAGTACGAGTGATCGTAGCCCTCGCGCATGTTGAGCGTGAGGCCGATGCCGGCCTTCTGGCAGGCCTCTTCCAGCAGCCAGGGGCGCAAGCCCTCGTTGAGGAACGAATCCGCCGTGCCCTGGTCGACCAGGAACTCCGGAAAGCGGTGACCGTCCTCGATCAGCGCGGTGGCGTCGTGGCGCCGCCACGCCGCCTCGTCCGCGCCGAGATATTTGGTGAGGGCGGGCTTCGACCAGCCGGCGGTCGAGGGCTGGACGATCGGCGCGAAGGCGCTGCACGAACGGAAGCGCTCGGGGTGGCGCAACGCGATGGTCAGCGCGCCGTGGCCGCCCATCGAGTGCCCGAAGATGCCCTGGCGCTCCATGTCGACCGGGAATTCGCGGGCGACGAGGGCCGGCAGCTCCTCGGTGACGTAGGACCACATGCGGTAGTTGCGGTCGTACGGCGCCTGCGTCGCGTCGACGTAGAAGCCGGCGCCGCAGCCGAACTGCCAGTTGTCGGGCTCGTCCGGCACGTCCGGCCCGCGCGGGCTGGTATCGGGGGCGACGATGGCGACGCCGTGCCGGGCGGCGGCGCGGCGGTACTCGCCCTTGTCCATCACGTTGGCGTGGGTGCAGGTCAGGCCCGACAGGTACCACAGCACCGGGACCTTCCCGGATTCGGCCTGCGGCGGCAGGTAGACCGCGAAGGTCATCGGGCAGCGCGTCGTCTCGGCCTCGTGGCGGTACACGCCCTGGATGCCGCCGTGCGAGCGGGCCTTCGAGACTGTTTCCATGGTGCCGTGTTCCCCCCGCGCCTCGTCTTCCGGATCCGGCGGCGCTGGAATCCCGCACCGCCGGCTTGGTCGATGGTTAGAACACCACCACCGAGCGGATCGACTTGCCCTCGTGCATCAGGTCGAAGCCGTGGTTGATGTCTTCCAGCGGCATGGTGTGGGTGATCAGGTCGTCGATGTTGATCTTCCCCTCCATGTACCAGTCGACGATCTTCGGCACGTCGGTGCGGCCGCGGGCGCCGCCGAAGGCCGAGCCCTTCCAGACGCGGCCGGTGACGAGCTGGAACGGACGGGTCGAGATCTCGCGGCCGGCCTCGGCCACGCCGATGACGATCGACTCGCCCCAGCCGCGGTGGCAGCACTCGAGCGCCTGGCGCATCACGTGGACGTTGCCGGTGCAGTCGAACGAGAAGTCGGCGCCGCCGCCGGTCACGTCGAGGATCGCCTGCACGACCTTGTCGGTGCCGATCTCGTTCGGGTTGATGAAGTGGGTCATGCCGAACTTCTCGGCCATGGCCCGCTTGTCGGGGTTGATGTCGACGCCGATGATCTTGTCGGCGCCGACCATGCGGGCGCCCTGGATCACGTTGAGGCCGATGCCGCCGAGGCCGAACACCACCACGTTGGCGCCCGGCCACACCTTGGCGGTGTAGATCACGGCGCCGAGGCCGGTGGTGACGCCGCAGCCGATGTAGCAGATCTTGTCGAAGGGGGCGTCCTCGCGCACCTTCGCGAGCGCGATCTCGGGCAGCACCGTGAAGTTCGAGAAGGTCGAGCAGCCCATGTAGTGGTACACGGTGTTCGCGCCCGGGCTGCCGCCGGTGGACTCGCAGCGGAAGCGGCTGGTGCCGTCCGGCATCACGCCCTGCCCCTGCGTCGAGCGGATCGCCGTGCAGAGGTTGGTGCGCTGCGACAGGCAGGACTTACAGTTGCGGCATTCCGGGGTGTAGAGCGGGATGACGTGGTCGCCGGGCTTCAGCGTCGTCACGCCCGCGCCGACCTCGCGCACGATGCCGGCGCCCTCGTGGCCGAGGATCGCCGGGAACTTGCCCTCGGAATCGAGGCCCGACAGCGTGTAGGCGTCGGTGTGGCAGATGCCGGTCGCCATCACCTCGACCAGGACCTCGCCGGGCTTCGGCCCTTCGAGGTCGATCGTCTCGATGGTGAGGGGCTTCTTGGCTTCCCAGGCAACCGCCGCGCGCGTCTTCATGGTGTCTCCAACCGGATCATGCGTCGCGTCAGAACGCGGCAAACTGCATCGAGCCACGGGCCGGCCGTACGGCTCGCCCGCTGAATGGCTCGATCTCTGCTGCGATTTGATGAAGGCCGCAACGGTGCGGCGCAACAAACTTTAGTCCACCACGGCGGGTGCCGTGACGCGGGGCGTCCACGGACGGGGAAACGGCAGTTCCCAACCGCGCTCCGCCGCATGAATACGTTATGTTATACTGTTACATATTTGTTCAGAGGCCGGCGTGAGCGCCTCAGGCCCGGCCGCGCGGGCGGCCTGTGCCATGGATGCGTCGCGCCGAGCGGCCTTTCCCTTCGGACGGCCCGAGCGCCTCGATCGGCCGGACCCACCCCTCATCCCGGCCGCAGGAGCGGGGACGGTCCGGCTCGCGTCGGGCTCCGTGCCTCGGATGTCCCGCCCCGCGCGGACAGGGCGGCGCGCCATGCCGCGATCGTCGCGTCGAGGCTCGAGGGTGGCGCGGTCGTCGGCCGATCCGGCTCGGCCGCGCGGACGCTCACCGTCGCCGTCGCGTCGGCTGCGGTCGGGGCCTCCCCGCCGGCGGGGCGGGAACCAGTTGCCACCTTGGCAGGGACGTTAAGATCTTCTCCCTTCTCCAATTTTTCAGGGTCTGGAGCGTGCGGGCCAGCCTCCCACCGGTGGATCGCCGCGCTGGCGATCCGGATGACGTGGGTGACCTTCACCCGCTCCTCGATGGCGAGGTAGCCGCGATGCGCCGCCCAGCGGATCGCGGTCTGGACGGTGCGGCGGCTGCATCGCGCCCGCGCGGCGATCGTCCCGAGGGCGAGCTCGCACGTGCCGTGCGCCCGGATCTCCCGGGCGATGACGCCGATCACGCCGAGCTCGGCCGGGTGGAAATCCTGCTTGATCGTCGCGGGCCAGGGCAGGCGGTGGCCGAGATAGGCGCGCCGCCGGGCGGGGGCCTGGCGCTCCGCGCGCTCGGCCAGCGTCGCCCGCTTGCGGGGTGTCGCAGAATCGCCCGGCGACGGCACGGGGCGCGCCTCGGCCTCGACCGGCCGCAACGCCGCCAGCCGATCGAACGCGAAGGCGCCGAGCGGCGTGACGCCCCTCCCCTGCCCGGCCCGCGCCTTGGCGCGGTGCAGGCCGGCGGCGGCGGCCATCCGGTCGCGCCGGTCCTGGACGGCCTGGAAGACCCGCTCGGCCTCGGAGTCGTGGAGCGCGCCGGACCCATAGGCCTGGATCGCGTCCGCGTTCAGCGCGTCGAGCCGCCGGCGCCAGTCCGGCCCGGCGATTCCCTCGATCGCGGCGAGCAGCCGGTCGCGCAGCAGCGCGGAAGCGGCGGGGGTGGTCATCGGCCGACCCCGCCTGGTGGGTGGAGTCGTCTAGAAAGCAGGCATGCGGGAGCCTTCGCCCGGGCCGTCAACCGGCCGAGCGTCGCCGCACGCCGCCCGGGGGGCGTCGTCGGGTCTGCCATGGTCCTTGCCGGTCACCGGGCAAAGGAAATCCGCTCGCCAGAACGGCGTCCGACTCTTGACGGCCATGACGGGAAGTGCGATTCTCTAGTCGCCAAACCTGAGAAGGGCTTCCGGGACGAAAGTTCTGGGGGCCTTTTTCTTTTGCGATGACCTCGTCACATCGATTCGGCCGGGCGGGATTGCCCGGCCGCCTCAGGATTCTCGCTCGTCAGTCTCCTGTCTGGGTGCGGGTCTTCGTCTCCTGGAATGCGCTGTAGAGTTCTTCCAGGTGGGACGACAGGTAGGCGCCGAACTCCCCGGCATCCTTCGCCGTCAGGGAGAGGCTGAAGCTCTTCGGGGTGCGCCGGCAGGTCGCCGCGACGGCGCGGTCGGGCGCGGTCCAGGTCGTGGTCTGCGGCTCGGGAGGCCGGCGGGCGGGGGCCTTGCGGCCGGCCTTGATCGCCGCGAGGAGGTGGCCGAACCGCTCGGGCCCGTCCTTGCCGAGGAAGTCGGGCGCCTGCACCGCCGCCACCGCGATGTCGGCCTTGGCCGGGACCGCCACGAGCTTCTTCAGCTCCTCCCAGCGGTCGCGGCCGATGCCCTTGGCGGCGCCGAGCGCGTCGATCACCGGCGCCGGCACCGTCTCGGCCACCGACAGCATCCGCGACAGCAGCGTGTCGTCGACGGTGAGCGCCGCCTTGATCGTCGCCTTGCTCTGGCCCATCGCCAGGAGCTTCCTGGCGAACAGGGCCTTCTCGATGAAGGACAGGTTGGCCCGCGCGGCGTTCTCCTGCCCCTGCGCGACGATATGGGCGATGTCCTCGATCGTCTTGACGATCGCCCGGACCTCGCGCCCGAGCTCGCGCGCCACCCGCACCCGGCGGTGGCCGTAGACGATCATGTAGCGCCCGTCCCGCTCCGGATGCGGCCGGACCAGGATCGGGGTCGATTGGCCGTGCTTGGCGATCGCGTCGCGCAGGCGCCCGTAATCCTCGTCGTCCTGGTCGATGCGGTCCTGGACGAAGGAGGCGTCGATCAGGCCGGTATCGAGGCTGAGGACCGCCTCGCCGTCGGCCATCCGCCGGGTGTTCTCGGCCATCTCCTCGATCGAGCGGGTCATCGAGCGGGCGGCCCCCCGACGGGCGAAATCGGCGCTCGGCTCGGAGACCGGGGCGTCGAGGATGTTGGCGAGGAGGTTCTTACGCATCGCACGCGGCTCCTATCCGGTTGGCGTATCGGGCGAATCCCGCGTTCTGCACGGCCGTCAAACCCGCCTCCCCCAGGCCTGATGGATGAGGCCGGCGATCTCCTCGTTGACACCGTTCACCGATTCGAGGGCGCGGTCGTAGGTCGAGCGGATCATCTGCCCGCGCTCGACCTCGTAGAGCGACTGGTTGGTGATGCCGGCATCCGAGATCGCGGTCGATTTCAGCATCTGGGTCCGCAGCATGTTCTTGGGGAACAGCACCTGCATGAAGCCGACCATCTGGGCCTGCGGGCCGTCGGTCGGCTCGTAGCGGGTGACGAGGTAGCGGAACCATTGCAGGTTCACCGCCGCCCCGGCATCGGCGATCGATTTCAGGATGCCGCCCAGCATCAGCAGGAACTGGCTCATCGACATCACGTCGAGCATCTGCGGGTGGATGGTGACGAGGACCGAGGTCGAGGCGGTGAGCGCCGTCAGCGTCAGGTAGCCGAGCTGCGGCGGGCAATCGATGACGACGACGTCGTAGCGGTCGTCGACCTCCTTCAGGGCCTTGGTGATGCGGGTGAAGAAGGTGCGCCCCTCCGGGTTGCGGTTCGAGGCGGCGAGCGGCGTGTCGTACTCGTATTCCTGCAGGTCGAGGCTCGCCGGGACGATGTCGAGGCCCGGGAAGTTGGTTGGCCGGATGATCTCGGAGAGCGGCCGCTTGCGGTCGTCGTAGCGCAGGGCCTCGTAGATCGACGGCGCCTTGTCGAGCTCGGGCTGGATGCCGTGCAGGGCCGAGAGCGAGGCCTGCGGGTCGAGGTCGATGGCGAGCACCCGGTGCCCGGTCAGGGCCAGGAACTGGGCGAGATGCGCCGCCGTCGTGGTCTTGCCGCTGCCGCCCTTGAAGTTGACCGCCGAGATGATCTGCAGCTTCTCGCCGGCGCGGCGATGCGGCACGTATTGCTTGAGGTCGGAGCGCCCGTGCCGGTCGAGGTACCGGCGCAGTTCTAGCATCTGCTCGGCGGTGTAGGACCGCCGGCCCGAGGCCGAGGTCGCCGGGACCGGCCCCTTGCCCTCGAGGTGGAGCTTCTTGATGTTCGACGGCGTCACGCCGAGGAAATACGCCACCTCCGCCAGCGCGAAGGGCCGCAGGCCCTTGGTGGCGTTGGGCGGGTAATGCTCCATCCGGAGCATGCTCAGCTTGTCGGAGATGAGGCCGCCCTGGCGGAGAATCGTCTCGTGGAAGCTGATCGCCTCCATTCCCTCTGTCGGTCCCGCTCGTTCCATCCGCCCCGATTCCCGAGTAACGCTTTTCCGCGCCTATCCCCACGACAAGCGTTATTATGCGGGTGATTCTCCCGTTCCGGCAACGCTTTTCGGTTGACGGATCGGGCCGGGCGGCGGCAGGGCGCGTGCGCCTGCTTCGGTGCCCGGCGGGCCGGGTCGGCGGCCGTCGCGCTCGCGGTGGGCAAGCCCTGACGCGGGGACCTGCCATCCCGGCTGCAATGCGCTATCAGACGTGCCGGACAGGCCTCGCCGCACGTTGCTCACGCCCGATCGATGACCCAGACTGCGCCACGGGGTGGCGATCTCGAAGCACAGCTGTTCGACCTCGCCCCCACCTCGCTGTGGCTGCAGGATCTCGGCGCTCTGAAGGCCCACCTGGACGCGGCGCGGGATGCCGGCATGGCGGATCTTCGCGACTGGCTGCGGGATCCCGGCCACCTGCTGGATTGCCAGCGGCTGATCCGGATCGTCCGGGTCAACCGGCACACGCTGGCGACCTACGAGGCGCGGGACGAGGCGGAGCTGTTCGCCCATATCCCGGCCATCTTCCACGACCCGGAGGCGGTCGCCCTGGTCGAGGTCCTGTGCCAGCTCTGGGCCGGCGCGACGCAGGCGCGCCTCGTCACGCAGAACAGGACGGTGGGCGGGCGGGTCATCGACGTGAGCTATGCCGGCCAGCTCCTGCCGGGGCACGAGGCCGACTGGGCCCGCTTCCTGATCTCGATCGAGGACATCACCCCGCGCGAGGAGCAGCGCCGGCAGGAGGAGGCCCGCCTGGAGGCCCTGAGCCTCACCGATCACCTGACCGGCCTCATCAACCGGGCCGGCCTCGACGCCGAGATCGACAGGATCGAGCGCGAGCGTGCCGTGCCGGCCTCGGTGATCGTGGCCGACCTCAACCGGCTCAAGGCGATCAACGACCTCCAGGGCCACGACGCCGGCGACGCGGCGATCCGCCGGTTCGCCGACCTGCTGGCGCAGGCTGTACCACCGCCGGCCCGGCCTGCCCGGATCGGCGGCGACGAGTTCGTGGTCCTGCTCCCTGGGACCGGGCCCGAGGCGGCCGCCGCGCTGGTGCAGCGGATCCTGGCGGCGATCGACGCCGCGGATGCATCGGTCGAGGCGCCCCTCGGGGCTTCGATCGACGCCCTCGGCCCCTCCCCTCTCAGCGCCGCCCTCGGCTGCGAGACCTGGACCGGGTCTGAGCCGATCCGGGACGCCATCGCCCGGGCGGATGCCCGGATGTACGAGGCGAAGCGCAGGCATCACGCCGCCTCGGAGGCGCGGGACGCGCTCTGGACGGCGCCGGTCCCGTCGGTGCTCCCGCCGCGCCACCACTGACGGGCGGCTCGCCGCTGATGCGTTGTCGCCCCGGATGGCGACGATGACCGCGTCCGCGACCTGGCGGGTCGTCGCCGTGCCGCCGCGATCGGGGGTGTGCAGGCCTGGATCGGCGGTCCCCCGCTCCAGTGCGCGCATCATCCGGTCGGCCGCCGGCTTCTCGCCGAGATGCGCCGGCATCGGGCAGGCGGTCGAGAACGTCGCGGCCGGGTTGGCGCTGCCCTTGCCGGTGATGGCGAAGGCCGAGCCGCGGATCGGCACGACCATCGACGGGACCTTGCGCTCCGGGTTGATGTTCGCCGTCGGCGCGATGCCGCGCGAGACGGCGAGCGCCGCGGCGAGATCCGACAGGACGGCGGCGTGCAGGTTCGTCGCCAGGATGGTGTCGAGGGTCTCGGGCTTGATCACCATGCGCATCGTCATGACGAGCGCGTCGAATTCCATGTTCACGAGATCGATAAACATGATGAATCGGAGCAGGCAGACCAGGGAGACCGGGCGCCAAGAGACCGGGCGCCAAGAGACCCGACGCCATGAGACCCGACGCCAGGAGACCCGGCGCCTGATCGCTTTCGCGAGCGTGGCGTCGGTCGTTTCCTCCCGCGGCCGACCGGCTCCGCTCCTTCTTGGGTGCGTTCTCTCATGCAAAGTGGGATATCGCCCGGAGCCCCCGATTGCGGCGTCAACCCTGTTCCGGCGCCTGCATGGAAGATGATATGCGTGTGCGTCATCGAGAGGGTGCAGGATGGTGCGGGCGAGCCCCCAGGGACCACGGAAGGATGGGCCGCGTGACGACGGACCGCGCGGCGACGAGGCCGAGAAGCGCCCCTCGCTCGTCGACGACGCCTACGCGGCGATGCGGGCGAACATTCGCGACGCCACCTTCGCGCCGGGCTACCAGGCCTCCGAGCAGGAGATCGCGCTGCGGCTCGGAATGAGCCGGACCCCGGTCCACGAGGCGGCGATCCGCCTGCAGGAGGAGGGCCTCGTCCGCGTCCTCCCGCGCAAGGGCATCCTGATCCTGGCGCTCGCGCCCGAGGACATGCGCGAGATCTACGACGTGATCATCGGCATCGAGGGCCGGGCGGCGGAGCTGGTCGCGGCCCTGCCGGATCCTGAGCGACTGGCCGCCGCGCAGGCCCTCGACGCCCTCACGACGGCGATGGAGGCGGCGCATGCGAGCGGCGACCGCCCGGCCTGGGGCGAGGCCGACGGAGCCTTCCATGCTGCGCTGATCGAGCGGACCGGCAACGGGCGGATGGGCCGGATCGTGCAGACGGTCAACGACCAGTCGCACCGGGCGCGGATGCTGACCCTCAACCTGCGCCACGACCTCGCCGCCTCGATCGCCGAGCACCGGCAGATCGCGCACGGCATCCGCGCGGGCGATCCCGAGGCGGCGCTGGACGCCGCGCGCCGCCACCGCCTTCGGGCGCGCAACGAGCTTCTGCCGCTCCTCGCGCGCTACGGCCTCAAGCACCTGTAGGCAGGCGCCCGCTGGGACGCACCGGGCGTCGGGCTTGCGGTACGCGGACACGGGACGGTGCCGGCACGTCCGCGATCTCTCGCAAGCCGCTCTCCCCGTCCCGGACGAGCCCGAGAGAACCGGCGCGACGGTCTCGTCGCCGCCGACCCGTCAGGGTCGAGTCACGGCGTTCCGGTCGCCGGCATGTCGGAGATCGGCGTCGGCACCGAGGTGGGCGCGGCGCGGCAAGGTCGGTCGCGCTCCCGCTCGACGGGCAGGGGTCAATCGCCCTTGACCATCAGGCCGGCCTCGCGGAATCCGCCATCGACGTTGAGGGTGTGGCCGTGGATGTAGCGGGCCTCGTCCGAGCACAGGAACACCGCGGCGTCGGCGATTTCCTCCGGGGTGCCGTAGCGGGTCATCGGGATGCGGGCGGCGTAGGCCGCGCGGGTCGCCCGGTCGTGCATCGCCTTGGCGATCTCGGTCTCGATCGCGCCCGGTGCGATGTTGTTGACGTTGATGTTGTGCGGGGCAAGCTCCACCGCCATCACCTTGGTGAGCAGTTCGAGCCCGGCCTTGGCCGAGCCGTAGGCCGCCCGGCCGTTGCCGCCGCGCTGGCCCGACAGCGAGGCGATGTTGATGATCTTGCCGCCGCCGACCCGCACCATCTCGCGGGCGCAGGCCTGCGCCACCATGAAGGCGCCGGTGAGGTTCACGCCGAGGATGCGGTTCCAGTCGGCGAGGCTCGTTTCCAGGAACGGCGTGGCGGCACCGATCCCGGCATTGTTGACCAGGATGTCGACCCGGCCATGCGCGGCGAGGATCGCCGCCATCAGGGCGGCGACGGAATCCGGGTCCGCGACGTCGACGGTCAGCGGCATCGCCGCCTCGCCCAAAGCCGCGGCGGTCTCTGCGGCACCGGTCCCGTTCACGTCGGCGACGACGACACGGGCGCCCTCGCGCACGAAGGCGGAGGCGATGGCGGATCCGATGCCCCGCGCCGCCCCGGTGACGAGGGCGACCTTGCCGCTCAGCCTCTGCATGGTGCCGGTCTCCTCACGGTCGGGCGCGGCCGCCCTGCTTGACGGCCAGGAAGAAATCGGGCCGCCCGACCTGGCCGCCCTTGAGCGCGAGCTCGAGCCCGTCGAGGGCCGTGTCGGGGCCGTGGGCGCGGCAGAGCGGCGAGCCCGGATCGAGGGGCGCCACCGCCGAGAGCGCGTCGATCCCGAGTTGCAGCGCGGCGTGGCCCGAGGTGTCGCCGCCGGCGATCACCGCCCGGGTCAGGCCCGCCGACAGCACGATCTCCCGCAGCGCCCGCCCGAGCCCGGCCCCGAGCCGGTCGCTCGCCGTCCCCGGATCGAGACCGACCCCCGCCACCGCCTCGCGCAAGGATGCGACGGCCGGGTCGTCGGGACCGGCGGCGCTGTAGATCAGCGGGTCGCGGCCCTCGCCCAACGCAGCGCGGGCTTCTCCCACCGCGCGGTCGATCTCGCGCGCGAAGGCATCCGGATCGACCACCCGCCGCGCATCGAGCCGGATGCCGGCAAAGCCGTGCTCCAGGGCGTGGGCGATCTGGCCGGCGGTCGCCGGCGAGACCGAGCCGGAGACGACCGCGATCCGCTCCACCGGCGCGCAGCGCGCGGCCGGCGCCTCGGCGGGTATGAGGCCGGCGGCCCGCCAATACGCGACCAGGGCGGCCTCGACCCCCTGCGACCCGACGGCGAAGACGTGAGAACCGCCCCGCTCCCAGATCAGCCGCCCGGCCTCGGCCAGGGTCTCGGCATCGAGCACGTCGAGGGAGACGATCGCCGCGCCCGCCTTCCGCGCGCGGTCGAGCGCGGCGTCCCCCTCCCCCCGCTTCATCGCGACGAAATCGACGAGGTCGACCGGCAGGGCGGTCTGGCGGGCGAGGTGGCAGCCGAGATCGGCCTCGTCCATCGGCGTGACCGGGTGGCGGGCCATGGTCGGGTGGCGGTCGAGGCGGTAGCCTCTGCCGTCGGCCATCGCGAACAGGTGGCCGAAGCTCTGGTAGCGTCCCATCCCCGGATCGGCGACGACCATCGGGGTCCAGTCGCCGGGAAAGATTCCGCGGCCGATCTCGACCGCCCGGCCGATCGAGCCGACATGCGGCGCCGAATCGAAGGTCGAGCAGGCCTTGTAATGCGCGATCCGAGACCCGAGCGAGGCGAGCAGCCGGAACGGCCCGGGCAGTTCCCGGTCCATCCAGGCCGGCGGCTGCGAGCGCGCCACCCCGGCGATGCCGATCGCCCGCGCCCCGGCGAAGGCCGCGAGGCGCTCCGGGCTCGGGGACGTGAGGAACAGCACGGTCTCGAGCCCGGCGAAGGCCAGCACCTCCATCGCCGCCGAGGAGCCGGTGAAGTCGTCGCCGTAGAAGGCGACGAGGGGGCCGTCCGGGAGCGGGCGTGTCACGCCGCCCCCTCGAGCGCCTGGGCGAGCGCCGGGTGGGAGCGGGCGTGCGCGGGCAGGGGAATGCCGGCGACGGCCGCCTCCCAGGCCTGGCGCAGCGCCGCCACGCCCTCGCCCGGGCCGCCCGGATGGGCGACGATGCCGCCGCCCGCCGTGACGATGAGGTCGGTCGAGCCGAGCGCCGCGTAGGTGCCGGGGGCCTGCCGCACGGTCTGGCCGGAGGAGAAGACCGGCATGGCGAGGCACGGCTTGCCCGGGAACAGCGGGGTGAGGC
Source organism: Methylobacterium terricola (assembly GCF_006151805.1). GTDB lineage: Bacteria > Pseudomonadota > Alphaproteobacteria > Rhizobiales > Beijerinckiaceae > Methylobacterium > Methylobacterium terricola. The sequence goes on along the minus strand of NZ_VDDA01000014.1, from coordinate 137,988 downwards.
AGGTGCGGGCCGAGGCGACGACGCTGTCGTCGTCCTCCGAGAACTTGTTGTCGAGGCCGTTGACGTGCATGTGGTCGGCGCCGGCCAACCGCCAGATCTTCTGCCAGGCGACGTAGGACCAGCCGAGCAGCGGGTGGCGGGTGAGATACCCCCAGCCGTTGCGGTGGGCGTGGATCGGCAACTCGCTCATGCGCGCCAGCTCGATCATGCCGACGAGGCCGACCGAATTGAGGCTCGCCATCACGCAGGTGCCGCCGAGATCGCGCACCAGGTCGTGGCGCCGGCGCATCTGGTCGATCTCGCCGGTGAGGTTGAAGGCGACCATCACCTTCTTGCCGGTGCGCTCGGCGTGCTCGTTGACGACCCGCATCACCGCGCGGGCGCGGGCGTCGAACGGGCAATGCGGCCCATCGGCCTGCAACTCGTCGTCCTTGATGAAGTCGATCCCGCCCTCGCACAGATTCCGCACCAGGGCGGCGGTCTCGTCCGGCCCGAAGCCGACGCTCGGCTTGATGATGGTGCCGATGATCGGACGCCCCTCCACCCCGGCAAGGCGGCGCGTCCCCCCGATCCCGAAGCGCGGGCCCGGATAGGCCTCGGCGAAGGCCTGCGGCAGGCGGATGTCGAGAAGGCGCAGGCCCGTGATCGGGCGCAGCTCGAACAGGTTGCCGGCGACCGTCGCCAGCAGGTTCGGCAGCGAGGGGCCGAGATTCTCGATCGGCCAGGACAGCGTGACCCGGGCGCGGCGCAGCTGCGCGGGATCGACCGCGGCGGTGGTCGGCAGCGATGGGGAATCGACCGCCTCGTCGAGGAGGTCCAGGCGCTCGACCCGGGCGGCCGAGCGGGCTTTCAGCTCAGGCGTCTCGCCGGGCACCGGCACGAAGGTGCCGCTCGACTGCTCGCCCGCCATGGTCTCCGCCACCCGGCGGGGATCGCTCGCGGTCTCGAGGAGGTAATCGGCCTCGATCCGGATCGGGGGCACGGCCATCGTCACGAGCCCCGGCGGGCCGCGACCGGAACGGGGGAACGGGGGGCCATGCGCGCAACTCCACGGGGAACCGGAGCTCGAGCCTAGCGAAGGGCCGGGGATGCCGGAACTTGAGTTCGACGCAGGGAGCTGTGAGAAAAACTCTCACCACCGGGGAGCCGCCCGAAGAGTTCGCCGAGGAGCCTCCATGTCGAAGCCGCGCCTGCCGCTCAACGCCCTGCGGGCCTTCGAGGCGGTGGCCCGCCTCGGCAGCATGAGCGCCGCGGCGGTCGAGCTCGGCGTCACCCATGGGGCGGTGAGCCGGCAGGTCCGCGCGCTCGAGGACCAGTTCGGCGTGGCCCTGGTCGAGCGCGGGCCCCGCGCCGTCGTGCCGACCCCGGAGGGGGCGCGGCTCGCGGCCGAGCTGGCCGAGAGCTTCGCCCGCATCCAGGCCGCGGTGGCGCAGGTGCAGCCCGGCCCGCTGACGCTGTCGTGCTCGGCGACCGTGATGATGCGCTGGCTGATCCCCCGCCTCGAGACGTTCAAGCGCACTCATCCCGGCATCGAGCTGCGTCTCACCATCAGCTACGGCGAGGTCGACTTCATCCGCGACGCGATCAGCCTCGCGATCCGCAACGACATGTACAAGGCCCCGCCGGACGCGGTGGCCGAGACCCTGATCCGCGAGGAGATCGGCCCGGTCTGCCACCCTGCCTATGCCGGGCGCCTGAGGATCGGGAGCGCGGACGAACTCGTCGCGCGGGCGCGGCTGCTCGGCACCGCGACCCGCCCCGAGGCCTGGGCCGAATGGACCCGGGCGATCGGGCGCCCGGACCTCCCGGCGACGCCGCAGGAGAGCTTCGGCCATTTCTACCTGGTGATCCAGGCCGCCGCCTGCGGCCTCGGTGTCGCGCTCGCCCCCCGCCTCCTCGTCGAGGACGAGATCGCCGCCGGCCATCTCGTCGCGCCGCTCGGCTTCACGGCCGGCCCTCACGCCCTCCAGCTCTGGACCGCCGCCCATCTGCGCCACCGGCCGGACCTGCGGATCGTGGCGGATTGGCTGCGGGGGGAGATGACGGGGCGGGGGTGAGGGGGAGCGCGGGCGCAAGGACCGTGCGGGTGGAGCGTCCGCCCTCCTCCTCGGCGACGGATCGTCGGAGGAGGCCGCCGGACCTCCGGGGCGATCACCGTCGCGGCGGGCCCTCCTCCAGGACGGGCTCGGCCTCCGCCTGGCGGTTGTCGAGCTTGCGCAGTTCGGTGGCGATGGCCTGCAGGCTGGTATCGCCCTTGCGCAGGACCCGATCGGCCTCGGAGAGGCGATCGCGCTCCGCGGCGGTGATGCTGCGGGCGCTGAGCACCACCACGGGGACCTCGGCGCAGCCGGGCAGGCCCCGCAGCCGATCGAGAAACGAGAACCCGTCCATCACCGGCATGGTCAGGTCGAGGAGCACGAGCCGGGGCACGCCGTGCCGGACCTGGTCGAGCGCCTCGCGCCCGTTTCCGGCCTCGCGGACGCTCCAGCCGTTGCGTTCCAGCACGGTGCGGAGGCGGTGGCGCATGTCGGCATCGTCGTCGACCACGAGCACGTCGCCGTCCGCGGCCCGGAACTGGTCCAGGATCGTCCGGAGGCGGGTCCAGTCCACCGGCTTCGGCACGGCCTCGACCGCACCGAGGGAGGCGCTGAGCCCGGCATCGGCGACGAAGCTGACCATGATCACCGGGATGCCGGCGGTCTCCGGCGTCGCCTTGAGGGCGGCGAGCACCGACCAGCCGTCCATCTCCGGCATCATCACGTCGAGGAGGATCGCCCGCGGCTGGAGCGCCTTGGCCAGGTCGAGGCCGGTGCGCCCGTCCCCGGCGGTGCGGACGGCGAAACGCTGGCGCTCGAGGAACCGGGTCATCAGCTCGCGCTGGCTGGCCTCGTCGTCGATCACGAGCACGAGGTCGTTCGCCGTCGCCTGCGTCTCGGCAGGCGCCGGCGCCGCCTCGCCGGCGCGCTCCGGGGCGAGTGCGGGAACGCGTAAGGAGAAGCTCGTGCCCTTCCCCTCCACGCTGACCACCGTGATGTCGCCGCCGAGCAGCTGGGCGAAGGCGCGGCTGAGCGCCAGACCGAGACCGGTCCCGCCGTAGTGGCGCGTCGTGCTCTCGTCGGCCTGGGTGAACCGCTCGAACAGCCGCCCGACCTGCTCCGGGCTCATGCCGATGCCGGTATCCTGGACCGTGAACCGCAGCCATGCGCCGGTCGCGTCGGTCTCGCGGCCGGCCCGCAGGGTGATGGTCCCGCCCTCGGTGAACTTGGCGGCGTTCGACAGCAGGTTGAACAGGCACTGGCGCAGCTTCACCGCGTCGGTGCGCGCCTCGCCCACGTCGCCGGCGACGTCGAGGACCAGGACGTTGCCCTTCTTCGCCACGAGGGCGTCGACGGTGCCGGCGGCATCGGTGACGAAGGCGGCGACGTCGATGTCCTCCGCATAGAGCTCCATCTTCTCGGCCTCGACCTTCGACAGGTCGAGCACGTCGTTGATCAGGCCGAGCAGGTGCTGCGCGTTCGACTTGATCTTGCCCAGGTCCTTCAGGAGGCTGTCCTCGCCGATCTCCTCGGCCTCCTCCTCCAGCATCTCCGCATAGCCGATCACCGCCGAGAGCGGCGTGCGCAGCTCGTGGCTCATGTTGGCGAGGAAGCGGCTCTTGGCGCGGCTGTGCTCCTCGGCGGCATCCCGCGCTTCCTTCAGCGCCGTCTCGTAGGCGTGGCGCCCGGTGACGTCGGTATGCACGCCGACCCATTCCCGGATCGCCCCATCGGCGTCGCGCACCGGGACGGCGCGCACGGAATAGTGCCGCCACGCGCCGTCCGGCGACCGGACCCGGTGCTCGACGAGGTAGGGCGTCCCGCGTGCGACCGCCTCGCCCCAGACCCGCCGCGTCTCGCCGAGGTCGTCCGGATGGACCGCGGCCGCCCAGCCGCCGCCGCGATACGCGGCGAAGGACTGGCCGGAGATCGTCTCCCAGCCGGGCTGCTCCTCGACGAAGTTGCCGGCGGCATCGGTCGTCCACATCACCCCGTCGACCGCCTGCACGGCCGAGCGGAAGCGCTCCTCGCTGACATGCAGGCGCCGCTGCGCCCGGCGCTGGTCGAACGAACTCGCCACCATCGCCAGGAACAGGATGACGAAGGTCACGCCGGCCACCGCCAGGGCCAGGTTCTGCTGGTTCACGCCGAGCGCCGTCGCGTGCGCGGCATGGGCGCCCGCCGCCTCGGCGCTGAAGGTCGCCGCCGCCATGCCGGTATAGTGCATCCCGGCGACCGCGAGCCCCATCACGCAGGCCGCGGCGAATTTCTGCCACGGCGTGTTCTGGCGAAACGTCAGCCACAGGGCGGCGGTCGCCGCCGTGACGGCGATGGCGACCGAGGCCGCGACGATGGCGGGATCGTAGGCGAGGTTGCCCGGCACCCGCATCGCGGCCATGCCGGTATAGTGCATCGCCGCCACGCCGAAGCCCATGAGCGGGCCCGCCACCAGCAGCGACGGAAGGCCGGTTCCCCGGCGCCCGACCCAGGTGAAGGCGGCGGCCGTCGACCCGATCGCGAGGACGAGGGACAGGAGCGTCAGGCCGAGATCGTAGGCGGCGGGCATCCCCATCTCGAAGGCCAGCATGCCGATGAAGTGCATCGACCAGATGCCGCCGCCCATGGCGAGGGCCGCACCGGCCCCCCACACCCAGCGCGGCCCGACGTCCCGGCGCCGGACGCGGGCGCCGAGGTCGAGGGCGGCATAGGACGCGAACACCGCGATGACGATGGAGAGCGCGACGAAGGCAGGGTCGTAGCCGGTATGGACCATGAAATTTCCGCTGAGTTACGACGAAGCCATGCCGCAGGGATGCATCGGCGCTGGTATCGAACGCCTCTTCCTGAATAGGATGATCGGTGCGGCGTCCTAACTGGGGCGTACGCACCTGCGCCTCAAGACGGTTCGGACGTAAATCGCTCGCGCGGGATGCGGATCAACATCGACGCACCCTGCGGCATGTTCAACCCGGGCGCGGTCTCCGCCGCTCCGCAGCTCTCCGACGGCCCCGCGGCCCGGCGCCGGTCTTCTACCGACCCACGGCCGCCGATCGCCCGGCGATGCGGCCGAGGCCGGCCCCCTCGCGCCGCCGCGCCAGCCCGGCCAGCACCGCGAAGACCACCGGGGTCGAGTACAGCGTCAGCAGCTGCGACACGAGGAGCCCGCCGACAGCCGTGATGCCGAGCGGCTGGCGCAGCTCGTGCCCCGGCCCGGTGCCGAAGGCCAGCGGCACCGCGCTGAGCGCCGCCACCAGCGTCGTCATCAGGATCGGCCGGGCGCGGGAGAGCGCCGCATCCAGGATCGCGTCGCGGGGGCTCATCCCCTGCTCGCGCTGGAGCACCAGGGCGACGTCGACCATCAGGATCGCGTTCTTCATCACGATCCCGACCAGCAGCACGCAGGCGATCGACGCCACCAGCGTCAGCGGCGTGCCGGTGAGGCGGAGCGCGAGCAGGCCGCCGACCACCGCCGAGGGCAGGGTCGAGAGGATCGTCAGCGGGTGGATCAGGCTCTCGTAGAGCACGCCGAGCACCACGTAGATCGCCGCGACCGCGCCGAGGAACAAGAGCAGCTGGCGCGTCGCGGACTTGCCGGCCTCCGCCGCCTCGCCGCGGAAGCCCGTCCTGATCTCGTCGGGAAAGTGCAAGGCCGCTTCCGCCGCCCGGATCGCCGCCAGCGCGTCGCCGATCACCACGCCGGGCCGGGTGTTGAACGAGAGCGTCACGCCCGGCATCCCGTCGAGGTGGCGCAGCCACATCGCGGCGTGGCCCCGCTTCGGCCGCATCACTTCGGAGAGCGGCACCTGCGGCCGGTCCGGGCTCGCGCCGGGCACGTAGAGGCCGTTCAGCGCGGACGGGCTGCCCTGCGCCGCCGGCTCGACCTCCAGTACCACCCAGGCGTAGTTCGACGGCAGGTAGATCATGCCGACCGGGCGCTGGCCGAACGCGTCGTAGAGGGTGTTGTCGATGGCACGCTGCGTCACGCCGAACTGCGCCGCCCGCTGCCGGTCGATGACGAGGCCGGCCTCGAGCCCGGACCGCTCGGCGCTCGACACGATGTCGGTGATCTCCGGCATCGTCCGCATGCGCCGGCGCATCGCCTCGGAGGCGGTCCAGAGGGCGTCAGGGTCGGGGCCGACCAGCGTGTACTGATAGCGGGCGGCGCCGCCCGATCCGCCGACGCTCAGGTCCTGCTGCGGCGTGAAGACGGTGCGAACCCCCGCGATGGGGGCGAGGCGCTCGCGCAGCCGGTTCACCACCTCCTCGACCCCGGGCCGCTCCGCCAGAGGCTTGAGACCGACATACAGCTGGCCGACGCTGACCGCACCGCCGCCGATGTAGGAACTCAACGCCGCCACCGCCGGCTCCTGCTGGATCGCCCGGGCAACCTGGCGCTGCAGCCGCTCCATCGCGGTGAAGGAGACGTTCGCGTCGGTGATCGTGCGCACCTGCAGGATGCCGGTATCCTGCGTCGGCATGAAGCCCTTCGGCAGGGCGGCGTAGAGCCCGGCCGAGCCCGCGGCACTCAGCCCCAGGACGACGAGGACGGGCCATGGGCGGCGCAGGCACCAGGCGAGGCTCGCCCGGTAGGCGCGGGCCGCCCGGGACGGGGCGGCCGGGCGCTCGCCCCCTCCCGGCCGCGGCAGCCGCGCGCACAGCATCGGCACCAGGGTGAGCGAGACCAGCGCCGAGGCGGCGATGGCGGCGACGAGCGTCAGCCCGAACTCGCGGAAGTAGCGGCCGACCACGTCGGGCATCAGCAGCACCGGAACCAGGGCCGCCGCGAGCGCGGCCGAGATCGCCACGATGGTGGCCCCCATCCGGCGCGCCGCCTCGAGGGCGGCTTGGGTCGCCGAGCGGCCCTCCTCCATCAGGCGCACCACCGCCTCGACCACGATCACCGCGTCGTCGACCACGAAGCCGACCGCGATGGTGAGCGCCATCAACGACAGATTGTCGAGGGAATAGCCGAGCAAGGCCATCGCCGCGACGGTGAGGGCGAGGGCCACCGGGATGCTCGCCACCGGCACCAGGGTGGCGGTGAGCCGGCGCAGGAACAGCGCGACCACGACCATCACGAGGCCGATCGCGATCGCGATGGTGCGGGCGACCTCGTCGACCGATTCGCGGATCAGCACCGTGCGGTCGTAGAGCGTGTGCACCTTGAGCGAGGGCGGCAGCCAGCGGGCGATCTCCGGCAGGGCCGCCTTCACGGCGTCCACCGTCTCGACCACGTTGGCGTCTGGCTGCTTGCGGACGAAGATCACCACGCCGCGCTCGCCGTTGAACCAGCCGGCGGTCCGCGTGTCGGCGACGCTGTCGGCCACCTCGGCGACGTCGCCGAGGCGGATCGGCCGGTCGCCGCGGAAGGCGACGATCACCTCGGCCCAATCCTCGGCCCGCACCAGCTGGTCGTCGGCGGCGAGCGTCCAGGTCTGGTCGGCGAGCGTCACCGCGCCTTTCGGCAGGTTCCGGCTCGCGTCGCGGATGGCCGAGCGCACCTGCTCCAGGGAGAGCTGCATGTTCGCCATCAGGCGCGGCGAGACCCGGACCCGCACCGCCCGCCGCTCGGCCCCCGAGACGAAGACCTGGGCGACGCCCGGCAGGGCCGCGAGCTTGGCCGAGACGACGCTGTCGGCGAGTTCGTAGACCTCGCTCGGCGGCAGGATGTCGGAGGTCAGCGCCAGCACGACCGCGGCGATGTTCGACGGGTTGGCCTTATAGTAGGTCGGCGGCTTCGGCAGGCCCTGCGGCAGGTCGGGGCTCGCGGCGTTGATCGCCGCCTGCACGTCGCCGGCCGCCACGTCGATGCTCTTCGAGAGCGCGAATTGCAGGAAGATCTGGGTCCCACCCGCCGTGCTGTTGGCGCTCATCTCGGTCAGGCCGGCGATCAGGCCGAGGCGGTCCTCGAGCGGCTGGGCGAGCGAGGTGGCGACCGTGTCGGCGCTGGCGCCGGGCAGGCTCGCCTGGACCACGATGGTCGGGCGCTCGACGTTGGGCAGCGAGGCGATCGGCAGCCGGGCCAGGGCGACGAGGCCGACGAGCAGCAGCCCGAGCGCGACGAGCGCGGTGCCGACCGGCCGCGCGACGAAGGGGGCGGCGAGGTTCAAGGCCTTACTCCGCCGCCGCGAGGGCGGCGGCGGCCCGCCCGCGCCGGCGCGTCAGCGCGTCGAAGGCGAGGTAGATCACCGGGGTGGTGTAGAGGGTGAGCACCTGGCTCACCATAAGGCCGCCGACGATCGCGACGCCCAGCGGCCGGCGCAGCTCCGCCCCGATCCCCTCGCCGAGCGCCAGCGGCAGCGCCCCGAGCAAGGCCGCGAAGGTGGTCATCATGATCGGGCGGAAGCGCAACCGGCAGGCCTCGCGGATCGCGGCGTCCGGCGAGACCCCGTGCTCGCGCTGCGCCTCCAGGGCGAAGTCGACCATCATGATGGCGTTCTTCTTCACGATGCCGATCAGCAGGACGATGCCGATCAGCGCGATCAGGTCGAACGGTATCCCGGCGAGGTTCAGGGCGACGAGGGCGCCCAAGCCCGCCGAGGGCAGGGTCGACAGGATGGTCAGCGGGTGGATCACGCTCTCGTAGAGCACGCCGAGCACGATGTAGACCGTGACGATGGCGGCCAGGATCAGGATTCCGGTGCTCTGGAGCGAGGCGGCGAACTCGGCCGCGGCGCCCGACAGGCCGGTCGTCACCGTGTCGGGCAGGCCGATCCGGCTCTCCGCCCGGCGCAGGGCCTCCAAGGCCGCCCCGAGGGAGGAGCCGGGGGCGACGTTGAACGACAGGGTCGCGGCCGGGAACAGGCCCTGGTGGGTGACCGAGAGCGGCGCCGTCCGTCGCTCGACCCGGACGAAGGCCGAGAGCGGCACCGCCGCCCCGGCCTGGCGGTAGCCGGCGCCGAGACCGTTGGCGGCATCGCCCGCGGTCAGCGCCTGCGAGGTGCCGGGGGTGACGTAGATCCGGTCGAGGACGTCCGGCGTCTCCTTGAGCGCCGGGTCGACGCCGAGCACCACCCGGTACTGGGTGAGCGCGCCGTAGACCGTGGCGATCTGGCGCTGGCCGAAGGCGTCGTAGAGAATCTGGTCGAGGGCATCGACGGTGATGCCGTAGCGCGCCGCCACCTTACGGTCGATGGCGAGCGCCAGTTGCAGGCCATCGTCCTGCTGGTCGCTCGCCACGTCGGCGAGCGCCGGCTCGTCGCGTAACGCCGCGACGAGGCGGCGGCTCCACAGGCGCAGAGTGCCGCCGTCGAGGGCCTGGAGGGTGTACTGGTACTGGGTGCGCGCGGCCCTCGTCTCGATGGTGAGGTCCTGCGCCGCCTGGAGGTGGAGGGCGATGCCCGGCACCCCCTCGACCGCCCGGCGCAGGCGCGCGATGACGACCGGGGCCGGGTCGCGCCGGTCGGCCGGGCCGATCTCGACGTAGAGCCGGCCGGTATTCAGGGTCGGGTTGACGGTGCCGGCGCCGACGAAGCTCGACACCGCCCGCACCGCCGGGTCCTGCCTGAGAATCTCGGCGATGCGGCCCTGGCGCTCGGCCATGGCCGGGAAGGCGATGTCCGGGGCGGCGTCCGTGGTGCCGACGAGGAGGCCGGTATCCTGCTCGGGGATGAAACCCTTCGGGATCGCGGCGTAGCACCAGGCGGTGGCCGCGACCGTGAGGGCGAAGACAGCCAGCGTCGTGCGGCGATGGCCCAGGACGGCGTCGACGCCGCGCATGTAGAGGCGCGTCAGCGCCTCGAACCCGGCCTCGCTCCAGCGGTCGAACCGGCCGGGCCGGTGGTCCGGCGGCTCGGGGGTGAGGAGCCGGGCGCAGAGCATCGGGGTCAGGGTCAGCGAGACGATTCCTGAGATCACCACCGCGAGCGAGAGGGTGACGGCGAACTCGCGAAACAGCCGCCCGACGAGGCCGCCCATCAGCAGGAGTGGCAGGAACACCGCCACCAGCGAGACGGTGAGCGAGACGACCGTGAAGCCGATCTGGCGCGCCCCTTTGAGTGCGGCGGGCAGCGGCGCCTCGCCGGCCTCGATGTGGCGGACGATGTTCTCGATCATCACGATGGCGTCGTCGACGACGAAGCCCGACGCGATGGTGAGCGCCATCAGCGACAGGTTGTCGAGGGAGTAGCCGAGCAAGGCCATCGCCCCGAAGGTCGCGACGAGCGAGACCGGAAGCGCCAGGCTCGGGATCACCGTCGCCCAGAGCTTGCGCAGGAACAGGAACACCACCAGCACCACCAGGGCGACGGTGAGGACGAGGGTGAACTGGACGTCGGCGATCGCCGAGCGGATCGAGACCGTGCGGTCGGTGACGATCGCGATCTTGAGCGAGGGCGGCAGGGCGGCGCGCAGCTTCGGCAGGAGGGCGTGGATCGCGTCGACGACCTCGAGCGTGTTGGCGCCGGGCTGGCGCTGCACGTCGAGGAGGATGGCGGGTTTCCCGTCGAACCAGGCGGCGAGGTCGGTGTTCTCGACCCCGTCGCGGGCGGTGCCGATGTCGCGCAGGTGGACCGGCGCGCCGTTGCGGTAGGCGATCACCACGTCGCGAAACGCTTGCGCCTCGAGGAGCTGGTCGTTGGCGCCGACCTGGAAGGCCTGGCGCGGCCCGTCGAGGCTGCCCTTGGGCATGTTGACCGTGGCGGCCGCCACCGCCCGCCGGACGTCCTCCAGCGACAGGCCGAGCCCGGCGAGGCGGGCGGGATCGAGGCCGAGGCGCACGGCGCGGGTCTGGTCGCCCTCGACCGTCACGGCGCCGACGCCCGGCACCTGCGACAGCTTCTGGATCACCTCGGTCTGGGCGTAGTCGCTGACCTCGTGCAGCGGCAGCACCTCGGAGGTCAGCGCCAGGATCAGCACCGGCGCGTCGGCCGGGTTGACGAGGCGGTAGGTCGGCGGGCCCGGCAGCAGGCCGACCGGCATCCAGCCGGAGGCGGCGTTGATCTGGGCCTGGACGTCCTGGGCGGCGACGGCGATCGGGCGGGCGAGGTCGAATTGCAGGGTGATCTGGCTGGTGCCGGCGGCGCTGGTGGAGTTCATCCGGGTCAGGCCGGCGATCTGGCCGAGATAATGCTCCAGCGGCGCGGTGACCGAGGTCTCGATCACCTGGGGCGAGGCGCCCGGATAGGTGGTGGTGACCTGGATGGTCGGGAACTCCACCGCCGGGAGCGCCGAGACCGGCAGGGAGAGGTAGCCGATCACGCCGAGCAGGATCAGCGCGAGGGTGAGGAGCGCCGTCGCGATCGGGCGCAGGATGAAGGGGGCCGACATGGTGGAGGCCGTCAGCTCGGGGTGCGGGGCGAGGGCTCGGCGCGCGGCGGCTGCGAAGTCTCGATGATCGTGACCGGGGTGCCGTTCTCCAGCCGGTAATGCCCCTCCGTGACGACGCGCTCGCCGGCCTTCAGCCCCTTCTCGACCAGGAGGCGGCCGGCGCTGCCCTGGCCGGACGTGACCGTGCGGGTCGCGACGTGCAGCCCGTCCTTGCCGCCGTCCTTCTGCCCGTCCTGGACCACGAAGACGAAATCGCCGCGCGGGCCGTGGCGCAAGGCGGCGAGCGGGATGGTGACGCCCTGGGGCCGGACCTCGACGGTGATGCGGCCGTTGACGAAGTTGCCGGGCCACAGCGTCAGCTTCGCGTTGGGAAAGCTCGCCTTGAGCTTGATGGTGCCGGTGGTCGGATCGACCTGGTTGTCGACGAGCTCGACCGTGCCGGAATCGAGGAGCGTACGGTCGTCGGCGGCGAAGACCCGGACCGGCGCCGCCACCTCGCCGAGGCTCAGCCGGCTCTTCGCGACCGCGGAGGCGGGGAGCGTGAAGACGACGGAGATCGGCTGGAGCTGGGTCACCACGACGATCGCCGCGGCGTCGCCGGCGCGGACGTAGTTGCCCTGGTCGACGAGGCGCATGCCGGTGCGCCCGGAGAACGGCGCCGCGATGGTGGCGTAGGCGAGCTGGGTGCGGGCAAAGGCGATCTGGGCGTCGTCGCTCTTGATCTGGGCCCGGTACTGGGCGACCAGCGCCCGCTGCCGGTCGAGCTGCTGCTGGCTGGCGAAGTCCTTGAGGACCAGGGTCTCGTAGCGCTGGAGATCGAGCAGGGCGCCGTCGAGGAGGGCCTGGTCCCGCAGGCGGTTGGCCTCCTGCTGGTCTGCCTGGGCCTGGAGCGGGCGCGGATCGATGAGGGCGAGGGGATCGCCGGCCTTCACGTCCTGGCCCTCGCGGAACAGGATCCGGGTGATCTCGCCGTCGACGCGCGAGCGCACGTTGACGGTGTTGTAGGCCTGCACCGTACCGATGCCCGACAGGGTGATCGGCACGTCGGCGCTGCGGGCGGCCTCCACCGCGACGCGGGCGGGGGCGAGGAGGGAGGCGGACGGAGTCGGCCGCGGCTCCGCCGCGCGGCCGTCCGGGGACGGCCGCCACGCGGCCCATTGCTCCTGGATCCGCCCCTGGACCGGCGCGAGGACCGAGGCGGCCTGCGGCCACGCGACGAGCGTGCCGACCGCCACGGCTAGGCCGGCACCGAGACCCCAGGCGAATCCGCGCATCGTCTAAAATCCTGGACTGCCATCGTGCCGGACCAGCCGACATCCTGCCGCGCCCCGGCCTCGATGACGACGACCCGTGGCAGCCCGGACTATCCGCCTGATCGATGAACTCGTGCTCTGGGGAAGATTAAGACGGAACCTTTGCAGTCGCAAGTCGATCGCGCCGTCATTGTGCGGGAGGCCGGAGCGAGAAACATTCCAGACAAGATTTGATTGCCATGTCTTGCACTCGCCGGCCGGAAGGCGGCGGTCGGGGGATGACGACGCGCGCGCGAGGCGCGGCGACCTGATTCGATCGGTCGAGCCTGCCCTCGATCATAGCGAGAGATCTTGCTCGATCGGTTCCGCCGATGATGCGCCCTGAATCTCACAGTCGCGCGCGGCGGAACACAGGATCCGGAGCCGCCGGCCGCATCGCGCCTTCCGTCCTCGCCATCCGGGTGTCCGGGGCCCGGGCTCCGCCGCGGACCCCTCGATGACCGGGAATGCGGCGGTCCTGTCGGCGCCAGCCGAACGGTCTCTCAGGGGCCATGCGCTTGCGCCCTGCCGGCGACGCGGCGCCGGCTCGGGCGTGGCCCCCACCCTTCGAAAAGGCGGCGCAGCGGAGCCTCGGCCCTCCCCTACGGCGCCGGCGGGTAGTCGACGTAGCCCTTCGCCCCGCCCGCGTACCAAGTCTCGGTGTCGTCGGCGGCAAGCGGAAGGCCCTCCGCGATCCGCCGCGACAGGTCGGGATTGGCGATGAAGGGACGCCCGAACGCGATGGCGTCGGCCGCGCCGGCTTCGAGCGCGGCCTGGCCCTTTTCTCCATCGTAGTCGGAATTGAGCACGAAGGCGCCGCGGAACGCCGCCCGCATCCGCGGCGCGACCGGCGGGCGCTCGGCCTTGCCGTTGGTGCCCTCGTACCCGGGCTCGCGCACCTCGAGGAACGCGATGCCGATCTCCGAGAGGGCCGCGGAGGCCGCCTCGAACAGCGGCTCGGGGCTGCTGTCGTTGACGCCCTGGCGCTCCTCGTTCGGCGACAGGCGCACCCCGGTGCGGTCGGCCCCGACGGTGTCGGCCACCGCCGCGGTCACCTCGCGCAGCAGGCGGATCCGGTTCTCGATCGACCCGCCCCAGCGGTCGGTGCGGAAATTCACGTTGTCGCGCAGGAACTGGTCGATGAGGTAGCCGTTCGCCGCGTGGATCTGCACCCCGTCGAACCCGGCCGCGATCGCGTGGCGGGCGGCCCGGCGGTAATCGTCGAGGAGGGCCCGGATGTCGTCCTCGGTCATGGCGCGGGCCTCGACATGGGGCGCCTTGCCCTCGTAGGTGCGGCCTAAACCCGGCATGGTGGTGGCCGAGGACGAGACCGGCTGGCCGCGCCCGGGCAGGCTCGGATGGACCACCCGACCCATATGCCAGAGCTGCGACACGATCAGCCCGCCGGCCGCGTGCACCGCCGCGGTGACCGGCTTCCAGGCCTCGACCTGCGCCTCGTTCCAGATCCCCGGCGCATAGGGCCAGCCGAGCCCCTGCGGGCTGATGCCGGTCGCCTCCGCGATGATGAGCCCGGCCGAGGCGCGTTGCGCGTAGTACTCGACCATCATGGCGGTCGGCACGTGGTCGCGGGTGGCGCGGGCGCGGGTGAGCGGCGCCATCAGCACCCGGTTGCGCGCGTCGAGCGCGCCGAGCCGGATCGGGTCGAGGAGGCTGGGGACCGGGGACATGACGACTCCGCAGGGCCGGACCGGCGGGCACCGTGCCCCGCGATCGACGGGGATCTGGATATAGCGCCCGGAGGCGGCTCTGTCAGGCCTTACGCCCGCGCTTGCCCGTCGGCCGCTAGGCCCGTGCTTGCCGCACCGCGTCGGCGACCCGGATCGGCCGCGGCACCAGACCGAGGCGCAGGAAGGTATCGGCGATGCGCTGCTGCCCGGCGATCACCTCCGGCCCGAGGGGGGTGACGCCCCAGCTCTGGCGGGCGAGCGCCTTGGCGAGGATCGGCACCGGCATGCCGACCGCCGGGCTCAGCTCGCGCGCCGCCGCCTCGGTGACCCCGTTGGTCTCGCGGTCGACCGCGGCGATCGCCGCCAGCACCGCGTCGATGGCTTGCGGCTGCGCGTCCACGAAGGAGCGCTCGCCGACGTAGAACTGGTGGTTGGCCGCGAGCCCGGTCGCGTCCTGGAGCACGCGGGCGCCGCTCGACACCTCGACGGCGGCCAGGAACGGGTCCCAGATCACCCAGGCATCGACCGAGCCGCCATCGAACGCCGCCCGCCCGTCGGCCGGCGCGAGGAAGACCGTCTGGATGTCGGCATAGGCCACCCCCGCCGCTTCGAGGGCGCGCACCAGCAGGTAATGGACGTTCGAGCCCTTGTTGAGCGCGACCGTCTTGCCCTTCAGCTCGGCGACCGTGCGGATCGGGCTGTCCTTCTGGACGACGATCGCCTCGCTCTTCGGGGCGGGCGGCTCGTGCGCGAGGTAGACCAGCGGCGCGCCGGCCGCCTGCGCGAAGATCGGCGGCGTCTCGCCGACGACGCCGATATCGACGGCCTTGGCGTTGAGTGATTCCAGGAGCTGCGGCCCACCCGGGAATTCCCGCCACTCGACCCGGAACCCGAGGGGCCTCACCGCCGCATCGAGGCCGCCGCGGGCCTTGAGCAGCAGCATCGTGCCGTATTTCTGGTAGCCGACCCGCAGCACGCGGTCGGCCCGCGCCGGGCTCGCCGTCGCGAGGGCGGCCAGAGCGGCGCCTGTGCCGGCGGCGAAGGTGCGCCTGGTGAGCGTCATGGGGGTCCTTCTGTCGAATTGTGGCTGGCGGGTTTCGGCCGGCCGTCAGCCGATCAGCCCGTCGATGTCGAACTGCTTGGCCGCCACCAGCCGCTGCGAGGCATGCAGACTCCGCGCGGCGTGGCGGTCGTGGTCGGACCCGTCGAGATCGTGTTCGGCCTGGGTCTCGGCCCGTGGCACGAGAGCGCCGGTGGTGCGAGGCATGGAGGCGGACACGGAGCGATCCGGCACGGATCCCAGTCGACGAGGGGGCCACAAGCTCATCGAAGCAATCTCCGTCGCGGAACCGATGCCCGCCGGTGCGTCACCGCGGATATTGGTATGATAGGTTCGGCGAAGTGATCGCGTCTATAGTCTATGTCATTTGAAAATCGGCGAGGTTCTGGGAGGATTTTGCCGTCTCTGGTGGGCTTTGGAGGATATCGTCTCTCCGGGTAGTGATGACCTCCGCGGCGCGCCTCAGACCGGTTCGCGACGCATTCCAGACAATGGCGCGGGTTTCCCCCTCCCCCCTCTGCGGGGGAGGGGGAAACCCGCGCCATTGTCCTCTCCTCGTCGAGTTCCGCCAGGACGCCGGCCGCGCCGCCGGCCGGCGCACCTTCAGCGCGTCGGCGCCGGTCCCTGCCGCGTCGCGGCGAGCGCCGCCGCCTTGCCCGCAGCGGCGTAGAGGTTCAGGCGCGAATAGACCCCGAAGGCGGAGCCGTCGTCGAGGAAGCCGCCGCCGGGCCCCTGCGTCTCGGTCAGGATGGCGTTCGCCTCCGCGAGGGTCAGGGACGGGAAGGCCGCGGTCAAAAGGTAGCCGGCCTCGGGCGCGAGCTTGCCCACGTCCTCGACGCTGGTGGCGGTCGCGGCATGGACCACCGGCAGGCCGTAGGTCTGGGTGGTGTCGTAGAGCGCGGCGTTGGCGGCGGGATCGCGGAACCGGCCGGTATCGTTCGCCGCGCACGCCGCCAGCGCCTCGCCGCAGGCCTCCTTCAGCACGCGGGCGAGGTCGGTGCGGGCCGTCTCCAGGGCGGCGCGGTAATCGGTGATCGCGACCGCGCCGTTGGTCGCCTGGCTCATCTCGCCGATCACCGCCGGATTCTTGCGGATCTGGCCGACATAGGCCGGATCGTTGGCGAGCAGATGGGCGACCGCGTGCAACGCCACCGTGCGCCCGCCGAGCACGTCCATGGCGTAATGCGCGCCGACGACGATGCGGTTGTTGCCGTACTCCGCCGCCCGCGCGATCATCTGCTGGTAGCGCTCCGGCACCAGCAGCGCGAGGACCAGGGATTCGGTATAGCCGTAGGTGGTGTGGCCGCTCGGGTAGGACGGGCTGTCGGTCAGGTTCTGGCTCGGGCCGTGCAGCCAGTCGAGGCTGTGCGAGCCCTGCCCGAAATAATCGTTGCCGCGATAGGCGTAGAGCTGGGCCAGGGTCTGGAACGGCCGCGAATTGCCGAAGGCGTCGGCCCCCTTCGCCCCGGCCCGGCGGTCATAGGCCCGGCCGAACACGTCGGGGACGCCGTCCCGCGCCGTGAAGATCGCGGCGGCGGCTTCCGAGACCGGCGCCTTGCCGTCGGTGGTGCCGTTGGCAAAGAAGTATTTGCCGGAATTCGAATCCGACTTCGTGATGTTGTTGGTGTAGCCGATCAGGTCGGCGACCGACTGCGTCACGTTGCTGAAGGTCTTGTAGTCGGCGTAGCGCGCCTTGGCCTGGTAGATCTCGGCCAGCCGGCTGCCGAGCCCGTCGGCAAGCTCGGTGGCGTTGCCATCGGTGATGAAGCAGTCGCGCAGGGCGAGCTGGCGCTGCTGGTCGAGGGGCAGGAGATGCGGCTGCTTGACCGTGCCGAACTGGATGTCGCCGGTCACCCGCAGGTTGGCCGCCAGCGCGGCCTGCCCCTCCTGGGTCTTCGGCAGGGCACTGACCGGCGCCAGGCCCTTCAGGGCGACGAGGTTGGTCGCGGTCTGCGCCTCCGCGGGCCAGGGCAGCAGCAGGCAGAGACAGGCGGCGCCAGACATCAGGGCCCTGCGCATGACGGTATCCTCCCGGTCATTCGGCGGGCGGCAGGAGACGACGGCCGCTCCGTCCTGTCCAGCCCGGAATCCCCTCGTCCGTCGCTCGGACGATCCTCAGGCGACGAGCGCCGTCAGGGCGTAGGCGCCCGCGCCGATCAGCGCCGCCGCCGGCAGGGTCAGCACCCAGGCGACCACGATGTCGCTCGCCACGCCCCAGCGCACGGCGGACGTGCGCCGCGCCGCCCCGACCCCGACGATCGCCCCGGTGATGGTGTGGGTGGTCGAGACCGGCACCCCGAGCCAGGTCGCCCCGAACAGGGTCAGCGCCCCGCCGGTCTCGGCGCAGAAGCCCTGCATCGGCGTGAGCCGGGTGATGCGCGAGCCCATCGTGTGGACGATCCGCCAGCCGCCGAGCAGCGTGCCCGCGGCCATCGCCGCCTGGCACGCCAGCACCACCCAGAGCGGCACGTGGAACTCGGAGCCGAGATGGCCCTGGCTGAACAGCAGAACCGCGATGATGCCCATCGTCTTCTGGGCGTCGTTGCCGCCATGGCCGAGGCTGTAGAGCGAGGCGGAGACGAATTGCAGCATCCGGAACCGGCGGTCGACCGTGAACGGCGTCGAGCGCACGCACAGCCACGAGACGGCCAGCACGAGCAGCAGCGCCAGGGCGAAGCCGAGCAGCGGCGAGAGCACGATGGCGGCCGCGGTCTTGCCGAGGCCGCCCCAGACCACTGCCTGCCAGCCGGCCTTGGCGAGCCCGGCCCCGACGAGGCCGCCGACCAGCGCGTGCGAGCTGCTCGACGGGATGCCGAGCACCCAGGTCAGCACGTTCCAGGCGATGGCGCCGGTGAGCGCCCCGAAGATCACCCGGGCATCGACCACGCTCGCCGCGACGATGCCGGTGCCGAGCGTCTGGGCGACGTGCAGGCCGAAGAACAGGAAGGCGATGAAGTTGAAAAACGCGGCCCACATCACCGCGTATTGCGGGCGCAGCACCCGCGTCGAGACGATGGTGGCGATCGAGTTGGCGGCGTCGTGCAGGCCGTTGAGGAAGTCGAACAGCAGCGCGACGCCGATCAGGCCGGCGAGCAGCGGCAGCGAGAGGGCAGCCTCCACGGTCGATGCTCCTACACGTTCTCGATCACGATGGCGCTGATCTCGTTGGCGACGTCCTCGAAGCGGTCGACCACGTCCTCGAGATGGCCGAGGATCTCGCTGCCGACGATATAGGCCATCGGGTCGCTGCGGCCGCTCCCGTGATAGAGCGCCTTGAGGCCCTGCTCGTGCAGGGCGTCGGAGCGTCCCTCGACCTGGATCACCCGCTCGGTCAGTTCGGACAGGCGGGTCGAGTGCTTGCCGATGGCGCTGAGGAGCGGCACCGCCTCGGCGGTGAGCCGGGCGGCCTCCAGCACCGTGCCGCCCATCTCGCGCATGACCGGATCGAAGCTCGTCACCTCGAACAGCGTGATGGTCTTGGCGGTGCGGTTCATCTGGTCGATGGCGTCGTCCATCGACTGGATCAGGTCCTTGATGTCGCCGCGGTCGAACGGCGTGATGAAGCTGCGGCGCACCGCCTCCAGCACCTCGCGGGCGATGTCGTCGGCCTCCTGCTCGCGCTCGGCGATGCGGCCGCACCAGCGCGGCACGTCCCCGCCGCCCTTGAGCAGCTCCTCCAGCGCCTCGGCGCCCGCGACCAGCGTGCGGGCATGCCGCTCGAACAGGTCGAAGAAGCGGTCCTCCCTGGGCATCAGCGCCCGGAACCAGCCCAGCATGTCGGTCCGACCCATCCGCGTGGTGATCTGCGGTGATCTGGAAGCCGGCTAATCTCCGGCAAGGGGGCGGGGGCGATGTCGATGCGCGGGATCCCCCGATTCGGGCCTCGCCGGTCCGACCCCGATGGCGCGGAGGCGCCGGGCGAGTGGCGCGGCCGCTTGCTGTGGAGCACCGGCACCGTCGCCGAATCGACCCGGAACCCACCGCCGCTTCCGCCGAGGGTCCGCCTCCCTCCTCGCGCCGTCACGGTGCCGCGTCCCGCCCGAGGCGGACGACGGGCCCCCGTAGCGCCCCCTCAGTGCCGGCCCGGGCGGAACGGCGCCGCCGGCACCAGCGGCGTCTCGCCCGACATGATCTCGGCCAGCAGGCGCCCGGTCGTCGGCCCGAGGGTGAAGCCCTGGTGGCCGTGGCCGAAATGGAACCACAAGCCCGGATGGCGCGGCGCCGCGCCGATCATCGGCAGCATGCCGGGCAGGCAGGGACGGGTGCCGGACCACGGCGCGTTCTCGCGCGGGCCGTCGAGATCGAGGAGGTCGCGGGCGGCGGCCTCGGCACGGGCGAGCTGGACCGGCTCGGTCGCCGCCTCCGGACCGGCCAGCTCGGCGCCGGTGGTGAGGCGCAGGCCCGCCGCCATCGGCGCCAGGACGGTGCCGTGCTGCGCGTCGAACAGCGGCAGCTCCAGCGTCCGGGCGCTGCGCCAGTGGCGGTGATAGCCGCGCTTGCGCACCATCGCGATGCGGTAGCCGAACCGGCGCAGCACATCCGGCGACCACGGCCCCAGCGCGACCACCGCGGCCGCGGCCTCGACCGGGCCGTCGGCGGTCCGCACGCGCCAGCCCCGCGGGCTCGGCGCCAGGCTGTCGGCCTCGCCCCGGGCGATCACGCCGCCCTGCCTGGCGAACAACGCCGCGTAGGCCGCGGCGAGCGCGCCGGGATCGCGGACCGACCACGGCTCCTCCCAGTGGACCGCCCCCTCCCCTGCCCGTCTCAAGGCCGGCTCCGCGGCGGAAAGCTCCGCAGGCGTCAGGATCCGCGCCCGCACGCCGTAAGCCGCCCGCAGCCGCTCGGCCTCGGCCGCCGCCGCCTCCAGGGCGCGCCGCTCGCGGTAGAGGACGCGAAAGCCGCCCCGGCGGACGAGGTCGCCGGCACCCGCCGCCGCGATCAGGGCGGCGTGCTCGGGGATCGCCTGCGCGATCAGGGTCGCGTAGGCCCGCGACGCCGCCGCGTGGCGGCGCGGGGCCGAGTGCCACCAGTAGCGCGCGAGCGCGCCGAGGTGATGGGGGAGATACCGCGCCTCGTAATGGACGTCGTTGCTGCGGCCCCGGGCGATCGCCCACAGGCTCGCCCGGTCCCGCGGCATCGCGTAGGGCTCGACCGCCTCGGCCTGGAGGATGCCGGCATTGCCGAAGCTCGTCTCGCGCCCCGGCTCGCCCCGGTCGACGAGCACCACCGACCAGCCGCGCTGCTGCAGGTGGAGGGCGGTGCCGAGCCCGGCCATGCCGGCGCCCAGAACGATCGCGCTGCGCAAGGATCTTGCCCCGGGATTCGCGGATTCGAACGACGCGCCACTGTCGCCCGGCCGCGGCCGGGGGTTCAACCCTCCCGGCGCATGAAGTCGAAGTCGCAGCCCTCGTCGGCCTGGGTCACGGTGTCGTGGAACAGGCGGGCATAGCCGCGGGAGGCCCAGTCGGGCCGGACCGGGGCCGCGAGGGCGGCGGCCCGGGCGGCGAGCTCGGCCTCGTCGACCAGGAGGTCGATGCGCCTCCCCTCCACGTCGAGGCGGATGCGGTCGCCGGTGCGCACCAGCGCCAGCGGCCCGCCGACCGCCGATTCCGGCGTGACGTGCAGCACGATGGTGCCGAAGGCGGTGCCGCTCATCCGGGCATCCGAGATCCGCACCATGTCCTTGACGCCCTGGCGGGCGAGCTTCTTCGGAATCGGCAGGTAGCCGGCCTCCGGCATGCCGGGCGCCCCCTTCGGCCCGGCATTGCGCAGGACCAGCACGTCGTCGGCGGTCACGTCGAGGTCGGGGTCGTCGATCCGCGCCGCCATGTCGGGGATCGATTCGAACACCAGGGCCCGCCCCTCGTGCTGGAGGAGCCGGGGCGTCGCCGCCGAATGCTTGATGAGCGCGCCGCGGGGCGCGAGGTTGCCGGTGAGCACCGCCATGGCGCCGATCGGCTTGATGGGATGGGCCGGCGAACGGATCACGGTCTGGCCCGGCACGTCCTCGGCCTTGGCCACGACATCGCGCAGGGTCTGGCCGGTGATGGTCGGGGCGTCGAGGTCGATCAGGTCGCCGAGTTCGGAAAGGAGCTTCGGCACGCCGCCGGCATGGTGGAAATGCTCCATGTAATGGTCGCCCGAGGGCTTGAGATCGACCAGCACCGGCACCTCGCGGCCGATCGCGTCGAGGCTCGCGAGGTCGAGGTCGATGCCGGCGCGGTTGGCCATGGCGGTGAGGTGGATCACCCCGTTGG
The DNA here is from genome assembly GCF_006151805.1 of Methylobacterium terricola. Lineage (GTDB taxonomy): Bacteria > Pseudomonadota > Alphaproteobacteria > Rhizobiales > Beijerinckiaceae > Methylobacterium > Methylobacterium terricola. The sequence goes on along the minus strand of NZ_VDDA01000014.1, from coordinate 116,388 downwards.
TCGAGCCGCCGATCGCCTGCATCACGACCTGCGCGTTGCGGATCGAGGCCTTGGTCATGATCTGGCTCGGGCGCGGCCCGCCGGTCTTCGCCATCGCGGCGGCGCAGGCGCCGCTCGCCTCGGCGAGGCGGATGCGCTCGGCGTGGGGCGCCGGAATCGTGCCGGCCATCGGCAGGGCGAGGCCCATCGCCTCGATCATGCAGGCCATGGTCGAGGCGGTGCCCATCACCATGCAGGTGCCGACGGAGGGCGCGAGGCGCCCGTTGACGATCTCGATCTCCTGCTCGTCGATCTCGCCGGCCCGGTGCGCCCCCCAGAGGCGGCGGCAATCGGTGCAGGCGCCGAGCACCTCGCCGCGATGGTGGCCGACCACCATCGGCCCGACCGGGATCACCACGGTCGGCAGGTCGACGGAGGCCGCGGCCATCACCTGGGCCGGCAGGGTCTTGTCGCAGCCGCCGATCACGATCACCGCGTCCATCGGCTGGGCGCGGATCATCTCCTCGGTGTCCATCGCCATCAGGTTGCGCAGGTACATCGAGGTCGGGTGGGCGAAGCTTTCGTGGATCGAGATCGTCGGGAAGACCATCGGCATCGCGCCGGCCAGCATCACCCCGCGCTTGGCCGCCTCGATCAGCTGCGCGGCATTGCCGTGGCAGGGATTGTAGTCGGAGGCGGTGTTGGTGATGCCGACGATCGGCCGGTCGAGGGCATCGTCGGAATAGCCCGCCGCCTTGATGAAGGCCTTGCGCAGGAACAGCGAGAAGCCCGCATCCCCGTAGCTCGTGAGTCCCTTGCGCAGACCCTTGCCCTGCTCGTCGCTCATGGCGTGCTCCGTCCCCCCGGCATTTGGTCCGGTTCTAAGGGCGGGTGGGGGGTTGTCAATGAAAGCCCCCGACCGGGCCGCAACGCGCGCGATTCGATCGATTGTGAAACACTGTAAATAGCCCTACAGATCAAATCGATCTGTCCATGATCGACCGGCATTCACAGTCGATGCATCAACGCACCCTGCCCCGTTCGCGACCTCATCCTGAGGTCGTGGGTGGGAGAGAGCGTCCCGGCATCCGGACGTCCTGGCCTCGTCCCCGCCCCCTCACGGCCGCCGCGTCCAGCTCTCCGGGTTGACCGCTCCCTTCGGCACCTCCCCCGCCAGGATCGCCCGCACCTGCTCGACCGTGTCGAAGGCCTGCGCCTCGATCGCCGGCGGCGTGAGGCCGCCGACATGCGGGGTGGCGATCACGGTCGGCAGGCGGGCGAGGTCGGGCGAGGGCATCTGGTCGGGGGCGCGGCCGACATCCATCGCGGCGCCGGCGATCCGGCCCTCGATCAGTGCCGCCGCGAGGGCCGCCTCGTCGACGAGGTTGCCGCGGGACAGGTTGATGAACACCGCGTCGCGCCGCATCCGCCGCAACGCCGCCGCGTCGATCAGGTTCTCGGTCGCCTCGGTCGCCACCGCGAGGCAGACGACGAAGTCGGACTCGGCCATCAGCGCCTCGAACCCGACCTGCCGGATCGCCGGATCCGTGACGGTGACGTGAGGATCGCTGACCAGCACCTCCAGGCCGAGGGGGAGCGCGAGACCCGCGAGGTTCCGGCCGATCGCGCCGTAGCCGATGATCCCGAGGCGGCTGCCGGACAATTGCCGCCCCATCCGCACCTCCGGCGCGCGGCCCGCCTGGTAATCGCGGGTCGCCCGCGAGATCCCGCGCGCCAGGTCGATCATGAAGCCCAGAGCCAGCTCGGTGACCGCCGTGACGAAGCCGGGGGCCGCCTGCGTCACCAGCACGCCGGCCCGGCTCGCGGCGGCGACATCGATGGTGCGGATGTCGACCGCGCAGCGCAGGAACGCCCGCACATGCGGCAGGGCCGGGAAGATCTCGGCCGGGCCGGCGGTGGCCCGGTCGGCGACGACGAGGTCGGTTTCGGCCGCCGCCGCCACGAGGGCGGCGGCGTCGAGCGGTGCGTCGCCCTCGTGAAGGACCACCTCGGCGAGGCCGCGCAGGGCGGCGAGCGCCCGCGGGCCGTAATACTGGTCGCGGGCGCGCGGCGTGTGCGTCAGCAAGACTCTCATGGTCGGTTCCCTTCGTCCCATCCCCTGGCATCCCACGATCGCGGCGGCGCGCCGCCCGAGCCAGGATCGATCCTCGCTCGGCCCGAGAGCCGCACGGAGACCACCGGCCTGACAACCCCGTTCGATCCCGCCGCCGGCCGGACGATCGTTGCGGTGCACGGATCCATCGGCTTGATCGGTCCGGCCGCGGGTCCGCGCCCTTGCCCGGAGCCTGACCGATCCTCGGGTCCTGCACTCGCGCACGAGGGGGCTTGCGCATCCCGGCTCTCGTCGCCTCTGTGCGGGATCCCGAGCCGCCGGAGCGACCGCCGCGATGCCCCCCCTCGACGCCTGCTGCGCAGCCTCCCGCCCTGTGCCTCGCCGACCGCCTCGAGGCCAACGCGATCCTGGACCGGCTCGTCGCCGACGAGCCGACCTTCCCGGCCGAGGGGGCCCGGCGCCTGATCGCCCTCGTCCCCTTGCGCGGCCCGCGCCGCTTCACCCTCGATCTCGGCCTGCACCGCCCCGGCACGACGACCCGCAACCGCGCCGCCGGCCACGGCGACGTCGAGTTGGAGGAGCCGCGCGAGACCAAGACCCGGTCGAGCGATCCCGCCCGCGCCCTCGAGATCGGCGGGTATGCGGTGGCCCACGTCCCGGGCTCGTCCTGATGTGGTCGGAAACCCGGCTCGACCCGTCCGGCAAGTCCTGCACCCTGCTTTATGACAGCGGGGCGGGCGCGCCGCGGGAGCTGCGGATCGCCCGGCAGGCGACGATCGGATTCCTCGGATTGCAGTTCGCGACGATCCGGCACGTGCCGTGGAAGACGCTGCGGGCGGCTCCTAAGGGGTGAGCCCACTGGAGCCGGCGGTCGACGGCCTCGTTCCCCCTTGTTTCAACCAGCCGGGACACGGACGTTCCGCGAGAAGGTACCCCATGGATCAGGCGAAGCGCGAGGACGCGGCGAGGGACGGGGTGAGGATCGCCCGGGCGGGGGCGGGGCGGGCGGGCTTCGTCACGGTCAGGGGCGCGCGGGAGCACAACCTGCGCGACGTGGACGTGGAGATGCCCCGCGACGCCCTCGTGGTGTTCACCGGCGTCTCGGGCTCCGGCAAGTCGTCGCTCGCCTTCGGCACCCTCTACGCGGAGGCGCAGCGCCGCTACTTCGAATCGGTCGCGCCCTACGCGCGGCGGATGATCGATCAGGTCGGCGTGCCGGATGTCGACGCCATCGAGGGCCTGCCCCCGGCGGTCGCCCTCCAGCAGCAGCGCGGCACCCCGAGCGCCCGCTCCTCGGTCGGCAGCGTCACCACCCTGTCGAGCCTGGTGCGGATGATGTACTCGCGCGCCGGCACCTATCCGCCGGGCCAGCCGATGCTGTTTGCCGAGGATTTCTCGCCCAACACGCCCCAGGGCGCCTGCCCGACCTGCGGCGGCCTCGGCCGGGTCTACCGCGCCACCGAGGCCTCGATGGTGCCCGACCCCTCGCTGACGATCCGCGAGCGCGCCGTCGCGGCCTGGCCGCAGGCCTGGGGCGGGCAGAACCTGCGCGACATCCTGGTGAGCCGCGGCGTCGATGTCGACAAACCCTGGCGGGATCTGCCGCCGGCTTTGCGCGACTGGATCCTGTTCACCGACGAGCAGCCGCAGGAGCCGGTCTATGCCGGGCTGTCGCCGGAACAGACGCGCCTCGCCCGCAAGCGCGGCCTGGAGCCGAGCTACAGGGGGACCTTCACCAGCGCCCGCCGCCACGTGATGCACGCCTTCACCAATTCGCAGAGCGCGCTGATGCGGCGGCGCGCCGCGAGCTACCTCGTGAGCGAGGAGTGCCCGGCCTGCCACGGCAAGCGCCTGAAGCCGGAAGCGCTCTCCGTCACCTTCGCGGGGCTCGATATCGGGGAGATGTCGCGGATGCCGCTCTGCGACCTCGCCGAGGCCTTGGCGCCGGCGGCCGAGGACAGGCTCGCCGAGGACGGCACGGACACCGGCACCCTCGACCGCGAGGCGGGCCGGCGCGACCGGGCCGCCCGCGCCGCCGCCGGCGGCTCGGCCCATGCGGCCGCGCCCGACACGCGGGCGACGCCGAACCTCTCGATCGAGAAGCGCCTCGCCGCCCAGCGCCTCGCCGCCGACCTCGTCGACCGGATCGGGACGCTGAACGATCTCGGCCTCGGCTACCTCTCGCTCGATCGCGTCACCACGACCCTGTCCTCGGGCGAGCTGCAGCGCCTGCGCCTCGCCACCCAGCTGCGCTCGCAGCTCTTCGGCGTCGTCTACGTGCTCGACGAGCCGACGGCGGGCCTGCATCCCGCCGACGGCGACGCGATGCACGACGCGCTCGCCGGGCTGCTCGCCGCGGGCAACTCGCTCTTCGTCGTCGAGCACGATCTCGGGACGATGCGCCGGGCCGACTGGCTCGTCGATGTCGGCCCCGCGGCGGGCGAGCACGGCGGCACGATCCTCTATAGCGGGCCGCCGGAGGGCCTGCGGGAGGTCGAGGCGTCGCGCACCCGCCTGCACCTGTTCGGCCTCGCCGCACCGCCGGAAGCCAGGCGGCGCGAGCCCGCGGGGTGGCTGCGCCTGGAGGGCATCGTCCGCAACACCCTGCGCGGCGTCGCGGCCGCCTTCCCGCTCGGCTGCCTCACCGCCGTCACCGGCATCTCGGGCTCCGGCAAGTCGAGCCTCGTCAGCCAGGCGCTGCTCGACCTCGTCGGCGAGCGCCTCGGGCAGCCGGGCGAGTCCGACGACGAGCCCGAGGATCCGCTCGACGAGGCGCTCGGGCCCACGCAAGGGCGCATCGCCGGCGGCATGGAGGCGGTCCGGCGGCTGGTGAAGGTCGACCAGAAGCCGATCGGGCGCACGCCGCGCTCGAACCTCGCGACCTATACCGGCCTGTTCGACGCCGTCCGCAAGCTGTTCGCCGCCACGCCCGAGGCACGGCGGCGCCGCTACGATGCCGGCCGCTTCTCGTTCAACGTCGCCAAGGGCCGCTGCCCGGTCTGCGAGGGCGAGGGCTTCGTCAGCGTCGAGCTGCTGTTCATGCCGAGCGTCTATGCCCCCTGCCCGACCTGCCACGGCGCCCGCTACGCGCCCGAGACCCTGGAGGTCACCTGGAACGGCATGAGCATCGCCGACGTGCTCGGGCTCACCGTCGAGCGCGCCTGCGCGGCCTTCGCCGACGAGCCGACGGTGCTGCGGCCGCTCGCCCTGCTGCGCGATCTCGGCCTCGGCTACCTGCGGCTGGGCCAGCCGGCGACCGAGCTCTCCGGCGGCGAGGCCCAGCGCATCAAGCTCGCCACCGAATTGCAGCGGGGCCAGCGCGGCGGCACGCTCTATGTCCTCGACGAGCCGACGACGGGCCTGCACCCGACCGACGTGGACCGGCTGATGCTCCAGCTCAACGGCCTCGTCGATGCCGGCAACACCGTCGTGATGGTCGAGCACGACATGCGGGTGGTGGCGGGCGCCGACCACGTCATCGACATGGGCCCGGGCGCCGGCGCCCTCGGCGGCCGCGTCGTCGCCGCCGGCCGGCCGGAGGCGGTCGCGGCGGCCCCGGACAGCCGCACGGCGCCGTATCTGCGGGAGGAGCTGGCGGCTGGCGAGGCGGCGGGTGAGGCCGTGCAGGCGTGATCGCCGAGCGGCATGGCGGTGCGACGCGCGCGATGCGGCCGGGCTGCCAAGCCGCCTCCCCTTGCGCTGATGGGGCCTCGCAAGCCCCCTTTCCCGGGCCCATGCAGCGTCAGCGGAATGGGACCCGGGATCCAGCACAAGACGTCGCGAAGCGTCCGTTCGTCTGCAACGGTGCAGCACAAAGAGCCGCTTCGCGGCAAGTCTTACGGCTGGATCCCGGATCTCCTTCCGCTGACGCTACACTCGTCCGGGAAAGGGGGTGGCTTACGAGCAAGGGATTTGCCGATTCAACGTGATCCTACGCAACGGTCGTCCGTCGCAACCCGGAATTCTTATCACGCATTCATCGGCCATTTCGGCGCCGCCGCCGCGAAGGCCTCCGGGAACACGGTGACGAACGTGCCGCCGCGGTACTGGATCAGCACCGGGTCGCACAGGGTGTTCTGGCCGTCGGGGCCGAAGGCGATGCCGCGCCAGGGCATGATGGTCTGCTCGGCCGGGGTGTTGGTGGCGGCGAGCGCGTCGCGGATCTTCGCGCCGTCGAGCGAGCGGGCCCGGTCGATCGCGTCGGCCAGCACCAGCATCGCCTCGACGAGGCGCGCGGTGTTGTCGTTGAGGTCGCGGCCGGCCCGGGCCTTGAACATCGCGTTGACGATTCCGATCGACGGGCGCTTGGCCGCGAGGTCGAGGGCGAAGGAGCCGCGGCTGATCAGCCCGTCGAGCTTGTCGCCGACGCTCTCGAAGGTCGCCTTCTCGGCGAAGCCCGCCGCCTGGGCCACCATGTTGCGCGGCCTGTAGCCGAGCTCCGCCATGGTCTTCACCAGCAGGATCGCATCGGTGGTGTAGGTCGACGGCAGCACGACGTCGGCATCGGCGCTCTTGAGCTGCTGCACCTCGGCGGTGAGCGAGGGCGAGTTGCTCTTGTACTTCACGTCGGCGACGAGCTTGTAGCCGCGCTCGGCCGCCAGCTTGCGCTGCACGTTGGCGGAATCGACCCCGAAGATCGTGTCCTCGCAGAACAACGCCACGGTGTCGACCTTGGCGCCGCGCTTCCGCTCGGCGTCGAGCAGGTCGAAGATCGCGGTCGAGAACATCTCGTCGTGGGCGGCCGGGCGGAAGAAGTATTTGAGGTTGCGCTTGTGCAGGCTCGGCGACGAGCTGTCGGCGATGACGCAGGGGACGCCGTAGCGCTCGCACGTCACGCTCACGGTGGCGGCGACCGAGGAATGGTAGGTGCCGACGATGGCCGCGACCTTGCCTTGCGTGATCAGGCGCTCGGCCTCCGAGCGACCCTTCTGCGGGTCGGCCTGGTGGTCGGCCACCACCAGCCGGATCTTGGCGCCGCCGAGCCCGGCGAGTCCCGCCGCGCGGGCGCCCGGCAGGTCGAGGTCGTGGACCCCGTTGATGATCTCGATCGCGGTCTCGAGCGCGTGACGCCCGTCGACCCCGGCCTGGGCGTTGGCGCCCGACATCGGGTAGACGGCGCCGATCAGCACCTCCTCGGCCGCGCGGGCGGGCTGCGCCCCTGCCAAGGCCGCGAGGGTGGCGGCGCCACCGAGCAGGACGTCTCTGCGATGCATCGTATGATTCCCTGAACCAGCCCCACCGGGCCGGGCTTTGCAAGGAGAGTGCCGCAGGAGCAGGCGGCCGAACCAAGAAACGCGCGCGACCGGCAAGCTGTGCTTGCCGGTCGACGGACAGGGTTCACGCGATCTGCGCCACGGCGCCGAATCCGCCGCGTCTATCCGGGCCCGCGTCGGCGGCGCCCGGCATGACGATGGCGGTGACGGATCGGTCGGGTGAACCGATACGGACTCGATCGCGCTCAGGCCCAGGACGGCGCCCCCTCCCCCGGCTCCCGCGCCCAGTCCTCCCCCAGCACCCAGTCGCAGAACGCCGCGACGCCCTTCAGGCGCCGGTGCGAGCGCGGCAGGACGAGGTAGAAGCCCGGGATGTCGGCGGGAGCCATGCCCGCGAGGGCGTCGAGGCCGAACGGCGCGACGAGGCGTCCGGCCTGCAGGTCCTCGATCGCGTCGAGCCGCGAGATCAGCCCGATTCCGAGCCCGGAGAGCGCCGCCCGGCGCATGCTCGCGGCGTCGTGGACCTGGATCACGTTGCGGTCGGTACCGCCCGCGGCCCCGAGATGCGCGAGCACCCGCGGCCAGAGATCGCTCGCCAGGACGAGGTGGACGAGCGGCGCCCGCGCCAGGTCCTCCGGCCCGGTGAGCCGTGCGGCGAGGGCGGGCGAGCAGCACACGATCTTCGGGTCGCGCACCAGCAGAGTCGATTCGACGTCTCGCCACTGCCCGAAGCCCCACTGGATCGCGACGTCGACCTCGTCGGCGGCGAAATCCGGCATCTCGACCATCGTCTTGATGCGGATATCGGCACCCGGCAGCCGCGCGCGGAACCGGTCGAGCCGGTCGACGAGGTAGCGGGTGGCGAAATAGGGGCTGACATTGAGGTCGATCCGGTCGCGCTGCCCGACCCGGGCGACCCGCCGCACGCCCTCCCGGAACTCGTCGAAGCCGCTCTGGACGAAGTGGGCGAGGAGGACGGCCGATTCCGTCGGCACGATGGTGCGCCCGCGGCGGTCGAACAGCACCACCGCCAAGGTCTCCTCGAGGAGCTTGATCTGCTGGCTCACCGCCTGGGGGCTGACCAGGAGGTTGTCCGCCGCGCCGCGGAAGCTGCCGTGACGCATCACCGCGTGAAAGGCCCGCAGGGCGTTGAGCGGGGGGAGACGCACGCCGTCCGACCTCATCGCCCCGCGCCGCTCAGCCCCGATATGCCGTCACGATAGGAGCGCCGTTCGGGGGCGGCAAGGTCAGGCGGACTCGCCCGTCACGTAGCCCTTGCGCCGGTCATCCTCCCGCGCCGCCGGATCGCGCCCGGCCGGATCCCCGAAGCCCCCTCCCCCGGGCACGGTCAGGATCAGGCGCCGGCCCGCCGGCACGTGCTGCCAGCCCTTGCCCCGCATCCGGGTGCCGTCGTCGAGATGGACGCCGCCCGGGGCGCCGTCGCCGCCGCCGTCGCGGCCATGGGCCGGGTTGTCGATCCGGTCGAACATCGCCGAGAAGTCGAAGTCGTGCCCGTCCTCGGCGGCGATCTCGATGATCTGCCCGAGGCCGCCGCGCCAGGCGCCGTCGCCGCCGGAATCCGGCCGCAGCTCCTTGCGCCAGATCACCACCGGGCCGGTCTGCTCGGTCGCCTCGATCGGCATCGTGTGGACGCCGGACGGAAAGGCCGTGGCCGACAATCCGTCGAGGCCCGGCCGCGCGCCCATGCCGCCGGAATTGAACATCAGGACCTCGGCCCGGCGGCCCTCCCCGCCCGCGACCGGGCGCAGCGACAGGTGGATGTTCCAGAGCGAGGCCGCGCCCTCGGCCAGCACCTGCCCGGGCAGGGCCTTGGCGAGCGCGCCGAGCACCAGGTCCGGCACCAGGTGGCCGAGCACGTGGCGCAGGCTGACCGGGGCCGGCCGCGCCGCGTTGAGGATGTTGGGTGGCGACGAGACCGTGAAGAAGCTGAGCGAGGCGGCGTTGTTCGGGATGTCGGGCGCCACCACGCATTTGAGCGCGTAGGAGGCGTAGGCCTTGCTGTAGATGATCGGCACGTTGATGCCCCAGCGGCTCACCGGGGCGCTGCCGTCGAAATCGACGTGGATCCGCTCCGCGCCGATCGTGATCCGGACCGCGAGGGGGATCGGCGCGTCGTAGCCGTCGGTCATCAGCGCGTTCGACCACGCGCCGCGCGGCAGGGCGCGGATCCGCTCGGCCATCGCGGCGCGGGTGCGGGCGAAAATGAAGTCGGTCAAGCCGTCGAGGGTGGCGAGCCCGATCTCGCGCATCATCGCGACGAGGCGGCGGTGGCCGACCTCGTTGCAGGCGGCGAGCGAGTAGAAGTCGCCGACGACCTGGTTCGGCTCGCGCACGTTCTGGCGCAGGATCCGCACCAGGTCGCGGTTGACGGTGCCGCGGTCGATGAACCGCATGATCGGGATCTGGATTCCCTCCTCGTAGACCGACTTTCCGTCGGCGCCGAAGCCGCGCCCGCCGACATCGACCACGTGGGCGGTGCAGGCGAAGAAGCCGACCAGCACCCCGTCGAGGAAGGACGGCGACACCATGGTGATGTCGTGCAGGTGCCCGGTGCCGAGCCAGGGATCGTTGGTGACGTAGGTGTCGCCCTCATGCATCTCGTCGGTCGGGATCTCCGCCATGAAGTTCCCGACCGCCTCCGCCATGGTGTTGACGTGGCCGGGCGTGCCGGTGACCGCCTGGGCGAGCATGCGGCCGGATGGGTCGAACACCCCGGCCGAGAGGTCGCCGGCCTCGCGCACCGAGGTCGAGAAGGCGGTGCGCACGAGCGTCGTCGCCTGCTCCTCGACGACCGAGATCAGCCGGTTCCACATCACCTGCAGGCGGATGTCGTCGATCGCGCTCATGAACCGAACCCTTTCGCGCCGAACCCTTTGCGGACCAGGAGGAGCGAGCCGTCGCCCTGGAGCACGGCATCGAACCGGGAGGTGACGAGGGTCGAGGTCTCGCGCTCGACGATCACCGCGGGCCCCTCGACCCGGTCGCCGGGGGCGAGCGCGTCGCGGGCCACCACCGCGCTGTCGCGCGTCTCCCCGCTCGCCGGATCGAAGACCGGGCGCGTGCCGGCCTGGGCGACGATGGGCCGGCCGATCGGGTCCAGGGTGTGGCGGGACGGAGCCTCGCGCGTGTCCTGCAACTTCACCGAAATGGTGACGATCTCGATGTCGAGCCCCTCGAGCCCGTCGACCGGCCGGCCGAAGAACCGGGCGTAATGCTCGCGGAACAGGGCGCGCAACGCCGCGGCGTCGATGGAGCCGTCCGGCAGCGGCACCGGAATCTCCCAGCCCTGCCCGGCATAGCGCATGAAGGCCGTGACCTCGCGGGTGAGCGGCGCCTGGGTGCCGGCCCGGACGAAGCGCTCCGCCGTTCCGCTCAACTCCGCCACCTGCGCGGCCAGCCCAGCGCCGTCGAAGGCGGAGAGCCGGAACACCCGCGAGCCGACCGCCTCGTAGCCGAACGGCGCCTTGAGGAAGCCGATCGCCGAGCCGACGCCGGCCCCCGCCGGCACCAGGCAGAGCGCGATGTCGAGTTTTTCGCAGAGCCGCGCGGCGTGGAGGGGCGCGGCGCCCCCGAAGGCGATCATCACGCCGCCGGCGAGGTCGCGGCCGTTCTCGACCGCGTGGACCCGCGCGGCATTCGCCATGTTCTCGTCGACGACCTCGGCGACGCCGAAGGCGGCCGGCACCAGGGCGAGCCCGAGCCGGTCGCCGACCTCTGCCCGCAACGCCGTCTCGGCGGCCTCGCGCGACAGCCGGATCGCCCCGCCGGCGAAGGTCTCGGGATCGAGCTTGCCGAGCAGGAGATCGGCATCGGTGATGGTCGGCAGCGCGCCGCCGCGGCCGTAGCAGGCCGGGCCCGGCTCCGAGCCGGCGCTGTCGGGCCCGGTCTGGATCCGGCCCATCGCGTCGACCGAGGCGATCGAGCCGCCGCCGGCCCCGATCTCGATCATCTCGATCACCGGGATCGAGATCGGGATGCCCGAGCCCTCGGCGAAGCGGGTGGTGCGCGCGACCTCGAAGGTGCGCGCGGTGCGCGGCTGGAACTCCTCGATCAGGCAGATCTTCGCGGTGGTGCCGCCCATGTCGTAGGACACGGTGCTCGTGAGATCGAAGCGCCGGGCGACGTCGGTGGCGAAGATCGCCCCGCCCGCCGGCCCGGATTCGACCAGGCGGACCGGGAACTCGGCGGCCGTCCCGAGCGAGACGAGGCCGCCGCCGGAATGGATCATCACCACCGGGCAGGCCGCGCCGGCCTCGCGCAGGCGGATCTCCAGCCGCCCGAGGTAATCCGCCATCAGCGGGCGGACATAGGCGTTGGCGCAGACGGTGGTGAAGCGCTCGAATTCCCGCATCTGCGGCGAGACCTCGGACGAGAGCGAGATCGGCACGCTCACCCGTCGGCCCAGGATCTCGCGGGCGCGCCGCTCATGGGCCGGGTTGGCGTAGGAATGGATGAAGCCGATCGCCACCGCCCCGTAGCCGCCGGCGGCCAGGGTCTCGGCCAGCGCTTCCAGCGCGGCCTCGTCGAGCGCCTGCAGCTCGTCGCCCCGCGCCCCGATCCGGCCGCCGATCGGGAACCGGTCCTCCCGCGGAACGAGGGGGGCCGGGAGCCGGATGGCGAGGTCGTATTGCGCGAACCGGTTCTCGGTCCGCATCTCGATCACGTCGCGGAACCCTTGCGTGGTCACGAACGCCACCCGGGCGCCGCGGCGGGCGATCAGCGCGTTGGTGGCGAGCGTGGTGCCGTGAATCGCCAGGTCGATCTCGCCGGCGGAGATTCCGGCTTCCCGGGTCAGGATCGCCAGCCCGTCGAGGATCGCCTGTTCGGGTGCCGCGTAGGTGGTGAGCACCTTGGTCGAGTGCAGGCGGCCCCGCACGTCGAGCACGATGTCGGTGAAGGTGCCGCCGATATCGGCGCCGAGTCGGATCTGGGGATGCGTCGTCATGCCGAGGGCGACCTTAGGCGCGCGATGTCCACCGGCACACGGAAGAAAACCTCGGCACCGGAAAGCTCTCCTTGTCGATCGGGCACGGTTTCCCCCGCTACATCAACCGCCGCCGGCGCATGGCCAGAAGCTCGGTTCCGGCCTGGTACCTCCCCTCCCCTGCCAGGCGCACGAGGCGCCGGAAATAGCCGCCCGGGTTGCGGATCCGGTTCCGCCCGGAGGTCGCGTCGTCGTCGTGGAGCTGGGCCACGATCAGCACCAGGATCGCCGCGCCGTAGGGACCCACCGTCGCGCAGGCCTCGCCCCAGGCGCTCGGATGCACGCCGATCGCCGCCCGGAGTTGCCGCCCGGCATCGAAGACCTCGTGTTCCTCCCGGATCTCCCCGCCGACCAGCTCGCGCACCACCGGGCAGGCCTCGACGACGAGCTGAGGGGCCGGATCCGCGTCCGGTCGTTCCGTCGGCGCGACGATGCCCGATGTCCCCGCCGAGTCGCCGCCCCGATCGCGAGCGGCCCGAGCCCGGTCGTGGTCTCTCCCGTTGTCACAAGCCTCGATAGGAGATCCTTTCTCTGCTTCTACGTGGCGGCAGGACGTGCCGTCACAGCCGGCTGCGTAGAAGCGCTGCTCGACCAGCTGGCGCAGTTCTCCCCAGGCCTCCAGCACCGTCTCCGGGTCGCCCCGGCCGCGGCGGTCGGGCGTGCTCGCCTCCAGGCTCGCCTGCACCGCTGTGAGGTCGGCGATGGCGGTGCCCGGGTGGCGCTGGACGAGCGCCTGCAACGCTTCCCCGACGGCGCGCCGGTGCATGGTCAGCAGGTCGAAGCTGCGGCGGCGGCGCTCGCGCGCGTCGGCGCGGGCCTGGATCGCCAGCGTCCAGTCGCCCCGCCGGGCGTAGAGCGGCGTCAGGTCGAACCCGAAGGCGTCGAGGACGGTGCCGTCGCGGGCGCGCACGGCGTAGCGCTTGCCGTTCGCCGAATCCTTCGGCGCGACGATCTCCAATGCCACGAGGTCGCGCAGAGCGTAGCGCACGGCGCGCTCCGACAGCCCGGTCCGCGAGACCAGGTACTCGTTCGACGGCCACACGATCAGGCGTGCCCAAGCCTGCTCGCCCCAGGCGGCGACGAGCTCGGACAGGACCAGCCGGAGGGCCGGGCGCAATCCGAGCGCCTTCGCGGCCTCCCGGGCGGATGCGGACAGTTCCTTGCGCGTGACGATGCGCCCGTCCTCGAGGGCGCGTCTCTTCCCAGCGAGGGCGGCGCGCGTCAGCGGCCGGCCCCCGGTCTGAACCATCTCCACTCCACACCTCCTTGGACGGAGGCAAAGCGGGACCGTTCGCCCGAGCGGGCGTCATTGACGGTGAGTGCGGGAACCGCTAGAAGGAGGATGCCAATCCGGTCTTCCAGCGGCGGCTTCCCCAGCCCCCGTTATGAGATCCAAAAAAGCGTCGAGGTCCCCACCTCGGCGCTTTTTGCTTTGCCGCGTCTACATGTTCGGCTCCACGAAGGCTTGTTCGAGCGCGTGGATGATCGCGAGACGGCGGTTCGGGAACTTGCCCTCACGCACCGCCGCGTCGATCGCCTGCTGGACCTGTGCCGGCACCCAGACATTCGTCTCCAGCTCCCCGGACGCCTTGCGGGCCTCACGGAGCTTCTTGACGCGCTGAGACGGGGTGTCGGCCATCGATTCGGCTCCACGACTCGTAACGTTACGAGTCGTGTCACGACTCGGCCGTGGCGGGCAACGCCGAGTCGAGATTCGGGCGCGATTCTTAATTTCGATTCACAGGTGAATCGCACGATTCGGGTGATTCTGCGCGAGCCCTGCCGTGATCTGTGGCCGCGACTCGGCTTCACGGCGTGATTCGCGAATGGTTCCTTGCCTGATTCGGGAGATTCTTTGGGAATTGGCTCGAACCAGCGGGCTGGTCTTGCATGGGCCGGGTTCGGTGATTGCCGCCGCGGCGGGAGGGGCGACCTCGATCGGCGACGCGACACATGTCAGAACGGCATCGCAGGAGATGCCGGGCTCCGGGAGGCGCCGTGATGGCACGATCTGACAATACAAGGTATTTATACCTAGGACTATTTAATCATGTCCGGCCCGGTCGACATAGTAAATATCGTAGTCTTATGGCCATCGCCATCACGACGGCCTCATTATCTCTCGACGTCATCCTGAGGCATGAGGCAGTCGAGACCCCGGGATCGGTCACGGCCGACGGCGGAGGATCGGAGGGCCGGCGTTCCAGGCCTTTCGTGCCGTCACCGGAGCGGGATCCCAGGTTCCGCTCCGCGGCCCCGGAACGACGGAGGAGGGATTCACGGCGGCGAGCGCATGCGAGCAGGCCTGCGGTACGGCCGCTCGCCGGTGACCAGTGGCGGACGACCTCGCCCGGCAGTGGGACGCGTTCGACATCGACCCCCCCTCCCCGGCGATGATGAACCCTCGTCGACGAGCGGACGCTCGTCGCCGGAGCATGGCGCCGGCGCAGTGGAGGCATCACCGTCCGGGCTCTGCCGGCGCGGGCCGCTCCCGGCTACACTCCGGGCCAAACGGGGCGACACCGACGGGAGGGCGGACGATGCCGACGCGCAGAACGATCGTGCGGGGGATGGGAGCGGGGATGCTGCTCACTCCCCTCGCCGTCCGGGGCAGCCGGGCCGAGTCCTTGCGCCTGAGCATGGGCTCGCCGATGCCGCAGGCCCACCCGGCCACCACCTGTCTCGTCGAGGCCCTCGACGCCATCCGGACCGAGAGCGACGGCCGGATCGACATCACGCTCTATCCCGACAGCCAGCTCGGCAGCGAGCTCAGCATGCAGTCGCAGCTTCGCTCCGGTGCCATCGCCTTCACCCTCACCTCGGCGAGCTCGCTCCAGACCCTGGTGCCGCTCGCCGGGATCCCGGGCGTGGCCTATGCCTTCTCCGGCTATGGTCCGCTCTGGTCCGCCCTCGACGACGGGCCCCTGAGCGCGCGCATCCGTGACAGCCTCAGACCGTTCGGGCTGAGGGCTTTCCGGATCGTCGACAACGGGTTTCGCGACGTGATCACCAGCGTGCGGCCGGTCGAGACGGTGGCCGACCTGCGCGGTCTCAAGATCCGGGTGCCGCCGAGCCCGCTGCTGACCTCCCTGTTCAAGGCGCTCGGGGCCTCGCCCACCACCATCAACCTCGCCGAGACCTACGCCGCCCTGCAGACCCGGGTGGCCGACGGGATGGAGAACTCGCTGCCGCAGATCGAGGCGACGCGGGTCTACGAGGTGCAGAAATACCTCTCGCGCACCGGGCATTCCTGGGACGGGCTGTGGCTCCTCGCCCATGGCCGCACCTGGGACGCCCTGTCGGGCGACGCGCAGGCGCTGATCGGGCGCCACTTCGACGATGCGGTCGCGCGCCAGCGCCAAGCCTTCGCCGAGATGAACGCGCAGGGCGAGGCGCGGCTGCGCGCCAAGGGCCTCGTCGTCAACACGCCGGACCGTGCCCCCTTCCGGGCCGCCCTCGCCGCCTCCGGCTATTACGCCGAGTGGAAGGCGAAGTTCGGGCCGGAGGCCTGGAGCGCGCTGGAGCGTCATACCGGACCCCTCGGCGCCTGACCTTGCCTCACGCCCCGCCGATCGGGCAGCCTCAGGCCGACGACAACGAGCGAGGCGGCAAAGATGGGTGAGCGGGCGGACTTCCTGGTAATCGGCCTCGGGGCCATGGGCAGCGCGGCGCTGTACCAGCTGGCCCAGCGCGGGGCGCGCGTCATCGGCCTCGACCGGTTCGCCCCGCCCCACGAGATGGGGTCGAGCCACGGCGAGACGCGCATCACGCGCCAGGCCGTCGGCGAGGGGCAGGATTACGTGCCCTTCGTGCTCGAGTCCCACCGCATCTGGCGCGAGCTCGAGGCCGAGACCGGGGAGCGCCTGCTCGAGGCCTGCGGGGCGCTGGTCATGGCGCCGGGGACCGGCGCGGCCTCGCATCACGGCAAGCCGGATTTCGTCCGCAACTCGATTGCCGCCGCCCGCGCCTTCGGCATCGCGCACGAGGTTCTGGACGGGCGCGAGGTCGCCCGCCGCTTCCCGCAATTCCTGAATCTCCAGGGCGACGAGATCGCGTATTTCGAGCCCGGCGGCGGCTATGTCCGGCCAGAGGCCTGCATCGCCGCGCAGCTCGCCCGCGCCCGGCAGCTCGGCGCCGACGTCCGGACGGGCGTCGAGGTGCGGTCGATCCGCCGGGACGGCGACGGCGTCCGGGTCGAGACCTCGGCCGGGCCGTTCAGCGCCGGCGAGGTGATGGTGTCGGCCGGCGCCTGGACCGCGCCGCTCCTCGGCGCCCCCTTCGACCGGCTGCTCGGCGTGAAGCGCCAGCTCCTGCACTGGTACGCCCTCGACGATGCGACCGCTTACCGGGCCGACGCGCCGGTCTATATCTGGATGCACGGGACCAGCGATACCGAGTACTTCTACGGCTTCCCGCCGCAAGCCGGCGAGCGCAGCGTGAAGGTCGCGACCGAGCAATACGCGGAGGGCACCACCGCCGACGGGGCCGACCGCATGGTCGCCCCGGAGGAATCCGCCGCGATGTACCGGACCCACATCGCCGGACGCCTCGCCGGTGCGACGCCCCGGGTCGTGCGGGCCGCCGCCTGCCTCTACACCGTCACGCCCGACCGCGGCTTCATCATCGACCGGCATCCGGACGAGAGCCGGATCCTCGTCGTGTCGGCCTGTTCCGGCCACGGCTTCAAGCACTCGGCCGGCATCGGCAAGGCGGCGGCCGAGCTCTTGACCGAGGGGCGCAGTGCGATCGACCTCGCGCCCTTTGCCGTCGGCCGGTTCGGCTGAACCGCGCCCAACCTCCTGTCGCATCGCGATTTTCGGCCGATCTGCACGGCTGTCAAAAGTCCGGCGCCCCCGCCACCAATCCGGGCGCCGTCGTGTCGTAGCCCGCCAGCTCCTCGTGCACGACCGCCAGGAAGCCGTCGATCAGCGGGTTGCTGAGGTGCCGGCTCGGGAACAGGGCGTGGCCGTGGAACGGGATCTCGGGCCGGAACGGCCGGAACGCGATGCCGCTGCGGCGGTAGTCGTCGGCGGCGATCGGGTTGACGATCCCGACGCCGAGACCCTGCTCGACCAGGGCGCAGATGGTGGCCCCGAACGGCGTCTCGAGCATCATCTGGCGGCCGATCCCGGCGGCCTCGAAAGCGCGATCGACCCGCATCCGCGCCCCGTCCTCCAGCGACAGGGAGATGAAGGGCTCGCCCTCCAGATCCTCCGGCACGATGAAGGCCCGCTCCGTCAGCCGGTGGCCGGGAGGCAGGGCGCACAGGCCCGGGATCGTGTAGAGCGGCCGGTGCTCGATGAACGGCGTCTCGACGACGTTCGCCATGAAGCCGATGTCGCAATACGAAGCCGACATCCAGCGCATTACCGTGCCGTCGCTGCCCATCTGCAGCGAGATCGCGACGTTCGGGAACCGCTCGCGGAAGCGCCGGATGCAGCGCGGGATGAAGCCGAGCGCCATCACGGGCATCGCGGCGACCCGCAACCGTCCGCTGCCGAACACCCTGATCTCCCGCGCGGCCTGGGCCAGGTTCTCGAGGCCGAGGAAGCTGCGCTCGACCTCGCGGTAGAAGGACAGGCCCTCGTCGGTCGGGCGCAGCCGGCCGGCCTCGCGCTCGAACAGCCTGAGGCCGGTCGTCGCCTCCAGCTCCGCGATGAGCCGGCTGACGCTCGGCTGCGAGGTCCGCAGCGCCTGGGCCGCCGCCGTCATCGATCCGCGCAGCATCACGACGCGAAACGCCTCGACCTGCCTCAGATTCATGCATTCCCCCATATCGGCGGTGAATAGCATCTGCAAAATCCGGCATTTGACCAGATGGAGCGAGATCTTTCACACTGCGCGCCATGATCGAGCACACAGCCGTACAGAGGCAGTTCCCGAGCGGGATGGCCTGCCTGCGCTGCGATGTCGGGCTCCCGATCGCCGATGACGACGGGGGATGCCCGGCCTGCGCCGCCGAGGGGCACGCGGCGAACCTCAGGCTGGTCTTTTCCGATGCCGCGCCGGGCCGGATCGTCCTGCCTTCGGCCGATGCCGTCTCGCTGGGGGAGGGGGGAACACCGCAGGTCGAGGCGCCGGACCTCGCGGCCGATGCGGGCCTCGGCCGGCTGTCGCTGAAGCTCGAATGGTGCAACCCGACCGGCTCGCACAAGGACCGGATGAGCGCCCCGCTGATGGCGCGGGCGCGTGAGCGCAGCGCCCCTCTGGTCGTCGGCGCGTCGAGCGGCAATGCCGGGCTCTCGCTCGCCGCCTACGCGGCGCGGGCCGGGTTGCCGTCGGAGATCGTCACCACCCCTTCCATGCCGGCCGGCGCGCGCCGGGCGATCCGGACCCACGGCGCCCGGCTCGTCGAGGTTCCGGACGGCGCGGCGCGCTGGCGCCATGTCGGGCGGCGCGTCGCCGAGGGCGCGTTCGCCGCCACCAACTACCGGATGCCGGCGATCGGCACCAACCCGTTCGGGATCGCCGGCTACAAGGTGCTGGCCGTCGAGATCGCCGCCCACGGCCTGCCCGATCTCGTCGTCGTGCCGTGTGCCCGCGGCGACCTCCTGTCGGGGCTCCTGCTCGGCTTTCTCGAACTCGGGCGCGGGGTACCCTGCCTCGTCGCCGCCGAGCCGTTCCCGCGCCTCGCCCGCGTGCTGGCCGGAGCCGATTACCGCGAATCCTTCCCGGGCCGGACGGCGCAGCTCTCGATCGGCGGCGACACGGTGACGTTCCAGGCGCTCCACGCCCTGCGAGAGAGCCGGGGGAGGGCGGTCGTGGCGGACGATGCCGCCGCTCGGGCGGCGCAAGCGCGCCTCGGCCGGGCCGGCTTCCACGCCGAGCTCTCCGCCGCCGCCGCATTCGCGGCACTGGTCGCGCTCGGGGCCGACGGCGCCCTCGCCGGCCGCCACGCGGTCGCGGTGCTCACCGGGTCCGGCGCGGGCGCCATGGACCGGGACGAGACCGCCGCCACGGCGCAGACGCCGCCTTTCGACCACAGGGGAACCCGATGACCTTGCTCCGGCACCTCACGAGAACCGCCTCGATCCGCCTCGCTCTCGCTGCCACGGCCCTCGCCGCCGGCCTGTCCGCCGCCGCGGCGCAAGCGCTGCCGCCGCTGCCGAAGGCGATCCAGGCCGCCGGCGTCCTGCGGGCCGGCGTGCGCTGCGATCAGCCGCCCTACGGCTACAAGGACGAATCCGGGAACTTCGCCGGGATCGAGACCGACATGGCGATCCAGATCGCCGCCTGGGCGTTCGGCGCCCCCGACAAGATCGAGCTGACCTGCGTCACCGCCGAGAACCGCATCCCCCAGCTGATGGGCAAGAAGGTCGACATCCTGCTCGCCACCCTCGGGGTGACGCCGGAGCGCGCCCGGGTGATCGATTTCTCGAAGCCCTATCGGTGGGGCGGCTCCGACATGCTGGTGGCGAAGGACAGCCCGATCCGCAAACTGGACGACGTCGCCGGCAAGACCGTCGTCATGCTCAAGGGCTCGACCCAGGCGAAGTGGTTCGAGGACACCATGCCGAAGGTCGAGACCTTGCGGCTCAACACCGCCTCGGACGCGCTCCAGGCGCTCAAGCAGGGCCGCGGCGAGGCTTACACCCACGACGCCGCGACGCTGGTGGTGATCGCCGCCAAGGACCCGTCCTTGCGCCTCGTCGGCGAGTCCTTCGCGGTCACCGACGCCGCCGCGGGCCTGCGCAAGAACGAACCCGAATGGCTGACCTATGTCGACGCGGCGCTCGCCCGGATGAAGGCGGACGGGCTCTATGCCAAGTGGGTCGACAAGTGGGTGCCGGCCGACCTGCGCCCGTTCTACGCCGACGCCTTCACCAAGCCGAAGCCGACCGCACGCTGACCGCCACGAGCCGGGCGGCCCACGACGGCCGCCCCGATCCCGCCCCGACCGCGAGGGATGCCGGCATGGATTTCGATCTCGCCTACCTGATGGCGCAGGGGCCGGCGCTGATGCGCGGCCTGTGGCTCACGATCCAGGTCAGCCTCCTGTCGATCGTGCTGTCGGTGCTCGTCGGCCTCCTCGGCGCGGCCGCGCGCGTGATGGAGGTGCCGGTCCTCGATCCCGCGGTGCGGGCCTATGTCGAGTTCATCCGCAACACGCCGATGCTGGCGCAGCTGTTCTTCATCTTCTACGGCCTGCCCGGCATCGGGCTGAAGCTGTCGCTGTTCTGGTCGGGCGTGCTCTGCCTGACCCTGTGGGCGGGGGCCTATCAGGTCGAGAACCTGCGCGGCGGCCTCGCGACCGTCGGCAAGGGCCTGCGCGAGGCGTCGTACGCGCTGGGGCTCACGCCGTGGCGGTTCTTCCACCTCGTCGCCGCGCCGCTGGCGATCCGGGTGGCGCTGCCGGCGATGCTCAACACCGCGATCTCGCTCCTGAAGAACTCGTCCTACCTCCAGGCGATCGGGCTCGCCGAGCTGACCTACGTGGCGATCGACCGGATCTCGATGGATTTCCGCACGATCGAGATGTTCGCGGCGATCTGCGTGATCTATCTCGCGCTGGTCCTCGTCCTGTCGTTCCTCGCGAGCCGGCTCGAGTTCCGGCTCAACGCGCCGTTCCGGCACTGAGAGGGGAGGGCGCCCATGAATCCCCTGGCCGGTCTGGATCTCCTCCTCAAGAACCTGCCGTTCATCCTGCAGGGCCTCGGCATGACGCTGGCGCTCTCGCTCACCACGCTTCTCTTCGTCACGGTCCTGTCCGGGCTTCTCGGCATCGCCGCCACCCTGCGGTTCCGGTCCTTGCGCGTCCTGGTGCGGGTCTGGGTCGAGCTGTTTCGCGACATCCCGCTGATCGTGAACATCTTCCTGGTGTTCTTCGTCGCCCCCTTGGCCGGGCTCGACCTGACGCCGTTCTGGGCGGTGACGGTCGGCCTGTCGCTCTGGGGCAGCGCCAACGGGGCCGAGATCGTGCGCAGCGGCCTCAACGCGGTGCCGCGCCACCAGTGGCAGAGCGCTGCGGCGCTCGGCCTCAAGACCTGGGAGGTCTACGGCTTCATCACCGGCCCGCAGGCGCTGCGCGCCATCCTGCCGCCCTTCGTCGGGCTGCTCACGCTTTTGATCCAGGCCACGTCGCTGGGTGCGCTCGTCGGCGTCGGCGAGTTCTTCAAGGTCGGCCAGATCATCGTCGAGCGGACCACGATGATGGAGGGCCGCAACCCCGCCTTCCTGGTCTACGGCGCCGTCCTCGTCACCTACTTCGTGATCTGCTCCGGCCTGTCCTGGTTCGGCCGCTGGCTGGAGCGGCGCCTCGGCCGGACCCAGAGCCGGCCCGCTCCCGCCGGGGCGGTCGCCTCGCCCGCCCCCGCCCCGCAGCTTCCCTGACGCGCGACGCGACCGACCGGCCGCGGATCTAAGATCTAACAAAAAGGTCTCAGCCATGGAATCGAAGGTCAGCCGCCGGCTCACCGAGCCGGTCGCCCCGGAGGTGTGCGAGCACATCTACGCCCCGCGGCTGGCGCGGGACTTCCACGCCGTGTTCGCCGCCATGACCGACCTCAACCAGGCCCACGTGCTGATGCTGGCGCGGTGCGGGTTGATCGCCCCGGAGGCGGCCCGGACCCTGGCGGCGGGCCTCCTGCGGATGGAAGGGGAGGGGGCCGGCGCCGTCCCGCTCGATCCGGAGCGCGAGGATTCGTACTTCAACTACGAGGCCCAGCTGATCCGGCTGATCGGCCCGGATGCCGGCGGGCGGATGCACATCGCCCGCAGCCGCAACGACCTGACCTCGGCCCTCGACCGGATGCGGGCCCGCGACCTGCTGCTCGACGCCGGCCAGGCCCTGCTCTCGGTCGAGGAGCACGCCCTCGACGGCGCCTATCGCTTCCGCGACGTGGTGATGCCCGGCTACACCCATCTCCAGCCGGCGCAGCCCGTGACCTACGGCTTCTACCTCGCCGGGGTGGCGCAGGCGTTGGGCCGCGATTCCGGCCGCCTGTCGGATGCCTGGGCGCGGACCAACCTCTCTCCCCTCGGCGCCGGCGCGCTCGCCGGCACCGCCTTTCCGATCGACCGGCACGGGCTGGCGGCGAGCCTCGGCTTCGAGGGCCTGGTCGAGAACGCCCTCGACGCCGTCGCGACCCGCGATTTCGGCCTCGAGATCCTGGCCGCCCTGTCGCAGGTCGCGGTCAGTTGGAGCCGGGTGGCGCAGGATTATCACGTGCTGGTCTCGCACGAGTTCCAGACGATCGAGTTCCCCGACCGGGTCACCGGCACCTCCAGCATCATGCCGCAGAAGAAGAATCCGGTGGTGCTGGAGCACCTGAAGGGCAAGGCCGGCCAGATGCTCGGCCTCTACGTGGCGGCGGCGAGCGCCGTGAAGGGCACGCACTTCACCAACACGATCGACGGCAACCGCGAGACGATGCGGGGCGTGTGGGAGGCCGGCGAGGAGGGCTTGCGCTGCCTGGCGCTGTTCGATCTCGTGATCGCGACGGCGCGCCCGAACGCCGCCCTGATGCGCCGGCGCGTCACCGAGGATTTCGCCTCGGCCACCGACCTCGCCGACCTGATGGTGCGCGAGGCCGGCCTGTCCTTCCGGGAGGCGCACCACGTCGTCGGCGCCGTGGTGCGGGCGGCGATGGATGCCGGCCTCAGCGCCGACGGGATCACGCCGGCGATGGTCGACAAGGCCGCGGAAGAGCAGACCGGCCGAGCCCTCGGGCTCACCGACGACGCCGTGCGGCGCAGCCTCGATCCGGGCTTCAGCGTCGCGGCCCGCACCCTGCCGGGCGGCCCGGCGCCCGAGGCGGTGGCCCGGTCGGTCGAGACCGCGCAAGCCCGGCTCGAGGCACGCCGCGCCGCCCTCGTCGCCCGGCGCACGGGGCTCCAGGCGACGCGCGACGCGCTCAAGCGCGCGGTGCGGGAACTCGCCGCATGACGCCGGAACCGCTCCTCTCCCTGCGCGGGCTGACCAAGCATTTCGGGGCGTTCCGGGCCCTGCACGGCATCGACCTCGACGTCGCGGCCGGCAGCGTCGTGGTGCTGATCGGCCCGAGCGGGTCGGGCAAGAGCACGCTCATCCGCTGCATCAACGGCCTGGTGCGGCCGGATGCCGGGAGCCTTCGCGTCGCCGGCCGCTCGGTCGAGCTCGGCGACGAGGGCGCCTGGCAGCGCCTGCGGACCGAGATCGGCATGGTGTTCCAGGATTACGCCCTGTTCCCGCACCTCACGGTCTTGCGCAACATGACGCTCGCGCCGATGCGCCGCCTCGGCCTGTCGCGGGCGGAGGCCGAGGCGCAGGCCCGCGCGCTGCTCGCCCGGGTCGGCCTCGCCCACAAGGCCGAGGACCATCCGAGCGCGCTCTCGGGCGGCCAGCAGCAGCGGGTCGCGATCGTGCGGGCGCTCGCCATGCGGCCGAAGGCGATCCTGTTCGACGAGCCGACCTCCGCCCTCGACCCCGAGACGATCGTCGACGTGCTCGACGTGATGCGCGGGCTCGCCCGCGACGGCACCACCATGGTGGTCGTGACCCACGAGATGGGCTTCGCCCGCGAGGTCGCCGACCGCGTCGTCTTCATGGCCGACGGCGCCATCGTGGAGGAGGGGCCTCCCGCCGCCCTCTTCGGCGCTCCGCAAAACGCCCGCACGCAGGGCTTCCTGTCCTCGCTCCGCCCCGCTTCGGAGGCCCTCCATGCCTGATCCCGCCGCCCTCCTCGCCGAGGGCTTCACCACCGATCCGTACTGGTGGGACGCCGCGGCGCCCGAGACCGCCCGCGACCCGCTGCCGGAGGAAACCGACGTGCTCGTCGTCGGCTCGGGCTATTGCGGCCTCTCGGCGGCGGCGGAGCTCGCCCGCAACGGCGTGTCGGTCACCGTGGTCGACGCCGAGGAGCTGGGCGCCGGCGCCTCGACCCGCTCCGGGGGGATGGTGTCGAGCGGCCAGAAGCTGGTGATCGGCGGCGCGATCAAGGGCATCGATGCCGCCCGCATGGCCCGCCTCCTGGAGGATTCGCTGTCCTCCTACGAGCACCTGAAGACGCTGATCCGCGAGCAGGCGCTCGATGCCGATCTCGGCGTCGTCGGCCGCTACTTCGCGGCCTACGTGCCGCGCCACTACGACCGCCTGCGCCGCAACGGCGAATTGCTGGCGCGCCATACCGGCGTCACCGTCCACGAGATCCCGAGGAGCCGCCAGCACGAGGTGACCCGGACCGACTTCTACCATGGCGGCATCGTCATCGACGATTACGGCGGCCTGCATCCGGGCAAGTACCACCGCGCCTTGCGCGGCCTCGCCCGGCGCCACGGCGCGACCCTGCGCTCGCACGCCCCGGTGCTCACGGTCGGGCCCCTGGATGACGGGCATGTCGCGGTCGAGACCGGGCGCGGCCGGATCCGGGCCCGGCACGTCCTCTACGGCACCAACGGCTACAGCGACCGGGCGAGCCCCTACCTGCGCAAGCGCGTCGTGCCGGTGCGCAGCTACCAGATCGCCACCGAGCCGCTGCCGCGCGCCCTGATGGACGAGATCAACCCGGGCCGGCGGATGATCACCGATTCGCGCCGCGAGCTGATCTATGCGCGGCCCTCGCCGGACGGCACCCGGCTCCTGTTCGGCAGCCGGCCCGGCATGTTCACGTTGCCGGAGCGCGAGGCCGCACCCAAGCTGCACGCGCTGATGCGGGCGGTCTGGCCGCAGCTCGCGGAGGTGCGGATCACCCATTGCTGGAGCGGCAAGGTCGGCATGACCGCCGACAAGCTCGCCCATCTCGGCCGGCAGGACGGCCTCGACTTCGCGGTCGGCTGCAACGGCAACGGCGTGGCGCTGATGACCTATCTCGGGCACCAGGCGGCGCTGAAGCTGCTCGGACGCCAGAACCGCCCGAGCGCCTTCGACGCCCCGGCCTTCGCCCCCGTGCCGGTGCCGTTCTACGACGGCAGGCCGTGGTTCCTGCCGGTGGTGAGCGGCTGGTACCATTTTCGCGACGCGGTCGAGCATCGCCTCGCCCGTCCGTGACCGGGGGTGAGCCCGGCGCCGCGGCCGCTCCGTTGCGGCCTTGCAGGCCCGGTCCGCGCCCGGAAAGACGGGGCGACGACGGATCGGGGGGCCGTCCGCACCGCGGCTGGCAGGGTCGTGGATCGCGCCGGCATCCGCTTCGTCGGAGGGGGGCGCTCGGCAAAGCGGCCACCGTGTCCCCGCCGATGGCGTCCGCGCCCGTGGCCCCACGGCGCGGCCGCCGAGACCGCGGCCATCCGAGCGGCGCTCCGGCCCTATCGCAAGGTCGGCGATTCGCCGGGCTTGAGGTGGGGGTCGCCGCCGTCGGGACCGCCGAGGGCGACGTGATCGTTCAGCCGTCCGAGATGGGCGAAGACGTGCTCGAAGGCGTCCACCACCGCCTGTTCGAACGAGCCGTCGCCCTTGCCGCGTGCGTCCTTGAGGACACTGAGCAAGGCACGGTGCTTTTCGGTATCCTCGGACATCGTCTTCCCTCTCGACCGGCACGAGCGCCGGCCTCGCAAGCCAATGTCCATGGTCGCGCCCGGTTCCGGCGCGTCACCGGCGACGATCCGTCGGGACGCATGACGCAACCGTCGGCCGTCCTCGCAGCGGTCGGGAACCGGGCGGTCCCCGGTCGACGACGTTCCGGCCTGCCACCTGATCCGGGGATTGCCGCCGATGTCGAACCGAGTCCAGTCGGCCTTCCGCGCCGCCGCCGAGGCGGGCCTCGGCCTTTGGGCGGCGTGCAACCGCCTGCGCCTGCCCGGAACGCGAAACCCCTTCGTGGTCGGCGTCCACGAACCGATGCGCGAGGAGATGTCGCTGGAGACCCTGCCCGTCACCGGGGCGATCCCGCCCGGGCTCGACGGCCTCTACCTCAAGATGGGGGCCAACCCCGTCCGTCCGGCGACGCGGGGCCACGACTGGTTCCTCGGCGACGGCATGGTGCACGGCCTCGCGATCGAGGGCGGACGGGCGCTGTGGTACCGCAACCGCTGGATCGGCTCGCGAACCGCCGCCGCGGCGCTCGGACGGCCGGCCGCGCCGGGGCCCCGGCGGGGCGGCAGCGACACCGTCAACACCAACGTCGTGGCGATCGGCGGCCGGATCTTCGCGGTCGTCGAGGCCGGCAGCTTCCCCGTCGAGCTCTCGCGGCGCCTCGATGCGCAGTGCTACAACCCCTTCGACGGGACGCTCGCCGGATCCTTCACCGGGCATCCGCACCGCGACCCGCTGACCGGCGAGACCCACGCCATCGCCTATGACGGCCGGATCTGGGACAGCGTCCGCCACGTCGTCGTCGCACCGGCCGGGCGGGTGGTGCGGGACATGCCGGTCGCGGTCGAGCACGGCCCCTGCATCCACGATTGTGCGATCACGGCGCGCTTCGTGATCGTGCTCGACCTGCCGGTCACGTTCTCGCTGGCGGCTGTGATGGCCGGCTACCGCTTCCCGTTTCGCTGGAATTCCGGCCACAG
Source organism: Methylobacterium terricola (assembly GCF_006151805.1). Lineage (GTDB taxonomy): Bacteria > Pseudomonadota > Alphaproteobacteria > Rhizobiales > Beijerinckiaceae > Methylobacterium > Methylobacterium terricola. The sequence goes on along the minus strand of NZ_VDDA01000014.1, from coordinate 89,693 downwards.
GGCCCGGGTGGGCCTCCTGCCCAAGGACGGCGACGGCGCCGACATCCTGTGGTGCGAGGTCGAGCCCTGCTTCGTCTTCCACGCCGCCAACGCCTACGACGACGCAGACGGGCGGGTGATCCTCGATGTCGTCGCCTACGCGGCGGTGTTCACCGCGGCCGCGGGCGGGCTCGACCGCCCGGGCCGGCTCGAACGCTGGACGATCGATCCCGCGACGCGGCGGGTCGAGCGGCGGGTGCTCGATCCCGCGGCGCAGGAATTCCCCCGCATCGACGAGCGCCGCCTCGGGCAGAGCCACCGCTATCTCTACACGGTCAGCGTCCCCGCCGACGGCAACACGCAACTCGCCGGCGCGACGCAGATATACAAGCACGACCTGGAGACGGGCGGGCGCCGTGTGCACGAGTTCGGGGCCGACCGCATCCCGGGGGAATTCGTCTTCGTGCCGGCGCACCCGGAGGCCGAGGAGGACGAAGGCTGGCTCGTCGGCTTCGTCATCGACACCGCGCACGACACGACGGATTTCGCGATCCTCGATGCGCGCGCGTTCGAGGCGCCGCCGGTCGCCGGGATCCGCCTCGGGCACCGGATCCCGCCGGGCTTCCACGGCAACTGGTTCCCGGCGCGCCCGCCGGGCGAGACGGCCGGGGACGGCACCGACGCCGGGGCGTGACGCGCGCTGCCGCCGCGGCGATCGGCACGCGCGATCCTTGCCGTCGGCGCCGCGTTCGGTTCCTCGGCCCGCGGAGGTCCAGCCGACCACCGCCGTCATGGGGTCGCCGAGGCCTCCCTCGGGCCTGAGGGCATAGCCGTCGATGCGGGGAAAGCCGGCGCGCTGGAGATACAGGCTGACGAGCCGGGCATGGTCCGCGGCGCCGAGACCGTGCCAGACGGCGACCGCCTTCGTCGGGAAGCAGCGGTTCGAGAAGGTGATCACCACCGGGGCGCCGGGGCGCAGCACGCGGGCGATCTCCGACAGGACGTCCACGGGTCGCTGCAGGTACTGCACCGAGACGCAGATCAGGGCGGCGTCGAGGCTCGCCGTGTCGAGGGGCAGGTGCGGCGCGGCGTTGAGATCCTGCACGAAGTACCGGGTCAGGCGCGGGTTGGCGGCGAGTTCCGCGGCGTTCAGGCCGTGGCCGACGACGCCGGCATAGGCGACCTCGTCCGGCAGGTGGCTGACCCAGCTCGACATCAGGTCGAGGATGTCGCCGCCCGCCGGGACGACCTCCCGATACAGGTCGGTCACCGCCGCGATGGCGGCGGCGTCGATATGGGTCACGAAGCGGGGCTGCGCGTAGAACAGGGGATCGGGCGCGCGGTCGAGCTTCGCGAATGCGTTCGGCGGCAGGTCCGGCAGATCTTGCGCCATCGTCGGGGATGCCTCCGGCCGAGCGGCGCGCCGACCGCGATGGCCGGTGCACGAACCGTCGGGCGGAGACGAGGGTAGGGAGCGCGAGGCGGACTCCCAGTGCGGGCGTCCAAGTTGCCGCATCCGCGCGATGACGCGGGCGGCACCGCGGGAGCCGGACGATCAGGCCGCGAGGGGCCGGTTCGGCCCGGCACCCGGATCAGCAGCAGCCGAGACGGCGGTAATAGCCCGCGATGGCCGCCTCGAGGCCCGGCATGGCCCGCCACAGCCCCGCCCGCCCGGGCATCGCCGCCCGGCACGCCTCGCGCAGCGCCCGGTGCGCCGCGTCGAGGTCGATGCCGAGCACGATTCCGTCCCGCACCACCGTGCGCCCGGCGACGATCAGCTCCCGGACATGGCGCTTGGCGGCGCGGGCGAACAGCAGATCGAGGGGATCGACCTCCGCCAGGCCGTCCTCGTCGAGCGCCGCGCGGTCGAGCACCAGGAGGTCGGCGGGGCCCCCCGCGGCGATCCGCCCGCCCTCCGGCGCGCCGACCGCGACGCGGCCGGTCTCGAGGGCCATCGCCAGGGCCTGGCGCGGGGCGATCGCGGTGTCGAAGCCCCAGCCGCCATGCAGCGACCAGAGCAGGCGCAGCTCGCGCAGGGCGTCGTCGTCCTCGTCGAAGGCCGGCCATCGATCCCGAGCGCGACCCGGCAGCCGCGGCGCACCATCTCGGCGACCGGCGCGATCCCGGAGCGCAGGGCGAGGTTGGACGAGGTGTTGACGGCGACGACGCAGCCGGCCTCGGCGATCATCTCGAGCTCGTCGGGCCGCGCATGGACGCAATGGGCGAGGGTCAGCCGCGGGGAGAGGAGCCCGATCTCGCGCCAGCGCCGCACGAGGCCGCCCGGATAGGTCCGGTCGGCCCAGTCGCGCTGGTACTGCGTCTCGAAGAGATGCGTCGTGACCCGGCGCCCGGTGCGGGCGGAGGCCTCGGCGACCGCCTCCCACAGCGCGTCCGAGCCCCATTGCGGCCCGTTCGGGGCGTATTGCACGTCGACCATCGGCCCGCCGACCGCCTCCGCGACCGCCTCGACCCGGGCGAGCTGCTCGGCGAGCGGCAGCATGGGGCCGAGAAAGCGCGCCTCGATCTCCGCCCGCGCCTCGGGCGCGAGGGCGTCGAGCACCGGGCCGTGATCGCCGTACACGAGGGGATTGCGGTCGCGCAGGCCGACGCCGAGGGCGATGCGAACCCCGACGTCGCGGGCGGCGCGCGCCATCGCAGCCGCCTCGGTCGGATAGTCGGTCAGCCCCATCGGCCGCACGTGATGGATCATCACCGCGCCCTGGCCGCCGAGCGCCGCCCGCGCCAGCGGCGCCACCGTCGCCAGGTAGGGATCGACCGGGGCGAGGAGCGCGAGACGGTGCAGCCAGGTCTCCAGCGGCTTGTTGAAGCCGCCGATCGAGCTCGGCCGCAGCGGGCGGGCATGGTCGTGGGCGTTGGCGAGCGCCGGCAGCACGACGGTGTCCTCGGCCTCCGCCGCGGTCCCGAGCGCAGCGATCCGCCCGTCCGCGAGCGTGAGCGCGAGATTGTGGAACGCGCCCTGCGCGTCGAAACCGTGTCGGGCCGCCAGATTGCGCACGGGCTTCACCTCTCCTCAGTTCTTCGGAACCGGCAGCATGCGCGCGGGGCGCGGCGGCAGGAAGGCGCGGCTGAACACCTCCCCGACCGCCGGCACCCGCGTGGGGCCGATCCGGCGGCCTTCCGGGTGGCTCATCGCGGCCTTGAGCGGCGCGACGCGCCGCGCCTTCTCGATGTCGCGGTCGGTCAGGGGCTCGCGCCGGGCGACCGCCTCGATCGCCGCGTCGGGGTCCTTCAGCATCTCCGTGAGACCGCGGTCGATGGCGCGCAGCAGGCCGGGCGCAGCCTCGGACTTCTGGGCGACGAGGCGGCGCGAGGCGATCACGGCGTCGGAATCGAGATCGAGGCCGGACTTGGCGTCATCGATGAAGCGCAGGTCCCGGTCCGGGTCGATGCCGACGAGCCTGGCCGAGAAGCGGATGGTGGTGACGAAGCCGGACACGCCGTCGACCTGGCCGCGCTGGAGCATCGGCTCGCGCAGGGCCGGCTGCATGTTGCCGACCGTGACGGTGGCGGGGGCGCGGCCCGCCCTCCTGGCGAAGGCGGGAAGCAGCGTGAGGGCGCTGTCGTTGGCCGGCCCGCCGAGCGTCGCTGATCCGGCACGCCCGCGGGCAGCTCGCCGACGCCGGCACGGGCCCGTTGCGACTGCGCGGCCCATCCCCTGGCCCTGCCCGACCGCAGCCATGGCGGACGGGAACTCCCGGAACGCGCCGTGGCGCACGGCTCGGTCCGCCTCGCGCCGGTGATCGGCGCGAACTCGTTCGAGTTCCTGCGTGCTTGCGTCCGCCTCGAGGATGCGATCATCGTCCAGGTCGAGATCGGGGTGCCCGCGTCGCCATGGGCCAGCTGCCCGGGCGCGCCCTCTCGGTGGCGGCGAAATTCGCCGAGCAGCTCGCCGCCCGGCTCGAATCCGGATCCGCCGCCCTCGACGCGCCGCCGGCGCCAGGCAATGCTGCGGCTCCCTGACCGCCGATCCCGGATCCCCCGCATGACGCATCGCCTGACCGCCTCGCCCGAGACCTGCCGCTGGGGCTATGTCGACGCCGCCGTGCCGCCGGTCCTCACGGTCCGCAGCGGCGAGCGGGTCACGATCGAGACCGTGTCGGGCGGACCCGACGCCCTGCCGCCGGAGGGCTTCGACGTGCCGCCGGAGCTGCGGGCGATCCACGCCGCCGAGGCCGGCCTCCCGTTCGGCCCCCACATCCTGACGGGACCGGTGGCGATCGCGGGCGCGCAGCCCGGCGACGTGCTGGAGGTGCGGATCCTCGACGTCGCGCTGCGCCAGGACTGGGGCTTCAACCGCCACCGGCCGCTCGCCGGCACCCTGCCGGACGACTTCCCGGCTTTCCACCACATGAACCTCCCCCTCGACCGCGAGCGAATGACCGCCCGGATGCCCTGGGGGCTCGACATCCCGCTGTCGCCGTTCTTCGGCGTGATGGCGGTCGCCCCGCCCCCGGCCTGGGGCCGCTGCACCTCGATCATCCCGCGCGCCTTCGGCGGCAACCTCGACAACAAGGAGCTCACCGCCGGCACCACGCTGTATCTGCCGGTCTTCACCGAGGGCGCCCTGTTCTCCTGCGGCGACGGCCACGGCGCGCAGGGCGACGGCGAGGTCAACGTCACGGCGATCGAGACCGCGCTCTCCGGCACGTTCGAGTTCGTGCTGCGGAAGGACTTGGCGCTCACGGTTCCGCAGGCCGAGACGCCGACCCACGTGATCACGATGGGCCTCGATCCCGACCTCGACCGCTGCGCCGAGCGGGCCTTGCGCGAGATGATCGCCCTCGTGGTCGCCCGGGTCGGCATCACCCGCGACGAGGCCTACGCCCTGTGCAGCATCGCCGCCGATTTGCGGGTGACGCAGACGGTCAACCAGCACAAGGGCGTTCACTGCATGCTGCGCAAGGACTTCCTCGTGCGGTGATCCCGCGCGGCGGCAGGGCCGAGGGCGGTCCTCAGAGCGCGGCGTGGCGCAGGGCGCTCTCCACCCGCTGCCGCTCGGCCGCGTCGAGGGGCGGCTGCGGCGGCCGCAGGCGCGGATCCGGGATCGCGCCGAGGTGGTGCAGCGCGTGCTTGAGCCGCGCCGTCGCCCGGCCGCCCGGCGCGTCGCGGTAGATCGCGACCGCGAGCGGGTACAGCGCCTCGTGCAGCTGCCGGGCCCGGGCCCAATCGCCGGCCTGGGCCGCGGCCCACAACGCGGCGACGAGGTCCGGCACGACGGCGGCCAGCGACACCTGGCTGCCGACGCTGCCGATGAGATAGCTCGTGAGCAGATGCTCGTCGCCCGAGCCCAGGACCTTGAAGTCGGGGCGCAGGCCGGTGAGCAGGCGCAGGTTCGCCTCGTACTGCGCCACCTCCCAGCTGCCCTCCTTGATCGCCACGATCTGCTCGATCGCCGCGAGGCGCCGCAGCGTCGCCGCGTCGTACGCCATCGCGCCGGCACCGACCGGTGCGCCGTAGAGCATCAGGGGCAGGCTGGTGGCCGCCGCGACCGTGCGATGGTGCAGGACCACGCAGGCGGGGTCGTGGCCGAGGGCCCAGCTGTTCGGCGGGAACACGAGCAGGCCGTCGGCGCCGGCCGCCTCGAAGGCGGCGGCCTCCCGCGCCGCCTCGAGGCTCGATTCGGCGTTGACCCCGGACACGATCAGGCAGCAGGCGGGAACGACGCGGCGCGCTGCCTCGACCACCGCGACCTTCTCGGCGCGATCGAGGACGAAGTTCTCGCCGGCATGGCCGTTGACGAGCAGCCCGCGGATCCCGGGCCGGGCCGCGACGGCATGCAGGTGCCGCTCAAGGGCCGGCCCGTCGACGGCGAAGTCGGGCCCGCGCATCGGCACGATGGTCGCCGCATGGATGCCCGTGAGGCGTTCGGCGAAGGGGAGGGGAGAGGGCACCGGCACGGCAGGAGATCCTTCACGCCGCCCGGGGGCGGGAGAGCAGGCGGTCGACGGGAAACAGCGGCAGATCCGGCTCGCGGCCGAGGATGCGCTCGGCGAGGAGCCGCGCGATGTAGGGGCCGCTCGTGTAGCCGGAATGGACCGAGCCGCAGACGAAGGCGCCCTCGACGCCCGGAACCGGCCCGGCGACCGGCAGGGCGTCGGCGGTCTCGGCCTCGAGCCCGGCCCAGGCCCGGGCCATCCGGGCGGCGCGCAGGGCGGGAATCGCGTGGCAGGCCAGGCGCACGTTGCCGACGACGCGGTCGGGCAGGAGTTCGACGCCGCCGCGCTCGCGGTCGCCCACCCCCTGCCAGCCGCCGCCGATGACGACGGTGCCATGGGGATATTGCTTGAGCGACAGGAGGCCGTTGGCGATGCCGACGACCGTGCGCATGACCGGGGCGACCCGCTCGCTGACTACGAGCTGGTTGACCAGGGTCTTGATCGGCAGGTGCACGCCGAGCCAGGCCAGCATCGGCTCGATCCAGACGCCGCCGGCCAGGAGGATCCGCCGCGCCCGCACCGTGCCGGAGGCGGTGTCGAGCTCGAAGCCCGCTCCCGTCGGGGTGACGCCGCGGACCGGCGTGCTCTCCCGCAAGGCCACCCCCGCCTCGAGCAGCGCCCGGCGATAGGCGAGGCCGGTGAGGTAGGCGTTGGCGTAGCCGTCGACCCGGCAATGGCCGGCGAGGCGCACCGCCGGCGACAGGCCGGGCTCGATCCGGCGGGCCTCCGACCCGGAGACGAGGACGATCGGCGCGCCGGCCTCGCGCCGCTTGCCCGCCCGGTAGGTGAGCAGTTCCTCCTCCGCCGGGGTGAAGGCGAGGGACAGGCCGTCGCAGACCACGACGCCGACGTCGTGGCCGAGCCAGTCGCGCGCCGAGGCCCACATCGCGTGGGCGCGCAACGCGTAGGGCATCAGCGCGACCCGGGTCATCTGCATCGTCAGCGTGCCGGCATTGACGCCGGACGCCTCGCGGCAGAGCGGCCCGCGGTCGAAGAGCGCGACGTCCATCCCGCCGCGGGCGGCGAAGAGCGCCGCGGTGGCGCCGTGGACGCCGCCGCCGACCACCGCCAGATCATGCATGGTCATAGGGGAGCGGGCTCCGGGATCGGGATGTCGGCATAGTCGAAATCGCCCATCAGCTCGTCGAAGCCGATCGGGCGCAGCGGCGGGCGGGCGGTGAAGCTGCCGACCGCCTCGCGCGGACCGACGCGCGCCGCCACGAGCTCGGCGGCGACGTCGCCGCACATCCGCCCCTGGCACGGGCCCATGCCGCAGCGGGTGAACTGCTTCATCTGGTTGACGTCGCGCGCGCCCGCCTCCACGGCCGCGTCGATCTCGGCGCGGGTGACGTCCTCGCAGCGGCAGACGACCGTCTCGGGGGGAATCGCGCGCACCTGCGCCGGCCGCAGCCGCATCATTCCGGCCATGCCGTCGGAGAACGGCCGCTCGCGCGCCATCGCCCGGCGCAGCCGCGCCGCCTCGCGGGCGAAGGCGTCGGACGCGAGGCGCCCGGCATCGGCGGCGGCGGCGAGGCCGGCGAACTCGCCGCCGAGCGCCGCCATCGCGGCGCCGCGTAACCCTGCGCCGTCGCCGACGGCGTAGAGGCCGGGAATGCCGGTGCGCCCCGCCTCGTCGGTCACCGGGACCAGGCCGCCGCGCAGGCGGTCGAAGCGGTGCGGCGCCCGGAGCAGGCGCGTCACCTCCGCGCCCGGCACGAGCCCGTTGCCGACGCAGAGCGCATCCACCGCGAAGGCGTGCTCGGGGCCGGGCGCTGGCGCTCCCTCGGCATCGACGGGGCCGATCACCGCGCGCTCGATCCCCGTCGCGCCCTCGGCCCGGCGCAGGGCGTGGCGGAAGAAGACCGGGATGCCGGCCGCCCTGAGGGAGGCCATCCAGCGGGCGCCCTGGCCGAGCAGTCCGGGCCGGGTGAGGAGGGAGGGCATCGCCCGCAGCCAGTCGCCGCGGGCGGCGAGGTCGGCGACGCCCACCACGTCGATTCCGGTCCCGGCCAGGCCCGCCGCGACGGCGAAGAGGAGCGGGCCGCAGCCGGCGACGAGGACGCGGCGGCCCGGGGCGACGCCGTGCGACTTCAGCAGGATGGTCGCGCCCGCCAGCCCCACCACGCCCGGCAGCGTCCAGCCGGGAAAGGGCACGACGCGCTCGTGCGCGCCGCCCGCCGCGACGAGCCGCCCGGCCGAGACGCGCTCCCAGCGGCCGCTCTCCCCGTCGATCAGGTCGAGGTCGAGCGAGGCGCCGACCGACCAGACGGTGCGGCCATACAGCAGGGTGAGGCCGCCGGCGCGCAGGTCCGCCCGCAGGGCCTCGCCGGGATCGGCTTTCGCGGATCGGGCGGCGGGCCGGACCGGCTTGCGCCAGACCTGCCCGCCGGCCTCCGGATTCTCGTCGATCAGGGCGACGCGGAGGCCCGCCCGGCTCGCCGCGAGGGCCGCCGCGCCGCCGGCGGGGCCCGCGCCGAGGACGGCGAGATCGACGCGATGGCAGAGGGGCCCGCTCATGCCCCGTGAGCCCCCGCCATGCGCACCTTGTCGCTGCCCGCCCCCTCGAGGCTGACGACCATGCCGTCGCGGACCACCGTGACGCAGGCGCGGCGGATGCGCCCGTCCACGGTGATCGCGCATTCCTGGCACACGCCCATCATGCAGAAGGCGCCGCGCGGGGCGCCGCGGCGCGGGCTCGCGCGCAGGGCCCGGCGGCCCCGCGCCAGCAGCGCGGCGGACAGGACCTCCCCCGGCTCGACCTGCCATTCCACGCCATCGACCGTGATCCGCATCGTCATCCGACCCCGCGCTGCCTGCGAAGGAGGCACCAGCGACCCACAAACTGCGCTTTACAGGAATAAAGAATGTATACATTTTGCAGACCGAAAGCGCAACCGCAAGCGTCCGGTCGGGGCTCGTCCCGCCCCGTCGCGACCAGGAGAAAGCCCATGTTCGGACCCGCGACGTTCAGGAACGCCCTCGCCGCCGGGCTCGCGGCTCTCGCCGTGGCCACGACCGCGCTCGCGCCGGCCGCCGCCCGGACGCTCGACGAGGTCATCGCCTCCGGAACGCTGCGCGTCGGCGTCAACCCGACCCTGCCGCCGCTCGGCAAGTTCGACGAGTCGAACACGATCGTCGGGTTCGACGTCGATTTCGCCACCGAGATCGCCAAGACGCTGGGCGTGAAGCTCGAGGTGGTCCCGGTCGGCTCGCCGGACCGCATCCCCTTCGTGACCTCGGGCAAGATCGACGTCGTGATGGGGGCGATGACCCGTACGCCCGAGCGCGCCAAGGTCATCGAGTTCACGGTCCCGGTGCATACCGAGGTGCTCGGCGTCCTCACCACCGAGGACCAGCCCTACCAGGACTGGAAGAGCCTGAACGTGCCCGGCGTCACCTTCGTCGAGGTCCGCGGCTCCACGCCGGTCAAGTTCATCGCCGACAACCTGCCCCAGGCCAAGGTGACGCTGCTCGACAATTATCCCGACGCCGTCCGGGCGCTGTCGCAGAAGCGCGGCACCGCGATGATCGACGTCATCGACTTCATGGGCGAGCACATGCGTAACTACCCCAACACCAAGTGGAAGATCCTGCCGACACCCATCGACACCTATTACTGCAGCATGGGTGTGGCCCGGAATGCGACCGGCCTCAAGGACTGGCTGAACGTGGCGATCTTCGACATGCACCGGCGCGGCCGGACCGCCGAATTGTGGAAGAAGTGGTTCGGCATGGACATGATCGCGCCGGTCCAGGCCTCGCCGTACTTCTGATCCCGCGATCTCGTCCAGCATCCGATCGAGGCGTCGCACCATGGATGCGGCGTCGCCCGGGCGTGTGGAGCCGGAAGGCTCAGCCGCGCGGGCTGGCGACGCCGGGTCCGGAGGGTCATCCGTCCGGGACACCGGATCACGCCCCGGGCCGCTTCCCCGACCGGAGCGACCCGAGAGGAACGAAAGATGGGTTACACCTTCCAGTTCGGGCAGGTCTGGCCGTTCCTGCCCCGGCTCTTCGACGCCGCCCTGGTCTCGCTGCAGCTCGCGCTGCTGGCCTTCTGCGGCGGCCTCCTCCTCGGCACGGCCGGGGCGGCGATCCGCACCTATGGCGGAGCCTGGGCGCGCCGGGCGGTGAAGCTCTACGTCACGGCCTTCACCAACACGCCGCAGCTCGTGCAGATCTACTTCCTGTACTTCGCGCTGCCGGATGCCGGCCTCGTCCTGTCCTCGTTCACGGCGGTGCTGATCGGCATGACGCTGAACGCGGGCGCCTACCTCACCGAGATCCAGCGCGCCGGCTTCGAGAGCGCGCGGCGCTCCGAGCTCGAGGCCGCCGCGGTCCTGGGCTTCTCCCGCCTGCAGCAGATCCGCTACGTCGTCCTGCCCCATGCGATGCGGGTGCTCCTGCCGCCGCTCTCCTCGCACTTCATCATCATGACGCTCGGCACCTCGATGGCCGCGGTGTTCGGCGTCGAGGAGCTGACGGGGGAGGCCCTGACCCTGTCGTCGCAGACCTTCCGGTCGGTCGAGGTCTTCCTGATCGTCGCCGGGTTCTACGTCGCGCTGACGCTCCTCGCCTCGCTAGCGATCTCGCTGTTCGCGCGGGCCGCGTTCCGGGTCCGGGTGAGGCCGCTCTAGATGTTCGAGACGATCCTCGCCGAGTGGCCGCGCTTCGCCACCCTCGCCAACGCCGCGTTCCTGGCCCGCGCCGCCGCGACGACCCTCGCGCTCTCGGCGGTCGGCGTCGTCCTCGGCAGCCTGATCGGGGTGGCGGTTGCCGTCGCGGGGCGCACGCGGGCGGGCTGGCTCAGGCCGGTGCGGCTGCTCGCCCGGCTCTACACCGAACTGTTCCGCCGGGTGCCGTTCCTGGTCACCCTGATGCTGACCTTCTACCTGGTCCAGGCCTCGGGCGTGGATCTGCCCCTCGCGGTGGTGGCCGGCGTCACCGTGACGCTGATCGCCGGGGCCTACCTCGCCGAGATCGTGCGCGCCGGGCTCGCCGCCGTCCATCCCAACCAGTGGGAGGCCGCGGCGACGATGAACTTCACGCTGCTCCAGACGATCCGGCTCGTCGTCCTACCGCAGGCCTGGCCGCTGATCCTGCCCCCCAGCTTCGGCTTCTTCGTGATGTTCATCAAGGATACGGCGCTCGCCTCGCAGATCGGCGTGATCGAGCTGACCTATGCGGCCCGGGTCCTGAACAACAAGGGGTTCTCGGCGACCCTCAGCTTCGGCTGCGTGCTCGTGCTCTACTTCGCCCTGTCCTACCCGCTCGCCCGCCTCGGGGCCAGACTGGAGACCCGCCTTGCCGGACCTCGTCATCCGCGGCCTTGATGCCCATTACGGGGCGACCCCGGTCCTGTCCGGCCTCGACCTGCACGTGGAGAGCGGGGCGACGGTCGGGCTGATCGGCCCGTCGGGCTCGGGCAAGAGCACGATCCTGCGCACCATCCTCGGCCTTCTGCCGCCGAGCCGGGGCGAGATCGTCCTCGACGGGCGCCGGGTCGATTACGCCAAGCCGGCGGAGGTGCGCGCCTTGCGCGAGCGCGTCGCCGTGGTGTTCCAGCAATACAACCTGTTCCAGAACATGACCGTGCTGCAGAACGTCTGCATCACCCCGGTCAAGATCCGCGGCCGGCCCCGGCGCGAGGTCGAGGACGAGGCGCGCCGGCTCCTCGCCAAGGTCGGGCTCGCCGACAAGCTCTCGTCCTATCCCGACCAGCTCTCGGGCGGGCAGCAGCAGCGCGTCGCGATCGCCCGCGCCCTGGCGCTGCGGCCGGAGATCCTGCTCCTCGACGAGGTGACGGCGGCGCTCGATCCCGAGCTGGTGTCGGAAGTCCTCGACACGATCCGGCTGCTGGCCCGCGAGGGCATGACCATGATGATCGTCTCGCACGAGATGGGCTTCATCCGCGAAGTGTCGTCCCGCGTCGTGTTCATGGCCGACGGGCGCAAGGTCGAGGAGGGCCCGCCCGCCCGCATCTTCGACGCGCCGCAGGAGGCGCGGACGCAGAGCTTCGTCTCGAAGATCCTGCGGCACTAGGGAATCACCCGATCGCGTCGCGGCACGACGCGGGAGGCCGCGACGCCGGCGGGCCATCGTGCGCCCGCCGGTGCCGGCCTCAGCGCACGGTCGCGAGGGCGAAGCGCTGGAGGCTGCGGATGTGGGCCTGGGTCGCCTTGCGCGCGGCCTTGCCGTCGCCGCTCTCCAGGGCGTCGAGGATCTGGGCATGTTCGCGCAGGTCGGGCGCGACGCGGTCCTGGAGCCGGGCGATCTCGAACAGGCGGGTGGTCACCCGCAGGCGCCGGATCACCTGCGCCAGCACGTCGTTGCCGCTGTTGCGGGCGAAGAGCTCGTGCAGGGCGTCGTCCGATTGCCAATGCGCATCGGTGTGGAGCGACGTCGACCCGGCTTGAAGCCCGGCGATCTCCCGGCGCACGGCGGCGATCTCGGCGTCCGGGATGTGGCCGGCGGCGGCCTCGGCGGCCTCCGGCTCGAGGATCTCGCGGACCTTCAGGCTCTGGAGATACTCGCCGAGATCCACGTGCCGCACGACGAACGAGCGCCCGCTTCCCTTGATGACCAGCCCTTCGCCCTCGAGCCGCTGCAGGCCCTCGCGCAACGGCGTGCGGGACACGCCGAGCTGGGCCGCCAGCTTCGCCTCGACGATGCTGTGACCGCCCCGCAGCTGACGTTGGCGGATCATGGCCGTGACCGAGGTGGTGACGAGATTGACGAGGTTGGGAGGCGACGCCTCCTCGCTCGCGTCGATGCCGCTCGGTTCGATGACCGGAATACCCAAAGTCGCGTCGCCTGCCTGATCCATCCCGCGATGACAGGGCTGATTGTATGCAAAATGAACGCAATCGCAAGCCATTGCGCCGCTTGAGGCGCGCCGGATCGGCGGCGTCGGGGCGCATCCGCCGGTCGCCCCGCTCGAGGTGCCGACCGTGCCGCCGCGCCGGTGGCCTGACCGAACAAAAAAGGGGCCGGCCTCTCGGCCGACCCCGCATCGCGGTCGCGATGGGCCGCGTCTTACTCGGCGGCGGTCATCTCGGCGCTGAAGTGGCCGCACCAGTCGCTGGTCGAGACCACCGGCCACAGGCCGTGCTCCTGCGGGCCGGGCTGGGTCACCGGGGGGTTGAAGCGGCACAGGCCGGCATCGCCCTGGGCGGCGGCACCGTTGCCCTTGTGCTCGTCGAAGAACTTGCAGCTCTCGCAGTTCGCCGTGGCCATCGTGGTGCTCCTGTCATGCGGCCTGTCCGCCGCGCCTGATGCGAATTAGAACAAATCCAATCTGGAAGTCAAGGCTCGGCCGTACCGGGGGGCGCCGCGGCCTCGTCGCCGGTCGGCCCGCCCGCGTCCCCGGCTGCCCCGGTGCATCGCGGCCGACGCCGATCTTGCGTCGGTGCGTGCCGTCTCGCGCCGCCTGCGGTGCGGCCCGGGTCAGAGGGCCGCCGAGATGATGGCGGTGAGCGTCGCGATGGAGACGACCGTGGCGACCACGACCGTGGCTGCCGAGACCTCCATCATCGCGCCCGAGCGATGCGCGAGCAGGAAGGCGTTCGCCCCCGTCGGCAGCGCGGCCGTCACGATCATGATGATCCCGGCCGGCTGCGGCACCGCGGCCAGGGTGACGACGAGGCCCATGCAGAGCGGCATGATTGCGAGCTTGATCGCCACGGCGGCGAGGACCGGCGGACCGACGGTGCCCCGGCGCAGGACGGGCAGCGACGCGCCGAGGCTGATCAGCGCCAGGGCCGGTGCGGCCTGGGCGAGCAGGTCGAGGATCCGCCGCAGCGCCTCCGGCACGGGCAGGCCGGTCGCGTTCCACAGCGTGGCCGCCACGATCGAGGAGATAATCGGGTTCTTGAGGCTGCCGACGACCGTGTCCCGGAGCGTGTGGAACAGGGGGCGCCGGTGCGCGCCCCGGTCCAGCTCGACGAGGATCGTCGCCGCGGGCAGGAGGAGGAGCGAATGCGCCGCGATGATCGACAGCAGCACGGCGAGGCCCGACCCGCCCCAGATCCCGCCGACGATCGGGATGCCGAGCAGCACGGTGTTGCCGAACGCGGCGTTGAGCCCGAACAGCGCGCCCTGCGCGATCGTCATGCGCATCAGCGCGATCCCGCCGAGCACCGACAGGGCGAAGACCGGCAGCGCCACGGCGAAGTAGAGGCCGATCACGTCGAGGCGCGGCGCCGTCCGGCTGCCGACGATCGACAGGAACAGCAGGGACGGCAGCAGGATCCAGAAGATCAGGCTCGTCAGCCCCTTCGTCTCGGCCTTGTCGACGACGCCGAGGCGGATGATCAGCCGGCCGATCGCGATCAGGCCGAAGACCGGCAGGATGACGGAGACCAGGGTCGACGCGATCGTCGCGAGATGTGACATGCTTTCAGCCCGAACTCGGCCCGTCCCGGCGCCGCCCGCGATCCCCGGTCACGCCGGCCCGCGCCGCGGCTCCGGCGGCTCCCCCGACAGGGGATGCAGATCCCTGACCATCCGCTGCGCGCGCGACAGGTCCACCTTGGTGTAGACCTCGGTCGTGCTGAGATCGGCATGGCCCAGAAGCTCACCGATGACCCGCAGGTCGGCGCCGTTCTGCAGGAGATGGGTCGCGAAGGCGTGGCGCAGCTTGTGCGGCGACCAGCGCGCCGCGTTCGCGAGGCCGGCGGCGGCGGCGGCCTCCTTGATCTCCTTCAGGGCAGCGTCGATCGTCAGGTGCTGCTCGCCGTGGGCGACCCGGTGGAACAGCCAGACGTCGGACCGCGAGCCGTAGCGGCCGGCAAGATTCCGCCACAGGCCGATCGCCTCGACCGCGCGGTCGTGGAGCGGCACCAGCCGGTCCTTGCCGCCCTTGCCGCGGACATGGATCATCCGGGTGCCTGGCCGCACCGCGTCGGCCGGGCGCGTCACCGCCTCCGACACCCGCATGCCGCTGGCGTAGAGCGTCTCGAGCAGGGCCGCGCGCCGCGCGTAGCCGGCCTGGCGGTAGAGCCCGACCGACCCGTCCCGGGCCTGCGCGTGCGCGGTCTCGATCAGCCGGTCGACGGCCTCGATCCCCGGCGTGAACGGCAGGCGTGAGGGCCGCTTCATCGGCTGGAGCTCGGCCGCCGGATTCCCGGTCCCGATTCCCTCCGCCACCATGAAGCGGTGGATGCCGTTGGCGACCGAGCGGCGCCGGCTGATCGTCGAATGCGACAGGGCCTGCCGATCGAGATGGGAGAGGTAGGCCACCATGTCGTCGCGGGTCACCGCCGCGAGGCGCCGTTCGCCCAGCCAGCCGAGATAGCTCGCGATGTCGCGGCGGTAGGTCTTCAGCGACGAGGCGGCGGTGCCGCGCTCGGCCGCCAGGGCGTCGAGCCAGAGGTCGGTGATCTCGGCATTGGTCATCGGACGAGGATGGCGGGTGCCGGTTAACGATCGGTCCCGGAACCGCCGCGCCGATCGCCGCGCCGCGGCCCTTCGGATGCGCGCCGCGCTTGCCAAGCCGCGTCACATGTCTATACATAATAGCGACGGCGAGACAGGCGCGTCGATGCGCTCGCCGGCTGACGGCCGAGGGGATGTCGATGCCGCGGCATCGGACCGGCCGCGCGGCTGACGCGCACCGCTTCAGGAAGCGAGGATCTTGCCATGACCACCCTGACCCTCCATCCCGGCCGCGTGACGCTCCGGGATCTCGAGCGCGTCTATCGCGACGGCGCGGCGGCGCGGCTGGATGCGGGCTGCGATGCCGCCATCGAACGGGGCGCGGCCCGGATCGCCGCCATCGCCGCGGGCGAAGCGCCGATCTACGGCATCAATACCGGCTTCGGGAAACTGGCCTCGATCCGGATCGCGCCCGGCGACCTCGCCACCCTCCAGCGCAACCTGATCCTGTCCCATTGCTGCGGCCTCGGCGACCTGCTGGAGGCCGACGTGGTGCGGCTGGTGATGGCGCTGAAGCTGATCTCGCTCGGCCGAGGCGCCTCGGGCGTGCGGCCGGCCCTCGTACGGCTCATCGAGGCGATGCTCGCACGCGGCGTCGTCCCGGCGATTCCCGGCCAGGGCTCGGTCGGCGCGAGCGGCGACCTCGCGCCGCTCGCCCATCTCGCCGCCGTGATGATCGGCGAGGGCGAGGCGTTCCTCGACGGCGAGCGGCTATCCGGGGCCGAGGCCCTGCGGCGCGCCGGGCTGGAGCCGGTCGTGCTGGCGGCGAAGGAGGGGCTCGCGCTCATCAACGGCACGCAGGTCTCGACGGCTTTGGCGCTCGCCGGGCTGTTCCGGGCCTGCCGGGCCCTGCGTACCGCGCTCGTCACCGGCGCCCTGTCGACGGACGCCGCGATGGGCTCCTCGGCCCCGTTCCATCCCGAGATCCACGCGTTGCGCGGCCATCGGGGGCAGATCGATGCCGGCGCGGCCCTGCGGGCGCTCCTCGACGGCTCGGCGATCCGCGCGAGCCACGTCGAGGGCGACGAGCGCGTCCAGGATCCCTACTGCATCCGTTGCCAGCCGCAGGTGGTGGGCGCCTGCCTCGACCTCCTGCGCCAGGCCGGGCACACCCTGGAGACGGAAGCCAACGCCGTCACCGACAATCCCCTCGTCCTGTCCGACGGCGAGGTCGTGTCGGGCGGCAACTTCCACGCCGAGCCGGTCGCCTTCGCGGCCGACCAGATCGCGCTGGCCGTCTGCGAGATCGGTTCGATCGCCCAGCGGCGCATCGCGCTCCTCGTCGATCCGGCCCTGTCCTTCGGCCTGCCGGCCTTCCTGGCGAAGAAGCCGGGGCTCAATTCCGGGCTGATGATCGCCGAGGTGACCTCGGCGGCGCTGATGAGCGAGAACAAGCAGCGGGCCCATCCGGCCTCGGTCGATTCGACGCCGACCTCGGCCAACCAGGAGGACCACGTCTCGATGGCCTGCCACGGCGCCCGCCGCCTGTTGGCGATGACCGAGAACCTGTTCGGCATCCTCGGCATCGAGGCGCTCGCCGGCGCGCAGGGCGTCGAGCTGCGCGGGCCGCTGCGGACGAGCCCGGAGCTGGAACGGGCGCTCGCCGCGATCCGCGCCGTAATCCCGTCCCTGGAGGAGGACCGCTACCTCGCCGGCGACCTGCGCGCCGCCGCGGCGCTCGTGGCCGACGGCACGATCGAGGCCAGCCTGTCCCCCGGGCTGCTGCCGAGCCTGGAGGCGGCGCGATGAGCCCGTTCGAGATCGTTCAAGGATCGTCGCCGGTCATCCTGGCCTTCCCCCATACCGGCACGAACGTTCCGCCCGACATCCTGGCGCGGCTGAACGACGAAGGCCGCCGCTTGCGCGACACCGACTGGCACATCCACCGCCTCTACGACGGGCTGCTGCCGGACGCGACGACCGTGCGGGCGACCTTCCACCGCTCCGTCATCGACGCCAACCGCGACCCGACGGGGGCCAGCCTCTATCCCGGCCAGAACACCACCGGCCTCGTCCCGCTCACCGATTTCGACGGCGCGCCGATCTGGCGCGACGGCGCCGGCCCGGACGAGGCCGACATCGCCGACAGGACCGTCCGGTTCCACGCGCCCTACCACGCGGCGCTCGCCGCCGAGATCGCCCGCGTGCGGGCGCTGCACGGGATCGCGGTGCTCTACGATTGCCATTCGATCCGCTCGCGGATCCCGTTCCTGTTCCCCGGCACGCTGCCGGATTTCAACATCGGCACCGATGGCGGGCGGACCTGCGACGCAGCGATCGCGCGTGCGGCGGAAGAGACCTGCGCTGCCGCCGCCGGCTACACCAGCGTCGTCGACGGCCGCTTCCGCGGCGGCTGGACCACGCGGCATTACGGCCGCCCGGAGGCCGGAATCCACGCGATCCAGATGGAGCTGGCGCAGAGCTCGCACCTGGCGACGGAGGCGCCGCCCTTCGCGCTCGATCCGGCGAAGGCCGCGCGGCTTCGGCCGGTTCTCGGCGCCGTGCTGGGGCGTATCGCGGAGGTGGCCGGGAGGCTGAAGGGGTGAGTCGCCGTGATGCACGGTCGGAGCTGGCTTCGGCCTGAACCAATCCTGCCGGTACGTCCGGTCGCGGCAGGGCCGTCCGGAGAACGAAAAGGCGCGGGTTCCTCCTCTCCCCGCGTGCACAAGACCGACCGAGGAGAGGACTAGCGCGGGTTTCCCCCTCCCCCCTCTGCGGGGGAGGGTGCCCCACGGAGTGGGGCGGGAGAGGGGCAGCGCGGCGCTGATTCAGATAGCTGCCTTCATGAAGGTCGCGACCTCTCCGGAAGCGGCGTCCCCTCTCGGCGGGACTTCGTCCCGCTGCACTCGCTCCGCTCGCCACCCTCCCCCGCAGAGGGGGAGGGGGAAACCCGCGCCATGTCCTGTCCCAACCGCTCACAGCCCGAGAAGGACACCTCATGCGCCTCCTGAAGGCCGCGGACCACCTGCGCATGCCGTGGAAGAACGGGGGCGGCGAGACCGCCGAGATCGCCGTCCATCCCCCGGGCACCGGGCTCGGCGGGTTCGACTGGCGCGTCTCGATGGCGGTCGTCGCGATGGACGGCCCGTTCTCCGTGTTTCCCGGCATCGACCGGACGCTCGCGCTCCTCGACGGCGAGGGGATGGATCTCGCCATTGAGGGCCACGGCGCGCACCGCCTGACGCCGGCCTCGCCGCCGCTGGCCTTCCCCGGCGACGCCGCGACCACGGCCCGCCTCGCCGCCGGGCCGATCACCGACCTCAACGTCATGACCCGGCGCTCGGCCTGCCGCCAGCGGGTGACGCGGCTTCGCGGCCCCGTCATGCCCTTCGAGCCGCGCGGGCGCTGGATTCTCGTGGTCGCCGTCGGGCCGTCGACCGTCGTCGTGGACGGCCGGACGGTGCCGCTCGCCGCCCGCGACGCCCTCCTCGGGGAGGGCGGGGCGACGATCGCCGCCGACGGTCCGGTCGACCTTGCCGTGGTGGAGATCGACGCGGTCGCGGGCTCATAGCGGCGGGGCGGAGGCGAGGCCCTGGGCCCGGCCTTCGCCGAGGAGCCAGCGGTGGAAGGCCCGCGCGCCGGGCTTCTTCAGGGAATCGGGGTTCCAGGCCAGGTAATACGGTTCGGGCAGGGGCAGGCGCAGGTCGAACGGGATGACCAGCCGGCCCGATTCCAGCTCCGGCCCGATGAAGGCGAGCTGCCCGAGCACGACGCCCTGGCCGGCGAGCGCCGCGTCGATCGCGCTGCCGGACAGCCCGTAGGTCAGGTTGGCGGGCGGTGGCTTGGCGCCGATCAGCCGGCCCCATTCCGCCCAGCCGGGATTCGCGCCGAAGCGCGGGTTCCAGGCAATGTGGAGCAGGGGAAAGCGCAGGATCTCGGCCGGGCCGGACAGGCGCTGCCCCGCGATCAGGGCGGGCGCGCAGACAGGCACGATGTGGTCGGTGAACAGCTCGGTGCGGTGCGGCGGGTGCAGGCGGCCGCCGTAATAGATGCGCAGGTCGGCCCCGCCCTGGGCCAGATCCGGCTCGGCATCGCTGCCGACGAGGGAGATCCGGGCCTGGGCATCGAGCTCCGTCCAGTCCCGCATCCGCCGGCCGATCCACTTGCCCAGCACCGTCGTCAGGCAGGACAGCACGATGATGTCGGCGTTGGCGTCCCGCAAGGTGGCGGCGGCGTCCGCGAAGGCCGCGAAGCCCTGGCGAACTTGCGCGTGGTAGGTCGCGCCGAGCGGCGTCAGGCGCAAGGCCCGGCCGTCATGCTCGACGAGCCGCGCCTTCACGGCCTCTTCGAGCTTGCGCAGCTGCTGGCCGATCGCGCCCGGCGTCACCCCGAGGTCGGCGGCGGCGCGCGCGAGGCTGCCGGTCCGCCCGAGCGCGTCGAAGGCCTGGAGCGCCTTCAGCGGGGGGAGGGGGGACATGACGGGTCCGATCTCGTGCGCTGCACAGATTGCCTGACGCTTGAAGCAGAATTTCTGCGATCCCGGCAAGCCCGCTCCCGGGCATACTGCGCCCGTCGAGACCGCGCCGCGCCTGCCGGAGCCAGGCCGCAGGCGAAAAGCCCCGCCCCCGAGGAGACCCGCGAATGCCCCGCCCGGACAAGCTCAAGCTCGGCACGTTCGTCTACACCTTCGGCTTCCACCCGGCGGCGTGGCTGCACCCGGACAGCGACGTGCGCGGCGCCAACGATCTCGGCCACCTGACCCGCTGCGCCAAGATCTCGGAAGCGGGAAAGCTCGACTTCATGTTCTTCGCCGACAGCCCGGCGAGCGCGGTCGGCGATGCGGGGGCGCTCGCCCGCAATCCCACCAAGATGAACCGGTTCGAGCCGATCACCGCCATCACCGCCCTGTCGCAGCACACCGACCGGATCGGCTTCGTGGCGACGGCCTCGACGAGCTACTACGAGCCTTACAACATCGCCCGGCTGTTCGCCTCGGCCGATCACATCTCCCGCGGCCGGATCGCCTGGAACGTCGTGACCTCGGACCACGACGAGACCGGCTACAACTACAACCGCGAGGGGCTGGCGCCGCATGCCGAGCGCTACGAGCGTGGCGAGGAGTTCATCGACACCGTCTTCGGCCTCTGGGACAGCTTCGAGGACGATGCCCTGCTCCTCGACCGGGAGAGCGGCCTCTACCACGACAAGGACAAGCTCCACGCGCTCAACCACACGGGCAAGCACTTCCAGGTCCGCGGCCCGCTCAACATCGCCCGCACGCCGCAGGGGCGGCCGGTGATCGCGCAGGCCGGCGGCTCCGAGCAGGGCATGGAGCTCGCCGCCCGCACCGCCGAGATGGTGTTCTCGCTCGCCTCGAACATCGAGAAGAACCGCGCCTTCTACGCCAACGTGAAGGGCCGGATGGCCCGTTACGGCCGCGACACCGACGACCTCAAGATCCTGCCCGGGATCGTCATCAATGTCGGCGAGACCCGCGCGGAGGCCGAGGCGAAGGCCGAGGCGCTGGTGACGCTGATGCACCCGGATGTCGGGCTCTTGATGCTGCAGGAATTCCTGGAGACCGACCTCCACGGCGCCGACCTCGACAAGCCGTTCCCGATGGAGCGGATGCCAGCAGGCGCCAAGGGGTCGAAGGCGATGTTCGAGGAGCTGAAGGAGTTCGTCAGCCAGGGCCACACGATGCGCGAGCTGATCACCCATTACGCCCGCCGGCATACCGGCAACGGGCTGACCGGCACGCCGGCCGACGTGGCCGACTTCATGCAGGAATGGTTCGAGACGAAGGCCGCGGACGGTTTCATCCTGATGTGCCCGACCCTGCCGTCGAGCCTCGAAGACTTCACCCGCCTCGTGGTGCCCGAGCTGCAGCGCCGCGGCCTGTTCCGCGAGGAGTACGAGGGCCTGACGCTGCGGGCCAATCTCGGCCTGTCCACCCCGCCGACCCGCCACGCCCTTGCGCGGGGGAGAGCGTCGGCATGACGATTGCTGTCCGGATGCCCTACGATAGTGTGCGCCGCAACAGGAGCGGCGATCGGGAGCGGATGCGATGAGCGGAGACGAGGCCGGGCCTGAGCTGCGGCCGGGCGATGCCGAGACCTTTCGCCAGGTCTGGCGCGGGTTCGGCTCGACCGTGGCGGTGATCGCCACCGAGCACGGCGCGGCGCGCCACGCGATGCTGGCGACGGCGGTCAGCTCGGTCTCGATGGACCCGCCCTCGCTCCTCGTCTGCATCAACCGCTCCGCCTCGGCGCACGAGGCGTTGCGCGGGCGCGGCGCCTTCTCCCTCGGCCTCATGGCCGCGCCGCACCGCGACCTCGCCTCGGCCATCGCCGAGGCGCCTTCGGCGACGCGCTTCAACCACGGCACCTGGCGGCGGCTGCGGGACGCCGAGGACGCGATCGTGGGCCTGCCCTGGCTGGCGGAGGCGCAGGCGACCCTGTTCTGCGCGATCGACGCCAGCCACGATTACGGCACGCATTCCGTCCTGATCGCCCGGATCGCCGGCGCGATCGGCGAGCAGGGGAGCGATCCACTGCTGTATTGCGACGGGAGTTACGGCCGGTTCGCGGCCGGGGAGGGGTGAGGCGTCGGTCGCGCGAGTCCAGCCGTCGAGCGCCTTGCGCAACTCGACGGCTCCTGGTTCGCGCCGCCCTTTTCCGACCAACTGAAACGACGTGGAGGGTGATCCGGGATCCGGCACAAGAAGTGCCGCGAAGCGGCTCCATCCGTGCGCCGTCGCAGTCAGACGGACCCTTTGCGAAGTCTCATTCTGGATTTCGGATCATATTCCGCCGATTGGATTTTATGCACGATGACCTTATGGCATCGACCGGCCGCAAGCAGCCCGCGCATGGTCAAGCCGGTTGGGTTTCGAGCTTGGCGCGGTCGGGCCGGGTGGATCTCACCCTCGCCCCGGCCCGCCCCCGGCCTCCGGACCGAAATTCGCCACCAGCTGGTGCTCGCTGCCCGGATAGAGCAGCCGCACGCCGGTCACCCATTCGCCCGCGGCCTGGGTGCGGCGGACGATCTCCAGGCAGGCCTCGCCGACCGCGAGTTCCAGGAGCTTGGCCTCGGCCGCGGTCGCGTTGACGGCCCGGACGCGATGGCTTGCCACGCTCCAGGGCACGGCCCCGAGCAGCCAGCCCCCCGGGGTGAGGTCGGTGAAGTCCTGGGCCTTCGCGCCCTCGGCGATGGCGGGGTTGATGAGGCGGGTCTCGAGGCAGAAGGGACGGTCGTCGGCCAGGTGCAGGCCCTGCAGCCACACGACCTCCCCGACCCCGGGCGCGGCGCCCAGCAGCAGCGCGTCCTCCTCCCGGCCCGGCCGCGCGCGGCGCGCCAGCAGGTGGAAGCGGTAGGCCCGGCCCGAGCGGCGCACCTCGTCGCGGATATCGACGATCGCCACCACGGCGGATTCGGCGCGGGGCTGCGCGACCTGCGTCCCGCTCTTCTTGCGCCGGACGAGGAAGCCGTCGCGCGCCAGCTGGCCCAGCGCCTTGTTCATGGTCATGCGCGACACGCCGTAGCGCTCGGCCAGCTCGGTCTCGACCGGGAGCTGGGATCCCGGCGGCCAGCGGCCGTCGACGATGAGCGAGCGGATGTCCTCGACGATGTGGTCGTGCCGGGTCCCGCCCTTGCGGGCGCCCGGGGGGGCGGAGCCGGGTTCGGGGCGGGTCGGGCGAAGGGGCGGGCTCACGCGGGCTTCAGCAACATCGCCGCCCCGCGGTCGAGGTAGGTTTCGAGGAACTGGGTCAGGCGGGGGTGGCGCGGCGGGGCGAACAGCTCGGACGGCGTTCCGTTGAGGAGGACGCGGCCGTGATCGAGGAAGACGATGCGCTCGCCGACGGTCGCCGCGAAGCCGATCTCGTGCGTGACGACCACCATCGTCATGCCGTCCTCCCCGAGATCGCGCATCACGTTCAGCACCTCGCCGGTCAGCTCGGGATCGAGCGAGGCGGTCGGCTCGTCGAACAGGAGAATCTCCGGCTCGAGCGCGAGCGCGCGGGCGATCGCGACGCGCTGCTGCTGGCCGCCGGAGAGCTCGGACGGGTAATGCTTGGCCCGGGCCTCGAGCCCGACCCGGCGCAGCTGCGCCATGCCGCGGGCCTCGGCCTCCGCGCGGACCAAGCCCTTCACGGTGACCAGCGCCTCGGTGACGTTGCCGAGCGCCGTCATGTGCGGCCACAAATTGAATTGCTGGAACACCATGCCGATGCCGGACCGCACCGTGCGGATCCGCTGCGGGGGCAGGCGGATGCGCCGGCCGTCCGCCCCCTCCTCGAAGCCGAGCGGCTGCCCGTCGATCAGGATGGTGCCCGTCGTCGCCTCCTCCAGGAAGGCGATGCAGCGCAGCAGCGTCGACTTGCCCGAGCCCGACGGGCCGATCAGGCAGGTGGTGGCGCCGCGGGCGATCTCGAGGTCGATGCCGTGCAGGACCTCGGTCTGGCCGTAGCTCTTCGACAGGCGGCGGATGGCGATGGCGGGGTGCGTCATGCGAACCTGAACTTCGAGAGCCGGGTTTCGAGCGCGCTTCCGGCTCGGCCGCAGGCCTCGACCAGCCCCCAGTAGATGATGGCGAGCAGGAAGAGCGATTCGACGAAGGCGTATTGCTGCGAGCCGAGCGCACTGATGACCGCGGTCGCCTCCGGCACCGCGATGATCGACAGGACGGCGGTCTCCTTGACCAGGATCACCGCCATGTTCACGCATTGCGGCAGGACCAGCATGGTCATCTCGGGGATCAGGATGCGCCGGACGATCTGGGCCTGGCTCAAGCCGACGCATTGCGCCGCCTCGACATGGCCCCGCGGCACGGCGGCAAAGCCCGCCCGGAAGATCTCCGAGAAGTAGGCCGCGGCGTAGACGCTCAAGCCCAGCAGCCCGGCCGGCACCGGATCGAGGCTGATCCCGACGAACGGCCCGCCGAAATAGAGCAGGAAGATCTGGATCAGGAACGGCGTGCCCCGCAGGACCTCGACCACGAGGCGTAAGGAAAGGCCGAGGGGCCGCGGGCCGAAATGCCGGAGCGCGGCGACGACGAAGCCCAGCGCGATGCCCAGCACGGTCGCCGCCACCCAGATGCCGAGCGTGACCGTGAGCCCGGACAGGATCGCCGGCAGGGCCGCGAGGATGACCGATCCGTCGAAGCTCATGCCAGCCGCCCCCGGCGCAAAGCGCGCTCGGTCAGGCTGCCGCCGGCCGCGACGAGCCAGTTGATCGCGAGGTAGAGGCCGCCCGCAACCGAGTAGAACAGCAGCGGCTCGTAGGTCGAGGCGGCGAGGTTCTGCGCCGTGCGCGTCAGCTCGATCACCCCGACCACCGAGATCAGCGAGGATGCCTTGAGGATCAGGATCGCCTCGTTGACGAGGGCCGGAACGGTGAGCCGCAACGCGATCGGGGCGCGGATGCGGCTGAATTGCTGCCAGGGCGACAGGCCCGCCATGTCGGCGGCCTCCAGCAGGCCGCGCGGCACGCTCTGGAAGCCGCCGCGCAGGTTCTCGGCCTGGTAGGCGGCGGTGCAGAGCGACAGGCCGATCAGCGCCGCCACGATGCTCGGCACCGTGAGACCGATCGCCGGCAGGAGGTTGTAGATCAGGAGGAGCTGGACGAGGAGCGGGACGCCCCGGAAGAAGCTCACGAACAGGCTCGCCGGCCAGCGCAGCCACGGCCGCGGCGAGAGCTTGGCGGCGCAGACCAGGATGCCGATCACGAGGCCGATCGCGATCGACGCGGCGCTGATGACGACCGTGTAGCCGGCCGCCTTCAGCATCAGTTCGAACAGCTGGGCGGTCATCGCACGCGTGAGATCGCGGGCCGGATCAGAAGCTCGGCTCCGGCGCCACGTCCGGCGTCTCGAAGGACGTGCCGAACCACTTCTCCTGCAGCTTCTTCATCCGGCCGTCGGCCTTGATCTTCACGAGCGCGGCCTGCACGGCATCGAGCAGGGGCTGATCGTCGGGCTTCTTCGTGCCGATATAACCGAAATAGCTCTTCTGGCCGAAGGGCGGCTGCACGACCGCGAAGACGTTGGGCTGCTTCGAGGCGACGAAGGCGATGTTCGGCAGCGAGTTCGCCACGGCGACGATGCGCCCGGCCGCCAGGTCGGCATAGGCTTCGTTGAAGCCGGGATACTCGCGCGGCTCCACGGGCTTGGGCAGCGTCGCGCTGAAGGTCTTCAGCTGGGCGAGCTGCGCCGTCGCCTTGCCGGCGCCGACGGTCTTGCCGGCGATGTCCTGGGGCGTCTTGATGGTGTCGTCCTTCGCGCGCCGCAGGATCGCGACGGTCGCCTCGGCGACGGGCGACAGGAACCGGTAGCGCTCCACGCGCGCCTTGGTGATGGTGGCGGGGCCCGCCACCATGTTGAACTGCCCGGCCTCGAGCCCCGGCAGCACGCCTTCCCAGGGCAGCTCGACCCACTGGATCTTGACGCCGAGCTCCTTGCCGACTTCCGCGAAAGCGTCGACGTTGAAGCCGGCATGCTGGCCGGTCGCGTCGATGAAGTCGAACGGCGCGAAGGCGGTCTCGGTCCCGACCTTCAGGGTTCCCGCCGCCTTGACGCGCGCCAGGGCGTCCTGGGCCTGCGCCAGCGACGGCACGGTCATTGCGAGGCCGAGCCCGAGGGTGATCTGGACGAAGAAGCGCTTGTTCATGCAGGTCTCCGACGGGACGGGCAGGGCGACCGAGGGTTGCCGATTATGATTAGACATATGGGCGCGATTCCGGATCGGATGTCAATCGTTGGGCACGATCCGAACTGAGAAAAAAT
The DNA here is from genome assembly GCF_006151805.1 of Methylobacterium terricola. Classification (GTDB taxonomy): domain Bacteria; phylum Pseudomonadota; class Alphaproteobacteria; order Rhizobiales; family Beijerinckiaceae; genus Methylobacterium; species Methylobacterium terricola. The sequence continues at coordinate 63,602 of NZ_VDDA01000014.1, read as the reverse complement.
CAGGCAACTCGGGTCGGTCTTCCGTCTCATTTCGCGTCCCCGGCCGGGGATCCGACGGGCGACGGAGGGGAAGCCGGACGACGCGCGGCGGGGACCGCTCCGTCCGTGCCGATCGCCGTCGGTGGGCGATCGGCGGTGCGCAGCGCCTGACCAAAGGTAAGGAAGCGTTCGCCGTGCTGCAATCGCCGCGCGGGGTCCGCCGGATGCGCGTTTCTATTGTGATCCGACAGTCGATCGCCGACTCGATCGTATCGTCCACGAAAGCCGTGCAGGAGCGCCTTGACGGGCGGCGGCGGCGCGGATACGGGTGTCGGCGTCCACTACGACGATGCGGGAGAGATCGAGGGGCCTTCGCGCTACCTCGACGCCGACGGAGCAACCGCCCCCGGAAACTCTCAGGCAAAAGGACCGTATCGTCAGGACGCTCTGGAGAGAGGCGGCTGCAACAGGCCGTCCACCGAAGGGGATGTCTGCCTGCGTCAGCGGGCGGATGACGCTCTCAGGTACCGTGACAGAGGGGGCGCAAAGGGCGGGGCCATCCCGCCTTCGGCCGCTCGCGTTCACGGAAACCAGATCCATGCCCCACATCGCCGTCATCGGCGCCGGCATCACCGGCGTGACCACCGCCTATGCGCTCATCCAGCGCGGCTACGACGTCACCGTCCTCGAACGGCACCGCTACGCCGCCATGGAGACCTCGTTCGCCAATGGCGGCCAGCTCTCGGTCAGCAACGCCGAGGTCTGGAACAAGACGGCGACCATCCTCCAGGGTCTCAAGTGGATGATGCGGCGCGACGCGCCGCTGCTCGTCAACCCGAAGCCGAGCTGGCACAAGTATTCCTGGATGGCCGAGTTCATCGGCCAGATCCGGCATTACGAGGCCAACACCGTCGAGACGGTGCGCCTGGCGCTCGCCGCCCGCCAGCAGATGTTCGCCATGGCCGAGCGGGAGAACATCGATTTCAACCTGGAGAAGCGCGGCATCCTGCACTTCTACCGCGACCGGGCCGGGTTCGAGAAGGCGCTGGCGGTCAATGCGCTGCTGCGCAAGGGTGGGCTCGCCCGCGATGCGGTGACGCCCGAGGAGATCCGGCAGATCGAGCCGACCCTGCAGGGCGCCTATCACGGCGGCTTCTTCACGCCGTCCGACTCGACCGGCGACATCCACAAGTTCACCCGCGGCCTCGCCGAGGCCTGCACCCGGCGCGGCGTGCAGTTCCGCTACGACGCCGCGATCGAGGCGATCGAGCCGGCCGGCGAGGGCTGGCGCCTCCGCTGGGGGCCGGCGGCGCAGGATGACGGCGCCCGGGTCGCCGCGCGCGAGACGCTCGAGGTGGACGGGGTGGTGATCTGCGCCGGCTGCGCCAGCCGGGATCTCGCCGCCGCCGTCGGCGACCGCCTGAACATCTATCCGGTGAAGGGCTACTCGATCACCGTGCAGCTGCACACGCCCGAGAGCCAGGAGGCGGCGCCGCAGGTCAGCATCCTCGACGACGCGACGAAGATCGTCACGAGCCGCCTCGGCCGGGACCGGTTCCGCGTCGCCGGCACCGCGGAGTTCAACGGCTTCAACCGCGACATCCGCCACGACCGGATCGAGCCGCTGGTGCGCTGGACGCGGGAGCAGTTCCCGCGGGTGGCGACCGACCGGGTGGTGGCCTGGAGCGGCCTGCGGCCGATGATGCCCGGCATGCTGCCGCGGGTCGGGCCGGGCCGGCAGCGGGGCATCTTCTACAATACCGGGCACGGCCATCTCGGCTGGACCCTGTCGGCCGCGACGGCGCAGATCGCCGCCGACGCGGTCGAGGGCGGCCTGCCGGTCGAGGGGCGCCGGCTCGCCGCCTGAGCGCGCGGCCGCAAGCCACCAAACCTGCGGCCACCAAACCGCTTGCCAACCGCGTCGCCGGGACACATCCAGGGCGAGTGTCATACTCTGCCCCGCCCCCTCCCGCCCCCGACGTGACGCGGTCCGACCCATCCCCCCGCGAGGGTCTGCCGCCGGCGCAGCGCCGGCAGGCGATGGTGGCGGTGCTCGCCGGCGTGGCCCTCGCCACGCTCGACACCGCCATCGCCAACACCGCGCTCCCGACCATCGCGGCCGATCTCGGCGTCGATCCGGCGGAGTCGGTCTGGATCGTCAACGCCTACCAGCTCGCCGTGGTGGCGACGCTGCTGCCGGTCGCGGCGCTCGGCGAGATCGTCGGGCAGCGGCGGGTCTATGTCGCGGGCCTCGCCCTGTTCACCGTGGCCTCGCTGGTCTGCGCGCTCGCCTGGTCGCTGCCCGCGCTCGTCGCCGCGCGCATCCTGCAGGGGCTCGGCGCGAGCGCCCTGATGGCGGTCAACGTCGCGCTCATCCGCTTCATCTATCCGACGAGCCAGCTCGGGCGGGGCCTCGGCCTCAACGCCTTCGTGGTGGGAATCGGCTTCGCCCTCGGGCCGACCGTCGCCTCGCTGATCCTGGTGGCGGCGTCCTGGCCGTGGCTGTTCGCCGTCAACCTGCCGATCGGGCTCGCGGCGCTCGCGCTCGCGCGGCGCGCCCTGCCCGAGACACCGCGCGCCGGCTACGCCTTCGACCGGGTCGGCGCGCTGCTCAACGCCGCCACCTTCGCGCTCCTCGTGCTGGGCCTCGGCGAGGCGGCCCATGCCGGCCCGCCCTGGCGGGTGCTGGCGGAATTCGCGGGTGCCCTTGCCTGCGGGGTGCTGCTCCTGCGGCGACAGGCCGGCCACCCGGCGCCGATGCTCGCCGTCGACCTGCTCAAGCGGCCACTCTTCGCCCTGTCGGCGGCGACGTCGATCTGCTCGTTCGCGGCACAAGGCCTCGCCTTCGTGTCGCTGCCGTTCCTGTTCCAGCACGATCTCGGGCGCTCGCAGGTCGAGACCGGCTTCCTGATGACGCCCTGGCCGGTGGTGGTCGCCCTGATGGCGCCGGTCGCCGGACGCCTGTCGGACCGCTACCCGCCGAGCGTGCTCGGCGGGATCGGGCTCGCCATCCTGGCGCTCGGCATGGGCCTGCTCGCCGCGCTGCCGCCCGAGCCGAGCGTCGTCGGGCTCGCCTGGCGGATGGCGCTGTGCGGGGCCGGCTTCGGCTTCTTCCAGGCGCCGAACCTGCGCGCGATCATGACGAGCGCCCCGCCGTCGCGCTCCGGCGGGGCGAGCGGCATCGTGGCGACGGCGCGGCTGCTCGGCCAGACCACCGGCGCGGCTCTGGTGGCGGCCTGCTTCGCGGTCGCCGCTGCCCACGGCCCGGCCCTGGCGCTCGGGCTCGGCGCGGCCTTCGCGGGCATCGCCAGCGTGGTCAGCCTGTCGCGCCTGGCGGTGCGGGGGTCGACGTAGGCGCCGGCCTCGCAGGCCTTCAGCGGTAGAAGAACACCGTCCGGTAGCCCTTCACCATCACCACCTCGACGTCGATCCCGTAGACGGCGCGAAGGACCTCCGGGGTCACGATCTCCTCCGGCGACCCGATCGCCACGACCTTGCCGTCGCGCATCGCCACGATCCGGTCGGAGTAGCAGGAGGCGAAGTTGATGTCGTGCAGCACCGCGACGATCGTGCGGCCGCGCTCGTCCACCGCCCGGCGCAGCAGGCCCATCATCGCGGCGGCGTGGCGCATGTCGAGGTTGTTCAAGGGTTCGTCGAGCAGGATGCAGTCGGTGTCCTGGGCGAGCACCATGGCGATGTAGGCGCGCTGGCGCTGCCCGCCCGAGACCTCGTCGAGGAAGCGGTCGGCCAGCGGCTCGAGGTCGAGGAAGGCCAGCGCATCGGCGATGTGGCCGCGGTCGGCCGCGGTCAGCCGGCCCTTCGAATGGGGGTAGCGCCCGAAGGCGACGAGGTCGCGGATCGTCACCCGGGCGGCGACGCCGTTGTCCTGGCGCAGGATGCCGAGGCGGCGCGCCAGCACGTCGCCCGGGGTCGCCGCCACGTCGAGCCCGTCGACGAGGGCCCGGCCGGCGCTCATCGGCAGGAGCCGGCTCACCATCGACAGGACGCTCGACTTGCCGGCGCCGTTCGCCCCGATCACCGAGACGAAGGCGCGCTCCGGCAGGCGCAACGACACGCCGTCCACCACCACGGTGTCGCCGTAGCGGCGCGTGAGGTCTTGCGTCTCGATCATCGGGGGCGTCTCGCCAGCAGGACCAGGAGGGTGAGGCCGCCCAGGAACTCGATCACGATCGACAGGGCGGTGTTGAGCGAGAAGACCCGTTCCAGCACCAATTGCCCGCCGACCAGCGTCACCGCCGCGATGAGGGCGGCGGCCGGCAGCACGACTGCGTGGCGGTAGGTCGGCATCACCCGGTAGGCGAGGTGGGCGACGAGGAGGCCGAGGAAGGTCACCGGCCCGACCAGCGCGGTCGAGACCGAGACCAGGACCGCCACGAGGACCAGCACGAGGGTCACGGTGCGGCGGTGATCGACCCCCAGCGCGATGGCGGCGTCGCGCCCGAGCAGCAGCACGTCGAGCCGGGCCAGCAGGCGCCACGTCCCGACCCCGGCTCCCAGCACCAGGAGGGCGGCGAGCGCCAGCAGGTCCGGGCGGACGGCGTTGAAATTGGCGAAGAAGCTCGCCTGCAGCACGACGAACTGGCTCGGGTCGAGCATCCGCTGGAGGAACTGCGACAGGCTGCGGAACAGCACCCCGCAGATCACCCCGACGAGCAAAAGGCGATGCAGGCCGCCCTCGGTCCGCGCCAGCAGCCAGCGGTAGAGGAGGAGCGCGAACAGCACCATCGCGCCGGTCTCGGCGAGGAAGCGCAGGCGCGGATCGCCGAAGCCCCCGGTCCCGATTCCGACGACGAGGCCGGTCTGGATCAGACGGTAGAGCTCGTCGAAGCCCATGATCGCCGGCGTCAGGATGCGGTTGCCCGAGGCGGTCTGGAACAGCACCGTCGCGGTGGCGACGGCGCAGGCGACGAGCAGCAGCGAGGCGAGCTTGGTGCCGCGGAACGGCAGCACGAAGCCCCAGCGGCCGTTGGCCCCGATCGTCATGAAGACGACCGCCAGGCCGAGGATGGCCACGCCGAGCAGCGCCAGGACGTGGAGCGGCCGCAGGGCGGCGCGCCCGCTATGCATGGCGGGCGTCCCGGCGCAGCAGCAGGACCAGGAACAGGCCGCTGCCGACGACCCCCATCACGGTGCCGACCGGGATCTCGTAGGGGGTGCGGATCACCCGCCCGAGCACGTCGCAGGCCAGCAGCAGCCCGGCGCCCGCGGCGGCCACGAGCGGCAGGGTCCGTCGAAGGTTGTCGCCGGCGGCGAGCGCGACGAGGTTCGGCACCACCAGGCCGAGGAACGGGACCGTGCCGACGCTGGCGATGGTGACGGCGGTGATCATCGCCACGATGGCGATCGCGACCGCCACGACGCCGCGATAGTCGAGCCCGAGATTGACCGCCGCGTCGCGCCCCAGCCCCGCGATGGTGATGCGGTCGGCGAGGATGTAGGCGACGACAGCCAGGATCGCGGCGAGCCAGAGCAGTTCGTAGCGCCCGCGCAGGACTGTCGAGAAGTCGCCGGCCTGCCAGGTGCCGAGGAATTGCAGCATGTCGGTGCGGTACGCGACGAAGGTCGAGGCCGCCCCGATCACGCCGCCGAGCATGATCCCGACGAGCGGCACCGTCAGCCGCGCCCGCAGCGGCATGGCGCGCAGGACCCGCAGGAACAGGGCGGTGCCGGCGAGCGCCGTCGCGGTCGCCGCCAGCATCTTCACGACGACCGGCGCGTCGGGGGCGACGAGCGTGATCACCAGCATGCCGAGCGTCGCCGATTCGGTCGTGCCGGCGGTCGAGGGCTCGACGAAGCGGTTCTGCGCCACGAGCTGCATGATGACGCCCGCCACCGCCAGCCCGGCGCCGGCGAGGATGAGGGCGAGGGTGCGCGGCACCCGGCTCGCCAGAAGGATCTCGGGTGAGGCGAGGTCGCCGACGCCGACGAGGAGGCTCGCGGCGGCGAGCGCCAGGAGCGCGAGGCCCGACAGGATCGCGCTGCGCAGAGGCCATCCCATCGTCAGCGCGCGCCGTCGAGGGCGGCGGCGATCTGGTCGACGGTGGCCTGGAGCGCCCGCAGGCCCCCCGCGGCGAGGTACCAGCTGCCGGCATCGACGTAGACGACCTGTCCCTTGCGCCAGGCCTTCGTCTGCCGCACCAGCGCATTGTCGAGGAGCTGGCGCGCCGGCTGGCCGCGGGCACCGATCGCCGCGTCGCGGTCGAGCACGAACAGCCAGTCGGGATCGGTCCTGGCGATGAACTCGAACGAGACCGGCTGGCCGTGGATGCCGGCATCGAGGTCGGGCGCCGCCGGCCGGAAGCCGAGGGCGCCGTGCAGGAGCCCGAAGCGCGAGCCGCGGCCGAAGGCGCTCAGGCGGCCCCCGGTCGAGAGGATGAACAGGGCGCTGCCGGCCTGCCCGGCCTTGGCGTGCACCGCCGCGATGCCGGCCTGGATCCGGGCGATCCGGGTGTCCGCCTCCGCCTCCTTGCCGAACAGCCGGGCGAGGCTGCGGATGTTGCGCAGCTCGCTGCCGAGGGGATCGGTGGGGTCGCTCGACAGGTCGATGGTCGGTGCCAGCTTCGACAGGGCGGCGTAGCGCGGGCCCGAGCGCCCGCCGACGATGACCAGATCGGGCTCGGCTTCGTTGATCGCCTCGTAATCGGGCTCCCACAGCGTGCCCATCCGGCGGTAGCGGGGCTCGTTGTACGGCGCGAGGGAGGGCGGCTTGGCCCCGCCCGCTACCCCGAAGACGGGAACGCCGAGGGCGTCGAGCGTGTCGAGGGCGGCCAGATCGAAGACCACGATCTTCTTCGGCGGGGACGGCACGACCGTCTGGCCGCTGGCATGCTGGATGGTGATCTCGGCGGCGGCGGCAGCGGCGGCGGCGGGCGCGGCCAGGGCGGCGGCGAGGAGAGTCAGCAGCAGGGCCGCCACCCGGCGCCGGTTCTTCGGGAGTGACGGCACCGTGGATCTCCAGGGAGAATAGGTTCGGATGGTCTTCAAAGTCCGTTTGGCTTTTCTCTGTCGGGACCGACACCCTCGGGGTCATCCCGTGGTCGCGCAGCGGGGTTCCGGAATGACCCGGAGGGTGCGAGTTCCGCCCCGGACGGTCAACGACGCCGCAGACGCCTCACCGCACACCCCCCGGTCGCAGCCGCGCCATGCAATGCACGTCGGCGAACGCGCCGTTGCGGAAGCTCGCGGCCCGGTGCGTGCCCTCGATCTCGAACCCGAACCGCTCGTAGAGCGCGATCGCCCGGGCGTTGTCGACGAACACCGTCATCTCGATCCGGGTGACGTTGAGCCAGTTCTCGGCGGTATCGATGATCGCCGCGAGCAGCCGGGAGCCGATGCCGCGCCCGGCGAACCGTTCGTTCACGCCGAGCCAGAACTCGCCGGCATGGGCACGCCTCCCGTAGAATGGGCGCAGGGCCGCGGCGCCGACCGCGTGCCCCTCGGCTTCGGCCACGAGGTGCAGGTCCCGCGGCGAGCGCGGCGCCGCCCAGGCCTTGATCGCATCGATGGATTCGTAGGGCAGCGCCAGGGTCCCGTCGCGGAAGGCCGGCTGGTTGTAGAGCTCGACCAGGTCCGGCAGGTCGGAGTCGCGCATGGCGCGCAGGGTGATGTCCATCCGGTCAGGTCCAGTCGAAGTGCAGCGTCTCGCGGAACGCGAAGCGCTCGACATGGCGCACCAGCACGGCCTGGAAATCCGGCAGCTTGGCGGCGTCGTCCGTCGAGAGGTCGATCGTCAGGGCCTCGTCGGTGGCGGCGAGCCGGGCCTCCCCGAGGGGCAGGGCGATCCGGGCGGAATGCGGATCGAAGGTGGTCTCGAACTTGTGCGCCCAGTGCTTGGCGAGCTGCTGCAGGTAGCGGCTCGCGTGCGGGGTGCCGACGACGGCGTGGGACTGGATCATGACAGGCATCCTTCCTCGCAGGGATCTTCCTCGATGAGATGGTGGAGGGCGGCGGCCGGCACTCCGCGCGTCCTGAGGCCCGGTGTCGGGTCCCTCGGCGAGGACGCGGCCTGCCAGGCCCGGTAGGCCGCGCCGAGCCGGCGCTTGAGCGAGGCCTCGATCGCGTCGAGCGCGTCGAGCTTCGCCATGATGTCGGCGACCTGCGCCGCATCTTCCGTCCGGGCGAGCTTGAGCACGGCATAGTGCAGGGCGGTGAGGCCGTTCACCAGGGCCTCGATCTCGTCGCAGATCCGCTGGAACTCGGCGTCGGGCCAGTGCAGGGCGCGCCAGAAGAAGGCGAAGCCGTGCTCGTAGGCCCATTTGCGGATCGTGATCACCGGCAATTCGCGCAACGCGCCGTCGAGACCGGCGAGCGTCAGCCCGCCGCGCCCCTCGTCATGGGCTGCCACGATCGCCCGCACCGCGTCGATCAGCGGGTTCGAATCCAGGACGAAGCAGGCCTCGAAGAACGCCGCGAGGTCGGCCTGCGCCGGCGGGCGGGCGCGCGACGGGTCGAACCGGTAGCCGCCGGCGACGCTCGGCTGGCGGATCGCGTTCAGCATCCGGTCGCGCGCGATGGTGCCCTCCCAGCGGAAGTCCGGATCGCGCACCTGCCAGGTGTCGGGGTCGTCGGTGAGCGAGACCAGCAGGTAGTGCGGGAAGGGGTTCTGGTTGAACTTGTTCTCCCGCTCCGGCAGGTGGAACATGTCGAGCATCACCATCACGCACTCGTCCGGCTCACGGCGAGCCAGCAGGTCGAGCAGGGTCGCGACGTTCTCGTCCTTCGGGCGCGAATGGTCGTACCAGGCGTGGAGCGGCACGCCGTAGAGCCGCGTGAACCAGTAGCGGAACGCCTCGTGGTCCATGGCGTCCGAGTGGTAGGCGAGGCGGAACTCGTCGGTGATGGCGAATTCCGCGTCCCAGATCAGGGCGTAGAACGGCCGGTGGTCGATGCCGCGCGCCTTCAGCCCGTCGCAGACGCAGCTGACGAAGCAGTGGATCTTCAGGTCGTAGGCCAGGTCGCCGTGGACGCCCTCGGGAGCGGCGGCGGGCGGGGCCGGCGCGGCGGCGGGCTCGCGCGCCAGCAGCCCGGCGAGGTCGCCGACGGTCGAGAGGTCGCGGCCGGCGATCGCCTCCTCGGGGATCGACAATCCCAGGTTCATCTCAAGCGACAGGACGAGCTGCAGCACCTGCACCGAATCGAGATAGAGATCCTCGTTGAGCCGCGCCCCCGGCCCGAACCGATCGAGATGCGGGTGGTTCATCTCCCCGCGCAAAATCGTGCCGATGGCCGCGACCGCCTCGTCCCGGGTGATGGCGACCGTCATTGCGCGGCCTCCAGGGCGCCGCTGCGATGGAGGGCGGCGGCCTCGCGGCGGGAGATCTTGCCGTTGGCCTGGCGCGGGATCGCCGCCACCTGCACGGCCTCGACCGGCACCTGATGGCCGGCGAGGTACCGGCGGCACCAATCCTGGAGGTCGCGGGGCGCGACCGGCACTGCTGCGCTGAACAGCAGCGTCACCCGCTCGCCCGCGAAGGCGTCGGCCTTCGCGAAGGCGACGGCATCGGTGATGCCGGGCATCGCCATCACCACGTCCTCGACCTCGCCCGGATAGACGTTGAGGCCCGAGACGTTGATCGTGTCGCTCTGGCGCGCCACGAAGACCAGCATCCCGTCGGGCCGGAGATAGCCGAGATCGCCGGTCCGCACCGTGCCGGCCTCGCCCTCGACGACGATCTCCGCCGGGTCGTCCGCGCTCGTGCCGGCCCGGACGCGGTGATGCGGCAGCGGGCGGCCGATCGCGTCGGCGCGGTCGAGGTCCGGATTGACCGCGATGCAGCCGGTCTCCGAGCAGCCATATTGCTGGAAGAGGTGCGCGACCCGGGCGCGGATGGCGGAGAACCACGGCGCCGGCAGCAGCGTGCCCGAGGTCATCGCCGCATGGATGCGCTCGCCCTCCGGCATCAGCCGGGCGAGCGTGTGCAGCATGGCGGGCGAGGTGTAGAGCAGCGGGCGCTCGATCTCGCGCAGGCGCCGCAGCAGGTATTTCGGGTTGGCGGTGTCGAGCACCACCGGCGCCCGGCCGCGGGCCAAGCCGACGAGGAGGCCGCAGATCAGCCCGTAGGAATGGGTGATCGGGCAGGCGATCACCGGCGTCATTCCGGCGGGCTCCGGGAAGGCCGCGACGTAGCTCTCGATCTCGCGCGCCACCGCGCTCCAGGGCCGGGCGATGCATTTCGGCTCGCCGGTGGTGCCGGAACTCATCTGGAGCAGGTGGCCCTCGCCCGGCACCGGCGGCGGGGCCCCGTCCAGCGGCTCGGCCACCAGGTCGTCGAGGAAGACCCGGTGGCAGCCGGCCCGTACGGCCAGCCGCCGCGCGCCGTCGTTCGGCAGGGCCGGGTGGATCGGCAGCAGCGTCGCGCCGGCCCGGCGGGCGGCCAGGATGAAGGCGAGGCTCGAGGCGTTGTCCCGGAACCGCGCCGCGATGCGCTCGCCGCTGTTGGCCCCCAGGCCGGCCCGCGCGGTGAAATGGGAGAGTGCCGCCTCCATCTCGTCCGCCGCGAGAATGCGTCCGTCGATCTCGATCATGAGCCTGTCCGCAGGAGGGTGAGGGGGGAGGGGAACAGGGCGTTCGGCACCGCAACGCTGCCCTGCGACTCCGCGAGCCCGAGCTTGCGCGCCAGCAGCGCCTCGACCCGCAGGGTGGGAGCCTCGACGCCCAGGGCCTCGAGCCTGTCCGACAGCCCGTGCTCGGCCGCGTGGCGGCGCAGGCGTTGGCCGAGGCGGCGCCAGAAGCCGGCCTCGTCGAGCCCGTGCCGGCGGGAGAGCAGGGTCGTAATCTCGGCGAGGTTGAAGACGAACAGGCTGTCGGTCACCAGCTCGGCGAGCACAGCCGCCGAGCGCATGGCGTGGAAGCGGTCGTCGGGCGGGCCGGCATGGGCCGGGTCGATGGCGCCGAGATCCGGGACGGGGGGCACGTCGCGTAGGAAGTCCGGGGCGTATTCGGCGCTCTCGTGGAAGTCGCGCAGGATCACCCGCTCGGGCCAGCCGTCGCGGTGCACCAGGATCATGTTCTGGCCATGCGCCTCGAGCGCGACCCCGTGCGCCACCAGCAGGTGCCAGACCGGCAGCACCGCGACCTCGACCAACCGGTCGAGCCAGGCGTGAAGGCCGTGGCGCGCCAGCCAGGGCGCCGCGAAGGTCGCGCCGTCCGGCTCGCAGAGGCCGAGCGCGTTGAACGGCACCGCCGCCTCGCCGGGCGCGAGGTCCGGGCTCTCGCGCCAGATCGCCGCGAGCCGGCCCGCCAGGGGGCCGTCCCGGTCGGCGAGCACGGCGGCGCATTCGCGCAGCAGCGCCATCCGCGCGAGCGCCGGATCGCCGGCGACGATGCCCGCGAGCCAGTCCGAGAGGGCGGGTGCGGTCAGGACGAAATGCGGATCGAGGATCCGCAGGCTCGACGTGCTGACGACGCTCATGCTGAGCTTCACGCTCGCCCGGCGCGGATCGTCGGCGTCGTGCAGGGTGCGCAGGGATTGGCTCGCGCGGTAGCGCGGCCCGGCCCGCCCGAGGGCGACCGCCTCGCCCGCCGCCAGCCGGGCGCGCAACGGCTCCCGCCCTGCGAGGTGGCGCAGCTGCCACGGGTGCACCGGCAGGATCGCATGCGTCGCCGGGGAATGGCCGGCCTCGCCGAGGCGATGCATCAGCCGGTCCCAATCGGCGCCGAGAGCCGCGCGCCAGAACGCGTCCTCGCAGCCCGGCAGCGCCAGGGCGACCGTACCGCGGGGCAGGGCGAGCCAGTCGAGGCGGAACGGCCGCGCGGCTTCCGGCCCGTAGGCCGCCTGGTCGTCGAGGGTGAAGCCGGTGCGCGCCTTGAAGCAGGGGTGGTAGGGGTGGCCCTCCCACAACGCCCCGTCGAGCACCGCGAAGGGAAGCGCCCGGCGCTCCGGTGCCGGCAGGTGATCGGTGTTCCAATGACAAAGCGCGACGGTCTGCCGAAGCTCGGCCAGCAGGCGTTCGCGCGGCTCGGATGCGGCCGGCAGGGCCTCGACCAGAGCGTCGAGGGATGCGGCGCGCCACTCCCCCGCCGCGTCCGCCATCTCGACCGTGCCCGGCACGAGGCGGGGGCGGCCGAACGGGCCGAGCCTGCCGAGGGCGCGGAACAGGCGGGTGCCGAGCCGCCCATGCAGCCGCCCATGCAGCCGCCCGCCGCCCGGCACCGCGCTCTCCGAGGCCAGGCCCTCGAACAGGACGGCCTCGGCGAGCTGCCGCAGCACGCGGTCCTCCGGCGCCTCGGCGGGTTCAGGAGGCAAGGACACGGCCCGAGCTGGCCCGGACGCCGCGCCGCGCGGCGAGCGGGTTCGGCATGTCGATGTAGGTGCCGGCATTCTCGCCGTCGGCCAGCTCGTCGCGGTCGGCCAGGCGCACGCGCAGGTTGGCCTTGGTGCAGAGCGCCGGCTCGTCGAGGACCGAGCGGGCGAAGGCCCGGCCCAATCCGGTCATGCGCCGCGCGATCGTCTCCAGCCGGCGGGCGAGGTCGTCGAGGAGCACCTCCTCGCGGACGTGCCCGTCATAGCCCATCCGGGCGATCACCGAGAAGACCTGGTTGACCACGAGGTAATAGGCGAGGCGGCGGCGGATCTCGCGGTCGTCGAAGAACAAAGCCGCGATGGCGCCGGTCTCCGGCACCAGTCGCTCGATCCGGGGTCGAGCGGCCTGCGACAGGTAGAAGCCCTGGTTGTCGCGGTAGAAGCCGCGCCGCGGCCAGCCCTCGGCGACGTCGAGGAGGGCGTTCTGCTGGTGCGCCTCGAGCGCGATGCCATGCCGGTCGTAGAGCGCGATCACCGGCACGACCATGCAGTCGAGGTAGAGGCTGAACCAGGTCCGCGCCGCGTGCGCGCGATCGGCGCCGCCGACCCGGCGCAGCAGCAGGTCCAGCCGCGAGGGACGGCCCGGCACCGGCTCGGCGGTGAGCGCCGCGACCGTGGCGATGCCGCGCGCCGCCTCGCCCCGGAAGGGGTTTTCGCGGAACACCGTCTCGAAGCCGCTTTCCTCGAAGCCGCTCTCCTGCCGGCCGGGGCAGACGAGCGTCAGGTAGGCCGGGTCGGCGAGGATCCGGAAGCCGGGCTGCCCGGCCTCGCCGCTGCGGGCGAGGAGCCGGGCCACCGCGACCCCGGCCTGCAGCTCGGCCATCCGGTTGACCCGCAGCGAGTTGGTGAGCGTCACCGGCAGCGAGAACTTCGCCATCCAGTCGCCGTCCGGCGCGTAGACGGTGCGCAGCGACGAGGTCGCGGTGAAGCGGGGGCCGACGGGTCCGAGCGGACGGAGGGTCCCGGCCTCGACCATCGCGGCGATGTCGGGAGAGAGCAGCAGCGCCTCGGCCTGGAGCGGGTGCATCGGCAGGGCGATCTCGCCGGGGCGCAGGCCAAGCCGCGCGGCATCGGTGCCGAGGAGGTCGAGGGCGATCTCGGGCGCCGAGCGGGCGATGGCCGAATCGTGCCGCACCCGCGTGGCCTCCGCCGCGAAGGCGACGAGGCGGAATTCCCCGCCTTCCTCCGGCCCGTAGGCCTTGGCCTGCCAGGGCGTCAGGCCCTGCCGGCTCTTCGGCGTCGGGTGCAGCCAGTGGCCGAAGACCAGGGCGCGCTCGGCCTCGATGAAGTGGCCGTCCCCGGGCGGGGTGAGATCGAGCTGGCGGGCGGTCTCGCGGTAGCTGTCGAGCACCCGCCCGAGCAGGTCGAGCTCGCGCTCCCGCGCCCCGTCGCCCCCGCCCTCGTCGCAGCGCGCATAGGCCTCGCCGAGCAGGTCCTGGAGGGCCCGCATCGGCGCGACGGCGCGCCAGCGCGGCTCGTGCAGGTGGCGCGTCCAGAGCCGGCCGAACCCTTGCGCACCGCAGAGAGAGGGCGCGACGATCTCGGCCCGGATCGCGACCCGCTGGCTGCGCAGGTTCCATTCGACGCAAGGGGCCGGCGGCCCGTCGGCGAGCGCGTGGCGCACCGGGATCCCGGCATCGATCTCGCGCCGGTAGCCGTTGGCGAAGCTGCGGAACGCCGCCGCCTCGGCGACGCCTTGGGACGATGGGGGCATGACGACCAAACCTTGTTCTGGCCTCCGGGTGGGCGCCGGCCCGAGCGCGGCGCAGATCCCATGGCCGCGCGGGGCGCGGGATCGGCCGGGCGTGATGAGAGCGCAGGGGGCGCGCCTCGGCCTCCGTTAGTCCTGCGTCTATCGCCCGTATGGTGGGCAAGAGTCAAGACAACATGCCGAAATACCGCGCATGCGCGCGTATATTTTAACTATTCGAAAAACAGATATGGCGGATTTCTCGAGGGTATGGCGGTCGATACGATCCGGTTAGTCGGCGAAGGCGGGGCTGTTATGCTGCTTTGATCACGGCGGCGGTGTTGGGACGGTTGTCGATCGGTGCGGAGAGCCGCGACAGCGATCGTGTCCGCACAAGACGCGGAATCCCCTTTCCAGGCGATGCCGGGCTCGCCCGGTCTCGCTTGGAGAGAGGGGGTAAGGGCGATCGAAGACCGCGCCGGGTGGAGACGGTGCAGGATGACGCACGGCGTATCGACCTGCCAGCACGACGGCCACGGTTCCCTCCTGACGCGCGCCGCCCGCACGCGGGATCGTCGATGTCCGGGCCCCTCCCCCACGCGGGCGAAGGGGGACCCATGCCATTCCTTCCCGGGCCTATCCCTGTCTCAAAAGTCCATCGTCGCCGAGACGATGACCGTGCGGGGCGCCCCCACCGCCAGGAAGCCGCGGGCCGCCGAGGCCCAGTAGGCGTTGTCGAACACGTTCTCGACCACCGCCCGGATCGTCACCGGCTTGTCCGTTGCGCCCCTGAACGTGTAGCGAAGCCCGGCATCGAAGCGGGTCCAGTCGGGCACGCTCTGCGTGTTGGCCTGGTTGTAGAACTGGCCGCTCGTGTAGATGGCACGGCCGGTCAGCGTCAGGCCGGGGGCGAGCCACGGCGGCAGGTCGACCTCGCCGTAGAGGTTGAACGCCACGTCCGGGACGCCGGGCGCGCGGTTGCCGTCGAACGTGCCGCCTGGAGTCCTGACCAGCCGCCCGTCGAGGAAGGTGACGCCGCCGAGGAGCCGCACCCCCGGCAGCGGCTCCCCGAACGCCGAGAGTTCGAGGCCGCGGTTGCGCTGCAGGCCGCTCACCGAGAACCGCCGCGTGGCGTTGTCGGTGAAGGCGTTGGGCTGCTCGATCTCGAACAGCGACGCCGTGACCGCGACGGTGCCGAAATCGTACTTGGCGCCGATCTCCTGCTGCCGGCTCACGATCGGGGCGAACACCTCGTTGGCGTTGATTGCGGCGACCGGCGCGGTCGGCCCAGGCTCGAGCGCCTCGATGTAGTTGCCGTAGAACGAGAGTGCCTCGGTCGGCCGGAACACGGCCGCGATGGCGGGACTGAACCGGCCGCGTTCGTAGGTCGAGGCCAGGGCGCCCAGGGTCGGCCCGGGGCGGGTATTATAGCTCTGCTGGTCTATCTCCTGGAACCGTCCGCCGAGGGTCAGCAGGAAGCGGTCCTCGCCGAGCGACAGGGTATCGGCGATGCCGACGCTGCGCGCGCTGAGCTCCGTGAACAGGGGCCGGTCGTTGGAGCGCGGCAGCAGGGCGGTATTCACCGAGCCGCGGGGCAGATGGACCGGATCGTAGATGTTGGTCTGGAAGACCGGCAGGGTCGGCGCGACGAAGCCGCCGCGGTAGTTCCGGTTGTTCGCCTCGACCGCCGAGACGGTGAGGAAGTGGCCGAGGAATCCGGTCTGGAACTTCGAGCGCAGGCCGACCTCGCCGGTGAGCCCCTGGATCTCCTGGGGCTGGATGGCGAGGGTGTTGGTCGCCCGGCCGGTCAGGCTTGTCACTTGGTAGAACGAGGTGAGGAAGTCCTCGTTGTAGCGGCTGACCCCACCCGCGGCGTAGAGTGTCGTGTCGGGCAGGATGTCGTATTCGATTCGGCCCGCCGCCATGTTCTGGCGGGTGTCGATGTATTCGAGGGAGCTCGCGGTGTTGAGCCGCGGGTTCGGCGCCCGCGGCACCGGAATGTTGGCGGCGACCGAGTTGAACAGCGAGGTCGGCGCCGTGATGTTCTGGGTGTTGTGGACGAGGTCGAGCGAGGCGCGCAAGCGCTCGCCGCGGTAATCGAGACCGAGCGTCGCGACGCCGACCTCGATGGCGTTCTTGTCGAGCGCCGTGTTGCCGTTGCGATAGGACAGGTTGGCCCGCGCGCCCCATTCCCCGTTCGGGCCGAAGCGGCGGCCGAGATCGGCGTGGGTCCAGACCTGCGAGTCGCTGAGATAGGTCGTGGTCAGGCGGGTCAGCGGCTCGTCATAAGCGCGCTTGGGGATCAGGTTGATCGTGCCGCCGACGCGGCCGGTGCCGCCGTTGAGCAGCGCGGTCGGCCCCTTCAGGATCTCGACCCGCTCGATCCCCTCGGTGAACACCCGCCGCGGATTGGCGAGATAGAACAGGCCGTCGAAGCCGACGTCCAGGTTCACGACCGAGAAGCCGCGGATGAAGAACGAGTCGCGCTCGCTGAAGGCCGGCGCGTCGTTGCGCACCGAGGCGTCGTTCAGCACCACGTCGGCGAGGGTGCGCGCCTGCTGGTCGGCGATCAGCTTCTCGGTGAAGCCGGTCACGTTGAACGGCGTCGTCAGGACCGAGCGGTTGCCGAGGAAGCCGACGCGGGTGCCGGTCGCGACCTGGCCGCCCGCGAAGGGCGGCGGCGGCTGCCCCACCGTGCCGGTCGGCGGCGGCAGGCCGGCGGCGCGGGCCGTGGCGGGCCGGCCCTCGACGACGATCTCGTCGAGGCGCACCGTCTCCTCGGGTCTGCCGCCGAGCTGGGCGTAGCGCGGGTTGACCAGGGTGAGGGTCGACGGGCTCACCCGGCGATAGCTCAGGCCCGTCCCGTCGAGGAGCCGGCCGAGCGCCTCCAGCGGCGGGAACGTGCCTTCGAGGCCGGTCGTCGTCAGGGACTGCGTCAGGTCGGTGCCGTAGACCAGCTTGACCTTGGCCTGCTCGGTGAAGCGCACCAGCGCCGGTTCGAGCGGCCCGTCCGGGATCGACAGGGCGACGGCGTCGGCGGGGGCGGCGACGGGCGTCGCCTCGGTCCGTTTCGGGACGCCGCGCGACGTCGCCTGAGCCTGAGCCTGGGCCGTGCCGAGTCCCAGTGCCAGCAGCGACACGCCGGCCAGGGCAAGCCCCGCCAGCCGTCCACATGCAACCCCACGCTCCCGCGCCGCCATTCCGACCACCCCGTCCGTCTGCTCGCAGGGGGGCGGCGCGTTGGTGCGCTCTCGTCCCCCTTACCCGCTTGAGATCAACGAGGCCGCGATCTCCTGACGTCGGTTCGCGCGATTTTTCGAAAAAATCGTCAGAGCGGCGACCCGACCAGGACCAGCAGCGGGGTGACCCGGGCGACGCGCAGCGACAGGCTCGCCGCGATGGCATCGAGCGCCTCGTCGGTGTCGCGCAGGTCGAAGGCGCCGGTGACGCGCCGCGCGCCGGCCTTGGCGTCGAGGAGGACGATGCGCCCGCGGCGGTAGCGCCCGAGGGTGGCCAGCACGTCGGACAGGGGCTCGCCCGAGACGGTCAGGCGCCCGTCGCGCCAGGCCATGGCCCGGCCGACATCCGCCTTCACGACGCTGGCGGCGGCCCCGTCCGGCGCGATCACCGCTTCGCCGGCCGAGACGGGGAGGTGCCGGCCCGCGATCCCGACATCGACCCGGCCCTCGGCGACGCCGACCGGCCGCATGGCCTCGTCGGCGCGCACCACGAAGACCGTGCCGACCGCCCGGACGCTCACGCCGCCGCCCTCGACGACGAAGGGCCGGCCGGGATCGCGCGCCACGTCGAACACCGCCTCGCCGCGCAGGAGCGCGACCCGGCGCTCCGCCCCGGAGAAGCGCAGCGCGATCGCCGTGCCGGTATTCAGGTCGACGCGGCTGCCGTCGCTGAGGGTGGCGTGCGTGATGGCGCCGACGCCGCTCCACAGGTCGGCCCGCAGCCAGTCGGCGAGGCCCGCCTGCCAGGCCAGGGTGGTGCCGAGCACCAGGACGGCCGCCAGCCCGGCTGGCCCCTTGGCCTGTCCCTTGCCCGTGGCCTGTCCCTTGCCTTTGGTCTGTCCCTCGGCCTGCCCTTGGGCTGTGCGGTGCCGCCGGGCATCCGGCACGTGGCCGAGCCGGTGCCAGAATTCCTCCATCTCGGCATGCGCCGCCGCATGGGCCGGATCCGCGGCGAGCCAGGCCGCGAAGGCCGTGCGGTCGGCCTCGGTCGCGTCGGACGAGGACAGGCGCACGACCCAGGCCGCCGCCTCCGCCTCGACCGGGTCCTCGTCGCGAGGCTCCGGCCCGCTCGGGTCCGGACCGTCCCGGTCCTGCGCGTCGGTCCCGTCTCTGATCGCCACGGCCAGGCCCCCCGGGTCCCACCAAGGCCCGGACGGTCCGTGGATGCAAGCCCCACCGACCATGATCGCCGAGCGGCCGGATTCCTGACGTCCGTTGTTTAGAAAAGATCGCCGCAGCGGCGCCGGCAATGGAGGAGCGCCTTGATCAGGTGCTTCTCGACCATGTTGCGGCTGATCCCGAGCCGGGCGGCGACCTCGCCGTTCGGCAGCCCGTCGATCCGCGCGAGCAGGAACGCCTCGCGGCAGCGCGGCGGCAAGTCGTCGATCGCCGCCGCGAGCCGCCGCAGCTCCTGGCGCGCCATCGCCTGGCGCTCGGGCAGGGCGTGCCCGTCGGCGAGGCCGGCCCAGTCGTCGTCGCCGACCGACTGGAAGATCGTGCCTTCGAGCCGCTGCCGGTTGCGCATCCGGCGGGCCACGTTGCTGGCGATCTGGAACAGGAAGGCGGAGGGCTGCTCGATCGTCGTCCGGGAGAGCGCCGCCAGCATCAGCAGATAGGTCTCCTGATGCGCGTCCGCCGCGTCCGCCGGGTTCCCGAGCCGTCGCGTCAGGAAGCGCCGCAGCTTCACGCCGTCGCCCCGATGCAGCGCATCGATCGAGATTGGCTGCATGACCCAACTCCGGACCTGTCTCAACTCTCCCTTGATCAGGAAAACATCCCGGATACGATTGCACAAGCAGGGCATGAAAGGTCAAGTCTTCATCTTATTTCATATGGTTCTAAACTGTGCGCCATGCCCCAGTGTAAGCCTTTGTGTTTCTGCCGGAAATAATTCCCGCGGGGGTTGGGTTCGGCGTGCCGCGCGACGGAGGTCGGCCGGTGAAATCTCGGGATTGTTGCCCGGATGCAACGACCTGGGGATCGGACAGGGGCTCCGCCCCGTCCGACACAGCCCGATCCCTGCCGGGAACACCCGTCGCCGTCAGGCCTTGACCCCCGCGCGTCGCGTCGGGAGGGCAGGGCACCATGCAGGGATACGGCGCATCGTTCGGCATCGGGTTCGTCGCCGGCCTGCGCAGCATGACGGCCTGCGCCGCGCTCACCGTCGCGGCCTCGCGGGGACGAACGCAGGGCGGATTCATCCCGGGGACCCCGGCGGCGCGAGGTCTGACCGCCGCGGCGGCCGTCGCCGAGATGGCCGGCGACAAGATGCCGTTCGCGCCGGACAGGCGCATTCCGCCCTCCTTCGCGGCCCGCCTCGCCATCGGCGCCGTCGGCGGTTGGGCGCTCGCCGGGCATGACGCCGCGCCGAACGCCGCGGCGCTCGCCGGGCTTGCCGGCGCCGTCGCCGGGACGCTGATCGGCCGCGCCGCGCGGGGGCCGGATTCTCGCACCGCGGCCGGACGCGTCCGGGGCCTCGCCGAGGATGCCGCCGCCCTCGGGCTCGCCGCCCTGGTGGTCTCGGCCGCCGAGCGGCGGGCGTGATCGCGGGTTCAGTCCCGGCGCGACAGGACGGCGAACGCGGCGACGAACCGGTCGATCTCGTCCTCGGTGTTGTAGCAGTGGGGCGAGGCCCGCAGCAGGGCCGGCAGCTGCCGCGCCCGCGCGTCGAGCAGGGTGCTTGACGGCTGCGAGACGCTGACGTTGAAGCCCGACCGGGTGAGGGCCGCCTTCAGCCTGTCCGGATCGCGGTCGCCGACCGAGAGCGTCACGATGGCCGCGGGATCGGGGCCGAGGTCGTGGATCGTGACGCCGGGGAGGTCCCGGAGGCCGTCGCGCAGGCGCCCCGAGAGGGCGCGGCAGCGCGCCTCGATCGCCTCGAGGCCGAGGCCGAGCGCGTAATCGACCGCGCGCCCGAGGCCGAGGCGGGCGGCGTAGTTGTTCTCCCAGGTCTCGAAGCGACGGGCATCCGGCCGCATCTCGTAGCGGTCGGGCGCGACCCAGGACGCGGCGAAATGGTCGATCATCGGCGGCTCCAGCCGCCGCAGGAGATCGCGCCGGATGTAGAGGAAGCCGGTGCCGCGGGGGCCGCGCAGGAACTTGCGGCCGGTGGCCGAGAGGATGTCGCAGCCGATCTCGTCGACCCGGGTCGGCATCTGGCCGACCGCCTGGCAGGCGTCGAGCAGGTAGGTGACGCCGTGCGCCCGCGTGATCCGCCCGACCGCCGCGGCGGGATTGCGCAGGCCGCCATTGGTCGGGACCCAGGTGATCGCGACGAGCTTCACCCGCCCGTCGATCATCCGCGCCAGGGCTTCCGGGTCGAGCACCCCTTCGGCGTCGTCGGGGATCACCTCGACGACCGCGCCGGTGCGCCGCGCCACCTGCAGGAAGGCGACGTAGTTGGCCGCGTATTCGGCCCGCGTCGTGAGGATCCGGTCGCCCGGGCGGAAGGACAGGGCGTAGAAGGCCAGCTGCCAGGCGACCGTGGCGTTCTCGGTCAGGGCGATCTCGTCACGCCCGGCGCCGAGGAGGCGTGCCACGCTGTCGTAGACGCCGTCGAGGACGGCCGCCGCCTCGCCGGCGGCCTCGTACCCGCCGATCTCGGCCTCCCGGGTCAGGTGGCCGAGCATCGCGTCGAGCACCGGGCGCGGCATCAGGCCGGCGCCGGCATTGTTGAGGTGGACGCGGTGCGCGACCCCCGGGGTCTCGGACCGGAGCTGGGCGATGTCGAGGCTCACGGGATTGTCCTTTTGGAAGAGGGCTGCGTCTCGGCAGGGCGGCGGTGGATCGCCGCGATGCGCAGCGGCTCCTTGCGGCCGCGCAAGGCCCGTTCGCCGAGATCCGCCACGCGGAGGTCGTCGGGCAGCGGCCCGAGGCGCTCGAGGAGGTCGCCCGAGACGATGACCGCGACGTCGAGTTCCTTGGCCAGCCCCTCGAGCCGGCTCGTCGTGTTCAAGGCATCGCCGAAATACGCGATCTTGCGCCGCTCGAGGCCGATCTCGGCGGTCACCACCGGGCCGCAATGCAAAGCGGCGCGCAGGCGCGGGACGGCGCCGAACCGGGTGATCCAGTAGTCCGGCTCCGCCTCGATGGTGCGGATGACGTCGAATACGCAAGCCAGGCAGGCCGCGTCCCGGGTGCCCCGCTCCATCGACCAGCTCACCAGGGCCATGTCGCCGACATAGTCGTCGATCGAGCCGCGGGCCCGGCGCACCGGCAGGGCGAGGGCGGCGAAGATCGCCCCGAGCCAGCTCTGGGCGGCGAGGTCGCCGTGCTCCTCGGCGAAGCGCGTCGAGCCCGCCACGTCGAGGAAGAGGAAGATCCGCTCCTCGGTGATCGGGCGGTGATAGCGGCCGACCAGCAGGCTCGTGAACACCCGCGGGCCCATCAGGTCGCGGACCCGGAACACGAAGGTCGCGAGCGCCGAGATCCCGAGCGCGTAGGCGAAGCCGGCCTCCGACATCGTCATGGCGGTGCGGGCATCCGGCATGAAGCCGAAGCCGCGATGCAGGATCGTGCCGGCGACCGCATTGCCCAGGACGATCATCGCCACGTAGGTCGCCAGCGTCGCGACCGCGAAGACCGGCGTCGCGGCCCGGCGCGTCAGGGTGCGCCAGCGCGGAAGGAGCAGGCCGCGCTCGTAGAGCATCAGCGGTGCGCCGATGAACACGCCCCGGATCACCGAGACGGTGGGTTCGACGCCGAGGACGGCGCCGTAGAGCAGGCCCGCCAGGGCGCCGATGGTCGGCGCCACCAGCCAGAAGCGGGCGCGGAACGGGGCCGCCGCGCGACGAGGGCCCGGCTCGCCGGGACGGGCGCCGCCCGGAGCGGCCAGCCGCCGCGGGGAGAGGTCGATCGCGATTCCAGGCCTCCTGTCGGCAGGGCTCGGCGCGGCCGCGACACCATGCGGCTCCCCCGGGTGGAAATGAATCCGTTCCGCGCCTATATGGGCGTCATGGCAGACAACACTTCCACTCCCTACACCATCGAAATTTCCCCGATCACCAAGCCGGCCGGGCAGTTCCAGTGGGCGATCCGCCGGAACGGCAAGCTGATCGAGCGGTCCGACCGCCCGCATCCGACGGAGGCCAAGGCCGAGGCCAGCGCGCTCGCCGCCGTCGAGCGCAGCATGCACTCCGCGGGCACCGGACGCTGGTAGGTGCTCGTCGCCGGGCCATGCTTCCGGCGATCCCACCCCTCGTGATGTCGAAGACGGACGGAGCCCTCCGCGCTCCGTCCGTCTTCGCGCGTGCGGCGTAATGCCGATCGCGCTCATGATGCCGCCTGAGCCGCCCGCCCTGGTGCGGCGGTTGGCAGCCGCGCCCTGCGACGCGGCCGTCCGCGCCCGCCTGCTCGCGCCGCCGGAAGCGGGCGAGGCGGAGATCCCGCTCACCTGTTCCTTGCGCCTCGCGCCGGGCGACCGGGTGCTCAAGCGCCTGGTGATCGAGGGGTCGGCGGCGTCCAACCTCACCCTCGACTGCGCCGGGGCCACCCTCGGCGTGCCGGGCGAGCCGGCGCATCTCGGCGCCTACACGATCGCGATCCGCTCCCGTCCCCCCGCCCGGCCGGGTGGCCCATGGGATCGCCCGTCCGGCATCCGCATCCGCGACTGCACGGTGTTCGGCCACATCCGGATCTGGGGCCTGGGCGAGAACGGCCAGGGGCCGCTGGTGCGCGAGTCGTCGCACAGCCTCGGCCATACCGAGCGGGCGCAAGCCGCCGCGCCGACCGACGTGACCATCACCGGCACCACGATCACGGCGGCCGGGCCGATCCCGCTCTATCTCGGGCCCGGCGTCACCCGGGTCACCCTGCGGGGCTCGCGGCTCGCCGGCCGCTCGGTCTCGACGGCTTTCTACCTCGACGCCGAGAGCGCCGAGAACCGCATCGAGGACAACGACATCGAGACCGAGACCGGCCGCGAGCTGGTCGCGGTCGACGGCTCGGCCCGCAACCGCATCACCGGCAACCGCTTCACCCTGCGCGGCCAGGGCGGCGTGCGCCTCTACCGCAATTGCGGCGAGGGCGGCACGGTGCGCCACCAGACCCCCTCGGACAACGTCGTCACCGGCAACGTCTTCCGCACCAGCGGGTTCTTCCAGGCCGCACCGATCGTGGTCAATTCCCGCAACGGCTGGCGCCTGACCTGCGGCGAGGATGCCGGCTATCCCTTCGGCAGCAGCGTCGACAACCGCGACAACGGCACCGGCAACGTGGTGGCGCCGAACACGGTGGAGTGAGGGGCGGAGGCTACTCGCCTGACGGCGCATCCCCGTCCCGCCGGATCAGGTCGGCGACGCGCTCGGCCATCATCACGGTCGGGATGTTGGTGTTGGCCCGCGGGATCGTCGGCATCAGGGAGGCGTCGCAGACGCGCAACGATTCGACGCCGCGCACCCGGGCGAACCCGTCGCAGACGCTCATCGGGTCGTCGGCCGCCCCCATGCGGCAGGTGCCGGACGGGTGCCAGGTACCGCCGACCTCGGCGGCCACGAAGGCGTCGAGCGCCCGCTCGTCGGCGAGCAGCTGGCCAAGGGTGACGCCCTGGGTCACGAGGCCGTGGATCAGCGCCGCCCGGGCCGGGCCGGCGCAGTCGAGGAGCCCCGACAGGATCCCGCGCTGCGCCGCCGGCCAGGGCCTCGGCGCCGCCGCCCGGGCGACGCGGGGCGAATAGCTCGCCGGGAAGACCGGGCCGCGAAGAGCCGCGAGCGACGGATCGCACAGGGCCCGGGCGCCCCGGCGGACTGCGTCCGCCAGCCGGGTGCGGTCGCGGGGATCGGACAGCATGCGGAAATCGACCACCGGCTCGGTCCGCGGGTCGGGCGAGGCCAGGACCACCTCGCCGCGCGAATACGACTTGTTGACCCAGAAGAAGATCCCGCCGATCCGGCAGCCTAAGCTGTGCCAGCCCGTCCGCGACAGGATCGCGCCGTGCATGTCTCCGTGCGGCGTGCCGGGCAGGCCTGAGGAATAGCGCAGGATCGCCTGCTCGTGGTGCTCGCCCCGGTCGCGGACCCGGCCGGCCCGGGTCAGGTAGGCCGAGACCGCGATCGAGGGATGCTCCATCAGGTTGCGGCCGATGCCCGGCCGGTCGGCGATCACCGGCAGGCCGTGCCGGCGCAGCATCGCCCCCGGTCCGACGCCGCTGCGCATGAGGAGGGCCGGGCTGTGGATCGCGCCCGCCGCCACCACGACGTGGTCGGCGGGAATCGTCTCAGGGTTTCCGCCGGCGAGCGGCGCCACCATCGCGCCGACCGCGCGCCGGCCCTCGAACAGGATGCGCTCGGCGAGGAAGCCGGTGCGCACGGTCAGGTTCTCGCGCGCCCGCACCGCGGGCGTCAGGTAGGCCACCGAGACCGGCACCCGCTCGCCGGCATCCGAGATCGCGGTGGTGCCGATATAGACCCCGTCGCGCCAGGGCCCGTTCTGGTCGGCGCCGGCCGGGTGCCCTTGCGCCGCGAGCGCCCGCATCGTGGCGGCGACGAAGGGGGAGAGCTGGTCCGGGGTGGCGCGGCGGATCGGCAGGGGGCCGTCCCGGCCGTGCAACTCCCCGCCGCAATCGCGGTCGGATTCGAGCTTGCGGAAATAGGGCAGGCACGCCTCCCACGACCAGCCTTCCGCGCCGAGCGCGCCCCACTCGTCGTAGTCGCCCGGCGCGCCGCGATTGGCCATCATGGCGTTGATCGCCGAGCCGCCGCCGAGGCGCCGTGCCTGCTCGTAAGCCCGCGGCGGCGGTGATTCCGTGCGGTTGCCGGCAGGTGCGCCCATCCGGGCGGTCAGCGCCGGCCAGATGTTGCGCGGGTCGAGATAGGCCCGGCCCGGGTAGCGGCTGCGGATCTCCGGAGGCATCCCCGCTTCGGTCAGGTCGTCGCCCGCCTCCACCAGCGTGACGCGGAACGACGGCTCCTCGGAGAGACGCGCGGCGAGGACGCAGCCGGCCGAGCCGCCGCCGAGGATCAGGATCGCGGTCATGCGCCGGTGCGGGCCTTGCGGGCGCTCAGGCTCGCCAGCACCACCACGATCAGCGAGGCGGCGGTGAGGAGCGAGGAGATCGCCGCGATGGTCGGATCGATCTCGTCGCGGAGCGCCGTGAACATCCGCTTCGTCAGGGTCTGGTTCTGGCCGCCGGCGATGAAGATCGCCACCACCGTCTCGTCGAGGGCCGAGATGAAGGCGAACAGAGCGCCCGAGACCACGCTCGGGCGGATCTGCGGCAAGGTGACGGCGAGGAAGGCGCGCAGGCGGTTCATGCCGAGGCTGCGCGCCACCATCTCCTGCGCCGGATCGAAGCCGCGCAGGCCCGCCAGCACCGCGGTGACGACGTAGGGGGTGGCCAGCATCACGTTGGCGAGCACCAGCCCCGGCAGGGTGGCGAGCAGCCCGGTCTTCGCGAAGACGAAGAACACCCCGATCGCCGTGATCACGATCGGCACGACCAGCGGCAGGAGCAGGATCACGGTCAGGCTGCGGGCGAGGCGCCCGCCGCTCATGCTGAGCGCGTAGGCCGCCGCCGTCCCGATCAGGGTCGCGCCGAGCGCGGTGGCGAGGGCGACGCCGAGGCTGACCCGCGCCGCCTGCATCCAGGCCGGGTTGCCGAAGAACGCCTCGTACCAGCGGACGGAATAGCCCGGTGGCGGGAAGGTGAGGAACCGCGCGTTCGAGAACGACATCGGCACCACGATCAGGATCGGCAGCACCAGGAACAGCAGCACCAGGCCGACGACGAGGCCGAGCGCGAGGCGGGCGGGGAGCGAGGCCGGCATCAGCGCGCTCCCATGATGCGCTCGAGGGGGACCACCCGGGAGGCGAGCCAGAACAGGGCGGCGACGCAGACCAGCAGCACGACCCCGATGGCGCTCGCCGCGCCCCACTGGTTGTAGATCTCGACGTTGCGGCTCACCAGCATCGACACCATGAAGGTGCGCCCGCCGCCGAGCAGCTCCGGCGTGATGTAGAAGCCGAGCGCCAGCACGAAGACCAGCACCGTGCCGGCGACGACGCCCGGCATCGAGAGCGGCAGGAACACCCGCAGGAAGACGTGGAAGGGGCCGCCGCCGAGGCTGGCGCCGGCGAGCATCAGGTCGCGGGGGATGCGCTGCATCGTGGCGGCGAGCGGCAGCACCATGAAGGGCAGGAGGATGTGCAGGGTGGCCAGCACCGTGCCGAACTCGTTGTTGATCAGCGCGATCGGCTGGTCGGTGAGGCCGAGCCCCTGGAGCATCCCGTTCACCAGGCCGCGGCGCTGCAGCAGCACCATCCAGGCATAGGCGCGCACCAGCACGCTGGTCCAGAACGGCAGGATCACCAGGCCGAGCACCACGACGCTCCAGCGCCGCGGCAGGGTCGCGGCGGCGTAGGCGACGGGATAGCCGAGGAGCAACGCCAGCACCGTGACGGTGAACGCGATCCGGAAGGTGAGCAGGAAGCTGCGCCAGTAGATGTCCTCGGTGAGGAACCGGCGATAGTGCTCGAGGGTGAAGGCCCCGTCGGTGGTGACCGACTGCACGGCGAGCCAGGCGAGCGGCACCACGAGCAGGGCCGCGACGACCGCGAGGGCGGGGCTCAGCAGGGCGAGGACGAGGAGCCGCTCGCGCCGCTCGTGCCGCCGCAGGGCGGGGCTGGGGTGGGTCATGGCGGTGTGTCCGGAGGGCATGGACTCGGCTGGGTGACGGACAGTTCAGGACCGTGCCGCCGCGAACCCTCCCCCCTCTGCGGGGAAGGGTGCCCCGCGAATGCGGGGCGGGAGAGGGGACGCCGCTTCCGGAGATGTCGCGACCGTGGTGACGGGTGCCGCCTGGATCAGCGTCGCGCTGCCCCTCTCCCGGCTCACTGCGTTCGCCACCCTCCCCCGCAGAGGGGGGGAGGGGTCAGGGCGCGTCGCGCCCCCTCACTTCTTCTGCACGAAATCCGCCCAGCGCTTCAGCGCCGCGTCGCCGGCCTCCGAAGTCCACCACTCGGCCGAGAGCACCGCCTGCTTCTTGGCGTTCTCCGGCGCGCTCGGCAGCTTGGCGGCGAGGGAGGCCGGGATGATGCCGGTGTCGAAGGCGGCCGGGTTGCCGGGGCCGTACGGGATGTTGAGCGGCAGGTTGGCCTGGAGCTTCGGGTCGATCGCCTCGTTCACGAACCTCACGGCGGTCGCGAGATTCGGGGCGTTCTTCAGGATGCAGAGCGAGGTGTTCTGCAGGACACCCTGGTTGAAGGTGTAGTCGGCATCCGCGCCGGCCTCCATCACCGCCGAGACGCGGCCGTTCCAGATCATCTCCATGTCGACCTCGCCGCCCTGGATCAGCAGGGCCGACTGGCCGCCGGAGGTCCACCAGACCGCGATATGCGGCTTGATCTGTTCGAGCTTGCGGAAGGCGCGGTCGACGTCGAGGGGGTAGAGCTTGTCGGGCGCGACGCCGTCGGCCATCAGCGCGGCCTCCAGCGTCGCGAACGGGTGGTTGCGCAGCGCCCGGGCGCCCGGGAATTTCTTCACGTCCCAGAAATCGGCCCAGCTCTGCGGCGGATTCTTGCCGTACTTGCTCTTGTTGTAGGCCAGAACGCTCGAATAGAACTCGTAGGGGACGGAGTACTCGGTCTTGTACTCCGCCGGGATCGCCGCGGCGTTCGGGATCTTCGCGAAATCGAGCTTCTCGATCAGCCCGGCCTTGCCGCCGCGCACGCAATCCTGGGTCGGGGTGTCGACCACGTCCCAGGTCGGCTTGCCGGTCGCGCCCTGCGTGCGGATCACCGGCCAGGCGTCGGGGGCGCTGTCCTGGTTGATGGTGATGCCGAGCGCCTTGGCGGCCGGATCGAGGATCGCCTTGGTCTGGGCCTGCTGGTAGGCGCCGCCCTGCGACACGAAGGTGATCTGCTCGGCGGCGAGAGCCGGACCGGCCGCGCCGGCGAGGCAGGCCAGGACGGTCGAACGAAGCACGGTCGAACGAAGCACGGTCCAACGAAGCAGTGACGCCATCTCGACTTCCCCTCTGTTTGACCACGCCGTCTCAGCGGCCGATCGAGTCCAGGAACTGGTACCAGCCGGCGACGAGCCGGATCACCGGCTCGCGCAAGCCGTAGAACGGGACGGGCTGGAAGCCGCCGGCGCCGAGGAGCGCCACGTCCGGGTCCTCGCCGAGGGCGAACGACGCCGCGAGGCCGCCGAGATGGCTCGACATCGCGACCCCGGCGCCGTTGTAGCCCATAGCGAAGCTGACCCGGTCGTCGAGCCGCCCGACATGCGGCAGCGCGTCGAGCGTCATCCCGACGAGGCCCGACCAGCGATAGGCGATCGCCGTGTCGGCGAGTGCCGGGAAGGTGCGCACCATCGCCTGGCGCAAGGTCGCGAAGGCGGCTTCGGAATCGGAGCGCCCGAAGGCGCCGCGGCCGCCGAACACCATCCGGTCATCGACCATGCGGAACCAGCGCATCATCCGCCGGGTCTCGACGTAGATCCGCCGGCTCGGCAGGATCGCGGCGCGCAGGTTGTCCGACAGCGGCTCGGTGGCGAGGATCGCGCTGCGGAACGGAATCAGGCGGGTGCGCAAGGGCGCGGCCGCCCCGGTGAGATCGGTGTAGCCGTTCGTCGCCACGATCACCTGGCGCGCCCGCACCGCGCCGCCCGGCGTCTCGACCCGGATGCCGCCCGCCTCCCGGTGGACGCGCAACGCCGGGCTCGCCTCGTGGATCGCGATGCCCTTGTCCGCGACCGCCCGGGCGAGGCCACGGGCATAGTTGAGCGGATGCAGGCCGCCGGCCTTCGCCGAGAGCACGCCGCCGACGAAATCCTGCGAGCCGGTCTCCGCCGCCACCTCCTCGGCGGACAGGACCGAGACCGAGCCGTCGCCCATCTCCCGGCGCATCCACTCGCCGTCGGCGATCGCCCCCGCCAGGGTGGTGGGTGTGTGGGCGCATTTGAGCTGGCCGACCCGGGCGTAGTTCGCCTCCACGATGCCGTGCTCGGCGATCAGCCGCTCCAGGGTCCCGACCGAGTCGTACGCGATGGCGTGCATGCGCTTGGCCACCGCGAGGCCGTGCCGGCTCGCGATCGCCTGGAAGGACGGCCGGAACTTCGCCGAGACGACGCCGCCGTTGCGCCCGCTGGCACCCCAGCCGATCGCGTTGGCCTCCAGCACCACCGCCCTTTCGCCGCGTTCGGCCAGGGCCAAGGCCGCGGAGAGCCCGGTATAGCCGCCGCCGATGATCGCGACGTCCGCCTGGACGTCGCGGTCGAGGGGCCCGAAGCGTCCGGCCGGCGCCGCGTCGGCGGCCCAGAGCGAGGCGGCCGGAGGCTTCGGGAAGGCATCCATCGTCAGGCCGCCTGCCGGGCGGCCGCCGCGAAGGCCGCGTCGGCGGCGTCGGCGAGCTTCTCCAGGGTCGGGAAATGATAGTCGGGGGTGGTCAGCCGCTCGGGCTCTGGCGTGCCGCCGAACCCTTCGAGGCCCTGGCGGCGCTCGATCCAGCAGACGGTGTAGCCGAGGTCCCGGGCGACGCCGATGTCGTGGTACTGGCTCTGGGCGACATGGAGCATGTCGCTCTGCTTGTAGCCGAGAGCCGATTGCCGGCCGCGGTTGAAGGCGAAGAACTGCGGATTCGGCTTGGCGACGCCGGTATCGTCGTAGGTCACGCTGTCGTGGAACGGGCTCCCGAGGGTGTGGGAATAGAACGAGAAGGCCGAGCGGTCGGCATTCGTCATCGCGACGAGGCGGTAATGCTTGCGCAGGCGCTTGAGCGCCGCCACCGAATCGGAGAAGGCAGGCCAGCGCAGCACCGAGAGCTGGAACGCGTCGGCATCGGCGTCCGAGTTCGGGAAGCCGAACTCACGCGCGACGTGGCGGTAGACGTCGGCGAAGACTTCGCTCGACCGCTCGTAGTTGAGCTCGCGGCCCTTGAGGTAGGAGGCGAAGAGCGTCGCGTCGCTCAAGCTCTCCGGGCTGCGGCCCGAGACGGCGCGCAGCTGGTCGAGAATGCCCTTCTCGAAGTCGATCAGGGTGCCGACGACGTCGAAGGTGAGGACCTTGAAGGTGTCGAGGGTGGCAGCGGGCATGGGCGATCCTTCCAAGAGTACAAGGACAGGTCAGGCGGATTCCGCCGGCACCACGATGGTGTCCTGCGGGTGAAGGAGGGCGGTGAGGACGCCGCCGGGGGCGGGAATCGCGAGGCGCCCGGCATGGTGAGCCGGCTGGCGCAGGGAGATCTCCGGCCCGTGATCGAGGGCGACGAACACCCGCAGGCTTTCGCCCTGGTAGACGATGTCGGTCACCCGGCCGGTCAGGCGGTTGTAGCCGTCGGCCGACGTCTCGCTCGCGACGATCAGCTTCTCGGTCTGGATCGCGAGCAGCAGGGCCTCGCCCGCCGGCAGGGGCCGGGCGCTGCGCAGGGTCGTCGACCCGAGCGCGATGGCGTCGGGGCCGGTGCGGGTCACCGGCACCAGGGTCGATTCGCCGATGAAGCTCGCCACGAAGGCGCTCGACGGCCGGTCGTGCAGGCGCTCGGGCGTGTCGACCTGGGCGAGGCGCCCGCCGCGCAGGATCGCGATGCGGTCGCTCATCGTCAGCGCCTCGCGCTGGTCGTGGGTGACGTAGATGATGGTCGCTTCGAGCTGCCGGTGCAGGCGCCGCAGCTCGATCTGCATCGTCTCGCGCAGGTGCTTGTCGAGGGCCGAGAGCGGCTCGTCCATCAGGATCAGCCGCGGCCGGAACACGATGGCGCGGGCGAGCGCCACGCGCTGGCGCTGGCCGCCGGAGAGCTGCGAGATCGCCCGGTCCTCGTAGCCGGTGAGCTCCACCATCGCGAGGGCCTCGGCCACCCGCTTTCCCCAGGAGGCCTTGGGCTCGCGCCGGGCCCGCAGCGGGAAGGCGACGTTCTCGCCCACGCTCAGATGCGGGAACAGGGCGTAGTTCTGGAACACCACGCCGATGTCGCGCTTGTGCGGCGGCAGGAAGGTCACGTCGGTCGCGCCGAAATGCACGCTGCCGGAGGACGGCACGGTGAAGCCGCCGAGGATGCCGAGCAGCGTGGTCTTGCCCGAGCCCGACGGTCCGAGGAGGGACAGGAACTCGCCGGGCGCGACGTCGAGGGAGACGTCGTCGAGGGCCGTGAAGGCGCCGTAGCGCCGGGTCGCGTTGCGGATCGACACCCCGACGCTGCCGCCGGCGAGCGGCCCGTGTTTCACGCCCGAGTTCGAACCCGCTGCCGCCATCGTGGGGTGCCGCCTTCGCGTCCGGTGCTGCCGACCGACGGAAAGCTCACAAAAGCGGCGCCCCGGTTCAATGTCGAAAAAATCCGCAGGGACATAACTCCAGGTTATGACGCGTCGAAGCAGGCCCGGCCCAAGCCCAGCTCCGGATAGAGCCGGTCGACCTTCGCCACGTCGGCCCGCATCTCGGCGACGATCCAGTCGCGCACGGCGACGACCGAGCGGCGCAGCGGCCGCGAGCGCAGGTGGATGAGCTGGCACATCCGCGCCGTGCGGGTGAGGCGGGAGGCCGCCGGCACGAGGTCGCCGGTCGCGAGCCAGTGCGAGACCACGCTGGCCCAGCCCAGCGCGACGCCCTGGCCCAGCAGGGCGGCCTGCAGCACCACGGCATAGTCGGAGAAGTTGAGCGAGGCCCGCGAGCCGTTCCAGTCGGGCCCCGGATCGACCCCGCCGATCCACATCGGCGAGGTGGCGGTGAGGTTCACGAAGGTGGTGCGGCCGTCGGGATCGGCCTCGCGGCCGGCCCGGTAGGCCGGGCTGCAGACCGGCAGCATCACCTCGTTCATCAGGAACAGGGCCTCGTGGTCGAGATCGGGCCCCTCGACGAAGCGCATGCCGAGATCGACGTCGTCGACCGGGCCGGCGAGCGCCCCGGGGATGAGCTGGAACCGGAAATCGACCGACGGGAACGCCTCCTGCAGGGTGTTGATGCGCGGCATCAGCCAGTGGGTGGTGAAGGCCGAGGACAGGGAGAGCGTGACCGTGTCGATGCCGGTGCGGCGGATGTCGATCTCGCGGAGCGCCGCCTCGATGCCCCGGAAGCCGTCCGCCACCCGGCGATAGAGGATGGCGCCGTCCTCGGTCAGCGCGATGCCGTCGCCCGAGCGGTCGACGAGGCGCACGCCGAGATGGCGCTCGAGCTGCGCCATCGCCTTGCTGACCGCCGGCTGCGTCACGTTCAGCTCGGCCGCCGCCCGGGTGAAGCCCCGGTTGCGCGCCACCGCCTCGAACACGAACAGGGCGTGGTTGGACGGCAGCATGCGCCGGAGCGGGTTCATGGTCTTGGGCTCGGGTCTTCGGTGGTACGCCTCGCGCGCGACGATGCCGCCGGCCCGGGCCGATGGCTACCCGGGACCGGCAGCCGGGCGTGGTCGCCCACCTGCCGTTCGGGCGGCTGCGCCGGTCGCCGTGCGCGACGTCCGTCATCCTGCGCCAAAGTGTCGATGCCGGAGCCACCCATGGGCGTCGTCACCGGTCTCGACGGGGGCACGGAGGGCATCGCGCCTCGCGGCTCGATCCAGGACGCCACCGCCGCGATGGCGACGGCGGCCCGCCGCCTCGCGCCGGATCCGCCGGGCTCGTTTCGTCACCCGGCGAAGCGCATCTCGGGCACGCCGCGCACCCCGAGATCGTGGATGGCGAACAGGCTGCCGCGCAGGGGGCCGTCGCCGGGGAAGCGCGGCAGCGGGGGCTTGGCCATCGAGGTCACGTAGAGGACGTCGAGATCCGGGTCGCCGAACATCACGCTGGTCACCTTCTTGACCGGCATCTCGACGACCCGGTCGACCGTGCCGTCCGGCCGGTAGCGGACGAGCTTGCCGTCATAGACGAGCGCGTTCCACAGGCAGCCTTCCGCGTCGACCGTCGACCCGTCGGCCGCGCCGCCATTCGCCGTCTCGACCGCCGCGAAGGTGCGCCGGTTCGAGACGGCCCCCGTCGCCGTGTCGTAGTCGTAGGCCCAGATCTCGCCCGACCACGTGTCGTTGAAGTAGAAGGTGGTGCCGTCCGGGCTCCAGCACGGGCCGTTCGAGCAGATGATGCCGGAGTCGAGCCGGTGCACGCTCAAGTCGGGGTCGAGGCGGTAGAGCGCGCCGTTGGCGCCTTCCTCCATCGTGTCCATCGAGCCGGCGACGAAGCGGCCCTGCCGGTCGACCTTGCCGTCGTTGAGCCGGTTCGCCGGCCGGTCGGGCTCGGGGTCGTGGATCAGCGTGACCTCGCCGGTCTCGAAGTCGAGGGCGTGGAAGCCGCGTTGCAGCGACACGATCGCCCCGCCGGTGCGGCGCAGGGCCATCGAGCCGATCTTCTGCGGCACGTCCCAGGCGCGGATCTCGCGTCCGTCCGCGGTGCAGCGGAACACCCGTCCGTCGAAGCTGTCGATCCAGTAGAGGCGCTGCTCGTCGACGTCCCAGAGCGGGCCCTCGCCGAGGGTCGTCTTGACGTCCGCCAGGATCTCGATGCGCATGGAATCCTCCCGTGTCGACGTCTGGTCGTCGATGCCCCCCGTCGCCCGCGCTCAGTCGCGCAGGGCGAGCACGGCCCCGAGCACGACGAGGCCGAAGATGATGTCGCGCACCGCATGGGGCAGCATGGTGCCGGCGAGCAGCGTCGAGAGCGCGGTGAGCAGCAGCACGCCCCCGAGCATGCCGGGATAGCGGCCCCGGCCGCCGGTGATCAGGCTCCCGCCGACCACCACCGCGGCGATCGACGGCAACAGGTACTCGTCGCCCATGCCGAGGCTGGCCTGGCCGCTGAACGAGGCGAGCAGGACGCCGACCAGGGCCGCGCAGAAGCCCGACAGGGCGTAGACCCCGATCAGCGTGCCGCCGACGCCGACGCCGCTGAAGCGGGCGGCGAGCGGGCTGTTGCCGACGGCGTAGACCCGGCGCCCGAACACCGTGCGGCCGAGCAGGAGCGTGGCGGCGAGCGCGAAGGCCGCGACGCCCCACACCACCGGCGTGGCGCCGAGGAGCTGGCCGGTCATGACCCAGCGCATCCCCGGCGAGGCGAAGCCGGACGGGGTGCCGCCGCTATAGACCAGAGCCGCCCCCTGAAGGATGCCGTTCATCGCGAGCGTCATGACGATCGGCGGCAGGCCGAACAGCACGATGCCGATCCCGTTGACCGCCCCGAGCGCCGCCCCGAGGCAGAGCCCCAGCGGCACCGCCCAGAGGGCCGCCTGGTCCGAGCCGCTGACGAGGCCCGCCACCACGATGCCGACGAGGGAGATCATCCACGGCAGCGACAGGTCGAGGCCGCCGGTCAGGATCGCCGTCCCCTGGCCCAGGGCCAGGATCGCCAGGAAGGACGACAGCACGACGAGCGCGTTGAAGAAGCCGGGATTGGTCATCGCGTTGCCGTTGAGCGCTTGCGTCGCCCCCAGCACCAGGACCAGGCCGGCATAGGCCGGCAGCGTGTATTTCAGCGCCTCCCGGTGGCGCACGAGCCAGCCGGAGGCGGCGGGCGGGTGGCTCCGGCCGGCCACCGGCGGCAGGACGAGCGCCGGGCGGTGCGGGCGGCGGGACGAGGCGAGCGTCCCGTCCCGGCGCGCCTTCACCGTGAGGAGCCCGAGCCGGAGGGCGTTCGCGAGCGGCGCGTGCCGGCCGAACGAGCCGCCCACCACGGCGAGGATGAGCAGCGTGCCCTCGGCCACCGACGCGTAGAAGGCCGGGACGTCGAGGGCGAGCAGGATGTTGACGGCGATCATCAGCGTGTAGGCGCCGATGATCGAGCCGATGGCGCCGCCGCGCCCGCCGCCGAGCAGAGTCCCCCCCAGCGCCACCGCGGTGAAGATCTGCAGCAGCATGGCATTGCCGACCAGCGGATCCGCCGACCCGGTCTGCGCCGACACGAAGGCGCCGGCGGCGCCGTAGAAGAGGCCGGCCAGCACGTAGGCCCGGAAGGTGACGAAGCGGGTGTCGAGGCCGGAGGCGAAGGCCGCACCCTCGTCGCTGCCGACGGCGTAGAGGCCGATCCCGAACCGCGTCGCCTTGACGAGGAGCCACAGGGCGGCGGCGGCGGCGACGACGAGCACCGGCGCCGGCAGGATCCCGGGAATCGCGTCGCCGGTGAAGGCGCTCACGAATTCGGGCGCGATGCTGCCGCCCGGCTTGTCGCTGATCAGCAGCGTCACGCCCTGGACGATGAACATCGTCGACAGGGTCACGACGATCGGCTGCATCCGGACATAGGCGACGAAGACGCCGTTGAATGCACCCACCACCGCCCCGATGCCGAGCGCCGCGAGGCCGAACAGGACCTGGGAGCCGAGGCCCGGCCCCATCCCGGTCCCCAGCACGACGTTGACGAGGGACACCACGGCCCCGGCCGACAGGTCGAACCCGCCGGTGAGCACCACGACGGTCTGCCCGACGGACGCGAGCGCCAGCGCCGCCCCGCCGGAGGAGATGAAGCTGAACTGGAAGTAGTTGAAGCCCGAGATCAGGACGACGGTGGTCAACAGGATGGCAAAGACCGCGAGCGCGATCAGCGCCCCCCGGTGCCGCGCCAGGGCGGACCGCCAGGCGCCGGAGCGTGACGCCGGGGCGGCGGCCCGGACGGGTATCGCGGCGAGGCTCGTCATGCTGGCGCTCCGTGGCGGGCAATCCCGGTCCCGCCGAGGGCCCCGCGCATGATCCGTTCCTCGTCGATCGCCTCGCCCTGCACCTCGTCCACGACCGTGCCGCCATACAGGACGAGCACCCGGTCGCAGAGGTGCACCAATTCGGTGATCTCCGTCGAGTAGAGCAGCACCGCGCCGCCCGCCGCCGCGAAATCCCGCATCAGGACGTAGAGCTGGTGCTTGGTGCCGATGTCGATGCCGCGGGTGGGGTCGAACATCAGCAGCACGCGGCCGCCGGTGATCAGCCACTTGGCGATGGCGATCTTCTGCTGGTTGCCGCCGCTGAACGCGCCGGCCGGGGTGAAGATGGCGCGCGGATGGATGTCGACCTGCGCCAGCGCCGCCGCCACGTCCCGGCTCTCGGCCGCCCGGTCGACGAGCCCGAAGCGCGAATAGCGGTCGATCACCGGCAGCGAGACGTTGAAGCCGCCGTCGCGGGTGAGGAACAGCCCCTCGGTCTTGCGCTCCTCCGGCACCAGCGAGAGGCCGACCTGCGGCAGGATCGCGTCCTTCGGCGAGCGCAGGGTGATGGCGCGGCCGTCGACCGAGAGGGTCCCGGCGGTGAGCGGGACCAGCCCGAAGCAGGCGTGGAACAGGTCCTGCTGGCCCATCCCCTGCAGGCCCGCGATGCCCAGGATCTCGCCCGGCCAGAGCGAGAAGCTCGCCTGGCGCAACTTGCCGGCCGTGCTGAGGCCGTCCCCGGCCAGGACCGGGACCGCCTCCGGCGGCCGGGGCGCGGGCGCGGGCCGCGGCGGGAAGGTGGCCTCGAGCGAGCGCCCGATGATCATCCGGATCACCGTGTCGTCGTCGACCTCGCCCACCCGCGCGGTGCCGGCATCCTTGCCGTTGCGCAGCACGGTGAGGCGGTCGCAGAACCGGCGCACCTCGGCCATGCGGTGCGAGATGAAGATCGTCGTCACGCCGCCGGCCTTCAGCCCGGCGATGAGGCCGCCGAGCCAGTCGATGTCGCCGCCCGACAGGGCCGAGGTCGGCTCGTCGAGGAGGAGGATGCGCGGCCGGCGGAACACCGCCCGGGCGATCTCGATCTTCTGGCGCTGCGGCAGGTCGAGGGCGCGGACCTCGGTGCGGGTGTCGATCGCCGCGAGCCCGATCCGGTCCAGATGGGCGCGGACCTGCGCCTCGCCCTCGCGCCGGCGCAGGAGGCCGAGGCGGCTGCGCGGCCCGTCGGGCAGGAGCATGGTCTCGGCGACCGTGAGGTCGGGCACCAGGCTGATCTCCTGGAACGCCGTCTGGATGCCGAGCCGATGCGCATCGGCCGGGCGCGTCATCGCCACGTCCTGCCCGAAGACCCGGATCGTGCCGGCGCTCGGGCGGATCAGGCCCGACAGCAGCTTGACGGTGGTCGACTTGCCGGCCCCGTTCTCGCCGAGGAGCGCGTGGACCTCGCCGGTGGCGACGGCGATCGTCGCGCCGCCGAGGGCCACGGTCGCGCCGTAGGTCCTGACGACCTGGTCGAGCCGAAGCGCGTCGAAGCTGCCGGTCATGGCCTGGCTTTCGCTGTCATGGTCTGGCTTCCGCCATCATGGCCCGGCTCCCGCAGGGGGCGGATGGGATGCCGGTGGCGTCCCTCAGCGCGCCGGCTCGGGCTCCGCGTTCAGCGCCGCCTTGAGGCCGACCTCCGGGGTCTGTGCCGAGAAGATCGAGGCGAACCAGCCGGGATTCGGCACCGCGGCGGGCTGGAACGCGTTGCAGCCCTCGGACATCTCC
This sequence comes from Methylobacterium terricola, assembly GCF_006151805.1. Taxonomy (GTDB): domain Bacteria; phylum Pseudomonadota; class Alphaproteobacteria; order Rhizobiales; family Beijerinckiaceae; genus Methylobacterium; species Methylobacterium terricola. The sequence continues at coordinate 26,065 of NZ_VDDA01000014.1, read as the reverse complement.
TGCCAGGTGCCGGTCCTGCAGAGCTTCACGGTCTCGTTCGTCACCACCGGCAGCGGCAGGATCGTCTCGCGCTGGACCTCCTTGCCGTCGAGCTTGGCCAGCACGAGCTTGAGGGCGTAGGCGCCCGAATAGGGCGGCGAGGCGTAGGAGATGCGCGGCGCGCCCATCGGCGCGTAGGCGCCGTTCGCGCCCTCCACGGCGGTGCCCTTCGGCAGCATCTGGATGCGGCCGCCATTCGAGCCCTCGCCGGCGCAGGGCTTCAGCTTGTCGGCGGGGATCCCGGCCTCGAGCTGCATCTGGTTGGCGGTGAAGCAGCCGACCTGCATCCACAGCCCGTCGATCTTGTCCCAGCCCTGGGTGGCGAGGATCTTGGACAGCTCCGTCCGGGCCACCGCCTGGCTCCACATCCCCGGCGCCTCGGCGACGATCTTGAGGCCCGGATGCTTGGCGAAGACGGCCTTGGCGGCCTCGGTCCGGCCGCTGTCGACCGAGGTCCCGGGCACGCCGGTGATCGCCACGATGGTGCCCTTGCCGCCGAGCTTGCCGGCGAGCCACTCGGCCGTCACCCGGCCGGCCTCGCCCTGGTCGATATGGACGTTGTAGGCGCAGGGCTCGGTGATCTGGCCGTCATAGGCGATCACCATCACGCCCTTGGAACAGGCGTTCTTGACGACCTGGTTGAGGGCGGTGGGCGAGATCGGAAAGACCAGGATCGCCTTGGCGCCGGCCTGGACCATCGCGTTGATCTGCTGGATCTGCTTCTGCGCGCTCGGCCCCGCGACCTGGACCTGGAGGTCGATCCGGGACGCCACGGCGGGGCTCGCCGCCATGGCCTTGATCATGTTGGCGGCCTCGGCCTGCCAGTCGTTCCCGATGAAGCTCATGCTCAGGAAGACTTTGGCTTTGTCCTGGGCCTTCTCCTGAGCCTGGGCGGTCTGCACCGGCCCGCCCGCGAGGCAGAAAGCGGCCGCTCCGGCCGCCAGCAGCGTCCTGACCATGGGGTCCCCTCCCGATATGGGCGTCATGCGCCGTTTTTTGATCAAAGATCATACATCGAAAATCGCGACAAGCCCTTTTTTCGGGACCAGGCCTCGGGTTAAGGTCGGCCCGACATCCACCGAGCCAGACGAGCGGATCCGACATGGCGCCCCCGCGCGCGCAGCAAGAGCTTTCGTATTCGCCCGTGTCGCGGGCGACGATCCAGGATCACGTCTATCTCCGGATGCGCGAGCTCATCCTCACCGGGGGGATCGAGCCGGGCCGCACCGTGACGGTGCAGAGCCTCGCCGAGGCCTTCGGGGTCAGCGCCATGCCGGTGCGCGAGGCGATGCAGCGCCTCGTCGCCGAGAAGGCGCTGACGAACGTCGCCGGGCGCTCGGTCGGCATCCCGTTCCTGTCGCCCGAACGCCTGGACGACCTCCAGCGGGTCCGGATCGAGGTGGAGGGCACGGCGATCGGCTGGGCGGCCGAGGCCATGCCGCCGGACGAACTCGGTCTCCTCGACGACCTCATCCGCGAGATGGACGAAGCGCGGGAGCAGGACGACCGCGCCCGCTACGTCCCGGCCAACCGGGCCTTCCACTTCGCGATCTACCGGGCGTCGGGATCGGACACGCTGCTGTCGATCATCGAATCGCTCTGGTTGCAGATCGGCCCGTTCTTCAATCTCCTCAGCGCGAGCGACGCCTGGGGCGCCTCGAACGACCACCACCGGGTCATGCGCGCCGCCATCGCCGCCCGCGACCCCGCCCAGGCCAGGCGGGCCCTGCGGCGCGACATCGACGACGCGGCGGCGATGCTGCGCAGGCTCCTCGGCGAGGAGACGCCCGCCGTCGCGCGGACGAAGCGCCGGAAGGCGGCCGTGCTGGTGACCCCCTGACCCGTCCGGACCTCCCGGACCGGGTCAGGGCCCCGCGACCGAGAGGCCGGCCTCCGCCGGGGCCGGTCTCGGACGCGATCCGTCCTTGATCGCTCCGAAGGCCGGTCGCGGGCCGAGCGCCTGATGCAGGATCCGGCCGAGCTGCTCGGCCGAGTACGGCTTGTGCAACAGCTCGAACCCGTGCGCGTCCGATTGCGCGAGCACGTGGCTGTAGCCCGAGGTCAGCACCACGGGCAGGTGCGGCGAGCGCGTCTGCAGCTCGCGCGCCAGGGCGACGCCGCCCATGCCCGGCATCACGACGTCGGAGAACACCAGGTCGAACCGGTTCCCGTCGCGGCCGAGCTCCGCCAGCGCCTCCTCGGCATTGGCGGCCCAGACCGGCCGGTAGCCGAGGTCTTCCAGGATCTGCGTCGCGAACTGGCCGACGCCGACATTGTCCTCGACCACGAGGATCCGCTGACCGGTGCCGAGGGGCGCCAGCCCGTCATCCTGCGGACGCTCGGCGACGCTCCGCTCGTCGGCGCGCATCTCCGGCAGGTAGAGCGTGAAGGTGGTCCCCTGCCCGAGGGTGCTGCGCACGTCGACGTCGCCGCCCGACTGCTTGGCGAAGCCGAAGACCTGGGACAGGCCCAGCCCCGTGCCCTTGCCGACCTCCTTGGTGGTGAAGAACGGCTCGAAGATCCGGCCGATCTGCTCCGGCGGGATGCCCGTGCCGGTATCGACCAGCGTCACCGCGGCGAAGCGATTCCGGGACCCGGCATGGCCGCGGATCGGCGGCAGCGCCGCGCCGCAGGACACCCGCAGGGTCAGCGTGCCCTCGCCGTCCATGGCGTCGCGGGCATTGACCGCCATGTTGACGAGGGCGGTCTCGAACTGGCTCAGATCCGCCCGGACGAGGCAGGGCGCCCCCGGCACCTCGGTGACGACGCGCACCCGCGCGCCGGTCAGGGTGTCGAGCATGTCGGCGATGCCCCGCACCTTCTGGCCGATGTCGAAGACCTCCGGCTTGAGGGCCTGGCGACGGGCGAAGGCGAGCAGCTGGCCGGTGAGCTTGGCCGCCCGCTCGACGGTGTCCGACACCGCGTCGAGATAGCGGCGCTTGCGCGCCTCCGGCAGGTCGGGCCGGCGCAGGAAGTCGACCGAGGAGCGGATGATGGTCAGGAGGTTGTTGAAGTCGTGGGCGACGCCGCCGGTGAGCTGCCCGACCGCCTCGAGCTTCTGCGACTGGCGCAGGGCCTCCTGGGCCTGGGCCAGCTCGGCCTGGCCGCGCAGCCGCGCGGTCACGTCCATCACGAACTGGTAGCAGCCGGTGCGCTCGCCCGCCGCGTTGCGCAGGGTGCGGAAGCTGATCTCGTAGCAGGCGCGGGCGCGGTTCGCGTCGCCGAACTCCTCCACCACGGTGATCTCCTCGCCGGACAGGCCCCGGCCCCAGCCGGCCCGCACCTGGGCCTGGTGCTCGGGCTGGTCGGCCAGCAGGGCGAGCATGTTGTCGCCCACCGCTGGTCGCACGCCGTAGATGCGCTCGAACTCGTCGGCATTGGCCTTGTTGATGGCCAGGATGGTGTAGTCGAGGTCGGCCGCCATCACCATGATGTCGGTGCGCTCGACGATGGTGGCGAACAGGTTGCGCTCGGCCGTGCGCTCGGAGACCTGCTGCTCCAGGGTCTCGTTGAGCTCCTGCAGGCGGCGCTCGCTCTCGGCCAGGCGCTGCTCGGCCTCCTTGCGCTGCGTGAGATCCGCCGTCACGACCAGAAGGTTCGGGGGCCGGCCATCGGCGTCGTCGAGGCGCTTGATGCTGCTGTTGGCCCAGATCGCCGTGCCGTCCGGGCGCCGGTACCGCTTGTCGAGCGACGTGCTGCGTCCGCTGGCGATCACCGCCGCGATCACCGCCAGGGTCGGCGGGAGGTCGTCGGGCTCGGTGACCGCGGCGAGGTCGAGCCGCAGCAGCGCCTCCGCCGGCCGTCCGAGGATGCGGCACAATTCGGTGTTCACCCGCAGGAAGCGGCCTTCGGGGCTCACCTCGGACAGGCCGACGGAGGCGCCGGCGAAGATCGCCGCGAGGTGCGACTCGCTCTCGCTGAGCGCCGTCTCGGCGCGGCCCCGCTCGATCGCCACCTTGACGCGCTCGCCCACCTCCCGGATCAGGTTCTCCTCGGCCCGGGTCCAGGCCCGCGGGGTCGCGCTCTGCACCGCCAGGAGGCCGACCCACTGCTCCTCCCGGAACAGGATGACGTCGACATAGGCCGCGACCCGGCGCGATGCCAGACCGTCGCGCGCCTCGTCGCCGAACCGGGGATCCGCCGCCACGTCCTCGACCGCGACGACGGCGTTGTCGCGGTAGGCAGCGAGCAGGTCCGGCCCGAACGCCGCGAGCGAGTGCCGCCCGACGATCGACGCGACGCCCCGGGCGTAGTCGCGCTCGACCGTCATCAGGCTGCCGCCGATCTCGGCGTAGAAGACCCGGCTCGCCCCGACCCGCTCCCCGAGGCGCCGGGCGGCGAGTTCGGCGATGTCGGCCGGCGAGGTCAGCAGCCGCAGCGCGTCGCTGAGGTCGAGGAGGAAGGATTGCCGCTCCTCGTTGTCGCGCAGCAGCGCCTCCGATTCCCGCCGGCGGCGGGTGACGAGGGACGGGTCCACGGTCTCGATGCAGGCGCCGGAGAGACCCTCGACATGGCCTGAGGCGTCGCGGACCGGCGCGTAGAAGAGCGCGAACCGCGCCTCCTCCGGCCTTGCCGCGTCGTCGTGCGTCGCGTCAGGCCCGCTTCCCCGGTCGAGGACGTGCACGGCGTCGGCGGTCCGGACCGGGCGGCCCGCATAGGCCTCCTGCGTGAGCGGGCCGAGATCGGCCCTCAGATCGGACCAGACCTCGAGGTAGTCGCGACCGAGCGCCGCCGGATGCCGGTCGCCGAGGATGCCGGCGTAGCGGTCGTTGTAGAGGAGCGTCCGTCCGGGCCCCCAGATCAGGAAGGCCGGCTGGGGCGAGGCGAGCATCACGCCGACGAGCGTCGCCAGGGAGGGCGGCCAGGTGGCGGGATCGCCGAGCGGCGAGGCGTCCCACGCATGCCCGCGCATGCGGGCGCCCATCGCGCTGCCGTCGGCGAGGAAGGCCGGGACGCGGAGAGTGGCATCGGGTCTGCCGTGCATGACGTCCTGTCCCTGCTTCACGGGGTGTCGGCGGCGCATTCGGTCGCCCCTCCCGCGGCTGAGCCCGCCCGGCGCAGAATCTGCTCCCGTCCCATCAGCGCCTCCTCTGTGACATTTCGGTGGTCACGCGAGGCGCCTCGGACGGGGTGGATCGATCGGCCCGGTCTCGGACGGGCGGGACGCGAGCCGGCCGGCTCCGCGGCGTCGAGCGGTCTCACACGGCGCCGCGGCTGTCAAAGCGATCGTCGCGGACGAGCGGGTCTCCCGCCGGCCCGACCGTGCGAGGTCCTCCGGCCGGGACCGGCGCACCGCCGGAGCGCGAGGCGGAGAGCGGCCTCGTTCCTGCGCCGCGCGGGGCCGATGAAGCCGTGTCCGGGAGGATCGTCCGAACACCGCTTCCCTCATGACTGCCGCAAGGCGGCGTCAGGCCTCGTCGTCCGACGCCGGCCTCAATGATGCCCGGCCATATGCCGGCCGATCGTCCCGACCTCGGCCTCGGCCGCCGCGGTCTCGTAGACGAGGCGCCCTTCCGACATCACCAGGATGCGGTCGGAGAGCTCGAGGATCTCGTCGAGGTCCTCGCTGATCAGCAGCACCGCGGTGCCGCCGTTGCGCGCCGCCACGATCTGCGAGCGGATGTCCGATACGGCCGCGAAGTCGAGGCCGAAGCAGGGATTGACCACGATCAGGAGATCGACCGGATCGGTCAGCTCGCGGGCGAGCACCGCGCGCTGCACGTTGCCGCCGGACAGGGTGGCGATCGGCGCCTCGGCCGAGGCGGTCTTGACCCCGAACCGGGCGATGAGGTCGTGGGCGCGCCGGCGCAAGCCGCCCTTGTCGAGCCAGAGGCCTGTGCGTCCGTCGGCCCGCCGGTCGAAGGCGCGAAAGCCGATATTCTCGGCCACCGACATCTGGGGCGCGCAGGCGTTGCGCAGGGGCTCCTCGGGGATGAACCGGACCCGGCGGTCCCGGCTCTCGGCCCGGCTTCCCGTATAGGGCAGCCCCGCCACCGCGACGCGGCCGCCGGTGGCGCGGATCTGGCCGCCGAGCAGGTCGGCGAGCTCCTTCTGGCCGTTGCCGGACACGCCGGCGATCCCGACGATCTCCCGGACCCGGACGCGCAAGTCGTCGATCGCGAGGTGGCGCAGGCCCGACGGATCGGTGGCGGTGACGCCCTCGATCTGCAGCACGGTGCGGTCGGGATCCGGCGCGCCGGCGCGGGCCGCCACCGTGCGGACCCGGCGCTCGCCCATCATCATCGCCGCCATGTCGTCGCGCGAGACCGCCCCGACCGCGCCGCCGCCGGCGAGCCGCCCGCGGCGCAGCACGCTGAACGAACGGGCGAAGGTCTCCACCTCGTGGAACTTGTGGCTGATCATCAGCACCGTCAGCGCCCCGGCATCGGTCATGCCGCGCAGGAGGCCCAGCACCTCCTCGGCCTCGGCCGGGGTGAGCACCGAGGTCGGCTCGTCGAGGATCAGGAACCGCGCCTCGAGATAGAGCTGCTTGACGATCTCGAGCTTCTGCTTCTCGCCCGCCGAGAGCGCGGAGACCGGCCGGTCGAGGTCGAGGCGGAACGGCATCCCGGCCATGAAGGCGGCGAGCGCCGCCCGCTCCCTTGTCCAGTCGATCAGGCGCGGCACGTCGGCCCGGGCGATCACCAGGTTCTCGGCCCCGGTGAGCGAGGGCACCAGGGTGAAGTGCTGGTAGACCATGCCGAGACCGTGCGCCTGCGCGGCCTTCGGGCCGGGAATCGCGACCTCGCGGTTGTCGACGAGCAGGCTGCCGGCGGTCGGGGCGTAGAAGCCCATCATGCATTTCACCAGCGTCGACTTGCCGGCGCCGTTCTCGCCGAGCAGCGCGTGGAACCCGCCGGCCTCGATCCGGATCGAGACCTCGTCGAGGGCCGCGAAGGCGCCGAAGCGCTTCGTCATGCCGACCGTCTCGACCGACAGCGCGCTCATCGGCCGATCGCCGCCAGAATCGCCGCCGAGGAGGCGACCGCCCCGAACACCCCGCCCTGCATCGTCACCATCTTCAGCGCCGCGTCGTGGTTGCCGGGATCGGTCGCGGCGGTCGCGTCCGAGACGATGACGCATTCGAAGCCGCGGTCGTTGGCCTCGCGCATGGTGGTGTGGACGCAGACATCGGTGGTGATCCCGGTGAGGATCAGGTTGCGGATGCCGCGCCGGTTGAGGATCAGTTCGAGATCGGTGGCGCAGAACGAGCCCTTGCCGGGCTTGTCGATGACCGGCTCGCCGGGCAGCGGCGCGAGTTCGGGAATGATCTCCCAGCCGGGCTCGCCCCGCACCAGCACCCGCCCGCAAGGGCCGGGATCGCCGATGCCGGCGCCGATCCGGCGCGAGCGCCAGCGCTTGTTGTCCGGCAGGTCGGCGAGGTCCGGCCGGTGGCCCTCCCGGGTGTGGATGATGGCGTAGCCTTTCGCCCGCGCGGCGGCGAGCAACCGGCCGATCGGCCCGATCGGGGCGCGGGTCAAGGAGAGGTCGTACCCCATCGCGTCGACGTAGCCGCCCTTGCCGCAGAAATCGGTCTGCATGTCGATGATGACGAGCGCCGTCGTGCGGGGCGAGAGGCTGCCGTCGAAGGGCCAGGGGTAGGGCTCTGCGGCGACGAAGGTGCCGGGGGCGGGCAGGTCTCGGGCGCTCACTCCGCCGCCTCCTTCGCCCCGGGCTCCCGCCTGGGTCGATAGCTCCGCGTCGGCGCCGGGATGCCGCAGGAGGTGCCGTCGGTGATCCTCACCTCCGCCTCCCAGGGCAGCCGGTAGCGGCCGGCAGCGAGGTCGTGCATGTAGGTGTAGGGGCAGTCGCCGGCGCCGCCCTTCACGGCGGCGTAGCCGCGGTGGCCGAGCTGGTAGATGTTGTTCTCGACGCCCCAGTGCCGGCGCGCCTCGCGCACCAGGTCGGGCCGCACCTCGGCGGTGATGATCTCGTCGGGCCGGCCGCTGGTGCCGTGGGCGATGATCGTGCCGTCGAAATTGACGACCATGCCCTCGCCCATCGAATCGAAGGTGCCGTCCGAGCCGCTCATGCAGACATTGGCGGTCACCATCAGGTTGCAGAAGGCGTTGGACTGGTTGGTGAAGCGCCAGGCCTCCCGGATGGGCGCGGTGTAGCCCGCCGTCCGCAGCATGATCTCGGCGCCCTTGTAGGCGCATTCGCGCGCCATCTCGGGGAACATGCCGTCGTGGCAGATGATGAGGGCGAGCTTGGCCCCTTTGGGCCCGTCGATCACCGGGATGCCGAGATCGCCCGGTTCCCACGGCTCGACCGGCACCCAGGGGTGCATCTTGCGATAATAGAGCCGCAGCTCGCCCGCGTCGTCGATGATCAGGCCGACATTGTAAGGCTGGCCGTGCGGGTTGTACTCCATGATGGAGAAACACCCCCAGATCCTGTTCTCGGCGCAGGCCTGTTTGAAGGCCACGACTTCCGGCCCGTCGAGACGGCAGAGGATGTCGGGATTGGTGTCCATCGAGAGACCGTGCAGGGCGTATTCGGGGAAGACCACGAGGTCCATCCCGGCGAGGTTCGCCCGTGCCTTCCCCACCAGCGCGACGATCCGCGCGGTCTGGGCCGCGAGGTCCTGCGGGGTGGCGACGACCGGCAATTGCAGCTGCACGAGGCCGATGACGACGCCGTCCGGCGCCTTGTTCAATCCGCCGAGGCCGTTCATGCGAAGCTCCTCCAAAACTCAACGCGACAGGCCGAGCTCGCCCGGCGCGCCCGCCAGCGCCCGGTCGGGCGAGGAGGTGGCGACGAGGAGCCCGAGGGTGAGGACGTAGGGTGCTGCGTAGAACAGGTAGTAGCCCGACGAGACGCCGACCGATTGCAGGGCGGGGCCGAGCGCCCCGGCGCCGCCGAACAGGAGCGCCGCGCCGAAGCAGGCCAGCGGATTCCAGCGGGCGAAGATGACGAGCGCCACCGCCATCAGGCCCTGGCCCGACGAGATGCCCTCGTTCCACGAGCCCGGATAGTACAGCGACAGGTAGGCGCCGCCGATGCCGGCGAGCACGCCCCCGGCCATGGTGGCGAGCACCCGCACCCGCGTGACCGAGTAGCCCATCGCCCGGGCCGCCTCGGCGCTGTCGCCGACGACCCGGACCACCAGGCCGGCCTTGGTGTGGCGGAACGCCCACCACAGGGCGACGCTCAAGGCGGCGCCGACGAGGAACAGCACGTTGACCCGCAGCGCCGCCTGGACCTGTGGCAGATCCGACCAGAACCCGAACGGGATCGCCGGCAGGGGAGGGGCCGAGGGCTGGATGAACGGCTTGCCGAGGAAGAAGGCGAGGCCGATCCCGAACAGCATCAGGGCGATGCCGACCGCGACGTCGTTGACTCGCGGCAGCGAGCAGATCAGCCCGTGCAGCAGGCCGAACCCCGCGCCGGCCGCGCCCGCCGCCGCGACGCCGGCCCACGGCGAGCCGGTCACGACGGCGGTGGCGTAGGCCGCCATCGCGCCGAAGACCAGGGTGCCCTCCAAGCCGAGGTTGATCCGGCCGGCGCGCTCGGTGATGGTCTCGCCGAGGCTGACGAACAGGAACGGGGTCGAGACGCGGATCGCGCCGCCGATCACCGCGAGCGGCACCGTCCAGAGGCCGAGATCCTGGCTCACGCGGCGGCCTCCTTCTTGGACGCCCAGAGATGCGGGCTGAAGATCTTGAAGCGCCCGTAGGCCGTCTCGCCGACGAGGAGGCAGAGGAACAGCAGGCCTTCGAGCACCAGGATCGTCGCGTCGGGGAGCTGCATCCGGCGCTGGATCAGCCCGCTCGACGCTTCGAGCCCCCCGAGCGCCAGCGCCACCGGCGGGATCGCCAGCGGGTTGTGGCGGGCGAGGAACGCCACCAGGATGCCGGTGAAGCCGTAGCCGGCGGCGAGCGTCGCGTTGGCATTGCCCTGCACCGCCGCGACCTCGAAGAAGCCGGCCAGCGCCGCGCAGGCGCCGCCGAGCGCCGTGAAGCCGACGATCAGGCGCCGGACGGGCAGGCCCTGGATCTGCGCCGCCCGCACGTTGCCGCCGGCGATCCGGGCGGAGAAGCCCAGCGTCGTGCGCTCCATCAGCAGCCAGGCGAGACAGCAGGCCAGCACGCCGGCGCCGAGGCCCCAATGCACGCCGAGGCCCGGCATCGGCCCCAGCATGTTGGCGTCACCGACCGGCAGGGTCGAGGGCTTGTTGAGGCTCGTCGGATCGCGCAGCGGGCCCTCGATCAGGTGGTTGGCGATCGCGATCGCGATGTAGGACATCAGCAGGCTGGCGATCGTCGCGTCGACGCCGCGATAGGCCTTGAGCGCCCCGACCGCGCCGATCCAGACCGCCCCCGCCAGCAGCGCGGCGAGCGCCATCGCACCGACGACCAGGGGAGCCGGCGCGGCCGAGAGCGGTGGCGCGACCACCGCGGCCGCGAGGCCCCCGAGCATGATCGCGCCCTCGCCGCCGATCACCACGAGCCCGAGCCGGGCGGGCAGGGCGACGCAGAGCGCCGCGAACAGCAAGGGGGCGGCGCGCTGCAGGCTGTTCTGCAACGCGAAGGCCGAGCTGAAGCCGCCGCGCCAGACGAGATCGACGAGTGCGGCAGGCGACTTGCCGAGGGCGAGGAGGAACAGGCTGAACAGCGCGAGGCCGACCAGCACGGCACCGAGGGGAATCGCCACCGCCTCGGTCCGACGGGCGAGCCAGGCCATCACCTGGACCGCGGCCGAGGGCCGCCGGGGGACGACCGCTATGCGCGATGCGGCGGTATCGGCGACCATAGCGGGACCTCCGGGATCGGGGGTCACACCGCCCCTCTCACGCCGGCGACGAGGTAGTTCGTGCTCTCGAGCTCGAGCGCCTTCTCGGGCAGGCCCTTGCCGGCGGCGATCACCTCCTTGCCGGCATTGTCCTTGAGCGGGCCCTTGATGATCTCGTAGCCGCCCTTCATCATCTCGGCCTTGACCGCGTCGGCGTTGCGGCGCGCCCCGTCGCTCACCGCCGGACCGTAGGCGCTCATCTTGACGAAGCCGTCGGCGAGGCCGCCGCGCAGGAAGTTCGGCGGGCTGCGCCCGGCCTGCACGTCGGCGACGAAGCCCTTGTAGATCGGCAGCCAGTCCCATTCGGCTCCGGTGAGGTACTTCTGGGGCGCCAGCGGCGACTGGTCGACGTGGTAGCCGCACACGAAGGCGCCGCGACGTGCGGCGGTCTCGACCGTCACCTTTGGGCTGTCGACATGGCAGGTGATCACGTCGGCGCCGCCGTCGATGAGCGCGTTGGTTGCCTCAGCCTCCTTGACGGCCAGCGACCATTCACCGGTGAAGATCACCTGGCAGGTGATGGCGGGGTCGACGCTCTGCGCACCGAGCAGGAAGGCGTTGACGTTGTTGAGGACCTGCGGGATCGGCTTCGCCGCCACGAACCCGATCTTCTTCGACTTGGTCGTGTGGCCGGCGACGATCCCGTTCAGATACTGTCCTTGCGCGATGTATCCGAAATAGGAGCCGGCATTCTTCGGATCTTTCTCGGTCCACAGCCCGCCACAATGCCGGAACTGCACCTTCGGGTACTTTTTCGCCGCGGCGATCACGAAGGGGTTGAAGTAGCCGAACGAGGTCGGGAACAGCAGGCCCGCGCCGTCGAGGTTGATCATGCTCTCCATGGTCTTCTCGACGGCGTTGGTCTCGGGGACGCGCTCCTCCTCGACCACCTCGACGCCCGCCAGGCCCTTGAGCGCCTTGGCGGCGACCGCATGGGCCTGGTTGTAGCCGTAGTCGTCCTTCGGCCCGACATAGACGAACCCGACCGTCAGGGGGCCGGCGGCCCGCACCCGTCCGGGCAGGCCGGCGAGGCCGAGGGCAGCCGCGCCGCCGAGAAGGTGCCGCCGGGTGAGATCAGTCTTCGTCACAGCTTCGCGCTCCACTGGCGGAAAACTCCAGCGAAGCGAAGTCTAGGCGTCCGTCACGCCGTGGCGAAGCTGGGAATTTCAGCACGGCTGACGCCGGATTGCGCTCTGTGCCGCAAGGTGAGAAGCCTCTTTTCTCGGCCAGCCTGCACGGTTCCGAGGCACGCGCGAAGCCGTCGTCCCCGCGGCGGCCTGGCTCACCGGCGCGGCGGAACTCGGCGGACGTGGTGCGGCCCGCGCAGCGACCCGGTCACCAGATCGTCCGCCCGGCGCGCCGCAAGAGAGCGGGCGCGGCCCTGCGAGGCGACGATGTTCGGCACCGCCGCACGGCCCTCGAGGCCTCCGGGCGCGAGGACGGGTGGGATCCCGGCCGGCGCGGTGTAGCTCTGTGCGAGCGCGGCCGTTCCGGACAGCCCGACGAGGAGGGCCGTGATGGGCAGCAAGGCCTTGCGGGGCAGATAAGCGGACATTCGGACACTTCCAGTTGCTGTCGGGCGTCGCCGTGACGCCCCGCCTGGATGCAGATATGTTGTGCGAGATTGGCCTATCAATCGGCAGGTGCCGCACAGAAATGATTCAATTTCACGGCCTTCAGCGTCCGGCCCCACGTCTAGGTCTGCCGAAGGGACGATAAATATCACGACTTATCAGTAAGTTGCTCGGAGTTGCCGGAATTTTCGGCACATCCGGCGCGGCGTTGATGGCGGAGCGCGATCATGTGTGGAGACGCACGCGCTCGTGCGGGCGGGCGACTTGGCGCGGAACCGGTCTCCGACTGGGATGTTCTTCGTGTCGAACCTCGACACCCACTCCGGACATCGTCATGTCGCGCCGCATCTTCCCTGTTCTGGCCGTTCTCGCCGCCGTCGTTCCCGCCGCGCCGGCCCTCGCCCAGTCGGTCGGTGCGCCAGCCGGGAGCGACCCCGCCACGGCCCCCGGCGGCACCGAGGGCATTGCGGGTCCGCGGAACGAAGCGGAAGCGATCCGCAGCGGAGACGTCGTGCCGGTCCCGCCCAACCGGGCCATCGCCGTGGACGAGACGCGTCTCCCCGTCGAACGTCCGGTCCCGTCACCCGTCCGTCGCTAGGACGCCGATCCTCTAGGGCCGCGTTGCACGCGCCACCGATCCGGAAGCGACGGCCGACGGGAACGCGCTTGTCATGCCGGTGGCCCCAGGATTCTGGCGCATCGGCTCGATCTCGGGCAGGCCCGAGATCACGCAAGGCGAGAATCCGCGTCGGACTTCGGCATCGTGTCCGGACATCCTCGACTTTGGACCTGGCAAAAATTCGAGGATGGAGCCAAATGTCGTCGTTGGCGGCCGTGACTATCAGAACACGTGGAACGAGACGCCGGCCAGGAAGCTTTTTTCCTCGGTCCCCTTGAAGGTGGCCGTCTCGACGTTGCCGAATTTGTTCAGCCAATACTGAAATCCGATGAACACGTCGACCTTGTTGGGCTGATTGTAGACGAGCTTGCCGACATCGAGCACCAGGTTGGTGCGCGAGAGGAATTCCACCCCGCGTGGCGGGTTGAACGCGTAGGCGGAGAGATCCCGGCTGATGCCGCGGCCCTTGGGCAGGACGATGTTGTTGAAGCCGGCGATGCTGAGCGGCAAGCCGGTGAAGGCCAGCGGGAAGTTGTAGACGATCTCGAATTCCGGGACGGTGTTGAAGCTCTGGTCGCGATCGGGCTGCGTGTTGAAACCGTTGCGGTTCCACTCCTTGTAGGCATGGGCCGAGAGGTTGAGGAAGCCGGCCGGTACGTCGAAGGAGACGTTCAGGCCGCCGACGACGTCGCGCTTCTTCGAGCCGAAGGCATCGTTCTGCGAGTTGGCGTCGAAGCCGAAGGAGAGCGACAGATCCTTGACCAGGCCGGCGACAGCGAAGGCCTTGCTGTTGGTGAGTGCGTTGAGGCTCAGCGTGCCGCGATAGAGGCCGTAGGCTTCGGTGTTGCCGTAATCGGCGAAATACGGTGCCGCGACGCTGCCGGGCGGGTTGGTGGTGCCGGCGGGAAATTGCGAGCCGGACTTCAGGATATCAAGCGAGAAGAAGTTCGTGCCGTAAGCCCAGGCATCCGCATGCGCGATGTTGAGGATTTGCTTGGGAGCCTCGCGGCTGCGGAAGGTCCCGTCCGCTTGCAGGATCTGAATCCCGGGCGTCACGGCCGGGAACTGGTAGCGGTAGCTGATCTGCGTGTCCGAGAACACGAAGAACGGCCCGTCAGCCGGCGGGGGCGCCGTGACCGGCGCCTTCTCCTTCGGGATATCGGCCGCGCCGGCCGGAGCCAGCGCGGCGAGCCCGAGAACGGCCGCGGTGAGAATCCTGGCGAACATGGGCTGCTTCCTCTGCGACAATCGCCGCGGTCTTAGCAACCGATATGCCAATCTTGGCCATGCCGTCGGCTGGTTGTGCTGCCTCTATATCACAATCTGATCGCCGCACACCTAGGTCATTGATCATCCGATTGATTTTACTGTATTTTCGATGGCGATCCAGCCTCCGGTTCGCCGGAATATCCTCTAGGTCATGTCGCGAGGTTGCTCCATATCGTGGTATCCAGGGTCAATTCCGACGGGCATCCTGCACGAACGTCGCATCGCGGCGTGCGCCGAATGGGGGTGCGCATCGGCGCGCCCGCCGGCATGATGGAAGCGAAATGCCCCGAGGGAGCCATGCCGCGCATCGCCACCGTTCCCGCCGAGCCCGGCCCGCTGACGCTCGATCTCGACGCGACGGCGCTCGTCATCATCGACATGCAGCGCGACTTCCTCGAGCCCGGCGGCTTCGGCGAGAGTCTCGGCAACGACGTGTCGCTGCTCGCCGCAGCCGTGCCGCCCTGCCGGGCGCTGTTGGCGGCGGCGAGGAGCGCCGGCCTCATGATCGTCCACACCCGCGAGGGCCACTTGCCCGACCTCTCCGACGCGCCGCCCGCCAAGGTCGCCCGCGGCGCGCCGAGCGCCCGGATCGGCGCGCCCGGCCCGATGGGCCGCATCCTGATCCGCGGCGAGGCCGGGCACGGCATCGTCCGCGACCTCGCGCCGGCCCCGGGCGAGATCGTGATCGACAAGCCCGGCAAGGGGGCGTTCTACGCCACCGATCTCGGGGCGCAGCTGGCGGACAAGGGCATCGCCAGCCTGATCGTCTGCGGGGTCACCACCGAGGTCTGCGTCCATACGACGGTGCGCGAGGCCAACGACCGCGGCTATCGCTGCCTCGTCGTGTCGGATGCCTGCGGCTCCTACATCCCGGCCTTCCACGAGGCCGGCCTCGCGATGATCGTCGCGCAGGGCGGCATCTTCGGCTGGGTGGCGCCGAGCGACGCCGTGCTGCCGGTTCTCGCGCCGGCGGCGAGCCCGTAGCGCGGGTCAGGCCTCCAGCCAGACATGCTCGGCGAAGGCAAAGCCCATCATCGCGCCGAGCGGGTTCGTTCCCAGGCCCTTGAGCTTGCTCGCATGGGCATCGACGTTCGAGATGAAGACCGGGATGCCGCTGCCGGCCTCGTTCGCGACCATCGCCTGCATCTCGCCGTAGATCTGCGTCCGCTTGCCCTCGTCGAGCAGGCCGCGGGCCTCGACGAGCAGGCGGTCGAACCTCTCGGACTTGTAGCGGGTCTCGTTCCAGGGCGCCGACGAGGCATAGAACAGCGAGAACAGGATGTCGGGCGTCGGCCGCGGGTTGACGTTGCCGAAGCAGATCGGTGATTTCAGCCAGTAATTCGACCAGTAGCCGTCCGCGGGCATGCGCTGGAGGTCGAGCGTGAGCCCGGCCGTGGCGGCCGCCTGCTGCAGCATCACCGCCATGTCGACCGAGGAGGCCGCCGCGTCGGAGGCGACGACCGGGATGGTCTGGCCGGCGAGGCCGGCCTTGGCGAGGAGCGCCTTCGCCTTCTCGGGGTCGAAGGGGCGCGGCTTGACCTCCGGGTTGAAGTACTTGTTCGAGGGCGGAACCGGCTGGTCGTTGGCGATCTCGGCGAGGCCCCGCAAGGCCGATTTCTGGATCATCTCGCGGTTCATCAGGAGCTTCATGGCCTCGACGAAACCGGCCTTGTCGCCCGGCGCCATGTCGAGGCGCATGCCGAGATTGGTGTAGTTGCCCGCGTTGCTCTTCGTGATGGCGACCCCGGGCCGGCTCTCGACGAAGCGGATCGAGCGCGGATCGATGGCACCCGCCAGCTGGATGTCGCCGGCGAGCAGCGCATTCACCCGCGCGGTGTTGTCCGAGATGGCGATGAACTCGAACGAATCGAGGTGTGGCGCGCCCGGCTTCCAGTAGTTCCGGTTCTTCAGCCCGACCGAGCGTATGCCGGGCTCGAACACGTCGCAGGTGAAGGCGCCGGTGCCGTTCGCCTTGGCGAAAGTCGTCGTGCCGTCGGCCACGATCATGAAATGATGCATGGCGAGGATCGTCGGCAGATCGGCGTTGGGGTTCGCCAGCGTGATCTCGACGGTGCGGTCGTCGAGCGCGCGAAACCCGGTCATCTGCTTGGCCAGCGCGTTCACCTTGGAGCCGACCTGCGGGTCGGTGTGGCGCTGGAGCGAGTAGATCACGTCGGCGGCGTTCAAGCCCTTGCCGTCGTGGAAGGTGACGCCCTTGCGCAGGCGCAATGTCCAGGTCTTGGCGTCCCGGCTCTCGATGCTCTCGGCGAGTTCCATCTGGACGTTGCCCTTGCCGTCCAGCACCGTCAGGCGGTTGTAGAAGGCGCAGCAGCGCGCGTAATCGGCCGAATGCGACGCCTTCGCCGGATCGAGGGTGTCGGCGGTGGAGGACGACCAGCCCGCCGCGCGCAGGGCGCCGCCCGAGCGCGGCGTCTGGGCGACGGCCGCCCCGGCCCGGCCGAGGATCGCCCCGCCGGCACCGAGCGCGACGCCGGACAAAGCCAGCCCGCGCAAGAGGTCGCGGCGCGAGGCGCCGCGGCGGATGGCCTCCTCGATGCGCGCCTCGTCCGAGCGGGTCCAGTTGGTCACGAGGGAATCGGTCATGGTGAGCCCTCTCGGCCGGTGCCGCAGCGACGTGTCGTGGAAGTCCCCCGGAGGTCAGAGCCCCGAGCAGATGCGATAGGCGTCGTGGATCGCCGAGTGGATGTCGCGGCTCGACACCGCGTCGCCGATGCGGTGGAGCACGAAGCCGCCATCGGCCGGGGGAGGGACGTCCCCGCCCCGCATCAGCGTCTCGAGGCGCGTCACGCCGTCATTGGCGGATCGGCCGCGCAGGCTGCCGTAGAGGTCGTCCATCGGAACCGTGCCGTGCTCGACGATCACCTGCGCGGTCTCCATGCGAATCTCGTGCCCGCCATACTCGTTGCTGAAAACCGCCACGAGCCGGTTGCCGGCGCGCACGACCCGGGTCAGGCGCGCATCGACGATGGAGCGGATGCCGCGTTGCGCGACCTGCTTGCGAAAGCCGGTGCGGTCCGCATAGGGCATCTCCAGTGCCAGCGCGTCGTCCGGCGTCGCCACCGTGACCGTCTTGCCTTCGCCCGCGAGACGCAGCGCGCAGGAGAGGGCCGCCTGCCGGCCGGTGCCGTCATAGACCAGCACCTCGTCCTTGCCCGGGACGGACCCGGTCAGCACGTCCCAGACGCTGTCGCACAGCTCGGCGCCGTCGAGCCAGTCGAGGTCCGGCACCCCGCCCGTCGCGACGATCACCGCGTCGGGCGCCTCGGCGAGGACGTCGCCGGCTTCCGCGAACGTGTCGAGGCGCGTCTCGACGCCGAGCCGCGCCAGTTCGCCGACGCGCCAGTCGACGATGCCGATCAGGTCGCGCCGCTCCGCGGCGGAGGCGGCGATCAGGATCTGGCCGCCGAGCCGGGCGCCGGCCTCGATCAGCACGACCCGGTGCCCGCGCTCCGCGGCCACCCGCGCCGCCTCGAGCCCGCCCGGCCCGCCGCCGACGACCACGACCTTCAGGGCCCGTTCGGCCCGCTCGATATGGTGCGCGAGCACCGTCTCGCGGCCGCTCGCCGGGTTGTGGATGCAATTGACCTTCTTGTAGAGGCAGTACGAGGCCCCGACGCAGGGGCGGATCCGCTCCTCCTCGCCCCGGACGATCCTGGCGACGATGTCCGGATCGGCGATGTGCGCCCGCGTCATCCCGACGAGATCGACGATGCCCGCGCGGATGACGTGCCGCGCGGTGGCGACATCGCGGATGCCGGCGGCGTGGATCAGCGGCAGCGTGGTCTCGCGCCGGAACTGCCCCACCCGGTCGAGGAACGGCGCGCTCGGCTGGAACATCCCCGGCATGTTGTCCTCGGTCAGGACGAGGTCCGAATCCATCCGGCCGTAGATGCAGTTGATGTAGTCGAGGCCGCCCTCGCGCTCGTAGAGGCGCGCCGCCTCGACGGCCTCCGCGAAGCTCAACCCGTCGGCGACGCCCTCGTCGATGACGAACCGGATGCCCACCACGAAGTCGGGCCCGACCGCCGCCCGGATGGCCTGGTGCACCATCAGGCCGAACCGGGCGCGGTTCGCAAGCGATCCGCCATAGGCGTCGGTCCGGGTGTTGGTGCGGGGGGAGAGGAACTGGCCGATCAGGTGGCCGCCGGTGACCGTCTCGACGCCGTCGAGGCCCGCTTCCGCGCAGCGCCGTGCCGCCGCCGCGTAATCGGCAATGATGCGGGCGATGTCGGCGTGGTCCATCTCCTTCGGGAAGTTGCGGTTTCGGGTCTCGCGGATCCGCGACGGCGCCAGGACCGGCAGCCAATCGGCGCCGAAGGCCGTCGCCCGGCGGCCGAGATGCGAGACCTGGCACAGCACGGCCGCGCCGTGCCGGTGGATCCGCGCCGCCAGCGCGCCGAGATGCGGGATCACGGCGTCGCTCGACAGGTTGAGCTGGCCGCCGCCCCAGCTCGAATCGGGCGAGGCCATCGCCGAGCCGCCGACCATCGTCATCGCGAGGCCGCCCTGCGCCTTGACCTCGTGGTAGCGCTGGTAGCGCTCGCCCGGGATCCCGCCATCGTCGAGCATCGAGGCGTGGCTGGTGCTGACGATGCGGTTGCGGAGCCGGAGCCGCCCGAGCCGGAACGGCGCCAGCAGCGGGTCGCCGTGCGGGGCAGGGGAGGGCGCGTCCGTCTCGTGCATCGTCACCGCTCGTCGTGAGGCTCGGGCGAGGCGGGTCGTCGCCGGCCGGCCGCGGGTCGTGCCGACAGCTTCGGGGATCGCCCCGGGACGCACCAGCTTGAAAAGGCGTGGCCCGGCCCATACGCTCAGCGTATGGACGGCTTCTCCCGCCTCGTTCCCTCCGCGCGGGGGCTCCTGATCTTCGAGGCGGCGGCGCGGCGGGGCAGCTTCACGGCGGCCGCGGCCGAGTTCAACATCAGCCAGCCCTCGGTGAGCCGGAACATCGCCCAGCTCGAAGCCGCGCTCGGCGTCACCCTGTTCGAGCGGCGGGCGAGCGGCCTGACCCTCACCGGCGACGGCCGCGACCTCCACGGGGCGGTGCATGACGGTCTCGAGCGGATCGGCGAGGCGCTCCTGCGGATCCGGGCGCGGACACGGCCGTCACGCCAGGTCGTCACCCTGTCGCTCTCCGGCTCCTTCGTCGCGCACTGGCTCCTGCCGCGCCTGGGCCGGTTCAACGCCACCTTCCCGGAGGTCGACCTGCGGTTCGACCTCATTCCGGGCATCCTGCGGGCGATCCCCGACACCGTCGACCTGGCGACGCGGATCCTGCCCGATGACGGCCAGTACCATCGCTGGGATCTCGCCCCCGAGATCATCCTGCCGGTCTGCAGCCCGGCCTACCACCGGACGCGGGGCCCCTGGGTCGAGGGCGCGCGGGAGGGGCACGCCTTCCTGCATCTCAGCGAGCATTCGCCGAAGCTCTGGGGCGCGGGGTCGGGCAAGGGCGGTCCGGGCAAGGGCGCTCCGGGCAAGGGTGCGCCCGGGATCTGGCACGAATTCTCCGACTACGCGATCATCCTGCAGGCGGCGCTGAACGGCGAGGGCATCGCGCTCGGCTGGGTCAGCGTCGTCGCCAGCGCCCTGATCGCCGGGACGCTGGTGCCGGCCTCCGACTGGCGGCTGGGCACGGGCCGGTTCCACACCCTGCTGGCGCCGAAGGCGCGCCCGCTCGATACGGTCGTCGCCGCGATCGCCGAATGGCTGGCGGCCGAATCGGCCGAGGATGTCGAGCGCCTGTCGGAGAGTGCCGCATGGCGGAGCCTCACGCCGCGCGAGGCCGCCACCGCCTGAGGCTCTGCCACGCCGGCACCAGAACGTTGCTCGTGAGCGGGATCAGGAGACCTCCGACGATCAGGCCGACGAGCCCCGAGGCCGTGGCGGTGACCAGCCACTCGACCAGGCCGCGCCCCGCCGGCAGCCGCGCCGCGAGGCCCGCGGCCGCATCGTGGATCGCGTGGGCCGGCCCCGACAGGCCGTAGCCCTCCAGGCCATGGACCAGGATGCCGCCGCCGACCCAGATCATCGCCGCCGTGCCGACGACCGCGAGCACGGCGAGGAGCCCGGGCATGCCCTTGACCACGCCTCGCCCGATGCCGCGGACGAGGCTCCCGAACGGGGGAGGCGATGTGCTCCCGGCCATGGCGAGGCCGGCATCGTCGGCCTTCACGATCAGCGCGACGGCGCCGTAGACCGCCACGGTGATGCCCACGGCCACGATCGCCAGGATGATCGCCCGCATCCAGAAGCTCCCCTCCGGGATGGCGGCCAGGGTGATCGCCATGATCTCGGCGGAGAGGATGAAGTCGGTCTTGATGGCGCTCGCGACGCGGCGATCCTCGACCGCCCGGGCGTCGCCCGCGCCGGCCTGCAACTCGTCCTCGTGGGCATGGGCCTTGTGGGGAAAGACGGCCTCGTAGACCTTCTCGGCGCCCTCGTAGCAGAGATAGGCTCCGCCCAGCATCAGCAGCGGCGTGATCGCCCAGGGCGCGAGGGCGCTGAGCGCGAGCGCGCCCGGCAGCAGGAACAGGAGCTTGTTGCGCAGCGAGCCCGTGGCGATCCGGGCGACGATCGGCAGCTCGCGCTCGGCCGCGAAGCCGACGACGTAGCGCGGCGTGACCGCGGCATCGTCGATGACGACGCCGGCCGCCTTCGCGCCGGCCCTGGCCGCCTGCCCGGCGATGTCGTCGAGGGAGGCCGCCGCCGTCTTGGCGAGGGCGGCGACGTCGTCCAGCAGGGCGATCAGTCCGATGCTCACAGGGTCTCCTCGGCGCGACGGCGTCGCTGAGTCAACGCGCGAGCACCGCGTTTAATCCGAAACTTTCGGCTTCCCGTCGCGGGGGAGGGGCTGCGCGGAGCGGATGCGCGAGGAGCGCCCGCGCCGACTTACGTTACGCCGCCCGGATCTGGCACAACGTCGCCTTCGTCTCCTGCATGCCGGTGACCGGGTCGAAGCCGTAGGTGGTCACGGTGTTGACGCTCTCGCCGAGCACCACCGGGTCGGTGCCGCGCGGGTAATACGCGCGCATGTCGCGGCCCTGGTACCAGCCCGAATAGTGGAACGGCATGAAGGCGACGCCCCTGGCGACCCGGTCGGTGACGAGCGCCTTGACCTTGGTCCTGGCGGCGTTCTCCGGGCCGTAGACCCAGACGAACTGGCCGTCCTCGATGCCGCGCTCGGCGGCATCCTGGGTGTTGACCTCGACGAACATGTCCTGCTGCAGCTCGGCGAGCCACGGATTCGACCGGGTCTCCTCGCCGCCGCCCTCGTACTCGACGAGGCGGCCGGAGGTCAGGATGATCGGGAAGTCGCGGGCGATGCCGCGCTCCACCGCCGCCTGCTGCACCGAGAAGCCGACATTCGGTATGCGGAACTGCCGCTCGTCCGGCCGGGTCGGGTATTGCGCCACCAGGTCGGGCCGGGGCGTGTAGATCGGCTCGCGGTGGACCGGCACCGGGTCGGGCAGGTTCCAGGCATTGGCCCGGGCCTTGCCGTTGCCGTAATGCGCGACGCCGTGGTCGAGGCAGACCCGCTGGATGCCGCCCGACAGGTCGGTCGCCCAGTTCACCGCGTCGACGGCGGTGCCACCGACCTGCGCGATGACCGCCTGTTCCTCCGCCGTCAGGTCCTTGTCCCAGCCGAGCTTGCGCAGGACCGCCATGCTGAACTCGGGATAGCCGTCGGTCAGGTCGGAGCCGAGCGAGAACGAATCCTCGGCGAGCAGCGTCCGCCCGTTGCGCTCGGTGCCGAACCGGGCCCGGAAGGTGCCGCCGCCATCCTTCACGTGGAGCGCGGTGTTGTACAAGATGGCGCTGCCGGGATGCCGGATCTCCGGCTTGCCCCAGCACGGCCAGGGCAGGCCGTAATAATCGCCGCCGACCTCGGGCGCGTCCTTCGGCGCGCGCAAGGTCACGATGTCGAAGACGTGCTGGTTGCGGATATGGGCTTTGAGCCGCTCCGGGCTCTGGCCGCAATAACCCGTCGACCAGCCGCCGCGGTTGATCTCCCGCAGGATGTCCTCCGCCCGCGGCACGGTGTTCTCGATCGTGATGCCCTTGAACAGGGCGTCCGCGAAGCCGAGCTTGCGCGCCAGCAGGTACAGGAACTCGTAGTCGGTCTTGGATTCGAAGGCCGGCTTCACGATCTGCTCGCCCCATTGCAGCGAGCGGTTCGAGGCGGTGCGGCAGCCGTCCATCTCCAGCGAGGTGCAGATCGGCAGGAGGTAGGTGTTGTCGCGGCGGGCGTTCAGCGCCGCGAAGGTGGTGGGATGGGGATCGGCCACCACCAGGAGGTCGAGCGTGGTGAGCCCGTCGAGGGCTTCCGGCAGGCGCGTCACGGTGTTGCCGCCGTGGCCCGAGATCATCATGGCGCGCAACCGGCTGCGCTGGTCGACCTGGTCGCCCGGCAGGGTCACGGCATCGAACCACCGGGTCGAGGTGAGCCCGGGGGTCTCCATGTTCTCCTTGCGCGTGCGGGCCTTGCGGCCGGCGCTGGCCGGCACCTCGTCGAAGCGCGATTGCAGCCAGTCGTAACCGACGTCCCAGACCCGGGCCCAATGCCGCCAGCCGCCCTCGACGAGGCCGTAATAGAGCGGCAGGCTCGTCACATCGAGCCCCATATCGGTGGCGCCCTGGACGTTGGTGTGGCCGCGGAAGATGTTGGCCCCCGTCCCCGGCTTGCCGACATTGCCGGTCGCGAGGCACAGGATGCAGAAGGCCCGCACGTTGGCGGTGCCGACGGTGTGCTGGGTCGCGCCCATGCACCAGATCAGGGTGGCGGGCTTCTCCTTGGCGAACAGCTCGGCGACGTGGCGCAACTGCGCCCCCGGCACGCCGGAGACCCGCTCGACCTCGTCGGGGTTCCACTTCGCCACTTCCTTGCGCACGTCCTCCATGCCGTAGACGCGCTGATCGATGAAGGCCTTGTCCTCCCAGCCGTTCTGGAAGATGTGCCACAGCATGCCCCAGATCACCGGGATGTCGGTGCCCGAGCGCAGGCGGATGTACTCGGTCGCATGCGCCGCCGTGCGGGTGAAGCGCGGATCGATGACGATCAGGTTCGCCCGGTTGATCTCCTTGCCCGAGAGGATGTGCTGCATCGAGATCGGATGGGCCTCGGCCGGGTTGCCGCCCATGATGATCATCGTCTTGGCGTTGCGGATGTCGTTGTAGGAGTTGGTCTGGGCGCCGTAGCCCCAGGTGTTGGCGACGCCGGCCACCGTGGTCGAGTGGCAGATGCGGGCCTGATGATCGACGTTGTTGGTACCCCAGAACGCCGCGAACTTGCGCAGCAGGTAGGCCGCCTCGTTGGTATACTTGGCCGAGCCGAGCCAGTAGACCGAATCCGCGCCCGACTCGGCCCGGATGGCGAGGAGCTTGGTCCCGACCTCCTCGATCGCCTGCTCCCAGGAGAGTCGCCGCCACTCGCCGTTCTCGAGCTTCAACGGGTATTTCAGGCGCCGCTCGCTGGTGACGAGCTCGCGGATCGCCGCGCCCTTGGCGCAATGCGCCCCGCGGTTGATCGGGCTCTCCCAGGACGGCTCCTGGCCGACCCAGACGCCGTTCATCACCTCGGCCGTGACGGTGCAGCCGACCGAGCAATGGGTGCAGATGTTCTTGCGGATCACCGTCTCGGCGGGGTTCGCCGAGGAGCCGGCGGCCTCGGCCCGGCGTACGGCGCCGAGCCGCAACGAGCCGAGGCCCGCGAGCCCGCCGACCGTCAGGCCGGAGCGGCGGAGGAAGCTCCGGCGGTCGAGGGCGGGCCTCCCGTCCTGCGGTACGGCACCCGGACGCGCCGCCCCCGATCCGCTCGCGTCCTGGCGACTCCCGTTGCGTCGCACCAGCATGAGCCTGCTCCCGAAGCACGGTTGTGGCGCATGCGCGGCGGACCGCGGCCGCTCGTCGGCGGTCCTCGGTCGAGAGCCGGAGGCGCATGGCCCGCCCAGCATCCCGGATTCCGGCGGGCGCGCGTTCACGCGGGTTAACTTCACGCGCGTTGACGCCGGCACGATCCCGCGTCCTGCTCGACGTCGACCGAGCCGTCGCTTCATGACACACGGCGGTCCTGGTTCGCGTCAATGCGGTGCGCCGGAAGCCGCTGCACCCGATCCCTGGCAAACCTCCCATCCATCACACGCGTCAGTGCTTAAGTGCGACGGTATTATCCCCCATAAATGACTTGCTTGGATCCATCCCTCGTGGGTCACGTCCCCGAGAGCCGGAATCCGCCATTCGAGGCCTGGCACGGAGCCTCTTTCTGAGGGGCTGCCCGTTCTGGACGGCAGCGACGCTGGACCCGAACGACGACAATCTCTTGCTGGAACAGCAAACGATCGTGGTCCACCGTGGCCATCTCGCCTCGCTGATGCACATCGAGCTGCTGGAGGAGACCAGAGCCGGTGTACCCGAGCGCAGCACCGCAGAAGCCGCGCACGAGAGGCATTTGCAGGCGATGCGCAACCATCTAGTGATCTGAGTTAGCCGAGGTTTGACAGTTTTGTAGGATGAGCGGATTGTTGGGCACTTCCTAATGGAGGTCCGCCACGTCGCGTGGTCTCAAGGCAGTCGCCCTCGCTCTGAGCGAGCAGGAGCAGGGTGAGGGTCAGCGCCTGCTGCGCCGACACGGGACCGGGCAGGCGCTGGGCCAGCGCCTGCGCATCATCCTGGCCTGCGCCGAACCGGGTGCCACCAACCTCGGCGTAGCGATGGCGCTCGGTGTCAGCCGCCAGACGGTGGCCCTCTGGCGCGGTCGCTTCGCCGCCCGCCGGCTCGAGGGGTTGGTTGACGCGCCGCGGTCCGGCGCCCCTCGCCGTATCGACGACGACGCGGTCGAGCGTCTCGCCACCCTCACCCTGGACGAAGCTCCGCGCCAAGCCACGCACTGGAGCACCCGCGCGATGGCGCAGCGGAGCGGGCTGAGCCAGAGCGCGGTCTCGCGCATCTGGCGCGCCTTCGGTCGGCAACCGCATCGGACCGAGACCTTCACGCTCTCGTCCGATCCCGCCTGCATCGAGAAGGTTCGCGACGTGGTCGGCCTCTACCTGGATCCGCCCGACCGCGCTCTGGTGCTGTGCGTCGATGAGAAGCCCCAGATCCAAGCCGTGCAAGGTCCGGCGCCGGCCCACCCGCTCCGGCCGGGTCAAGTCCAACGGACCACTCACGACGATCGTCGGCATGGTACGCTCGACCTGTTCGCCGCCCTCGACGTCAAGGCCGGCACGATCATCGGCCGGTGTGCGAGCCACCATCGCAGCGCTGAGTTTCGCACTTTCTTGGATCAGGTCGAGCAATCCGTTGCCCCGGATCTGGAGGTGCATCTGGTTCTCGACAACCTGAAGACGCACAAGACAACGGTGGTGCACGATTGGCTGGTTCAGCATCCTCGGTTTCATCTTCATTTCACACCGACGAGCGCGTCATGGCTCAACTTGGTGGAGTGCTGGTTCTCGGTGCTGAGCCGGCGTCGGCTGGAGCGTGGGGCATTCACCAGCACAGAGGATCTGGAGACGGCAATCTGCGACTACATTGCCGAGACCAACGCCCATCCCAAGCCGTTCGTCTGGACCAAGTCCGCTGACGCAATCATGGCCAGTGTCGCTCGCTTCTGCAAACAGACATCTAACTCAGAGCCTGTTTGACTGATTGAGCCAGTCGCGCGTTGTCGTTGGCAGGAGGAGCCGATGTGGACGCAGGCGGATCGCGATCTCTACAAGGACGACGGCCGTCGCTATCCGAGTGACCTGACGGA
>NZ_VDDA01000013.1 GCF_006151805.1 Methylobacterium terricola | reverse complement strand
ATAGCGGTCGAGGACGAGCCCGCCATCGGCCTCGCTCGACGGGTGGCGCCAGCCGGCGACGTGGTGGCCGGTGGCGTAGAAGAAGGCGCCGAGGCGCATCGTGGCTGTCGTCATCGCTCGCTCGAATGCCGGGACCCGTGCCGCCTCCTCGGGCGCAGCGGTCCACCTGGAAGCTTTTCGGTCCTCTCGGGTTCGCCTCGTCAGGCCTGTCCTATCTGACTTGCCCCCAGCGCCGGACCGTCACCCGCTCCAGGCTCGCGAACACCACCGTCTCGACCACGAGGCCGATGGCGATGACGAGGAGCAGGCCGGCAAAGACCCGGTCGGTGTAGAGCTCGTTGCGGTTCTGGAAGATGTACCAGCCGAGGCCGCCGCGGCCCGACGAGGCGCCGAAGACCAGTTCCGCCGCGATGAGCGTGCGCCAGGCGAAGGCCCAGCCGATCTTGAGCCCCGACAGGATCGCCGGCAGCGCCGCCGGGACCAGGATCTGGCCGACGTAAGCCAGCCCTTCGAGCCCATAGTTGCGCCCGGTCATGCGCAGCGAATCCGGCACGGCCTGGAAGCCCGCATAGGTGTTGAGCGCCAGCGGCCACAGCACCGCGTGAACGAGGACGAAGATCAGGCTGCCCTGGCCGAGCCCGAACCACAGCAGCGCCAGCGGCAGGAGCGCGATCGCCGGCAGCGGGTTGAACATCGCGGTCAGCGTCGAGAGCAGGTCGCGGCCGAACTGGGTCGAGACCGCCAGCGAGGTCAGCCCGAAAGCGAGGAGGACGCCCAGCACGTAGCCCTGCGCCAGCACGGTCAGCGAGATCCGCGTCCGCTCCAGGATCTCGCCGGTGGCGAGCCCGTCGAACAGGGCCGACAGGGTGGCACCGAAGCTCGGCAGCAGCAGGTCGTTGTCCTGCCAGCGCGCCAGCCCCTCCCAGAGCAGGGCGAGCGCGACCAGGATCAGGCCGCGGCGCAACCAGCCCTGCTGCCACAGGCGGGTCGGCAGCGGCAGGCGGCGCTCGACCGGGGCCTCGACGAAGGGGGACAGGACCCGGTCGTATTCCGGACGGATCGGCGGCGAGAGAACCTGATTCATCGGGCCGTCGCCTCGGGAACGGGCTCGAACAGCCGGTCGTGCAGGCGCTGCACCGCGGCCTGGAAGCTGCGGCTGCCGAGGCTCGACAGGTCGTATTCGTGGCAATTGTACTCGCCGCGCACGCGGCCGGGATGGGGCGAGAGCAGGGCGACCCGGTTGCCGATCACCAGGGCCTCCTCGATCGAGTGGGTGACGAACAGGAGCGTCATCCGGGCCTCGTTCCAGAGGGTCAGCAGCTCCTCCTGCATCTTGCGCCGGGTGAGCGCGTCGAGGGCGGCGAAGGGCTCGTCCATCAGGAGCACCTTCGGCTGCATGGCGAGCGCCCGGGCGATGGCGACGCGCTGCTTCATCCCGCCGGAGAGCTGGTGCGGGTAGCTGGCAGCGAAGGCCGTGAGCCCGACCTTGTCGATCGTGGCGCGCGCCCGCTCCAGCGCCTCGGCGTGCCCAAGCCCGCGGGCGGTGCGCAAGGGAAAGGCAACGTTCTCGACCACGGTCTTCCAGGGCGGCAGCTGGTCGAATTCCTGAAACACCACGATGCGGTCGGGACCCGGCTTGCGCACCGGCACGCCGCCGAGCGTGATCTCGCCCTCGACCGGGGCGATGAAGCCGGCCACCGCCTTCAAGAGAGTGGACTTGCCGCAGCCCGACGGCCCGAGCAGCACGAAGCGGTCGGCCTCGTAGACGTCGAGGTCGATCCGGTGCGCCGCCCGCACCACGCGGCCCGGCGTACGATATTCCAGCGACACGCCGGCGATGCGCAGGAGCGGGTCGGGCAAGGGGGGCGGCGTCTCGCGCGGCACAGCGGGCAGTTGCGACGCCGCCACGGGCGCATCGCGTTCCATCACCAGCGTCATCGGATTCGCCCTCAACCGCCCGCCGCGACGCGCGGATTGACGAAGAAGTAGTCGCTCAAGGACTTGGGCTCGTTCTTGATCGCGCCGACGCGGTGCATGAACTGGCCGAGGCCAAGCGTGTTTTGCGGCTCGATTTTGAAGCTCACCTCGGGGCTCTTAATCACCTTGAGCAGCAGGGCGCGGTCGATGCGGCTGCCATTGGCCTTGAGGTAGATGTCGGCCGCCCGCTCCGGATCCGCGGTGATGAAGCGCGCGGCCTCGTCGAGCGCATCGACGAAGGCCTGGTAGGTCTTCGGGCTGTCCTTGTAGAATTTCTCCGTCGCGTAGAGCACGGTCGAGGAGGCCGGCCCGCCCTGGACGTCGTAGGAACTCAGGATGACGTGGGCCTTCGGGTTCTCGGCCAGCTCCTGCTCCTGGAAGGGCGGGTTGCCGAAATGCGCGGTGATCTCGGTGCCGCCCTTGATGATCGCGGCCGCGGCCTCGGGGTGGGGCACCGCCACGCTGTTGCGGTCGAGGCGGGCGAAGTCCTTGTCGCCCCACAGCCTGGCCGAGGCCATCTGCAGGATGCGCGCCTGGACCGAGACGCCGACCGCCGGCAGGGCGATGCGGTCCCTGTCGGTCAGGTCGGCGATCGTCTTCACCTCGGGGCGGTTGCTGACGAGGTAGTACGGGAAGTTGCCGAGGGAGGCGACGCCGCGGACGTTCTGGCGGCCGCGGGTGCGGTCCCAGAGCGTGAAGAGCGGGCCGACGCCGGCGCTGCCGATATCGACGCTGCCCGACAGCAGCGCGTCGTTGACCGCCGAGCCGCCGGAGAGCTGCAGGTACTCGACCTTGATGTCGAGGCCGGCCTGCTTGCCGTGCTTCTCGATCAGCTTCTGGTCCTCGGCGACGTTGAGAAGCAGGTAGACGACGCCGAACTGCTTGGCGATGCGCAGCTGGCCCTCGGCCGCGGCAGCCGGGCCGGCCGGCAGCGCCGCCAGCAGGGCCAGGCCTCCGAGCAGGGCGGCGGCGTGCCGGAGCAGGAGCCGGGCGCGTTGCTTGATCATCACCATGGTCTCATCGCTGTCGGGGGCCTGGATACGCTCGATCCAGCGCTGAATATCTGTCGTTCTCCGCCTGGATCGTCAACCAGAACATTATTTCGATTACGCGTCCAAGCGGAAATCGAATTGCTTTTGCAGATCACGTTCCAAGGATATTATTTTTATTCGCCATGGTGCCCGCCAGCGCCCCGGTTCGACGATCGGTCACGCGGATTCGGCCCGGCGTCGCGGCACCGGCAGGCATTCGACCTCCGCGGCGACGAGGGCGGCGACCTCGGCGGCCTGGCTGCGGATGTCCGGCACCGCGACGCATTCCCACAGCGTGCCGCGCAGGAGCGGGCCCAGCGTCCACAGCCGGTCCGGCTGCCCGGCGCTCAGGCGGTCATCGTCGCTCGCCGCGAGGCCGAGCCCGAAGCCGTCGGGCCGTGCGAGGCCCCGCACGACGAGGCGGCGCAGCAGCGGGTCTCCGGTCTCGTCGATGCGACTGATCCCGGTGGCGTCGACGATGCCCTGCACCGGCAGGGTCTCGTCCGTGGTGCCGCCCCCGGGGCCGGATCGTCACCACGGCCTCGCCGGGGCCGTCCGCGATGGCGAGGATGCGCCCCGCCGGCACGGCGAGGCGGCCGGCGGGCCGGCGCGGTGGCGATGCACGTCCCAGGACGGCCGCAGGAAGCAGGATCGCTCGGGTCCCGGAAGGTCGGGGCGTGGACGTTCGGCACCAGGCCGCGGCGCGACAGGGCGACGATCCGGCCGGAAAAAACTCCGGCTGCGCAGGGACGCGACCGCATCGATCATGGTGAGGCCGGTGCCGACGACGAGGACCGGTCGATCCGGGTGCAGCCGGCCGAACTCCTCCGGCCGCCATGGATCGAGCCGGTGGCGGCTCGGCGGCGCGCCCGGACCGGTGAGGTCGCCCATGGCGAGCACCGCGCCGGCCACCGGTCGGGAGACCCCGCCCTCGGTGCGCAAGGCGTATCCGACCGCGACCGGGTTTACGCCGGCGCGCGATCGCCATGGCGTTCCAGGACCCGATGGCGACGCTCGATCCGGTGCTGCCGGTCGGGCGCCAGATGGACCTCGTGCTCGCGGCGCATGGCCGGGTGCGGGCGCCCGAGCGGCAGGCGCGCTGCAGCGACCCGATGACCCGATGACCCGCCTCCACGTCCGGGCTTGGGACGACGAGCGGAGGCGTGCCCGGCCGGTCGCCGGCCGTCGAGCCGGGCGATGCTCGCGGTCGGCCGCGGATGCGTGTCAAACCTGCGCGCCCAGCTCCGCCGACAGGCGCTCGGCAGCCTCGCGCAGCCTCGGGGCGAGGATCCCGGCCTGCTCGGTGGTGAGACGCGAGGACGGGCCGGACAGCGCCAGCGCCCCGATCAGCCTGCGCCCGGCGCCGAAGACCGGCATCGCCAGGGAGGCGACGTGCGGATCGGTGACGCCCGAGGTGTGGAGCGGCAGCTCCGGCGCCCCCTGCGGGTCCGCGCGGTCACCGAAGACCGCGAGCACCTGCGCGATCGCCGACTGGTCCATCGGCCTCATGTCGCCCGGCCGCACGTTCATGCGCAGCGGATAGGGCGAGTCGGCCCGGAACAGGCACAAGCGCTGGTTTCCCCGGCGGATGTAGAATGACGCCGTCTCCATGGACTCGGCGGCGAGGCGCTCCAGCACCGGAACCACCCGCTCCTCCAGCGCGAAGGATTGCTGGTAGACCGAGCCGATGCGTGCAGCCTCGACGCCGAGGCGATAGCGCCCATCGTCCAGGCGCTCGATGAGGCCGAACTTCTCGAGCGAGATGCACAGCCGCATGATGGTGCTCTTCACGAGCTCCGTGCGCCGGGCGAGCTCGGTGAGCTCGAGCGCGTCGTCGCCGCGCTGGAACGCGGTCAGGATCGTCAGCACCCGCTCGGCCGAGGCGACGCCTTCGAGCTTGGGTCTCGGTCGGGCCTCTTTCGGCATCCCTCTCACGCTCGCTTGCGACTCCGCCGGGGCGGTCGCCCCCCTTAGAGCACGGCCCGATCGCGTGGCAATCGGACAGCGCCCGGGGCCTTCGAGGGGGCCGCATTGTCTTCGGCGCGCGGGAACCCGCCTCGTCGGGGGATGCTCCCGCGGCGCCACGCCGCCGGAAGGGCGCTTGCCCTCCGCGGCATTCGCGCAGGGTCCCGCGCGCTTGACCCGTCCTGGGGACCGGGATATCTGAAATGAAACACCGTTGCAAAAATTTCGGGAGCAGACATCATGACCCGGGCAGGGCCGCCGCAGCCGGCATTCACCGCGATCGACGAGCGAGCGCTGCATCGCAAGTTGATGTGGCGCATCCTGCCGTTCCTGTTCGTCTGCTACGTGATCAGCTACCTCGATCGCGTCAATGTCGGCTTCGCCGCGCTCACGATGAACAAGGACATCGGCCTCTCGGCGACCGCTTTCGGTGTCGGTGCCGGCTTGTTCTTCTTCGGCTACTTCATTGCCGAGATCCCCAGCAACCTGATCATGATGCGCGTGGGGGCGCGGATCTGGATCGCCCGGATCATGATCACCTGGGGCCTGGTCTCGGCGGCGACCGCCTTCGTCACCGGCCCGGTGCAGTTCGGCATCGCGCGCTTCCTGCTCGGGCTCGGCGAGGCCGGGTTCGTGCCCGGCGTGTTCCTGTACCTGAGCCTGTGGTTTCCGTCGGCGGTGCGGGCGCGGGCGACCGCCCTGTTTTTGCTCGGCATCCCGGTTGCCAACATCGTCGGCTCCCCGATCTCCGGCGCCCTGATCCAGCTCGAAGGGTTCGGCCTCAAGGGCTGGCAGTGGCTCCTGATCCTCGAGGCCCTGCCGGCGATGGCCCTCGGCATCGCCTGCCTGTTCGTCCTGACAGACCGGCCCGAGAAGGCGGCCTGGCTGTCGCCTGCCGAGCGCGACGCCCTCGTCGCCAAGCTCGAGGCCGAGACGGCGGCGATCGAGCGCAAGCACAAGATGACGCTGGCGCAGGCTTTGCGGAACTGGCGCGTGCTGATGCTCGCCTGCGTCAACTTCTGCGCCATTGTCGGGTCCCTCGGCATCGGCTTGTGGCTGCCGCAGATCATCAAGCAGCTCGGCCTCGCCACCTCGCTCGTCGGTGTCGTGACGGCGATCCCCTACATCTGCGGCGCGGTCGCCATGGTGGTGTGGGGCCGGATGTCGGATCGCGGCAGCGACCGGACGATCTACCCGACGATCTCGCTCCTCGTCGGTGCCGCGGCCCTGGTCGCGAGTGCCTTCACCCCGACGCCGGTCCTCACCATCGCGGCGCTCTGCGTCGCCGTCATGGGCATCAATTCCTTCGTCGCCACCTTCTGGGCGGTGCCGTCGGGCTTCCTCACCGGGCGCGCGGCCGCCGGTGGGATCGCGATGATCGTCTCGATCGGCAATCTCGGGGGCTTTGCCGGGCCGTACATGATCGGCCTGGTGCGCGACCTCTCGGGCGGGTTCACCGCGCCGCTCCTGGCGGTCGGCGCCTGCCTGCTGGTCGGGGCGGTCCTGATGCTCGCCTTCGGCCGGCGGGTTCGCCGCACCGACCTTCCGGTCGCGGTCGCGGCCTGATCCCGGGACCCGGCCGCCATGACCCCGCGCCTCGCGCCCGCGGCCAGCACGGCGCTCAGCGTTTTGCCCTGAAGCCTGCCCCCTCTCCCGCACGGGCGAGGGGGAGAGGGGCCCGACATCCAGGACGACAGCGAAGAACAAGAGGGAGGTCGCCATGACGGCTGCTTACAATCCGTCGCGACGCGACATGCTGAGGGCCGCGGGCGCCGTTGCCGTCACCGCCCTGCCGGTCGGCCCGGCCCTCGCGCAGGGCGCCGTGCCGTTCTCCGCCGGCACCGAGCCGCCGAAAACCGAGGTGCCGGCCCAGGCCTGCGACTCGCACATCCATATCTTCTCGACGCGCTTTCCCGCCTCGCCGCACTGGAAGGGCCAGCCGGTCGTCGACAGCGACGTCGCAGCCTATCGCCTGTTCCAGGCCCGGATCGGAACCAGCCGCACGGTCGTCGTGACCCCGTCGACCTACGGCATCGACAACCGCGCCACCCTCGATGGCGTGGCGCAGCTCGGCGCCTCGGCCCGCGCCGTCGTGGTGGTCGACCTCGACGTGACGGAGGCCGCGCTGAAGGACATGGCCGCCCGGGGCGCGGTCGGCATCCGGGTCAATTTCGTGACGCCGCAATCCTGGGGCGCCACGACGGCGGAGCGGCTGGAGACGATGGCCCGCAAGGTCCAGCCCCTCGGCTGGCACGTCCAGGTCTACATGACCGGCGACCAGATCGCCGACCATGCCGAGGTGCTAGCGCGCCTGCCGACCCCGCTCGTCATCGACCACCTCGCCCGCCTGCTGCCCGGTCAGGGGCTGAACCACCGCGCCGTCCCGGTCGTGCGCAAGCTGCTCGATGGCGGGCGGACCTGGATGAAGCTGTCGGGCGCCTACCTCAACACCAGGAGCGGCCCGCCGGCCTACGCGGACGCGACCGAGGTCGCCACGCTCTTCGCCCGGGCGGCGCCGGAGCGCATGGTCTGGGGCAGCGACTGGCCGCATCGCGGCGAGACGCACATGCCGGACGATGCCGGCCTGTTCGACCTCCTGGCCGAGTGGGCCCCGAACGAGGCCGCGCGCCGGCGCATCCTCGTCGACAACCCGGCGACGCTCTACGGCTTCGGCCAGCCCTGAACGGCGGGCGCGGCCCCGAGAGCCTGGTCCGACGACGCGGATGCCGGCCCGTCACGGGCAAGGCGGCACGCCCGGGGATCGCGAGCGGCGCCCGCCTGCCGCGTCACGGGACGCAACGCGGGGGGATGCGTGTGCCGGCGGGCGGGCGCTCCCGCGGCGGCCGCTCGCCGTCCCGGATCTCCGTCCGCTTCGCGTCGGCCGTCCGGGACAGGGAATGGCCGACGACGAACCCTGCGTCCGCGTGCGCCGATCTGCCGGCCTCGTGTGCCGTGTTGCAACGTGCTCGGGCGATGCTCTAGGGCTTCTCGCCGGCAGGACCGAGCGCCTGGACGCAGCGGCGGGTGACGGATGGCGGGGACGGGCAAGGCGCCATGGCGGGTCGGTGTGCTGTTCTCGCGCAGCGGGGTCAGCGGCATCACCGAGACCGAGCATTTCCTCGGCACCGCCCTGGCGATCGAGGAGATCAACACGGCCGGCGGCGTGCTCGGGCGCCCGATCGAGCCGGTCTGCTACGATCCGGCCGGCGACATGGACGCCTATCGCGGCCTCGCCCGGCGCATGCTCGCCGAGGACGGCGTCGAGGTGGTGTTCGGCTGCTCGCTCTCGGCCAGCCGCAAGGCCGTGCTCTCCACCATGGAGCGCCATAACGGCCTGCTCTGGTATCCCTCGATCTACGAGGGCTTCGAGTATTCCGAGAACGTCATCTATACCGGCGCCACGCTCAACCAGAACGTCTTCGCTCTCGCGGATTTCCTGTTGCAGGAATACGGACCGCGGATCTTCATGGTCGGCTCGGACTACATCTATCCGCGCGAGTCGAACCGGGTCATGCGCGACCTGATCGAGACCAAGGGCGGCACGATCCTGGGCGAGGCCTACGCCCCCCTCGATGCCGACGAGGAGGCCCATGGGCGGATGGTCGCCGAGATCCGCCGTGCCGCGCCGGACGCCGTGTTCTCGACCGTGGTCGGCCGCGGTGCCGAGCGGCTTTACCGCGCCTACGCGGCGGCCGGGATCGACCGTGCCCGCTGCCCGATCGCGAGCCTCACCCTGGCGGAGGGGCAGATCCGGGCGATCGGCCCCGAATCCTGCACCGGACACGTGCTGGCCTCGTCCTATTTCGGCAGCCTCGACGGCGACGAGAACCGCCGCTTCGTCGCCGCGTTCCGGGCCCGGTTCGGGTCGGAGCGGCCGACCAGCATGTGGTCGGAGACGGCCTACGCGCAGGTCCACCTCTTCGCCCGGGCGCTCGCCGAGGCCGGCACGCTCGATGCCGAGCGCCTAAGCGCGGCGGCCCTGCGCCAGCTCTACCTGGCGCCGGAGGGCGAGATCGCCTTCGACGGCGAGACCCGGCACGTCTGGCTCACGCCGGCGATCGGCGTCGCCCGGGCCGACGGGCAGTTCGACGTGGCCTGGCGCGCCCGCCGGCCGGTGCGGCCCGACCCGTACCTCGCCTGGTCGCGCTTCGAGTTGAACGCCCTCGAGGAAGGGCTCGCCGCATGAGCGCGCCGGCCCGCAAGATCCTCGATGAGTTGCGGCGCGCCCGGGTGCTGGTCGTCCATCCGAAGGACGAGGAGGGCGCCTCCCTGGTCGACCAGCTCCGCCGCCTCGGCTGCGAGGTCTCGCAGCTCTGGCCGCCCCCGGCGGCGCTGCCGCCGGAGATCGACACGCTGTTCGTCCTGCTCGACGACGCCGATGTCCGCCCCCTGCTGCCCGCCCTCGAGGAGGCCGGGCCGACGGTCGTCGCCATCGTGGGCTACGAGAGCCCGACCTCGCTGAAGGCGATCGTCGACGTCAACGCCCACGGCGTCCTGGCCAAGCCCCTGCGGCCGCGCGGCGTGCTGACCCAGTTCGCGCTGGCCCGCTACCGGCGCGGCTACGAGGGCCGGCTGACGAGCAAGATCACCCGGCTCGAGGAGACCATGAAGGGGCGCCGCAGCGTCGAGAAGGCGGTGCGACTGCTCATCGACCTCAACCGGATCGACGAGGACGCCGCCTACCGGCTGCTGCGCGACCGTGCCACCGCCACCCGGGTGCCGATGGCGAGCGTCGCCGAGAGCGTGGTGGCGGCGCATGAGGCGATGAGCGGGCTCGGCCTGCGCATCGCGTTGGCGGAGAAGACCTGATCCGGGCACAGCCTGCCCGCTTTCTGGCCTTGCAGACGCCTCGTCCTCGCGTATCGTAAGGAGACGGGCAAGGTTGCCCAGCAGCTTCTATGCTGCATCACATCCCGGCTTCGAAGCCTCTGGTCTGCGGATAGATTTCCGCGTCCAGGGGTTTTTTGCGTTTTGGAGCGATCATGGTCCAAGCGAACGATCCCGCTCGCCGATCTCTCAGGGTCTCGTGCATCCAGTTCGAGCCGGAATTCGGCGCGGTCGCGGCCAATCTCGCCCGCGCCTCCGACCTCGTCCGCGCCGCCGCCCGCGAGGGCAGCCGGCTCGTCGTGCTGCCGGAGCTCGCCAGCACCGGCTACGTGTTCGAGACGCCCGACGAGGCGGCGGCGCTCGCCGAGCCGGTGCCGGACGGCCCCACGACCCGGGCCTGGACCGCGCTCGCCGCGGAGCTCGGCATCCACATCGTGGCGGGGATCGCCGAGCGGGCAGGGGACGCGCTCTACAACTCCGCCCTGATCACCGGGCCCGACGGCTTCGTCGGCACCTACCGCAAGGCGCATCTCTGGCACCGGGAGAACCTGTTCTTCCGCAAGGGCGATCTCGGCTTCCCGGTCTTCGCGACCGCGCTGGGGAAGATCGGCATCGCGATCTGCTACGACGGCTGGTTTCCCGAGACCTTCCGGCAGCTCGCCCTCGCCGGCGCCGAGATCGTCTGCATCCCGACCAACTGGGTGCCGATGCCGAACCAGCCCGCGGGCGAGGCGGCGATGGCCAACACCCTGCACCGCGCCGCCGCGCATTCGAACGGGATCTTCATCGCCTGTGCCGACCGGGTCGGGGTCGAGCGCGGCCAGCCTTTCGAGGGCCAGAGCCTGATCATCGGCCCGAAGGGCTGGACGCTGGCCGGCCCGGCGAGCCGGGAGGCGCCC
This sequence comes from Methylobacterium terricola, assembly GCF_006151805.1. Lineage (GTDB taxonomy): Bacteria > Pseudomonadota > Alphaproteobacteria > Rhizobiales > Beijerinckiaceae > Methylobacterium > Methylobacterium terricola. The sequence goes on along the minus strand of NZ_VDDA01000013.1, from coordinate 173,736 downwards.
GAGACCGTCTCGGCGGTGATCGACCTCGCCGAGGCCGGCCACAAGGATCTCAACGAGTTCAACTCCGTCCTCGGCGACCGCCGCACCGACCTCTACGCCTGACGGCGCCGGACGAGACCTGTTCCTCCCATCCTCTTTCCGAAGGAGCCCGCACCCATGTCGACACGTCCCCTCGTCGGCGCGCTCGCCGCGCTCGTCCTCACCGCCTCGCCGGTCCTGGCGGCGGAGAAGCCCATCGTCATCGGCGTCCCGGTCGGCCTGTCGGGGGCCAACAGCGTGGTCGCGCCCTCCGTCGTGCAGGCGGCGGAACTCGCGGTCGAGGAGATCAACGCCGGCGGCGGCGTGCTCGGCCGCAAGCTCGCCCTCGAGGTCGCGGACGACGCGTCGGGCGCGGCCGGCGCCCAGAAGGCGTTCGATGCGCTGATCTACCAGAAGAAGGTCGACGTCATCATCGCGATGGAGACGAGCGCGGCCCGCAATGCCGGCCTGCCCGCCGTCACCAAGGGCCGCGTGCCCTACATCTATACCTCGTTCTACGAGGGCCACTCCTGCAACAAGAACCTATTCGTCAACGGCTGGGTGCCCGAGCAGCAGGTGCCGCCGGTGATCGACGCCTTCGCCAAGGACAAGAACGCCAAGACCTATTTCCTCATCGGCAGCGACTACGCCTTCGGCCGCGGCATGCTGGCCTTCACGCGGGCCTATATCGAGAAGACCGGGGCCAAGGTGGTCGGCGAGGAATACCTGCCGATGGACGGCAGCGACTGGACCGCGATCATCTCCAAGCTGAAGGAGGCGAAGCCCGACGCGCTCGTCACCTCCACGGCCGGCGGCGCCCCGAACGTCACGCTGACCAAGCAGCTGCGCGGCGCCGGCGTGACCCTGCCCTACGCCAACCTCGCGGTCGACGAGGGCACGGCGAAGAGCATGGGGAAGGACGCGGACGGCATCTACCTCTCGGCCTCCTACGTCACCGGCATCGACAGCCCGCAGAACAAGGCGTTCCTGGCCGCGATGGAGAAGAAGTTCGGCGCAGGCTTGCGCACCCCCAACGACCTCTCGGTGCCGGAATACGAGGCGATCTACCTCTACAAGGCCGCGGTCGAGAAGGCCGGCAGCACCGAGACCGCCAAGGTGCTGGCGGCCCTGCCGACCGTGACCGCCACCGGGCCGCGCGGCACGATCGGCATGAGCAAGCAGCATCACGCGCCGCTGACGATGTATCTCGGCCAGGTCCAGGGCGACGGCTCGGTCAAGGTGGTCGGGACCTTCAAGGACGTCGATCCGGGCGAGCAATGCCCCAAGCTGGATTGATCCGGCACATCCGCCGACATCTCTCCCCGTCATCGCGGGGCTCGCCGTAGGCGGGAACCCGGGATCCCCATCCGCTGACGACGCAGGATCAGGCGGGACGCGTACAGCGTCATGCTCAGGCGCTGGCGGTCATGGATCCCGGGTTCCGCTCCGCGGCCCCGGGATGATGCGGCGGGTGCGGAATCCGCTCGGCCCATTCCGGCCGATACCGGCGACGTGACCCATGTCCGGCCGATCGCCGGACATCCTCAACCCGGATGGCACGATGCTCCTCCTCCTCGACATCCTGACGACCGCCGCGATCCTGTTCGTGGTGGCGATCGGGCTCCTCGCGGTCTTCGGCGTCCTGAAGATCATCAACTTCGCGCACGGGGCTTGGCTCACGATCGGCGCCTATTGCGCCGTCGTGACGGGAAAGCTCGGGCTGAACCCCTGGGCCGCGCTGCCGATCGCCTTCGTGGTCGGCGCGGCCCTCGGGGGCCTCGCCGAATATGTCATCATCCGCCCGCTCTACCGCCGGCCCCTCGACGCGATCCTGGCGACCTGGGGTCTCGGCATCGTCGTCGGCCAGCTCATCACCCTCGCCTTCGGGCGCGACGTCCAGCTCACCCCCAACCTCCTGTCCGGCACCGTCGAGATCCTCGGCACCGGCTATTCCGCCTACCGCCTTGTCGCGCTCGTCGCCGCACTCGTCATCGGTGCCGTCTTCGCGCTGGTGATCGAGCGCACGCGCCTGGGACTCTCGGCCCGCGCGGTCATCATGAACGAGACCCTGGCGCGCAGCCTCGGGCTCGATACCGCCCGGGTGCGCCTCGTGGTCTTCATGATCGGCGCCGGCCTCGCGGCGCTCGCCGGGGTGCTGCTCACGCCGCTGACCAGCGTCGATCCCACCATGGGCGTCGGCTGGCTGATCGGCGCCTTCATGCTGGTGATGGTCGCCGACACGTCGTTCCTGGCCCTCGCGGCGGCCTGCCTCGTCTTCGGCGCGGCGCAGGTGCTGGTGAGCACCTTCGTCAGCCCGGTTCTCGGCAGCATCGCGGTCGCCGTGCTGGCCGCCCTCGTGCTGCGCATCAGCCCGAAAGGATTCTCGCGTGCCTGAGACCGTTCCGGCCGCCGGCCTCGCCGCCGCGCGGGCCAGCGGGCGTCCCCGCCTCGCACGGGCGGCCCCGCTCGCCGTCGCCCTCCTCGCCGCCATGGCGCTCTGGGTCGCGCCGCTCGTCCTCGACACCTTCGCGGTCAACGTGCTGACCCGCTCGATGATCTACGCGGTGCTCGCCGTCACGGTCGACCTGCTCTGGGGCTTTGCCGGCATCCTGACCTTCGGGCAGGCCGCCTTCTTCGGCATCGGCGCCTACGCCACCGCGATGCTGCTCTCCGCCCAGGGCGGGGCGCCGCACTGGATGGCGGCGGCGGCGGCGCTCGCCGTCGTCGCGCCGCTCCTCCTCGGCCTCGCGGTCGGATGGCTGTCCTTCTACCACCGCTCGACGCCGCTCTACGCCTCGGTGATCTCCCTCGTCGTGCCGATCGTGGTGACGCAAGGCATCTATTCCGGCGGCGAGCGGACCGGCTCCAGCAGCGGCCTCGTCGGCTTCGACGTGCTGCCGCTCGAGATCGAGGGCTTCTTCCGCCTGGCCGCCATCCTCCTCGTCGTCGTGACGCTTGCGGCCTGGATCCTCGTGCGCTCCGATGCCGGGCGCCTGCTCGTGGCGCTGCGGGACAACGAGGCGCGCTGCGCCTATCTCGGCCTCAATCCCCGGCGCCTGCAGATCGGCCTCACCGCGGTGCTGGCCGGCGTGGCGGGCCTCGCCGGCTTCGTCTTCGCCAACGCCTCGGGCGTGGTGGCGCCGGAGAATGCCGGCTTCCTCTTCGGCACCGAGCTGGTGATCTGGGTCGCGCTCGGCGGCCGCGGCACGCTGGTCGGGCCGGTCCTCGGCACGATCGCGATCGACTACCTCGCGGCGAACCTCTCGGGCGACCTGCCCTTCCTCTGGCAGCTCCTCCTCGGCACCGCCTTCGTCGCCATCATCATCCTGCTGCCGGGCGGCCTCGCCGAGCTGGCGCGCCGCGCCGTGTCGGTCCTGCCGCTCGGGCGGCGTGCGGCGGCTCCGCGACTCGCCGCCCGTCCCGCGCGGGCGGCCCCACGCAATGAGGCGCCGCTTCTCAGCGTCGAAGGTCTCGCCAAGTCCTACGGCAGCCTCACCGTGCTGGAGAGCATCGACCTCACCGTCCGGGCGGGCGAGCTGGTCAGCCTCGTCGGTCCGAACGGCGCCGGCAAGACCACGCTGATGCGCTGCCTGAGCGACGGCACCGAGCCGTTCCGGGGCAGCGTGGCGGTGGCCGGGACCGCGACCGCCGGCCTGACGCCGAATCGCATCGTGGCGCTGGGCGTCGGGCGCAAGTTCCAGGTCGCCAGCGTGTTCGAGAGCCTGTCGGTGGCGGAATGCCTGCGGCTCGCCCGCGCCGCCCACGAGGCCCCGAGCCCCCTGCGCCGGGCCGACATCCTCGGGTTGCCGCAGCCGGTGCTCGACATCCTGCGGATGACCGGTCTCGACGCCCTCATGGCCGAGCCCGCCCGCCTGCTCTCGCACGGCCAGAAGCAGGCGCTCGAACTCGCCATGGTGATGGCGCTGGAGCCGCGGATCATCCTCCTCGACGAGCCGACGGCCGGCCTGACCAAGGCCGAGCGCACCACGATCGGCACCGTGCTCAAGGGCCTGGCCGCCGATCTCGGCATCGCGGTGGTGCTGGTCGAGCACGATCTCGACTTCGTGCGCGAGATCTCCTCGCGCATCGTCGTGCTGCACCAGGGCCGGCTGGTGCTCGACGGGACGGTGGAGGAGGTCGTCGGCTCCGCGCTGGTGCGGACCATCTACGCGGGAGGCGCGCATGCCTGAGACGACGCAGCGGGACGGGACGGGCGGCCTCGTCCTCGACGGGGTATCGAGCGGCTACGGCGCCGTCGCGATCGTGAAGGGCGTGTCGCTCCGGGTCGGGCCGGGCGAGATCGTCGCGCTCCTCGGCAAGAACGGCATGGGCAAGACGACGCTGCTCAAGACCATCCTGGGGCTGGTCGCCCTGCGGGCGGGCTCGATCGCGATCGACGGGCGCTCCGTCGCGGGCCTGTCGCCGGCCAGGCTCGTGGCGCTCGGAATCGGCTACGCCCCCCAGGAGCAGCCCCTGTTCCAGGATCTGTCGATCCGCGACAACCTGCGCCTGGCGCTGGCCTCGGACCGGCTCCTGCCGGAGGCGCTCGACCGGGTGTTCGGCCATTTCCCGTTCCTGAAGGACCGGCTGGCCCAGCGCGCCGGCACGCTGTCGGGCGGCGAGCAGAAGATGCTGATCCTCGCCCGCGCCCTGATGCTGCGGCCGCGCCTGCTCCTCATCGACGAGATCTCCGAGGGCCTGCAGCCCTCGGTCGTCGACCGCATCGCCGCCGCCCTGACCGCCGAGCGGGCGGCGAGCGGCACCGCCATGCTGATCGTCGAGCAGAATCTCGGCTTCGCCCTCAAGGTCGCCGACCGCTGGGCCGCGCTCAAGCTCGGCGAGATTGACGACGAGGGGGGCATCGACGGCACTGCGCGAGAGCGGATCCTGGGCCATCTCAGCGTCTGAGGCGCGTCACTCCAGGAACGCGAAGCCCATCGTACGGGCGTGGTAGTGCAGGCCGCCATCCTGCACGATCAGGAAGCGGGCCCGGTCGCCGCCGTCGTTGTGGTGCGAGTGCGGCGCGCCGGGCGGCGTCACCAGGGTCGCCCACGGGGTCCAGTCGCAGCGGGAGCCGTCGACCCTGGAGAAGCAGCGCTCGCCCGCGACCGCCAGGGTCACCGCCGCCGAGTTGTGGCGGTGAGCCCGCTGGTCCGTGCCGGGCGGCAGGGTGTTGAGCGAGAGGGTCAGGGTCGGCAGGATGTTGCGGCTCGCCTCGAGACCGTCCGAGGAGAAGATCAGGGCGAGGCCCGAGGTCGTCGCGTTGGTGCCGGACGCCGTGATCACCGCGAGCTGGCGGTCGATCTCGGCCGCCGGGTAATGCACCGGAGCGACCGGGATGGCGGGTGGGCACGAGGCGTCGTGGGCGAGCTGCGGCGCGTTGCTGACGCTCCACAGCACCGCCCGGCTCTCCGCCACATGCGCGACCGCGCCGCCGGGCAGGAGCATCACGTCGCCGGCCCCCCAGCGCAGGGTCTCGGTGCCGGCCCGCGTCTCGCCCGTGCCGGCGATGACGAACCAGACCGAGCCGGTCGCCACGAGGTCGCAGGCGAGGCGCTCGCCCGCCGCGATGGTGGCGTAGCGCGCCAGCATCAACGGGGTGGTGGCCGGGAAGGGGCAGGCCATCGCCTCCGCCTGGTCGCAGGCCACGAAGCCCGTCGGCGCGTCCGGGGCGAGCGCCCGGGCGGCCTCCTCGGTGAAGACACGGGCTGGCACCGGCGGCAGCTTGATGTTGAAGGCGTTGCCGGAATTGAAGAAGCGCGCCCGCGCCTCGGCCGGGCTGCCGGGGTTGTGCGGGTGCTGCACCGGCAGGTCCGCCATGTCGATCGGGGCCGTGTCGGTCATCGGGCGTCTCCTCACGCGAGGGGCAGTGTGTCGGCGAAGGCGAGCTCGCCGAGCACGCGGGCGAGAACGCCCGCGCCGGCGGCGAGGTCGTCGGGTTCGGCCCATTCGGCCGGGGCGTGGCTGATCCCAGCCCGGCAGGGGACGAAGATCATCGCGCTCGGGCATAAGGAGGCGAGGTGACGGGCATCGTGGCCGGCGGCCGAGAGGAGCGGCATCGCCGGGATCCCGAGATCCGCCGCCGCCCGCCCGATCCGGTCCCGGAGCACGGGGTCGAAGCCGTTCGAGGGGGCGGCGACGAGGGGCGTCACCGCGACCGTGCAGGGGCCCGCCTCGGCCCGGCACAGGGTTTCGATCCGGGCGCCCGCCGCGTCCAGCACCGCGTTGTCCGGGTGGCGCAGGTCGATGCTGAACCGCACCTCCCGGGCGATCACCGAGGGGGCGTTCGGCACGACCGTGACCCGCCCGATGGTGAACTTGATCGCCGGGTCGAGGCCGCCGATCGCGGCGTGGAGCGCGACGGCGCAGCGCGCGAAGGCCGCCACCGCGTCGTGGCGCTCCGCCATCGCGAGGGTGCCGGCATGGCCCTCCGCGCCGGCGAGGCACACCGAATAGGTCCTCTTGCCCTGGATGCCGGTGACGATTCCGACCGGGCAGCCCGCCGCCTCCAGCACCGGTCCCTGCTCGATATGCAGTTCCAGATAGGCCGCGACCGGCGTAGCCAGGGGCCGGCGCGGCAGGTCGGGGAACCCGGCGAGGAAGCCGTCGAGGGCCTCGCCCACGCCGATCCCGTCCGCGTCCCGGACGGCCCGGATCGCCGCGAGGGCGCGCACGCCGCAGAACGCCTCCGAGCCCATCATGCCGGGGGCGAAGCGGCTGCCCTCCTCGTTCATCCAGGCGACGACGATGCAATCGCGCTCCGGCACCCGCCCGCCCGCGGCGAGGTCCGTCACGGCGTCGAGGGCGGCGAGCACCCCCGCCGCCCCGTCGAAGCGCCCGCCGGTCGGCTGGGTGTCGAGGTGGCTGCCGACCAGGACCGGCGGAGCCGCCCGGTCGCGGCCGGGCAGGACCAGGAAGAGGTTGCCGGCCTCGTCGGTTTCGGGCGCCAGCCTGGCCTCGCGGCCCCAGCCGATCACCTGGCGCCAGGCCTCGGCCTCGCCCGCGGTGAGCGCCTGCCGGTCGACGCCGCCGCCCGGAATGGCACCGATCTCGGACAGCTGCATCAGCCGGCGCCAGAGCCGGTCGGAGACGGATCCGGCCATCGTCACGTCGTCCGCATGATCTGTCCCGGCAGCGCCCGCGGATCGCGGGGCAGCCAGCGCCCGGCCTCGACCTGGGCGATGAACTCGGCGACGAGCGCGTTGAAGGCGGCGGGCTCCTCCAGGTTCAGGGTGTGGCCGGTCTTCGGGAATACCGAGAGCCCGCAGGCGGGGATCGTCTTCTTGAGGAAGATCCCGGGCTGGAGGCAATGGTCGTCCTCGTCGCCGACCACGACCAGGGTCGGCACCGCCATGCGCCTCAGCTCGTCCTCGAGATCGTAGAAGGACGGCCGGCGGGCCTGGACGCCGCGCATCGTCATCGCGGCGCCCTTGTCCGAATGGGTGGCGAGCCGGTCGGCGAAGACCTGCCAGCCGCGCGGGTCCTTGTTCTGGAACTGCACCCGGCTGGCACCGAGCGCGTAGATCTTGGAGAATTCCTGCGCGCCCTTGCGCTCGAAATTGTCGGCCACTTCGAGGGAGACGCCGCGAAAATAGTCCTCGAACTCCTTCTCGCAGCCGTAGCCGGCCCCCGCCACCGTCAGCGACAGGGCGCGCTCGGGGTATTGCAGGCCGACATGGACGGTGCAGAACCCGCCCATCGACAGGCCGACGACGTGCGCCCTGTCGATGCCGAGCCCGTCCAGCACCGCGACCGCGTCGGCGGCGGCGATTCCTTGCGAGTAGGCGTCGAGGCTCTCCGGCACGTCGGACGGCGGATAACCGCGCGCCGCGTAGGTGATGCAGCGGTGGCGCCGGCTGAAATACTGCAGCTGCGGCTCCCAACTCGCGTGGTTGCCGCCGAATTCATGGATGAACAGGATCGGGGTGCCGGTCCCCGCCTCCTCGACGTGGAGCGCCACGCCGTCCGTCGTCGTGATCGTCATGGGTATTTGTCCTGGTCCATCAAGTTATGTCCCGGATGACGGGGATCTGTCCGGGGACAGTTCGGGCGTAAGAAAAACGTGGGCCTTCTCCTCTCCCCGCGGGGAGGGGACGATCCCGGGCCGTTTATTGTCTCCGGACAGTTCTGCGAACGACAGAACGAACACCCACTCAGAATTGCGGCGGCAGGTCGTTCAGCGTGCGGGCTTCCTCGGCGAGGCCCGGTAGCAGGTCGCAGAACCGCTCCACCCACGGCGTCGGCACCGAGGTCGAGACCTTGACGAAGCGATCGCCGAAGCGGGCGGTGTGGTAGGTGCCCTGGCGGATCATGATCCCGCGGCGGCGGTAGCACTCGACCAGGGCCTCCGGCCGGATGCCGGCGCCGACCGTCTCCAGCACCAGGAAGTTGCCGTGCGAGGGCAAGACCGGCAGCGCCAGCCCCGCGACCCGGCCCGCGGCCTCGGCGATCATCGCCTTGTTGGCCCGGTCGATCCGCCGGACCTCCGCCATCCAGGCCGGCTTGACCGACAGCCCGGCCTCGGCGGCGCGCTGCGCGATCACGCTCGCCCCGAGCACGCTGGTGGTGCGCGCGGCCATCTCCTCGAACAGGGCCGGCGCGGCGACGAGCGCCCCGATGCGCAGCCCTGCGAGGCCGAGCCACTTCGAGAAGCTCAGCGAGACGATCGTGTTCTCGGGGTCGGCGAGGAGCGCCGGGTGGTGACCCTCGGCGAAGTCGCGATAGGTGCAGTCGTGGACGAGGAGCGCCCCGCATTCCCGCGCGATGGCGGCAAACGCCTCGATCTCGGCCCTGGTGTAGCGGATGCCGAGCGGGTTGTTGGGATCGACGAGGTAGATGATCGCCGTGCGCTCATCGACATGGGCGCGCAGGGCCTCCGGGGTCAGCCGATACTGGCAGGCGGGATCGTAGATCGGGATCTCGATCACCGTGGCGCCGGCTTGTTCGGCGAACAGGCACGGCCATTTCCAGGTCGGGTCGGTGGTGACGAAGGTGGTGCCGGGCCGGCAGCGGGCGCGGCAGACCATCGCCAGCGCATTGACGCCGCCCTCGGTCACCAGCGCCTCGGCGCCGGGCGTGCCGAGATCGGCGGTGATCGCGGCGCGTAACGATTCGAAGCCGAGCGGCGGCGCGTAGGCGTTGAAGGCGTTCTCCTCCACCGCCCGGATCATCGCCGCGCGCACCGCCGGATGCGCCTCGATGTGGTTGGTGTTCTGGCCGAGCCAGATCAGGTCCGGCGTCGCCGAGAGGTCGTCGAAGTAGCGGTTGCGGGTGAGGGCAGGGGAGGCCATCTCAGATCACCGATCCGCGGGAGGCGATGCCGCCGTCGATGGTGACGACCGTCCCGGTGATGTAGCCGGCCCGCGGCGAGGCCAGGAAGGCGCAGAGATCGGCGACCTCTTCCGAGGTGGCGGGGCGCTTGCCCGGGTACTTGTCGAACAGCTCCTGCCAGCGCGCCTCGTCGCCGAGCATGTCGATCGCCTTGCGCTTCATGATCTTGAGCATGCGGTCGGTGGCGACCGGGCCGGGATTGACCGCGACCACCCGCACCCCGTGGTCGAGGCTGCGGCCGCCGAGCGCCTTGGTGAAGGACATCAGCGCGGCGTTGCCGGTCGAGCCCGCGATGTAGCTCGCATCCCAGTTCTCGCCCGAATTGCCGATGACGTTGACGATCACGCCGCCGCGGCCCTTCAGGCGCCGATAGTAGAGGCGCGACAGGGTGATGTAGCCGAAGACCTTGAGGTCGAAGCCGCGGCGCCAGTCGGCCTCCTCCAGGATCTCGATCGAGCCGGCCGGGATGTCGCCGGCATTGTTGACCAGGATGTCGATCTCGCCGGCCTGCGCGGCGAGTTGCTCCATCGCGGCGGTGCTCGACAAGTCGAGGGCGTGGACGGTGACGCGCACGCCGTACTCGGCCTCCAGTGCGCGCTTGGCCTCCTCCATCGCCGCGCCGTTGCGGGCGGCGAGATGCAGGTGGCAGCCCTCGGCCGCGAAGGTGCGGGCGACGGCGAGGCCGATGCCCTTCGAGGCGCCGGTGATCAGGGCGGTCTTGTCGGTGAGGTCGAGCTGCACGGGGCACTCCTGACGGGCAACAGGTATGCAACGTGCAGCAATTTGCATACCAAGCCGGGCCTCACTCGAACGCCGCCAGGAAGTCGAGCAGGTTGTCGCCAAGCAGCGCGACGTGGTCGCGCATCGCCCGGTGCGCGCCCTCCGGGTCGTGGGCGAGGATCGCCCGCAGGATCGCCTCGTGCTCGCGGATCGTGTCGCTCATCCGGTTCGGCATCCGGGTGACGCGGCGGCGATAGGCGGCGACCTGGTTGCGCAGGCGCCTTGTCTGGTCGGCCAGGAAGCCGTTGCGGGCGGCCTCGTAGATCGCCTCGTGGAAGTCCTGGTTCACGTCGTAGAAGGCGTCGGCGTCGCCGCCATCGACGAGGTCGACGAGGCGCTGGTGGATCGGCTCGATCGTCGCCCGCCAGGTCGGCGGGACGCGCCGTGCGGCGAGCCGGGCGCACAGGCCTTCGAGTTCCGCCATCACCTGGAACATCTCGATCAGGGCGTGCGGGCCGATGGTGCGCACCACCGCACCCTGGCGCCCGCGCAGCTCGACGAGGTTGCTGGCGGCGAGCAGCCGGAACGCCTCGCGGACGGGGGTGCGCGACACGCCGTAGCGCAGCGCGATCTCCTGCTCGTCGAGGCGGCTGCCGGGTTCGAGGTGGCCGGCGGCGATCGCGGCTTCGAGCCGCTGGCGCAGGCCCTCCGCGAGGGTCAGGCCGGGGGCAGGGGAGACCGACGGGCGCCCCTCGTCGATCCGGATGACGCCGTTTTGTGCGCTTGCTGCCGTCTTATGCATCCATGTTACTCATTTCTGTATACATCAGCCCCAAGACCTCGTGCATTCCTGCCCCGCCGGCGGTTCTGCGTCGCACCCGCGACGGCCGAGGCAAGCGCGATGCCGCGTGATCCGGCCCGCTCGCCGCCTTCTGGCACATCCGTTGCAGTGCTCCGTCCATCGCGGCCGGCGCTCAGGCATGCCAGAGGCGGCCCTCGTTATACAAGAACCCGAAAGGACGTCTCTTGCGGGCGATGCTGCGACACCAGGACGACGCTCCCGCCACAGTTGCGGAACCCGCACCGCTGATCGAGCTCAGGGGCGTCGACAAGACCTTCGGGCCGGTCAAGGCCCTGTCCGGCTTCTCGGCCCGGATCGGGCGGGGCGAGTTCGTCACCGTCGTCGGCCCGAGCGGCTGCGGCAAGAGCACCCTGTTCAACATCGTGGCCGGGCTGGAGGAGCCCGATCCGGGCGGGGCCCTGCGCTTCGAGGGCCAGAGCTGCCACGCCGCCGACCTGCTCGGCCGGGTCTCGTTCATGCCCCAGCGCGACCTGCTGCTGCCGTGGCGCAACGTGATCGACAACGCGATCCTGGCGCTCGAGATCGAGGGCCGACCGCGTAAGGAGGCGCGGGAGGAGGCGCTCCGGATGCTGCCCGAGTTCGGGCTCGCCGGCTTCGAGGCGCAGTACCCGCACCAGCTCTCCGGCGGCATGCGCCAGCGGGTGGCCTTGATGCGCACCTTCCTGTTCGAGCGCGACCTGATGCTGCTCGACGAGCCGTTCGGGGCGCTCGACGCGCTGACCCGCACGCTGATGCAGCGCTGGCTGCTCGACGTCTGGCAGCGCCACCGGCGCACGATCCTGTTCATCACCCACGACGTCGACGAGGCGATCTTCCTCGGCGACCGGGTGCTGGTGATGACCGCCCGGCCGGGCGCGGTGAAGCTGGAGCAGCGCATCGACCTGCCGCGGCCGCGCCGGCCCGACCTCGTCACCGCTCCCGAATTCATCCGGCTCAAGCGCACGCTCCTCGAGGCGATCGAGGAAGAGAGCCTGAAGTCGTTCCAGATCGCCGAGGAGAAGGCTTGATGAACGCCCCCGTGAGCGCTGCGAACCCCGCAAGCCGCTTCGACCCCGCCGAGTGGGAGGCCCGCGTGGCGCTCGCCGCCTGTTACCGCATGGTGGCGCAGCTCGGCATGGACGACCTGATCTACAACCACATCTCGGCCCGGATCCCCGGGCGCGACAACGAGTTCCTGATCAACCCCTACGGCCTGCTCTTCGACGAGATCACCGCGTCGAGCCTGGTGAAGATCGACGTCGAGGGCAAAATCCTCGACGACACGCCCCACACCGTGAACCTCGCCGCCTTCGTGATCCACGCGGCGATCCACAAGACGAGCCACGACGCGGCCTGCGTGCTGCACACCCACTCGGATGCCAGCGTCGCCGTCTCGGGCCAGGAGAAGGGGCTGCTGCCGCTGAGCCAGTTCGCGATGCGGTTCTACGACCGTCAGGCCTTCCACGATTACGAGGGCGTGGCGATCGACCTCGACGAGCAGGGCCGGCTCGTGCGCGATCTCGGGCCCCACAAGGTCATGCTGATGCGCAACCACGGCATCCTGACCGTCGGCCGCACGCCCGGCGAGGCGTTCATGCTGCTCTACTACTTCGAGCGCGCCGCGCGCATCCAGCTCGACATGCAGGCGGCGGCCGCCGCCGGCGCCGCCCTGGTGATCCCGGCCCACGAGGTCTGCGAGCGCGCCGCGCGCCAGTTCTGGGAGCTGCAGGGCGACATCCTGATCCCCGGCGAGCGCGAATGGCCGGCGCTGATGCGCCGGCTCGACCGCACCGACCCGTCCTACCGCCACTGATCGCGGAGATCCCCGATGCTCAAACGCCGTCACCTCCTCGCCGCCCTTGCCGCCGTGATGCTCGCCGGCCCCGCTGCCGCCGCCGAGCCGGTGAAAGCCTCGTTGCGCCTGAAATGGCTGCCGCAGGCGCAGTTCGCCGGCTTCTACGTCGCCGCCCAGAAGGGATACTACAAGGCGGAAGGCATCGACCTGACGATCAATCCGGGCGGGCCGAACCTGCTCGCCGAGAACCTCGTCGCCACCGGGGCCGACACGTTCGGCCTGTCGGGCGGCAGCGACAGCGTGCTCGCCGCCCGCGACAAGGGCCTGCCGGTGGTCTGCATCGGCGTCTCGCACCAGGTCACCCCGTTCGTCTTCGTCACCCGCAAGGACGGCGCGGTCAAGACGCTCCAGGACTTCAAGGGACGCACCGTCACCACCTGGTTCACCGGGGCCAACCACGTCCTCAACGCCATCCTGGCCAAGGAGGGCATCCAACCCGGCGAGGTGAAGATCCAGCCGCAGCAGGTCAGCGTCACGCCCTTCGTCGACGGCGCCGTCGATGTCGCGACGGCGACCTACTACAACGAACTCTACGCCATCCAGAGCCGGATGGGGAAAGAGACCTTGCGCACCTTCGTCGCGGAGGATTACGGCGTCACCTTCCCGCGCGACACCTTGATCGTGTCGGAGACGACGCTGAAGGACAAGCCCGAGCTGGTGAAGGGCTTCCTGCGCGCCTCGATCCGCGGCTGGCGCGACGCCTTCGCCGACCCGAAGGCGGCCGTCGACACCGTGATGGCGATCGCCCCGACCCTCGACCGGGCGCACCAGGAGTTCATGCTGGCGGAGGTGAAGCGCCTGATGACGGCCGGCGCCGCCAAGGAGAAGGGGCTGTTCGCGATCGATCCGGCGGCGATCGCCAAGGCGCACGACCTGCTGCTCCAGGCCAAGGTCATCGGAAAGCCCGTCGACCTGACGAGCGCTTTCGAGTCCCGGCCCCTCGACGCCCTGTCGAGCGCGGACCGCCAGCTGTGAGCGCGGCGCTCGCCGCATCCCCGCCGGCCGCGCCCCGCGCCGCCGGCCTCGCGCGCCGGATCGGCCTGCGGGTCGCCGCCCTCCTTGCCGTGGCGCTCGCCTGGGAGGGGCTGGTGATCCTGTTCGGGATCCGGCCGTTCTACCTGCCGCGGCTCTCGGCGGTCCTGGCGGCGATCCTGGCGACGCCGGGCGCCTATGCCGCCGGCTTCCTGCGCACGCTGACCGAGACCCTGATCGGCTTCGTGACCGGGGGCGCCTTCGGGGTGGCGGTCGCCGTCGCCTTCCTGCGCTGTCGAACCTTGCGCGAGATGGTCTTCCCGCTCTTCGTGGTGTCGCAGACCATCCCCGTCATCGCCTTCGGGGCGCTGGTGGTCCTGTGGTTCGGCAACACCCTGATGGCCAAGGCCGTCATCGCCTTCTACCTCACCTTCTTCCCGGTCACCGTGAACGCGCTCATCGGCCTCGAATCGGTCGATCCGCGCCAGATCGCCCTGATGCGCAGCTTCGGCGCCTCGCCGCGCCAGATCCTGACGCGCCTGCAACTGCCGAGCGCCCTGCCGCAGACCTTCGTGGCGTTGCGGCTCGCCGCCTCGCTCAGCCTCGTCGGCGCCATCGTCGGCGAGTGGTTCGGCGACACGACCGGCCTCGGCGTGCTGCTGCTGCAAGCGATGTACAACGAGAACGTGGTGGCGATCTGGGCCGCGCTCCTGGTCTCAGCGCTCCTCGGCACCGGCTTCTACGCGGCGGTGGCGTTCCTCGAGCGCCGCCTCGTCTTCTGGGGGGCCGAGCAGTGACGGCGCACAAGTCCCTCGCCGTGCAGCGCGGCATCCTCGGCGCGCTGCTGCTGATCGGGCTGTGGGAAGGGGTCGCCCGCGGCTTCGCCCTGCCGGCCTACGTGCTGCCGGCGATGAGCGACGTGCTCCTCGGCGTCTGGTCGAAGCGCGCGATGCTGGCTGAGGCCGCCGCCTACACCCTGACGGAGGCGCTGCTCGGCTACGGCCTCGGGGCGCTCGTCGGCATCGGCCTCGCGGTGGCGCTGACGCTGGTGCCGCGGGCCCGCGGTGTCGTCGTCACGGCGGTGACGGCGGTCAATTCCGTGCCGGTGGTGGCCTATTCGCCGCTGATCCTGCTCTGGTGCGGCATCGGCCTCGCCTCGAAGGTGGTGATGGTGGCGCTCGCCGTCAGCTTTACCCTGTTCCTCTCGACGCTCGCCGGCCTCGACCGGGTCGACCGCCGCAGCATCGACCTGATGCGTAGCTTCGGCGCCGGGCGCCTCGCCCTGCTGTGGCGCCTGCGCCTGCCGACGGCCCTGCCGCTGATCCTCGCGGGGCTTCGGGTCTCGACGGTGCGCAGCATCATCGTGGCCATCGTCACCGAGATGCTGGGCGCCTATGGCGGCCTCGGCTGGGTGATCTACCAGGCGGTGCTCCAGATCGACTTCGTCCAGGTGTGGTCGGCGATCGTCGTCGCCTCGGCGGCGAGCCTCCTGTTCTTCGGCCTCGTCGGCCTCGCCGAGCGCCGGCTGCTGTTCTGGAAAGCGTCATGACCCGGCAGATGCATCTCGGCCTGTTCCTCCTCGGCACCGGCAGCCACGTCGCCGGCTGGCGCATGCCCGGCGCGGTCGACAGCTTCCAGGATTTTGCGGCGATCGCCGAGATCGCCCGCACCGCCGAACGCGGCTGCTTCGACCTGATCTTCATCGGCGACAACCTCTATGCCGATCCGGCCGCGCACCCGTCCTACACCCTGCGCCTCGAACCCCTGACGCTGCTCGCCGCGCTCGCGCCGCTCACCCGCCATATCGGCCTCGGCGCCACGGTCTCGACCACCTACAGCGACCCCTTCACGGTCGCCCGCGCCTTCGCCTCCCTCGACCATATCAGCGGCGGCCGCGCCGCCTGGAACGCCGTCACCACGGCGAGCCCGGCGACCGCCGCCAATTTCGGCACGGTCCATCCGGACCATGCCAGGCGCTACGAGCGGGCGGGGGAGTTCCTCGACGTGGTGGCCGGCCTGTGGGACGGCTGGGCCGACGACGCGGTGGTGGCCGACCGGGAGAGCGGCCGCTACATCGATCCGGCCAAGCTCCGCGCCCTCGACCATGACGGTCCGTTCTTCACGGTCAAGGGCCCGCTCAACATCGGCCGCAGCCCTCAAGGCCGGCCGGTGGTGCTCCAGGCCGGCGGCTCGGAGGCCGGCCAGGACCTCGCCGCCCGGACCGCCGACGTGGTGTTCTCGGTGGTGCAGGACATCGACGAGGCCCGTGCCGCCTATGCGGGCCTGAAGCGCCGGCTGACTGCCCTTGGCCGGCGCCCGGAGGAGGTGAGCGTCCTGCCCGGCGTGATGCCGGTGGTCGGCCGCACCGAGCGCGAGGCCTTCGACAAGCTGGCGATGCTCCAGGGTTTCGTCGGCGATCACAACGCCCTGGCGCTGCTCTCCGACCGGCTCGGCCAGGACATGTCGGCGTACGACCTCGACGGGCCGGTGCCGGACATCGCCCTGCCGGACAGCTACCACAGCTTCGCCCGGGTGATGCTGTCGAAGGCCCGCCGCGACGCCATGAGCTTACGCGACCTCTACAACCTCACCGCCGCGGCCCGCGGCCACTGGGTGCTGTGCGGATCGGCCGAGGCGGTCGCCGACACGCTCCAGCACTGGTTCGAGACCGGCGCCGCCGACGGCTTCAACGTGATGCCGCCCTATTTCCACGACGGCTTCACCGATTTCGTCGACCTCGTCGTGCCGCTGCTCCAGGAGCGCGGGCTGTTCCGCCGCGACTACCACGGCACGACGCTGCGCGACCGCCTCGGCCTCGCCCGGCCGGCGCGCTGACGACGGCCCCGCCGGACCGGATCGCGCCGCGGCGAGGGGCAGGGCGAGGGGGCCAGGGCGAGGGGCCGGACGGCTCAGCCCTGGCCCGCGCAGGCGAGGCTGACGAACTCGCGGAAGGTCCTGGCGGCGGGGGTGAGCGCGGTATCGGCCCGCCAGGCGAGGCCGACATCCATGGTCGGGATCTCGCCCTCGATCTTGCGCCGCTCCAGGCGCTGGCCCTCCAGGGACCAGGGCCGGTAGACGAGGTCGGAGAGGATGGTGACCCCCATCCCGGCCGCCACCATGCTGCGGACCGATTCGACGGACGAGGTCTTGAAGACGACCTGCGGACGGAACGGGGTCAGGGCCCAGTAGCGGCCCGAGGTGTGGCCGGCCTCGTCGACCGTCAGCATGACGTAGGGGTGGCGGGCGACGTCGCTCAGGCCCACCCGGCCCTCGCGCAGGAGCGGGTGCTCGGCGGGCAGCCAGAGCCGGCGCTGCGAGCGGATCAGGGTCTCGGAGGCGAGCGCGTCGCGCGCCTGGAGATTCGAGACCAGCATGACCGCGATGTCGAGGGCGCCGTCGAGGAGCGCCCGCTCGATCACGTCCCGCGGCGCCTCGAACAGGGTCAGCGTCACGCCCGGGAAGCTCGAGGCGAAGCGGGCGTGGTGGCGCGGCAGGAAGTAGCCCGCCACCGTGTAGGTCACCCCGACCCGGACCGTCCCGGTGACGGCGGCGCCCGCCGCCCGCGGCTCGCGCACCGCCTCGGCCACCGCCGCCATGATGTTGCGGCCGTGGAGCAGGAAGCGGTTGCCCTCCCGCGTCAGGGCGACGCCGGCCGCGTGGCGCTCGAACAGGCGCACCCCGAGGATCGCCTCGAGCTGCTGCACCGCCGCCGTCACGGCGGATTGCGACACGTTCAGCTCCACCGCCGCCTGCGAGATGCGGCCGGAATCCGCCGCCGCGATGAAGTAGCGGATCTGCTTGAGCGAGATCGACATGCCCGGTCCCCGACACGGCGGAGGGTATCGGATTTTTCGAAACCCGGCACGCAGATTTCCGATTTTACAATGGGCTGCACGCTTGCAACTCTCCGGCCCGCGATCCAGCCGGAGGCACCCCGATGGTCTCGATCAACTGCGACATGGGCGAGGGTTTCGGCATCTGGCGCCTCGGCGACGACGCCGCCCTGATGCCCCACATCCACATCGCCAACGTCGCCTGCGGCTTCCACGGCTCCGATTTCAACCACATGCGGGCGACCGTGCGGCTGGCCAAGGCCCACGGCGTCGCGGTCGGCGCGCACCCGTCCCTGCCCGACCTCCAGGGCTTCGGCCGGCGCGAGATGAAGATCGGCCGCGAGGAGCTGACGAATTGCCTGATCTACCAGATCGGCGCGCTGACGGGCTTCCTCGGCGCGGAGGGGATGTCCCTCAACCACATCAAGCCGCACGGCTCGCTCTACGGCATGGCGGCGCGCGACCCCGAGATCGCCGCGGCGATCTGCGACGCCGCCGACATCTTCCGGGTGCCGATCCTCGGGATGCGCGGCACGCTGCACGAGAGCGTCTATCCGGCGCGCGGCCACACCATGGTGGCGGAGTTCTACGCCGACCTCGACTATGCCGATGACGGCAGCCTGATCATCACCCGCGAGCACCCGCCGGTCGAGGCCGAGGCCGGCACCGCCCGCTGCTTGCGCGCGCTGCGCGAGGGGGTGGTGGCGACGGTCGGCGGGCACGACGTGCCGGTCGGCCGCGAGAGCATCTGCATCCATTCCGACACGCCGGGGGCGGCCGACCTCGCCCGCACCCTGCGCCAGGCCCTCCGCCGTGAGGGGCTGGACCACGCCGCCTGATCCCTGATCGACGGGAGGACCATCCATGGCGCTCAAGACCATCCAGGCCCCGATCCCCGGCACCTTCTACCGGGCGGCCAATCCGGGCGACCCGCCGTTCAAGGCCGAGAACGATCCGGTCGCGGTCGGCGACACGATTGGGCTGATCGAGGTGATGAAGACCTTCACCCCGGTCCTCGCCGAGGAGGCCGGCACGGTGCGGGCCTTCCACATCGAGAACGAGGACGCGGTGATGGCCGGCCAGCCGCTCTACGACCTCGAGGCCTGAACCGCATGACGATCAGCCGAATCTTCGTCGCCAACCGGGGCGAAATCGCCCTGCGCGTCGTCCGTGCCGCCCGCGAACTCGGGATTTCCACCGTCCAGGCGGTGAGCGCCGCCGACCGGACGATGCTGCCCGCCCGCCTCGCCGACGCCGTCGCGGAGATCGGCCCGGCCCATGCCGGCAAGTCCTACCTCGACAAGGGGGCGGTCCTGCGTGCGGCGATCGAGAGCGGCTGCGACGCGGTCCATCCGGGCTACGGCTTCCTGTCGGAGAATGCCGACTTCGCCGGAATGGTCGAGGAGGCGGGCCTGACCTTCATCGGGCCTCGTCCCGAGACGATCCGGCGGATGGGCGACAAGGCGACCGCCCGGTCCATCGCCGCAGAGGCCGGCGTGCCGACCGTGCCGGGCAGCGAGGGCCGGATCGAGGGCCTCGACGCGGCCCGTGCGGCGGCGGCGGCGATCGGGTTTCCCGTCATGATCAAGGCGGCGGCCGGCGGCGGCGGGCGCGGCATCCGGGTGGCGCGGGACCCCGACGAGCTCGCGGCCCTGATCCCGCAGGCGACCGCCGAGGCCAAGGCCGCCTTCGGCGATGGCGGCCTCTACCTCGAACGCTTCGTCGGACGGGCCCGCCACGTCGAGGTGCAGGTGCTCGGCGACGGGCGCGACGCGATCCACCTCTTCGAGCGCGAATGCTCGCTCCAGCGCCGGCGCCAGAAGGTGTGGGAGGAGGCGCCCGCCGCCTGCCTGCCGCCGGAGGCGCGCGAGGCCTTGTGCACCTCGGCGGTCCGGCTGGCGAAGGCGGTCGGCTATCGCGGCGCCGGCACCCTCGAATACCTGTACGACGCCGGGACCGGTGCGTTCTTCTTCATCGAGATGAACACCCGCATCCAAGTGGAGCATCCCGTCACCGAGATGATCACCGGGATCGACCTCGTGCGCGAGATGATCCGGATCGCCGGGGGCGAGCCCTTGCGCCTGTCGCAATCCGACGTGCGACCGCGGGGCCACGCGATCGAGGTGAGGATCAACGCCGAGGATCCGGCCGAAGGTTTCCGGCCGGCGCCCGGCACCGTCACGGGACTGAGCCTGCCCGGCGGGCCGGGCGTGCGCGTCGATACGATGCTCTATCCCGGCTACGCGGTGCCGCCCTTCTACGATTCGCTGCTGGCCAAGCTCATCGTCCACGACGAGACCCGCGAGGCCGCGCTCGCCCGCCTCGGCCGGGCGCTCGGCGAACTCGCCGTCGAGGGTCTGCCGACCACCGCGGCTTTGCACCGGGCGCTGGTCGCCGATCCGGCCGTGCGGGCGGGCGACGTCCACACCCGCTGGCTCGAAGCCTGGCTCGACGCCCATCCGCTCACCCCCTGAGGAGCCTTCGCGATCATGCGCTACACGTTCGGTGGCGACGAGCACGTCTTCGTCGAGGTCGACGAGGCGATGTCCCTCGAAGCCTTCTTCCGCAGCCTCTCGATCACCAACGCGGTGCGCGACAGCCGCATCCGCGGCATCACCGAGATCTGCCCGGCCAACGCCTCGTTCCAGATCAAGTTCGACCCCGACCTCATCGCCCCCGACGACCTGCTCAAGGAACTTCGGAGCCTGGAGGGCGCGGGAGCCGGCGGGGCCGAGCTGAAGACCCGGATCCTCGAGATGCCGGTCTTCTACGACGATCCCTGGACCCGCGAGACGCTGATGCGCTTCCGCGAGCGCCACCAGGATCCGCAGGCTACCGACCTCGAATACACCGCGCGGATCAACGGCTACCCGGACGTGCCGTCCTTGATCGCCGCGCATGCCGGCTCGCCGTGGTTCGTCTCGATGGTCGGGTTCGTGGCGGGCCTGCCGTTCCTGTACCAGATGGTCGAGCGCGACAAGCAGATCCAGGCCCCGAAGTATCTCCGCCCGCGCACCGACACGCCGAAGCTCACGATCGGTCATGGCGGCTGCTTCGGGGCGATCTACTCGGTGCGAGGGGCCGGCGGCTACCAGATGTTCGGCATCACCCCGATGCCGATCTACGATCCGGCGCAAGAGATCAGCTACTTGCGCGACTTCATGGTCCTGTTCCGGCCGGGCGACATCGTGAAGTTCCGACCGGTCGGGCGCGACGCGTACGACGCGGCGGTGGAGGAGGTCGAGGCCGGGCGGTTCAGTCCGCTGATCCGCGAGGTCGATTTCTCGCTCGCCGCGTTCCAGGCCGATCCCGCCGGCACCAACGCCGCGCTGCTGGAGGTGCTCCATGGCTGAGGCCGCATCGATGATCGAGATCGTCAAGCCGGGCCTGTCGACCACGGTGCAGGACCTCGGCCGGCCCGGCTACTACCATCTCGGCATCCCGCTCTCCGGGGCGATGGACCGGGAGGCGCTTATCGCCGCCAACCTCCTCGTCGGCAACGACGAGGGCGCGGCCGGGCTCGAGGCGGTGTTCCTCGGGCCGGAGATCCGCTTCACCGGCGACGCCACCGTGGCGGTGACCGGGGCCGAGATGCCGCTCAAGCTCGACGGGGTCGAGCAGGCGGGCTGGACCGCCTTGCCCGTCCGGGCCGGGCAGGTCCTGTCCTTCGGCTTTCTCAAGGCCGGGGCGCGGGCCTATATCGCGGTGTCGGGCGGCATCGACGTGCCGGTGGTGCTCGGCTCGCGGGCGACCTACGCGCTCGGGGCGCTGGGCGGCCACGGGGGGCGGGCGCTGAAGGCCGGCGACCGGCTCGGAATCGGGCCCGGACGCCCGGTGGACGAGGGACGCAGCCTCCCGGCGGCCTTGCGGCGCGTCCCTGAGCCGGTGCTGCGGATGCTGCCCGGCCTCTACGACCACCGGGTCACCGCGGAGGCGACCGAGCGGTTCTTCGCCGATACCTGGAAGGTCGCGCCCGAGGCCGACCGGATCGGCTACCGCTTCCGCGGCGGGCACGCCCTCGATTTCGTCCCGCGCGAGCCGCCTTTCGGCGCCGGCTCCGATCCGTCGAACATCGTCGACAGCTGCTACCCCTACGGTTCGATCCAGGTGCCGGGCGGTACCGAGCCGATCGTGCTGCACCGCGACGCGGTGTCGGGCGGCGGCTACTTCATGATCGGCACGGTGATTGCAGCGGACATGGACCTGATCGGGCAGTTGCAGCCTCACCAGCCCGTGCGTTTCGCCCGGACCGACATGGCGGGGGCGCTCGCGGCGCGGGCGGAGACGGCCGGGCGGCTCGCCCGGATCCGGGACGCCCTGGCGTGAGCGGGGCGACCGAGGGTCATGAAGCAACCCGGAGACCTCGTCTCCGGACCATCGCCGCTGCGCGTGTTGGCGTGAAGATGAGTGCGCTGAGAAGCAAGTCTTCGCGCACTCGCGTGCAAGAGCGGGGCACCGGAACGCCGTCTACTGCGCTGGCCTGAGCCGGCAAGCCGGAGCGGGCCTCGACATCCGGGCGGGACAGGGCAGGAGGATCGGGTGATGCGAACCGCGTTCTCGACCGCGCACGCCGAGCCGGCGGAGCGCAAGCGCGCCTGGAGCGAGGCGGTCAGCCGGACCTACTTCCCGCTCGAACTCGGCTTTCGCCCCGGCCCGGCCTTCTCCGGCGCCCTCGAGGTCTGGAGCCTCGGCGACGTCTCGATCTCCCGCAATGTCTCGGACGGGGTCGTCTACCGCCGCCACGCCCGCCACCTGCTCCAGGCCCACGACGAGAGCTTCCTCATCACCGTTCCGGACCGTGCCGAGGTGAGCTTCCGCCAGGACGGCAGGGACGTGCGTTGCCGGCCCGGCGCCTTCCTGATCGAGCGGAGCCACCTGCCCTACGAGTTCGCCTATTCGGAGCCGAACGCCCTCTGGGTGCTCAAGGTGCCGAGCCCCGTCCTGCGCGCCCGGATCGGGGCGCCCGAGCGGCTCGCGACCCTGAGCTTCGACGCCGCGCAGGGCGTCGGCGCCCTCTTCGTCGACATGCTGCGCCTCACCGCGCCGCGGGTCGACGAGCTGGACGAGGCGGCCCGCGCCATGGCCGGGCGCCACCTCGTCGATCTGCTGGCGCTGGCGGTCGAGGCCGACCCGCGCACGCTCGGCAGCCAGGCCTCCTCGGTCCAGGGCGCCCACCTGCACCGGGTCGAGCGCTACATCCGCGCCAACCTCGCCCGCGCCGATCTCGGGCCGCAAGGCATCGCCGAGGCCTGCGGCCTGTCGGTGCGCTACCTGCACCAGCTCTTCGAGACGCAAGGGACCAGCGTCTGCGGCTTCATCCGCCGACAGCGGCTGGCGATGTGCGACGAGGCCCTGCGCGACCCGGCCTGCCGCCGGTCGCTCTCCGAGATCGCCTATCGCTGGGGTTTCGGCGACCAGGCCCAATTCAGCCGCCAGTACCGGGCCGAGTTCGGCTGCACCCCGCGGGAGGCGCGGGCGGCGGCGCGGGGCTGAGGGTCTCCGGACGCGGCCACGTCCGGATGCTCTGCCGAGTGAAGACCGAGCCGACTGGCCGAGCCTCGACCGGGTCATCCCGGGGCCGCGGAAGCGGAGCCCGGAATGACGAAGAGCCTATGCAGCAGGCGCGACCACCGCCTGTCTCTCGAAGACGATCGCTTCACAACAAGGAGGCTCCATCGTGCAGACCCTGCGCGTGGCCGTCGATGTCGGCGGCACCTTCACCGACATCTGCATCATGGACGAGGCGACCGGGCTGATCCGGATCGAGAAGACCGCCTCGTCGCGCGATCCGATCGACGGCATCCTGGCCGGCGTCGACAAGGCCGGCATCGACCTGACCCGGGTGGCCCTGTTCTCGCACGGCACCACGGTGGCGACCAACGCCCTCATCACCCGGCGCCTGCCGCGCACCGCCATGGTCTGCACCGCGGGCTTTCGCGACGTGATCGAGATCCGGCGCGCCAACAAGGAAGACCTTTGGGACACCTACAAGGACGTGGTGCGCCCCTACGTGCCCCGGCGCGACCGCCTCACCGTGCCGGAGCGGATCGACGCGCAAGGCACCGTCGTCACCCCCCTCGACGAGGCGGAGGCGCGCCGGGTCGCCCGGATCCTGCGGCGGCGCGAGGTCGCGGCGGTCGCGGTCTGCTTCATGAACGCCTACGTCAACGGCGCCAACGAGCGCCGGATGAAGGCAATCCTGGAGGAGGAGCTGCCCGGGGTGCCGGTCTCGATCTCGTCGGGCGTGCTGCCGGAGATCTTCGAGCACGAGCGCTTCTCGACCACCGTGGTCAACGCCGCCTTGAGCCCGGTCGTGGTTGACTACACCACCCGCCTCGGCGAGCGCCTGCGGGACGGCGGCTATGACCGCGACCTCTTGCTGCTGCACACCGGCGGCGGGGTGATGACGCCGGGCAGCGTCAAGGATTTCGCGGCGCGGCTCGCCGGTTCGGGCATCGCGGCCGGGGCCATCGCCAGCCGCCACATCGCCGGCCTGTGCGGCTATCAGAACTCCATCGGCCTCGACATGGGCGGCACCTCGACCGACGTGTCGCTGGCCTATGAGGGCCAGTCGCGGGTGACCAAGGACTGGCACATCGAGTTCGGCTACCCGATCCGCTTCGCCTCGATCGAGGTCCTGACCATCGGGGCCGGCGGCGGCTCCCTCGCCTGGACCGACGAGGCGGGGTCCCTGCGCAACGGGCCGCAATCGGCCGGCGCCTATCCGGGCCCGGCCTGCTACGGCAACGGCAACCGCCAGCCGACCAACAGCGACGCCAACGTGGTGCTCGGCCGCCTCGGCACCAGCCTCGCCGGCGGCAAGATCACCCTGGATCAGGGGCTGGCGGCGGATGCCGTGCGCGAGGGCGTGGCCGAGCCCTTCGGCCTCTCCGTGCCGGAGGCCGCCGACGCGATCCTGCGGGTCGCCAACGCCAACATGTCGGACGCGGTGCGGCTGATCTCGATCAGCCGCGGCTACGACCCGCGCGACTTCGCCCTGGTGGCCTTCGGCGGCGCGGGCGCGCTGCACGGGGTCGACATCGCCCGCGAGCTGGCGATCCCGGTGGTGATCGTGCCGCCCAATCCCGGCGTCACCTCGGCGCTCGGCTGCCTCCTCGTCGACATCCAGCACGACTTCTCGGAGAGCTACCTCGTCGGCGCCGCCGAGGCCGATCCGGCCGCGATCGAGGCCGAGTTCGGCCGCCTCGAGGCGGAGGCGCTCGCCCGCCTCGCCCACGAGGGCGTGGCCGAGGCCGACATCGTGCTCCAGCGCAGCATCGACATGATGTACCAGGGCCAGTGGCGCTCGCTCGCGGTGCCGGCGCCGCGGCCGATCGGGGCGGTCGCCGACCTCACCGAGGCGTTCCACCGCCACCACGAGCGCGAATACAATTTCCGCCGCGACGACGCGCCGGTCGGCTTCTTCCGCCTCAACCTCAAGGCGGTCGGAATGGTGCCAAAGGCGGCGCTCGCCACCCACGAGCCCACGGGCGCGACACCCGACCCGGTGAGCCGCCGGCCGGTCTGGTTCGAGGGCGCCGCCCACGACACCCCCGTCTACGACCGCGCGACGCTGCCGGCGGGCTTCCGCCTCGCCGGCCCGGCGGTGGTCGAGCAGGTCGATTCCACCGTGCTGGTCCCGCCCGGCACCCGCGCGGAGGTCGATCGCTACCTGAACATCCTGATCCGGGTGAAGGAGTGAGCGCCATGGCCGAGACCCTCGACCCCGTCACCTTCGAGGTGCTGAAGAACGCCTTCATCACCAGCGTCGACCAGATGGCCGAGCAGATCCTGCGGACCTGCTACTCCTTCGTGATCTACAACCGCGACTTCTCGAGTGCGCTGCACGACGCGAGCGGCCACTCGGCGGCGCAAGGCAACCAGGACATCGCGGTCCATGTCGGCACCCTGCACTTCACCTGCCAGGACGTGATGCGGGCGTTCGCCGGCGACATGCATCCGGGCGACGTCTACGCCATCAACGATCCTTACGCGGGCGGCACCCATTTCTCCGACGTGCGGCTGATCCGGCCGATCTTCGCCGACGGCAAGATCATCGCCTTCAGCCAGTCCAACGGGCACTGGTCCGACGTCGGCGGCAGCGTGCCGGGCTCGTTCGACGTCACCGCCCGCGACATGTTCCGCGAGGGCCTGCGCATCACCCCGGTGCGGCTGTTCTCGAAGGGCCGGTTCTGCGCCGACGTCGCCTGCCTGATCGCCGCCAACACCCGCGACCCGGCCTCGATCATCGGCGACATCCAGGCCCAGGCCGAGGCGACCCAGGTCTGCGAGCGCGAGATCCTGCGCCTCGTCGCCAAATACGGCCGCGACACCGTCGAGACCGGGCTCGCCGCGGTGCAGGATTACGTCGAGCGCGCGGTGCGCCAGCGCCTCGCGGCGTTGCCCGACGGCGAGTGGGAGACGGTGGACTACATCGACCGCGACCCGAGCGGGCCGGAGGGCATGATCCCGATCCGGATCAAGATGACGATCCGGGGCGACTCGGTCACCTACGACTTCACCGGCAGCCACCCGACCATCGGGTCGATCTACAACTCGGCCTTCGGCGCCACCTTCTCGGCGGTGGCGGCGGGCATGAAGACCTTCTTCCCCGACCTGCCGCTCAACAGCGGCTTCTACCGTGCCTTCTCGATCGTCGCGCCGGAGGGCTCGATCGTCGATGCCAAGTGGCCGGTCGCCGTCACCGGCTACCTGATGCCCTTCGAGAAGATCATGAACGCGATCTACGAGATGTGGTCGCGGATCATGCCCGAGCGGGCGATCGCCTGCGCGTTCAACCTCGAATACCTGCTCACCGGCGGCCGCGACGGGCGCCGGGCCGACAAGCCGATCTACATGTTCTACGACTGGCTGCCCGGCGGCTGGGGCGGCCGCAACGGCCGGGACGGCTGCAACGTCACCACCGCCTGCTTCGGCACCGGCCTGATGTCGCAGCCGGTCGAGGGCCAGGAGCGGGCGAACCCGATCCTGACCACGGAATACGAGATCCTGACCGATTCCCCCGGGCCCGGGCGCTGGCGCGGCGGCGCCGGGGTGCGCAAGACCTCGGTGATGCTGGAGGCCGAGGGCAGCGTCATCTCCTACATCTGCGACCGCGAGCGCGCGGTGGTCTGGGGCATCGAGGGCGGCCTGCCCTCCATGCCGCACGGACTCTCCCTCACCCGGGCGGGGCAGGCGGAGGAATGGCTCGGCTCGGTCTTCTCCGACGTGCCGATCGGCCCCGGCGACGTCTTCAGCCGCCCGACCGCCGGCGGCGGCGGCTTCGGCGATCCGCTGGAGCGCGATCCCGCCATGGTCGTCGAGGATGTGGCCGACGACTACGTCTCGGTCGCCCGCGCCGCCAAGGATTACGGCGTGGTGATCCGGGTGATCGATGCCGAACTGTGCCGCTACGAGGCCGATGCAGCGGCGACCGAGGCTCTGCGGGCCGAGATCCGCGCGCAGCGCCGGGGCTGGCTCGCCACCGATCCCGAGCACGTGGCCGAGGAGTACCGGGCCGGGCGCCTCGACACCCTCGACGTCGTGCGCCGCTACGGCGTGCTCCTCGACTGGGACAAGGGCACCCTGCTGCCGCGCTCGACCGCGCAGTTCCGCGAGCAATTCGCCAAGCGCTCGGCCGCCGCGTGGCGCGACGCCTGACGAGCCGGCGGCGCCTGCCTATCCGTTGCGCAGGCGTCGCTCAACATTCCCACAGATCATCCCGTTGACAGGTTTTGGTAAGTATTTAAACTGTCCACTGTCTGCAATTGATGTATTCAAATGCAGATCTCTGGTTTTCGATCCGCCCCGGTGTCGCGCCACCCGCAGGAGAAGACCGCCATGCTGCGAACGCCGGAGACGCGCGCCGTGCAGAGGCTGATCGATGCGTTGAGCTTGTCCGATCAGGTGCGGCACTACTTGCTGGATGCGCTGACCTCCGGGCGCCTGCGTCCGGGCGACCGCATCAACGAGGCCGAGCTGGCCCGGACCCTCGGCATCAGCCGCAACCCGGTGCGGGAGGCGGTCTCGGGTCTCGCCCAGCGCGGCTTCCTGGTCTCGGCGCCCCGGCGCGGCCACTTCCTGCGCCGGTTCACGCCGCAGGACGTCGACGACGTGTTCTCGTTCCGGATCTGCGTCGAATCCTTCGCGATCCGCCAGGCCCTGCCGCGGATGCGGCAGCCCGACCACGACGACCTCGCGCGCCTCGTCGACCGCATGGCGGCGGCGGCCCGGGCGGGGCGCCTCGCCGAATTGCACCAGGCCGACATGGCCCTGCACCGGCGGATCTGCGAATTGTCGGGCAATCGCCAGACCCTGCGGGCGCATGAGGGCATCGACACCGAGGTGCAGATGCTCATCGCCTATGTCGATCTCGAGCGCGAGCCGCCCCTGCAATCGGCGCTCGCCCACCAGCCGATCGTCGAGGCGCTGGCCTCCGGCGACGTCGAGCGCTCGGTCGCGGCGATGCAGCACCACCTCGAGACGACCTGGGCCTTCGTCCACCGGATGTACGGCCGGACCGGCCGCGGCGAGCCGCTGGTGAGCGCCGAGGATGCACCCCATCCCACGCGGAGGACCCGCGGATGAAGTTCGCGCCGAACCGGCTCTACGTCGAGAGCTACGCCAAATGCCCGAATTGCGGCATCCTGCTCTATGAGAACCCGGCCAACGAAGCGCCGGACACGGTCCGGGCGAACGGCCGGATCTACTGCTCCGCCTGGTGCGTGACCTGGGAGGCGGAGCGGGAGAAGCGGCGGCGGGAGGCGGGCGAGCCTGGGGCGCAGTGAACTATTTGTCGTTCAATTGCAGACGAAAAATCAGAATAAGACACATATAAATCGAATCATATCCCGATCTTTCGACTCGAGGCTCGCCTCCCCTTTCCCGTCTGGGAGAGGGGATCCCGCGCCTTCCTGTCGAGGTCCGGACCCTGCGGAAGCCGGATTGGTTCACCGAAACGCGACATCCCCCGCGGCTCCGAGCTGCGAACGGGCGCGGCTGCCTGGCTCCACCCCGGCGACGCGCGAACAGACCAGAGGCGGCCGGCGCCCGGCCTTCAGGAGAACCAACGATGACGGCAAAGCGGATCATCGGCGCGGTGCTGGCCACGGCCCTCGCCCTCGGGGCACGGCCGGCGGCGGCGGCCGACGGCATCACCATCGGGCTCGCGGTGGCCTTCTCCGGCTGGATGGAGGCCTATGACGGCGAGGCCGCCAAGATGGCCCAGCTCTGGATCGAGCAGACGAACCAGAAGGGCGGCCTCCTCGGCAAGCCGATCAAGGTCGTCACCGCCGACACCAAGACCGACCGGGTCGAGGGCGCCAAGGTCGGCAAGCAGCTGATCGACCAGGGCGCCAACCTGCTCCTGGTCTCGGCCGATTACGATTACGGCGCCCCAGCCGCGCTCCAGGCCCAGAAGGCCGGGGTGGTCTCGGTCTTCATGGGCGCCTCGGACCCGAAGGCCGGCGTGATCGGCGTCGGGCCGTATTCCTTCACCGCCAACAATGCCGGCCAGCTCGAAGGCGCCGTGATGGCCAGCTGGGGCTACGCCAAGAAGGGCGTGCGCAAGGGCTACATGCTGGTTGACGAGACCATCGAGTACAACAAGTCGGTCTGCGCCGGCTACGAGTGGAACTTCCCCACCGTCGGCGGCAAGGTCGTCGGCCAGGACACCTTCAAGGGTCTCGATCCGACCATCAACTCGCAGATCACCCGCCTCAACGACGCGATCCGGACCGGCGGCGTCGACCACGTGATGCTGTGCTCGACCAATCCGGGCGCGGCGAGCGCGGTGCGCCAGCTGCGCGCCGCCGGGGTCGCCCTGCCGGTGTTCAGCGCCACCGCGATGGACGGCACCTACTGGCTCAACTCGACGCCGGGCCTGAAGGACTTCTACCTGCCGGTTCAGGCGCTCACGGTCGACGATCCGCGGCCTCCGGTGAACGCACTCACCGCCGCCTATGCCAAGAAGTACGGCAAGCCGCCGACGACCCAGTACGCCTACCCGATCTACGCCTTCCTCGAGTTGTGGGCGAAGGCGGTGACCGGCACCGGCACCACCGACGCCGCCAAGGTGGTGGCCGAGCTGAACAAGGACGACAACGCCCCGACCATCCTCGGCCCGCGCACCTTCACGCCGAAGCTCCATATCCAGACCCGGATGCCGATGATCGTCGTCTCCTACGCCGACGGCAAGGAGAGCCCGCTCGAGGAATGGACCATCAAGGACACCATTCCGGACGCCGTCCTCTATCGGCTGAAGAAGTAGCCGGCTCCTCCGACCCAGGGGTGGTCCTCCCATGCAGCACGCTTACGCCGAACCGGCGGCCCGGGGCGTCGACCGCTCCCTGACCAACGCCTCGGACCTGTCCGCCGAAGGGCTCGCGGTGCGCTTCCAGGGGCTGGCGGCGATCTCGGGCGTCAGCCTAACGCTGCACCGCCACGAGGTGTTCGGGCTGATCGGCCCGAACGGCGCCGGCAAGACCACCCTGGTCAACTGCCTCACCGGCTTCCAGCGCCCGACCGAGGGGAGGGTGGTTCTGGGCGAGGCCGACACCGCGGGCTGGAGCGCGGCGGAATTCCGCGCCCGCGGCGTCGCCCGCACCTTCCAGGCCGGCCGGCTCTTCCGCGACATGAGCGTGATCGAGAACGTCGAGGTCACGGGGGCGGGCCTCGGCCTGTCCCTGCGCGCCGCCCGCGAGCACGCCCGGGCGATGCTCGACTGGATCGGCCTCGCCGACAAGGCGGCGCTCACGGCCGGCGCGCTCGCCTATACCGACCAGCGTCGCCTCGGCATCGCCCGCGCGCTGATCCTGTCGCCGGCCTTCGTGCTCCTCGACGAGCCGGCCGCCGGCATGTCGGACGCCGAGTGCGAGGAGCTGATGGCGCTCGTCGCCTCGATTCCCTCGACCTTCACCTGCGGCGTGCTGCTGATCGAGCACAACATGCGGGTGGTGATGGGCATCAGCCACCGCATCCACGTCCTCGACGGCGGCCGTACCCTGGCGGAGGGCACGCCCGACGAGATCCAGCGTCACGAAGCGGTGATGGCCGCCTATCTCGGCATGGAGGCCTGAGGATGCCGCCGCTCCTCTGCGTCGAGAACATCCACGTCCGCTACGGCGACCTCGTGGCGCTCCGCGGCGTCTCCCTCACCGTGGCCGAGGGCGAGGTCGTCTGCATCATCGGGCCGAACGGCGCCGGCAAGTCGACGACGATGGCCGCCATCGCCGGCGGAGTGGTCCCGCATGCCGGCGACGTCCGGCTCGACGGCGCCAGCATCCGGGGCGAGCGGCCCGAAAAGATCGCCCGGCTCGGCGTCTCGCTGGTGCCGGAGGGGCGCCACATCTTCGGCACTCTGACGGTAGACGAGAACCTCGCCATCGGCGGCCATCTGCGCGGCGACCGCGCCGCGGCGCGGGCCGACCGCGACCGCATCCTGTCGCTGCTACCCCGCCTCGGCGAGCGGCTGCACAGCCCGGCCGGGCGGCTCTCGGGGGGCGAGCAGCAGATGCTGGCGGTGGCCCGCGCGGTGATGACCCGGCCGCGCCTGCTCCTCGTCGACGAGCCGTCGCTCGGGCTGGCGCCGAAGATCATCGACCAGATCTACGAGATCCTGCTCGACCTGCGCCGCCAGGCCTCCCTCACCCTGCTCATCAACGAGCAGAGCTCCACCCGCATCCTGAAGCACGCCGACCGCATCTCGGTCCTGCGCGGCGGGCGCATCCAGCTCGAAGGCCGGGCCGCCGACCTCAAGGACGGCGAGGCGATCCGGCAGGCGTATTTCGGCTTCGGCGAGCGGGCGGCCCAACCGGCGGAGGCGAGCGCGTGATCCCGTTCCTGCAGAACCTCATCGACGCGATCAGCCTCGGCAGCATCTACGCCCTGGTGGCGCTCGGCATCGGGCTGCTGTTCGGCATCCTGCGGCTCATCAACTTCGCCCACGGCGACTTCATCACGGTCGGCGCCTACGCGCTGATCGTGCCCTCCGCCGACGTGACCGCGCGCCTCCTCATCGGTGCCTGGCCCTGGCCGGTGATGATCCCGACGATCTGCCTCATCGTGATCGTGGCGGCGCTCCTCACCGACGCCCTGGTGTTCCGCCCCTTGCGCCGCGCCTCCTCGCCGACGCTGATGATCGCCTCGTTCGCGGTCAGCTACATCATCCAGAACGGCGTGCTGGTGGCCTACGGCGCGCGACCGAAGGCCGTCGACCTGTGGAGCGGCGCCAACAGCCAAATCCTGATCGGGGAGCTGCGGGTGCCGATGCTCCAGCTCGTCACCCTAGTGGTCACCCTCGCGCTGATGGGCGGCCTGACGCTGTTCCTCAAGAAGACGCCCTACGGCATCCAGATGCGCGCGGCGGCGGAGGATTTCCGCATGGCGCAGTATCTCGGCGTGCGCGGCAACCTGGTGATCGGCCTCGCCTTCGCGATCAGCGGCATCTTGGCCGGCGTGGTCTCGCTGCTGACCACGACGCAATCCGGCTCGCTCAGCCACATGATGGGCGTGCCGCTCGCGCTGTTCGCCTTCGTGGCGGTCGTTGTCGGCGGCATGGGCAGCCTCGTCGGGGCGGTGGTCGGCGGCTTCACCATCGGGCTCATCGTCACGATGCTCCAGGCCTACCTGCCGCCGGACCTGCGCGCCTTTCGCGACGCCTTCGCCTTCGCCTTCGTGATCCTGGTCCTGCTGGTGCGCCCGAGCGGCCTGGTGCCGGCCCGCAGCACGATCGAGCGCGTCTGATGGACATCGCGATGCGCCTCCTCGCCCGCCATCAGACGCCGCTGCTGCTGATCCTAGGCCTCGGGCTGATCGCCGCTTTGAGCCTCGTCGGCGGCGATGCCGTGCAGGTGACCTTGACCGAGATGTTCATCCGGGTCGTCGTCGTCGTCGGCCTGTTCGTCTTCATCGGCAATTCCGGCATCATCTCCTTCGGTCAGGTCGGATTCATGTGCATCGGCGCCTATGCGGCGGCCTGGGCCACCGCCGAGCCGTCGTTCAAGCAGATCATGCTGCAGGGCCTGCCGGCGGTGCTCCAGGAGAACCAGCTGCCGTTCTGGGCCGCGATCCTCGGCGCGATCCTGCTGCCGGCGATCGTCGCGTTCGGGCTCGGGCTGGCGATCATGCGGCTGTCCGGGACGGCGGCCTCGATCGCGACCTTCGCCTTCCTCATCATCGTCAACAGCGTCTACGCCAACTGGGATTCGGTCACCGCCGGCGTCAGCTCGATCGTCGGCATCCCGACGCTGGTCGGCCCCTGGACGGCCTACGCCTTCGCCGGGCTCGCGATCCTGGCGGCCTACGGGTTCCAGGTCTCGCGGGTCGGCCTGATGCTGCGGGCCTCCCGCGACGACGAGGTCGCGGCGCGTGCCTGTGCCGTGAAGGTGGTGCGGATGCGGCTCGTCGCCTTCGTGCTCAGCGCCGCGATCACCGGCATGGGCGGCGGGCTCTACGCCCAGTTCCTCGGCATCCTGACCGTCGACCCGTTCTACCTCAGCCTGTCCTTCATCACGATCGCCATGCTGGTGGTCGGCGGCCAGGCGAGCCTCACCGGCGCGGTCGCCGGGGTCGTCGCGGTGACGGCGGTAGTCGAGCTGCTGCGCCTCCTCGAACGCGGGATCACCGTCGGCGGGACGACCCTGGCCTTGCCCGCCGGCAGCCAGGAGATCGGGCTCGGCCTCGTCATGGCGCTGATCCTGATCTTCCGACCCAACGGCCTCAGCCGCGGGCGCGAGCTCGTCCTGCCCTCGGCGAGGCACGCTCCCACCGCCCCGGCGGGCCTCAGCCCCCGGCCGAAGGCGGCGTCGTGACAGCCCGGAGAACGCCCGTGACCGAACTCCCCTGGACGGCCGGCGCCGCCTATATCGACGGCCGCTTCATGCCGATCGCCGAGGCGGCGATCCCGATCACCGACTGGGGCTACCGTCGCTCCGACGTCACCTACGACGTCGTCGGCGTGCGCGACGGTGCCTTCTTCCGGCTCGACGACCATGTCCGGCGCTTCCGCGCCTCGATGGAGACCTTTCGGCTCAAGCCTCCCGAGGACGACGCGGCGATCGAGCGGGTGCTCCACCGCTGCGTCGCCCTCGCGGGCCTGCGCGACGCCTACGTGGCGATGGACTGCCTGCGCGGCCGCCCGCCCGCCGGGGCGCCCTACCACCCGGCCCATGCCCGCAACTACCTCGCGGCCTTCGCCCTGCCGTGGATCTCCCTGGTGCGGCCGGAGGTGATGGCGCGCGGCGCCCATCTGGTGGTGGCCGAGACCCTGCGCATCCCGACCCGCTCGGTCGATCCGCGGGCGAAGAACTTCCATTGGGCCGACCTGACCCGCGGCCAGTTCGAGGCGCATGACCGCGGCGCCGATTTCTGCGTCCTCCTCGACGAGGACGGCCACGTCACGGAGGGGCCGGGCTTCAACCTGTTCGTCGTCGCCGACGGGCGGCTCGCCACGCCCGATGCGGGCGTGCTCGAAGGCCTGACGCGCCAGTCGGTGATCGAGCTCGCCCGCGAGATGGATCTCGCCGTCGCGGTCCGGCCGGTCACCGTGGCGGAGCTGCGCGACGCCGACGAGATCCTGCTCGTCACCACCGCCGGCGGGATCATGCCGGCCTCGCGCATCGACGGGCGGATCATGAGCAACGACCGGCCCGGCCCGGTCTTCCGGCGCCTGCACGACGCGTTCTGGGAGAAGCGCGGCGCCGGTTGGCACGCGACCCCGGTCGACTACGCCTCGATCCACGCCTGACCACGCACCGCCTGACGACGGGAGGACGCCCCCAATGGCCTATCGGCTCGGCATCGACATCGGCGGCACCTTCACGGATTTCGTCGCCTACGACGAATCGGGCCGGGCGCTGCGAGCCTGGAAGAACCTCTCGACGCCCCAGGATCCGATCCAGGGCATCATGACGGGCCTGCACGCCTTCGGCGACATCCCGGCGATCGGGGCGATCCGGCTCGGCACCACGGTGGCGACGAACGCGCTCCTCGAGGGCAAGGGCGCCCGGGTCGCCTACGTGACGACGCGGGGCTTTCGCGACGTGCCGTTCATCGGCCGCGGCAACCGGCGCCACCATTACGACCTCGCCTGGGTCAAGCCGAAGCCGTTCGTGATGCGGCGCGACGCCCACGAGGTCGACGAGCGGGTCGGCGCCGACGGAGCGGTGCTCCAGCCCCTCGACGAGGCGGCGGTGGCCGACCTCGCCGACCGGCTCGCGGCCGAGGGCACGGTCGAGGCGGTCGCGGTGGTGCTGCTGCATTCCTACCTCGCGCCCGCGCACGAGAGGCGGATCAAGGCGATCTTCGCCGAGCGGCTGCCCGGCCTGCCGGTCTCGATCTCCTACGAGGTGCTGCCGAAGTGGAAGGAGCATTTCCGTGCCTCGACCACGATCTGCGACGCTTTCATCAAGCCGGTGGTCGGGCGCCAGCTCGGGGCGATGCGCCGGCAGCTCGACGAGCAGGGCGTCGCGGCGGGCATCGTGGTGATGCGCTCGAACGGCGGCGAGATGAGCCTCGATGCCGCCGTCGCGCAGCCGATCCAGATCGCCGTCTCGGGGCCGACCGGCGGCGTCATCGCCGCCAAGCGCGTCGCAGCCCATCTCGGACTGCCGAACCTCGTCACCCTCGACATGGGCGGCACCTCGACCGACGTCTCGACGGTGGTGGACGGGCAGGAGAAGTTCACCACCGATTTCGAGATCTCCTGGGGCCGGCCGATCCAGGTCCCGATGATCGACATCCGCACGATCGGCGCCGGCGGCGGCTCGATCGCCCGGATCGATGCCGGGGGCATGCTGGTGGTCGGCCCCGAGAGTGCCGGGGCCGATCCGGGGCCGGCCTGCTACGGCCGTGGCGGCAGCCTGCCCACCGTCACCGACGCCAACGTCGTGCTCGGCCGCATCGGCGCCGCCAACTTCCTCGGCGGCGCCATGGCGCTCGATGCGGAGGCGGCCCGCGCGGCGGTCGCCCCGGTCGGGCAGGCGCTCGGCCTCTCGGTCGAGCAGGCGGCGCTCGCCATCGTGCGGATCGCCAACAACAACATGGTGGGGGCGCTGCACACGGTGCTGACCGAACAGGGCCTCGATCCGCGCGACTTCGTCCTCGTCGCCTTCGGGGGCGCCGGCCCGCCGCATGTCAGCGACCTGATGAGCGAGGCCGCGATCCCCCGCGGCCTCGTGCCGAATTTCCCAGGCCAGTTCTCCGCCTTCGGGTTCACGATGGCGGATGCGCGGGTCGACCGCGCCCGCACGGTGCAGCTCACCTCCCGGGCCTTCGACCGGGCCCGCGCCGCCGCGGCGATGGGCGACCTCGTCGCCGAATGCCGGGCCGAGCTTGCCGCGCAAGGCCATCCGGAGGTCGCGATCCGGCGCAGCGTCGAGATGCGCTATCTCGGCCAGAACTACGAGCTGGAGATCCCGACCGAGGCCGACGCTTTCACCGAGGACGAGGTCGCCGCGTTGCTGGCGACCTTCCACGCCCAGCACGAGGCCCGGTTCGGCTTCCGCCTCGACGACCCGATGGAGATGGTCAACTTCCTCGTCACCGGCACCGCCCGCACCGGCGATCTCGCCTTTCCGTCGATCCCGGAGGCCGACGGCCCGGCCGTGCCGCGCGGGCGCCGCCCGGTCTGGTTCGGCGGCGGCTTTCTCGACACCCCGGTCTATGCCCGCGACGACCTGCGGGCCGGCCACGCCATCACCGGACCGGCGCTGGTCGAGGAGGCGGCCTCGGTCACGGTGCTCGATCCCGGCAAGAGCCTGACCGTCGACCGCACCGGCAACCTCCTGATCACCGCCTGAGCCAGGGAGCCCTCGCCATGGACATGGTCTCGCTCAACATCGTCGGCGGCATCCTGGTCTCGATCTGCCGCGACATGGGGGTGACGCTGATGCGCACCTCCTATTCGACGATCTTCTCGGAATCCCTCGACTTCACCTGCGGCCTCGCCCTGCCGACCGGCGAGCTGGTCGCCACCGGCGACTTCTGCCCCTCGATGATCGGCGGCATGCCGCTGCTGCTGCGCTCCTGCGTGCAGGAGATCGCGCTCGCCGACCTCGAGGAGGGCGACGTCCTCGTCCACAACGACCCCTACCGGGGCGGCCTGCACACGCCGGAGCACACCTTCTTCAAGCCGGTCTTCGTCGAGGGCAGCCTGATCGGCTTCTCGGTCGCGATCGGCCACGTCTGCGAGGTCGGCGGCATGGCGCCGGCGGGGTTCGCCGGCGAGGCGACGGAGGTCTTCCACGAGGGACTGCGGGTGCCGCCGGTCAAGATCAAGCGGGCGGGGCGCGACGTCGACGACGTCTGGCGCCTGATGCTCGCGAACGTCCGCACCCCGCGCTACAATTACGGCGATTTCCGCGCCCTCATCGCCGCCACCGATCTCGGCGAGCGGCGCATGGCCGATCTCGTCCGCAAGCACGGGGTCGCAGCCTTCCGCGAGCACGTCGCGGCGCTGATGGACTATTCCGAGCGCCGGATGCGGGCGGAGATCGAGAAGATTCCGGACGGCCGGTACAGCTTCGAGGATTGCATGGAGGATGACGGCATCGAGGACCGGGCCTTCACCATCCGGGCCGAGGTGACGGTGGCGGGCTCCGACCTCGTGGTCGACTATCACGGCTCCTCGCCCCAGGCGAAGGGGCCGATCAACGGCACCCTCGGGGTCGCCTACGGGGCGGCCTACAACGCGATCCTCCAGCTCACCGATGCGACGATCCCGAAGAATTCCGGCTGCTTCCGGCCGATCCGTGTGCTGGCCCCGCCCGGCACGGTGGTGAACGTGAACTTCCCCGGCCCCTCGGTCGGCGGCAACACCGAGACCCATTGCCGGATCGCCAATTGCGTGATGGGCGCGCTGGCGCCGGGCCTCAAGGACCGCTCGGCGGCGACCGACGGGGCGACGCACAGCAACTTCCTGTTCGGCGGCACCGACCCGGCCACCGGCGAGTTCTTCTGCTGCTACGATCTCACCCCGGTCGGCTGGGGCGGGCGCAGCTTCGCCGACGGCAACGACGCGGTCGGCGGCATCAACGGCAATTGCCCGCACATCCCGGTCGAGGTGTTCGAGTACCGCTTCCCCTGGCACGTCGAGGAGTTCCGTCTCGTCGACGGCTCCGGCGGGCCCGGCACCTTCCGGGGCGGCCTCGCCCTCTCGAAGACCGTGCGCAGCACCGGCACGCCGATGACCTTCAGCTACATGAGCGACCGCCAGAAGGTGAGCCCCTGGGGCCTCCATGGCGGGCACGACGGCGCGAAGGCCGAGCTCCTCATGATGCGGGCCGGCAGCGGGGAATGGCTCACCGTCACGCAGGCCTTCGGCAAGGTCTCGCCGAGCAAGTTCGCCAACGTGCCGATCGCCCCCGGCGACCGCATCCGCATCAGCTCGCCGGCCGGCGGCGGTTGGGGACCGCCGGAGGCCCGCGATCCGGAGCGGGTTCGCGACGATCTCCTCGACGGGTTCATCACGCCCGAGCAGGCCCGCACCGTCTACGCGGCGGGCTGAGCACGCCCTTCGGACCGCGGAAAGCCGCGCCATACGGTTTCCGGTTCATCGCTTCGCGATGCGGAGACCGTATCAGGCGGAGCCCTGGGCCGTCCGCGCGGCGGACCCTCTCTGCCAGGCGGAGAGGGCGTCGCGCAGAACCTCGTCGAGGGGAGGGGGCACCGCCTCGCACACCCGCGGGCGCAGCCGCGTCTCGACCAGGGACAGGTGGGTCGTCATCGCCCGCACCGCCCCCGCCCGCGAACGGCCGCTGAGCGCCCGGAACACCGCCCGATGCTCGGCGCATTGGCAGGCGACCGAGCTGTCCGGCTCGAAGAACGCCACCAGCATCATCGTGCGGGCGACGAGTTCCTGCATCTGGCGCCGGATCAGCGGGTTGCCGGTGAGGTCGGCCAGAATGGTGTGGAACTCCGCCGACAGGCGGATCGAGGTGAAGCGGTCGCCCGCCGCCATCGCGGCGTCCTCGGCCGCGACGTGGGCGGCGAGCCGCGCCTCGCCGGCCGCGTCGAGGCTCGTCGCGAGATGGCCGACGATGCCGCCCTCGAGGATGCGCCGCGCCTCGTAGACGGTCCGCGCCTCTTCCAGATCGGGAGCGATCGCGAAGGCGCCGCGGTTCTTCTCGACGGTGATCAGCCGCTCGTGGCCGAGCCGGTGCAGCACCTTGCGCACGCGCTCGCGGCTCACCCCGAAGATCTCGGCCAGGAAGTGCTCGCCGAGCTTCGTCCCGGCCGGAACCCGCCCGTCGAGCAGCACCCGCGCCAAGACGGCGTGGACCGCCGTCTCATCGAGAGAGCCGGCGTGGACCGCCGTCTCGTCGAGAGAGCCGGCGTGGACCGCCGTCTCGTCGAGAGAGCCGGCGTGGACCGCCGCCTCGTCGAGAGAGCCGGCATGGACCGCCCCGTCGTCGATCCCGGCCTGCGCCGTCTCGTCGCCCGACGGAATGTCGGGGTCCGCCTTCCGATCCATCAAGCCCCTCCCGGCCCGCATCTGACGACCTCGCCTGGGCCCCGGCTCGAGATAAAGCCGGACGCGCCGTCGCCCAAGCCCGTTCGCGCCGTCCATCGCTCCAAGATTGTGCACAATTGCGACCAGTTTGTGCTTCATCTTAGGGCCGGTCGGCCGTATCCCTGAAGGCGTCGTCAGCCCCGCCAGGAGGGTTTCCCCGCCATGCCGTCCTTCTCTCCCGACCGTCGTTCGGTTCTGCGCGGGGCGGCAACGCTCGGCGCCCTGGTGGCGGCGCCCGGCATCCTGCGGGCGCAGACCCGCGAGCTCGTCGTCGGCGGGGCCGCCGGCCACAAGGCCTGGGTCGAGGAGATCGTCGTCCCGGCCTTCGAGCGGAAGCACGGCGCCAAAGTGATCTTCGAGGGCACGCGCTCGCTCGTGAACCTCGAGAAGATGCAGAAGAACCGCGACCGGCCCTACCTGTCGGTGGTCCAGATGGACGATCCGGTGATGATCCTCGCGATCAAGGAAGGGCTGCTCGATCCGCTGACCCCGGCCCGGGTGCCGAACCTCGCCGCCCTGATCCCCGGCACCGTCCACATGGACGGGATGTGGGCGAACTACCTCCAGCCCTGGCTCGGCATCGCCTACAACACCGAGGCGATGCGCCAGGCCCCGACTTCCTGGGCCGACCCCTACGACCCCGCATACAAGGGCCGGGTGATCCTCCCCTCGCTGCAGAACACCGAGGGGCTGGCCAATCTCTTCGTGGCCGCCGCCCTTGCGACCGGCCGGTCCCTCGACGCGGCGCAGCGCGACGTCGAGCCGGGATTCCGCAAGCTCGCGGCCCTCAAGCCGAACCTGCTCACGGTCTACACGCAGCAGCCGCAGGCCTATAACCTGCTCGAGCAGGGCGAGGCCTGGATGATCTCGTCCGCGATGTCGTCCTACGCCCTCGAGCGCAAGGCCGCCGGCGCCCCGATCGGCCTCGCGGCGCCGAAGGAGGGCGTGTTCGCGATGCCGTCGGGCGTTGCCGTGGTGAAGGGGGGGCCGCAGCCCGACCTCGCCTTCGCCTATGTCGACATGCTGCTCGGGGCCGAGCTGCAGCAGCGCCTCGTCGGCCCGACCTTCTCGTTGCCCACCAACCGCGCGGTGCCGCGCCCGGCCGGCCTGCCCTCCGACCTCGTGGTGCACCAGATCGACTGGGCCACCGTCGCCCGCGAGCGCGACGGCTGGATCAAGCGCTGGGACCGCGAGATGGCGATCTGAGGCGCAGCATGTCGGATCCTCGCCTCCCCGATCCCGGCTTCCTCGCGATCACCGGGGCCGAGAAGCGCTTCGGCACGAGCGCGGTCCTCGGCGGCGTCGACCTCGCGGTGGCCCGCGGCGAGTTCGTCTCGCTGCTCGGCCCCTCCGGCTGCGGGAAGACGACCCTGCTGCGCATCGTGGCCGGCCTCGTGGCCGCCGATCGCGGCCGGGTCGTGCTCGACGGGCGCGACATCAGCCGCACCCCGCCGCACCGGCGCGACGTCGGGGTCGTGTTCCAGAACTACGCCCTGTTCCCTCACCTCACGGTGGCCGAGAACGTCGCCTTCGGGCTCAAGGCCAAGGGACACCCCCGGGCCGGGATCGCCGGCACCGTCTCGCGCTTCCTCGACCTCGTCCAGATGACGGCCTTCGCCGACCGCCGCGCGCAAGCCCTCTCGGGCGGGCAGCAGCAGCGCGTGGCGGTGGCCCGGGCGCTCGCCGTTCAGCCCAAGCTGCTGCTCCTCGACGAGCCGTTCTCCGCCCTCGACCGCAAGCTCCGGGAGGCGATGCAGATCGACCTCAAGCGCCTGCTGCGCGAGCTCGGCATCACGGCCCTGTTCGTCACCCACGACCAGGACGAGGCGCTGACCATGTCCGACCGGATCGCCGTGATGAACCGTGGCGCGATCGAGCAGCTCGCCGATCCGGTGACGCTCTACCGCCGGCCCGCCTCCGCCTTCGCCCTCGGCTTCGTCGGCCTGTCGACCCGGATCCCCGGCCTCGTGCAGGAAGAGGGCGACGGGATGCTCCGGGTCGAGACGGCGCTCGGGACGGTGCGGGCGCCGGGCCGCTTCCGTCCCGGGAGCCCCGTGCTCCTCGGCGTGCGGCCGGAACGGATCCGCCTCGTCCGGGAGGAACCGGGCCTCGGGGCGAACACGGTCGAGGCCGCCCTCGTCGAGGTCGCCTTCCAGGGCGCCCGCGCCCACCTGTTCTTCGCCGGCCCGGACGGGGACAGGACCCTGCTGGTGGAGGCCCCCGAGATCCCGGCGGGCGCCGCGCCCGGGGTGCGGCTGCGGCTGTCCTGGGCGGTCGAGGACACGCTGGTCTTCCCCGCCGAGCCGGCGCTGAGGCAGGCCGCATGAGCGCGCCCACCGCAGCTCCCGCCGCCGGTCCGGTCCCGGCCCGCTGGCCGCGCCTCGCGCGCCCCGACCCGGTGGCGCTCATGGCGCTGCCGGCCTTCGCCTATCTGGCGGCGGCCTATGGCTGGCCGCTGCTCGTCCTCCTGGGCCACAGCCTCTCGGGCCCCGACGGGATCAGCCTCGCGCCGTTCGCGCGGTTCCTGTCCGATCCGTTCAGCTGGCGGGTCATCGGCAACACGGTGAGGAGCGCGCTCCTCGTCACCCTGGTCTGCCTGCTCGCCGGCTATCCGGCGGCCATCGCCCTGGCGCGGGCCCGCGGCGTGGTGCAGGCGCTCCTGCTGCTCTCCGTCATCCTGCCGCTCTCGGTCGGGGTCGTGGTCAAGGCCTATGCCTGGCAGATCGTGCTGCGTCGCGACGGGGTGGTGTCGCAGGCCCTCGTCGGGCTCGGGATCTGGGATGCGCCGCAGCGGCTCCTCTTCACCGAGACCGGGCTCGTCATCGGCGCCGCCAACGTCTTCCTGCCGTTCATGATCCTGCCGATCTACGCGGTGATCCGCCTGATCGACCCGCGCCTGTCGGAGGCCGCCGCGACCCTGGGCGCCAGCCCCGTGCGCCGCTTCCTCACCGTGACCCTGCCGCTGACCCTGCCGGGCATCGTCTCGGGGGTGGCCTTCGTGTTCTCGCTGGCGGTGTCGATGTACGTCGTGCCGAGCCTCGTCATCGGCGACCGCTACCAGACCCTCGCGACGCTGA
Organism: Methylobacterium terricola; assembly: GCF_006151805.1. Taxonomy (GTDB): domain Bacteria; phylum Pseudomonadota; class Alphaproteobacteria; order Rhizobiales; family Beijerinckiaceae; genus Methylobacterium; species Methylobacterium terricola. Next base: position 131,582 of record NZ_VDDA01000013.1, on the reverse strand, counting down.
CCGGCCGCGCCTTCCTGTTCCTGCGCGACGAGCAGCTCGGCTCGACCACGGCGGTGATCCTGCTCGCGCTGGCGGTCGCCGTCGTGGTCGGCTCGACCGCGCTCGCGCGCCGCCTCGGCGGAGGAGGACTGTCATGACCGCGACCGAGCGCCTGTCCCTCGCCCTGGTCTGGACCCTGGCGGTGGCCTCCGCCGCCTTCCTGATGGCGCCGCTCGCCGTCACGGTGGCGGTCTCGTTCGGGTCGAGCGCAGTCTTCACCCTGCCGCCGCCCGCCTGGTCGACGCGCTGGTACGAGCGGCTCTGGGTCTCCCGCGACCTCTGGCCGGCCCTCTGGACCTCGCTGCGGGTCGCCGGCCTCGCCACCGCCCTGGCGCTCGTCCTCGGCACGCTCTGCGCCATCGCGGTGGTGCGCGGCCGCTTTCCCGGGCGCGAGGCCCTGGTCACCTTCCTGATCTCGCCCCTGATGCTGCCGGGCCTCGTCGTCGGCATCGCCATGCTGCAGGGGTTTCGCGCCATGGGCCTGCGTGACGTCGGCGTGAGCCTGCTCGTCGCCCATGGGGTGATCACGCTGCCCTACGTCGTGCGCAACGTGGCGGCGGCGCTCTCGCTGTTCGACTTCACCCTGATCGACGCCGCCCGGACGCTGGGCCTGTCCTACCCGGCCGCCATCCTGCGCGTGCTGGTGCCGGGCCTCGCGCCGGCCTTCCTCACCTCCGGCCTGTTCGCCTTCCTCGCCTCGATGGACAATTACCCGATCTCGATCTTCTTCACCGATGCCTGGACCAAGACCCTGCCGATCCAGATGCTCCAGCTCGTCGAGGAGCGGCCCGACCCGACGATCGCGGCGGTCTCGACGCTCCTGATCCTGCTCGCCGTCGTGGTGCTGATCCTCGGCGACCGCCTCGTCGGCCTGCGCCGCCTGGCCCAAGTCTAACGCCGAGGTCCAAGTCTAGCGCCAAGGTCCAAGTCTAGCGCCAAGGTCCAAGTCTAACGCCAAGGTCCAAGTCTAACGCCAAGGTCCAAGTCTAACGCCGAGGTGAGGTCTGATCTCCCCATGGTTCACGATCGCGATTTCCGCGGCTATGGCGGCCACCCGCCCAAGGTCGCCTGGCCGGGCGGCGCCCGGCTCGCCGTCTCGGTCGTCGTCAACGTCGAGGAAGGGGCGGAGCTGTCCCTCGGCATGGGCGACGAGCGCAACGAATCCGTCTACGAGGTGGTGGAGGAGGTCGTCGGCTCCCGCGACCTCTGCATGGAATCGCATTTCGAGTACGGCACCCGGGCCGGCTGGCCGCGCATCCGAGCCCTGCTCGCGGCCTACGGCGTTTCGGCCACCCTCAACGCCAACGGACGCGCCGTCGCGCTGTCGCCGTGGCTCGCCCAGGAGGCGGTCGCCGACGGGCACGAGGTCGCGGCCCATGGCTGGCGCTGGGAGCGCCATGCCGGGATGGGCGAGGCGGAGGAGCGGGCGGCGATCGCCCAGACCGTGGCGGCGATCCGCGACGCGACCGGCCGCCCCCCGGTCGGCTGGCACACCCGCTCGGCCACCTCGGTCAACACCCGGAGGCTGCTCCTGGAGCAGGGCGGCTTCCTGTACGACTCGAACGCCTACAACGACGACCTGCCCTATCTCGTGCCGGGCCGCGAGGGGCGGCCGCACGTCGTGCTGCCCTACGCCTTCGACACCAACGACATGCGCTTCCAGCGCGGCGGCGGCTTCGTCTTCGGCGACGACTTCGCCCGCTACTGCATCGACGCCTTCGACCGCCTCCATGCCGAGGGAGGCGAGGCACCCCGGATGCTGTCCGTGGGCCTGCACCTGCGCATCATCGGCCGGCCCGGCCGGATCGGCGGGCTGGAGCGCTTCCTCGCCCACGCGGCCGCCCGCGAGGGCACGTGGTTCGCCCGCCGCGATGCCATCGCGGGGCATTGGCTGCGCGAGGCCGCGGGAGCCGGGTGACCGAGGCCGCGCGGTCGGGACGACGGCATCGCGCGCCGTCGTGAAGGTCGCCTTCCACGCGCCCGCGCTGGATCCGATGTCCCTCGATGGGGAGACTGCCCCGCCCGGCCACGCCCGGGTGGGCGCCGATAGCCGGGCGGCACGGACGAGCGTGCAGACAGCCCGGCCCCTTGTCCCGCATCATGCGGGCATCGCTGCCGAGCACCTTGCGCGCCAAGCGGCGACGGACCGAATGAGCGAGCACCCGGCGCGACGGTTGCGGGGCTCGCCCAGGCCGACATCCGGCTCTCCGCCCTATTCCTTGGCCAGGGCGTCCGCGAAGGCCGCGATCCGGTTGCGGGCGTAGGCCGGCAGGCCGGCGCTGATCGAGGTGCCGGTGTTGAACGAGGAATTGCCCATCAGCACCTGGGCCGGCAGCAGGTTGCGCAGGACCGGGACGCGCTCGTACTCCTTCTTGCGGTCGAGCACGTCGGCCTTGATGCCGAGGGTCATGTAGGCGGTGACGACCGTCTTGTTCGGGTCGCCCGCCGCCGGCTGCAGCACCGCCAGGAACTTGCCGAAGCGCAGGATCTGGTTGACCCAGAAGATGTTCTGCTCCATCGCGCCGGCGACCGGCGCCTCGATCTTGGTGAGCTGGACCAGCTTCGCCGCCTCGTCCGGCGGCAGCACCCGCAGCTCGCTCTGGAACGAGACGAACTCGGCGATCTTCTTGCCCCCGTCCTCGAGCTTGTTGGCGAGCTTGACCCCGAGCGGCAGCTTGCCTTCCAGGTCGTAGCGCGACTCGATGCATGTGGTGTCGGGCGCCTCGCACCACGGCCGGTCGGGCCGGCGGGCGAAGGCGGCGGCCGGATCCTTGGTCGGGGTGGCGTCGGCGGGGCTCAAGGCCTTGTGCCTGATGGCCGGATCCATCCGCGACACGAACGGGATCGTGGCGAAGCGCTTCAGGTCGATGCGGTCGGCGGCCCGCGGCACGATGAACCGCGCCTCCGCCACGTAGACCTTCAGCGCCTCGTGCCGGGGCTTCGCCACGCCGTTGACGGTCTGGACGTAATCCGGCTCGACATAGGCCGGGTGGGGGGAGAGCAGGGCCTTCTGGGCCGGGCTGCGCTTGCCCCATTCGGCGAACGGCACGAGCCCGCTTTCCGGGCTCGCCGGGTTGTCGCGGTGATCGGTGAACGCGATGGTGTTCGGGGCGATCCCCACCGGATCGAGCCCGGCCACCGCCGGTACGTCCTTGGTGCGGTACTCGGCCCAGGCCGGGGAGGCCGCGAACAGCGCGGCGAGCACGAGCAAGGGGAGGCGCGGGCGCGCCGTCAGGCTGTCACGCACGGGAAGTGTCCTGTCTCGAGGTCAGTAGGTCGGGTCGTCGCCGAACGGGTAGTCCGGGTCGCGCCGCCGCGGCCGGCGAATATACTCGTCGTCGTCGCCGAAGGGCGAGCGGCTGCGCGCACCGGGCCATGTCGGCTCCGGCGGCTGCACCGGCTGGGCCCGCCGGCTATAGGTCCGCGGTTCGGGTCGGCCGAACAGCGCGCCGAACGGGTCGTAGCGGTCGGCATCCGGCGCCTCGTCGGGCATCCGGCCGGGGTTCTCGCCCGGCAAGCCGCCGTCCTGGCTGTCGCCGTCCTGCTCGCTGTCGGGCCGCATGGCGTAGATCTGCTCCTGCGGCACCAGCTTGAAGCGGGTCTCCGCGAGGCGGCCGTCGACCGAGAGGCGGAAATGCTCCATGAAGCCGCCGCCGGCGACCCGGCTGCCGGAGCGCAGGTCGATCGGTTCGTCGGCGATCAGGCGCTTGGCCTCCGGGCTCGGGCCGGAAAGCGGCGTCTTCGCCACGCCGTTGGCCCAGGCGGCCTGGAGCACCTGGGAAAAGATCGGCACCGAGAGATGGCCGCCGGTCTGGCCGCGGCCGAGCGTCCGGCGCTTGCCGTCGGCATTGTCGTAGCCGACCCAGGCCACGATGGTGATCTCGTTGGTGAAGCCGGCGAACCAGGCGTCGTTCTCGTCCTCCGAGGTCCCGGTCTTGCCGGCGACGTAGGGCGAGAACCGGGCCAGCGCCGCCGCGGTGCCGCGCTGGGTCACGCCCTGGAGCAGGCTTTTGAGCTGGTAGAACGCCACCCGGTCGGCCGAGCCGATGCGGGCGAGCGGCCGGTCGGCGTGCTGGTAGAGGGTCTTGTCGCCCTGCGCGACGCTCTCCAGCCCGTAGGGGGAGGGGCGCTCGCCCTCGTTGGCGACGGCGGCGTAGAAGCTCGCCAGATCGATCATCCGCACCGGCTGGGCGCCGAGCACGAAGGGATAGTAGCGCTCGCACTCGGCGTAGAGCTGGGCTTCGAGGGCGACGTCGCAGACCTTGGTCAGGCTGGCCGGCGCCTTCTCGGCGATGCCGCCCTTGAGAAGCTGGGCGGTGACGAGGTTCTTCGAGTGTTCGAGGCCGCGGCGCAGGGTGGTGGGGCCGGAGCCGCCGCCCTCGTAGTTCTTCGGCGACCAGGAATCACCCACCCCGCCGATCGGCGGCAGGGTGACCCGGGCATCCATCACCAGGGTGTTGGGCTGGAGGCCGGCATTGAGGGCGGCGAGGTAGGTCAGGGGTTTTAGCGTCGAGCCGGGCTGGCGCACGCTCTGGGTCACCCGGTTGAGCTGGCTCAACGGATAGGAGAAGCCGCCCGCCATGGCGAGGATGCGCCCGGTGCGGTTCTCCAGCACCAGCACCGCGCCCTGGACCTGCGGCCGGATGCGCAGGTCGGCCCGGGCCGAGCCCTTGCCCTCCGACAGCTTGACCCGGACCACGTCGTAGGGAGACAGCCGCCCGCGCGCCGCGCCCGGGTTCAGGCTCGCCACCCGCCCGTCGGCGAGGCCGACCCGCGCGCCGCCCTGGCCGCCGGTCGAGAGCACGATCGCGGCCGGCCAGTGCACGTCGTAGAGCGGCAGGCGCGCGGTCTCGAGCGCCCGCTGCCAGGCGGGCTTCGGTCCGGCAGGCCTGGCGGGTTTCGCCTGCTTCTGGCTCTTCTTGCCCTTCGGTGCGGGTTCCGGGGCAGGGGTGGGAGCGGGGGCCGGCTCGGGCGTCGGCGCCGCGGCCTCGATGCGGCGCACCGCGTCGGCGAGGTTCGCCTCCGGGCCCTCGAAGCGGGCGCGGCCGGTCGAGGCCTCGTAGCGCGACAGGCTCTCCTGCAGGATGCCCTCGGTCGCCTCCTGGAGCCCGGCATTGAGGGTCGAGCGCACCGTGTAGGCGCCGGCCGTCAAGGACTCGAGGCCGGCGAGCGTCCGTGCCTCGCGGGTGAGGTGGTCGACGAAGTGGAAGCCGGCATCCTGGCGCAGGCGCTCCAGCGGCGCGAGGCCGAGGGGGGCGGCGAGCGCCGTATTCATCTCCCCTTCGGTGATCGCGCCCTCCTCCTTCATGCGGGTGAGGACGTAGGCCCGCCGCTCCCGCGCCCGGTCGGGGTAGCGGTCGGGATTGTAGAAGTTCGGGCCCTTGGGCATCCCGCCGAGGAGGCCCGCCTCCGCGATGGTCAGATCCTTGACCGACTTGCCGAAATAGCTGCGCGCCGCCATCTCGACGCCGTAGGCGCCGCGGCCGAGATAGATGCCGTTGAGGTAGAGGCCGAGGATCTCCGGCTTCGTCATCACCCGCTCGGCCCGGGCCGCGACGATCATCTCGCGGATCTTGCGCTCGTAGGTGACGTCGTCGCCGACCGAGAGGTTCTTCACCACCTGCTGGGTGATGGTCGAGCCGCCCTGCGGCCGGCCCGGCGAGGCGAGGTTGCCGATGAAGGCGCGGATCACCCCGCGCTCGTCGATGCCGTGATGGGTCAGGAAGCGCTTGTCCTCGGCCGCGATGAACGCCTTCTGGACCAGCGGGGGAATCTCGCCGATCGGCACCGCGACGCGCCGGCCGTTGGGCTCGAAGGTCTCCGAGAAGCGGTTTCCCCGCCCGTCGAGGATCGTGGTCGCGCCGGGCAGCCGCAGGGTCTTGAGGGCGTTGGCGTCCGGCAGGTCGGCGACCGCCTTGTTGTAGAACTCGATGACGGCCCGCGCCTCGAAGGGCGAGTTCGCCGGGTTCTCGCCCTTGCAGAACTGCTTGTAGCTCGTGTTGAGCTCGGCGATGTCGAGGCCGTGCAGGAGCTTCGACTCGCCGGCGACGGCCTTCGGGTCCTCCATCGCGGTGGAGATCAGGTCGTCGAGGTTGATGTCCTCGATGTCGAAGGCCTTGCGCATGTGGGCGCAGCCGTCGCGCAGGAGCTGCACCACCGCCGGCCCGTCCTTCGCCGGATCGAACTGCGTCCGGATCGACTCGGGACGGGTGGTGACCTGGCTCAGCGTCAGGGCCGTGGCAAACAGCTTGATGAGGATCGCGTTCATCGATGACCAGAGGGCCGGGAGGCGCCCGAGGGAGGAGGCGCCCGGCGACCTGAACCGAGCCTGGACAACGCGGCTGTTTTAAGGACGCGGCGGGGCGGCGGCCGGGGCGGACGGGCTCTCCACAGCGTCGCCGCGCAGGCGCCGCAGGGCGAAGGCCACGAACACGCCGACGAGGCAGAGGGCGATGCCGAACCAGGTGAAGGCGTATTGCAGGTGGTTGTTCGGCAGGTCGACCCGGAGCTGCCCGCCCTTCGGCCAGCCGCCCGGGTTGGGCGTGGCGTCGGCCTCGATCAGGTAGGGGGCGACCCCCGTCAGCCCCTTGGCGGCGGCGATGCCCGGCACGTCGCGGTTGAACCACTCGCCGGTCTGCGGGTTCGGCGCCGGCACGAACATCGCCCGCGCCTCGCTCTGGCGCAGCATGCCGGTGACGGTGGTCTCGGCCTCGACCTGGCCCGCGGCGCGGCGACCGACATCCTTGAGCTCGGTCGGTACGAAGCCGCGATTGACCAGCACGGTGCGGCCGTCGTCGAGCCGGAGCGGCGTCACGACGTAGTAGCCCTGAAGCGCCCGGCCCGGCGTGTCGCCCGGGGCGAGGCCGTGGACCAGCGTCTCCTTGTCGTTGAGCAGCCGGCCGCTGGCGCGCACCCGCTCGAACTCGTCCCGCGCCGGATCGAAGGCGTCGAAGGCCGGAAGCGGCGCCGGCGGGTCGATCCGCGAACGGGCGACGATCCGGTCGATCAGCGCCTCCTTCCAGGCCTTGCGCTCGATCTGCCACACGCCGAGCCCGATCAGGATGACGAGGCAGACCAGGGTCGCGAGGGCAGGGGCCAGGAGGTCGCGCAGGGCCGCCCGCCGCTCGACCGCGGCGCTCACCGGAAGCGTCCCTGCGCGGCCTTGTTGGCATATTGCAGGGCCGCCATCATGCCCTTGAGCGGGCGCACCAGGGCCAGGCTCAAGATGATCGAGAGCGGCGCCCAGAGCGCGGCATGGACCCACATCGGCGGCTCGTAGGCGAACTCGACCCACATCGCCAGCGCCACCACGACGATGCCGACGATCGACATCACGAAGAAGGCCGGGCCGTCGGCCGAGTCGATGAACTGGAAATCGAGCCCGCAGACCTCGCAGGACGGGCGGAAGCTCAAGAAGCCCTTGAACAGGTGGCCCTCGCCGCAGCGCGGGCAGCGGCCGCGCAGGCCCACGGTCGCCGGCGAATCGACGGTGCGGTTGGATTCCATGGGCTCGACTCCTGGACGCGGGGATCAGCGCGATCTGGGGGGTTCGTCGTCATAAGAAAAGGGCGGCTTTCGCCGCCCTCTCATGCTCCCGACGCTGCCGGGTATCAGTGCGCGGCGTGGCCGACGCCCGATCCCCAGACGTAGATCGCGGCGAACAGGAACAGCCACACCACGTCGACGAAGTGCCAGTACCAGGCCGCGAACTCGAAGCCGAGATGCTGGCGCTGGGTGAACTGGCCGAGATAGGCCCGGTACAGGCAGACCGCGAGGAAGATCGTGCCGATGATGACGTGGGCGCCGTGGAAGCCGGTCGCCATGAAGAAGGTCGCCGAGTAGATGCTGCCCGAGAAGCCGAAATGGGCGTGGCCGTACTCGTAGGCCTGGACGAAGGAGAACAGCACGCCGAGGGCGATGGTCAGCCAGAGGCCGTACTTCATGCCCTTGCGGTCGTTGTTCAGCAGCGCGTGGTGCGCCCAGGTGATCGTGGTGCCCGAGGTGAGCAGGATCAAGGTGTTGAGCAGCGGCAGGTGCCAGGGATCGAACGCCTCGACGCCCTTCGGCGGCCACAGGCCCCCGGTGAACTCGACCCGCGACGCCTGGATCGGATCGGAGGTGTAGAGCGCCGCCTCGAAATAGGCCCAGAACCACGCGACGAAGAACATCACCTCGGAGGCGATGAACATGATCATGCCGTAGCGGTGCGAGAGCTGCACCACCCGGGTGTGGTCGCCGGTATTCGCCTCGTGCGCGACGTCCCGCCACCAGCTGAGCATGGTGTAGAGGATGCCGAGCAGGCCGGCGAAGAAGACGTAGGGCCCGAGCGCCATGTTGGCGATGGTCAGGCTCTTCATCCACAGGACGGCGCCCGACGTCATCACGAAGCCGCTCATCGAGCCGACGAGCGGCCACGGGCTCGGATTGACGAGGTGGTAGTCGTGGTGCTTCCCGTGCGCCTCGGCCATCGTAGCGGGTCTCCTGCCTGGTCTTTCTGACCGGTCGCGCCCCGCGCCGGCCGTGGATTCTAGGGTCGCGGGGCGGCTCGTTCCCCGGAGCCGCGGCGTTTCCGCCCCCGGCTCTCCACGGTCACGCTTTAATGCCGCCCCGGCGGGGTTGTCACCTCGTCAATTGGCCCATCCCGTCGATTGGCCCATCGGCGTCAATTGGCCTTCGTTCCCGCCGGCGTCGCGAGGGCGGCCTGCGGCTGGCCGTTCTTCGACGCGAAATAGGTGTAGGACAGGGTCATCTCGGTGAGCTCGCGGGTGTTCGGATCGGCCTTGATGCCGGGCTCGAGGTAGAACACCACCGGGAAGTCCATGGTCTCGCCGGGCTGCAGCGTCTGCTCGTTGAAGCAGAAGCACTGCACCTTGACGAAGTAGCCGCCGGTCAGCCCGGGCTGGACGTTGAAGGTCGCGATCCCGGTGCTCGGCACCGTGCCGGTGTTGGTGACGCGGAAGAACACCGTCTTGGTGGCGCCGAGCTGCGCCTCGACCTGCGGCGTCTCCGCCACGAAGCGCCAGGGCAGGCCGGGCGCGACGTTGGTGTCGAAGTGGACCAGCATGCTGTCCTGGCTGACCGCGCCGGAGGCGGCCGCGCCCCGCAAGGGCGTGCCGTCGTAGCCGGTCGCCTTGCAGAACAGGTCGTAGAGCGGCACGAACGCGAAGGCGAGCGCCGTCATCCCGACCACGAGGCCGAGGCAGGCCAGCGCCGTGGTGCGGGCCTTCTTCTGCATCTCTCTGCGCGGATCGGTCATGACGGGTTCGCCTCGCGGATCGTCACAGCGGCCGGTTGAGGACCTGGGGGCCGAGCTTGGCGATCGTCAGCACGTAGAAGATCAGGACCAGGGCGGCGAGCACCATCGCGATGGCGACGGAGCGCTTGCGCCGGCGCTGGATCTCTTCGGGGGTCAGTTGCTGGGGCACCGCACTCATCGCTGCATCGACAAAGGGGGAGGGCGGCTTTCAGCCGAGGACCGGCCGGAACAGCCCGAGGCCCTGCTCCGCCAGGAGCGCGGAGAAGAGCAGGAACAGGTAGAGGATCGAGAATCCGAACAGGCTCATCGCCGCCTTGTTGGCCGCCTCGCCCTCGCGCCGGCGCAGCACCTGGACGCTCAAACCCACCATGGCGAGGCCGCCGACGAGGCCGACGAGGCCGTAGATCATCCCGCCGAAGCCGAGGAAGACCGGGGCGAGGCCGAGCGGGGCCAGCAGGACCGAATAGGCGAGGATCTGCCGGCGGGTCGAATCGGGGCCGGCGGTGTTCGGCATCATCGGGATGCCGGCGCGGGCGTACTCGCCGGCCTTGACCAGCGCCAGGGCCCAGAAATGCGGCGGCGTCCAGATGAAGATGATCAGGAACAGGACCGTGCCCTCGATCCCGACCGAGCCGGTGACCACCGCCTGGCCGATCATCGGCGGCAGGGCGCCGGCGGCGCCCCCGATCACGATGTTCTGCGCCGTCGAGCGCTTCAGCCACATCGAGTAGATCACGGCGTAGAACACGATGGTGAAGGCGAGCAGGCCCGCCGACAGCCAGTTCGCCGCCAGGCCCAGCACCAGCACCGAGCCGACCGACAGGGTGAGCCCGAAGGACAGGGCCTCGTTCGGCCGGATCCTGCCGGCTGGGATCGGTCGCGTCCGGGTGCGGGTCATCACCGCGTCGATGTCGGCGTCCCACCACATGTTGAGGCAGCCCGAGGCGCCGGCCCCGACCGCGATCATCAGGAGCGAGATCGCCCCGATCACCGGGTTCACGTGCGAGGGGGTGACCGTCATGCCGACGAGCGCGGTGAAGATCACCAGCGCCATCACCCGGGGCTTCAGGAGCGCGAAGTAATCCGCGACCTCGCCGCCGGCGGTGTTCGCCTCGACGAAGGGACGGTCGGGGATCGCGGTGTTCGACAGGGAGGTCATGCTGGGTGTCGCGGCCATGATTGGGAGGGTTTCTGGTGTCGCGCTCCTCGCCGGAGCGCCCATTCGGGCGCTCGGGAGAAGAGCGAGGATCGCCGGACCGGCGATCCTCCGTGAGATGTGCGCCCGATCGCGGGGCACGTCCGCTCGCTTATGTTGGTCCGCCGCGGGATTTCGCGGCGGACCGGGTCTCAAGGCTCAGTGGGCGTGGGACGGCTCGTCCACGATCACCGGCAGGGTCTCGTACTGGTGGAAGGGCGGGGGCGAGGACAGGGTCCACTCGAGGGTGGTGGCACCCTCGCCCCACGGGTTGTCCGCGGCCCGCTCCTTGGAGCGGAAGGCCAGCACCACGCCGATCACGAACACGACCATGCCGAGCGCGAAGATGTGGCCGCCCATGGTGGCGACGTAATGCCAGCCGGCGAAGGCCTCCGGATAGTCGGCATAGCGCCGCGGCATGCCGGCCAGACCCAGGAAGTGCATCGGGAAGAACAGCACGTTGGCGCCGATGAAGGCGAGCCAGAAATGCAGCTTGCCGGCCCATTCCGGGATGATGCGGCCGGTCATCTTCGGGAACCAGTAGTAGACACCGGCGAAGATGATGAACACCGCGCCGAGCGACAGCACGTAGTGGAAGTGCGCGACGACGTAGTACGTGTCGTGCAGGTAGCGGTCGACGGCGGCGTTGGCCAGGATCACGCCGGTGACGCCGCCGACGGTGAACAGGAACACGAAGCCGACGGCCCAGTGCATGGCGGCGGTGAAGCGGATCGAGCCGCCCCACATCGTGGCGATCCAGGAGAAGATCTTCACGCCGGTGGGGACCGCGATCACCATGGTGGCGAACACGAAGTAGGACTGGGTCTGGAGCGTGAGACCCACGGTGTACATGTGGTGGGCCCACACCACGAAGCCGACGACGCCGATCGCCACCATCGCGTAGGCCATCGCCAGGTAGCCGAACACCGGCTTGCGCGAGAAGGTCGAGATGATGTGCGAGACGATGCCGAAGGCCGGCAGGATCATGATGTAGACTTCGGGGTGGCCGAAGAACCAGAACAGGTGCTGGTACAGGATCGGGTCACCGCCGCCGGCCGGGTCGAAGAAGGTCGTGCCGAAGTTGCGGTCGGTCAGCAGCATGGTGATCGCGCCGGCCAGCACCGGCAGCGACAGCAGCAGCAGGAAGGCGGTCACCAGCATCGACCAGGCGAACAGCGGCATCTTGTGCAGGGTCATGCCCGGCGCGCGCATGTTCAGGATGGTGGTGATGAAGTTGATGGCGCCGAGGATCGAGCCCGCGCCCGACAGGTGCAGCGCGAAGATCGCGAAGTCGACGGCCGGGCCGGGATGGCCGGCGGTGGAGAGCGGCGGGTAGACCGTCCAGCCGGTGCCGGCGCCGACCGCGCCAGGCGCGCCCTCGACGAACAGCGAGCAGACGAGGCTCATGAAGCCCGCGACCGTCAGCCAGAACGAGATGTTGTTCATGCGCGGGAACGCCATGTCCGGCGCGCCGATCATCAGCGGCACGAACCAGTTGCCGAACCCGCCGATGAGGGCCGGCATCACCATGAAGAACACCATGATGAGGCCGTGCCCGGTCACGAACACGTTGTAGGTCTGCGGGTTGGAGAAGTACTGCAGGCCGGGGGCCTCCATCTCCATCCGGATACCGAAGGACAGGAACGCGCCGACGATGCCCGCCGAGAAGGCGAACAGCAGGTAGAGCGTGCCGATGTCCTTGTGGTTGGTCGAGTTGAACCAGCGCGTGAAGAACGGTGGGGTATGGTCGTGGGCGTGGTCGTGCCCTGCCGTGACGGCTTGAGCCATGGGGTCAGCCTCTTCGAGGATCGGTCTCGGTCGGTCTGTCGAAAGGGGCGGGGCGCGCCGCCGGCGGCGCCCCGCATCATGAAATCGGCGTCGGCCTTACTTGGCTTCCGCGAATTTGGCGCCGCCGTCGGTGCGGGCGAACTTGGTCTTGGCCTCGGCGGTCCAGGCCTGGAAGGCCTGCTCGCTCACCACCTTCACGGTGATCGGCATGTAGGCGTGGCGCTGGCCGCACAGCTCGGAGCACTGGCCGTGATAGACGCCCTCGCGGTCGGCCTTGAACCAGAACTGGTTGAGGCGGCCCGGGATCGCGTCGATCTTGAAGCCGAAGGACGGCATCGCCCAGGAATGCATCACGTCGGCGGCGGTGACCTGGATCTTCACGATCTTGTTCACCGGCACCACCATCTCGTTGTCGGTGGCGAGCAGCTTGGGCTGGCCGGACTTCACCTGGTCCTCGCCCTCGAGCAGGTTGGCGTCGAACTTGAAGCCGCCGACGGCCTCCGGATACTCGTACGACCAGTACCAGGCGTGGCCGATGACCTTGACCATCAGGTCGGCCTTCGGATCCGAGAGCTGGGTGCGCAGCACGCGGAACGACGGGATCGCGATCGCCACCAGGATCAGCACCGGGACGATCGTCCAGGCGACCTCCAGCATCGTGTTGTGCGTGGTGCGCGACGGGGTCGGGTTCTTCGTCTCGTTGAACTTGACCACCACCGCGATCAGCAGGGCGAGCACGAACAGGACGACGAACAGCATGATCCAGTTCAGCAGGTGATGGAAATTGTAGATTTCCGTCGCCACCTCGGTCACCGGCTTCTGCAGGTCCATCTGCCACGGCACCGGCTGGCCGATGCCCGCCGCCTTCGCCACGGTGACGCTGCCGAGGAGCCCGGTCGTCGCCAGCGCCGCGGCGCCTCCCCAGAAGCCCCGGCCCGTCGACCGTTCTTGCGCCCTCGCCATCCCCATGGTGCCCTCGATGCTCCCCAACAGGCTGTGTGCCGGCAACGGCTGCCCGCGCAACGGGAGCGCCGTCCTGTCTCGGCCGTCGGTCGCCGGCCCGCCGCCCTGCGGCCGTGTAGCCGGCCGAGACCCGGTCGCCGTCTCTCACCACAATGCCGCCGCAAGCGCAACGGCGTTGGCGTCGCATCGGCATCGGGAAATCGCCTGTGGGCACTGGACATTCGTCCTGAGGCTCGAATGATTCCGGTCAGCCGTGCGCGATTCGGAAGCGCCTCTTCGGGCGGCCCGACGGGGGGTTGAGTCTTCCATGATCCTTCGATGATCGAGCGCCTCGAATTCATCCTGGCGCTCGCCCGCGAGCAGCATTTCGGCCGCGCCGCCCAGGCCTGCGGGGTGTCGCAGCAGACCCTCTCGGCGGGGGTCAAGCAACTCGAGGAGCGGCTCGGTGTGCTTCTCGTGCAACGCGGCTCGCGCTTCCAGGGCTTCACCCCGGAGGGCGAGCGGGTGCTCGACTGGGCGCGGCGCATCGTCGGCGACGCCCGCGCCATGCGCCAGGAGGTGGCGGCCCTGCGCCGCGGCCTCTCGGGCACGCTCCGCATGGCGGCGGTGCCGACCGCGACCCCGATGGTGGCGGCGCTGACCACGCCGTTCCGGGCCCGCCACCCGGCGGTGCGCTTCACGGTGCAGTCGGCCACCTCGCACGAGATCATCCGGCAGATCGCCAATCTCGAGCTCGATGCCGGGCTCACCTACATCGAGGACGAGCCGCTCGGCCGCGTCACGGCCCTGCCGCTCTACCGCGAGCATTATCGCCTGCTCACCGCCGCCGACGGGATCTATGGCGGGCGCGCGAGCGTGACCTGGGCCGAGGTCGGGCGGATCCCGCTCTGCCTGCTCACCCCGGCGATGCAGAACCGCCGCATCATCGACCGGCACCTGCGCGCCGCCGGGGCCGAGCCGGCGCCGCTGCTCGAATCGAACTCGATGATCGTGCTCGTCACCCACGTGCGCACCGCCAAGTGGGCGAGCATCATGCCGGCGGCGTTGGCCGAGACCTTCCGCCTCACCGAGCGGGTGCGGGCGGTGCCGATCACCGACCCGGATGTCAGCCACACGATCGGCCTCGTCGTGCCCGAGCGCGATCCGATGACCCCGCTCATCGCCGCCTTCCTGTCCGAGGCGCGGGCGATCGCCCCCGACCTCGCCGCGGAGGTCGCGGCGCTCTGACGATCCGGGCGGGCCGGTCCCGTCCCGCGGGGTGCGAGCCCCTCGAACTTTCGTCGCAGCTCCGGCACTCGCTCGGCCTTTCTCCCGCGAGAGAGCCCGTTTTAACAAAAATTCCTTGTCGTGCCACCGAACCGCGCGATTGATCCGACGGCCTGGACCGGCCAGGGTCAGGCTAGAACGATAACGATCTGGGCTGGAAATCATGCCGAGCCACGAACACGCTCGCGGCGCGAGCCGGGAGCCGTGGGACGCCGGGCGGGCGGCGGGAATCATCGCCGAGCACGCCCACCGCGAGGGCGCCACGCTCCCGATCCTGCACGCGCTGCAAGAGACCTTCGGCTACGTCGACGGCGAGGCGGTGCCGCTGATCGCCGACGCGCTGAACCTGTCGCGAGCCGAGATCCACGGCTGCCTCACCTTCTACCACGATTTCCGCGCCGAGCCGGCCGGCCGCCACACCGTCAAGCTGTGCCGGGCCGAGGCGTGCCAGGCGGTCGGCGCCGACGCGCTGCACGAGGACGTTCTGCGCCGCTACGACGTCGCCTGGCACGGCACCACCCGTGACGGCCGGGTGACGGTGGAGCCGGTCTTCTGCCTCGGCCTCTGCGCCTGCGGTCCCGCGGCGCTCGTCGACGGCGAGCCGGTCGGCCGCCTCGATCTCGACACCCTGGCGGATGCCCTGACGGAGCGCGCCGCGTGAGCATCACCCTCTATCTCCCGAAGGACGCCGCGAGCCTCGCGCTCGGCGCCGACCGGGTCGCCAGGGCGCTGACCCGCGCGGCGCAAGCCCGCGGCCTCGACGTCGAACTCGTGCGTACCGGCTCGCGCGGCATGCTGTGGCTGGAGCCGCTGCTCGAGGTCGCGACGCCCGAAGGGCGCATCGCCTACGGCCCCGTGCGGCCGGGCGACATCGAATCGCTGCTCGATGCCGGCCTGGCGGAGGGCGGAGCGCACCGCCTGCGCATCGGCCGTCCCGAGGAGCATCCCTATCTCGCGCGCCAGCAGCGCCTGACCTTCGGCCGCTGCGGGATCATCGATCCGGCCTCGGTCGAGGATTACCGCGCCCATGGCGGCTATCGCGGGCTCGAAGCCGCGCTGGCGGCAGGGCCCGCCGGCACCGTCGAGGCGGTGAAGGCGTCAGGGCTCCGCGGCCGCGGCGGCGCCGGCTTCCCGACCGGCATCAAGTGGAACACGGTGATGCTGGCGCAAGCGCCGCAGAAATACGTGGTCTGCAACGCCGACGAGGGCGATTCCGGCACCTTCGCCGACCGGATGCTGATGGAGGGCGATCCCCTCACGCTGATCGAGGGCATGACGATCGCCGCGGTCGCGGTCGGGGCCACCCGCGGCTACATCTATTGCCGCTCGGAATACCCGCACGCCTTCGCGGCCCTGGAGACCGCGATCGCGGCGGCCGAGCGGGCGGGCTTCCTCGGCGCCGACGTGATGGGGTCGGGCCGGGCCTTCCACCTCGAAGTGCGGCTCGGGGCCGGCGCCTATATCTGCGGCGAGGAGACCTCGCTCCTCGAGAGCCTGGAGGGCAAGCGCGGCATCGTGCGGGCGAAGCCCCCGATCCCGGCGCTCAAGGGCCTGTTCGGCCAGCCGACGCTCGTCAACAACGTGCTGTCCTTCGCCGCCGTCCCGTGGATCCTGGAGCATGGCGGTCCCGCCTACGCCGCCTACGGCATGGGCCGCTCGCTTGGCACCCTGCCGATCCAGCTCGCCGGCAACGTCAAGCGCGGCGGCCTGATCGAGACCGCCTTCGGGTTGAGCTTGCGCGAGGTGATCGAGGATTTCGGCGGCGGCACCGGCTCGGGCCGGCCGTTGCGGGCGGTCCAGGTCGGCGGGCCGCTCGGGGCCTACTTCCCCGATACCCTCCTCGACACGCCGCTGGACTACGAGGCCTTTGCGGCGAAGAAGGGCCTGCTCGGCCATGGCGGCATCGTGGTGTTCGACGACACCGTCGATCTCGCCCGCCAGGCCCGCTTCGCCTTCGAGTTCTGCGCCGCCGAATCCTGCGGCAAGTGCACGCCGTGCCGGATCGGTGCGGTGCGCGGCATGGAGACGATCGACAAGGTGCTCGCCGGCGAGTCGCCGCGCGAAAACCTCGCCCTCGTCACCGACCTCTGCGAGGTCATGACCGACGGCTCGCTCTGCGCCATGGGCGGGCTGACGCCCGTGCCGGTGATGAGCGCGCTCACCCATTTCCCGGAAGATTTCTCCGGCCGCGGCGCCAAGCTGCCGCTGGCGGCGGAGTGAGGACGCATCCCATGGCCCTCATCAAGGAAATCGACTACGGCACCCCGATCCGCGTCTCCGACCAGAGCGTGACGCTGACGATCGACGGCCAGAGCGTGACCGTGCCCGCCGGCACCTCGGTAATGGCGGCGGCGATGCAGGCCGGCACGCAGATCCCGAAGCTCTGCGCCACCGATTCGCTCGAGCCGTTCGGCTCCTGCCGCCTCTGCCTCGTCGAGATCGACGGGCGCCGCGGCACGCCGGCCTCCTGCACGACGCCGGCCGAGACCGGCATGGTGGTGCACACCCAGTCGGACAAGCTCGCGCGCCTGCGCAAGGGCGTGATGGAGCTCTACATCTCCGATCACCCGCTCGACTGCCTGACCTGCTCGGCCAACGGCGATTGCGAGTTGCAGACCCAGGCCGGCACGGTCGGCCTGCGCGAGGTGCGCTACGGCTACGACGGCGCCAACCACGTCTCGAAGAACTCCGAGCTGTATCTTCCGAAGGACGAGTCGAACCCGTACTTCGCCTACGACCCGTCGAAGTGCATCGTCTGCAACCGTTGCGTCCGGGCCTGCGAGGAGGTGCAGGGCACCTTCGCGCTGACCATCGCCGGCCGCGGCTTCGATTCGCGGGTGGCGGCCGGTCCGACCGACTTCTTCAACTCCGAATGCGTCTCCTGCGGCGCCTGCGTGCAGGCCTGCCCGACGGCGACGCTGCAGGAGAAGTCCGTCATCGCGATGGGCCAGCCGGAGCATTCGAAGGTCACGACCTGCGCCTATTGCGGCGTCGGCTGCGCCTTCAAGGCCGAGATGCAGGGCGACCGGATCGTCCGCATGGTGCCCTACAAGGACGGCAAGGCGAACGAGGGCCATTCCTGCGTCAAGGGCCGCTTCGCCTACGGCTACGCGACCCACCAGGACCGCATCACCAAGCCGATGGTGCGCGAGAAGATCACCGATCCCTGGCGCGAGGTGTCGTGGGAGGAGGCGATCCAGCACGCGGCCTCCGCCTTCAAGCGGATCCAGGCCCAGTACGGGCGTGATTCGATCGGCGGCATCACCTCGTCGCGCTGCACCAACGAGGAGGCCTACCTCGTCCAGAAGCTGGTCCGCGCCGGTTTCGGCAACAACAACGTCGATACCTGCGCCCGGGTCTGCCACTCGCCGACCGGCTACGGGCTGATGTCGACGCTCGGCACCTCGGCCGGCACCCAGGACTTCAAGTCGGTCGAGGAGGCCGACGTGATCCTGGTGATCGGCGCCAACCCGACCGACGGCCACCCGGTCTTCGGCTCGCGGATGAAGAAGCGCCTGCGCCAGGGCGCCAAGCTGATCGTGATCGACCCGCGCCGGATCGACCTCGTCAAGTCGCCCCACATCCGGGCGACCCACCATCTTCCGGTCAAGCCGGGCGCCAACGTGGCGATGGTCAACGCGCTGGCCCACGTCGTCGTGACCGAGGGGCTGATCGACGAGGCTTACGTCCGCGAGCGCTGCGACCTCAAGGATTTCGAGATCTGGGCCCGCTTCATCGCCGACGAGCGCCACGCGCCCGAGGCGGTGCAGGAACTCACCGGCTGCGACCCGGCCGAGGTGCGGGCGGCCGCCCGGCTCTACGCCAAGGGCGGGGCCGCGGCGATCTATTACGGGCTCGGCGTCACCGAGCACAGCCAGGGCTCGACCATGGTGATGGGCATGGCGAACCTCGCCATGGCCACCGGCAATATCGGCAAGCCGGGCGCCGGCGTGAACCCGCTGCGGGGCCAGAACAACGTCCAGGGCTCCTGCGACATGGGCTCGTTCCCGCACGAGCTGACCGGCTACCGCCACGTCTCGGACGACGCGACCCGCGAGACCTTCGAGGCCCTGTGGGGCGCGCAGCTCTCGCCCGATCCGGGCCTGCGCATCACCAACATGCTCGACGAGGCGGTCGCCGGCACCTTCAAGGGCCTGTACATCCAGGGCGAGGACATCGCCCAGTCCGATCCCGACACCCACCACGTCACCGCCGGCCTGCGGGCGATGGAGTGCATCGTCGTCCAGGACCTGTTCCTGAACGAGACCGCCAAGTACGCCCACGTCTTCCTGCCCGGCGCCTCGTTCCTGGAGAAGGACGGCACCTTCACCAATGCCGAGCGGCGGATCAGCCGGGTGCGCCAGGTGATGCCGCCGATGGGCGGCTACGGCGACTGGGAGGGCACGATGCTGCTCTCGAACGCCCTCGGCTACCCGATGCACTACACCCATCCGTCCGAGATCATGGACGAGATCGCGGGGCTGACCCCGAGCTTCGCCGGCGTGTCCTACGCCAAGCTCGAAGAACTCGGCTCGATCCAGTGGCCCTGCAACGACAAGGCGCCGCAGGGCACGCCGATGATGCATGTCGACCGCTTCGTGCGGGGCCTCGGCCGGTTCATGCTCACCGAGTTCGTCGCCTCGGACGAGCGCACCACGCGGAAGTTCCCGCTGATCCTCACCACCGGCCGGATCCTGTCGCAATACAATGTCGGGGCGCAGACGCGGCGCACCGCCAACTCGCTGTGGCATCCCGAGGACGTGCTGGAGATCCACCCCTTCGATGCCGAGAGCCGCGGCATCGTCGACGGCGATCTCATCAGCCTGGAAAGCCGGTCCGGCGACATCGCCCTCAAGGCCCGGGTCACCGAGCGGATGCAGCCGGGGGCGGTCTACACCACCTTCCACCACGCCAAGACCGGCGCCAACGTCATCACCACCGACTATTCGGACTGGGCGACGAACTGCCCCGAGTACAAGGTGACGGCGGTGCAGGTTCGTCGTACCAACCGGCCTTCCGATTGGCAGGCCCGGTTCTATGAGGAAGACATCTCCCTCACCCGCATCGCCCAGACCCTCGATGCCGCCGAGTAGCGGCGTCGCGACGAGCCTCCCCGCCCCGACCCGGGTCGTCGCCTACGGGCGCGGCGACGAGCGGGACGGGGAGCGCTCGCTCGCCGTCGAGATGCCGGTGAACGTGATCTATGGCGACGTGCCCTACGCCGTCATGATGACGACGCCGGCCGACCTGGCCGACTTCGCCTACGGCTTCAGCCTGACGGAAGGGATCGTGGCGGGCGCGGACGAGATCCGTGGTGCCCGCGTCGAGACCGGGGAGGGCGGCCTGCGCCTCGTCGTCGATCTCGCCCCGGGGCGCCTGCGCGAGCACCTCGCCCGCAAGCGGGCTTTGTCGGGCCGCACCGGCTGCGGCGTCTGCGGCATCGACGACCTCAAGGACATCCCGAAGGCCGAGCGGCGGGCCGCCACCGGCGTCACGGTGTCCCTCGCGGCGGTCGAGCGGGCGTTGCAGGCCCTTGACGACCTTCAGGTGCTCGGCCGCGAGACCCGGGCGGTGCATGCCGCGGCCTGGGCCGATCGGGACGGCCAGGTCCTGGCCGTGCGCGAGGATGTCGGGCGCCACAACGCCCTCGACAAGCTGATCGGTGCGCTCCTGCGCGCCGGCACCCGCCCCGAGGACGGCTTCCTCGTCATCACCAGCCGCTGCTCGTTCGAGATGGTGGAGAAGGCCGCGAGCTTCGGGGCGGCGGTACTGGTGGCGATCTCGGCCCCGACCTCGCTCGCCGTCGAGCGCGCGGCGCTCCACGGCCTGACGCTCGCGGCGATCGCCCGCCACGACACCGTGACCCTGTTCACCGCGCCCGAGCGCCTGACCGTTCCGTGAGTTTTTCGCCATGAGTTCTCTGCAATGAGCGCCGCCCATCCCCACGAGAAGCTCGTCCGCATGGCGAACCAGATCGCCACGTTCTTTCGCTCCTACCCGGAGGACGAAGCGGTGGCGGGCATCCACAAGCACATCACGTCGTTCTGGACCCCGCGGATGCGCGACCAGCTCGTCACCCACTGCTCCGACGGGGAGCACGGTCTCGATCCGCTGGCCCTGACCGCCCTGAAGATCACCCCGAAGGCCCGCAGCCCGATCCCGAACGCGGTGACGGACCCGCACGAGCAGGGGCTGGGGGCGAGCGACGCGGGCTGAGGCGGCGCGCTTCAGGATTGGACGTTGAGCTGCCGGCACACCGGCAGATGCGCCACCCTGCGCGATCTTCGATCGCCCCTACCCCTCGCCCAGGCAAGAGAGGCGATCCCGCGCTTCATCGGCTCGGAACCGATCAGGCGGACGCGGCACCAGGCCCATTCGGCAAGCGGATCGAGAAGATCGATCCCGCCTCGCCCTCGGGACTCTCGGCGGTCGCCCGGCCGCCATGCAGCTCGGCGATGCGCTTGACGATCGAGAGCCCCAGCCCCGTTGAGCCCTCGCCGG
Organism: Methylobacterium terricola; assembly: GCF_006151805.1. Taxonomy (GTDB): domain Bacteria; phylum Pseudomonadota; class Alphaproteobacteria; order Rhizobiales; family Beijerinckiaceae; genus Methylobacterium; species Methylobacterium terricola. Next base: position 110,574 of record NZ_VDDA01000013.1, on the reverse strand, counting down.
CGGTGGGCTTGGCCGAGAGGCGCTGGAAGCGGCCGAACAGGCGGCCGATATCCTCCGGCGACAGGCCGGGCCCGTGGTCGCGCACGGCGTAGATCGTCTCGGACCCGTCCTGCACCACCGTGACGACGATCTCGGCGTCGGCCGGCGAGTACTTGATGGCGTTCGAGATCAGGTTGTCCATCGCCTCGCGCAGGCGCTCGGCGTCGCCATGCAGGGTCAGGCTGACGGGGATCTCCGAGCGCAGGGTCTGGCCCTTGGTCTCGGCGAGCGGCGCATTGGCCTGCGACACCTCCCGGGCGAGCGCGGCGACGTCGACCGGCTCGCGCCGGAGCACGATGTCGAGGGCGTCGTTCATCGCGTCGGCGATCAGCGTCTCGATCATGCCGGTGAGCCGGCGGGCGGTCTCGCGGATATGGCCGATCTGGGCGTGCATCGCCTCTGCGGGCTGCGGCCGCGCCTCGATCATGTCGCCGAGCATCTCGGCCCGGCCGAGGATGACGGAGAGCGGGTTCTTGAGGTCGTGCGCGACCGTGCCGAGGATCTCGGTCTTGAGCTGGTTGGCGCGGCGCAGGTCGGAGCGCTGCATCGCGAGGCGCCGGTTCGCCCGCATCAGCTCGCCGGTGCGCTCCACCACCCGCTGCTCCAGGCCGATATTGGCCCGCTGCAACTGCTCATAGAGGATCACGTTGTCGAAGGCGACCGACAGGCGCGAGGTGAACAGGGCGATCAGCCCGCGATCGGTCTCGGACAGCGAACGGTCGGCCTTCAGGAGGGCGACGATCTCGCTGCCGCTGGCGGTGTGGACGTAGAGCGTCGACCATTGCTCGCCGAAGGTGTGGCGCCGCTCGGTGAAGGCGCGGGCGACGATGTCCCGCACGTCGTCGTCGAGGGGCTGCTGCCTGTCGCTGCCGGCGAGGTGCTGGTAGCAGCCCGAGCCGGCGAGCACGCTGACCGCATCCTGCGGGCCGGCATGGTCGCGCAAGACCAGGATGCCCTCGCAGGCGACGTTGAGCAGCGAGCCGACCTGGGTCAGCACGCCTTCCGCCAGCCGCTGCATCGACTTGTAGTCGAGCAGCATCGGGGCGGCGTCGATGATGATCTCGAGCCCGCGCCGCGTCTCCTCCAGACGCTTGAGCTGCTGGTAGGCGCGCAGGGCCGCGGTCAGGCTGGTGAACAGCTTGTCGGCGGTGAGCTCGGTCTTCGCCTTGTAGTCGTTGATGTCGTAATCGACGATGACGCGCCGCTCCGGCGCCTGGCCGGGCTGGCCGGTGCGCAGGATGATGCGGACGGTGTCGTCCTTCAGCTCGCGCCGCACGAAGTCGACGAGCCGCAGCCCCGCATCGTCGGTCTCCATCACCACGTCGAGCAGGATCACCGCCAGGCCGCGCCGGGCCGAGAGCAGGGTCCGGGCCTCCGCCGCCGAATAGGCCGACACCAGCTCGAGCCCGGCCCCGTCGAGGCTGTAGCCGGACAGGGCGAAGCGGGTGCCCTCGTGCACCGCGGGATCGTCGTCGACCACCATGACCGGCCAGGCGGCGGCGGGTAGGCCCGCGCCGGGCTCGTCGTCCGGCAGGAAGAGGATGTCGTCGTCGCTCATCGACCGTCCGTGAGGCCTTGCCGGCGAGGCCTGCGCGGAAGAACCCGCCGGGCGTCGTTCCGCCATCCTGGCCGGCCAGCCCAGCCGGGACAAGGTCGCGCCAGACGAAGGCCACCGCTTCCTTTGATCCTCCCGGTCGCGACCGATCGGCGAGGCGACGGCATCTTGCGGCCAAGCCCGGACGATCGCGGCCGCGTCGAACACCTGACGGTCGCGACTTGTGCGCGGGAGCACATCGGCGACGGGGATGATCGTGGCGCAATGTTCGTGCAACAGAAGCCGCCTACAAGCGCCACGCTTGAAGAGAACGGAGGCACGTCATGCTTCACGTGGTCCCGGGACATGTCGGCGCCGGCGCCGCTCCCCTGACGCAGGACGCGCCCTCCTGGCGTCAGGACCTCGACGCCTTGAATGCGTTGCTGCAGGATTCGCGCTCGCGCGGCCCGAGCATCGCCCAGATCGCCGCCCTGATCGAGGCCGAGGCGCCCGGCGCGCTCTCGGCCGATTCACGCGTCCGGATCGCCGAGCGGCTCGCGCATACGCTCGCCTGAGGCCGGGGGATCCGCCCTGCAATTGGGGATCATCGTCGCGTCGTGCCCCGGCTCCGCGACGTTGCTTGCGACGACACGTGGACGGAAAGCGTTCGGCGCGGCATTGTCTCGCATGGGCCGCGAGACGTCGGGGCCGTTTCGGCACGGGGGTGCAGCGATGAGGGCGGGGCGCGGATCGCGGTGGGCGGCATCATGACGGCCCCGGCGCCGCACGTCGTGGTGGTGGACGATGAGGCCGATGCCCGCGCCATGGTGGGCGACTACCTGCGGATGCACGGGTTCGAGGTCAGCCTGTGCGACGGGGGCGGCTCCTTGCGCCGGCGGCTCGCCGAGATCGTCCCCGACCTGATCGTCCTCGACCTCAACATGCCGGAGGAGGACGGGCTGTCGATCGTGCGCGACCTCAAGGGGCGCTCGGCCGTGCCGATCATCATGCTGACCGCCACCGCGAGCCCGATCGACCGGGTGGTCGGCCTCGAGCTCGGCGCCGACGATTACCTGCCGAAGCCCTGCGAGCTGCGCGAGCTCGTCGCCCGCATCCGCTCGGTCCTGCGCCGGGCGGCGCAGGCGCGCGGGCCGGCGCCCGAGCCGGCGCCGGCGGAGGGCGGCTTCCGCTTCGGCCGGATGCGCGTCGACACCGAGACCTTGCGGCTGCGCGACGAGGCCGGCACCGAGCAGATCCTGACCCGCTCCGAATTCGCCCTGCTCAAGGCCTTCCTCGACAACCCCAAGCGCGTCCTGACCCGCGAGCGCCTGCTCGACCTCGCCGATGCCCGCGACCCCGAGGCCTTCGACCGGGCGATCGACGTGCGGATCAACCGCATCCGCAAGAAGGTCGAGCCCGATCCCGGCAACCCGCGCTTCATCAAGACCGTACGCGGCATGGGATACGTGTTCCGTCCCGACGGCGATTGAGCCCTGCCCCGCGCCCCGGGGGCTTGATGAACCGGGCCCGCCTCTCCACGCTATGGAGGAGAGAGTTCCGTCGCGAATCCGCGCGGCCGGTGGAGGTTCGTTCGCCCGCCGCCGCCGCCGAGGAGAAGGCCGTTGTCGTCCAGTCCCGCTTCCATCAGCCCCGGCCCCGATCCGGTCGCCGGCACCGTCGATCCGGTCTGGCGGCGGCTGCGCCAGGAGGCCGAGTCCGTGATGCGCGATGAGCCGCGCCTGGCCTCGTTCCTGTTCGCCAGCGTGCTCAACCACGCCACCCTCGAATCGGCGGTGGCCCACCGGGTCGCCTCGCGGCTCGGCCACCCGGCGCTCACCGCCGATCTCATCGCCCAGAGCTTCGGCGAGGCGGTGGCCGACGATCCCGGCATCGGCCAGGCCTTCCGGGCCGATATCGGCGCGGTGATCGACCGCGATCCGGCCGCCGGCCGGGCGATCGAGCCGGTCCTGTACTTCAAGGGCTTCCACGCCATCCAGGCGCACCGCCTCGGCCACTGGCTGTGGACCCGCGGCCGCCGCGACCTCGCGCTCTACCTGCAGAGCCGGTCGTCGGAGGTGTTCCAGACCGACATCCACCCGGCGGCGCGGATCGGCCGCGGCATCTTCCTCGACCACGCCACCGGCCTCGTCGTCGGCTCGACGGCGGTGATCGAGGACGAGGTCTCGATGCTGCACGACGTCACCCTCGGCGGCACCGGCAAGCATGGCGGCGATCGCCACCCGAAGATCCGCCAGGGCGTGATGATCGGCGCCGGCGCCAAGATCCTCGGCAACATCGAAGTCGGGGCCCGGGCCCGGGTCGCCGCCGGCTCGGTGGTGCTGCAGGCGGTGCCGCCCTGCACCACGGTGGTCGGCGTGCCGGCCCGGGTGGTCGGCTCGGCCGGCTGCTCCGACCCGGCCCGCGCCATGGACCAGTTCATCCACCTGATGGACGGGATCTGAGAACGCCCCCGGAGGCCCGTTTGCGGCGCAAGCCGCCTTGCCGGGCCGGCGCCGCCGTGGCAAGGCGGGGGCCTCAAGCCGCCCCCTGGAGAGCCCCCGCGGCCCGGCGGGGAGGGGGCGTCGTCGCATCCCGCGCCCGCGTGCGGGGTCCTCGTTGAAGGCGGCATGCGCCCGCGCCGGATCGCTCCGGTGGCGGGAGCCCCGCCAAGCGCGTGAAGAGGCCAGCGTGAACAAGATCGAGATGACGAAGGTGGAAGGCTACCTTCGCCGCACTTTCGCGAACCACAACATCCGGCTCGTCGGCCGCCCGAAGAAGACCGACTCGGCCGAGGTCTATATCGGTGAGGAATTCGTCGGCGTGCTGTCGGTCGACGATGAGGACGGCGACCGCTCGTTCAACTTCTCGATGGCGATCCTCGACACCGATCTCGACGAATAGTCCCGTCACGGATCGGGCGCGAACAGCCGCTCCAGCCCGGCGAGGCCGGCATTCCAGGCCGGCAGCCGCTCGGCCGAGAAGCGCAGGCGCAAAGAGAGCGTGCCGATCCGGACCTCGCTCAGGCAGGCGGCGTCCGGCTCCGGCACCCGGCCGGTGGCGCACCGCGCCGCGAAGCGCCGGCCCTCGCCTTCCGCGAGGTAGAGATCCTCGCCCTCGAACGGCGTGCCGGCCCGGAAGCGCCGGCGCATCAGCCCCTCGGGCATCGGCTGCGCCTCGGCGGTGAGGAAGCGGGCATAGCGCCGCGCCGGGCTCAACGGGGCCTCGGTCTCGGGCGCGCGGGTCGCGGTCACCCGCATCAGGCCGGGCAGGACGCTGCCGGTCAGCTCGGTCCAGGGAATCGCCAAGTCTATCCTGTTCTTGGAATCGATCCGGTCGGGCGACGCTTCGGCGGCGGTACCGGGCCGCACGATCCAGGTTGCTGGCAGCACCAGGGGCTGCGGCGTCAGCGCGCTCACCACCACCGGTCCCGACGGCGCCGGCGGGCGGGCGAGCCACGCGGCGACGAGCCCCGTCAGGCCGAGCGACCCGGCGAGCCCGAGCGCCGCCGCCAGCATCAGGCGCCGGTCGGCCGGCTGGGAGACCGGCAGGGGCGGGGCGCCGTCCGGCCGGCCGTGCAGCGTGGCGTAGGGCCGGCCGATCCGGGCCGAACGCACCCCATCCTGTTCCAGTCGCGCCGCGGTGGCGCTCAGTGCAGGCCCCATGGCGCCCGCCTCCGCTTACGTTCGATGCCATGCCCGCGAACGGGCACGCCCCGAACGTTCCGCTCCGATCGTTAACGGCTCCTTACCGAATCACCGACAGGCGCCGAATTCGCGAGGGATCCGGGTCGGAACGCGCCGGCGCCAGCCGATTCCACGCAGGGGCGATCCCGCAATGGGACCCGGGTCAGAGATCTGTGGATAACCAAAAATTAACCATCACCAAAAATCGCCCCTGGCGCAGGGTGGGACTCGGACGCCCTCGGAGTTTTCATCTTCCATGAACCTCTCGCCCTCCGCCCTCGAGCATCTGCAGACGCTGGTCCTCGGCCTTGCCTTCGCCGGGCTCCTGGCGAGCGCCTTCGAATGGGCGACGGCGCGGCGGGCGAGCTTCGGGCTGTTGTCGAGCGGCGGCCTGCTGGCGGTGGTCTCCCTGCCGCTCCTGGCCTTCGGGGCGCCGTTCATCATTCTCCGCAACACCGTGCGCGGGCGGCGGATCGAGGGACGGCCGATTCCGTTCGTGATGCTGGCGACCATCCTCGCCTGCGGCTGGGGCCTGGTCTCGGGCCGGGTGGTGCTCGATCTCGCCCACCTGGTGTCGGGGGCCTGAGCGGCGGAACGCGATCGGTTTTTCAGACGGTGCCGACACTCTCCCCCGTTATCCGGGGCAACGGTACGACGCAGTGGGTTGCGTCGGTGCGGGAGTAACGGCTGGAACGCAGGAACCTCCCTCGTCTGCGGGGGAGGGCGGTCCATGCGCCGGCAGAGGCCGGGCGCGGGGCAGCGCGACGCCGAGTCTAATACCGCCGAATAGGTGAGGGAGGGGTCGCGCTGACCGGCACGCTCGCCGTCCGCGCCGCCTCCGGGTGTCGTGTTATACCCTCGCGCCTTGGCATCGACACGTCGATGCCAAGGCGTCCGGCGCATCGGCGCCGACGCCCGTTCGGGCTTGCCTTGCGCCGTCGAACGGATCCGTTCGACGGCGCGGCGGTATTACATCGTGATCCCTGGGCCGCATGGCGGAGCCCGGGATGAGGTCGACGATGTCGACCCCGTCGGTTGGTCAGGTCAATTCCAGACCCTTCAGAACCGCGCCGTCAGGAACAGCCTGACGTTCCGGCCCGGCAGCACGATCTCGTCCTTCTTGAACGAGGCCGAGTTGCGGATGACGTCGTTGAGGAGGTTCGTCCCCTGGAGGCCGAGGGTCACCTCGCTCCAGCCGGTCACCGCCGGATCGAACGCCTTGGTGTAGCTGACCTCGGCCCGCAGGTTGTCGTAGCCCGGCGTGCGCGTCTCGTACGGCGCGGTCTCGGTATGGGCGAAGGCGTGGAGCAGGTTCACCCGCGCGTACCAGCCGTCGGCCCGGACGAACACGCCGCCGCCGACCCGGTGCGGCGGGATGCGCGGCACGTAGGTGCCGTCGTCGAAGGTGGCGCGCACGAAGTCGTACTGCGCCTCGATGCCGGCAAAGCCGTTGCCGATCGGGAGAAGATCGAGCTGCGAGCCGATCTCGGCGCCGGCGAAGGTCGCGTTCTGCTGCGAGTAGACGACCTGGGCGAGCTCGTCGTCGCTGCCGCAGCTGCCGAAATCGTCGCCGCAGCGCAGGCCCGTCAGGCGCTTGTAGATGAAGCCGGTATAGCGGGTGTAGTAGCCGGTGGCGTCGAGGCGGAACGGGCCGACGGCGCGGCGGATGCTGGCCTCGATGGTGCGGGCGCGCTCCTTCTTCAGGTTCGGGTCGCCGATCTCGAAGGTCTCGGTCGCATCGTGCGGCCCGCGGGAATACAGCTCGAAGGCGGAGGGCGCCCGCTCGACATACTGGCCGGTGAGGCTGGCGACGAAGCCCTCCGGCAGGTCCTGGAGCGCGCCGAAGCTCACGCTCTTCGGGGCGAAGCGGCGGCGGCGGCCGTAGGAGAGCGGATCCTCGCCGTCGACCGGGACGTAGTCGCCCGGGAACAGGGTCGCGGTGCCGGTCGAGCGCGCGCCTTCGATCCGGCCGGCGGCCTGCAGGCGCAGGCCCCGCTCCAGCGCCAGTTCCTCGAACAGGTAGACGGCGTTGCTGCGCGAATCGGTCGGGGCCAGGAGGCCGCCGGCCTCGCCCGAGGTGCCGATCAGCCGCCGGTCGGCCTGGAGGCCGAGGGCGCCGGTCAGCGTGCCGAGGCTGGTCAGCACCGGCACGTGCTGGATCTCGAGCCGCCCCTCCGCCTCGCGGCTCTTGAAGGTCGCCTGGATGCCGTCGATCCCGTCGCCGCCGATGCCGATCTCGTTGTGGCGGTAGGTCGAGCCGCCGGCCCAGAACCGGATCACCTCGATCGGGCCTTCGAGCGGGCGGTACTCGCCCTTGGCCTGGAGCTTGTCCTGGGTCGGATCGAGGCGGGTGCGGCTCTCGGCGGCCTCGCCGCCAGGGATCTGGTAGAGGGCGTCGTAATGGCTGAACGACAGGCCGACGAAGCCGCGGTCGAACAGGTATGACATCCCGACCGCGCCGCCCTGGGATTCGTTGGCGGAGTTGCGCTGGATGCCGAGCGGCGTCGCATAGCTGTCGGCGGCGGTGCGGAACGCGTCGGCGTGGAAGGCGACCGACTGACCGCCGGCATCGACCGTCGCGGCGGCGTTGCGGCCGTTATCGACCGAGGAATAGCCGGTGGTGACCTGGCCGGCGAGGCCGGTCGGCGGGATGAAGGTCGGGATCCGGTTGTTCTCGGCCGAGACCACGCCGCCGATCGCCTGGCTGCCGTAGCGCAGGGAGGCGGGGCCGCGGATCACCTCGATGCGGTTGGCGACCAGCGGGTTGATCGGCACGGCGTGGTCCTCGCCGAGATCCGAGACGTCGTGGACGCCGATGCCGTTCTCCTGGATCCGCACCCGGCTGGTATCGAGGCCGCGGATGATCGGCCGGCTCGCCGCCCCCGGCGCGTAGGTCGTGGCGGAGAGGCCGGGCCGGTCGAACAGCGCGTCGCCGAGCGTCCGGGGCTGCTCGCGGACGATGTCGCCTTGCGTCACCACCGTGACCGGCGAGAAGGTGGTGGTGACGACCGGCAGCACGCCGACCGGGAAGGTGCCCGACGGCCGCGTGCCCCCGCCCGCCCCGCCGGTGACCGGCGCGGCGATCGGGCTCGGCGACGACACGTCGATCGTGTCGAGGGCGATGTCCTCGGCCCTCGCCGCCGGGCCCGCGAGGGCGAAGGCGGCGGCCAGCAGCACCGGGCACGTTCCAGACGATCCGATCTTCCCCAAGGCGATCTTGCCCATGGCCATCCCTGCAAATGGTATAACATTGCATTCACGCCGCCGTGAGCGGGATGGCAAGGGGGGACTGGGCGCGTCCCGTACGAGAGGCGCCAAGCGTAACGTTATTACAACACGAGGGGCGCTCAGCCCGCGGCCAGATCCCGCCGCAGGGTCGGCAGGCCGATGCCGGCGGCGTCGAAGCCGCCATCGACCGCCAGGGTCTGGCCGGTGACGTAGCTCGCCCTCGGGCCGCACAGGTAAACGATGGCGTCGGCAATCTCGCGCTCGAGGCCGTAGCGGTTGAGCGGCACCGCATCGTGGTAATCGGCCCGGATCGCCGGGCTGTGGACCTTCTTGGCCATCGCGGTGTCCACCGGACCCGGCGCGACGGCATTCACCCGGATCCCGAGATGCGCGAGCTCGACCGCTTGCTGCTTGGTCAGGTGCTTGAGCGCCGCCTTGCTGGTGCCGTAGGCGACCCGGAGGGTCGAGGCGCGTTGCCCCGAGATCGACGTGATGTTGACGACCGCGCCACCGCCGCCCCGCGCCATCACGGGCGCCGCCGCCTGTACGCACAGGAACGGGCCGGTCAGGTTGACGGCGAGCACCCGGGCCCATTCGGCGTGGGTCGTGTCGAGGAGCGGCTTGAACACCGCGGTGCCGGCATTGTTGACCAGCGCGTCGAGGCGGCCGAACCGGGCGTCCGCGGCGGCGATTGCCGCCGCCACTGCCTTGGGGTCGGCGACGTCGGCGGTGAGCGCCATGGTGTCGTCGGCCTGGCCGAGTTCCGCCACCGCGCGGCTTTGCGCCTCGCCGTCGATGTCGAGGAGGGCGACGCGCCAGCCCTCCTCCAGGAACAGGGTTGCCGCGGCGAGCCCGATCCCCCGCGCCGCGCCGGTGACCAGGGCCACCTTCCGCTCAGCCGACATGCCGTGTCCTCCCGTTGTTATGCCCCGTGCATCGCGGCCGGGGGCCGGCAGGTCAAGCCGGGTCCGGCGTCAGGCCCGGTCGGGTTTCGCGTTGCGTGCCATGAAGCTCTCGGCCGAGCCGGTGGCCGGATCGACGAAGATCACGTCGGTCGGCGCGCGGCGCGGCGTGTCGACGGAGAGGAACACCACCGGCTCCTCGGTGAGCGTCGGCAGCGCGTGGACGATGCCGCGCTCGAAGAACAGCAGCTGGCCCGGGCCGAACGTCGCCTCGTCGGAAGCGTCGCCGATCCAGAACGTGCCGCGGCCGGAGAGCACGCAGAGGTACTCGTCGCAGCCCGCGTGGTAATGGGCCGGCGTCGGCCGGTAGACCCGGAACACCCGGGCGCTCGCCGCCGGCCGGTCGGTCAGGTAGGTGTCGACCAGCATCGTGGTCGCGTGGGCGGGCAGGGCGGCGGCGATCGCCCCGATGTCGAAGCGGCCGCTCTGCGGTCCCGCCCCCGGATCGTCGTCGGCCATCGCGTCCTCCCGTCTCACGCCCCGCGATCCGCCACGCTAGCGCAGCTCCTGGCCGAGCGGGAGGGGCGGGCAGGCTGGGGCTGGGCGCATCGGTCGCGGGCAATTTTTTAGAAGCCCCTTATTCTTCGTTCTTGACGGAATGCCGGCGCCGGCTACCCTCGCGTGCAATTCGCCGCCAACAGGCGAAGCTGAGCCAAATAGGGAGGATAATGGATGCCAGCATCCATGCCGCTCGTCGATGCCGTCACGGCCACGCCATGCCGTTGATGACGCGTCCCCTTTATTTCTGGAAGGTCGCCGCAGGCGTGGCCGTTGCCTTGTGTCTGGGCCGTGTCCCGGCATTCGCCGGCGACATCGACGTGGTGCATGCCTTCGTCGCCCCGACCGAGACGGTCGGCTCCGACATTCCGCTGCACCTGACAGTGACGAACCGCGCCACCGAGGCCGATTCCCTCGTGCGCTTCCGGTGTCCGTTCGCGAATTTCAGCGAGCGGGTCACGGTCGACAAGGGCGGCGAGGGCCCGCCCTCCAAGCGCCCGATCCAGACCATCGCCGTCAAGGCCGCGGGCGAGACCGCGCTGACCCCGGAGGGCATGCACGTGATGCTGCTCCAGACCCGCCAGCCCCTGGTCGCGGGCGAGCGCTTCACCTGCCAGGCGAGCTTCCGCAAGGCCGGCGCCGTCGAGGTGCCGGTGGAGGTCCGTGCCTCGAGATAGGAAATTATACCTAAAACGCCCGGCAGCATGGCGGCCCGCGCTGAGGCGACGACAAACCGAACGGGGCCGCCCGGAGGAGACGACCATGACGAAGACCCGCAACCTGCGGCGCATCCTCGCCGCCACCTCGCTCGCCGCCTTGACGGCCGGTGCTCCGTCCGCCGCTCCAGCGCTCGCCGCCGAGGGCGGCGTCACGCAGGAGCGCCTGCTCAACGCCGACAAGGAAGAGGGCAACTGGCTTCATCACCACAAGAACTTCGCCGGTCACCGCTACTCGACGCTGAACCAGATCAACAAGGGCAACGTCAAGAATCTCAAGGTCGCCTGGACGATGCATCTCGGCGGCATCGAGGGCGGCGGCATCTGGAGCCATGGCGGGCTCGAGGCGACGCCGATCGTCGAGAACGGCATGATGTACGTCACCGACGGCTGGGGCTCGGTCTACAAGATCGACACCCGCGGCGGCGAGGGCAAGCTCGTCTGGAAGATGGATCCGAAGACCGATCGCGAATGGGCCGGCGCGGTCGCCTGCTGCGGCGTCAACAACCGCGGCGTCGCCCTCTGGGCCGATCTCGTGATCAGCCACACCCTCGACGGGCGCCTGATCGCCACCAACAAGGAGACCGGCCAGGTCGCGTGGCAGCATCAGGTCGCCGATCCGGACAAGGGCGAGACGATCACCGGCGCGCCGCTCATCGTGAAGGGCCTGGCGATCTCCGGCGTCGGCGGCGCCGAGTACGGCATCCGCGGCTGGATCGCCGCCACCGACATCAAGACCGGCAAGGAGGTCTGGCGCACCTACACCATCCCGGGCAAGGGCGAGCCGGGCTACGAGACCTGGAAGGGCCCGAACAACGCGGCGGTCAGCGGCGGCGGCTCGACCTGGGTCACCGGCACCTACGACCCGGACACCGACACCATCGTGTGGGGCACCGGCAATCCGGGCCCGGACTGGGACAACGCCTACCGCCCCGGCGACAACCTCTACACCGACTCGACGCTCGCCCTCGACGCCACGACCGGCAAGATCAAGTGGCACTTCCAGCACACGCCGAACGACCCCTACGATTATGACAGCGTGTCGGAGAACCTGCTCGTCGATGTCGGCGGGCGCAAGCTCGCCATCGAGGCCGACCGCAACGGCCACGCCTACGCGGTCGACCGCACAAACGGCCAGTTCCTGTGGGCGACGCCGTTCGTCAAGAAGGTGACCTGGACCAAGGGCATCAACCCCGATACCGGCAAGCCGTTCGAGTACGATCCGAACAAGGACGTGCAGCGCTACAACCCGGCGGCGACGCCTTCGGCCGAGAACAAGAACGCCGATTTCTGCCCCGGCAACATGGGCGGCAAGAACTGGCCGCCGACCGCCTACAACCCGAACCTGCAATACTGGTACATCCCGGTCATCGAGAGCTGCAACCGCGTCACCCACGAGGCGATGACGCAGGCCAACCTCAAGCCGCGGGAGTTCTTCACCGGCGGCGGGCCGAGCCAGCCGTTCCGGATCACCGGCAGCGTGACGGCGATCGACGTGAAGACCGGCAAGGTCGCCGGCAAGCACGAGACCCAGTTCCCGCTGCTGGGCGGCATGCTGGCGACGCCCGACCTCGTCTTCACCGGCGAGCCCTCGGGCGGGGTGATGGCGATGGATGCCAAGAGCCTCGAGAAGCTGTGGGAGTTCCGCACCGGCGGCGGCGTCAACGCGCCGCCGATGACCTTCACGGTCGACGGCAAGCAGTACATGGCGATCCTGGTCGGCCTCGGCGGTGCCTGGGACAAGTGGTTCATCGATTCGACCCCGGAGCTGAAGAACATCCAGACCGGATCGATGCTCTACGTCTTCGCCCTCTGAGCGGAATCCCTTCGGGAGGCGGGGCGCGGTCGAGCGCCCCGCCGCCTCAAGAGTTCATGGGCACGAGGTTCATGCGGATGCGGACAATGGTGTTGCCGGTGCTGCTCGTCGGCTGGGCGCTCGCCGCCCCGGCCTGGGCGCAATCGGCCCGGACCAGCGCGGGCGAGGGCGACCTCGCGGTGTTCAAGAAGGCCTGCTCGGGCTGCCACAAGTGGCATGGCGGCGGCGGGGGCGGCTATGGCGGCGAGGCCCTGTCGCTGCGCAAGACGCAGCTCGACAAGGATCAGGTCGCCGAGGTGGTGCGCTGCGGCCGACCCGGCACCGGCATGCCCTACCACCTGCGCGGCGCCTACGACACGGTGAAGTGCTTCGATTCGCTGAAGGCCGATATGGGCACGAACATGCCGCCGGAGACGGCGGTGTTCCTGCGCGCCCCGGAGATCGACGCGGTGGCGACCTACGTCGTCACCCAGCTCAAGGGCAAGGGCGAGCCGACCCTGGAGGAATGCACCGCCTTCTTCGGCGCCACCTCCCGGGCCTGCGACATCTACCGCAAGAAGGAGGGCTCCGATGCTCCGTCGGCCTTGCACTGAACTCGCGGCTCTCCTCGCGCTCATCTGCGCCGGCCCGGTGCTCGCCGCCGGCCCGGATGCGCCCGACCTGCGCGACATCCGGGTCGGGATGCCGGTCTCGGAGATCTCGCCCAAGGGCTATGCCGACCTCGCCTGCCGCGAGGGCGCGCCGGCCCGCACGCTGTCCGGATGGGGCGACTGGCGCGGCTGCCCGGCGGATACCAAAGGGCTGCGCGCCATCGGCTTCTCCTACGCCGAGGGCACCACCCGCAACGGCACGAGGGTCGGCGGCCATCCGGCCCGCCTGACGCTGCTCGTCGGCGACGACGCCCGGGTCGACGGGCTGGTCATCGAGACCGACGACGCGGTGCCGCTCTACCTGCGCAAGAAGGGCCACCTGCTCGGGCTCCAGGCCCGCGGCCATTGGGGCGAGGACGGCTGGACCTGCGCCGAGGGCAAGCCCGCCGGCGACGAGACCCCGCTCGGCGAGACCTTCGTCAAGGAGGAATGCCGCAAGGCCCTGGGGCCGAAGAGCGTGACGGTGACCCGCGACCTCTACAGCCATGTCGGCGCCGACCCGCGCGCCTTCATAAGCCGCAGCCGGATCGTGGTGGCGGCGACGCAGTAGGCCGGGCGATCGCAGGCCGGCCCGGCGGGTGGCGGGACGGGCCCCGTCCCCGGCGCGCCCCCGGCCGGCGCCCGCCCGGGTTGTCGTCGCCTGGTCGGCGCCTAAGACACCCCTCATCCCGCGGCAATCCGGGCCGCCGCGCGGCCCGGCGAACGGATGAGGGTTCTCCCATGGAATACCGGCAGTTCGGCCGTTCCGGCCTCAAGGTCCCGGTCCTGAGCCTCGGCACCGGCACGTTCGGCGGCAGCAACGAGTTCTTCCAGCGCTGGGGCCAGACCGACGTCGCCGAGGCGAGCCGGATGGTCGACCTGTGCCTCGATGCCGGCGTCAATTTCTTCGACACCGCCGACGTCTACTCGCAGGGCGCGTCCGAGGAGATCCTCGGCCAGGCGCTCAAGGGCAAGCGCGACCGGGCGCTGATCTCCACCAAGGCGACCTTCCCGACGGGCGAGGGCCCGAACGAGAAGGGCTCGTCGCGCTACCACCTGGTGCGCGCCTGCGAGGCCAGCCTGAAGCGCCTCGGCACCGACCATATCGACGTCTACTTCATGCACGGCTTCGACGCGCTCACCCCCGTCGACGAGACCCTGCGCGCCCTCGACGATCTCGTCCGGGCCGGCAAGATCGGCTATATCGGCGCCTCGAACTTCTCCGGCTGGCAGCTGATGAAGGCGCTCGGCACCTCCGAGCGCTACGGGCTCGCGCGCTACGTCGCCTATCAGGGCTATTACTCGCTGGTCGGCCGGCACTACGAGTGGGAGCTGATGCCGCTCGGCCTCGACCAGGGCGTCGCCCTGATGGTCTGGAGCCCGCTCGGCTGGGGCCGCCTCACCGGCAAGATCCGCCGCGGCGCCAATGCCAGCGGCCGGATCGCCGCCGGCGGCGCCGAGGGCGGGCCGCCGGTCGCCGACGAGGCGCTGTTCCGGATCGTCGACGTCCTCGACGCGGTCGCGGCCGAGACCGGACGCAAGCCGGCGCAGGTGGCGCTCAACTGGCTGCTCAGCCGCCCGACGGTGGCCAACATCGTCGTCGGTGCCCGCAACGAGGAGCAGCTGACGCAGAATCTCGGCGCCGTCGGCTGGACCCTCGACCCGGCCCAGATCGCCCGCCTCGACGCGGCGAGCCAGGAGACGCCGATCTACCCCTACTGGCACCAGAAGGGATTCGACGAGCGCAATCCGAAACCCACGACCTGGTAAGGATACAACTTAAAACTGCATACGTACGATTGCACGAGACTGTCTCGTGCATCGCGCCGGGCGGCAGCCTGCGGTAGACAGACGGTTCGTCGCACCCCGGGCTGGGCCGGGGCGCGGCAACCGCCCGCGCGAGCCTTGAGGTGCCCGATGGAGCATGCCGGCGTTCACGACCCGACTCTCGTCGTGCTGTCGATCGCGATCGCGATGCTGGCCTCCTACGTCGCGCTCGACCTTGCCGGCCGGATGCAGGCCGCGATCGGCTGGGTCCGGCAGGCCTGGCTGGCGACCGCGGCCGTCGTGCTCGGCGGCGGCGTCTGGTCGATGCACTTCGTCGGCATGCTGGCCCTCCGCCTGCCGGGCGCCGCGATCACCTACGATCTCGGCCTGACGCTCCTCTCCCTGGGGCTCCCCGTCGCGGTGACGACCGTCGGCCTCGCCATCGCCCAGAGGCCGGGCGGCGGGATGCGGGCGGTCGCCCTGGCGGGGTGCGTGACCGGCCTCGGCATCGTGGGCATGCACTATACCGGCATGGCGGCGATGCGCCTGCCGGCGCCGCCGGATTACGACCCGGCCTGGGTCGCCGCCTCGGTGCTGATCGCGGTCGGGGCCGCCACCGTGGCGATCGGGCTCGCGCGGCGGGAGAGCGGTGCCGGTGCCCGCGTCGTCGGCGCGGGCGCGATGGGGCTCGCCATCGCGGGCATGCACTACGCCGCGATGCGGGGCGTGCATTTCGCCCACGGCGACGACGCCCCGCAGGTCGGCCTGGACGGGGGCTTCGACCAGATCCGCCTCGCCGCGGGCGTCACCGCGGTGACCTTCCTGGTCCTGGCGCTGGCGCTGCTCGCCGCCACGATCGACCGCCGCTTCTCCGAGCAGGCCGCCCGCGAGGCCGCGGCCCTGCGCGCCAGCGAGGAGCGCTACCGCCTGCTCCTGGAAAGCGTGACCGACTACGCGATCTTCATGCTCGACCGCGACGGGGTGGTGGCGAACTGGAATGCCGGCGCCCGCCGCATCAAGGGCTATGAGGCTGAGGAGATCGTCGGCACCCACTTCTCGTGCTTCTACACCGCGGAGGACCGGGAGGCGGGCGTGCCCGGCCGGGCCCTCGCCACCGCGATCGGGAGCGGCAAGTTCGAGGCCGAGGGCTGGCGGGTGCGCCGGGACGGCACGCGGTTCTGGGCCAGCGTCGTCATCGATCCGATCGTCGGCGAGGACGGCCGCCTCGTCGGCTTCGCAAAGGTCACCCGCGACATCACCGAGCGCAAGGCGGCGCAAGAGGCCCTGGAGCAGGCGCAGGCTGCCCTCGCCCAGGCCCGCAAGATGGAGGCTCTGGGCCAGCTCACCGGCGGCGTCGCCCACGACTTCAACAACCTGCTGATGGCGGTGCTGGGCAGCCTGGAACTGATGCGCAAGCGCCTGCCCGACGATCCTCGCCTGCTGCGCCTGCTCGACAACGCCGTCCAGGGCGCCGAGCGCGGTGCGGCGCTGACCCAGCGCATGCTCGCCTTCGCCCGGCGCCAAGAGCTTCGCCCGGAGGCGATCGACCTCGCCCGCCTGGTCCGCGACATGGCCGACCTGCTGCAGCGCTCGACCGGGCCGGGCATGCGCATCGAGACGCGGTTTTCGCCGAGCCTGCCGCGGGCCCTGGTCGATGCCCACCAGCTCGAGCTCGCGCTGCTCAACCTCGTGGTCAATGCCCGCGACGCGATGCCGGAGGGCGGCACCATCGTGGTCGCGGGGCGGCTGGAGCAGCAGGGCGACCGAGAGGGGGAGGGCGGGACCGCCATGCTCTGCCTGTCGGTCACCGATACCGGCACCGGCATGGACGAGGCGACGCTCGCCCGGGCGCAGGAGCCGTTCTTCACCACCAAGGGCGTCGGCAAGGGCACGGGCCTCGGCCTCTCGATGGTGCACGGCCTGGCGGCGCAGTCGCAGGGCCGGCTCGTCCTGCGCAGCCGCCCCGGAAGCGGCACGACCGCCGAGATCTGGCTCCCGGTCGCGGCGGCGGCCGGCCTCGTCGCGGACGCACCGGCCTGGCGGGGCCTCGCGTCCCCGGGCGCGGCCATACCGGTCTCGGTCTCCCGCGTCGTCCTCGTCGTCGACGACGACCCCCTGGTGCTCGAGAACAGCGCCGCGATGCTCGAGGATCTCGGCCACCGGGTGATCGAGGCCCGCTCCGGCCCGGAGGCGCTGGACCTGATGCGCCGCGCCCGCACCCTCGACCTGGTGCTCACCGACCACGCCATGCCGGGCATGACCGGCCTCCAGCTCGCCGCCCGCGTCACGGCCGAGCGGCCCGGCCTCAAGGTGATCCTCGCCACCGGCTATGCCGACCTGTCCCCCGACGATGCGATCGAGCTGCCGCGCCTGGCCAAGCCCTACGACCAGGCGACGCTCGCCCGGATGATCGAGGCGGTGATGCGGGGCGCGGCGCACGAGGCGGCCGGGTCGGGCAAGGTGGTGCCGTTCCCGAAGAGCGCGTGAGGGGCGGGCTGCCCCGGTCTTTCCGCGGTGGTTCCGCCACCCTCCGCGTCGTCCCGCGGCCGCGCAGCGGAACCCGGGATCCCTGACCGCCGACGGGGCCGGACAAAGCGGAATCCGATCCGCCTTGTCCTGAAACCTCGGCGGCTGCGGATCCCGGGGTCCCGGCTGCGCCGGGCCACGGGATGACGTGGCGCGGTGGAACCGTCAGTTCACCTCGACCTCGTTGCGCCACCTCACGCCGCCGGCGCCTTCCGGGCCTTGGCCTCGCGCAGGAGCGCCAGCCCCTCGGGCCCGAGATCGAGGGCGAGGCGCAGGACCTCGTCGGCATAGGCCTGCGGCGTGGTGCCGGCTTGCTTGGCCGCGCGGGCGAGCCGCAGGCCCAATCCGCCCTCGACCGGGATCGCGGTGCCGCGGGGTGCCGGCTCCGCGGTCGGCGCCGCAGCGGCGGGTACGGCCGACGTCCGGGCCGGGGCGATGTCCGGCCGCGGCGGCAGCCCGAGGGCCTGGCGCCGGCCTTGCGCCGCCAGCCGGTCGGCGCGCTCGTTGCCGGCCTCGCCGGCATGGCCCTTCACCCAGACCCAGCGCACGTCGCGCCGCGCCGCCAGCTCGTCGAGGCGCTGCATCAGCTCGACGTTCTTCACCGGGCCGGTGGTGGTGCGCCAGCCCTTGAGCTTCCAGCCGCGGATCCACTCGGTGACCGACTTCACCACGTACTGGCTGTCGCACCGCATCTCGATCGCGGCGCCCTCGGGGAAATGCTCCAGCGCCCGGATCGCCGCGGTCAGCTCCATGCGGTTGTTGGTGCTCTGCGTCTCGCCGCCGCACAGCTCGACCGGCCCCTCCGGCGCCTGAATCACCACGCCCCAGCCGCCCGGGCCGGGATTGGGATCGCAGCCGCCGTCCGCATACACGATGGTTCGCATGGCTGCCTTTTGCTCGCACGTCACGACGGAACGCGGCCGCGCCCCACCCCTGACGGGTCGCGGGCTGCCGGCCGCGCGGGCACATTCGGCCCGGAATGGTGAACAAATACCCAGGCGGCCGGCACCGCAACCCGGCAGGCGCTGGCACGGCGCTTGCGGCACGGCCAGGATGCGCGATGATGAGGCGCCGGTCCGACGCAGGGGCGTCGCAGTCGGCTCCTCCGCCTTGACCCTCGGATACCGAAAGAAGAGACGCCCCCATGCCAGTCGAGCCCGCCGACGCCGTCGAGGAGATGCTGCCGCCGGCCCGCCTGATACCGCTCGCCGTGCAGCACGTACTGGTCATGTACGCCGGCGCGGTGGCGGTGCCGCTGATCATCGGCCGGGCGCTGGGTCTTCGCCCCGAAGAGGTCGCCTTCCTGATCAGCGCCGACCTGTTCGCCTGCGGTCTCGCGACCCTGATCCAGTCGGCGGGATTCCCGGGCGTCGGCATCCGCCTGCCGGTGATGATGGGCGTGACCTTCGCGTCGGTCGGCCCGATGCTGTCGATGGCCGCGACGCCGGATGTCGGGTTGCTCGGCATCTACGGCTCGGTGATCGCGGCGGGCGTGTTCGGCCTCCTGGTCGCGCCCTATGTCAGCCGCCTGCTGCCGCTGTTCCCG
The DNA here is from genome assembly GCF_006151805.1 of Methylobacterium terricola. Lineage (GTDB taxonomy): Bacteria > Pseudomonadota > Alphaproteobacteria > Rhizobiales > Beijerinckiaceae > Methylobacterium > Methylobacterium terricola. Next base: position 91,630 of record NZ_VDDA01000013.1, on the reverse strand, counting down.
CCGGTGGTCACCGGCACGATCATCCTGGTCATCGGCATCTCGCTGATGCGGGTCGGCATCAACTGGGCCGGCGGCGGCCAGCCGACGCTGACGAGGATGGTCGACGGCGTGCCCGCCGCCTTCCCGAACCCGAACTACGCCCAGGCCGGCGGTCTCGGCATCGCCTTCCTGGTGCTGCTCCTCATCCTGGCGCTGATCCGCTGGGGGCGGGGCTTCCTCGCCAACGTCGCGGTGCTCGTCGGCATCATCGCCGGCTCCGTCCTGGCGGCGATGCTCGGCCTGATGCATCTCGACAAGGTCGCGGCGGCGCCCTGGTTCGCCCCGGTGCTGCCGTTCCATTTCGGCTGGCCGCAATTCCACCTGGTGCCGATCGCCACGATGTGCGTGGTGATGATCGTGGTGATGATCGAATCGACCGGCATGTTCCTGGCGCTCGGCGAGATCACCGGACGGCCGGTCGGCCAGAAGGACCTCGCCCGGGGCCTGCGCGCCGACGGCCTCGGCACGCTGCTGGGGGGTGTCTTCAACACCTTTCCCTACACCTCGTTCTCGCAGAATGTCGGTCTCGTCGGGGTGACAGGGGTGCGCTCGCGCTTCGTCACGGTCGCGGGCGGCGTCATCATGCTGGCGCTCGGCCTCCTGCCGAAGATGGCGGCCCTGGTCGAGGCGGTGCCGCAGGTGGTGCTGGGCGGCGCGGGCCTCGTCATGTTCGGCATGGTGGCGGCGACCGGCGCCCGCATCCTCACGGCGGTCGATTTCCGCGGCCAGCCGAAGAACCAGTTCGTGGTGGCGATCGCGGTCGGCTTCGGCATGATCCCGCTCGTCGCCCCGACCTTCTTCCGCAACCTGCCGCACGCGCTGCATCCGCTGCTCGAATCGGGCATCCTCCTCGCTTCGATCGCCGCGGTGGTGCTCAACGCCTTCTTCAACGGCGTCGGCAGCACCGAGCAGGCGGGCCGGGATGCGTCGGCCGCGGCCGCTGCGGCCGAGCACGTCTGAGTTCTCTGATCGTACGAGGTACCGATGACCCTGCTGCACAAGACCTACGGCAAGGGCCGGGTGCGGGTGATGCGCGTCCATCGCGACGGCGACCGGCACGAGGTCCGGGAGCTGAGCGTGAAGGCGATGCTGACCGGCGCCTTCGACCGCACCTTCACCGACGCCGACAACAGCCCCACCGTCTCGACCGACACGATCAAGAACGTCGTCTATATCGTCGCCCGCGAGAGCCCGACCCTGCCGGCGGAGGCGTTCTGCCGCGCGGTGGCGCAACGCCTGCTGGACAGCTACGCGCAGATGGAGACCGCCACCGTCACCGGCCACGAGACCCGCTGGAACCGCCTCGCGGTCGACGGCGCGGCCCATGCCCACACCTTCACCCTCGACGGCAACGGCCAGCCCTTCGCCCGGGTCGTCCTGTCCCGCGACGGCGCGAGCGTGGAATCCGGGCTCTCCGGCTTCACCTTCCTGAAGAGCACGGAATCGGGCTGGGCCAACTACGTCAAGGATCCCTACACCACCATCCCCGAGACCCACGACCGCATCGCCGCCACCAGCATGGAGGCGTCCTGGGCGTGGTCCTCGGAGCCTGCCGATTACGAGGCCGCGAACGCGCTGATCCTCGAGACGCTGCTGCGGGTCTTTGCCGGCAGCTACAGCCACAGCCTGCAGGACAGCCTTTACCGGATGGGCACGGCGGCGCTCGCGGCGGTGCCCGAGATCGCGACGATCACGCTCGCCTGCCCGAACAAGCATTACCTGCTGGCGAACCTGGCGCCGTTCGGGATGGACAACCCGAACCAGGTGTTCATCGCGACGGACGAGCCGCATGGGCAGATCGAGTGCACGGTCGGGCGGTGACGACAGACGATCGAACGCTTGCCGTTTTTAAGTGAGCACCACGCCCTTTCCCGGACGACTGGAACGAAGTGGAAGGAGATCCGGGATCCAGCACAAGAAGTCGCGAAGCATCCGCTTCTGTACACCGTTGCAGTCGGCAGAGCCGCTTCGCGGCACATCTCCCCTGGATCCCGGATCTCCTTCCGCTGACGCTGCAGTCGTCCGGGAACGGGGAGGGTGTGGCAGAGACCGTCCCCACCCCCTCAATGCCGCGTCGGGTTCGCCCCCACCGTCTCGGCCGTCAGCCAGTCCACCACCTCGGCAAGCGCCTCCCGCGGCGGCAGGCCGCGGCCTTGCGCCTCGGTGAACAGGGCGAGCTGGCGGTCGGCGCTGGTGCCGCGGGCGACGATCCAGCGGGCGAGGTCGAGCTCGGCCTCGCAGCCCAGGGCCCGGGCATCTCCGGCGACGAGGGCGAGCGTCTCCGCGAGCACCGTCGCCACCGGCCGCGCCGTCCGCGTCTCCTCGCAGACGAAGCTGCCGTGGATGCCGTAGCGCTGTGCCCGCCAGCAATTCTCCGCCGCGATCGCCTGCGAGGCGCCGGTGAGGTCGCGGTGGCGTGCCGGCTCGTCGGCGAGGCGGCGCACCAGGCAACGATACAGAGCCGCGATGGCGACCGCGTCGTCGAGGCGGGTGCAGCTGTCGGCGATGCGCAGGTCGAGGCCGGGGCCGGTCGGCGAGGGGCAGAGCACCCACCAGACGTGGCGCGGATCGTCGATGGCGCCGGCCCCCACCACGGTGTCGAGGTAGCGCGCGTAATCCGCCTCGTCGCGGAACAGGGGCGGCAGCCCGCTGCGGGGCAGTTCCCGCGCGGCGGCGAGGCGGTAGCCGAGGAGCCCGGTGCGCTGCGCCTGCCAGAACGGCGACGAGGTCGAGAGGGCCAGCAGCAGCGGCAGGAACGGCTGGAGGCGGTTCATCAGGTCGATCCGCGACACGCCCGCCGGCACCCCGACCCCAACGCTGAGGCCGCAGACCACGGTGCGGCTGCCAACCATCTGGAGGTCGCGCAGCACCCGGCCCCGGGCGGCCTGGTCGCGCGGGCGCACCCGGCTCCATTGCGCGAGCGGATGCGTGCCCGACGCCATCAGGGCGAGACCCCGGGCCGAAGCCAGCGCCCCGAGGGCGCTGCGCAGCCCCGCGAGCACGCGCCGCGCCTCGGCGAGGTCGCTCACCGGCTCGGTGGCCCAGACCAGCTGCGGCTCCATCAATTCGGCGCGCACCTGCGGGTGGGCGGCCCGGCAGGCGGTGAGGAAGTCGCGGGTGCGGGCCCGGGCGGCGTCGCGCTTGCCCGCATCGTTGATGAACACCTCCTCCTCGAGGGAAATGTCGAATTCCGCTCGCATACGCACAGAACCTCCGGCAACAGCGGGCCGCGGCGGCCGGCTTGCGAATCGGCCGGCACCGCGGGGCGGCCCCGATAGCAGCGCCCGGATTGCGGCGCGAGCCCGGCCGGCCGCCTGTCAGATCGCCGAGCGCCCGTCGCCGAGCACGGCCTGAACCAGGGCCAGCACCGCCACCGCGGCGGTGTCGGCGCGCAGGATGCGCGGGCCGAGCGACAGCCGGACGGTATTGGCGCGCCCCCCGATCACTGCGCGCTCCTCGGGCGTGAACCCGCCCTCGGGTCCGATCACCACCGCCAGCGGCACGGTACGGCGCCCCGATACGCCGGTCCCCGCCGCCGCGGCGCCAGCCTGCGTTAACGCGGCGACCGGATCGGCGACCGGGGCGTCCTCGTCGCAGAACACCAGCAGCCGCTCGGGCGCGAGGGCGGCCACGGCCTCGGCCAGCGGCGTCGCGTCGCGGATCTCCGGCAGGCTCAGGATGCCGCATTGCTCCGCGGCCTCGATCGCGTTGGCGTGGAGCTTGTCGAGCTTGATTCGGTCGCCCTGCGTGCGCCGGGTCACCACCGGCTGGATCAGGCTCGCGCCCATCTCCACCGCCTTCTGGGCGACGTAGTCGAGGCGGGCGGCCTTCAGCGGCGCGAACAGGTAGTGCAGGTCGCCGGCCGAGGTCTGGGGCCGGGTCTGCGCCCGCAGCACGAGGTCGGCCGCCTTGCGGCCGGTCGGCTCGATCTCGGCCCGCCACTCGCCGTCGCGGCCGTTGAACACCAGCACCGGCTCGCCGGTGTCCTTGCGCAGGACCGAGAGCAGGTAATTCGCCTGCGCCCGGTCGAGACTGTGCCGGACGCCCTCCCGCATCGGGATGTCGAGGAAAAGCCGGGGAGCGTTGAAATCGTAGGCCGCCATGCCCGCTCTGCTCGCCGAGGCGGGGGCGGGATGTCAATCGCCGCGTCGCGGCTTCGGGCCTGTGGCCTCGCTGCAACGCATCCGCCCGATGGTGGCCGGGCGTGGAACGAACCGGCCGTCCCCGCATGATGGCGCCACATTCCTGTGCAGAAAGCGCAGCAAGGCCGAGAGCGGCAAGGAAGTCTTACGCTATGCCGGGCGCCAGGCGCGGCCGCGCTCGCATAGACGCGGAAATCATGGACGCCGACATGGTGGGGCCGGAGCTTTGGGGGGTTGGGAGATGACTCGCATGCGTGTGACCGTGGCGGCGCTGGCCGGAAGCCTGCTCGGCGCGACGCTGCTCGGCGGGGCCGCCCAGGCCCAGGGCGCGGATTGCTCGACGATCCAGAAGACCCTCACCGAGCGCAAGGACATCGTCGGCAAGGTCAACGCCGCCTCCCAGGGCAAGAAGGCGAAGATCACCGCGGCGGCCGCCTGCACCCTGTTCACCAAGCTCCAGGCCAACGGCACCGAGGGCCTGAAGTGGATCAGCGCCAACAAGGATTGGTGCTCGATCCCGGATTCCTTCGTCGAGGGCTTCAAGGCCGATCACGGCCGGGTCTCGACCCTGCGCACCAAGGTCTGCCAGGCGGCCGTGCAGCAGGCGGCGATGGAGAAGAAGGCCCGCGCCATGCAGGCGCAGCAGCAGCAGCAGGGCGGCGGCGGCCTTCTCGGCGGGCCCGGCCTGACCGGCAGCTTCCGGGTGCCGCAGGGCGCCCTGTGAGCCCGGCCGCGATGACGGCGCCGATCGTCCGCGCCCTCGCATGAGCCTGACGCCCGACCGCCCGGTCGCCGACGCGGTCACCGGGCACTGGGTCGACCGGCATGCGCCCGAGGCCGTGCGGCCTTACCTGCGGCTGGCCCGCATCGAGCGGCCGATCGGCTGGTGGCTGCTGCTGCTGCCGTGCTGGTGGTCGGCGGCGCTGGCGGCCATCGCGGCCGGCCAGCCGGGCCCGAGCCTGTGGCACCTCGCGCTGTTCCTGATCGGCGCGGTCGCCATGCGGGGGGCGGGCTCGACCTACAACGACATCGCCGACCGCGACCTCGACGCCCGCGTCGAGCGCACCCGCCTGCGGCCGCTGCCCTCCGGGCGCATCCGCGTGCGCCACGCCCTGATCTTCTTGGTGCTGCAGGCGCTGGTCGGCCTCGCGGTGCTGCTGCAATTCAACCGGACGGCGATCCTCGTCGGCCTCGCCTCGCTCGCGCCGGTCGCGATCTACCCGTTCATGAAGCGGGTGATGCCGGTGCCGCAAGTCGTGCTCGGCCTCGCCTTCGCCTGGGGCGCCCTGATGGGCTGGGTCGCCCTGCTCGGCCGCCTCGACGCCCCGGCCTACTGGCTCTATGCCGGCACCATCGCCTGGGTGATCGGCTACGACACGATCTACGCGGTGCAGGACATCGAGGACGACGAGATCGCCGGCATCAAGTCCTCCGCCCGCTTCTTCGGCGCCTGGGTGCGCCTCGCGGTGGCGGGCTGCTTCCTGGCCTGCGTGCTCTGCATCGGCCTCGCCCTGTCCGGGGCCGGGGCCGGTCCGATCGGTCTGTCCGGGCTCGCGCTGTTCGCCGGCCACCTCGCCTGGCAGGTCTGGCGGCTCGATCCGCGCGACGGCGCGGAGGCGTTGCGGCTGTTCCGCTCCAACCGCGATACGGGACTGATCCTGTTCTGCGGCCTCACGCTGGATGCGATCTGGCAGGGCCTGATGTAGGCCTCGCCGCCACGGCGCTCAGAGGCCCCCGCCGTCGGTCATCAGCGCCTCGTCGCGGTACACCAGCGGGCGCAGCGGCAGCCGGGCGGTCTTGCGGCGGGTGAGGAAGCGCGGCCGGCGATGGGCGAGCAGGCCGTGGCGGCGGCGGATGCGGATCGCGCCGAGCTTCAGCCGGCCGACCTGCTGGCCCATCGGGGCGACGGCGCCGTCCTCCTGGATCACCACCATCGGCAGCCCGGTCTCGGCGCCGAGGCGCCGCCACACCGCCACGACCTCGTCGTCGCCGTAGAGGCCGAGGGACATCAGCGGATCGCCGCTGCGGTCGAGCACCATCACGGCGAAGCGGTCCTCGCCGGCCGCGTCGCTGGCATCGCCGTCGAGGCAGAGGGCGAGGCTGCCGGCGGCGCTGGCACCGGGCATCGATCCGACGATCGGCAGCGCCGACGGCTCGGCCTGGACCGGGCCGCGGTGGATGACCGGGAGCTCCACGTCGCGGCGGGCGGCGTTGCTGCTCGAAGACCGGCGGTTCGAAGAGGGGAATCTGGTGACCATGGTTCTGCTCGACGCCCTGTCCGCGTGAGGCGGCGACCTCTGTCGTGTCGTCCGCTGTTGTCACGATAGTGGACCCGCTCCGGCTCAGAACGCCTTAAAAGGCAGCGTTAAGCGATAGTTGGCGCGGCACAGATGAGCCGAATGCTCAACGGATCCTTGTCGCGACCCGATTCATTTATCGTTCACCGCCAGAAGACGGCGTCCCGGTGGTGCGAAACGCTTCGCTAAGACAATGCGGCATCGCCGCTGCGAAGTCCGGGGCGACGAATCCTTGTGGCGCCCGGTGCCGGGGCCTACAACGGAGGGACCGAGCCCCGTGCTCAACCCGTGCCCGCCGCGGGGCCGCCGGGCGCCCCCCTCGACTCCCCCCTCGAAACCGTGGCGGCTGACCCATGCCCCTTCCCGACGACGTGCGCCCGCTCCTGCCCCAGGTCCGGGCCATCATCCGCGAGGCCGCCCTGCTGGCGCTGCCGTATTTCCGGCAGGGCGAGCGCACCAGCGCCCGGGTCTGGAACAAGGCCGGCGGCTCGCCGGTGACCGAGGCCGACGTGACGGTGGACACCTTCCTGAAGGTGCGCCTGAGCGAGCTGATCCCCGGCGCCGCCTGGCTCTCGGAGGAGACCCGCGACGACCCCGTCCGCCTCGCCCACGACCTCGTCTGGATCGTCGACCCGATCGACGGCACCCGCGCCTTCCTGTCGGGCGATCCCGACTGGTCGATCGCCGTGGCGCTCCTGGCCGGCGGCGAGCCGGTGCTCGGCCACGTTGCCGCGCCGGTCACCGGGACGCTCTACGAGGCGGTGGCCGGGGAGGGGGCGACGAAGGACGGCGCGCCGATCCGGGTTTCGGGCCAGCAGGCGCTCGCCGGCGCCCGGGTGACCGGTCCGAAGCCGATGGCCGACCGGCTCGAGCGTCAGGCCGGCCTCGACGGGACGCCCGGCGCGCTGGTGCGGCTGCCCCGGATCCCGTCATTGGCTCTGCGCCTGGTGCGGGTGGCGGAGGGGCTGGTCGATGTCGGCCTGGTCTCGTCGGATGCCCGCGACTGGGACCTCGCCGGCGCCGACCTGATCCTGCGCGAGGCCGGCGGCGCGGTGCTCGGCCTCGACGGCCGGGTCCCGGTCTACAACCGGCGCGAGCCGATTCACGGCGAGCTGGTGGCGCTGCCGCAGGCGCTGCGGGAGGCGGTGCTGTCTGGGTTGGGGTGAGGCGCGAATCGGCGCGATGCCCCTCGGCCAGGCGTTCGCAGCCAGACGTCGACGGTCGTGACGCCCTCCACCTCATCCCGGGGCCGCGGAGCGGAGCCCGGGACCCCAATCCGCCGAGCGGAAGAGGTTGGGCGGGATGCGGAGCGGGGGAATCCGGCTTGCGCGCATGAGGCGCGCCGCTACCGCGATTCCCGCTTCTCCAGGGCCGTCTTCACCTGCTTCAGCTGATCGAACACCACGCTCGGCGTCGTCCCGAAGAACGCGAAGCCCGCATTGATCGCCCAGAAGCCGGCGAGCAGGATCAGCGGCACCAGGATCCAGCCGAGGATCTCCTCGCCGATCTTGCGGCGGCGGCGGCGCTGCCGGCGCTTCTCGCGGCGGGTCAGCTTCGGGGAGGGCGGGGTCACCGTCGCGGCCGGGGCGAGGGGACCCTCGTTCAGATCACCGCTCATGGGGATCGTCTCACGTTTCCTGGCGCCAAGAGCCAAAAGCCCCGCGCATCCATCACCGGGCCAGCGGACCGTCAGGATCCGCCAGGGCCTCAAACGCAGATCCCGGCGGGGAGGCCCCGCCGGGATCTGCGCGTCTCGATGAGCCTCATACACGGGAGGCGAGTGAGGATCGAGGGGGGAGCCCTCGATCCCGTCCGGGTCAGGCCCGGACCAGAGGCACCTTCGGCACCGTGCGGACCCCGCCGCCACCGTCGCCCGATCCGCCGTCCTTCGGCTTCTTCGGCGCGGCGCGCGGGCGCTTCTGCTTCTTGGCGGCACTCTTGCCCGCCTTCTTGGCCGCGATCGTCACGTCCTTCTCGGGCCGCGGCATCACCGGGCCGGCCGGGAAGACGAAGCCGAGGCTCGGCTTCTCGCCGTCGGGCCGCTTGACGATCACCCGGACCGCGCCGCCATCCTTCAGCTTGCCGAACAGCACCTCGTCGGCGAGCGGGGTCTTGATGGTCGACTGGATCAGCCGGGCCATCGGGCGGGCGCCCATGGCCTCGTCGTAGCCGTTCTCGACCAGCCAGTCCCTCGCCTCGTCGGAGAGCTCGATGGTGACGTTGCGGTCGGCGAGCTGCGCCTCGAGCTGGAGGACGAACTTGTCGACGACCTTGGCCACCACCTCCTTCGGCAGGTGGCCGAAGGACACGGTCGCGTCGAGGCGGTTGCGGAATTCCGGGGCGAACAGGCGGTTGATCGCCTCCTGGTCGTCGCCGGTGCGCTTGTTCTGGGTGAAGCCGAACGCCGCCTTGGCGAGGTCGGCCGCGCCCGCATTCGTCGTCATGATGATGATGACGTTGCGGAAATCGACCTGCTTGCCGTTATGGTCGGTCAGCTTGCCGTGGTCCATCACCTGCAACAGGATGTTGAACAGGTCCGGGTGGGCCTTCTCGATCTCGTCGAGCAGCAGCACGCAATGCGGGTGCTGGTCGATGCCGTCGGTGAGCAGGCCGCCCTGGTCGAAGCCGACATAGCCCGGAGGGGCGCCGATCAGCCGCGAGACGGTGTGCCGCTCCATGTATTCCGACATGTCGAAGCGCAGCATCTCGACGCCGAGGCTCGAGGCGAGCTGCTTGGCGGCCTCCGTCTTGCCGACGCCGGTCGGGCCGGCGAACAGGTAGGCGCCGATCGGCTTGTCGGGGTCGCGCAGGCCCGCCCGGGCGAGCTTGATCGAGGCGGTCAGCGCGTCGATGGCGGCGTCCTGGCCGTAGACCACCCGCTTCAGGTTGTCGGTGAGGTGGGCGAGCACCTCCGCGTCGTCCTTCGACACGGTTTTCGGCGGGATGCGGGCCATCGTGGCGATGGTCGCCTCGATCTCCTTCACGCCGATCGTGCGCTTGCGCCGCCCTTCCGGCACCAGCATCTGCGAGGCGCCGGTCTCGTCGATCACGTCGATCGCCTTGTCCGGCAGCTTGCGGTCGTTGATGTAGCGGGCCGACAGCTCGACCGCGGCCTTGACAGCTTCAGTCGTGTACTTGAGCTTGTGGAACTCCTCGAAGGACGGACGCAGGCCCTTGAGGATCTCGATCGCGTCCGGGATCGACGGCTCGTTGACGTCGATCTTCTGGAAGCGGCGCACCAGCGCCCGGTCCTTCTCGAAGTACTGGCGGTACTCCTTGTAGGTGGTCGAGCCGATGCAGCGCAGCGCGCCGGAGGCGAGCGCGGGCTTCAGGAGGTTCGAGGCGTCCATCGCACCGCCCGAGGTCGCACCGGCACCGATCACCGTGTGGATCTCGTCGATGAACATGATGGCGTTCGGATGCGCCTCGATCTCCTTCATCACCTGCTTGAGGCGCTCCTCGAAGTCGCCGCGGTAGCGGGTGCCGGCGAGCAGCGTGCCCATGTCGAGGGAGAACACGGTCGCGTCGGCCAGGACCTCCGGCACCTCGTGCTGGATGATCTTGCGGGCCAGACCCTCGGCGATCGCCGTCTTGCCGACGCCGGGATCGCCGACGAGCAGCGGGTTGTTCTTCTGCCGGCGGCAGAGAACCTGGATCGTGCGCTGGACCTCGTTCTCGCGGCCGATCAGCGGGTCGATCTTGCCCTCGCGGGCCTTCTTGTTGAGGTTGACGCAATAGGCGTCGAGCGCGTCACCCTTCTTCTTCTGGCCGCCGCGCTCGTCCTCGGCCCCGCTGGGACGTTCCGTCGGACCCTCCTCGTCGGCGCCGCGCACCGGCTTGCCCTCGGACAGGCCGGGGCGCTTGGCGATGCCGTGGCTGATGTAGTTGACCGCGTCGTAGCGGGTCATGTCCTGCTCTTGCAGGAAGTAGGCGGCGTGGCTCTCGCGCTCGGCGAAGATCGCCACCAGCACGTTGGCGCCGGTGACCTCCTCGCGGCCCGAGGACTGCACGTGGATCACCGCGCGCTGGATCACGCGCTGGAACCCCGCCGTGGGCTTGGCGTCCTGCCGTCCGTCGCCGGTGAGGTTGGCGAGCTCGGTGTCGATGTACTCGACGAGGTTGCGCTTCAGCAGGTCGACGTCGACGTTGCAGGCCCGCATGACCGCGGCCGCGTCCTGGTCGTCGACCAGCGCCAGCAGGAGGTGCTCGAGGGTCGCGTATTCGTGCCGGCGCTCGCCGGCCAGCGCCAGGGCGCGGTGGAGAGCTTGTTCAAGGCTGCGTGAGAAGCTGGGCAAAGCGGGCCTCTTTGCTGGTGCCTGTCTTAGTTAACGCTCGTCTCGGCGATTGCCTATTTCTTTTCCATAACGCATTGTAGAGGATGTTGGTGTTTCCGAGCAAAGTCCATGACCTGCGTCACCTTGGTCTCCGCGACCTCGTAGGTGAAGATGCCGCACTCGCCGACGCCGTTCTGGTGGACGTGCAGCATGATGCGGGTCGCGTCCTCCCGCGACTTGTTGAAGAACCGCTCCACGACGTGGACGACGAACTCCATCGGCGTGTAGTCGTCGTTGAGGAGCAGCACGCGGTAGAGGTTGGGCCGCTTGGTGCGCGGCTTCGTCCGCGTGATCACGGCGGTTCCCGATCGACCGTCGCCGTTACCGTTCCCGGGTGCGCGGGGATTGGCCGCGACCGGCCTGGTGGAGGGTTTTCCCTGCCTCGGGACCTGAGCCATCTGAATCGTACCGACCTCGCTCTGGCGACCGCGCCGAACCGCACCGGCCCTCTCGCAAGGAGGCCGGAGCGTGTCGCGGAAAGGCAGCCTATCACGTCGGCTGCCGGTGCCGAGCCTAATCTATAGGCCGAGTCTGCGCTTCGCCAGTCGGCTGCGCGCTCTTGTCGTGCCGGCCCATGCGAGACCCCTGAAAACGCAGCGCGGCCGGCACGGGGATCCGTGCCGGCCGCGGGAGGCGTCGAACCTGGGCGACGGGCGGCCATGCCGGCCGCGCGATCCCGTCGAGGAGGGGCGGCCGCGCCGGCCGCCCGTCTCTCTGCTTACGCGGCGTCCCGCGCGGCGTCGAAGGCCTTGCCGGCCTCGTCCTGGGCCTTGTTCATGCCGTCCTTGGCCTGCTCGAAGGCGCGGCCCTGCGCCTTGAAGGCCTGGTCCTGGAACTTCGCGGCCTGCTGCTGCGCCTGCGAGACGAAGCCCTCGAACGGCTTCGCCATCTCCTTGGCGAGGTTCTGGTAGAGCTCGGACATCTTCTGGCTCTGGGCCACGGCGCGCTCGTACGAGGCCTTCATGTACTCGGTCTGGATCTCGACCGCCTTGTCGAGCGAGCGCACGCCGGCGAGCTTCTCGAGGGTGGCGGTGCCGTGCTCGAAGGACTGCTTGGCGAAGTCGGTGGCCTCGACGGCGATCGCCTGGCTGGCCTTCGACAGGGTGCCGAAGCTGCGCAGCATCGCGTCCATGCCGTCCTTGCCGAACTTCTGGGCCGCCTCGGCCTGCTTCTCGACCTGCTGGCTGATGTTCTGGTTCATGATGGCGTGGCGCCCTCGACGGGCGCTCCTTCTCGCGCGGCGGAGAGAGCAGTGCGGGGCGCCCGCGCGGCGCGCCCCGTCGCAGGCAATATGTGCAGCGCACAAAATTCGTCAAGAGCCGTTGTGCGTCGCACAATGACGCGAATCCGAGCGTCGGAATTCGTCGGCGATTAACCGGGGCGTAACCGCGCCTGCCTAGCCTGATTGACAGTGATGCCGCTGCGCCACGCCGTTCTCGTGGGGCGCCTGCGGTCCAGGGCGCCACCGCCGTCGCGGGCGTCCTCTTTCAGTCGAACGGGGTAGTCGCGTGATGCGTTGCGTTCACGGCCAATCTGGACCCGCGCTGCCGGCCGTGCTCGCCGCCGCGGCGGTGCTGACGGCGCTCACCGCCTCGCCCGCCGAGGCGCGCCGGCGCGCCCATCACGGCGGCGGCGGTGGCTACAACCCGCCCTACGCGGCGATGGTGGTCGACGCCAAGACCGGCCGCGTGATGCATGCGGTCAACGAGGATGCCCTGCGCCATCCGGCCTCCATCACCAAGGTGATGACGCTCTACCTGCTGTTCGAGCAGCTCGAGCGCGGCAAGATGGATCTCGACACGCCGCTGACGGTCTCCGCCAACGCCGCCCGCCAGCCGCCCTCGAAGCTCGGCGTGCGCCCGGGCTCGACCGTCACGGTCGAGGAGGCGATCAAGGCGCTGGTGACTAAGTCCGCCAACGACATCGCCTGCGCCATCGGCGAGAACATCGCCGGCTCCGAGCCGGCCTTCGCCGAGATGATGACCCGGAAGGCGCATGCCCTCGGCATGAGCCGCACGCACTACGCCAACGCCTCGGGCCTGCCGGATTCCGACCAGATCACCACCGCCCGCGACCTGACGATCCTCGCCCGCGCGGTGCAGGACCGGTTCCCGAAATATTACCGCTACTTCCAGACCCGCTCGTTCGCCTTCAAGGGCCGGGTGATCGGCAACCACAACCATCTCCTCGGCCGGGTCGAGGGCGTGGACGGCATCAAGACCGGCTATACCCGCGATTCGGGCTTCAACCTGATGACCTCGGCGCGCACCGGCGACCGCCACATCGTGGCGGTCGTGCTCGGCGGCAAGTCGGTGGCGAGCCGCGACAACATCATGGCCAAGCTCGTCCAGGCCAACCTGCCGGTGGCCTATGCGGGCGCCCGCACGAGCGCGCCGGTGGTCGAGGTGGCCGAGCGGCCGCGCCCCGCCGTGGTGGCCGAGCGCCCGGTCGCGACCCGCACCCTCGTGGCGTCGGCCGACGAGGACGACGCCGTCGAGACCACGAACTCCACCGGCCAGCCCCTCGACATCGCGCCCCGCGGCGGCGCGACGCCGAAGTGGCGCGCCGGCGCGGCCGGCATGCCGGCGAGCGCCCAGGCCTACGCGCCGGCCGCCGCAGCGCCGGCCTTCCCGGCGCCGGGCGGAAAGTACGCCTCGCGCCTGCCGGCCTCCGAGCCCGGCGAGGTCCGGGCGCCCGCTCCCCGCGAGGCCGCGGCGCCGGCCCCGAAGCCCGTTACGGTGTCGCCCTGGGTGATCCAGCTCGGCGCGATGGACGACGAGGGCAAGGCCAAGTCGATGCTCGCCGAGGCGCGCCAGCGCGGAGGCGGAGCGCTCGGAAAGGCCGCGCCGTTCACCGAGAAGGTGACCCATGGCGGCACCACGCTCTACCGCGCCCGCTTCTCCGGGTTCTCCGAGGCGGAAGCCGCGCAGGATGCCTGCCGGGCGCTGAAGCGCAACGGCTTCACCTGCTTCGCGACGCGGAGCTAGCATCTTACCCTCCCCGGCGATCCCGGGCCTCCCCGGCATCGCTGCCGCGCGTGGGGAGGGGTCGGGGGTGGGGATGGCGCCGCGTATGGCTCAACGGTGCATTCTGTACCGCACCCAACCCCCTCACCCCGCCCCACAGGGGGAGGGGACGCGCTCCGGACCGGAGCGCATCGGCTCGTCAGCCGCGCAAAGACACTCTCGAACACATCCCCGCCGCGGCGCGTCCCTGCCGCGGCTCCGTCGACACGCGCGTGGAGCATCAGCGATGTCGGTTGAGCAGAAAGTCCTTGGCCGCGTTGACGCGGGCCGCCAGGTAGTCGGACCCGCCCTGGTCCGGGTGAAGCCGCTTCATCAGGGTACGGTGCGCCCGGCGCACCTCCTCGAGGGGCGCCCCGCGCTGAAGCCCCAGGATCTGATAGGCCTCCTCCTCCGTCATCGGCCCTGGCTGCGCCGCACCGCCCGGCCGCGGGTCGCGATCAGCCTGAGCGTCTACGCGCCATCCGGCAAACCGGCGGTCCAGATAAGCCTCTAGCAGGCGGGCGCCGTCGGGGTCGCCCGCGCGGCACTCCGCCAGGAGGGCGGTCAGGCGCGGCAGCGGCAGGCCGTCGAGCCCCTGTCCGGCGAGGGAGCCGGCCAGCACCGTGCCGCGCATCGCCCCGCTGGCATGGTCGAGCTCCATCTCCAGCATCGCCGAGCGCACCCGCGAGGTGGCGCCCGGCGAAGCGGCGCCCTGGCGCCAGGGCATGGCGCGGCCGAGGCCGAAGGGCAGGGGAGAGCCCTGGCGCCAGCCGAGCAGCCAGGCGCCGCCGAGGCCGAGCGCCCCGGCCATGTCGAAACGCCCGCGCAGGAACAGGAAGGCGGCCGCCGCGAGGGCGAGCCAGCCGCCGGCCTGGCGGATCACCCGCGCGATCGTCGCGGGATTCGCCGTCGCGTAGTGGCGGCCGAGCCACGACAGGCCGACGAGGACCAGGACACCGAGGCCGAGGGCTATCATCCGTTGCTCTAAACCGTCAGGCTCGCGCGGTCGCGGGAGAACCCGTCTTACCCGCCGGTCATGCCGGCGAGGAGCCGGCGCGCCGCCGCATCTCCATGCGCGGCCAGCCGCAATCCGTCGAGTCCTCGGGTGGCGTAGATCGCCGCGGCGCGCAGCAGCGCCGCCAGCACGTCGGGTGCCGTGAGGTCGAACCGGGCCGAGGCTCCGCCGCTCAGGCGGGCGATCTCCGCGAAACCGGCGGCGACCGCCGGATCCGGCCCCTCGTGGAAGCAGAAGGCCGGCAGGCCGAGCAATCCGAGTTCGCCCGCGATGCCGCACAGGTCGTCGAGGCTCTCCTCGATCGCGTCGCCGACCAGCACCAGCGCCTTGACCGGGGCGCGCCGGGCCTCGTTGCGGGCATGGCGCAGCACCCGGCCGATCTGCGTCTGTCCGCCCTGGCAGGCAACGGCCTGCATCAGGCCGGTCAGCGCCCTGGCATCGGCGACGAAGCGCGAGGCGCGGCACTCGGAGACGCCACGGAAATAGACCAGCTGCACCGCGAGCCCGCCGAGCCGGGCGGTCGCCTCGAACATCCCGGCCTGGACCCCGCAGGCGAGGTCCCAGGTCGGCTGCCGGCTCATCGTCGCATCGAGGGCGAAGATCAGCCGCGGCGCGTCACCGGACGGTGCGGCGACCTGTCGCGCCGTCTCCAGGAAGGCGTCGACCGCGCCGCTCCGGGGGCGGCCGAGGTCGGACCCGCTCATCGTGCGGTCGCCGGGCGGATCACTGACGCCGGATCGTGCTGGCGGTGAGGGCGTGGACCGAGAACAGCCCGTCCGGATCGGTCCAGACGCGGGCATGCTCCCAGCCGGCGCCGCGGGCGAGCGCCCGGAAGCCCGGCACCGTGTACTTGTAGCTGTTCTCGGTGTGGATCGTCTCGCCGGACGCGAAATGGAACGGCACGCCGGCCACCGTCACGAGCTGGCTCCGCCGGCTCACCAGATGCATCTCGATGCGGCCGAGATTCTCGTCGAAGAAGGCCTGATGCGAGAACGCATCGAGGTCGAAATCGGCGCCGAGCTCGCGGTTGATGCGGGCGAGCAGGTTGAGGTTGAAGGCCGCCGTCACCCCGGCGGAATCGTCGTAGGCCGCATCCAGCACCGCCTTGTCCTTCACGAGGTCGATGCCGACGATGAGGGTGGCGCCGGCGCCGAGCGTGCGGGCGAAGCTGGCGAGCAGGCCCGCCGCCATCTCGGGCTCGAAATTGCCGATCGTCGAGCCCGGGAAGAAGCCGGCCTTCGGCGCGTCCGCCAGGTCGTCGGGCAGCGCGAACGGCTTGGTGAAATCCGCCGCCACCGGCTCGACGCGCAGGCGCGGGAAGTCGCGGCCGAGTTCCTCCGCCTCGCTGCGCAGGAATTCCTCCGAGACGTCGACCGGCACGTAGGCCGCGAGGTCGGTCAGGTGCGGCAGCAGACGGCGGACCTTGGCGGTCGAGCCGCTGCCGAACTCGACGAGGGCCGCACCGGGGGGAAGCCCGGCGCCGATCTCGGGCCCGTCCCGGTCGAGGATCGCGAGCTCGGTGCGGGTGGGATAGTATTCCGGCAGCCGGGTGATCGCCTCGAACAGCTCCGAGCCGCGCCGGTCGTAGAAGTACTTCGCCGAGAGGTGCTTCTTCGGGGCGCTGAGGCCCCCGAGCACGTCCTGCAAAAAGGTCCGGTCGAGGCCGCCGTCGCGCAGGGCGGGCGCCAGGTGAGGAAGCGGGACATTCACGGGCAGACACTCCGAGATCGGGCGGGCCCCCGACAGGGGCCCGCTTCGAGGCGCGCCGCGCCTCACTCCCCGTACCGAGATAGACGCAGGCCGGTGAACTGCCAGCGCTGGTGCGGATAGAAGAAGTTCCTGTAGGTCGGCCGGCTGTGCCCCTGCGGCGTCGCCACCGATGCGCCGCGCAGCACGAACTGGCTGACCATGAACTTGCCGTTGTACTCGCCGAGCGCCCCGGGCAGCGGGCGGTAGCCCGGATAGGCGCTGTAGGCGCTGCGGGTCCATTGCCAGACATGGCCGAAGGCGGCGTCGAGGGAGCCGGACGCCGTCTCCCACTCGGCTTCCGTCGGCAGGTCGCGCCCGGCCCAGCGGGCGAAGGCGTCGGCCTCGTAGTAGCTGACATGCGTCACCGGCAGGGCCGGATCGACGGGCTTCAACCCGGCGAGCGTCATGCTCGACCACACCCCGTCGGCCTGGCGCCAGTAGCCCGGCGCCTCCCAGCCCTCGGCTTGCGCCGCCACATAGCCGTCGGAGAGCCAGAGTTCGGGCTTGGCGTAGCCGCCATCCTGCATGAATTCGAGCCACTCGCCGTTGGTGACGAGGGCGCGGTCGAGGCTGACGGGCCGCAGCAGCACGTCGTGGCGCGGCTCCTCGTTGTCGAAGTGGAAGCCGGAGCCCGCATGCCCCATCTGGGTCACGCCGCCCGGGAGCGCCACGCGGCCCTGCTGCTGCGCCAGGGACGGCCAGCGCCAGCCCTCGTCATAGGCCGGCAGCAGCGGGTTCTGGGCGAAGGCGTGCAGGATGTCGGTGAGCATCAGCTCCTGGTGCTGCTGCTCGTGGTGCAGGCCGATCTCGAGGGTCGCGACGATCTCCGCCAGCTGTCCCTCTCGCGCCTCGGCGATCAGGCCGGCGACCGCATGGTCGACATGGGCCCGGTAGGCCGCCACCTCGTCGCAGGTCGGCCGGGTGACGAGGCCGCGGCTGATCCGCGGCGCGCGCGGGCCCGCCTGCACGTAATAGGAATTGAACAGGTAGAAGAAGCGCTCGTCGAAGACGGTGTAGTTCGGCACCATCGCGGTCAGCAGGAACTGCTCGAAGAACCATGTCGTGTGGGCGCGGTGCCACTTGGTCGGGCTCGCATCCGGCATCGACTGGATCTGCTGGTCCTCCGGCGAGAGCGGGGCGGCGCGGCGCTCGGTCTCGTCGCGGACGTGCCGGAAGGCCGCGATCCAGGCCCCCCGGTCGATCGGGCGGGCATCGGCGGGTGGCGGGGGGAACGCGGGGCGCGTGTCAGGGATCTGCGCGGTCGCGGTCGCTGCCATCGGATCATCCCTCTCGCGTAGACTCGTTGTCCACGATCAACGTTGGGCGGGGGAACGTGTTTCTCCAGCGCGGCGTTACCGCGCAGCTTGAGGCCGGGCGCGTGTGGGCGGCGGGGAGGGCGGGGCCATTTTGCCGCCGCTTTGACCAAGCCTTAACGGTCGCGCCGGACTCTCGCCGGTAATCTCCATACCTCTCGGTCAAGACCTCTCATGCGGTTCGATCTGATGGCCGGCACTGCCGCGGCGCCTCTGGCGCCGATCACCCGGACGCCGGTGGTGCTCGTGTTCGATTCCGGCCTCGGCGGCCTCACGGTACTGGCCGAGGTGCGGCGCGCCCGGCCTGACGCCCGGGTGGTCTACGCTGCCGACGACGCCGCCTTTCCGTATGGCGGCCTCGCCGAGCCGGTGCTGGTCGAGCGGGTGCTCGCCGTCATGCAGCGGTTGATCGCGCTCCATGCCCCCGACCTCGTCGTGGTGGCCTGCAACACCGCCTCGACCCTGGTGCTGCCGGCCCTGCGCCGCCGCTTCGATATCCCGTTCGTCGGCACCGTGCCGCCGATCAAGCCGGCGGCGGCCGCGACCCGCTCGGGCCTCGTCAGCGTGCTTGCCACCCCCGGCACGGTCCGGCGCGACTATACCCGCGATCTCGTCGAGACCTATGCGGCGGGCTGCGCCGTCACGCTGGTCGGCGCCACCGGCCTCGCCTCCCTCACCGAGGCGGCGCTCTCCGGCTTGCCGGTGTCCGATGCCGACCTGTGGGCCGAGATCGGGCCGTGCTTCGTCGAGGGCGCGGCGGGACGCACCGACGTGGTGGTGCTCGCTTGCACCCATTATCCTCTCCTGCTCGCCCGCTACCAGGCGATCGCGCCCTGGCCGGTGACCTGGATCGACCCCGCCCCGGCGATCGCCCGGCGGATGACCCAGCTGATCGGCGGTCCGGTGCGCAGCACCGGCGACGATGTGCCCGGTCCGGTGCTCGCCGCCTTCACCTCCGGCGACCGGCTGACCCCGGCCCTGCGCACGGCGCTCGCCGACCGCGGCATCGCCGAGGTGGCGTTCGAGGCGATGCCGCTCGTGCTGCAGTGAGCCGGCTCCTTTGATCCTGGCGCGACCGATGACGATCGCGGCCGTCCTGCTCGTCGGTCTGCTGGCGCTCTACGGTGCGGTGGTCGCGGCGTTCTGGTGGTTCCAGCGCGCCCTGCTCTATCCGGGGCAGGGCGGGCCCGTCCCGGCGACGACGGCGCGCCTGCCGCCGGAGGTCGAGACGATCACGATCACGACGCCGGACGGCGAGCGCCTGCGCGCCCTGTGGCTGCCGCCGGCCCCAGGCGCCGGCATGGTGGTGAGCGTCCACGGCAACGCCTCGCTGCCCGAATGGCACGCCGAGCGCTTCGCCGCCGGGCCGTGGCGGGCGCACGGCTGGGGCGTGATGGCGCCGGCCTATCGCGGCTATCCGGGCTCGACC
This sequence comes from Methylobacterium terricola, assembly GCF_006151805.1. GTDB lineage: Bacteria > Pseudomonadota > Alphaproteobacteria > Rhizobiales > Beijerinckiaceae > Methylobacterium > Methylobacterium terricola. The sequence continues at coordinate 72,307 of NZ_VDDA01000013.1, read as the reverse complement.
GGCCGGCCGAGCGAGGCCGGCCTGATCGCCGATGGCCTCGCGGCCGTGGCGGAGGCGCGGCGGCGCGCGCCGGGGACGCCCCTGCTGCTGCACGGCCATTCCCTGGGTGCGGCGGTCGCCGTCGCGGTGGCGGCCCGGATCGGGGCGGCGGGTGTGCTCGGCCTCTATCTGGAGGCGCCGTTCGACTCGATGACCGCGATGGCCCGCCATCATTTCCGCTTCCTGCCGGCGGGGCTGCTCGCCGACACTTGGCGCTCGGACAGGGTCATCGGTACCGTCGCCGTGCCGATCCTGATCGTCCACGGCGAATCCGATCCGGTGATCCCGGAGAAGTACGGCGCCCGTCTGGCGCGGATCGGCAGGGCCGACTTCGTCGCGCTGCCGGGCGACCACGTCTCGATCCTCGGCGCGCGGGACGCGGAGGCCGAGATACGGTTCCGGCCTGCACCCTGAGTCTTGACCCGAAACGGTTCGTCGCCTAAGAGCGCCCGGTTCGCGGGGCTCCGGTTCGGGGCCCCGCAGCATTTTGCGCACCCGCGAGCGGCTCGTCACGGCCGCTCTGTCGCCCCGGCTTCGGGGGGAGGAGGGCGCGTTCCTCTCCTACGTGATGACATTCTAGAGGACACGCGATGTCGAAACGCGTTCAGGCGAAGCACAAGCTCGATCGCCGCATGGGCCAGAACATCTGGGGCCGCCCGAAGAGCCCCGTGAACCGCCGCGAGTACGGCCCGGGCCAGCACGGCCAGCGCCGCAAGGGCAAGATGTCCGACTTCGGCACGCAGCTGCGCGCCAAGCAGAAGCTCAAGGGCTACTACGGCAACATCACCGAGAAGCAGTTCCGCCGTTACTACGCCGAGGCGATCCGCCTGCGCGGCGACTCGGGCGAGAACCTGGTCGGCCTGCTCGAGCGCCGTCTCGACGCGGTGGTGTACCGCTCCAAGTTCGTGGCGACCCCCTTCGCCGCCCGCCAGTTCGTGAACCACGGCCACATCCGGGTGAACGGCGTGCGCGTCAACATCCCGAGCTACCTCGTCAAGCCGGACGACGTGATCGAGATCAAGGAATCGTCCAAGCAGCTCGAGATCGTCGTGGTGGCAAGCCAGCTCGCGGAGCGCGACGTGCCCGACTACATCGAGGTCGACCACGGCAAGATGACCGCGCGCATGACCCGCGTGCCGACGCTCTCCGAGGTCCCGTACCCGGTGCAGATGGAGCCGAACCTGGTCATCGAGTTCTACTCGCGCTAACCCGCGCGACGCACGAACCACGCTCCTGGAAAAGCCGCCCGCGAGGGCGGCTTTTTCCGTTCGGGGCGGGACGGTGCGGGGAGCCGATCCCGCATGGGGGTGGAGGCGGAACGGGACCAATGCGGTGCTGCCGATCCGGCTGGAGCAGTTCCCGACGCCGCCGGGTGCCTGCCTGCTCGGACGATGGGCACGAGGGACGATCGGAGCCGGGCTGCAAGGCGCTCAAGCCCGAACCCGGCCGCGATCCACTCGAACCATGACCTAACAGATCCGTAGAGATGGGTTGATATACCTAAGTCATATCGATTTTTTCCCCTGCGTCATGTGATATTTACCAAAAAATTAGACAGCGGATATAATCAGAAAGAATCTTCTATCCTCGTGCGGCGCTTCGATGTCCGATATGAACTGTATCACATATCGTGACAGGCCCCGCCCGGCCGCCGAGGCATCATCGAACGACAAGTCGGCTTTTGATAAATCATATAATTTCATCACGACCATATCCAGCTCGGATCCGGAAGATCTCAGAGCCTGGATGTTGTTCGCGATGATCTTACACACCAGGCCTCTTCTGGTCGGGTCGCTGAGCACCCTGTTGTCGGTCGCCGTCATCATGGCAATGACGGGTCGGACCTGGCCGCTTGCCTGGCTGGCCGCCGATATCGTCCTGACCGCCTATCGTCTCAAATTGATTCGCACGCTCCACGTGGACGACCTGTTGCCCGCTCGACGTCGGCGCAGCCACGCCCTCATCATGCTGTGTGGGGGCGCCTGGGGCATGCTCTACGGAATGGGGGCGGGCGGCGCTGCCGCGACCGGGCTCCCGGCGTTGATGGTCCTCGGAGCTCTCAACGTCGCCGGAGCGGTCGGGACGATCTCGATGCGCAATGCCGGCGCTCCGCGTTTCGGCATCCTGGTCATGAGCGCCTGCGTGATCCCCTACGATGTCGGACTCGCATTGGCTCCGGCGCAGCACATGACCGGCATGGCGATGCTGGTGCCGCTCCTCACGGTCTCATTCTGGTTCGTCACCTATCAGAACACCAAGCTCCTGGTCCGGACCTTCGAGGCCGAGCGCGCCCTTGCCGAACTGGCCCGCATCGATCCCCTGACCGGGCTGGCGAACAGGAAGAGCCTGGATGAAGCCTTGGACGACTTCGCTCTGCGTCGGGCCGAGGGATCGCCCGCCGGTCTCACTGTCATCTGCCTCGACCTCGACGGGTTCAAAGCCGTGAACGACACCTTCGGACATTCTGCCGGCGACAAGCTCCTCAAGGTCGTCGCCGAGCGACTGCGCGCGGCGACCCGCGAGGGCGACAGCGTCTTCCGGCTGGGAGGAGACGAGTTCGTCTGCCTGTTGCCCGGAACGGATGCCGACGATGTCGAACGCCTGTCCCGGCGCCTGATCGACGCCATCTCGCGACACGTCGAGGTGCAGGCCGGCCAGTTCGTGCAGGTCGGCGTCAGCATCGGTGGCGCGATGGTGCAGTCGGATGACGACGCGGTCGACGCTGTGATCGAGCGCGCCGATGCGGCGCTCTACGATGCGAAACGCGCCGGAACGAACCAGTATCGGTTGTACCGATGAATGGCTCGCGTCACGATCGCCCCGGGAGACGGGGAGGGACCGGATGCCGGGCCGCCCGGCTTGTCGAGCGTCCCGGGGCCCGTTCGCCTAGCTGTTCAGCGCCGCCCGGATCCGCTCCGCATGCTGCGCCAGCACGGCCGGATCGGCCATGCCGTCGACGTGGCGGCGCGGCGCGACGCCCTCGTGCCGGGGCAGGACGTGGACGTGGAGGTGGAACACGGTCTGGCCGGCCGCCGCCTCGTTGTACTGGTAGACCGCGACGCCGTCGGCCGCGAAGGCGGTCTTGGCGGCCCGGGCCACGGTCTGCACCGCGGCGTAGAGGTGGCCGAGCGTGGCCGGGTCCGCGTCGAGCAGGTTGCGGCTCGGGGTCTTCGGCACCACCAGGGTGTGGCCGTCGGCCTGGGGCATCACGTCCATGAAGGCGATGACGTGGTCGTTCTCGTAGACCTTGTGGCAGGGGATCTCGCCCCGCAGGATCTTGCCGAAGATGTTCTGGGAATCGTAGGCGGTCGCGGTCATCGCAGGGTCCTGTCGGGGGCCGACCGGCTGCGTCGCCGATCGATCGTGCCGCCCTCCCGGTCGTCCCAGGACCTTGCACCGGCCCTGCGACGACGCGGAGAGGCGGCGTCGCCGGCAGCTTATCCGAACCGCGACCCGCCCGGAACCGGCCCTCAGCCGGCGGCCGCCGCCGAGCGCCGCTCGACCAGCCGGGCGAAGTAGGCCGCGCCGAGCGGGATGATCGCGTCGTCGAAGTCGAAGGCGGCGTTGTGCAGGTTGGCGCCGGCCTTGCCCCCGAGCCAGGCATAGGCGCCCGGCACCGCGTGCAACATGTCGGCGAAGTCCTCGCTGCCCATCTTGGGCTCGGGTGCCCGATCGACCTTGGCCGCGCCGAACAGCTCGGTGGCGATCTCGGCGGCGGCCTGGCTCTGCGCCTCGCTGTTGCGCAGGACCGAGAAGATGTCGCGGATGTCCACCGTGATCTCGGCCCCGAAGGTCGCGGCCACGCCGGCGGCGATCTCGCGCATGCGCTTGGAGACCAGGGCGCGGATGTCGTCGTCGAAGGTCCGGATCGTGCCGGCGAGGTGGGCCTCCTCCGGGATCACGTTGTAGGCCGCGCCGGCATGGACCTGGGTGATCGACAGCACCGCCGATTGCAGCGGGTCGGCGTTGCGGCTGACGATGGTCTGGAGCGCCTGGACCAGGGCGGCCTGGACCACCACCGGATCGATGCCGCGGTTCGGCTGCGCCCCGTGCGCGCCGCGGCCGATGATGCGGATGTCGAAGAAGTCGGCCGCCGCCATCGCCGGGCCCGGCCGCACCGACAGCTCGCCGGTCCGCCCGCTCGGGTTGTTGTGGAGGCCGTAGACCTCGTCGCAGGGGAACCGCGAGAAGAGCCCGTCGGCCAGCATGGCGCGGGCGCCGCCCAAACCCTCCTCGGCGGGCTGGAAGATGAACACCGCGGTGCCGTCGAAGTCGCGGGTCTCGGCCAGGTACTTGGCGGCCCCGAGCAGGATCGTGGTGTGGCCGTCATGGCCGCAGGCGTGCATCTTGCCCGGCACGGTCGAGCGGTAGGGAAGGTTGGTCGCCTCCTCGATCGGCAGGGCGTCCATGTCGGCGCGCAGCCCGATGCGGCGGTCGCTGGTGCCGCGGCCCTTCAGGATCCCGACGACGCCGGTGCGGCCCACCTCGCGATGCACCTCGATCCCCCAGGAGGCAAGCTTGTCGGCCACGATGCCGGAGGTGCGCACCTCCTCGAAGCCGAGCTCGGGATGGGCGTGCAGGTCGCGCCGGATCGCGGTGAGCGCGTCGAGGTCGGCGGAGATGCGGTCGATCGGGGACATGCGGCGGGACGCTCCGGGCTTCGGCCCCTGTCTCTCGGGCCGGACGGCGCGCATCCTCCGGTGCCGTCTCACCTGAGTCCAGAGGCGCGGATGCATGGCTTCCCGCGCCCCCGGCGAGTCTGCCGACGCCTCAATCGGCGATGGCGCCGTAGACCAGCTGCTTGATCGCGCGCCGGTAGGAGGCCCGGCTCGGGCCCGGCGCCTGGGTCATCATCACCACCGCCAGATCCTCCTTGGGATCGACCCAGAAGAACGTCCCGGCATAGCCGGCCCACAGGAACTCGCCCTTCGAGCCCGGCACCCCGGCGATGCCGGCCTCCTTGCGCACCATGAAGCCGAGGCCGAACGTGTAGCCGGGCACACCCATCAGGAGTTCGCCGGGGCCGACTACCGGCTTGATCCGGTCGCCGAGATGATCGGCGGTCATCAGTTCGACGCTGGTGCGGCTGAGCACCCGGGCGCCGTCGAGGCTGCCGCCGTCGAGGAGCGCCTGCGCGAAGCGCAGGTAGTCGGCGGCGGTGCCGTAAGCCCCGGCCCCACCCGAATCGTTCTTCGGCACCGCGCCGTCGATCAGCCGGTTCGGTGCGCCGGTGGCGGGATCGGTCGGCAGCGCCTGCGCGATCCGTCCGGCCTTGTCGGCCGGCACCGAGAACCCGGTCTCGTTCATCTTCAGCGGCCGCAGGACGCGCTCCGCCAGGTAGTCGCCGAGGCGCTGGCCCGACGCCTTCTCGATCACGCGGCCGAGCACGTCGACCGCGAGGCTGTACTGCCAGACCGTGCCGGGCTGGTAAGCCAGCGGCGCTCCCGCGATCCGGCTGGTGAACTCCGCCGGGGTCAGGTCGGTGGTGTTGTAGTCGAAATCCGGCTTGTACAGGCCGGCCTTGGCGTAGGCCGCCTTCACCGCCGGGTTGGTGGTGATCTCGCCATAGGCGAGGCCGGCGGTGTGACGCAGCAGATCCTGGACGGTCGGCGCGCGCTCTGGCGCCACGAGATCGGGCGCGGCCTCGCCGAGCGCGTTGGGGCGGCTTGCCGCCACCTTCAGGTCCTTGAACTCCGGCAGGTACTTCGACACCGGGTCAGTGAGCTGGAGCCGGCCATCCTCCATCAGCGCCATCGCGGCGACCGAGGTCAGCGGCTTCGTCATCGAGTAGATGCGGAAGATCGCGTCCTTGGCCAGCGGCGCGCCCGCGCCCTTGTCGCCAAAACCGACGCTTTCGGCGTAGGCGAGGCGGCCGCGCCGGGCGATCATCACCACGGCGCCGGGCAGGCGCCCGGCCGCCACCTCCTCCTCCAAGACCCGCTTGATGCGGCCGAGCCGCTCGGAGGACAGACCGACCTCCTCCGGCCGGGCCGGCGCCAGGGCCTCGCCGCTGCGCGGTTGCAGGGCCTGGTCGGCGAGGGCCGGCGCGGCGAGCGCCGTGACCGCGACCCCGAGACACCCCAGCAGGAACCGGCGGGACGCGCGCCCGCGCCCTCTCTCGCTCGTCCGCATGACGTTTCGCTCCCGAACCGAGGCCTCTTCCCGGGCCTCGTGGGGCGAGCGTAGCCGTCCGGACTGTGGGACGCTACCGCCCCGTCAGTCCTCGCCCTTGCGGAACGGTGTCGCCTCGTCGAGGGCCTCCGCCGCCGCCTCGACGTGGCGGGCCTCGCGGGCGAGGTAGTCGGCGATCGCCGCCCGCAGGGACGGATCGGCGATGTCGTGGGCCGAGTGGGTGATGACCGGGCGGTAGCCGCGGGCGAGCTTGTGCTCCCCTTGCGCCCCGGCCTCGACCCGGGCGAGGCCGCGGCCGATCGCGAAGTCGATCGCCTGGTAGTAGCAGACCTCGAAATGCAGGAACGGGTGGTCCTCGATGCAGCCCCAGTTGCGGCCGTAGAGGGCGCGGTCGCCGATCAGGTTGATGGCGCCGGCGACGTATCGGCCCTCGCGGCGGGCCATCACCAGCAGGATACGCTCGGGCATCCGCTCGCCGATGAGCGAGAAGAAGCGCCGGTTGAGGTAGGGCCGGCCCCACTTGCGCGAGCCGGTATCCATGTAGAAGCGGTAGAACGCGTCCCAGTGGGCGTCCGTCAGGTCCGAGCCGGTGACCCACTCGATCGTGAGCCCGGATGCCAGCGCGTCGCGGCGCTCGCGTTTGATCGCCTTGCGCTTGCGCGAGGCGAGCGCGGCGAGGAATTCGTCGAAGGTCGCGTAGCCGGCATTGTCCCAGTGGAACTGCTGGTCGACCCGCCGCAGGAAGCCGAGCCCGCCGACGCGCTCGGCCTCGGTTTCGGGCAGGAAGGTCGCGTGGATCGAGGACGCCTCGACTTGCTTGCGGAGCGCCCGCAAGCCCGCGACGAGGGCCGCGGTGGCCTCCTCCGGATCCTCGCCCGGCGCGACCAGGAAGCGCGGGCCCGTCACCGGGGTGAACGGCACGCTGACCTGGAGCTTCGGGTAGTAGCGGCCGCCGGCGCGCTCGAACGCGTCGGCCCAGCCGTGGTCGAACACGTACTCGCCCTGCGAGTGGGATTTCAGGTAGCACGGCGCGTAGCCGATGACCTGCCCGTCGCGCTCGGCGGCGACGTGGAGCGGCAGCCAGCCGGTCCGGCCGCCGACGCAGCCCGAATCCTCGAGCGACGACAGGAAGGCGTGGCTGACGAAGGGGTTGTGGCTCTCGGCCGCCCCCGCCAGCGATTCGGACGAGAGCGCGCAGCGGTCCCAGTCGGCCGCCGCGATCTCGGAGATGCGCTGGACGACGCGGACCTGCAAGGTGCCCGCCGCCGGGGTGGCGCCGCACCCTGCTTCGCCGGTAGTCTCCATGGGTCTCGGAGTTAGGTCGCGGGTGGGGCGACGGCAATGCGGCGCGGCCTCGCAGGCGTTCGTGGGCGGGCGGGAACCGTCCTAGCGTCTTGCCGCTTTGTTTCTCGCCATGATCACCGACGATACCCCTGCGCGCCCGCGCGTCCCCAAGGCGATGCCGACAGCGTCGCAAGGATCCCAGACACCGTTGGCGCAGGCCTGGGACGAGCGGATCGCTCATCTGCTCGACCTGCTGCCGCGGCCAGTCGGCAAGGCCATTGCCTGGCTGCGGGCACCGTCGCGGCGCTGGGTCCGGATCCCGGCGGCGCTCCTGCTGATCCTCGGCGGCTTCCTGGCGGTGCTGCCGATCTTCGGCCTGTGGATGCTGCCCCTCGGCCTCGCTCTCCTCAGCGAGGACCTGCCCGGCATGAAGCCGGGGCTCGAGCGGTCGGCGCGGTGGCTGGAGGAGCGGTGGAAACGGGTCGTCGCGTGGTGGCGGAAGCGCTGAGGCGCCGCCGATCCCAATCCGAAGGGAGGCAGGCCCTGCCACCGCACAGGGTCATCCGGGGCCGCGCAGCGGAGCCCGGAACGACCAGAAGGGGATGATCATCGCCTGCGTCGGAGCGATCGTATCCCGCCCTCAATTCAACGACGTCATCGCCCCCGGCCGCGTCGCGTTCGGCCAGGAGACCGCCGGCAGGTCGCTGTTCGGCACTTCCACCGTCACCGCGTCGCCCGGCAGCAGCGCCGTGCTCTCCTCGGCGATGACCTCCTGGGCCGTCGCCCCGCTCTGGCGGGCGATGCGGTAGATCGGCTTGGCGCGCCGGGCCTGGCTGCGGTCGGAGAGGAAGCGCGGGGCGGAGACCTCGGCCTCGATGATCAGCCGCTCGGCCACCTCCATCCGGGGCTTCAGCTGCTCCAGCATCCGCTGCGTGTCGCGCATCTCCCCCGTCACCTCGGTGGCGCGCCGGCTGCGCATGTCGAGGATCGACAGGTCGGCCCGGGAGATCGACTCGCGGGCGCGCAGCAGGTCGGTGGTGGTGCGCAGCTTCTCGCTCTCCATCTGGGCCATCGAGCGGCCGGCCGCGATGGTGCGCTGCTGCGTGGCGAGGCCGCGCTCGGCGAGCTGCTCGTTGCTGCGGATCTCGGTGGCGATCAGCTTGATCTGGGTGTCGATGGTGGCGAGCTGGCCGTTCAGCGCGTCGATCTGCTGGCGCAGGAAGCGCTTCAGGTCCTCGATGGCGTCGACCTGGGTCGCCAGCGCCTTGCGGCGGGCCTCGAAGATCGAGGTCTCGCGTTCCAGGAGGGCCTGGAGTCCTGGATCCGGGCGCCCGGCCAGCTCCTTGGGGAACTCGATCTTCGGCTTGTCGTCGCGCTCGGCGGCGAGGCGCACGAGGCGGATCGTCAGCTGGTCGCGATCCTTGTGCAAGCCGGCGAGGTCGCCCCGCGCGGTGATCGCGTCGCGCTCGAGGCGCAGGAGACCGCTGTCGGCGACCCGCGGCGGCCCGCCCGCCAGCGCCACCGCCTTGGCCACGGTCAGCCCCGGCCTGAAGAAGTATTCCCCGGGCTTGTCGACCGCACCGGTGATGTAGAACGGTCGGTACTGGGCGATCTCGACCGCGGTATCGGGGGCGTCCGCCAGCTCCATGCGATCGCGCAGGCGCTTCGCCACCAGCCGGCCGACCTCGCGGGTCGGCAATCCGGCCACCGGAATGTCGCCGACGATCGGCAGCGACAGCGTGCCGTCGGCCCCGATGGTGAACTCGTCGTTGAGCGCCGTCCAGGCGAAGATCTCGTCGCGGCTCGCCCGCCACTCGAACACCCGCAGCCGGATCCGGTCGAGCGGCCCGAGGGCGTAGCCCGCGAGAGCGGCCGGGGGTGAAACGGCCGCCGGGACGGCGACCGGCGGGGTGGGGGGCGGCGCCCCGGCCGCGCCCGTGATCCCGGCCGGCAGGCACAGGGCGCCGACGACGAGACCGCGGCGGACAGCGACGGGAACACGGGAGCTTGGACGCATGCGGGTCTGGCCTTCTCGTCCCGGCCGGCGCGGGAGCCGGGTGTCGCCGAGGGGGATGTCGCGGTGGAGCGGGGCCGAGCCTCGGCTCTCCGGTCCCACCGCGCAGCCTCCCAATAAGCGGTAGGAAGGGCTCCGCCCCCCGTGCCCTGTCCCCCCGATCCGCCCGCACATTCGTCGTGCCGACCGTCATTGTCGCGCTGCGAACGACGTAGCTCCAATATAAGCGACGTATATTGCGCTAATATTGTGGTGAAATTGACCGATCCACCGCGTCTCTGCCTATCGTCTGCCGCTCTTTAACGGTGGAGACGGCGAATGGCTCGTGGAGTGCGGCCGCAATCCCGCGTGGGCGGGAGCGATGACCTGGCGGGCGGGGGGCTTGCAAACGGGAGCCTCGTGAGCGGGAGCCTTGCCGGCGAGGGCCTCGCGGCCGGACCGTATCCGGGCGGCGTCGCGCTCCTGCTCGCGCCGGGGCTCGTGCCGCTGACCGCGGCGGAGGCCCCGGTCCCCGCCCCGGGCCGGCCGGCCATCGCGGCCCGGCGCGGGGCGGGTCCGGTGCTCAAGCGCAGCGTCGACCTCGTCGGCGCCGCCCTCGGCCTGATCGTGCTGCTGCCGCTGCTTCTCGCCATCGCGGTCCTGATCAAGTGGGATTCGCCCGGGCCGGTGCTGTTCCGGCAAAGTCGCATCGGGCTCGGCAACCGGCCGTTCCGGGTCTGGAAGTTCCGCACCATGACCTGCTGCGAGAACGGCGCGGTGATCCGGCAGGCCCAGCCCGGCGATCCGCGGGTGACCCGCATCGGCCGCTTCCTGCGCCGCACCAGCCTCGACGAGCTGCCCCAGCTCGTGAACGTGCTCCTCGGCTCGATGTCGCTGGTCGGGCCGCGGCCGCACGCGGTGGCGCACGATGCGCAGTTCGCCGGCCTCGTCGTCCGCTACGCCGAGCGGCACGCGATGCGCCCGGGGATCACCGGCTGGGCCCAGGTGCGCGGCTGCCGCGGCGAGACGCCGAACGCCGCCGCGATGCAGCGCCGGGTCGATCTCGACCTCGCCTATATCGAGCATTGGTCGGTGCTGCTCGACCTCCTCATCCTGGCGCTGACCCTGCGCGAGGTGTTCCGCTCGCAGGCCGCCTACTGACCCGCCACCCGGCCGCGCGCCGCGCGGCCGGGCGCCGACCATCCTCGCCCGAGGAAGCCCTCTCCATGCTCGTCGTCGATCTCCTGCTCTGCGCCCTGGCGCTCGCCGGCGCGGTGCCGGTCGTCGTCCTCGCGGCGCAGATCCTGGCCTCGCTGCCGCCCTTGCGCCAGACGCCGGTCGCGCCCCGCCGCCCCTCCCTCGCGGTGCTGGTCCCGGCCCATGACGAGGCCGGGCTGATCGCCGGCACGGTGGCGGCCCTGCACGCCGGTCTCCGGCCCGGCGACCGCCTGTTGGTGGTGGCCGACAATTGCGCCGATGCCACCGCCGCCACCGCCCGCGCCGCCGGCGCCGAGGTGGTGGAGCGCCACGATTCCGCCCGCCGCGGCAAGGGCTACGCCCTCGATCACGGCTACCGCCACCTCGCCGGCACCGGCCTGCCCGAGACCCTGGTGGTGGTCGATGCGGATTGCGCCCTGGCCCCGGCCTGCCTCGACCGCATCGCACGTCTGAGCGCCGCCCACGACGCCCCGGTCCAGGCGGCCTACCGCCTCGATCCGCCGCCGCGCGCCTCCGCGTCCTTGCGCCTCGCCACCGTGGCGACGGTCGTCAAGCAGATCGGGCGGCCCCTCGGCGGTCACCGCCTCGGCTGGCCCTGCGGCATCTCGGGCACCGGCTTCGCGGTGCCCTCGCGGCTCCTCGGGCTCCCGAACGGGCCGTCGCTGGCGAACGGGCACCTGGCGGAGGATCTCAAGCTCGGTCTCGACCTGGCGCTCGCCGGCCATCCACCCCGCTTCTGCCCGCAGGCCGAGGTGAGAAGCGTGCTGCCGGCGGGCGCCGCGGCGCGCCGGACGCAGCAGACCCGCTGGGAGCACGGTCACCTCTCGCTGATCCTGCCCTATGCCGGCGCGCTCGCCCGTGGGGCCCTGCGCCGGGGGGATGCCCGGCTCGCCGCGATGGCCCTCGACCTCTGCGTCCTGCCCCTCGTCACCCTGGCGCTGGCCGAGGCCGGGCTGGTCGCCCTCGGCGCCGCCTGGCGGGGGCTTGGCGGCGGGGCGGCTCCGCTGCTCGTCTCCGGCACGAGCCTCGCGCTGCTGATCCTGGTCCTCGGGATGGCGGCCCGGCGCTGGGGCGCCGGCCTCCTCGGCTGGCGCGACGTCGCGGCCGTGCCGGGCCTCGTCGCCGGCAAGGCCGCCATCCTCCTGCGCTTCGTCGGCCGGCGGCAGACCGAGTGGGTGCGGACCGAACGGGCCGGGGAGGGGCCGCCGAGGTAGGGGCGAAGGCCCCGCCGGGCCGGCGTCCGGCCCCAGGGCGGCTCCGCCGAACGTCGCGCGGGTCGGGATGTCCGGGCGAGGGGTGATCCTGCCCTCTCGCTTCGTCGATGTCGCCGGGATGCCGAACCGACCGATTCGGAAGGAGAGGGGCCGGCATCAGGTGCGCCCGGTTCGCCGCCCCGTGTCCTGAGTTGTCCTGCGGCCTGCGGGACATCCGCTCTCGCCCAGGCGCCCCAGCCGTCCGCCGACCCTGCGGGCAGCTCGTCGGGGGCGACCGCCGAGACCCGCACGACCGTCATCGTCGAGGCCGGCGACGGCCTCGCGCTCGGGCTTGTGCCCGGCGCCTCGAGGACCGCGCCCGCCGCCCCGCGGCAAGGCAGCCACTCTCGCCCCCGTGTCCACCGGGCGGCCGGCGAGCGTCGATCGGGACGGCGACGCGGCGGCAGCGGCACCCGTGATCCGTGAAAGCCGACGGCGCAGGATGCCGCGGGACGAACACCGCCTCCTCCTCCGGTGCCGGCGAGGACGGGTCCCGGGGCCTTGTCCTGGCGAGCCCCGTGGACGACGCCGTGAGAGGCCGATGCGGGTCCCGGGACCTACCCCGCCCCCAGCGCGCCCCGTCCGAGCTTGGCTCCCAGGCCCGCCTCCTGCCGGAACTGCAGCTGCAATCCCCCGACCTTCAGCGCCCCGGAGCGGGCGAGCCGCGTCAGCGGGCCCAGCATCGAGAGCAGGAAGCCGGCATCCGAGGCGTAGCGGCCGGCGAGGCGCCGCGGGTTGCTCGCGAGCCGCCAGGCCCATTCGAGGCCGGTACGGCGCAGGACGGCCGGCGAGCGGGTCTGCTTGCCGAGCAGGAACTCGAAGGCGGCGCCGCAAGCCAGGATCGACGGCGCGACGAGGCCGGCGCGGCGCAGGCGCAGGGCCAGCATCTCGCTCTGCGGCGCGCCGACGGCGATGAACACCACGTCCGGCGCGAGATCCCGCACCCGGGCGATCACGGCCTCCACCGCGCCCGGATCGCGGATGAAGCCGAAGGGCGGGCGCAGGACGTCGAGCCGCCGGCTCGCCATCACCGAGGCCGCTTCCTCGGCCGTCACGTTGCCGATCACCAGGACCGAGCGGTCGCGCAACGAGCGCCGCGCCGCGAGGTGCCGCACCAGGTCGCTGCCGGTCGCGACGGTCATGCGCCGGCGCAGGAAGACCGTGTTGATGAGGTTGCTGTCGAGGGTGACGATCGAGGCCTGGCGGTAGCTCTCGCGGAAGTCCGGGTCCCGGGCCAGCAGCCGCATGTGCATCATGTTGAGGGTGAAGACCGTGGCCCGGCCCCTCGCCAGGGCCGTCGCCAGGGCGTCGAAGCTCAGCCCACGGACCACACAGGTCGGGGCGGTATCCGCTAAGGTCGGCATGAGGGTGCTCCTTCGCGGACGAGTGTCCGGATCCCCCCCCTCTTCTGCCCAGAGCCGAAAACGGCGGGGCGATCCGACCCGCCGAATTGGTCGCACATCCCCTCTATACCTCCGAAGCGGTAGCGAGACCGGACCGTTATGGCATCAAGACGGGTGATTAGGGTGTAACGCGCACCATCGCATTGGCACGATTACTTGGCCGGGTCGGCCGCCTAGCGTTCCCGCACAGTCTCGGAAACGGGGGGCGGAATGCCGGTCGTGAATGCGAGGATCGATGCGAGCGCCGAACTGGCCGATCCCGCCCTCGTCAACGTCTATGGCTGCACGATCGGGGCCGGCACGCGGGTCGGGCCCTTCGTCGAGATCCAGCGCGGCGCGGTCGTCGGGGCGCGCTGCCGGATCGGCGCCAACGCCTTCCTGTGCGAGGGCGTGACCCTCGAGGACGACGTCGCGATCGGACCCGGCGTGATGTTCACCAACGATCGCCATCCCCGGGCCGTCACCGCGGCCGGCGCCCTGATGGGCCCGGAGGACTGGACCCTGGAGACGACCCGGATCGGGGCCGGCGCGGTCATCGGCGCCAACGCGACGATCCTGTGCGGCCTCTCCATCGGCCCCGGAGCCCGGATCGCTCCCGGATCGGTCGTCACCCGCGACGTGCCGGCGGGCGCGCATCGGGCGGGCGTGCCCGCCGCCCCGTCCCACCCCGCTCCCCACCCCTCGTCCCTGCTCACTCCCGTGGAGGCACCATGATCCGGATCGGCGTCATCGGTTACGGCTATTTCGGGCCGAACATCGCCCGCTGCGTCGCGGAGGCGAACGGCACCGTCCTGACGGCGATCGCCGATCCCTCGCCGGCGGCGCAAGCCCGCGCCGCCACCCGCCATCCCGGGGTGCGGATCGACGACGACTGGCACCGGATGCTGGCCGACCCGGAGATCGACGCGGTCGCCATCGCGACGCCGACCCGGCTGCACTACGAGATCGCGCTCGCCGCCCTCATGGCCGGCAAGCACGTGCTGGTCGAGAAGCCGATCACGCCGACCTCCCGCGAGGCGGCTCGGCTCGTCGCGGAAGCGGCCAAGCGCCGGCTGACCCTGATGGTCGACCACACCTTCGTGTATACCGGCGCGGTCCAGAAGATCCGCGACCTGATCGATACCGGCGTCACCGGCGACCTGTTCTATTACGACTCGACGCGGATCAACTTCGGCCTGTTCCAGGACGACGTGAACGTGATCTGGGACCTGGCGGTGCACGACCTCGCCATCCTGGACTTCCTGCTGCCGGCCGAGACCCTGGCGATCTCGGCGACCGGCGCCGGCCACATCAAGGGCAGCCCGGAGAACCTCGCTCACATCACCCTCTACCTCGAGGGCGGGATCACCGCGCATCTCAACGTGAACTGGCTCGCCCCGGTGAAGATCCGCCGCACGCTGATCGGCGGCAGCCGCCGGATGATCGTCTTCGACGACATGGAGCCGAGCGAGAAGGTCAAGGTCTACGACCGCGGCGTCGAGTTCCACGAGCGGCCCTCGCAAGAAGAGATCCGCCGGATCCTGCCGGCCTACCGGATGGGCGACGTGTGGACCCCGCACATCCCGGTGAAGGAGGCGCTGATCACCGAGATCGAGCACTTCGCCCATTGCGTGACCCACAACCAGGTCCCGCTGACCTCGGGCGAGAGCGGCCTGCGCGTGGTGCGCCTGCTCGAAGCCGCCTCCCAGTCCCTGGCCCAGCGCGGCCACCCGATCGACCTGTCTCCCCTGAGGGCCGCCTGATGATCCCGCTTCTCGACCTCGAGGCCCAGTACCGGGCCGTGCAGGAGCCCCTGGAGGAGGCGGTGCTGGCGGTCCTCCGCAGCGGCGCCTACGTGCTCGGGCCGCCCGTCGCCGCCTTCGAGCGCGACTTCGCCGCCCATTGCGGGACCGCGGAGGCCGTCTCGGTGTCGACCGGCACCGCCGCCCTCCATCTCGGGCTGATCGCCGCCGGGGTGCGTCCCGGCGACGAGGTGATCACCGTCGGCATGACCTTCGTCGCCACCGTCGCGGCGATCCTCTATGCCGGCGCCAAGCCCGTCCTCGTCGACGTCGATCCCCAGACCTACACCATGGACCCGGCGGCGTTCGCGGCGGCGATCACGCCCCGCACCCGCGCGGTGGTGCCGGTCCACCTGCACGGGCGCCTCGCCGACATGGCGGCGATCGGCTCGATCGCCGAGCGTCACGGCATCACGGTGGTGGAGGATGCCGCCCAGGCCCACGGCGCCGAGCGGGGCGGCCGGAAGGCCGGCGCCTTCGGCACGGTCGGCTGCTTCAGCTTCTACCCGGGCAAGAACCTCGGCGCCTGCGGCGAGGGCGGGGCGATCACGACCTCCGACCCCGACATCGCCCGGACCCTGCGCTCGTTGCGCGACTGGGGCCAGGAGGGGCGCTACAACCACGTCCGCCCCGGCTTCAACTACCGCCTCGACACGGTGCAGGCGGCGGCGCTCGCCGTGAAGCTGCGCTACCTCGACGGCTGGACCGACGGACGGCGGCGGGCGGCCGCGCGCTACGACGCGCTCCTCGCGCAGGCCGGCCTCAAGGCGCCGAAGGCCGGCGGGCGCGACCACGTCTACCACGTCTACGCCGTACGGGTGCCGGACCGCGACGCGGTGCGGGCCCGGATGCAGGAGGCGGGCGTCGCCACCGGCATCCATTATCCCAGAGCCGTGCACCACCAGCCGGCCTACGCTGACCGCGTCCGCCTCGGCACGCCCTGCCCGGTCTCGGAGGCGCTCGCCGGCGAGTGGCTGTCGCTGCCGCTCTTCCCCGAGATCACCGAGCGGCAGATCGCCACCGTCGTCGCGGCCCTCACCGACAGCCTCGGAGGCAATTATGCTGAAGCCGTGTGAGCCGTCCCTCGTGACATCCTGCCGCGAGCTGGGCCGCGTCCTCGTCACCGGCGGGGCCGGCTTCGTCGGCTCCCACATCGTCGACCAGCTGGTCGCCCGGGGCTGCCGCGAGATCGTGGTGGTCGACAACCTGGTCCGCGGCCGGACCGAGAACCTGTCCGGGGCGCTCGCCGCGGGCGCGGTCGAGCTGGTCATCGGCGACATCCGCGACCGCGACCTGATGGCCGGGCTGGTGGCCGGCTGCGACACGGTCTTCCACCAGGCGGCTTTGCGCATCACCCACTGCGCCGCCGAGCCGCGCGAGGCGATCGAGGTGATGGTCGACGCCACCGCCACCCTCGCCGAGCTCTGCGTCGCGGAAGGGGTGGGCAAGCTGGTCTACGCCTCCTCGGCCTCGGTCTACGGCATGGCCACGACCTTCCCGACCCCGGAGGCCGAGTCGCATTCCGGCAACCGCACGCTCTACGGCGCGGCCAAGAGCTTCGGCGAAGGCCTGCTGCGCTCCTGGAACGACATGGCCGGGCTCGACTACGTGGCTTTGCGCTACTTCAACGTCTACGGCCCGCGCATGGACCTGCACGGGCGCTACACCGAGGTCCTGATCCGCTGGATGGAGCGGATCGCGCGGGGCGAGGCGCCGCTGATCTTCGGCGACGGCCTGCAGACCATGGACTTCGTCGACGTGCGCGACGTCGCCCGGGCCAACATCCTGGCGGCGCTCTCGCCGGCGAGCGACGTGGCGCTCAATGTCGGACGGGGCGAGGAGACCTCGCTCCTCGGGCTGGCGCAACGCCTCGCCGCGATCATGGACCGGCCGGACCTGGTGCCGGTCCACGAGGCCGAGCGCAGCGTCAACCCGGTGCCGCGGCGGCTCGCCGATGTCAGCCTCGCCCGCGACCTCACCGGCTTCGAGGCGCAGATCGGCCTCGACGAGGGCCTCGACGCCCTGGTCGCCTGGTGGCGGGCGACCAGCAAGCCCGTCGCGGAAGCCCCTGCCAAATCTCCCGCCCCCGTGATGGAGCTCGCCTCGTGATCCCGATCATCAAGCCGAGCCTCGGCGAGGCCGAGGTCGAGGCGGCGAGCGCCGTCATCCGATCCGGCTGGCTCACGCAGGGGCCGCAGGTCGCCGCCTTCGAATCCGAGTTCGCGCACGCCGTCGGCGCGCCGCATGCCTGCGCGGTCTCGAACTGCACCACCGCCCTGCATCTCGCCCTGCTCGCCGCCGGGGTCGGGCCCGGCGACGAGGTGATCACCGTCAGCCATACCTTCATCGCCTGCGCCAACGCCATCCGGCAATGCGGGGCCGAGCCGGTGCTGGTCGACATCGATCCCGACACCCTCACCATTGACCCGGACCTGGCCGAGGCCGCGATCACGCCCCGCACCCGGGCGATCCTGGCGGTCCACCAGATCGGCATGCCCTGCGACATGGCCCGGCTGATCGGGATCGCCCGCCGCCACGGCGTCGCCCTCGTGGAGGACGCCGCCTGCGCCATCGGCTCGGAGATCCGGATCGACGGGGCCTGGCAGCGGATCGGCCGGCCGCTCGGCGACGTCGCCTGCTTCTCAATGCATCCGCGCAAGATCCTCACCACCGGGGAGGGCGGCATGCTGGTGACGCGCCACGCGGCGTTCGACCGGCAATTCCGGCTCTGGCGCCAGCACGGGATGGGCCTCTCCGATGTCGCACGCCATGCCAGCCGCGCGGTGGTGTTCGAGGACTATCCCACGACTGGATACAACTACAGGTTAACGGATCTCCAGGCGGCGATCGGCCGGGTGCAGCTCGCGCGCCTTGATGCGATCGTCGCCGAGCGCCGACGCCTCGCCGGGCTCTACGCCGAATGCCTGGCGGAGATTCCGGGCGTCGAGGTCCCGCGGGAGCCGGACTGGGCCCGGTCGAACTGGCAGAGCTACTGCATCCGCCTCGGCCCGGCAGCCGACCAGGTCGCGGTGATGCAAGGCCTGCTCGACCGCGGCATCGCCAGCCGCCGCGGCGTGATGTGCATCCATCTCGAGCCGGCCTATGCCGACCTGCCGTTGCGCGCGGCCCTGCCGCACTCGGAGGCGGCGCGCGACCGCTGCATCCTGCTGCCGCTCTATGCCGGCATGGGCGAGGACACGGTGCGGTCCGTGGCCGTCGCCCTGGCGGATGCCCTGACGGGCCGGCCCGCCCTGCCGCTCAGCGCCTGACATCCCGGAACTGCTGTCGCGACCGATCATGGGCGGGCCTGCGGCCCGCCTATGATCTTTTCTCGTCTGAGCCATTTCTGCGCATCGGTCACCGTAAAAAATTATCAAACGATATGGTTGACGTATCCTACTTCAGATGATTGTTGATCCGCGCAGTTGCAGGCATTCGGTCTGCATCCATGTCAGGTCTGATACATAGGTTTATGTATGGAAATCGCCACGATGTGGAACGAGGACGATGGGCAGACGTCGAAGACCGCTCTGATTCCCGCCACGACCGGCGTGACCTGCGTGATCCCGCAGGCGTGGCCGAGGGCCGCGCGCACGCCGGGGGGGCAGCCCGCCCCGGCCGTTGCGGCGCCGCCTTCATTCGCGGTGTCCCGCTTGACGCGCAGGTCATTTCCGGAGGTCGTGTACACACGATCGTGATTTTCTTTATTGTCGTAGTTTATCGATGTTGAGATCGCCCATGGTCAAGCCGATATCCCGTTTGTCCCTGTGTCTCGTGCGATCCACCCGCTCAGATGCCGGAGATTTTTCGTGATTTTCTGGCAATGCACGCTGTGCGTGTATCTTTGAGTTTGCTCATTACGTCATCCATCAATCAATTCCGGCACGATCATCAATGAAATGAGCGGTAAACCACCACATAGAGGATTGTATCTGCTTTATGACCGTGTTAGGACTGAATTCAGGAGGAGCGGACGGACCCGGAGAGCCGGATCGACTGGATCATACCGTCGAGGGCTCGATGGTGCCGGCATCCTCCGACGATCCGGTTCTGGAACAAGAAGTGGCATTGCGCGGCCCGGCCGCGGCGTGACCACCCGTCCGTGACGCCCTTCCAACAATAATGATCGATCGTACAGTGGTGGAGGTGAAGCATGTCGACGCCTGCTCTCGTGGATTACGGCCTCGCTTCCCGCGGCCGCAGACTGGTCGAGGCGAATGACACCCCGGCGGACACGTTCGAGCCCGGCCCCGAGGCCGGCCTGAAGCCGGCCATCGCGATCATCGAGCCGCGGCAACTGGTGCGCGAATGCCTGCGCAACTGCCTGGCGGAGGCGATCCCGGACCACGACGTCGTGACCTTCGCGTCGATCGACGAGTGGGAGCGCGGCAAGGTCGGTCATCACGACGGCGACCTGGTGGTGCTCTACTACGATCCCCGCGAGGCCGGCCGCGGCGGCGGCCAGCGCGAGGCCGTCCTGCGCTCGCGGATCGGGCCGAATACCAGCCTCGTCCTGCTCTGCGACAGCGAGGATCCGGGCGAGATCGTCGAGCGCCTCAACGAGGGCGCCCGCGGCTACATCCCCACCAATGTCAGCCTGAAGGTGGCGATCGAGGCGATGCGCCTGGTGCGGGCCGGCGGCGTGTTCGTGCCCGCGAGCTGCCTGCTGCAACGCCGGAGCGCCGCCGAGGAGGCCGGCGCGGCCGACCCGCGCAGCCAGTTCACCCCGCGCCAGACCGCGGTGCTGGAGCAGTTGCAGAAGGGCAAGGCGAACAAGATCATCGCGTTCGAGCTCAACATGAAGGAGAGCACCGTCAAGGTGCACGTGCGCAACATCATGCGCAAAGTCGGGGCGACCAACCGCACCGAGGTGGCGATCCGGGCCTTCGAAACCCGCTCCGACATGAAGATGTGACGAAAGGGGCGCGGGGGAGGTCTCCCGCGCCGGATCCGCCGCGGACTCGTCCGAGCGCTCGCTCCGCGTCCGATCGGCTCGCCCTGCCCCCTGCCTGATGCCGTCCGTGACCTTCGGAACGACCTGCCTGTCCGGCGTTCGGGCGCCGGCGACGCGGCCCCGAAATGACCGGGAGGGTGTTCGCCCGACAGGCAGATCCCGGACGCGCGTCCGGGATCGCCGCCTCATTCCCCCTGCAACGGCGGCGGCGGCGCGGCCACGCGGGGGCCGGGACCGCCGGGATTTGCGGCGGCGTTGTTGGTCACCATCGTCAGCACCGTCAGGATCCGGTCCTTGTCCGATTGCAGGTGGTTGATCTGCGCCTCGGTGCAGCCCTCCTCGAGATAGGCGATCACCAGGGTGCGATGGGCGGTGTCGGTGATGTAGCCGCCGAATTCCTGGAACGCCCGGGCGAGCGCCCGTCCCTCGGGCGTCGAGAGGCCGAGGCGGTCGAGGTCGACCTGGGGCGGGATCGCGAACAGGGCGCCCATCGGAATCACGCCGGTATGCGCGTTGCGGCCGTCATTGTCGGTGGTCGAGGCCGGCCAGACGATGGCAGTCGGGCTCGCCTGGCTGGTGCTCGCCGCCATCGCGATGGCGTGGCGGATCGCGCCGCTCTCGAGCTCGGCCCGGCGCACCAGGCCGCCGATGAGCGAGCCGCCGAAGGCGCGCACGCCCTCCGAGATGCCGGTCCGGGCGGCGATGCCGCTGCCGCGCAGGTCGGTGCGGATGACGTAATGCGCCGCGTAGGCCTGGCGGGCCGGGTCGGCGGCGCCGCGCCACATCTCGTAGGCGTAGCGCCCGTCCTCGTCGACGATGACCGCGTGCCCGTCGCCCCCGCCCAGGAAGGCGATGCCGGGCGGGGTGCGCATCGCGAAGCGGCCGCCGCCGGGCGCGCCGCCGTGGGGCCACGGCACGGTCGGCGGGCGCCCGCGATAGGTCCAGGAGCGCACCGGATCGTCCGGGCGCTGGCGGTAGAGGCCGAAGGCGTGGCCGCCGATCCACGCGAAGGCGCCGGCCGGACCGCCGGCATTCTGGTTGCGCAGGAGCGCCGTCTCGGCGGCGGTCGCGGGCTGGAACTCCGCCCCGCGCCCGAGCGGCGTGTTCCAGATGCTCGTCGAGGCGAAGGGCTGCGCGGCCGGATCCCGGAACGGGCCGGCGGGCCCGGCCGGGGCGGCGCCCTGCTGGGCCGCGGCGGCGCCGTGCAGGGCGAGGACGAGCGCGAGGGCGGCGGAGCGAGGCATCGGCGAACAGATCTCCCGGCGGGACCGTCGGCAGGGTAGCGGGACGGGAGCGGGAGCGGAGCGCCGCCTTCAGGGCGCCCGCCGCGATGCGCCCCACCCTCGGAAGGCGGGAGGGCCCTGCACCTTTCGGCGAGCCCCGCCGCCTTTCTCGGGGCCGCGCCCGGGGCCGCCGCCGCCGGATGGTCCCGCTCCGGCCCGACCGGATGCAACCTACACTCGCGGCCGGGCGACGGCGGCGGCGAGCCGGGATGCGACGCGACCAGACGGGAGCCGGTTCGATGCAGTGGATCCTCGCGATTCCGTTCCTGCGGGACGAGGGCGGCGGCTGGATCACGGGCCATGTCGAGGGCTCCGCCCGCTTCACGGCGGCGCCGGCGCCCTACGACCATGACCGCTCGCGGGCCGTGACCGGCGCGTCGGAATGGGCCGATTACCTGCGCCATGCCTGGCAGGCCTGGCGCCTGGTGCGGGCGGCGCCCCGGGGAGAGGCCGGGATCATGACCGGCTTCCCGCAGCTCGCCGTGACCGCCGCGCTCCTCAAGCTCGTGCTGCGGCGGCCCGACGTGCCGCTCGTCGCCTGGTGCTTCAACCTCGGGCGGACGCCGGGGGGGTGGAAGGGGCGCCTCGCCCGCCGGGTGCTGGGCCAGGTCGACGTGTTCGTGGTGCATTCGCGGCGCGAGGTGGCGCTTTACGCCGCCTGGCTCGGCCTGCCGGCCGGCCGCTTCGTCTTCGTGCCCCTGTCGATCCACGACGAGCCGCGGGAGGCGCACGAGGACGAGGCAGCGCCCTTCGTGCTCGCCATGGGCTCGGCCAACCGCGACTACCGCACCCTGGCGGCGGCGGCGGGGCTGCTCGGGGTGCCGACCGTGATCGTCGCCGGCCCCCATGCCGTCGCGGGACTGACGCTGCCGGCCAACGTCACGGTGATGAGCGGCCTCGGCATCGATGCGTGCCACGAGCTCTGCGCCCGGGCCCGGGTCAACGTCGTGCCGCTGCGCAACACCGCCTTCACCTCGGGCCAGGTCACGGTGCTGGAGGCGATGATGCTCGGAAAGCCCGTCGTGGCGACGAGAGCCGCCGGGACCGAGGATTACGTGGTCGAGGGGCGCAACGGCCTCCTGGTCCCGCCGGAGAACCCGGTCGCCCTCGCCGCCGGCATCGCGGCCCTGTGGGACGATGCCGCGCTCCGGGCACGCCTTGGTGCCGGCGCCCGCCGGACCGTGGCCGAGGGCACCACCTTCCGGGCGGTCGCCCCCGCGATGGCGGCGGTGCTGGAGCAGGCGCGGATGGCGGCCCGGGACGCGGGCATGGCGGCGGCCAGGGGGAGGACCGGGAGGGCCACCGAGGACGGTACCGGTGCCAACCAAAGGCGGAGGCCGGCCCGCTGATCGGTCAGGTAGCCGCCTCGGGGCCCCGCCCGGCATCGTGGCCACCGACGGCGCCGGCCCCGCACCGGGGGCGCCGCACCGGTCCCGCTGCGGGCGGCCTCGACGTCGGACCCGCACAGCTTCCCGGGGAGAAGCCGATGGCGCGCGCACAGCAGGTCAGGATCGTCGAGGGGCGGCACCGGGAGGCCGAGCCGGAGGCCGCGCCGCGGCCGGAGATCGCGGTGCTGATTCCGTGCCGCAACGAGGCGGCGACGATCGCCCGGGTGGTCGAGGAGTTTCGCGGCGCCCTGCCGGAGGCGACGGTCTACGTCTACGACAACGCCTCGACCGACGGCACCGCCGAGGCAGCCGCCCGCGCCGGGGCGGTGGTGCGCTTCGAGCCCCTGCCGGGCAAGGGCAACGTGGTGCGCCGGATGTTCGCCGACGTCGAGGCCGACGTCTACGTGATGGCGGACGGCGACGGCACCTACGAGGCGGCCGCCGCGCGCCGCCTCGTCGATGAATTGCTGACGCGCCAGCTCGACATGGTCAACGGCGCCCGCCGGGCCTCCTGCACCGAGGCGTACCGGCCCGGCCACCGCGTTGGCAACCGGGTGCTCACCGGCCTCGTCGGTGCGGTGTTCGGGCGGCGCTTCGACGACATGCTGTCGGGCTACCGGGTGTTCTCGCGGCGCTACGTGAAGTCGTTCCCGGCTTTGGCCGCCGGGTTCGAGATCGAGACCGAGCTGACGGTCCACGCCCTCGAGCTGCGCATGCCGACCGCCGAGATCGTCACCGCCTACGGCGAGCGGCCCGAGGGCTCGGCCAGCAAGCTGCGCACCCTGCACGACGGCGTGCGCATCCTGCGGGCGATCGCCACCCTGGTGAAGGAGGAACGGCCGCTGCCGTTCTTCGCCCTGATCTTCGCGGGCCTCGCCGGCGCCGCCCTGGTGCTGAGCGTGCCCCTGGTCACGGTCTATGTCGAGACCGGGCTGGTGCCGCGCCTGCCGACGGCGGTGCTGGTGACCGGCATGATGCTGCTCGCCTTCCTGTCCCTGCTCTGCGGCCTGATCCTCCAGACCGTCACCCTCGGGCGCCGCGAGATGAAGCGCATGCGCTATCTCGAGATCCCGCTGTCGCCGGCCGCCCGCGCGGCGATCGCGCCGGTGCCGCAGGTCGCGCCGCGGGCGGCCGTAGAACACCGGGCCGGCCATCCGGGCCTCTCGCCGGCCACCCTCGGTAGGGCCGAGGCGTGAGGGGAGCCGGGCAGTTCCTGCGCTTCTGCGCCGTCGGCCTCGTGGGCTTCCTCGTCGATGCCGGCCTGCTGCTCGCCGCGGTGGGCCTCGGCCTGCCGCCGCTCGCCGGCCGCCTCCTGTCCTGGCTCGCGGCGGCGAGCACGACCTTCGCGCTCAACCGCATCGTCACCTTCGGCGATGCGGCGGCGGCCCCGGTCTGGCGCCGGTGGCTGCTCTTCCTGGCGGCGAACGGCCTCGGCGGCGCCGTCAACTACGGAGTGTTCGGCCTCGTCCTCGGGGTTGCCGCGCCGACCGGCCCGCGCCTCGTCGTCGCCCTCGCCGCCGGCACGCTCGCCGGGCTCGCCCTGAACTTCTGGCTCTCGCGCCGGGTGGTCTTCCGCCCGGCGCCCCACACGGTTCCGGGGAGGGTCCCGTGACCGCAGCGACCCGCGACGCCTCCAGCAGGAGCGACCTCCCGGCCCGCTCCCCCTCGGCCTCGGCGCGGCAGCGCCTGGCAGACTACGGCGCGACCGTCCTGACGGCCCTCCTGCTGCTCGGGCCGGCCTTGGCGAACGGCTTCCCGTTCGTCTTCGCCGATACCGGCACCTACCTCCTGTCGGGCGCGCATCTCTCCGCCCCCTGGGACCGGCCGATCTTCTACGGGCTCTTCACCACGCTGTTCCGGCCGCTGGGCTCCCCCTGGCCGGTCGTGGCCGTGCAGGCGCTGGCGGTCGCCATCCTGCTCCGGCTGTTCCTGCGGGCCCTGCTCGGCGTGACCGGTCCCGGGGCGATCCTGGTCGCCGGGATCGTGCTCGCCGGCGCCACCGGCCTGCCCTGGTTCGCCGGCCAGCTGGTGCCGGACGTGTTCTCCGCCTGCCTGATCCTGGCCTTGCTCCTCCTCGTGCTCGCCTGGGAGCGGATGGCGCGGCTCGCGCGGAGCGTGGCGCTTGCCACCGTCACCGGCTCGGTAAGCGTCCATTACGGCAACCTGCCCCTCGCCGCCTCGGCATTGCCGGCGACGGCTCTCCTCGTCCTGTTCGGCTGGCGGCCGGCGGGCGGGCTCCGCCGCCTCGTCGCGCCGCTCCTCGCCCTCGGCCTGGCGATCGGGCTCGGAGCGGCGGCGCTCGTCAGCGTCAACCTCGCGGCGCGGCGCGGCCCTGTCCTGTCGGCCTCCAGCGCGACCTTCCTGCTCGCCCGCCTCCTCGACGACGGCCCCGCCCTCCAGGTGCTCGAAACCGAGTGCCCGTCCGCGGGGTACCGGCTGTGCGGGCAGCTCGACCGCCTGCGCGCCTATCGCGACCTCGGCGACGCGCGCCCCAACGGCGTGCCGGTCTCCGACTTCTTCCTGTGGGACGGCCCCCTGGCGGATCTCGGCTGGTGGGCCCCGACCGAGCCCGAAGCGCGCGAGGTGGTCCGCAAGGCGTTGCGGATCGATCCCTTGGGCCAGGTCGGAACGACGCTGATCAACGGCCTGCGCCAGACCTGGCGGGTCGCGATCGGCGACGGGCTCGCGCCCTATCCGGCAGACACCCAGGCCGTCCGGGCGGTGCGCGAGGTCTATGGCCGGTCAGGCGCCGACTCCTTCGCCGCCTCGAGCCAGATGCAGGGCCTCGACCTGCGGCTGCCCAACGCGATTCAGGCCGTGATGCTGCCGCTCTCGATCCTGGTCCTCGCCACTGGCGCCCTGGCGCGCTGGCCTGGACGCCGGCGCGTCCTGCCCCTCGTCGTCCTCCTGGCGCTCCTGCTCGCCGCCAACGCCGTCGTCACCGGCGGCCTCTCGGCCGTGCACGACCGCTACCAGGCCCGGGTCGTCTGGCTCCTGGTCCTGGCCGCGACCGGAACCGGGCTGTTGGCGTGGCAGCAGGCGCGGACACGGAGGGGGGAGACGGAGCCGGGTTAGGGGAGGGACCGGCGGGATCCCGCCGCGCGACCGCGCCACCTTCCCGTCCCGGATCTCCCTCGCCGAGAGCCTGGGAATCATGGTCGCCGAGGCTGCAGGATCCGGCGACCCGGGTTCCGCTCCGGCTCGGGCTGCCGGCTGTTCTGGATTTCGGGTTGCGCGGCGCGGGCCCGGAGCGACGTCGTGCGGCTCCGTGACCCCGGGACATGGCGCCTAGGTCCCTCAACGAAAAAAGGCCGCCTCGACCCGGACGGGGAGGCGGCCTCCTGCTCCTCGCGAGATCGCGAGAAAATTCTTACTCGGCGGCGGCGGGCTTCTTGGTCTTGCCCTTCTCGGCGCCGCGCTCGGCGCGCTCGGCGATGCGGGCCGACTTGCCGCGGCGATCGCGCAGGTAGTACAGCTTGGCGCGACGCACCTTGCCGCGACGGACCACCTTGATCGAGTCGATGTTCGGCGAGTAGACCGGGAAGACGCGCTCGACGCCCTCGCCATACGAGATCTTGCGGACGGTGAAGCTCTCGTTGATGCCGCCGCCGGACCGGGCGATCACGACGCCCTCATAGGCCTGCACGCGGCTGCGATCGCCTTCCTTCACCTTGACGTTCACGATGACCGTGTCGCCGGGCTCGAAATCGGGGATCGTCTTGTTGAGCTGAGCAATCTGCTCCTGCTCGAGCTGCTGGATGATGTTCATCGGTCAAACTCCTGCCGTCGCCGCCGCGCCCCGGGATGGGATCCGGCGTCAGGATTTCGGCGTCCTGTTGTGAGTTGCCGGCTCCATACAGGAACCGCCGCGGCTTGTCGACACGCGGGCGAGGGGCTTTTTCGCCAAGTCGGGACACTTAGGACAAGCCCGGACACTTGGGACAAGCCCGGAGACTTGGGACAAGTCCGGAGGCCCGGGCGCAGGGCGGCGCGTTCCCTGTCGTGTCATGTCGGGTCGGCGCGGGGGCGGGTCCCGGCGCCGCCGTTCCTGGTTTCCAGGACCGCACGGAGGACCACCCGTGATGCTGACGCGTTGAACGATCGCCGGCCTCGCCCCCCTGGCCGTCGATGGCCTCGCCGCCGCCCCCGCGAGCGGGGCGCCGGCCGGCCCCGGGGGACTGCCCGCTCCCGAGGCAACGGTGACGCAGGTCGCCCGGGGCTGCGGCCCCGGCTTCGCCCGCGGACGGTTCGGCCGCTGCCGGCCGTTCCACGGCCGCCGCTCCTTCGGTCCGCCGCGGGTCGAGGGCCGGCGCTGCGGTCCCCGCCCGACCCCGGATGGCCCGCGCCGCATCTGCGGGTTCCGACGGGCTCGAGCCTCGTCCGCTGACCCGGATACCGGTTCGTCGCGGAACATGCTGCCACGTCGGAGGCCTCGAGCCTCGCTCAATCCCCCTTGCTCAATCCCCCTTGGGCCGGAACGCCACCAGGGTCATGTCGTCCCGGCGCGCCTCGGCGCCGCGATGGGCGGCGAGCGCCGCGTCCAGGGCCGCGACCTGCTCGGCGAGGGGCTGGTTTGCGTGCCGCTCCAGGATCTCGGCGACGCCCCGGTGGCCGAGGAGCCGCCGCGACGTGCCCCCCATCTGGTCGCTGATGCCGTCGGTCATCAGGAAGAAGGTCCGGTCGTCGCCGAGCGGCACCGTGACGGCGGACAGGGTTTCCTCGCGGCCGGTGAGCCGGTAGCCGAGGCCGTGGCGGCGGCCCTTGATCCGCGCCACGCCGTCCCCGGAGAGCACCGTGAGCGCGAGGCCGGCCCCGGCGAAGTCCAGCGTGCCCGCCGCCCGGTCGACGACGCAGATCCCGCAATCGAGCCCGTCATCCGAGAGATCCGAGTTGCCGGCATGCTGGCGCAGGCGCGCCCGCACCACGCCGTCGAGGGCGGCGAGGATCGCGTCCGGGCGGCGCAGACCCTGGTCGTGCAGGATCCGGTCGAGGGCGGTGGCCACGATCAGGGTCAGGAAGGCGCCAGGCACGCCGTGGCCGGTGCAATCGGCCACCACCAGGACGCTCAGGCCTGCGGTTCCCCCGCCGTCGATCTCCTCGACCCAGAAATAGTCGCCGCCGACGACGTGCAGCGGCTCCCACAGGACCGCCACGTCGAGCGGGCCGCCCTCCAGGGCGGCCTGCCCCGGCAGCACCGCCTGCTGGATGCGCCGGGCATAGCCGAGGCTCTCCATCACCAAGCCGTTGGCTTCGGCCAGCCGCGCATGGGTGCGCTCCAGCTCGGCCAGCAGGTGGCGGGCCTCGTCGCCGCTCCGCAGGCCCTCGACCATCCGGTTGAAGGCGGCGGAGATCTCGGCGATCTCGCGGCTCGGCCGCCGGCTGCCGGCGAGGTCGACCGTCACCCAGTCCTTGCGCTCGACTCGCCCCATCGCCGTCAGCAGCCGGGTCAGGGGGGCGAGCACGTGGCGCGCCACCGCGAGCCGCAGGGACAGCGCGAAGGCCAGGATCAGCACCGCGCTGGCGCCCAGCACCATCACGAACTGCTTCTCGGCATGGGCACGCAGGCCCTCGGCCGACAGGACCAGGGTCAGGCTGCCGGCGGGCTGGGCCTCCGGGCCGGCCTCGATTTCCGACGAGACCTGGATGCGCTCGAGGCTGCGGCCGCGGGGCTCCTCGCCGAGCCGCCCGATCACCGTGCCCGACGCGTCGCGCAGGGTCGCGAAGCGCACGGACGGATCGAGGCCGAGCGCCTGGAGCTGCGGGCCGAACGACGTGGTCCAGCCCGGCTGGGCCAGCGCCCGGGCGGTCATGTCCGCCATCATCTGCGCCCGCTCGCCGGAGAGGCGGATCTGGTCACCGTAATTGACCCAGGCGATCACCACCTGGGTCAGCAGGACCAGGACGGCGATCACCGGCGCGAGGCGCAGGAACAGCGTGTGGGCGAGGCCGTCGAGGTTCCGGCCGCGCGCCGCGCCGCGCAACGCCCCGGGCCGCATCGTGTCGGCGCCGCCATCCTGCGTCGTCGGCACCTCGGCGAAGCCGAGGCCGGCGGGTGCGTCGCCCCGGCGCATCGGGCCGGCGCCGCGCAGGGACCCGCTGCGGCGGGGCTGCACCGGCGCAGGCGCGACGTCGGGCGGCGGCGACAGGGTCTCTCCGCTCAAGGGGCCGCCCCCTGCGGGGAGGCGGGGTCCTCCGGCGGGACTGCAACCGGCCGGGCCCGCTCGACCCGATTGCGGCCGCCGTGCTTGGCGGCATAGAGCGCCGCGTCGGCCCGGCGCATCGCCGCCTGCAGGCTCTCTCCCGGTTCCGCCGCGGCGAGCCCGATGCTGACCGTGATGCCGATCGGACCGGCTTCGGTGGCGATCGGATGCGCCGCCACGGCGGCGCGGATGCGCTCGGCGATCGCGGCGCCGTCCTCGGGCCCGGTCTCGACCAGGAGGATGGCGAATTCCTCGCCGCCGAGCCGGCCGACGGTGTCGAGGGAGCGCAGGGCCGAGCGGCAGGCGGCCACGAAGGCGATCAGCGCCGCGTCGCCCGCGGCATGGCCGTGGCTGTCGTTGACGAGCTTGAACCGGTCGATGTCGAGCATCAGCAGGCAGGCCGACTGGCCGGCGCGCCGCGGCCAGTCCCGGGCGCAGACCTCCAGGAAGCGTCGGCGCGCCAGCGCCCCGGTCAGCGGGTCGGTGTCGGCGAGGCGGCGCAGCTCGGCCTCGAGCCGGGCGCTGGTCTCGATCTCGCCCGAGAGGGCCACGTTGAGGTTCTGCAAATCGCGCTGCTGCTCGCCCAGGCGCTTGTTCGCCTTCTGCAGGTCGGCCTGCATCCGGTCACTGAGGCGCACCAGCCGGCGCTGCTCGCGGTAGCCCCGGCGATAGGCCTCCGCCAGCACCTTCACGCCGTCGGCGACGGCGGCGAGCTGGGTCAGCATCACCTCGGTCCGGTCGAGCACCGCCTCCTCGTTGTCGAACAGGCTGAACACGTTGGCGGGCGCACCCGCCTTGGATGTCCCGGCTCTCGCTCCGTCCCCCTTGGCTCCGTCGATCTTGAGTCCGGAAGTCCTGGCCCCGCCGGCCTTGCGCCCGTCGGGTTCGGGGGGAGCCTCGCCATCCGTCACTGCCGCACGCTCCGGGACCGCCCTGGTGGTCATGCCGCCGTCTCCTGCACCATCTCGAACCGGGCATGCGAGAAATCGGCCGCGAAATCCTCTCCGGCCTCCGCGATGGTGTCGTCGCCCTCGGCGTAGTGCCAGCGGATCGTCACCGCGCGGCCCTCCTCGGCCGCGTCCTCGAGCGGCATGAACAGGTTCATCAAGGCCTTGGCGCTCGACGAGTTGAAGTACGACAAGGCCACGTCGAAGGTCAGCGCTCCGCCGCCTTCCTCCAGGCAGCCGCGCAGGGCGTGGAGCAGCGGGCCGTAGAAGGCGGCGGCGTCCTCCGGGTAGGATTCGCCGCGCAGGATCAGGTGCCCGGCGGCGAAGTCGAAATCGACCAGCGGCGAGCGGCTGGTGGCGGGGATCTGGATCCGGTCCATCGTCGAGCGCCTCAGATGAAGGCTTTGAGGCAGAAGAAGCAGCGGTCGTCGCCGCGGGGCTGGAACTCGTACTCGACCGGGGCGCTGGCGCGGCGGGCGATCTCGATCAGCCCGATGCTGCCGCCGAGGCTGCCCTCGTCGGCGGGCTGGCGCAGCCGCTCGCGGTAATATTTCTTCAGTTCGTCCCCGGACAGGCCGGCGATGTGATCGAGCCGGGCGCGCAAGCCCGTGACGTGGGCCTCCGGCACCTCGTTGCCGCAGGCGACGAAGAAGCGCCCGTGCTCGACCCCGACGACGATCAGGCCGGAGCTGACCATCCCGCCCCCCGGCGCGCCCGCCGGCACGAGCTTGTCGGCGGAGTAGCGGATGACGTTCTGCGCCTGCTCGACGAAGACCGAGAACACCCGCTTCGACACCGAGGCGTCGGTGGCGCCCTGCTGCATGCGCAGCTTCAGCACCTCGCCGAGGGAGAACAGCACGTTCTCGGACAGGTCGCCGCCGAACGACAGGATGATCCCGTTGCGCCGGGACGCCTCGTGGAACGCCATGAAGTCTGTTGCGAGCACCACTCTCTCCCGCTTCGGGGCCGACGGCCTAGGCCTTTCGATATAGTTGCCCCAGGTCTCCACCCGGGGCTGGCCAAACGACATGTTAGGTCACCGACACTGACCAGATCCTTACTCCTCCGGCGAGAAGATGTCGTTGGCAGAGTGGAGGGAAAACCGTTGGGACGATCGGCGAAAGGTCGTTTCCTATTCATGTTGGGACCAAAAGATTCGCGAATTGCCTGCTTTGTGCGCACAAGGTGCCGCATCACGGTGCCCATTCATCAATTGGACGATTGGATTGCTCCGTCCTCATCATGAGTTTCGGGCCGGGACGGCGGCCTCGGCCACCTGATTCGCCCCCGGTGATTCGCGCTCGGTGCGTCGCACTTGGCGATCGGCACTTGGCGGTCCGTACTTGGCGGTCCGTACTTGGCGATCGGCACTCGGCGATCCGCGTCCGGCGATCCGCCGTTGCCCGCCTCTGCCCCTTGCGGGCGGGGACGGGCGCGGGCAGCATCCGTTCCGGCGGCGGAGCGCGTCCGGGCCTGGCCGAGATGCAGACATGGTCGAGATCAAGCGGCGCCGGTCCTTCGAGGCCGGGCATCGGCTCAAGTTCATGGTGCTGGTCGACGAGACGCCCGAATGCGACCGCGCGGTGCATTTCGCGGTGCGCCGGGCGGCGCGGCTCGGCGCACGGGTGGTGATGCTGGCGGTGGTCGAGCCGCCCGAGACCATGGAATTCCTCGGCGTCGGCGACGCGATGCGGGCCGAGGCCGAGGCGGAGACCGCCGAGCGGCTCGAGGGCCTGGCGGCGGCGGCGCGCCGGGCCGCAGGGGTGGATCCCGAGCTCGTCGTGCGCGGCGGCGAGCGCGCCGACGCCATCCTGCGCCAGATCGAGGCGGACGAGGACATCGCCTTCCTGGTGCTCGCCGCCGCCGCCGGCAGCGACGGGCCGGGACCCCTGGTCTCCTCCATCGCCGGGCGCACCGCCGGCAGCTTCCCGGTGCCGGTGGTGATCGTGCCAGGGGGCTTGAGCGAGGCGGAGATCACGGCGCTCGCCGGATGAGCCGCGCGATCCATTGAGCTTTCGCCCGTTCGGGTCCACATCTGCCGCAGGCGCGGCCGCCCGTCGGCGGGCGGCGCGTCGTTCCCGGCCGGCCTTGAACCGGCGCAGAGAACTTTTCGAGGATCACCGATGTTCATCCAGACCGAAGCCACCCCGAACCCCGCCACCCTGAAGTTCCTGCCCGGCAAGGTCGTGCTGGCCGACGGCACCTTCGAGGCCCGGGACGAAGGCGCCGCGGCGCGCTCGCCGCTTGCCCGCGCCCTGTTCGGGGTGCCCGGCGTCTCCGGCGTCTATTTCGGCCACGACTTCATCTCGGTGACCAAGGCCGAGGGCGAGCCGGGCTGGCCGCAGGTCAAGCCCGCGGTGCTCGGCGCCATCATGGAGCACTTCATGTCGGGGGCCCCGGTCCTCGAGGCCGGCCACGCCCCCGAGGAGGCCGCGGAGGAGTTCTACGAGGAGGCCGACGCCGACACCGTCGCGACGATCAAGGACCTGCTCGAGACCCGCGTGCGCCCGGCGGTGGCCGGCGACGGCGGCGACATCACCTTCCGGGGATTTCGCGATGGCGTGGTCTTCCTGGAGATGAAAGGCGCCTGCTCGGGCTGCCCGTCCTCCACCGCCACCCTGCGCCAGGGCGTGCAGAACCTGTTCCGCCACTTCCTGCCGGACGTGCGCGAGGTCCAGGCCGTCTCCTGATCCCGCCTTCGTCGCGGGAGCCTCACCCGATCGCCCCGCGATCGGGTGAGGCTCCCGGGCGCTGATTCTGCGGCATTGCCTGCGACGAACCGGGATCCCCTTCGTCGGAAAATGCGCCGGGCGGTTTCCCCGCCGGCGGCGGATGATCTAAAGGCTGAGGCCGAACCGGGCCGTCCTGCATCTGCGGGGCGGTCCTTCTTGTGTTAACCTGTGCGTGCCATGCTGGGACTCGAGCGGCCGGATCATCAGCGATCCGGCGCGGCCGGCGGCACGGACCCGGCCGCGGCGACGAACCCGCGGGCGGACGAGAGGGCGGAGCCTGACGGCGATGCGGATCCTGGCCATCGATACGGCGCTCGAGCGCTGCGCGGCCTGCATCATGACGGACGACTCGCCCGAGCCCCTGGCGCAGGAGAGCATGGATCTCGCTCGCGGTCATGCCGAGGCGCTGCTGCCCCTTGTCGAACGGGTGATCGCCCGGGCCGAGGGCGGGTTCGACAGTCTCGACCGCGTCGCGGTCACGGTCGGCCCCGGCAGCTATACCGGCCTGCGGGTCGGCCTCTCGGCGGCCCGCGCGGTCGGGCTCGCCTGCGGCATCCCGGTCGTCGGGGTCACCACCCTGTCGGCCCTGCTCGCGCCGCTGCTCGCCGCCGACGAGGATTTCTTCGGCCAGGGCTTCCTGCTCGCCGCCGCGATCGATGCCCGCCACGGTCACGTCTATTTCCAGGCCCTGAGCCAGGACGGCGGCATCGCCGTCCCGCCCACCCTGCTGCCGCTGGCGGACGCCCTGCGGCTCATCGGGTCCGGCCCGGCGGCGCTCGCCGGCTCCGCCGCCCCGGCGCTGGCGGCGGCCGCCGCCGCGCAAGGGATCCGCGCCGTCGTGCCGGACGGGCACCTCGCCCCGCAGATCGAATGGATCGCCTCGCTCGGCCTGGTCGCCGATCCGGCCCATGCCCTCGCCCGCCCTCTCTACCTGCGCGGGCCGGACGCCCAGCCGCAGGACCACGCGCGGCTTGCCCGCCGCTGACGGAGACCCCGATGAAGTGGATGCCGTTCCGCTCGCCCCCCACCGCCCATGTCGCGCCGCTGACCTCGGCCGACCGATCGGTCGAGCTCGCGGCACTCCACGCCACCGCCTTCGCGCGGCCCTGGGAGGCGGACGAGTTCGAGCGCATGCTGTGCGAGCGCGGCCACGTCGCCCACGCCCTGATGCTCGGCACCGTGCTCGCCGGCTTCGTGCTGTCGCGCCAGGTGCTCGACGAGGCCGAGATCCTCACGGTCGTCCTCGGGCCGGCCTCCCGCGGCGCGGGCCTGAGCCGCCAGCTGCTCCGGTCCCACCTCGTCGCCCTGGAGGATCTGGGCGTGCGCCGGGTCCATCTCGAGGTCGATGACGGCAACGTCCCGGCGCTCGCCCTCTACCGCCGTCTCGGCTTCACCGAGACCGGCCGGCGGGCGAGCTACTATGCGAGGCCGGACGGCAGCCGCGCCAACGCGATCATGATGCAGGCGGGCTTGGGGTAGGGGGCCTCGCGATCGCGGTCTCGGTTGTGGACGGCCCGGGCCGGACTTGGTATGCGGCCGCGCTCCCCCCGGAATCGCCCGAGCCCGCGCCGCCGACCGAATCATGACGTACCTCGTCGCCGGCCTGCGGCTCCTCGCCTATGCCCTGACCTTCCTGCTCCTCGCCGGGCCGCACTGGCTCGCGCTCAACCTCGGGCGCGGGGCGCTCGCCGGCCAGGCGCCGGCCTGGCTGCACCGGGTCTTCCTGCGCCTGTTCCAGGTGCGGATCACCGTGACCGGCACCCCGCCGGCCCCGGGCGAGGCGGCGCTCGTCATCGCCAACCACATCTCCTGGCTCGACATCCCGGTCCTCGGGGCGTTGCGGCCGCTCTCCTTCGTGGCGAAATCCGAGATCGCCGGCTGGCCGGTGATCGGGACCCTCGCCCGGCTTCAGCGCACGGTGTTCATCGACAGAGGCCGCAAGCGCCACACCGCGGTGGTCAATACCGAGATGAGCCGGCGCCTGCGCGCCGGAGACCTGATCGTGCTGTTCGCCGAAGGCACGACGGGGGACGGCACCCGGCTGCTGCCGTTCCGCACCTCTCTGGTCGGCGCCGCCCGGGCCGCCATCACCGACGGCGGGCTCGACCGGGTCCGGCTGCAGCCGCTCTGCATCGCCTATACGCGCCGCCACGGCCTGCCGCTGACCCGGGCCGAGCGGCCGGACATCGCCTGGTACGGCGACATGGAGCTCGGCCCCAGCGTCAAGCTGTTCTTCGCGCGCGGCCCGATCGACGTGGCGGTGACCTGGGGCGAGCCGATCGTGTTCGCGGCCGGCACCGACCGCAAGGCCGCGACGGCGCTCGCCGAGGCCGCGGTGCGCCGCGCCCTGCAGGAAGCGGTGACCGGCCGCCCGCCGGCGCCTGCGCCCGAGATGCCGCGCGCCGATGCCCCGGTCGTCGCAGCGCCGCCTATTCTCATTCCGGCCGCGACGGCTTAAATGAAGGGACACGGCTCGCCCACGGGCCGCCGCATCCGTTCATCCCCATGATCTCGATCTCTCTGTGATCTCGATCTCCCCGTGATCTCTCTGGCAGGGCCGGTTCGTTGAAGAAAGCGTTCGTCAAATCCTACGGCTGCCAGATGAACGTCTACGACGCCTCGCGCATGGTCGACCTCCTCGGCCGCGAGGGTTTCGTCGAGACCGGCACCGTGGAGGAGGCCGACGTCGTCGTCCTCAACACCTGCCACATCCGCGAGAAGGCGGCGGAGAAAGTCTATTCCGAGCTCGGCCGCCTGCGCGTGCTGAAGGGTGAGCGCGCCGAGGTCGGCCGGGACACCACCGTGGTGGTGGCGGGCTGCGTCGCGCAGGCCGAAGGCCGCGAGATCCTCCACCGCGCCCCGGGCGTCGACGTGGTGGTGGGCCCGCAGAGCTACCACCGCCTGCCGCAATTGCTGGCCGCCTCCAAGGACGGCCGCGTCGTCGACACCGAGTTCCCGATCGAGGACAAGTTCGATCACCTGCCGGCCCGGCGTACCCCGGGCGTCTCGGCCTTCCTCACCGTGCAGGAGGGCTGCGACAAGTTCTGCGCCTTCTGCGTCGTGCCCTATACCCGCGGCGCCGAGGTCTCCCGCCCGGTCGCGAAGATCGTCGCCGAGGCCGAGCGCCTGGCTGCCGCCGGCGCCCGCGAGCTGACCCTGATCGGCCAGAACGTCAACGCCTTCCACGGCCCCGGGCCCGACGGGCGCGACTGGACTCTCGGAGAGCTGCTTCACCGCGTCGCTGCGATCCCGGGCGTGCTGCGCCTGCGCTACACCACCAGCCATCCGCGCGACATGGACGAGGCGCTGGTCGCGGCTCATCGCGACCTGCCGGCGCTGATGCCCTACCTGCACCTGCCGGTGCAGTCGGGCTCCGACCGGATCCTGCACGCGATGAACCGCAAGCACGATTCCGACACCTATCGCCGGCTGATCGCCCGGGTGCGGGCCGCCCGTCCCGACATCGCGCTCTCCTCCGACTTCATCGTCGGCTTCCCGGGCGAGACCGATGCCGACCACGCCGAGACGATGCGGCTGATCGCCGATATCGGCTTCGCCAGCGCCTTCTCGTTCAAGTACAGCCCGCGCCCCGGAACCCCGGCGGCCGACAGCGCCGACGCGGTGCCGGAGGCGGTGAAGAGCGCGCGGCTCGCCGAGCTGCAGGCCCTGCTGGAGCGCCAGCGCCAGGATTTCAACCACGCCACGGTGGGCCGCACCGTGCCGGTGCTGATCGAGAAGGCCGGGCGCCATCCGGGCCAGGTCGCCGGCAAGTCGCCCTATCTCCAGGCGGTGCAGATCGAGGGCGACGTCGCGTCGATCGGCAGCGTGGTCCCCGTGCGGATCACCCGGGCCGGCTCGAACAGCCTGTTCGGCGAGGCGGTGGAGCCCGCGATCGGGGCGGCCGCGTGAGGAACGACAGGATGCCGATGGGAGAGCCGGGCGGCCGCGGGCCGAAGGGACGCGAGGCGCGCGAGCGTGAATTGGCGCCGCGGGCGGTGGCGGGCCTGAGCGAGGCCGCCGAGATCGCCCTGACCTTCGACGACAACCGGCTGGCGAGCCTGGTCTTCGGCCAGTACGACCAGAACATCGCCCATCTGGAGCGGCGCCTCGGCGTGGTGGCGACCGCGCTCGGCAACCACGTCGTGGTCAAGGGCCCGCCCGATTCGACCGAGCGGGCGCGCCGGGTGCTGGAGCTGCTCTATGCCCGCGTCCGCGACGGCGGCGGCACGCCGCTGACCCTCGGCGACGTCGACGGGGTGATCCAGGAATCGTCGCTCCAGGGCAACCTGTTCTCGCCCGCCGAGGCCCCGGCCGACGGCGAGCGGCCGTCCTTCGACCAGATCGCCACCCGCCGCCGCGGCGCCGTGCGGGCCCGCAATGCGGCGCAGGACGCCTATATCCGGGCCTTGCGCGCCCACGAGCTGGTCTTCGCCGAGGGGCCGGCCGGCACCGGCAAGACCTGGCTCGCCGTCGGCTACGCCGTCTCGCTCCTGGAGCAGGGCCATGCCGAGCGGCTGATCCTGTCGCGCCCGGCGGTCGAGGCCGGCGAGCGCCTGGGCTTCCTGCCCGGCGACATGCGCGAGAAGGTCGATCCGTACCTGCGGCCGATCTACGATGCGCTCTACGACTTCATGGAGGCACGCCACGTCGATCGCGGGCTGCAGACCGGCATGATCGAGATCGCGCCGCTCGCCTTCATGCGCGGCCGCACGCTCACCAACGCGGTGGTGCTCCTCGACGAGGCGCAGAACACCACCTCGATGCAGATGAAGATGTTCCTCACCCGGCTCGGCGAGAACTCGCGGATGATCATCACCGGTGATCCGAGCCAGATCGACCTGCCGCCGGGCCAGAAGTCGGGCCTCGTCGAGGCGGTGCGGATCCTCGACGGCGTCGAGGGCGTCGGGCGGGTCACCTTCCGGGATGTCGACGTGGTCCGCCACGACCTGGTGCGCCGGATCGTCACGGCCTACGAGGCCGACGCGCAGGAGAACCGGGACGAGCCGCCGCAGCGCCCGTTCCCGCCGCGCCGGGGGCCGCTGCCGTGAGCCGGCCCGAGACCCACGAGATCGACGTCGCGGTCGAGGATCCCCGTTGGGAGGAGGTCGCGCCCGATCTCGAGGCCTTCGTCGCTGAGGCGGTCGAGGCGGCGCTCGCCATCGTGCCGCCCGGCGGCCCGATCGAGATCAGCATCGTGCTGACCGACGATCCGGCGGTGCAGGAGCTGAACCGCACCTGGCGGGGCAAGGACAAGCCGACCAACGTGCTGTCGTTCCCCAACGAGCAGCCGCATGGCGGCGGGCCGCGCCTGCTCGGCGACGTCGTTCTTGCCTATGACACACTCCTGCGCGAGAGTGGCGAGCAGTCCAAGCCCCTCGACCACCACCTCGCCCACCTCGTGGTTCATGGCACGCTGCACCTCCTCGG
Organism: Methylobacterium terricola; assembly: GCF_006151805.1. Taxonomy (GTDB): domain Bacteria; phylum Pseudomonadota; class Alphaproteobacteria; order Rhizobiales; family Beijerinckiaceae; genus Methylobacterium; species Methylobacterium terricola. The sequence goes on along the minus strand of NZ_VDDA01000013.1, from coordinate 34,273 downwards.
TCACGACCACGAGCTCGGCGACGCCGAGGCCGACGCCATGGAGGCGTTGGAGGTCGCGGCCCTGCGGCGCCTCGGCGTGCCGGACCCGTACGGCGACGCGGCCGGTTGAGCCGCGGACGCACTCACCCCAGACGCGAGAGACATGAGCAACGATCGAAGTCGCAGCGCCGCCGCGACCGCGCAGGCGATTACGGAGGACGACAGTCCCGGGCGCGAACCCTGGTATGATCGCCTCCTCAGCATCTTCCACCTGAAAGCCCGCGACGCCCAGCGCGACGGCCTCTCGGACGCCCTCGCCGAGATGCAGAACGGCGACCATGCCGTCTCCCCGGTCGAGCAGGCGATGCTCAAGAACGTGCTGAGCCTCCACCGGGTGCGGGTCGACGATGTGATGATCCCCCGGGCCGACGTCGTGGCGGTCTCGATCGAGACCGCGCTCGGCGACCTGCTCAAGGTGTTCCGCGGCGCCGGCCATTCCCGCCTGCCGGTCTATGGCGACAGCCTCGACGATCCCCGCGGCATGGTCCACATCCGCGACTTCGTCGACTACATGGCGAACCGGGCCGAGGCCGGCGGCGACCGCCTGCCCGACCTCGCCGGGGTCGACCTCACCGAGACGCTCGCCACCACCCGCATCCTGCGCCCGGTGCTGTTCGTGCCGCCCTCGATGCCGGCGATCGACCTGCTCGCCCGGATGCAGGCGAGCCGCACCCACATGGCCCTCGTCATCGACGAGTATGGCGGCACCGACGGCCTGATCTCGATCGAAGACCTGATCGAGGTGGTGGTCGGCGACATCGAGGACGAGCACGACGAGGCCGAGGGCCACCGCGTCCTCAAGGTCGACGGCGAGAGCGAGATCTTCGTCGCCGATGCCCGCGCCAGCCTCGACGACGTCGCCGAGGCGACCGGGGTCGATCTCGCGGCGGCGGTGGGGGAGGCGGCCGAGGAGATCGATACCCTCGGCGGCCTGATCGTCACCATCGCCGGCCGCGTCCCGGCCCGCGGCGAGGTCATCGCCGTGCCGGGCGATTTCGAGGTCGAGGTGCTGGACGCCGATCCGCGGCGCATCAAGCGCCTGCGGATGCATCGCGGCCTGGCCCGGCTCACCGGCCCGGAGACGCCGCTGGCCCTGCCGTCCCCTGAGGGCGAGGCCGGCCTGCGGACCGAGACCGCCGCCTGATCCTCATTCCGCGGCGTCGCGCACGACGCCGCCCCGCGAGCCCGCCCCATGCACGACATCGACCCGAACGGGGCGGCCCTCGCCGCCCCGGCGCCGACCTTCGGCCTCGCGCCGCTCGCCCACCGCATCGCCCTGACCTCCGGCTGGACGCGGCTGGCTCTCGCCTGGCTCGCCGGCGCCTGCGGGGCCCTGGCGATGCCGCCCTTCGGGTTCCTGCCCGCCCTCTGCGTCGCCCTGGTGCCGGCGGTCTGGCTGCTCGACGGGGCGGCGACCGCCTCCTCGCGCCTCGGCCGGCGCGCCGGCACGGCGCTCGCCGCCGGCCTGATCGGCTGGGCCTGGGGCTTCGGTTACCTGACGGCGAGCCTGTGGTGGCTCGGCGCCGCCTTCCTGGTCGAGGCCGACCAGTTCGCCTGGCTGATGCCGCTCGGGGTGCTCGGCCTGCCGGCCGTGCTCGGGCTGTTCTACGGCGCTGGCTTCGCCGCCGCCCGCCTGCTGTGGTCGCCGGGTCCGGGCCGCATCGCCGCCCTGGCCTTCGGTCTGAGCGGGGCCGAGTGGCTGCGCGGCCACCTGTTCACCGGCTTTCCCTGGAACGCTCTCGGGATGGCGCTCGGCCAGAATCTCTGGCTGATGCAGGCGGCCTCGGTGGTCGGCCTCTACGGTCTCACCGTGCTGGCGGTCCTGTGCGGCGCGGCCCCCGCGACCCTGGCCGATGCGGGCGGAACGCGGCGGCGCATCGGCCCGCCGCTCGCCGCCCTCGTGGTCCTGGGGGCGTTGGGCCTGGCCGGGGCCCTGAGGCTGCCCTCCGGCCCGATGCCGGAGGTGCCCGGTGTGCGCCTGCGCCTCGTCCAAGCCAACATCCCGCAGGATGCCCGCTTCAACCCGCGAAACCGCGAGGGCATTCTCGAGCGCTATCTCGGCCTGAGCGACAGCGCCACCGCGCCGGACCGGCAGAGCCTGCGCGACGTCACCCACCTGATCTGGCCGGAATCGTCGTTCCCGTTCCTGATCCAGCGCGATCCGCAGGCCCTGCGGCGGATCGGCTCCGCCCTCCCGCCCGGCACGCTGCTGGTCACCGGCGCCGCCCGGGCCGACGAGCCGCTGCCGGGCGAGCGGCTGCACTTCTACAATTCGATCCTGATGATCGGGCAGGACGGCCTCGTCGGCGGACGCTACGACAAGCTCCACCTCGTGCCGTTCGGCGAGTACCTGCCGGAGCCGGTCGATGCCGTGTTGCGCACGCTCGGGCTCAAGCAGTTCGTGGCGGTGCCGGGCGGGTTCACCCCGGGCGAAGCCCATGAGCGGCCCTCGCTGGCGGTGCCGGGCCTGCCGCCGGTCGCTCCCGCGATCTGCTACGAGGCGATCTTCCCCGGTGCCGTCGCCTCGCGGCGCGCTCATCCGGGCTTGCTCCTCAACGTCACCAATGACGGCTGGTTCGGCAATACTCCCGGCCCGCGCCAGCACTTCGCGCAGGCGCGCCTGCGCGCCGTCGAGGAAGGTATTCCTCTCGTGCGGGCGGCCAATACCGGGATCAGCGCGGTGGTCGATCCCTACGGCCGGGTGACCGGCATGTTGTCGGTCGGGGTCGAGGGCGTGCTCGACCGCAATCTGCCGAGAAACCTTAGGGAAACCACGCAATACGTACGATTCGGTGATTTGTTTTTCGTTGCCATGCTCCTATTGTGCGGGTTGATAGCCCTGGGCGCGCGACATCGTGGCGCGCCGTCCCCGCCCCGCGGAGCGTCGTTGTGAAGAAGGCCCCCGATCCTGTCGATCGTCATGTCGGGCATCGTGTGCGCGTCCGCCGCCTCCTCGTCGGCGTGAGCCAGGAGAAGCTGGGTGACGCCCTTGGCGTGACATTCCAGCAAATCCAGAAATACGAGAAGGGTACCAACCGGATCAGCGCGAGCCGGCTGCGCCAGATCGCCGACATGCTGGGCGTGCCGGTGAACTTCTTCTACGAGGGGGCGCCACGCCAGGACGGTACGCGGGGCGACGAGGCGGCGGCCGAGCCCACCTCCGATGTGTCCGCCACCGACGTGTTCTGGACCAGCCAGGATCTGCAACTGGTGCGCGCCTTCCAGCGTATCACCGACGGCCAAGTGCGCCGGCGCATCATCAGCCTCGTCGAGGCGATCGGCACTGGTCCCGACCCGTCCGACGCGACGGAGTGAGCCGTTTTGCCGTCGCGTCCATCCGGGACGCGGATCGTCAGCCCGGGCGACGCTCGAATGCCGGTGGTTTCCCCATCGCGGCAGCGATCGCCGAGCGATCAATCGCAAACTGCATGACCGGTCTCCCCGCGGGATGCGGGGTTGCACAGGTGTCGCTGCTCCCGCCGTCGCCTTGTCGCTATGACGCCTCCGAACGCGCAGGCATGAGCGCGACGGAATCGTGCGCCAGCGCGATGGGGAGGAGCGGGTGCGGACCAACGAACGGGAGCCGGGCGCCGGGGCCGCGCGGCCGGGGAGGGCGACGGCCGGCTTTCCGCCGGCCCTGATCGGCTTCGGGTTGATGCTCGTCGCCTTCAATCTCCGGCCCGCCCTGTCGAGCGTCGGCCCGCTCCTGCCGGGGATCCGGGCCGAGACCGGTCTATCCGCAGCGCTCGCCGGCGCGCTGGTCACCCTGCCGGTCCTGTGCCTCGGGGTGTTCGGCCGCCTCGCGCCGCTGCTCGTGCGGCGCATCGGACCGGATGCCGGCGTGCTGGCGGCCCTGGTGGTGCTGGCCCTCGGGCTGGTCGTGCGTGGCCTCGGCGGGGTGCCGCTGCTGTTCCTCGGCTCGGTGATCGCCGCCGCGGCGATCGGGATCGTCGGGGTGATCCTGCCCGGCATCGTCAAGCGCGACTTTTCCGAGCGGGCCGGGCTGATGACCGGGCTCTACACCGCGCTGCTGTGCCTCGGGGCCGCCGCCGGGGCCGGCTTCACCGTGCCGGCGCGCCGGGCCCTCGACCTCGGCTGGGAGGGCGCCCTGATGCTGTGGGCCGCCCCCGCCCTCGTCGCCGCGGTCGCCTGGCTGCCCTTCGTCCGCAGCCGGTCGCTGCCCTCCGGCACCGCCGCGCGGCCGAGCGGGGCCGTGTGGCGCGATCCCCTGGCCTGGCAGGTCACCGCCTTCATGGGCCTGCAATCGTCGCTCGCCTACATCGTGTTCGGCTGGCTGCCCGCTGCCCTGGTCGACCGCGGCTTCGACATCGTGTCGGCCGGTCTCGTCGCCTCGATCTCGGCGCTGGCGCAAGGCGTGCTGGCGCTGGTGGTGCCGACGCTGGCGGCGCGCCGGCCGGACCAGCGGCCCTGGGTGGTGCTGGTCGTCGGGCTGCCGCTCGTCGGCTTCACCGGGCTCCTGGTCGGGCCGCTCGCCCTCGCTTGGGGCTTCGCCCTCTTGCTGGGCCTCGGTCTCGGCGGCTGCTTCGGCCTCGCCCTGACGCTGATCGTGCTGCGCGCCGGCGACCCGCGCGCCGCCGCCGAGCTCTCGGCCATGGCGCAGGGCATCGGCTATTGCGGGGCGGCCCTCGGGCCGTTCCTCGTCGGCCTCGTCCACGAGGTCAGCGGCGGCTGGGGCTGGCCAGCGGCGCTCTACGTGGCCCTGTGCCTGGGGGCGATCGGATTCGGCTTGATGGCGGCGCGGGATCGGACGGTACGGATCTGAGCGGGCCGTTCGGCGGCGACGGCCGTACCACGTCTGCCGCAAGCCACTTCCCGTTTCCCGGATCTCCGTCCGCTGACGCTGCAGTCGTCCGGGAAAGGGCGCGGTTTTCTCGGAAGCGTCAGCCCCTCACCGGTGGCTCCCGGGCCGTCGGGGGAGCGCCCCCTGCGACGGCCCGGATCCAGGATGGGGGGAGCGCTCAGGCCCCCTCCGCCTCCCCGTCGATCTCGACCTCCGCCTCGCCCTCGCCCTCGATATGCTCGACCGACACGACCTTCTCGGTCTTGTCGGTGTTGAACACCGTGACGCCCTGCGAGGCGCGGCCGACCACCCGGATGTCGTCGACCGGCACGCGGATCAGCTTGCCGGCATCGGTCACCAGCATGATCTGGTCGCTGGTCTCGACCGGGAACGAGGCCACGAGGGTGCCGTTGCGGGCATTGACCTCCATCGCCTTGATGCCCTTCCCCCCACGGCCGGAGATCCGGTACTCGAAGGACGAGGTGCGCTTGCCGAAGCCGCGCTCCGACAGGGTGAGGACGAACTGCTCCGCCGCTCCCATGGCGATGTAGCGGTCCTGCTCGAGGTCGATCGAGGCCGTGGTCTCCTCGGCCTCCGGCTCGGGGGCGGCGGGCAGCTCGATCGCCTCGCCGGTGGCGCGGCGGTCGGCATTGGCGCGCTTGAGGTAGGCCTGGCGCTCCTCGGGCGAGGCCTCGAAGTGGCGCAGGATCGTCATCGAGATGACCTGGTCGCCCTTGCCGAGGTTGATGCCGCGCACGCCGGTCGAGTCGCGGCCCTTGAACACCCGCACGTCGGTCACCGGGAAGCGGATGCACTGCCCCGCGCCGGTGGTCAGCAGCACGTCGTCCCCTTCCGTGCAGATCTCGACATGGACGATGTGGTCGCCCTCGTCGAGCTTCATCGCGATCTTGCCGTTGCGGTTGACCTGCACGAAGTCCGACAGCTTGTTGCGCCGCACGCTGCCGCTGGCGGTGGCGAACATCACGTCGAGGGTCTCCCAGGACGCCTCGTCCTCGGGCAGCGGCATGATCGTGGTGATGCGCTCCTTGCCCTGGTCGAGGGGCAGGATGTTGACGAGCGCCTTGCCGCGGGCGTTCGGCGCCGCGAGCGGCAGCCGCCACACCTTCTCCTTGTAGGCCTGCCCCTGCGACGAGAAGAACAGCACCGGCGTGTGGGTGTTGGCGACGAACAGCCGGGTGACGAAATCCTCGTCGCGCATCGACATGCCGGCCCGGCCCTTGCCGCCGCGGCGCTGGGCCCGGTAGGTCGAGAGCGGCACCCGCTTGATGTAGCCGGCATGCGACACGGTCACGACCATGTCCTCGCGCTGGATCAGGTCCTCGTCCTCGACGCTGGAATCCCAGTCGAGGATCTCGGTCTTGCGCGGGGTGGCGTACTCGGCCCGGACTTCCGCCAGCTCGTGCTTGACGATGCCCATGATGCGGGCGCGCGAGCGCAGGATGTCGAGGTAGTCGGCGATCTCGTCGGCGAGGCGCTTCAGCTCGTCGCCGATCTCGTCGCGGCCGAGCGCGGTCAGGCGCTGAAGGCGCAGGTCGAGGATGGCGCGGGCCTGGGTCTCGGACAGGCGGTAGGTGCCGTCCTCGCGCAGGCGGTGGCGCGGATCGTCGACCAGCGCGATCAGCGGCGCGATGTCCTCGGCCGGCCAGTCGCGGGCCATCAGCGCCTCGCGGGCCGAGTTCGGATCCGGCGAGGTGCGGATCAGCCGGATCACCTCGTCGATGTTGGCGACCGCGATGGCGAGACCGCACAACACGTGCGCCCGCTCGCGCGCCTTGTTCAGCAGGAACTTGGTGCGGCGGGACACGACCTCCTCGCGGAAGTCGATGAAGGCCTGGATCAGGTCCTTGAGGTTGAGAAGCTCGGGGCGGCCGCCGTTCAGCGCCACCATGTTGCAGCCGAAGCTCGTCTGCAGTGGGGTGTAGCGGTAGAGCTGGTTAAGCACCACGTCGGCGACCGCGTCGCGCTTCAGCTCGACGACGATGCGCATGCCGTCGCGGTCGGATTCGTCGCGCAGGTCGGAGATGCTCTCGACGCGCTTCTCGCGCACGAGGTCGGCGATCTTCTCGACCAGCGAGGCCTTGTTCACCTGATACGGGATCTGGGTGAAGACCAGCGCCTCGCGCTCCTTGCGCAGCTCCTCGACGTGCGACTTCGCCCGCATGATCACCGAGCCGCGCCCGGTCATGTAGGCCGAGCGGGTGCCCGAGCGCCCGAGGATCGAGCCGCCGGTCGGGAAGTCCGGCCCCGGGATGATGTCGTTCAGGCCCTCGATGGTGATCGCCGGATCGTCGATCAGCGCGATGCAGCCGTCGATCACCTCGCCGAGATTGTGCGGCGGGATGTTGGTCGCCATGCCAACCGCGATGCCGCCGGCGCCGTTGACGAGGAGGTTCGGGAAGCGGGCGGGCAGGACCGCCGGCTCGTCCTTCGACTCGTCGTAGTTCGGGTTGAAGTCGACGGTGTTCTTGTCGATGTCCTCGAGCAGCGACATCGCCGGCTTGGCCAGCCGCGATTCGGTATAGCGCATCGCCGCCGGCGGGTCGCCGTCGACCGAGCCGAAATTGCCCTGGCCGTCGACCAGCATCAGCCGCATCGCGAAGTCCTGCGCCATGCGGACGAGGGCGTCGTAGATCGACTGGTCGCCGTGCGGGTGATACTGACCCATCACGTCGCCGACGATGCGCGCCGACTTCACGTACTTGCGGTCCGGCAGGTAGCCGTTCTCGTACATGGAGTACAGGATGCGGCGATGCACCGGCTTCAGGCCGTCGCGCGCATCCGGCAGGGCCCGGCTGACGATGACGCTCATCGCGTAGGCCAGGTAGGACTGGCGCATCTCGTCGGTGATCGAGACGGGCTTGATGTCGGTCGCGGGCGGGGGGGCGCCGGTCGGGTCGTTCTCTGCCAAGGTGTGTCTCTCGTCGCGGCCCGCGCGGGCTCACAGATTCAGGAACCGCTCTAGCCGATCTTGCCGTCGCGTACCAGCGCCATGTGCCAGCGGAAGAAGCGGAAGGCCAAGCAAATCAGCATCTTAGATGGGAATTCCGAGGATGTTCCACAAGCCCGGACGGACCCGGTGGACGAGTGTCCCGCGAAGTCGTTAGAGATTGGCAAAGGATGCGGGATTCGAGGGAGGTCCCGCGCCCGGAGGCCGCCCCGATGGACGTCGTCATCTACCACAACCCGGCCTGCGGCACGTCGCGCAACGTGCTGGCGATGATCCGCAATGCCGGCATCGAGCCGCACGTCGTCGCATACCTGAAGACGCCGCCGACGCAGGCGATGCTGCGCCGGCTCCTCGACCGGGCCGGCCTCTCCGTGCGCGACGTGCTGCGCCGGAAGGGGACTCCGTTCGCCGAGCTCGGCCTCGACGATCCGGGCCTCGGCGACGACCAATTGCTCGATGCCGTCGCGGCCCATCCGATCCTGCTCGAGCGCCCGCTGGTGGAGAGCCCGCGCGGCGTGCGCCTGTGCCGTCCCTCCGAGCGGGTGCTGGATCTGCTGCCGGCTCAGCAGGGCGCGGTCGTCAAGGAGGACGGCGAGCGGGTGATCGACGCGCACGGGCGCCGGGTCGCGACCGCCTGATCGTCCGATGCTGTCGCAAGGACGCTGGCCGGTCATCTCGGCCCTCGGCATCGTGCAGATCCTCGCCTGGGGCTGCAGCTACTACCTGCTGACGGTGCTCGGGCCCTCGATCGCCGCCGAGACCGGCTGGCCGCTGCCGTGGATCTTCGGCAGCCTCACCGCGGGGATGCTGGTGGCCGGAGCCGTCGCGCCGAAAGCCGGCCGGATGATCGGGCGCCACGGCGGCCGGCCGGTGCTCGCCGTCTCGGGCCTGCTGCTGGCGGCCGGCCTCGTCGGGCTGGCGCTGGCGCCGAACCTGCCGGCCTTCGCGCTGGCCTGGCTGGTGATCGGCGCCGGGATGGGTTCGGGGCTGTACGACGCCGCCTTCGCGACCCTCGGACGGCTCTACGGCGCCGATGCGCGCCCGGCGATCACCACGCTGACCCTGTGGGGCGGCTTCTCCAGCACCCTGTGCTGGCCGCTCTCGGCCTACCTGCTCGCGCATCTCGGTTGGCGCGGCACCTGCCTGACCTACGCCGCGCTGCAACTCGCCGTATGCCTGCCGCTGGTCCTCGGCCTGGTCCCGCGCGCCGCCCCGCGGCCGGTCGCGACCGGGGGAGGGCGGTCCGATGCGGGCCTCGATCCCGCCGAGCGGCCGACCTTCCTGGTGCTGGCCGCCGTGGTGACCTGCACCGGCATCGCCACCTCGATCGTGTCGGTCCATCTGCTGACCCTGCTGCAGGAGCGCGGCCTGTCGCTCGCCGCGGCGGTCTCCCTCGGCACCCTGGTCGGCCCGTCGCAGGTCGGGGCGCGGCTTCTGGAGGTCGCCAACCGCAGCCGGCACCACCCGATCTGGACGCTCACCGTCGCGGTGGCCCTGATGGCCGTCGGGCTGGTGCTCCTGTGGAGCGGGCTCCAGGCCCCCGGCCTGGTGCTGGTGGTCTACGGCGCCGGCAACGGGCTCTACTCGATCGGCCGCGGCACCCTGCCCCTCGCCCTGTTCGGGCCCGAGCGCTACGCCGCGCTGCTCGGCCGGCTGGCGAAGCCCAGCCTCGCGGCGCAGGCCCTGGCGCCGTCCGCCGGCGCGTACCTCATCGCCCATGGCGGCGCCGACGCGACGCTCGCGGCGCTGGCGATCCTCGGGGTGATCGATGTCGCCCTCGTCGGGCTTCTGTGGCGGGTCAGGCGTCGGGGCGCCGGCCCGGCCCGGGCGCGGCACGACGAAAAGCCCCTCCCGCAGGGCGGAAGGGGCTGAGCGCGGCGGGCGCGGACACGCCCGACCGGATCAGTGGGCGGTGACGTTCTCCGCAGCGGCGCGGCGCCGGCGCGGCGCCGGCTTCGCGGCGGCCTCGGCCACCTCGGCCACCGTCTTGGCGGCGGGGCTCTTGGCGGCGGGGCTCTTGGCGGCGAGGCTCTTGGCGGCGGGGCTCTTGGCCGCGGCGCTCTTCGCGGCGGCCGGCTTGCGGGCCGCCGGCTTGCGCACCGGCTTGGCGACGATCTCCTCGGCCACAACCGGGGCCTCGGTCACCGACGGGAGCGTCTGCGCCGCCAGCTCGCGCTTCGCCATGTGCCAGTAATGCTCGTCGCGGCCCGGCGCACGGCCGTCCCGCTCCCACAGGGCATAGGCCCGTTCGCGGATGCTGGTCTCGACGTGGTCCATCCCGACCTCCTCGTTGTTCATGTGAGCAGACCATCGCGGGTCATGGTTAAGGAAGCCCTAACTGGGTCCGTCGCCCGCCCCTGGGCGCCGTGCTGCCAGCCGCCGTGGTCCCTCGCGGCGGGCGAAGCGCCGAACTCGGCCGGGCATGCGGGGAAGTCCGAAGGCGGCAGGCCGGGACGCTCCGCGCGCGCAGCGTTCCGGCCTGCCCGTGACACCGTTCCAAGCGGGAGCGGCAAGAACGGCGTGACCCGACGAGCCTGACCCCGCTGCCGCACCCTGTCCTCGACCCAGGTTAAACCCCGGACGGAGTTCTGCCCTCCGAGAATGTAACAATGTTGCAATCGCCGGCGCGGCGGCCTAGAGGACGCGCATCATCGAGCGAGGAACCGGCGTGATGGACAGGGTGAGGATCGGGATGCTGCTGCTGGCCCTGGCGCTCGGCTGGAGCGCGCCCGTGCGGGCCGAGCCCGCGAAGGTCGTGGCGACGTTCTCGATCCTCGGCGACCTCGTGCGCCAGGTCGGCGGCGACCGGGTCGCGGTCACCACCCTGGTCGGGCCGAACGGCGATGCCCACAGCTTCGTGCCGGCTCCCGCCGACGCGCAGGCGGTGGCGGCCGCGCGCCTGGTGGTCGTCAACGGCCTCGGCTTCGAGGGCTGGATGGACCGCCTGATCAAGGCCTCCGGCACCAAGGCCAAGGTCGTCGTCGCCTCGAAGGGCATCGTCCCGATCGAGGAGGAGGACGAGGCCGGGACGAGCCACGGCCATGACCACGCCATCGATCCCCATGCCTGGCAGAACGTCGCCAACGCCAAGCGCTACGTCGCCAATATCCGCGACGGCCTGACGGGCATCGATCCCGAGGGGAAGGCGACCTACGAGGCCAATGCGAGCGCCTATCTCGCGCAGCTCGACCGCCTCGACGGCGAGGTCCGGGCGGCGCTCGCCGGCATCCCGGAGGCGCGCCGGCGCATCGTCACCACCCACGACGCCTTCGGGTACTTCGCCAAGGCCTACGGCCTGCGCTTCCTCGCCCCCCAGGGCGTGTCGAGCCAGAGCGAGGCCACCGCCCGCGACGTCGCCGCCATCGTCCGTCAGGTCCGTCGCGACAAGATCCCGGCGGTGTTCCTCGAGAACGTCTCGGACCCCAGGCTGATGCAGCAGATCGCCCGCGAGGGCGGCGCCAAGGCGGGCGGGCGGGTCTTCTCCGACGCCCTCTCGGAGCCCGGCGGCCCGGCCCCGACCTACGCGGCGATGATGAGCCACAATGCGCGGGAATTCGCGGCGGCGCTGAAGGAGTGAGGCGGCACGGGCCGTCCCGGCCCCCTCACCGGAGTTCGAGCGTCAGGCTCCGGAACCGCTTGCCGTCCTTCGACTCCTCGCACGGCTTGCCGTCGGAGCCGAGCGCTTCACCGTCGTCGCTCAGCACCTGGACCCGGTCGCCGGCCGGGCTGACCAGCAGGGCCTCGGGCTGGAAGTCGGGAATCGCCGCGAAGGCCGCCGCCGCGCCCTCGACCCGGACCGGCTTCGCGGCCGGATCGCCCGACCAGCGGTAGAGGTCGAACGGTTCGCCGCCGCCGCCCGCCCCGCCGGCGAGGATCAGGATGGCCTTCGCGCCGGACGCGGAGGCGATGTCGCGGATGCCGCGGCCCTTGAGATCGAGGGCGACCGGGCTGCCCAGGCGCGGGGCGGCGCCGGTGATCGCCTCGGCCGGGTTCTCGAGCGGAACCAGCAGGGCGTTCGCGTCGGTGTCGAGGGGGTTGCGCAGGCCGAGCCAGAGGGATGTGCCGTCGCGGCGCGGCGCCATGCCCTCGATGTTGAAGCCCTTGCGCTTCGGGTCGAGGTCGTCCCGGGCCGGCACGTCGAGGCCGATCCGCGCCGCGAACAGGGGCGACAGGGCCGCGAAGGCTGCCGGCAATCCCCGCACCGCCTGGCCCTTCGGCACCAGGGCGGGCCCGCCGTCCGACTCCGTCACCGTCATCGCGACGAGCCGCCCGCGGCCGGGGCTCTGCTTGCCGCCGTGCCGGCGGCTGTGCGAGCCGAGCAGGTAGAGGTCGGGGCCGAGCCAGGTCGCGGATTCGAGGTCGGCCTTGCCGTCCTTGTCGCCGAGGCCGAGCGCGGCCGTCAGGTCGGCGCCCGCAAGGGGCAGCGCGCCACCGCTCGCGCCCGCCCGGTAGAGCCGCACCTCGTTGGACTCGTCGTCGACCACCAGGAAGCGGTCGCCGATGCTGCCGCGCGGGTACGGCACCGCGCCCGAGGCCTCGCACATCCCGCGATGCTCCAGCAGCGGGCCGACCTTCACCGGCTCGGCCGAAGCGGCGGACGCGAGGAGCGACAGGACGATTGCGAGGGATGGCAGGGGACGATGCATCGTGGCTCCCGGATTGGGCAGAAGGCGGAGGCGGTCGGAGACGTGCCCTCGCCGACGATCCTCCACGTCATCCCGGCGCCGAGCGGCAGAGCCCGGGATCCAGAGACGCCGATGCGCGCGGAAGTGCCGAAACGCGTTCCGATCCGTCCTGCACGCTCGGCGTGGTCCTCGGCTCCGCTGCGCGGCCCCGGGATGAGGCGGAGGGTCTCAAGGTTGCCGTGGAAGTCGAGCAGGTTTCCGTGAACGAAGACCTAGCGCGGGGCCGGTCTCAGCCCCCGGTCATCGGCGGGAAGAACGCCACCTCGCTCGCCCCGGCGAGCACCGTCTCCGGCTTGGCGTGGACCCGGTCGACGGCGGCGCGCACCACGCCCTCGGTCTCGAAGGCGTAGGCGTATTCCTCGCCGCGGCCCTTCAGCCACGTGACGAGGTCGGCGACCGTCGTCACCTCCGGCGGCAGGTCGAGGGTCTCCTCGGGGCGGCCGATCCGCTCGCGGACCCAGGCGAAATAGACGAGCTTCATCGTGGGTCGCTCATCTCTCGTCGTCGATGACGTGGCGGATGCCGGAGCGCATGTAGTCGTAGCCGGTATAGAGGGTCAGCGCCGCGGCGACCCAGAGCAGGACGAGCCCGAGCGTCAGGTTGCCCGGCAGCACCCGCTCGCCGGCGGGACCGGCGATCAGCACGCCGAGGGCCACGAGCTGCACCCCGGTCTTCCACTTGGCGACCCGGCTCACCGGCACGCCGACCTTCAGCTCGGCCAGGTACTCGCGCAGGCCCGAGACCAGGATCTCGCGGCACAGGATCACGATCGCCGCCCAGAGCGACCAGCCGCGGATCGTGCCGTCGGCACACAGCATCAGCAGGCTCGCGGCGACGAGGAGCTTGTCGGCGATCGGGTCGAGCATCCGCCCGAGCGCCGAGCTCTGGGCGTAGGTGCGGGCGACGTAGCCGTCGAGATAGTCGGTGATCGCCGCGACGACGAAGACCGCGACGGCGATCCAGCGCGCCGTCTCGTCCTGCGGCCAGAACAGCAGCGCCACCACGACCGGGACCGCGACCAGACGGCCGTAGGTCAGGAGGTTCGCAAGGTTCAGGGCCGTCGAGCGGCGCCGGGGCAGGACCACGTTCATTGCAGGTGGTGAAACCACGCGAGAGGCGGGGGCGTCAACAGAACTCGGCTCGGACGCGGCGTCGCGCATCGGCGTAACCTCAGGCATCCGCGTGAAAAAAGTCGTAGACGGCGCGGGCCGTCGCGGCATTCACCCCCGGCGCCTTGGCGAGGTCTTCGAGGGCGGCGCGCTGGATCGCCTTCACCGTCCCGAAATGGTGCAGGAGCGCGCGCTTGCGGGTCGGTCCGACCCCCGGGATCTCGTCGAGGGGGTTCTTCACCATCTCGCGCTTGCGCTTGGCCCGGTGTGCCCCGATGGCGAAGCGGTGGGCCTCGTCGCGCAGGCGCTGGACGAAGTAGAGCGTCGGGTCCCGCGGCGGCAGGCGGAACGGCGCCTGTCCGGGCACGAAGAAGGTCTCGCGCCCCGCATCGCGGTCGCGCCCCTTGGCGATGCCGACCAGCGGCACGCCGGTGACGCCGACCTCGTCGAGGGCCTTGCGGGCCGCCTCGAGCTGGCCGCGGCCGCCGTCGATCAGCACCAGGTCGGGCCAGGCCGGGAAGGCTTCCGCATCGGCCGGATCGGGCGCCGGCTCCGGCTCCGCCGGCCCCCCCTCGGCGGCGGCGCGGGCGGCCTCGGCCTGGGTACGGGGATGCTCCTTGACGAGGCGACCGAACCGGCGCTGCAGCACCTCGCGCATCATGCCATAATCGTCGCCGGGCTTCACCTCCTCGGACTTGATGGTGAAGGTCCGATAATGGGTCTTCATGAAGCCGGTCGGCCCCGCGACGATCATCGCGCCGACCGCGTTGGTGCCCATGATGTGGGAATTGTCGTAGACCTCGATCCGCCGCGGCGCGGCGGCCAGCCCGAACGAGGTGCCCAAGGCCGCCAGCAGCTTGCCCTGCGAGGCGGTGTCGGCGAGGCGCCGCGCCAGCGCCTCGCGGGCGTTGCGGGCGGCGTAGTCGACGAGGTTCTTGCGCTCGGCCCGCTTCGGGGCGTGGATCTCGACCCGGTTCTCGCTGCGCGTCGAGAGCGCGGCGGCGACGAGCTCCGCATCCTCGATCTCGTGCGAGACCAGCACCAGGCGGGGCGCCGGCTTGTCGTCGTAGAACTGGGCGAGGAACGAGGCCAGCACCTCGGCCGGGCTCATGCTGCGGTCGGCCTTCGGAAAGTAGGCCCGGTTGCCCCAGTTCTGCCAGTTGCGAAAGAAGAACACCTCGATGCAGAACTGCCCGGCCTGCTCGTCGAGGGCGAAGACGTCCGCCTCCTCGATGCCTTGCGTGTTCACGCCCTGCACGCCCTGGATGGCGGCGAGCGCGGCGATGCGGTCGCGGTAGCGCGCCGCCTTCTCGAACTCCCAGGCGTCGGACGCCGCCTGCATCTCGGCGGCCATGCGCTCCTTGACGGCGTTGGACTTGCCCGACAGGAAGCCGCGCGCTTCCGCCGCGAGGCCGGCATAGTCCTCGACCGAGATCTCGTGGGTGCAGGGGCCCGAGCAGCGCTTGATCTGGTAGAGCAGGCACGGCCGCGTGCGGTTCTCGAAGTAGCTGTCGGAGCAGGACCGCAGCAGGAAGGCGCGCTGCAGCGCGTTGACCGTGCGGTTGACCGCCCAGACGCTGGCGAAGGGGCCGTAATAATGCCCTGCCCGGCGCCGCGCGCCGCGATGCTTGACGAGCTGCGGCGCGTCGGAATCGGCGGTGAGCAGGATGTAGGGCAGGGACTTGTCGTCCCGCATCAGCACGTTGAAGCGGGGCTTCAGCTGCTTGATGAGGTTGGCCTCGAGCAGCAGGGCCTCGGTCTCGGTCGCCGTGGTGACGAACTCCATCGAGGCCGTCTCGGCGATCATCCGGGCGATGCGGTTGGTGTGCGCCTGGCCGCGGGCGTAGGACCCGACCCGGTTCTTCAGGTTCTTGGCCTTGCCGACGTAGAGCACGTCACCCTTGGCGTCGAACATCCGGTACACGCCCGGCGAGGTCGGCAGGGTGGTCCAGAACCGGCGGATCACCGCCGTGCCGGCCTGGATCGCGCCCGCGCCGGCATCGAGGTCGAAATCGATCTCGGGGGCGGTGTCGAGGGCGTCCACCGCCTCGTCGTCGTCCTCGATCGCGTCGAGGGCGTCGGGCGGCACGTCGTTCCCGGGCTGTCGGCTCATCCTGGCGATGTAGGCGGCGCACGCGCCGCTGGAAAGACCGTGTCCAGGCGTTAAAAGGCCACCCTTGGAAAAGCTCCTTGCCCGAGGTTCCGTCGCTTGACCCCGACCGCCGCATGACGCTCCGCGATTGCCGGACGCCCCGGATCCCGCGCCTCCGGCGCGACCGGCCGGCCGTGCGCACGTTCGAGAACGCCCTCTACCTGCCCCACAGCGCGGCGCGGGGCCAGCCCTCGGCCCTGTTCGATGCCGCTCGCCGCTTCATCCCTGAGAGCGTCGACATCCGCGGGCCGGGGGATACGCCGTCCTGGCAGCGCACCGACTGGCCGGAGGAATGGGCTGCGGGCCTGCCGGGGGACGTGCCCGAGGCGCCGGAGGAGACCTACCTCTTCCTCGGCGGCGCCCACCTGCATTACGGGCATTTCCTGGTCACCACCCTGCCGCGGTTCTGGCCCCTCCTCCAGGGGAGGCCGGCCGCGCCGATCCTCTGCTATGCTCCAACGCACGAGGCGCTGTGGCAGCCCTACCGCTTCGCCGTCGACATCCTGGGCCATCTGGGCGTCGGCGTGCGCGACATCCACGCCTTCGAGGCGCCCCGGCGGCTGCGCCGGGTGATCGTGCCGGAGCCGGCCTTCCGGGAGGAGGCCTTCGCCTACACGGTGTTCCGCGACCTGTGCCTGAGGATCGGCGCCGGCTGCTACGATCCGGGCGAGGTCGATGCCGACGACCGCCCGGCCTACCTCGCCAAGACGCGGCTGCCCGTCGGCGTGCGCCGCTTCGCCAACGAGGAGGCGGTGACGGAGATCCTGGCGCGGGAGGGCGTCGAGATCCTGCACCCGGAAGCAATGAGCTTCTCGGATCAGGTCCGGCTGTTCGCCCGGCGCCGGGTGGTGGCGGGCTCCCTCGGCTCGGCCCTGCACACCGCCCTGTTCGCGCCGCCCGGCCGGCGGGTGGCGGCGCTGAGCCCCTCGCCGCAGGTCAACCCGACCTTCCTGCTCGTCGATGCCCTGTGCGGCAACACCGTCGCCTACCTGCACCAGCCGGGCACGGCGGAGGTCGAGCCGGGCGCCTTCGGCAGCCAGCAGCGCCTCGCCGACCCGCGGGCGGCGGCGGAGGGGGTGTTGCGGCGGATCGAGCGGCTGGCGGCGGGGGAGCGCGGGGCCTTCGCGGCGGCGTGGGCGCGGCTCGGCCGGCTGGCGGGACGCGAGCCTTCAGAACAGTAATGAGGCCGTCATGCCGGTGGGGGCGCGGCGCCGACGCCCGGCATGTGCCGCGATGTCGGCCTCTTCATCGCCATCCTGGCACCGCACGGCATCGTACGGGATGATGCCAGGAGCGCCAGCGCCTGCTTGACCCGCGGGACGGCGTGAACGCCCGCCCCGTCCTTCCGGCGGCGCAGAGCGGAGTCCGGAACGACCGGGCGGGTCTCAGGTTCGCGCGATCCGGGCCACAGGCTCCGAGCGTTGTTTCGCGATACGGAGAGCGGTTGGCCGCGCTCAATCGAACAGCGCGTCGATGTCGTTCTGGTCGACGTGACCCGGATCCTCCTCGAGCTTCGGGCCGTTGAGCAGGCTGCTCTCGTCGTCGATGCTGACGCCGGCGCGCTCGCCCATCAGGTCCCGGAACGCCTCGATCCCGCCCCAGGCCTCGATCATCCGGTCGATATGGTCCTCGACGAACTTCAGGACGCTGACGATCTTGCTGATGCGCTGGCCGGTCAGATCCTGGAAGTTGCAGGCCTCGTAGAGCACCACGGTGCGTTCCAGGATCGCGTCGACGTCCGAGCGGTCCTTGAGCGCCCCGCTCGAGCGCAGGACCGAGGCGTGGGTCTCGATGTCCTCGACGGCGGCCAGGATGGTGGTGGTGGCCCGCTCCGTCGCCTCGACGACCGCGTCGAGCTCGCCGGCGGCCCGGCGCACGCCCTTGCCGTCGAAATCCTGCCGATGCAGCACCGCGATCTCGTGCTTGGTCCGGCCGATCGCGGCCTTCATCACGTCGAGCTCGTTGCGCAGCCCGTAGACCTCGGTGATCTCCCGCCGGCAGGCGTCGATGACGTCGCCGGTGGTGGTCTGGGTGAGCCGCTTCAGCTCGTTGACCGTTGCCAGGATCTCGGAGATCCGCTCGTCGTTGGCCGAGGGCGCCGAGGGAGCCGCCTCGATCGGGGTAGAGGAAACGCCGAGACTGTCCTCGATGCGGAAGCGCTTGTTCTTCATGGGTTCGAGAGAGCCTGCAACCGCGGCCGCATCGTACGGCCCACCCAGACAATGTCGCCAGGATTGATTGCGAATTGCTGAATGCCTGCCGGCGCGCGCGGCCGGGGTGACGAAGGATTCACGATGCGCCCGAATTAACGATTCGCGCCAGGGATTTAGCGAAACGCTCACCACGTTCCTTCACGGCCCGGTCTGGGCCCGCCTGCTCTCCTGGCGTCATGGTCGGCGGATGGCCGGCAGATGGTGGGGACGGGTGCGATGACGGTGCGCGGGATGGTGCTGGCCGGGGCGGTCGCGGCCGGGTTGGGGATCGCGACGTCTCCGGCCCTGGCGCAGGGAGCGTCGGGTGCCTATGGCGGCGGCTTCATCGAGTACCTGATGACCGGGCAGGACCCGAACGCCGTCGCCCGGGCCGTGCGCCCGATGCCGGTCGCCCCGGACGGCACGATCCTGGCCGGGCGCGGCACCCGCCCATCGGCCTACGCCCCGGATGCCTACGCGCAGCAACCCACCTATGGCCGCACCACGGGCTACGCCGTGGCGGGATATTCGGAGGCTCAGGTCGGCTACGCGCCGGTCGCCCCAGCCGCCTACCCGCGGTCCGGCGACCCGGTGCCGGCCCAGGCCTACCCAGCCCAGCCCTATCCGACCCAAGCCTACCCGGCCCAGGCCTATCCCACTCAGTCCTATCCCGCTCAGGCCTATGCGCCCGACCCGTTCGAGACGCCGCGAGGCCGTCCCATGCCGGCGCCGGTGCCGGAGGCGCGCGAGGAGGGGATCGGCCGGGCGATGGATGCGCGCTTCCAGCGCCAGGAGGTCGCCTATGACGGCGGCCAGCGGCCCGGCACCGTCGTGATCGACACGCCGTCGCACTTCCTCTACCTCGTCCAGCCCGGCGGCCGGGCCCTGCGCTACGGCATCGGCGTCGGGCGGCCGGGCTTCACCTGGTCGGGGATGAAGACGGTCAGCGCCAAGCGCGAATGGCCGGACTGGACCCCGCCGGCCGAGATGCTGCGCCGCCGCCCGGACCTGCCGCGCCACATGGCGGGCGGCCCCGCCAACCCGCTCGGCGCCCGGGCGCTCTATCTCGGCTCGTCGCTCTACCGCATCCACGGCACCAACGAGCCGCACACGATCGGCCAGTCGGTCTCCTCGGGCTGCATCCGGATGATGAACGAGGACGTGATGGACCTCTACGAGCGCGTGCCGGTCGGCGCGCGGGTGATGGTGATCTGACGCGACAGGGCCCCGCCGCGCTGCCGCGGCGGGGCCCTTCGTCATGAGACGGACGGCCGGTCAGACCCAGTCGTCGCTGCCGCTGTCGCCCATGTCGCCGTCGAACGAGGCGTCCTGGAAGCCGGCATCGTCGCCCCCGAGCGGAGCGCCGAAATCCTCGCTGCCGCCCTGGTTGCCGAAGTAGTTGTTCTCGACGACCGTGCCGCCGCCGGTCCCGGCGCCGCCGAGGCCCGCCATGCTACCGAGCGAGGAGTGCCCGCCCGCGAAGGCGTTGCTCAGCGCGCTGCCGAGCAGCATGCCACCCGCCGCGCCCGCCGCCATCGGCAGGGCGGTGGCGAGGAAGCCGCCGCCGCGCTGCTGCGGCGCCTGCGGCTGGCCGCCCCACGGGCCGCCCTGCTGCGGGGCGTAGCCCGGCTGCTGCGGCGGATAGCCCTGGGGCGGGCCGCCGTAGCCCGGCTGCTGGCCGTACCCACCGCCCTGGTTGCCCCAGGCGCCGGCGCGCTGCGGCGGCTGCTGCGGCTCGGGCCGGGACCCGCCGCCGAAGATGCTGGAGAAGAAGCCGCCGCCGCCCGAGCCCTGGCCGGCGCCCTGACCCTGGCCCGCGCGCTGCGCCTCGGCCCGGGCCTGCTCGAGCTGCTGGTTGAGGCTCTTGATCGCCTCCTCCTGCACGTAGACGAGCTGGGCCATGGCGTAGGGCGCATAGGGCTGGGCGCGGATCTTGTCGGCGATGAAGCGCTCCGCGTCGGCATCGCGGGGCTGCTGCGCGGCCTGCTCCAGTCGCTGGAATATGCCGTTGATGACGTCGCGTTCTTCGCTGTTCATGGAGCCGTACTCCTTCGGTGGCCGGTGGGCGGACCCGGCCCGGCGCCCACGAGATGGGAGGGGGGCCGGCATTTGTCACGGGGAGGCAACGCGCCAGCGCAGCGTTTTCGCCCACATCCTGCATGACGTTTTCGTCACGTCCCTTCATCCCCGGCGCCGTGTCTCGCGTGGGGCGGCCCTGCGGGGCCGCCCCGTGCCGATTGCCGCATCGTCCTGCCGCGACCCCGACTTTTACGGCGCCCGCATCCCCTGTTAAGGGGGAGCCGCGACGCGGCGCGTGCGGGTGCCGCCGGGAGGGAAGATCATGGATCGCAAGACGGTGGGTGGCGTGTCGGTGGCGGCGGTGCTGCACGACTTCGTGGTGAACGAAGCCCTGCCGGGGACAGGGATCGACCCGGAGGCGTTCTGGACCGGCCTGTCCGCCATCGTGCGCGATCTGGCGCCCCGCAACCGCGCCCTGCTCGAGACCCGCGACGCCCTGCAGGCGAAGATCGACGCCTATCACCGCGAGCGGGTCGGCAAGCCGGTCGACGAGGCAGCCTACAAGGCGTTCCTCACCGAGATCGGCTACCTGCTGCCCGATCCCGGCCCGGTCCAGGTGCGCACCGACAACGTCGACGACGAGATCGCGGCGATCGCCGGGCCGCAGCTCGTGGTGCCGACCTCGAACGCCCGCTACGCGCTCAACGCCGCCAATGCCCGCTGGGGCTCGCTCTACGATGCGCTCTACGGCACCGACGCGGTGTCGGAGGAGGGCGGCGCGACCCGGGGCGGCGGCTACAACCGCACCCGCGGCGCCCGGGTGGTGGCCCGCGCCCGCGCCTTCCTCGACCGCAACCTGCCGCTCGCCGGCGGCCGCCACGCCGACGTGGTGACCTACGCGGTCGAGGGCGGCCAGCTCGTCGGCAACATGAACACCGGCGACACCATCCCGCTTGCCCGGCCGGAGGCCTTCGTGGGCTATCGCGGCAAGGCCAGCTCGCCGACGGCGCTCCTCCTGCGCCATCACGGCCTTCACGCCGAGATCGTCCTCGACCGCACCCACCGGATCGGCCGCTTCGACGCGTCCGGCGTCGCCGACCTCCTGGTCGAGTCCGCGGTCTCGACCATCATGGACCTCGAGGATTCGGTCGCGGCGGTCGATGCCGACGACAAGGTCGTGGTCTACCGCAACTGGCTCGGCCTGATGAACGGCACCCTCTCGGCCGCGGTCGAGAAGGACGGGCGCCGCTTCGAGCGCAAGCTCAACCCCGACCGCACCTACACCGCGCCCGACGGCGCGGGCGAGGTCAGCGTGCCCGGCCGCTCGCTGATGCTGGTGCGCAATGTCGGCCACCACATGTTCACCGACGCGGTTCTCGACGAGACCGGCGCCGAGGTGCCGGAGGGCATCCTCGACGCTGCCGTCACCGCGCTGATCGCGATCCACGACCTCAAGGGCACGTCGGCGATCCGCAACAGCCGCCGCGGTTCGGTCTACATCGTCAAGCCGAAGATGCACGGGCCGGACGAGGTCGCCTTCGCGGTCGAGCTGTTCACCCGGGTCGAGGCGATGCTGGGCCTGGCGCCCAACACCCTCAAGATGGGCATCATGGACGAGGAGCGCCGCACCACGGTCAACCTCGCCGCCTGCATCAAGGCGGCGTCGGAGCGGGTGGTGTTCATCAATACCGGCTTCCTCGACCGCACCGGCGACGAGATCCACACCTCGATGGAGGCCGGCCCGGTCATCCGCAAGAACGACATGAAGGGCACGCCCTGGATCAAGGGCTACGAGGAGAACAACGTCGATGTCGGCCTCGCCTGCGGCCTGCTCGGCCGGGCACAGATCGGCAAGGGCATGTGGGCGGCCCCCGACGCCATGGCCGACATGCTGATGCAGAAGGGCGCCCACCCGAAGGCCGGCGCCTCGACCGCCTGGGTGCCCTCGCCGACCGCCGCGACCCTGCACGCGCTGCACTACCACGAGACCGACGTGAAGGCCCGCCAGCAGGAGCTGGCGCGCCGGCCGCGCTCGGCCCTCGACGAGATCCTGCAGATCCCGCTCGCCCGCTCGAACTTCGCCCCCGACGACGTCCAGCAGGAGATCGACAACAACGTCCAGAGCATCCTCGGCTACGTCGTGCGCTGGATCGACCAGGGCGTCGGCTGCTCCAAGGTGCCCGACATCCACGACGTGGCCCTCATGGAGGACCGCGCCACCCTGCGGATCTCGTCGCAGCACATCGCCAACTGGCTGCACCACGGCGTGGTGTCCGAGGCACAGGTGATGGAGACGATGAAGCGGATGGCCAAGGTGGTCGACCGCCAGAATGCCGGCGATCCGCTCTACCGGCCGATGGCGCCGGGCTTCGACGGGCCGGCCTTCCAGGCCGCCTGCGACCTGGTGTTCAAGGGCCGGGTGCAGCCGAACGGCTACACCGAGTACGTGCTGCACGCCCGCCGGCGCGAGGCGAAGGCCGGCGGCGCGCCGGCCTGAGGCAAGGCAGGGGAGGGGCGTCCGACGCAGGTCGGGCGCCCCGCTGCGGCTCGCGCGACCGTCCGTCCGCGGTGGCCGATCGGCCGGGCTTACGCCGCTTCGGGCGTCTCATGAACGCCCGCCATGATGCGACCGTCGTCGCCCGAGGCGTCCGACCAGGCCAGACGGACCTCCTCTCCGAGCGAGGCGAGAATCCGCATCAGGACGGGCAACGCGCAAGGCGTCATCTGTCAACTGACGTAACGTAATGAGGCGGCCTGCTCGGTTCCGGTGACGTCACACGCCCGCTCCCCGGTAAGTCGTCGGACTTCGAGGGCGAGTGCGATCTCGTTCTCTGCGGGATGTGGAACTCGCTCATCCGCGCGAGCGATCCTTCGCGCTGCCGATGGCGACCGGCCGGCGGACTGAATCCGTTCTGCAAGAGTGTCGTCAAGGCATCCGCCATCTCGCGAACCGGCTTGGGAAGGCCAGCAGAGGCGATCTGTGTGGCCCTGTTGACGACGATGACTTCGCGGCGGTCTTGCTGGTCCGGCCTGTCACACTTCATCCCTACGGCGCTCGCTCATCAGGAGCATGCCGCAAGGCAGTGATGGGAAACCATGAAGGGAGCCGGTCGCTCGATGACCGGTAGCGCCTGGTTCGTCGGCGTGCATGGAAATGATTGGCGGCCCGGATCATCCGATCCGGGCCGCCATCGATACACCGAACGGGACGCCGAAGCCCTAGAACGGGATATCGTCGTCCAGGTCGTCGTAGCGCTTCTGGTTGCCGCCGCTCGACGCCGGGGCCGGGCGCCGCTCGCCACCGCCGGACGAGGAGCGCCCGCCGGAGCTGCGACCACCGCCGCCATTGCCGCCGCCACCGCCGTAATCGCCGCCGCGGCTGATCTGGCCGCCGCCCATGTCGTCGGCGCCCATCTCGGACATGCCGCCCTCGGCCCCGCCGCCGCGGCCGTCGAGGATCGTCAGCTCGCCGCGGAAGCGCTGCAGCACGATCTCGGTCGTGTACTTCTCCTGGCCGGACTGGTCCTGCCACTTGCGGGTCTGGAGCTGACCCTCGACGTAGACCTTCGAGCCCTTGCGCAGGTACTGCTCGGCGACCCGGGCCAGGTTCTCGTTGTAGATCACGACCGAGTGCCACTCGGTCTTCTCCTTGCGCTCGCCCGACGCCTTGTCCTTCCAGGACTCCGACGTGGCCAAGCGCAGGTTCACCACCGGGTCGCCGGAGGCCAGCCGGCGGGTCTCGGGGTCGCGCCCGAGATTGCCCACCAGAATCACCTTGTTCACGCTGCCCGCCATCACGCTCTCCTCTCGTTCCATCTCACTCGGGCGCATGCCCGGCCGACGCCGCGGAACCGCTTCGGTCGCGCGAGTTGGGCCGAACAGGCCGGGACCGGCAAGGGCAGGGGGCGCCTTGTGCCCGCTACACACATGCCGGGACCCTGAGCCTGTTCTACATTTGTTCGATGAACGAGGCAAGCGCCGTCCGGGTTGTCCGGACGGCGCGATGGATCAGTCGAGCGCGTCGAGCGACTGCGCCACGTCGGCGATCAGGTCCTCGATCGATTCAAGGCCGATCGACAGCCGCACGGTGTCCGGGCCGACCCGGGCGGCCTCCTTGTCGGCGGCGGGCAACTGGCGGTGGGTCGTGGTCGCCGGGTGGATCGCCAGGGATTTGATCTCGCCGATATTGACGAGGTGCGAGATCAGGTTGAGCCCGGTGATGAACGTCTGGGCCGCCGCCTCGCCGCCCTTGAAGCCGACGGTGAAGATCGAGCCGGCGCCCATCGGCACGTAACGGTTCGCCATCGCCTCGCCGGGCTGGCCCGGCAGCGACGGGTAGCTGACCCAGGCCACCTTCGGATGGTCCTTGAGGAAGGCCGCGACGGCCTTGGCATTGGCGCAGTGGCGCTCCATGCGCAGCGGCAGGGTCTCGGTGCCGGTGAGCGTCAGGAAGGCGTTCATCGGCGACAGGCCGGGGCCGAGGTCGCGCAGGCCGAACAGCCGGCAGGCCACCGCGAAGGCGGTCTCGGGGAAGCGCTCGGAGACGACGAGGCCGTCATAGTCCGGCCAGGGCTCGTTGATCAGGTTGTAGCGGCCCGTCCCCTTCCAGTCGAAACGACCGCCGTCGCAGACGATGCCGCCGATCACCGTGCCGGAGCCCGACAGGAACTTCGAGGTCGAGTGGACGACGATGTCGGCGCCGTGCTCGATCGGCCGGATCAGGGCGGGGGAGGCGAGCGTATTGTCGACGACGAGCGGCAGGCCGTGCTTGTGCGCGACCGCGGCGACGCCTTCGAGGTCGATCACCGTGCCGCACGGGTTGACGATCGACTCGCACACGATCGCCCGGGTCTGCTCGGTGATCGCCGCCTCGAAATCCTCCGGCGTCAGGCCGCGGGTGAATTGCGGCACGAGGTCGTAGCGGCCCTCGAGCCGGCGCATCAGGCCGAGCGACCCGCCGAACAGCCGCGACGAGGCGACGTAGGCGTCGCCCGACCGCATCAGGGTCATCAGCACCAGCAGCATCGCCGACTGGCCGGAGGCCACCGCGACCGCGGCCTTGGCGCTCTCCAGCGCCGCGACCCGGCGCTCCAGGGCGGCCACGGTCGGGTTCGAGCCGCGGGAATACGAGAAGCCCGTCGCCCGCATGGCGAAGATGTCGGCGGCCTGCTCGTTCGATTCGAACACGAAGCCGTTGGTGAAGTAGATCGGCTGCGCCCGGGCGCCGGTCGCCGGGTCGGGGGCGGTGCCGGCATGGACCGCCCGGGTGGCGAAGTGCAGCTTGGTCGGATCGGTCATCGGAATCGTCCGTGGAAATGTCAGCTCACGCGGCGCGGCGCACGGTATCGTGCAGGGTCCGTACCAGGGCAGACGGTGCGTAGGGCTTGGGAATGAAGCGCGCGCCCGGCGGCATGTCGTGCGGGCCGGGGCTGCCCATGCCCGAGACCACCAGCACCGGGATGCGCGGCCAGCGCCGCGAGACCAGGCGGGCGAGAGCAAAGCCGTTCATCGAGCCGAGCGGCATGTCGACGTCGGTCATCAGCAACTCGACGTCGGGACGACTCTCCAGCACCGCGAGCGCCTGGTCGGCGTGGGGCGCTTCCAGCACGGTGAACCCGGCTTCGGCCAGGGTGTCGGCGGCCTCCATCAGCAGCAGGCCGTCATCCTCGACGAGGAGCACCACGGGAGCGGCGTCGCAGGCGGGGCTGGGCCCCCCGTGCTGCGCGTCGGAGGGCGTTCGATCCGGATCAGATGTCATCGCGGCCAATGCGAGCGGGGACGAAAGGTTGCTGCCTATGGGTCCGCTTGGCGGGGGTCAAGCGTGGCCGGATCAGGCCGCGGGACCGTGCGTCAGGTAGCCCCGTTCCGGGAACCGATCGTGCGCGCCGCCTTCGCGCGCCCGCAGGAAGGCTGGGTCGAGCAAGTCCCGCCCCGTCGCCGCGCGGCCCGTCCTGCCGTCAGGATCGCTCGGAGATCCCGTCCTGCATCGCCGCCAGCGGCGCCTCGAACTCCATCACCACCCCTTCGGTCGGGAAGCGCAGGCCGACCCGGCCACCGAAGCTGTGCACCAGGCTGCGCTCGATCAGCCGGGAGCCGAACCCGCCGCGCCGGGGCGGCGCCACGGGCGGGCCGTCGCTCTCCTGCCAGCGCAGGCGCAGCAGGGCCGCCTCGTCGCCGGAGAGCGCCCAGGTGACGGCGACGCGGCCCGCCGGGCTCGACAGGGCGCCGTACTTCGCGGCGTTGGTGGCGAGCTCGTGCAGCATCAGCGACAGGGTGAGGACCGCCCGCGGCCCGAGGCTGACCGCCGGCCCCGACGCGGAGAAGCGGCCGGCGAGCGCATCGATGTGCGGCGCCATCACCCCGGCGACGACCGCCGCGAGGTCGGCCTCGGCCCAGGCGCCGCGGATCAGCACGTCGTGCGCGTCCGAGAGCGCCATCAGGCGGCCGTTGAACGCCTCCATCGCCGCATCGACCGAGGTGGCGCTGCGCAGGGTCTGGGCCGCCACCGCCTGGACCAGCGCCAGGGTGTTCTTCACCCGGTGCGCCATCTCCTGCATCAGCAGCGCCTGCTGCTCCTCGGCCCGCTGCGCCTCGGTCACGTCGCGGGCGACGGCGAGCAGGCGTTCGGGCGCGCCATCGGGCCCCTGGATGGCGGAGACCACGACGTCCCACCAGCGTGGCGCGTCGCGGGGGCCGGAGGGGGCGCGGAAGCGCCCGGTGCGTCCGGTCCGGGCGGCGGCCAAGGCCACCTCGGCGGCGACGCGGTCGCCGTCCTGCCAGGACGCGGCCCAGGGGGTGCCGATCACGTCCTCGTCGGGCCGTCCGGCGGCGGCGCGGCCGCCCTCGCTCAGCCACTGCACCGTGCCGTCCAAGCTGAGGACCTGGATGCTGTCGCGGCTCGCCGCCAGCAGGCGCGCGGTGAAGGCCTCGCTCGCCCGCAGGCGGGCATTCAGCTCCTCGGCGGTGGCGAGGCGTGCCTCCCAGTCGGCTGCCGACCCGGGGAAGCCGGCCTGGGGGTCGGTTCCGGCCGCGCGCAGGAGCGCACGCAGGCGGGCGGTCTCCTCGCGGATCGCGCGACGGCGCCCCGTTTCCTCGGGGGAGGCGCGTTCGGCGTCGGCGTCGTGGGCGACCATCGCACCAGCCTCCAGACCCGCCCGGGCGGTCGTCGTCCGGGCCGGCGGCGGCGCAACGTGGCTGAGCCGTTTCCGGGGCTGGACCCCCGCAATAGATCACGGGAGCAGGCTTGGCGGCAATGCTTGGGGAAAATTTTCAGCCGCCGTCCGGCACCAGCGGAAGGGCGCCGGCGGCGTGGGGATCTTTTGTCGCGGATTGGCGTGGGACGGCCCAGCCGCTGACCGGCCGGGCCGCCGGCGTCAGGCCAGCGCCTGGTCGAGGTCGGCGATCAGGTCGCGGGGATCCTCGATGCCGACCGAGAGGCGCACCACCTCGGGGCCGGCGCCGGCCCGGGTCTTCTGCTCGTCGGTGAGCTGGCGGTGGGTGGTCGAGGCCGGGTGGATCACCAGCGAGCGCGTGTCGCCGATATTGGCGAGGTGCGAGAACAGCTTCAGGTTCGAGACGAGGGCGATGCCGGCCTCGTACCCGCCCTTGAGGCCGAAGGTGAACACCGCGCCGGCGCCGTGCGGGCAGTAGCGCTTGTGCAGCTGATGGTAGCGGTCGGTCTCGAGGCCCGGATAGCTGACCCAGGCCACCGCCGGATGGCGGCTCAGGTGCTCGGCGACCGTCTGGGCGTTGTCGGAATGGCGCTGCATCCGCAGCGGCAGGGTCTCGATGCCGTTGATGATCAGGAACGCGTTGAACGGCGACAGGGCCGGTCCGAGGTCGCGCAGGCCGAGCACCCGCACGGCGATGGCGAAGCCGAAATTGCCGAAGGTCTCGGACAGGACCATGCCGGCATATTCCGGCCGCGGCTGCGACAGCATCGGGTAGCGCGCGTCGCCGGCCCAGGTGAAGCTGCCGCCGTCGACGATCAGGCCGCCGATCGAGTTGCCGTGGCCGCCGAGGAACTTGGTGGCCGAGTGGACCACGATGTCGGCGCCGTGCTCGAACGGCCGGATCAGGTACGGCGTCGCCATGGTGTTGTCGACGACGAGCGGGATGTTGTGGCGCTTGGCGACCGCGGCGATCGCCGCGATGTCGGTGATGACGCCGCCCGGATTGGCGATCGACTCGATGAAGATCGCCTTGGTGCGCGGCGTGATCGCCGCCTCGAACGAGGCCGGGTCGTCGGTGTCGGCCCAGACGACGTTCCAGCCGAAGTTCTTGTAGGAGTGGTTGAACTGGTTGATCGAGCCGCCGTACAGCTTGTTGGCCGCGATGAACTCGTCGCCCGGCTGCATCAGGGCGTGCATCACCAGGAACTCGGCGGCGTGACCCGAGGCCACCGCCACCGCGGCGGTGCCGCCTTCGAGCGCGGCGATGCGCTCCTCCAGCACGGCGTTGGTCGGGTTGGTGATGCGGCTGTAGATGTTGCCGAAGGCCTGGAGCCCGAACAGCGAGGCGGCGTGGTCGACGTCGTCGAACACGAACGAGGTGGTCTGGTAGATCGGCGTCGCCCGCGCCCCGGTGGCGGCGTCCGGCGCAGCGCCGGCATGGATCGCGAGGGTGTTGAAGCCGGGCTGGCGGTCGGTCATGGCGTCCTCGGGCGTCGGTCTTTGGCCGACGTGCTTAGGACTTGGCGGGCCTGAGGGTCAAGCGCCGCCGCGCGCCCGTGCGCACAGTAAAGGCGGACGTTTTGCTGCGAGGGCGGGCTTCTCGATCATTGCGGAGAAGCAACGTCTCCAGATCGGGCCGGGCGGGAAAGATCGATCTCGCTAAACCGGAGTGGGGGCGGGCGACGAAACCTCGCCCGCCCCGTACCGCACTAGCGATAATGCCGGTGCCGGCGGTAATGGCGGTCGTGCCGGCCGCGCAGGGAGGTGCGGTAGGCGCGCCGGCCCGGATCGATGCCGAGCACGCCGTTGACGCCGCCGACGGCCCCGCCGACCGCACCGCCCACGATGCCGCCGACCGGGCCGGCGACGCGGTTGCCCTCGCGGGCGCCGCGCTGCATGCCGCCGGGGATGCCCTGCGCCTCGGCGGCGCCGGCGAGAGCCAGGGTCGAGACGGCGAGGGCGGCGAGGAGCCTGAGCTTCATGATCGGCACTCCGAGGCGGCCGGCGGGAGCCGGCCCTTCGAAGTGATAACGGGCGAGCGGGGCGTAAGGTGGCGGAGGCTCGGCGCGATCCGCCGCCGCCGTGACCGAAGCGTCACAGGCCCGGGGGGAGCCGGCTCGCCCCTCAATGATGCTGGTGGCCGCCCGCCGCCTCCGGCGCCGAGGCGCCGATGGCGCCGACGGCGAAGCGCACCGGCACCGTGCCGGCGCGGGCGAAGGTGAGGCTGCCCTCCAGGGTGTCGCCGGCCTTCACCGGGCCCTTCAGGTCGAGGAACATCAGGTGGTAGCCGCCGGGCTTGAGCACCACGGTCTCGCCGGGCTTGATCACGAGGCCGGCATCCACCGGCGCCATCTTCGCCACGCCCTTGTCCATCGACATCTGGTGCACCTCGCCGCGGCCGGCGAGCGGGATCGAGGCCGAGACGAGGCGGTCCGGTTCGGTGCCGGTATTGGTGACCTGCAGGTAGCCGCCCGCCACCTTGGCGCCGCCCGGCGTGGCGCGGATCCACGGCTGCTCGATGGTGAGGTCGCCGGCCTTCACCGGGCCGGCCGGAGCCGCTGCCGCGGGAGCGGTGCTGGCCGCCGCCACGATGCGCACGCCCGGCGCCGGGGACTTGAGGTCGCGGGCCGATTGGCCGGCCGCCGGCACCTCGCGCCAATCGACGACCGCGCCGTCGCATTGCTGGCGCACCGGGAAATAGACGGTGCCGCCCGGCGCCACGGCATCGGTGAGGCGAGCCTGGAACACGAACTCGTCGTACTGGTCGTCGGGCAGGGAGCCGCCAGTCCAGGCGATCTCCTTCACGCCCTCGGTGATCGTGCCGTGATGCGACGGGATGGGCCGGGCGTACGCGCCCTTGACGGTCGAGAGCTGCCAGCCGGCCTTCGGCATCGGCTTGGCCGCGACCACGCCGTCGGGGATCGTGACGGTGAGGCCGGTGGTCGGCTTCCCGTCGCAGCCATGGCCGATCTGGACCACGCCGCGATAGGTCTGGTTCGGGCTCGCCTGCGTGACGGCGAGGACCGCGTGGGCGAGGGCGGGGGCGGCGGCAAGGGAGAGCGCGGCGGCGAGGCCGGCGCGGAACGGGAACGTCATGGAATCGGGTCCTGAAGGAGCGTGACGGGTGGGGGCGGCGAGCGCCCGGTCGAGGTCACGCGGCCGGGGGACCGCGGGCGGAGGCGGGACCGGCTGCCGGGGAGCGCAAGGCTGCGGTGGCGGCGACGCGCCAGACCGGGCCGAGGGCGGCGCGGCGCGGCCATGCCTGCCCCGCCGCGGGCGCCGGCGGCGCGACGGAGCCGGAGCAGGCGAGGGGGCAGCAGGCATGGGGGTGGACGAGGCCGTCGCGCCCCGGTGAACCCGGGTGCTCCTGGCACAGGATGCCGATCCCCGCCGCGACCGGCGCGGGGCCGAGGCCGGTCAGGAAGGCCTGGAGCACCAGCCCGTAGAGCGTCAGCACGGCGACGACGGCGCGCCCGCGCGCCGCCCTCCCGCCCGATCGATGCCCGTGCTCGCTCATCCCGGCAGACATAGCCGAGGCGGCCGGGTTCCGCCACGGGAGCGGCGAAACGCGCTCGCCGGCCGCGTTGCACAATTGCCGCAGTCCACAGCTCAGCTCGACGCTTCACAGCCATGCCCGCCCGGCGCCACATTCTGGCCCGGTCCTCATAGTGTCTTAACCGCATCCCGGCACCGTCACGGGCCATAGAATGGGGCGCAACCCGGCGGCGAAGCCGTCTCGTTGGACTCGTCGCCCCCGCAGGTTCGAGAGCAGATTTCCCATGCTGACACGCGTTTCCCTCACCGGTTCGCTCGGTCTGGCTCTCCTGGCCGCCACCGCCGTCCCGGCCCTGGCGCAGGACCGGGGCGGCGCGCTGGCCCAGGCCGAGTGGGCACAGAACTACGATTCCGCCGCCACGATGCGGGTGCAGCGCTCCAACACGCCGATCCTCTCGCCGCAGACCCTGACGGCGACCGAGCAGATGGTCGAGCGCTACCGCGACATCGTCGCCCGCGGCGGCTGGCAGTCGGTGTCGGGCGCCGAGCGCCTGCGCGTCGGCTCGAAGAGCCCGGCGGTGACCGCCCTGCGCCAGCGCCTGATCGTCTCCGGCGACCTCGACCCGGCCGCCGGCTCCTCGCCGGTCTACGATTCCTACGTCGAGGCCGGCGTGCGCCGGTTCCAGGCCCGCCACGGCCTGAACCAGACCGGTTCGATGAACATCACGACCGTGCAGGCGATGAACGTGCCGGCGGATGTCCGCCTGCGCCAGCTCGAGCTGAACGCGGTGCGCCTGCGCTCCTACTCGGGCAACCTCGGCGAGCGCTACGTCATCGTCAACATCCCGGCGGCCCTGGTCGAGACGGTCGACGGCGACCACGTCGCGACCCGTCACGCCGCCGGCGTCGGCAAGATCGACCGCCAGTCGCCGATCATGAACGCCAAGATCCAGGAGGTGAACTTCAACCCCTACTGGACGGTGCCGGCCTCGATCATCAAGAAGGACCTGATCCCGAAGATGCAGAAGGATCCGGCCTACCTGACCGACAACAAGATCCGCATCTTCAACGGCGACCGCGAGATCCCGCCGTCGCAGGTCAACTGGCACTCGGACGAGGCGACCCGTTACCGCTTCCGCCAGGATCCCGGCGTCGACCTGAACTCGATGGGCTTCGTGCGGATCAACATCCCGAACCCGCACGGCGTGTACATGCACGACACGCCGGCCAAGGGCATCTTCGGCGACGATTTCCGCTTCGTCTCGTCGGGCTGCGTGCGTGTACAGAACGTGCGCGAATACGTGTCCTGGATCCTGCAGGGCACCCCGAACGCCAACCCGGACACGATCGAGTCGATCATCCAGGGCGGCCAGCGGGTCGATGCCCGGCCGGTGGCGCCGATCCCGGTCTACTGGACCTACATCACCGCCTGGTCGACCCCGGACGGCCTCGTGCAGTTCCGCGACGACATCTACAAGCGCGACGGCGCCGGCGCCCCGACCGCCTCGATGGCCGCCGCCGCCGCCGGCCCGCGGAACTTCAACCCCGACGCGCCGGACGACGACCGGACCAACTGATCGCCGCGAAACGGTTCACCACGACGACGGCCCGGGCGTGAGCCCGGGCCGTTTCGTTTGGGTCGGGACCGACCCGGTCATCGCGACGATCCCCGCCTTCCGTCCGGGCTCCGCCGCGCGGCACCGGACGGACAGGGCGGGTCTTGCTGTCGGCGGGGTCGATCGAACCGTTTCCCAGCCCAGGACACCACCATGACCCAAGACCCGGAATCCCGCCTCGACGCGCTCGAGACCCGCATCGCCCACCAGGATGCGACGATCGAGGACCTGAACCGCATCGTCACCGAGCAATGGAGCGCGATCGATCTGCTGACGCGGCACCTCGCGGCCCTGCGCGAGCGGGTTCGCGAGATGGCCGAGCGCCCGGCGCAAGCCGGCGACGAGCCGCCGCCGCCGCATTATTGAGAGAGCCGCCCCGGACCGCGAGGCCCGGGGCGGACGGGCGATCAGAACGTGCCGAACTTGAAGTTCAGGCCGGCGCGCACCAGGCTGCCCTCGGTGCGGAAGCGCGAGACGTAGCCGACGCCCGGGCCGCCGGTCGAGGCGACCAGCAGGTTGCGGCTGCCGAGGTCGTAGCGCAGGTACTCGACCTTCACCGTGACGGCGTTCGACTTGAAGAAGTTCAGGAACGAGTCGGTCGGCAGGGCGTACTCGACGCCGCCGCCATAGGCGTAGCCGGTCTCGATCCGCGAGCGGCTGCCGAAATAGGTCTGCGGCGCGCCGGTCTGGAAGGCGACCGTCTGGGTCACGTCGCCGTAGGCGAAGCCACCGGTGCCGTAGACCAGGAACCGGTCGAAGGCGTAGCCGATCCGGCCCCGCACCGTGCCGAGGAAGCTGAGATCGGCCCGGTAGGTGTTGGTCAGCTGGTTCGGGTTGAACGCCGGCAGGAAGATCGACTCGGTGCGGCGGCGGTTCAGGTCGGTATAGGCGGCGTCGGCCTCGAGGCCGACGACGATGCCGGAGCCCGGCGTGAACTGGTAATTGTAGCCGACCTGGCCGCCGGCGGTGAAGCCGTCCTGCGCCAGCGGGACGCTCCCGCGGCGCAGCCCGTTATTCACGTTGGCCTGGAGCGCGCCGATGCCGACGGTGGTGACCCGGTCGGCCTCGGTATAGGCGTAGCCGGCATTGATGCCGAAATAGGCCCCGGTCCAGGTGAAGACCGGAACCGGCGTGAAGACCGGCGGCGGCGCGACGCGCCGCGGCAGGTCGGCGGCGGAGGCAGCGCCGACGGACAGGGCGACGGCGGTGCCGGCAGTGAGCAGCGACTTCAGCATGGATCCCGGATTTCCCTCTTGCGCGATCAAGACGCCGCCAACCTGTGCCCGGCCGCCGCACGGCCTCCAAGGGCCTGACAGTCACGCCGTGGGAAAATCCGGCGCCCGGTCCTCGTCAAGGCAAGAGTTTCGGCCGCTTCTTCGCTCGACGTGGCCGGAATGACACGATCCGGAGGGCAGAAAGACTGTCTATAAAATTTTCGTGAGTCGGGATTAAAGACCGTGACTGGTGAATGTTCGGGGCGCGACGCGTCGATCGCTGACCGCCACGGGTGGCGGTCGACGCGGCGCCGAGGGGTGCGAGGTCCCGCCCCTGCCGCCCGGATGCCGCGCCGGGGGAGGGCGCCCGACCCCGCGAATTTTCCCCAACGGCGCTTTCAATTTTTTTGAGTTTATTTCTCGTCGGTTCAAATCCAATCTGCGCGCAGATCGGGACCGGCCGCCGGTCACGATCACCCCGTCACACGGGCCGATGCCCGGTGGCGCACGCGGCGGAAGGTCCGGCCTTCGTGGCCTTGGACTCTCGGTCGCCCGCGTGTAGAAGCCGGCCGATCCCGATCCTTGACTTCCGCGCCGGCGCTCCGTCCGGGCGATTCCCGACAACCCTGAGGCCATCATGAGCGTGGGCACCGCCGCCACTTCCCGGTCCAACTCGTTCTTCTCCGCGTCCTTGTCCGACGTCGATCCGGAGCTCGCCGGTGCGGTCGCGCAGGAGCTCGGCCGCCAGCAGCACGAGATCGAGCTGATCGCCTCGGAGAACATCGTCTCCCGCGCCGTCCTCGAGGCGCAG
>NZ_VDDA01000012.1 GCF_006151805.1 Methylobacterium terricola | reverse complement strand
CGCGACGGCCGTGATCCCGAACAATCCCTCGCGATCCAGGAAGTATGAGCTCGATACGGCCCTTTATACGGAGCGCCACCTGATCGAATGCTGTTTTTCCAAGCTCAAACAGTTCCGACGCGTCGCGACACGCTACGAGAAGACAGCCCGCAACTACGCCGCCGTGGTCACCATCGCTGCCATCGTCCTATGGCTCCGATAACTGTCCACACCGCCTAGAGGGTGATCTCGCGCAGGCGCAGGGCCTCGATCACCGTGTGGGTGGTGTTGCGGGTGCCGATCTTGCTGCGGGCGTTGCGCAGGTGGGTGGCGACGGTCTCGACCGAGACGCCGAGGAGGTCGGCGGTCTCCTCGCGGGTGCGCCCCTGCGCGGCGAAGGACAGGACATCCCGCTCGCGGGCGCTCAGGAGGCGGCCCGTCGGCTTGCGCCGCCGGGTCGTGGTGCGGGCCGCCGCCGCCCAGGCGTAGAGCCCGAGCAGGTGGACGGCGCGGCGCACCCGGGGCGGCAGCTCGATCCGCTCGCCGGCCATCGAGATCCCGCCCTGAAATCCGTGGGCATCGTAGATCGGCACGCAATAGCCGGCGCCCATCCCGTGCTCGCGCGCCTCCTCCATCACCCGGCGGGCCTGGGGGTCGGCCTTCGGGTCGTGCGGGACCTCGTTCCAGGCGAAAGGCTCGGTGGTGCTTAGGCAGTGCCGCACCACCGGGTCGTGGCGGTAATGGCCGACCCGGTCGTAATGCGACAGCCACCCGTCCGGCCAGACGCTGAGCAGCAGGTTGGGGCCGAGCCGCTCGCCCGGCTGCGGCAGGCGGGTGATCGCGAAATAGGAGAAGCCGCAGCGGGCGACGAGATCGAAGACCGTTGTCTGCACGGCG
Source organism: Methylobacterium terricola (assembly GCF_006151805.1). GTDB lineage: Bacteria > Pseudomonadota > Alphaproteobacteria > Rhizobiales > Beijerinckiaceae > Methylobacterium > Methylobacterium terricola. Next base: position 191,014 of record NZ_VDDA01000012.1, on the reverse strand, counting down.
AGCGGGTCCGAGAGGCCGTCGAGACCGTCGATGAGGTCGAATGCTTGACGAATGAACGCGTCGTCGGCGTCCGACATGACGTACCCCTGAACCCCGAGCCGCCCGACTCCGAGCCGCCCTCGCGCGAAGCGAACCCGTCTGTACCGCGATGCCTGCCGGGTCCGTTCGAGTATTAGAATCCTGCCAGCAAAGATCAATGCGCGCGTCGAGGCCCGCACGAGTTCCCCACCCGGCGTTGCCTCAGAGCCCGTTCCGCACTATCGGGAGCCTGAAAGAAGCCCTCCGCTGTCGAAGGTCTGGCCGATGAAAGCGCGCGTCACCGTCACCCTGAAGACCGGCGTCCTCGACCCTCAGGGCAAGGCGATCGAAGGCGCGCTGCGCTCGCTCGGCATCTCCGGCATCGCCGGCGTCCGCCAGGGCAAGTTCTTCGAGGTCGAGGTCGATGCCGCCGACGAGGCGAGCGCCGAGGCGACCGTGAAGGCAGCCTGCGACCGGCTGCTCGCCAACACCGTGGTCGAGAACTACCGCGTCGAGATCGCCCGATGAAGGCCGCCATCGTCGTCTTCCCGGGCTCGAACCGCGACGCCGACGTCGCCCGGGCCCTGCGGCTGTCCGGCGCCGAGGTGACCCCGGTCTGGCACACCGAGACTACGCTTCCCGCCGGCACCGACCTCGCGGTCCTGCCCGGTGGCTTCTCCTATGGCGACTACCTGCGCTGCGGCGCCATCGCGGGTCGCGCTCATGCCATGGACGCGGTGCGGGCCCATGCCGCCCGGGGCGGCCTGGTGCTCGGCATCTGCAACGGCTTCCAGATCCTGTGCGAGTCCGGCCTCCTGCCGGGCGTGCTGATGCGCAACGTCAACCGCCGCTTCCTCTGCCACCGCCAGACCCTGCGGGTCGAGCGCGCCGACACCGCCTTCACCCGGGCCTATGCCCAGCATCAGGTGATCGACGTCTGCATCGCCCACGGCGAGGGCAACTACTTCGCCGATCCCGGGACGCTGGCGCGGATCGAGGGCGAGGGCCGGGTGGCGTTCCGCTACTGCGACGCGGCCGGCGGGCTCACGGTCGAGGCCAACCGCAACGGCTCGCTCAACGCGATCGCCGGCATCTATTCCGAGACCCGCAACGTGCTCGGGCTGATGCCGCACCCGGAGAACTTCGTCGAGGGCCTGGTCGGCGGCACCGACGGGCGCGGCCTGTTCGAGAGCCTGGCCAACGCGGCCTGACTCCAGGCGGCATGATCCGGAACGATCACGGGGAGAGGCGGGCCGAGAGGCCCGCCTTTCTCGTTCAGTGCCCCTCGAACTCGATCAGGGTGCGCACCGGCAGGTCGAGGGCGCGCAGGCGGTCGGCGCCGCCGAGTTCCGGCAGGTCGATGACGAAGCAGGCCGCCACCACCTCGGCGCCGATCCGGCGCAGCAGCTCGACCGCCGCCGTGGCGGTGCCGCCGGTGGCGATCAGGTCGTCGACCAGGATCACCCGGTCGCCGGGCTTCACCGCGTCGGAATGGATCTCCATCTCGTCGGTGCCGTATTCGAGCGCGTAGGCGATCGAGACCGTGGTGTGGGGCAGCTTGCCCTTCTTGCGGATCGGCACGAAGCCCGAGGAGAGCTGGTGGGCGATCGCGCCGCCGAGGATGAAGCCCCGTGCCTCGATGCCGGCGACCTGGTCGATCCGGCCGCCCGCGAAGGGATGCACCAGCTCGTCCACCGCGCGCCGGAAGGCGCGGGCATCGCCGAGCAGGGTGGTGATGTCGCGAAACAGGATGCCGGGCTTCGGATAGTCCGGGATCGTGCGGATCGCGTCCTTGAGGGCGGAGCGGGTGCGCGGGTCCAAGGTGCTCGGGTCCATGAAGGAGACCTTCGGGTTCGAGGGTGGGGCGGTCAGCCCGGACCGGTCGCGGTCCGGGCGCGCGGTCAGCCGCCGACCTTGCGCAGGATGGCGACCAGCTCGCGCTGCAGCACCTCGTTGCCGCAGGCGACCGAGCGGGCGGTCATCGGATCGGCGCCGCCGTCGGCGCTGCTGGCGAAGCCCCCGGCCTCGCGCACCAGGAGCAGGCCCGCGGCCATGTCCCAGGTCTGGAGGTCGCGCTCCCAGTACAGGTCGGCCCGGCCGCAGGCGACCGCCGCGAGGTCGAGCGCCGCCGAGCCGGTCTGGCGCACGCCGCCGGTCACCGCCATCACGGCGGCGAGTTCCTTGAGCAGGCGCGGATGGCTGCCGCGGCCGAGATAGGGCGAGCCGTAGAGCGCCAGGGCGTCGGCGAGATCCTGCCGGGCGGCGACCCGGAGGCGCTTGTTGTTGAGGAACGCGCCCTTGCCGCGCTCGGCGAGGTAGAGCTCGTCCTTGATCGGCTCGTAGATCACCGCGGCGACGATCGTGCCCTCGCGCTCGAGGCCGACCGAGATGCAGAAATGCGGCACGCCGTGGAGGAAGTTGGTGGTGCCGTCGAGGGGATCGACGTGCCAGGTATGGGTCTTGTCCTGGCCCTCGATGATCCCGCTCTCCTCCATGACGAGGCCGTAGCCGGGCCTGGCCTTCATGAGCGCCTCGCGCAGGGTCGCCTCGGCCTTGCGGTCGGCGGCGGTGACGAAGTCGCCCGGGCCCTTCCGCGAGACCTGCAGGTTCTCGATCTCGCCGAAATCGCGCTTGAGCCCGCGCGCCGCCTTGCGCACGGCATCGACCATCACGGTCATCAGGGGGGAGACGATCATCGGGCGGCGGCTCCCGGGTTGCGGGTCGGGGTCATGGCGGATCCTGGATGGCGGGCGCGGGCGCCCGGCGGGACGGATTGAAACGGAAGACCGGCCCATGCCTCGCCGGCGCGGGCCGCGTTACTGGTGGTTGGCTCTAAGCCGCATCGCGCGGCGTGTCACATCGGTTCGGGCAAGAAAATGCGTCCCGGGCCGGATCGGGGTCGCGGACGGGGCAGGGCTGCCCAGGAAACCTGCCAAGCCCGCAGGGCGAGGGGGGAGTTTCCGGAGGAGCCGCATTCGGCACTACCCCCTCACCCTCGCGCTGGCTTCGCCTCGGCTCGCTGCGTCTCCTCAACGGAGACACGGCCCTCTCCCCGCCCGCGGGGAGCGGGGAAACCCGCGTCTCTCCTTCTCCGCGGACGGCCCGGCATTCCGGACGGTGCAGCGAACCCGGCAAGGCGCGGCCGGTTGTGCCCTCGGCGCCGTCGTATACTCAGAGGGAGCATGTTGGAGCCCGAGACCCCGATCCGCCCGCCCCCCGACGACCGCCCGCCCGCGGACCCGCCGGAGACCGCCCCCGGCAAGACATCCGGCCTCCTGCGCCTCGTCGGCGGCGGGGTCATCACCGGGGCGGCGGATGACGACCCGTCGGCGATCGGCACCTATGCCAGCGCCGGGGCGAAGTTCGGCCTCGGCTTCCTGTGGATCGCCCCGGTCCTGCTGCCGATGATGGTGGTGGTGGTCTACGTCTCGGCCAAGCTCGGCCAGGTCTACGGCAAGGGGCTGTTCGCGGCGATCCGCGACCGCTACCCGCGCTGGGTCCTCTACCCGATGGTGCTCGGTGCCTTCGCCGGCAACGTCATCGAGGCCGCGGCCAATCTCGGCGGCATTGGTGCCGCCCTCAACCTGCTGGTGCCGCTGCCGGTGCCGCTGATCGTCGTGATCGCGGCCGCGGTGATCCTGGCCCTCCAGATCCTCGGCTCCTACGCGCTGCTGCGCCGGCTTTTCCGCTGGCTGGCGCTGGCGCTGTTCGCCTACGTCGCCGCCGCGATCATGGCCCGGCCCGATCCCGGAGAGGTTCTGTACCGGACCGTCGTGCCGCGCCTGACCCTCGACAGCGACGCGCTCACGATGATCGTCGCCTGCATCGGCACCTCGCTCTCGGCCTACGTCTATACCTGGCAGTCGAACCAGGAGGTCGAGGAGGAGATCGGCCAGGGCCGCCATCGCTGGCGCCAGCGCAAGGGCGCGACCGACGCGGAGTTGCAGCGCACCCGGCGCGAGGTCATCACCGGGATGCTGTTCTCGAACCTCATCCTCTATTGCATCATCCTGTCGACCGGCGTGACCCTGCACCCGGCCGGCCAGACCGCGATCGACAGCGCCGCCCAGGCCGCCTCGGCCCTCGAACCCCTGGCCGGCTCCGGCGCCAAGGTGCTGTTCGCCCTCGGCATCGTCGGCGTCGGCTTCCTGGCCGTGCCGGTGATGACGACGGGCGCGGCCTACGACCTCGTGCAGGGCCTTGGCCGCGAGGGCAGCCTGCACGCCCGGCCTTCCGAGGCCAAGCTGTTCTACGGCACCATCGCGGCGGTGACCGTGGTGGCGGTCGGCCTCAACTTCCTGGGCTTCAACCCGATGCGGGCATTGGTCTGGTCCGGCGTGGTGCAGGGCTTCTCGGTGCCGCCGCTGCTCTTCCTGATGATGCTGATGACCAACGACCGCCGGATGATGGGCGAGCGGGTCAACGGCCGGCTCGTCAATCTTCTCGGCTGGGCGACGGTCGCGGTCACGTTCGCGGCGACCGTCTGCCTCGTCGGCAGTTGGATCATCGGGTGAGCGCGAGGAGCAGCGCCTCCGCGTCGCCGCCCTGAAGCAGCGGCACCAGGGCCCGCACCCGCTCCGGCGGCAGGTCCCACCAGGCGGTCTCGACGAGGCCCGCGACCGTCCCGGGCGGGAAGCGATGCCGGATCACCCGGGCCGGGTTGCCGGCGACGATGGCGTAGGGCGGCACGTCCCGGGTCACGACCGCGTGCGCCGCCACCACGGCGCCGGGGCCGATGGTCACGCCCGACAGGATCAGGCAGCCGGAGCCCAGCCACACGTCGGCGCCGATCGCCACGTCGCCGCGGGAGGCGTGGTAGCCTTCCGGCGCGTCGAGGTCCGGCCACAGCCCCGTCATCGCCGCGAACGGGTAGGTCGAGACCCAGTCGGTGCGGTGGTTGCCGCCGAGCAGGATCTCGACCTTGTCGGCGATCGAGCAGTAGGGGCCGATCGACAGCCTGGCGCCGGATTCCGGGAAGCGGACCTTCGGCCTGCCGTAGGAGTACGGCCCGATCCGGAAGCCGTAGCGGGAGACGAGCTTGGCGAGGTGGAGGCGGGTCTCGTTGTGAGGGTTGCGCCCCTGCCGCAGGCGGTGCAGGAAACCCGTCACCCGCGGGCTCCCGCACGAGGCGCGGGCGGAATGGCGAGCCCGAGCGTTCGGGCGATCCGGGGAGACGGCGCGGTGAGCAGCAACATTTCGGACGATCTGAAGAGCGGCGCGCTGTTCTACCACCGCAATCCGCGGCCCGGGAAGCTGGAGATCCAGCCGACGAAGCCGCTCGGCAACCAGCGCGACTTGGCGCTCGCCTATTCCCCCGGCGTCGCCGCCGCCTGCGAGGCGATCGCCGCCGACCCGGAGGAGGCCGCGACGCTCACCGCGCGCCAGAACCTCGTCGCGGTGGTGTCGAACGGCACCGCGGTGCTCGGGCTCGGCGATATCGGCCCGCTCGCCTCCAAGCCCGTGATGGAGGGCAAGGCGGTCCTGTTCAAGAAATTCGCCGGCATCGACGTCTTCGACATCGAGCTCGCCGAGAAGAACGTCGACAAGCTCGTCGACGTGGTGGCGGCGCTCGAGCCGACCTTCGGCGGCATCAACCTCGAGGACATCAAGGCGCCGGAATGCTTCGAGGTCGAGGAGCGCTGCCGGGCCCGGATGAACATCCCGGTCTTCCACGACGACCAGCACGGCACGGCGATCATCGTCGCCGCCGCGGTGCTGAACGGCCTTGAATTCGCTGGCAAGAACATCGCCGACGTCAAGATCGTCACCTCGGGCGCCGGTGCCGCGGCGCTCGCCTGCCTCAACCAGCTCGTCTCCCTCGGCGCGCGCCGCGAGAACATCTTCGTCACCGACATCGAGGGCGTGGTCTTCAAGGGCCGTGACACGCTCATGGACCGCTGGAAGGCGGCCTACGCGCAGGAGACCCAGGCCCGGACGCTCGCCGAGATCATCCCGGGCGCCGACGTGTTCCTCGGCCTCTCGGCCGGCGGCGTGCTGAAGCCCGAGATGCTGGAGCGGATGGCCGAGAAGCCGCTGATCATGGCGCTGGCCAACCCCTATCCGGAGATCATGCCGAACCTCGCCGAGGAGAAGCGGCCGGACGCGATGATCTGCACCGGGCGGTCGGACTTCCCGAACCAGGTCAACAACGTCCTGTGCTTCCCTTACATCTTCCGGGGCGCGCTCGATGTCGGCGCGACCACGATCAACGAGGAGATGAAGGCGGCGGCCGTGAAGGCGATCGCCGGGCTCGCCCGCGAGACCCCGTCCGACGTCGTCGCCCGCGCCTATGGCGGCGAGGCGCGGCCCTTCGGCCCGCACTCCCTGATCCCGAGCCCGTTCGACCCGCGCCTGATCCTGCGCATCGCCCCCGCGGTCGCGCAGGCCGCGATGGAGTCCGGCGTCGCCAAGCGGCCGCTGCCGGACGTGCAGGCCTATGCCGAATCCCTCGACCGGTTCGTGCACCGCTCCGGCTTCATCATGAAGCCGGTCTTCACCAAGGCCAAGGAGGATCCGCGCCGGGTCGTCTACGCCGAGGGCGAGGACGAGCGGGTGCTGCGCGCCGTCCAGGCGATCGTCGAGGAGGGGCTGGCCAAGCCCATCCTGATCGGCCGTCCCTCGGTCATCGAGACCCGCCTGAAGCGCTTCGGCCTCGCGATCCAGCCGGGCCGCGAGTTCGAGCTGATCAACCCGGACGACGATCCGCGCTACCGCACCTACGTCCAGACCTACATGGACCTCGCCGGCCGCCGCGGCATCACGCCCGACGCCGCCCGTACCCTGGTGCGCACCAACAACGCGGTGATCGGCGCGCTGGCTGTCCGCCGCGGCGAGGCCGACGCGCTGATCTGCGGCCTGGAAGGCCGCTTCGAGAGCAAGCTGCGGGTGATCCGCGACATCATCGGGCTGGCGCCGGGGGCGCGGGACTTCGCGGCGCTCAGCCTCATCGTCACCTCGAAGGGCGCCTACTTCCTGGCCGACACCCACGTCCGGCCCGATCCGAGCGCCGAGGAGATCGCCGACGTCGCCATCGCCTGCGGCGACACCGCCCGCCGCTTCGGCCTCTCGCCGAAGATCGCGCTGGTCAGCCACGCCGATTTCGGCTCGTTCGACACCGCATCGGCCCGCAAGATGCGCCAGGCCCTGGCGCTCCTGCGCGAGCGCGCCCCCGACCTCGAGGTCGACGGCGAGATGGCCGCCGACACCGCCCTGTCGCAGGCGATCCGCGACAAGGTGCTGCCCGGCTCGCGCCTCAAGGGCGAGGCCAACGTGCTGATCATGCCGAACCTGGATGCAGCCAACATCGCGTTCCAGTTCTCGAAGACGTTGGCCGATGCGCTGCCGGTCGGCCCGCTGCTCCTCGGCCCGGCGCAGCCTGCGCATATCCTGACCCCGTCGGTGACGGCGCGGGGCATCGTCAACATCACGGCGGCGGCGGTGGTCGAGGCGCAGGGGAGCGAGAGCGTGAAGGTCGAGGCGGACAGCACCGCGGAGGCGGGGACGCCGTTGGTGTCGGCGTAAGTGGAGTGGAGCGGCCCGGCGAGATGATCGCCGGGTCGTTGGACCTCCGCTGGGATACTGCTTGACCGTGTGCGAGTCTAATCCTGGCCCCTCGGGCCATCTCGGATGTCATACGCTTGCGTGTCGGACAACAGGTGTTTTCCGGCACCCGAGATGACCATCTGCGTATACCGGCTGAAACCTGACGAGCGCCTCATGGGGCTGCCTTGGCCCCTTCTTCGACGCACTGCGATAATTCCGCCGCTTCCCATAGCGGCCACTCGATCATGGCACGATGTCGCGCCAACCATGCTTCAGCGTCCATGTCGCGCCATCGAAGGCGAAGAAACAGCCGCCCCCTGCTATTGGCTGACCATGGTCCCGTGAGATGGGCTCGCCCAGCAGGTCACATAGAAGCAGCGTGCCGACCCCTCCATGCGAAACGACGCACAAGTCAGCAGCACTATTGCCATGGGCGGCGATACAGTCCCGCACCGCTGCCTTGATACGCGCCTGCGCGTCCACCGCTCGCTCCCAACCTAGAACGCTCGTCTCGGGCTCGGCGAAGAATCGATCGACAATCTCCCAGAAGCGAGGCGGCGCGACGTAGCCGGTAGCCGAGCGGTCGTTCTCGCCCAGGCGCGCGTCGGTCGTGATGGGACACCCGTGTCGCTCGCGCAGCATACCAGCTCCGTCTTGCGCCTTGCGCTCATCGCTGACGAAGATGTGGCCAATGCTCGTCGCCTCGGGTCGTGCGCAGAAAGCTGCCATGCGCTCGCGGCCTCGTGCCGATAGGCCCCAGTCGGGCACCGGTACAGCCGGGTCGATCGTGACCTCAGGATGAGTGACGAAAAGAACTTTCATCTCGAGGTTCTGTGCTCCCAAACGAACAGCTACGTCCCGTATGCTCGAAGCTATCTAGAAAGTCGAAATGCGGGAAACTACTCCGAACGATCGTTCTGCACCTCAGGCTTGGGTGTACGGTAAACAAGTGTTTTCCGACACATGAGATTGCCGGATGGATGTCCCTGACGGGCAACCTTAAGCGAACCCTATGCTGAAAGCTTAGTACCCAACTGACCACTCCAGTGTGTCGCTCGTGGGGTCATAGCGCGCGATCACTTCATCGGGACTGTTCTCGACTGTCAATAAGACCTCCTTCATAGTCGCGCGCCCGAGTGCATTCAGAAAGCCTACCAACCGGTCAGCTTCCAAGAGACTATCCACGTCACGCGGATCAAGATCGAACTCGATCTCCTCCTCCGTAAAGAAGTGGCAGTTCAGCCGCTGCTTGCCGAGACGGTATGACACCAGAACGCTCCGGGCAGGATAGAAATTGAAGACCTCGGCGACCTCGGCCGGCGGAGGCTTTGCCTGCCCATCGATTTCGAACGTCAGCCGCTCAGGCTTCGCCCGCAGTAGGTCCCACACGCGGGCCCAATCCTGATGCGATGTCTCCAGAACATAGATGTCGAGCAGGGCGCCATGGTAGTTGAAGGCGGCGGCTATGCGGCTCCAGGTCATCACGTGACCGATTATGGCTGGAACGGAGAGGCCTGCAAACCACCCCGAGCGGTCATTCCGTATCTCACGCTCGGCTGCACGGAAAACATGTGTCTGATGATGAGGGGCCGGCCAATCGTGCAGCTAACTAATCTCTGCTGTAGAATACGCGCGACAACCCCCGTCGGATTGATGTGATATACGGAAACTTCGCTTGGAAGGTTTTCCGCACATGCTGTTCAGGGGCATGTACATATCGCCCGCTAACTTCTATCCTCGGCAGCTATGTCCCTCGGTCAAGCCAAACTTCCTCAACTCGCTTCTATCCCCGCGGCTTCGGCGCCGCCTTGCCCGCCTGCCCCGCCGGCTGCGCGCAGCCCGCCTGCTTGCCCTTGGCCCCATCATCCTTGCCGCCCGGCACGAACATCGCCGAGACGCGCCCGCCGGCCACCGGGTCCATGTTCGCCCGGCCGGTATTCATGTCGTAGACGAGGCGCGAGCCGCGGGTGACGTTCTGGCACTGGCTCAAGACCACGTTGCCGGTCAGCACGACCCGGTTCGCCACCCGGTCGAACACCGCGTTGTCGCCGCTCGCCACCTGATCCTTCGACACCACCGTGACCGGGCCGGCGCAGACCACCTGGCGGATCGCGCTGCCGTCGGTCGGGTCGGCCGCCGCTTTCTCGACCTTGGGTTCCGGCTTGGCCTCGACCTTCACCGCGGCCTCGACCGGCTTGCCGTCCGCCGGCTTGGTCTCCGGAGCCTTCGCCTCGGCCTTCTTCTCCTTCTCCTTGCGCTGGTAGTGCACGGTCATGCTGGAGCACCGGATCGTGCTCTCGCCCTGCACCGCCACGACGTTGCCGGCGAAGACCGCCTTGTTCTCGCGGTCGAACACGTCGAGCCGGTCGGCGTCGATCTTGATCGGCTCCTTGCCGCCGCCGCTGCTGAAGGCGCCGAAGCCGGAGCCGGCCTCCTTCTTCTTGGCCGCGGGCGCGGGCGTCTCGGCCCACGAGCCGGAGGGGAGGGCGAGGGCGGCGAGGGTGAGGCAGCCGAGCGCCGCCAGGGCCGGAAGACGGGGCACGGGCTCAATCGTCCTTGATCTGGGCCTCGGAGGTCCGCAGGCGCGGATCCTCGTCCGAAGGCATGTGATTGCTGAAGACCGCCTTGACGTTGCCGACGAACGAGATGGTCTTGCCGTTCTCGGTCACGTCGAGACCGTCGGCCTTGATCGAGCCGGTCGGCATCGTGACGGTGACCGCCTCGCGCGAGTGCATCGTGCCGGCCTTGAAGTCGACATGGGCCGAGGTCAGCCGCGCTTCCTGGCCCTTGTCGGTCCAGAGGCGGATGTGCTGGCTCAGGTCCAGCGCCTCTTTCTGGGTGTCGAAGATCCCGGCCGTCGCCTCGATATGGGCAAGCCCGCCGGATTCGTCGGTGGTGAGGCGCCCGAGCATGCTCTGCAGCTCGATGACGAAGGGCTTCCTCACGTCCTGCAGGGCGGCCTTGGCGGTCACGACGTAGGGGCGGTTGTCCTTCGAGCGGTAGCCCGAGAGCCGCGGGCTCTCCATCGTCACCTTCGAGCCCGAGACGCCGATCGAGCCGAGGCTGACCGAGACGCCGAGATCGGCGAAGGGGTTGAGCCAGGTGCCGACCACGATGGCGAGCCCCGCCGCACCCGCCCCGAGGGGGATCGCGCGGCGCAGCCAGCGCACCTGGGCGCTGTGGCGGCGCGCCCTCGCATGGGCGCGCAGGCGCCGGGGATCGGGGCCCGGGGACGGGATCGCGTCGAGCGGGGAAGCGTGCAGCAAGGGCGTGGCCACCTGGCGTCGTGCCGACATCCGACGCGGGGTGCGCGGGACATGGGCGTCCCCGATGCCCCGACGCGGTGTCGAAGTTATGGCCGGCAGGTTAACAGAATGGCCACGCTTCCGTCCCGCTCAGCTATGGGCGAAGATGTCGGTCTCGTCCCATTCGAGCAGGTCGAGGCGGGAGCGGGTCGGCAGGAAGTCGAAGCAGGCCTGCGCCATCGCGGTGCGGTCCTCGCGCGCCAGCATCATGTCGAGCCGGTCGCGCAGGGCGTGGAGGTGCAGCACGTCGGAGGCGGCGTAGTCGATCTGCGCCTGGGTCAGGGTCTCGGCGCCCCAATCCGAGGATTGCTGCTGCTTCGACAGGTCGACGCCGACGAGCTCGCGCACCAGGTCCTTCAGGCCGTGCCGGTCGGTGTAGGTGCGGGCGAGCCGCGAGGCGATCTTGGTGCAGTAGACCGGCCCCGGCATCACGCCGAGCCGGTGATAGAGCACCGCGAGGTCGAAGCGGGCGTAGTGGAAGATCTTGGTGACCGCCGGATCGGCGAGCACGCGCTTGAGCACCACCGGCTCCGGGCCGGCCTTCGGGATCTGCACCAGGTCGGCCTCGCCGTCGCCGCGGGAGATCTGCACCACGCAGAGCCGGTCGCGGTGGGGCTGGAGGCCGAGCGTCTCGGTATCGATCGCGATGGCCGGGCCCGGCACGTAATCGTCGGGCAGGTCGCCGCGGTGCAGGCGGTGGGGCATGGGCAGGGTGTCCGGGGAAGCGCGTGTCTGCCCCGGCGCCTATCACCCCGCTTCCGGGCCGGCAAGGATCGGAGGCGCTCAGCTCTTCTGGCGCGCGATGACCTTGTCCTTGATGTCCTCGTAGACGTTCGACGGGACGATCTTCTTCGACAGAAGCTCGTCCTTGCCGCGATACGGCCGGCCCTTGATGATCGCCTCCGAGCGCGCCGTGCCGATGCCCTTCAGGGTCTCGAGCTCCTGCTTCGAGGCGGTGTTCAGGTCGATGAGAACGGGCTTGGCCGAAGGCGCGGCTTGCGTGGCGGGGGCCGCCGCCTTCGGGGCCTCGGGCGCCTTCGGGGCGGTGGGGGCTGCCGGGGGCGTCGCCGTGGGCGCCGGGACGGTCGGGGCCGGCCGCGTCGTCGGGGTCGACGGGGCGGGGGTCTGGGCGAGAGCCGGGCCTGCTGCGAGCAGGGCGGTCAGCGCCAGGGCGCGGGTCAGGCGGGGAAAGCGCGTCATCGGGACAGCTCCGATCGTGCCGCCCACGGGCTCCCGGAGCGGGGCTGTCCGGAGCGGCTCACGCCCATCATGCGACCTTCGCCGTTGAACGGCAGCTTAATGCGTGTATGACGGGCCGAGCGGATTTCTGGAGCTGGTCCCCTAGCCAGGGCGGCGCGTCTCCTCTATAGACCCCGCTCCGATCAGGATCGCGACGCGCGCGGCGGCTCCGGCCAGGGGCCTCTACGCGCCTGTTTTGTTGCACGGGAAGTAGTTCCAATGGCCGTTCCGAAGCGAAAGACCTCTCCGTCGCGGCGCGGCATGCGCCGCTCCGCCGACGCCCTCAAGGCCCCGACCTACGTCGAGGACAAGGATTCCGGCGAGCTGCGTCGCCCGCACCACATCGACCTGAAGACCGGCATGTATCGCGGTCGCCAGGTTCTGAAGGTCAAGTCCGACGCGTGATCCGGCATGGCGGCGCCGCACGCGCCGCTCAAGGACCGGCACGGGATGACGGCGCCCCTCGCGGGCGCCGTTCTCGTTTGGGGCTCGGCCTCTGGGATCATCCCGGGCGTCGCGCCGTCCACCACAGCCACAGGGCGGTGAGGGCGAGCAGGCCGGTCGCGGCCGCGCCGGTCAGGCTCACCGCGTGCCACCCGCCGCCGAGGAGCCGCACCAGCAGCGGGCCGAGGATCTGCCCGGCCGCGAAGGCGGCGGTCATCCGGGCGAGCAGCGGCGTCGGGTCGTCGGGGCGCGCCTCGCGCGCCAGTTGCAGGCCGGCCATGGTGGCGATCATGAAGGTGCCGCCGACGAGCACGGCCGAGGCCGCGACCGCCCACAAGGCGTGGACCACGAGCGGCAGCGCGGTGCCGAGCGCCATGAGCGCTTGTGCCGCCGCCCAGAGACGCCGGCGCGGCACCCCCGCGAGGAGGCGCGCCGCCACGGCGACCGACAGCACGGCCGCCAGGCCGAAGAGCGGCCAAGCCAGGCCGAAGACCAGCGGGTCGGGCGTCAGCTCCCGCGCCATCGCCGGCAGGAACGTCGCCGGCACGATGTAGCCGAAGCCGAAGCCGCCGTAGCACAGGATCAGGCCGAGCGGGTGGCCGGTGCCGCCCCGCGCCAGGGCCGCCGCCGCGCGCTCCGCGGGTTCGGGCGGGGTCGTGCCTTGCCGGCGCGCCAGTCCCCCGACGAGCAGCGCGCCGAGCGTTGCGACGAGACCGAGTTCGAGCCACAGCCGTGCCGCCGGCTGGCGTCCGCCGAGCCAAGCCAGCGCCCCGGCGAGCGCGATGCCGACGCCGACCCCGATGTAGATCCAGGCACCCTGCCGCGGCGCACCCCGCCGGGCGAGCTCGGCGAGGCACCAGCTGCTGGCGCAGACAAGCGCCCAGGCGCTGAACAAGCCGGCCGTGGCACGAAGCGCCGTGCCGACGAGGTCCGGGGCCGGGTCGCCGGCCCACGTCATGGCGAGGGTCGTCAGGGCCACCCCGGCGAGGCTCACCCCCAGCCCTTGCGCCGGCTTCCCCGAGAACCACGCGGCCGTGAGCGCCCCGGCGAGGTACCCGACATAGTTCGCCGCGGCCCACGCGGCGCCGGCACTCGCGGTCAGGGTACCGTCGCGCAGCATCAAGGGCAGCAGCGGCGTGAAGGCGAAGCGGCCGATCCCCATGGCGACCGCGAGGGCGAGGATGCCGGCGGCGACGACCGGCCAAGTCGCGGAGGACGGAACGGGGCGGGCGAGAGGCGGATGAAGCGTGCTCATCCGGGCATCCAACACCCCTCGACGGTTCTTGGAAAATGAATTTTTCCGACGTATCCTTCTTGCCATGAGAACAATGGATCTCGACGACCTGCACATCTTCCGCAGCGTGGTGCGGGAAGGCGGGGTGACGCGGGCGGCAAGCCTGCTCAACCGGGTGCCGTCCAACGTCACCACCCGGATCAAGCAGTTCGAGGAACGGCTCGGCGTCGCCCTGTTCAGGCGCGAGGGCCGCTCCCTCACCCTCACCGAGGCCGGGCGCACCCTGCTCGGCCACGCCGACAAGCTGCTGACCCTCGCCGATCTCGCCGAGCGCGAGCTGCGCGGCGGCGGCGTGCGCGGCACGCTGCGGCTCGGCTCGATGGAGAGCGCCGCCGGCGCCCGGCTGCCGCCGATCCTGTCGGCCTTCCACGCGCGCTACCCCGACGTCACGATCGAGCTGCAGACCGGCACCACCCGGGCGATGCTGCGCCAGCTCGCGCGCTACGAGGTCGAGGCGGCCTTCGTGTCCGAGCCGATCGAGGGCGATGCCCTGTCCTCGGTCCCCGCCTTCGATGAAGAACTGGTGCTGATCACCGCCAAGGGGCGGGACGCCGCTCGGACCGGGACCGTGGTCGCCTTCCCGCACGGCTGCTCGTACCGCCAGCGCCTGTTCGCCTGGCTCGCCGAGGAGGGCCGGTCACCGGAGCGGATCCTGGAGATGAGTTCCTACCACGCCATCGTCGCCTGCGTGGCGGCGGGCACCGGGGCGGCCATCGTTCCGGCCGAGGTGCTGGACCATGCGGTGCTCGGCACGACGGTCGCCCGCCACCCCCTGCCGGGGCATCTGCGGCGCAACCGCACGCATCTGGTCTGGTCGGGCGAGGCCAGCCCGCCGCTGCGCTCGCTGATGGCGCTGCTGCCGCCGGTGGGGGAGGGCGTGTAGGGCGCGTCCGGCCTGCGCGAGCGCCGATCGATCACGCTTCGCCGTTCGCCGCATACCGCGCCGAGGCCACCCGCGACCGGTCGAGGCGGGAGGGCCGCAACGTCCCGGTCGGCCCGTCGATCAGCTGAACCAGGAAGGTCGCGAGCGGCCGGGCCGGCACGGGAGGCGCGGGAGAGGCGGCTTCGATCGGGACGAGGGCACGGCCGGTCGTATGCGGTTCCGGGACGGACGTGTCGGGCTGGGACATGGCGGGGGCTCCGCGGGGCGACGACGGATCAACGTCGCAACCCGCCGGCCAAGTTTCCCGCCGCGCGTCCTCGCGGCTACTTCTTGGCCAGGGCCTCGAGCCGGTTCTGCATCTCGAGCATCTGGCGCTTGAGGTCGTCGAGCTCGCCCTTCGGGGCCGGGGCCGGGGCGGGGGCCGGCGCCGCGGCCGGCGCCTCGGCCGGCGTGTCGCCGCTCCCCGGCTGGCCGCCCGGGCCGAACGGCGTGAACATCCGCATCGCCTCGCTGAAGAAGCTCATGTTGGCGCGCACCTGCTCCTCCATCGCGTGCTGGAAGGCGGTGGGGCCGAAGGTCTGGGACATCTTCTCGCGCAGGCCGTCCTGCTCGCGGGCGAGATGATGCATCGAATGTTCGAGGAAGCTCGGCACCATCGCCCGCATGCTGTCGCCGTAGAAGCGGATCAGCTGGCGCAGGAAGGCCACCGGCAGCAGGTTCTCGGCGCCGGCCTTGTTCTCCTGCTCGAAGATGATCTGGGTCAGCACCGAGCGGGTGATGTCCTCGCCCGACTTGGCGTCGAAGACCACGAAATCCTCACCGGCCTGCACCATCGCGGCCAGGTCCTCGAGGGTGACGTAGGTCGAGGTGCCCGTGTGGTAGAGACGCCGGTTGGCGTACTTCTTGATGACGGTGGGTGTCGACTTGCCGCTATCCGCCATCGGTGCCCTGTCTCCCTCTTGGCCGACCTGTTGGCCAACCCGGCGAGAGCGGGACGGCGCCGGGCGAGCCGAATTTTCACCGGTTCTCATGACCGGACCTTAAGGCCTTCGTGTGCTGGCGAAAATAGCAATCTGCGCGCCGTCCACGCAAACTGGCCGCGCTGCCAGTGCGGTCGTGCGCTGCGGACGCCTTGACTTCCCGCAGGGCAACGCTTTCATCCACCGCAAAGCGCGCGGACAACCGGCAGCGACGGCCCCGTGACGCTGGGCGAGGATCGAGAGGAGAGGCGCATGGCCGAGAAGGCAGATATCGTCATCGTGGGGGCCGCCCGCACCCCGGTGGGCTCGTTTAACGGGGCCTTCGCCACCGTGCCGGCCCACAAGCTCGGTGCGGTCGCCATCAAGGCGGCGCTGGAGCGGGCCAAGGTCTCCCCCGAGGAGGTCGACGAGGTGATCTTCGGCCAGGTGCTCGCCGCCGGCGAGGGCCAGAACCCGGCCCGCCAGGCCGCCATGGCCGCCGGCATCCCGCAGGAGAAGACCGCCTGGGGCCTCAACCAGCTCTGCGGCTCGGGCCTTCGCACCGTCGCGGTCGGCATGCAGCAGATCGCCAACGGCGACGCCGACATCATCGTGGCCGGCGGCCAGGAATCGATGTCGATGGCGCCCCACGCCCAATACCTGCGCGGCGGCCAGAAGATGGGCGACCTCAAGCTCGTCGACACGATGCTGAAGGACGGCCTGATGGACGCCTTCAACGGCTACCACATGGGCAACACCGCCGAGAACATCGCCCAGCAGTGGCAGCTGACCCGCGAGGAGCAGGACAGCTTCGCGGCCCGCTCGCAGAACAAGGCCGAGGCCGCCAAGAAGGACGGCCGGTTCAAGGACGAGATCGCCCCCGTCACGGTGCCCGGCCGCAAGGGCGACGTGGTCGTCGATGCCGACGAGTACATCCGCGAGGGTGCGACGCCCGAGGGCATGGCCAAGCTCAAGCCCGCCTTCTCGAAGGACGGCACCGTCACCGCCGGCAACGCGTCCGGCATCAACGACGGCGCCGCCGCCCTGGTGCTGATGTCGGCGGCCGAGGCCGAGAAGCGCGGCCTCAAGCCGCTCGCCCGCATCGCCTCCTGGGCGACCGCCGGCGTCGATCCGAAGATCATGGGCACCGGCCCGATCCCGGCCTCGCGCAAGGCCCTCGAGAAGGCCGGCTGGAAGGCCTCCGATCTCGACCTGATCGAGGCCAACGAGGCCTTCGCCGCCCAGGCGCTCGCGGTCAACAAGGACCTCGGCTTCGACGACGCCAAGGTCAACGTGAACGGCGGCGCCATCGCCATCGGCCACCCGATCGGTGCGTCGGGCGCCCGCGTCCTCGTCACCCTGCTGCACGAGATGCAGCGCCGCGATGCCAAGAAGGGCCTCGCCACCCTCTGCATCGGCGGCGGCATGGGCGTCGCCATGTGCCTCGAGCGGCAATAATTCGCTGAAGGGAGGGGGTGGCCGGGGAGCCCGGCCGCCCCCTTCGGGTTAGTACCTTTAGAAGCGGGACAACACCCGCCTTCGTTGTGGAACGGCCGCCTGCCGTAACGTATCCACGGACGGCGCCGAGGGACGGATCGCTCGAACGCGAGTTGAGGAGAGGGCACATGGCAGAACGCGTCGCACTGGTCACCGGCGGCACTCGCGGCATCGGCGCCGCGATCTCGAAGGGGCTGAAGGAGGCCGGCTACAAGGTCGCGGCGAATTACGGCGGCAACGACGAGGCCGCGCAGGCCTTCAAGGACGAGACCGGCATCCCGGTCTTCAAGTTCGACGTCGGCGACGCCGCGGCTTGCGAGACCGGTATCCGCGCGGCGGAGGCCGAGCTCGGTCCGATCGACATCCTGGTCAACAATGCCGGCATCACCCGCGACGGCATGTTCCACAAGATGACCTTCGAGCAGTGGCAGGCGGTGATCCGCACCAACCTCGACTCGATGTTCACCTGCACCCGTCCGCTGATCGACGGCATGCGCTCGCGGGGTTTCGGCCGGATCATCCTGATCTCGTCCATCAACGGCCAGAAGGGCCAGATGGGCCAGACCAACTACTCCGCCGCCAAGGCCGGCGTGATCGGCTTCGCCAAGGCGCTGGCGCAGGAGAACGCCAACAAGGGCATCACCGTCAACGTGATCGCCCCGGGCTACATCGCCACCGAGATGGTCAAGGCGATCGCCCCCGAGGTGCTGAAGGCCAAGATCCTGCCGCACATCCCGGTCGGCCGCCTCGGCGAGGCCGAGGAGATCGCCCGCGCGGTCGAGTTCCTGGCCGGCGAGCAGGCGGGCTTCATCACCGGCTCGACCCTGACCATCAACGGCGGCCAGCACTTCGTCTGATCGAGCCTCGGGCGGGTACGAGGCGGGGGTCTCCCGCCTCGACCCTGTCCCGACGCCCAGCACTCTCGCATCGCTGCGGATACGCCGCATGCGTCCAGGCCTCGCCCGATCCGGGCGGGGCTTTTTTGCGAGGCGGACAGGGTCCTCCGGAACGGAAACCCGGCGGGCTCCCGAGCGGCGCCCGGCCATACGGCAGCGCGGCGCTTCCGATCGCGGGCCTGTGGCTGGCAAACGGGTCTCGCCCCGACATGCCCGTCGGCCCGCCCGCTCACAGTCCCGAGTTGCATCCGGCCGAGAGGCCGTGGCTGCTGGTCGAACGGCCGGGCGCTGACCCGGACGGACCCGAAAGTTTCGTCGGGCGGCGCCGCGCGCTCGATTAAGCAGGCGGGCACTCGGCAGCCCCACGCAGCCAGGCGCAGGCCGTCTGAAAACAGAGACGTCCAGACGGACATCCATTCAGCCAATCGACAGGGATTTCATCGTCGATTTTGCCAATGAAAATAGCTCATTTTAATTTTGTCATAGATTGATCGATATTGATTTCGACATAAAAACGTCCAATACAAATTAATATATCGATTCAATCTTGCATTGTAGCACATATTTGCTCATTAATACTGTAATGCCACAAATTTAAGCGAAATATTAAGCATCATATGAGAACCTCGACGGCAAGACGAAGAGGGGCCACGATGATCCAAAATATACGCATCACCCATCGACTCGCGGTTCTCGCGATTCTGGGTCTCGTCTTTGCATGTGGATCAGTCGGGCTCGTCCTCTGGCAAGTGCGAAGCAGCATGTTGGAGCAGAAGCGCCAGGATATCCGCCACAGCGTCGAGATCGGTGCGACGATCGCGAAAGGGTATTTGAATCGCGCCATGTCCGGCGAATTGAGTGAATCAGACGCAAAATCGAGGCTTGCGCGCGTGCTGCGGCTCGCACGATTCGACGGCGGAAATTACTATTCTGTCTATGATTTCAGCGGCGATACATGGGTCAATGCAGCGCGACCAGAGCTTGAGGGGAAGAGTGCGTTGCATGTCAAAGACAAGTTCGGCAAATTGTTATTCAAGGAAACACTCCGGGCCGTCGAAGAGAATGGATCTGGATTCATGGATTATTATTGGAAAAAACCCGGAGAGGATGTCGAGACGCTCAAGGTCGCTTATGTCATCGCGGTTCCTGAATGGCGTCTCCTGGTGGTGGCCGGCGTTCATGTCCATGACGTCGACACGATCCTGTGGAATCAGGCCAAGTCGATCGGCGTCAAACTCGCCCCCGTGGCGGTCCTGTTCATCCTCCTCGCCCTCGTGATCGGCCGGAGTGTCTCCAAGCCGCTCGGCGGCCTCACCACGTCCATGCAGCGTCTCGCCCGCGGCGAGCTCGATGCCGAGATCGCCGGGGCCGGGCGCCGGGACGAGGTCGGGCAGATCGCCTCCGCGGTCGTCGCGCTCCGCGACGGGTTGCGCTCGCGCGCCCTCGAAGACCTCGCCCGCGACACCGCCGCCCGCCAGGAAAGCGAGAGCCAGCGCAGGCAGGCGATGAACCAGATCGCGCAGGGCTTCGAGCAAGCGGTCGGCGGCATCGTCGCCCGGGTGTCGTCCTCCGCCGCCACGTTGCAGGCCACCGCCCAGGCGATGACCGCCACCGCGACCCAGACCGCCAGCCAGTCCGCCGCCGTGGCTGCCGCAGCCGAGGAGGCCGGCTCCAACGTCAACACGGTCGCTGCCGCCGCCGAGGAATTCGAGGCGTCGGTCCAGGAGATCGGCCGGCAGGTGAGCGGCTCGGCCGCTCTCGCCCGGTCGGCGGTGACCGATGCGGATCAGACGGCGACGCTCGTCCACACCCTCAAGTCCAGTTCGGCCAAGATCGGCGACATGGTGGGGCTGATCTCCTCGATCGCGAGCCAGACGAACCTCCTGGCGCTCAACGCCACGATCGAGGCGGCGCGGGCGGGAGCGGCGGGACGCGGCTTCGCGGTGGTGGCCGCCGAGGTCAAGGCGCTGGCCGAGCAGACCGCGAAGGTGACCGAAGACATCACCCGCCAGATCGGGGAGGCCCAGAGCGCCACGGATCAGGCGGTGTCGGCGATCGGCGGGATCACGGGCCGGATCCGGGAGATCGACGGGATGGCGACGTCGATCGCGGCGGCGGTGGCGCAGCAGGGGATCGCCACGCAGGAGATCGTGCGGAATGTCGGCCAGGCGGCGGTGGGAACGGCCGAGGTGACCGACAACATCTCGGGCGTCGCGCAGGCCTCGGAGGCGACCGGGGCTGCCGCCAGCCAGGTTCTCACGGCGGCGTCCGAGCTGTCGCGGCAATCCGAGCAATTGTCGGCGGAGGTGTGCCGGTTCCTCGCCAGGGTGCGCGCCGCATAGGCCGCGCCCGACCGAGGCCAGGGCCGCGCGCCATCGCGCACGGCCCTGGCCGATTGCGGTCTCACTGCGTCAGCGGGCACCCGCTCGCCTTCGCCGACAGGAACGCCTTGTCGCCGGGAATCGTCGCGAGCAGCTTGTAATAGTCCCACGGCGCCTTCGATTCGGCCGGCGACTTGACCTGGAACAGGTACATGTCGTGGACCATGCGCCCGTTGGCCTGCACCGTGCCGCCGCGGCCGAAGAAGTCGTCGACCTTGAGTTCACGCATCTTGGCCGCGACCGCGTCGGTGTCGTCGGTGCCTGCGGCCTTCACCGCCTTGAGGTAGTGCGTCACCGACGAGTAGGTGCCGGCCTGGATCATGTTCGGCATCTTGCCGGTGCGGGCCATGTAGCGCTTGGCGAAGGCCCGGGCCTGGTCGTCGAGGTCCCAGTAATAGCCTTCGGTCAGCACGATGCCCTGCGCCGCCTTGAGGCCGAGGCCGTGGACCTCCGCCAGCGTGAACAGCAGGGCCGCGAGGCGCTGCCCGCCCTGGACGATGCCGAATTCTGCCGCCTGCTTGATCGCGTTCGCGGTGTCGAGCCCGGCATTGGCGAGCCCGATGATCTTGGCGTTCGACCCTTGCGCCTGGAGCAGGAACGACGAGAAGTCCTGGGCGCTCAAGGGGTGGCGCACCGCGCCCACCACCTTGCCGCCCTTCTGGGTGACGTATTGGGTGACGTCGGCCTGGAGCGCGGAGCCGAAGGCGTAATCGGCGGTGAGGAAGAACCAGGTATCGCCGCCGGTCTCGACCAGCGAGCCGCCGGTGCCGACCGCGAGGGCGTGGGTGTCGTAGGCCCAGTGGAAGCCGTACGGCGTGCACTGCTTGCCGGTGAGGTCCGAGGTCGCGGCGCCGTCGACGATCGTGATCTTGCGCTTCTCCTTCGACAGGCCCTGCACGGCGAGCGCCACCGAGGAGGTGGTCAGTTCCATGATCGCGTCGACACGGTCGGTGTCGTACCATTGCCGGGCGACGTTCGAGGCGATGTCCGGCTTGTTCTGGTGGTCGGCGTCGACGATCTGCACCGGCACGTCGAGGACCTTGCCCCCGAAATCCTCGACCGCCATCTTCGCAGCTTCCACCGAGCCGCGGCCGCCGAAATCGGCGTAGACCCCGGACTGGTCGTTGAGGATACCGATCTTCACCACGCCGTCGGAGGCGCCTTTCGGTGCGGCGGTCTGGGCCTGCGCGGCGACGGCCACAATCAGGCCCGCGGCGAGGGCGGTGGTGCGGGCAAGCGCCCGGCTCAAGCGTGTCATGGTGTTCCTCCCGGGCCGACGTTGCGGCCGCATCCCTGGTCTCGTTTCGCTGATGGCAGCACGGCAGCTAGGGCGGTGCCGGAGCGGGAATCAAGCGGCTGACGGCGCTCCCGCCCCCCGTCTTTCGCAGCACGGCCACGGTTGTGCCCGCGCGCCCGCTGCCTTTTGGGTGCACGGCTCCCTATATGGGCCTATAAGGCGCCCGCGGCGCGCGCCACTACCGTTACGATCGATCGCAGGTTCACGATGCTGGGTTCCCTTGCCAAGAAGATCTTCGGGTCGTCCAACGACCGCCGGGTGAAGGGATACCGACCCCGCGTCCAGGCCATCAACGCCCTCGAGCCCGAGCTGGCGGCCCTGTCCGACGAGGCCTTGCGCGCCCGCACCGACACCCTCAAGGCCGAGCTCGCCGCCGGCAAGACCCTCGACGACATCCTGGTCCCGGCCTTCGCCACCGTGCGTGAGGCCGCCAAGCGCGTGCTCGGCCAGCGCCACTTCGACGTGCAGATGATCGGCGGCATGGTGCTGCACGAGAGCGGCATCGCCGAGATGAAGACCGGCGAGGGCAAGACCCTGGTGGCGACGCTCGCCACCTACCTCAACGCGCTCTCGGGCAAGGGCGTCCACGTCGTCACGGTCAACGACTACCTCGCGCGCCGCGACGCCGAGTGGATGGGCCGGGTCTACCGCTTCCTCGGCCTGACGACCGGCATCATCGTCCACGGCCTCGACGACGTCGAGCGCAAGGCGGCCTATGCCTGCGACATCACCTACGGCACCAACAACGAGTACGGGTTCGATTATCTTCGCGACAACATGAAGTACGAGCTGGGCCAGATGGTCCAGCGCGGGCACAATTTCGCGATCGTCGACGAGGTCGATTCGATCCTGATCGACGAGGCGCGCACGCCGCTGATCATCTCGGGCCCGATCGACGACCGCTCCGATCTCTACGTTTCGATCGACGCGGTGATGCCGCGCCTGGTGCGCGAGGATTACGACCTCGA
The DNA here is from genome assembly GCF_006151805.1 of Methylobacterium terricola. Taxonomy (GTDB): domain Bacteria; phylum Pseudomonadota; class Alphaproteobacteria; order Rhizobiales; family Beijerinckiaceae; genus Methylobacterium; species Methylobacterium terricola. The sequence continues at coordinate 168,291 of NZ_VDDA01000012.1, read as the reverse complement.
CGAGAAGCAGCGCACCGTCTCGCTGACCGAGGCCGGCAACGAGCACATCGAGGAATTGCTGCGCGAGGCCGGCATCCTCAAGGACGGCGACCTCTACGACGCTCACAACGTCACCCTGGTCCACCACGTCAACCAGGCGCTGCGCGCCCATACCCTGTTCACCCGCGACAAGGACTACATCGTCCGCAACGACGAGGTGGTGATCATCGACGAGTTCACCGGCCGCATGATGCCCGGCCGGCGCTACTCGGAGGGGCTGCACCAGGCGCTCGAGGCCAAGGAGCGGGTCGAGATCCAGCCCGAGAACCAGACGCTCGCGTCGATCACCTTCCAGAACTACTTCCGGCTCTACAAGCACCTCGCCGGCATGACCGGCACCGCCTCGACCGAGGCCGACGAGTTCCAGGAGATCTACAACCTCGAAGTGGTCGAGATCCCGACCAACAAGGAGGTCGAGCGCGTCGACGAGGACGACGAGGTCTACCGCACCGTCGACGAGAAATACGCCGCGATCATCAAGGAGATCGACCGGGCGCATTCCCGCCTCCAGCCGGTGCTGGTCGGCACCGGGTCGATCGAGCGCTCGGAGCATCTGGCGAGCCTGCTGGTCCAGCACGGCTACAAGCCGCTCGACTACAGCGACCCGTCGGCGCTGGAGGACGTCTACGCGGCGGCCCGCGAGGGCCGGGTGACCAAGCGCTTCGCGGTGCTGAACGCCCGCTTCCACGAGCAGGAGGCCTACATCGTCGCCGAGGCGGGCGTGCCCGGCGCGATCACCATCGCCACCAACATGGCCGGCCGCGGTACCGACATCAAGCTCGGCGGCAACCTCGACATGCGCATCGAGCAGGAGCTCGCCAACGTCCCCGAGGGCCCGGAGCGCGACGCCCGCATCGCGACGCTGAAGGCCGAGATCGAGCAGAACCGCGCCAAGGTCCTGGCCTCGGGCGAGCCCGCCGACCCGGCCGCCGGCCGCAAGGCGGCCCTGCCCGGCGGCCTCTACATCGTCGGCACCGAGCGCAACGAGAGCCGGCGCATCGACAACCAGCTCCGCGGCCGCTCCGGTCGCCAGGGCGATCCCGGCCGCTCGAAGTTCTACCTCTCGCTTCAGGACGACCTGATGCGGATCTTCGGCTCCGACCGCATGGACGGCATGCTCCAGCGCCTCGGGCTCGAGGAAGGCGAGGCGATCATCCATCCCTGGATCAACAAGGCGATCGCCAAGGCGCAGCAGAAGGTCGAAGCGCGCAACTTCGACATGCGCAAGAACGTGCTCAAGTACGACAACGTCATGAACGACCAGCGCAAGGTCGTGTTCGAGCAGCGCCGCGAGTTCATGGCGCAGGACAGCGTGCGCGACACCGTCGACGAGATGCGCCAGGGCGTGATCGACGACGTGGTGGCGCGCCACGTGCCGGAGGACGCCTATCCGGAGCAGTGGGACATTGCCGGCCTGCGCGAGAGCGTCACCCGCGACCTCAACCTCGACGTGCCGGTCGAGGATTGGGCCAAGGAAGAGGGCATCGCCGACGAGGAGATCCGCGAGCGCCTGCGCAAGGCCGCCGACGAGGCCTATGCCGAGCGCACCGCCCGCAACACCCCCGAGGTCATGGCCTATGTCGAGAAGCAGGTGCTGCTCCAGAGCCTCGACCATCTCTGGCGCGAGCACCTCGTCACCCTCGACCACCTGCGCCAGGTGATCGGCTGGCGCGGCATCGCCCAGCGCGATCCGCTCAACGAGTACAAGTCCGAGGCGTTCGACCTGTTCAACAGCCTCGTCGGATCGTTGCGCGAGCAGGTCACCGGCCAGCTGATGCGGGTCGAGATCATGTACCAGGAGCCGGAGCCGCAGGGCCTGCCGCCGATGTTCGCCCAGCACCTCGACCCCGTCACCGGCGAGAACGAGTTCGCCTTCGCGGAGGGCGCGGCCGGCGGGGGAGGGGGCGCCTACGAGTTCGCCGGCCAGGCGCTCAACCCCGACGCCCCGGTGCTGGAGCGCAACCCCGAGGACGCCGCGACCTGGGGCCGGGTCGGCCGCAACGAGCCCTGCCCCTGCGGCTCGGGCAAGAAGTACAAGCACTGCCACGGGCGGTTCGCGGCGGACGTGTAGGCGAACGGTCCTGCAATCGGCACGGAGCCCGGGCGCAGGGATCCTGCGCCCGGATGGAGCGAGCCGGATCACACCCCGCAGACCTGCGGGATTGGCCCTGGGCGATCTGACACCCTCGCGTCGTCCCGGGATTCGACGAAGTCGAGGGCCCGGGATCCATCACCGCTGAGGATGCAGAATCCGGCGGGATGCGTCCTGCTCTACCCCTGAGCCGCCCGCGGCGATGGATCCCGGGTTGCCGCTGAGGGCGTCAGCGCCGTCGGGCGCACGAGCCGGCTCCCGGCTCTCCCCCACAACGACGAAAGGGAGGCCGCAGCCTCCCCTCATCCCCTCGCGCCTTGGCATCGACAGGTGGATGCCAAGGCGTCCAGCGCATCGGCGACGACGCCCGTTCGGGCTTGCCTTGCGCCGTCGAACGGATCCGTTCGACGGCGCGGCGGTCTCACTCATTCCGCAACCATCGCACCGCCCCGACGCCGTCGGGGGCGGCACGCGCTCCCCCCTCACGCCGTCCGGCGCAGCGGGTAGGACGGCATCGCGACATCCGCCGCGGCCCGGTCCTGGGCCACGATGACCTCCGGTACGCCGGCGGCCTCGGCGGTGTCGAACAGGCCGACGAGGCGCGGGTCGTCGGCTTCGGCGTTCGAGGCGATCACGACTGCGTCCATCCAGGCCGAGAGCGCGCCGACCAGCGGCCAGGTCCCGGCATCGAAGCCGTCGCCGAGGCAGGTGATCACCCAGTCATAGGCTTCGCCGAGGGCGTCGAAGGTCAGCCCGAGGGCGTCGCCCCCGGCGATCAGCGTCGCGGTCGCGCCGCGGCCGCGGTCGATCAGGTTCAGGCGCCGGCCGGCATCGGCCTGGATCGCGATGGTGAAGTCGGCATTGCCGGCGACGAGGTCGGTCAGGCCGGGATGCGAGCCCTGCGGGCCGTCGAGGCGCACCATCAGGGCGCGGCCGTGGAGGGCGGCGGCGCGGCCGAGGCTGCGGGCGAGGCCGTCGAGGTCCGTCGCGTCGCCGGTGCCGATCAGCATGACCCGACGGCCGCCCCCTGCGGTCTCGACCGCATCGAGCCGCGCCACCAGCACGTCGAGGTCGTAGCGGGAGGCGGCCGGCACGGGATCGGCCGCGACGGGGAGGGCCGGCTCGGCCGGGACCGGTCCCGTCAAGGCCGGCGCGGGCGAGACCGGCGCGGGCGAGACCGGCTCGGAATGGACCGGCGCGACGGCGGGCTCGGGATGGATCGGCCCGGCGGCAGGAAGCGGCGCGGGCGCGGCGGCGACTGCCGCCACCGCGGGCTCGGCCGGGGCGGTGGCGGAGGCCGCTGCCGGCAGGGGGGGCGGTGCGGCGGGTTCCGGCACGACGGGGGCGATCATGACCGGCTCGATCTCCGGCCGGCGCACGGGTGGGCGGCCGCGGCCGCGGCCGGGCGGATCGCCGGCGAGCAGCGCCTTCGCCACCACGGCGCCGATCGCGAACAGGAAGGCGATGACCGTCGCGAACAGGACGATCGGCAGCTTCTTGGGGAAGGAGGGCAGGTCGGGCACCACCGCGCGGGAGACCACGCGGGCATCGGCCGGCGCGGCGCTCGCCGCGTCCCGGGCCGCCGCCTCGCGGAACCGGCCGAGATAGGATTCGAGCTGCTCGCGCTGGGCCTTCGCCTCGCGCTCCAGCGCCCGCAGCTCGACCTCGTCGCCATTGGCCTTGGCGACGATCGTCCGCTGGGCATCCACCGCCGCCTGCAGGCTCTCGACCCGGCTGCCGGCGATGCGGGCATCGTTCTCCAGCGTGCGCACCGCGCGGTCGGCGGCGGCGCGGATCTGCGTCTCCAGGCCTTCGAGCTGGGCGCTCAGCTCCTTCATGCGGGGGTGCTGCGGCAGCAGCGTACGGGCCTCGAGGGCGAGCTGGGCCCGCAAGCCGATGCGCTGCTCGACCAGGCGCCGGATCAGCTCGTTGTTGGCGACGTCGGGGATCTCGAAGCCGCGGCCGTCCCGCAGCATCTCGCGGATCAGCTTGGCCTTGGCGCCGGCATCGGCCTGGGCGGCGCGGGCCTGGGTCAGCTGGGTCGAGAGCTCGGCGAGCTGCTGGGCGGCGAGCGGCTGGTTCGTCGTGCCGCCGCTGCCGATCAGCCCGTTGCGGGCCCGGAACGCCTCGACCTTCGCCTCGGCCTCCGAGACCCGGCTGCGCAGGCCCTCGATGTTGGAGCCGAGCCAGGTCGAGGCGTAGCGGGCGGTGTCGACCTTCGCGGCGGCGAGCGACGAGAGGTAAAGGTCGGAGATCAGGTTGGCGGCCTTCGCCGCGAGTTCCGGATCCTTCGAGCGGAACTCGACCGTCAGGATGCGCGACTTGCCGGCGGGGTAGACCAGCAGCCGCTCGTAGTACTTCTCCAGCACCCGGTCGACCGGCTCGCGGTCGAGGGGATTCTGGGCGAGGCCGAGCATCACCAGCACCTGCTGGAGCCCGCCGACGCCCTGGACCAAGGGGTCGAATTCGGGATTGCCGACGAGGCCGAGCCGCTTGATGGCCTCGCGGGCGAGGTCGCGCGACATCACCACCTGGACCTGGCTCGCCACCGCCTGCTCGTCGATCGGCAGCGGCAGCTCGCCGCGATCCTGCTGCAGGCGCGTCAGGGCGCTGTCGCGGCTCTCCAGCAGGATCTTGGACTCGGCGGTGTAGCGCGGGGTCACCACCTGCACGAAGGCGACCGAGAGCCCGAAGGCCGCGAGCGTCGGCAGCAGGATGACGGGCCAGCGCCGGCGCAGCAGGCGGCCGACATCACCGAGGCTCAGGCCGTCCTCGGACATCCGCTCCGGAGCCGCATCGGATCGGGCGGCGCGGGCGACCTTGGCTTCTTTGGGGCCCTTGCGGCCCTTGCCGGCGAGGCGGTCGGGCAGGCGGGCATGCGACCGCTCGGCGAAGGGAAAGACGCGGGGCATGGGAGACCGTCGGTCGGGAGGCGGAACGGAGGTCCGGAAGGGACCTTGCCCAGAGAACATCCGATTAAGGTTGCGGCTGGGTTAAGGCCTCGCCGTGACTGACGCACCGGGTCAGGACGGGCGACGATGGGTCAGAATTCCTTAACCATGGCGCCCTAGACCTGGGGACAACCTGGGGATCACACCCCACCGCGACAATCTGGACTGGCCGGAAGCGATGAACCGACGCGCCCTCCTCACAGGCATGGCGACGACCGTGGCGACGACCGTCGCCCTCGGAGGCTGCCTGCGGCCGGAATACCGCACAGCCCTCCTCGACGAGACCGGCACCGGCTCGGTCGGCGCCGCCTACTCGCTCGCCGCCGGCGACAAGCTGCGGGTGATCGTGTTCGGACAGGACAACCTGTCGAACATTTACGCCGTGGACGGGGCCGGGCGCATCGCCCTGCCGCTGATCGGCCCGGTCAAGGTCGCGGGCGGCACCACCGCCCAGGCGGCCCGCGCCATCGAGGCGCGCCTGCGCGAGGGATTCGTCCGCGAGCCCCACGTCACGGTCGAGGTCGACGTCTACCGGCCGTTCTTCATCCTGGGCGAGGTCACGACCTCGGGCCAGTACCCCTATGTCAGCGGCATGACCGTCGAGACCGCGGTGGCGATCGCCGCCGGCTTCGGCCCCCGCGCCGCCCGCGACTACGCCGTGCTCACCCGCGAGGGACCGACCGGCCTCGTCTCCGGCATCGTGCCGATGACCTATCCGGTCCGCCCCGGCGACACGATCGTCGTCAAGGAACGCTGGTTCTGAGACCGGCGCCGTTCCTCGACTTGCGCTGACCGACAGTTAACCACGCGATCAGCGATCGTGGTCCGGACTGGACTTCGGTCCTCGCCCTTAACCTCCCGGCCACGGCCCTGAGGCGAGATGGAGGCGGCCGCACGACGCGGCGCCGTCCATCCGTCTTGAGGACAATGCCGTGGCCGCCTCCCAGCTCCGCCTCGCCGCAGACCCCGCGCCGTCGGACGCCGCCGCGCCCCAGGGGGCCGGCGCCCCGCGGGAGCGGATCCTGCACGTCTTCCGTGCGCCCGTCGGCGGCCTGTTCCGCCACGTCGTCGACGTCGCGCGGCTGCAGGCGATGGCGGGCCACGCCGTCGGGCTGTTCTGCGACGCCAGCACCGGCGGTGCCCGGGCGGACGCGGCGCTCGCCGAGCTGGCGCCGCTTCTGTCCCTCGGCGTCACCCGGCTGCCAATGCGCCGCAACCCGCATCCGAGCGACCTCGCCGCACTCACGGCCCTGTCCGGCGTGGTGCGGCGCTTAGGGCCCACCGTGCTGCACGGGCACGGCTCAAAGGGCGGCCTGTTCGCCCGGCTGGTGCCGACGGGCAGCCGGGCCCGTCCGGTCCGGGCCTACACGCCGCATGGCGGCAGCTTCAACTACCGTCCCGGGACGCCGCTGCACCGCCTCTACATGCGGGCGGAGGGCCTGCTCACCCGCCGCACCGACGTGTTCCTGTTCGAGAGCGGCTACATCGCCGGGCGCTACCGCGCCTATGTCGGCCCGACCGACCGGCTGGTGCGGGTGGTCCATAACGGCATCGGCGCGGAGGAATTCGCCCCGATCATCCCGGCCGCGGACCCGCTCGACCTCGTCTATATCGGCGAATTGCGCGAGGCGAAGGGCGTGCCGGTGCTGTTCGAGGCGCTGGCGCGCCTGCGCCAGGAGCACGGGCGGCGATTGACCCTGCTGGTGGTCGGCTCGGGGCCGGACGAGGCCGCCCTGCGCGGGCGCGTCGCCTCCCTCGGCCTGACGGGGGAGGTGCAGTTCGAGCCGCCCCAGCCGATCCGCGCCGCCCTGAGCCGCGCCACCGTGATGGTCGTGCCCTCCCTCGCCGAGTCGCTGCCCTACGTGATCCTCGAGGCGGCGGCGGGCGCCCAGCCCCTGGTCTCGACCGATGTCGGCGGCATCCCGGAGATCTTCGGGCCCGCCGCTCCCGCCCTGGTCCCGCCGAGCGACGCCGCGGCGCTCGCCGCCGCGATCCTGCGCAAGGTCGACCAGGACCCGGCCGAGCGTCGCGGCGAGGCGGCAGCGCTCAGCGCCTTCGTCCGCTGCCGCTTCTCGATGACCCGGATGGCCGAGGACGGGCTCGCCGGCTACGCCGCCGCGCGGGCGAGCCGCTCCCCTGCGCGAGACCCCGGGTGACCCCGGGGCGACCGATTGCCGTCCATTTTCCACAATCCTGTCGGGGTCGCCTTAAGCCTTCCCTCAGAGCTCCCGGGCAGGCTCGCGACCCCACCCTCGACCGACGCGGCGCCCGCCGCGAACCGAGACCGGAAGCCGTGTCATGAGTGCGTTCGACGTCCGCGACATCCTGAAGACCGTGGCGGCTGACCCCCAGGGCCGCGAAGCCGTGCCGCCGGCCGAGACGGTGGCGGCGGTGAGGCCCGACCCCGCCGTCTCGCCGGTGGTGTTCACCGGCTGCGTCCGGGCGGTCGAGTTCGGCCTCGTCGCGCTCGCCGGCCTGTGCGCGCAGCTGTGGCTGCTTGCCGGCGTGGTGCCGCTGCATCTCGGCTACGTCGCGGCGATCCTCGGCCTCGCCGCCCTCAACGTGCTGGTGCTTCAGGCGCTCGGCGCTTACGGCATCCGGGCGTTCCGGGCCTTCTTCAGCGTCGGCGCCCGGGTCGTGCTCGGCTGGTCGCTGGTGATGCTGCTGGCCGCCACCACCCTGTTCCTCGCCAAGCTCGGCGACAACTACTCGCGGCTGTGGCTGGTGAGCGTCTTCGGCAGCGGCCTCGCCCTGCTGATCGTCGAGCGCCTGGTGCTGTCGCTGGTGGTGAGCGCGCAGATGCGCCGCGGCCGCTTCGACCGGCGCGTCGCCGTCGTGGGCGGCGGCGAGCCGGCCGAGGCGCTGATCCGGGCGATCGAGGCGCAGAGCGATTCCGGCCTCAAGGTCGTCGGCCTGTTCGACGACCGCAACGACGGCCGCTCGGCCGACGTGGTCGCGGGCTACCCGAAGCTCGGCACCGTCAGCGACCTCGTCACCTTCGCCCGGCGCACCAAGGTCGACCTGATCGTGTTCACGCTGCCGATCTCGGCCGAGGCGCGCATCCTGCAGATGCTGGCCAAGCTCTGGGTGCTGCCGGTCGATATCCGCCTCTCGGCCCACGCCTCGAAGCTGCGCCTGCGCCCGCGCAGCTACTCCTATCTCGGCTCGGTGCCGGTGCTCGACGTGTTCGACCGGCCGATCGCCGATTGGGACGTGGTGGTGAAGGGCGTGTTCGACCGCGTGGTTGGCGCTGTGCTGCTGGTCCTGCTCTCGCCGGTGCTGCTGGCCGTCGGCCTCGCCGTGAAGCTGACCTCGCCGGGCCCGGTCTTCTTCCGCCAGAAGCGCCATGGCTTCAACAACGAGGTCATCGACGTCTACAAGTTCCGGTCGATGTATACCGACCAGTGCGATTACGCCGCCGCCAAGGTCGTCACCAAGGGCGATCCGCGGGTGACCCCGGTCGGGCGCTTCATCCGCAAGAGCTCGCTCGACGAGCTGCCCCAGCTGATCAACGTCGTGAAGGGCAACCTCTCGCTCGTCGGGCCGCGCCCGCACGCCCTCCAGGCCAAGGCCGCCAACACCCTCTACGATCAGGTCGTCGATGGCTATTTCGCCCGCCACAAGGTCAAGCCCGGCATCACCGGCTGGGCCCAGATCAACGGCTGGCGCGGCGAGACCGACACCAACGAGAAGATCCAGCGCCGCGTCGAGCACGACCTGTACTATATCGAGAACTGGTCGGTGTTCTTCGACCTGCAGATCCTGGCGATGACCCCGCTGGCCTTGTTCAAGACCGAGAACGCGTATTAGGACAGAAGGTGTGTGTGTGGAGGAGGGGGCGCCTCGTCCCTCCTCGACCCTGGGACCGGGACGGCATCAACCCTCGTCCCCGGCGGCGGCGTCAGCCGCCCCCGCTTTCCCCGAGGCCGACGCGCAGCGGCAGGAGATCCGGGATCCCGTCGTCCGGCTCGCCGCGAAGCGGCTCTGCCTGTGCGATGTTGCGGAGGCGTCGCGAGTTCCTTGCCGGTTCCCGGATTTCCTTCCGCTCTCGCTTCGTGCGTCCGGGGAAGGGGTGGGAAGCGTGATGGTGCGTCCGGACGGCGACCCGGGCTTCCGGCGGTGGCGTGCCGCGCGCCCTCCGGTACCGGAGGCGGCATCCCGCGCGTGATCGTGGGAGGATGTGCGCCGGACGGCCCCCGTGCCGTGCGAGCCGGTCTCAGCCGATATACGGCCACGCCCGCAGGGGGCAGGTGGTCTCGGGCACGGGAGCCGTCCCGCTGTCGCCCGCCCGGTCGATCGGCACGATATGCGCCGGCCGGGCCGGCGACAGGTGGCTCCAGCCGACCAGGATGATCCCCGCGCACAGAATACGCATGACGTTCAGCATCGTCGCTCCTCCCCTTCGGCCGCGTCGGACCGTCGTCGGAGGGGCGTTTAGGCCGTCGGCATTGCAGCGTGATTGCGTGCCGTGTTGCGAGCGCGGCGGTGATCCTGGCAACGGACGACGTCCCGGGCGCGGCCAGGTCCTGAACGCTTCGCTCGATTGCTCCCACCCTGCTCGACATCCTCCCACGTCCCCCGGGTCGCGCCGCGCGGACCCGGGGGACGTGGAAGGGAGCTGGAACCCGCCGTCGCGAGGGCGGGCGGTCCGCCCGTCACTCGGCGGTCGCGTCCACGTTCAGGCGGTCGAAGATCTTGCCCGGGCTCGGGGCGGTGCTGAAATCCATCAGGCCGAGGCCTGCCGGATCCTTCGCGGTGGCGCTGACCGAGAGACGGCCGGGCTTGACCACGAAGCGCGACACCGCCTGTCCCAGCGCCTTGGCCGCGGGTGATCCGCCGAGCACCGCCGGGATGCCCAGCATCGCGGCGGTGCCGTATTCGCGCTGCAGTTCCTCGGGCTTCAGGCTCTGGGCCTTGGCCTGCTGGTCGACGAAGCGCTGGAACAGCCCGCCATTCTCCAGGGTGAGGCCGAGGGACTTGGCGCTGGCGCCGAGCAGCGCCAGGGACGACACCATCGGCTCGGGGTCGAACACCTCCTTGCCGATCCCGCCGATCGTACCGGTGATCCGGGCGGTGCCCATGTCCTTGCCCGTCAGCGTCACGTCGCGAAACGTCACCTCCCGGCTCGCCTCGTCCCAGCGGGCGTCGATCTGGCCGGAGAGGTCGAGGGCGGTGTAGCCGAGGCCGGCGAGGTCGGAGAGCACCGGCGCCGTGGTCCCGGGCGGCACCGCGCAGGTGAAGCCGTCGAGGGCGAGGCGCGAGGCGGTCGGCACGCCGTCGCGCGGCTCGCTCATCGTGAGGGAGCCGCTGCGCACGGCGAAGCGCAGCGGACCCGAGGACTGGAGCGGGTCCGGTCCGGATCCTGTCTCGGAGCCCTGGGCCGGCAGGTCGACATCGAGGCTCCGTACCGCGACGGTGCCGAGGGACGGGGCGTAGCGGCGCATCTCGGCCGGGTCGAGCGGGCCGGCGGCGGCGCGGCGCAGGCCCTCCAGCACCGGCTTGAGCGACAGCCCGGACAAGGACAAATCCTTGAGGGCGACGCGGCCGGCCGGAGACTCGACCGCCAGCCCCTCGGCCTTCACCACGCCATCGGGTGCGTAGGTCAGGCGGGCGAGGCTCGCCTGGACCGGCTTCGGCTTCGGGCCGCCGCCCGGTGCCGCCAGGGTGATGCCGCTGATCTCGAGCCCGCCGAGGCCGACCGCGTCGAGGAGGTCGGCGGCGAGGCCCGCCATGCGCGCCCGCTCCGGCCCCTCGGCCTTGGCTCCGGGGCCGGCCCCGTCCGCGAGCGCCCGCGCCGTCTCGCCCCACGGGATCGTGGTCGGCCGGCCCGACAGGTCGCGGGCATCGATCCGGGCGATGCGGAAGGCCGCGCCGTCGGGACCGGTCAGCGCGATATCCTCGGCGGTGATGCCGCCATAGACCCGGATCGGCGCCGCATCCGGGCCGCCGGCCTCGGTGAAGAGACGCGCAAGGCCGGGGAGGTCGATCTCGCGGGCGCTCAGGCGGCCATAGGCGCCGGCGGCGTCGGGACCCGGCCCCTCGACCGTCAGGGTGGCGCCGCCGGCCTCCAGCGTGCCGATCCGGCCCGCCGTCACGTCCCGGGCGACGACGTCGTGATAGACCGCGACCTGGACGCGCCCGCCCGCCGGCTGCTCGACGCGCAGGACCGGGATCACGATCTCGCGGGCGGAGAGCTTGGCGAGGCGGGTCCGCCACGGGGCGGGGCCGGCCGGGTCGAGAGCCGCCCGCGCCTCGTCCCGCGACAGGGACGTTCCGCGCAGCTCCAGCTTCGGCGCCTTCAGGATCACCGGACCGAGCGGCAGCACCACCCCGTCGAGGGTGACGGTGGTGTCCTGTCCCGGGGCCCCTTGCGCCAGCGCCGGGCCGGCGAGGAGCGGCACGGCCGCCGGCAGGCCGGTGGCGATCGACGCGCAGGCGAGGACGCCGAGCGCGGCCCGGGCCACGCCCGTTGTGAGTGAGCGGGTCATGGCGGAACGTCCCGGGAGAGAGAAGATGAGGCTCAGAGCGAGAACGAGGTGCCGCAGCCGCAGGAGGCGGTGGCCTGCGGGTTCTCGATCTTGAACGACTGGCCGATCAGGTCGTTGACGAAGTCGATCGTCGCGCCCTCCATGTACGGCAGCGAGGTCGGATCGACCAGCACCGTGGCGCCGTCCTGCTCCACCGCGAGGTCGTCGGCGGTGCGGTCCTGCGCAATGTCGAAGGCGTACTGGAACCCGGAGCAGCCGCCGCCATTCACGCTGATGCGCAGCATCGAGCCGGGCGGCTCGGAGCCCATGATCTCGTTGATGCGGCGGGCGGCGCGGGACGTCAGGGTGATCGGGGTCATCGACGGCTTCTCGGGTGGGGGTCCGGCGTGCGATGGCAACATAAGAATGCGGGACGTGCACCGCAACAGCGGTACGAGGATGGGGAGCGGGAACGTGAGACGGACAGGCGAGCGCTGGCGGGCCCCTTACGGCAGCGACCCGTTCGCGTCGCGCGGGCGGCTGATCCCCGAGACGGCCTCGCCGACCCGCACCGACTTCCAGCGCGACCGCGACCGGATCGTGCATTCCGCCTCGTTCCGGCGGCTCAAGCACAAGACCCAGGTCTTCGTGCATCACGAGGGCGACCATTACCGCACCCGGCTGACCCACACCCTCGAGGTGAGCCAGATCGCCCGGGCGCTGGCCCGCGCGCTCGGCCTCGACGAGGACCTGGCCGAGGCGCTGGCCCTCGCCCACGACCTCGGCCACACCTGCTTCGGCCATACCGGCGAGGACGCGCTGCATGCCTGCATGAGCGAGCATGGCGGCTTCGACCACAACGCCCAGGCCCTGCGGCTGGTGACCCGGCTGGAGCGCCGCTACGCCACCTTCGACGGGCTCAACCTGACCTGGGAGACCCTGGAGGGCCTGGTCAAGCATAACGGCCCGCTCCTGACCCCGGACGGGGGATTGATGCCGCACTACGCCGAGGGCGGCATCCCGGTGGCGATCACCGAGTACAACGCGATCAACGACCTCGAACTCGCGACCTTCGCCGGGCCGGAGGCCCAGGTCGCGGCCCTCGCCGACGACATCGCCTACGACGCCCACGACCTCGACGACGGGTTGCGCGCCGACCTCTTCTCCCTCGACGACCTGAGGGAGGTGGCGTTCCTCGCCGACCTCCTCGACGAGATCCGGCGCACCTATCCGGGGCTCGAGCGCTCGCGGGTGGTGCACGAGCTCGCCCGACGGGTCATCACCCGCTTCGTCGAGGACGTGATCGCCGAGGCCGAGCGCCGCCTCGACGCCTTGCGGCCGGCCGACGCCGCCGCGATCCGCCAGGCCTCGGCGCCGGTGGTCGCCTTCTCGGAGGCGATCGCGGCAGCCGACCGGGACATCAAGACCTTCCTGTTCGCCCGGATGTACCGCCATCCCGGCGTGATGGCGGTGCGCCGCCGCGCCGCCTCGATCGTCGAGGACCTGTTCGCGGCCTTCCGCGCCGATCCGACCCGGATGCCCGAGGAGTGGCGCGCCGGCCTCGCCGGCCCGGACGACCCCCGCACCCCGCGCCGCGTCGCCGACTTCATCGCCGGCATGACCGACAATTACGCGGTCAGCCAGCACCGCCGGCTGTTTCCCGAGACGCCGGACCTGCACTGGGTGATCTGGCCGGGCGGGGAGGGGTGAGGGAGATTCGGCCTGCGCGAGGCGCCCGGGATGACCCGGAGGATTTAAGAGCTGCCGGCTGCGATGGTGAGGGTGATCACTCCGTCGCGATCACCTTCTGCAGACACACGGCGGTCGTGTCGCGGTAGCCCAGGTGATCGTAGAACCCGAGCACCCCCGCGTTCTCCCGCCGCACCAGCAGTTGCACCTTCCACACGCCGCGCGCCGCCAGCCAGGCCTCGCCCGCCTCGACCATGAGCCGTCCGAGCCCGCCGCCCTGATGCGCCGGATCGACCGCGACGTAGTAGAGCCAGCCGCGATGCCCGTCCTCGCCGGCCATGGCGCTGGCGACGACACGATCCTCGATCGCCGCCACCAGCACGGTCCCGTGCGGCCCCCGGCGCGCGAAGGCGATGTCGGTGGCGGGGTCGTTCCAGGGCCGCGCCACCCCGGCGGCGTGCCACAGGGCGATCACCGCCGGTATGTCGGCATCCTCGATGGCACGGATCGTCGGCGTCATGCGGACCTCTCGTCGTCCCGCGCCCGCCGGCTTGTCAGGGCCGCCCGGCGGGGCGATGGATGCCGCTACACCATCGAAGGAGCCATCGGAATGCCCCGACTGATCGACCTCTCGATCGCGATCGAGAACGATGTTCCGGCGGATCCGCCGTTCCAGCGCCCGACGGTCACCTACATGGATCACGCCACCTCGGCCGCGATGGTGGCCGGGCTGTTTCCGGGCCTGACGCCCGCGGACCTGCCGGACGGCCAGGGCTGGGCGGTCGAGAGCGTGCAGCTCTCCACCCATAACGGCACCCATCTCGACGCGCCGTGGCACTACCACCCGACGATGGACGGCGGCGCCCGGGCGATCACCATCGACGAGGTGCCCCTCGACTGGTGCTACCGCCCCGGCGTGAAGCTCGATTTCCGCCACCTGCCCGACGGCCACGTGGTGATGCCCGACGAGATCGACCGCGAGCTCGCCCGCATCGGCCACGCGCTCCAGCCCCTCGACATCGTGCTGGTCAACACCCGCGCCGGCTCGCGCTACGGGCAGCCCGACTACGTCGATACCGGCTGCGGCATGGGCCGGGCCGCGACCCTGCACCTGACCGGCCAGGGCGTGCGGGTCGTCGGCACCGATGCCTGGAGCTGGGACGCGCCGTTCTCCCACACCGCCCGGCGCTACGCCGAGACCCGGGATGCGAGCCTGATCTGGGAAGGTCACAAGGCCGGCGCCGAGGCCGGCTACTGCCAGATCGAGAAGCTCGCCAACCTCGAGGCCCTGCCGGCGACCGGCTTCACGGTCGCGTGCTTCCCGGTGAAGATCAAGGCCGCCTCGGCGGGATGGACCCGGGCGGTGGCGATCCTGCCGGATTGAGGCACGTCAGCCGGCGGCGAGGCGCTTGCGCTGCACCTTGCCGTTCGGCGTGCGCGGCAGCGCCTCCAGGAACACGATCTCGCGCGGGCACTTGTAGGCGGCGAGCCGCTCGCCGCACCAGGCAAGGAGCGCCTCCCGCTGCGGTGCCGTGCCGGGTTTCGGCACCACGAAGGCGGCGATCACCCGCACGTCGTCGCGCACGGGAAGCTCGGCCACCGCCACCTCCTGCACGTCGGGATGGGCGACCAGCGCGCCCTCGACCTCGTTCGGCGACACCCGGTAGCCGAAGGCGTTCATGATGTCGTCGTTGCGGCCCTCGAACCAGACGTAGCCGTCGGCATCGAGCGAGGCGAGGTCGCCGCCGGTGAACCACTCGCCCCGCATCACCGCGGCCTCTTCCTCGGGCCGGTGCCAGTAGCCGAGCATCAGGGCCGGGTCCGAGCGGTGGATCGCGAGGAGCCCGACTTCGCCCACGGGCAACGGCTCCGCAGGGCCCTCGACGGGCAGGATCGCGACCCGCCGCCCCGGCTGCGGCTTGCCCGGCGAGCCGGGCTTGATCGGCACCAGCGGGCTCGTCGAGATGTAGGTCGAGATCTCGCTCATCCCGAGCGCCTCGTAGAGCGGCGTGCCGGTGGCCGCCTGCCATTCGGCGAGCAATTGCGGCGACAGCGCCTCGCCCGCGGTGATGCCGTGGCGCAGGGACGACAGGTCGTGGGCGGCGGGATCGGCGTATTTGAGGATCTGCCGGTAGAGGCTCGGCACCGCGGCGAACAGGGTGGCGCGGTAGCGGGCGATCAGGGCCGGCCACAGGGCCGGGTCGCGCCGGCCGTTATAGAGCACCGTGGTGGCGCCCCGGGCCCAGGGATCCTGGATGCCGACCCCGAGGGTGTAGGTCCAGTTCATGGTGCCGGCATGGAGCACCACGTCGTCCTCGCGCAGGCCGAGCCAGAATTCGTGCATCGGCCGCCGGCCCCAGATCGTCCGATGGGCGTGCAGCACCCCCTTTGGCCGGCTGGTGGTGCCGGAGGTGTAGACCAGCGTCGCCGGATCGTCGGCGGCCGTGTCGGCGTAATCCTCGATCGGCGGCCCGCTCCGCAGGCGGGCGATGTCGTCGCGCCGCAGCACGATCCGGCCGCGGCAGGCCTCCGGGTCGAGGGGGCAGTCGTCGGCCGCCGCGATCACCGCGGCGTCGGAATCCTGCATCAGGAACGCCGCCTCGCTGGCCGTCAGCTGCGGCGAGGACGGTTGCGCCACGAGACCGGCGGCGAGGGCCGCGAAGTAGGCGATGACGTAATCCGCGTCGTTGCCCATGCGGATCATCACCCGGGCGCCCGGCGGCAGGCCGAGATCGCGCAGCCCCGCCGCGACGCCCCGCACCGCCCTATCGACTTCGGCGAAGGTCATGACCTCCGTCCGCCCGTGATCGCCGACCATGACCAGCGCGGGCTTGTCGCCGCGCGCGCGGGCATTGGCCTCCAGGCAGTAGCGGGCGCCGTTGAAGCGGGGCGGCGGCTGGCGGTCGTCGAGCAAGGCGCGGGCTCCAGGGGACGGGGAGGAAGCCTGTGCTAGCGCGGGGGTGCGGCTGTTGCCAATGGCGGCCACTCGGTTCCCCGCGGTGATCCTGGCCATATGCGGGTGACCAGAAACCGGAAAAGCGTTGGCGTTTCGATGCGCCCGTTCGCCTATCGTGTGCGCTGCCGCGCGACCTGCCGACGGACTGGACTGGCAGACGGCTCAACGTCAGCCACTCCCTTTCCCGGACGACTGAAGCATCAGCGGAAGGAGATCCGGGATCCAGCGGAAGACGTGCCGCGAAGCGGTTCTGTGTGGTGCACCGTTGCAGACAGGCAGACGCTCCGCGGCTTTTTATGCTGGATCCCGGATCTCCTTCCGCTATCGCTCCAGTCGTCCGGGAAAGGGGAGGGTGTTGTAGCCGGTTTCTCCTGCACGGCTACTCGTCAGTATGATCGGCGCTACGCCCGCCGCTGCCCCGTCTCCTTCGCCGCGAACCCCTCCAAAATCTTGTCCAAGGTCAGCGGGTAGTCCCGGATCCGGATCCCGGTCGCGTTGTAGACCGCGTTCGCCACCGCCGCCCCCGCGCCGCAGATCCCGAGCTCGCCCAGTCCCTTGCTCTTCAGGGGATTCGCCTTGTCGTCGAGCTCGGGCAGGAACACCGCGTCGATCTCCGGCAGGTCGGCATGGACCGGGACGTGGTACTCGGCCAGGTCGTGGTTGACGAAGGTGCCGTAGCGCGGATCGACCTCGATCGCCTCCATCAGCGCCGCGCCGACGCCGAACACCATGCCGCCGATCGCCTGCGAGCGCGCGGTCTTCGGATTGAGGATGCGTCCGCCGGTGAACACGCCGAGCATGCGCCGCAGCCGGATCTCGCCGGTATCGGCATCGACGCCGACCTCGGCGAAATGCGCGCCGTAGGAATATTGCGAGAACTTCTTCTCGTTCTCGCCCGGCTTGATCTCGCCCTCGGCCTCGAGGCCGGAGCCGATCAGGTCGCGCAGGGACGCCGAGCGGTTGCCCGAGGTGATCCGCCCATCCGCGAACACCGCGTTCTTCGGCTCCAGGTCGGTCTTCGCCAGGAGCTGCCCGCGCAGGGCCTCGCAGGCCATGTAGAGCGCGGAGCCCGACGAGGCGGCGCCGAACGAGCCGCCGGAGCCGGACGACATCGGATCGGCGGTGTCGCCGAGGATCATCCGCACGTCGGAGACCTTCACGCCCAGCATCTCGGCGGCGATCTGGCTCAGGATCGTGTAGGTGCCGGTGCCGATGTCCGTCATCGCCATCCGGGCGGTGAGCGTCCCGTCGGGGGCGAGGCGCACCCGCGCCTTGGCGGGCTGGAGCGGGTTGAGCCGTGCCGCGGCCGAGACGCCGGTGCCGACCATCCACTGCCCGTCCCGCACAGCGCCGGGCTTCGCGTTGCGCTTGTCCCAGCCGAACAGCCGCGCGCCTTCCTTCAGGCAGGGCACGAGCTGGCGGGTCGAGAACGGGACGTGCTTCTCCGGGTCCTGCGCCGGCTCGTTGCGGATGCGCAGCTCGATCGGATCGAGGGCCAGCGCCTCGGCCAGCTCGTCCATGGCGCATTCGAAGGCGAGCATGCCGACCGCCTCGCCGGGCGCCCGCATCGAGGAGGCCAACGGCAGGTTGAGATTGGCCAGCCGATGCGCCGTCAGGCGGTTCGGTGCCGCGTAGAGCGAGCGGGTGACGTTGGCCGAGGTCTCGAAGAAGCTGTCGCCCGGCGCCGTGTCGGACCAGGATTCGTGGGCAAGCGCGGTCAGCTTGCCGTCGCGGTCGGCGCCGAGGCGGACCCGCTGCACCGTGTCCGAGCGCCGGGTCGTGACGTGGAAGACCTGCTGGCGGGTCAGCGCGATCTTCACCGGCCGGCCGTTCAGGTTCTTCGAGGCCAAAGCCGCCAGGATCGCGTCGGCCTGCGGCTGCAGCTTGCCGCCGAAGCCGCCGCCGACGAAGCGGCTGATCAGCCGGACGTTGTCCTTCGGCAGCTTGAACACCGAGGCCAGCGCGTCCTGGCCGCGATTCGGCATCTGGTTGGCGGTGATCAGCGTGACCTTGTCGCCCTGCCAGGTCGCGATCGTGGCATGCGGCTCCATCATCGCGTGGGTCTGCACCGGCGTGGTGTAGCGCGCGTCGATCTTGACGGGGGCTGCCGCGAAGCCGGCCTCGAAATCGCCGAGGCTCGAATCCGGCGGCGTCTTCGCCTTCTCGGGCTTCTTCGCCTCGGCCAGCGCGTCGGCCAGCACGTAAGATCCCTTCTGCTCGTCGTAAGCGACGCGCACGGCCGCCGCCGCGGCGCGGGCCTCCTCGAAGCTCTCGGCGACGACGAGCGCGACCGGCTGGCCCCAATGCTTGATCTCGGTATCGGCCAGCAGCGGGCCGACCTGCTCCTTCTTCTCGCCCTGCGGCGGCACGTTGCGGTGGGTGAGGATGTGGACGACGCCGGGCATCCGCTCGGCGGTCGCGGTGTCGATGTCCCTGATCCGGCCCTTGGCGACCGTCGCCGTGACGACGAAGCCGTAGCCGGGATTCGTCATCTCCCGGCTCTCATAGGCGTAGGTGGCGTGGCCCGTGACCTTGAGGGGGCCGTCGACGCGGTCGATCGGCTGGCCCACTGGGCCGTTGGGTTGGGTGTCGAGGGGCGTGACGCCGATCGGCTGGCTCATGTCCATGGCTGTTCTCCGGATCCGGCGATCAGGCGCGCATCGCTTCCGCGACCGCGGCCGCGAGGGTGCGCTTGGCAAGCGGGATCTTGAAATCGTTGGCGCCGTAGCCGCGGGCGCCTCTCAGGGCCGCCTCGCCGGCGGCCCCGACGCCCTCGCGCACCAGCGCCGCTTCGGCGTCGGCCACCCGCCAGGGCTTGTGGGCGAGGCCGCCGAAGGCGAGGCGGGCGGACCGGACCTTGTCCCCGTCGGCCTCGATGACGGCCGCCACCGAGACCAGGGCGAAGGCGTAGGACGCCCGGTCGCGCACCTTGCGGTAGACATGGCGCCCCTTCACCGGCGTCGGCAGGGTGACGGCGGTGATGATCTCGCCGGGCTTCAGGGTGGTCTCGACCTGTGGCGTGTCGCCGGGCAGGCGGTGCAGGTCGGCGATCGGGATCTTCCGCTCGGCCCCGTCCGGCGTCACGGTCTCGACCGTGGCGTCGAGCGCCCGCATCGCGACCGCCATGTCGGAGGGGTGGGTGGCGATGCAGTGATCGGACGCGCCGACCACCGCCAGGATGCGGTTGAACCCGCCGATCGCCGAGCAGCCGGAACCGGGCTGGCGTTTGTTGCACGGCATCGCGGTGTCGTAGAAATACGGGCAGCGGGTACGCTGCAGGAGGTTGCCGGCCGTCGTCGCCTTGTTGCGCAACTGGCCCGAGGCGCCGGCCAGCAGCGCGCGGGACAGCACGCCGTAATCGCGCCGTACCCGCTCGTCGGCGGCGAGATCGGCGTTGCGCACCATCGCGCCGATGCGAAGCCCGCCCTCGGCGGTCGCCTCGATCTTGTCCAGCGGCAGGCGGTTGACGTCGACGAGGTGGGTCGGCGTCTCGATCTGCAGCTTCATCAGGTCGAGGAGGTTGGTGCCGCCGGCGATGAAGCGGGCATTCGGCTGCGCGACGACCGCCTTGGCGGCCTCCGTGATGCTCGCGGGGCGCTCGTAGGTGAAAGCCTTCATGGTCGCCCCCTCAGAGCCGGGTCGCCGCGCCGCCGGCATCCCGGATCGCCGCGACGATGTTCGGGTAGGCGGCGCAGCGGCAGATGTTGCCGCTCATCCGCTCGCGGATCTCCGCGTCGGTCAGGTCGGTCGTCGCGGTCAGGTCCTGCGTCACGGTGCTGGGCCAGCCGGCCTTGGCCTCGGCGAGCATCCCGGCGGCCGAGCAGATCTGGCCCGGGGTGCAGTAGCCGCACTGGAAGCCGTCATGCTTGACGAAGGCGGCCTGGAGCGGATGCAGATGGTCGCCGTCGGCCAACCCCTCGATCGTCTTGATCTCGTCGCCCTCGTGCATCACCGCCAACGTCAGGCAGGAATTGATGCGCCGGCCGTTCACCAGCACCGTGCAGGCGCCGCACTGGCCGTGGTCGCACCCCTTCTTCGAGCCGGTGAGGCCAATGCGCTCGCGCAGGGCGTCGAGCAGCGTCGTGCGCGGGTCGATCTCGAGGGGGCGGGCCTGGCCGTTGACCGACAGAGTCACCGGCATGCGCGGCGTCGCCGGTGCGGCGGCGAGCGCCGGAGGCGTCGGTGCGGCCGGCGCGGGCGCGGCCTGCACGCGGCCGGCAAAGCCCAGCACCGCGGCCGCCGCGACGCCGCTCTCCAGCACGCTCCGGCGCGTCGGACGCGGCGCGGAATCGGACTTGTCCATGGTGCCTCCCGGCTCGGAAACGAGGTGACGGCGCAGCGCGCAGGCTGCGCCAGCGCGGCCGTTGGGCCGCGACGCGATTGCTCACCAAACGTTCTGGGGGGGTGGAGAGGTCCCGCGGGCGGGGCGGGTGCGGCACTGCGTGCGATGCGCGTTCGATCATTCGCCGCGCGCCTGAACCCTCCCCCCTCTGCGGGGGAGGGTGCCCCGCGAAGTGGGGCGGGAGAGGGGACGGCGCTTCCGGAAATGTCGCGAGCGTGGTGACGAGCGCACCCTGGATCGGCGTCGCGTTGCCCCTCTTCCGCCCGGCTCCGCCGAACACCTTCCCCCCGCAGAGGGGGAGAGGTGTGCGTGGCGCGACATCAAGTATCTATGAAATATTATTAATTAGTAGATAACAATAATTATGATAAATGGAATAAAATAATATATGGCAGTCCAGCATCAAGATCGGAAGATCCGCGTATACTGCGTCTCGTGCCGGAACGAGCCGAGATCGAGCCGCACCGTGGCCGTCCCGACCTCGTCGAGGCCTAAGTCCTGCACCGCCTCCGCCAGGGCCGCGGCCTGCGGCATCAGGGCGGCGACCACTCGCGTGCCGGCCGTCTGGCCGACGGGGGCGAGGCGCAGCGACGCCGAGACCAGGTTCTGCAGGAAGGCCGCGAGATAGGCCGCCAGCATGGTGCCGCGGTGGAGCCCGTGCGCACCGGCTGCGGCGCCGACCGCGACCGGGTAGGCCACCGGCCCGTCGAGATGGCGCGCAAGATCCGCGAGGCGCGGGGTGTCCCAGGCGACGCGGGTGGCGTCGAGGAACGAGCGGCCCTGCTGGCTGGTCTCGAGATGAAGCTCCCGCGACGGGCTGAGCGCGAGGGCGAGGTCGTTGACGGCGACCAGCGCCTCGGCATCCCCTGCCGCCGCGGCGCGGTGCGCGTGGGCGGCCAGGATCGCGTCGCTGCGCCCGGCGCCGTGCTCCAGCACGTCGGCGAGCCAGGCGCGCAAGCCCGCCTCGTCGCGGACGTCGCCGGCCTCCACCGCCCATTCGAGGCCGTGCGAGTAGGCATAGGCGCCGACGGGATAGCCCGGCGAGAGCCAGGCGAGCAGCACCAGGGCGTCCGGAATCTGCTCAGCCATGGTCATGGTCGTGCGAGTGGCCATGGTGATGATGCCCGTGCCCGTGATCCTGGCCGTGCGAGTGCCCGCCCGCATAGGCGCCGCCCTCGGGCCGGAACGGCCGCTCCACCGCGGTCGCGGTGCCGCCCAACCCTTCGACCATCGCGGCGAGCACGTGGTCATAGGCGATCCAGAGCGCGTCCGGACCGATCTCGGCCGGGATGTGCCGGTTGCCGATGTGCCAGATCAGCCGCTTGAGGGCGTGGTCGGTGGGGGCGCGGATCTCCAGCAAGCGCTCGGGCGCCGCTTCGACCCAGACCAGGCGCCCGTCCTCGAGCCGGAGCGCGTCGCCGTCGTCGAGCACCGCCGGCTCGGCGAGGTCGAGCAGGAAGGCGAGGCCGCCGACGCCCCGCATCGCCATGCGGCGGCGGTGGCGGTCGCCGGAATCGAGCACGATGCGGTCGACGATCTCCCCGGAGCCGAGGGCGTCGCGGCGGATGACGCGGGTGGCGCGGATCATCGCGCCGCCTCGCGCCGCCACCCGCCGGGTCCGCGGACCGCGTCGTCGCCGTGGGGGTCCGGCAGGAAGCCGTGCATCAGGATCTCCTCGTCGGTGAACGGGCAGGATTCCGAGACGCTGCCGTCGAACAGGGCACTCTCCAGCACGGCCCGGGCCTTCGTCCGGATAGACCCCCGCGACCAGCCAGGGAAGCGCCGGTTGCAGGCTCAGGCTGTCGGTCTCGCTCACGGCTGGAAATCCGGATCGAGGCTCGCGGCCGGAATGGCCCGCAGGCTCGGGTTGCGGGCGATCAGGCGCGCGATGGCCACGCGCTGCGCTTCAGGGTGTGGCGCCAGCGGGGCGTTGCCCGCTGCGGCTGCACCTGGACCGTCAACAGGTGGACGAGCAGCACGCCCAGGTGGGATTCGAGCGCCGTGCGCGGGCTGCGGCCCACGCTCTCCACCTCGTCGAGCAGATTGGCGATACCGAGATACGCGCGATCACGGCTCGCAGGAGCCTGGCTCTGCTCACGCGTCCAGCGGTGGGAATCCGTGTCGCAGGCGCCGGATTCCGGCGCCCGCCCGGCCAGCTTGGGCATGGCGAGCCCTCCTGCGATGCAGGATAGCTCAGAACAGGAAGTAGCGCTGCGCCATCGGCAGCACCTCGGCGGGCTCGCAGACCAGCAATTCGCCGTCGGCGCGCACATCGTAGGTCTCGGGATCGACCTCGATCACCGGCGTGGCATCGTTGTGGATCATGCTCTTCTTCGAGATGCCGCCACGCACGTTCTCGACCGCAACCATCTGCTTCAACACCCCGAGCTGCTCGCGCAGACCCGCGTCGATCGCCGCTTTCGACACGAAGGTGAGGGCTGTCGTCGCCGGCACGCGGCCGAAGGCGCCGAACATCGGGCGGTAATGCACCGGCTGCGGCGTCGGGATCGAGGCGTTGGGATCGCCCATCGGGGCGGCCGCGATGGCGCCACCCTTGAGGATCAGGTCCGGCTTCACCCCGAAGAAGGCCGGCGACCACAGCACGAGGTCGGCGAGCTTGCCGACCTCCACGGAACCGATATGGCGCGAGATGCCGTGGGCGATGGCCGGGTTGATCGTGTACTTGGCGACGTAGCGCTTGGCCCGGGCATTGTCGTTGCCGGACGAATCGCCCGGCAGCGCGCCGCGCTGGCGCTTCATCTTGTCGGCGGTCTGCCAGGTGCGGATGATCACCTCGCCGACCCGGCCCATCGCCTGGCTGTCCGACGACATCATCGAGAGCGCGCCGATATCGTGCAGGATGTCCTCGGCGGCGATCGTCTCCTTGCGGATCCGGCTTTCGGCGAAGGCGAGGTCTTCCGGGATCGACGGGTCGAGGTGGTGGCACACCATCAGCATGTCGAGATGCTCGTCGATGGTGTTGCGGGTGAAGGGCCGCGTCGGGTTGGTGGAGGAGGGCAGCACGTTCGGCAGCCCCGCCACCTTGATGATGTCCGGCGCGTGGCCGCCGCCCGCCCCCTCGGTGTGGAAGGCGTGGATGGTGCGGCCCTTGAACGCCGCGATCGTGTCCTCGACGAAGCCCGATTCGTTGAGCGTGTCGGTGTGGATCATCACCTGGATGTCGTGGGCATCGGCCACCGACAGGCAGCAATCGATCGCCGCGGGGGTCGTGCCCCAATCCTCGTGCAGCTTCAGCGCGCAGGCGCCGGCCCGGATCATCTCCTCCAGGCTGTCGGGCTTCGAGGCGTTGCCCTTGCCGGCAAACGCCAGGTTCATCGGGAAGGCGTCCGCCGCCTCGATCATCCGGGCGATGTGCCAGGGGCCGGGCGTGCAGGTGGTGGCGAAGGTGCCGTGGGCCGGACCCGTGCCGCCGCCGAGCATCGTGGTGATGCCGGAATTCAGCGCCTCGTCGATCTGCTGCGGGCAGATGAAGTGGATGTGGCTGTCGAACCCGCCCGCGGTGAGGATCTTGCCCTCGCCGGCGATCACCTCGGTGCCCGGCCCGACCACGATGGTGACGCCGTCCTGGATGTCCGGGTTGCCGGCCTTGCCCAAGGCTGCGATCCGCCCGCCCTTCAGGCCGACATCGCATTTCACGATGCCCCAGTGATCGAGCACCACCGCGTTGGTGATCACCGTGTCGACGGCGCCGCCGGCATTGCTCGCCTGGCTCTGCCCCATCCCGTCGCGGATCACCTTGCCGCCGCCGAACTTCACCTCCTCGCCATAGCGGGTGTGGTCCTGCTCGACCTCGATGACGAGGGACGTGTCGGCGAGGCGGATGCGGTCGCCCTTGGTCGGGCCGAACATCGCCGCATAGGCGGAGCGGGGGAGGCTGGCGGGTTTGGGGGTGTTGGACATCAGACCGCTCTCCGCGCCGCGACGGCGGATTGATCGAAGATGGATTCGAGGGCCGGGTTCGTGCCGCGGCATCCAGCCACGACGTTTTCGGCCCAGGTAACGTAATCGAGGACCCGCGTCCGGTCCCAGTCATCGGGAGGGCTCGACGCCAGGGATCGCAGATTGCTGATTTTGTCGGCGATCTTGATCGCCTTGGCATCCGGCGACTTGTGCGATGCCCGCCCGACCTGGAGGCGCTTGCGCTCGGCCTTGGGCAGCGACTTGTCATCGCTGACCTCGGCCACGAGATCCGCCACGACGGAGCCGAAGAGGCTCGCGAGTTCCTCGTGGGTCGTGCCGGTATCCTCGACCGTGTCGTGGAGCCAGCCTGCCGCGATCAGCCAGGCGTTCGGCTCGTCCACGGTGTCGGCAAGGAGAGCGGCGACTTCCGCAAGGTGATTCACGTAGGGTTCCCGGGCGGCACCCTTTCGGCGCTGGTCCGCATGCCGGCGGGCTGCGAAATCGGCCGCTCGCGTGACGAGCGCCACATGCTCGCGGAGTACCTTGTCGTAGGGGCTCACAGCGCCCCCATCACGTCACCCCGGAACCCGTACACCGCGCGCCCGCCGCCCATCGGGATCAGCACCACCTCCCGGGTCGAGCCCGGCTCGAAGCGGACCGCCGTGCCCGGGGCGATGTCGAGGCGCTGGCCGCGGGCCTTGTCGCGGTCGAAGCGGAGCGCCGGGTTGACCTCGAAGAAGTGGTAGTGCGAGCCGACCTGGATCGGCCGGTCGCCGGTGTTGGCGACCTCGATCACCGTGCGGGGCGCACCCTCGTTGAAGACGATCTCGCCGTCCGGCGTCGTCACCTCGCCCGGCACGTCGGTGGCGGGGGTGCCGCGGATCGGGTGGTGGACGGTGACGAGCTTGGTGCCGTCCGGGAAGGTCGCCTCGACCTGGATGTCGTGGATCATCTCCGGCACGCCCTCCATCACCTGGTCCGCGGTGAGGACCTGGGCACCGAGGCGCATCAGCTCGGCCACGGTGCGGCCGTCGCGGGCGCCCTCGACCACGAAATCGGTGATCAGGGCCACCGCCTCCGGGTGGTTGAGCTTCACGCCCCGTGACAGGCGGTTGCGGGCCACCATCGCCGCCATGGCGACGAGGAGCTTGTCCTTCTCGCGGGGGGTCAGCAGCACGGGGGCGTCTCTCCGGTCAGTGTGGCCTCCATCCATTGCCGAGGCGCGGGGCCGAGGCAAGATCGGGGTCCGAGGCAAGAGTGGGCAGGCAAGAGTGGGCAGGCAAGAGTGGGGCAGGCAAGAGTGGGGCAGGCAAGAGTGGGGCAGGCAAGAGTGGGGCAGGCAAGAGTGGGGCAGGCAAGAGTGGGGCAGGCAAGAGTGGGGCAGGCAAGAGTGGGGCAGGCAAGAGTGGGCAGGCAAGAGTGGGCAGGCAAGAGTCGGCAGGCAAGAACCGAGCCGTCAGCTCTGCCAGACCCGCGGCAGCGGGCGGCCCCGGAAGCCCTCGAGGATCCGCGCGGCGGCGAGGCGCAAGGGGCCGATCTCGGCGCCGAGCAGGCGCAGCACCAGCAGGCCGTTCCAGGCGCTGGCCCCGGCCTCGACCGACAGGCTCTCGCAGCCGGACGCCGCGATCAGATCGCGGGCCTGGTCGAGCCGGCTCTCGGCGTCCGGGGCGAGGTGGAGCAGGGTCGCCATCGCCCGGGCGCCGCCGGCGACCGACCGCTTGGCGAGCATGTCCGAGATATCGGCCTCCAGCCGGAACGTGTCGGCGTAAGTCAGGCGCCCGGCCCGGCGCAGGCGCCAGGAATCGGTCAGCGCGCCGTCGCGCATCACCTCGCCCCGCGCGGCGCGGCCGAAGACCAGGGCCTCGAACAGGGTGAGCCGCGCATCCGGGGCGATCTCGGCGGTGAAGCTGCGGGCGAGCCGCGCACCGTCGAACAGGATCGTCTCCTGCGGCAGCCAGGCCAGGGCGGCCTCGGCGTCGAGGGTCAGCGCCACGTCGAGCCGCGTCACCGGTCCGTCCGAGCGGTAGATCTTCTCTGCCGCCGTGGTGGTCAGAACGAGGTCGGAGCCCGGACCCAGCCGCGCCTCGACCGTGAAGCGGTCGCCGCAGGCGATGCCGCCGGCGCTGTTGAGCAGCACCGCCTCCATCGGGCCGGGCTCGGGCCGGGGCAGGCGCAGGCGCAAAGGGCCCGATTCGGCGAGGTCGGTGGTGCGGGTGGCGCCGCCGGGCATCCGCGCGACCGCGATCGCCACGTGGCCGATCGAGCGCTGGCGGCGGAGGGCGTCGGGGACGGGGGAATTCTGCATCGGGCGGCCGACCACGGGCGCGGATCGGCCCACAGCCACGCTTAGACCGCGCCGGCGGCCCCGCAGGCAAGCCCCGCGGGAGAGGATCGAGCCCCGCGGGACAGGATCGAGCCCCGGCAGGACCGGATGATGCCGGCGAACCGGCCGGCGCGCGGCAGAATCTGCCGCCGGACCCGGGGAGTCCGGCGTCTTCGCGCGGGCGCCCCCTGCTAGGCTCCCCCCATCAACGGGAGCCCACGATGCCAGCACCTCTCCTCCACATCGAGACCACCCCGGACCTGCCGGCCTCCGCCGAGGTCGTGGTGATCGGCGGCGGCGTGGTCGGCACCTTCACGGCGTATTACCTGGCGCGCCGCGGCGTCAGCGTCGCCCTGGTCGAGAAGGGCCGCATCGGGGCCGAGCAGTCGAGCCGCAACTGGGGCTGGTGCCGGCAGCAGAACCGCGATGCCCGCGAGCTGCCGATGGCGACGAAGAGCCTCGACCTGTGGGACCGCCTCAAGGCCGAGATCGGCGAGGATGTCGGCTTCCGCCGCTGCGGCCTGCTCTATCTCAGCAACGACGAGGCCGAGATCGAGCGCTGGGCGAAGTGGCGCGACTTCGCCGCCGGCGAGGGCGTCGTCACCAACATGCTCAGCGCCGCGGAAGCGCGCGAGCACGGCAAGGCGACGGGCCGCAACTGGAAGGGCGGCGTGTTCTCGCCGACCGACGGCATCGCCGATACCTCCCGGGCGGTGCCGGTCGTGGCGCTCGGCGTGATGAAGTACGGCGGCACCGTGCATCAGCTCTGCGCCGCCCGCGGCGTCGAGCTCGAGGGCGGCCGGGTCTGCGGCGTGGTGACCGAGAAGGGCACCATCCGCACCCGCAAGGTGGTGATGGCCGGCGGCGCCTGGGCGTCGTCGTTCGTCCGCCAGCTCGGCATCCGCTTCCCGCAGGCGGCGGTGCGCCAGTCGATCATGGCGGTCGGCCCCAACGTCGCGGGCCTGCCGGATGCGCTCTACACCGCGGGCGTCTCCCTGACGCGGCGCGGCGAGAGCGGCGGCTACAACCTGGCGATCAGCGGGCGGGCCCGCGTCGACCCGACGCCGCAGCAGATCCTGTTCGCCCGCGAATTCGTGCCGATGTTCGCCAAGCGCTGGCGCGTCCTGGCGCCCGGCGGCGCCGAGGCCTGGCGCAGCGGCCACGAGGGCGTGAAGAAGTGGCGCCTCGACCGGCCGACGCCGATGGAGCGGGTGCGCATCCTCGATCCGCGCCCCGACCCGAAGCTCATCGCCGAGACCCACCGCCGCGCCCTCGAGATGCTGCCGGCCCTGCGCGAAACGACGATCACCGCCTCCTGGGCCGGCTACGTCGATTCGACCCCGGACGGCGTGCCGGGCATCGGCGAGGTCACGGGCGTGCCCGGCCTCGTCCTGGCGGCGGGCTTCTCCGGCCACGGTTTCGGCATCGGCCCGGGCGCCGGCCACCTCATCGCCGACATCGTGTCGGGCGCCGACCCGATCGTCGATCCCAAGCCCTACCATCCGGACCGGTTCGGGGCCTCGGCCTGGGGGAAGGTGGCGGAGTTCTAGGGGAGCGGCCTCGGCTGCGGCGGGGGATGGGGCCGCGCGAAGGCGCGCGCCCTCCGCACCGAAACGGATTAGAGTCTCCTCCGCTCACGCGGAGGACGCGCCATGTCATCTGATGCTCCGTCATCCGACGCCATCGTGTCGGAGGCCACCTGCCGGGTCGTGCGTCCAGGGCCCGACGTCATCGGCAAGCAGGCGTTGACCTACGCTCCGGCGGTCTCGGCCGAGTCAGTGGGATCGACCGGGCTGCACATGCAGCTCGTCACCCTGCCGCCGGGGGCACGGGCCAAGGCCCACCTGCACGAGGCGCACGAGACGGCGTTGCACGTGCTCTCGGGGGTCGCCGGCACCTGGTACGGCCCGCGGCTGGAGCACCACCTGTGGAGCCGCGCCGGCGACTTCGTCTACATTCCGGCCGGCGTGCCGCACCTGCCCTACAATGCGAGCCGCACCGAGACCTGCACGGCGGTGATCGCCCGCACCGACCCGAACGAGCAGGAGAGCGTCGTGCTGCTGCCGGAGCTCGATGCGTTGCGTCCGCCGGAGGGGGACGTGATGGCGGAGGAATAGCTTGTCGTGCGCCGCCCTTTCCCGGATCTGCTTCCGCTGACGCGTCAGTCGTCCGGGAAAGGGGGAGTTTCATCAGAAGAGGGCTGACGCAAATAATCAGCCCTCGTTGCCTCACATCGACGTCGGCCGTCCGGCCGCCACCACGAGCAGCTTGCCGTCCCCGAGGGTCCGCGCCGCCGCGCGGCGGATGTCGTCCTGCGTCACCGCACCGATCAACCCGTTGCGGCGGGCGATGTAGTCGATGCCGAGGCCCTCGAAGGCGATCTGCACCAGCTGGTGGGCGATCTTGGTCGAGGTGTCGAAGCCGAGCGCGTAGGAGCCGGTGAGGTAGTCCTTGGCCTTCTGCAGCTCGTCGTCGGAGGGGCCGTCGCCGGTCAGGCGGGCGATCTCGTCGGCGATCACCGTCAGGCACTCGGCGACGCGCTCGTTCTTGGTCGCGGTGTAGCCCCAGGTCATCGAGGCGGCGCGGTGGCTCACCAGCGACGTTCCCACGGAATAGGCCAGACCGCGCTTCTCGCGCACCTCCTGGAACAGCCGCGAGGTGAAGGCACCGCCGCCCAGGATGTGGTTCAGCACGTAAGCCGGAATGAAGTCGGGATCGCGCCACGGCACGCCGTCGGTGCCGAAGCGCAGCACCGATTGCGGCACGTCGAGATCGACGACGATGCGCCGGCCGAGGCCGGTGATCCGGGTCGGCGGCACCACCGTGAGCGCGCCGCCCTCCGGCAGGGCGCCGAAGGCGGCGTCGAGGGCGCGCACCAGCGCCTCCTCGCCGATCGCCCCGACGGCCGCCACCTTGACCCGGCCGCGGGCGAGAAGGCGCCGGTGCATCGCCACGAGGTCGTCGCGGGTGATCGACGACACGCTCTCGATCGTGCCCGAGGAGGGCCGGCCGTAGGGGTGGCCCGGATAGGCCTCGGCGAAGAAGCGGCGCGAGGCCATCACGCCGGGGTCGTTCTGCTGGTAGCGCAGGCCGGCGAGCATCTGCGCCCGCACCCGCTCGATCGCCGCCTGATCGAAGCGGGGCTGGGCGAGCGCGAGCGCGAGCAGCTCGATCGCCTCGTCGGCGTGCTTGACCAGCATCTTGAGCGAGCCGCCGATGGCATCCGGCCCGGCATGGAAGCTCAGCTCGATCGCGCGGGCAGCGAGCCGCTCCTGGAAGGCGTCGGAATCGTGCGGGCCGGCGCCCTCGTCGAGGAGGCGCGCCAGCATCTGGGCCGTGCCGGCCTTGCCGTCGGAATCCTGCGCGGCGCCGCCCTCGAAGGTGAAGGCGAGGGCGATCAGCGGGACGATCGGCGACTCGACGTGCCAGGCCTCGATGCCGCGGGCCGAGAGGATGGAGCGCGCCTGGGTCGGGGACGAGGAGGAGTCCGGGGCGGCGGCAGTGCGGGTGACGGCGTCGGCCGGGGTCATGAGGACCTCTTGTTATCGCTCGAAAAAAGAAGGTCCGCCCGGCGGCATGCGCCCCGGGCGGTCTCAAGGTCGTGGGGTCAGGCCGCAGCGGTCCCCTTGGTCAGGTAGCCGGTGACCGAGCGGGCCGGCACCAGGTAGCGCTCGGCGACCGCGGCGAGGCGGGAGACCTGCACCGCCTCGATCTCGGTCGGCCAGCGCCGCACCTCCTCGATGCTCTCGCCGATCGCGAGCGCCGAGCCGAAGATGCGGGCGAGCGACGACTGGCTGTCGGAGGAATAGACCGTCTCGGCGACGAGGCGGGTCTTCGCCCGCTCGATCGCGTCGGCCGACAGGGCCTCGGAGGGCGCGCGGGCGAGCGCCCGGTCGAGGGCCTCCTCCAGCTTCTCGAGGCTGACGCCCTCCGCCGGCACGGCGTAGACCGAGAAGCGGGTGTCGTCGATCGCCGAGCCCATGTACCAGGCGCCGGCATTCACCGCGACGCCCTGCTCCAGCACCAGGCTGCGGTAGAGGTACGAGGTCGGCCCGCCGCCCAGCACCTCGGCCAGCAGCTCCAGGGCGTGGCTCTCGCCGTCGCGGGCGGTCATGCAGGACGGGGTCAGGTAGAGCCGCTGCAGGGTCGGCTGCTCGACCTTCGGGTCGGCGACGCTGAGGCGCCGGGCCGCCCGCGGCTCCGGCTCCCGCGGCCGCAGCCGCTGCGGCCGGGCGCCCCGCGGCGCTACGACGCCGTAGGTGTCGTCGGCGAGCCGCCGGACCTCGTCGGCGGTGACGTCGCCGGCGACCACCAGGATGGCGTTCTCCGGGGTGTAGAAGCGGCGGTAATAGTCGAGGGCGTGGGTGCGGTTCAGCTCCTCGATCTCGTGCATCCAGCCGATGATCGGGATGCCGTAGGGATGGTGCACGAACAGCGAGGCCGCCATCGCCTCGGAGAGCTGGGCCGCCGGGTCGGTCTCGACCCGCATCCGGCGCTCCTCCAGCACCACGTCGCGCTCGGGCGCCACCACGGCGTCGTCGAGGATCAGGCCGGTCATCCGGTCGGCCTCGAAGCCCATCATGGTCTTGAGGTTCTCGCGGGCGACGCGCTGGAAATAGGCCGTGTAGTCGAACGACGTGAAGGCGTTCTCCTGGCCCCCCAAGCTCGACACCGCCTTCGAGAAGGCGCCGACCGGATGGGTCTCGGTGCCCTTGAACATCAGGTGCTCGAGGAAGTGGGCGATGCCCGACTGGCCGAGCGGATCATCGGCCGAGCCGTTGCGGTACCACACCATGTGGGTGACCACCGGCGCGCGGTGGTCGGGCACCACCACCACGTCGAGGCCGTTGTCGAGCACGAAGGACGCCACTTCGGGACCACCTGCCTCCGCACGGCCGAAGGGCGCCGCGTCGGTGCGCAGGGTGGCGCTGACGGGGCAGGCGAGGCCGGGGGCGGGGCGCATCCTGACTGGGGGCATCCTGATCTACCTTAGCCGGGTGGCCGGACAGGCCACCCGTGTTGGATCGTGAACCGGCTCACTTAAGGGAGGCTTGCGGCTCATGCGAGTCACTGGCCAGCGGGGACGTCGAGCCGGCCGGCGGGCCGGCCACCGGGGACGCTGACCGTTAGAGACCCTGTTCTAGAGCATTTTGTGGCGGGGGGGACCCGAAGACTGCCGAGAAATGCACCCCACGCAGGTCTGGCCTGGGTTCCCGCAGTCGAAGCGTGGCCGCAAAATTTCGGCGAAGCTTGGTCGATCTGCCGAAATATCAATGCTCGTCCCCCAGGGCGGCAGAGCCCTGCGTCCGGAGCGGGGCTCGGGACGGCCGAGCCTCGCGGACGGCGTGACCGCGCGGACGAAAAAACCCCGGGCCGTGGGGACGGCCCGGGGCGGACGATCCGGTTCGGATCTCGCAAACGTTACTGACGCGCGCGCAGGTACGCCCCCGGATCGGCCTGCTCGCGGTCGCTGATCATCGCGTTCGGGCCGCGCTCGGTGCGGGCGAGCTTGCCATTCGGCGGCTTGCGGTAGCCGGTCGGCGGCTCGGTCAGCGTGTCGCGGCTCGGCTCGACGTCGGAGAGGTTCGCGTCGTCGTCCTTCTTGCCGGCAAAGAGCTGCATCGGGTTGAGCCAGAACGATTCCTTGACGTTGTCGCCCGGCTTGTAGGTCGGCTCCGTCGTCACGCTGGCGCCCTCGCGCCGGCCGGCCCGCATCTCCTGGATCGGCAGCGTGGCGTTGTTGTCGCTCATCCGGCCGCCATAGCCGCGGGTGATCGGCTTGCGGTCCTCGGCGGCGCGGCGGTCGCGGGCGGCGGTCTCGGGATCGGTCGGCCATTGCGGGTTGGCCTCGCGCACGGCGCGGCGGTCGACCGGCGGCGGCAGGGCGGCCTTGTCCATGTGCGGCGGCAGGACCAGGGGCGCACGCTCGCGGTAGGTGATGGACGGCCGCTCGGGCTCGATCAGGCCGATCGACGACAGGGCGTTCTTCATCGCCGTGCCCTCCTGGGCCTGGGCCCCGGTGGGAAGGCTGAGCCCGGCGGCGACCGTCACCGCGGCGAGTATCGTGCGCTTGTCGAGCATGCTGGCCCCTGCCTGTTCCGCCCCGTCGTTGACAGCTTGGGTGGTGGCGGTTTCGGGCGAAGGTATGGCGTGGCCGTAGGCCCGCGCAACGCCGCGGACGGGCGTGGCGCCCGCGACACACAGGCAGTTTCAGGCGGGATCCTGGGTTGCCGGCGCGCGGCGGCGCTCCAGCACCAAGCCGTCATAGAGCAGCCCGACCACGCCGAAGACGATGCCGGCATCCGCCACGTTGAACACGTACCAGGACCAGGTGCCGGCATGGAGATGGACGAAGTCGAACACCGCCCCGTAGGCGGCGCGGTCGATGGCGTTGCCGATCGCCCCGCCGACGATGAGGCCCAGCGACCCGGCGAGCCAGCGGCTGCCGGCCCGCGCCATCCAGACCGAGAGCGCCACCGAGGCGACCAGCGACACCGCCACCAGGATCCAGCGCCCGAGCGCCGAATCCTGCTGGAACAGCCCGTAGGAGACCCCGCGGTTCCACACCACGATCAGCTGCGCGAAGGGCGCGAGCACCACCGGCTCGCGCACGGGCAGGTCGGCGACGAACAGGAGGCCGAGCTTCGTCGCCTGGTCGAGGACCAGGGTGACGAGCGCGACCGCAAGCCCGAAGGGGAGGGGACGCATGGTTTTTCCTCGCCCTTGTCCTCGCCTTACTCGGCGGCCTTGGCGTGGAGCGCGTCCCACTCGCGCAGGGCCTGCGCGTCGCGGGGCGTCACGTCCGGGTAGTCCGGATCGCTGCCGACGCTCACCAGCACCTTCCACGAGCGGGCGCATTTGCGCCCTTCGGCGAGGGCCGGCACCACCGCGACGCCCTTGACCTCGTCGAGGCGGAAGGCCTCGGCGGGTCCCTCGCCGCCTTCGACCGCGATGTCGGAGGTGATGCAGACCTCCGCGAAGTCGATCCCGTCGAGGCTCGCCAGCAGCTCCGGATCGGCGACGAAGACCCTCGGGGCCGCTTCCAGGCTGGCGCCGATGCGCTTGCCCGCGCGCTCGATCTCGAGGGCGCCCGTCACCACCCGGCGCACCCGGCGGATCTTGGCCCAGCGCTTGGCCAGCGCCTCGTCGCGCCAGGAGGCCGGGGTCTCCGGCAGGGTCTCGGTATGGACTGAAGCCGTCTCGGACGGGTAGCGCGCGAGCCAGGCTTCCTCGGCCGTGAAGGCGAGGACCGGGGCGAGCCAGACCGTGACCCGCTTGAACACCTCGTCGACGACGGTGAGCGCGGCGCGCCGGGTCTCCGACGAGATCGGATCGCAGTAGAGCGCGTCCTTGCGCACGTCGAAGTAGAACGACGACAGGTCGCCGGTCATGAAGCCGTTGAGCAGGGCCACCACGCGCTTGGTGTCGAAGGTGCGGAAGGCGTCGCGGATCTCGCCATCCAGCTCGGCGAGGCGATGCAGGATGAACCGCTCCAGCTCCGGCATCTGCGCCGGCTCGACCCGGTCCTCGGGCCGGTGATGGGCCAGCGTGCCCAGCATCCAGCGCAGCGAGTTGCGCAGCTTGCGGTAGGTCTCCGAGAAGGTCTTGATGATCTCCGGGCCGATGCGCAGGTCGTCGGTATAGTCCGAGGCCGCCACCCACAGGCGCAGGATGTCGGCGCCCGAGCCCTTGATCACGTCCTGGGGCGCGACGACGTTGCCCTTCGACTTCGACATCTTCTCGCCCTTGGGGTCGAGGACGAAGCCATGGGTCAGCACCACGTCGTAAGGAGCGCGGTCGCGGGTGCCGCAGGATTCGAGCAGCGAGGAGTGGAACCAGCCGCGATGCTGGTCCGAGCCCTCGAGATACATCACCGTGTCGTCACCGCCGTCGCGGCGGCGGCGGATGCCGGCGAGGCCCGGGAAGGCTTCCGGATCGTCGAGCGTGAATGCGTGGGTCGAGCCGGAATCGAACCACACGTCGAGGACGTCGGTCACCTTCTCGTAGGCGGCCGGGTCGTGCTCGGGCGCCAGGAACCGGGCGCCGTCGGCATCGGTGAACCAGGCATCCGCCCCCTCCGCCGCGAAGGCGGCGTGGATGCGGGCATTGACCGTCTCATCGCGCAGGATCTCGCCGGTCTCGCGATGCACGAAGACCGTGATCGGCACGCCCCAGGCGCGCTGGCGCGACACCACCCAGTCGGGCCGGTTGGCGATCATGCCGGTGATGCGGTTCTGGCCCTGCGGCGGCACCCACTGGGTGACGGCGATCTCGCGCAACGCCACGTCGCGCAACGTCGCGTCGTTCAGCGTCGCCACCGGCTTGTCGAGGGCGATGAACCATTGCGGCGTGTTGCGGAAGATGACCGGCTTCTTCGAGCGCCAGGAATGCGGGTAGCTGTGCTTGAGCGTGCCGCGGCCGACCAGCGTCCCGGCGGCGGTGAGCGCCGCGATCACCGCCTTGTTGGCGTCGCCCTTCTGGCCCTTCTCGTCGAGGACGCGCTTGCCGGTGAGGCCGGGGGCGGCCTCGGTCAGGACGCCGTCGGCGTCCACCGTATAGGGGATCGCCGTCTCGATGCCGCGCTCGCGGAGCTGGCGGCCATTGGCCATCCAGACCTCGAAATCCTCGCGGCCGTGGCTCGGGGCGGTGTGGACGAAGCCGGTGCCGGCCTCGTCGGTGACGTGCTCGCCCTCCAGCATCGGCACCGCGTGCCCATAGCCGGCGTTCCAGCCCGCCAGCGGATGCGCCAGCGTCAGGCCGGCCAGCGCCTCGGGCGTGACGTCGCTCAGTCGTTCGAAGGATTCGACGCGCGCTGCCTTGAAGACGTCGCCCGCCAGTTTGTCAGCAACAACGTAACGAACACCAGGTTGAGACCAGTTCTCTTGAGGCGCAGCAACGACACGATACAGTCCGTAGGAAACTTTTCGGGAATAGGCGACGGCCCGGTTGGCCGGGATCGTCCAGGGCGTGGTGGTCCAGATGACGACGCGGGTGTCTTGCAAGTCCGGGGCCGTCGCCGACGCGACGACCGGGAAAGCGGCCCAGATCGTGTCGCTGACGTGGTCCTCGTACTCGACCTCGGCCTCGGCGAGCGCGGTCTTCTCGACCACCGACCACATCACCGGCTTCGAGCCGCGATAGAGCTGGCCCGTCGTGGCGAAGGTCATCAGCTCGCGGGCGATCGCGGCCTCGGCCGGGTAGGCCATGGTCAGGTAGGGATGGTCCCAGTCGCCGGTGACGCCGAGGCGCTTGAACTCCTCGCGCTGCACCGACAGCCAGTGCTCGGCGAAGGTCCGGCACTCGCGCCGGAACTCGACCACCGGCACCTCGTCCTTGTTGCGGCCGGCGGCGCGGTACTGCTCCTCGATCTTCCACTCGATCGGCAGGCCGTGGCAATCCCAGCCCGGGACGTAGTTGGCGTCGTGCCCGAGCGACCCCTGCGTGCGGACGACGATGTCCTTCAGGATCTTGTTGAGCGCGGTGCCGATATGGATGTGGCCGTTGGCGTAGGGAGGGCCGTCGTGCAGCACGAATTTCGGCCGGCCGGCGGCGGCCTCGCGGATGCGGGCGTAGAGGTTCGTGCGCGCCCAGCGCTCCAGGATCTCCGGCTCGCGCTGCGGCAGGCCGGCCCGCATCGGGAACTCGGTGACCGGCAGGAACAGGGTCTCGGAATAGTCGCGCCCGGCGGCGGGCTTCGTCTCGGTCATGGGGTCAAGGCTCGTCTGACGGGCACCAAGCCGGTACGAACCGACCCGGGCCTTGAGGGAATCGCGGCGGCGAAACGGCAGCAACCCGGCCTTCCGCGCGGCCGCGAGCGGCCCTCAGGCGGAAGCCGGGCTCGTAATTCGCCGGATGGCGACGCAGCGCGGGTGCGATTCGGTCATCCGGCGCTTCTAGCAGCGGCAGGCGGGCGGGGGAAGCGGGGTGATGCGGTGGACGGGCCGGCCGCCATCGGCTCTTCGTGGAAGGCCTGATATCCTTGCGTCATCGTCGGCATCCCGGCGTTCGGCGGGGGGATCCTATCCGTGCCCGCCATGGACGAGGATCCGCCGATGCGGGACGGGGAGGTGCGGAATGTCGTGTGATGGGAGGACCGCCGCTGCCCCCGCCGGTCCGACGGTCGCGGCGCTCGCTGCCCTCGGCCCTGCCGTCGGACCGATCCGCGACGAGGCCCGAAGCCAGGGCGTCGACTTCGTGCGCCGCCTGTTCGAGGAGTGGGCCTCGGGCGCGAACCGGTTCGATCGCCCGGGCGAGATCTTTCTGGGAGTGTGGCGCGGCGACCGCCTCGTGGGTGTCGGCGGGCTGAACCGCGACCCCTACGCGGCCGGGGGCGATATCGGGCGGGTGCGGCACGTCTACCTCCTCGGGGCGCATCGGCATCTCGGCCTCGGCACCCTGCTGGTGACGCGCCTCCTGCGGGAGGCAGAGGGCCATTTCCGGATCGTGCGCCTGCGTGCGGCCTCGCCGGAGGCGGCGGCGTTCTACCGGCGACTCGGTTTTGCGGAGTGCGCCGACCCGGCCGCCACGCACCTCATCCGCG
Organism: Methylobacterium terricola; assembly: GCF_006151805.1. Taxonomy (GTDB): domain Bacteria; phylum Pseudomonadota; class Alphaproteobacteria; order Rhizobiales; family Beijerinckiaceae; genus Methylobacterium; species Methylobacterium terricola. The sequence goes on along the minus strand of NZ_VDDA01000012.1, from coordinate 130,971 downwards.
TGAGACCCATCCCGTGATGCGCGTCACCAGCCCGGCATCGACCGGCATCATCGGGCCGATCCGCAGGACGAAGCCGTCGATGGTGGTCGGGCGGTCTCCGATCATCGGTGGCCGGCGGACGGAACGGGGCGTCGCTTGCGGCGGTTGACCCGGACGTTCACCCGTTCCGGGAGGTCGCCATGCGGGGTCCGCTCTTCGCCCTCGCGCTCACCGCCGTTCTGACGACGCCGGTCGTGGCGCGGGAGGTCCGATCGCCGCCACGGCCGGTTCCGGAAGATGTCGATGCCACCGGCTCCGTCACCCCGACCGACCCGCTGCTGATCCCCGACGAGGACAGCGGAACGATGCGGCGGGCGCAGCGCCCGCGCCCGCGGGATGCCGACACCGAGGCGCCGATCCGCGAGTTCATCCCGGAATGACGAGCGAGCCGCCCGAGCCGGGACTCATCCCAGCATCGAGGGCGTGCGGTCCTCGGCCAGCATCCGCCGCGCCTCCGCCGCGTCCTCGTGCATGCGCGTGACCAGCGCCTCGGCGCTGTCGAAGCGCGCCTCGCCGCGGATGAAGCCGACGAACTCGATCGCGATGCGCTGGCCGTAGAGGTCGCCGGAAAAGTCGAACAGGTAGGTTTCGAGGAGCGGCGCGCCGTCATCGAAGGTCGGGCGGCGGCCGTAGCTCGCCACGCCGTCGCGCACGCCGCCGTCGCGCAGGCGGACGCGCACGGCATAGATGCCGTGGGCGAGCGCGCAGGCCTCGAGCGCGACGTTGGCGGTCGGGAAGCCGAGGGTGCGGCCGCGCTTGTCGCCGTGGCGCACCTCGCCCTCGACGAACCAGCGATAGCCGAGGAGGTGGTTGGCGGTCGCCACGTCGCCGGCCTCGAGCGCCGCCCGGATCGCGCTCGACGAGACCGGTGCCTCGCCGCCACCGGCCGCCACCGCCGGGACGATGCGGCAGGCCAGGCCGTTCTCGGCGCAGAGCGCCTCCAGCATCGCCGGCGTGCCCTCGCGGCCGCGGCCGAAATGGAAGTCGTGCCCGATCACCACGCCGGACAGGCCGAGCTCGCCCTTGAGGGTGTCGGCCACGAAGGCGGCCGCCCCGGTGCCGGCGAGGCCTGAGTCGAAGCGGCGCACGAAGGCGCCGTCGAGGCCGAGGCGCTGCAGCACCGCCAGCTTCTCGGGCTCGCCGGTGAGGCGGAACATCGTCGCCTCGGGCGAGAAGAAGACGCGGGGATGCGGCTCGAAGGTGAGCACCGCGCTCGGCCGGCCGAGTTCCGCCGCCATCTCCCGCACTGCCGCGATCAACGCGCGGTGGCCCTTGTGGATGCCGTCGAAGTTGCCGAGTGCCGCGACCGCGCCCGCCAAGCCCTCCGGCACCGCCTCGCCGTCACGGTGGACGGGGAGGGACGCGACGGGGCGCGGGGCGGTCTCGTCGCGCGGCATCAAGGGTCCTTGGGCGTTGAGCGGGCGGGAAGAGGTGTCGGAAGCGGCCGGACCCTGTCGAAATCCGGTCCGTGGGTCAAGCCGGATGCGGTCCTGGCGGAGCGCGCGCGCCGGCCGCCGGGTTAACCGGTTCTCAAGGCGCGTGGAGGTAGAAGATGAGGACAGAGGCGCCGCCCGGCGCTTCGTCTCATGATCCAAGCGGGTTTCGTCGCGCACGGGGATGTGTCGCGCCCGCGAACGGAGCCGTAAGCCATGGCCCTTGACCTCGGCATGCCGATCCTCGTGGTGGACGATTACCAGACGATGGTTCGCATCATCCGCAACCTGCTGAAGCAGCTTGGCTTCGAGGATGTCGACGACGCCTCGGACGGCACCGGCGCCCTGGCGAAGCTGAAGACGAAGAAGTACGGCCTCGTCATCTCCGACTGGAACATGGAGCCGATGACCGGCTACGAACTGCTGCGCCACGTCCGGGCCGACGACGCCCTGCGCACCACGCCGTTCATCATGGTCACCGCCGAGTCGAAGACCGAGAACGTCATCGCCGCCAAGAAGGCCGGCGTGAACAACTACATCGTGAAGCCTTTCAACGCCCAGACGCTCAAGACCAAGATCGAGGCGGTCTGCGGCGCCTGACGCCGACGGCTCGGTAAGCCTCCCGGATGCGGGGCCGCGACGGCCGGAGCCGAGACTTCGGCCCGCCGTAGTCCCGTGATCCGGGCAAGGGACAACCAATCCGCGGGGGAGCAACCACGTGCTCAGGCAGATGACGGCGGGACCGCGCTCCGCTCTCTCCCGGCTGCTCGGAGGCAAGACGCCCATGGGTCGCACGAGCAACGTCCCACCAGCCAGGGAGGCGGTGCCGGTGACCGAATTGATCGAGATCGCCGATTACATCACCAAGCTCAAGCGGGGCATCGCGGCCCTGCGGGCGCAGGAGCTGACCCGCGACCGCATCCCGATGGCGCATGACGAGCTCGGCAGCGTCGTCGCCGCCACGGCGAGCGCCACCAACCGGATCATGGAATCCGCGGAGGCGATGCTCGCGATCGAGGCCAAGACCCTCCCGGAATATCGCGCCCAGGTCGAGGCGCATATCGGCGACATCTTCGAGGCCTGCACCTTCCAGGACATTACCGGCCAGCGCATCTCGAAGGTGGTCGAGGCGCTGGGCCAGCTCGAGAAGCGCCTGTCGCAATTCTCGACCGTGGTGAACGTGCGCGACGGCGAGGCCGAGCACGATGCCGAGGAGGCGCGTCGCAAGGCCCGCGCCGAGACCCTGATGCTCAACGGCCCGCAACTGAAGGGGCCGGCGACGCCGCAGGACGCGATCGACGCCCTGTTCTCCTGAGGCATCTCCTCGACGGCGTGACACCGGGATGCGGCCGCCGCAACCCCGGTTTTCGCGCGTGGTCCTACCAGCGCAGCAGGTCGATCACGCCGTCCGGATGCACGGCCTGGGCGCTCAGCCACGCCGCGATGTCGCCGATCGGCGCACCCGCCGCGACCCCGAGTTCCTCGGCATGGATGCCGCGGGCCACCAGAAGCGACGCGATGCCGAAGGCGCGCGCCCCGGCGATGTCGGTGCGGATCGCGTCGCCGACGGCGAGAACCCGGCCGCGGGGGAGGGGAGCGCCCCCGTCGAGGCCTTCCGCCGTGGCGAGCGCCGCCTCGTAGACCGGGACGTGCGGCTTGCCGGCATAGACGACCGCGCCGCCCATCTCCTCGTAGAGCGCCGCCACCGCGCCGGCGCAGGGGATCAGCCGCTCGCCACGCTCGACCACCAGGTCGGGATTGGCGCAGATCAGCGTCACGCCGCGGGCCGCCCAGGGCTCGAGCCGGGCGCGGTAATCCGCCGCCGTCTCGACCTCGTCGTCGAGGAGGCCGGTCACGACCACGTGGGCCGCCTCGTCCGGTCCGGACCGGGCGAGGGCGAGGTCGTCGAAGATCGGCAGGTCGCGGTCGGGCCCGAGATGGTACATCGGTGCCGCCGCCCGTTCGGCCATCAGCCGGCGGGTGAGGTCGCCCGAGGTGACGATGGCGTCGTAGGCGGTCCGGGGTACGCCGAAGCCGTCGAGCTGCGCCAGGACGGCGCTGCCGGGGCGCGGCGCGTTCGAGACCAGCACCACCCGGCGCGGCCGGTCGCCCGGCAGGGCGCGAAAGCGCGTCAGCGCCTCGGCCGCGGCCCGGTGGGCGTGGACGCCGTCATGCAGCACGCCCCAGACGTCGCACAGGATCAGGTCGAACCCGTCGGCGATGCCGGCGATCCCGTCCAGGATCGTCACCTCGCCCGGATGCGCCGCGCGCACCATCTCGGCCATGCCGCTTCTCCTCGTGCTGCGATGCAGCAAAACGCCGCCTCGGGCTTAAAGCCGGTTCGACCCGAACGCAACGCCCCGGGTGAAATCGTTTACAGTCACGCCGGGTGGTCGCACGGGCCGATGGGAGCCTCTCGCGCCGGAGCGGATCCCGGTCCATCGCGAAAAGAATGAGCAGGATCAACGATCCGGAGCAGCGCCCGGGCGCAGCGCGCCCGGACGCCGCCCTAGAGGAAAGCCATCCGGTCGACATCGACGAGGCCGCGATCGGTGATCTTCAGGTGCGGGATCACCGGCAGCGGCAGGAACGCGACCTGCAGGAACGGCTCCGGCAGGGTGCAGCCGAGCCCTCGGGCGGCCTCGCGCAGGGGCGGCAGGGCGTCGCGCACCGCCTCGAAGGGCAGGTCGCTCATCAGGCCGGCGATCGGCAGGGCCAGCTCGGCGATGATCCCGCGCTCGTCCGCGACCACGAAGCCGCCCTGGATCGCGATCAGCCGGTTGACCGCCTGCGCCATCGCGTCCGGATCGGCGCCGACGACGCACAGGTTGTGGCTGTCATGCCCGACCGAGGAGGCGATGGCGCCGCGCGCGAGGCCGAAGCCCTGCACCAGGCCGCGGCCGATGCTGCGGGTGCCGTGGCGCGCCACCACGGCGACCATCGCGACGTCCTGCGCGCGATCCGGCACCCCGGACGGCGTCAGGCGCCGGTGCTCGGTGATGATGCGTCCCGGCACGACCCCGATCACCGAGGTCTCGCCCGCCGGCGCCGCCACGGCGAGGTCGGCGGCGGCGACCGGCGCGGCGCGCACGCTGCTGCGGCCCGGCGGCGGCGTGACCGTGCGGGTCGAGAACAGGGCCTCGTCGACGAGACGTCCGGCGGAGATCACGTCCGAGACCGCGCAGGTGCCGAGATCGTCGAGGAGGACGATGTCGGCGCGCCGGCCCGGGGCAATGATCCCGCGGTCGGTGAGGCCGAAGGCGGTCGCGGCGCTGAGCGAGGCGGCGCGGTAGGCGGCGAGTGGCGGCACGCCGAGCGCGATCGCGGTGCGGATCAGGTGGTCGAGATGGCCCTCCTCGGCAATGTCGAGGGGGTTGCGATCGTCGGTGCAGAAGGCGAGAAACGGTGCCGTCCGCTCGGTCAGGAGCGGAGCCAGCGCGTGCAGGTCCTTCGAGACCGAGCCCTCGCGGATCAGCACCGTCATGCCCTTGCGGATCTTCTCCAGCGCTTCCGCCGCGCCCGTCGCCTCGTGGTCGGTGCGGATGCCGGCTGCGGCGTAGGCGTTGAGGGCCAGCCCCGACAGCAGCGGCGCGTGACCGTCGATGTGGCGCCCGGCGAAGGCCGCGAGCTTGGCCAGGCAGCCGGGATCGGCCGCGACCACGCCGGGAAAGTTCATGAACTCGGCCAGTCCCAGGGCGCGGGGATGGTCGCGGTAGCCCGCCAGCGCCGCGGCCTCGATCCGGGCGCCGGCGCTCTCGAGATCGGTCGCCGGCACGCAGGACGAGAGCTGGACCCGGATGTCCATCACCGTCTCGCCCGCGGCCGCCAGCGCGTAGTCGAAGGCGGCGGTGCCGAGCACGTTGGCGAGCTCGTGCGGGTCCCAGATCGCCGTGGTGACGCCGTGCGGCAGCACGCAGCGGTCGAATTCGTGCGGGGTGATCAGGGAGGATTCGACGTGCAGGTGGGTGTCGATGAAGCCCGGCACCGCGATGCGCCCGGCCGCCTCGATCACCCGCGCCCCGTCATAGGTGCCATAGGTGCCCACCACCGTGTCGCCGCAGAGGGCGATGTCGGTCTCGACCAGCTCGCCGGTGACGAGGTCGAGGAGACGGGCGCCGCGGATCACCAGGTCGGCGGGCTCGCGGCCGGCGCCTTGCGCGATCCGGCGGGCGATGGAGTCCGACATCGGGGGCCTTTCTGCTGCGAGGTCCCGCGAGAGTAAGGGCACGCGGCCCGCGCCGCTACCGCTTCGTCACCTGCCGGGTCCTGGACCGTCGCGCCTCATACGGCCCGGCGCAGCACGTCCCGGAAGGCCCGGCGCACCGGCGGCGGCTCGTCGGCGGGAGGCGAGGGGTCCGGATTGGGCTCGGGCGCCGGCGGGGCCGGGGGCGACAGCACCTCGGGCCGCACGACCCGCGGGGGCGAGAACACCCCGCCCTGCGCCAGCGGCAGGTCGAGATCGATCAGGTCCGGCACGTCGGCCTCGCGCTCGACCCCCTCGGCCACCAGCCGGATCCCGGCCCGGGCCAGGGTGGTGGCGATCGCCGGGCCGTGCTCGCCGAGAAGGGTCTCGAGATGCACCTTGGCGTAGCTCGCTCCGCGGGCGGCCAGGGCCGCGGCATCGAGGCGCGGCTCCGAGACCCGGTCGACGGCAAGCCCGATCCGTTCCCGCAGGGCGTTGAGCGCGGTCGCCTGCTCGGCGTCGAGATTGCGCCAGCTGCGCTGCGGCAGGGCCAGGATCAGCCGGCCGGCCAGCTCCGGATGCAGGTCGACGAGGCGGCCGACCGCCCGGAGGAAGCCCGGCTCGAACAGCGAGCCCGGCGACAGGGCGTAGGCCACCGGCGTCTCGCTGCCGCGGCTCGCGAGATGCTGCCCGATCGCCGTCACGCGGGCGAGCATCAGCCGGTCGAGCTCGGTGGTGCGCCCGTGCCGCTCCAGCACCCGCAGGAACTCGTCGGGCGCCAGCACGGTCTCGCCGACGCGCAGGCGCGCCAGGGCCTCGTAGAACGCCACCTTGCGCTGCGGCAGGCTGACGATCGGCTGCAGGTGGACCTCGAGACCCTGGGTGAGGGCCGCCAGGATCTCGGCCTCCGGGCGAGGTTCGGCGGCCGGCTCGGGCACGAAGGGCCGGCGCGGCGCCGGAACGGCCTCCCGCGGCAGGATCGGGTCGGCGGCCCAGGGCGCCGGCGCGGGCGCGGAGGACGGCGGCACCCGGTCCGGCTCGAACCGGGACGCGGCGCCGGGCGCCGGGGCGGCCCGGGCATAGGCCGGCACGCCCTCGGCCGGCGCGTCGCCGTAAAGCCGGGGCGCGGGCGAGGCCTGAACCGACGGGAACGGCATCGCGGCGGGGTGCACCGGCGCCGCAGGCATGGCGTGGCTGTGGGCGGGGTGACGATGGACGTCGTGATGGACGTCACGGGAGAGGTCTTGGACCGGCTGGGGGTGGGGCTGGTGGGGTCTTGCCGCCGGAGACGGGGCGGGCGGCGGCTGGGCCACCGTCGCGGGGGCCGCGGCTCCAGCCTTCAGGCGGGTCAGGTCCTCGTCCTGTGTCGCCACCGCCATGGCCAGCTCGCGCACGATGCCGCCGAGGAGGCCGATCTCGGCTGTGACCTCGGACAATCCGCCCTCGAGGACCGCGTTCGGCACCGCCGGCGCCTCCCGCTGCTCGAGGGTCAGGAGGCGGCGGGACAGGAGGTCGACCTCGCCCGACAGCTTCTCGACCTGATCGGCGAGGCGGCGGGCGCGGCGCAGGGCGAGCAGTGTCGCGACGCCGCCGAGCGCCGCCGCGGCGAGGGCCGTCCCGGCCAACGCCCCGAGGATGGGCGCGCCGAGGAAGGCGACGGCGAGGCAGAGCCCGCCCGCCAGGAGGCACGAGAGGCTGAGGGCGATCCGGGACGCCGACGACCCGCCGGCGCGCCGGCCGGTCACGAGGGCCATGGCGATTCCTCTTACGCGTCGAGGACATGCCGGGTTCCGCGAACACCGGCCTCACCACGGTTGTCGCCGAGGTGCCGAATACCCGCAAGACGCCGCCACGGACTGCCCACGGATTTCGCGGGGCCCTTGTCCAGAGGAGCGCTCTACCCGAGATGGCTTGCGCGGCCCTGGTGCGCCGCAGCGGAGACGGAGCGAGGCGATGACGGACCGGGCCGGCGAGCGGATGGAACTCCTGATGAAGGTCGAGGGCATGACCTGCCAGGGCTGCGTCGCGGCGGTGACGAGGGCGATCCAGCGCCTCGACCCGGCGGCGCAGGTGGAGGCGGACCTCGGCAGCGGCCGGGTCGCCGTCGTCACCGACGCCCAGGCGCTCGACGTGGCCCAGGCCCTCGGCCGGGCCGGCTACGAGGCCGAGGCGATGACTGGTTGAGGCGGCCGGGGACAGTTCAGGGGACAGCGTCCCCTGGCGCCCCGCGCTCTAACGTTCGTTTAAGCCGCCTCTGCGAGGGTTTTGGGAGTTCGCAGTGTAGGGGCGCCGGGGCCGCGAGGTCTCCCGCGCTGGCGTGGCGGTGTGCGTATCAACAGTGCCTTTGCGTCCCTGATCGATGCCCGTCTGGCGGGTCTCGTCCACGATTCCGTCGCCGGCGACCCGGCGGAGCGGGGCCGCCACGAGCGGTTCCTGATCTCCCGACTCGCCACCGGCGCCGTGCTGATGGCGATGCTGCCGCCCTATCTCCTCTGGCGCGGCGTTCCGACGCTGGTCGAGGCGGCGGCGGCGGCCTGCCTGGTGCTCCCCGTCCTGGCCGCCCTGCTGCTGGCGCGGACCGGCAACCTCACCTTCGCCCACGGCCTGTCCTCGGCCTCCCTCACCGGGCTGGTCGTCTGCCTGGCGAGCCTGACCGGCGGGCCGACCTCGGCGGCGAGCATCTGGCTGGTGATGATCCCGGTCGAGGCGCTGCTCGCCGGCTCGCACCGGGCCGCCCTGGTGGCGGCGGTCTTCGCGATGCTGGGCGCGATGGCGGTGGCGCTGATCGAGCCCGCCGCGGGCTTCGGCTTCTTCGCCTGGCCCGCTGCCCTGGCGATGCCGGTCTTCGCCATCACGGCGATCTGCCACGTGCTCGCGCTCTCCCTCGAGCACCGCCGGCGCGAGGGCCGCTGGAGCGACCGGCTGAATGCCGCCTCGGTCCGCGACGCCCTGCTGCTGGAGGCCATCGACGATCTCGTCACCTGGCACGACCGCAACGGCAGCGTGCTGCAGGCGAGCCCTGCCGCGCGCTCCTTCGCCGGGACGAGCCCGGACGCGCTGGAGGGCCGCGGCCTGTTCAACCGCGTCCACGTCTCCGACCGCCCGGCCTTCCTGACCGCGCTCAGCGCCGCCGCGGGCCAGGCCCAGCCGGTGACCGTGCAGTTCCGCCTTCACGCCGCCGGCGAGACGGGCGAGGCCGGTCGGGTGATCTGGGCCGAGATGCGGGCCCACCGGGTTCCGGGTGCGGCGGTGCCGGCCCTGGCCGGCGAGGCCGCCGTGGTGGCGGTCACCCGCGACGTGTCGGAGCACCGGCGCCGGGCCGAGGAGCTCGACCAGGCCCGGGCGGCGGCGGAGCGCGCCGACGAGGTGAAGAGCCGCTTCCTCGCCACCGTGAGCCACGAGCTGCGCACGCCGCTCAACGCCATCATCGGCTTCTCGGAGATGCTGGAGGCCGAAACCACCCTGGCCCTCGGCCCCGAGCGGCGGCGGGAATATGCCGGCATCATCCACTCGTCCGGCCGGCACCTGCTGGAGGTGGTCAACGGGCTCCTCGACATGTCGCGGATCCAGAGCGGCAACTTCGACTACGTGCCCGAGCCGTTCGACCTCGCCGGCCTCGCCCGCGGCGTCTGCGACCTGATGCAGATCCGCGCCGACCAGGGCGGGGTGCGCCTGCGGCGCGAGGTCGCTCCCGACCTCCCGGAGGTCACCGCCGACCCGCGCGCCTGCCGGCAGATGCTGATCAACCTCCTGTCGAACGCCGTGAAGTTCACGCCCGCCGGCGGCGACGTGACGCTCTCGGTGCGCCGGGTCTTCGACCGGGTCGAGATGGCGGTGGTCGATACCGGCATCGGCATCGCCGAGGCCGACCTGCCGCGCCTCGGCGACCCGTTCTTCCAGGCCGGCCTCGGCGCCGGTGCTGCCTATGGCCGCCCGCACGAGGGCACCGGCCTCGGCCTCTCGGTGGTGCGCGGCCTCGTGGGGCTGCATCACGGCGAGCTCGCGGTCGAGAGCAGCCCGTCCTGCGGCACCCGGGTGGTGGTGACCCTGCCGCTCGATTGCCGCGGCGTCCGGGCCGCGCCCGGCACCCCGGTGCCGATCCGCACCGGTGCCCTGGCCGGGGCGCTCCCGGGCCGCTCCGCGGGATCCTTCGCCGAGATGCCCTCCACCCTGCGGCTGACCGGCTGACGCGTGGCCCACCCCTCCCTGGTCCGCTCCAAGGACGATCGATCGACAGCGAGCCGCTCGAACCCGGAAGGAGACGCGATGTCCGAGGCGCCGGCCCGGAAACCCGACGAGGCCGCGGGCCGCCGACGCGACGGTGCGTCGGCCCGCCGGCAAGATCCGAGGCAAGATCCGAGGCAAGATCCGAGGCAAGATCCGAGGCAAGATTCCAGGGAGCAGCCCGGGCACGATCCCGACGTGGCGCTGACCGCCGGGGCGCGGCCGGCGCCACGTCCGCGGGCGGCCCCGCGCGCGCCCCGGGTCGCCGCGCGGCCCGGGCCGGCCGGGCCGCTCGCGCGCCTGCGGGTCCGGGCCGACCGGGTGATGCGCCACCCGGCCGGGATCGTCGGCGGCCTTCTCGCCCTCGGGGCGGTGGCCGCGGTGGCGGCCAATGCCCTGAGCTTCCAGACCGGCCGCCATCCGGCGCCGCTCTTCGCCAAGGTGCCGCAAGGCAAGGCCCCGCCCGGCAAGGATGCGTCGCTCGCGGCCGCCGATTCCACCCCTCAGCCGGGTGTCCGCGCCGAGGCGCCGCGCGCCGCGAAACCCGACGCGCCGCGGGCGGCGGCGTCGGACGGCATCGGCGCGCTGATCCGCGGCGACGACCACGGCACCGCCTCGGTCGGCGCGAAACCGGGGCCCGCCAAGGCCGCGGCGTCGCGGCCGGCGCCGACCCGGGAGGCGGCGCCCGCTTCCCATCCCCCTGCTCCGGTCCGGGAGGCGAAGACCGCCGAGAAGGCCGGGGAGAAGGCTGCGGAGCCGAAGGCCACCGCTCTCCATGCCGCGGCGCCGGCCGCCGGGATCAAGCCCGACAAGTCGATCGCCTATGCGCAGCGCGCCCTGGTCAAGCTCGGCTACGGCCCCCTCGCCGTCGACGGCGTCGCCGGCCCGAGTACCCGCGCGGCGCTGGCCCGCTTCGAGCGCGAGCGCCGTCTGCCCGGCGCCAGCGTGGCGCGCCGGACCCTGCAGGAGCTCGAGGCCCGGTCGGGGTTGAAGCCGGAATAGATCGTCGAAGTGCCGCTCACGGGGGCCGGCCGCTCCCGGGCGCGGCTTGGCGCGGCCACGGGACGTGCTTGCTCCTGACGACGTCCCGCGGCGTCATCCCGGCTGCCGCTGCGCGGCGCCGGGAGACCGGGGGATCTCACCGCCGCGGCATGGCGCCGGGGACGGCTCAGAACCCGATCGCGTCCACCACCTTGCGGAAGCGCGGCAGCGTCGCGTCGCGGTCCTGGGCGCGCACCACGCCGACGGCGCGGAAATAGCCGTCGGGCTGGAAGCGGATGGTCTGCGACACCACCACCGGCGTGCCCGACGGCACGTCGACCGCCCGCGCGACGATCTCGTGCCAGTCGGCGCCGTTCTGGCGGAAGCTCTGCGACCGCTCGATCGCGAAGTCCTTCATCGTCTGGTTCGAGTAGAGGGCGGCCTTGGCGAAGGCGTCGCGCTGCTCGGCCGCCGGAGCCGGCTGCACCGCCTCGGCGAGCACCAGGATCGGCTGCTCGAGATTCATCATCTGGTCCTTGGGCCCGTCGGTATAGAGCACCGAGTTGCCGCCCAGCACCCGCACCGGGCGGAAGCCCTCGGTGTCGGTGACCCGGAAGGGCAGGGCCGCGACCTGCTGGTCGAGGGTGAGCGCCGGGCGCACCCGCACGCTGGTCAGCATGCTGCGCATCGCGTCGTCGCTCTCGGCCCCGGGCAGGGTCTGGCCGATGACGATCCCGGTCACGGTCGGATCGGAGATGAGGAAGACCCATTTGTGCAGGGCCGGGGCACCCGGGGGCTGCTCGATCGGCTGCTCGCCGGTGAACAGCAGGCCCTCGCGCCCGTCGGCGAGCTTGAGCGTCTCGCGGGTCTTCACCACCAGGCCCTGGCTCTTCAGGTTCTCGTCGGTGAAGTTGGTGGTGAGGTCCTTGTAGGCCTGGGCCGGCAGCTCGACCACCGAGACCGTGGCGCCGCCGCCCGTCCGCTCGAAGCCGGTGAAGCGGCGCGACACCACCATCTCCTTGGCCGGCTCGAACCCGAACCGGGAGCCCGGCGGATAGACCGGATCGGCCGCCAGCGCCCCGGCCGGCAGGCCGACCAGGCAGGAGAGGAGTGCGATGGTGCGCAGCGACAGGGGACTCGTCGACATCAGACTCGTCTCGGCTCGAAGAGGAGACGCCGTCCGGGATCGGGCGGCGCAGGCATGGTGCGGATGCGTCGGCCGTGCGCGCCGGTCTGTCAAGCGCGGCGGATCGCCGAGACGCGCCGCAAGGTCAGGTTGAGGCGCCCGCCCGCCGGCACCGCCTCGGGCAGGGCCGGCATGGGGGCGAGGAGGTCGGGGCTCAGGATGCGGTCGACGCCGTGGAAGATCAGGCGCGAGGGCCCCGCCATCACCAGGGCGTCGCCGGAGTCCAGCCGCACCGAGCGGGTCGGGGCGCCGCGCGTGAGGCCGCCGTAGCGGAACAGGGCGGTCGCCCCGAGCGACAGGGACAGGACGGGGGCGGCGAACTCATCCTCGTCCCGGTCCTGGTGCAGCCCCATCCGGGTGCCGGGCGCGTAGAGGTTGACGAGGCAGGCCTCGGGCTCCGCCGGGCAGGAGGCGAGGTCGGCCCAGGCCCGCGTGACCGCGTCGGGCATCGCCGGCCAGGGCCGCCCGGTTTCCGGATGCGTCGCCTGGTAGCGGTAGCCGGCCCGGTCGGAGACCCAGCCGAGGGGGCCGCAATTCGTCATCCGGACCGAGAACGGCTTGCCGGTGCGCGGCATCGTCGGGGTGAAGGGCGGCGCCTCCCGCAGGATGGCGGCGAGACCGGCGGCAAGCGCGCCTTGCGCCCCGGCATCGAGGTAGCCCGGATGATGGAGCAGGCCGGGGGCGAGTTCGATCAGGGGACGGATCCTTCTTCCGCGAGGGACCCGCCTCCTACCCGAATTCCCGCTGGGCCGGCAGCTCACCCGTGGTAAGGTGGGGCTTGCCCGCGAGCGACCGCGTCATGACGACCCGCAACGCCACCCTGATCGGCTCCGGCGCCATCCTGCTCTGGTCGCTGCTCGCCCTGTTCACCGCCGCCTCCGGCGCGGTGCCGCCGTTCCAGCTCTCCGCCATGACCTTCCTGGTCGGCGGGCTCCTCGGCTGCGCCAGCTGGGTCGTCCGGCCCTCCGGGCTCGCCGCCCTGCGCCAGCCGCCCGCGGTCTGGGCCCTCGGGATCGTCGGGCTGTTCGGCTATCACGCGCTCTACTTCGCCGCCCTGCGCCTCGCGCCGCCGGCGGAGGCCGGGCTGATCAGCTACCTCTGGCCGCTGCTGATCGTGCTGTTCTCGGCCCTGCTGCCGGGGGAAGGGGGGCTGCGCGCGGCCCATCTCGCGGGGGCGCTCCTGGGCCTGGCCGGCGTCGTCGCGCTGTTCCTCGGCCGCGGCTCGCTCCATTTCGAGGCCGCATCCCTGCCGGGCTACGCCGCGGCGGCGGCCTGCGCCTTCCTGTGGTCGGGCTACTCGGTGCTGTCGCGCCGGGTCGGCGCGGTACCGACCGATGCGGTGGCGGGCTTCTGCCTCGCCACCGCGGCGCTGAGCCTCGTCTGCCATCTGATCGTCGAGCGGACGGTATGGCCTCAGGGGGTGTCGCAATGGGCCGCGGTCGCGGCGCTCGGCCTCGGGCCAGTCGGGGCGGCGTTCTATCTCTGGGACATCGGCGTCAAGCGCGGCGACATCCGCCTCCTCGGCGTCGGTTCCTACGCCGCCCCGGTGCTCTCGACCTTGATCCTCGTGGCCGCCGGCTACGCGCCGGCGACGTGGTCGCTGGCCCTGGCCTGCGGGCTCATCGTGGCGGGGGCGCTGGTGGCGACGCGGGCAGGGGGGAGCCGGGAGGCCGTGGCGGAGGAGTAGCGAGCCTCGGTGGCAGCCCCGGTCGACACGGCCATCCGGTGGCATGCTCGCGACCGATTTGAGGGGCCCGGGGAAACGATCGGCCGTCAAGGGGCTTGGCGGATCGTCACGACCGGCCTCGGGGCCTGCCGGTTCGATTCCCGTCGATGGGACCAGGGCAGATTCGGTTGCTGCATGGTACACGACACTGTCAGACGGGGTGCCAGCATGCGCGCGATCCAGTGCGAGCCATCCCCCTTTCCCGAATCTGCTGAGGCTTCAGTCGTCCGAGACAGGGGGCTTGCGACGGAACGGTGGCTCGTCGGCATCGTATTCGCCAGTGTCGTGTACCGTGTGGCGGCCGTCTCTGCGGTCGACAAGCAGTCCAATCATCAGCAAGATTTATGATATTCGCGTGGTGATACCCCTATCAGCCGTTTGAATATCGCAGCAAAAGCACCATTGGTCTCATAGCCCAGGGATTGGGCAACTCGCGTCACGGGCTCCCCGGCGATCAGCCTTGGGACCGCCGACAGAACCCGGGCCTGCTGACGCCACGCCGAGAGGGGGCAGCCGAGCTCGTGGAGAGCGAGGCGCCCCAGTGTCCGGACCGACGCGCCGGCCTGTCGAGCGAAATCGTCGATCCGACGCTCTTCGCCGGGCTGTGCCAGGATGCTGGCGCAGACGCGCGCCAGGCGAGGGTCGGACGGCATCGAGAGGGAGATCCCGTCCGGGTGGAGATCGGCGAGTTCGTCGACCAGCACGGCGGCGAGGCGGCCGTTGCGGTCCCGATCGCCTGCCACGCATGGGTCGAGCATGCGCAGGATCAACTCCCGCACCAGAAGCGGCACCGCAAAGCCGCAGGGCGTATCGCCGAGGAGCCGTTTGGCGCGATCCGGTGCGACGTAGAGCGTTCGGAGCGACACGCCGCCCCGTGCCCGGAGCGCATGAGCCAATCGTGGAGGGACCCAGAGACCGCGCTGTGGCGGAACCAGCCACAGACGCCGGGCAGCCTGGATTTCCATGACCCCTGCCGTAGCATGGATGGACTGCCCGTCGATATGGCAATGCTCACCGACGACGGCGCCATCCGGGTAATCGCGTGCAATGGCCTGGAGACAGGCCGGCCCCACCTCGCTACGCACCGCCACCGACGAGGTGGGCACGGAACCAGTCGCGGGCGGCGGTGCTCGTTTCCTCGAAGAGCCGGACATAGGGATCGAAGTGGCCTCCGGCGATCATCACCAAGTGCTTGGGCGGCAGCGCCTGCTGATACGCCTCCAGGCAGAGGTCGGTGGCCGTCAACCGATCCTGGTCGGCGACGATCATCAGGAGCGGGGTGGGGCTGATGCGCGCGATATGGATCCCAGGCTCGTTCTCGCGCGCCAGCTCGGCACTGCGGAGGGTCAGCGCGTTGCGCCAAGCCGGGGCGAAATCCTGGGTCTGGGTGAAGAAGGTGTAGGCGTCGCTGCCGCCCATCGCGCATCCCTCGTTCGGATCGTCGGAAACGGCAGGGAGGATCGCGGGCTCTTCACCACGGAAGCGCGCGGCACGGTCGGCGTCGAAGCGGGCGAGCAGGGCCGGCACGAGATCGGCGCGCGTTCGCCGCAAGGCCGACCGGTAGCCGCTGATCGTCGGAACCTGGCTCACGACGCAGCGGACACGCCGATCGAGGGCGGCGACCTCCAGCACATGGCCTCCGCTGTAGCTCGTCCCCCACAGGCCGATGCGGGCGGGATCGATCCAGGATACCGACTGGGCGAAGCTGATCGCATCGCGATAGCCACGCCTTTGGAGGACGGGGTCCGCCTCCTGGCGCGGCCAGCCGTCGCTGGCGCCGAAATTGGCGTGATCATACACCAGCACACCGAGGCCGGCAGCGGCGAACACCTCTGCATAACGGTCGAGGTACTGCTCCTTCACCCCCGACAGGCCGTGCGCCATCACGATGCAGGGCGCGCTCGGCGGACCGCCACCCGGTCCGTAGAGCCAGCCACGCAAGGTCCGGCCTTCGGATTGGAAGTCGACATCGCGACGCATGGGGGATCCTTCCTGAAGCGACGGTCCCACATGCCAGATCGGCGTAGGGCCGGCGTTGCACGCTCGGCCAGAGAAGACGCCGAATCGGCCAATGTCACGCTGGCTCGGCGCAGCCTACCCCCGCGGCACCGGCCGCCAGTCCGGCGGCGCCATTTCGAACCCCTCGAACCGGAAGCCCGGCGCCACGGTGCAGCTCACCAGGGTCCAGGCGCCGAGGCTGGTGGCGGTCTGCCAGTGCCCGGCCGGCACCACGATCTGCGGCCGGTGGCCCCGGGCGAGGTCGGGGCCGAGATGGCGCGCCTCGGCGTCGTGGCCGTTGGGGCTCGTGGTGATCACCATCGGCGCTCCAGCATGCCACAGCCAGACTTCCGTGGCGTCGACCCGGTGCCATTCCGAGGTCTCGCCGATGTCGAGGAGGTAGTAGATCGCGGTCGAGGCCGGGCGTCCGTCGATCTCGCGCGGATCCCGGAAGGTCTCGCGGTAATGCCCGCCCTCGGGGTGGGGCTTGAGGTCGAGCAGGCGCACGACCTCGGCGGCAGACAGGCTGTGCATCGTCTCAGAACCGGTTCTTCCACTCGCGGAGCGCCGTGAACACCGCCGCCGGGTCGGAGCCGGGCTCCATCCCGACCGCCCGGGCGAGCGCCGGCTCGGTCGCGCGCAGGAACGGGTTGGTGGCGCGCTCCTCGCCGAGGGTGGTCGGCACCAGGAAGCGCCCCTCCGCCTTGGCGCGCTCGGCTAGGGCCGCCCGGTCCTTGAGGTTCTGGTTGCCGGGCTCGGCGGCGAGCCCGAAGCGGGCATTCGACAGCACGTAGTCGTGGCCGGAATAGATCACGGTCTCGTCGGGCAGCGCCGAGAAGCGCGACAGCGAGCGCCACAGCACCTCGGGCGGGCCCTCGAGCACCCGGCCGCAGCCGAGGGTGAACAGGGTGTCGCCGGCAAACGCCAGTCCCGCTTCCTCGAACCAGTAGGTGACGTGGTCGTCGCAATGGCCGGGGGTCTCCCAGACGGCGGCGGCGAGGGAGCCCACCGTCACCACGTCGCCCTCGCGCACCGTCGCGTCGACCTGTGGCACGGCGCTGCCGGCCCGCGCCGGCGCGGTCACCCGGGCTTTCGTCCGCGCCTTGACCTCCGGGATACCCTCGATGTGGTCGCCGTGGCGGTGGGTGACCAGGATGTCGGTGAGGCGCCAGCCGGTCTCGTCGAGGGCGCGCAGCACGGCGGCGGCCTCCGGCACGTCGATCGCCGCGCAGGCGCCGGTGGCGGGGTCGCGCATCAGCACGCCGATATTGTCGCTCCGGCACGGGAAGGTGCGGATCTCCGGACGGATCTCGGGCATGGCGGCGCTTCCTCGAACAGGCTCACGCGAGCGGAGATAGGGCGTCGCCGCCCCGGCGCGAGACTTCCGCGCCGGGAATAGCGGGGAGCGCTCGGGCGGCGAGCGGGTTGACGCCTTGCCGCGCTTCGCGCCACTCCCCATTGATCACCCCGACGGCGCGTCGCGCCGCACGTCCCGAGAACCGATGAGCCTCGACGTCACCGACCTGCGCGCCTTCTATGCCAGCCCCCTCGGGGCGGTGGCGCAGCGGCTGGTCGGCCGCACGGTCCACCGCATGCTCGGCTCGGTCTCGGGTCTGCGGGTCATGGGGCTCGGCTACGCGGTGCCGTATCTCGGCCCGGTGCGGCACGCCGCCGAGCGGACGCTCGCCTTCATGCCGGCGACGCAGGGGGTGACGAACTGGCCGGGTTCCGGCCGCTCGGCCTCCTGCCTCGTCGATCCCACCATGATGCCGCTGCCCGATTCGGCCCTCGACCGGGTGCTGCTGATCCACGCCATCGAGGCGGTGGAGAGCCCGGCCGAGCTGATGCAGGAGGTCTGGCGGGTGCTGACCCCCGGCGGCCGGCTGATCATGGCGGTGCCGAACCGCCGCGGCCTGTGGGCGCGTCGCGACGCCACGCCCTTCGGCCACGGCCAGCCCTACAGCCGCTCGCAGCTCGGCCGGCTGATGCGCGAGACGCTGTTTGCCCCCGAGGACTGGGCCGAGACCCTGTACGTGCCCCCGGTGGAGGGCTGGTTGACCCTGCGCACCGCGAGCGCCTGGGAGCGGGTCGGCACCGGCCTGTCGCTGCCCTTCGCCGGGCTGCACGTGGTCGAGGCGACCAAGCAGCTCCACCGCCCGGTCGTCGCCGTCCAGGCCCGCAAGAAGGCGCGGCTGCGCGCCCGGGTGCTGGCGCCGGTGCCGGTGCCGGCCCCCGTGCCGGGAGGCGCGTAGACGATGCCCTTCCCGGGCGCGGATGCCGCGTTGCAGAGCTTCCTCCTCGCCTTCTCGGCGCTGTTCTCGATCGTCAACCCGCCGGGCTCGGCGCTGATCTTCGCGCAGGTCACCGCCGGCCGGACCCATGCCGAGCGCACCTGGCTTGCCCGCCGCATCGGCGCCTACGCCGCCGCCGTGATGCTGGTCTCGCTCTGGGCCGGCGCCTGGGTGCTGAGCTTCTTCGGCATCTCGCTCTCGGCCCTGCGTATCGCCGGCGGCCTCGTGGTGGCGGCGCAGGCCTGGACCCTGCTCTCGGCGCCCGAGCAGCGCGAGGCGCGCAAGACCGCGCAGGCCGAGCCGGTGCAGGGCAGCGAGGACGATCCGGAGCCGGCCGCGCTCGCCGAGATCGCGTTCTTCCCGCTGACGCTGCCCTTCACCACCGGGCCCGGCACCATCGCGGTGGCGATCGCGCTCGGCGCCGGCCGGCCGGATGCCGGCGCCGACCGGCTCGCCTACCTCGCCGGGGCTTCGGCGGCCTCCCTGGCCATCGCGGTGCTGATCCTGCTCGCCTACGCGTCGGCCGACCGGCTGGTGGCGCGGCTCGGCCATGCCCGGGCCCGGGTGCTCGGTCGGCTCGCCGCCTTCCTGCTGCTCTGCGTCGGCACCCAGATCACCCTCACCGGCGTCACCGACGTGCTCGGCCCGCTCATTGCGAGCGCCAGGCCAGGGTCCGTCCCGTAAGCGCCATCTGCGCCTCGACCGCCCGCAGGATCCGGGCCTTGGCCGAGTAGTGGATCATGTGGCCCTGCCCCGGCAGCAGGGTCAGGGTGCTGCCCGCGACCTCCCGGTGCAGGCGGCAGGATTGCTCGGTCGGATCCACGACGGCGTCGGCGTCGCCCGACAGGATCGCCACCGGCAGGCGCAGGGACGCGTAGCGCGCCTGCATCAGGGCGACCGCCGCGTTCATGCCCGCGGTGTCCTCGGCGCTCGCCCGGGCTTGCGTCGCCGAGAGCGACAGCGCGACCGGAAACCGCGCGGTGAACCGCGCCGGCACCGGTTGCGGATTGAACACGTGGCGGAAGACCTGCGGCGCCAGCATCTGCCCGATGGCCCCCGGCACCAGGGCGCGGGCGGCGTCGCCGAGGCCGGGCACGGCGAGCGGCGCGATCAGCGCCACGTCGGTCCGCCGCCCCGGATAGTAGTAGCCGGAGAGCAGCACCAGGCCGCGCAGGTCGATGTCGTCCTGGATCGCCAGCGCCAGCGCCACGATGGTGCCCCAGGAATGCCCGATCACCACCGGCCGCTCGACGTTCAGCGCCGCGAGCGCGTGCCGGATCAGCCGCGCCTGGGCGGCCGCGGTCCAGACCCGGTGCCGCGGCCGCTCGGTATGGCCGAAGCCGGGCCGGTCGACCGCGACGACGCGGTAATGCTTGGCCAGCTGCTCCACCAGGCCGCAGATGACGAAATCCTCCGCCATCGTGCCGTTGCCGTGGATCAGCACCACCGGCCGGCCCCGGCCGCGGGCGATGTAGTGGAGGCGCACGCCGTCGACCTCGACGAAGCGGCCGGGCAGCCGGTGCGCCGGCGCCTCGGCCTTCAGCGCGGCCGCGCCCTGCCGCATCAGGGCGCCGGTCCGGCGGGCGGCGGCGGCGTTCGCCTTGGCGGTGGCGCGCAGGATCCGGACGGCGCCGCTGGCGGCCCGGCGAGTGCCGCGCCCTGGAACGAACCGAAAGGCCATGGGATCTCCGGCGCGATGCTGCACTGCGGGAGAAGATGGCGCGTCGCGGGCCCGGCGCCTATCCCCGCCCGGTCCGTCCCGGACCGCCTTTTCCCGTCCCGCCTTGGCAGCACCCGCCCACCCCTGTAGGACCCGCCGGATGGGCGGTCGGGAGCCGCTGGTTTGGGGAGCCAATCTGCCATGCGTCTCGTCGTCGTCGGCGCCTCCGGGCGCATGGGGCGGATGCTGATCCAGGCCGTGGCCGGGACCGAGGGCTGCACGCTCTCGGGCGCGATCGAGCGCGAGGGCTCGCCGGTCGTGGGCCAGGATGCGGGCATGCTCGCCGGGCTCGCGCCGCTCGGCGTCCCGGTCACCGACGATCCGCTGCCGGCCTTCGCCGAGGCGGACGGCGTCCTCGATTTCACGGCGCCGGCCGCCACCGTGTTCTACGCCGAGCTCGCCGCCCAGGCCCGCATCGTCCACGTCGTCGGCACCACCGGCCTGTCGCCGGACGATCTGACCAAGCTGAAGGCCGCCGCCTTCCACGCCCGCATCGTGCAGTCCGGCAACATGTCGCTCGGCGTCAACCTGCTGGCCGGCCTCGTGCGCAAGGTCGCGGCGACGCTGGGCGACGAGTTCGACATCGAGATCCTGGAGATGCACCACCGCCACAAGGTCGATGCGCCGTCCGGCACCGCGCTGCTGCTCGGCGAGGCGGCGGCGGAAGGCCGGGGCGTGGCGCTCGAGCAGCGCAAGGTGGCGGTGCGCGACGGCCAGACCGGCCCGCGCGAGCCCGGCACCATCGGCTTTGCCACCCTGCGCGGCGGCAGCGTGGTCGGCGAGCACAGCGTGATCTTCGCCGGGGCCGGCGAGCGCATCGAACTCACGCATCGCGCCAGTGACCGCGGCCTGTTCGCCGCCGGTGCCGTCAAGGCCGCCCTCTGGGCACAGCCCCGCGAGCCGGGCTTCTACGGCATGGACGACGTGCTCGGCCTCTGATCCCTCGGCTTCCCACCTCTTTCCTTTGACAACGGAGCGACACGCATCATGGAGCGTCTTCTCGTCCTCGCGCGCCACGGCCAGAGCGAGTGGAACCTGCAGAACCTGTTCACGGGCTGGAAGGACCCGGGCCTGACCGATCTCGGCGTCGAGGAGGCGCGGGCGGCCGGGCGGCGGCTCAAGGCGAAGGGCGTGCGGTTCGACGTCGCCTTCACCTCCGCGCTCACCCGGGCCCAGCGCACCTGCGCGCTGATCCTGGAGGAGCTCGGCCAGTCCGACCTGCCGACCATCGCCGACGCCGCCCTCAACGAGCGCGATTACGGCGACCTGTCGGGCCTCAACAAGGACGATGCCCGCGCCAAGTGGGGCGAGGAGCAGGTCCATGTCTGGCGCCGCTCCTACGACGTGCCCCCGCCCGGCGGCGAGAGCCTGAAGGACACCGTGGCCCGGGTGCTGCCCTATACGATGCGGGAGATCCTGCCGCGCGTGATGCGGGGCGAGCGCGTGCTGGTCGCCGCCCACGGCAACTCGCTGCGCGCCCTGGTGATGGTGCTCGACGGCCTCACCACCGAGACGATCCCCGGCCTCGAGCTCCATACCGGCGTGCCGCTGGTCTACCGCCTGAAGGACGACACCACGGTCGCCACGAAGGAGATCCTCGACCGCGACTGAGCAGCGGCCCGGCCCGCGCGCCGACGTCGTCGCCGGGCCGGATCCGAACGAGGACCGTTCCCCCGGATGCGGGCTCCCCTCATCCGATCGGGGGAGGGGCTCCCGCATCCGGCTGTCCCGCCGGCACTGACGTCGGACTGGACCGATCTCGATCGCATTCATTAACATTTTCGAATGCGGTGAGCCGCACGGCCCGTCGATACGACAGTGCCGCGCTCGTTCTCGGCGCCCTCCTTGGCGAAGGAGCATCCGCTTTGGTCCGGCGCGGTCTCGAGCATGTGCTGAATCGACTGTCCGGCCGCCCGGCCATCCGGGCCGGTGCCGCGCCGCAAGACCTGGCCGATGACGACGGGACCTGCGTCGAGGTCACCTTCGCCGGGCGCACCTTCAAGCTCGATCCGGCCGACGGCGCCGACCAGGTCGCCCGCGACATCATGACGGGCACCTACGAGGCGCCGCTGCCGATGCTGATGATGGCGAGCCTCGTCCGCATCGACGGGGCTTTCGTCGATGTCGGCGCCAATACCGGATTGTACTCGGTGATGGCGGCCGTGATCGCTCCGGGCCGGCCGATCCTGGCCTTCGAGCCGCTGCCCCTGGCGCTCGCGGCCCTCCGGCGCAACATCGCGGCGAACGACATCCGGCACGCGATCGCGGTCCACGAATCGGCGCTCAGCGACCATTCCGGCAAGGCCACGCTGCACATTCCCGATCCGAGCCATGGCCTGATCGAGACCAGCGCCTCGCTCGAGGCCGATTTCAAGCCGCGCAACCGCGCCACCACCCTCCTGGAGGTGACGGTCGCGACCCTCGACAGCGTCGATATTCCGGGCCCGATCGGCGTGATCAAGGTCGATATCGAGGGGCACGAGCACGCGTTCCTGGAGGGCGCCAGGGCCACCATCGCCCGCGAGCGGCCGATCGTCTTCATCGAGCTGCTGCAAGGCGCGCCGAGCCACCGCATCCGCCATTTCGTGCGTGAGATGGGCTACGTGGACTTCCGGCTCCGGCCGGACCTCGCCATCCATGACGGGGGCGAGATCCTGTACGATCCGCTCGCCTGGAACCACGCCCTCGTCCCGGCCGAGCGCCTGCTGAAGTTCCAGGAGGCGTGCCAGTCCTGCGGCCTCGCCATGCTGCGGCGGTTCGTTCCCGCCTGACCCGCCATCCCGCCGACCCGCCATGCGGTCCGGCCCGCCGAATGTGCCCCGCGGCCATTGCCGCGATGCCGCGGCGTCCCACCTGACCTCCCGTGGTGCACCCTTCCGGCGCGCCCTCATCGGGTGAAGGAGAGACAGATGGTCGACACCGATCGCATCACCGGCGCGGCGCGCGAACTCGGCGGCAAGGCGCAGGCCGCCCTCGGCGATCTCGCGGGCGATCACCGCTCGCAGGTCGAGGGCCGTTTCCGCGAGGCGCAGGGGCGGGCCGAGGGCCTGGCCGGCGAGGCGCGCGACGGCCTGCGCGAGGCCGCCGACACCGCCATCGACTACGCCGAGGACGCGTACGAGCGCGGCCGCCACGCGGCCCGCCATGGGGCCCGCACGGTGACCCACGCCGTCGAGGAGACGCCGCTCCTGGCCCTGCTCCTCGCCGGCGCCGCCGGGTACGGTCTCGCCCTGCTGCTGCACGGGCGTCGCTGAGCCGGTCTCAGCGCGCCGCCGGCAAAGGCGGCGGCTCGGTCGGCAGGGTGCCGTCGGCGAGTTGCAGGCAGGTGAGCAGGGCGACGTAGGACGGCGTGCCGCCGATGTCGCTCTCCTGCCGGCACTCCTGCCGGTCGGAGGCCGGGAAGGTCGCCCAGCGTCGCCGCAAGGAGCGCCGCGCCGCGTGCTCGTCGGAGATGCAGCCGCGGTAGCTCGCCGCGGAAGCGTCCGGTCCGGGCCGGCGTTCGAGCGCGCAGGTCTTGGGGGTGGAGTAGGTCGGGAAGGCCGAACCCCGCGCGAGGGCGGGGCCGGACAGGACCAGCCCGATCGTCACCGGAATCGACAGCCACGCTGGTCTCACGACGGCTTCCCCCCGCACGCGGTAGGCCCGGGACAGCCGCCCCGGGCCAATGATGACGCGCTTACAGAGCCGGCTTACTTCGCCGCCTTGCTGTCCGCCGCGCTGTGCGGGGCCGGCTTGGCGGCCGCCTTCGCGGCACTCGCCTGAGGCAGGCCGATCGCGTCGATCACGTCGAAGCGCATCCCGTCCTCGGCGGTCTTCAGGGCCGCGTTCGCCTCGTAGTACTTGCCCTGGTTGATGAGCGTGGCCGCCTGGTTCACGTCCGCGGTGGTCTTGTCGAGGGGCAGCACCGCCATCGTGAAGTTCACGTCGACATGGGCGAGCTTCAGCTGCTCGATGGCGCCCTTCTGGTCACCCTTGGCGAGGTGCTTGTTCGCCTCGTTCACCGCGGTGGCCTTCTCGGGCGTCGCGAGGAAATCCTCGCCGAGGGTCAGCTGGGAATCGACCGGCACCCAGGCGACCTTGTCCGTCGACTTGGTATCGCTGGGGGCGGCTTGCGTGCTGCCCGTCTTGTCCACCGCCGCCTTGTCCTTGGTAGCGGCGATCTGGGCCGGCGTCTTCAGCTCGGCCTCCGCCTTGGTGAACACGGCGTCGTCCGACTTCGCCTTCGCCAGAGCGGCCTGGGCCTTGCCGATGAGAGCCTTGGCCTGAGCGGGATCGGCGTCGAAGATCGCGATCCGGGCCAGATGCATGTCGCGGAACGCCTGGGCCCCGTCCTTCGACAGCTTGCCGACATCCTGGTCGACCGCGCGTTGCGCCGCGCTCTCCTGGGTCACCATCGGCTTGGCGGCTTGCTCGGCCGCGTAGGCGCCGCCGCCGATGACCGTGGTAGCAACGAGGGCAGCAACCAGGGATTTCCGGTAGGACATGATTTTGCCTCCTCTTGAAATCGATGCCAGTTTGTTTGGAAGGCATCGCTGCGTCGGTGACATTCGAATAACACAGAGGCAGGAGGGCAGTTGCCTCACCGTTTCATTAAAAGCTGGTAACTCAACGGCATGTCGCAATCTCGGGCTGCCGGCAACTTTTGGTCATCCCGGGGCGGGCCGGAATCTCCTCGCGGCAGTCGGGTCGGGAGTGGGGCTGCAAGATTGGAGTATTCAGAGCGAAGAGAAACGCTCAATTTCGCAAAAGCCTGGGATGCCTATGAAATAAGTATCAAGTCAAATAGCAATCGACGAAATTGCGATCGACACGTCGCAGTCGAGACTGGGACGATATCAAGAAGTCAGGACGTGGAGAGCGTGAAGCCCGCGTCGCATGACGAATCCGGGAGGGCCGGACGATCCCGCCCTCCCGCGGCGCCCCGTTACTGCGCCGTCCAGCCGCCATCCACCGACAGGTTGGTGCCGGTGATCTGGCTCGCGGCGTCCGTGCACAGGAACGCCGCGATCGCCGCGACCTGCTCGACGGTGACGAATTCCTTGGTCGGCTGGGCCTTCAGCAGCACCTCGTCGATCACCTGCTCCTTGGTCAGGCCGCGCGCCTTCATGGTGTCGGGGATCTGCGCCTCGACCAGCGGAGTCCAGACGTAGCCCGGCGAGATGCAGTTCACGGTGATCTTGTGGGTGGCGAGTTCAAGCGCCGCGGTCTTGGTCAGGCCGGCAATGCCGTGCTTGGCCGCCACGTAGGCCGACTTGTACGGCGAGGCGACGAGGGAATGGGCCGACGCCGTGTTGATGATCCGGCCCCAGCCCTTCGCCTTCATGCCGGGGATCGCCGCCCGCATGGTGTGGAACGCCGAGGACAGGTTGATCGCGATGATCTGGTCCCATTTCTCGACCGGGAACTCGTCGATCGCCGAGACGTACTGGATGCCGGCATTGTTGACGAGGATGTCGACCGAGCCGAACGCCTGCTCGGCCTCCGCCACCATCGCGGCGATCTCGTCGGGCTTGGTCATGTCGGCGGCCGAGTAATGCGCCCGCACGTGGAAATCGGTTTCGATGCCGGCCCGCTCCGTCTCGATCGCGTCCGGCTTGCCGAAGCCGTTGAGCACCACGTTGGCGCCATGTTGCGCCAGCGCCCGCGCGATGGCGAGGCCGATGCCGCTCGTCGAGCCGGTGACGAGGGCGGTCTTGTTTTGCAGCGACATGAATCGTCTCCTCAGGCCAGGTTTCTCACGCGAGATAATCGTGCAGCACGTGACCGTATGGCAGGGTGAAATCGACGATCTGATGCCGGCCGCCGACGATGCGGCGCACCGGCAGGTCGGCGACGCGGCAATTGACGTGCGGGATCAGGTGAAGCCGGGCCTCGCCCTCCCAGGCGCCGTGGACCTCGATGTCCTGCAGGCGGTAGCCGACGAGCTGCGCCACCTTCACGCCGCCATCGACGTCGGGGATCAGCTTCAGGTTGACGTTGAGCTGGCCGATCCCGTCGCGAACCCTGTCGAGCCGGTCCTCCAGGCTGTGGTGCTTGTAGGTCATCGTGCCCATCGCCACCCGCTCCTCGTCGTAGTGCAGGGTGCCGGTCAGCGTGTCCTTCGTCAGCTTGAGCCGGGGCACGCCGTACTTCTTCGGAAAACCCCAGATCTCGCGGCCGGCGGTGATCGGCGGCTCGTCGTCGAGATACATCTGGACCGAGTAGTTGCAGGGCTCGCCGTTCCAGGTCGCGACGATGGCCGATCCGCTCTCCTCGTAATCGCCGAAGCCGGAGGAATCCGGCATCTTCATCCACTCGTAATAGGCGAGGTTGCCGGGCGCGGGCTCGAGCGGCTCGGGCAGGGCGGCGCGGAGCGCCTCCGGATCGGTCTCGTAGGTGATGATGAGGTATTCGCGCCGGATGAACCGGTACGGCCCGTGCGGGTAGCTCGGGCTGAAGGCCGGCATCGAGGGCGCCTTCAGGATCTCGTCGCGGGTCATGCGGGACTCCGTGGTTGGAGATGAGCTAATCCCGCGCGTCGCGGGTGAGGTCGAACACCGTCACGCCCTCGTCGGGCCGGCAGCGCTCGATCCAGCGGCGATGGCGCAGGGAGCGGCGCACGTCGTTGCGCCCGGCCTTCCAGTGCTCCAGCATGGTCGTGCGCGAGAACTCGTAATCCTTGGCGTCGCTCTCGTAGTTCTTCGCCCGGTAGATCAGCTGCAGGATCGTCACGGCGTTCTGGTGGCTGACCTCCGACAGGAAGGCGACGTCGGGATCCTGGTGCAGCTCCGGCGGCAGCTTGTCGAACAGGCGCCGGAACGCGGTCTTGGCCTTGTGGATCTCGATCTGGTCGTCGGTGTTCAGCCGGGTGCGGCTCGAGAAGCGGATGTCCTTCTCGCGCTCGGCGGCCTCCGACAGGGTGCGGGGGAGGGGCCCGCGGGCGCTGAACAGGTCGACCTGGAACACCGCGAGGTCGCGTAAGCGCTCCTCGTCGAGGACGTATTGCAGCGGCGTGTTCGAGACGATGCCGCCGTCCCAATAGAGCTCGCCGTCGATCTCGACCGGCGGGAAGCCCGGCGGCAGCGCGCCCGAGGCCATGACGTGCTCAGGGCCGATCCGGTCGCGGTGGTTGTCGAAGTAGACGAAGTTGCCGGTGCGGATATTGACCGCGCCGACGCTCAGCCGGGTCTCGCGCCGGTTGATGCGGTCGAAGTCGATCAGCTTCAGGAGCGTCTGCCGCAGGGGGGCGGTGTCGTAGTAGCTCAACGCCTGCGGGGCGCCGGCCGGGTAGAGGGCCGCCGGGGGCACGCGTGGGACGAAGAAGCCCGGCACCCCCACCGTCGCCCCGAAGGCGGCGCTCCAGGCGTTGAACACCTCGCGCGCCTGCTCGCCGGGCCACCACGGCGAGACCGTGATGGCGGAGGACACCGTCTCCCAGAAGGCCCGCAGCCGCGCGACCCGGCGCTCGGGCGGGTTGCCGGCGATGAGCGCCGCGTTGATCGCTCCGATCGAGATGCCGGCGACCCAGTCGGGCGACAGGCCGGCCTCCTGCATCGCCTCGGCGATGCCGGCCTGGTAGGACCCGAGCGCCCCGCCGCCCTGCAGCACCAGCACCCGGCACTCGTCCCGCTGCGACCGGTCCGGCTCTTCCATGGGGCCCCCGCGCACGAATCTCGGCCGTTAGATGATGCTGCACTGCCGCAAAGCAAGGCTCGCGGCCCGGAGCCGGACCGATTTCGGATCGGGACCGGATCCGGCCACCGGGTTGACATGGGACGGCCCCTTCGCCAAGCCTCCGCGCCGCCCGGTCCCCGACCCGGGCCGCCGCGGCGAACAGGCCTTTCCCATCACCGCAAGGCTTTTGTTTCAAGGCCCCCTGCGAAGCCGGCCCGACACAGCACAGGTCCCGATGCGCTCCTACCTCGACTTCGAAAAGCCCGTCGCCGAGCTCGAGGCGAAGCTCGAGGAGCTGAGGGCCCTCGGCGATCGGGACGGCGCGGTGGCGATCAGCGAGGACGTGACGCGGCTCGAGGCCAAGGCCGCGGCGGCCCTCGTCGAGCTTTATGCCGGCCTCACGCCCTGGCAGAAGACCCAGGTCGCCCGCCATCCCCAGCGGCCGCACTTCATCGATTACTGCGCCGGGCTGATCGAGGAGTTCCAGCCGCTGGCCGGCGACCGTGCCTTCGGCGAGGACGAGGCGGTGGTCGGCGGCTTCGGCCGGTTCCGCGGCCGGCCGGTCTGCGTCATCGGCCAGGAGAAGGGCGCCACCACCGAGGCCCGGATCCGGCACAATTTCGGCATGGCCAAGCCCGAGGGCTACCGCAAGGCGGTGCGCCTGATGGGGCTCGCCGGCCGCTTCGGCCTGCCGGTGCTGACCTTCGTCGACACGGCGGGCGCCTATCCGGGCATCGAGGCCGAGGAGCGCGGCCAGGCCGAGGCCATCGCCCGCTCGACCGAGGCCTGCCTCGGCCTGCCGACCCCGAACGTCACGGTGGTGATCGGGGAGGGAGGCTCGGGCGGCGCCATCGCGCTCGCCACCGCCAACACGGTGCTGATGCTGGAGCATTCCATCTACAGCGTGATCTCGCCGGAAGGCGCCGCCTCGATCCTGTGGCGCGATGCCGGCCGGGCCCAGGACGCCGCCACCGCGATGAAGATCACCGCCCAGGACCTGCTGCGCCTCGGCGTGATCGACGGCATCGTGGCCGAGCCGACCGGCGGCGCCCATCGCGACGGGCAGGCGGCGATCCGGGCCACCGGCGAGGCGATCGCGGCCGCCCTGGAGCCGCTCTCGGCGCTCGATGCGGAGACGCTGCGCGACCGGCGGGCGCAGAAGTTCCTGGAGATCGGGCGGAGCCTGTAGGGCGCGCCTCGCGCCATGACTTGCCACGCGGCCGTGGTGACACCCTCGACGTCATACCGGTGAGCGCGCCCGTCAGGGATGGTCCTCCGGTCTCGCCGAGGCCTTGCCATCCCCATCATCCACAGCCCCGCACAACCCCCATGCGCCAGACACAACCCGGCCTTGGTTTCGCCGAAGACCGGGCGGATGTCTTCGCGGGTGAACCCCATGACGCCGTGCATCGGCTTTCTTGGCCGACGCGCCTGTTGAACCGATCCCCGCAAACTTAACCGTTCTTGCGGTAAGAGGCGGGTAAGTTTAACGAAGCTATGGGGTTGGGGAGACCGGGCCGAGGCGTCAGGGTGCCGGCGGTCCGACGGGTGAGAAGGCGGGGTTCCCATGGTGCGTCTGGCGAGGCGTATGGCGTTGCGTCCGGTGCTGGCGGCGAGCGGCCTTGTCGCGGCGTTGTCCCTCGGGGCGTGCCAGGATGCCGGGTTCTCGGCCGCCGGCTCGGCACGAGCCCGCGAGCCGATCCCCCAGAAGACCGTCGCCCTGATGGCGTCGAAGAACATGTCGCCCCGCGACCCGATCCTGATCCGCGCCTTCAAGAAGGAATCGGAGATGGAGGTCTGGAAGCGCGGGCCTGATGGCCAGTACGCGCTGCTCAAGACCTTCCCGATCTGCCGCTGGTCGGGCCAGCTCGGGCCGAAGGTGCGGGAGGGCGACCGCCAGGCGCCCGAGGGGTTCTACCCCATCGCCATGGGCCAGATGAACCCGAACTCGTCCTATTACCTCTCCTTCGACACCGGCTATCCCAACGCCTTCGACCGCGCCAACGGCCGCACCGGCAGCTATCTGATGGTGCACGGCACCTGCTCGTCGGCCGGCTGCTTCGCGATGACCGACGAGGCGATCGCCGAGATCTACGCCATCGCCCGCGAGGCCTTCGCCGGCGGGCAGCGGGCGTTCCAGTTCCAGTCCTACCCGTTCCGGATGACGGCGCAGAACCTCGCCAAGTTCCGCAACGACCCCAACATCGCCTTCTGGAAGAACCTCAAGGAGGGCTCGGACTACTTCGAGGCCCTGCACGAGGAGCCGCGGGTCGGTGTCTGCGGCACCCGCTACGTCTTCGGCGGCCAGGACGCCGCGTCGGGCGCCTGCACCCCGAAGGTCGATCCGGTCGTCGTCGCCAAGCGCGAGAAGGACGAGCAGGAGGTGGCCGAGCTGATCGCCAAGGGCACCGCGGCGACGCGCCTCGTCTACCTGGATGGCGGCCAGCACCCGTCCTTCCGCGAGACCGCGCCGAGCACCCAGCTCTTCGCCGAGCAGGCGCAGCCGCGGCCCAACATGGGCATCATCAGCCGGCCCGAGGCCCTGGCGGCGGCGCCGGAGGAGATCACGATCGAGCCGAAGGTGAAGCCGGTCCTGCTCGCCAAGATCGATCCCAAGCACGACAAGGGCAAGCACGGCGCGGTCAAGCCGACGGCGCTCGCCTTCGCGGCGCCCGCAGCGAACCCGGCCCCGATCCCGACCCGCGAGGCCGCGCAGGCTGCCGCCCCGGGGGCGCCGATCACCGTGGCGAGCGCCGACGGCGATCCGGCGGCCTATCGCAAGCTTCTCGGCAACCTGTTCGGCGGTGCTCCGGCGGCCCCTCCGACTGCCCCGGCCGCCCCGCCGGCGGCCGACACCGCGCCGGTCGCGGCGATCTCGCCGGCCGCACCGCTGCCGAAGAAGGTGACCGCTCACCTGCACCCGGTGGCCCATCCGGCCGCCACCAGCGCCAAGGTCGACGGGCTCAACCCGGCGGCGAAGAAGGCCGAAGCCAAGCCTGGCGAAACCAAGCCCGCCGCCCAGGCCGGCGAGGCGAAGCCGGCGGAGACCGGCAAGCGCACCGAGGCCCCGAGCCGCAACCGCGTCGCCGTCTCGCAGCCGGCGAATTGAATCCCGCCATCGTCCATCCCGGGTTCCGCTGCGCGGCCCCGGGATGACGTGGAGCGTTGGCGGCGGGAGAGCCGCTCCGGCGCGCGTGCCTGCAAATAGACGACTTCGCGAGTGTCCTACCTCGTCGTCATCGGCCTTGCCGCCTTCGGCCCGAGCGACAGCACCAGCGCCCCGGCGGCAGTCGAGAGCACCGAGCCCAGGATCACCCCGAGCTTCGTCTCGGTGTCGAATTCGGGCGCCTGCGCGAAGGCGAGGCCTCCGATGAACAGGCTCATGGTGAAGCCGATGCCGCAGAGCAAGGCCACGCCGTAGACGTGGCGCCAGGTGGCTCCGGCGGGCTTCAAGGCCAGCCCGGTCCGTACCGCGAGCCAGACCCCGCCGAACACCCCGATCTGCTTGCCGACGAACAGGCCCGCCGCCACCCCGAGGGTGACCGGCGCGAGCAAGGCCGCAGGCGTCAGCCCGGCCAGCGACACGCCCGCATTGGCGAAGCCGAAGACCGGCAGGATCAGATAAGCGACCCAGGGCTGGAGCGCGTGTTCGAGGGTGTGCAGCGGCGAATGCCCGTCCTCCGGCCGGCCGGGGGTCGCCCGCAGCGGGATCGCCAGGGCCAGCACCACGCCCGCCACGGTGGCGT
The DNA here is from genome assembly GCF_006151805.1 of Methylobacterium terricola. Lineage (GTDB taxonomy): Bacteria > Pseudomonadota > Alphaproteobacteria > Rhizobiales > Beijerinckiaceae > Methylobacterium > Methylobacterium terricola. Next base: position 99,791 of record NZ_VDDA01000012.1, on the reverse strand, counting down.
GTAACCCTGAGCGCAGAACCAGCAGCCACAGCACGGCGCCGAGGATCAGGTAGGGCCCGAGCCGGCGTGAGCCGACGCGGTTGAGCACCACGAGCATCGCCGTCACGGCACCGGCGAGCGCCAGCATCGGCCAAGCGAGGTCGGCGGTGTAGAACAGCGCGATGATCACCACCGCCCCGAGATCGTCCAGGATGGCGAGCGCGGTGAGGAAGACCTTGAGCGAGACCGGCGCCCGTGAGCCCAAGAGTGCCAGCACGCCGAGGGCGAAGGCGATGTCGGTCGCGGCCGGGATCGCCCAGCCGCGCAAGGTGGCCGGCGACGACCAGTTGATGGCAGCAAAGACCAGCGCCGGCACCGCCATGCCGCCGAGAGCCGCGATGCCCGGCAGCGCCCGGTCCGGCCAGGTCCGCAGGCCCCCATCCAGGATCTCGCGCTTGATCTCGAGCCCGACGAGCAGGAAGAACACGGCCATCAGGCCGTCGTTGATCCAGTGCAGCAGGCTCAAGGGTCCGATCTTGGCGTGTAGCGCCCGGGCGTAGACGTCGCCATAGGGGCCGTTGGCGACGATGAGGGCGAGCACCGCGCTCGCCATCAGGACGAGGCCGCCGCCGGCGCTGCTGACGAGCAGGCTGCGCAGGGCCGAGAGCGGGCGCGGCAGGCGCCGGGGGGAGGGGACGGGTTGCATAACCCGGGCGTGCCAGGAATCCCGAGCTGGATCAACGCAACGGTGTCAGCTCCGCCCGAGCGCCGCCCGAATCAGCCTCACCGCGTCCTCGCTCGCCCATTCCGCCGGGCCCTTCATCACGCCGATCTCGCAGCCGGCCGGGTCGATCAGGAAGGTGGTGGGCAGGCCGACGACCTCGCCGCGCGTCTGCAGCACCGGCAACGCCCGCCCGGCCGGGTCGGAATAGTAGGCGAGCCGCGCGATCCCGTTCTCCTTCATCCAGAGCGGTGGCCGGTCGGGATTGCGGGTGTCGAGGTTGAGCGCCACCACCTCGAAGTCCTTGCCCCCGACCTCGCCCTGCAGCCGGTCGAGGGCCGGCATCTCCGCCTTGCACGGCGCGCACCAGGTCGCCCACAAATTCAGCAGCACCATCCGGCCCTTGAGGTCGGCCAGCGTCCGCGGCTGCCCGCCCGGCCCGGTGAAGGTGAAGGCCGGCGCGGGCTTCGGATCAGTGGCGACCTGGAGCGCCGCGACCTCGCCGCGGGCAAGCGGCGCGACGCGGGCGGCGGTGGCGGCCCCGAGCGGGCAGGCGCCGCCGTTGCCCCGGTCGCCAAGCCCGTATAGGGCAGCCCCGAGGGCGATGACGGCGACGAGCCCCCCTGCGAGGGCGAGGCGGGCGGTCCGCGAGGATGCGAGGCGAGGTGAGGACATGAGCAACCGGATGTGGGGCGGGCGCTTCGCGAGCGGCCCCGCCGAGATCATGGAGGAGATCAACGCCTCCATCGGCTTCGACAAGCGCCTCGCCCCCCAGGACATCCGGGGCTCGCTGGCCCATGTCGCGATGCTGGGCCAGGCGGGGATCCTGCCGGCCGAGGATGTGGCGAAGATCGAGGCCGGGCTCAAGACCGTCCAGGGCGAGATCGAGGCCGGGTCGTTCGAGTTCCGCCGCGAGCTCGAGGACATCCACATGAGCGTGGAGAGCCGGTTGCGCGAGATCGTCGGCCCCTCGGCCGGACGGCTCCACACCGCGCGCTCGCGCAACGATCAGGTCGCCACCGACATGCGGCTGTGGGTGCGCGACACCCTCGACGCCCTCGACGGCCAGGCCGCCGACCTGCAGCAGGCGATGGCCGAGCTGGCGCTCACGCATGCCGGCACGGTGATGCCGGGCTTCACCCATCTGCAATCGGCCCAGCCGGTCACCTTCGGTCATCATCTCCTCGCCTATGTCGAGATGCTGAACCGCGACCGCGGCCGGTTCCGCGACGCCCGCGCCCGCCTCAACGAGTGCCCGCTCGGCGCCGCCGCGCTCGCCGGTACCTCGTTCCCGATCGACCGGCACGCCACGGCGGCGAGCCTCGGCTTCGACCGGCCGACCGCGAACTCGCTCGATTCGGTCGCCGACCGCGATTTCGCCCTCGAGGCGCTCTCGGCGGCGGCGATCGCGGCGGTCCACCTGTCGCGGTTCGCGGAAGAGATCGTGGTCTGGACCTCGGCCCAGTTCGGCTTCGTCAAGCTGTCGGACCGGTTCACCACCGGCTCCTCGATCATGCCGCAGAAGCGCAACCCCGACGCCGCCGAGCTGGTCCGGGCGAAGTCCGGCCGGATCATCGGCGCGCTGTCGGGCCTGCTGATCGTCATGAAGGGCCTGCCGCTCGCCTATTCGAAGGACATGCAGGAGGACAAGGAGGGCACCTTCGACGCGCTCCAGACCCTGTCGCTGTGCCTCGCCGCCATGGCCGGCATGGTGCGGGATCTCGAACCCGTGCCCGAGGTGCTGAAGGTGGCCGCCGGCTCCGGCTACGCCACCGCCACCGACCTCGCCGACTGGCTGGTGCGTGAGCTCGGCCTGCCGTTCCGGGATGCTCACCACGTGACCGGCCGCCTCGTCGGCGAGGCCTCGTCCCGCGGCATCGGCCTCGAGGCGCTGCCGCTCGCCGTGATGCAGGCGGAGGAGCCGCGCATCACCGAGGCGGTCTTCGCCGTGCTCGGCGTCGAGAATTCGGTGGCGAGCCGCACCAGCTACGGCGGCACCGCGCCGGACAACGTGCGGGCGCAAGCCGAAGGCTGGCTGAAGCGCCTCGCCGACGAGACGGCCTGAGCGCCTCACGGACGATCCCACCCGCGACCTCGGGCCGAGGTTCCGGGTGGGAGGGGACAGACGCGTATGTTAGTGCCTGACGGCACCGCTCAAGCTCGGCCATTTACGGGAGGAACCACCATGGATCTCGGTCTCACGGGCAAGCGCGCCCTCGTCCTGTCGTCCAGTCGCGGGCTCGGCCGCGGCATCGCCGAGGCCCTGGCGGCCGAGGGCGCGAACGTCCTGCTCACCGCCCGCACGGCCGAGCGCCTGGACGAGGCGGTGGCGGCGATCAACGCCCGCGGCCAGGGCCGCGCCCACGCCTTCGTCGGCAGCCTGAAGGAGAACGTCGAGGCGATCTTTGCCGCCGCCCAGGAGCATCTCGGCGGGGTCGACATCCTGATCGCCAATACCGGCGGCCCGCCGGCCGGCACCGCGCTCACCGTGCAGCCCGAGGCCTGGACGCCGCAGTTCGAGGCGATGGTGACCCCGGTCTTCCGCCTCGCCGGCCTCGTCCTGCCGGGCATGCGCCAGGCCGGCTTCGGCCGCATCGTGGTGGTGGCGTCGAGCGGCGTCGAGCAGCCGATCCCGAACCTGGTGATGTCGAACGCGCTGCGCGCCTCGATCGCCGGCTGGGCCAAGACCCTGTCGGCCGAGGTCGCGGCCGACGGCGTCACCGTCAACATGATCCTGCCCGGCCGCATCGAGACCGACCGCACCGGCGAGCTCGACACCGCCAACGCCAAGGCCCAGGGCAAGTCGCGCGACGAGATCGCCGAGGCCGCCCGGGCGGCGATTCCGGCCAAGCGCTACGGCCGGGTGCAGGAATTCGCCGACGTGGCGTGCTTCCTGGCCTCCGAGCGGGCCTCCTACGTCACCGGCAGCATGGTCCGGGTCGATGGCGGGGCGGTGCGTTCGATCTGAAAAAGGCTCTTGAAGCAGGATCGTGATTCATCCTGCCTCCCACCCTTTCCCGGACGACTGAAGCGAAGCGGAGGGAGATCCGGGATCCAGGGGAGATGTGCCGCGAAGCGGCTCAGTCCGCTGCACCGTTGCACACGAGCGGACGCTTTGCGGCTTCTCGTGCTGGGTCCCGGATCTCCTTCCGCTGTCGCTGCAGTCGTCCGGGAAAGGGGATTGGTCACGAAAAAAGGGCGGTCCCGCGGGACCGCCCTTCTGATTGTGTGCTGACCTGAATTCTTACTGCCGCTTGCCCCACCGCACCCCGGGCGCCGGGCCGGCACCCGCCGCGAGGGACCCGACCGCCGGGCCGCTCGCATCGCGCGGGTGGTGCTGCGAGCCGGCGCCCATCGGCTCCGGCGCCATCAGGTCCGGCGTCGCGGCCATCTCGGGCGTCCCGCGGCCGGTGGCGAACTGGCCGGCCTTGCGGAAGCGCCAGAGATAGCCCGGCACCACCGCCTCGATCGCGGTCGGCGCGATGCCGATGCCCTCGATCGTGCGGCCTTCCGCCCTGGCGGCCTCCGACACGATGTTGTCGCTCTGGAGCAGCGTGACCTGGTCGCGGGTGAGCTTGAGGGTGTCGGGGAGGAGGCCCAGCGTCGCGGTGTCGACGATCTCCATCACCCGGGCCTGGAACCGGGCGGCGGGGGCCGGCAGCGGCAGCACCACGCGGCTGCGCATCGTCACCTTCAGGGTGTACTCGACGAGCTGCTGCAGGGTCAGGATCTCCGGCCCGCCGAGCTCGTAGACCCGGCCGCCCTGGAGCTGGCCCTCGACCGCCCGGGCGATCGCCTCGGCGACGTCGCCGGCGAAGACCGGCTGCATCCGCGCCCCGGCCCCGGCGAGGGGCAGCACCGGCAGCATCCGGGCGAGGCCGGCGAAGCGGTTGAAGAAGCTGTCGCCCGGCCCGAACACGATCGACGGACGGAACACCACCGCGTCGGGCCGCGCCTCGAATACCCGGGCCTCGCCGATCGCCTTCGAGCGGGCATAGGACGAGGCCGAATCCGCGTCGGCGCCGAGCGCCGAGACATGCACCAACGGCGCGTTCACCGCGGCGGCGGCGCGGGCGACCTCGGCAGCGCCGTCGGCCTGCAGGCGCTGGAAGCTCTGGCTGCCGCTCTCCTGCAGGATGCCGACGAGGTTGACCACGATGTCGGCGTGCTCGGCCGCCCGCACGATCGAGGCCGGGTTGCGCAGGTTGGCCTGCACGCCGACGATCTGGCCGACGCGGCCGAGGGGCTGGAGGAACTGGGCGAGGTCCGGCCGGCGCACCGCCACCCGGATCCGGTACCCGCGCTTGGCCAGCGCCCGGACGACGTGGCGGCCGAGGAAGCCCGACCCCCCGAACACGGTCACGAGCTGCGAGGCGGGCCGGGTCAGTCCGACGGTGTCGAAGCCGGTCATGGTCGTGGGGTCCTTCCGCGAGTCTCGGCTGAAGCGGTCTGAGCAGGAACTCTTGTCGGCTCCTTAGTCGAGGGGGCGGGCCCTGTGAAGCTCTTTGCGCCGTGCCGCCCGATCGCGGCGCGGAGACGCCGATCGGGGACGCCCACGGCCCGCGCGGCGTTGCGGCCTCATGCCCCGGGGCGACCCGGCCAGGGGGCCACGCGGGCAGCCCGGCTCACATTCGCGATGTCGGCGCAACGGGGCCCAATGCATTCCTAAAAATATCCTTGAAAACGACCTTGGGTCATCTAACCTCACGGATGACAGAGTGAAACAGGTGGGGGGATCGAGGCATGCATCCGGACGTATGGATCCTCGCCATAGCGCTTTTTGCCGGCACATTTTTGCTCATCGCTGCTTTCTGGATCGCGCGCCGTACCGCCAAGGTGCGGCCCGTTGCTTTCTCCGATCGGCGCGATGAACTCGAGATCCTCGCTGCCGAATTGGCCGAGCTGGTCGATGTGGCTCGGTTCATCAATAACGGCTTCCAGGATGACAATTTTTACGCCATCCGGAGCAAATATTCCGTTGTCACCCGCTGCCTGCTGCAGCACCCGGTCTATTCGCGCTACATCGATCCCGATCTCGGGGCCGCGATGCGGGCCGCGCACGCCCTCCCGCTCAGCATGCTGCGCCCGGAGGACAAGGAAGGCCTGCTCGTCACGGTCCGGGAGATCCAGGGATGCGTGCAGATCCTGATCAACCTGCGCGATGCGGGCTGCCTCACGGCCGCCGGGCCGGACGATGGCCGGACCGGCGGCCCGCCTCCGGTGCCGGCGGCCGCCCCGACCGGGGAACGGGACCGGACCCGCATCCTGCCCGCGGCCCTGGCTGCCGCGGTCCTGCTCCTGCTCGCCGGAGCGGCGGTGCTCCTGTCGCGCGACGATGCGGCGGTCACGGCCGAGGCGGTCCTCGCCCAGGCGGGGAAGGGCCTGCGCGAGGCCGCGGGCCTCCCGGCCGAGGCGCACGACCCGGGCGGCGTCCGTCTCGTCGCCCTGGGGGAGGGGGAGGGGCAGGCGCGCGATCTCGCGGCGCGGTCGCAACGGCTCACCGCCGAGATGGAGGCGCTCGACCTGACCGTCCTGCGGCGCCGGGGCGAGCTCGACCTCGTCGGGGCCTCGATCGACGGCCTGCGCCGCGCGGCGGAGACCGGGCAGGAGGAGCGGCGTCTCGCAGACGGGGCCAGGGCCGAGGCCGAGGCCGGCTCGGCCGAAGCCAGGTCGGGCATCGAGGCGGCGATCCGCGAGATGGCGGCATTGCGGTCCCAGATCGCGGAGCAGCGCGAGGCGCTGGGCGCGGCCCGGGCGGAGGGCGAAGCGGCCCGAGCCGCCCTGCGCGCCGAGATCGCCGATCGGCTCTCGGAACTCGGCCGGACGGCGCAGACCAACCACGAGGCGGTCGCGCGGCTCGCCGGCATGGTCGACGGCCTCGATGAGACCTCCCGCGGCATCGCGGCTGCCCGCGATGAGCTGTCCCGGCAGCGGGAGCACCTCGTCGCTCTCGCCGGCGGCGGCAGCGAGGCCGATCAGGCCTTGTCCGAGATCAAGGGCCGGATCGCCGTCCTCAAGGCGTCCCTCGCCGGGACGCCTGGCGAGGAACCGGGCCGCCAGGGCACGAGCGGCAACGATTCGCACGGCCAGAACTCCCAAGCCCAAGAGCATCCGGGCACCGGGACGCCGGCCGGCCCCGCCGTGGCGGCCCTGCAGCCGGAGGAGTGGCGCCGGATCCAGCAGGCGCTGGCCAAGGCCGGGCATTACGCCGGGCGACCCGACGGCAGGGCCGGGGATGAGACCCGGGCGGCGATCGCGAAGTTCCAGCGCAGCCTTGGTGCCGAGGCGACCGGCCGACTCTCGCCGGCGCAGATCGACCGGCTGATCCCGCGCGTCCCGGTCAAGCAGCCGCTCGCGTCGCGCTGAGACCGGCCGCGCCCCCCGTCGATCCAGCGCCGGAACGGATGCAGTGGCGTGCCGTTCGCCCCGCATGACGGCGCTCCCCCGATCCCGACATGCCCGATCGCGACATGCCCGAACCAGGAACGGCCTTTCGCATGGTCTGCTGCCCGGCCTCCTGGTCGGCCTCGGGCTCGGCGGCTTCTTCGACGGGATCGTGCTGCATCAGCTGCTGCAATGGCACCACATGCTGAGCAGCTGGTATCCGGTCACGTCGCTCGAGGCGCTCGCGCTGAACACCCGCTGGGACGGTTATTTCCACAGCGCGACTTACGTCTTCGTGGTGTTCGGGGTGTTCCTGCTCTGGCGCCGCGGTGGCCCTGACGACGGCCGTGCGCTCGTCGGTGCCGTGCTGCTCGGCTGGGCGGCGTTCAACCTGATCGAGGGCACGATCGACCACCAGATTCTCGGCGTGCACCACGTCAACGAGACGGCGCCCCGCGCCGCCTGGGCCTGGTGGGATGCCGGGTTCCTCGCCTGGGGCGCCGCCATGGCGCTGGCGGGCGGCCTCCTGCTGCGGGCGCGGCGATGATCCGCGCCGCCCTGCCGTGGGTCCTCCTGGCCCTCGCCCTCGCCGCCGCGACGGCACCGGCCTGGGGGCGCCTCCTCACCGGCGACGCTCCGACGCTGGACGAGCTCCTGAGCCTGCGCTGCGGGCCCAGGCCCTCGGTCTCGTGAGCGGTCACGCCACCTTGCGCGGCACCATCCGCTCGCTGCCCAGCGCCTCCTGCACGCCCGACAACCCGGCCTCGGCGTATTCGGCGTCCTCGTTGACGTTCCACACGTCGTAGCGGCGCTCGCCGAGCAGGATGTTCCGCGCGGTCAGCATCGCGGTCATCATCGCGTGGTCCTGGTTGTTGTACTTGTGCATCCCGTTGCGGCCGACGAGGTGGAGGGTCGGGAAGCTGCCCTCGAGGTCCCGGCGGATCGTCGCGACGTGGGCGCGGTAGGCGTCGTCGTAGACCGGGTAGGCCTTGGGCTGGCGCACCACGCAGGCATCGACCACGCTGGCCGGGTCGACGAGGCCGATCTGGCCGATCTCGCGGCGGGCGAGCGCGATCAGCTCGGAATCCGGCGCGTTCCACAGCCCGTCGCCCTCGAAGCAGAAATACTCGAGGCCGAGGCAGGTATAGGATTCGTCCGGCACCATCTCGGGCGACCACGAGCGGAAGTTCTGCACCCGCCCGACCTTCACCGCCGGGTCGTGGACGTAGATCCAGTTGTCCGGGAAGCTATCCTTGGCCCGTGCGATCAGCGCCACGGTGACGAAGTCGCGGTAGCGCAGGGAGCGGGCCTGGAAGGTGCTCAGGGGCGCCGGGCGGATCGCCCCGACGAGCTCGCGGATCGGCGCCGAGGAGACGACGTTGCGGGCGGTGTAGGTCTCGCGGCTGCCGTCCTGGCGCCGGGCGCTCACCGTCCACAGCTGGGTGCCGGCGTCGTACGACAGGCTATCGACCCGCCGGTCGAGGACGACCCGGCCGCCGTTGCGGCGGATCGCGCCGGCGGCGGCGTCCCACATCATGCCCGGCCCGCGGCGCGGATAGCGGAACGACTCGATCAGCGTCTTGATGACTGGGCCGTCGCCGGCCGTCGCCGGCCGGTGCAGCCCGAGCGAGCGCTTGACCCCGTCGCGGATCGCCGCGCCGAGGTCGAGCCCCTTGATGCGCTGCGCCGCCCAGTCGGCCGAGATGTCGTCGCAGGACATGCCCCACACCTTCTCGGTGTAGGTCTTGAAGAAGATCGAGAACAGCCGCTCGCCGAACTGGTTGCGGACCCACTCGTGGAAGCTCTTCGGGTCACGGATCGGCCGCGCCCGGGCCCAGAGATAGGAGGCGACGCAGGCCGCGCTCTCGACGATGCCGAGGTTGCGCAGGGCCTCGAACGCCTTGAGTGGGTAGGCGTAGGTCTTGCCCTTGTAGTAGATCCGCGACAGCCGCGGCCGCTCGATGAAGTCGTCGGGCAGGATCTCGTTCCAGAGATCGACCACCTCCTTCGACTTCGAGAAGAAGCGGTGGCCGCCGATGTCGAACAGGAAGCCCTTGTACGCGACCGTGCGGCTGATGCCGCCGACCTGGGTCGGATCGCGCTCGAGCACCACGACGTCGCGGCCGGCCTTGGCCAGCATGTAGCCGGTGGTCAGGCCCGCCGGTCCGGCACCGATCACCAGCGTCTCGGTGTGAAGGCTCATCGCTCGGGCTACTCCGGGGGCGGCTCGGCCGCGACGCACAAGGGGTTCTCCCCGAGCTTTAACGGCCGGATGGTAAAGAACCGCTCAACCGCCCGCGCTAACCGGGGGGTAAGGGCGGCATGCGAATCGGGATCGCCGATCGAGGCCAGCCAGGACGACACCATGCTCGCCGCCCCGCTTCCCCAGGCCAGCTCCGGAGCGAAGGCCGGAGGGGCGGAGCGCTCGCCGTTCGATCGGCCGGCGGTCGTCTGGCTCATCGTGCTGGCGAGCGTCGCCGGGATCCTGTCCTGGCCCGACCTTCTGGCGGTGCTGCGGTCCTTGCGTCTGCCGGATACCGACGACGCCATGCGGATGGTGCAGGTGCGCGACCTGCTGGCCGGGCAGCCCTGGTTCGACCTCGCCCAGCATCGCCACGCGGGCGCTCCGCCGATGCACTGGTCGCGCCTCGTCGATGCGCCGATCGCCGGCCTCGTCCTGCTGGCCCGTCCGTTCGCCGGGCCGGTCCTGGCGGAGGGGATCGCCGCCCTGCTGTGGCCGCTGCTGCTGCTCGGCCTCTACGCCGCCATCCTGTACCGCGGCATCCGCCGCGCCTTCGGCTGGCGGCCTGCGGCCTTCACGGTGTTCGCAGTCGGGCAGGCGGTGTTCGTCACCGGCCTGTTCGCCCCCGGGCGGATCGATCACCACAACGTCCAGATCTGCGCGGTCCTCGCCCTCGTCCTCCGCCTCGCCCGGCCGGCCCCGACGCGGCGGGACGGCGCCGTCGCGGGGGCGCTGGCGGCGTTCTCCCTGGCGGTCGGGCTCGAGGCCTTGCCCCTCATCGCCGGGGCCGGCCTCGTCCTCGCTCTGCGGTGGCTGCGCGACGGGCGCGCCGCTCTGCCGCCCTTCCTCGGCTTCGGCCTCGCCCTGGGCCTCGTCGCCCCGGTTCTGTTCGCGGTCCAGACCGCACCCGCCCTGTGGTCGGCCACCGCCTGCGACGCCCTCTCGCCGCCCTGGTTGTGGCTGGCGGCCGCCGCCGCCGTCACGGCCGGCAGCGCCGCCCTCGTGACCGGCGGGCGGCGGGCGCGCCTCGCCGTGCTGGCCGCCGGCGGCGGCATCGCGGGCGCGGGCTTCCTCGTCCTGTTCCCGGCCTGCGCCGCCGGGCCGTTCACCGGCATGCCCGCCCTCGTCCACGACGAGTGGCTGGTGAAGGTGCGGGAGATGCGCCCGGTCTGGCAGCTCCTGTGGATGGTCCCCGAGGCGGTCCTCGCCGGCCACCTGCCGGTGCTGATCGGCGCCGTCGTGGCGAGCGTCTGGGCCTGGCGCGGGCGCGTGCCGGCCGAACGGGTCCTGATGGCCGCAACCGCCGGCGCGCTCTGGCTCGGCACCGCGCTCGGTGCGACGCAGTTCCGGGGCCTCTACGTCGCCGGTGCCTTCGTGCCCCTGGTGGCGGGCCCGGTCCTCGACCGGGCGGTCGCGCTCCTGCGCCTGCCCGAGGCCGGGCCGCGGCGGCGCCTCGCCATGCTCGCCCTGAGCCTCGCCCTGTGCGGCAAGCTGTGGATCCTCCTCGCCTCGGTCCCGCAGGCCTTTTCGGGCCCGGCCGGCAGCGGAGCGGCGTTCGAGGCCGAGCACGCCGCGTGGCGCGATTGCAGCGAGCGCCGCGCGATCGCCGCACTCGACGCCCTACCGCCGGGGCTGATCCTCGCCGAGATCGATCTCGGTCCCGACCTGCTCCTGCACAGCCACCATTCCGTCGTGGCGGCGCCCTACCACCGGGCGCTGCCCGGCCTCGCGGCGGCGCTCGAGGCATTCCGGGACGAGGCGGCCACGGCGGCGGTGGCGCGGCGGGTCGGGGCGGACTACATCGTGGCCTGCGTGCCGCCCGCGAAGGCGGGCGAGGCGCCGGGCCCCGCGCCGAGTACCGGGCTCCGCTTCGGCCGCGGCGAGGGGCCCCCGCCCGGGCTGGAGCCGGTCCCGGTGCGGGAGACTCCGTTGCGGGTCTGGCGCGTCCGGCCGGCGCCGTGAAGGAGCACAGGTGATCGGGCGGCTCGTGGCTCTCGTCCTCCTCGGCCTGGTCCTGGCCGTCGCCGCCGCGGGTGCCCTGGCGATCGCCCGCGGCGAGGAGCCCGGCGGCATCGAGGAGGTCTGGATCGCCCTGCTCGGGGCGCCGGATCTCGGCCCGGTCGATTTCGCCGCCTTGCGCCGCACGCCCTCCCGCACCGACGCCCTTGCCTGCGCCGCCGACATCTGTCCTCGGGCCGAGGCCGATGCGGTGCCGCCGACTTACCCGGTTCCCGGCGCGCGCCTGCGCGACATCGTCCGCGCGGTGGCGGAGCGCCAGCCGCGCACCGCCCTGGTGTTCACCGACGCCTGGGGCGAGCAGGACCGCTACGTCGCCCGGACCGCGTGGCTGCGCTGCCCGGACACCGTCACGGTCGAGATCGTCGGCCGCGGGGAGGGCCGGTCCAGCCTCGCGCTCTACATCCGCAGCCAGGTCGGCTGCCCGGTCCCGGCGACGAGCCGCGTGCGGCTGGCGCGCTGGCTCGACGCGATCGCGGCGGCGGCCGGCACCGAAGCGAAGCAAGGGTAACGCGATGCCACGCGCCGCTCACGAGCATTTGCCCCCCACCGGCGTCCCGCCCCTCGCGGAACTGCCCCCGCATCCCGACGTCGCGGTGATCGGCGCCGGTGCCGCCGGGATCGGCGCGGCGCGCCGGCTCATCGCTCGCGGCCTGTCGGTGGCCGTGCTGGAGGCCCGCCCGCGGCTCGGCGGCCGCACCGTCACCACGCGTCTCCGCGGCCACCCGGTCGATCTCGGCGCCCACTGGCTCCATGCCGGGCCGATCAACCCGCTGGTCGCCCTGGGCTTCGAGCGCGGCGAACCCTTGCGCCGGGCGGCGCAGGAGAACCACCTCTGGGTCGGGCGCCGTCCCGGCCGTCCGGCGGAAGCCGCCGCCTTCGGCCGTGCCTGGTCGGTCGCCGACCGGGCGATGACCGACGGCGCCCGCCTGCGCGGCGAGGACAGGGCGGCCGCCAGCGCCCTGCCGCCGGGCCTTGGGCCCTGGGGCCGGCGGGTCGCGCTGGTTCACGGCCTCGTGTCGGGCCGGCCGCTGACCGAGGTCAGCCTGCACGACTTCCCGAGCATGGAGTACGGCGACAACTTCTTCATCGCCGGCGGCTACGGCGCCTATCTCGCCCGCCTCGCCGCCGGATTGCCGGTGGCGCTCGGCACGCCCGTCACGACCCTCGACTGGGCCGGGGAGGGGGTGCGGCTCGATCTCGGGGAGCAGGGCAGCCTGACCGCGCGCGCCGCCCTCGTCACCGCCCCGATGATGGTGATGCAGGAGCCGGCGCCCGCGCTCCGCTTCGCCCCCGGCCTGCCGGACCCGGTCCGCGCCGCGATCGACGGTTTCCGGACCGGCATCTACGAGCACGTGGTGGTGCACTGGCCGTCCTCGCCGTTCCACGGCCGCGACCGGCTGGCCAGCCTGATCGGCGGCCGGCTCCAGCCGCCGGGCCTGCTGACCCGGGTCGACGATACGCCGTTCCACTATTTCGAGCTCGACGTCCCGATGGCCGGGCGCCTCGACGCGGCCCGTGCCGGGGCCGACGGCGCGCGGCGGCTGGTGCGCGAGACCCTTTCCGAGCAGGTCGGCCGCGGCGCCTTGCGCGACCTTGCCGTGCCGGCGGTCACCGAGTGGCGCCACGATCCCTGGTCGCGCGGCTCCTGGGCGGTGGTGCCGCCCGGCCATACGGGCGCCCGCGACCTCCTGAAGCAGGCGGTGGGCGACCGGGTGTGGTTCGCGGGGGAGGCCCTGTCGCGGGAGCAATGGGGCACCGCCGGCGGCGCCTTCGCGGAGGGGGAGCGGGCGGCGGATGCGATCGCCGCCGCCCTCCACTAAAATCCAGAGTGGGAATGCCGCGGAGGATCCCTACATTCCGGCCATGCTCACGCGCATTCTCACCGTCCTCCTGCTCCTCGGCCTGTCCTGCACGGTCGAGGCCCACGCCCAGCCGCTCACCCGCAACGTGCTTAAGGGCGCGTGCGAGAAGCTCGTCATCGCCGGCAAGGACGTCAGCCCGACCTGCGGCGACAGCCTCGTCAACATGGTCCAGGGCCGGCGCACGTCGTTCGACTTCACGTCGAGCGACGGCACCACGGTCAGTTTCAGCGGCACCGGCATGCCGCAGGACCGCCAGGAGGAGGTCGGCGTCGACGCGCTCCAGCCGGTCAGCGCCGTGATCCTCACCGTCAAGGCGGCGGATGGCGGCATCACCCGCGACACCCTGATGACCGTCGGCTCCTGCCGGTTCCCGGCCTCCGCCCCCGGCCGCTCGACGGTCGCCTGCGCGGCCGACACCCAGCGCGGCCGCTTCGAGGGGACGTTCGTGACGGCGAGCGACGCGGCGGCGGGGAAGTAGGGCCGGTCTGCCACCTGGCCCGGGCTGAGCCTCGACCGGGCTTCCGCCCCCGCGTCCCGGACGATGGTGGAGCGGTCTTGCCCTCGGTCAGGGGATCGACCCGGGACCGTCCGTCGAGCCGGGTTCGATCCGGTAGTCGCCGGACAGGGCGGCCTGCGTGAGGCCGCCGATGGAGAGACCTTTCGAGGTCCGGCCCGGGCGGCTCCGCCATCCGGCGGGCCGGCCTTCAAGGCGCGCGGCACTCCATCGCCGCGGTGGCCTCGATCACGCTCAGGGCCCTGCGTCGCACCTCCAGCGAGGCGCTCTCGCTGTCCGAGACCGTCGATGCCTCGCGCTTCAGCGCCGCGTCGCAGGCGCACGAGCTGTAGCCGGCCGCATCGTAGCAGGCGTCGTGACGCATGCAGTCGGCATCGAGGTCGTCGGTCGGAGGCAGGCCTTGGCCACGCTGGCCCTTCCCGCAGTAATTGCCGTGAAACAGCTCCTGCCCGGCGACGACCCGGCCGAGGTCGCCCCGCGGCGGCGCCGCTTCCTCGGCGCGGCCGCCGGGATTGAGGTCGTTGGCCGGTCCGCCGGCCCTCGATCCGGAGGACCGCAGGGCCTTCGGGATGGCGGATCGCCCGCCGGGCCTGGTCGGGGCTTCGCCGGTGCGCTCCTCCGGACCTAAGGCATCCGGGAGGGGCGGAACTGGTCCTCGGCGGGTCTCGCTCCCCGCGGGGGACGCCGCGGGCCCGTCCTGGACGTCCTGTGCCAGGATCGGGTGTGGGCACGCCGCGAGCAGCAGACCGAGCAGGGCGAGGAAGGGTCGTCTCAAGGATGGCTCCCGGATCAGCGGGCCTTAACTCAAGGCTCCGCCGTTCCGTTCCGAGCCCCGCCTCGCCATGGTTGCGGGGTTCTTGACGACGTCCGGGTGCCGGCAGGCCGCGGGGCCGTCACCGCCGCGACCCGCGATCGAGGCCCGCCTTGCGCAACGCGTCCGCCAGCGCTCCGCCGCCGGCCGGCTCCTCCCGGCGCCCTTGCGGGCGCGGCGCGTCGCGGCGGGGGGCGTCGCGGTGCTGGTTGCCTTGCTCCCGCGGCGGCCGGGCGCCGACCTCGTCGTCGAGGCGCAGGGTCAGGGAGATGCGCTTGCGCGGCACATCGACCTCCAGCACCTTCGCCCGCACCACGTCGCCGGGCTTCACCACCGCCCGCGGGTCCTTCACGAAGGTCTTCGACAAAGCCGAGATGTGGACGAGCCCGTCCTGGTGCACGCCGATATCGACGAAGGCGCCGAAGGCCGCGACGTTGGTCACCACGCCCTCCAGCACCATGCCGGGCCTGAGATCGCCGATGCTCTCGACGCCCTCCTGGAAGGTCGCGGTCTTGAAGCTCGGGCGCGGGTCGCGGCCGGGCTTCTCCAACTCGGCGATGATGTCGGTGACGGTCGGCAGGCCGAAGGTCTCGTCGGTGAAGGTCTTCGGATTGAGGCCCTTGAGCACCGTGCCGTTGCCGATCACCGCCTTGATGTCGCTCTTCGTCGCCTGGAGGATGCGGCGCACCACCGGATAGGCCTCCGGATGGACGCCAGACGCGTCGAGCGGATCGTCGCCGTTCTGGATCCGGAGGAAGCCCGCCGACAATTCGAACGCCTTCGGCCCGAGCCCCGCGACCTTCTTCAGGCCCGAGCGGCTGCGGAACGGCCCGTTGGTGTCGCGGTGGGTGACGATGTTCTGCGCCACCCGCTCGGTGAGGCCCGAGACCCGGGCGAGCAGCGGGCCCGACGCGGTGTTGACGTCGACCCCGACGCCGTTCACGCAATCCTCCACCACCGCGTCGAGGGAGCGCGACAGCTTTCCTTCCGCGAGATCGTGCTGGTACTGGCCGACGCCGATCGCCTTCGGCTCGATCTTCACCAGTTCCGCCAGCGGGTCCTGGAGACGCCGGGCGATCGAGACCGCGCCGCGCAAGGACACGTCGAGCCCCGGCAGCTCCGCGCTCGCATAGGCCGAGGCCGAGTAGACCGAGGCGCCGGCCTCCGACACCATCACCTTGGTGAGCTTCAGTTCCGGCTGCTTGGCGATCAGCTCGACGGCGAGCTTGTCGGTCTCCCGCGAGGCGGTGCCGTTGCCGATCGCCACCAGCTCGACCCCGTGCGCCCGGCAGAGCTTGGCGAGCGTCATCAGCGAGCCGTTCCAGTCGCGCCGCGGCTCGTGCGGATAGATCGTGTCGGTCGCCACGACCTTGCCGGTGGCATCGACCACCGCGACCTTCACGCCGGTGCGGTAGCCCGGATCGAGGCCGAGCGTCGGCCGCGCACCGGCGGGGGCGGCCAGCAGCAGGTCGCGCAGGTTGCCGGCGAAGACCCGCACCGCCTCGACTTCCGCCGCCTCCCAGAGGCGGGCGCGCAGATCGAGCTCGATCGACAGCCGGAGCTTGGTGCGCCAGGCCCAGCGTACCGCCTCCATCAGCCAGCGGTCGCCGGGCCGGCCGCGATCCTGGATGCCGACCGAGAGGGCGATGCGGCCGTCATAGAGGCTCTGCGCGTCGACCCCCTCGGGCGCCTCGTCGAGGCGCAGGTCCAGGGCCTCCTCCTTCTCGCCGCGGAACAGGGCCAGCACCCGGTGCGAGGGGAGGCGGGTCAGAGGCTCGGAGAAGTCGAAATAGTCGGAGAACTTGGCGCCGGCCTGCGCCTTGCCCTCGCGCAGCTTGGAGACGAGCCGGCCGCGGGTCCAGAACGCCTCGCGCAACTGGCCGACCAGCTCGGCATTCTCGGCGAAGCGCTCGACCAGGATGGCACGGGCCCCTTCCAGCGCGGCTTCCGGCGTTGCCACGCCCTTGGCCTCGTCGACGAAGGGAGCGGCAGCGTTCAGCGGTACCTGCTCCGGCCGGGTCAGCAGCGCTTCGGCGAGCGGTCCCAGGCCGGCCTCGCGGGCGATCTGCGCCTTGGTGCGGCGCTTGGGCTTGAACGGCAGGTAGAGGTCTTCGAGCCGCGCCTTGGTGTCGGCGGCGAGGAGCTGGCCCCTCAGGGCGTCGTCGAGCTTGCCCTGACTTTGCACGCTCTCGAGGATCGCGGCGCGGCGGGCCTCCAACTCGCGCAGGTAGCGCAGGCGCTCCTCCAGATTGCGCAACTGCGCGTCGTCGAGGGTGCCGGTCACCTCCTTGCGGTAGCGGGCGATGAACGGGACCGTCGACCCGCCGTCGAGCAGATCCACCGCCGCCTTGACCTGCCATTCCTGCGCGCCGAGCTCCGTGGCGATGCGCTGGGTGATGCTGGACATGACGACTCCGTGATTCCGGCGCGGCGGGGAGGCGTGTCCTTAGAGGGGTTGGGGGCGCGTTGGAAGGGTGGGGAAGCCGCGAGGGATCAGGCGGGCGGGGTGCCGGGTGCCTTCGGGGCCAGTCCGCGCCAGGGCCTCGACCAAGCGTCGCGTTCCGCTTGGCTCAGCACCGCGTGGGACGTGACCTGGGTCAAGGCGATGGTCGGAAGAAGCAGGATGAAGCCGAGGAGCAGGTGGCTGTGCCCTCCGGGCAGGCTCCAGAGGGGCACGCCTTCGAGGATTCCGAGAACCAAGCTCAATTGTGCGCTTGTCAGCCAGCCGAAGCGATGACCGCCGGGCAAGCGCCGCTCGGCCCAGGGTAGCGTCATGACGACCACCACCAGGGACCACCCCGCCAGCCCGGCGACCAGAGGCACGATGGCCGGAGCCAACGTCCCCACCAGCGCGAGGCGCATGATGTGGTAGAGCGCGGCACACATGCCGGCCATGGCGAGCAGAGAGAGGAAACGGGGCATCCCAGGCTCCCCGGCAGGCATATCGCCCTTGTTTCCGCCCAGTGTCACTCCGCGCTCCCCCTGCGTCAAGGAGGGGCGGCGGGCCGGAGGTTTGGACATGGGAAGGGGCGACCGTCGCGGAACGGCCGCCCCTTCGCATGTCGTCGCCGCTTCGGGAAAGACCCCTCAGCGCACCCCACCCGCCGGCAGCACCCCGGTCGGGGCCGGGACCCGGCGCATCCGCTCGCGGTGGGCGGTGTAGAGGCCGCTGCCGCAGATCACCAGGACGCCGAGGCCCATCACCGCGTCCGGCACCGTGCCGAAGAACAGGAAGCCGAGGAGGCCGGCCCAGATGATCTGGCTGTAGGAGAACGGCACCAGGGTCGAGGCCGGGGCGTGACGGTAGGCGATGGTGACGATCCAGTGCCCGGCGGTCGAGATGAAGCCGATCGCGGCGCCGATCGCCACCTGGGTCAGGTTCGGGGTCTCCCAGACGAAGGGCACGATCGCCGACAGGATCAGGAAGCCGACGATGGCCGACCAGGTCATGGTGGTCTGCGGCGCGTCGTAGCCGTTGATCTTGCGGGTCGTGACCAGGGCGGCGGCCCAGAACAACGCCGACACGATCGGGAGCAGGGCGGCGACCTGGAAGGCGCTGGTGCCCGGCCGCACGATGATGAGGACGCCGAGGAGGCCCACGAACGCGGCGGCCCAGCGCCGGGCGCCGACCTTCTCGCCGAGGACCGGGATCGACAGGGCGGTGACGAAGATCGGCGACACGAACGCGATCGCGGTGATCTCGGCCACCGGCAGGGAGCGCAGGCCGGCGAGGAACAGCAGGGCGGAGCCGACGAGCGCGATGCCGCGCACCACCTGCAGGCCCGGCCGGGCCGAGCGGAACGGCGAGGCGCCGCGCTTGAACTGCGCCCGCACCACGGCCGCCATCAGCATCACCGCCAGGAAGCCGGTGTAGCGCAGCCACGCCACCTCGATGCCGGAGAGCTGCCCGGTGAGGAACTTGGCGGTGGCATCGGAACTCGACAGGAAGACGGTCGAGATCACCACCAGCACGATGCCGCGCAGGGGCTGGTCGCCGAGCACGGCCGGCAGGGCCGGGCGGGCGGAGGGGGCGGCGGCGAGGGGAAGCGTCAGGGAGGCCACGGGTGTCACGGCGGGTGTGGATGAGGGGCCTCTGTCCTACCACCGCCCCAGCCGGCGAAGCCGTGCCGATTGCGCGCTACGGCCATGCTGCGGGATCAGCCCTAGTTAAGGCACGCTTTACCCGATCGTGTTCGGCCGGCGGCGACTTCACGTGGCTGCGCCATCATCCTGCCGCAAGCCTTAAACCTGTCTCCTGAAAGACTCGTGAAGAGATGTCGTCTTTGTCGGAACCAGATTCAGCATTGCGTGTTGTTTT
Organism: Methylobacterium terricola; assembly: GCF_006151805.1. Classification (GTDB taxonomy): domain Bacteria; phylum Pseudomonadota; class Alphaproteobacteria; order Rhizobiales; family Beijerinckiaceae; genus Methylobacterium; species Methylobacterium terricola. The sequence continues at coordinate 80,941 of NZ_VDDA01000012.1, read as the reverse complement.
GCCCGCGCAGGGTGAAGGATCCTGCGCGGGCGAGGCGGTCAGCAGCAGCGGAAGCCGCCGCGGCCGCCGACGCCGAACCGGGCGTTCTGCCGCTCGCGGAAGAACTCCGTCGCGGTCATCGGTTGCTGGTCGGGGTGGGTCTTGCGGATATGGGCGACGTAGGTGTCGTAGTTGCCCTGGCCGACCATCAGGCGCGCCCCGTCGCAGACGCAGCGCGTCAGGGTCGTCCAGCGCTCCCGGAGGGATTCAGCCTTCATCAGCTCACTCCGCCGCCGCCGGCAGCGCCCGCGGATCGGCCTCGAGAGCCGTCCAACGGTCGGCGCGGTAGGCCTTGAGGCAGGCCTTCACGCCGAAGGCGATGATCGCCACCACGACGCCGACGAAGAGCAGCGCCAGCACCGCGTCGATGCGGTCGTTGAACACGATCTGGCGCATCTGGTCGGCGCTCTTGGCCGGCGCCAGCACCTTGCCCTCGGCGAGCGCGGTCGCGTAGCGCTCGGCATGCGCCAGGAAGCCCACCCGCGGATCGGCGGAGAAGACCTTCTGCAGGCCGGCGGTGAGGGTGCAGGCGACGAGCCACAACGTCGGCACGATGGTGACGAGGGCGTAGCGCTCCCGCTTCATCTTGAAGATGACGACGGTGCAGAGCGTGAGCGCGATCGCCGCCAGCATCTGGTTCGAGATTCCGAAGAGCGGCCACAGGGTGTTCACGCCGCCCAGCGGATCGGTGACGCCCTGGTACAGGAAGAAGCCCCAGAACGCGACGCACAGGCCCGTCGCCACGATGCTCGGGCCCCAGGACGACGTGTCCTTGAAGGCCGGCACCGCGACGCCGATCAGGTCCTGGAGCATGAAGCGCCCGGCCCGCGTGCCGGCATCGACGGCGGTGAGGATGAACAGGGCCTCGAACAGGATGGCGAAGTGGTACCAGAACGCCATCATCGCCTTGCCGCCGATGACGTTCGAGATGATGTGGGCCATGCCGACCGCCAGCGTCGGCGCGCCGCCGGCCCGGGAGATCACGGTGTGCTCCCCGACATCCGCCGCCGTCTGCTTGATGGTCTCAGGGCTGATCGGGAAGCCCATGGCGGTGACCGCCGCCGACGCGCTCTCGGGCGTCGTGCCGATCACGGCGCCGGGCGAGTTCATGGTGAAGTACACGCCCGGATCGATGACGCTGGCGGCGACCAGCGCCATCACGGCGACGAACGATTCCATCAGCATCCCGCCATAGCCGATGAAGCGGGCATTGACCTCGTTGTCGATCAGCTTCGGGGTCGTGCCGGACGAGATCAGGCTGTGGAAGCCCGATACCGCGCCGCAGGCGATGGTGATGAACAGGAACGGGAACAGCGAGCCGGACCAGACCGGCCCGGTGCCGTCGACGAACTTCGTCACCGCCGGCATCTGGAGATGCGGCGCCAGCACCAGGATGCCGAGCGCCAGGCCGACGATGGTGCCGATCTTGAGGAAGGTGGAGAGGTAGTCGCGCGGCGCCAGCAGCAGCCAGACCGGCAGGATCGAGGCGACGAAGCCGTACCCGATCAGCATCCAGCACAGCTGCGTGCCGGTGAAGGTGAACAGGGCCGCGAGGGTCGGGTCGTTGGCGACGGTCTGGCCGTAGATGATCGCGGCCATCAGCAATACGAAGCCGAGGATCGAGACCTCGCCGATGCGGCCCGGGCGGATCCAGCGCGAATAGACGCCCATCAGCAGCGCGATCGGGATCGTCGCCATCACCGTGAAGGTGCCCCACGGGCTCTCGGCCAGAGCCTTGACGACGATCAGCGCCAGCACCGCCAGGATGATGACCATGATCAGGAAGGCGCCGAACAAGGCGACGATGCCGGGAATCGTGCCGAGCTCCGAGCGGATCAGCTCGCCGAGCGAGCGGCCGTCGCGGCGCATCGAGACGAACAGCACCATGAAGTCCTGCACGGCGCCGGCCAGCACGACGCCGGCGAGGATCCAGAGCAGGCCCGGCAGGTAGCCCATCTGGGCGGCGAGCACCGGGCCGACCAGCGGGCCGGCGCCCGCGATCGCCGCGAAGTGGTGGCCGAACAGGACGTACTTGTCGGTCGGGACGTAATCGAGCCCGTCGTTGTGGCGCAAAGCCGGGGTCTGGCGGGTCGGGTCGAGCCGCATGATGCGGTCGGCGATGAACAGCGAATAGTAGCGGTAGGCGATCAGGTAGACCGACACCGCCGCAACGACGATCCACAGGGCGTTGACGCTCTCGCCGCGCTGCGTCGCCACCACGGCGAGGGCGGCGGCTCCGAGCGCGCCCACGAGGGCCCAGGGTCCGTGCTTCCGGACGGCAGTCATGGGGCATTTCCTCCCGGCTGTGCCGCCGGGCGGGACAAGGCTTCGGCGGCGTCTTCGACCTTCGGGTAATGGAAATGCCGGGGCCTGCCAATGCAGCGGCGAGCCGGGAATATCGTCTCAGAATGAGACTTTCGTCGTACGGATGGATGACCGGCGCCGCAGGATCGTGCGGGCAGGACCCGACCCCGTCCGGGGTCATCCTGGGGCCGCCGAGCGCGACCCGGGATCCATCGCCGCCGACCCGGAACTACGGTGCGGGCCGCGTCCTGCCCCCTCCTGAACGCCCGACGGTCACCGATCCCGGGATCCCGGCCATGCCGGACCCTAAGGACGACGTCGAGCGGTGTCGATGCCGGCGCGCCTCTCCGAGCGGACGACCGGTCAGTTCGACGGCAGGCCCGCCAGGATGTGGTCGTAGTCCAGGTTCGCGGTCTCGATCACGATCTGCGTCCGGCTGATCACCCCGAGCTTGCGCAGGATCTCCGAGACGTGGGCCTTGACGGTCGAGTCGCCGACGCCGAGCTCGTGGGCGATCTGCTTGTTGAGCTTGCCCTGGCGGATCATCAGCAGCACCCGCACCTGCTGCGGCGTCAGCTCGGCGATGCGCTCGGCGATCGGGGCCTTGCCGGCCTTGCGGCCGGGGGCCTCGGCCGGACCGGCCACGCCCTCGGGCACGAATACGGCGCCGTTGAGCACGTCGGTGATGGCGCGGATCAGCACCGGCTTGCCGGCGGCCTTGGGCACGAAGCCGGCGGCGCCGTGGGCCAGCGCCTCGCGCATGATGCGGGGATCGTCGAGCCCCGAGACGACCAGCACCGGGATGCGCGGGAAGCGGGTGCGGATCGCGATCAGCCCGTCGAACCCGTTGACGCCCTGCATCGTCAGGTCGAGCAGGGTCAGGTCGATCGAGCGGCCGCGGGACAGGGCCGCGCAGGCGCTCTCGATCCCGTCCGCCTCCTCGATCTCGGCGGCCGGGAAGGCGAGGCGCACCGCGCTGCTCAGGGCATCGCGGAACAGCGGGTGGTCGTCGACGATGATCAGGTGCATGTCCGACCCCTCCGCGACGGGCGTCGGCGTCCCGTCCGGCCGCGGAAGAGATACTCCAGGGGCCGGGCTGGTCAATCCCACCATCGCAGCGGATCATCCTCATCAACCGCGCGCCGCCGGGCGACGCGCGAGTGGGCAGACGCGCCAGCCTGACGGCAAGCGCACGGGTAGATCGGGGGCAGCAGAGCCGCCGTACCCTTAAAGTCGAGGTAAGAGTTACCATGCGGGGCCGGCAGCAGCCACAGTGCTTTGGTATGGAGCCCCGACGACGAGTCCGCGTTCTGCACCTTGGTCCAATGGTGGGCGGCGACGAGCCGGTCCTATCGTCGTGCGACCTCGGCGGCGAAGGATCTCCTCCAAGGACCCTCCGGCCGCGGAGCGGGCGGGAGCGGAGCGTGGCATCTGGACGTCAGCGGCGCGTGGGGCGTCGCCGGCGGCCGATCGCGGGGGCGATCGCCCCTCCGGTCCTCCAAGCGCAGGCGCGGCCGCCGCACCGGCCGCGCCTGCGTGCCTTGCGGTCACCCGCGCCCGGTCACCCGCGCCCTTGACGGATGATTGCCGCGTTGCCAGTCCCTCCTGCCCACCGCATAATGCGGTGAAGGCCGCGACCGAGACGGCGGCCCAAACACGGCAACGAGGGGGAGACGACCTGTGGCGCAGGGCACGCGCACGCGTTCGCATCGCTGCGGAATACAGACGGCCTGGACCGAGGCGGCCGGGGCGGAGGCCGCCGTGGCGGCGCTCGCCGCCTCCCTCGACGTGGCCCGCATCGCCCATCTCGTCATCTTCTTCTCGCCGGTCTACGGCGTCGAGGCGCTGAACGCCGCCCTCGGCCGCGCCTTTCCGGGCGTGCGGGTCGCCGGCTGCACCTCCTCCGGCGAGATCAGCCCGATGGCCGGGCTCGACCGCGGCCTCGTCGCGATCGCCTTCCCGCATGACGGCTTCCGCATCGCCTCGACGGTGCTGGAGGCGGTCGACAACCTCGACGCCGAGCGCGCCTCGGCCTCGATCCGGTCCCTGCGCTGCGCCATGGAGAAGATCGGCCGCGGCGGCCAGCGTTTCGCGATCTCGCTCATCGACGGGCTCGCCAATGCCGAGGAGACGGTGATCGCCGCGATCGGCTACGGCCTCGACGGGGTGCCCCTCGTCGGCGGCTCGGCCGGGGACGAGCTGACCTTCTCGGAGACCGCCCTGATCCATGACGGGCAGGTCCACCGCCGGGCGGCGATCCTGCTGCTGATCGAATCCGATTTCCCGGTCGAGATCTTCAAGAACGACAATTTCGAGCCGACCGGGGTCAAGTTCGTCGTCACCGACACCGATGACGAGCAGCGCACGGTGCGCGAGCTCAACGCCGAGCCGGCGGCGGTCGAGTACGCCAATGCGCTCGGCATCGAGCCCGACGCGCTCACCCCGACGAGCTTCGCGGCACATCCGCTGGTGGTGCGGGTCGGCGGCGACTATTTCTGCCGCTCGATCCGCCACCTCAACCCGGACCAGTCGCTGAGCTTCCATTGCGCCATCGAGAGCGGCGTCGTGCTGACGCTGGCGCGCCAGAAGGACCTGGTCGAGGCGACCCGCGAGGAGCTGGCCCGGCTCGACGCCCGGCTCGGCGGCGTCGACCTGGTGATCGGCTTCGAATGCGTGCTGCGCCGCCTCGATGCCGAGATCCACCAGGCCCGCCACAGCATCGCCGAGCTCTACCGGCACTACAACGTCGTCGGCTTCGAGACCTATGGCGAGCAGTACCGCTCGATGCACCTGAACCAGACCTTCACGGGCATCGCCATCGGCCGGCCCGCCGGCCCGTGAGCACGCAGGAACCGCCGGCCGGCCAGAGCGGCGCGGCCGAGAACGACGTCGCCGCCCTGCATCGCCGCATCGCCAAGCTGGAGCGCATCAACGCCGCCCTGATGTCCCAGGTCGAGCGCACGATGGACCAGCGCGGCAGCGCCTACTCGCTGTTCCAGACCGCCATCACCCTCGAAGGCCAGGTCCGCGCCCGCACCGAGGAGCTGACGGCCCTGATGCGCAGCCTGGAGCGCTCGAACCAGGCCCTCACCGCCGCCAAGGAGGAGGCCGAGCGCGCCAACCGCTCGAAGACCCGCTTCCTCGCCGCGGCGAGCCACGACCTGCTCCAGCCCCTCAACGCCGCCCGGCTGTCGATCTCGGCGCTCGCCGAGATGCGGATGGGGCCGGAGCCCCGCGTCGTGGTCGGCCAGGTCGAGCGCGGCCTGCAGACCATCGAGGACCTGATCAAGACGCTGCTCGACATCTCGAAGCTCGATGCCGGGCTGATCCAGCCGGTGGTTCGGCCGGTGCGCGTCGCCGACGTGCTCGAGAGCGTCGAGGCGAGCTTCGGGCCGCTCGCCGCCCGCAAGGGCCTGCGCCTCTCGGTGCGCGGCGGCCGCTCTTGGGTGTCGAGCGATCTGGTGCTGCTCCAGCGCATCCTGCAGAACCTGGTCTCGAACGCGATCCGCTACACCGCTGCCGGCGGCGTGCTGGTGGCGGCGCGCCGGCGCGGGCCCGAGATCCGCATCGACGTGGTCGATTCCGGCGCCGGCATCCCGGAGGACGAACGGGAGCTGATCTTCGAGGAGTTCCACCGCGGCGGGCGCGAGAGCGTCGACGGCGAGATCGCCCTCGGCCTCGGGCTGTCGATCGTGCGCCGCTCGGCCCAGGCGCTCGGCCACCCCTTGAGCCTCGAATCCCGGGTCGGCCACGGCTCGCGCTTCAGCCTGCACCTGCCGCCCTGCGCCCCCGAGGCACCCCGGCCCGCCCCCTCGCTGGTGCCGCCGACGAGCCTCACCGGCGCCCGCATCGCCTTGATCGAGAACGACAAGGCGGCGCTCGAAGCCCTGGCGCGGCTGTTCCACGGCTGGGATGCCAATGCCTTCGCGGCCCGCGACCACCTCAGCCTGGTGCGGCTGCTGGGCACCACCTGGAGCCCCGACGTGATCGTGGCCGATTTCCACCTCGACGGCGGCGCCTGCGGCCTCGACACCGTGGCCTGGCTGCGCTCGGTCCATGGCCACGACATCCCGGCGGTGATCACCACCGCCGATCACTCCTCCGAGGTCGAGGCCCGGGTGCGGGCGGCCCGCTGCGAGCTCGTCCACAAGCCGCTCAAGCCGGCGCAGCTGCGGGCTTTGCTCGCGCATCTGCTGACCCGAGGCTGATTCCCGCCGCGACGGCGTTCCGGGACACGGACGAGCGCTGCCGCTTTCTCCGCCGGAGAGGCGGCGCCCGACCCTGTGAGCCTGGAGCACGGCACGCCGGGACCTCGGAACCCCGACCACCGCTCGCCTCCGATCCGGGCTCTCCCGACACCCCGGCGCGATCAAGGTCTTACTACGTCCGACCTATACCGCTCGGCATGTACAATGTTTCTGATTGTAATCTTGTTAGAATGGCCTAACCGTTCTTGGAAATAGACGGTCACTCACGCGCAACATAATACTTGCCGTCAACAAGTTGGGTGAGTGGCGCGGACCAAATGCCGAATTGTCATGGCACCTCTCCGCGTGTGGGGAGGTCCGAGTGGTACGAGTACTTCTGACCGGCGCGACCGGGTTCCTCGGCGGCGCCGTCCTGCATCAGGCTCTGAGCCGTCGCGACGGCACCGAATGGGTCTGCCTCGTGCGCTGCGCCACCGCCGAGCAGGGCCGGCAGCGGATCGCCGCCCGGCTGTCGCGCTTCACCGATCCCTTCACCGCCCAGCGCCTCGCCCGCACGGTCGAGGTGGTGCCGGGGGATTTCACCCGCGCCGATCTCGACGCCGACCCGCGGCTCGATTCGGTCACCCACGTGCTGCATCTCGCCGCCGACACCTCGTGGTGGGGCGAGGAGCGGGTCAGCCGCACCAACCACGACGGCACGCTGGCCCTCGCCCGCCGGGCGCGGGGCATGCCGGGCCTCGTGCGCTTCCTGCACGTCAGCACCGCGATGATCTGCGGCGCCGAGGCGCCGTCCCTCGTCGAGGAGGCGGCCTATCCGTCGCGGGAGGCCCGCCACCTCGTCGCCTACACGGTCTCGAAGGCGGCGGCCGAGACCTCGCTCGCCGGCAGCTTCGCCGACCTGCCGATCGTGGTCGCCCGCCCGTCGATCGTGGTCGGGCACTCGATGCTCGGCGCGGCGCCGAGTTCGAGCATCCTGTGGGTGATCCGTGCCGCCGACCGCCTGCGGCTGGTCCCGTGCGCGCCCGAGAGCGCGGTCGACATCGTCCCGGTCGACTGGGTCGCCGACAGCCTGCTCGGCCTGCTGCGCAAGCCGAGTCTCGCCCACACTCTCTACCACCTCTCGGCGGGCGAGGGCGCCCGCGCCCGCTGGGCCGACCTGATGCGGGCCTTCGCGGCCGCCGATCCGGCCGGCGGCCCGCGCGACGACTTCGCCCGCTTCGACCTCGCCGCCGACCGGGTGCTGCTGCGCCGGCGTTTCGCCGAGACCTTCGGCCTCGACGGGTCGCTGAAGCAGGCGATGCTGCGGGCGGTGCGGGCCTACTACGCCTTCTGCTCCCTCGACCTGACCTTCTCGAACGCCCGGCTCCTCGCCGAGGGGCTGGCGCCGCCGCCGCCTTTCACCGATTACCTCAAGGTCTGCCTCGCCAACGCCCCCGACATCGCCGAGCAGTTCGCCGACGACCTCGACATGTTCGTGGCGCCGGCCCCGAGTTCCGCCCCGGGCCCGGCCCTCCCGCGGACGGCGAGCGCATGAACCCGTTCCTCACCCTGGCGGTGGCGATCGGCGCCGAGATCACCGCGACGCTCGCCCTCAAGGCCGCGGACGGCTTCACCCGCCCGGGTCCGACGCTCCTCGTCGCCCTCGGCTACGGCACCGCCCTGTGGCTGATGTCGACCAGCATGGACATGCTGCCGATCGGAATCGTCTACGCGATCTGGGCCGGGGTGGGCATGGTCGGCGCGGCGCTCGGCGGTGCGGTTCTGTTCGGCGAGCCGGTGAGCCCGCTGATGATCCTCGGCATCGGGGTGATCGCGCTCGGCGTTGGCATTCTGGCGGCGGCGCAGGCTCACGCCTGAGGACGCATGGCTGCGGCGAGCAGCTGCACGCCGCCGTCGATCGCCGCCCGCATCGCCGCCTCGTCCCAGTGCACCCGGGCGAGCACGTAGCCGCCCTCGACGATCGCCAGCAGCGCGGCCGCCAGGGCGGCGGGCGCGAGGCCGGGCGCCAGCTGGCCCGCCTCCCTCGCCTCCGCCAGGCTCGCGCGCAAGGAGGTCTCGATGTGCCCGAGATAGGCCGCGACCGGCTCCCGCAGGGCCGGCTCCTCCATCGCCGCCTCGTTGGCGAGGCGGGCGAGGCGGCAGCCGCGCAGGGCTTGCCGCTCCCGGGTGAGATAGGCCCTCACGCGGTCGAGGGGCGGGGTGCCGGGCGTGAACAGCGCGTCGATGACCCCGATCTCCTCGGCGGCCATCTCGGCGAGCGCCGTCGCCGCCACCTCTCTTTTCCCGGGGAAGTGGTGGTAGAGGCTGCCCTGGCCGGCCCCGCTCAGCGCCATCACGTCGCGCGGGCTCGTCGCCTCGTAGCCGCGCTCCCACAAGAGCGTCTTCGCCGCCGCGACGATCGCCTCGCGTTTCGATGATCCCGGCCGTGCCAATGCCGTCCCTCCTGCTCCCGGCAGAGCTGTCCGGGGACAGGACGGCGCGAGACATCTCTTCTCCCCGCGGGGCGGGGAGAGGGCTGTGGTCCCGTTCGCGGAGCCCAGCAAGCCGGCAGGGCGAGGGTTGAGGATGAGGGGGGCTGCCGGAGAAGCCTCAATCCACAGGCAGCCCTTCACCCCCGCCCCGGCTTCCGCCTCCGCCACCCCCGAACGGCGACACGGCCCGCTCCCCGCCCGCCGGGAGAAAAGGATTCCCGCGCCATCCTCGTCCTCGGACGGCTTCGCATCGTCGACGCGGGTATGCCGCGCCGCGGCCCGGCGGGCCAGGGCCTCAGGCCGTCCCGGTCAGATGGGGCGGCGCAGCGTCGGCGTAGGTCGCGAGGCCGTGGCCGAAGGACCAGTTCTCGCGGGCGATCTCGACCAGGGTGACCAGCACGTCCTCCGGCCGGATGCCGAGGGCACCGAGATTGGCGGCGATGCCGGCGAACAGAGCCTTCTTCTGCGCCACGCTGCGCCCGGTCGAGAGATGGACCTGGATCATCACCAGGGCGTCGGTACGGGCGATGCCGAGATAGGCGGGATCGTAGATCACGTCGTCGAACTGGCTCGACACGACCTGGAACCGGTCGTCGGCCGGGATGCCGATGCTGTCGACCAGGGCGTCGTGGACGGCGTCGGCGATGGCGCGGCGCTCGCCGGGCGAACGGTCGCGCTTCAGGGTGATGGTCACCAGGGGCATGGAGGGATCTCCCGGGCTGCGACAGCAGCCTCGATCCTTTTACTGTACCTACTGGTATGTACGTAACGGTGGCGCGGACATTCCAGGCCTGCGCCGGGATCACGGCTCCCGGATCATCGCTCGAGGATCATCGCGTCCATCGCCTGCCGCCCCTGCCAGCCATGGCGCACGAGTTCCGGGTCGGCATGCTCCTCCGCCGGGTAGCCGATGCAGAGATAGGCGACCAGCCTCCAGGCCTGCGGCACGTCGAGGGCCCCGGTCACCTCCTCGGGGCACAGGATCGACACCCAGCCGACCCCGAGGCCATGGGCCCGGGCCGCGAGCCAGAAGGTGTGCACCGCCGTCACGGCGGAGTAGCGCAACATCTCCGGCATGGTGCCGCGGCCGAGGCCGTGGCCGGCCGCCGTACCCTCGTCGCAGAACACCGCCAGGTGTACCGGCGCCTCGCGCAGGCCCGCGAGCTTGAGGCGGCGATAGGCGGCGGCACGCTCGTCGTCGTAAGTGGCGGCGGCCGCGTCGTTGCAGCGGACGAAGCTCGCCGCCACCGCCGCACGCCGGCCAGGATCCGTCACGCGCACGAAGCGCCAAGGCTGGCTGTTGCCGACCGACGGGCTGAGGCAGGCGAGGGCGAGGCAGGCCCGCACCGCCTCCTCCGGCACCGGATCGGGGCGAAAGCGCCGCACGTCGCGGCGCCAGGCGAGAAGCTCCGCGAAGCGGGCCCGGAACGCCTGCCCGAATTCCGGCGCGCCGGCGGCCGCCTCGGTCACGAGTGCGCCGGATCCGGCCGGGCAGGATCCTGCCGCGCCAGATCCCCGAGCAGGCTCGCCGCGACCGAGACCTTCGACACCGTGAGGCCCGAGGCCGCGATCGCCGCGATCGCGGTGCGGATGCGGGCGAGCGAGGCGCCGCGGGCGGCGCTCCAGGCCTCGACCGCGGCGGCGCCCTGCGACTTGAAGGCCGCGGCCTCGGCGGTGAGCGCCCGGTGGGACGCGGCGATGCCCGCCACCGCGCGTTCCAGCGCGATGCGGTCGAAGGTGTCGGTCACCGGCACCGCCCGGGCAGCGGTCGCGAGCGCGTTGAGGCGGAAGAGGTCGGCGAGCGCGAAGTGGGTCGCGGCGATCGCCGCCGGCGGACGCCCGGTCGCCTCGGCGACCTGGACGATGTCGGGGGCGGCGCCGAGCTCGCCCAAGGACGCGAGGCGGGAGGCCAGGGCCTCCGGCACGCCGTGATCGGCGAGCGCCCGGATGCGCCGGGCCAGGGCCTCGGCCGCCGCCGGCGGCAGGGCGCCCGGCAAGGCCCGGGCAACCGCCGCGATGCCGTCGCGGTAGCGCGTGACCGCCGCCGCGATGCCGCCCGGCGCCGCCTCGCCGTTGCGGATGAACCAGACCATGCGCTGGCGCAGCAGGTCCTGCAAGTCGGCATAGAGGGCGAGCTGCTGGTCGCCGGAAATCGTACCGTCGAGGCCGTCCACCGCCTTGTTGAGGTCGATCAGCCCGAAGGCGTCGCGGGTGACCGCGTAGGCGGCGGCGATGGCGGGGGCCTCGGCGCCGGTCTCGTCGGCGAGCCGGCTGACGATGGTCGGCCCGCCGCGGTTGACGATGGCGTTGGCGAGGCTCGTGGCGATGATCTCCCGGCGCAGGCGGTGGCCCTGCACCGCGTCGGGGTAGCGCGCCACCAGCACCGGTGGGAACGAGCGTTCCAGCTCCCGGGCGAGGTACGGATCGTCCGGCACCGCGGAGTCGAGGAGCGCGTCCTTGAGGGCGAGCTTGGCGTAGGCGAGCAGCACCGCCAGTTCCGGCCGGGTCAGGCCCTCGCCCCCTTGCGCCCGCTCGGAGAGGGTCGCGTCGGAGGGCAGGAACTCGACGCTGCGGTCGAGGCGGCCATCCCCTTCGAGCGTCTGCATCAGCCGCGCGGCGAAGCCCGTCTCCGCCGCGGCCGAGCGCTGGGCGAGCGACAGGGCGAGGGTCTGGAGCTGGTTGTTCCGCAGGACGAGGTCGGCCACCGCCTCGGTCATGCCGGAGAGCAGCGCGTTGCGGCTCTCCGGGCTGAGACGGCCGTCGCGCTCCGGCGTCGCCAGGGCGATCTTGATGTTGACCTCGACGTCCGAGGTGTTGACCCCGGCCGAGTTGTCGATGGCGTCGGTGTTGAGGCGGACCCCGCGGCGCGCGGCCTCGATCCGGCCGCGCTGGGTGAGGCCGAGATTCGCGCCCTCGCCGACCACCCGGGCGCGCAGCTCCGCGCCGGTGATGCGGATCGCGTCGTTCGCCCGGTCGCCGGCCTCGTCGTCGCTCTCGGAACCCGCGCGCACGTAGGTGCCGATGCCGCCGAACCACAGCAGGTCGACGGGCGCGCGCAGGATCGCCTGCATCACCTCGGCCGGGGTCGCCTCGTCGCGGTCGAGCCCGAGGCGGGCACGGACCTGCGGGGACAGCGGCACGCTCTTGGCCTGCCGCGAGAAGACCCCGCCGCCGGCCGAGATCGCTTGGCGGTCGTAATCGGCCCAGGACGAGCGCGGCAGATCGAACAGCCGCCGGCGCTCGGCGAAGGCCAGGCCCGGGTCGGGATCGGGGTCGAGGAAGATGTCGCGGTGGTCGAAGGCCGCCACTAGCTTCAGGCTGCGCGACAGCAGCATGCCGTTGCCGAACACGTCGCCCGACATGTCGCCGACGCCCGCGACCGTCACCGGCTCGGCCTGGATGTCGATGTCGACCTCGCGGAAATGGCGCTTGACCGCCTCCCAGGCGCCCCGGGCGGTGATGCCCATCTGCTTGTGGTCGTAGCCCTGGCTGCCGCCCGACGCGAAGGCGTCGCCGAGCCAGTGATGCGCCTCCAGCGACAGGGCGTTGGCGACGTCCGAGAAGGTGGCGGTGCCCTTGTCGGCGGCGACGACCAGGTAGGCGTCGTCCTCGTCGTGCCGCACCGTCTCCGGCGGCGGTACGATGGCGCCGTCGACGATGTTGTCGGTGAGCGAGAGGAGCGTGCGGATGAAGATCCGGTAGCTCTCGGTGCCCTCCTGCATCCAGGCCTGACGGTCGGTGGCGGGCGGCAGGCGCTTGGGGAAGAACCCGCCCTTGGCGCCGACCGGCACGATCACCGCGTTCTTGACCTGCTGCGCCTTGACGAGGCCCAGCACCTCGGTGCGGAAATCCTCCGGCCTGTCCGACCAGCGCAAGCCGCCCCGGGCGATGTAGCCGAAGCGCAGGTGCACGCCCTCGACGCGGGGGCTGTAGACGAAGATCTCGAAGAGCGGCCGGGGCAGCGGCATGCCCTCGACCCTGGCGCAGCGGAACTTGAACGCGATGGTCTCGGGCGGCAGGCCGTTGCGGCCGATCTGGAAGAAGTTCGTGCGCTGCGCCGACTCGACCAGGTTGACGAAGCGGCGCAGGATCCGGTCCTCGTCGAGGCTGGTGACGCCGGCGAGATCCGCCTCGATCTCGGCGCGCACCGTCTCTTGGCGCTCGGCACGATCTCCGGCGAGGCGGGGGTCGAAGCGGGCGTAGAACAGGGCGACCAGCCGGCGCGCGAGAGCGGGATGGCGCGACAGCGTCGCCGCGAGGTAGTCCTGGCCGTAGCGGATCCGTAGCTGGCGCAGGTAGCGCCCGAGCGCCCGCACCAGGGCGACGTCGCGCCAGCCGAGCCCGGCCTCCAGCACCAGGCGGTTATAGGCGTCCGACTCGGCGAGGTCGCGGGCCAGCGCCAGCAGGGCCGCCTCGACCGGGCCCTCGACCGCCGCGACGTCGATGGCGCCGCCGCCGGCGCGCTCGAGCACCATGTCGTGCAGCCAGACCCGGGCACCGGCGCCTTCGGGCTTGAGGCGGTACGAGCGCTCCTCGATCACCCGGAACCCCAGATTCTCCAGCACCGGCACCCGCTCGGACAAGGGCAGGGCGGCGCCGCGGGAGAAGACCTTGAGGCCGATCCGGGTATCGGGATCGCCGGGCCGGCGAAACAGGTCGACCGCCCGGGGCTGGCCTTCCGAGATCCGCTCCAGGATGGCGATGTCGGGCAGCGCCTGGGCGCCGGCATACATCTCGCGGTAGCCCGCCGGGAAGGCGTCGGCATAGACCGAGGCCAACCCGCGCGCGTCGCCGCCGCGGGCCCGACCCAAGGCCTCGCGCAGCGCATCGGCCCAGGTGCGGGACAGATCGGCGATGCCGGCCTCGAGCCGGCCGGCATCGATCTCCTCGGGCGGCGCGTCCGGCGTCGCCACGATGACGTGGAGGCGGGCGAGCGGCCCCTCGGGATAATCGGGCACGATGGTCGAGAGGCGCCCGCCGAGCTCCTCGGCGAGATAGGCGCCGATCCGGGCCTGGAGGCGAGCGTCGGTGCGGTCCTTCGGCAGGTAGGCGAGCAACGAGACGAAGCGGCCGAACTTGTCGGGCCGGGCCAGCACCCGCACCCGCGGCCGGTCGGCGAGCGACACGATGGCGAGCGCGAAGCGCAGGAGCAGGTCGGCGTCGATCTGGAACAGGTCGTCGCGCGGATAGGTCTCGAGCACGTGGACGAGGGAGCGCCCGGCATGGCTCGTCGGATCGAGGCCGGCTTTGCTCAGCACGGACGCCACCTTGCGGCGCAGATACGGCACCTCCTCGGCCCGGCTCGCATAGGCGCTGCCGGTGAACAGGCCGACGAGGCGCAATTCGTCCGGAAGCCCGCCGTCCCGCGGGAACAGCTTGATCGCCACCATGTCGAGATGGGCCTGCCGGCGCACCCGCGCGCGCAGGCTGGCCTTGGTCACGAGAAGGGCCTCCGGCCCCTCCAGGAAGGCGCGGATCTCCGGCGTCACCGCCACCATGGCGTCGCCCCGGCGCAGGACCTCGACGGCGGGGTCCCGCAGGAGGCCGAGCCCGCTTCCCGGCACGCCGGCATGATCGGCGTGGCCCTCCGTCCGGTACTCGCGCAGGCCCAGCAGCACGAAATGCCCGTCGCGCAGCCAGTCGAGGAAGGCCCGGGCCTCCATCCGCTCGTCCGGGGCAAGGGACGAGGGCGCCTCGGCGCAGGACGCCGCCGCCTCGGCCAAACGCCCGGTCATCGCCGCGTGGTCGGCTGCGGCGGCCGCGACGTCGGCATAGACCCGGGCCAGGCTGGCGGCGAGGGCGGCGCGGGCCGCCTCGTCGTCGATGCGGTCGAGATGGACGTGGATGAAGCTCTCGCGGGCGAGGCCGTCGGTCTCGCCGGCTTCCTGCGCCGTGGTCTCGCCGACCACCCGCACCAGGGTGCCCTCGGCGTCGCGCTCGACCCCGAGGATCGGATGGGCGACGAGGCGGGGTTGGTACCCGCGCCCGACCAGCTCGGCGAGCGTCGACTCGAGCAGGAACGGCCGGTTGGCGTTGACCGCCTCCAGCACCGTCAGGTCGCGACGGCGCCCGCCCTGGTCGGCCTCGATGTCGGAGAGGCGCACGGCGCTGATCGTGCGGCGGGGGCGGGCGGCGGCGAGGTGGGCGCGGGCGGCGAGGGCCAGCTCGGCCAAAGTCTCGGGGGCGTAGCCGGTCAGATCCTCGGGCGCGACGCGGCCGAAGAGGTCGCGGACGAAGCCGCCGGGGCCGCCGATGTCCTCGGCGACCGCCGCCGCGGCGGCGATCAGGTCGGTGCGGCTGGCCTTCGCTTCGGCGGTCGCGGTCGCGGTCGAGGGTTCCACGTCTGCACGTCCTCTGCCGAGGTTGATGACCGGAGCGGTGGCACAGCCCACCGACCCCCGCAACCCCGGCCTCGCACTCCAAGGGCAAACTGCCTATAGCTCGTGCATGATGACCGGGAGGGCAGGGGCATGACAGGCGGCAGGAGGAAGGCCGGGGCGAAGCCCGAGATCGGCGAGCGGCCGGTGCCGCAGGAGAGGGAGGGCACCGTGATGGCCCTCGACCTGACCCCCTCGCCGGACCTGTCGCCGGAGATGCGGGCCTATTTCGACAAGTGCCGCGAGAAGATCGGCTACGTGCCGAACGTGCTGCTCGCCTATGCCCACGACAACGCCAAGCTCGAGGCCTTCGCCGCCCTCTACAACGACCTGATGCTGGCGCCCTCCGGCCTGTCGAAGCTGGAGCGCGAGATGATCGCCGTCGTGGTCTCGAGCGTGAACCGCTGCTATTACTGCCTTACGGCGCATGGCGCCGCAGTGCGCAGCCTCTCGGGCGATCCGGTGCTCGCCGAGATGCTGGTGATGAACTACCGCGCCGCCGACCTCTCGCCCCGCCACCGTGCCATGCTCGATTTCGCGGTCGCCCTCACCGAGGCGCCCTGGACGATCGAGGAGGAGGATCGCGACGCCTTGCGCGATGCCGGCTTCTCGGAGCGCGACCTGTGGGACATCTCGGCGGTGGCGAGCTTCTTCAACATGTCGAACCGCATGGCCTCGGCCGTCGACATGCGCCCGAACCGTGCCTACCACGGCGAGGCCCGGATCCTGCCCGCACCGGACGAGGCGTGACCGCGGCCGGTCACCCGGTTGCCGCAATGGCGGCCTAAGGCCTCCACGAGACAGGCACGCGGGTCGCCCGACGGGAGCGGTGGATGGCGTATCAGGCAAAATCGGCGATCGAGATCCAGCTGGACGTCCTCGGCGCGCTCATGTTGCGCGACATCCGCACCCGCTTCGGCGGCACGATGTGGGGCTACGCCGTCGCGGTCTTGTGGCCCTGCGCCCACATCCTCGTGATTACCGCCATCTACGTCGTCATGAAAAAGCCGACGCCGATTGGTGACAGCATCGTGCTGTTCGCCGTCTCCGGTCTATCCCCCTACATCATTCTCAACTATATGTCTAGAAAGATGATGGAGGGGCCGCTGGCAAACAAGCAGCTCATTTATTTTCCTCAAGTCAAATTCTTCGACGTTGTGATGTCGCGCGCGATCGTCGAAATTTGCACCAGCAGCCTGAGTATTTTCATAGTATTTTTCATCGCAGCGTGTTGTGGCGCTCAAATCATTCCTAGGGATCCCTTTGCGTTTTGTGAATCGATGCTGCTTGCGCTGTTTTTCGCGATGGGGGCAGGGTTTTTTAATGTCTTTATCTCGCAAATGCTCCCGCAGTGGATAATGATTGTCATCGTTCCTATACTCATAATATATTTTACCAGTGGAACGGTCATCGTGGTCGAGTCGATGCCGGCAGTCATTTATAATTACGTGCAGTGGAACCCGCTCATGCACATCGTCAAGGTGTGCCGGTCGGCGTTCTACCCGGGTTACGGGGCGGATGCCGACATCCTGTTCGTGCTCATGGTCAGTGGCGCGATGGCACTGATCGGTCTTCTGGGCATCCGCTTCGTGGTGCCGCGCTTCCTCAACTGATGCAGGTGGGTCGCATCCCGCCTCGCAATGATGTTCAAGGTCGCGCTGGTACGGCGCGTCCTTGGCTGGCATCGCTCGGCTGTGCGAATGGCTCGCATGTAAAATGCGACAATAGGGCTGCGCTCATCCGGCGCGGCAGGAGTAGAGGAACATCGACAGGTCGAGCGCGAATCATGATGCGGCTTGGAGGATCTCCTACCGAAGCCTGTCGGCAGGCGATGATGACGGGGTGTTGAAGGAATGCCAGAGTGTTCTCTGACGTCGTGGACCGGTGGATCAGCAGGGCGCGAATGAGGTTGAGCCCAGGAATGGCAGCGCTCTACGACGCCTCGCCATGCCCGTTTGCCGTGATCGCGCTTTTCTGACGAACTCTTCTCCGCGCCGCCATCCGGTTGTCTTCTCCACCCAGCAGTGCACTGCTTCGCGCCCTTGCGAGAGACGGCCACTCGCCGTTGATCCCCAACGACCATCGGGCCGAAAAGCCCATCACGTCAGAACACCGCAAATTTGCCGGCCCTCGCCCCTCCTGGAGGCGGCGATGAGCTGAGAACGAGGTGCGATCCTGTCTCTGTCGAGGGCATTTCACGGATAGCCGGCGTGGAGCACGAAGGAGATCACGTCCAGCGCCGCCTGGTCGGGCACCTGCCGATTGTGCAGTCCTGCGGATGGTGCGGTCGGAGCGGCAACAGCGACTCCACTCGCATCCCGGAGAGCCGCGGGGATGCGCCAGCCGTAATCCGTCACCGCAGGGCACCATCCAGCTTGGCTCCTGGGCCTCAGTATCCCAGACAAGTGGGGATACCGCACGGGATGCCGCCCCCTGAGCCTCTACAGAGAGGGCCTTTTAGGAAGTGGAACGCGATCGCGGGCGGAATGCCGGCACGGTCGAGAGCTTTGAAGAAAACGATAGGATTGGGGCGGTGTATCGGCTCTCGCAACCGTCAGACAAGCCGAATAAAACGCCTCGTCTCACAACCATTGCTGAATCTGTGCCTTTCAGATGAAGACACAGGGATCCCGTACGATGACGGGATGGTGCGGCCGAGAGGACTCGAACCTCCACTGGTTGCCCAACTAGCACCTCAAGCTAGCGCGTCTACCAATTCCGCCACGGCCGCGGAGAGTTCCGGATGTCAAAACGATCCGGTCATTGTAAAACAAGCGTACCAATATCGACCGCATGACCCGCTGGGCGGTACCATGCATCGGCAACCTCATCCAGTGGGGCGGCTCGCTGAGGATCGAGCCGATCGCACCGAATTCAGGTTCCATTCGATCCCTAGGGGAAGGAATGGTGCGGCCGAGAGGACTCGAACCTCCACTGGTTGCCCAACTAGCACCTCAAGCTAGCGCGTCTACCAATTCCGCCACGGCCGCGGATTGCTTCATCTCGCCGAAAGCGGCGGGGCGGGGGTGAGACCCGTCCGAAGCGAGGCTGCGAATACCAGTCCCCTCCCGGGGACGCAAGCGCCCGGATGCGGATCCGGCGAACATTCTCGCCTAGAGGGCGTCCGACAGGGCACCCAGCAGCGAGGCGGCGCCGTCGCCGATGCGGATGCCGGGTTCCTGCACCACCTCGGCCTTGCGGATGAGCTCGGTCACCTCCACGGAGATGCGGTTGCCCGTGACCACGATCTGGCCGCGGGCGATCGGGTGGTTGTTGGCGAGGATCTCGACCATATCGCTGTCGGTGGAATCGAGCTCGATCACCGCGCCGCGGCCCATCCGCAGCAGCATGTGGATCGGCATCCGGGTCCGCCCGAGCACGACCGCGAGGTCCACCTTGAGAATGTCCAGTACCGCCAACGGACGCACCCACCCTGACACGAGACGATGCGCCAACAATCCGATCTTATGGTGAAGCCTTGGTAAACGACCGGCTCGGAACCGCCCCCGGCAGCCTCCTGCCCGCCCCCGGCAGCCCCCCCGTCGAATGGGTGGTGCGCGATCCCCTGCTCGATTACCGCGCGGCCGAGGCGGCGATGGAGGAGCGCGCCGCCGCGATCGCCGACGGTCGCGCCCTCGAGCGCGTTTGGCTCGTCGAGCACCCGCCGCTCTACACCGCCGGCACCTCGGCGAAGCCCGAGGACCTCGTCGCGCCGGAGCGCTTTCCGGTCCACCGCACCGGGCGGGGCGGGCAGTACACCTATCACGGCCCCGGGCAGCGGGTGGCCTACGTGATGCTCGACCTCAATCGGCGGCGGCCGGACCTGCGCGCCTACGTGGCCGCCCTCGAGGCCTGGCTGATCGCCAGCCTCGACGCCTTCACGGTGCGGGGCGAGCGGCGGGAGGACCGGGTCGGCGTCTGGGTGCGCCGGCCGGAGAAGGGGCCGGGCGTCGAGGACAAGATCGCGGCGATCGGCATCCGGGTGCGGCGCTGGGTGACCTTCCACGGCATCAGCCTGAACGTCGAGCCGGACCTGTCGCACTTCTCCGGCATCGTGCCGTGCGGCGTGCGCCAGCACGGCGTCACCAGCCTGGTCGATCTCGGCCGGCCGGTCACCCTGCCGGAGGTCGACGCGGTGCTGCGGGGCCGCTTCGAGGACATCTTCGGGCCGACGGTCTGGGTGGACGACGATGCGAGGGGTTAGGCCTCGCGGCATCGGGGCGCGCGGTTTCCAGGCCGCCCGGACTTGCTCTACAGTACCGGGCCGGACAGCGGCGACGATCCGCTCGCCGCGAGAAGCGCGGCCCCGGCCCGCGCCACCACGGAGGTCTGCCCGTGCCGGATGTGCCCGCGCCAGTGCCGGCCGCTGAGATGCGGGGGGAGGCCGGGCGATTGCGCGCCGTGCTGGCGGCCGCACCCCTGCCGTCCCTCCTGGTCGCGCCCGGGCCCGATGGGGCCGTGCTGTTCGCCAACCCGGCCGCCTGCACCCTGCTCGGGCAGAGGGGCGACGGTGTCGCGGCGGCGTGCCTCGCGGATCTGGGCGCCGGCGCGGAGGGGGAGGCGGCCCTGCGCGCGTTCCTCGCCGCCGGCGGCCCGGCCAGCGCCGAACTGCCCCTGCGTCGCCCCGACGGTGCGCTGGTCTGGGCGATGCTCCACCTCTCGCCGGTGCGGGATCCGGCCGGGACCGGGCTGATTCAGCTCGTCGAGACTTCGCGCAGCCGCGATCTCGAGGCGGCCCTCGCCTTGGCGCAGAAGCGGGAGGCGCTCGGCCAGCTCACCAACGGCGTCGCGCACGAGTTCAACAACCTGCTCCAGATCCTGGTCGGCTACATCGACGGCCTGCGCCGGCGCCTCGGCGAGCATCCGGACGCCTTCGTGCAGCGTGCGCTGACGCGCTCGACCGACGCCGCCGAGCGTGCCTCGTCGCTCACCCGCCACCTCCTGGCCTTCTCGCGCCGGCACCGGCCGGAGCCGCGGGCGGTCGACCTCAACCGGCTGCTGCGCGAGGGCTGCGAGCGGGCCGCCGGCCTGCTCGGGGCCCGATGCCGCCTCGAACTCGACCTCGCCGAGGACCTGTGGGTCGCCTGCGTCGATCCGGTCCAAACCGAGCTGATCCTGCAGATCCTGCTCAGCAACGCCGCCGAGGCGATGCCGGCGGGTGGGTGCGTCACGGTCCAGACCCGCAACCACGGCGGCGACGGCGTGGCCGCCGACGGGGCGGCGGGGCGCCACGTCGCGCTCAGCCTCACCGATACCGGCCCCGGCATGGCGCCGGAGGTGCTGGGCCGGGCGCTGGAGCCGTTCTTCACCACCCGCGAGCCCGGCCGCGGCACCGGGCTCGCCATCCTCAACGCCGTGGTCAAGCGCCAGAACGGGGCCGTCGCCCTGCGCAGCCAGCCCGGCGAGGGCACCTGCGTGCGCATGACCTTCCCGGCCGCGGAGGCACCCCGGTTGCGCCCGCAACGGAGTGCTGCCGTGGAATAATCCCGGTCGATACAAAAATTTATCGCTTGGCAGATCTGGCGGCGATCGGCGAATCTTCATCGGGTGTAGTTACGACCGCGATGGCATCCGGTGCGATGCCTCCCTTCTACTGCGCCACCCGCGCCCCCATATGTGCGATTGGGGGCATCGACGCCCCGGACTGGTGATCGCACGAGGCTGAGACGAACCGATGATGACCCCCTTCACCCGCGGCCGCCGGACGGCTCTGGCCTTCGGCCTGGCGGCCCTCATGGCCGTGGCGGCGACGCCCGGCGAGGCGCGTCCCGGCAGCGGATCTTCCATGGGTTCGCGCGGCTCCAAGACCTATTCGGCGCCGCCCTCGACCGCGACCGCCCCCGGCGCCCCGGCGCCGATGCAGCGCTCGATGACCCAGCCCGGCTCGCCGATGGGGGCCCCGGCCGCGCCGCAGCGGCGCTTCGGCGGCGGCTTCTTCGCCGGCCTGCTCGGCGCGGGCCTGCTCGGCGCGCTGATCGGCGGCGGCTTCTTCGGCGGCCTCGGCGGCATCGCCTCGTTCCTCGGCCTGCTGCTCCAGGTCGGCCTCCTGGTCGGCGTGGTGATCCTGGCCCTGCGCTTCTTCCGCCGTCGTCGGGCCGAGCCCGCCATGGCGGGTGCCTATCAGCGCAGCGGCCCGGCGGCCGGTCCGGGCGGTCCGCTCGGCGGCCTCGGTGGGGGTCTCGGCGGTCTCGGGGCCGGCCTCGGCGGCGGCGCTGCCGCCCCGCAGGCGCGTCCGCCCCAGCGCGACGAGGTCGGCATCGGCCCGCAGGATTTCGACGCCTTCGAGCGCACCCTGGGCCAGGTCCAGCTCGCCTACGGCGCCGAGGACGCCCCTACCCTGCGTCGCCTCACGACCCCCGAGATGTTCGGCTACTTCGCCGAGGAGATCCGCGCCAACGCCGCCCGCGGCGTCGTCAACAAGATCGCCGACGTGAAGCTGCAGCAGGGCGATCTCGCCGAGTCCTGGCGCGAGGGCCCGGTCGATTACGCCACCGTCGCGATGCGCTACACCCTGCGCGATGCGGTGATCGAGCGCGCCAGCGGCAAGGTCGTCGAGACCAACCCGCCCGAGGCGACGGAGGTCTGGACCTTCCTGCGCGAGCGCGGCGGCCAGTGGGTGGTCTCGGCCATCCAGCAGACGCGATAACGGCGTCGATGCGGGGAGCGTCGCTCCCCGCTTTCATCCCGAAGCCCTCGGTCTCGTGCAGATCGGGGGTTTTTTTGTGCCTGCGACGCATCCCGGTCGTTGGCCGCCCAGAGGCAGCGAAGGCGCCACCCACCCGCGTCGTCCCGGGGTCATGCGATGAGGCCCGGAACGACGCGATGCGGTGTCGATGCGGCGCGCGACCGGCAGCCCTCGTTGCCGAAGCGGGTTTAGAGCACCCGCGCCATCGCCACGAACCCCGCCACC
Source organism: Methylobacterium terricola (assembly GCF_006151805.1). Lineage (GTDB taxonomy): Bacteria > Pseudomonadota > Alphaproteobacteria > Rhizobiales > Beijerinckiaceae > Methylobacterium > Methylobacterium terricola. The sequence goes on along the minus strand of NZ_VDDA01000012.1, from coordinate 58,632 downwards.
GGCACCTCTTCCGCCCGCGCGGTCTCGACGATCCCGGCGGCGGCGAGCAGGCGGGCGGGGTCGGGCGTCGCGCCCTTCAGGCTCTGGCGCAGCATCTTGCGGCGCTGGCCGAAGGCGGCGCCGGTCACGGCTTCCAGCGCCCTGACCCGGCAGGGCAGGGGCTCGGGCCGCGGCACCAGCCGCACCACGCTCGACGTCACCTTCGGTGGCGGCACGAAGGCGGAGGGCGGCACGTCGAACAGCAGCTTCGCCTCCGTGCGCCAGCCGCACAAGACGCCGAGCCGGCCGTAATTCGCCCGGTCGCTCTCGTCGGCGACGATGCGCTCGGCGACCTCGCGCTGGAACATCAGGGTCAGCGAATCCCACCACGGCGGCCAGGCCTCCGCGGTGAGCCAGCCGGTGAGGAGCTGGGTCCCGACATTGTAGGGCAGGTTCGCGACGATGCGGGCCGGCCCTTCGCCGATCAGCGGCCGCGGGTCGAAGGCGAGCGCGTCGGCCTCCACCACCTCCAGCCGGCCGGGATAATGCGCCGCGATCTCGGCCAGGGCCGGCAGCGCGCGGGGGTCGCGCTCGACCGCGATCACCCGTGCCGCTCCGTGCATCAGCAGGGCCCGGGTCAGGCCGCCGGGGCCGGGTCCGACCTCGACCACCGTCACGCCCTCGAGTGGCCCGGCCGAACGGGCGATCCGCCCGGTGAGGTTGAGGTCGAACAGGAAGTTCTGGCCGAGCGACCGGCGCGGCATCAGGTCGTGCGCCTGCACGACCTCCCGCAAAGGCGGCAATCCATCCGGGGCGCTCACGCCGAGGCTCCGTCCGCGGAGTGGGTCAGCCGGCCCGCGAGCTTGAGGGCCGCTACCAGGCTGTCGGGCTTTGCCAGACCCTGGCCGGCGATGTCGAAGGCGGTGCCGTGATCCGGCGAGGTGCGCAGGAAGGGCAGCCCGAGGGTGACGTTCACGCCCTCGTCGAAGGCGAGCGTCTTGATCGGGATCAACGCCTGGTCGTGGGTCGGGGCCAGAGCCACGTCGTAGGTGGCCCGGGCGCGGGCGTGGAACAGCGTGTCGGCCGGGTGCGGCCCGGTGATGGCGATGCCCTCGGCCCGCAGACGCTCCACCGCCGGAGCCAGCACGTCGCGGTCCTCGGTGCCCATCGTGCCGGCCTCGCCGGCATGCGGGTTGAGCCCGGCGAGCACGAGGCGCGGGTGCGCGAGGCCGAATCGGGTCCGCATGTCGCGGTCGACGATGCGGGCGGTCTCGACCACGAGATCCGTGGTGAGGAGGTCGGGCACCCGGCGCAAGGGCACGTGGATCGTCACCGGCACCACCGCCAGGTCCTCGGACCACAGCAGCATCACCGGCGTAGGGGGTTCCGCGCCGGGTTCGATGGCCAGAGCCGCCAGGTACTCGGTATGGCCGGGATGGCGGAAGCCCGCCTCGTACAGCACGTGCTTGGCGATCGGGTTGGTGACGAGGGCGGGCGCGCGCCCGGCCCGCACCAGCCGCACCGCCTCGTCGATCGAGGCGATCGTGCCGGCGGCGCTCGCCGGGTCGGGTCGGCCCGGCTCCGCCGTCACGGTCAGGCCGTCCGGCAGGCGCACGACCGGCAGGGCCCGCGCGAAGGCCCCGGCCGCAGTCTCGGGGGTGGCTGCCGCCAGCGGTACCGCGAGGCCGAGCCGGGCGGCGATGCGGCCGAGGAAATCCGGGTCGCCGATGACGAAGAACGGCGCCAGTCCGTGCTCCTCCCGGGCGAGCCAGGCCCGCAGGGTGATCTCCGGGCCGATCCCGGCCGGATCGCCCTGTGTCAGCGCGAGGGCTGTGGTCATCGCGGGGATCCCCGTCCGTGGTGGCGCATCCCCGCGCCATCGCATTCCGGCTCACGGTGAGCAAGCGCGCCAGGCGCGCCCGCGCCGAGCGCCCGGCCCGTCACCGGGCGGTCGCGATGCCGTCCGCCGTCGTGGTGGTGCTGAGGTTCTGGCGGAAATTCGCCTCGCCGAGGGTGCGCAGCTCGATCCGCAGCAGGAAGGTGCGGTTGCGCTCGCGCAGGCCCGACGCCGTCTCGATCGGCGACGACAGGTAGTTGAGCGAGATCGTCGTGCACTCGTCGCGGTAGCCGAAGCCGAGGCCCGACGACGAGACGTAGAACTTGTCGGCGCGGTCGTAGGTCGGCGCGGTGCCGCCGACGGTCGGGTTGAGGAAGTAGGACTGCGCGGCCGAGGCGTAGAGTTCGCGCACCTGGAGGTAGTGCGAGAGGTCGAACAGCACCGAGCCGGTGACGAACCAGTTCGGCGTGATGTTGTAGAGCGCCGAGGCCTGCAGGCCCTCGCGGCGGCGGTCGAAGCCGAGCTCGGGCTGGGCCTCGTAGCGGGCGTAGATCAGCGAGGTCTCGAGCGGCAGGAACGGCGCGAACTTCGCCGTGATGCCGCTCTCGAACCGCTTGAGCGCGAAGGTGGCGTTGTCGAACCGGGCCCGGGTGATGAAGCTGATGTTCTGGTTCGGCGAGACCTGGAACCGCGAGACGAAGTCGGAGCGGGTGGTCTCGAGGCCGGAATCGCGGCCGACATTGGCGATGTCGCCGCGGCGGAACGAGTTGACGCCGGCAAGCGCGATCGACTCGCCGAACATCGCGTTCATGTAGAAGCCGTTGCGGCCGGTCACCGAGTACTCGGCGCCGAGATTGGCGCGCACGCCGCCCTCGACCCGATCGTAGCCCGAGAACTTGTCCCACGCGAACAGCGAGGTGTCGTCGAAGACGAGGCTCTGGGCGTCCTCGTTCGGCAGGCGGCCGATGCGGCTCTCGCTCGGCCGCGCGATCACCTGGGCGACCGGCGACACGGTGTGGACCCCGAGCGGGCCGAAATCGGCGACGAAGGGGTAGCGGTATTCGAGGCCGACCGCCGGCATCACCCGGCCGGAGAAGTTCGATTCCGGCGAGAACAGGTTGGTGACTTCGGGGTTCTGGTAGCCGGTCGTGTTCGGGTTCACGAAGAACGCGTCGCCGCGCAGATAGGCGAAGGGCTGCCAGCGCTGGCCGAACTCGTCGGTGAAGGTGCGGCGCCACGACACCTGGGCGGTGGCCCGGGTGGTGTCGCCGGCGAGCCCGCTCACCAGGCACTGCCCGCGCTCGAACACCGAGCAGGTGCTGTAGAGCGGGAAGGTGATGCCGTTGACGCTCGGGCTGAGCAGGTAGGTCCCGGTGCGCGGGATCTGGGTGTACTGCGTCGCCTCGCGGGTCAGGTGGGTGAAGTTGGCCTGGAACCGCACCTCGCCGCCGATCGGGTCGGGCCCGTCGCGCCGCTTGTCGTAGTCGATCACCGGGGCGACGATCGGCTGCTGCTTCTGCCAGTCGAAGGTCGACAGGCCCTTGAAGTAGTAGCCCCGCGCCTCGAACCACGAGCGGTCGCCCTGGCCGATCAGGTAGGCGGTGGACACCGCCTCGCGGAAGTAGTCCGTGCTGATCGTCTGGTTGCGGATGCGGTAATTGTCGAGGAACCACTTGTCGGTGACGCCGACGACGTCCCAGCCGGCGCGCCAGTTCGGGGCGAGATAGAACTGTCCGGCCGATTCGATCGAGCCGCGGAAGTCGCGGTCGCCCGAGCCGAGGGGGCCGGGCAGGAAGGCGCTCGGGGTCGACTGGAAGATGCCGCTGACCCGGACGTTGTAGAAGCCGTTGGCGAGGCGCTGGCGCCACTCGGCCTGGCCGAGCACGCCCTGCTTCGACAGGAAGGTCGGCTCGATCGTCAGGTCGTAATCGGGCGCGATGTTCCAGAAGAACGGCGTGCCGATGCCGTAGCCGAGCACGTTCGAGGAGACGAAGTGCGGCGCCAGGAAGCCGGTGTCGCGCCGGATCGTCGGATCGGGCGAATAGAAATACGGCAGGTAGGCGACCGGGATGCCGGCGACTTCGAGGTAGGAATCCTCGTAGTAGATCCGGCGCTCCTCGTTGTTGTGGATGATCCGCGCCGCCTTGACCTGCCACAGGGGCGGCCGCTCGGGATGGTCCTTGCACGGCTCGCAGGCGGTGTAGGTGCCGTATTCGAAGGTCGTGGTCTCGCCGGCGACGCGCTCCGCCCGCGGCGCGGAGAACCGCACCCGGGCCGGGCGGCCGCGCTGCTCGACGGTCTGCTGGATGCGCAGCGAATCGATGAAGCCGGACTTGAAGTCGTCGGTCAGCTCCATCCGGTCGCCGGTGACCACCGCGCCGGTCTCGTCGGTGAGGCGGACATTGCCCTCGGCGAACACCCGGCCGGTGTTGCGGTCGTAGCGCACGCGGTCGGCCAGCAGGGTGCGCGGGCCGTAATGCAGCTCGGCATTGCCGACCGCCGAGACCGTGTTGCGGTCGTTGTCGTAGACGAGTTCCTTGGCCTCGACGAGCAGGCGCTCGCTGTTGCCCTTCGCGGCATTCTTGGCCGAGCCCGCCGCAAGGCGGTCGTTGAGGGTTCCCTGCGCACGCGCAGGCGCGCCCGCGCCCACCGTCGCGGCGGCGGCCAGCAGAACCGTCAGGGATCCCGTGACCGCGGCACCCGCGGCCTTACGCACGACTCGACCCATCCCCGCACCCGCTATGCCCGCGACGCTGTTCCGGAGGTTGGGCATTCAGCCGTCCTCCAGGTGCAGAAGCGCGAGCGTTCCGAGAAGACTTCCTACCACGGCCGGGAACCACGCCGCCACCGGCGCCGCGACCAATCCAGAGGCTCCTAAGCCCTCCATCACCTGCCGTGCCACGTAGAGCACGAAGCCCGCCGCGACGCCGCCGAGCACCATCTTGCCGATGCCACCAAAGCGGAAGAACCTTAATGAAACCGATGCCGCCACCAGCACCATCGCCAGGAACAGCACCGGCCGCGCCATCAGCACGTCGTACTGCAGGCGGTAACGCGTGGCGTCGAGTCCCGCCCGCTCGGTCCGGGCGATCGTCTGGCGCAGTTGCCAGAAAGGCACGGATTCCGGCGGGGTGAAGCGCTGGCGCACCTGCGAGGGATCGAGCGTCGAGGCGATCAGGTAGGTGTCGTAGCTCTGCGGCTCCTGGTCGAGCCCCTGGACGCGCACGTCCTGCAATTCCCAGTAGCCATCGTGCAGGGTGGCCCGGGCCGCCTGCATCTGCTGGGTGAAGGCCCCGGCCTCGTCGAAGGTGAAGACCGAGACGCCGGCCAGCGTCGTGGTGCCCTCGATCGCGGTCTCGGCCCGGATCACCGCCTGGCCGTCGATGCTGCGCTGGCGGATCCACAGGTCCTTGCCGGAGCCGGCCTTCGACGAGCGGGCGAAGATCTTGGCCTCGATCTCGGTCGAGCGCTGCTTCAGCTCGGCCGAGACCGGGTTGTAGACCCCGACCGTGAAGGCGCCGATGCCGAGCGCCACCATCACGCCGGGCTGCAGGAACTGCCAGGCCGAGATGCCGGCCGCCCGCGCCACCACCAGTTCGAGCTTGCGGCTCAGCTGGAGGAGGGCCGCCATGGCGCCGAACAGGATCGCGAAGGGCAGGACCTGCTCGGCCACCGCGGGCGTGCGGAACAGGGCGAGCCGCGCCATCACGGCGGCCGAGGCGCCCTCGGCGTCGCCGGCGCGTCGCATCAGCTCGACGAAGTCGAGGGTGTAGACGAGGGCGAAGACCGTGAGGAAGACCCCCAGGATCATGCGCAGGAAGCGCGCCGCCAGGTAGCGGCCGAGGGTGACGCCGATCAGCATGGCGGCGTCAGCCCGCCCGGACCCGGGGCGCCCGGGCCGGCAGCGCCTCCGAGAGGCGGCGCAGACGTGCGGCGAGCGCGGCGTTGAACGCCCGCACCCGGCTGCCCTGATACGCGACGAGAAGCGAGAGCAGGATGGCGATGACCGGCACGGCATAGACCGCCGCCACCGCGCCCTGGCTGCGCACCGCCGCGCTCGCGGCGGCGAAGCCCGCGATGCGCAACCCCACCACGGCGGCGATCGCGCCGGCGACCGCGAGCCCGCGGCCCTGCCGGGTGGTGCGGGGATCGCCGAGCGCCGCGAAGGCGATCAGCCCGAGCGCCAGGGGATAGAGCCAGGACGACAGCCGGTCGTGCAATTCGGCCCGGAAGCGGCCCTTGGTCAGCTTGTAGTAGGTCTCGTTGGCGTCCGGGAACAGCAGCTGCACCGTCGAGCGCTCGCGCGGCTTGTAGATCGTGTCGGCGTCCGGGGGCGTGAAGGCGGCGAGATCGACGGCGTAGCGCTGGAAGGTGATGATCGAGGAATCGCGGCTGTTCGGCTGCTGGCGGTGGATGCTGCCCTTCTCGAGCACCAGGTAGGTCTGCCCGTCGAGATCGACCGCCTGGCCGCGTTCGGCGAGGTAGACCACCGTCTTCCCGGCCTCGCGCCGGTCCTGCATGAAGATGCCGAGCAAGGCTCCGTTCGGCGCCCGCTCGCGGAAATGGAAGGTGATGCCGCTATCAAGGGTGGTGAACTGCCCTTCCTTGACCACGTTGGCGATGAAGTCGCCGCGCACCCGGGTCAGCACGTCGCGCAACTCCTGGAAGCTCGACGGCATCACCTGGATGGTCAGGAAGCCGATGGCGGCGCTGACGATCAGCGCCAGCGTCAGGAACGGCCGCATCAGGTGGCGCGGCGACATGCCGGCGGCGCTCATCACGATCAGCTCGGAATCGCCGTTGAGCTTGTTGAGCGCGTAGACCACCGCGATGAACAGCGCGACCGGCGCGATCACCGTGATGAGCGTCGGCAGCGACAGGCCGGTGATCAGGAAGAAGATCAGCAGCGTCTGGCCCTTGGCGGTGATCAGGTCCAGCTCGCGCAAGGCCTGCGTCACCCAGATCACGCCGGTGAGGCCGATCAGGCACGACAGGAACGCCCCCAGGGCGATGCGGAAGATGTATCGCTCGATCTGCTTCATCGGCCGGTTGCGGTCGGGCCCCCTTCCGCGTCGATGCTGGTTAGTCGCCCCCCGCCGGCCGCACAAGCATCGGCTGCCCTCAAGCACGGCAAGTGCGGCCTTTTGCGGGCAGGCGCGCTGCTGCGGTCACAGCGGCGCGCAGCCGGGCGCGCGACCGGCGGCCACAGGAGGTCCGCCCGCCGGAGGCAGGCGGTCGCACGCCCGGCCGCGTTGCGTTCCGGCAGCCCGCCCCGCTACACAGGGCCGACGCAGCGCCTCGAGAAGACGCGCGAACCGAGACGGGACGAAAGCAACGCCATGGCGGACGGCATCAGCATCGAGATCGAATCCCTCGCCGCGTCGGGCGCGCAGGCCAGGCCCGGCGGCGACCTCGTGCTGTTCGTCGGCGAGGACCTCGCCCTGTCGGCGCGGGCGGCCGAGATCGCCGGGCCCGGCGCGGCCGAGCTCGTGACCCGCGCGGCCGGCGTCGAGCGGTTCAAGGGCAAGGCGCAAAGCGCCCTCGTCGTCACCGCCCCGGCCGGCTTGTCGGCCGAGCGGCTGGTGGTGATCGGCACCGGCTCCGACGAGGCGGCCTCGCGCGACTGGGCGACGCTCGGCGGCTTCACCGCCGGCAAGCTCGGCAGCCGGTCGGCGACCGTGGTGCTCGAATGGCCCGGCACCGCGCCGACCTCGGACGAGGTCGCGGCCTTCTCGCTGGGGGCGCGGCTTCGCGCCTACAAGTTCGACCGCTACAAGAGCAAGAAGTCGCCGGAGGGCGAGGAGACGAGCGGGGGAGGGCGCCTGACCCTGCTGGTGCCGGAGAATGCCGGGCTGAAGAAGGCGCTGCGCGGCGCCGAGGGGCTGGCCGAGGGCGTCACCCTCGCTCGCGAACTCGTCAACGAGCCGCCGAACGTCCTCGACCCGGAGGAATTCGCCCGCCGCGCCGCAGGCCTCGAGAAGCTCGGCGTCGAGATCGAGATCCTCGACGAGAAGGACATGAAGAAGCTCGGCATGCGGGCGCTGCTCGCCGTCGCGCAGGGCTCGGCCAAGGAGGCCCGGGTCGTCATCATGCGCTGGAACGGCGGCGAGGACGCCTCCGCGGCGCCGGTGGCCTTCATCGGCAAGGGCGTGACCTTCGATTCCGGCGGCGTCTCCATCAAGGGGAGCGGCGGCATGGAGGACATGAAGGGCGACATGGCCGGCGCCGCCTGCGTCGTCGGCCTGATGCACGCTCTCGCCAGCCGCAAGGCCAAGGTGAACGCGCTCGGCGCCATCGGCCTCGTCGAGAACATGCCCGACGGCAAGGCCCAGCGCCCCGGCGACATCGTCACCTCGATGTCGGGCCAGACGATCGAGATCATCAACACCGACGCGGAAGGCCGCCTGGTGCTCGCCGACGTGCTCTGGCACGTCCAGCAGACCTACAAGCCCCGTTTCATGATCGACCTCGCGACCCTGACGGGCGCGATCCTGGTGGCGCTCGGCCAGGAATTCGCCGGCATGTTCTCGAACAACGACGAGCTGGCGCAGCGCCTCTCGGCCGCGGGCGAGGCCACCGGCGAGAAGGTCTGGCGCATGCCGCTGGCGCCGGGCTTCGACAAGCTGATCGAGTCGAAATTCGCCGACATGAAGAACACCGGCGGCCGGCACGGCGGCTCGGCCACGGCGGCGCAGTTCCTCAAGCGCTACGTCAACGACGTGCCGTGGATCCACCTCGACATCGCCGGCGTCGGGATGGGCTCGCCGGCGAGCGAGATCAACCGCTCCTGGGGCTCGGGCTGGGGCGTGCGCCTCCTCGATCGGCTCGTGCGCGACCATTACGAGGCGTGAGCGCCGGCGTCCCTGTTTCGGGGTCCCTGCCGGTTCGATGACCTTCCGGTCATCCCGCAGGCGGGGGCGGCTCGCCGCCCTCGCGCCTCTCCTGGCAGCCCTGGCGGCGGTGGCGTTCGTTGCCGCTGCCGGCGTGACGCAGGCGCGCCTCGACGCGGCCGGATTCGGCCAGTACGCCTACGGCTTCTTCGCCGACCGCTACCCGCTGTTCTTCCCGGCCATCGCCTACGGGGCGGCGCGCGTCGCGCTCCTGCCCGTTGCCGCCCCCGGATGGCGCGGCTGGCTCGGCGCGCTCCTCGGCCTCGCCCTGGTGCTGGGCCTGTCGCTGCACCCGACCTATGGCGGGCTGGTGCTGCGCACCGGCTACTCGGTCGGCAGCGTCGCCTTCCTGTCCGGCCAGACGATGCTGGCGGCCCAGGGCCTCGGGCTGACGATGACCGCCATGGTCTTCGGCTTCGCCATCGGCGTCCCGGTCCTCGTCGCCCGCGGCCTGCCGCGCCGCGGCGACCGCTGGCGCGGCTTCGGCCGGGGGCTCCTGCGCCTCGTCGCGCTCGCCTTCGCCTTCGCCCTGCTGGCGGCCGCGCGGGACCTCGGGCTGTCGGACTTCCTGCGCGTGCCGCTCTCCGGGGGACAGGCGGCTCTGGCCGGGGGCCTCGTGCTCGCGGCGTTCCTGCCGCATGCCGTCCTCTCCTCTGCCGTGTCCCGCCCATCGGTTGAAACGCCCGGGAGGAGAGGCTAACCGGAAGGAAAGCGGGAGCCCGTCGAGGTATCCGGCACCGAAAGGGTGGAATTCATGGGCACGGGGCCGAGCGTGATGGATCCGAACACCCCGCCGCGGCCCTGGCTCGCCGCCTATCCGGAATCCGTCCCGGCCGAGATCGAACCTGAGCGCCTCGGCACCCTGGTCGAGCTGATCGAGACCAGCGCGCGGCGTTTCGCCGACAGCCCGGGCATCACCTGTTTCGGTGTCTCCCTGACCTACGCCACCTTGAGGCGCGAGGGCGAGGCGATGGCGGCCTGGCTCCAGGCGCAGGGCGTGGTCAAGGGCGACCGGGTCGCCCTGATGATGCCGAACGTGCCGGCCTTCCCCATCGCCCTCGTCGGCGCGCTGCTCGCCGGCGCCACGGTCGTCAACGTCAACCCGCTCTACACCCCGCGCGAGCTGATCCACCAGCTGCGCGATGCCGGCGCCCGGGTGCTGGTGGTGCTGGAGAATTTCGGCCGCACGGTCGCCGAGGCGCTGCCCGAGCTGCCCGGCCTCGAGCGGGTGGTGGTGGCCGGCGCCGGCGACGGGCTCGGGCCGAAGGGCGCGCTGATCACCCTGGCGGCGCGCCACCTCAAGAAGGCGGTCCCGCCCTTCGTCCTGCCGGCCCCGCGCCGCACGCGCTTCAAGGCCGCGCTCGCGGCGGGGCGCAAGGCGACGTTCCGTCCGGTCGCGGTGTCTCCCGACGACCTCGCCTTCCTGCAATATACCGGCGGCACCACCGGCGTGTCGAAAGGAGCGATGCTGACCCATCGCAACGTCGCCGCCAATGTCGAGCAGAGCCGGGTCTGGTTCGGCATGCGCGACGACGAGGGTCCGGGCCGGGTGATGGTGACGGCCCTGCCGCTCTACCATATCTTCGCGCTGACCTGCTGCTTCTTCTTCATGATGCGGCTCGGCGCGTGCTGCCTGCTGGTGCCGAACCCGCGCGACATTCCAGGCTTCGTGGCGTTGCTGCGCAAGAGCCGGTTCACCAACCTGTCGGGCGTCAACACGCTGTTCAACGCGCTCCTCAACCACCCCGACATCGGCAAGGTCGATTGGTCGCGGCTCGAACACGCCATCGCGGGCGGCATGGCGATGCAGGGGCCGGTGGCGAAACGCTGGAAATCCGTCACCGGCAATCCGGTGATCGAGGGCTACGGCCTGTCCGAGACCTCGCCCGTCGTCTCGATCAACCCGCCGACCTTGCACGACTGGTCCGGCACCATCGGCTACCCGGTCTCCTCGACGGAGGTCTGCATCCGCGATGCCGCCGGCGCGACCCTGCCGATGGGCCAGCCCGGCGAGCTCTGCGTGCGCGGGCCGCAGGTGATGGCCGGCTACTGGGGCCGGCCCGACGAGACCGCCCGCGCCATGACGCAGGACGGCTTCTTCCGCACCGGCGACATCGCGGTGATCGAGCCCGACGGGCAGATCCGCATCGTCGACCGGATGAAGGACATGATCCTGGTCTCGGGCTTCAACGTCTACCCGAACGAGGTCGAGGACGTGCTCGCCGCCCATCCGGGCGTGCTCGAAGTGGCGGTGGTGGGCGAGACCTCGGAGGAGACCGGCGAGTGCGTCGTCGCCCACGTGGTGCGCCGCGACCCCGACCTCACCGCCGAGGCGCTGCGGGCCCATGCCCGCGAAGGCCTGACCGCCTACAAGGTGCCCCGCCGCATCGTCTTCCGCGACAGCCTGCCCAAGACCAATGTCGGCAAGGTGCTGCGGCGGGCGCTGCGGGAAGGGGAGGTCGTGGCGTAGGGCGTCGCTTCCCGGTCCTGCCGCTGCACGGGACTATGCGAGGCAAGGCAGGGTGCGGGTTTTCCCCGGACGGCCCTGCCGCCCGCGGGGACGGGAGACGCCCGGGCGTCCTCGACCTCCGCCGGCCCGCCGGAGAGCGCCGGCATCCGTCAGGCGATCGACCGCCCGCTCACGTGCGCTCCGCCACCGTCTTGCCCCCGTGCTTCTGGCGCAGGGCGTCGATCTGCTCCTCGGCCTGGCGGAAGGTGGCGAGGGTCTGTCCCGTCAGCTCGCGGGCGCTCGGCAGGCGGATCTTCATCGGGTCGACGAAGCGGCCGTTGATCGCGACCTCGTAATGGACATGCGGGCCGGTCGAGAGGCCGGTGGTGCCGACCGCGCCGATCACCTGGCCGAGCCGCACCCGGGCGCCCGGGGCGATGCCGCGGGCGATCCGGGCCATATGGTTGTAGGCGGTGGTGTAGCCGTTGGCGTGCTGGATCTCGACCCGGTTGCCGTAGCCGGAGCGGGCTCCGGCCGACACGATGGTGCCGTCGCCGGTCGCCATGATCGGCGTGCCGCGGGTCGCCGCCCAGTCGACGCCGTTATGCGGCCGGTAATAGCCGAGGATCGGGTGCAGGCGGGCGCCGAAGGGCGAGGAGATCCGCCCCTCCGCCACGGGGCGCCGCATCAGGAATTTCTGGCTCGAACGGCCGTTCGGATCGAGATAGTCGATCTCGCCCGAGCCCGGTACGCGGTAGCGATAGAGGCCGAACGTGTCGTCGTGGATGCGCAAGCCGACATAGAGCAGCTCCGGCCGGGCATCCTCGTCCTCGATGAAGAACAGCTCGGCCCGGTCGCCCGGGCTGGTGCGCTGCTGCAGGTCGGTGCTCGTCGCCAGCGCCATGACCATCTCCTCGATGATCGGGCGCGGCACGCCGTTCTTGAGCGCGGTGCCGTACAGGCTCTCGTAGAGGGTGACGCCGGATTCCTCGTCCTCCTCCGGGGTGTTGCCCGGCCGCGGCGGCGCCACCGAGACGAAGCCGCCGCGGTCGTTGGCCGCCACGATCTCCTGGATGCCGTCCTCGCCGTAGAGCGTGACCCGGGCGATGCCGCGGCTCTCGGGCGCGTGGCCGTCGCCCTGCGGGGCGATCAGCAGGCGCACGTGCTGGCCGTCGGGGAGGTCGCCCTTCGCCCGGGCGCTCAGGCTCGCCATCATGGCGGAGAGCCGCGCCGGCTCGGCGCCGTTGCGCTTCAGGAGGTTCTCGAGGCTCTGGTCCTTGCCCAGCACCAGGTCGCGCTCCTCGAAGAGCGGCGGGGCGGTGCCCGGACCGGCGCCGGTGCTGCTCTCGGCGATCTCGGTCAGGTTCTCGGGCAGGATCCGCACCTCGATGTTGCGGAAGCGGGCCTCCGCGCTGTCCTCGTCGGGCACGGCGGCCGGCCGCAGGGCGCGGGACAGCAGGCGCTCGGCCGGGAAGGCCGGCGGCAGCGTTCCGCCGGCAAGCGTCCCGCCGGCAAGCGCTCCAGCCGAGAGCGTCTGGGTCTCGGCCACGATCGCATCGACCTCGGCCTCCGTGAGGGCCGGCGCGCCGGTCTCGATCGCCGCGTCGGCGAGCGGGCTGCGCACCAGGGTCACGGCGGTCTCGGCCGGGTCCGAATCGCCGTCGGCCGGAGCCGGCACCTCGATCCGGGCACTGCGCAGCGGGTCGAAGGGCGGCACCGGCAGGTCGGGCGCGCGCAAGGGCAGCTCGGTGGCGATCTGCACGTAGGAATGCACGCGGATCACCTCGCGCTCGCCGGCGCGCTCGGTCATCGGCGCCTTGAAGGCGGTCTTGGCGGCGACGATCATCTCGTCGCGCACCAGCCGGTCGCCCTTGCGGCCGACGTCGCCGGTGCCCCCGTCGCCATGCGGCGCCAGCGCCCGCTCCGGTGCCGCCGGCACGATGCCGTCGGCGGCGGCGAGGTAGAGCGCGACGCCGATCAGGCCGGCGCCGGTGACGCCGGTGAGCAGGCTGCCGGCGAGCCAGCGCAGGTTGAGGGCCTGCCGGGGCGGCGCCGCGGCGGCGGAACCGAGAAGGGAGGGCGCGTCGACGGACACTCTGGGCATTCTGGCAGGAGGACGGGCACCGCCCCCCGGGGGAGTCCCGGGGGCGGACGCGCCCCGCTTGGCGCCAGGACCTTGACGGTTTTGAGACCGGCCCGGTTTCGGAGCCGGATCCCCGGGTCAGGCCGCCCGCACGGTGGCGAGGAAGCGCGCCACCTCGGCCGAGAGCTGCTTGGATTGCCGCGACAGCTCGGAGGAGGCCGCCAGAACCTGCGTCGCCGCCGCCCCGGTCTCCTCCGCCGCCCCGGCCACGGCCTCGATCGTGCGGGTCACCGCCTGGGTGCCGGAGGCGGCCGCGGCGACGTTGCGGACGATCTCCTGCGTCGCCGCGCCCTGCTGCTCCACCGCCGCCGCGATCCCGACCGACACCCGGTCGATCTCGGCGATGCGGCCGGTGACCGCCTCGATCGCCGCGACCGCGTCGCCGGTCTTGCCCTGGATCCGGCCGATCTGGCTGGTGATCTCCTCCGTGGCACGGGCCGTCTGGCCGGCAAGCTCCTTGACCTCGGCGGCGACCACCGCGAAGCCGCGGCCGGCCTCCCCGGCCCGGGCCGCCTCGATCGTGGCGTTCAGCGCCAGGAGATTGGTCTGGCTGGCGATCGACGAGATCAGCCCGACCACGTCGCCGATGCGCGCCACCGCCTCGCTCAGGTCGCGCATATGGCCGGCCGTGCCGGCGGCCTCGTCGACGGCGCTGCGGGCGAGCGCGGCCGAGCCCGAGACCCGGCGGCCGATCTCGCCGACCGAGGCGCCGAGCTCCTCCGCCGCCGCCGCGACGGTGCCGACATTCTCCGCGGTCTGGCCGGCGGCGCTCGCGACGGTGGTGGAGCGGCCGGCGGTCTGGCTCGCGCCCTGCGACATCACCTCGGCGGTCGCCTGGAGCTCGGTCGCCGCGGCGGCGACCTGCTCGATCACGTCGCCGACCGCGTGCTCGAAGGCGTCGGCCATCTGGCGCATGCCGGCCGTGCGCTGCTCTTCGGCCGAGGCCCGGGCGAGCGCGGTCTCCGCCTCCAGTGCCCGGGTGCGGACGAGGTTGTCCTTGAACACCTGCACGGTGGCGGCCATCGCGCCGATCTCGTCGGCCCGGCCCATCGCCGGCACGGCGACGGCGGTGTCGCCGTCCGCCAGCGCCTGCATCGCCCCGGTCATGCGCCGGATCGGCACCGCGATGCGGACATGCACTACGGCGCAGGCCAGGCCCACGAGGGCGAGGGCCGCCGCGAACAGGACCGCGTTGACGATGAGCCGGCGCTCCGCGGCCACGGCCGCCGCATCGGCGGCACGCACCCCGGTGCTCAGCGCCTCGGCCGCCACCGCCACCAGGGTGTTGAGCTTGGGCGTGATGAAGGTCTGCCATTCGGGCAGCGTCATCGCCGGCTCGGCGCCGGGCGCGAAGGCGCGCAGGTTGCGCTGCACCGCCGCCGTCACCTCCGGTGTGAAGTAGGTGGCCTGCGCCGTCGCTATCGCCGTCGTCACGGCGGGCGGCAGCTCGGCGGCGGCCCGCTCGACGCGGGCCCACGCCGCCTCGTAGCGGCCGCGCAGGTTCTGCACCGAGGCGGCCTGCTCCGGCGTCAGCGGCCTCCCGCTCGACAGGACGGTGTTGACCACCACCGCCGCCGAGCCGGCGGTGGCCCGGGCGGTCCAGGCGTCGTTCTTCGCGCTCGTCAGGAGCCGGGTCGCCGGATCGAGCTGCGCCATCCGCCGCTCGAGCACCGTCGAGACCTGGTCGAGGCGGCCCAGCACCGCGTCCCCGGTCTGCAGCACGAGCGGGGCCAGGGCCTTGTCGCGGGCGCCCGCCTCGCGGCCGTAGGCCTCGTCGGCCCTCGCCCGCAGGGCGACCTGGTCGCGGTAGCCGGCTTCGAGGTCTTTCAGCGCCGCGGCCAGCCCCGGCACGTCGAGATCGGCGGGGGCGGCGAGCAGCGCCCGCAACGCCGCGTCGACCCGCCCGCGATGGCCGGCGATGATCGTGCGCATCGCCCCGACCTGCTCGCCCGACAGGCTCAGGGTCGCGGCGGTGTCGCCGCGCTCCGAGCGGAAGGCCTGCATCGCCTCGAGGATGCGCTGGTCGAGCTTCGCCGCGGTGGCGACGGTCTGGGCGTGACGGTGGCTGGTCCAGGCGCCGAG
Organism: Methylobacterium terricola; assembly: GCF_006151805.1. GTDB lineage: Bacteria > Pseudomonadota > Alphaproteobacteria > Rhizobiales > Beijerinckiaceae > Methylobacterium > Methylobacterium terricola. The sequence continues at coordinate 43,252 of NZ_VDDA01000012.1, read as the reverse complement.
GACCCCGTCGAGCGTCATCGCCCCGACGATCGCCCCAAGCGCGAGCGTGATCCCGAGCACCAGGACCCTGATGGACAACAGCGACGGCACGACGAACCCCTGGATGGCCGGAACCCGGCACGGGCTCCCATGGATATCCGGGCAATCTGGTGACGGCTTGCTTAATGGGGATCTAACGATGGCGCCGAGTAACCGCTAGATCATGTATTCGTCGGGTGGCCGGACGAGGGCGGACAGAGAAACCAGTGTCGCGCGGAATGTCGTCTGGGCAATGCTGCGGGGCGATCCTGCGGAAGAAGGCCGGGCGCGGGGACGATGCGGACCCGCCGGGACGGGCGGCCCGCATCGTCCGGTTGCGTTGGGGCCGGGAGCCCCCGGCCGGTTTCAGGCCAGGGCCGCCTTCACCAGCGCGCTCGCCTTGCCGAAATCCATCCGGCCGGCATAGGCCCCTTTGAGCGCCGCGATGACCTTGCCCATGTCCTTCGGCGAGGTCGCGCCGGTCTCCGCGATGGTGGCCTGGATCGCCGCGCGGGTCTCGTCCTCGTCCATCTGCTGGGGCAGGAACTGGGCGATGATGGCGGCCTCGGCCCGCTCGCCCTCGGCGAGCTCCGGGCGGCCGCCCTGGTCGTAGACCGTGGCCGATTCGTTGCGCTGCTTGATCATCTTCTGGAGCAGGGCGAAGATGTCCTCGTCGACGAGGGGCTCCTTGCCGAGTCCGCGGGCCTCGATGTCCTTGTCCTTGAGGGCGGCCTGGATCAGCCGGACGGTGGCGAGCTTCGCCTTGTCGCCGGCCTTCATGGCCTCCTTCATCTCGGCGGTGAGGCGCTGGCGCAGCATGCCGGTCTCCTGGTGTTGTCGCATGGGGCAAGTCGTGCCCGATAAGGCACTTGAAAGGCGAGGCACTTGAGGGGATACCGGGGCATCCCCAGATTGACCGGGCCGCTGCCGGCCTCGTAAACAGCCGGCCGCGCCCGTCGGCCGTGCCCGGCCGCGACATAAGCGAGATCACGATCATGCTGCAAGACGACGCGGCCGCCCCCGCGCAACCCGAAGGCTGGGCCGAGCCCGTCGCGACCGCCCTTCTGGTGCTCGCCGACGGCACGATCCTGGAGGGTTTCGGCATCGGCGCCACCGGCGAGGCCGCCGGCGAGGTCTGCTTCAACACCGCGATGACCGGCTACCAGGAGATCCTGACCGATCCGTCCTATGCCGGGCAGATCGTCACCTTCACCTTCCCGCATATCGGCAATGTCGGCACCAACGACGAGGACCTGGAGAGCCTCGACGCGGCGCCGGCCTCCGGCGTGCGCGGCGCGGTGATCGCCTCGGCCGTCACCAATCCCTCGAACTGGCGGTCGTCCAGCCATCTCGACGGCTGGCTGAAGGCGCGCGGCATCATCGGCATCACCGGCGTGGATACCAGGGCGCTGACCGCGCTCATCCGCGACCGCGGCATGCCGAACGCGATCCTGGCGAACGATCCGCAGGGCCGCTTCGACCGCGCGGCCCTGAGCGCCAAGGCCGCGTCGCTCCCGCCGATGGAAGGCCTCGACCTGGTGCCGCCGGTGACGAGCCGCGAATCGCAGAACTGGGGCGAGACCGTCTGGCAGCACCCGGCCGGCTACGGCAGCCGCGCCGCGGGCGAGGGCCTCAAGGTCGTGGCGATCGATTACGGCGTGAAGCGCAACATCCTGCGCCTCCTGGCCAAGGCCGGCTGCGACGTCACCGTGGTGCCGGCCACCGCCAGCGCGGACGAGGTGCTGGCGCTCAAGCCCGACGGCGTCTTCCTGTCGAACGGCCCCGGCGACCCGGCGGCGACCGGCGAATACGCCGTGCCGGTGATCCGCGCCCTCCTCGACCAGAAGGTCCCGACCTTCGGCATCTGCCTCGGCCACCAGCTGATGGGCCTCGCCCTCGGCGGCCGCACGGTGAAGATGAGCCAGGGCCATCACGGCGCCAACCATCCGGTGAAGGACCGCACCACCGGCAAGGTCGAGATCGTCTCGATGAACCACGGCTTCGCGGTCGACCCGGACAGCCTGCCTGCGAACGCCGTCGAGACCCATGTCTCGCTGTTCGACGGCTCGAATTGCGGCCTGACGCTGACCGACCGCCCGGCCTTCTCGGTGCAGCACCACCCCGAGGCCTCGCCGGGCCCGCAGGACAGCCACTACCTGTTCGACCGCTTCGTGACGCTCATGCGCGAGACGAAGAGCAGCAACGCCTAACGTCGAAAAAGGTTGCGGCCGGTTCCGGCCGCAGCCACAAAAAACCCGAACTCGCGGCCGATTCTCCCGGCCGTACCCGCCCCGGAGCGACGACGGTTCAACGATCGTCGCGGGGCCGCGATTTCGGGGGCTTGCCCAGTGACCGACCACGCCGCGACCGACAGCTTCTCGCGCCTGCACCGCACCTTCACGACCCATCTCGGCATCGCCGTGGGTCTGGCCTGGGTCACCACCCTGGCGGCGGCGGTCCAGGCGCCGTGGGTGCGCAACATCCGCGCGCTGATGGACCCGATGGCGAGCCGGGTCGAGAGCACGTGGTCGTTCCTGTTCGCGATGCCGGTAGTGCTGACCCTGGCCTGGCTCGGCGCCGTCTACGGCCGCGAGACCCTGCGCGAGCTGCGCGCCCTGCCGAACGATGCCGCCGAGTTCGCCCTCGCGGCCCTCGTCGCCTTCGCGGTGTTCTACCTCTCGATCGACCGGGCCGTCTCGGTCCTGCTGATCGGCGGCTGAGCCGGCGGTCGCACCGTCATGGTCGCCTCCTGGCGCGAGTTCTGGGACCGCGACACCCCGATCTACGTCAACGCGCGCCACAAGGCCCGGCATTATGCCGGGCTGGCCGAGGAGATGGCGGCCCTGGTGCCGCATTCCGGCGCCGTGGTGCTCGACCACGGGTGCGGCGAGGCTCTCTCCGCCGACCGGGTCGCGGCATCGTGCGGCCGGCTCCTCCTCTGCGACGCCTCCCCGCGCCAGCGCGCGGCCCTGTCGCAGCGTTTCGCCGCCCAGCCCCGCATCGTCGTCCTGGCGCCCGAGGCGGTCGCCGCCTTGCCCGCGGCCAGCCTCGACCTCGTGGTGGCGAATTCCCTGGCGCAGTACCTCACCGCGGCCGAGCTCGAGGCCTGCCTCGCGGATTGGCGCCGCGCGCTCAAGCCCGGCGGCCGGCTGATCCTCGCCGACGTGATTCCGCCGCAGCTCGGCGCCGTCGCCGATGCGGCGGCCCTCCTTGCCTTCGCCCGGCGTGAGGGCTTCCTCATGGCGGCCGGTCTCGGCCTCGCCCGTACCTTGCTGTCGGATTACCGCACGCTGCGCCAGCGGCTCGGGCTCGCCCGCTACGACGAGGCGGCGATGCTGGCGCGGCTCAGGGCCGCCGGCTTCCAGGCCGAGCGAATGCCGCGGAATCTCGGGCACAATCAGGGCCGGATGGCGTTCGTGGCGCGGGTGTCGGCGCCTGAGGTCGACCTCGACCGGCGGTGACGGACACGCCGCCGCTCCGGCGCCGCAGCCCGGAACCCCTGACGGTTCAGGAGAGGGCGACCTGCGGTGCGCTCCACTCGTGTCGGCCAGGGCAACCGGCTCGCGCATGGCGTCCGGGCGCCGCGGCGCTGCTCCTGATCGACGATGCCGGCCTGCCGCTCTGCCGATCAGACCGCGAAGACCCCGGAAATGACCGCGCTCGGCCTTACAGGGCCTGGAACATCACCAGCGCATCGACATACCCCTGCACCGGATGCCGGAAGGCCAGCGGCAGGCGCCCCACCGTCGCGAAGCCGAGCGAATGCCACAGCCGCACGGCGCGCTCGTTCGTGCTGACGACGAAGTTGAACTGCATCCCCCGGTAGCCGTGCGAACGGGCGTGGTCGAGCGAGTGCGCGGCCATCCGCCGGGCGATCCCGCGGCCCGTCGCCCCCGCGCGGGTCATGTACCCGCAATTGCAGACGTGGCGGCCGCCACCGGCCTGGTTCGGCCGCATGTAATAGGTGCCGACGACCTCCCCGGCCTCCTCGGCAACGAAGGTCTCCTTGTCCGGCCCCGTCCAGTAGGCCAGGGCGTCGGCCTCGGTCATGTCTGGGTCGAGGGTGTAGGTCTCGCCGGCGCGGATCACCGGTGCGATGATCGACCGGATGGCGGCGGCGTCCTCGGGGCGGGCAGGGCGAATCAGCATGATGGCCGTCATAGCGAGGCCGGCGCCGGTCCGGAAGCGCGGGGCGCCGGTCGGGCGATATTTCGCCGCGCGTGCCTTGCCGATGCTCCGCCGCCGCCGAGGTGAGATCGGACAGGAACGAGACGGAGAACCGGGATGACGCTGTCGCGTCGCTCCCTCATGGCCGGGGCGGCCGTGCTGGCCGCGTTGCCGAAGGCCCGCGCGGCGGCGGATGCCGATGTCGTGGTGGTCGGTGCCGGCGCCGCCGGCCTCGCCGCCGCGGCGGCGGTCCGGCGCAGCGGCCACAGCGTCGTGGTCCTGGAGGCGCGCGAGCGGACCGGCGGGCGGGCCTTCACCGAGACCGCGCTCGGCGCGGGCCGCAGCTTCGATGCCGGCGGGCAATACGTCCACTGGGCCGAGCGCAACCCGTGGCGGGAGATCGCCCGGGCGGCCAAGGTCCGCACCAGCGACGACGCCACCAGCCCCTGGCCGGTCCTGGTCAAGGACGGCGTCCGGGCGAGCGAGGCCGAGCGGCGCCAGCGTCGGGCCGGGTTCGGCCGCGTCAGCCTGCTCCTCGACCATCCGGCCGCGCCGGACCGCTCGGTCGCCGATGCGGTGTCCGGCGAGGACGAGGCGGCACGGGCCGCCGCCACCGGGCTCACCCGCCTCACCCTCGGCGAGGAGCCGGACCGGGTCTCCTGCGCCGATTACGACCAGCTCTGGTCCGGCGACGACATCTGGGTCGACGGCTACGGCGCCCTCGTCGCTGGCCACTACGCCGACCTGCCGGTGCGGCTCGGCACCCCGGCCACCATGATCGACTGGCGCGGCGCAGGGGTCGCGGTCGAGACGCCCCGCGGCACCTTGCGGGCAGCCTGCGCGATCGTCACGGTGCCGGTCGGCGTGCTGGCGGCGGGCGCGCTCCGCTTCGTCCCCGACCTGCCGGCGGCGACCGTCGCCGCGGTGGCGGGGTTACGCATGGGCTCCTACACCAAGATCGGGCTCGCCCTCGATCCTGCCCGCCTCGGCAGCCAGGACCTGCGCGACGCGGTGATCCTGCGGAGCGGCACGCCCGGCCTGACCGCCTATCTGGAGATGCAGCCGTTCGGGAAGCCGCTGGCGGTGTTCCATTGTGGCGGCGACGGCGCCCGTTCCCTCTGCGAGGCCGGGGAGGCGGCCGCGGTCGCGGCGGCGACCGATCATCTGGTCAGCGTCTTCGGGGCAGGGATCCGCTCAGGCATCACGGCCGGGCGCCTCGCCGCCTGGTGGACCGACCCGTTCGCCCGCGGCAGCTACTCGATCGCACGGCCGGGCCATCTTTCCGCCCGCGAGGCCCTGCGGGCGCCGGTGGCCGAGCGGATCTTCCTCGCCGGCGAAGCTCTGGCCGGCGGCGGCGCGATGACGGTCGGCGGCGCGACGCTCGACGGCGAGCGGGCGGCCGGGGAGGTGCTCAAGCGGCTCGGCTCGTGAGCCGCGCGAGCCTGATCGTTCAATGCAGCGTCAGCCGCGGACCGCCCTCCGGCTGCCGCTCCCAGGCCTGGACCATGCTGCCGGCGACGCCGCCGTCGCACAGGCGGCTGCTGAGGTCGCTGAAGGCACGCTCGGTCACCGCGAAGTCGGTCGCCATCTGGGCGTCGTCGGGCTCGTCGTCGGTCGAGGCGGTGAAGCGGTCGAAGGCCGCCGACATCTCCGCGAAGGCGAAGGCGACCGGCATGGTGCGGAAGACCGTGGTCCCGTCATCGTCGAGATTGCCGGATTCGAGGTCGCGCATCCGCACGACGTAGCCGTCGGCATGCTCGACGATCTCGTATTGCCAGTGCCGGCCCTCGCAGGCTGCAAGGATCATCGCGCTCTCCCTTTCGCCTCAGGAAGCGAATGCCCCGGCGGGCGGCGGGGTTCCCGAGCGGCAGGGCGTCGGGGGCGATTCTCGGCGGAGCGGGGCGGCGGTCCCGCCCGACGGGCAGGACCGGTCGAGGGCAGGCCTACCGTTTGACAGTGCCGAACTCGTAGGCGGCGCGTCCGCTGATGCGCAGCGACGTGTCGTTGCCGAGATCGATGAAGCCCGGAGCCGTCGCCCGGACGGCCGCGGGGGGCGCCTCGCGGCATTCCGGCCGGTCGGGCAGGCGCACGCCGGGCGGCGCGTCCTGCGGGCACAGGCGCGGCCTCGGGGCGCCCCGCTCGCCTGCCATGACCGGCAGGGCGGTGGCCGTCACGAGGAGGGCGGCGACGAGGCGGACGGTCACGGCAGAGGGGCTCCGGTCAGGACTCGGCGACCAGGATAGCGCCTTCGTCGCCGGGACGCGACCGGGCCGACCGTCCGATCGTTCCGAGACCGGACGGCTCGCTCGTTCTCCGTCGCGTCAGCGCCGGCGCTGGCCCATATCGGCCGGGGTGACCGACACGGTCACCGCCCGCCCGTCTCGCTCGATCTGGAGCGGCACGCTGCGGCCGAGGCCGGTGGATTCGAGCGCGGCAGTGAGGTCGGCGAGGCGGCGCACCGGGCGGCCGTTCACCCCCATGATGATGTCGCCGAGTTCGCCGGTCGCCGGATCGACGCCCTGGATCCCGGCCGCCGCGGCCGGCGAGCCCGGCAACACCCGCACCACCACGATTCCGTCGATGCCGAGCCGCGACGCCGCATCCTCGCTGGCCGCCACGATGCCGATGCCGGGCGTGGGCGTGCGGCCGGTACGGATCAGGTTCGGCACCACCCGGTTGACCACGTCGACGGGGATCGCGAAGCCGATGCCGGCGCTGGCGCCCGAGGGCGAGAAGATCGCGGTGTTGACGCCGATCAGTCGCCCGGCGGAATCGAGCAGCGGGCCGCCGGAATTGCCCGGGTTGATCGCCGCGTCGGTCTGGATCACCCCGGAGAGCTCGCGCCCCTCCGCGGTCGGCAGCCGGCGCTGGAGCGCGCTCACCACCCCGGTCGTCAGGGTGTGGTCGAGGCCGAACGGGTTGCCGATCGCGTAGGTGAACTGCCCGACCTTGAGATCGGCCGAGGTGCCGATGGCGATCGGCGGCGGCGCGGACGCGACGCGCCCGAGCCTCAAGACCGCGAGGTCGTAGTTCGGGTCGGTGCCGGCCACGGTCGCAGGCACCACCTCGCCGGTGGAGAGCCGGACCTGGATGTCGCCGCCGCCCTGGATGACGTGGTTGTTGGTGACGACGTGGCCGGCGGCGTCCCAGACGAAGCCCGAGCCGGTCTGTTCGCCGCCGCCCTGCCGGCGCTCGCCGGTCTCGGGATCGAACGACACCGCCGCCTGCGGCTGGCGGGCGAAGACGTAGACCACCGACGGCGCCGCGCGCTCGAACAGGGCGACCGTCGCGGCCTCGATCGGCGACAGGTCGCCCCGCGCCGTCACCGCCCGGGGGGTATCGGCGGAGAACAGCAGGCTCGTGACGTAGGGCTGCGCCACGAACAGGGCGAGCAGCACCAGGGCGGTGGTCAGGGCGATCCGCAGGAAGCGATCGGGCACCTTTTTCGTCACTCCGGAAAGGAACCGGCCGGGCGAGGCTCGGCCATGGCTGTCGGGGAAGTGGGCGGGACGGGTGCGGCGTCAATGGCTGCCCCAGGATCGGAGAGGCGGGCCGGCCGGCTCGCCAGCGCCACCAGGGTGTAGGAGATGATCATCAGCAGGAACCACGAGCCGAATGTCTGGGGCGACACCGCCGCCCAGCCGGCGGCCTGGTGGGGGTAGATCCATCCCCGCGTCGCGGTGCCGATATTCTCGGCAAACCAGATGAACAGGGTGACGAGGAGGAGGCTGAGGAGGAGCGGCATGCGCCGGTAGGCCCGCCAGACCCGGAAATGGATCACGCACGGGCCGAACAGCGCGGCGGCGCCCGCGAACAGGACGAGGCGCAGGTCGGTGACGGCGTGCTGGGTGAAGAAGTTGACGTAGATCGCCAGCGACAGGACGACGAGGGTCCACAGCGGCGGATGGCGGGTGAAGCGGAAATCGAACAGCCGCCAGACCCGGGCGAGGTAGGAGCCGACGCTGGCATAGAGGAAGCCGGTGAAGAGCGGCACGCCGCCGAGGCGAAGCCAGCTCGGCTCGGGGTAGACCCAGGAGCCCATCGCGGTCTTGAACAGCTCCATGGCGGTGCCGACGGCGTGGAAGACCAGGATGACCTTGGCCTCCTCCCAGGTCTCGAGGCGGAAGGCCAGCATCGCGACCTGGATCGCGATCGCCGCGAGGGTGAGGGCATCGTAGCGGGCGACCGGCGCGCCGGCCGGCCAGGCGAGGTGGGTGAGGATCAGGAGCCCGCACAAGGCACCGCCGAACAGGCAGGCCCAGCCCTGCTTCACCCCGAAGCGCAGGAACTCGTAGAACTTGGCCCAGACTGGGCCGCGCGCCTCGGCCCAGGCGCCGAGCCGCTCCTCGCGCGCGGCGAAACCGGCGAGCGGCGCCCAGAGCCTGGCTGCGCTGTCGGACGGCTGGCGGCCCGGCAAGGTTGCAGGCATGGGACGGGGTCTCTAGGCTTGAGGTCCTCCCCATACGAAAGGTCCGGAATGCTCCGCAAGCCGTCGCTGTCTCCTCGCGCCTTTGCCTGTCTCGCCCTCATGGCGCCCCTCGTGCTGACGGCCCTCCCGGGGGCCGCCGAAGCCTCGCCCCGCGACCGCCGGGCCGAGGCCTGCACCCGCGCCCGGAGTGACGGCGAGCGCCAGGCGCTGGGCTGCTGGCGGCTGCGGCAGGAGGCCGGCCGCGGCCAGCGCATCCATGGCGGAGCCGCGGTCGCGGAGTTCTACGCCACCGTGCCGGTGGAGCGGGAGGCGTTGCAATCGAAGGCGGACCAGCGGCGGCGCGACTGGGCGCGGGCAAGGGCGCGCGGGACGATGGCGGAGAGCGAGTGAGGCGCCCTGATCGCGCCCGACCCTCGACCTTCCACCCATTGGCCGCAGCGGCACCCGGGCCTATAAGTCGGCGTTAAGGAACGCCAGCCACGAGAGCCCCAGGCCGATGACCCGCATCCCGGATTTCTCGGAGATCGCCTACGCGGCGGCCCAATCGACCGCCGCGATGCCCAGCCCCGCCGAGCCGTGGATGACCCCCGAGGGGATCCCGGTGAAGGGTGCTTATGGTCCCCAGGACCGGGCCGGGCTCGATCTCGCCGGCTCCTATCCGGGTATCGCGCCGTTCCTGCGCGGGCCCTATCCCACCATGTATGCGAGCCAGCCCTGGACGATCCGGCAATATGCCGGCTTCTCCACGGCCGAGGATTCGAACGCCTTCTACCGCCGCAACCTCGCGGCCGGGCAGAAGGGGCTGTCGGTCGCCTTCGACCTCGCCACCCATCGCGGCTACGATTCCGACCACCCGCGGGTCTCGGGCGATGTCGGCATGGCGGGCGTCGCGATCGACTCGATCTACGACATGCGGACGCTGTTCTCGGGGATTCCCCTCGACCAGATGACCGTGTCGATGACGATGAACGGCGCGGTGCTGCCGGTGCTCGCCCTCTACATCGTCGCCGCCGAGGAACAGGGCGTCCCGCCGGAGAAGCTCGCCGGCACGATCCAGAACGACATCCTCAAGGAGTTCATGGTCCGCAACACCTACATCTACCCGCCGGCCGGGTCGATGCGGATCATCTCGGACATCTTCGCCTATACCTCGGCCCACATGCCGAAGTTCAACTCGATCTCGATCTCCGGCTACCACATGCAGGAGGCCGGGGCGACGCAGGATCTCGAACTCGCCTACACGCTCGCCGACGGCGTCGAGTACATCCGCGCCGGGCTGGCGGCGGGGCTCGACATCGACAAGTTCGCCCCCCGCCTGTCGTTCTTCTGGGCGATCGGGATGAACTTCTTCATGGAGGTGGCCAAGATGCGGGCGGCGCGCCTGCTCTGGGCCTCGCTCGTCAAGGAGTTCGCGCCGAAATCCGACAAGTCCCTGGCGCTCCGCACCCACTCGCAGACCTCGGGCTGGTCGCTGACGGCGCAGGACGTGTTCAACAACGTCACCCGCACCTGCGTCGAGGCGATGGCGGCGACGCAGGGCGGCACCCAGTCGCTCCACACCAACGCGCTGGACGAGGCGCTGGCGTTGCCGACCGACTTCTCGGCCCGCATCGCCCGCAACACCCAGCTGTTCCTGCAGCAGGAGAGCGGCACCACCCGGATCATCGATCCGTGGGGCGGCTCCTACTACGTCGAGCGGCTGACCCAGGATCTCGTCGCCCGGGCCTCGGCCCATATCCGCGAGGTCGAGGCGCTCGGCGGCATGGCCAAGGCGATCGAGGCCGGCATCCCGAAGCTGCGCATCGAGGAGGCGGCGGCCCGCACCCAGGCGCGGATCGATTCGGGCCAGCAGGTCATCGTCGGCGTCAACCGCTACAAGCCCGACGGCGACCGGGCGATCGACCTCCTGCGGGTCGACAACGGCAACGTCCGCACGCTCCAGATCGACAAGCTGACGCGCCTGCGCGCCGAGCGCGACGGCCAGGCGGTCGAGGCGCGGCTCGCGGCGCTGACCGAAGCGGCCAAGGGCAGCGGCAACCTGCTCGCCCTCGCGGTCGAGGCGGCGCGCGAGAAGGCCACGGTCGGCGAGATCTCGGAGGCCCTGGAGCGGGCCTGGGGCCGGCACCGGGCCGAGATCCGGGCGATCTCGGGCGTCTACAAGCGGGAGATGGGCGGCATGTCGGCGGCGGTCGAGCGGGTGCGCGGTCTGGTCGAGGCCTTCGAGGAAGCGGATGGGCGCCGCCCCCGCATCCTGGTCGCCAAGATGGGCCAGGACGGGCACGACCGCGGCCAGAAGGTGATCGCCTCGGCCTTCGCCGATCTCGGCTTCGACGTCGATATCGGCCCGCTCTTCGCCACCCCCGAGGAGGCGGCGCGCCAGGCGGTGGAGAACGACGTCCACATCGTCGGCGTCTCGTCGCTGGCCGCCGGCCACCTGACGCTGGTGCCGGAGCTGAAGCGGGCCCTCGACGAGGCCGGACGGCCCGACGTGATGATCGTCGTCGGCGGCGTGATCCCGCCCGGCGACTTCGCGGCGCTCCGCCAGGCCGGCGCCTCGGCGATCTTCCCGCCCGGCACCGTCATCGCCGAGGCCGCCTCGGAGCTGATCGGGGAGTTGAACACGCGGCTCGGCTACGCGCCGCGGATCGCCGCGGAGTAGGGCGGGGCGCGGCTCTCACGAGAGCGTGGCTTTCGGGGGGGACGCGTTCTCCTGCCACTTCCGCTACCCGAACAGCACGCGGCCGACCGTCTCCTGATCGTTAGGACTCCGCTGACCAAGACGCGCTACAAGGCAGGTCCACCGATCGGACCCTGCCCTTGCGCTATCCGCCCCATCTGCTCGAAGAGATCCGCTCCCGGCTGCCGGCCTCCGAGGTCGTCGGCCGGCGCGTGCGCCTCAAGAAGGCGGGGCGTGAATGGCGTGGCCTGTCGCCGTTCAACGCCGAGAAGTCGCCGTCCTTCTACGTCAACGACCAGAAGCAGTTTTACCACTGCTTCTCGTCCGGCAAGCACGGCGACATCTTCACCTTCGTGATGGAGACGGAGGGGGTCTCGTTCCCCGAGGCGGTCGAGCGGCTGGCCTCCGAGGCCGGGGTGGCGCTGCCGGCGCCGAGCGAGGCGACGCGCGAGAGCGAGACGCGGCGGCGCGGCGCCCTCGAGGTGATGGAACTCGCCTGCGCCTTCTTCGAGGACCAGCTCGCCGGCCGGGCCGGGGCCCGGGCCCGCGACTACCTCGCCGGCCGGGGCCTCGACGGCGAGATCCGCCGCACCTTCCGCCTCGGCTACGCCCCGCCCGAGCGCTACGCGCTGCGCGACCATCTCGCCGCCCGGGACGTGCCGGCCGAGATGATGGTGGAATTGAACCTGCTCACCACCGGCGACGACATCAAGGTTCCGTTCGACCGGTTCCGCGACCGGGTGATCTTTCCGATCCGCGACGTGCGCGGCAAGGTGGTGGCCTTCGGCGGCCGCGGCATGAGCCCGGACGCCAAGCCGAAATACCTCAATTCCTCCGAGACGCCGCTCTTCCACAAGGGGCGGATGCTCTACAACCACCACGCCGCGCGAAAGCCCGCCCACGAGACTGGTCGGGTGATCGCGGTCGAGGGCTATGTCGACGCGATCGCCATGACGCTGGCCGGGCACCCGGAGGTGGTGGCCTCGCTGGGCACGGCGCTCACCGAGGACCAGCTCGGCCTGCTCTGGCGCATGGCCGACGAGCCGATCCTGTGCTTCGACGGCGACGGCGCCGGCCGGCGCGCCGCCTACCGCGCTCTCGATGTGGCTTTGCCGGCACTCCAGCCGGGAAAATCGCTCCGTTTCGCGCTGATGCCCGAGGGCCAGGACCCGGACGACCTGTTGCGCACCGGGGGGCCAAGCGCGATCGACCGGGTGCTCGACGGTGCCCGGCCGATGGTCGACGTGCTGTGGTCGCGCGAGACCGAGATGAGCCCGGTCGACACCCCGGAGCGCCGCGCCGGCCTCGCCCAGCGCGTGCGCGAGATCGTCGGCGGCATCCGCGACGAGACCCTGAAGCGCTACTACCGCGACGACATCGAGGCCCGCCTGCGCTCGCTGAGCCCGAATGGCGGTGCCCGGCAGCAGGGCGGGGGCGAGCGCCCGTATCGCGAGCGCGCGCCCTTCGTGCCGCGCGGCCGCGGCGCGCCGCCGGCGCCGGTCTCGCCCCGCCTCACGGCGCGGGCGAGCCCGCTCCTCGCCCGCTCGTCGCTGTTCTCCGGTGGATCGTCCTCGCGCGAGGCCTTGATCGTCGCCGCCCTCCTGGTCCATCCCGAGCTGCTCGCCCGCGAGGCCGAGGATCTGGCCGAGGTCGAGTTCGAGGGGGCGGATGCGCGGGCCTTGCGCGGCGCGCTCCTCGATCTCGCTGCCGAGGGCGGGGCGGGCGACGCCGCGTTCCTGGATGCGCGGCTCGAACGGGCCGGGCTCGCCGCCGCGGCCGGCCGGATCGCCGGCCTGGTGCGGCCCGGCGACCGCTGGATCCTCGATCCGCACGCCGATCCGGTGCGGCTGGAGGACGCGCTCCGGCAGGCCGTGATCTTGCACAGGAAGGCCGGAACGCTACATAGCGAACTCCGGGCCGCTGAACGCGCCCTGGCGGATGAGGAGACGGAGGCCAACTTCGCCTGGCTGCGCGACGTGAAGACCCGCCTTTCCGTCGTGGCGGGCGCAGAGGGCGAGGCGGAGGCGGCCGAGGACACCGAATCGTCCTGATGCGACGCGCCGCTTGCGGCCTGCCGCCGGACTAGTTAACGGCAAGTCGATCGAATGGCTTGCACATTTGCGTGAGATCCTGGGCCGGCTCGTGCGCCGCCCGACGAGACATCACGGTGCCGGCACGGCGGGAGCCTCCCCCGCCCGGGCACTGCCGACACCGGGAAGCATAGGCTGAGCATGGCGACGAAGGCAACGGAACGAGACGAGACCGAGGCGGCCCCCGAGCAGCAGACCGACGGCCCGCTCCTCGACCTGACGGATGCCTCCGTCAAGCGGATGATCAAGCTCGCCAAGAAGCGCGGCTACGTCACCTATGACGAGTTGAACGAGGTGCTGCCTCAGGAGGAGTTCACCTCCGAGCAGATCGAGGACGTGCTGGGCCAGCTGTCCGAGCTGGGCGTCAACGTGGTCGAAGCCGAGGAGGCCGACGACCAGCAGGGCGAGGCCGCCCCGCAGGAAGGCGCCGAGGAGGAAGAGGCGAGCGAGGGCGGCGAGGTGGCCGAGGTCGCCGCGGCGCGCCCCGTTGCGCTCCGGGCCGAGACCACCAAGGAGCCGACCGACCGCACCGACGACCCGGTCCGGATGTACCTGCGCGAGATGGGCTCGGTCGAGCTCCTGTCGCGTGAGGGCGAGATCGCGATCGCCAAGCGCATCGAGGCCGGCCGCGAAGCGATGATCGCCGGCCTGTGCGAGAGCCCGCTGACCTTCCAGGCCATCATCATCTGGCGCGACGAGCTCGTCGACGGCCGGGTGCTGCTGCGCGACATCATCGACCTCGAGGCGACCTATGCCGGCCCCGACGGCCGCGCCGGACCCGCCGAGGGCGAGGTCGAAGGGGAGGGCGACGAGGAGGCCGAGGGCGAGCCCCCGCCGGAGGGCGAGGGCGACGAGGACGACCTCGAGAACAACGTGTCGCTCTCGGCGATGGAAGCCGAGCTGAAGCCGCGCGTGCTCGAGACCTTCGACGCGATCGCCGAGAACTACCGCAAGCTGCGCAAGGTGCAGGCCGAGCAGGCCGAGACCCGGCTGAAGGGCGCGGCCGCCTCCGAGTCGCAGGGCCAGCGCTACTCGGAGCTGAAGAACACCGTCGTCGCCGACGTGAAGTCGCTGTCGCTGAACGCCAACCGCATCGAGGCGCTGGTCGAGCAGCTCTACGACATCAACAAGCGCCTGATCTCGCACGAGGGCCGCCTGATGCGGCTCGCCGAGAACCACGGCGTCGCCCGCGACGAGTTCCTGCGCCACTACCAGGGCTACGAGCTCGATCCGCACTGGGTCGAGCGGGTGGCGAAGCTCGGCGGCAAGGGCTGGAAGAACTTCACCGAGCGCGGCGCCGTCAACATCCTGACGCTGCGCGAGCAGATCATCTCGCTCGCCTCCGAGACCGGCCTGGAGATCCAGGAATACCGGAAGATCGTCCACATGGTCCAGAAGGGCGAGCGCGAAGCCCGCCAGGCCAAGAAGGAGATGATCGAGGCGAACCTGCGGCTGGTGATCTCGATCGCCAAGAAGTACACCAACCGCGGCCTGCAGTTCCTGGACCTGATCCAGGAGGGCAATATCGGCCTGATGAAGGCGGTCGATAAGTTCGAGTACCGCCGCGGCTACAAGTTCTCGACCTACGCCACGTGGTGGATCCGGCAGGCGATCACCCGCTCGATCGCCGACCAGGCCCGCACGATCCGCATCCCGGTGCACATGATCGAGACGATCAACAAGATCGTCCGGACCTCGCGCCAGATGCTGCACGAGATCGGCCGCGAGCCGACCCCGGAGGAGCTGGCCGAGAAGCTGGCGATGCCGCTCGAGAAGGTGCGCAAGGTCCTCAAGATCGCCAAGGAGCCGATCTCCCTCGAGACCCCGATCGGCGACGAGGAGGATTCCCACCTCGGCGACTTCATCGAGGACAAGAACGTCGTCCTGCCGATCGACGCGGCGATCCAGTCGAACCTGCGCGAGACCACCACCCGGGTGCTGGCCTCGCTCACCCCCCGCGAGGAGCGGGTGCTGCGCATGCGCTTCGGCATCGGCATGAACACCGACCACACCCTCGAGGAGGTCGGCCAGCAATTCTCGGTGACCCGCGAGCGCATCCGCCAGATCGAGGCCAAGGCCCTGCGCAAGCTCAAGCATCCGAGCCGGTCGCGGAAGCTGCGGAGCTTCCTCGACAACTGAGCCGGTCGAGCGATCGCCAGAAAGGCCCGGGAGGCGACCACCTCCCGGGCCTTTCTGTTACGGCGACGGTGCCACGAGGCGCGCCACGGCGCGCCGCACCAGCGGCAGCACGAGCAGCAGGGTCGGGAAGGCGACGAGCCACGAGACGACCCAGGCCCGCGGCCAGTGCCACAGCGCATCGGGGGTGGGCCCGAGGCTGAGCAGCGTGGCGATGGCGGAGACGACGCAGGTCATCATCACCGACAGCAGGAGGGCGGTGAGCAGCGGCGCGGCGGAAGCGGGCAGGCGGCGCGGAGCGGGGGAGGAAGGCATGACACGTCTTTCGAAGCGGGCAGGCCACCCGGACGATGCGGCACGCACCCGCCCGGTGGAGGCCACCAAGGGAGCGCGTTGCTTGACGTGAGACGCTTACGGTCGTCCTGAACGTGACCTGACGACGATCCGCTTCCTAGCAGGGGTCGGGGCAAGTGCCAAGCTGGTCTCATGCAAGCCGGGAAGCCGGCCGCCCGCGGCCAAGCCTTGCCCTCGCGCGCTGCGACGCCCATGTCAGAGCCATGTACGACCAGCCTCGCCCCAACTCCGCCCCGACGCCCACGGCCGCGGCGGACGGGTCGGAGGCGAGCGACATCCCGATCGGCCTGTTCCGCGATTGCGTGGCCCTGCGCGACTGGCTCCTGAGCGAGGGCGCAAGGTTGCCGGAATCCGGCGACCTTCTCGCCGGCATGGCCGAGCGGCTGAACGACCTCGGCGTGCCGGTCGATCGTGCCACCACCGCCATCGACGCGCTGCACTCGGATTATTCCGGCGTCGGCCGGTTCTGGACCCGGGAGGACGGCGTCAGCTTCCGGTTGTTCCCGCATGGCGAAGTCACCGAGAAGGCGCTCGCCCGCAGCCCCTTCGCGCATGTCTACGCCACCGGCCAGTGGCTGATCCTCGACTTGCGCGAGACGCCGGACGACCGCTTCAGCATCGTCCCGGAGCTTAAAAGCGCGGGCTACACCCACTACATCACCGTGCCGCTGTTCTTCACCAACGGCACCAAGAACGGCGTGACCTTCGCGACCCGCGATCCGCGCGGCTTCGGCGACGACGACCTCGCCATCCTGCGCTTCATCGTGCCGACCCTGTCGGCGGTGATGGAGATGCGCGGCCTCAACGCCCGGCTCGACCACGTGCTGCGGGTCTATGTCGGCGACGGGCCGCATCAGGCGATCCTCGCCGGCTTCATCCGCCGCGGCCAGGTCGAGCGGATCCGCTCGGCGATCCTGTTCGCCGACATGCGCGGCTACACCCACCTCAGCGACGCGCTGGCGCCCGAGGCCTCGGTCGAGCTGCTCAACACCTATTTCGACTGCCTGGTGCCGCCGATCGAGAGCGAGGGCGGCGAGGTGCTGAAATATATGGGCGACGGCCTGCTGGCGATCTTTCGCGAGAGCGGCGACGACCTCGGCGGCGCGGCGCAAGGGGCGCTCACCGCGGCGCAATCCGCGCTCCGCCGCGTCGAGGAGGCGAACCGCGCCGGACGCTTCCCCACCCGGATCGAGGTCGGCATCGCGCTCCACCATGGCGAGGCGGCCTACGGCAATGTCGGCTCCGGCGCCCGGCTCGATTTCACGGTGATCGGCCGCGACGTGAATTTGGCGAGCCGGTTGGCCAAGCTCAACAAGGTCCTGTCCGAACCGCTCCTGATGTCGAAGCCCTTCGTCGATTTCCTGTGGGGCGACCCCGAATTGCTCGGCACCCACCCCCTCGACGGCATCGCCGAGGAGATGGCGATCTATCGTCCGGGCAAGGGGGGGTGAATCCGGGCGGCGGGCCGAGGGTGGTTGACGAAGGCGGGCCGGCTCGCCACATTCCGGCCGTTCCAGGGAGATCCCCGGCAAGGGGCTGAGACACCGCTGGATCGTGAGTCCGAAGGCCCAGAGCCTTGAGATTCCGGTCGGCGCGGAAATCCTTCGAACCTGATCCGGCTCATACCGGCGTAGGGATTGGACAGGGTCCTTGAGACCCCCGCGCATCATCCGGCCACCGGGCGCAGTCCACTCTCTTCGGGCCACCGTGGAGACGAGGGTGCTGGAGACGAGGGTGCACGCGCAGACGATCGGACGGCGAGGCGGAGCAGGTCCGAGCCCCGAGAGCGACCGGCTGCCGGAACGGGCCGACGTGGCGGTGATCGGCGCCGGGCTGATCGGCCTGTCGATCGCCTGGCGCCTGGCGCGGGCGGGCGTCGCCGTCGCGGTGGTCGAGCGCGGCCGCGCCGGCGACGGGGCGAGCCTCGCCGCCACCGGCATGCTGGCGGCGGCGGCCGAGCACGAGCCCGGGGGCGAGGCCCTGTCGCCGCTCTGCCTCGCGAGCCAGCGCCTCTGGCATCCGTTTCGCGACGAGCTGGAGGCCGAATCCGGCCTGACCATCGATTACCGCCGCGAGGGCACCCTCGTCATCGCGCTCGGCCGCGACGAGGTCGAGCGCCTGCGCTTCCGCCACGAGCTGCAACGCCGCGACGGGCTCGCCGCCGAGTGGCTGTCCGGACCGGCAGTGCGCGCCCGCGAGCCGGGCCTGCGCCCCACCGTCACCGCCGGCCTGTTCTGCCCCGAGGACCATCAGGTCGATCCGGCCCGGGTGATGGCGGCGCTCCGCGCGGCCTTCCGCGCCGCCGGCGGGCGGCTGATCGAGGGCTGCACCGTCACGGCGCTCTCCCGCGAGGGCGGCCGGGTCGCCGGACTCGAGACCACGTCCGGGTCCTTGCGCGCCGGCCATGTGGTGCTCGCCTCCGGTGCCTGGGCCGGGGAGGGGAGCCTGGTGCCTGACCTCGCCCTGCCGGTGCGTCCGCTGAAAGGTCAGTCGATGGCCCTGCAGATGACGCCGCGCAGCGGCCACCTCTCCCACGTGGTCTGGACCGAGCAGGTCCACATGGCGCCGAAGGGCGACGGCACGCTGATCGTCGGCGCCACCGTGGAGGAAACCGGGTTCGACCCGCACCTCACCGCCGGCGGCCTCTACGCCCTGCTGGAGGGCGCACGGCGCGCCCTGCCGGGGGTGGAGGAGATGCAGGTCTCGGGCGTGTGGAGCGGCTTTCGCCCGACCTCCGACGACGACGCCCCGATCCTCGGCGAGGCCCGCCCGGGCCTGGTGCTCGCCGCTGGCCACCACCGCAACGGCTACCTGCTCGCCCCGGTCACCGCCGCAGCCGTCGCCACCCTGATCCTGCGCGGCGAGACGCTGCCGGTGGCCGCCCCCTTCGGCCTTGCCCGCTTCACGTCCCCATCCAGCGAGACTTCATGAAGATCCTCGTCAACGGCGAGCCCCGCGACAGCGGAGCCGCCACCCTCGACGCCCTCTGGCGCGCCGAGACCGCCGACCTCGACCTGCCCGGCCCGCAGGGCTTCGCCATCGCGCTCAACGGCGCGGTGGTGCGCCAGCGCGACTGGGCGGCGACCGCGCTCAGCGAGGGCGACCGCGTCGAGATCGTGCGCGCCATGCAGGGCGGCTAGACATTCGCAGATCCGGAGACACCCCATGACCGACACCCCCGACGACCCGTTCGTCATCGCCGGCACGAGCCTGTCCTCGCGCCTCCTCATCGGCACCGCCGGCTACCCGACGCAGGCGATCATGAGCGAGGCGGTGCGGGCGAGCGGCGCCGAGGTGGTGACGGTCTCGATCCGCCGCATCTCGCTGCACGGCCACGGCTCGGACACCGTGGCGCGCCTGAAGGGATCGCGCTTCCTGCCCAACACCGCCGGCTGCGAGACCGCCCGCGACGCCGTGATGACCGCGGAACTGGCCCGCGAGGCGCTCGGCACCAACTGGATCAAGGTCGAGGTGATCGGCGACCGCGAGACCCTCTATCCCGACGTCGCCGAGACGATCGAGGCCACCCGCCAGCTGGTCGAATCCGGCTTCGTGGTGCTGCCCTATTGCAACGACGATCCGGTCGTGTGCAGCCGGCTGGCCGATCTCGGCGCTGCCGCCGTGATGCCGATGGGCTCGCTGATCGGCTCCGGCATGGGCGTGGCCAACCCGGCGAACCTCGAACTGATCTGTCGCCGCTCGCCCGTACCGGTGATCGTCGATGCCGGCATCGGCACCGCCTCCGATGCGGTGATCGCCCTGGAGCTGGGCGCCGCCGCGGTGCTCCTCAACACCGCCGTCGGCAAGGCCGACGACCCGGTCCGGATGGCCCGCGCCATGCGCCACGCCGTCGAGGCCGGCCGTCTGGCCCATCTCGCCGGCCGCATCCCGCGCCGGGCGCGGGCCGAGCCGTCGAGCCCGCAGCTCGGCCTCGTCGGCTCGTGAGCCTGCCCGCCCGCCTGCTGATCGTCACCGACCGGCACGGCTGCCCGGAGCCCCTGGAGACCCGCGTCGCCGCCTGCCTCGCGGCGGGCGCGCGCTGGATCTGGCTGCGCGACCGCGACCTGCCGGGCCCGGAGCGCGCCGCCCTCGCCGAGGCCCTGGCCGGCCAGGTGGCACGAGCGGGCGGGGCGCTCACCATCGGGCGCGACGTGGAGCTGGCGGCGCGGGTCGGTGCGGCGGGCGTCCAGCTCGGCGCGGCGGCGGATGTGGCGGCGGCCCGGGCGCGGCTGGGGCGGGGAGCGCTCCTCGGCGTCTCGGCGCATTCGCTGGCCGAGGTGCGGGCGGCGCGCGAGGCGGGAGCGGATTACGCGACCCTCAGCCCGATTTTCCTGACCGCCAGCAAGCCGGGCTACGGGCCGGCCCTGGGGCTGGACGTGTTGCGCGAAGCGGCGGCTTTGATGCCGATCGTGGCCCTCGGCGGCATCGATGCCGGGACGGCATTGTCCTGCTGCGAGGTGGGGGCCGCTGCCGTGGCGGTGATGGGGGTGGTGATGCGGGCGCCGGAAGTCGGCGCGCTGATTCCGGCGCTCGCCTGACGCCGGAGCCTCTTTCCGACACCCCCTTCACTCCGGCGGCGCCTCGAGAGACAGAGGCGTGAGATTCCGCTCCCGGTGAGGACGGCGACGGTTCCGCGGGAACCGGAGAACGTCGTGCAGGCGGAGAAGCGCCGCTTCCTGGCGACACCGTCTCCCCGCTCGGGCGCGACAAGCGGCGTCAGGCGTTGCCTGTGGGTGAGGCCCGTCCGGCCATCGAAGCCCGCCGCCGAGGGCTCGCCCTTTTTGCAACTTTGCGATACAGTTATCGTCTACAGGTTGCGTCGAGGTCGGATCTGGGTGCTCGCATGATGTCGAACGTCACGCAAGACTCGACAGTGTCGGTTGCGGTACCGCAGGTCGATGGACGCTACCTCCTCGCGGATGGCCGGGAATATGCCTGTCAATCCCGTTCCATCTCCCTGGATGAAGCCGAGATCGTCGCGCCCGTTTCAGGAGCCGTCGGAGAACACGTCACGGTGTACCTCGATCAAGTCGGTGCCGTCATGGGCGTGATCTCGTCGATCTTGCCGGATGGCTTCCGGGTGGATGTCGACGTTTCCCCCGAGCGACGAGCCCGGCTCGCGGCCCGCCTCGAATGGCTCGTTGACCGCGGCCGGGGGCGCGTGGACCAGCGCAGCGCCGTCCGCATCGTACCCACCCATACCGCCGTGGCCGTGCATCTGATCGACGGCCGCGTCGTGCCCGGCACGATCGTCGATCTCTCGATGTCGGGCGCCGCCATCAAGGCTCCGGTGCAACCGATCATGGGCGAGCAGGTCACGTTGGGAAAGCGCCGCGCCACCGTGGTGCGCCACATCGAGGACGGCTTCGCGGTGAGATTCGTCCTGCCGTTCTGCAACGAAACCTTCAGCCCGCACGTCGTGCTGTGAAGCCGCCGGAGGTCATGGCCGCCTCGCTGGTCCGGAGGAGCTCGCGGTTCGAGCGACGTGATCGGCCGGACCGTCGTGCAGACGATGGCTCGCCGGAGGGCAGACGCTCCAGGGCTCCGACGCTTGAGGGCGGGGCCTCACCGGCCTTCAGCACATCGACGCGTTCGACCAATCGGTCGGGTGGGGTTTCGGCGTCCGGTGCCCGGAAGGGGCCCGCCGCACCGTGTCGATCAACCTGCGCTTCCTCGACAGCCTCGCGATGATTGACGAGGATTTCACTGTCGCGCCCGCGTGCGGACTATAGCCAGCCTATGTGCGTGCTGAAGAAAAGTGGTGCGGACGGCGGGACTCGAACCCGCACGACCAGAGGTCGCAAGATTTTAAGAACTGTGATGGGAGCTAACACGGCCTCACAGACCATCTCATCACCCGGTCTCAAACCCCTTGCAGCACTTAGCTTTCTTGTCGGAAAGCGCCACTCAGGGTAACACTGCCAAACACGCCTTAACGGGCATCTTGGCATACCCCCGTGTTACCCCTGGAGCGCATCTCGTGACAGCGAAGGTGCTCACCGTGCAGAGTGTAGAACGCCACAAGCCGAACCCTGAGCGGCGGCTTGAGATTCCGGATGCGACGCTGCCCGGGTTCTACCTAGTCGTGCAGCCGAGCGGCGCGAAGTCGTGGGCAGTGCGCTACCGCATCAACGGCCAGCCCCGGAAGTACACCATCGGCGCCTATCCGCTGTTCGACCTGGGAGCAGCACGAGCCCGCGCCCGCGAGGCGCTGCAGATGGTTGCCCTCGGCCGCGATCCCTACGTAGAGAAGAAGGCAGCCGCTGCAGCGGCTCACGTCGCCGAGAAGGATCGCGTCGCGCACGTCGCGACGCTCTACGTGGAGCGGCACCTCAAGCCGAATGCGAAACCGGGGTACGCCGAGACTGCTGCAGCGCTGATCACGAACCACGTGCTGCCACGTTGGGGCAACCGCCGGATCGGCGACATCGGCCGCATCGATGTCATCGCCCTGGTCGACGGCCTCACCGACAAGGGAATGGCGACCGGCGCCAACCGCGTGTTCGCCACCACCCGGGCGATGTTCAATTTCGCGCTCGCCCGGGGGATGATCCCGACCACGCCGTTTCTCGGCCTCAAGCCGCCCCTGGCGGAGACCAGCCGCGATCGCGTGCTGACCGATGCCGAGGTCAGGCTCGTCTGGAAGGCAGCGGAGGCGGTCGGCTACCCGTTCGGCCCGATGGTCCAGTTACTCCTCCTCACCGGCCAGCGGCGCGACGAGGTCGGCAAGATGGTCTGGCCGGAGCTGGACGGCTCCGTCTGGACCATCCCAGCCGTTCGCACGAAGAACTCCCTTGAGCACGTCGTGCCGCTGTCGCCGCAGGCTATCGCGATCCTCGACGCGGCCCCTCGCATCGCGGGCGCCGGCTACGTCTTGACGCGGAGTGGCACCACGGCAGCGGCGGACTACTCCGCCGGCAAGAAGCGCCTGGACGCTGCCATGCTGGCGATCGCCACGAAGGAAGAGCCCGAACAGGGGAGGGACCTCAAGGCCGTCAGCGTCCCTCCCTGGCGCCTCCACGATCTGCGTCGGACCTGCAGCTCAGGCATGGCACGGCTCAAGGTGACTCCGCACGTCATTGAGGCGGTTCTGAACCATCGCTCCGGCACGATCAGCGGCGTCGCTGCCGTCTACAACAGGTACGCCTATTTCGACGAGAAGCGTGCGGCGCTAGAGACGTGGGCGCGCAAGGTTCGGAGTTTGGTCGATGCATGAGGCTTTGAGAGCAGCCCTCTCCTCCCGTGACCTCAGTACCGCAAATCGTAGGCATGGGATCAAAGCTCTGCTCAGGGAGCATCTTCTTGATCCGGATGTCAGTGAAAGGGCGCTGTTTGAGGCAGCTTATGACGACGCTTCTGGCAAAGAATATTGGGACTCCTGGCTGACAAGAGAGCATGACCACATATTCGTTTTGGTAGATCTGCTTGCCATACACAACGCCAAAGAGCGCCTACTCATCGCAGGGCGACAGACGCTGTCGAACGCTTTCAGAGAGAATGTGTTTCACGATCAAATCTACCGCGCGATGACCGACGCAGCAAAGCGCGGCGAGTCATGGCTCTATGGAGATGTGACACCTCTCCTTGAAGAGAAATATCATCCGAAAACCGTATTTTCCATTGTCAAGCAAGGGACGGAGCGAGTTGTCCCGCTTGAGGTCGCGCGGCGATCAGCGGTCGAGTGGCTGTGCCAAGACCCGAACTATAAAGAGCTTGTGCCGCAGTCAGCACAGGCAGCCCTTCGGATTGACGCTGCACATGCTCCGCCAAGGTTCGTACCCATAGCTCATAACGACACGACACGGGATCAGCCAGTTCGCAGAGGCCGTCCTGAGGACACGGGCTATGGTCCCCTTGATCGTGCGCTATTCCCGTTGATCGATGATTTACTGGCGACCGGGAAAGCGAATACCGCGTATGGTGCTACCCAGCATATTTTGGAGAAGATTAAAGGCAGCGGAGGCGACAAAAGCCGCAGGCTGCGCGTCTCTAATCTCTATAAATCGGAGCGGAAAAAGCCGAGTTAGGCCGTGTAGAATAATGTAGCGAAAATCGAATAATGCAATTCGGCATTGTTCTGCAATGACTTAGCCGAACAGCGTACCAATATGGCGGACGTCCCCTAACACGGAGCGACGTGATGCCACTTCCTAAGACGAGCCAAACCGGCGAGATGCTGCCGGCGTCTCACGTGCGTCAGCGGTACGCGATCAGCGACATGACCCTGTGGCGCTGGGAGAAAGATCCCAAGCTGGATTTCCCCAAGCCCATCCGGATCAACGGCCGCCGCTACTGGCGCTTGGCCGATATTCAAGATTTCGAAATTCGCCAATCCTCGCAGCAGGAGGCCGCGTAACAAGCATAGCCTATAGCGTCAGAACCCCCGCCGTGGGCGCGGCGAGGGTCCTGGGAATTGTCTGCTCGGCAGCTGACACCTGGGATATACCGTACAGCCCCCGCGAAATCCAGATGCGGCGCCTACTCGCCCGCTTTGATTTTTCACCCGAACGCGCTCGCGCCGTTGCCGAGCTGGCGTTCGCTACGACCGGGAGGCGCTAATGAATGCGAACCTCTCTCGCGCTGATCGGCGCCGCTTCGATCGCTTTTGTGAGAAAAACGAGCCGACACTGGCCGCAGATCGCCGATTCTTTGAGCGCCGGCCGGATCGGACGTACCGGGTGCGTCTCGCCTCAGCCGCGGAGGTCGAGACCCTGAGGCTGACTGGGCGCGGCTCCGAGACTCCGGCGGGCTACCGCTGGTACGTCGCGATCCGCCACGTCGTTCAGGACGTGCGGGTACGTGCTTTCGCAATCGGACGTGATGGGCTGGACACGGATGTGTCCGACGCCGTCGCCGCAAACATCTACGGGTGGGCATCAGGCTCGATCGCAAACCTGCCGGAGTTCGAGAGCGCCCTGCGCGAGCAGATGGCAGGAGATGCCTGATGGGTACTCCGCTTGAGACGGCGCTTCAGTACTGCCGGCGCAACTGGAACCCGGTCCCCGTCCCGTTCCAGAAAAAGGGGCCGGTGGGCACCGGATGGGGCAAGCGCGTCATTCGCGAGGCCGACGCTCCGCGGTACTTCAACGGCGCCCCACAGAACATCGGCGTCGTGCTAGGGCCGACATCGAATGGGCTGACGGATGTCGACCTCGACTGCCCAGAAGCCATCGCGCTCGCGCCGCTCCTCCTGCCAGAGACGGGCGCGATCTTCGGGCGTAGGTCGAAGCCCGATTCGCACTACCTGTTCGTAACCCGGCTTGGCGAGACGAGCCAGAAGGCCACGCACGCCTACGAGGACCCTGAAACGGGAGAGATGCTGGTCGAGCTGCGCTGCGGCGGCGGGAAGAGCGCACAGACGGTCTTTCCGGGGTCCCTTCACGCCAGCGGCGAGCCAGTCGAGTGGAGCCGGAGCGGAGACCCCGCGGAGTTTGACGGGCCGGCACTGCTGAAGCGCGTCGCGGCGATCGCGGCAGGGTGCCTACTCGCCCGTCACTGGCCGGGGACGGGTTCGCGCCACAAGGCCGCCCTGGCGCTTGGCGGCTTCCTGGCCCGGCTGGACTGGAGTGAAACCGACATCGGCCACTTCGTCGGTGCGGTCGCTGACGTGGGAGGCTCCGAGGACGTGGCTGCAAAAGAGACAGCCGCTAAGGACGCTGCTCGAGCCTACGCAAAAGGTTCGACGGCTGGGGGCTTCCCGATGCTGGCCGACAAGTTCGGCGAGCCCGTCGCAAAGAAGGTAGCGGAATGGCTCGGGTACAGACCGGAAACGGTGGTTCAGAAGTTCTTCGAGCCGCCTGCTGCGGCCGCGAACGACGCGGATTGGCGACAGGCCTGCCTGCGGAATGACAAGGGCGAGGCTCTGCCTGTCCTAGCGAACGCCATGGCGGCGTTGCGCTCTGCACCCGAACTCGCTGAGGTCTTCAGCTACGACCAGATGCAGTGCGCCACGATGATCAGTCGTGTCGTGCCGGGATGTGGCTCCCCGCCGGGCGGGGCGATGCCGATGCGGCTCGCCACTGACACAGACATTAGCCAGGTGCAGGAGTGGCTGCAGAAGGCAGGCCTACCGCGATTGGGCAAGGAGATCACGCACCAGGCCGTCGATTACCGCGCCGTCGAGCGAGCCTTCCATCCAGTTCGGCAGCACCTCGAAGGCCTGTCCTGGGACGGACGGGAGCGCCTGTCGGGGTGGCTGTCGACCTACCTCGGCGCAGAGGAGACGCCGTACACTGCCGGAATCGGTGCGATGTTCCTGATCGCCATGGTCGCGCGGATTTTCGAGCCCGGCTGCAAGGCCGATTACATGATGGTGCTTGAAGGCCCGCAGGGCGCCCGGAAATCGACGGCGTGCGCCATCCTGGGAGGAGAGTGGTTCTCGGACAGCCTGCCCGACGTCACGGCCGGCAAGGACGTGTCGCAGCACCTGCCGGGCAAGTGGCTGATCGAGATCGCCGAGATGTCGGCCATGTCGAAGGCCGAGGATGCGGCGCTAAAGGCCTTCATCAGCCGGCCTGTCGAGCGCTACCGCCCGAGCTACGGCCGCAAGGAGGTGATCCAGCCGCGCCAGTGCGTGTTTGTTGGGACGACGAACAAGAGCACGTACCTGCGCGACGAGACGGGCGGGCGCCGGTACTGGCCGGTGAAAGTCGGGCGTGTCGATACCGACGCATTAGCCCGGGACCGAGATCAACTCTTCGCCGAGGCGGTACGCCGCTACCGCTCCGGCACCCGATGGTGGCCCGACGAGGCATTCGAGGCCGAGCACATCCGACCGGAGCAGGAAAGCCGCTTTGAAGCTGATGCGTGGGAAGAGCCGGTCCGTCGCTACCTTGATGGCAAGGACCGCGTTAGCGTGATGGAGGTGGCGCGCTGCGCTCTCTTCATCGAGACGCCGAAGGTCGGCACAGCGGATCAGCGCCGGATCGCGTCCACCCTCGAACGCTTGGGATGGGTGCGTAAGCCCAAGGATTGGCAGGGCAACAGGTTCTGGGGGCCGCTTTGACCTCCTTCGACCACCACGGCGCACGGCGCACCACGGCGCACATTCCCAACGAGGGGTATTGCGTACGCGCGTATGTGTGCGCCTATGCACCTTATATGGGAATGTGCGCCGTGGTGCGCCGTGCGCCGTGGTTTGGGCGTCCTCGGTATGTCGTGGGCACTGGGCTAAAGCCCACACCCGAGACACATTGTGGGGCTGTCGCACCATACCAAGGACGCCCTGCATGGAACGGTTGCGGCAGCCGTCCCCTTAGGCGACCTTCTCCCCGTGGAAGGTTTCTATCGAATCCATGACCTTGTCCGCGTTCGCATCGTCGACCTGAACCGAAACCCGGACCTTCCCGCGCAGCGCGGGCTCGCCGTCAGTGTCAGATTTCAGGTGGCCGTCCTCGACATCCGCTCTTGCCGCTTCCGTCCCGGCCGTGTTCTCGCTCGATGCCGGTCCGATGCTGACAGCCTTACGGTCCAGGTCGTGCTCCTGGACGATGTGCTCGACCGCCATCTCGGCGTCCCGGCGCGATTTGAAATCGGCTGTGATGGTCGTGGGCATCGAGATCTCCGGCTCGCGCGTGTGTGGGTCGGCAACAAGCCCCCTCGAGGAAAGTTCAGCCCGCCTCGTGACCACCGGAGAGGTTCAGCCCTGACGGTTGCCGCGGCATCCCCTCCTGCGGTCGCGGTCCCCTCACACGAAGTGCGCCGGCAGAGCCAGCATACGAGCGTACTCCACCAGCATGACCGCGAGGCCAGTCATCACGCCGAAGGCAATGATGCAGTCCGAAGCAGTCATGGTGTTGCGCATGGTCTTGATCATCGTCGTTCCCCTCATCATCGACAGCCGTTGCCCGGCTGCTCTGACGCGGGCTTATGGTTAAGGTTGGTTGCGGGGTTATTGCTTCGTATGTTGCGTCCGGCTGCGGTGCGTGCGGATCTGCAGCTTCAAGCACACAGCCGCGCCGGCCACTTGTTGTTCTCGCAACCTGCTACGCATGGAGGGAATGAGACATCCAATTATTTCTGTTTCATCTGCGTGTGGGCACCTATTTCGAGTACTTATCCGCTCCGCTCGCGGGTGCTCAGCGAAGCCGGTCAGATGCCTTCATGATGACCGACAGACGGTATCTAGTTACCACACCGCGTGGTTACGGCTGGACGAGCTTTTGGAAACTTGCGGAGCGATCCCCTGTCGAGCACGGGCACTGGGACAGTGGTCGAAGGACGACAGGAGGCACAGCCTTCGCCGCTGAAAAAATCTGCGCCGATCATTGCCCCAAGCGCTTGCCAACCGCGCTGAGACCATTACAACTCAGTCAACGGACGTTGACTTGGGTGTGAGGGCGAGATGGCGGCCGGCGGTTTTGTCTCCTACCTGCGCGTGAGCACCGACCGTCAGGGCAAGTCCGGCCTCGGCATCGAGGCGCAGCGTGAGGCCGTCGCCCGCTACCTCAACGGAGGCGACTGGAAGATCCTGGCCGAGCACGTCGAGGTGGAGAGCGGTCGCAACGACGCGCGGCCAGCACTGGACACCGCGCTTGCAGCGGCCCGTCTGCATCGCGTCCCGCTCGTCGTGGCCAAGGTGGATCGGCTCACCCGCTCTGTAGCCTTCTTGTCCCGGCTGCTTGAGAGCGGTGTTGAGGTGCGCTTCGCCGATCTCCCACAGATCGAAGGACCGGCCGGTCGGTTCATGCTCAACCAGATGGTCGCTGTGGCCGAGTTGGAGGCGGGGCTTATCAGCGCTCGCACCAAGGCGGCCCTGGCGGCCGCCAAGGCCCGCGGGACTAAGCTCGGAGGCAACCGGGGCACCACCGTGCCGAAGGCCGTCAGCGAGGCCGGGAGGGCCGCCCAGACGGCTAAGGCGCGAGCGCGGACCGCTGACCTTGCTCCGACGATTGCCGAACTGCGCGCCGCCGGCATCACGTCCGCCACGGCCATCGCCCGCGCCCTCACCGAGAAGCGCATCCCGACCAGCCGGGGCGGCGACACTTGGACCACGACGCAGGTTTCGCGAGTGCTGGCACGACTGGCCAACTAGCCGGCATCAAGCATTGCCGGTCAGGCATAACTAAAGACAACATAGCATAACATTGTACTATCTAGAAATTATGATCTAAAGCGACTATATTGGCTCGGTCACTTCCGAGCGGTTGCATGTCGTTCCAATCTCCCCCTGCCATCAATCGGTCTCCTAAGCAGCGCTCTGCGCTCGCAAACGGCAGTCGGCCGTTCTTCGTGACCGTGCCGGGCAGCACCGAGGCGGCGCGGCACTACAAATCCGTGCTGGACGAGGTTGAGGCCGAGCGGGGCGGCCGGGCTGCCATGTCCGTCACTCAGCGCGAGGCAGCTCGCGCCTACGCCGGGTTGGCAGTCGAACTGGCCAAGCTGCACGCGACGCTGGCCAGCGGCCAGAATGTCGACCTGGAAGCCCTTGGCCAGATCGGCGACCGGATGGACCGCCAGGCCAGAAGGATGGGGCCTCCGAAGGCGGCGCGCGGCTCGACGTGGGACGAGCGCAACGCGGCCAGGAAGGCCTGAGCAATGCGTCGGCTGACCAGCATGCGCGAGGCGCTGGCCGATCCCGAGATGTTCGGCACCGTGCTTCCAGGGCCGTCCTGGGCGGCTTGGCGCGTCGTGCTGATCGCCAGTCAGGGCGAGGCGTTGACCGATGCCGAGCGCGAGATCTTCCGTGAGCTGACCGGTGGCCGCGACCGCGAGCCGGACAAGCCCTGCAAGGAGATCGTCGCGGTTTGCGGACGGCGCGCCGGCAAGACCCGCGCGATGGCGGCGGCGGCGGCCTACTTCGCCCGCTGCATCGACTACACGGACGATTTCGCTCCCGGACAGCGCGGGCGTGTCCCCGTGATGGCTGCTGCCAAGGACACGGCCAAGGAGTGCCTGAACTACATCCTCGGCGTGTTTCAGGAGTCGCCTGCCTGCCGTGAGTACCTGGAAGGCGATCCCATCGCGGACACGATCCGGCTTACGAACCGCATCGACATCCAGGTGATGACGGCGAGCTTCAAGACCACGCGCGGCCCGACGCCTGTGGCGGCCGTAGCGGACGAAATCGCCTTCTGGAGCGTCGACGGCGCCAATCCCGACACGGAGGTGTTGCGCGCCCTTCGCCCCGGCCTTGGCACGCTCGGCGGCCCTCTGTTCGTCCTGTCGAGCCCTTACGCGAGGCGTGGGGCACTCTGGGACCTCTACCGGAAGAACTACGGCGCCGGGGGCAACCCTCGGGTGCTGGTGATCCAGGCGCCGACCCAGGCGATGCACAAGAGCGAGACGGTGCTCGCTGAGGAAGAGGAAGCCTATCGGGACGATCCGGTGGCGGCAGCAGCCGAGTGGGGTGCGCGGTTCCGGACCGACAGCGAAGCCTTTGTTTTCATTGAGACGGTGCAGGCCTGCGTGCCTAAGGGTGTGCGCGAGGTACGGCCGGTCCACGGGACGCATTACGCGGCCTTCGTCGACGTGTCGGGCGGCGGCGCCGACAGCCATGCAATGGCAATCGCGCACGTGGACGGCGATCTGGTGGTGCTCGACGCAGTCCGCGAGGTGCGCGGCTCGCCCGATGCAGTGACAGCGGAGTTTGCCGCGCTCTGCAAGACCTATCGCATCCACAGGATCACGGGCGACCGGTACGGGGCGGCTTGGGTCCGGGATCGGTTCGCGGCGCACGGGGTCACATATGAGCCGAGCGAGAAGAGCAAGTCTGACCTCTATCGCGAGTTGCTGCCGATCCTGAACAGCGCGCGCTGCCGGCTGCTCGATGTGCCGAAGCTTGAGGCTCAGCTGACATCGCTGGAACGGCGCACGACCCGCGGTACTGGCCGAGACATCATCGATCATCCGCAAATTAAAGGCGCGCACGACGACGTCGCGAACGCCGTGGCTGGAGTCTGTGTGACTATTGGTGTCCAGAGTGATTACGACCCATCCATGTGGGCGAGGCTCGCTGGATAGATTTGAATTGGAGCAGCGAAACGTGATCCCCGATACCGACACCGCCCGCGAAGCCTTCGCCGCGGTCGAGCTCACCAATCCCCTGCTCAATCGACCGCTGGCCGGCGCCGAGGCTGCTGCCAAGGGTGTGCTGGAGCGCGTCGGCCTGCCCGCTGATCCTGACGTGACCGCGACCCTCGCCTTGTTCGTAGTGGCCGGCTTCCTGATCGGCGGAGGCAACGAGCCTGGTTTTGCTGAAGCAGTCCTAGACGAGGTCGCCAAGAGCGCGACTACAGCCGCCAACTGAGGGAAACCGATATGTCCTCACGAGCTACCCGAACGCTTGATCGCAAGGTGAACGATGCTGTCACAGCCGCGCAGGGCGCCCTTGCCGCAATGAACCGCCTGGGCCGGCACCTAGACAACCTTCAACAGCGCGTGGAGGACCGCGCCTTCACTGCCCGCGCCGCGCGACTAGCCTATACAATAAGCTTCGATCGATCCTGGAACGACAGCGTACAGCGCCAGCGCAAGCAACTGGCCGAGACCCAAGCCGCTGCTGACGCCTTCTATCGCCGGGGGACGAAATGATGAGCGCCGCCATTCACACCTTCGCACCCGCCGGTCGCGCTCCGCAGAGCCATGCCGAGGTGGACGCCCTTGTTGCGGAGCGTGCTCGCGCTGCCGGTATCTCCGGTCCTGCGGCTGCTATGCCCGTAGTGGCCCCAGAGCGGGCTCAGGAGCGGCTTGTCACGCCTCAGGGCTACAATCCGGCCCGATGCCCTCCACGGCCAATGCTGCGCCTCCTAGCGCCCGTCTCGCGGCGCGGGCGACTGACACCGGTCCGCAAACCGCGGCCGAAGTGCAGAAGCTCATGGCTGAGCGGCATCAGGCAGCGCAACGGCCGGCGGCCAACCCTGTCGTGGCTACGCTCCCGCCTCTGCCGCCGATCCCCGACGAGGCAGGCCCCCGCGCTCGGCTGGCCGATGCGATCCGGATCAGGGATCAGGCCCGCCGGGATCTGGACGGCGCTGAGACGGCGGTGAGCCACGCCAAGCGCGTCGAGGCCGAGGCGGAAGGCCGCGCCGCTGTTACCATGACGACCGAGGTGCGCGGCGGCGACGATCTGGCCGCCCGGATCGCAGCGTGGTCCGCGGCCGGTGGCGTGGGCGCCGTTCCCGACCTTGCACCCGATCCCGCAGCCCTGGCAGCCCGCCTGGAGGGCGACAAGGCCCGGGTGGCTGCCCGAATCCGCCCGTCAGGCCGCGCGCCAGCTGGCGGCCGTCCTGGAGGAAAAGCGGGCCATCCTCGCAGCCGCCGAGACCGAGGTAGCCACGGCCAAGCGTGAAGTGGTCCGCGTCGTCGCCGAGGCCATCGCGATCCGGGGCGAGGAGGCAGAGCGGGTTCATCACCGGGCTAAGGTGGCTAGCAACATCGTTCACGGCATTCTCCAAGCCGGCACGACCGGCTACCAGCCCCAGGTTCTGCCCACCACCGCGAAGCTCGGGGCTGGCGGTGGAATGGGTATGCCGGCTGTCGGCTCTGACGCGGAGCGCCAGGAACACACCGCCCTGTGGTCGGACCTGATGCGCCGTCTCGACGGCGACGCCAGCGCGGCCCTGTAGTGAGAGATCCCGGGTACGGCACTCCCGGGCTGCGCCAAGTCGTTCAGTGGCGCGACAAGTAACAGCGACAGCCGGCGGGGCGAAGTCTCGTTCCCGCGGCCGGCAACCTCATTCATGGATCGCAGATGACCGACGTACTGCAATTCCCCTCCCGTCTGTCCGGCCGAACCATGTCGCAGATCTGCGTGATGGGCGAGGTTGGCTGGCTTGAGGTGGTGTTGCTCCACGCCGAGAGCGATGACGGCGAGCCGATGGTAGTCGCCGTGCGGGCGGGCACCGCCGTGGCCGAGATCGCCACCGTGAAGTGCGAGCTATTCCCCGCCGCCGCCGTGCCGGACGCGCACGTCTTCGCCGATGCCCTCTACGCCGCCCTCAGGGTGATCCGCGAACGCGGGGTGCTGCGCGACGCCTTCCTTGGTCCGCAGCCCCCAGATGATGGACAGGCCGCATGACACGCCAGTACCTTTGCAGCGCAACGCTTTCTTTTGAGAAGGGCGGCGATACGATTACGATCGACGCGAAAGACCAGAGGGCACTCCGTTTCAAATTTGACATAAGGCACGGCGAAGCGATGACGCCAAACAGTGCGCGCATCACGGTCTATAATCTGTCTCAGGCAAGCGAAGCCAAATTTCAGATAGAGCTTGGCAAGGTCAGTTTGTCTGCCGGGTATGAGGGAAATGAGGGTCTGATTTTTAAGGGTGAAATCATTCAGACCATAACCGGCAAAGAGAGCCTTGTTGATAGCTTCGTGTTCACTCTCGCCTCGGATGCGGGAACCGCCTTGAATTATGGCGTGGTCAACAAGGCCCTCGCCTCCGGCCACACCTATAAAGATCAGGTGATGGAGTGCTTCAAGGCATTCCAAGAACACGGCGTCACCCTCGGCCACATAGCCGACCTTGGGGCTAAGCGGTTCATTCGCGGCGCCGTTCTGACCGGTATGGCAGCGGACAGGCTAAGGAGCATCGCTTTCGCGACGCAATGCACGCCGAGCATCCAGAACGGTGTGTTTCAGATGGTGAAGAACACCGGCACGCTTCCGGGCGACGCCATCGTCCTCAATAGCAGAACCGGCATGGTCGGCAGACCCCAGCAAACCATTGGCGGGATTGTCGTTTGAACCCTGCTGAACCCGCGCATCAAAATCGGCGCCCTGGTCCACATAGATCAGAAAAGCATCGAAAAGCAAGTATTTGATCCGGGATACACGGCGGAGAAAAACAACTCTCTTATACCCGATGTTACGATGGATGGGTTCTATAAAGTCCTGTTCACTGACCATATTGGGGATACAAGAGGAAATGAATGGTACACGATCGCGACATGTGTTGCGACAAGCTCGACTAAAGGCATTCCAATTTTGCAGGCCCAGCGCGGCATCTCGCTTGGTGAGACCCCCGTCAATTAGCAGAACGATTTAGAGGAATACTGAAATGGCTGACGATATTCTAAAGCAATTTATGTTCTCAATCGAGTTCAAAACCGATGAAGCCAGTCAGAAAAAGATGATGACCGCCCTTGCTGGTGCCAGCAAAGCTATTGAGGCTGTATCGGAAGCATTGGCAGCGATGGCGGCTGCCGCGGCGGTGGCGGCGATCAAGTTGGCGGGTTCATTTGAGGGGCTGTCCTACGCCTCTCAGAAGGCCGGCACGACGGTGCAGAACCTCAAGGGGCTTGCCTACGCCGTTTCACAGCTTGGAGGGACTTACGAAGGTGCCAAAGCCTCTGTCGAGGCGTTCGCGCGCCAAATGAGAGCAAATCCGGGCTACGAGGGCTTGGTTAAAAGCCTTGGTGTTGCAACTCGGGAGAACGGCAAGCTTCGAGAGACGACGGACATTTTTCGCGATCTTGGAGAGGTCTTCCGCAAGAAGCCGTATCACATCGGTTTCACCTACGCTCAATCGCTTGGGATTGACGAGGAAAGTTTCCGCGCGATCCGCGATCACGGAGACCAACTCAAGCGGTTCAAAGAGGAATATGACCACACGTCCCGGTCACTCGGCCTAAATCAGGGCGATCTAGGCAAGCGCAGCGCCGAACTGATGAATTTCTGGCGTCGATTGACTTCGACGCTTGAGATTTTGTCGGCGCGGACGCTGGAGACGTTTTATCCTATCATTAAAAAGGTGATGGACTACCTCTCGGATACGGTTGTCAGGTATGGTCCGCAAATCGATGCCTTCTGGACACAAGTCGGCAAAGGTCTAGAAGTTGCGGAAAGGGGAGCCAAGGCTTTTTATGGCCCACTATTCGACATCTATAAGCTGATGTTTGAAACGATGGTTTCCAATTTCAATGAGTCGGGCGGACTGCCTCGTCTGATGAAAGAACTTAAGGAGACGTTCACGGACCTGGGCAATACGGTTAAGCGAGATTATGATTACATCGTGAAGCTTATTCAGCTTGTCGGGCTGGATAAGGTAGCGGCAGCTGTAGGCGCTGGCATCAAGAGTGGGTTCCGCGAGAGCGATTGGACTGGCGGCGGTATGCCCGATTGGACCTCGCCCGTTCCTGAGGCTGGTGCTGGCGGCGCGACGGGCAAGGGTGCTCTTGAGCCCTACCGTCAGGGGCGGATCGCCCGTGCGCTCGGCCGGGCTAAGGATTGGATCACCGGCAACAAGCCGCCGAGTATTCGGCACGGCTACCAGACCGGCAAGCAAGGATCTGTGAGCCTGGGGAAGATCGGCCGGAGCGAAAACGCTAGGGCCATCATCGATGAGCTTCGCACAGCCGGCTACAGCGACAACGCGATTGCCGCGGTTGTCGGCTCAATGCAGACCGAACGCGGGTTCAACCCCAGAGCCGCAAACAACGTGAAGGGCGGGCACACCGGCTTGTGGCAGTGGGACAAGGATCGCTGGCCTCGAATTGCGCGCTAGATCCAGCGTCAAGGTGGCGATCCCTACGATGTTCGCTGGCAGACTAAGGCGTGGGTGGCGGAGCACGACGCGAAGCCGGGAGACGAGATGTACGATCACCGCCGGACAGCTCGCGGCGGGGCGATCTTGCGCAACAATCCGTCGATCGATGATGCTATCCATGGCGTACGCGAGAGCGAGCGGTTTGGGCCGGGAGAAGAGGGCGGCCGGGCGGCTCACGCGCGGCGGTGGCTGCCGAACCTCGACAGCGTGGGGCGCCTCTCAAACGGTCGCCCGATCGGGCAGGCCACGAACCTCAGTGACGAACAGGTCGTGGCGGCCGACGACGGGCATTACAGCCGTCTCAGTCGCGCTCTGGGCAAGTTGGACTTCACCGCTCGCCATGGGGCTGACGCCGGCCCGCTAGGCGTCAGCAACACCGACAACTCATCGTCCAGAACGCTCAACATGCCGCAGAACATCACCGTTAACGTCCAGGGCAGCGGAACGGCGGCGGATACGGCCGATGCGACGACCCGCGCCCTTACCCGCTTCCAAGAGTTCAGCTTGCGGAATGCTCAAGGCGCGGTGCGCTAATCGGCGCATCTAAGGAACAGCCCGGAGGCGCGAGCATCGCCAATCGTCTCCGCGAGGATGTGTCCGTTGCGGAGACGATAGTTCATCTTCACGCCCTCGAACCCAGACCCGTCAGTTTGAAAAGCTGCTGCACTGGCGCAAGAAACCGGCGCGGCCGAGCGCCCTCGGACCTCACCGCTCGTGATTACGATAAGGTTGTCGCCGGTCGGGGGAGTATCGCGGCTCTAATAGTAGGCTTCGCAGTCGTTGCCGGACGCGGCCCAGACCCCTCGCATCGCCTTCGGCACTTCCTGCGCCATAGCCGGCGAGCACATTAGGACAGGCAGGGCCGCAAACAGGAACCGCATCGCATACCTAGGCGTCGCATTGGCCGATGAAGCTATGGGGATCGGTCGCGACCCTGTCGAGGTCGCCGTACGACGATCCACCATTCACGACGGTGCCGGGATTGCACTTTACGAGCCGCGACTTTGTTTCTCGGCGGGGTCTGCAACGATGCGACAGGAACCGGAGCCGATGGCAAGGGCTTGCCGTCCAAGTCGGTATCTCACCGGCAGGAGCATGCCGTGTCGAGCGAAACCGAGAAGCATCAGCAACTCCTCAGCGCCCCCAAAGCCGCACAGGGCAGGGGTGACGGCTCGTTCGAGGAGGCGGTTACGCGGGCTTTCGAGCACGTCTTCGATCACCTCGACCGGCTTCACTCCCATGTGTCGCAAAGCGGCCCTGACGGCGAGGACCGCCACCTGAAGCCCGGCGAGTCGCCGACACCACGATGATTGCTTCGTGGGAGGGGCCTGCGGTGCCCCTCCCACGCACGCGACCGACGAGAGCGTGACGCTGCTCTCGGGCTCGCTGATTCATGCCATGGGTGAGACCGTCGACAAGGCGCGCGGGAAACCGATGGAGCAGGGTGGCTTCGTGTTCCTGCCGTCCAAGTTGCCCTACTCTTTCTGGACGTCGGCTGAACCTGCAACGGCACAGGTGTCCGGGGTGGGTCCGTTCGGGCCGATCACGTAAATCCGGCGGACGATCCGAGCAGGAAGAATTCCGGCAAGCCCTGAGGCGGCCGCTCGCCTGCCAAGTGCATCTTGGAGCATGATAGGGCCGCCCGTGGGGTAGCCCCTCCATCTCCGTTGCATGCCCACCAGAGCGAAGGCGGTGCACTGATTGATCGACGGCGACCCTTCGCGGGCCACTCCACCAGGGAGGGCATCCCATGAGGCAGGACGACGACGGCGAGGACTGGCGCTCACGCAGCACGCGTCCCCACGACGACATCTCGCTCGCCCGCACCATCCGACGTGCCCGCGAGCCCGACCGGGGCCGCACCGCGGCCCGACCCGAGCAGATCCCGGCGCGCGGCTGGCTCGACATCCTGGCGCGGGTGTTCTGGTCGATGCCGCAGGACCGCGTGCTCGCGACGGCGGGCGGCGTCTCCTTCTTCACCCTGCTGGCGGCCTTCCCCGGCATCGCGACCGTCGTCTCGCTTTACGGCCTGCTCTCGGATCCCCGCGCGATCAGCCAGCATCTCACGTTGCTGACCGGCATCCTCCCCGCCGGCGTGTTGGCGCTGCTCACCGACGAGATGACCCGCATCGCCCAGAAGAGCACGGGCGCCCTCAGCTCAGCGTCCGTCGTCAGCTTCCTCATCGCGTTCTGGAGCGCGAACTCCGGAGTGATGTATCTCTTCGACGCGCTGAACGTCATCTACAAGGAGCGGGAGAAGCGCACGCTGCTGCAGCTCTATTCCACATCGCTGCTGTTCACGTTCAGCGGCATCGTTTTCGTGGTGGCCGCCATCGGCATCGTGGTCGTCCTGCCGGTGGTGCTCGGCGAAGTCGGGCTCGGTCCGCTGGCCGACACGGTCCTGAGAGTGGCGCGCTGGCCGCTGCTGTTGATCGTGGTCGGCGCGGGACTCTCCCTGATCTACCGTTACGGTCCCAGCCGGCGGGAGGCGAAGTGGCGCTGGGTGACCTGGGGCGCCGTTCTGGCGGCGCTGCTGTGGGTCTGCACCTCCGTGCTGTTCTCCTGGTACGTGTCGAGCTTCGACAGCTACAACCGAACCTACGGATCGCTTGGAGCCGGGGTGGGCTTCATGACGTGGATGTGGCTGTCGGTGGCCATCGTGCTGATCGGCGCAGAGCTGAATTCGGAGCTGGAGCGGCAGACGGCACTGGACAGTACGACCGGGCGGCCGCGGCCGCTCGGATCGCGGGACGCCTATGCGGCGGACACTGTCGGCCCCGCTCAGCCCGGCAATCCCTGACGGTGGTGGGCGAGCGGCAGGTGCGGCCCGCCCATGAGGAGAGTCGAGCCGCGCCGCCGGCCTCGACCCAAAGCGCCGGTGGCCGGCGCGGAAGGTACCCGAGAAGACCGCCGAGCAGCGGCACGAGGAGACGGCTGCGGACCGGCGGGCCGCCGAATCGCTGCGGAGCCGCGGCATCGTCACCGCGTCAGCTTCTGCTGGCCGAGCCAATCGGAGACGCGCGCGGCAACCGCGTCCGAGTTCCGATCCATCATTAGCATGTGCGTGTTGCCGTGATGGCCGGCCTTAGGTAGCTCGAGCCACTCGACGTGTCCCCCGGCCTTGTTCACCGCGTCGCGCCACGCGGCGTTCGCCTTCACCAGCGGCGTCCAGAATGGCACCCGATCGAGGTAGTCGCCCCACACCACGAGGTGCGGGATGCCCTTCACCGCGCTTGCGTCCGCCTTCGCGGGGTCGGGCGCGCCGGATGGCTCGACGAGCACGAGAGCCTTGACCAAGTCCGGGTTGTGAAGCGCGGCGGTGTAGCCGAAATTGCCGCCCTGGCTGTGCACCACGATCACGCAGGGGCAGACCTTGCGCACGTAGGCGTCGTAGGCGGCTTGTGTCGCCGCGTCGTTCGTCGCCCAGCGCGGTATCGCCTGTTTGGCGAACTGATCATAGTCTGAGATCGGGAACTGCGTGCCTTCAAACGCTTGGCGTGCGTTCGGCTCCTGTGCCCAGCCGTCGGCGGGGCCAATGCGGAAGATGTCCCAGCCCTCGCGTTTTGTGCGGAAGAGCGGGGGAGAGGTGTAGATCTCCGGGTAGCGCGACCACGAGGCGCGCCCTCGCTCGACAGCGTCTGAGACGTAGGTGTCGTAGCCGTGCTCGAGGAAGAACTGCTGCCAGCCCGGCTTGCCGTCGGGTTTCGTCTCCCAAGTTACCCCTGACAGCCCGCCCCCATGCCATAGCAGGATCGGCAGCGGCGCGGAGGGCTCTGCAAGCTTGACGTACTGCACGTACATCTGTCCGGTCTCGAACTGGCCATTCGGATCGACAGTGATTGGTGCCATGCCCGCAGTGAAGCTTATCTGCGACTTTGGCAGCCCTTCGAGCACGACCTCGTGCCCGCCAATATGGAAGCTGCCGATCTCACGCACGCGGTACTCGGCCCGAGCTGCCAAGGGGATGGTACAGAGGGCGACGGCCGCAATCGCGCGCATCATTCCCTGCATCGACAGTTCCTCCCATTCGCGTGACGTTGGCCGCCATCGTCGATGAACGTGTACTTGACTACCCGCACCCCTGTCATCACGGACGTGCTCGGCGCCGCGCGCGGTTCGGACACTGGCTACGCGGGCAGAGGCAATGAGCTGCTTTCACTCAGTCGAGATCGTGCAGCTTCGCGATCACTAGCTCAGTTGGTACATCACGAGCCTTCGATCTCCGTCCCAATTGCTGCTCCCGCAGGAAGATGAAGAGGCCGCTGGCAATGATAATGCCGGCGCCAGCCATTGTGAGCGGGCCGATCATCTCGCCGAAGAAGACGTAGCCGAATAGCATCCCCCACAGGATCAACGTGTACTGATACGGCACGACCGTCGTTGCAGGTGCCAACCTAAGGGATTGGTTCACACATAAATTGCCCAGTAGTGATCCTACGCCCAGCAGCAGCATCAGCGCGAAGTCCGTGGGTCCTATTGAGGTCCACCCATAGGCCATCACAAGAGCCGCCCCGAAAATCAGGGACGACACGAGTTGGCCCGTCATCAGTACGGTGCCGGGCACAGCCGCGAGCTTGCGGGTGGTGATGAGGAACAGCGCGTAGAAGAAGCTGCCGGTGAGGGCGCACACCGCTCCCACGGACAGCGACCCCGGGGAGGGGTGGAGAGCAAGGGCAACCCCGCAGAAGCCAATCCCGATGGCGCCCCAGCGACGCCAGCCCACATGCTCGCCCAGCAGCAGGGGTGAGAGGGCCGTCACGTAGATCGGGCCGGCCATGTAGTAGGTCATGACCTCGGCCAGCGGCAGCGTACTGACCCCCCAGAAGAAAAGGGATGCTTCCAGTGTAGAGAAGCCTGCTCGCACGAGCTGCAACCCCGGGCGCGGTGCATCGCGGAACCCGCCGAGCCTGACCCGGTGAATAGCAGGCGCCATCACGCACAGGCCGGAGATGCTGCGCACGAGCATGAGCTGACCAACCGCGTAGGTGCCGAGCAGCCATTTGCCCATCGTGTCGTTCAAGGCGAAGAACAGCACGCCGAGCAGCATCATCATGATGCCGCCGATGGTGCCCACGGGCACGACGGCACGCCCCATACTCACAGCCACGGTTTCCTACCCTTCGCCTTTTGGAGCAGTGGGGTGCGGTCGTAGTTCGGCGACCGATCCGCCGAGGTCGTGCGACCTATCAGTTTGCATCACGCCGACCCGGTTACCCCCGGGATGCATCCTGGCGGCGCGCTCGTTCCCATACCCGGCCGAAGCCACACACTCCACCGCGATGATCGGCAACTCCCGCTACCCGCGCGCAATCAGGTCTTGATGTGCGTGCAACGGCGGCGAGCAGCGGGGCCATATCTCCGCCTGCCACATCCGTGTACCGCTCTCTTCAACCGCCACCGCCAGCCCCTTTCCAGCTGGTCCGATCTAAGAATGGCACCGATGAATTTGCCACTCCGGCGAGTGTTTCCGCCAATCCTGCTCCCGACATTCGTAGCTGTGGTTGACGGCACCATCATCACGGCGGCGCTGCCTGCGATGGCGAGCGAGTTCGGCGACGTGGAGCGGGTCTCCTGGGTGGTTGCATCCTACTTGGTGGCCAGCACCGTTGCTGCACCCGTCTACGGCCGGCTGGGGGATGCTCTCGGGCGGCGACGCATGCTGCTGCTGGCTTTGGCGCTGTTCGTCACGGCGTCCGTGCTGTGCGCCTTAGCTCATAGCCTTCTGACGCTGGTTGGCGCCCGCATTCTGCAGGGCTTCGGCGGCGGCGGCTTGATGGTGCTGAGCCAAGCAGTGCTGGCCGAGAACATCGCGCGCCATCAACTCGGCCGAGCCCAAGGGTTTATGGCCGCGGTGATCGTGGCTTCCTCGACATTCGGTCCGGTGGCAGGCGGGGCGCTGACGCAGGCGTTCGGATGGCCTTCGGTCTTTCTGGTGAACCTGCCGCTTGGTCTACTGGCAATGGCGCTGTTGGTGCAGCTACCCGGCCGCCAGGGCAGCGGCGAGCGCGGGAAATTCGACTGGCCGGGCCTGTTCCTGTTCGCCGGATCGGTGGTGCCGCTCCTGTTGGCGCTAGAGCAACTGCAGCGCGTTGAACCTGCGACGCTGCTCGGGATCGGGATGTCCCTGGTCTGTCTCGTGCTGCTAGAGCGGCAGGAGCGGCGAGCGGCGCAACCGCTGTTCCCACTCGACTTGCTGCGTCGCCCGGCCATGTGGCGAGCGAACGCCATGGCAGCCTGCTCCGGTGCGTTGCTGGTGAGCGAAGCGACGATCCTGCCGATCCACCTGCGAGCGGTGGACGGCGCATCGGCCGGAGAGATCGGGCTGATGATGCTGCCGCTTACGGCGACGGTCGGGGTGGGGTCGCTCATCACGGGGCGGCTGGTCTCACGAACTGGGCGTGTCGCCATCTTTCCCGCTGTGGGTCAGACCGCAGCGGCGATAGGCTTGCTGCTCGTGGCGTTCGGGATGGGTCCAGTCGGGGCTGTATTCGGCCCGTGGGGTCTTCCGACGATGCTGGCGGTCGTGGCGGTGTTCCAAGGCTCGGCCATGCCGGTTGCTCAGATCACAATGCAGTCCCAGGCTCCACCCGCCTTGCTGGGGGCTGCGTCTGCGTCCGTGCAACTGTCGCGGTCGGTTGGCTCGGCCATCGGTGTCACCGTCGCGATGGCCGTGCTGTTCGTCACGTTAGGCCGGGATGCTGCGATTGCTGATGTCTTCGCCGACGCCGTTCGACACGGTCCCGCCGCTCTGACGAGTTTGTCAGAAGCGTCGCGCGTTTCGGCGGTGACACACATTCAGGGCGGCTTCTCTGCTGCCTTCTCGACCATAGCGCTCTTTGCCATCGCAAACGCCGTGCTGGCCTGGACCCTGCCAGTGCGGCGGCTGTAGGCCTAGAAGGAGCAGGAGCTGCAGCCAAGGCGCTACAGCAAGGCGGGGCTGGTCACGAAGGATCTCGTGCCGCTGGATGGAGCGCCCCGCCCACTGTTCGGCGCCCGCTGTCCGGTGCGCTGATGGCCGCGATGGATACCTGCAACAGCCGGTTCGGCCGCGGCGCTGTCGTGCCGGCACGGGCGGGGCTGGTCGAGAAGCGCCCCTGGTCGACGAAGTTCGAGATGCGCTCGCCGCGGTTCACAACTAGACTTAGCGACGTGCCGACGGTCAGTGCGATTGCTGGATAGATTTACAATTAGACACAATTTCAACCATAGACTTCAATCGTTTTGCCGCGCTACGAATGATAATCCGCCAATCCTCGAAGCGGAACGTAGGGAGCCGACTGTGAAGAAATTGTCTGTGCTAGTTCTTGGGGGCTTCGCTCTCTCGACTGTGGCGTCGATGATGCCTACCCCGGCGTCTGCACTTGGTGGGTGCGGCCCTAACGGCCACCGCAACTATCGGGGGCAATGTGTATTCGGCGGCCAGCGCCAGAATTGGTGCTTGCGGACAAAGGGCCACCCCGCAGTCCGCATGCCAGACGGGACGTTGCGCTGTATTTGAGCACAAAGAGTTGATCGGTATAGTGGCAGGGTTCTTGCGCCCTGCCGCTATGCATTGCGCTCCCCGCGGTTCACCGCGCGGTTGAGCGAGGTGCCGATGGTGAGCGCGGCCGCTCGGTGAGACCGCCGATACATGAGCGGTTACCGCTGCTATGGGTGGGAAGCGGGCTTGGGCCTCCGTCCCGAAGCGGGCGTTCCACTTCCGGCAGGGTGGCGAACGCTTCTGACGCGGCCTGCCGGCTGACCGTCTAGCGGAGGGCCTTGATCGCTATCTAGTGCCTTGACTCAAACGGATGGTGCAGCGTTGCCGTTGACGGCATCGAGGATGGCGGCGGCCGGCTTGGTCCAGACGAAGGGCTTCGGCCTGCCGTTGTGCTCGGCGATGTAACGGTTGA
>NZ_VDDA01000011.1 GCF_006151805.1 Methylobacterium terricola | reverse complement strand
GGGGTGCGGGCCGCGCGCCGGCTGCTGGCCGACGACCCGGCGACGCCGGTGGTGGCGCTGGCGACCGCGCATGCGGCGAAGTTCCCCGACGCGGTGGAGGCGGCGACGGGGGTTCGCCCGGCGCTGCCGCCGCACCTGTCGGACCTGCTGGGGCGGCGCGAGCGCTTCACGGTCCTGCCGAACGACGAGGCGGCGGTGGAGCGGGCGATCCGCGAGCGCGCCCGCATCCTGAGGAACGCCGCATGAACCAGCATTTCGCCACGCTCGGCGCCTCGCCCGATCTCAAGATCACGCGGCTCCCGAACGGGCTCACCGTCGCCACCGAGGCGATGCCGGGGGTCGCCACCGCGACCCTCGGGGTGTGGGTCGGCGCCGGCTCGCGCAACGAGCGGCCGGAGGAGCACGGGCTAAGCCATCTGATCGAGCACATGGCGTTCAAGGGCACGACGTCCCGCACCGCCCGCCAGATCGCCGAGGACATCGAGAATGTCGGCGGCGAGATCAACGCCGCCACCAGCGTCGAGCAGACGAGCTACACCGCCCGGGTCCTCGGCGAGGATGCCGAGGTCGCCCTCGACGTGCTCGGCGACATCCTGACCCGCTCGACCTTCGAGGCCGGCGAGCTCGCCCGCGAGAAGGGCGTGATCCTGCAGGAATACGCCGCCGTCGA
This sequence comes from Methylobacterium terricola, assembly GCF_006151805.1. Lineage (GTDB taxonomy): Bacteria > Pseudomonadota > Alphaproteobacteria > Rhizobiales > Beijerinckiaceae > Methylobacterium > Methylobacterium terricola. The sequence goes on along the minus strand of NZ_VDDA01000011.1, from coordinate 200,633 downwards.
GGATACGCCGGACGACGTCGTCTACGACGCCTTCACGGAAGCCGCCTTTCCCGACCAGCCGCTCGGCCGGCCGATCCTCGGACGGCCGGAGACGATCCAGAGCTTCGACCGGGCGGCGATCGAGGCCTATCTCGCCCGCGAATACACACCCGGCCGGATGGTGCTGGCCGCCGCCGGCGCGGTCGAGCACGACGCCATCGTGGCGGCGGCGGACAAGCATTTCGGGGCGATGCGGGCGGTCGAGGCACCGGAGGCGGTGCCGGGGCAGTATCGCGGCGGCGAGCGCCGGATGCCGCGCAAGCTCGAGCAGGCCAACCTGGTGCTGGGTCTGCCCGGATTGTCGTTCCGCGACGAATCCTACTACGCCACCCATCTCTTCGCGCAGGTGCTGGGCGGCGGGCTGACCTCGCGGCTGTGGCACGAGGTGCGCGAGACCCGCGGCCTCGCCTACGAGATCCACGCCTTCCACTGGCCGTTCAGCGATTGCGGCCTGTTCGGCATCGGCGCCGGCACCGCGGGCGCCGATCTTCCCGGGCTCGTCGAGGTCACGCTGGCCTGCCTGCGCGACGCGGCCGAGACGGTCGACGCAGCCGAGCTCGCCCGGGCCAAAGCCCAGCTCAAGGTGGCGCTGCTCTCGGCGCTGGAAACGCCGGGCGGGCGCATCGAGCGGACGGCACGCCAGCTCCTCGCCTGGGGCCGGGTGATCCCCGCCGCCGAGGTCATCGCCAAGGTCGACGCCGTGACCCCCGACGACGTGCGGGCGGCCGGCCGCGCTCTGACCGCCGGCGCACCGACCATCGCGGCGATCGGGCCGATCAAGAAGCTCCAGAGCCTCGAGGCGGTGGGCAAGTCGCTGCGGGCGGCCTAGCGGCCTGAAGGCTTGCGCGGGTGAACCCTCCCCCTTGCGGGGGAGGGCGGGCCCTGCGTGAGCAGGGCCGCGAGAGGGCAGCGCGCGGCTCATCCAGGGCGCGTCCGTCGCCCTGGCCGCGACCTCGCCGGAAGCGGCGTCCCGTCTCCCGCCCCCCGCGCACGAGCGGATCGCACTCGAAGCGGGGCGCCCTCCCCTGCGGAGGGAGAGGAGTTCGGCGGGCAATGCCTCCAGGCGGCATGCCGTAGCGAACGGCTCAACGTCGACAATCGTACAGGCATCGTCCCGAATGTCGCGGGACGCCTCCTCTGTGACTCCACTCGCATGACCTAGTCCGAACGGCCGAGTGTCGAGTCAATCCCCGTCTCCGTAGAACCGATCCGCAATCGAGCGCGCGGGCGCCCGAAGGCGAGGCCTGCGCGGGCGAAGTTCCGGGGATGAGGAGACTGGCGGTATCGCCGTCCCGCCCACGCAACGACCGCATCGGCCTCAGGGGAACAGCAGACGTCGTCCGGCACGACCGGTCGGCGACGAGGTCGGGTGGAGACGATGGAGCTCGGGGGCATCGCGCACTCGGCGGTGGACGGGTCGTGCGAGGCGACGCTCCGGCAGAGCGTGTCGGTGCGCGGGCCCGGGCTGCATACCGGCCGCGTCGCCCGCGTCACCTTGGCCCCCGCCCCCGCCGGTCACGGCATCCGCTTTACGGTGCATTGCCCCCGCACCGGCACCCGTGCCGAAGTGCAGGCCGGCACGGCCGCCTGGGTCGCGAGCCGGATGAGCACGGCCCTCGACATCGGCCAGAGCCGCAAGCTGCGCACCATCGAGCACCTGATGGCGAGCCTCGCCGCCTCGCGCATCGACAATGCCGCGATCGCCGTCGAGGGCACCGAAATCCCGATTCTCGACGGCTCGGCCTCGCGCTGGTGTGCGCTGATCGACGAAGCCGGCCGCGTGCCGCAGGCCCGGCCACGCCAGGCGCTCCGCATCCGCGTGCCGTTCCAGGTGAACGGACTGCACGGCTTCCTGCGGGCCGAGCCGGGCGACGATTTCACCGTCGACGTCAGCACCGACCGGCTGCCGGATTTCGGCGTGCTGCGCTGGACCGGCCCGATCGATCCCGGCACGTTCCGCACCGCCATTGCCCCGAGCCGCAGCTTCGGCAACGCGTCGCTGATCTGGCGCACGCTGCTGAAGACGCGCCTTGCCCGGACGCTGCTGCCGGCGGGAGCGCGGGACCGGCTCTGGGCCCGCTCGTTCACCGCGCAGACCGTGGCCGAGTGCCGCCGTGACCCGGCCCCGGCCCGACCGGAGCACCAGCGCCCGATCCGCCCGGACACCGAGGACCGGATGCATCCCCGTGACCGCGAGCCCCTGCTGCGCGGCGCCCGTCCCGGGCGGGTGGCGATCCTGCTCGGCGGCCGGGTGCTCGGCGGCGCCCGCTTCCCGGACGAGCCGGTCCGGCACAAGATCCTCGATCTCGTCGGCGATCTGGCGCTGGCCGGCCGGCCGATCCTCGGGCGCGTCGTGGCGAACTGCCCGACCCACGCCCTCACCTTCGCCTTCCTGACCGAGCTGATGCGGCATCCGGAATGCTGGGAGGTCGTCCCGCTCGCCGAGGTCCGCCACCGCGCAACTTGATTTGGCCGCAAAGCGGAGCGATCGAAGCCCATCGACGGCCGCGCTCGCGGACGGCAGGGGAGATCCGGGGCCTCCGCCTTGCTCGGAAGCTTGGGCGTCAGTACGGTCCGGCACCCTCCCTTGAGCCGCCCCCGTGGCCGTGGCCGCCCCCGTCCGGTCGGAAGACCCCGAAGCTTGCGCACGCTCTCACTCGTCCTCGCCTGCCTTGCCGCCCTCGCCGGGCTGCTCCTGTCCGCGCCGCAGGCCCGCGCGGTCGAGGCCGTGCGCGTCACCCTCGACTCGCAGGCCATCGACCTCACCCCGGCGATCGAGCGCTACCGCTCGGACGGCGACCTGATCCAGATCTCCACCGCGCCCGGCAAGGACGGCATCGTGCGCCGCATCGCCGTGAAGGCGCGCGAGACCGGGGCGCGGCCGGACTGGATGGTGTTCGCGCTCACCAACGACACCGACGAGCAGATCGACCGCCTGCTGGTGGCCCCCCATTTCCGCCTCGTCGGCTCGGGCGTGGTGTGGCCCGATCTCGGCGGCTCGCGCATCGCCGCGATCACCGCGAGCCAGGGCATCCGGCCGGAGCGCGACGAGAGCCCGGATGCGGACCAGTTCGTCATCACCCTCGATCCCGGCACCACCGTCACCTTCGTGGCGGAGCTGCGCACGCCCACCGTGCCGCAGGTCTACCTCTGGGATCAGGATGCCTACCGCAAGAAGGCAACCGGTCTCACCCTGTATAAAGGCATCATCATCGGCATCGCCGGGCTGCTGGCGCTGTTTCTGACCATCGTGTTCGTGGTCAAGGGCGCCATCATCTTCCCGGCGGCGGCGGCTCTCGCCTGGGCGGTGCTCGCCTATGCCTGCATCGATTTCGGGTTCTTCCAGCGCATCTTTCCGGTGACGGAGGCCGCCGAGCGGATCTACCGCGCCTCGGCCGAGGCGGTGCTCGGCGCCACCCTTCTGGTGTTCCTGTTCGCCTATCTCAACCTCGCCCGCTGGCACGTGCGCTACAGCCATGTCGCGCTGATCTGGCTGCTGTTCCTCGCCGGCCTCGTGGGGCTCGCCGTCATCGACCCGCCGGTGGCGGCGGGCGTCGCCCGGATCTCCGTCGCCACGGTGGCGGGCGTCGGTCTGTTGCTGGTGGTCTATCTCGCGATCCACAACGGCTACGACCGGGCGATCCTGCTGATCCCGACCTGGCTGCTGCTGCTGGCCTGGGTGGTGGCGGCGGGCTTCGCCATCACCGGCCAGCTCCACAACGACCTCGTCCAGCCGGCTTTGATCGGCGGCCTGGTGCTGATCGTGATGCTGATCGGCTTCACGGTGCTCCAGCACGCCTTTGCCGGCGGGGGCCTCGGCAACAGCCTCGTCTCCGATACCGAGCGGCGGGCGCTGGCGCTCACCGGCGCCGGCGACGTGGTGTTCGACTGGGACGTGCCGGGCGACCGGGTCTTCGCCGGGACCGAGATCGAGGGCCAGCTCGGCCTCAAGCGCGGAGCGCTGGAGGGACCGCAGGCGAACTGGCTCTCCCTCCTCCACCCCTTCGACGTCGAGCGCTACTCGGCCGCCCTCGATACGGTGATCGAGGAGCGCCGCGGCCGCATCTCCCAGGATTTCCGCCTGCGCTCGGCCGCCGGCCCCTACTACTGGTTCCGTCTCAAGGCGCGGCCGGTGATCGGCACCGACGGCGAGGTGGTGCGCATCGTCGGCACCATTGCGGACGTGACCGAATCGAAGATCGCCGAGGAGCGGCTGCTGCACGACGCGGTGCACGACAACCTCACCGGCCTGCCCAACCGCGAATTGTTCAACGACCGGCTCGACGCCGCGCTCGCCCTCGCCAGCCAGGATCCGCGGCTGAAGCCGACCCTGTTCGCCGTCGACATCGACCGGTTCAAGCAGGTCAACGACGCGATCGGGCTCTCGGCCGGCGATTCGATCCTGCTGACCCTGTCGCGCCGCCTCAACCGGCTGTTGCGGCCGCAGGACACGCTCGCCCGCGTCGCCGGCGACGAGTTCGCGATCATCCTGCTCTCCGAGCGCGACCCCGACCGGATCATCGCCTTCGCCGACAGCATCCGCCGGGCGATCACCACGCCGATCACCTATGCCGACCGGGAGATCTTCCTCACCCCGTCGATCGGCGTCGCCCTGCACGAGGCGGGCGCGGTGGCGAAGCGCGACGACGTGATCAAGAACGCCGAACTGGCGATGATCAACGGCAAGCGCCAGGGCGGCGACCGGATCGAGGTCTACCGCCCGACCATGCGCTCCGACCGCGGCGAGCGGATGATGCTGGAGAGCGACCTGCGCCGGGCGCTGGAGCGCAACGAGATCAAGGTGCTGTTCCAGCCGATCGTGCGCCTCGAGGACCGCACCGTGGCGGGCTTCGAGACGGTGCTGCGCTGGGACCACCCGCGGCTCGGCCGCGTCGCCCCCCAGGTCTTCCTGCCGATCGCCGAGGAATCCGGCCTCATCGTCAATCTCGGCGTCTTCGCGCTGGAACGCACCGCGGCGGAACTCGCCGCCTGGCAGCAGGCGCTCGTCGTCGAGCCGCCGATCTTCGCCTCGGTCAACCTGTCGTCGCGCCAGCTCCTGCGCCACGACCTCCTGCACGACGTGAAGACCGTGCTCGCCCGCACCGGCGTCGTCCCCGGCTCGCTCAAGCTCGAGCTGACCGAGGCCCTGGTGATGGAGAACCCCGAATACGCCGCCCAGATGCTGGCCCGCATCCACGAGCTCGGGGCCGGCCTGTGCCTCGACGATTTCGGCACCGGCTACTCGGCGCTGACCTACATGCAGCGCTTCCCGTTCGACACGATCAAGATCGACCAGTCCTTCGTGCGCCAGATGGCGAACGGCCGTTCGGGCATCCTGCGCTCGATCGTCCGGATGGCCCAGGAACTCGGCCTCGAGATCGTCGCCGAGGGCGCCGAATCGGAGGCCGACGCGCTCGCCCTCGCCGAGGTCGGCTGCGACTTCGCGCAGGGCTTCGCCTTCGGCGAGCCGATGTCGGTCCTGCAGGCGCGGCAGCTGGTGGGGGCGGCGCCGGAGGCGGCGTAGCGGAGACCGGCCCGATCCGGCCCTGCGCGGCGATCCTGTGCGGTCTCGCACAGAAGCGGCCTCTGCCGGCGCGGGAGATTGGCGCGCGGCGCCGGACGCGTCGCATGACGGCGTCGCCCCGGGTGCCGGCTTGCTCGCGCTCGCCCCTATCGAGGAGCTGCCGATGAAGTGGTTACGTGCGGTCTTACTCCTCGCCGCAATGGTGGCGTCGGGGGCGCAGGCCGGTGCGGCATCCCCCGGCACCGTACCGGACCTGCCGACCTTCTCCGCGCATCGTGATCAGGCCCTCGACCGCCTGCGGACGCGCTGGGGCTCCGAGCATGCAGTGACCCTGAACGCCCCGCGGGAATGGCGCCCGGTTTCGTCGGGGCGGGGCGGGAAGCCCTCCCGAGGCATCCTCCTCGTGCACGGGCTCGGCGATTCCCCCTGGTCCTTCCACGACATCGCCCGGGACCTGGCCGCGGGCGGCATCCTCGTCCGCACGATCCTCCTGCCCGGTCACGGCACCCGTCCGGAGGATCTGCTCGATGTGGATGTGGGGCAGTGGCGGCAGGTCGTGCGCGAGCAGGCGGAGGCGTTGCGCCGCGATGTCGGGCAGGTCTATCTCGGCGGGTTCTCCACCGGGGCCAACCTCGTCACCGAGTATGCCTACGAGAACGAGGCCATCGCCGGGCTCGTGCTGTTCTCTCCCGGCTTCAAGTCGGACATACCCCTGGATTGGACGACGCCGCTGCTCGCCCGGATCCGCCCGTGGCTGCTGGCGCCGGGCGGGCGGGCACCGCTCCAGAACGAGGTTCGCTACCTCATGGTGCCGACCAACGGCTTCGCGCAGTTCTATTTCAGCAGCCGGGCGGTGCGGCGGCACCTCGACGAGCGGCCGTATGAAAAGCCGGTCTTCATGGTCGTGGCCCGGAACGATTCGGTGCTGGATGCGGGCTACCTGCTCGACACGTTCCGCGAGCGCTTCCCGCACCCGGCGAGCCGGCTGATCTGGTACGGCGAGACACCGGCGGGGCTGGGCGACGACACGCGGATCCTCGTGCGCAGCGACCGGCTGCCGGAATGGCGGATCAGCCAGTTCTCGCATATGGGCATCCTGTTCAGCCCCGGAAACCGCCTCTACGGCGATCGCGGGACCTCCCGCATCTGCTGGAACGGGCAGACCGATGCCGGCCTGCAGGCCTGCGAGCGCGGCGGGGAGGTCTGGTACTCGGACTGGGGCTATCGCGAAGCGAACAAGACCCACGCCCGGCTGACCTTCAACCCCTATTATGCGTGGCAATCCTCCGTCATGACATCCGTGCTCGATGCCGCGGCAGGGCGTCCCGGAAAGCTGGCCGGCGATCCGGCCGAGGGCTCGTCCGGGACGATACCGGAGGCCACGAGCCGGATCTCGTCCGCCGCGCCGGCAACCCGTCCCTGAAGCCGCCCCAAGACGGCCCCGGATCGTTCCGCCGACCGCGGCCCGTCGCGATCAGGGACGGCCTTCGCCGACCGGCTCCGCGCACAATGCCCCCAACGCTTCGACCAGCCGGTCCGGGTTCAGCGGCTTCCTCAGGATCGGCAAATCCGGCCACATCAGCCGCATCGCCCGCGGCAGCACGCCGCCGGTGCAGATCAGGACCGGCACGCCCTTGGCGATCAGGCATTCGGCGGTCGGGGTCGCCTCGCCATCGGCGAGGTTGAGGTCGAGGATCGCGATGTCGATCTCCTCGAAATCGATCAGCGCCAGGGCCTCGCGGTTGGTACGGGCCGGGCCGACGGCGTGGGCGTTCGAGCCGGTGACGATCTCGGTCAGCTCCAGGGCGACCAGCGCCTCGTCCTCGACGATCAGCACCCGTCGTCCGTCCAGCATCGCGATCTCCGTGGGGTCCAGGCCCGGCGAATCATGGCCGGAATCCGGCGGCCGCGGCGAGAGTGTGACGGCGGCTCCGCCCGGTCAATCACGCGAATGCGTCCCTCTCGCTTAAACCGTCCTTAACCATGACAGCAGCATCGTCAGCCAGGCCGTGAGCGGATGCGGCGCACCCGCCAGGGTGCGGTCCGGGCGGTCGATGAGGCGCGGAGAAGCGGCGATGGGCGAGGCGGCGTGGAGCATCGCGGACCAGGAGGGGAGCGGTCCGGAGCGCGGCGAGCGGAGCGGCCCGGATTTCGATCTGGTGCGGCGCCTGCTCCTGCCGCCGGGCTGGCTCGGCCCGCGTCCCTACCGGCTGCCCCTGCCCGACGAGATGGAGGCCGAGGAGGCCGACGATCTGGTCGCGCAGCTCGAAGCCGAGAACAAGGTGATGAAGGCGGTGCTGCGCTCCGAGCGCGAGGCTGCCGCCGAGCTGCGCGCCCAGGTGGCGGCGCTGACGACCCAGCAGGCACAGGACGAGGATACGCAGGAGGACCTGCGCGCCGACCGCGACCGCTGGGCCACCCTGGTCGAGCGCCTGCTGTTCGCCGCGCGGTGAGGCGACGCGCGGCCCGCCCCATCCCATCGCACGCCCTGCTGCCTGAAGTCGCACGGAGACGGCCATGAGCCCCCGCTGCTCGCTCGTCGTCAACGGCAAGCCCGTCCGTGTGGCGACCGGCGACACGCCCCTCGACGCCGCCCTGCCGCGCACCATCGCCGCGGGCCGCGACGGCCTGATCCAGGATTCCCTGCTGGAGACGCGCCAGCAGGACGCCCTGCCGCGCCTGCGCAACACCAGCCGCGCCCGCCCCCGCCTCGGCGACGGAGCCGCCACCCGGACGGGTCCGGCCCCCTCGCCCCTCGCCGTCCTCAGGACGGTGAAACGCGCCGGCACGCTGCTCTCGGTCACGCCGCTGTCGGGTGCGGTGATGGAGATGGTGGTGACGGTCTCGCGCAGCCTCGACGTTGCGCCCGGCCAGGCGGTCGAGGTCGGCTTCGCGGGGCTTCCCGCCCGGCCCTACTGCCCGACCCAGCGCATCGACGGCAATACCGAGCTCAACGAGCTCGTCTTCCACGTGCGGCGCGACATCGGCGCGCTCGGCCCGGCGCTCGGCGAGGCGGTGCAGCCCGGCCATGTCGTGCGGATCAAGGGGCCGGCCGGCGGCACGCCCTACCGGCCTGGTCCCGGACGCCTCATCCTGGTTTCGGCCGAGACCGGCTTCGCGCCGATCTGGGCCATCGCCCGGGCGGCGCGCCACGTCGAGATCGCCCGCGAGATGGTGGTGGTGGCCGGCGCGGCCGACGCCGACGATCTCTACATGCGCCCCGCCCTCGATTGGCTGCGCGGCACCGGCGTGCCGCAGATCACCCTGGCGGCGAGCCGCGACCGCCGCGGCCAGTCGGACGTGCGCCATGGGCCGGTCACCGCCCACCTGCCGACCCTGCGCGGCAGCGACACCGTGCACGTCGCCGGCCCGCCGGACATCGTGCGGGCGGTCGAGCGGCTGTGCGACAGCGTCGGCGCGGTGTGCGCCGCCCTGCCCTTCCTGCCCTCGCGCAGCCGCGCCCGCAGCCTGGTGACCCCGGGGGATACCGGGGCGCAGTTCGGGCTGTAAGCCCACGCGCCGGACGGTTCGAGGCCGCTACCCGGCCGCCCGGGATGCAACCGTCGCGACAAGTCTCGCGGCATCGCTCCGCGACCGAAGCACGAGGGTCGGCACCTGCGGTCCGCGCGCCTCGAGGTTGCGGGCGATCGCCGGTGCGGTGCCCGGCGCCTCAGGTCAGCTCGGACACCGGCACCGGGTAGGCGTGCGGCCGCCCGGCCAGCATCGCGTCGATCAGGGCCAGCACCTCGGTCCGCCCGACATTCGCCGCCTGCTCGAACGGCGTCCAGGTCTGATGGAAGTCGAGCGCGGCGAAGACCTCGCGGTAGCGGGCCAGTTCCGCGCGGGTCAGCGGCACGCCGCGCACGAAGGCCTTGTGAGCCGAGATCGTGAGCGCCTCGCGCGGGTTCGCGGGGTTCAGCTCGAATTTCAGCGCATCGCCGCAGAACACGATGCCGCGGCTCGCGTCGTGCAGCACGGCGTGACCGTCGAAATGGCCGGCGGTGCGGTGGAGCGACAGCCCCGGCAGCGGCTCCAGCACGTCGTCATAGGGCCAGGAGACCTGGAGCGCCGCGCTCCAGGTGAAGTCGGCCGCCGGCAGGCACAGTTCCGGGTCGAAGCGGTCCTGGATCTGCGGCAGCGCGCCGTAGCTGTGGGGATGCGAGGCCGAGAGGACCGCCATGCCGCCGAGCGCGGCGATGTGGTCGAGCGCGGCGTCGCTGAAGACCGGGCAGCCCTCGAAACCCATGTTGCCTTCGGGCGTGACGATCAGGTAGGCGCTCGGCCCGATGCCGGTGACCGGCTCGTTCCAGAACTTCCAGACGCCGGGCTCGACCTCCTCCCAGTGGCACGGGAACGCGGCTTGCGCCTCCGCGACGGGGCGGAAGCGCCAGCCGTCCTGCGGCACGACGTGACGCGCATCGAGGCAGAGCGGGCAGCTCGGCGGGGCCGCGAAGTGGCGCTGCCAGAAGCCGCAATTGTCGCAGACGAAGCTGGGAAGCTTGAGGGCGCCCGCGAAGGGCAGGTAACCGGGCACGCGAGACCTATCGGGGCAGCAGGGGGATGCCGCCGCAGATAGGGCGGGCGCGCCGGGCCGTCGACGCGTCAGAACACTCGCGGCAGGACCCGCCGCCGGCGGGAGAGCCGGCGGGTCGCCCCGGCGCCGAGGGCGAGCGCCGCCGCGCCGCCGAGGCAGAGGGCGGCGAGGCCGCCGACGAGGACGTCGCGCTGGCGGTCGGTGAAGAACTCGCTCCGGGTATGGGTCGTCTTGTCGGCGAAGCGGCCGTCGATCGCCGCCGGCCCGGGTGCCGGCTCGAACAGGTTGCCGGGCTTGTCGGGCGCCGGCTTGCCGATCTGCGCGTCCCAGCCGCGGGCCATGAACCGGTCGGAGATCGCCGGCGACACGGCCTGCATCAGCCCCATCTGCACCGTCGAGCGGCCGACCCAGATGTCGCGGCGGCGGTGATGCGCGGCGAACAGGATCGCGTCGGCGCAGAGCCGGGGGTCGAAGACCGGGGCCGGGATGTCCTGCTCGGCGCCCGTGCGGGTGCGGGCCCAACCGAATTGCGGCGTGTTCACTGCCGGCAGGTAGACGACCGTGAGCCCGATATCGATGGTCTCGTGCAGCAATTCCGAGCGCAGGCCGTCGGTGAAGCCGGTCACCGCGTGCTTGGCGGCGCAGTAGGGCACCTGGAGCGGCATCGACCGGATCCCCAGGCCGGAACTCACCTGCACGATGGTGCCGCGGTTGCGCCGGCGCATGTGGCGGAGCGCCGCGAGGGTGCCCCAGACCTGGCTGAGATAGGTGGTCTCGGTGACCCGCCGCCATTCCTCGGGGGTGATCTCGGGCGTCGGCGCGACGACCGACGACATCGCGTTGTTGACCCAAGTCTCGATCGGCCCGAGCTCGGCCTCGAACCGGTCGGCGGCCGCGTTCACCGCTGCGACATCGGCCACGTCGGCCGAGATACCCAGCACCGTGCCGCCGTGTCGGCGGAGCGCGGCTTCCGCGTCGCGCAACCGGCCCTCGTCTCGGGCGACGATCCCGACCGACCAGCCGTCCCTCGCGAAGGCGTGCGCCGTCGCCAGACCGATCCCCGCCGTACCGCCCGTCACCACCGCCACCCGCGCCACGCTCGCCTCCCGATGCTGGAATCAGGCCGGCAATGCGGAAGCCGGGCGACAGGTTCGATGCGGCGATGACGCACCGTGACGGACCGCAAAATGCGAGCGCCCCCGGACTGCGACGTCCGGGGGCGCTCATTGGTGATCAAGCCTCGCTCGCCGTCACCGCGCCGGCTCGGGCTCGCCGTGGTGGTCGTCGGTGCCGCGCCAGCGGTTGATCCGGATCAGGATGTTGCGGATCACCACGTAGAAGACCGGGGTGAGGAACAGGCCGAACACCGTCGCCCCGAGCATGCCGAACAGCACCGCCGTGCCGAGCGCCTGGCGCATCTCGGCGCCGGGGCCGGTGGCGAAGGCGAGCGGCACCACGCCGAGGATGAACGCGAAGGCGGTCATCAGGATCGGCCGCAGGCGCAGGCGGCAGGCCTCGACCGCGGCGGCGACCGGCCCCCGCCGCTCGCTCTCCTCGATCTGGTGGGCGAACTCGACGATCAGGATCGCGTTCTTGGCCGCCAGACCGATGAGCACGATGAGGCCGATCTGGGTCAGGATGTTGTTGTCCTGGCCCCGGAACTGCACGCCGGCGAGCGCCGCCAGCACGCCGGTCGGCACCACCAGCAGGATCGAGAGCGGCAGCGCCCAGGATTCGTACTGGGCGGCGAGCACCAGGAAGACCAGCAGCACGCCGAGCGCGAAGACGTAGATCGCCGTGTTGCCGACCGCCTTCTCCTGGAACGCGATCTCGGTCCACTCGAAGCTCATGCCGTCGGGCAGGATCCGGCGGGCGAGCGTCTCCATCGCGTCGAGGGACTGGCCCGAGGACACGCCCGGCCGCGAATCGCCCTGCACCGGGATCGAGTAGTACAGGTTGTAGCGCTGGACGATCTGCGGACCGGAGATGTCGCGGATGCTGGCGAGCGTCCCCATCGGCACGAGCGCACCGGTCGAGGAGCGCACCTTGAGCCGCTCGATGTCCTCCTTCTCCATCCGGTACTTGGCGTCGGCCTGGGCCCGGACCTGGTAGATGCGCCCGAAGGTGTTGAAGTCGTTGACGTAAGCGCCGCCGAGATTGACCTGGAGCGTCGAGAACACGTTGGCGAGCGGCACGTTCAGCATCCGCGCCACCGTGCGGTCGATGTCGAGGTAGATCTGCGGCGTGTCGTTGCCGAAGGTGGTGAAGACCCGGGTGAGCGCGGGGTCGCGGTTCGCCGCGCCGATGAGATCACCCGAGACCTGGAGCAGCCGGGCGATGTCCGAGCCCTCGCGGCTCTGCACCTGCATCTTGAAGCCGCCGGCATTGCCGAGGCCCCGGACCGGCGGCGGCGGAATCGCGATGATCCGGGCCTCCTGCATCGGGGCGGTCTTGGCGAGCACGGCCTGGAGGATCTTGCCGGCGGTGAGGCCCTTTTCCAGCCGCTCCTTGAACGGCTTCAACGGCAGGAACATCACCGCGCCGTTGGTGGTGTTGGTGAAGGTGGCGCCGTCGAAGCCGGCGATGACGACGGTGTTGCCGATGCCGTCGATGTCGAGGGAGCGGCGCGACACCTCCTGCACCACGGCGGTCGTGCGCTCGAGCGACGAGCCCGGCGGCAACTGCACCACGACGAGGAGGTAGCCCTGGTCCTGGAGCGGGATGAAGCCCGTCGGCGTGGTGCGCACGAGGTGCAGCACGCCGTAGATCACGCCGGCATAGAGCAGCAGCATCGCCAGCAGCGGCACCAGCCGCCCGGTGAGGAAGCGGATCGTCGCCGCATAGGCGTTCGCCGTCGCGTCGAAGGCGCGGTTGAAGGTGTTGGCCGCCCACGACCCGAACCGGGCGAGGAAGAAGCGCGGCCGGTGGTGCTCGGAATGGGGCTTCAGCAGCAGCTTGCACAGCGCCGGCGACAGCGTCAGCGAGTTGAACATCGAGATGATGGTCGAGGCTGCGATCGTCAGCGCGAACTGCCGGTAGAACTGGCCCGAGATGCCCGGGATGAAGGCGGTCGGGATGAACACCGCCGACAGCACCAGGGCGATGGCGACCACCGCGCCGCCGACCTCGTCCATGGTCTTGTGGGCCGCCTCGCCGGGCGAGAGCCCCTCGGCCATGTTGCGCTCGACGTTCTCCACCACGACGATCGCGTCGTCGACGACGATGCCGATGGCGAGGACGAGGCCGAACAGGGTCAGGTTGTTGAGCGAGAAGCCGAGCAGCGCCATCACCGCGAAGGTGCCGATCAGCGAGACCGGGATCGCGATGATCGGGATGATCGCGGTGCGCCAGCTCTGCAGGAAGACCAGGATCACCACCACGACGAGGACCACCGCCTCGCCCAGCGTCTTGTAGACCTCGTGCACCGATTCGGCAATGAACTCGGTCGGGTTGTAGGCGATCTTGAACTCGAGGCCGGGCGGGAAGTCCTTCGACAGGGTCTTCATCAGCGCCTGGACCTGCTCCGCCGCCTGGAGGGCGTTGGTGCCGGGCCGCTGGAACACGCCGATGCCGATCGCCGGCTGGCCGTTGAGGAACGACTTCGTCGTGTAGTCCTTCTGGCCGAGCTCGACCCGGGCGATGTCGGAGACCCGCACCAGGCGCCCGTCGGACGCCTTGACGATCACCTTGCGGAACTCGCTCGGATCCTGGAACCGCCCTTGCGTCTGCACGGTGAGCTGGAACGCCTGGCTCGCCGGGGCCGGCGGCGCGCCGAGCGCACCGGACGCCACCTGGACGTTCTGCTCCTGCAGCGCGTTGATCACGTCGGTGGTCGAGAGCTGGTAGGAGGCGAGCTTGTTCGGGTCGAGCCACAGCCGCAGCGCGTATTCCGAGCCGCCGAACACCGTGATGTCGCCGACGCCATTGAGGCGCAGCAGCGGGTCGCGCAGGCGCAGGTAGATGTAGTTCGCGAGGTAGTTCTGGTCGAAGGTGCCGTCGGGCGACAGCACGTGCACGACCATCATCAGGTCGGGCGACGACTTGCGGACCGTGACGCCGAGGTTGCGCACGTCGCCGGGCAGGCGCGGCTGGGCGACCGAGAGCCGGTTCTGGACCAGCACGTTGGCGATGTCGAGGTTGGTGCCGAGCGCGAAGGTGACGGTCAGCTGCATGTTGCCGTCGTTGGTCGACAGCGACGACATGTACAGCATGTTGTCGACGCCGTTGATCTCCTGCTCGATCGGCGTCGCGATGGTGGCCGCCACGGTCTCGGCGTTGGCGCCCGGATAGGAGGCGCGCACCACCACGGTCGGCGGCACGATCTCGGGGTACTGCGAGACGGGCAGCGAGATGTACGAGACGTAGCCGATGATCAGGATGACGATGGAGGTCACCGAGGCGAAGATCGGCCGGTCGACGAAGAAATGGGCAAAACGCATCGGTGGGCCTCTCGCGCCCTCATGCGGGCGGGGCGCCCCGGCTGGGGCACTGGCGTCCTGACGGAAGCGCCGCCCTCACGGCGGCGCGTCTTTCGTTCACTCGCGGACCGGTGGCAGTTCCTTGACCTCGGGCGTGACCTTGGCGCCCGGACGCACCCGGGTCAGGCCGACGATCACGATGGTCTCGTCGCCCTTCAGGCCGTCGCGCACCACCCGGTAGCCGTCGATCTTCGGGCCGGGGCGGATGTTGCGCGGCTGGACGACGTTGTCGGGCCCGAGCACGTAGACGAGGCGCTTGTCCTGGTTCGCCGCGATCGCGTCGTCGGGGATCAGCACGCCGCGATAGGGCTTGGAAGCCGGCATGCTGACGATGCCGAACAGGCCGGGCTTGATGAAGCGGTCGGGATTCTCGACGGTGGCGCGCAGGAGCACCGTGCCGGTCGCCTCGTCGACCCGGTTGTCGACGAAGTTGAGCACGCCCTTGCGGGTCGGCTTGGCCTCGCCGGTCAGCGCCACCAGGATCGGCACGGTGTGCTCGTTCTGGGTCGCCCCCATGCCGATCCTGAGCGTGCCCTGGTAGGCCAGGAACGAGCGCTCGTCGACGGTGAACGAGAAGTAGATCGGATCCAGCGACACGATGGTGGTCAGCATCGTCTGGTCGGTGATGACGATGTTGCCCTCGGTGACGTTCCGCTGCGAGATCCGCCCGTCGATCGGCGAGCGCACCTCGGTGAAGTCGTAGTTGAGCTGGGCCTGGCGCAGGGCCGCGGTGGCGCTGTCGACGTCGGCCTGGGCGGTCAGCGAGTTCTGCCGGCGCTGGTCGGTGACCTGCTCGGAGATGTTGCCCGAGCGGCTGAGCGTCTGGGCGCGCTCGAGATCGGTCTGGGTGAAGTTCAGCCGGGCCTGGGCCGAGGACAGGGCTGCGGTCGCCTGGTCGAGGGCGGCCTTGTAGGGCCGCCGGTCGATGGTGAAGAGCAGCTCGCCCTTCTTCACCACGGCGCCGTCCTGGAAATGGATCTTTTGCAGGTAGCCGGTGACGCGGGCGCGCACCTCGACATACTCGATCGCGTTGAAGCGGCCGGTGAAGTCGTCGTGCTCGACCACCTCCTTGACCACGGGCTTGGCGACCGTGACCGCGGGGGGCGGACCGCCGGGAGCCTGGGCCCGCGCCGGGATTCCGGCCATCAGCAGGAGCGCCGGGATCACCGCCGCCAGCCCTAGCCTGCGCATACTCACTCTCCCGTTCATCTCTGCATGCGACCCGTCGGACGCGCGTCGGAGATGCGCCGGGGAGCATCCGCGTCGAGGGGCTGGCCGTATCGGGAACCGCGCCGCCCTCGGCACGGCCCTCCCGGGGCCGGGGTTGTCGAACCGCCCGGAGGGCGGGATGTCGCGAGGCCGGCGAACGAACCCGAAGGCGGCCGGCCTCGTATCGTCTATCCCAAGGTCAGCTAGTCGATCGCCTCGCCGGCATTGGCCCAATCCTTGAAGCCGCCGACATAATGCTCGGACAGAGGGATGCCCTGGCTCTGGAGGTATTGCAGCGCGCGGGCCGAACGCACGCCGGCGGCGCAGGACAGGACCGGGCGGCGGCCGTCGCCGGCGATCAGCGCCTGCAACCGCTCGATGTCGAAGGTCGAGAGCGGGAAGGAGACCGAGCCCGGGATGTGGCCGGAAGCGAACTCGTTCGGCTCGCGCACGTCGATCAACAGGACGGACCCGTCCGCCAGCCCGCTCTTCACCGCATCCCGGTCCAGATCGACGATCGCCATAGTCCCATCCGATTGCCGACCCCGGCGCCGACTTGACGATCATAGTCGGTGCGTCCGCCCCTTGTCACCGCGGCGCGACGGAGCGGTGACGAATGCGATAAATCATCAGCGCTCAGCGTTGCAAGGGCGACCATCCCTCCCCCGGAGCAAGTTTTGTGCGCTGCCGCACAGGACGGCCGCCGATTGGGCTTCCGGGCTGCGGCCATGTAGGACGGCGCCCGAGTGCCGTCACAGCGTCGAGACCGTCATGCTCCGTTCCCCCGTCGCCCTCGATCTCACCCGGCTCGTCACCCGCCTGCGGCACGCGAGCCCGACCGGGATCGACCGCGTCGACCTCGCCTATGCCCGCCACCTGCTGGCGCAGGGCGGGGAGCGCTTCGGCCTCGTCTCGACCCGGCTCGGCCCGAAGGTCCTCGATCGCGGGCAGATGGCCGGGCTAGTGGAGGCGGCGGTCACCGCCTGGACCGAGGAGGTCGCGGCGGAGGACGACCCAGTCTATCGCGACCTCTGCGTGCGGGTCGGCCTGCCGGCCCCGGCGGCGGGTTCCCGGCCCGCCGGGTCGAGCGGCGGGCGCCGGCGCCGGGAGCGCGAGGTCCGGGCCTGGATCGCGGCGTTGCGGGCGCCGGGGCCGGAGCGGCTGCCGCGGGGAACGCTCTACCTCCACACCTCGCATCTGCGCCTCGACCGGCCGGAACGGTTCGACTGGCTCTACGACCGCACCGACGTGACCCCGGTCTTCTTCGTCCACGACCTGATCCCGATCGAGTTTCCCGAATACGGCCGTCCCGGGGAGGCCGAGCGCCACCGGGTGCGGATGGAGACGGTGGCGCGCCATGCCCGCGCGGTGGTGGTGAACTCGGCCGATGTCGGGGAGCGCTTCTCGGGCTTCCTCGCCGGGCTCGGGCGGCAGGCGCCGCCGGTCACGGTCGGGCCGCTCGGGATCGAGAGTGCGTTCGGCCGGGCTCCGTCGGCGCCGCCGGCCCGGCCGCTCTTCCTGGTCTGCGGCACGATCGAGCCGCGCAAGAACCTGATCGCCCTGCTGACCGTCTGGCGCGAGCTCAGCCTTCGGCATGGGAACGCGACCCCGCGCCTCGTCGTCGTGGGGCGCCGCGGCTGGGAGAGTGAGAACGTGGTCGACCTGCTGGAGCGCTGCCCGGCGGTGCGCGCCCACGTCACCGAGGTCTCCGGGCTCTCGACCGCGGGCCTCGTGCGGCTGATGGGCCAGGCCACCGCCCTGCTGATGCCCTCCTTCGCCGAGGGCTACGGCCTGCCGGTTCTGGAGGCCGCCGCTGCCGGCCTGCCGGTCGTCGCCTCCGACATCCCGGTTCACCGCGAGATCGCCGGGTCCTTCGCCGAGTTTCTCCACCCCCTCGACGGCCTGGGCTGGATGCGGGTGGTCGGGGAGCTGGCGGTGCCGGGCTCGGCCTTGCGCACCACGATGGCGGGGCGCCTCGCCGGCTACCGGGCGCCGACCTGGGAGGACCATTTCGCCCGGGTCGATCCGGCGCTGGAGGCGCTGGCGGGGTGAGGCCTCGCGGCGGTTTTGCACCCAGGCTGCCCTACGGCTAAGGTCGCGGAGAGTTTTTCACGCGGCCTCACGGCTCCGCCGTGAACGAGAAGGCGCGGCTCCCCTCTCCCGGGTGGGAGAGGGGCCGGGGGTGAAGGTGGCGCGCGTCAGTGTGAACCGCTGAGCGTCGTGCCGGTAGCGGGACGGTCCGAGCCTGAGTGAGGACCGCGGCACCCTCACCCCTGCCCCTCTCCCACACGGGAGAGGGGATCCCGCGCGCTCCTCGGAAGCGTACGGAGCAGCGTTGGCCGTCCGACCGGACAGATCCCATGACCGACTCCCCCTACCCCCGCGACCTCGTCGGCTACGGCCGCACCCCGCCGCAGGCGCAGTGGCCGAACGGCGCCCGCCTCGCGGTGCAGTTCGTCATCAACTACGAGGAGGGCGGCGAGAATTGTCTCCTGCACGGCGACCGGGCCTCGGAGGCGTTCCTGTCGGAGATCGTCGGCGCGCAGGCCTGGCCGGGCCAGCGCCATATGAGCATGGAATCGATCTACGAGTACGGCTCGCGGGTCGGGTTCTGGCGCCTGCACCGGCTGTTCACCGGGCGGGGGATTCCGGTGACGGTCTACGGCGTCGCCACCGCCCTCCAGCGCAACCCCGACGCGGTCGCGGCGATGCGCGAGGCCGGCTGGGAGATCGCCTGCCACGGCCTCAAATGGATCGACTACCGCGACTTCTCCTACGAGGAGGAGAAGGCGCATATGGGCGAGGCGATCCGGATCCACACCGAGGTCACCGGCGAGCGCCCGCTCGGCTGGTACACGGGGCGGACCTCGGAGAACACCCTGCGGCTGGTGATGGAGGAAGGCGGCTTCCTCTACTCGGCCGATTCCTACGCCGACGACCTGCCCTACTGGGTCGAGGGACCCCGCGCGCCGCAGCTCGTCGTGCCCTACACCCTCGATTCGAACGACATGCGGTTCGCCACGCCGCAGGGGTTCAACGCCGGCGACCAGTTCTTCGCCTATCTGCGCGACGCGTTCGACGTGCTCTACGCCGAGGGCGCCGAGACGCCGCGGATGCTGTCGATCGGCCTGCATTGCCGGCTCGTCGGGCGGCCCGGGCGGATCGCCGCGCTCGCCCGCTTCCTCGACCACGTGGCGGCGCATGACGGCGTGTGGGTGACGCGGCGCATCGACATCGCCCGTCACTGGGCCAAGACGCACCCGCCCGCCGGCCTGACCCCGAGCCGGATGGGCCGCGCCCTGTTCGTCGAGAGCTTCGGCGACGTGTTCGAGCACTCGCCCTGGGTGGCCGAGGGCGCGGTGGCGGCCGGGCTGTCGCCGATGCAGGACTCGGCCGACGGGCTCCACGCCGCGATGGTCGAGGTGATGCGGGCGGCCGAGCCGGAGCGGCAGCTCGCCCTCATCCGCGCCCATCCCGACCTCGCGGGGCGGGTCGCCGCCGCCGACCTCGCGCCCGAATCCCGCGCCGAGCAGGCCTCGGCCGGCCTCGACGCCCTCGACGCCGAGGGCCGTGCCCGCTTCCTCGACCTCAACGAGCGCTATCGCACCCGCCACGGCTTCCCGTTCGTGATGGCGGTGCGGGGGAAGGGCCCGGACGAGATCCTGGCCCAGCTCGCCGAGCGCCTGGACAACCCGCCGGAGGACGAGCGGGCGCGGGCGCTCGCCGAGATCGAGATCATCGCGCTGCTGCGGCTGCGGCAGAGGCTGCCGTCGCTGCCGGACGTGTTCGCGGCGACGGCGTAGGTCTTCTCCATCGGGACCTGACATCCGCCATCGTCATTCCGGGGCCGCGAGGCGGAACCCGGAATCCAGAGCCGCAGATGGTTCAGGAAGACGCGGACCGCTGTTTTCCTCGTCCTGTGCCACTTGCGGCTCGGGATCCCGGGCTCGCGCCTCGGGCGAGCCCCGGGATGGCCCTGCAAGGTGGACGCATCGCAGCGCGACGAACGGCTTCGACTGCTTACGAAGCTTCGAACCGCTCCGCCCGCCCGTGCGGCGCATCGTAATCCAGCACCGGCCCGAGCGGCACGATCCCGGTCGGGTTGATGGTCGGATGGCTCTCGTAATAGTGCCGCTTGATATGGGTGAGGTTCACCGTCGGGGCGATGCCGGGGGTCTGGTAGAGGTCGCGCAGGTAGGGCGCGAGGTTCGGGTAGCCGGCGATTCGGCGCAGGTTGCACTTGAAGTGCCCGACATAGACCGGGTCGAACCGCACCAGCGTGGTGAACAGCCGGATGTCGGCCTCGGTCAGCCGCTCGCCCATCAGGTAGCGGGTGCGGTCGAGGCGGGACTCGAGGGCGTCGAGCTCGTCGAAGAGCGCCGTCACCGCCTCGGCGTAGGCGTCCTGGCTGGTGGCGAACCCGGCCTTGTAGACGCCGTTATTGACCCGGTCGTAGACTACCCCTTACTATGAAATGTAACAGGGTTTACCTATGGACAGGCCGGTGCTGGTTTATTCTTACGTACGAATGAGTTCGACCGCCCAGACCAAGGGTGATTCGGAGCGCCGGCAGATTGAGCAGGCGAAGGCGTACGCGGAGAAGCACGGCTACACGATGGCTCCGGCGATCCTCGACCTGGGGGTGTCCGCCTTCAAAGGGGCGAACCGGAAGAAGGGGGCGCTGGGCGGGTTCCTGAAGGCGATCAAGGAAGGGCTGGTCCAGCCAGGGATTCTGGTGATCGAGGCCGTGGACCGGCTCAGCCGTGAAGAGCCGATGGACATCCTGATGTTGCTCCGCGACATTTTGTCCACGGGGATGAGCATCCACCTGCTCAGCTTGAACCAGACGATCGATCAGAAGAGCTTCGCCGAGGTGACGTGGCTGCTGCCGGCCATCGCCTCCATGGCCGGTCTAGCTCACACCGAATCTAAGCAAAAGAGTCAGCGCATCGAAGCGGCGTACCGCGAGCGCCAGAGGCAGGCGCGTCAGGGTGTCACACTGAAGGGCAACTACCATCCGGCATGGCTGCGCCGGGTCTACCATCCGGACGGTACGGTCGAACACGTCATCATCGAGGAGGTGGCAGCGGCCGTCCGCCGAGTGTTCCAACTCGCCGCAACCGGCATGGGCTCACACTCCATCGCCCGTACCTTGAATTCTGAGGGGGTCCCGGTCGTCCCGGCCTGCTTCGGGGACAGCGAAGAAGCGAAGGAACGAGCCGCCAACCGGCGCTGGTATCAGGCTTACGTTGGGAGACTTACGTTAGACCGCAGAGTACTGGGTGAGTACCAGCCGAAGAAGACGGACGGGGATCGTTCATCCCCGCTGGGCGACCCCATCCCCGGCCATTTCCCGGCGATCATCAGCCAGGAAGTCTGGGATCAGGTTCAAGCTGCCAAGCATCCGAAGCACGGCAAGAAGACCGGTGGCCGCAAGCTTCAGATGTCGAACCTGTTTACCGGTGGGATGGCGAAGTGCGACCACTGCGGCGAGCCAATGCGCATCCTCGGGCGCTGGAACGCAGACAAGACGAAGGAACGCCTGTATCTGCGGTGCGCCTCGCACCAAGAGGGAGGCAACCCTTGCGATAACAAGCGCACGCCCCGCTACGACTGGTTCGAGAAGAAGTTCTTCAAGGCCCTGCCGGATATCCCGTGGCGGGGACTGCTCCAGAACATCGAGCCGGATGATGGGGTGGAAGCGGTTACCCGGCAGATCGAGGAAATCAGCGTCCGGATCGACAGCCTTCAGAAGGTGAGCACCCGCCTGCTGCGCCTGATCGAATCTGAGGATGAGCCCGACGCCGAGATATTCACCCGGCGGCGCGAGATTCAGGCCGACATCGGCGACCTGCTGAAGCGGAAGGACGTGCTGATTCGGGATCGCGAGGGGCTGCGTCTGGTCGCCGGCACCGACGAGCACGTGGTGGACGAAGCGGCCGAACTGATCCTCATGATGGAGGGGCAGTCCGAAACCGAACTCTTCATCACCCGGCAGAAGCTGCACGTGCTGCTGTGGCGCATCGTCGAGGGGGCGTACTTCACCGGCTACACCCCAGGCACCGC
Organism: Methylobacterium terricola; assembly: GCF_006151805.1. Classification (GTDB taxonomy): domain Bacteria; phylum Pseudomonadota; class Alphaproteobacteria; order Rhizobiales; family Beijerinckiaceae; genus Methylobacterium; species Methylobacterium terricola. The sequence continues at coordinate 178,783 of NZ_VDDA01000011.1, read as the reverse complement.
CCGGGTTCTCATCCGCGGCGGGCTGATTCTGACAATCCCCCTCGACGAGTTCGGTGAGGTCCGCAGCGGATACTGCAAGGCGGTGCAACGCGTGCTGCCGAACGACGGCATCCCGCCGCTGGAGCCGAACGAGGCTGGTACCCAGTTGATCGCGGCCGAGTAGGTCAGACCCACTTCAGCACGGGATCGCCCTGATACCCGTGCTCCCAGACGAACCACGCGAAGGCAATCATTCCCTTGCGTGGCACCGGCTCGCCATTGCGGCTGAAGGCCAGACGGCGGCGGAATACGTAGACCCGGGCGAGCGGGGTTTCAGAGAACAGCTTCTCGCGCCGCACCCCCTCCAGAAACTGAAGCTTCAGCAGCATCGCCACCTTCCCGGTGGAGCACGCCAGCGCGTGCCGGATGAACGGCTCGGCCAGACTGAACGGGGGATTGGTGACGACGTGGTCCACCACCTCCCGGGTCTGAAGGAAGTCGATCCCCCCCGCCCCGTAGCCGCGGTCCACCAGATCCGTGGCGATCACCGCCTCAACGCCCGGCAGCGCGTCGAGGTGGCGCGCCATCGCGCCGTCGCCGCAGGCCGGCTCCCAGACGATCCCCGGGAAAGATTCGCGCGCCAGCAGCGCCAGGGTGGCCGAATCTGGGGTGGGATAAAAATCGTCCTCAGCCCGCTGGGGTGACTTACCAGCAAGGCTTATCGCTCGGTTCTGAGATCCATGGGTAGTTTCCATGGATATAGTTATTCACCGAACAGGCTGTCAGCCCTGTCAAAGCTGTCGAGTCTGTCAACCCTGTCAACACTGTCAAAGTCTTTGTTTGACGAGGACTAGATGACTCGCCATGGTGCGCGGCTGAGGAGCAAACGATGCCGTAAGCCCAAACGAAAACCCCCACCGGATTGCAGTCCGGCAGGGGCTTCAGATTCAAAAGGTTTGGAGATCAAGCAATCCGAACCTACTGACCTGACCGACTCGGTGTCAAGCACCGAGATTGAGATCGTTTGTGCCCGCGGCCAGCCATGAGGTTGGTCAGTGCCCAAGCCGAACCCATTTCGGATGAAGACGGAGACCCCGACTTTCACGCCGATGCGCCGCGACAAGAAGCGGGGCTACTACCTGAACGACCGCGCCGAGAAGGCGTCGCTGAATGCCCTGGTGGAGGGATTCCGGAGGGGCAGCTACATCCTGCCCCGCTCGGTCCGCAGATTCCTGCGCCGGCCGCTGGAGGCGTACCAGGGCCGTCCCCGGCTGGCGAAGGCGATCTCGATCCTGGCCAACCTGATCGGCAGATTCCACACCGGTGAGCACAACTTCGTCCAGCGGGGCTGCGGCATCGGTGGGGAAGGCGCGGGTTTCTTCCTGTCCCGCAAGGGCCTGTGCGGCCCGAACGGCTTTCAGGGCCTCACCGAAGCCCTGGTCCGCGAAGCCACCCAGGTGCTGATCCAGATCGGCTTCATCGAGCGGATCACCCCGGCCGGCGAACTCACCGAGGTTCGGGCCCCGAAGAACGCCAAGACCCCGTTCGGCTACTTCCGCCGCGGCTTGAAGGCAAAGAAGGACGCCCTGGGTCGGATTCGCAGTCCCATGGTGATGTACCGCCTCGGCCCGGACACCCGCCAACTCTTCGCCAAGACCCTTCGTCGGACCGAGACACGGGGAGAGGGGGCCGTGGGGGAACCTCTATGGAGTAACTCCGTAAATATTTTAGATTCTGAGCCCGGTGGAAACCGCGCGGGGAAACATAGTGGTTCTAGCTATGACGATGCTGGCCACGACCCCGGCGACCCCAGATTCCACCGCTACCGGCCGAACCCAGATCGCGACCCGCTGACGAAGCGCCGCTGGCCCGATGCGGTGCGCCTCGCCGAGATGGAGAAGCTGGAGCAGTGGAAGCGGGGACCGAAGCCGAACTTGGCCTTCGAGCGCCACAGGGAGGCCCAGTGGCGGCTTCCGACGCAGGCGAGCGACCCGATGCCCAGGTTGAGCCGGGGGGCCCTCACCAGCCGTTTCCTGCGGGGTGATGGGTGAAACGGAGCTGTCGACCGGCCCCAGTCCGGGTGAGCTGGCCGTTACAGGCCCTCCCCTCCCGGCTTGCGAGCCCGCTTCATCGGTGTGGGCTCGAACCACTCGGGTCGAACGCTGTGCTTCCGCGCCGCGGCATGGGTCAGGCAGATGAGTTGCCCGGCGTTGCCGATGCCGCAGCCTTCAGGGATAGGCCCTGTATGCCTCAGAATTGGCCCAGGAGCGATTTTCGCCAGCGCCTGCGGCCCACCTACCAGAAGAAGGCGCTCGCGGCTCAGGAAGTCATTCTCGGCCTCCAGTTCGGCCACGTAATCGGTCAGCGCCTTCAAGTCAGATTCAGAGATCGTCATGAGGGAATTTAATATTGCCCCCGCCGAAGCCGACGTGATTAAACGCATTCATTGCTTAATCCATAGGTATATGACTTTGCCCCGACCATTCGACCTCGGCCCTCTGCCGGCCTTCACCAACCTGACCGCAATCCAACTCGCCCTGTGGGACGACGGACCCGAACTGAAGATCGCGAAGAGCGGACGGAAGACCGGCGCGGTTCGCTACAAGCTGACCATCGAGGCGTACTTCCAGCCGAACCAGCCGCTCAACAAGCGCCAGTACGTGTTCAAGCGGAACATACCCCTCAGAGCAGCCAACCCATTCCTCACCCTGATCGACAAGCAGAAGGCGAAGGGCACCATCACAGATTCGTACCACAAGAATCTCGGTGACACCGTCCTGGCCCTGCCGCTGCCCGATCGGGACCAGTTCATGTTCGGCCAGATCTGGGAGAACAACGAAGGATGGCGGTATTTCGAGGACCAGTTCGTCGCCGTCAAAATGCCGAAGGGCGATGACCCGGCTGTGGCAATCATCTTCAACGAAGGCACCGAACTGATGACCGAACAGATGAACAGCCACTTCGCCTCCGGCAAGATGACCCACTCCGCATTCATCGACCTCAGCTAGACATCCGTGACTGAGGGACGAAGTCCCGAGATCCATAGATATCTACATAGGTATCTACATCAACGATGTCTACCTAGATATCTATGGATCTCGGCTTCGCCTCAGTTAGAGATGTCTACGTGATTCGGCTCCCGCCTCAATGTCTACGTGATGTCTACGAACTCGGCTGCGCCTCGATGACAAGGAGTTTGTCTTCTCCCTTCAGGCTCGACAAACTCAGGGAATGAAGCAGATGCGACTCAGGACTTCGCCTTCGCTGTTCGGTTTTTTTCACACCCAATTGAGAAGAAGATAGTGAACCGGGCGAAACGGATAAATTGACCGGACACTCTCCGATCACATACAATACGTTCATTACTTAAATCAGTTGGAACACCATGAACATCGACATCACCCAGGCGATTACCACGGAACTGGACAACCTCCGCACGATCATCGGCGCAACCACAACGGACAACCTGAAGACGATTCGCGAGATCATCAGCGCCGAGATCTCCATCCGCACCGAACGGGAATACGAAGAGCAGCGCAACGCCCGGAGACGAGCCGAACGAGCCGCGAAGAACCCGAAGCTCCCGCCCACACCGGAACAGATCGAAGAGCGGAAGGCCAAGGATCGGGAACGGCTCCGCAGATTCCGAGAAGCGAAGAAGGCAGCCGGCAAGTGACGAAGGCTGAACGTAAGGCCGACAACGAGTGGTTCAATCGCACTACGACGACGGACATCATGGTTTCCCAGGGGGCCCACATTGGCGAGGTGGTTTACCCCTACAACAGAATACAGACTATCCACCAACCCGGCTGCGAAGGATCAGACTTCGTCCTCAACCGAGACAACGGCTCGACCTGGGTCGAACCTCTCGGAAGCGTTCTCGAATGGTGCATTTTCAACAACATCGAGGTTGATCAGCATCCAACGATGTCGATCTTCCGAATGACACCACAAACAGACAATGCTAAGTTCCTCGTCAAGATGCGCTGGTACTGAGGAGTCCGACAAGTGACCGAACTCACCGACAGCGAGGCATCGGAACTCCACGCAAAGTGGTTGGACCAGTTCCAAAACGGAGACGCCCATGTACTGCCGTGCTCACCATTGGAAATCGTCCTGATCCACGGCCAGGAACATCGCAGCAACCGTGCGCCACTCGGAACAACTCGTGCATGGTGCGAGGCGAACAACATCAGCATCGACCCGCATCCATACTTCGTAGACATGTTCCGCGCCTTCGCTGAGACCGAAGATGCGAAGTACCTATTCAAGACTCGCTGGCCTTAATATATTGCCATCAAGGTGCCAACCAAGTACAAGTAGATCCACGGCATTCGTTCCGCCGTCCTTTCTAATCAGCTTGTAGGTTGGTGCCGCACACCAGTCTGAGCATTAAGTCTTCTTCATCAAATATTCTCCGTAGAAACAACTAAAGGGGGGATCTCACGATCCTCCCTTTTTCTTCGTCTGGTCCACGCCTGCGGCTAAGACGAAGGCATAAATACCAGCGTGATTATTGCAGGTATAGACCCAGGCACTTCAGGGGCCATCGTTATCATCGACAACAATTCGAGAATCATCGGCGTCCACGATATGCCGATCATCCACGAAGCCATGTCATCAGGTAAGACCGTGAAGCGAGTGGATGTCCTCACACTGGCCGCAACCCTGAAGCTCTACCCGCTGGATCTGATCGTCATCGAACAGGTCTCAGCACGGCCAGGACAGGGCGCAGTCTCGACGTTCAGCTTCGGTCACACAGCCGGCGCGATCGGAGCGGTGGCCGCGCTGACAGGGGCGGAGATTCAGACCGTCCGGCCGGCAACGTGGAAGCGAGCCATGGGGCTGACCGCCGAGAAGGACTGTTCCCGGGATCGGGCCATCGAACTGTCAGGGCAGGCCGAGCACTTCAAGCTGAAGCGCCATCATGACCGAGCCGAAGCGTACCTGTTGGCGATCTGGGGAATGAACAGCACGACGATCACTGAGGGCGAATCGTCAACCAACTATCAGGAAGTAGTGAAGCACAACGATGAGTGATGATGAGAACAAGCCAAACGTGAAGCTGACCGGCCGTCCGAAGTACTCTCCGCCGAACGTCGAACTGATTCGGGCTGAGGCTGAGATCCTTCCAGCACCGGATCGGAAGATGCCCGTGGATACTCGGGTGACCCGTCGAACCACCGTCTCGGTTGCAAATTCGGCAGACAATGAAAAGGTTGTCGAAGAGTATTTGCAGAAGCACGGTCTAATGATGGTCAAGGAGATGCTGGGGCTCGCGCTTTCGCCCGATGTCAAGCACAATATTAAACTTTCTGCGCTTCAGTATCTGATCGATCGAACTTATGGCAAGGCCACTCAGCGCTCCGAAAGTCACGAGGTCATCGAGAACGTTACTTCTCTACATCTACAGGCATTGAAGGCGACGGTCAAGCCGAAGACTGAATGAAAAAGCCTCTGACCCCGGGTTTTCTTCCGGTGATCAGAGGCTCTGAGTAGTCCTAGCGCCTCTACTTATCTTCGGTCTGGTGCGGCGGACGGTTAAGGGATCATGCAGCCACGTTAACCATGTTCGGCGATGATCCTGTGGATATCTGCCTCAGCCCTTGACGCCATGATCAGCAGCACGATGGTGGGCGGCTGGCGGTAGTGGATCGCCAGTCATTCACCAGTCGATCCGCTTCCCTCCTCTGCCGAGGACTGGCTTCAGGTTGTACCGAAGACTGGCCGGCGACTGGCCCTCAGGTTGTACGACAGAGCACGGCAAGACAAGAGATTCCATAATACGTCTTATGCGAACGCTCCTAGTTGCATCTAGGTGAGGATCGGTTGTGCCGCCGATCCATCACTATGGTTGCATTCGCCGCGGCCTGAGTTGTGCCGCCCAACCATCAGGGCCAGCAGTCGCCCACATGATCTTCAGCCAGTCAATAGCCCATACCCTGTCAAGACATATCTTTCTGCAAAGATGGTTAACGTGGCTGCATGACTTCTTAACCATCAGGCCGACAGGTCAAACCAACACAACTTCCCAGCCAGCAAGATGAAGAGAAGAACAGGCTGATTCCCCACAACTTCCCAGCTTGTGGATAACTCGATTTTCTTCGAAAAAAAGTGCGATACCCCCCACCCGGCCTCTTGACAGGGGTCGGCCTAAAAACGCAGCCGGCGCATCCAAAAAATTAATATAGTTTCCAAAATGCCTTAAGCGGTAAACTAACTGCTCACAAAAATTTTGGACAAACAATTGACAGTCATTCTTTATCGCGACACCCACAAAAGCTGGGAGAAGATGCGCGAACGTTGCCACAACTCGAACAACGAAAATTTTAAAAATTACGGGGCGCGGGGAATCTCCGTTGATCCTCGCTGGGACGATTTTGGTAAGTTTGTAGAGGACATGGGTCTTCGTCCTACCGGCATGACTCTGGACCGGATCGACAACGATGGGCCGTACACTAAAGCAAATTGTCGGTGGGCGACTTCTGTCGAACAGGCCCGCAACAAGCGTAATTCGGTCCTTCTGACATACCGTGGCCAGACCAAGCACATTCGTCACTGGTGTGAAGAATTGGGGATCAATTACTGGACGGCCCGATTGCGCCGACAGAAGGGCTGCTCAGTCGAAGAAATTCTCTCCACTGAGAACTTGCCGACCAATCCTCCGTCAGGAAGCCGTCTGGCAAGACCAATCAACACTCCTGCCGGACCGTTCGAGTCGCAATCTGCTGCGGCGAAGCACTTCGGACTCACTCGTGCTCGCGTGTCTCAGCTTGTGAAGCGGGGGACGAATGGCTGGGGCCGCGCGTGATCGCGCGTGTCCTACAGTGCTTTACTAAATACTCCCATGAACACTGAAACCGACATCGAAACTGTAAGCCTCGTGGATCTTCACCTCGAAGCCATCCGCGCCGCTGTTAAGAAGCCTTCGCCCCCCACCTTCAAGGCCGGCGACATCGTTCGTCTAAAGACATGGTCCCCGAACATGACCGTCACCGGTCTCAACAAGGATCGCACGGTTGTTTTCACCAAGTGGTACGACACCACTCTTCACACGTTCTGCACCGAGTCGTTTGAAATCGAAACAATCGTACTGGCGCAGGTGAAGTGATGATTGAGATCGTTTCCGTCTTCATCTCGCTCATCGCCCTCTTCGCCGCGATCAATATTCTGGACCGGTACTTCCGCTACCACATGGCAGCGATTCACAATCGCTTCGAGACCCTGGAAGCCAATCTCCGAGGTGCATTCTTCAGTCTCAACGACCGCCTGGACGCTGCTGAGAAGGCTCGGGCTGACGGGGAGGTGAAGTGATGTCCCTCCCCATCCTCATGCGAACCGGTTTCGTCGCGCTGAACCCCTCCCTTCGGCCGGCAGTCGAGCCCCGTGGCGGCTCCCTGGCCCCGATGGTGACGAATGAGGTGGTTCATGCGGCGAGCCTCATTGTCCAGCAGCTTTCCCTGGACTTCGCCGCTCAGGGCCTGCCGCTCGATGAGTATCAGATTGTGATTCAGGTGTCGGCGCGCCCGAGCGCCTGATTCAGCAGATTCAGAAATCAGCGGACCTGTGGGATGGGGGCGATCGGCTCATGATGTGCTCCCCACGCTGGAAACCCCACAGTTTGCCGACTGGTACGGAATCATCATGGAGCCGATGATTCCACTTCAATGATGAAATGGGTGAGCTGCCCGTCGACATTCCGGGCGAGCTGCATATTACAGCCCCACGAATACAAATATAGCTTTGAAACGATCATTCCGGTACAGTTCAATCACGGTCAGGACAACGTTTCAGTCCTCGACCTTCGCATTTTCTAACGCGTAGCACCTTTTTCACCCCATATTTTTTCTAACGACAATGAGTGTTTTTGATTCAACAATTTTTGGACGACTTGAGGCTGAGATTCGCGAGGCGTACCGGCTTCAGAAGAAGAGCGCGGCTGAGCGGGGGATTCCGTTCCGTTTGACCCTGGAAGAGTGGGTCGATTTCTGGTTTCAGCCTGACCCGATCCGTGGGGATGGCGTACCGGCGTATTTCCGCCGGGGCCGGAACCGCGACAGCTACGTGATGGCCCGTCACAATGACGAGGGCGCGTACGAGCTTGGCAACATCAGCATCAAGACCCAGGTGGAGAACTGCCGCGAGCGCAAGCCGAGCCCGAACCGGTTCTCTGCCACGGCGAAGCGGCGGGTACTGATTCAGTGCGCCTGGACCCCGCGCCCGGTACGCACCCCTCTGGGGAGCTTCAAGAGCGTGACGGCTGCGGCGAAGGCCCATGACCGGACGTGTGATGAGATCCGCCGGCAGATTCTGAAGGGGACCCCTGGATTCCAGTATGTGGAAGCCTGGGAGGCCCTGGTTGGCGTAGAGCACAGCCAGTCGGCTGGGTCGGATCAGGCTGGGGCTTCGGTGGTCGCGCAGACCCTTCAGGGGGGTCTGTGATGACCTTCAACAGCCAAATGGTCGTCTACAACGAGGACGGGACGGAGAACTCCCAGGCGACCGCGCTGATGCGGATCATCCTCGACCGGTTTGCGGTGGAAATGCTCGGCCGGGTTGCGGTGGAAACGTGCCGCCCGAAGGATGTCACCACGATCATCGTCGAAGCCCTCTCGGCTTCGCTGATCCACCAGTTCGAGGAAGAAGGCTACGAGGGCTGCGCGTGGCGGATTGATGAGACTGAGCCAGACCGGTGGCGGGAACCGACCCTCCATACCTACGAGCGGTGCGCCAAGCTGAAACCAGTCGCCGCGGCCGTCCTCAAGGCTCTGAAGGATGCGGGGGTGGTGCGATGAAGCACTACATCCTTGGAAAATTGTTCTCTGGTTGGGCGCTTGTAGTGCCCAACTCTGGAACCGGCGAACGCTACTATGTCAACACCCCAGAAGAGGTGCTGAATTGGTGCGCGGATCGTCATATCGACGTTCAGCAAACTGGCAGTCGCTGGCAGATCATCGTGAGTGATGAAGAGGCTGTCTTTGACTTCCGCATGAAGTGGGAGTCGGGAAGCAAAAAGTATCAGTTCACCGAATTTGGAGACGAAAGCCTTATTTTCGATTGCACTGGCGGCAGCCGAGTGAGAATCAGATCGAAGGCGGTAAAGTCATCCGATTTGAAAACATGGCTGGCTGAGCGAGAAATCAAGGTCGAGAGGAACGAAGGCGGTCGATCTATCATCATGTTCGACGAGCCTGCGGCGGCCTTCGAATTCAAGCTGAGGTGGCTGTGATGAGGGACTTCGTAATTCAGTGGGTTGTACCCGTTCTCGTGACCGAACTCGCGGTGGCCGGGGTCATCCTGTTGCCGTTCCTGTGCATCGGCATAATCAGGGTCATTCTCGAAAAATGACCGACTCCTTCCTCTCCCTCCCTCTCCACGCCCATCTGTCGGCGGATCAGCTTCAGGCGTTCCCGATGGCGGATCTGAACCGGGTGGTCGCGCACTGGCATGATCAGGGGGTGTACGTGACCGATGTCACCGTGCAGCCCGAGGTGTTCAAGGCGTGGCAGGATGAGATCCGCAGCGGGCTCATCCGGAAGAAGCTCACCCTGACCGACCCGGACATGGTGGCGCGTCTCGACGAGGCCCTGAAGCAGTTCGACGTGGTCCGGGCCAGCCCCGGCCCGCGGCTGTTCAAGACCCAGGTGGGCGCGGTGCAGATTCACCTGACCACGGACGGCCAGGATGGCTGATTCCACGCTGCGGATCGACCCGAGCCTTCCTCTGCCCTGGCTCGTCACGGTGCCGCCGGCCCGCCGGCCGGATCTGCTGGTGGCGAACAAGCGGTACGACACGTTCGGGAAGCTCGAAAGCTGGGCTTTCCGCAACAAAACGGCCATCGGCGTGCATGAAGGCAGCCCGCCGAAGGTCATCGGATTCCTCAGCCGCGAATTGGCCGAGAAATTCATCAAAGAATATCGACTTTGACCCTTGTACATAGTATAAAAGTCACCAGTTAGAAAATCATGGGTGACGCGTAGAGGGGAGGCGGAAACGTCTCCCCTTTTTCGTGCGCGTAAATACGCGCATGTCAGAATTTGAAGATATTAGTGAGTGGACGAAGTTTGTTGAGCATGGCGCTGGGCTCCCGGAGCCTGAGTTCGAGTTCAACGACAACCCCTACATCGATTTTGTTCGCCGTTACAGGGACGATCCGGTCGCATTCTGCCGCGACATTATCGGCATTGAGCCGAATGCTTGGCAGCAGGAGGCCCTTACACGGATCTCGGGCCCCGAACCGGTCCGAAAGATCGCGATCCGCTCCGGCCACGGCGTCGGAAAGTCCTGCATGGTCTCTCTGGCCGCGATCCACAAGCTGGTCACGTGTTACCCGGTCAAGGTGATCGTCACCGGCCCCGTCGCGGCGACCCTGATGTCCGGTCTACTGCCCGAGATCAAGTCCTGGCTGCGCCGGCTGCCTGCATACATCAGGGAAAGCTTCGAAATCCGCGCAGACAAGATCTTCCTGAAGGAAGACCCGGATGGCGCGTTTCTTCATGCTCGTACCTGCTCCCGCGACAACCCCACCTCGATTCAGGGGATTCACGCCGACAACGTCATGATCATCTGCGACGAGGCGGCGGGTATCGACGAACAGGTGTTCCAGGCCGCAACGGGCTCGATGTCGAGCACCAACGCACAGTTCGTACTGATCGGCAACCCGACATCGCTCACCGGTCAGTTTTACCGGGCATTCCACGAGTCGAAGGACAGTTGGTCCACCATGCACGTCAGTTGCGTGGACTTCCCCGATCGCGTTGACCCGAAGTTTTTGGCCGAGTTGGAGCATGAATACGGGATAGATAGCGATCAGTACCGCATCCGCGTACTGGGTGACTTCCCGAAGTCTGAGAATAACACTCTGATCTCGGCCGAACTGGTCGAGAGCGCGATGAACCGGGACATCGCGGTCGATCCGCTGGCCCCGCTGATTTACGGCCTCGACGTGGCCCGCCACGGTGGTGACCGCTCGGTGCTGATCAAGCGCCGGGGCAACGTGGTGCTCGACTGGAAGATCTATAGGGGCCTGGACCTGATGCAGCTTGTCGGCCACGTGATGGCCGAAGCTCAGACCGACAACCCGACAGAGATTTGTGTCGATTCGATCGGCATGGGCCAGGGTGTGAGCGACCGTCTCCGGGAATTGAGGATGCCGGCGCGGGACGTGAACGTGGCGGAAACTTCCGCCATGAACCCGAAGTGCGATCGGCTCAGGGATGAACTGTGGGTGGCCTGCCGGGACTGGCTGGCGCAGCGGGTCTGCAAGCTGCCCGAGGACGCGACGCTTCGCGAAGAACTGTGCGCCCCGACCTTCACGTACACCTCCCTCGGCAAGATCAAGGTCGAGAGCAAGGATTCGATGCGCAAGCGGATTCGCCGCTCGCCTGACTTGGCTGACGCCCTGAACCTGACCTTCGCGTCTGTCGCGGCCGGCGTCGGTGGTCGAGCACTGGCCTGGACTCCTGGCGTACCGCTCAAGCGGGGTATTCGAGGCATCTAAGAAGACTATGCGACGAAGGTAAATAGTCGCATGTCGAATAAAGTAACTTCGAAGCGCCGTCGTAAGAAGATGGACGACGACACCTTCCAGGGCGTCGTCTATAAGCTGGCTCAGGACGCTGAATTTCACATTGATCATGATGTGGCCCCTCAGCGGATCAAGGCCACGCAGTTCTACAACGCGGAACCGCTCGGAGACGAAGAGGACGGCCGGTCGCAGTTCGTGCTGAGCGTGGTTCGTGACGCAACCAACGCGATTTTGCCGAGTCTGCACCGGGTCTTCATGGGATCAGAGCACGCCGTCGAGTTCGTGCCGACCAATGAGGCCGAAGTCCAGATGGCAAAGGACGCCACGGACGCGGTCAATCACATCTTCTGGAACAAGTGCCACGGCTTCTCCCAGGTGCTGGAGCCGGCGTTTCAGGATGCCCTGATTCGTGGTGCCGGCGTCCTGTACTGGTGGTTTGAGAAGAAGGAACGGGTCCGGGAATTCACCGTCAAGGGCCTGACCGAAGAAGAGATGGATCTGTACGTCGCCCACGACCCGGACGACATCGAGATCGTGTCGAAGGAAGAGTGTGAGTGCGAGGACTACGCGACCCCGCATCAGGCCGATCCGCTGAACCCGGCTGAGGACCCGGCTGTGGCGAGCGCCGTCGAGACGGTGATGAGCACGATCGTCCCCGAGATGCTGGCGCTCGACCCCACGGCTCAGATCAGCATCGAGATTCCGAAGACCTACAACTTCCGCATCCGCCGCACGACCCGCGAGCCGGTCGCGATGATCAAGGCGATTCCGCCGGAGCAGTTCATCATCAACCGGTCCGCGACGCACGAGGGTGATTCCCTCTGCATCGGCCGGCGTCAGGTGGTCACCGTGTCGGATCTGGTCTCGACCGGCTTCGACCTCGACGAGATCCTTGAGAATTGCGGCACCAGCCCGATCTATTCGGTGGGCCCGACGAACATGGAAGCTGAGGTTCGTGACCCGGCGCTCCTGTGGGGCCGGTACGACAACTCGGGCGACGACAGCCTTCGTCAGGTTCTGTATTCCGAGCTTTTCGTCAAGATCGACCGCGATCAGGACGGCGTCGCTGAACTCTGGCGCGTCCAGACCCTGGGTGAACACCACTACATTCTTCACGCCGAGATCTATGAGGACGACGAGCCTCCGTTCGCGCTGCTGTGCCCGTTCCCGACCGCCCACAAGGCGCTGGGGGAAAGCCTCGCCGAACGCCTGATCGACCTTCAGAGCATCGAGAGCCGGATCTGGCGCAACACCCTCGACTCCTTCGCGTCCTCCATCTTCCCGCGCATGGCGGTGGTGGAAGGGCAGGTGAATTTGGACGACGTGCTCTCGAACGAGGTGGGCGCGGTGATCCGGATGCGCACCCCGGGCGCGGTTCAGGAAATCGGCCACACCTTCCTGGGTGCCCAGGCGATGGGTCTGCTTCAGCAGCTTCAGCAGGTGAAGGCGGAGCGCACCGGCGTGTCCGCAGCGAGCCAGGGCCTCGACCCGGAAGTGTTGCAGTCCACCACGGCTTCGGCGGTCGCGGCCACCACCTCGGCGGCGGACCAGACGGCCGAGATCATCGCCCGGCGCTTCGCCGATGGCATGAAGCGGGCCTTCTCCGGCCTGCTGCGCACGATCTGCCGGCACTTCGACGAGCCGCTGGATATCCGGCGCTCGGATGGCACCACCACCCAGATCGACCCGCGCCAGATCAACCCGGACCTGCTGGTCAGCACGAACACCGGGCTGGGCAAGGGCAAGGATTCCGACCGGCTCCAGATGTTCGCCAACCTGCTTCAGTACCAGCAGATGATCATCCAGGCTGTCGGCCCGAACGGCCCGGTCGGTCCCCAGGAAATCCGCAACACCATCGCCTCGATGATGAACATCGCCGGGATCAAGGATGTGAGCAAGTACATCAAGCCGATCCCGCTCAACTACCAGCCGCCGAACCCGCAGCAGGCCCCGAACCCGCAGATGTATCTGGCCCAGGGCCAGATCCAGAACGATCAGATCAAGCTCAAGCTTGAGATGCAGAAGATGCAGCTTGAGCACGAGCGTCAGGTCGCGAAGATGCAGATGGACATGGCCCTGGAGCGCGAGAAGCTGGCCCAGGAACGTGTGCTTCAGCTTGCGACGATTCAGGCGCAGTACGGCAGCCAGCTTCAGCAGGCCGAGATGGACCGGGAACTCGACATCGAGAAGGCCCACATCAACCTGACCGGCCAGATGATGCAGCAGGACGCCGCCCATTCCCACGAGATGGGGAAGGCGCACTTCGCCGCGATGCAGCAGCGGATGACCCAGCAGGCCGATCAGGCCCATGCGGCCGACGAAGCTCACCTCGACCGGCTCGCCGGGCTCCACACCCAGGATCTCCAGCAGTCCCACGCCGCCGACATGCAGGCCAGCCAGCAGGCAGCCGACGCCGCCATGACCCCCGATTCAGGAGCCTCCGACGATGCAGCCCCCAGTGTTTAATTCCAGCCCGATCGGCGGCGGGGCTCTCAGCCCCATGCAGCCGGTCCAGCAGCAGATGACCCAGCAGGGGCTGATGCAGCCGGCGCAGCGCCAGCAGCCCCAGCCGCTGATGCCGTCCCTGCCGATGAACGTCCAGCACCCGGTCGCGAATCCCGCATCGGCCCCGAAGCCGCCGGGCCAGCAGCCGCAGGCCAACCCGATGCAGGGCCTGACCCAGCTTGCCCAGGGCCTCACCAAGGGCGTCCAGGGCCTCCAGAAGGCCAACGGCGTGTTCGGACCGTCCCAGGGCCAGACCGCCAGCGCAACGCCGCCCTCGCCCTTCTCACAGGGCCTGGGACAGGGTCAGCCGCAGAACCTGCCCCAGCCGGGCCTCACCCCGGGCTCAGGCATGGACAATGGGCTTCACCGCCCGATGGTCGCCCCCCAGGGCAACCCCAGCCTCGGTGATTCCGCGACGAGCTTCGCGCAGCCGGCGCAGCCGGCCATGACCGGCACGATGGTGGACCCGTCGAGCATGGGCGGGTTGAACGCCTTCGCCAACCCGATGGGTTCTATGAGCACATTCGGGTTCGGTTCTGGCAATTTCGGCGACATCGGTCAGGCCGGGCTTCTCGCCCCGACCATGCCGGCGGCTCCCGACATGGGTTTCAGCGGCGGATTCGACTTCGGCGGCTTCGGCGGCTTCGGCCTGCTGTAACGGAGCTGTCGACCGGCCTGGCTCCGGGCAGCTCACACGTTTCACGGCGGCGGGGATTACCTGCCGTCGATCTAAATAGACCCGTGACGACAGATTTGACCTACGAGACCCCGCATGATCATGCGGCGTCCGCCAAAGCTCTGATTGAGCACAAAGCCTTCCAGAAAGCGGTGCTCGACCTTTCCGAGCACTATCGCGCCCTCTGGGATCAAACCCCCGCCGCCGACCTCAGCGCATTGCAGGATATCAAGTACCGCCAGGAAGCGCTGAAGGCGTTTTTGGCGCAGCTTGAGGCTGCCCTGGTCACGGGAAAGATTGCGGATTTCAACACCAAAACATCACGGAAGATTAAATAATAATGTCAGAACAGGCCAATGAGCCTTTCGACGCCGTTGCAGCGTTCGAAAGCATCCTCTCGGACCCCAATGGGGCAGCCGATGATCGTGAAGAACTAGAAACGGATGCCGAGACCGATGAGGTTGAGGCGCAGGAAGATCCCGAGGACGACGCGTCGGACGAGTCCGATGCCGAGGGTGATTCCGACACAGACGAAGCCGGCGACGGCGAGGATCTGGACGAAGAAGTTCTCGTCACCGTCAAGATTGACGGCAAGACTGAGAAGGTCGCTCTGAAGGAACTTCGTAACGGATACCAGCGGAATGCTGTGTTCTCGCAGAAAACGATGGCCCTGGCCGAAGAGCGCAAGGCGTTCCACGCCGAACAGGAAGCCATCCGTCAAGAGCGTGCGCAGTACGCGTACCTTCTGGACGCCCTGAACCGTCAGGTCAGCACTGCGACTGCCCAGGAACCCACCCCCGAACAGTGGGAGTACCTGAAGCAGACCAACCCGCAGGGCTACGCGATTGCGAAGCTGGAGTTCAACGAACTCCGTGACAAGCAGGCCGCGATTCACACGGAACAGCAGCGTCTTGCCTACGAAGCTCAGGCCCAGCAGGCCGCAGAGTTTCAGGCGACGGTTGCGCAGGAACGGGATCTTCTCCTCCAGAAGCACCCGGAATTCCGCAACGAGAAGGTATGGCAGAAGGCTCGTAAAGAGCTTCGTGAATTCGGGCGCGATGTAATGGGCTTCTCGGAGGAAGAGCTTAATTACGCCGCCGATCACCGGGCTGTTTCGGCCTTGTACGTTGCGATGAAGGCCCACAGGGCCGCGAATGCGAAGGCCGAGCCCGTCAAGAGCGAAGCCAAGCGTGTTCCGGTTGGGTCAGTTGCAGCGACACCGCGCAAACCGAACGCTTTCGAATCTGCGAACAAGCGTCTGAAGTCATCTGGAAGCCTCAGCGATGCTGCTGAAGCTCTCCGTCATCTAATCTGATCTTTGTTTAAGGATTTTCATCATGGCCACCGTTTCTAATGCCTTCACCACCAAGATCGCGAAGGGTAATCGCGAGCAGCTTGAAGGCGTAATCTATAACATCGACCCGACCGAGACCCCGCTGTTCTCGCTCGCCGGCAAGAAGAACGTAAAGGGCGTTTCGTTCGACTGGCAGATTGAGAAGCTTCCCGATCCGTCGAACAACGCTCCGCAGGTCGAAGCCTACGTGAACGTCAACTCGGCCCCGACCGGCACGACCCGGATTCAGGCGACGACCCAGCTTAACAAGCGCGACGCGACTGTCTCGGGTGACCAGCAGGCCGCTGACGCTGCCGGCAAGCCGGAAGGCGAGATGGCGCACCAGATGGCTCTGGCCTCGAAGGCGCTGAAGCTCGACATCGATCGCGCCTACGGCTCGACCCAGCCGCGCGTGGACGACAACGGCACGGTCGGTTCGCAGACCGAAGGCTTCGCCCACTACCTCAAGACCAACGTGTCGCGTGGTGCTGGTGGTGCTTCTGCCGCGTCCTCGACCGCCACTGTGACGGCCGGTACGGCCCGTCCGCTGACGGAAGACCTCTTCGACGACGTTCTTCAGCTTGCCTGGACGAACGGCGCGAAGTGCGACTGGGCTCTGGTTGGCGGCTTCCAGAAGCGCGTCATCTCGAAGTTCACCGGTCGTCAGAACGGCCGTTACGAGACCAAGGTTGGCGAACTCGCCATCGGTGGCGTGAACCTGCTGATGTCCGACTTCGGCGATATCAAGATCTCGCTGTCGCGCAACATCGACCAGTCCTCGGTTCTGATCATCGATCCGAACTACGTCAAGACCGCCTTCTTCCGCGGCTTCGACACCTACCCGGTTGCCAAGACCGGCGACGCCGACACCAAGGTGATTCACGCTCGCTGGGGCGTTCAGGTCTCCAACGAAGCCGCGCACGCCGCGATCTTCGACCTCACCACGTCCAAGTAATCTCGGACTGACTAACACGAAGGGGGCGCTCAGCGCCCCCTTTTTGCGTAAATACCAGCATGTCCAACCGCATCATTTACGGCGCAGACGGGAACAAGGTGAAGGAAGTCGTGGTCCACGACGCCGAGAACTTCACGATGCTGTCCCACTACGACATCAGCGCCGACCTCGAATACGCCAAGGCTCGGCGGGAACAGGGCTCGGACCGCAAGGCCACGTACCGCGAAGTCGCGAAGATTCCGGACCCCGTGATGGAACAGGCGTTCCGCGAGGGCTGGGCCACCGATAAGCGCAAGTGGGCGCAGTGGTTCAACGACCCCCAGAACAAAGTTTTCCACACTGATGACTCGATCAAGAGGATCAGCGGCCTCGAAGGCATCTAATAAATAGACCAGATACAGGAGCCCTTATTTTTATGGACATTCTTTCAGGCCCCGGCCTCGTCGAGGCGATTGCCGAAGAGATCAATCGCGAAGACCTCAGCGCAACCATTCCGGCCTGGATTCGAATGGCCGAAGCTCACATCGCTCAGAACCTCCGCGTCCGCGAGATGGTGCGTCGTCAGCACATCACGGCTTCGGATGGTTTCGTGACCCTCCCGACCGATTTCCGCGAGATGAAGTCGGTGCGCATCGACACCGGTAGCGGTCGTCCCCGCACCCTGTTCATGGCGACGGAAGATTCCATTTCCGATCCCCGCAAGGCCGGGACGTGGGCGAATCACCCGATGTACTTCACCATCGTCGGTTCGGAGATTGAGCTTTCCCCGTTCCCGAACGGCTTCACCTGCGACGTGCAGATGACCTACTTCGCCGATCTGCCGGTTCTGGATCTGGTCACGGCCAATTCCACGACGTGGCTGCTGAAGAAGGCTCCCCACCTGTATTTCTACGCTGCCCTCCAGCACAGCGCCCCTTACATCATGGAAGACGCCCGTCTGATGATGTGGCAGCAGCTTACTCAGGACGCGATTGGCTCCCTCAATAAGGAGTACGACGAGTCCATTCACTCCGGCTCGACCCCGATCGCGCCTATGAAGACGATTGGTTAAGGTGAAATTATGGCTGCAAATTATATCGCAACCCTGAAGACGACCCGCATGAACGCAGTTAAGAGCGCGATCGACGCGGGCGGCGCGGCGGGTACCCTCGAAATCCTCGCCGGCACGACCGTTCTGGCTGTTGAGACTCTGGCTTACCCGTGTGGCACGGTGTCGGGCCCGACCCTGACCTTCGGCTCTACCCCGCTGACCACGACCGTGTCCGCCTCCGGCACTGCCACAACCGGCCGGATCAAGGATTCCGCCGGCAACGTTGTGGTCGATGGCCTGACGGTCGGTACCAGCAGCGCCAACATCAATCTGGCGTCGGTCAGCCTCGTTCAGAACCAAGTTCTGACTATCAACAGCGCGACGATCACCCACTCGTAATGAAACGGTTGAGCTGACCGGCTGGGCGCCGGTCAGCTCACTTGTACGCCGGCCATGCGCTAAATAATGCCATGGCCAATCTTCCCAAAATCGCCAATCGAGTTAAGCAGACGCTCGCCTCCGCACCGGGGGCGGGCGTTCTTGTGCTTGGCGCTGCGTCCGCCGGATTCCAGACCTTCGCTGAGGGGGGATTCCTCAATGGCGATTCCCTTTCCTACGTGCTTGAAGACGGCTCGGATTGGGAGATCGGCACTGGAACGTACAGCACCTCGGGCCCTTCGATCGCCCGAACGGTGATCCAGTCCTCGAACAACGGGCAACTGATCAACGCCTCGGCATCGGCCGTGGTCTACTCGACCCTTCTGGCGCAGAACGCTGGATTCAGCGGCGCGATCGATATCAAGGCATTCAACGGCTACACGCTCGCGCAGGGCGGTGCCATTAATGTGGTTGGGTACGATGGCGGCTCGGCCGCAACGTCCGCCAACCCGTTCCCGGTGGTCCTGGGCGATCCGAATGGAAACGTCTACGGGGCCGGTTTCACCGCCCTCCCGACCTACCTCAGCACCAGCGACGGCACGACCCCGCTAGGGATGCCCAATGGCGTCCCGCTGGAAGTCACCGTCAAGAACGCCTCGCTGGCCGTCTCTGGCTCGGTTGGCGTCACCAGCTTGCCGGCGATCTCGGGCACGGTGGCTCTGTCCAACCCCTACGACGGCGTTCTGAAGCTCGCTGGTCAGGCGGTGTCGAGCACCAACCGGCTCCCGGTGGACGTGGCCTTCCCGTCCTCCCTGGCCGTCACTGGCACCGTGGCACTGTCCAACCCCTTCGACGGCACGCTGAAGACCTCCGGTCAGGCGGTGTCGAACTCGAACCCGCTGCCGGTCTCGATTACCCAGTCCGGTATCGATGCGTCCGCGGGCGTGAAGGTGCAGTGGTCGCCTTCGATGGTCGTCAACCTCTACCAGAACAGTCAGCCGGTTAACGCGTCGAACCCCCTCGGAAGCCAGATCTTTTTCTCCACCCCTTCGGGGTTGGGGACAAATCCGGTGTCGAACACGAACCCGCTGCCGGTCACCGTCACCAATAAGGTAGACTGCAACGTCGTCGTTCAGAACCCCGACTATGCCACGGCGATCATTGGTTCTGCGACGCTCAACGGCGGCGCAACGCCCGTGGTCCTCGCTTCGACCATCTGCAAGGTCGTCGAGATCTGCAACAACACTTCATCGGATATCGAATACCAGCGCAACGGCGCGGGCGCGTACATGACGATTCCGAAGTACACCAACCGCACGATCATCGGCCTGAGCAACGCCAACCAGATTGGCGTCCGCCGCTCCGACAATGTGAGCACGGGCGTGACGATCTCATACGAGATGTTCATCTAATGCCGAAGAAGTACGCCAGTTCTAACCTCACCCCGGCCTTCCCGGCCTGGGTTACCAGCACGCTGCCTGACGCGAGCGGCGCTTCGAACTACAGCCAGACCATTTCAGCGTCCTCGCCGGCCAATGCGCCGATCACGTATTCGCTTGTCTCGGGCTCGCTGCCGGCTGGCCTGTCACTCTCGGGAAGCACCATCGCGGGAGGAGTCACCAACCCTGCGGCGGATACGACCTATACCTTCACGTTGAGGGCGACGACGGGCCAGTACAGCAGCGACCGCACATTCACGATCTTCGTCACGCGCGTCACCCAGACAGATTCGTTATCCGACAAGGTTCAGTACCTGTACCATCTCGACGGGAACTATGCTGATACATCGGCGAACGCCCGCAACCTGACGGCCACCAACCCGAACGCCAACGGCGGCGCTCAGGTCACGACCGCGAAGTATGGAACCGGCTCTCTGTATTTCAACGGTGCGTCGATGAGCACCACGACGGATATTCGTGTCCCAGCCTCGGCCAGCCCTCTCGTTACGGGTGATTTCACGTTCGAGTTCTGGCTGAATTCCTTCTCTGCGGCCAACGGACAGGGCAACAACATGGTGCTCTTCTGCACCGCAGTCGGTGCGGCGGGAACCAACCTGTCCACCGACGCGACGAACTGCATCTCGATCTATGCCCAGCCCGGATATACCTCGGCTCCGAACAGGCTCACCGTCAAGTTTCAGAACGCCGGCACGCCATTCGCCGGATCAACGGTGGTCAATGACGGCGTCTGGCGGCACATCGCCGTCGTTCGCAATGGCATGGGAACCAGCAACTGCGCCATCTATGTCAATGGCGTCGCCGAAGCATTCACCACGTATACGGGCACCGTCGATTTCGGCGCAACCTACGGCCTGAAGGTGGGCCAGTGGGTCGGCCAGCAGACCAGTTGCTTCTTCAAGGGCTACATTGACGAAGTTCGGCTGACCCTGGCTCCCCGCTATACTGCGAACTTCACTCCCCCGGCCGCGGCATTCTCGTACCCGTAAAGGAACTCATGATCGGTTATATCTTCCCGTCCGTCGCTGAGAATGCCACTCAGGCCGACATCGACGACTTGAACGCGAACCCCGACCGCTCGAACATCGTCGCAACCCCGAACGGGGATGGGACGTACTCGGTGACCTACGACTGGTGGGTGATCACGGATCAGGACATCGCCGATGCGATCCTGGCCACGCTGGACAGCCTCGACCCGAGCCTGTCGCGCTCTGACCGGGCCCTGGCCGTCACGCAGATGCTGCGGTTTGAGAACGTCCTGAAGTAAGCCGACGCCCCGATAAATAGGACGTGATCCTCGCGTCCTACCCCCTCGCCTCAGCGCCGCTCGCGTCATCCGGAAGATCCACCGCTCAGGTGGTCACCGGGGCGATGGCGGCTGTCGAACAGCCCGACACGTTCCTGGCGACCGGGTCCTCGGCGGCTGTGGTCGTCTCAGGGACCCTCTCGGCGACCGAACAGCCCGACACGTTCCTGGCCGCAGGCTCTGCGGCGACTGTGGTCACCACGGGCACCCTGGCGGCCACAGAGGCCCCCGACTCCTTCCTGGCAACCGGGATCACCAGCACCGCGGGATCGCTCTCAGCGACCGAAGCGCCGGATTCCTTCCAGGCGGTTGGGGCCGGCATCACGCTGGCGACCACCGGCATCCTGGCGGCCACCGAGGCCCCCGACTCCTTCCTGGCCTCGGCCACCATCACCGTCCCCGGCACCCTCTCGGCGACTGAGCAGCCCGACACCTTCGCGGCGATCGGTACCACCACGGTCACCGGCGATCTCGCGGCGACCGAAGCCCCCGACACCTTCGTGGCGATCGGGGCCGGCGTCACCCTCACGACCATCGGCACGATGGTGGTCACCGAACAGCCGGATTCATTCGCGGGCGACGGATTCACGACCACCTTCGGCGTCATGACGGCGGTCGAATCGCCCGACAGTTTCAGCGCCACAGCATCCACTAAATACGTCAACTGGACGCCGTACGTCATTGATAATGACAGTTGGGTTCCGATGCCTGTTTACCCTGATGATCCCTGGGCTGATCTGCCGAAGATGACCGGGACTTGGGACCGTTATTAATTTGTGAGGATTTTCAGTGGCCGATTCATACACTTCGAACTTTAACTTCCCGAAGCCCGAGGTGGGCGGAGCCCGCAACCGCTGGGGCACGCTGCACAACGATGCGCTCGACCTGATCGACACCAAGCTGAAGGACGTGGACACGGTCTCCCTGGCGGCGGTGAAGAAGGCCGGCGACGCGATGACCGGGTCTCTGACCTTCGCCACCAACTCTCAGGGCCTGATCTTCTCCGGCGGGACGCACGAATTCGACGCCCTCGACACCCAGGCCAACGTTCAGCGCCACTATCTCGACGTGGCCGGCGACAACTTCCACATCCGCACCCACGACGGCAACACAGAGCTTCTGACCGTCGATACGACCGGCCTGAAGTACAAGGGTCAGCCGGTGCTGGTGAAGGGCGACGGTTCGTACCTGCCGATCACCGGCGGCACGCTGCTGGGTGAGGTGCGCGGCCCGTCGTTCCGCCTCGACGATCAGTCGTACCTGACCGTCTCCGGCTTCAACGTGATCGTCCAGTTCGACAACGATTCGAGCCTGACCTTCAACCGCCAGTCCAAGACCTACGCCTTCTTCAGCGGTGGCGCATCCCGGGCCTCGCTCGATGCCGGCGGCAACTGGACCACGTCGGGCGACGAAACCGCGATGTCGGATGAGCGCCTGAAGAAGATGGTGTTCACGATCGAAGACGGCCTGGATCTGGTCAAGGCCATCCGCCCGGTCCGATTCACCCGTATCGAGGACGAATCTCGCTCCCTCGGCGTGATCGCTCAGGAACTGGAGAAGGTCATCCCCGAACTGGTCCGTGAGAACGACCACGGGATCAAGTCGGTGGCCTACGCCAACTTGGTGGCCCCGCTGATCGCCGCGGTGCAGGAACTGGCGGGGCGCGTCGAGGCCCTGGAAGGGAAGCGCTAATGGCCTCGCTTCCCACCTCCGGCCCGATCAGCCTCTCGATGATCCAGGCGGTGTTCGGTGGCGAAGCGCCGACGAGCATCACCGAGTACTACCGGGGCGGCAAGTACGTCCCGGACATCCCGGCCAACGCCAAGATCCCGAAGAGCGGCAAGATCAATTTCAGCGACTTCTACGGGGCGACCTCGGACAACTTTCAGCCCGGCCAGAAGAAGTGGGACAAGCCCGGCCTCTACACCTTCGTCATTCCGTCGTACAACGAAGAGTTCAACTTCGATATCTTCGGCGGCGGTGGGTCCTCGGGTGAGAGCACGTACGACGGAACCGTGATCGGATCGCGCTACGATGCCCAGGGATTCGACGGCGTGCCCGGTCAAGGCTCGTACGTGGTTGGGCCTGATGGGGATATCGTCCTGAGCCAGCCGGTCAGTATCGCGGCGAGCCAGGGTGGTTCCGCCCTGTACACCCCGTCCCCGACCGTCACCAACGCGTGGCTCACGGCCGGCGGCGGTGGCGCAGGCGCGGGCTGGGGCCGCGCCAACGGCTGGCTCGCTCTCAGGGGCATACCCCCTTCTCCGGTTCCGCCGGCTGTCGGCACGCCCGCGGTGGCCTCCGTCCGCAACCAGACCGCCAAGGATCGCGTCAACACCACTGAGGGCGGCCGTGGCGGCGATCCGGCTCCCTACCTCGGCAACAGCATGTCGATGGGCGGCGCGGGTGCGCCCGGTGCCCACGTGATGAAGGTCTGGAGAAAGACCGACGCCGACGCGCCCCAGCCCGGCCAGACGTGGAAGATCTTCATCGGCAACGGCGGAAATCATTCCTCGCATTACGGCGGGATGAATGGCGGTGGTCCGGGTATCGGAGCGGCCAACTGGAAGTAACATCCCACTAAATATGGGATGCGTACCAATGAAACCGGCAAGGATCTGATCAAGTCCTTCGAAGGACTGAAGCTCACCGCCTACAAGTGCCCCGCCGGTGTTTGGACCATCGGCTGGGGAACGACCCTTGGCGTGACCAAGGGGATGACCATCACCCTGGCTCAGGCCGAAGACCTGTTCAGCCGCGATCTCGTCAAGTTCGAGAAGGCGGTAGAGAAGAACGTCACAGTTCCTCTCAACGAGAACCAATTCGCGGCCCTGGTCAGCTTCGCCTACAATCTGGGTGAGGGCAATCTGAAGTCTTCGACCTTGCTAAAGAAGGTCAATGCCGGCGACTTCAAGGCCGCGGCTGCCGAATTTCCGAAGTGGAACAAGGCCGGCGGCAAAGTACTGGCTGGCCTGACCCGTCGTCGGGCCGACGAGGCAAAGCTTTTCAACACACCTGTTAACAACAAACCTGTCGAGGAGCCGGTCCAAACCCCGGCTCCGGCAAGTTCCGGGCCCGGCTTCTTTGCTCAACTGATTCATCGCATCCGCGGAAAGGCATGAATGGGCGCTCTCCTGGCACTACTCCCCTCCCTGATTCCGCTGATTCAGAAGTTCATCCCCGATCCGAAGGCCGCGGCCGACGCGCAGGCCGAACTGATCAAGACCCTGTCGGAAGCGGATTCCGCCCGATACGAGGCGATGTCGAAGGTCATGGCGGCGGACGCGGCTTCGGAATCGTGGCTCACCGCGAATATGCGCCCGCTGATCTGTCTCGGGCTGGTGACGAGCTTCGGATTCACGATCCTCGCCAGCGCGTTCGATGCGCTCGCCGGCACCCACGTGGCGCAGTCGGTCACCCAGGCTATGGCTCAATTTCCCCAGCCGTATCTGGACGCGATGCTGACCCTGGTGGGTGGCTACGGCGTGGCACGGACGGCCGAGAAGATCACCTCGACGATGAAGAAGTAACGTCGATGCCCGACGAAGCCAATCTCCGTACAGAACTTCGCGAGATGAATGCCGAGCTTGGCGATGTCAAGATCAGTGTCGCACGCATTGAGGAGTCAACCAAAGAGTCCAACCGGCGACTTGAGAGCATCGAGAACGAGATCAAGCACGATCTCAAGACCATTCGTATGGCCATGCAGGCCATTCCGATGCTGAAGGACAAGATCGACGGCAACACGGCGGAAATCGCAGCGCTCAAGACGAGCAAGGCTGATGCTGACGACTTGGCGGCCCTGAAGAAGCGCGTGGACGTGATGGAAGAGAAGGTTCAGCAGATCATCTGGCGGACCTTGAGCGCGGTCGGCGTTGCTGTGCTGACCTACGTGGCACAGAAACTTGGTATTACAATTCCGGGCCTGAAACCATGATCAAGAGGATTCTCAAGAACAGTCGCTCCGTACTCTGGACCCTGGGTCTCGTCGCGTTCGTTCTCGCCGGGACCCAGTGGCTGAACACGCATCATCAGGAGCAGGTGGAGAAGCGCGACGCCTATGTCCATCAGGTCGTGGGCAAACCCTACATCCACGCCGGCAACAAGGCGAAACCGATCACGACCGCCCGCCGCGGCGACCTGATTTACGTCCACAACGAGTACATCCGGACCGAACGCTGTGAGATGCGGGTGGCCAACCTGCTGATCGGCAAGGACAGCAACGCAGTCCATCACTGGACCACCTTCAACAACTGGCTCGATAAAGGCACCTGGGTGGCCGACGAGATCTTCGTCCTGCCCAAGTTCATGCCGCCCGGCCCGTACCGGATCGTGAAGAAGACCGTCGCGAAGTGCGGCGACGAGACGTACTTCTTCGTCAACTTCGACGTGGAACTGGTCCTCCGGTAACGGGCGAGCTGGCCGGCGCACAGCCGGTCGACAGCTCCGTTTCACCTCCCCGGTCGCCTGACACGGCACGGCTAAATACAGCCATGCAGTTCAAGACGCCTATCCAGATCCCGCCCGGAGTCGTCCGCGGGGCCACCAGCAAATCGACGCCGAACCGCTGGTACGACACCTCCCTGGTGCGGTGGCGCGAAGGCGTCATGGCTCCGATCGGCGGCTGGACGAAGATCGATGTCCCCCTTCTGACCTCCACGGCCCGGACCATCTATGGCTGGCTCTCGACCAACGAGGCGCGCCACGTGGCGATCGGCTGCGACGCCGGCTTCTACAGCCTGTGGGAGACGCAGCTTATCGACATCACGCCGGACCGGTTCATCCCGGATGAGACCACCTCGGCGGTCGGCGGATTCGGCGTCGGCTTGTTCGGCGATGGGGATTTCGGCACGGGCCGGGATGAGCCCGAGCCGGACGACTTCCTCACCTGCAACCTGATCACCCTGGACAATTTCGGCACCCTGCTGATGGGCATGTCCGAGACGGACGGCCGCTTGCTGGTGTTCGATCCCCGCAAGGGCCCGGTGCAGCGCTTCCAAGAGGTGAAGGCGAAAGATGGCGCACCGCCGGTACCGCGGGCCAACCGCAGCTTCCTCGTCAGCCCTGAGCGATTCGTCATCGCGATCGGCGCGGACGGCAACAGCCGGCGCGTCGCGTGGTGCTCGCGCGAGGACTTCACGGACTGGGATTACGCCTCGCTCTCGAACACCGCGGGTAATCTGGATCTCGACGCGACCTCGGCGCTCTCGACCATCCGCAGTGTACGCGACGGCTCGCTGATCTTCAGCCAGTCCGAAGTCTTCCTGATGAAGTTCATCGGTGGCCAGTTGGTCCACGGCTTCCAGAAGATCTCTGAGAACACCTCGCTGATCTGCCCGTACGCGGTCGCCACCTTCAACGGTGACGCGATGTGGATGACCCGTTCCGGATTCAAGCGCTACTCGAACGGCGTCGTCCGCGACATTCCTTGCACGGTGATGGATTACCTGCTGGAGGACATGGACCCGAAGTGGGCCCGTCTTCGCACCCACGCCGTCGTCAACAACGTGTTCGACGAGGTGACTTGGTATTACAAGTCGAAGACCAAGGTGGACGCCCCGTCGCCGATCAAGGCCATCGACAACACCTTCACCGACGTGACGCTGGTCAACGGCGCGTTCCCGATGGCGGCTTCCGCCATCCTGGGGAACGACATCGGCTCACAGATTCACGTGGCGTCGATCGGCACCACGCCGCTGACCCAGGACGATGTGACGAACGGCGCGCCTTCGAACACCGCGAACGGCGGCTGGATCGCGACCGCCCCGGACGGCTCGTACCTCTACACCCCGCCGCCGGCCGATCCGGTCTACGCCGGCGCATCGACCCTTGCCCAGGGCACCGGCCTATCGCTGAGCTACTGCAAGCCGGGCGATCTCGCGTGGATCTCAGTCCTGACCACGGGCCTGACCCCGTACGCCACGGTGGGCACCATCGAGGACGGGTGGACCCTGGAACAGGATATCAGCGTGGATGGTGTGGCACGGGCCCGCCTGTGGAGCCGGACCCTCACGGCCGACTACCTCGCGGGTCATCAGGCCGGCGTGTTCGACTACCCGTACTTCGTGCCTGGGTCGATCACCGTTGCCCCGTCGCTCTGGACCGGCAATCTGACGACCATCGCCATCCCGCAGGGGATGACGAAGGACACGTTCGTCAAGCGATTCGCGGTCGTCCTGGCCGATGCCAGCACCAGCTTCAGCTACCAGCGCAACCCGCTGACGAAGTCCTCCCTGGTCGATTTCTCGTCCGTCTGCCCCCGTGACAACGAAGGCCCAACGGTCAGCGGCTGGACCAAGGTGGCAGGGAATTTCAGCTTCAGCGTCAACCAGGGCGCGCCGCAGATCTCCGACCAGTTCGTCCCCGGGCCGTACCCGGTCAACATCACGTGGACGGGCTTTCCTTACGTGTTCATCGAAGAGCACGTCTTCGAACTTCCCGAGACGCGTCAGGACAGCTTCCCGTACACAATCGCGAACAACAGCGGACAGACTTCTTCAGCCGAAGTCTACATCACAACTCCTAATCCGCCGCCGCTTCGTCCGCGGCCGAATTATTATAACCTAGTCAATTTTGGCGGTGGCGAAGGGCCGATCCTCTAATGTATGTTCCTATCAATATTCCGTTCGTTGATATCCTTGGCAATGATGATGGCATCGGCCTGGAGATTATCGATATCGCTCAGCCGAACCAGGGTTCCGTCGAGGTTGATTACGAGTACAAGACTGTTCTCTACACGCCGCCGACCAATCCGTTTGGCGGGGATTACCGCGACTCCTTCCTCTACACGGTGAAGGACAGCTTCGGGCAGACCGCGTCTTCATGGTGCTTCATCGACGTGTTCAAGGATACCCCGCCGGAGCCGGATCTCGGTGACCGCTGGCGGATCAAGATCAACGCTGCCACCGGGCCGCGGGCTGAGATCATCTCGCCCACGCCGCCGGCCACGTGCTCGATTCAGTTCGCGAATCTCTACCCGACGAACTACACGGATGGGAACAGCGGTACGAGCGCGGATACGACGGGCTCGACCGCGAATACGTCCGGCTTCACCACAGACCTCTACATCGAGGCACCGGCCTACAACTTCTACAAGGGGTTCATCTTCACCGGTCCGGCCCCGTGGTACGTCCAGTACAATTTCTCCGCCGACTTCCAGCCGCGCACCAGTGCGATCGGGTCGTCTAAGAGCCTCGATGGCTCGAACGTCTACACCGAGAAAGGTTCTGAACTGCGGCGTGCCCCGCGTCAGTTCGACCTTCAGCACTACGATGCGACGACGGATGAGTGGAAGACGGTCTGGATCTCCCCGGAGAGCACCATCGCGTCCGGATACATGCTGAATTCCGAGCACAACACGCTGTGGCCGAACCGCATCAACGATGAAGACTTCCTCTCGAAGCCGTCACGGCACTACCTGATCAAGATCACCTCGGGCAATGCTCAGGATTACGCGCCGCAACTCTACGATCCGCAGACCAATCAGCCGGTCGATACGATCGATCACGAGTACTACGACGGCGGCTATCAGGATCTCCGCACCGTCGAGCTTCAGAAGATCGACCTTCGCACAACCCCGGGAATTTCCGGGGCTCTGACCGGCGGCGCAACTGGATTCTGCACCACGGCGTACGACTTCGTGGACCCGCTCAACGTGTTCGAGTCGGTCGCGGGTGCTCCGTCCACTCCGACGACGCCGGCCACTGCCCGCGTGGTACAGGTGGCCGTCGAGAACGACATCTATACGGGCGTGAAATTCGCCAACCCGCCGAAGGCCGGTAACTTGCTGGTCAACATCTATAACCACTACATCAATCAGGTAGGGGTGACTTCCGGCTGGACGCTGGTCAACCTGATCGACGCGCGCGATCAGGACGGCATCGGCGTGGCCTATCGGGTGGTGGACGCGAACGACGCGACGCAGACCGTCTTCCAGGGGGCGCAGAGCTACCGCGCTGAGGGTTCCTCCGCGATCTATGAGCTTGAGGGCGTATCGTGGGCCGACCTCGACCTGTCGGTTCTGGCCGTCGAGCGGGTCGGGCCGTCCGTCACGCAGACGCTGTTTCCCACCTTCGATTCGGAACTGGTCATCGGCATGGTGGCGCAGTCCGGGGCTTCCTCGGCGCTGCCCACGATCACCGGCGCGACGGCGGGTCCGACCTGCACCCCGGACACGAGCACCGATGACGACGGGATCGGAACTCGCGCCGCGGCGACCTTCTACACCACGCTCTCCGGCTCGGGCTCGCGCACGATCAGCGCGACCTTCGGGGCGGATGCGACCCGCGCTACGAACCTCGTCATCCTGAGCTTCAAGACCCCGGGCGCGAACTCGCTCCCGATCGGCGCGCACCGCTTCTGGCGGCTGTCCATGCTCGGCAACTCTGCGGGCTACGTGGCCGGCGGCCTCGGTGGCTTGCAGATGCGCGCCAGCGCCGGTGGCCCCGCGGTGATTCCGTCCGCAACCTCCGAATCATCCTACTACGCCCCGCAGTTCAGCGCCGCGAACCTGATCGACAATGATCCGACCACGGTGTGGGCAACGGCCAACGGCGGCGACTACCCGGTCTGGGTTCAGTACGACTACGGCTCGACCCCGGTTCAAATCGACGAGATCGCCATCACGGCGCGCGACGATCAGTACTACCCGCAGGCCCCGACCACGGCTCGATTCGAGTTCTCGGACGACGGCGTGAATTGGGGTCAGGCTGCGGCGATCACCTGTGCGGCCTGGACGCAGGGCTCAACCCAGACGTTCTTCGTCGGCCGGGCGACATCCACCTCGACCACCTCCACGTCGAGCACCAGCACCACGTCGAGCTACGCCGGGTACCGGTTCCAGATCATCCGCAACAGCAACGACACGCTGAATGGCTTCCCCTACTACCTCGAATACGTCTTCCCGACTCCTGTGCTGATCAAGGAAATCGCTCTCACCGCCACCAGCAATCCGGACCGGATGCCGCGTCGGTTCGAGGTGCAGAAGAAGGACGAAGCCACCGGCTGGTACGAGACGGTCTATGTTCAGTCCACCTCGACCACGAACTGGTCTGCCGGGGAGACACGCGCCTTCACCTTCCCGGCGATCCGTGAGCCGGCGGGGCTCGCGACCGCGAAGACCTTCGCCCGTGCCGCGCTGAAAACGCCGGCCACGGTATCGGCCCCGCAGACGCTGTCCTCGGTGTCCGTCCAGGCCCTCCCGCCGGAGCCCGATCCGGTTGAGGACCGCGGTGACCCGGATTCGTACGTCACGTACTGCTACTCGGAAGGGGAGGAGTGGTGGTCGATCGGCAAGCTGGGGCGCACCGCTGGCATCCCGGTACTGGTCAACCACGACCCGATCCTGGCGGGCCCCGATGGCTCGCTCTACCGGCACGAAGTGACGGGCCAGACCGCCTTCACCTCGCCGGGCGTCGGTCGGATCTATGCCACCTCGGGCGCGATCACCCCGGGCCCCGATGGCTCGCTGGTGACGGTGAACGGCGTCATCCCGGACGACGAGTCGGGGTATGAGGCGACGACGTGGCACTTCAAGACCAAGATCAACTCGAACGACGTTGAGCAGATCAAGGGCCCGTACAACAGCCGGCCGGACGGGATCATTGATACCCGTTTCACCGCGCGTCAGGTTGAGATCCAAGTCGAGCAGGCCAAGGATGGCCGCTGGACTTTCGGCGAGCCTGAGTTCGACATCAAACAGCGCGGGTCACGCCGCTAAGGACTGATTCATGGCTGATTCAAACGTGCTCGACGCGATGGAAGATTCGGACATCTTCATCGCGTCCGATAGGCCCCCGGTGGTGGGGGTGCTCGCCGCGGTCGAAGGCCCCGACAGTTTCGGGGCGACCGATGCGCCGGCCACCCTGGGGGATCTCAACGCGACCGAAGCCCCCGACTCCTTCCTGGCGCTCCAGACCCTGACCCGGCTCGACGTGACCGAAGACCCCGACACCTTCGTGGCGTCGGGCTTCGTCACGGTGAAGCCGAGCTTCGTCCCCGGGCGTCCGGTCGCCACGGTGCCGGTCGCTGAGCCACCGCTGGTCAAGCGCCCGCTGGCGGTTCAGCGCACCCTGCCGGAGCCGCCGAAGGCGTACGACCCGCTGGTGGCGCGCGCCCACAACGAACAGATCCTCGCCCACCTCGACAACACGCTGTCCGCCACCCAGGGCAACGATGGCATCCCGGTGCGGGATAAGAAGACGGGCAAGCTGTACATGCTTGAGATCCATGACGGCGAGATCGTCAAGACCTACGTACAGGGCTGAACCCGCTAAATAGCGGGTGAGTCTTACAGAAGAACAGATGCGAGCGCGCCTTCAGGATGCGCTCGACGTGGCCCGCAACTTCGATGAGATCGAAGATGTCGTGGCGAAGGTCAAAGCTGGCCAGTACCACTGGCACCAGAACGGTTCAGGTTTCTGCATCACCTCGTTCTCCACCAATAAGCGGGGAAAGGTGATCATGCAGGGTCGCTACATTTTCGGCGACCTCGAAGACACCATGGCGATGTCGGATCAGATCGACGAATGGGGCCGGGCTCATGGCGCGGTTGAATTCGTCATGGATGGTCGTCTCGGCTGGCAAAGGATTTTGAAGAACTACGGCTGGTCAACAGTCGGCGTCATTATGTCAAAGGAACTTTAATTCATGTCTAAGAAGGGCAATGATACGCCGGCGACCACTACTACGGTTCAGAAGGTAGAGCTTCCGGCCTGGGTCGAAGAGGCTGGCAAGAACAATTACGCTCAGGCGCAGCAGGTCTCGGCCAATCTCGCCCATCCCTATACGGGCAACACCGTAGCGGGACAAAATCAGGATCAGTTCGCGGCCTATGACACCGTGCGCTCCGGCGGCAATCTTGCGATGCCGTCGATGCAGACCGCTGGCAATACGCTGAATTCGGTTCAGGGTTACGGCGGCCAGCAGATCGGCGCGGGCAAGTTCACTGACGCGAATCTCGGTCAGTACATGTCGCCGTACACTCAGAGCGTGATTCAGGCGGCGCAGAAGAACGAGGCCCAGACCCTCGCGCAGAACCTGAACAACATCGGCACGGCGGCGACCCAGGCCGGCGCATACGGCGGCTCGCGTCAGGCGATTCAGGAAGGCGCGGCGCAGGCCCAGTCAGCCCTGAACATGGGGCAGTTGACTGCTCAGCTTCAGAACCAGAACTTCCAGCAGGCTCAGGCGGCGATCGGTCAGGATCAGAACCGCCAGTTTCAGGCCGATCAGTCGAACCAGTCGAACGGCCTCGAAGCCCAGCGTCTTCGTGCGCTGGCGGCGGCGCAGGGCGCGTCGGTCGGACAGCAGGCGCAGCAGGCGAACCTTCAGCAGGCCGCAGCGCTCCAGTCGATCGGCGATTCGCAGCGCGCGTACGGCCAGGATCTGCTCAATCAGGACTATCAGCGGTACGCGGATCAGCGCCAGTACCCGATCGATCAGTTGAACATTCTCCAGTACGGCCTGGGTGTGACGCCGTACGGCTCGACCACGACCGGCACCTCGACGCAGACCGGCGGCCAGCAGGGTTCGAACGGCCTGGGTCAGATCCTCGGTGGCGCGGGCTCGCTGCTCTCCAGCTTCCTGCCGATGTTCGGCCTGCTCTCGGATGAGAACGAGAAGCGCGACATCGTCCGGCTCGGCACCGATCCGGCCACGGGGACCCGCGTCTCGGCCTGGAACTACAAGTCCGACCCGGCCGGCACCCCGTCGCGCATCGGCCCGACCGCTCAGGACTTGGAAAAGACCATGCCCGGCGCGGTGGCCAAGACCCCCGGCGGCCCGAAGATGGTCGATGCCCGCGTGTCTCAGGCGGTGTCCGGCTCGTTCCTGTCTGGTCCGAATGCCAAGCCGCCCGCAAAGCCGAAGTCATCGCTCGCCGCGAAGGCTCCGACCGTCAAGCTGAAGGCCCCGAAGAAGGGCACCAATTTCCTCGGACCCAAGGGCAAGTAAGATGGCTGTACAGTCTCACGTCGATACGGATAACCTGCTTCCGCGGGTTCGCAACATTCTGAACGAATTCCAGAAGCGGTTTCCCGAGGCAACGATCACCTCTGGCTATCGCGACCCGAATTACAACAAGAACCATGGCGGTGCCGGTGATTCGCGCCACATGCATCAGGACGCCTTCGACTTCAAATGGGCCCCGGGTACGTCCGACGTGACCAAGGCTCAGGCGGTCAACTTCCTGCGGGTTCACGGTGCTGGCGGCCTGGGGACGTACAACAAGACTGGCGACAAGTTTCACGCGGATTGGCGGCAGACCACCCCCGTCGCCTGGGGCCCGGACACGCACGCCACGAGCCTGAACCAGACCCCGGACTGGTTCCAGAAGATCGCCGCCGATCACCGCAACGGCGTGCGCCCCGATCCGCGCACGATCCCGCAGCTTGCCGCGAACTACGACCCGAAGCTGTCGAACGACCCGCGCCTGTCGGGTGTCCCCGTGGGCACGCCCGGCCGGATGACGCCTGAGCAGTTCCTGAAGACGAACGATGTCTCGTCGTTCCCGGCTGGTATGCGCAACAACAATCCGGGCAATCTGAAGTTCTCCGGCTCCGACTGGCAGAAGCGAAACTATCCTGGGATGGTCGGCCCTTCGGTGAACACCGACGAGGGAACGCCCCAGATCGTCTTCAACTCGCCGCAGGCCGGTATGCAGGCGATGTCCCGACTGATCCAGTCGAAGACCACGTCCGGCATGAACACGGTTTATGACCTGATCAACAATAAGAACGGCTGGACCCCGACTCCTGCCGGTCCGGGTGCGGCGGCAAACATCGCGAAGACGATGGGCGTCGATCCCAACGCGAAGCTCGATTTCTCTGATCCCAAGGTGTTTGCCAGCTTCCAGCGCGCGCTGATCACCCAGGAACACGGTGAGAAGGGCTCGCTCTATCACCCGCTCGTCGATGCGGCGGTGTCCCGTCAGCTTGGTCTGGCGGCTCCGGCTGATTCAGGTACCGGCACCCGTCAGGTCACAGCCCCGACCGGGATTCAGCCGCTGGCGTCCAGCGCGAGCGCGGGCGGCCTGCTGGGCTACGGCGGCAAGGGCTTCGGCAAGGGCATCGTCCCCACGGGCGCTGACACCGGCACCGGCTCAATCACCCCGGCCTCGGCTCCGGCGGCTCCGGCCCCGACCCTGCCGTACATGGCCTCGCCCCGTAGCCTTCCGGCCGGCGGGGAGGTGGCTCCGGGCGTTCCGGGTCTTGGTGGCGCGGGACGTGGCTCGTTCGGTCTCGGCGGTGTGACGGAAGCCCCTGCGGGCATCCTCGGTGGTTCGACCCCGGCTCCGGCCGCGGCGGCTCCCTCCGGCGCGACGATGGCGGCTGGCCGCATGGCGGCGGGTGACACGATGGTCCCGACCCTGGGTGCGCCCTCGGCGGGTGCCTTCGGGATCAACGGCCCGAACATGCCGGCGGCCCCGGCGACCCCGATCCTGGGTGCGGCGCAGACCACCGGCCAGAACTTCGACAGCGAAGGCGCTGTCCCGATGGGTGGCGACGAGACGCTGTCGGCGGCGAGCCCGGCTTCGACGGTCAATGCCCTGGCAGACACCACGGCCCCGACGCTCGGAACCCAGAACTGGGACTTCAACGGCGGGGTGGGCACCTCGACGACGGGCGCTCCGATCGATCCGAACGGCGGCTTGCTCGGCATCAGCACGGTGGCCGACGATTCCACTCCCGGCGGCGGATTCGGCGGCGGTGCAGGTGGATTCGGCGGTGGTGGTGCTGGCGGTGCTGGAGGCGTCGCAGGCGGCGCTGGTGGTGCCGTGGGTGGCGCAGGTGGTGCGGCTGGTGGTTCGGCCGCTGGCGGCGCTCCGGGTGGCCCTGGTGGGGCGGCTGGTGCCGCTCAGGGCAAGGGCAACGGTGATTGGCAGGACGCGGCGCAGAAGGCGCTGAAGGGAATCGTTGGCCTGGGGGCTCTCGGTGCCCGTGGTCCGCTGCACTACGCCCCGCCGGTTTCGACCCAGCCGACGCTGCACAATCCCGACGTTGCGACCCCCGACATTTACAAGACGCGCGACCGTCTCATTCCGATTATCCGCCCCCGTGGCATCCTTGGTTAAGGTGTAAATATCGCATGGACACGAACATTCTGATGGGCATCCTGGGTCAGGACCCGGGATCGACCGCAAGTGCAACGCCGCAGTACGCCACCTCGGCTCCCGCTCCCGCGTCTTCGGGCGCGGTGGCCTACAGCGGATCTGACCCGGAGCTTCGCTTCTACGCCGAACAGGGCATCGATCCGGAGATCATCCGGGCGAAGCGCTGGGATGCGCTTCAGAACATGTCGATCGCGCTGATGGCCGGCTCGGGCCGCGGCATCGACGGCTCGCGGCTCGGCGAGAACATGATCAAGGCGTACGAGACCGGGAACGATATCAAGCCGATCCTCGACACCAAGCACAGCGCCAACCAGACGGCGCTGGCGCGGGCGAAGCTCAGCCTCGAACAGCAGAAGCTGGCCATGGAAGTGGCGGCCCAGCAGCGCGAAGCCGCGGCCTCTCAGGCGTTTCAGGACTGGATCACCAAGGGCTCCGGCTCGTCGCCGGCCCCGGCTGCAACGGCCAGCTCACCCGGACTGGCACCGGTCAGCTCACCTGTTTCATCGGCGGCTTCGGCCCCGACCGCGGCTCTGGCGGCTTCGGCTGCTCCGGCCCCGACGCCCTCGACAGATTCCGTGATCACCCCGAACGGCCCGGTCGCCCCGTCCGCTCCGGTCATCGACACGCGGCAGGCTGCGAACGTCGTCGCCGCGCAGCAGGGCAGCCCTGCGGCGCAGCAGGCTCTGATTGATCGGCTCAGCCCGGACCAGCGCCGGCTGATCGGCATCACCGCGATGACCGACCGCAAGTCGGCTGAGAAGATGCTGTGGGATTTCTCGCT
Organism: Methylobacterium terricola; assembly: GCF_006151805.1. Lineage (GTDB taxonomy): Bacteria > Pseudomonadota > Alphaproteobacteria > Rhizobiales > Beijerinckiaceae > Methylobacterium > Methylobacterium terricola. The sequence continues at coordinate 142,746 of NZ_VDDA01000011.1, read as the reverse complement.
GAAGAACGTCTACACCCCGCCGTCCGACAACGGCGCTGGCTACATCACCCAGATGGACCAGTACGGCCAGATGCATTCGGTCGGACATATGCCGACCCAGGCTCAGACCGATACGGCGGCTCTGCACAAGGGTTCGATCGACGCTGGCTTCACCGAGTCGCAGAAGCAGTTGGACTTTGCCCGCGATCGGCAGAAGGCGGCTGAGGACGCGTTCCGCCAGCAGGGGATTCAGAACGCTCAGGGCGATTACACCGCGGGCCGCACGGCTCTGGTGGACGGTCAGAAGGAAGCCAAGGCGGCCAACGATACGATCGAAGCCATCAACGCGGCGCGCGAACTGATCAATGGCGGTGTGTACTCGGGCAGCCAGATGGCGCTGGCGAAGAGCCGGGCCGATGCGCTGCTGGCTCAGTTCGGCTTCGACAATCTGGTGGGCTCCGGCGATCAGGCGGCCCGCACCTCGGCGCTCCAGTCAGTGGGTCGTCAGTTGGCGAAGAGCATGGTCAAGGGTCTGGGTGCGAACCCGACCGATGCCGATCTTCGCGCGGCGGCCGAGATGGCGGGTGCCAACCCGGGCGCTCTCACCGAACAGCAGATGCTGCGAATCTTTCAGGAGAACGAGCGGGTCTCTGCGGCGAAGATCAAGGATTACAACGATCGTCGCTCAACGTTCGCCTCTCAGCTTCCCCAGGCTGAGCGGACGCGGATCGACGCGAACTTCCCGGCTGTCTCAGATCCGGGCCGCTATCACCAGACCGTGACCATGCCGAACGGCGAGATGCGTCGGGTCTACACGGATCGGAATGGCCAGTACCTGCGCCACGAGGTCATGAACCCGAGGGACGCACGCTAATGGCCGAAGTCACCCCCGACGAACTCGCCTTCATGATGGGTACGACGCCCGGGGCCACCACGGCTCCGGCGGCTCCCTCAGTGGATGACGAGATCAGCTTCATGATGCAGCGGCCGGCGGCTCAGGCCCCGGCTGCGGCTGCCGCACCGCGGGTCAACACGGACGAGATCCTGGCTCAGGAAGGTCTGATTCCGAACTCGGTCAAGGCGTTCTCGCGTGAGGCCCTGAACACCGCGTTGTTCAACCTGCCCCGCAACGCCTACGCCGCGTTAGACTACTACCAGGGCAAGGCCCCGACCTTTGACGAGGCGTACGCGCGCCAGAAGGCGATCGACGAGGCCCTGTCGAAGCAGCATCCGAACGCCTCGATGGCCGGAACGGCTGCGGGTCTCGTCGGCCCGCTCGCGTCGGCCGTCGTCACCGGCGGCACCGATGCGGGTCTGGTGGCCCCGGTGGTGGTGAACGGCGTCAAGCGTCTGGCTCCGGCTCTGGAGACCATTGCGCCTGCGATCGGTCGTGCGGCTTCGGCCGGCGCGTACGGGGCTGGTGCTGGTGCGCTGTCCGAGTACGCCGATTCCAAGGATGCGAAGAAGGCAGCCGTGGCCGGTGCGATGGGCGGTGCTCTCGGCGCGGTGGCGAACCCAGCGGTCGAACGACTCGGTGGGCGCGCCCTCGACGACGTGGCTCGGCTGATCGGGGATCGCCCGGTGCTCAAGGCGCTGAAGTCCGACACCCTCACTCGCCGGGTCGAACCGACCATGGAAGGGGGCCGGGCTCTGCCGGGTCAGATCGCCCCCAGCGAAGAGCGAATGTTCGAGGCCCTGAAGACCGGCGCGGCGGTGGCCAGCAATCCGGCGACCATCGGCGCACTCGTCGGTTCCCCGCATGGCATGGCGGGCGCGATGCTGGGTGCGGCATTGGGACGCGAAGAGGGCCGCAAGGTCGTCGGCGACCGGATCAACACCGCCCTGATGAACCGGCTCGACCCGGTGATTGATCGCCACCTGAATTCGATCGCCACCAAGTACGGCTCAGCCTGGGATCGCCCGTACCAGTTCCGGGCTCCGTCTCAAGTCGGGCGCGCGGCTGGCAACGGCGTGGATGGTCTACTCGGCCCGGGGGATCGGTGATGGCCGGTCAGAACCTCGGCCTCCTGGCTGACCCGGCCACGACCGGGTCCGTGGCTCCCCCGGTCCCGCCGGACAAGTGGCTTCTCCACAAGCAAATTTACAACGCCCTGATCGATCGGGGCGTGAAGCCCCAGGTCGCGGTCGGCGCGATCGGCAGCCTGATGGGGGAGAGTTCGCACGCCCTCGACCCGACGACGATCAACCGCAACGATGCCGGCCCGGGTAACCACAGCTACGGCTTCGGCCAGTGGAACCGGGGCCGGGCCGATTCCCTGTTCAACACCGCGAAGGGCATGGGCAAGGACTGGTCTGACCCGGCGGCCCAGGTCGCCCACATGGGCAGCGAGTTGGATGGGAAGTGGAACTACGTCCTGAAGGGGTTGCAGAAGGGCAACACCATGCTCGATGGGACCAGCGTGTGGACGAAGCGCTACGAGGTACCGAAGAACGCCGATTACGAGGTGCAGAACCGCTACCCGCACGCTCAGGCATTCGCCAAGGCGGTGCCGGAGGCTTTGAACCCCGGACACCGTTTCCAGTTCGACGGTGCCGCACCGGCTCCGGCCCTGATGGCTCCGGCCCCCATGGCCCCGATGACCCAGGCCCCACTGCCGCCGGCCCGTCCGCCCGAGTTCGGCGCATCAGCCTCCGGCTGGGTGGACCCGCCGGCCAAGGCTCAGCCCTGGGTGGACCCGCCGGCTGCCTCCCAGCCGTGGGTGACCCCGCCCCCGAAGGCACCGGAGCAAACGTACGACGCCTTCGGGCTTCTCGGGCCCGGTCCTTAACGGCTGAGGGCTGAAACTGATTCGACGGTGTGGGCGTCATCGCCCCACCGAACCCAGGCTTCATCACCCAGTCGGTGGATCACCTCGCCCTCAACCCGGCCGGTCTTGATCTTCTTAAAGACCTTCTCGCCGGCTCGGAGCGGGCCGCGCTCGTGATGCTTGACGCTCGACTTCGGAACCCGGACTCTGTTCTCCAGCCCGTTCCCGGACTTGAACAGCACGGTCAGGCTGTCCAACGCATCCACTTCGACAACGCCCTCAACGTGGACGGTGTCACCATGCACGTACTTGATCATCGGTCGGCGTTGTGCTCGTAGCTCAGCGCCCGAACATCCGCGAGGTTGACGCGGATCATGTTCCCAATGCGGATGTGCGGCAGCCGGCCAGCCTTGATCAGCTTGTACACGGTACGCTGGGATACGTTGAGTAGAACGGCCACGTCGCGCGGGCAGTAGAAGACAGGTTTTACTTCATTAGTGCTCATGAGGGTATTTAGTGACACCCGCGTCAGTTGAGCACCTTGATCCGGTCAGCTTCCCTCTTCAGCAACGCCATCAACTCGTCGAGCACAACGGCGGCGGCCTGCATGTCGCCGGCTTCGTACGCCTCGGCGGCTTCCTCAATCAACTGGCGGGCAGCTTCGGCGGTCTCGGGGCTCATCGGTACTCCTCCACGAATCACCAAGACTGGTGATCGGAGATTCGGGGGTCACCCCGATGGGGAGTACGTATGCTCAGGCGGCGAGGGCTGGGGCTGAGTGAGGGGTGCGTTGCATTTCCAGCGTGGGGGGGTAGACCCGGGCGTTCAGGGCGTCGATCTCCGCGGCCAGGTCGTCCGGGTAGAGGTCCGGGCCACGATCCCCGAAGGCGCCGTTGAGCATCCGGATGATTTCGGCCGATTCGTTCGACACGATGGTGCCGCGGAGCTTGTCCCACAGCACCGGCACGGTGACCCGGCCGGTATAGTGCGGGTCGGCCTTGAGATAGACCTCGTAGAGCCGGGTCGCCCCGGTGACCGTGTCCGGGCCGGCGCCCGGGCTGTCGCCGAACACCCAGCCCTCGTGGCCCATATGCGGGTCGACCACCGAGACGGTGATCGCGTCCTCCAGCCCCTTGAGGGCCCGCACGATCAGGGTGCGGTGCGCCCAGGGGCAGGCGAGCGAGACGTAGAGGTGATAGCGCCCGGCTTGGGCCGGGAACCCACCCTCCCCGCTCGGACCCGCTGCGCCGTCGGCCGTCACCCAATGGCGGAAGGCCGCGTCCTTGCGCACGAAGCGCCCGCCGGTCTCCTTGGTGTCGTACCATTGGTCGTGCCAGACGCCGTCGACCAGAAGCCCCATCGCACCCTCCTCAACCGTCACACCCGAAGGTGGGGCGGCCGTCCGGCGCTGCAACGGCCGGCGTTCAGATCGCGGCAGCGCCGCCCAGCGGCGGGAGGCGACGTGCCCCTTCCGCCTCGACGTCGAACCGGTCGGTCGGCACCCGGGCGAGGAAGCGCTCCGCCACCTCGACCAGCAGCAGGTGCGGCCGTACCCGCTCGACGTAGCCCCAGTCGAGGCTCGCCGACCAGACGAAGTGCAGCTCGCGAAAGCTCTCGGCGAGCAGCCCGGTCAGGAAGATCGGGTGGAAATGCGAGCAGGAATCGCCGAACAGCATCAAGGTCCGCGGATCGGCGGCGGGGCTGTCGTTGCGGAACACCACGTGGGCGCCGACATGCAGGTCGGCGGCGGTGCCGCGCGCCTCGTGGCCCACGACCAGCGGGTTGGCATGGACCCGCACCGCATCGCGCTGGACCGCGTAGACCCGCATCGTCTCGCGCCACGGCGGATCGAGCTTGGCGCCGAGGTCGCGCACGCCGTCGTGGTCGTGGAACGGTCGCGCGGCGAGGTCGGACGGCGGCACGGCGCCGAGCGCTCGCATGATCTCGCCATAGGCCAGCCGGCAGCCGTCCTGGCTCCAATGGGTGTCGGTGCGCAGGTATAGCGGCGGCTCGGCGTCGCGCGCCGCCCGCAACGGGCCGACGAGGTCGATCCATGCCCGGGCCGCCGGCGAGAGGGCGAGGCGCGCGCCGAGGCGGCGGGCCGGCGAGAGCGCCGGATCCAGCGCGAGCCCGTTGAGGCGGTCGTCGTAGATGCTCAGCTTCTCCGGCACGACGACGTGGAAGGCGCGCAGGCCCAGAGCCGCGGCGCGGGCGGTGCGGGCCTCGATCAGCCGGCGCCAGCGCCACAGCCGCCAGGCGACCGGCAGGCTCGCCCGGTATTGCTGCCGCACCCGGTTGGTGCCGCCGGTCAGGAAGAGCCATCCGTCCCGGCCGAGATGGACCATGTCGTCGGTGCTGTCGCGCATCCGCGCCATGTAACGGGAAGGACGCGAGCTGAACAGCGCCGCCGGCCCTGGCCTTTGCGGCGGCCTGCGCCATTTCGCGGTGAGAATGTCGCAAGCCCCCCTGATCCTCACCCTGGAACTCGACGAGGCCGCCTTCGCGGAGTTCGACGGCCAGCGCCGCCGCTATTTCCCGCCGGCCCTCAACAGGATTCCGGCCCACGTCACGCTGTTCCACCACCTGCCCGGCGAGGAGGAGCGCGGTGTCGTCGAGACCCTCGCCGCGGAGGTCCGCGCCGAGAGCCCCGTCGCCGTCAAGGTCGCCGGCCTGCGCTTCATCGGCCGCGGCGTCGCCTACGCGCTCGAGGCGCCGCGCCTGTCGGCCTTGCGCGGGCGGCTCGCCGCCGCCTTCGCGCCCTGGCTGACGCCGCAGGACCGGCAGGGCTACCGGCCCCACGTCACGGTGCAGAACAAGGCCGCGCCGGAGGAGGCGCGGGCGCTGCACCGCGAGTTGGAGGCGACGTTCGTGCCCCGCGAGATCACCGGCACCGGGCTGCTGCTCTGGCGCTATCTCGGCGGGCCGTGGGAGGCCCGCGGCCGTTTCCCGTTCGGAGGCGCGTGATGGTGCCGATCCCGTTCCAGAGCCACGCCTCGGCGGTGTGGCGGCGCCTGCGCCTCAACGAGATCGGGCCGCTCGCCTCGCTGCTGGCCGTCAGCCTGTTCGGCTTCGGCTTCTTCCGGCTCGCCGACGAGATCCGCGAGGGCGGCTCCTTCGGCTTCGACGACCGGCTGCTGCTGGCGCTCCGCGTACCCGGCGACCTCGCCCAGCCGATCGGCCCGTCCTGGCTGCCGGAGACGATGCGGGACATCACCGCTTTCGGCAGCGTGTTCGGCATCGTCTACGTCACGGCTTGCGTGGTCCTGTACCTCGCCATCACGGCGCGGCGGCGCGCAGCGCTGTTCGTCGTGGTGGCGATCGGCGGCGGCGAGCTGCTGTCCACCGGCCTGAAGCTGTTCTTCCACCGCCCGCGGCCGGAGCTGGTGCCGCACGGCATGGAGACCTTCACGGCGAGCTTCCCGAGCGGCCATGCCATGCTGTCGGCGATCGCCTACCTGACCCTGGCGATCCTGCTCGCCCGGGTCGAGCGGTCGCGCAAGGTCAAGGCCTTCGTGATGGGGCTCGGCGTCGTCACCACGCTGCTGGTCGGGGTGAGCCGGGTCTATCTCGGGGTGCACTGGCCGAGCGACGTGCTCGCCGGCTGGTGCATCGGCGCCGCCTGGGCGTCGCTCTGCTGGTTCGTGGCCCTGCAACTCCAGCGTCAGGACGTGGTCGAGGCGCCGGACCCGCCGCCGCCCGCGTGATCCCCCGGCAGCCCCGCCCCCGCGCCGACACGCTTGCGCCCCGCCCCGCCCTCCCCTAGCCAAGCAGGTGGGACGAGCGGGAGGAGCGCCGTGGAGTACGAGAACATCCGGGTCGAGACGCGCGGGCGGGTGGCGATCGTCACCCTGCACCGCCCGGCGGCGCTGAACGCCCTGTGCAACGCGCTGATCGCCGAGCTGAACCACGCCCTCGACGGATACGAGCGCGACGACGGCATCGGCTGCATCGTCATCACCGGCTCGGAGAAGGCCTTCGCGGCCGGCGCCGACATCCGCGAGATGCAGGACCGCACCCATCCGGAATTCTACATGGCCGACCCGTTCGGCGAGTGGGACAAGGTCGGCCGGCGCCGCAAGCCGATCATCGCCGCGGTGGCGGGCTATGCGCTCGGCGGCGGCTGCGAGCTGGCGCTGATGTGCGACTTCATCCTGGCCGCCGACACCGCCAAGTTCGGCCAGCCCGAGATCAAGCTCGGCGTCATCCCGGGCGCCGGCGGCACCCAGCGCCTGACCCGCGCGGTCGGCAAGGCGAAGGCGATGGAGCTGTGCCTCACCGGCCGGATGATGGATGCGGCCGAGGCCGAGCGCTCCGGCCTCGTCGCCCGCATCGTGCCGGCGGCCGAGCTCCTCGACGAGGCCTTCAAGGCGGCCGAGACCATCGCGTCGATGTCGCTCCCCGCCGTGATGGTGGCCAAGGAGAGCATCGACCGCGCCTTCGAGACGACCCTGACCGAGGGCATCCGCTACGAGCGCCGGGTCTTCTACGGGTTGTTCGCCACCCACGACCAGAAGGAAGGCATGACGGCCTTCGTCGAGAAGCGCAAACCGAACTTCGAGAACCGCTGATGAGCCTGTCCTACGCCGATGTCGAGGCCGCCGCCGGCCGGATCGACGGCATCGCCCACCGCACCCCGGTCCTGACCTCGCGCACCGCCGACCGGCTGACCGGGGCGAGCCTGTTCTTCAAGGCCGAACCGCTGCAGCGCGCCGGCGCCTTCAAGTTCCGCGGCGCCTGCAACGCCATCGCGGCGCTCTCGCCCGAGCAGCGCAGGCGCGGGGTGCTGGCCTTCTCGTCCGGCAACCACGCCCAGGCCATCGCCTATGCGGGTGCGCTTCAGAACGTGCCGACCGTCATCGTGATGCCGCACGACGCTCCCGCCATCAAGGTCGCGGCGACCCGCGGCTACGGCGCCGAGATCGTGTCGTATGACCGCTACAAGGAGGACCGCGAGGCGGTGAGCCGGCAGCTCGCCGAGGCCCGCGGCCTCTCGATGATCCCTCCTTACGACCATCCGGACGTGATCGCCGGCCAGGGCACGGCGGTGAAGGAGCTGATCGAGGAGGTCGGCCCCCTCGACGTGCTTCTCGTCTGCCTGGGCGGCGGCGGGCTCTTGGCCGGCTCCTGCCTCGCGGCCCGGGCCCTGTCCCCGGAGGTCGAGATCTGGGGCGTCGAGCCCGAGGCCGGCAATGACGGCCAGCAATCGCTGGCGAAGGGCGAGGTGGTGCGGATCCCGGTGCCGGTCTCGATCGCCGACGGCGCGCTGACGACGCATCTGGGGCAGCACACCTTCCCGATCATCCAGCGCGAGGCCGCCGGCATCGTGACGGCGACGGATGCGCAGCTCGTCGCGGCGATGCGGTTCTTCGTCGAGCGGATGAAGCTCGTGGTCGAGCCGACCGGCTGCCTTGCCGCGGCCGCCGCCTTCGAGGGCGCGGTGCCGGTGGCGGGGAAACGCGTCGGCGTGATCCTGTCGGGCGGCAACGTCGATCCGGCGGCGCTGGGACGCCACCTGGCGGCATGAGCCCGGCGACGCCCGAGGACCTGTTCGCCGTCCTCGACCGACTCGGAATCGCCCACGCCACCGTCGCGCACGCCCCCGTGCATACGGTGGCGGAATCGCGCGACCTCAAGGCCGGGATGCCGGGCGGGCACTCGAAGAACCTTTTCCTCAAGGACAAGCGCGGCCGCCTGTTCCTGGTGGTCGCGGAAGCCGAGGCGCGGATCGACCTCAAGCGCCTGCACGGGCCGCTCGGCGCCACCGGCCGGCTGTCCTTCGGCTCGCCCGACTTGCTCTACGACCGCCTCGGCGTGCGCCCGGGCTCGGTGACGCCGTTCGGCCTCCTCAACGACCGCGACGGCACCGTCAGCGTGGTGCTCGATGCCGGGCTGATGGCGCACGACCCGGTCAACTTCCACCCGCTCCACAACGGCGCCACCACGGCGGTCGCGCCCGGCGACCTGATCCGGTTCCTGGAGAGCACGGGCCATCCGCCGCGGGTGATGGCGCTGCCGGAGCCGGTGGACGGGGATGCGGAGGTTCCCGCCTGAGTTAGGCGCAGGTCCGACAATCCCCCCTTTCCCCGGATCTCCTTCCGCTTCGCTGCGGTCGTCCGGGAACGGGGTTGGCGTACGGTGACCCTTGGATCCGCCCGCATCCGGGATCGTGGAGTGGAGTGTCGGGTGATCGGGCGCTCCCCTAAAGCCCGATCAGCTCCGTGATCAGGTCCGCTCCGGCAGCCGGGGAGCGCTCGCCCGCCGCCACCCGCCGCTCGGCCTCGGCCGTCGTCGAGCGCACCTCGGCGCTGCCGGTCAGGCGCTGGTGCAGGCGCTCGTGGACCAGCGCCCACATCCACTTCACGTCCTGGCTCCGCCGCTTGGCGGCGATCTCCCCGGTCGCGGCGAGCTTGCGGCGGTGGTCGAGGATCGCCTCCCACAGGCCGTCGAGCCCCTGGCCGGCCAGTCCCGAGATGGTGGTGACCGGCGGCGACCAGGTGGCGCTCGCCGGGGTCAGGATGTGGAGCGCGGCGCGGTACTCGGCGGCGGCCGCCATGGCGCGGCGCATCCCCTCCTCGCCGTCGGCCTTGTTGACCGCGATCATGTCGGCGAGTTCGAGGATGCCCTTCTTGATGCCCTGCAGCTCGTCGCCGGCGCCGGGCAGCATCAGCACCAGGAAGAAGTCGGTGAGGTCGGCGACCGCGGTCTCGGACTGGCCGACGCCCACCGTCTCGACCAGCACCACGTCGAACCCGGCCGCCTCGCAGAGCAGCATGGTCTCGCGGGTCTTGGCCGCGACGCCGCCGAGGGTGCCGGAGGAGGGCGAGGGCCGGATGAAGGCGTTCGGATCGACCGCGAGCCGCGCCATCCGGGTCTTGTCGCCGAGGATCGAGCCGCCGGTGCGCGACGAGCTCGGATCGACCGCCAGCACCGCGACCTTGTGGCCCCTTGCCGTCAGGGCAGCCCCAAGGGCGTCGATGGTGGTGGATTTCCCCACCCCCGGCACGCCGGTGATGCCGACCCGCACCGCCTTCCCGGCATGCGGCAGGGCGGCGTCGAGCAGGGCGCGGGCGGCGGCGCGGTGATCGGCCCGCTTCGACTCGACCAGCGTGATGGCGCGGGCGAGGGCGGCGCGGTTGCCGGACAGAAGCTGGGCGAGATCGGGGGCCGGAACGGTCATGCCGCCTTTCTGCCGCCTCACCGCCCGCCCGTCGAGGGCTTGCCCTGTGGACCAAGGGCGGACGCGCGTGACCTGCGGGCAACAGGCGCCGGTTTGCCCAGGCGCGACGCGGCACGGCCACGATCATGCCGCATCCCCGGCCTGAAAGCGCGGGCATAAGGCGGCACGCCTGGAACCCAGGCGGCCGGTACCTGAGTGGGACGACATGACGCTGAACGCCGCGCCGACACGCCGGGGCTTCGCCCGCCTCGGCCTCTCCGCCTTCGCGAGCCTGTCGCTCGGCGGCTGCTTCGGTGACGGGCTGTTGGGCGACGCGGCGCCGGAGAAGCAATCGGCCCTCGATGTCAGCCCGGTCCTGCTCGTCGCCACCACCCGTCGTCCCGCCGACCCCGCCGGCCGCCCGCCCTACTTCACCGACCAGCGCGGCCGTGGGCTCTCCTTCGCCACGGTGCGCCTCGCCCCGCCGGACCGCTCGCTGATCGGCAAGGTCTCCTCGGTGGTCACCGGGGATTGGCGCATCGCCGGCGCCCCCCGGGTGGTCACGGGCCCGGAGGCCGCCACCGCCTTCGCGGAGGCCGCGCTCGGCCGCGACGTGCTGCTCTACGTCCATGGCTACCGCGAATCGTTCGAGACCGCGGCGGTGAGCGCGGCGCAGCTCTCCGACGGGATCCGCTTCCGCGGCGTCTCCGGCCTGTTCACCTGGCCGTCGGCGGGCAAGACCTTCGATTACGGCTACGACCGCGAGAGCGCCCTGTGGTCGCGCGACGCCTTCGAGGATCTGCTGCGGGCCCTCGCCGCCGCGCAGGGCGGGCGCATCCACATCGTTGCCCACTCGATGGGCACGCTGCTCACGCTCGAGACCCTGCGGATGCTGCGGGCCGATGCCGGCGAGACGGCGCTGAACCGGATCGGCGCCATCGTGCTCGCCGCCCCCGACATCGACATCGACCTGTTCACCAACGGCATCGAGCGCCTCGGCACGGCGGCCCAGAAGATCACCGTGATCTCCTCGACCAACGACCGGGCGCTCGAACTCTCCAGCACCATCGCGGGCGGCGTCATCCGGGCCGGCGCCGCCGACCGCGGCCGGCTGGAGGCGCTCGGCGTGCGCGTCGCCGATGCGTCCGATTACGGCAGCGGCATCATCAACCACGACCTGTTCCTGTCGAATGTCGAGGTGCAGCAGGTGATCAAGCGTGCGGTGGCGCGGGCGGACCGCCCGTGATCCTCCACCCCGGCCGCGTGTGATCGGCCGGGCGGCCGTGCCGGACCGCCTCTCGTCCCTGCCCGCCACCCCTCGGACGGTGGACGCACGCCCATGATTCCGAAGGGCCGCCGACGCGGAAGCGTCGCGCCAGCTCTCGCTGGCCGCCATCGCCCGCATGCTCGCTTCGGCGCCGGGATCGATCATCGATCAAAGCGACGACCCGCGAACATCGTTTCCACTGCCCCGATCATCAATTGACTCGCGTTCAGCACCGTCGCTTGCCGCATCGAGGCGGGGGACATCCGGTGCATATCCCCGCATAGGCAGCGGTATCGCCGAGGATCGACAGGACGCTGGTCGCAAGGGCAGCCATGATGACCAAGCGCTTCCCGGCTTCCTCGGGATTGACACCCGCCGGATATTGGTATCCAAATCCATACCAGAGTGCAAACTCAAATCCGCCGCTGGATGCATTTGGGTAAGGCGCGACGATACTCTGATCTCGCATGGGGGGAGATGATGATCCATCACGGTCCGCTGACGATACTCAGCGCAATCGCCCTGGTATCGATCGCGTGCAGGCTGGCGGAGGCCAAGCCGATGACGAGGCCGAAGCCTGTCTGCCCGCCCGCGATGACCGATCTTTGCAGCGGCAAACTCGGTAATTCCGGGGCTGGTGGATAAACTATCTCGCCTAGCGGTACGGTCATCTTCGCCGGCGACCTGATCAGCGGCAGACGTCCCGGCGGCGGCAAGCCGAGTTCCTGCAAGGGCCGGCGATATTGACGGCCTACCGGCACGTCACGACGACGGAGCGACCACGCGCCCTACGATTGCCGACGGATCGCCCGGACCTTGGCTTCGCGATGCGCCAGCCGGTTTCGCTCAAGTGTTGTGCAAGCCCATGACAATAACTCCGAAAGCTGAGCATCGGATTGATCGTCTGACGTTTCGGGTCCCGCCGGACCTGTCCCACACCCGATGGAGGTCAATCATGCCAAAAATAGTCCAAATGATCGGATGCGGCGTCCTTCTGCTCGCCCTTGCGCCGGTGGCCGAGGCGGCCTCCGGCCAGACGGATCCGTCCGTCGAGGCCGCACGGGACGTCGTGGCCGCCCGCCGCGCGAATGCACGGGCGCAACACGAGGGCCGCCCCTCCGTTTGGATGGTCAAGGCGAAGCGACGGATGGGGGAGACGCCAGCGGTTGCGAAGTGACGCCCGCCCTTCGCGAGCGGCGACGGCTCCGCATGGCTGGACCGGGCGCACGCCTCCGGCGCCGTGACCGATCACGAAACGGACAGCCGTAAAGCCACCTCGTTCCGGCGCCGGAAGGGGATCGTGAAAGGCGGGTCGTAGCCCATGAAGAACGGCACGGCCGCCGTGGCCCGGCCGGCTTCCCGCAGCACCTGGGTCAGGATCAGCTCCTGCTGGCCCCGCGCCTCCGGCGTGACGCGGCCGGAGAATCGCAGCACGGCGATCCGCTCCTCCGGGACTGTTACCAGCCGCACCCCGGCCTCGGTCGGTTCCGGCGCGCCCGCCGCCGCCACGTCCTGCGGCAGGAAGAACCGCATCGTGCCGCCATCCCCCTGCTCGACCGGCACCGTCATGGCGATGCGCCGCCCAGCGACCTCCACCGGTGCGGTCATCGCGATGCGGTTGCCGGCCCGGTTCGCGCCAGTGATGTAGCGGAACAGCCGCCCGAAGGCCGCGCCGTCGCCCTGGCCGCGGGCGTCGGTCTCGACCGCCACGCGCGGGGCATAGGCGCGGATCTCGACGCCGCGGTCGAGCCGTTCGACCACCGCATAGCGCGGCTGATCGTAGAAGCGGCGCACCCCGAACACCCCCAGCCCCGATTCGAGGAGCGTCACGGCGTAGAAAAGGAGCTTGTCCATCAGAGCGGGAGAGCATGGCTGATGAGGACGACGGCACGCCCGACATGGTCGCGCGATTCGACGTCCCGGACGATGAACTGCGCCACGTCGGCCCGGGCAACGAGCCCGTTCGTCCACGAGGACGGTCGGTCGAGCACCTGGTAGCGCCCGGTCGCCGGTCCGCCTGTGAGAACGCCGGGGCGGACGAAGGTCCAGTCGAGGGACGAACGGCGGATCCGCATCTCCTGCGCGTCCTTGTCGTCGTAGGCGCGGCCGAAGACGAGGCGGAACGGCAACCGCTGCAACGGGCCGATCGCCTGCCGGCTGTCGCCGGTGCCGAAACCCGTGACCGCCACCAGCCGGCGCACCCCCGCCTGCTCCATCGCCGGGACGAGGACATTGGTGGCATCCGAGAACAGCCGCACCGGCCCGAGCAGGTCGCGGAACGGCACGCCGAGGGCCTGCACCACGGCGTCGATCCCCTCCAGTGCCCCCGCCACGTCGGGGGCCGACAGGGCGTCGCCGGGGAAGCGCTCCAGGTTCGGGTCGGACAACGCGATCCTGCCGGCCGAACGGGCAAAGGCGCGCACCCGGTGCCCGGCGGCAAGCGCCGCCTTGACCGTCTCCAGGCCGATGCCCTGGCTGGCGCCGATGACGAGGAGATGGGACATGATGCGTCCTGGATGTGCGCGGGGCGGCAGACCCTAGGAAACGTCGGGAGGCGGGATGGTTGCTCGCGCGGCGGCAGATTTCAGACGATGCCCTGGGCTTGCGACGGTGCATCACTCCCGCACGCCATTCCGGCACTTCGCGGCGGCGCCCGGGGACCGGAAATGCGCAATGGTCAACGAGACGGAAGGCCAGTCGGCGGAGGCGAAGGCGCCGGCTTTCCGACTTCTCGCGGTCTCGCCCCCGATGAGGCTCGGGTGACGTCGAGGCGATAAGCGCCTGATTCTGAAGGCGGGCCGCGTGACGTTGCTCACGACCTGCCCGGCGCCATCCCGCCGGGCAGGCCTGTCACTCTCACACCCGCGCTTCCTCGAAGGCCCGGACCCACTCGGCGCAGATGCCGGAGCGCACGATGTCGTCCAGGCCGAACTCGACGATCGGGATCGGCATCATCCGGCTCTTGACCAGATGGATCACGGTGCGCAGCCCCGAAGTCTCGCGCAGGTCGGTCTGAGACACGTCACCGTTGATGATGACCTGCGTATCGTCGCCGATCCGGGTCAGGAACATCTTGATCTCGGCGGGGGTGGTGTTCTGGGCCTCGTCGAGGATCACCAGACAGTTCTTGAAGGTGCGACCGCGCATCACCTCGAAGGGCACGACCTCGATGTCGCCGGCCTTGACGGCGATCTCGAAAGCACCTTCGCCCATGCGCTCCTTCATCGTTTCGGTGAGAGGAGCGACCCAGGGGGCGATCTTCTCCTCGATGCTGCCGGGGAAGAAGCCGAGCGAGCGGCCGGAGGGCACGTTCGGCCGGGTGATGACCACCTTGGCCACACGGCGCTGGCGGAGCAGATCGGCGGCACGGGTTCCGGCGATGTAGGTCTTGCCGGTACCGGCGGGGCCGAGAACGATCACTTGCGGGTGGGACCCGAGGGCGTCCAGATACTCGGCCTGACGGGCCGTCATCGGCTGGATCGGTGGCGGGTTGCGCTCTTCCTCGAAACGCGTGCGATGCACTCGGATCGGGCGGTCATCAACCAGTTCAAGTCGTGCGCGTCGTCTCTTCACGGATCAACACTCCCACTGGACTTGCGGTGCCGATTATCGTGTGCCCTCTGGTGTCCCTGAACTCCTGTGTTCTTGTAACGACTCAAAGCCTCACGGGCTGCAACGGTTCCGGTCGGGGTTGACGCAGGCGGTGGACAAGTCCGCCCGTTTCTCCCAGCAGGGTAAGCAGCCGATGATGAACGAGCAATTGTCGCGCCGCACCATGCCCAACCGAAACCGGCGGGGGCGCAACAGCACGACGGAGCGTGACGAAAACCACACAGAGGTGGCAGGGGCTACGACCGAGGAGGGAGGGGTCAGGCCGGCGCGAGCCGCGAGGACCCGCTTGCCGAGGACCCGCTTGCCGGAGGAGGTCGCCACCTGATCGGCACTCCCGGTCTGGCGCGGGGGGCCCCGCGCGGGACGGCCTCAGCCCGAGCCCGGCTGGACGAAGCTGTCGAGGACCATCTTCCGGCCGGCCTTGTCGAAGTCAACGGTGAGCTTGTTGCCATCGACCGCGGCCACCGAGCCCGGTCCGAATTTGGTGTGGAAGATGCGCGCGCCGGCCTCGTAGGCCGAGGGCGTGCCGGTGGACTTGGCCACCAGCGTGCCCTCGATCTGCTGCGGCCCGCGCCGCCCGGGCGCATTCGTCCGCCCTCCCCCGCCGCCGAAGCGGTCCTGCCCGTAACGGTCCTGGCCTGCGGTCTGGGCCTGCGCCCGCTGCCAGCCCGGGGTCGCATAGGACGAGCCGAAGGCCGGCGCCTGCCGGTCGAAGCGCGACGGGCCCTGCGAGAAGCTCGCCGGGGCGTCGAGCACCGCGACGCTGTCCTCGGGCAATTCGTCGATGAAGCGGCTCGGCACGGTCGAGGACCACATTCCATGGATGCGGCGGTTGACCGCGAAGGAGATCTTCGCCCGCTTGCGCGCCCGGGTCAGGCCGACATGGGCCAGCCGCCGCTCCTCCTCCAGCCCGGCGCGCCCGCTCTCGTCGAGGGCGCGCTGGTTCGGCATCAGGCCGTTCTCCCAGCCGGGCAGGAACACGGTGTCGAATTCCAGGCCCTTGGCGGCGTGCAGCGTCATCAGGCTGACCCGGTCGCCGCCCTCGGCCTCGTTGGCATCCATGACGAGCGACACGTGCTCGAGGAAGCTCGCGAGATCGGGAAACTCCTCCATCGAGCGCACCAGCTCCTTGAGGTTCTCCAGCCGGCCGGCGGCGTCGGCGGTGCGCTCCTTCTGCCACATCTCGGTATAGCCGGATTCCTCCAGGATCGTCTGCGCCACCTCCGTATGCGGCTGGTCCTCCAGGAGCTTGGCCCAGCGGGAGAAGCTCTGGCACAGGGCGCGGACGGTCGAGCGGGGCTTGGGCTTCAGCTCCTCGGTCTCGCTCATCATCCGGGCGGCTTGGAGCAGCGGCACCTTGGCGCGGCGGGCGAGGCCGTGGAGCGCCTGGAGCGTCGCGTCGCCCAAGCCCCGCTTCGGCGTGTTGAAGATCCGCTCGAAGGCGAGGTCGTCGGAGCCGTTGGCGACGATGCGGAGATAGGCCAGCGCGTCGCGGATCTCGGCCCGCTCGTAGAAGCGCGGGCCGCCGACGACGCGGTAGGGCAGGCCGAGCTGGACGAAGCGGTCCTCGACCTCGCGCATCTGGGCCGAGATCCGCACCAGCACGGCGATCTCCGAGAGCTTGTGGCCCTTGGCCTGCAGGCTCTCGATCTCCTCGCAGACGAGGCGGGCCTCCTCCTCCGAATCCCAGGCGCCGGTGACCGTCACCTTCTCGCCCTGCGGGCTGTCGGTGCGCAGGGTCTTGCCGAGCCGGCCCTCGTTATGGGCGATCAGCACGGAGGCCGCGGCCAGGATATGGCCGGTCGAGCGGTAGTTGTTCTCGAGCCGCACCACCAGGGCGCCGGGGAAGTCGTGCTCGAAGCGCAGGATGTTGTCGACCTCGGCGCCGCGCCAACCATAGATCGACTGGTCGTCGTCGCCGACACAGGCGACGTTGCGGTGGCCCTGCGCGAGCAGGCGCAGCCAGAGGTACTGGGCGACGTTGGTGTCCTGGTACTCGTCGACCAGGATGTAGCGGAAGCGCTGCTGGTAGTTGGTCAGCACGTCCGGGTTCTCGCGCCACAGCTTCAGGCACAGCAGCAGCAGGTCGCCGAAATCGACGGCGTTGAGCGCCTTCAGCCGCTCCTGATAGGCGGCGTAGAGCGTACCACCCTTGCCGAAGCCGAAGGCGCCGGCCTCGCCGGCCGGAACCTGCTCGGGCGACAGGCCGCGGTTCTTCCAGCCGTCGATGGTGCCGGCGAGGCTGCGGGCCGGCCAGCGCTTCTCGTCGAGGTCGGCCGCCGCGATCACCTGCTTGAGGAGCCGCAACTGGTCGTCGGTGCCGAGAATGGTGAAATCGGAGCGCAGGCCGACGAGCTCGGCGTGGCGGCGCAGGATCTTGGTGCCGATGGCGTGGAAGGTGCCGAGCCACGGCATGCCCTCCCCGGCCGGGCCGATCAGCGTCCCGATGCGCTCCTTCATCTCCCGGGCGGCCTTGTTGGTGAAGGTCACCGCCAGGATGTCGAAGGGCCGGGCGCGGCCGGTGGCGATCAGGTGGGCGATGCGGGTGGTGAGCACCCGGGTCTTGCCGGTGCCGGCCCCGGCGAGCACCAGCACCGGCCCGTCCGTCGCCTCGACGGCGCGGCGCTGCTCGGGGTTGAGTCCGGCGAGGTAGGACCCCTCCTGCGGCACGACCGCGGCGCGGGCGCGGGCGGAGATCGAGCTGGGGGCGGTCCCGGCGGGGAGTTCGCGAGTCATGCCCGCATCACTGGACCAAAACGCGAACGGCGTCGAGGGTGGCGGGCGCATGCGTCGCGCGTCCGGCCCCGGAACCTTGCGGAGGCGCGGGCGTCGTCCCACACACGAACGGATCCTCGCACACGGCAAAGGACACCCGATGCGCGCCCACACCCTCCTGATCCTGAGCGTGACGCTCGCTGCGGCACCGCTCCCGGCGCTCGCGCAGAACCAAGTGCCGGTCAACCGGTCCCAGCAGCGGGTCGAAGGGATTAACCGCTCGCTCGAGGCCGGCGCCGAATCGCGCAGCTACCAGCAGCAGAACCGCTTCGAGACCAATCAGCTTCAGGGCCAGATCCAGCGCCAGCAGAGCATCGCGCCGCCCTCGGCGCCGATCGTCGTGCCGCGGCGCTGAGCGTCCGCGGGCGCCCCGGGTCCTAGTGGCGGACCCGGGCGCCGGCGACCGCGAAGGCCATGTCGGGTCTCGGATGGCCGCGGGCGGGGATGCCGATCACCCGGCCGAGATCCTCGGGCCGCGGCAGCCGGGCGTGCGAGCCGAGCATGACGCCGAGATTGGCCTGGATGTCGTCGGGGAACGGCGCCACGCGACGGGTCGCCGGATCGACGTGGAGCGAAAGGTTCTCGGAGGTCGCGGCGACCCAGCCCTCGGTGGCGTGGCGGATCTCGGAATAGAAGTGGATCCGCTTCTCGTCGAACCCGATGAGCTGGAGCGTCACCCGCACCGGGTCTTCGAGCACGAGCTCGCGGCGATAGCGCACATGAACCTCGGCCGCGAAGGTCGTTCCGCGCCCGGATTCCATGTAGTCGGGCCCGAGGCCGACGACGCCGAACGCCTCGTCCACCGCCCGGTCGAACAGGACGTGATAATACGCCATGTTCAGGTGCCCGTTATAATCGATCCAGCCGGGCTCGATCACCATCGTCGACGAGACGAACGGCGCGAAGAAGAAGACCGATGCGGGACGGTCGTCAGCCATTGCGAGGCTCCCGATCAGGCGCAGGCGGGATGACAAGGGCGCCGAGCGGCGTAGCACGCCTGACCCGGCGATGCACCCCCGGATGCGTTGCACTTGGGTCAAGGTGGCCCACCCGCAGCGCACTTCTCCGTGACCGGCGGCCCGGATATGCCCGAGCGATGCCGGATGATAGGATGACCGGCAAAAGGCCGGGCCCGGGACACCATGCATCGGCCGTCCGCCAGAAACCGTCCGGGAGGTCGAGATCCCCATGAACGCCCAGAGCCCCGCCCCGTCGCGCGAGCGCCCGTCGCCTGAGACCGTCGACGCGGTGATCCGCGAGCTGACGGCGCAGTTCGGCAACCGCGTCGTCACCTCGCAGGCGGTGCGCGAGCAGCATGGCAGCACCCTGACCTGGGTCGCCAACCAGCCGCCCGACGCGGTGGTCTATGCCGGGAGCACAGAGGAGGTGCAGGCGATCGTGCGGGTCTGCGCCGCGCACAAGATGCCGGTCGTCGCCTTCGGCACCGGCACCTCGCTCGAGGGCCACGTCAACGCGCCGTTCGGCGGCATCTCGATCGACATGGGCGGGATGAACAAGGTCCTGGCGGTCCATGCCGAGGATCTGGACTGCGTGGTCCAGCCCGGCGTGACCCGCAAGGCGGTGAACGAGCACCTGCGCGACCAGGGCCTGTTCTTCCCGATCGATCCGGGCGCCGACGCCTCGCTCGGCGGCATGGCGGCGACCCGGGCGTCCGGCACCAACGCGGTGCGCTACGGCACGATGAAGGACAACGTCCTGTCGCTCACCGCCGTGATGCCGAACGGCGACATCGTGCGCACCAGCCCGCGGGCCCGCAAGACCTCGGCCGGCTACGACCTGACCCGGCTGATGGTCGGCTCGGAGGGCACCTTCGGCATCATCACCGAGCTGACCCTCAAGCTCGCCGGCATCCCGGAGGCGATCTCGGCCGGCGTCTGCCCGTTCCCGAGCATCAAGGCGGCCTGCGACGCCGTCATCGTGACGATCCAGTCCGGCCTGCCGGTGGCGCGCATCGAGCTCCTCGACGAGGTCCAGGTCGCGGCCTGCAACGCCTATTCGAAGCTGACCCTGCCCGAGACACCGCTGCTTCTGGTCGAGTTCCACGGTTCTGACGCCAGCGTGCGCGAGCAGGCCGAGCGCTTCGGCGAGATCGCGGCGGAGTTCGACGGCGGTCCCTACGAGTGGGCGACCAAGGCGGAGGACCGCACCCGGCTCTGGCAGGCGCGGCACGACGTCTACTGGGCGGCGGTCGGCATGCGCCCGGGGGCACGCGTCATCGCCACCGACGTCTGCGTGCCGATCTCGCGGCTCGCCGAGTGCGTCGACGAGACCAAGCGCGACATCGTCGCGAGCGGCATCACGGCCCCGATCGCGGGCCATGTCGGCGACGGCAACTTCCACACCTCGCCGCTCGTCATGATGGACGACCCCGACGAGATCGCCCGGGTCACCGGCTTCATCGAGCGCCTGGTCGCCCGCGCCATCGCCATGGAGGGTACCTGCACCGGCGAGCACGGCATCGGCCAGAAGAAGATGCGCTTCATGGAGATGGAGCACGGGCCGGAGGCGTTGAATCTGATGCGGGTGCTCAAGCGGGCAATCGATCCGGACAACATCATGAATCCGGGGAAGGTCGTGGCGGTTTAGGCCACGGCGTTTCACACTTGGGGCGAAGCGGCTTTGTCGGCGGTTGCGCTGATCGTTCGAGCCGCTTCGCGGCACGTCTTGTGCTGGATCCCGGATCTCCTTCCGCTTCGCTGCAGTCGTCCGGGAAAGGGGTGGGTGAAAAAAGTATCTTGCTTCAATTGTTGAGGTCGGCTGAGAGATCACGCCAGCCCGGGTTCATGGCCTCGACCAGCGCCAGCTTCCAAGCGCTACGCCACTTTTTAAGCGAATATTCGCGATGGCGTGCGTCGGTGATCAAGTCGTAGCGCTCGTATCAGACCAGTTGGTTTACATGATAACGAGTCGTAAAACCGGGTGTGTGAGCCTGCTGATGCTCGTAGATCCTCCGACTCAGATCTACCGTCGATCCGAGATAGAGCGTACCGTTACGCCCGCTCGCCAGCATATAGACGACACCACCCTTTGCCATGCGCGCGCCGCCCTTTCCCGGACGACTGCAGCGTAAGCGGAAGGAGATCCGGGATCCAGCACAAGAATTGCTGCGAAGCGGCTCAAAATATCAGCACACACGCTAACACAGCCGCTTCGCGTTCAGGTAAAAACTGATCTTGCCGAAGACCCCTACGGCAGTACCACCACCTTCGTTCCCACCTTCACGCGATCATACAGATCGATCACATCCCGGTTGGTCATCCGGATGCAGCCCGAGGACACCGCAGCGCCGATCGTCTCCGGCTCGTTCGAGCCGTGGATGCGGTAGAGCGACGAGCCGAGATAGAGCGCGCGCGCGCCGAGGGGGTTGTCGTTGCCGCCGGCCATGTAGCGCGGCAGGTCGGGGCGGCGCTTGATCATCTGCTCAGGGGGACGCCAGGCCGGCCATTCCTTCTTCATCGTCACGGTCTTGGTGCCGGCCCAGGAGAAGCCCTCGCGGCCGACGCCGACGCCGTACTGCACCGCCTCCTGGTTCGGCAGGATGTAGTAGAGCCGGCGCTGGCTGGTCGAGATCACCACCGTGCCGGGCTTGTAGGGGCTGTTCCAGCCGATGGTCTGGCGCGGCACGCCCTGCTGGCGGAACACCGTCAGGAAGTCGGCGATCGGCCCGCGGTCGAGCAGGCCGAGGGCCTGGGCCGGCGCTGCCAGGGTCAGCAGGGTCGCGGCCGTCAGGAGCGGCTTCAGCAGGCGCCGCGGCGCGGTCAGACGGGTCATCATCCCCTCCCGTTCGAAGAAACGTCGAACGGGTTGGCCGCCGGGCTGTGGCGAAAACAGGGCGGAAACAATCGCGGGGCAGCCCATGGTGCTTTCGCGCCACAGGCCGCCCGGCGACGAACCGGACTATTCCGCGGCGTGCCGGAGCGGCATGAAACCGATCGGCTGGCGCTGCGGCCCCTCCTGCTTGAGGGTCCGCAGCATGGTCTCGTAATCCTGCTCCATCTCGGGCGTCACCGAAGCCCGGGTCTCGTGCAGGGCCGCGTCGAAATGGGCCTGCGTCACCCGCTCGCTCGCCAGGTTCTCGCGCAGGGACATCAGGCCGGCGCGACGCGTCAGATCCTCGAGATCGGCGCCGGTGAAGCGGGTCGTGCGCTCGGCCAGCGCATCGAGGTCGACGTCGTCGGCAAGCGGCATCGACCGGGTGTGGATGCCCAGGATGTGGCGGCGCCCCGCGATGGTCGGCACCGGCACGTAGACCAGTTCGTCGAACCGGCCGGGGCGCAGCAACGCCGGATCGACGAGGTTCGGCCGGTTGGTGGCGGCCACCACCACCACGCCCTGCAGCTCCTCCAGCCCGTCCATCTCGGCGAGGATGGTGTTGACCACCCGCTCGGTCACGGCCGGCTCGCCGAGGCCGCCGCCGCGGACGGGAGCGAGCGAATCGATCTCGTCGATGAAGATCACCGTCGGGGCGACCTGGCGGGCGCGGGCGAACAGGCGCGAGACCTGCTGCTCGGATTCGCCGTACCATTTCGAGAGCAGGTCGGAGGACTTGGTGGCGACGAAATTGGCCTGCGCCTCCCGCGCCACCGCCTTGGCGAGCAGGGTCTTGCCGGTGCCGGGCGGCCCGAACAGCAGGAAGCCCTTGGCCGGGCGGATGCCGATGCGGCGGAACGCCTCCGGGTTGCGCAAGGGCAGCTCGACGCCCTCCCGCAGCTTGGTCTGCACCTCGCCGAGGCCCCCGATATCGTCCCAGGTGACGTTCGGGACCTGGATCATGATCTCGCGCAGCGCCGAGGGCTGCACCCGCTTCAAGGCGTTCAAAAAGTCCTCGCGGCAGACCTGGAGCGCCTCCAGGATCTCGGGCGGGATCCCCTCCTTGAGGTTGATCTGCGGCAGCACGCGGCGGAGCGCGTCCATCGCTGCCTCGCGGGCCAGCGCCGAGAGGTCGGCGCCGACGAAGCCGTAGGTGGTGCGGGCGATCTCGTCGAGGTCGACATTGTCGCCGAGCGGCATGCCGCGGGTGTGGATGGTCAGCACCTCGCGCCGGCCGGGCTCGTCGGGCACGCCGATGATGATCTCGCGGTCGAAGCGGCCGGGCCGGCGCAGGGCCTCGTCGATCGCGTCGCGCCGGTTGGTGGCGCCGATCACCACGATGTTCTGGCGCGGCTCGAGCCCGTCCATCAGGGTCAGCAATTGCGCGACGATGCGCCGCTCGACCTCGCCGCGGACCTCCTCGCGCTTCGGGGCGATCGAGTCGATCTCGTCGATGAAGATGATCGCCGGGGCGTTGCGCTGCGCCTCGGAGAAGATCTGGCGAAGGCGCTGCTCGGACTCGCCGTACTGGCTGCCCATGATCTCGGGGCCGGCGATGTGGAAGAACTGCGCCTCGGTCTCGTTGGCGACCGCCCGGGCCAGCAGGGTCTTGCCGGTGCCGGGAGGCCCGTAGAGCAGCACGCCCTTCGGCGGGTCGATGCCGAGGCGCTGGAACAGCTCGGGGTGGCGCAAGGGGAGCTCGACCATCTCCCGCACCTGGTCGACGGTCGTGCCCAGCCCCCCGATGTCGTCGTAGGTGACGTCGGCGCGGCGGACCTCCTTCGGCTCCTCGTAGAGCGGGCGCAGCTCGACCTCGGTCTCGGCGGTGACCTGGACGATGCCGCGGGCCGGCTGCGTCGAGACCACGACGAGGCGGATTTCCTGCAACCCGTAGGCCGGCAGGCTGAACATCTGGCGCAGCTCCTCCGGCACCTGATCGCGGGCAAAGCGCGAGGGCACCGAGGTCGAGATCACGTCGCCCGACACGAGCGGCCGGCGGTAGAAGGTGCGGCGCAGGGCCTCGCCGGAGCCTTGCAGGCGCAGGTTCTTCTGGGCCGGGGCCAGCACCACCCGGGTCGCCGGCCGCACCTCGGCCTTGCGGATCTCGACGTGGTCGCCGGAGCCGACGCCGGCATTGACGCGCTGGAGACCGTCGAGGCGGATGATGCTGAGACCCTCGTCCTCCTGGCCGAGCGCGATGGCGAGCGCCGTGGTGTGGCGCTTGCCGATGATCTCGATCGGCTGGCCCTCCTGCAGGCCGAGGCCCTGGAGAACCGCCGCGCCGACCCGGGCGACGCCCCGGCCGACATCCTCGGCGCGCGCGTTCGCGACCTGCGCCCTCACGTCGCCTGCTTCGTCCGCCATCCGCGTGACCTCGCTCCTCGGGGCCGGGGACGCGAAGCCCCGCCGCGGGCGGCCGAGCCGCCTCCCCTGCCGCACCATCGGCGCGCCCCAGCGGGGCGGCGCGTCGGCGGGTGAACGTCCGCTCGCCTGAAATGTTGCGGCGCGGGTTAGACCTTAGGGACCAGGCCGGGGATCTTGCGCCGGCAATCTCACGCCTTGAGCGTCAGGGTGCCGAGATCGCCCAATCCCCCCTCCGGCAGCAGGCCGCGCAGGGTGGCGGTGAGCGCGTAGCCGGTGGCGGTGCGTTCGATCTCGTAGAGGTGGTAGCCGGCGCAGTGCTTGAGCGCGCCGCCGCGGGCCGAGGCCGAGGGCGCGCCGATCACCGGCACCCGCCGTCCACCCGGCGCCATCAGGAAGGCGACCGAGCCGACATGGTTGTGGCCATGCAGCACGAGGTCGGCGCCGACGCGGCCGATCATCGCCTCGAAGGCGTGGGCGTCGGTGAGATGGCGCCCGGCCTTGGCGCCGCCGACATGCGGCGGATGGTGGATCATCACCACCCGGCACGGCCGCTCGGGCTCGGCGGCGAGGTCCTTCAGCATCTGCTCGGCGGCGCGGATCTGGTCGGAGCCGAGCCGACCCGTCGCCACGAAGGGCGCGGTCGGGATCGCCGAGGACAGCCCGACGAGGGCGAGCGGTCCCCGGCGGCGCAGGTAGGGAAACGCCTTGTCGCGCCCGGCATCGTCCCGGGTCCAGGGGCCGACCGCGTCGAGCAGACCTTTGAGCGAGCCGCGCACGTAGGCGTCGTGGTTGCCGGGCACGAAGCTGACGAAGCCGGGCTCGCCGAGTCCCTCCATGAAGACGCGGGCGGTCTCCCACTCGCTCGGCAGGCCGATGTTGCAGAGATCGCCCGTGCAGGCGATGTGATCGGGGCTTGCGGCGCGCAGATCGGCCACCAGGGCGGCCAGGATCTCCATGTCGTGAGTGAGCTTGCGGCCGCGGCTCCAGTTGACCCAGCCGGTGGCGCGCTTGCTCATCAGCTGGCGCAGGCGCGGGCGCGGCAGCGGGCCGACATGCGGATCGGTGAGGTGGGCGAGACGGAACACCGCGGGGGAGCGCTCGGAGGGCGTCACGCCGGGAACCCGGCCGGTCTCTCAGGCATCGCCTTCGGCTTCATGACACACCACGCAGAGCTTGTTGCCGTCGGGATCACGGACATAGGCGCCGTAATAGTCAGGATGATAGTGCGGCCGTAAGCCGGGAGGACCCTCGCAGGTGCCGCCGGCCGCAAGCGCCAGCGCATGGCAGCGGTCGACGCTCGCCCGCGACCGGGCGGTCAGCGCCGTCATCGGCCCGTTGCCCGGGTGGGGCGCCTGCCCGTTCCACGGCCGCCCGACGATCAGCAGCGGCCGGTCGGCGTCCCGCGGCATCCAGCCGGCCCAGCCGTTCTCCGGTTCGTGGAAGCGGAGCCGCAGGCCGAGTTCCTCGAAGATCGGGGCGTAGAAGGCGACGGCGCGCGCGAGATCGGCCGTGCCGACGCAGACATGCGAGATGACGCTCACGGTCTTGTCTCCCAGACGGTTGCGGTGATCAGATGCCGGCGTACATCCGCCCCGGGTTGAACAGGCCGGCAGGATCGTGCGCCGCCTTGAGGCCGGCGGTGATCCGCATCAGCGGCTCGGACAGGGGCTCGAAGACCGGCACCGCCGCCCGCACGGAATCCGGGGCGCGCACCAGGGTGGCATGGCCGCCGCCGGCGACGGCCGCCCGCACGGCCTGCGCGCCCGCATCGCCGGTCGCCGGGGTGGCGAGCCAGACGAGGCCGCCGCCCCAATCGTAGAACCAGCGCGCCGGCCGGGCGGCAGCGATCGCCGCGGTCACGGCCGGGCCGCGGCCCGGCGCGGTCGAGAGACGCCACACCGCCTCGTCGCTGCCGGCGAAGGGCAGGACGTCGCGGACCGAGAGCCAGAGCTTGCCCGCGGTCTCACCCTCCTGGATCTCGGGCTTGCCGAAGCGGCGCAGCAGCCGGGTCAGCTCGCCCAGGCGGTAATCGACCGAGGCCGTGAAGCCCTCGATGCGCAGGAGCGTGCGGGCGGGGCCGTCGATCCCCTCCGGCAGGTGGGCGGCGCCGGTGATCTCGAACGGCGAGCCCAGCGCCAGGCTCATCGCCTCGACGGCGCGGGCCTCGTCGAGGCCGGCCAGCACCAGGGTCGCGGTCCGCTCCGGCACCGGCAGCACCTTGAAGGTGACCTCGGTGAGGAAGCCCAGCGTGCCCCAGGACCCGGCCATCAGCTTCACGAGGTCGAGGCCGGTGACGTTCTTCATCACCCGGCCGCCGGACTTCACCGTCTCGCCCCGCCCGTTGACGAAGCGCACGCCGATCAGGCTGTCGCGGGCGGCCCCGCCGGCGATGCGCCGCGGCCCCGAGACGTTGCCGGCGGCGACCGCCCCGATGGTCGGCGCGCCGGTGGAGCCCATGAGGGCGCGGTGGTCCATCGGCTCGAAGGGCAGCATCTGGCCGCCCTCGGCGAGCCGCGCCTCGACCTCTGCGAGCGGCGTGCCGGCCCGGGCCGCGATGACGAGCTCGGCCGGCTCGTACAGGGTGATGCCGGTGAGCCCCGCCGCCGACAGGGTCGCCTCGTCCTGCGCGGGGCGGCCGATCCCGGCCCGGGTGCCGCCGCCGACGAGCCGCAGCCGTTCGCCCCGCGCCGCCGCCTCGCCGATCAGGCCGGCGGCCTCCGCCTCGCTCCGGGGCTGGTAGATGCTCATCGGGGGCTCGCTCGCCGGGATAAGGCCGCGCCGGATGCGCGGGGATCGGGCGCGGATCTTTGCGGGCATCCGCGGCCGGTTGCAAGCGGGAGCGGCGGCGTCAGGTCAGGGTGATGCCGCACGTCCCTGCGCCGCCGGAACGCCCCGCCCGAACCGCGCCATCACCGCGCTCCGCAAGCCCGCGATATCGAACCACCAGACCAGCGCGCCGTAGACGAGTCCGCCGGCCGCCATGCAGGCCGGCAGCGCGAGCCAGGGGTCGAGCCCGCGCAGGGGCAGGACCGCCGCGGTCATCACCGCCGTGGCGAGCGCCACGGCGGTCAGGTCGCGCCACGGCAGCCGCAGGCGCTGCGGCCCGGTGAGCGCGCGCCAGGCGAGGAACAGCAGGGCGGCGAGGAAGCCCAGCGACTGCGCCGCCGCGATGCCCGAGGGACCGAAGGAGCCGGCGAGGGCCAGCGCCGCGACGAGGTTGACGAGCGCCCCGATCACCCCGGCGGCGATCAGCGGGGAGGTGCGGCGGCGGATCTGGAAGATCGGGTTGAGGGCGAAGTTCATCAGCGCCAGGGCGACGAGGCCCGGCAGCAGCAGCAGCGTGTAGTGCACGAAATGGCCGCGATAGGCCTCCGGCACCGCGATCGCCTCGAGCGCCGGAGCCACGGCCCAGAATCCGGCGGCGCTCGGCAGGATCAGGGCCAGCACCACCGCACCGTTGCGGGCGACCTGCTCCTCCCCGGCCTCGTGGCCGTGGGTCTCGGCGGCCAGCACCGCGATCTGGAACAGCAGAAGATCGAGGGCGGCGCCCAGCGTGCTGAAGATCCGCCCGCCGATATCGGCGGCGAGCGAGAAGTAGCCGGCCTCGGCGAAGCCCGCCCCGGCGGCGATCGCCCAGCGGTTGGCGAAGGGCATCAGCTGGTAGACGAGGTTGGCGGCGACGATCGGCAGGCCGTAGCCCATGAACAATCGCAGGGAGTCGCGGCGGCGGGCGGTGTCGTGCGCGATCGGCGGATCCGCGAAGGCGCGCCGGACGAGGGCCGCGGCGAGGAACTGGCTCAGGCCGCCGGCCAGCATGACGGCGGCGGCGTCCTTCGTCGCCAGGGCGGTGCCGACCATCAGCGGCAGGGTCAGGCCGTTCTTGATCAGGACGAGGCGCAGGTAGAGCCCGCCATCGAAGCGCGCCCGGGCGAGCGCCGCCGCGTAGTCGAACAGGCCGAGGCCGATCGCCGCCGCCGCGGCCGCCGCGGCGAGGAGGGCCGGGTCGCCGAGACGCGACCGGCCGGCCAAGGCCAGGATGGCGGCGCCGACGAGCCCCAGGGCGGTCGCGAGGTAGGCGCGGTCGAGCATCCCGCGGATCCACGGCTCCGCGTGCCGGACGCGCTCGGAATAGAACCGGGTGGCGGAGAGGCGCAGCCACTCGAACACCAGGGTGTTGAGCGCCACCGCCCCGGCGGTGCCGAGGGCGAAGCGGCCGAAATCCGCCGGACCCAGGACCTGGGCGATGAGCAGGCCGAGGGCGAGGTTGAGGGCCGCATTGACCACGAAGGCCGCGATGACCGCCATTTCAGGGGGTGCCCGTTCGAAGCGAAGAGCCGGACCCGTCGTGTCCGGGGTGGTTCACGCGCGTGCAAGACCGCCGTCGTGACGATGACGCGGCGGCGGACGAGGGAATCAGCCGACCCGCGCCAGCGGCCGCGCCTGCTCCCCCTGCCCCGAGACGTCCCGGTATACCCGCTCCAGCCCGTCGAGGTGCCGATCCATGGTCAGGGGGTCGGCCCAGAACAGGTCGTAGGCGGCCCGCCCCATCCGCATCGCCGTCGCGTCGTTGGCGAGATGCGCCATGGCGTCGGCCAGCGACCGGGGGTCGTTGGAGCGGAACCACAAGCCGCTCTCGCCGTGACGCACCGCCTCGCGGCCGGCGCAGACGTCGCTGACGAGGACCGGCGTCCCGAGGGCCAGCGATTCGAGCACCGTCAGGGGCTGGCCCTCGTACCAGACCGACGGGAAGACCAGGGCGCGGGCGGCGCGCAGCACCGCCTTGACCTGATCCGGGCTCTGCCAGCCGAGGAAGGAGGCCTCGGGGAAGCGCGCCTCCAGCTCCGCCCGCATCGGCCCGTCGCCGGCGAAGACCGCCCGCGCCCCGGCGAGCCGCGCCGCGTCGCCGAACAAACCCGGTCCCTTCTCGGGCGAGAGGCGGCCGACGAAGACGAAGTCGCCGGGCGCCCCCGCCCTGTGGCCGAGCGGCGCGGCATCGACCGGGTTCGGCACGTCGTAGAAGCGCATCCTCGCCGGCAGATAGGGTGCGAGGGCATCGCGCTGGAGCCGGCTGATGGTGATCATCGCGTCGATGCCCTCGACGAGGCCGGTGCGGCGCATCAGGGCGTGGCGGGCGACCCGCATCAGCTTGCGCGGATAGGTGCGCGAATCGCAATTGTGGGTCAGGCAGGCCGGCCCGTTCGGGACCCGGTGGCAGGCCGCGGCGACGGGGTAATCGTAGAAGCCGCCATTCGGGCAGGCGAGATAGTATTCGTGCGCGGTATAGACCACCGGCGCGGCGCTCCCCCGCAGGACCGGCCCGATCGAGGGCGACAGGGCCTTCGCCCAGGCATGGACGTGCACCACCGTGTCGCGCGGGTCGGAGGCGGCGATGAGGTCGCGCAGCTGCGCGGCGGCGGCGGCGTTCCACAGCCACTGCACCCCGAACCGGGCGAGAGAGCGCGCCTGCGTCACGTCGGTCTGGCCGAGGAGCACGACCCGCACGCCGGCTTCCGCCAGGCGCGGATCGGCCGGCCCGACGGCGGCGAACAGCACGACCTCGTGGCCGCGGCGGGCGAGCCCGATCGCGCTCTCCAGCGAAACCTTGGCCTGCCCGCCATTGATGTAGGCGTGGTCGGCGACGAGGATGACCTTCATGACCGACTCCCTGGCCGCCTCTCGCGGATCGGGCGCCAGGATGGGTCCGACCCCTTAGGAAACGCCTAAGCGGCATGGTGCATCGGGCCTTGCGCCACGGGCGCGGGCGGGCCATCCGCCTGCCCCATGCACCCCCGCCCCATGCACCCCCGCCCCACCTCCCCCGCCTCCGCGATCCTGCTTGCCGCCCTCGGCATCGGGCTCCTCTCCCTGATGGACGCCACCATCAAGGGCCTGTCCGACCGCTACGGCGTCACCGGCATCGCCTTCGCGCGCTACCTCGTCGGCACGGTCGTGATGCTGGCCGTGCTCGGGGCCTTGCGTCCCGGCTGGCCCTCCGCCGAGACCTGGCGCACGAACGGCCTCAGGGCGGTGCTGGTGGTGGGAACCGCGCTCTGCTTCTTCCACGGCCTGTCGGTGCTGCCGCTCGCCGAGGCGCTGGCGCTCTCGTTCCTGAGCCCGATCTTCATCGCGCTGTTCGCCGCCCTGCTCCTGCGCGAGCGGGTGCGCCCGCCGGTCTGGGCCGGGCTGGCGGTCGGCTTCCTCGGCGTCGGGATCGTGGTCGCGGGGCAGGTCGGAACCGAGGCGCCGCGGGCGGCAGGCTCGGCCTGGGGCATCGCCGCCATCCTGGCCTCGGCGCTGACCTACGCCCTGTCGATGGTGCTGCTGCGCGCCCGCGCCCGCCACGACCCGGTGGTCACCATCGTGGCGATCCAGAATGCCGGACCCGCCGCGATGCTGGCCGCCCCCGCGGCCTGGACCTGGACCCCGGTCGCGGCGCCGGACTGGGCGCTCCTCGTCCTCGTCGGCGTGCTCGGGGTCGCCGGCCACCTGGTGCTCAGCCGCGCCTATGCGAAGGCCGAGGCGTCGCGGCTGGCTGCGATGGAATACACCGCGCTCCTGTGGGCGATCGGCCTCGGCTACGTCGCTTTCGGGGAGGTGCCGGGGGTGGCGACGCTGGCCGGCGCGGGGCTGATCCTCGCCGGGTCGGCGCTGGCGGCGCGGCGGTGAGGCTCGGGGCATTGAGGCCAACCAAAGAAACGACGACCCTCTTGGTCATTCCCGGGCCGCTGAGCGGCGCCCGGAATTCCGACGCGCAGATGATGCAGGACGAAGCGGAACGCTGTTTGCCTCTCGCCGAATGACCGACGGCTCTGGATCCCGCGCTCCGCTTCGCGGCCCCGGGACGACCCTGAACATATCGAGATGGATGCTGACCGGCTGACGACCGCCGACTAGAAAAATCCTTAGAACCACCCCTTCAGCTTGAAGTACACCGCCGGCACCAGCGCGCTCGCGACGATCACCGCCAGGCCGTAGGGATACCCCCAGGCCCAGTCCAGCTCCGGCATGTGCTTGAAGTTCATGCCGTAGACCGACG
Source organism: Methylobacterium terricola (assembly GCF_006151805.1). Classification (GTDB taxonomy): domain Bacteria; phylum Pseudomonadota; class Alphaproteobacteria; order Rhizobiales; family Beijerinckiaceae; genus Methylobacterium; species Methylobacterium terricola. The sequence continues at coordinate 111,958 of NZ_VDDA01000011.1, read as the reverse complement.
CCATCAGGGTCGGCGGGATGCCGACCACCGAGACCACGGTGAGGACCCGGAAGGTGTTGTTCTGCTCCATGTTGATCAGGCCGAGGGTGGCGTCGAGGAGGAACTGCACGGTCTCGGAGAGCCGGGTCTCGAACTCGTCGAGGGAGGAGACGTCGAGGCGCAGGCTCTCGAAGCGGGCCTTCTCCTCGGGCTTCAGCCAGCCCTCGGCCTCGCCGGCGACGTAGGGCAGGATGCGGCCGAGGCCGAGCAGCGAGGCGCGCAGCTTCGCCAGGGCCTTGCCGCGCCGGCCGATGGCGCGCAGCAGGCGCCGCAAGGCGAGGTCGCGGCGCTTGGGGGCGGCGGCGTCGCGGCGCGCCTTGCCGTTGGCGCTGGTGTCGAAGGTGAAGATCCGGGTCGAGAGCGAATCGAGCTCGTCGCTCGTCGTCTCCAGGGTGTCGGCCATGCGGTCGACCAGCTCCTCGATGAGCGCCAGGAAGGTCTCGACGCTGGAGGCCGGCCCGTCGCGTTCGGCCTGCCGCGCCTTGACGGTGTCGAAGGCGGCGAGGGGCTGGAACCGGATGGTCAGGAGACGCTCCGGCGTCAGCACGAAGCCGAGCGGGCGCAACGTCAGGTCGTCGTCGCGGAACGCCACCATCGGGGTGCTGAGGTAGAACGCGTCCCGGCGCCGGTTGAGCCGGCGGGAATTCTGCACCTCGCTCAGGGCCGCTCGCGACGGGACGGCGAGGCCGGTGACCGCCTCGGCGAGCGCCGTCTCGGCCTCGCTCGGATCGTCGAGGTCGAGCCAGGTGCCGTGGGCCGGGAGCGCCGCGCAGGCCTGCCCCTCGGCGACGACGCCCTCGGCGCCGTGCAGTGTGATCATGACCGTGAGGCCCCCTCGAGCCTCTGCCGGCTCGGCCTGGATTGTTTCCCGTTTGCCACAGGCCAGCGCCTTGACTCGTCCGCGCGGCCCGATTATCTCCTCGCCAGCCTTAGCACTCACCTCACGAGAGTGCTAATGCCCGGGTTGGAAGGCGGCTTCGGCGCCAGCACCAACCGCAATGCGTTCTGCGAAGCAAGAGGGCAGCACATGCAATTCCGTCCGCTGCACGACCGTGTCGTCGTCCGTCGCATCGAGAGCGAGGAGAAGACCAAGGGCGGCATCATCATCCCGGACACCGCCAAGGAGAAGCCGCAAGAGGGCGAGATCGTCGCCGTCGGCCCCGGCGCCCGCGACGAGTCCGGCAAGCTGAACCCCCTCGACGTCAAGGCCGGCGACCGCGTCCTGTTCGGCAAGTGGTCGGGCACCGAGGTCAAGATCGACGGCAAGGACCTCCTCATCATGAAGGAGTCCGACATCATGGGCGTGCTGGCGTAAATCGTCACCCCCTGATCAGTCCTGAAGCCTGACGGCGGCGCCCCATACCGGGAGCTGACGCCGGAGGGTTTGCCCCGCAACACCGATTCACGAAAGAGGAATCACCATGGCAGCGAAAGACGTTCGTTTCGCCTCCGACGCCCGCGAGAAGATGCTGCGCGGCGTCGACATCCTGGCGGATGCGGTGAAGGTCACGCTCGGCCCGAAGGGCCGCAACGTCGTGATCGAGAAGAGCTTCGGCGCCCCGCGGATCACCAAGGACGGCGTGACCGTCGCCAAGGAGATCGAGCTCGCCGACAAGTTCGAGAACATGGGCGCCCAGATGGTGCGCGAAGTGGCCTCGAAGACCAACGACATCGCGGGTGACGGCACCACCACCGCCACCGTGCTGGCCCAGGCGATCGTCCGCGAGGGCGCCAAGTACGTCGCCGCCGGCATGAACCCGATGGACCTGAAGCGCGGCATCGACCTCGCCACTCAGGCTGCCGTGAAGGACATCCAGAGCCGCGCCAAGAAGGTGTCGGCCTCGGAGGAGATCGCCCAGGTCGGCACGATCTCGGCCAACGGCGACAAGGACATCGGCGAGATGATCGCCCATGCCATGCAGAAGGTCGGCAACGAGGGCGTGATCACGGTCGAGGAGGCGAAGACCGCCGAGACCGAGCTCGACGTCGTCGAGGGCATGCAGTTCGACCGCGGCTACCTCTCCCCGTACTTCATCACGAATGCGGAGAAGATGATCGCCGAGCTTGAGGACCCCTACATCCTCATCCACGAGAAGAAGCTGTCGTCGCTCCAGGCGATGCTGCCGGTGCTCGAGGCCGTCGTCCAGACCGGCAAGCCGCTGGTCATCGTCGCCGAGGACATCGAGGGCGAGGCCCTGGCCACCCTGGTGGTCAACAAGCTGCGCGGCGGCCTGAAGGTCGCGGCCGTGAAGGCGCCGGGCTTCGGTGACCGCCGCAAGGCCATGCTCGAGGACATCGCGATCCTGACCTCCGGTCAGATGATCGCCGAGGACCTCGGCATCAAGCTCGAGAACGTGACCCTCCCGATGCTCGGCCGCGCCAAGCGGATCCGCATCGAGAAGGAGAACACCACGATCATCGACGGCGCCGGCGAGAAGTCGGACATCGAGGCCCGCGTCCAGCAGATCAAGGCGCAGATCGAGGAGACCACCTCGGACTACGACCGCGAGAAGCTCCAGGAGCGTCTGGCCAAGCTCGCGGGCGGCGTCGCGGTGATCCGCGTCGGCGGCGCGACCGAGGTCGAGGTCAAGGAGAAGAAGGACCGCGTCGACGACGCCCTCCACGCCACCCGCGCGGCGGTCGAGGAAGGCATCGTTCCCGGCGGCGGCACCGCGCTCCTGCGCGCCAAGAAGGCCGTGGCGGCCCTGTCGAGCGACAACGCCGACGTCCAGGCCGGCATCAAGATCGTCCTGAAGGCCCTTGAGGCCCCGATCCGCCAGATCGCCAGCAATGCCGGCGTCGAGGGCTCGATCGTGGTCGGCAAGATCGGCGACAAGGGCGACTCGGAGACCTACGGCTTCAACGCCCAGACCGAAGAGTACGTCGACATGATCCAGGCCGGCATCGTCGACCCGGCCAAGGTCGTGCGCACCGCGCTGCAGGACGCCGCCTCGGTGGCCGGCCTGCTCGTGACGACCGAGGCGATGGTCGCCGACGCTCCGAAGAAGGAGTCCGCGGCTCCGGCGATGCCGGGCGGCGGCATGGGCGGCATGGACTTCTAAGTCCAGGTCACTCAGTCCCGAGAGACGGAAGGGGGTCGCCGCAAGGCGGCCCCTTTTCCGTTGGGCGCGGGCCGGCGCGAATCACTCTCCGGTCCTTCGGTCTCGATGACCTCACGGACGAGACGATCTCGTCGGACAGAGTTGATCGGTCGGGGGTCGCCGCCGAGCCCGCCGGCAGGTCGCCACCCCGGCCGAGTTCCGCCCCGGTCATGGACGCGGCCTCGTTCGGCGTCCCGCAGCGCTTGACTGGGGTATCCGCCACCAGGGCCGCCATCCGCGCCTCGCGCCCGGACCCCTCCCCCGGCAGTTGACGATCGAGCCGGTGGACCGCCTGCCAATCCGCCAGGCTCGCATGGTCGGGGTCGGTGAGCGACCGGCCCGGTCTCGACGCCGGTGAGGCCGGCCTTGTTCACCACGCCGTCCGCGGTCGGGACGAGGTCCGCGAGGTGCCGCCAGCCCTCTTCGCGGGCGACATCGAGCCGGATGGACCGCCCGGCGAGACCCGCCCCCACCCGCAACCTCATCCTGTGCGAGTCGATCAGAGTTTAGGGAGACGGCACATCTGTCGCGCGGCACGTCGAGGATGAATCCGCCTCACCCCAGATCCAGCCTCCCCTGCCGCCCCCCGAGCGTCACGCCCTCATGCGCCAGGAGCCACTGCTTGCGGTGAAGCCCGCCGCCATAGCCGGTGAGGCTGTCATTGGCCCCGATCACCCGGTGGCACGGCACCACGAGGCCGACGGGGTTGGCGCCGTTGGCGAGCCCGACCGCCCGCACCGCCTTGTCGCGGCCCAGCCGCTGCGCCAGGGCGCCGTAGCTCACGGTGGTGCCGGCCGGGATGGCCCGGAGCGCAGCCCAGACCTCGCGCTGGAAGACGGTGCCGTTGGTGCGTACCGACAGCCCATCGATCGCCCGGAGATCGCCGGCGAAATAGGCCGCGATCGGCGCGGCGAGCGCGGGCGGCGGGGCAACCTCGTTCAGGGCGAAGGCGGTGCCGTAATGCAGCCGCAGCAGGCGCCGCATCCGCGCCTCGTGGTCCGACCAGTCGAGGGCGCGCAAGGCGGCGTCCTCGTCGAAGACCAGCAGCATCGTGCCGATCGGGGTCGGCAGGCTACCCAGGAGGAAGGTCGTGGTCATGCCCGAGCTTATCCCGAGCGCAGGGCCGCCGCGACGGAGGCGGCGGCCCGTCCACCGCTCAGTCGATCCAGCCCTTCAGCTCGCGGGCGACGACGTGCTCGATCACCTGCATGCCCTCCGGGCCATCGTTGAGGCACGGCAGGTAGGCGAAATGGGTGCCGCCGCCCTCCTCGAAATAGTGCCGGTTCTCGCCGTCGAGTTCTTCGAGCGTCTCGAGGCAGTCGGCGGTGAAGCCCGGCGCCACGATGGCGAGGCGCTTCACGCCTTGCGCCGCCAGCTCCTTCACGGTCTCGTCGGTATAGGGCTTCAGCCATTCCTCGTTGCCGAAGCGCGACTGGAAGGTCGTCCGCATCCGCTCCGGCGAGTAGCCGAGCGCCTCGCGGATCAGGCGGCCGGTCTTCACGCACTGGCAGTGATAGGGATCGCCCTTCATCAGGTACGATTTCGGCACGCCGTGGAACGAGGTCAGGATCACCTCGGGCTCGAAGTCGAGGGCGGCGAGGTCGCGGCGGATCGCGCTCGCCACCGCCTCGATGTAGACCGGGTCGTCGTGGTAGGGCGGCGACACCCGCACGGTCGGCTGCCAGCGCATCTTCATCAGCGCGCGGAACGCCTGGTCGCAGGCGGTGGCCGAGGTCGCGGCGGCGTATTGCGGGTAGAGCGGCACCAGCAGGATGCGGTCGCAGCCCTGGTCGAGCAGGGCCTGGATGCGCTGGTCCACCTCGGGCTTGCCGTAGCGCATCGCCCAATCCACCACGACCTTGTCCCCCATCGCCGCCTGCAGCTTCTCGGCCTGGCCGCGGGTGATGGTCTTGAGCGGGCCCTCGTCCCTCTCGGTGTTCCAGACCGAGGCGTAGTCGCGCCCCTTCGGGCCTGGGCGCTTGGTCAGGATGACGAGGTTGAGGAGCGGCCACCAGATCGCGCGCGGCACCTCGATCACCCGCCGGTCGGACAGGAACTCCTTGAGGTAGCGGCGCATCGGCCAGTAGCTCGTGCCCTCGGGGGTGCCGAGATTCATCAGGAGCACACCGACCCGGCCCCAGCGCACGGCCGGGTGGCCGGCCGGGAGAGCGCCCGCTTGCCCTGCGGTAGCCTGGGCGACGGGGGTGGCGCCGCGGGCGAGCGCGGCGTTCGGGGTCACCTCGTTCATGGTCGTGCGGTCTGCTCTTCTGGGGGCCCGGAGAATGGCGCGCCGGGCCCGTCTGTCTTCGCGTCGGGTCGCGGATTACATAGCGCAACGATCGCCCGAACCAACGCGTCGTGACGCTGCACCGCGGTGCGCGGGCGACATCCAACGGTCAAGATCACCGTGAGACATACCCGTCGCGGGCATCCTCAGCCCGCTTGGAGCCCCGCATGACCTCGCCCAGCCGCCGCCAGACCCTCGCCCTCGGCCTCGGGGCCGGCCTTGCGGGATTCGCCGGCGGGCCGGCCGCCGCGCGGGGACCGGACGTCGACTTCACGCTCGTCCTCGTCAACGACATCTACCGGATGGGGGCGGTCGACGGCCGCGGCGGCTTTCCGAAGCTCGCGGCGGTGGTCAAGGCGGAGCGGGCGAAAGGCCGCCCGGTCCTGGTCTGCCATGCCGGCGACACGCTCTCGCCCTCGCTGATGTCGGGGATCGACAAGGGCCGGCACATCATCGAGCTCACCAACCTGATCAAGCCCGACGTGTTCGTGCCGGGCAACCACGAGTTCGATTTCGGCCAGGCGGTCTACCTGGAGCGGATGCGGGCCGCGACCTTCCCGGTCTTCGCCGCCAACCTGCGCCGGGTCGACGGCACGCCGGTCCCGGGGACGAGCGACTCCACGATCCTGACCATCGGCGGGATCAGGCTCGGCGTGGTCGGCCTCGCGCTGCCCGAGACCCCGGCGAAGTCGCAATCGGGGGATTGGAGCTTCGGCCCCGCGGTCGCGACGCTCGCCCGCGAGGCGGCGGCGTTGCGGGCGGCCGGCGCCGAGATGGTGCTGGTCGTCACCCACACCGACCGGGCGACCGACGACGCCCTGGTGGCGAGCCGCCACGCCGACATCGTGCTGTCCGGCCACGACCACGACCTGGCTCTGCGCTACGACGGCCGCACGGTCTTCGCCGAATCGGGCCACGATGCCGAATACGTCACCGCCATCGACGTGAAGGCGGAGGGCAGCGGCGCAGGCCTGACCTGGACCGCCGCCTTCCGCATCCATGACACCGCCGAGATCGAGCCCGACCCGGAGGTGCTGACGGTGGTGCAGCGCCAGGAGGCGGAGCTTGCCCGCGAGCTCGACGTGCCGCTCGGCCGGGTGACCAACGCCCTCGACACCCGCATCGAGACGGTACGCCGGGGCGAGGCCGCCTTCGGCGACCTCGTCGCCGACGCCCTGCGCCATGCCGCCGGGGCCGAGATCGGCCTGATGAACGGCGGCGGCATCCGCGGCAACCGGACCTATCCGGCCGACAGCGACCTGACCCGCCGCGACGTGCTGACCGAACTGCCCTTCGGCAACACCTCGGTGCTGGTGAAGGTCACCGGCGCCCAGGTGCTGGCCGCCCTGGAGAACGGGTTTTCCGAGCTCGGCCGCTCCGCCGGCCGCTTCCCGCAGGTGTCGGGGATCACCGTCACGGTCGATGCGGCTGCGCCGGTCGGCAAGCGGGTCGCCTCGGTCCGCGTCGGCGACGCCCCCCTCGATCTGGGCCGCACCTACAGCGTGGCGGCCAACAACTTCATGCTCGCCGGCGGCAACGATTACGGGATGCTGGCCGACGGCAAGACCGTGGTCGGCGCGACCGACGGCACGCTCGTCGCCAACGTGGTGATGTCCTACATCCGCGCCCACGCGCCTCTGACCATCGCGACGGGGCGACTGACGATCCACTGACACTGAGGCCCGATGCCGACAGACGATTCCGTGGCGGGCGCCCTCGCCCGCTTCCGTGCCACCGGCTCCCCGTGGCTGTCCCTGCCGTTCTTCCAGGACGGCAATGCCGAGCATGTCGCGGCGGCGGTCGATGCCCGCCGGGAGGCTGGCGCCCGGGTGCTGCCGGCGCCGGAGAACATCTTCAACGCGCTCGCGCTGACGCCGCTCGACGCGGTGCGGGCGGTGATCCTCGGCCAGGACCCCTACCCGACCCCGGGCGACGCCCACGGCCTCGCCTTCTCGTATGTCGGCGGGCGCCGGCTGCCGGCCTCGCTGAAGGTGATCCTGGCCGAGATGGCGGAGGAGACCGGCACCGACGTGCCGACATCCGGCGACCTCAGCCCGTGGGCGCGCCAGGGCGTGCTGCTCCTGAACGCGGCGCTGACCGTCGAGGCGGGCAAGTCCGGCGCGCACATGAAGCTCGGCTGGTCGGCGCTGACGGACCAGGCGGTGTCGGCGGTCTCGGTCGAGCGCCCGGCGGTGGCCTTCCTGCTCTGGGGGGCGCCGGCCCGCCAGCGGGCGGCGCTGATCGACGCGAGCAAGCACCTCGTGCTGGAGGCCGGCCACCCCTCGCCGCTCAACCGCAGGGCGGATTTTCGCGGCAGCCGGCCGTTCGGGCAGGCGAATGCCTGGCTGGAGGAGAAGGGGCTGGAGCCGATCGACTGGCGGTTGGATCAACCGCTGGACACCGCTTGACCGTTTCCCGCAATGCCCCTTCCCGGACGACCGAACCGACGGGGAGGGAGATCCGGGATCTGGACGTCAGATTCGCCTCAAAGCGGCTCCGTATGGTGCGCCGCTGCAGAGGAGCAGTCGCCTCGCGACGTCTTGTGCTGGGTCCCGGATCTCCTCCCGCTCACGCTGCACTCGTCTGGGAAAGGCGACGGGATACGAACGGATGTGGGTCTAGGTCGTCCCCTCGCCCGCCACGAAGGCCAGCGTCCGGCGATGCGCCTCCTCGTCGGTGAACTGCTCCGGCGGCGACTTCATCAGCCAGGCCGAGGGGCCGATCAGCGCCCCGGCGATGCCGCGGTCCCGCGCCAGGGCCGCGCAGCGCACCGCGTCGATGACGATGCCGGCCGAGTTCGGCGAGTCCCACACCTCCAGCTTCAGTTCGAGGTTCAGCGGCACGCCGCCGAACGCCGTGCCTTCCAGCCGGATATGCGCCCATTTGCGGTCGCTCAGCCACGGCACGTAGTCGCTGGGTCCCACGTGGATGTCGTCCGGCGGCAGCGCCGTTTCGAGCTGGCTCTGCACCGATTGGGTCTTCGAGATCTTCTTCGATTCGAGTCGCTCGCGCTCCAGCATGTTGCGGAAATCGGCGTTGCCGCCGAAATTCAGCTGGTAGGTCCGCTCCAGCGTCACGCCGCGCTCGCGGAACAGGTGGGCCAGCGCCCGGTGGACGATGGTGGCGCCGACCTGGCTCTTGATGTCGTCGCCGATGAGCGGCAGCCCCGCCGCGGCGAAGCGCTGGCGCCATTCCGGATGCGAGGCGATGAAGACCGGGATGCAGTTGACGAAGGCGCAGCCAGCCGCCAGCGCGGCTTCCGCGTAGAACTCGGTGGCGGCTTGCGAGCCGACCGGCAGGTAGGAGACCAGCACCTCGGCACCGGAGCGCCGCAGGGACGCGGCGACGTCGACCGGCCGCGCGGGCGATTCCGGCACGATCGCCGTGAGGTAGCGGCCAAGCCCGTCGAGGGTCGGGCCGCGCTCCACCGCGACGCCCGTCGGCGCCACGTCGGCGAAGCAGGCGGTATTGTTGGGCGCGGCCAGGATCGCCTCGGCGAGGTCGCGGCCGACCTTGGCCTCCGCCACGTCGAAGGCCGCCACCACGCTCACGTCGGCCACCCGGTAGCCGCCGAGATCGGGGCTCATCAGGCCTGGCACCGCGTCCCCGGGGCCGGCCTCGCGGTAATAGGTCAGGCCCTGCACGAAGGAGGAGGCGCAGTTGCCGACGCCCGCGATCGCGACCCGCACGCTCTTCTGGCCCACTGCTCACGCTCCCTCGACCGGTACTCTCCATGTCTAAGTAGAACACTCCCGCGGAGTATCGATCCCCGATCGAGCGTGGCCGTCGCGGCAGCGCCGGCCTAAGGTGGCGGTGCAAGGGAGGAGACGCATGCACATCTTCGACGGGCCGGAGGCCCTGAAGGCCGCGATCGGACAGGAGATCGGCCTCGGCGAGTGGATCACCGTCGACCAGGCGATGATCGACCGCTTCGCCGAGGCGACCGGCGATCACCAGTGGATCCATGTCGACCCCGAGCGCGCCGCGCGCGAATCGCCCTACGGCGCCACGGTGGCGCACGGCTACCTCACCCTGTCGCTGGTGCCGCGCTTCATCTCCGGGGTGCGCCGCCTCGACGGCCTGCGCCTCAGCCTGAATTACGGGCTCGAGCGGGTGCGCTTCCCGGCGCCGGTGGTGGTGAATGCGCGCCTGCGCGGCCGGGTGCGGGTGGCCTCCGGCCTCGACGTGCCGCCGCGGGGCCTGCGCACCACCTACGGGGTGACGGTGGAGATCGAGGGCGGCGAGAAGCCGGCATGCCTCGCCGAGGCGGTAGTGCTGCACCATTGGTGAACCCGGCCCCCTCTGGCGGATTGTCGGGGCGGAATGCCAGGGCAATTTTTCCAGGGAACGAGGCAGTATGACCTTCGAGACGGAACGGCGGGCGCTTCAGCGCGTGGTAGCCCTGGCGGGGCTCGTGCCGGTGCTGGGCGGGCTCTACGGCGTGCTGTTCGGTCAGGCCGGCCTCGGCGGCGGCGCCTTCGACGTCTCGACCGACAGCCATTTCCGCTATCTGTCGGGCCTGCTGCTCGGGATCGGCCTGCTGTTCTGGTCGACCATCCCGGGGATCGAGACCAAGGCCTCGCTGTTCCGGTTCCTGACGATGGTGGTGCTGCTGGGCGGCCTCGCCCGGCTCCTCGGGCTGTGGCTGACCGGGGTGCCGTCGCTGACCATGCTGGCGGCCCTCGGCATGGAGCTGGTGGTCACGCCGCTCCTGTGCCTGTGGCAGATGCGGGTGGCGAACCGGGCGGGGGCGGTGGTGCTGTAGGCGGGATGCAGGCTGCGCCGGATCCCTCCCCCGCAGAGGGGGAGGGTTCGATTGCGCCGCGCCGGTCAGTCCACCCGCGTCCACAACTGCTTCTTGCAGATCAATCCGCCGAGCACGCAGCCCGACAGTTCGAGCACGTTCGGCCCCTTCATGGCGAGCTTGCCCGAATAGGTCTTGCCGTCGCGGAAATTGTAGAGCGAGCCCTCCCAGCCGTCGCCGGACGGCCGCATGTCGCGGCTCAGCGCCACGCCGACGAGGCTGCGGCTGCGCAAGGCGGCATCCGGGTTGTTCACGTCCTTGGTCTCGCCGGCCAGCACCTTGGCGATGGTGCCGCAATAGCCGGCGCCGCATCGGACGATGCGAATCTGCGAATCACCCCCGGGAGTGAGCCAGGTTCCGGTGGGCTGGGGACCCGCCTGCGCATGGGCCAGGGCCGGCGCGCAGGCGAGGAACAGGGCGGCGAGGATCACGGGTCGCAAAGGGGGCGGGCTCCGGACAGACGAATCGACAGCCTCCGGCCTAGCGCCTTCGCGCCGATCCCGCCATCGGCTCAGGCAACGAGTTCCGGGAACGGCACGATGGTCGATTTCACCGTCCTCATCGCCATCGCGTCGGCGACAGCCTGCGACACGCCTTCCTGCGTGAACGGATAGACCGTCTGCATCTCGAGCCACGGGTACTTGTCCCGGGCGCGGTAGAGCATGTCGACGCCGAGCGGCAGGTCGTTGCCGGTGAAGGCCCAGGAGCCGAGCACGTTCAGGTCCTTGGAGCAGATCCGATGCCAGGAGGTCTCGATCTTCCCCGCATCGGTGAACTGGCCCATCTCGACATAGGTGCCGCCGTCGCGCAGGAACTCGATGCCCTCCGGCCCGGCGGTCGGGTGGCCCGAGCAATCCATGACGAGGTCGGCGCCGAAGCCGCCGACGATCTCGCGCACCGCGGCGATGCGGGCCTCGGGCGTCGTCACCTTGGTGATGTCGACGGTGGCCTCGGCGCCGAACTTGCGGGCGAGCGCGAGGCGCGGCTCCTCCGGCGCGCCGACGCAGATCACCCGGCCGGCGCCCATCTCCTGGGCCGCCGCCACCGCCAGGATGCCGATGGGACCCGAGCCCTGGATCACCACCGTGTCGCCCCACTTGAACCCGCCGGCCCGCGTCGCCCGGTTGAAGGCGCGGATGCAGGAGGTCAGGGGCTCGGAGAGCGCGCCCAGGCGCAACGACATGTCGTCGGGCAGTTTATAGACCTTGGTGCCCGGCAGCATCTCGAGGTCGACATAGACGTACTCGGCCCAGCCGCCCCACAGGTGCGGCGCCTTGTCGAAGCCGAGATAGCGCCCGTAATAGACCGGGGTCAGGCACTTGTTGGCCTGCTCGGGGTAGTGGACGCAGTAATAGCAATGCCCGCACGGCATCAGCGGCGGGATCATCACCTTCGAGCCGACCTGGAGCGGCTTCTCCATGAAGTCGGCGGTGAACTCGTCGCCCTTCTCGACGATGACGCCGCCGATCTCGTGGCCGAGCGTGAACGGCCACGGCAGGGGCTTGGGCCAATGGCCCTTGAGGATGTGCTGGTCGGTGCCGCAGACGCCGCAGGCGCCGACCTTGATCAGCGCGGCCTTGCGCGGAACCTTCGGCCAGGGCACCGATTGGATGACGGGTTCCGCCCCGGGGCCCGCGAACGTCGCGACGCGGATCTCTGGCTTGCTCATCGGCGCTTCCTCGGCTGGCTGTTCTGGCGCGGCGCGCGGCCGCGGGCCGGATGCGTTCCGCCCGGCTCGCCCCAGCCTAGCACTGAATTCGAATTGTGCATCCCAATCGGGCGCGATCGACCGCGGAGGCGCACGATGGCGGAGGTGACGGCTGGCCGGGGCTGGATCGATGCCGTCCTCGACCGCCTCGCGCCGCCGCCGCTCTCCTCCTGGGCCTACGCCGTACGGATCTGGCTCGCCATGATGCTGGCGCTCTATGCCGGGTTCTGGCTCCAGCTCGAGAGCGCCTCCTCGGCCGCCGTCACGGTGGCGATCCTCGCCCAGCCGCGGCGCGGCCAGGCTCTGTCGAAGGCGGCCTACCGCTTCCTCGGCACGCTGGTCGGCTTCGCGGTCGCGATCCTGTTCACCGCGTTGTTCGGGCAGGACCGGGTCGAGATGCTGGTCGCCTTCGCGCTCTGGATGGGGCTCTGCGTCTTCGTCGCCAACTACCTGCAGGGCACCAAGGCCTACGGCGCCATGCTGTCGGGCTACACGGTGGCGATCATCGCGATCAACAACATCGACGCGCCGCAATCGGTGTTCGAGAGCGGCGTCGCCCGCGTCGCCGCGATCACGCTCGGGATCGTGTCGATCACCTTCATCAACGACGCGCTCGGCGCCCCTTACGTGTTCCCCGACCTCAGCGCCGGCATGGCAAAGGCCCGCGACGCGGTGCGCGACTTCGTCCGCCGCGCCGTGCGCGAGGGCGATCCGGGGCCCGAGAGCGCCGCCGACACGATGCGCCTGGTGGCGGCCCCGCGCGAGGCGATCGGCGTGGTGGCGACGGAGTTCCACGACGGCGAGAACCGGGCGGCGGGCGCACGCAGCGCGGTGGCGGCGCTGTTCGCATCGGTGGCCGCGGCCCGCTCCTTCGCGCTCGCCGTCGCGCGTTCGGGCGACCCGGAGACCGTGCGCGCCACGGTGCTCGCCGGGCTCGATGGCGACCGCGACGCCCTGCCCGGCTTGGTCGCCCGCCTCGACGCCCTCGCGGCGAGCGGCGACGCCGATCCCGATGCGGTGCTGCTGCACCGCCGCGCCATCGACCTCCTGCGTCAGGACCGGCTCGCCGAGGACGGCATCGATGCCCTGGAGACCGGACGCGAACCGGTGCGGGACATGCGCCTGCCGGTGCACCGCGACTTTCCGGACGCGATGCGCAACGCCGCCCGGGTCGTGATCACGATCGCGATCAGCGCGGCTCTGTTCGTGCTGAGCGGCTGGCCCGCCACCTCGGCGGCTCTGCTCCAGGTCTCGGCCTTCGCGGCGCTCGCCTCGGTCAACCCGAACCCGGTCGGCTTCGCGACGGGCGCGCTCTGGGGGATGCCGCTCGCCGCGGCCTGCGCCGGCATCGTCGAGTTCATCGTGCTCGACGGCGGCCAGGGCTTCCCGCTGCTCGCGATCGCGATGGCGCCGGTGATCGTCGTCGCCTGCCTGCTCAGCCTGCGGCCCGCCACCGCGAGCCTCGGCTTCATCCTGCTGGTGTTCTTCCCTGTCGTCCTCGCGCCGGCGAACCCGCAGCCCTACAACCCGGAATCCTACATCACCTCGAGCGTGCTGTTCTGCGTCGCCGGGCTGATCCTGTTCCTGGTGATCCGGATCGTGCTGCCGACCTCGAACGCCCAGCGCCGGCGCTGGTCGCTGCAAGCGGCCCGGGCCGACGTGATCGACGCCCTGTCGGGCGAGCCGCAGGAGGCCGACGAGCGGGTCAACCTCGACGCCGACCGCGTGGTGCAGTTCGCCGGCTGGGCCGGGACCGCGGGCGCGGTCCGCCGCGCCACCCTGCGCCACGCCTTCGCCCTCGCCGCCCTCGACACCGCCGCGGCCGGGGCGCAGGCCGGCCTGAACCGGCTCGCCGGGGCGCCGGCCTATGACGGCGCCGTGCGGGCGGCCCGCGCCGCCCTGCGGGGGGCTGACGGCGAGGCGCTGCGCCGGGCGGGCACCGCCCTGCTGGCCGCCGCCCGCTCGGGCCCGGCGGAATCGCGCCGCACCGCCACCCGCGTTGTGGCCGACCTCACCACCGCGTCCTATGTCGTCGAGGGTCAGGGCCGGGTGCTGCGGCGCCTCGGCCTGTGGCGGGCCGGGACGCGGGCTGGCGATGTTTCATGAGCTGACGATCGGCGGGGTGCTGGTCTCTCCCTTCGTCGCCTATGCCATGGCCGCCCTGGCGATCCTGCTGCTGTTGCGGCCGCTCCTGCGCCTCATCCGGTTCGAGCGCGTCTTTGCCAACCCGCCGCTCGCCGAGGCGGGCATCTACGTGTGTATCCTGGCGCTCTTGATCGTGCTGGTGTGAGGAGAGGATCGGTGGCGGTCAAGCGGACGACCCGGGGACGGCGCCTCTTGCGCATCCTGGCCACGCTGGTGGTGCTGTTACTCGCCGCCGCCGCGGCCCTGATCGTCTGGCAATACTACGTCACCGCGCCCTGGACCCGGGACGGGCGGGTGCGGGTCCAGGTCGCGAGCATCGCCCCCCAGGTCTCCGGCCAGATCACCGAGTTGCGCGTGGTCGACAACCAGTTCGTCCAGAAGGGCGACGTGCTCTACGTGATCGACCCGTTCGACTTCAAGGTCGCGCTCGATTCGGCCAAGGCCGATGTCGAGAACCGGGCCGCCGACCTCCAGGTCAAGCGCGCGCAAGCCGCGCGGCGCGAGGCGCTGACGACGGTCTCGACCTCGATCGAGGAGAAGCAGCAATTCGCCGGTACCGCCAAGCAGGCGGAGGCCGCCTTCGCCCAGGCCCAGGCCCAGGCCGCGCAGGCGGAGATCAACCTGAAGCGCACGGAGGTGCGCAGCCCGGTCAACGGCTACGTCACCAACCTGCTCCTGCGCGTCGGCGACTATGCCAGCGCCGGCACCCGCAACGCCTCGGTCATCGACGCCGATTCGTACTGGATCGACGGCTATTTCGAGGAGACCAAGATGGGCCACATCCGGGTCGGCGACCCGGCGAGCGCCGCGCTGATGGGCTATGCCGAGCCGATCCGCGGCCGGGTCGACAGCATCACCCGCGGCATCAGCACGTCGAACGCCGCAGCGAGCACGCAAGGACTGCCCGGCGTCGATCCGGTCTATACCTGGGTGCGGCTTGCCCAGCGGGTGCCGGTGCGGATCCGCATCGAGCAGGTGCCGCCGAACGTGGCTCTGGTCGCCGGCATGACCGCGACGGTCTCGGTCGGCGCCTACGCCCAGCCCGGCGACCGCCTGCGCGACGTGTTCAGCGCCTTCGTCGACCGGCTCGGGCCGCAACGTCCCGCGGGCGCGGCGGTACAGCCGGCCGGGGTGACCACGACGGTGAAGGGCTCGCACGACGTCTCGACCCTGCCGGCCCCCGACCCGAAGGCGGGCCCGAGCGCCGAGCAGGTCGCCCCCGGCATCGCGCCGGGCATCAACGCGGCGCCGGAGACGGCGCCCGCCAAGGACACGGCGAAAGACCCACGCGGTTCGCATCGCCACGGCTCCGGCCGCACCGCACGGGATTGACACGCTCCCGCTTCGCACGGCACAGGAGAGGGGCTTCACCGCGCGCGGGCGTGGCGGAATTGGTAGACGCAGCGGACTCAAAATCCGCCGTCCTCACGGATATGTCGGTTCGAGTCCGACCGCCCGCACCACCTCCCGAAGCCTCTCCCTCATTTCGCCGACGCGGCCCGCCTCACGTCCGTTGCAGCAGGACCGGACAGTCGGCCGGCGTGCGATGCTCGCGGAACGCCGCCGCGATGGTGCGCAGCGTCGCCTTCGTCCGCGCATCGGACAGGGACGCGTGCAGGACGATGTCGTGCGAGGGCAGAGGCGGCAGGCCGAGCCGGCCGCCGACCTCGACGGCCTTCTCCGGGGCGAGCCGGCACGGGAAGGCCGCGACCGCGAGCCCGGCCGAGATCGCCGCGCCGTTGGCGGTCGTGCCGCCGACGAAGGCCTCCGTCCAGGCGATGCCGGCGCGATCGAGCAGGCGCGTCGCCTGATCGCGCATGGCGCAGAAGGGCGAGAGCGTGGCGAGCGGCAACGGCTCGCCCGCGCGATGCACGAAGTCCGGCGCGGCGAACCAGCCGACATGTTCCGGCCCGAGGATCTCGCCCTCGCGCCGGTCGTCGTCGCTGCGGATGATCACGGCGTCGAGGGTCCCGCCATCGAGGGCCTCCATCAACGTCCAGGCATTGTCGAGCAGGACTTCGACCGTGAGGGCCGGATCGACGGTCCTCAGGCGCGCGAGCAGGGTCGGCACCTCGGGTCCCATCACGTGGCTGGCGATGCCGAGCCGGAAGCGGCGGCGTGTGGCCGTCAGCCCGGCGACGGCGCGCTCGTGCGCAGCCAGGAAGTCGCGTGCCGGCGCGAGGAAGGTCTCGCCCTGTGCCGACAGCCGCACCTGCCGGGGCGTCCGCTCGATGAGCCTCTGGCCGATCCGGTCCTCCAGCCGCTTCAGCTTGACGCTGACGGCGCCCTGCGTCGTGCCGAGCGCCTCCGCCGCGCGGGTGAAGCTCCGGTGCTCCGCCACCAGCACGAAGGCGCGGACGGCGTCGACATCCAACGTCAGCATGGCGGCGATCCATCACGATCCGTTGTCACTGAAATAGGCGGACATCCCGTTGCGTCATGGTCCAGCCGGGGACAACGTGCGGGGCACCGTCACCCACCGCTGCTGCGACACCTGTCCCTGCGACGACCGTCCGTCGCGCAGGATCGCCCCGTCGCGGCCGCGGGACGTCCAGGGACCGCCATGTCCGTTCGTTGCATGCCGCGCAACGCCGCCGCCCTCGCGGCCGTCTGCCTCTCCGCATTGATGCTAGGGCTGGAGATCTCCAGCGTCCCGGCGGTCCTGCCGACCCTGGAGCAGGTTCTCCGGGCCGACTTCCGCGACCTGCAATGGATCATGAACGCCTACACCATCGCCATGACGACCTGGCTGATGGCGATGGGCGCCCTGGCCGACCGCTTCGGCCGCAAGCGCGTCTTCCTCGCTGGCCTCGCGGTGTTCGGGGCGGCCTCCCTACTCTGCGGGCTCGCCGCGAGCGCGATAGGGCTGATCGCCGCCCGATTCCTCCAGGGGACCGGCGCCGCCGCGATGCTGGCCTGCCAGACCGCCGTGCTCTCACACCAGTTCCGCGACGGCCCGAATCGCGGCACGGCCTTCGGCGCGTATGGCATCGTCCTCGGCGTCGGGCTCGGCTTCGGCCCGCTCGTCGGCGGCCTCGTCGTCGCCGCGTCGACCTGGCAGTGGGTCTTCCTCGTCCACGCCGTCCTGGCGGTGGTGGCGATGATCCTGGCCCGGGCCGGCGTGGAGGAATCCTCGGACCCCGACGCTCTGCGGATCGACCTCGCCGGCATGGTCACCCTGTCGGCGTCGGTGTTCTG
Source organism: Methylobacterium terricola (assembly GCF_006151805.1). Classification (GTDB taxonomy): domain Bacteria; phylum Pseudomonadota; class Alphaproteobacteria; order Rhizobiales; family Beijerinckiaceae; genus Methylobacterium; species Methylobacterium terricola. Next base: position 94,676 of record NZ_VDDA01000011.1, on the reverse strand, counting down.
CGTCGTCTTCCTCATCAGTCGGGGACAAGCGCCCTCGCCCGCCGATCCGGCCGGCCTCCTCGCGGCCGTCATCGGCACGCTGAGCGTCGCCCTGTTCGCCGTCGTCGAGACCCGGACGCCGCGGCCGATGGCCGACGTCCGGGCCTTCCGCATCCGCCGCTTCTCGGGGGCTCTCATCGGCGCGGGCGGCATGAACTTCAGCTTCTGGCCGTTCGTGATCTACCTGCCGATCCACGTCCAGTCGGGGCTCGGGCTCGACGGCGTCAGTGCGGGCCTCGCACTCCTCGCCTACACGCTGCCGACCCTGTTCGTCCCGCCCCTCGCCGAGGTGCTGCTGCGGCGTTGCGGTCCGCACCGCGTCATCCCGCTCGGTCTCCTCACCATCGGGCTCGGTTTCACGCTGATGCGCGTTGCCACGGCCGCCGCTCCGGCGAGCTGGGCCGCCCTGTTGCCCGGATGCCTTCTCGCCGGGATTGTGACCGGGCTCGCCAACACGCCGGTCACCAACACCGCGACCGCCGCCCGTCCGGCCGAGCGGGCCGGCATGGATCCGGCCGGGCGGGCCGGCATGGCCTCGGGCATGGACATGAGCGCCCGGATGATCTGCCTGGCGATCAACATCGCGGTGATGGGCGCCATCCTGATGCAGGGCGTTCGCGCCAGCCTCGTGCGCCAGGTGCCTCAGACCGAGTCCGCTCTCCTCGACCGGCTGGCGGAGACGATCGCCGCCGGCAACCTGACGGCCGGGGATTTGGGCGGGATGGCGGTCGGCGCCGAGGCGGCCCGCGAGGCGCTCCTGCACGGCTTCGGCTGGGTGATGCTCTATGCGGCGTTCTGCGCCTGGACCATGGCCGCGCTCAGCCTCGTCGTCTTCGGTCATGGGACGGTCCCGGTCGAGGCCGAGGGCCGCGGCGGGAGGACGGGCGCGCGTGCGGCGCACGATCCCGGAGGCGCGCTCACGCCGTCGACGCCGCCAGCGCCCGCGCCAGCACCGGCATCACCCGCGCATCCCCCATCTGCGCCACGTTGAACCGCATCCGCTGCGTCGCCGTGCGCGACACGCTGAAGACGTCGCCGGGGGCCAGCACCACCCCCTCGCGCAGGGCTGCCCGGGCGACGGCCGCCGCGTCGCGCCCGTCGGGCAGGCTGCACCAGAGATAGAACCCGCCCCGCGGCATCAGCCAGGGCCGGACGCCGAGATCCGCCAGCCGCTCGGCGGTCTCGCGCCGCGACCGGGCGAGGCGCCGGCGCAGGCCCTCGATGTGCTTGCGGTAGGCCCCGTCCCCGATCGCAGCGGCGACGAGGTCCGCCGCCATCGGACTGACCCCGCCGAAGCTCGTCGCCACCTGGAGGTCGATCAGCGCCTCGATCCAGTCGGGCCTGGCGGCGACGTAGCCGCAGCGGACCGAGGCCGAGAGGGTCTTGGAGAAGCTGCCGATCCGGATCACCCGCTCAAGCCCGTCCAGCGCGGCGAGGCGCGGCGACGGCTCGGGCTCGAACGGGGCGAAGATGTCGTCCTCGACGATGGTGACCTCGTGCGCCGCGGCGGCGTTGAGGATCCGGTGGGCGATGGCGGGCGAGAGCGTCGCCCCGGTCGGGTTGTGGAGCGCGGAATTCGTGACGTAGAGCCGCGGCCGGTGCGCCTCCGCGATCCGCGCGAACAGTTCGGGGTCCGGCCCAGACTCGGTGTAGGGGACGCCGATCACCTCGGCCCGGTGGGCACGCAGCAGCGCCTGGAAGTTGAAGTAGCACGGATCGTCGACCAGCACCGCATCGCCCGGTCGGACCAGCAGGCGGCAGATCAGGTCGATCGCCTGGGTGCCGGAGCCGGTCAGCAGGATCCGGTCCGGACCGATTCCCACCCCTTCCTCGGCGAATTGCCGCGCCAGCAGCCGGCGCAACGGCAGCGGCCCCCGCGTGGCGCCGTAATTGGTCAGCACCGCATCCTCGGCCCTGGCCAGCCCGCGGGCGGCCCGGCGCAGGGAGGAGAGCGGCATCCAGTCCGGCGGCAGCCAGCCGCAGCCGGGTTTCGGGAGATCCGGCTCGCCGTCGAGGGATTGCCGCGACACCCAGAGCGGATCGACCGCCCGGTCGAGCCGCGGGCCGATCTCGGCCAGCGTCAGAGGCGGGGCGGAGGCGGCCGCGTAGAAGCCGGAGCCGGGCCGCGAGCGCACCGCCCCCTCCGCCGCCAGCCGCTCATAGGCTTCGACGACGGTCGAGGGCGAGACGCCCATGGCGGCGGCGAGTCCGCGGATCGAGGGCAGCCGCTCCCCCGGCGCCAGCCCCTGCGCCGCGATCCGCCCGCGGATCGCCTGCATGACCGCCGCCGTGCGGCCGCCTTCCGTCATCGCGCCATCCCCGATCGTGCGGCTCGTCGCACCCGTACAGTTCGGGGCAACCGTACGGGACCGTGCCTTCGCGGGCTATGTCGGGGACGCTACGTCTCCCGGATATGCGGAAGCGTCCGGGACAGGCTATGGCGCACATCCTCCCTCTCCCGTGCGGGAGAGGGGATCCCGCGCCACGACCGTCCCCGGCACCGGAGACATCGGAATGATGCCGCGATCGGCGAATGGATGGGGCAGCGGGCTCCTCGGGGTGGTGATCTTCAGCGGCTCGCTGCCGGCGACCCGGGTCGCGGTCGGCGGCTTCTCGCCGCTCTTCCTCACCTCGGCCCGGGCGGTGATCGCCGCGATCCTGGGCGCGGGCCTGCTGTGGGGCTTGAGGCAGACGCGGCCGGCCCGGTCCGACCTCGCCTCGCTCGGCATCGTGGCGCTCGGCGTGGTCGTGGGCTTTCCCCTGCTGACGGCGCTGGCGCTTCAGCACGTGACCTCGGCCCATTCGATCGTGTTCATCGGCCTCCTGCCCCTTGCCACCGCCCTGTTCGCGGTCCTGCGCGGGGGGGAGCGGCCGCGGGCGGCGTTCTGGGTCTTCTCGCTGATCGGCAGCGCCGCGGTGGCGGGCTTCGCGCTCGTCCAGGGCGGGCCGGCCTCCCTGGCCGGCGACCTGCTGATGCTGGCCGCCATCCTGCTCTGCGGGCTCGGCTACGCGGAAGGCGCGGCCCTGTCGCGCCGGTTGGGAGGCTGGCAGGTGATCTCCTGGGCGCTGGTTCTCGCCTTGCCGGCGATGGTGCTCCTGGCGCTCGCGACCCGGCCGACGGGCATCGCGCAGGTCGGCGCGCCGGCCTGGCTCGGCCTCGCCTACGTCTCCGTGTTCAGCATGCTGATCGGCTTCGTGTTCTGGTACCGCGGCCTGGCGCGGGGCGGCATTGCCGGGGTAGGCCAGCTCCAGCTGCTCCAGCCCTTCCTCGGCCTCGCGCTCGCGGGCCTGCTGCTCGGCGAGCCGGTCGCCCCGTCGATGATCGCCGTGACGGGCCTCGTCGTGCTCTGCGTCGCGGGGGCCAAACGGTTCGCCTGAGGGGGACGGGTGATTCGCCCCATCCTGGGCCAAGCGCTGACGGCGAGGGTTGACGGCGCGTTTACGGCATCGTGCGCATGTTACGCACCATGCGTCGTGGCATCGTAGCGTTCTCAGCCCTCACGCTCTTCGGCCTGGGGCTCACCGGATGCGCGCTCAACCGGTTTGAGCAGCGCGAACCCTGGCGGAATCAGGCCGAAGAGGTCTGCCTCGCCCAGAAACTCGTTCGTCCGAGCGAGGACATCCAGCCGGTCAAGGAGATCGACGGGCCGGGCGTCTGCGGCATGGTCCATCCGTTCCGGGTCACCCGGCTCGCCGGCGGCACCGTGGCGCTCAAGCAGCGCATGACGCTGGCTTGCCCGATCATCCCGGAGGTCGAGGCCTGGCTCGCCGGCACGGTGCAGCCGGCGGCGCAGATCTATTTCGGCCAGCCGGTGGTCGAGATGAATTCCGGCTCCTATTCCTGCCGCGGCCGCAATAACCAGGTCGGGGCGAAGCTCTCCGAGCACTCGTTCGGCAACGCCGTCGACGTGATGTCCTTCCGCTTCGCCGACGGCTACGTGGTGACGGTGAAGGGCGGCTGGCGCGGCACCGAGGCCGAGCAGGGCTTCTTGCGGGAAGTGTTCCTGGGCGCCTGCAACCACTTCACCACGGTGCTGGGGCCGGGGTCGAACATCTACCACTACGACCACCTGCACCTGGATCTCGCCCGGCACGATCCGCGCGGTCTGCGCCGCATCTGCAAGCCACTGATCAAGTACGAATCGCAGCTGCCGCCGCCCGGCACTCCGCTCTCGCCGATCCGCAAGAAGCCGCCGGCCTGGCAGCCCGCCCCGGATCCGGCGCCGGTCGATGTCGAGCAGGACGATCCCTACGGCCTGTCGCCGACGAGCGCCCGCGAGACCGGAACCCGGGTCGCCCACACGCCGGCGCCCCGTCCCGCGCCCGTCCACGCCTACGCACCGCCTTCCCCGGCCCCCTCCCCCGCGCCGCGGCCGGCGCTCACCGCCGAGCCTCGGGCCCTGCCGGAGCCGCTGCCGATCAGCCCGAGCTGGTCGTCGGGGCCGATCTACTGATCGGGGGCGGCCGTCCGCCTCCGCATGCCGTCCTGGCTCCGCCTCAGGCCACCGCCCCGCCCAGATCCGCCACCACCGCCCGCCGCGCCGCCGCGTCCTCGGCCAGGCGATGCACGTGCATCTCGGTCGCCCCGCGGGCCCGCGCGCGGGTGAGCCAGCCGCGGGCGAGGCGCTCGCGCGGGCTCTCGCCGGCCGCAGCCACCGCCACCAGCTCGGCGGTGCCGTCGCCGCCGCGGCGCACTGCGATCACCACCGCCTCGCCGACCTCGGCCGGGTCGTCATCGAGGGCGTGGATGCCCACCACGTAGCGGCGGCCCGACTGGCCGCGCCAGGCGCTCAGCGGCAGGGCCGGGGTGCCACGCAGGCCGGTGGTCGTTCTCAGGCGCTCCTCACGCACGTCCATTCTCCTCGCGCGGTCGTTCTGGATGTCCCGCATCGCCACCGACCAGGACAGGGCTCGTTTGTTCGCCATTTGTTCCAGCCTAGTTCCGATTCCGGAGGTCCGTCAAGCGCGAAGGATCGGTGTCCACCTGATCTGGAGAGAGGGCGCGGGCGCTTCAAGGTGCAGGGGCGCGGCGGCCGGCATTTTCGGCCGCCGCACGCTGTCTCACCAGCGGTGATGCCAGCCGTGGTGGTGGCCCCAGCCGCCCCAGCCGACACGATGCCAGCCGCCGCCATATCCCCAGGGCCGGCCCCAGCCGCCACGATGCCAGCCGACATGGCGGTAGCCGTAGCCCCAGGGACGGTAGCCCCAGCGCGGGCCGACGACCACGGTCCGGTAGCCGACGACGGGGGCGTAGAAAACCCGCGGCCCGAAATTCGGGCGGCACCAGCCGCGCCAGTTCCGGTGGAATCCGGGGCCGCAGCCGTCACGGGCTTCCGCGGTCGTTCCCGTGCCGACGAGGGCACCGAGAGACAGGATCGTGGCGCCAGCCACCATGCTCCAACGCATCATAGCCTCCTGTTGCGAGGCCCAAGAAATGCACGGGGCGGCGTTATCGTTGCGCGGATTACGAAGAGTTAATGGTCCGCTGCGGAGATCTCGCGACGGCTGTGCTTGCGCCGTCGAGACGTCGTGCGCGTCGAGTGGTCAGCCCTCCCGCGCCCGCGCGGTGCCGTCGGCGGCGACCGCCTCGCGCACCAGGGCGTCGGAGGCGGTCTCGATGCGCCGCTGCAGCTCGGGCAGGAACGCGTCTCGCGGGAGACCCGGCGGGATCACCGGCAGGAACTCGATGACCGCGGTGCCGGGCCGGTAGGTCAGGCGCCGGCGGCCCCAGAACACCCCGGTATTGAGTGCCACCGGCAGGCAGGGCACGCCGAGGCGGTCGTACATGTGGGCGACGCCGAACTTGTAGGCCGGCGGCGCGCCGACGGAGCGCCGGGTGCCCTCGGGAAAGATGATCAGGCGGCGGCCGTCGGCCATCGCGGCGGCGGCCTCCTCGTTCATCAGCGCCAGGGCGCGGGAGCCCTTCGAGCGGTCGATCGCCACCATCTCGCTGCGGGCGAGGAACCAGCCGAACAGCGGCAGCCACATCAGCTCGCGCTTGAGGATGTAGGAGAAGTCGTCGAGCACGGTGACGAGGGCGACGGTCTCGAGCGCCGACTGGTGCTTGGCGGCGACCAGCACGGCGCCGGCCGGCCGGTGCTCCAGGCCCCGAAACTCGACCTTGAGGCCCACGATCGCGTGCAGCAGCGTCAGCGTGATGCGGCCCCAGGTCTGGGCGAGCCAGACCACGCCGCGCCGGCTGACCAGCGTGGGCAGGCCGGCGATCAGCAGCGCCGCGGTGACGAGGTAGAAGGCGATGGTGAACAGGATCGAACGGACGAGCGGCATGACGGGCGGCAAAGCGAACCTTCGGGCCGCGCCCCTCGGGCGCGGACGGGACCGCGGCGCCCGGTCGAAGCGCCGCCCGCACGGGGCGGTGCGCTCTCCTTAGAGCATTTCGCCGCGCGCGGAACAGGGGATGCCGGGGGCGCGACGACCGGCCGGTCGCCATGGTCGGATGCCGGAGGGGAAAAAACGTGCTTTAAGCCTCGACGGACCCGCGCGGGAGACGCGGGCGACGGGAATCGGTCCGCGCGAGGCGCGGACAACCAGGAGGACGCCATGACCACGCTCACGCGCCGCCGCGCGCTGCATCTCGCCGTTGCCGGCGCCGTCGCGGGCCCGGCGGTGCTGCGCATCACCCGGGCGCACGCCGCCGAGTTCAGCCTGAAGGCGGCCAACAACACCCCGATCAGCCATCCGCTCACGGTCTACATGACCAAGGCGGCGGACGCGATTCGCGAGGAGACCGGCGGCAAGGTCGACATCAAGCTGTTTCCCAACAACCAGCTCGGCGGCGACACCGACATGCTGAGCCAGCTGCGCTCGGGCGCGCTGGAATTCTTCACCCTCTCGCCCCTGATCCTCGCCACCCTGGTGCCGGCGGCCTCGATCAGCGGCGTCGGCTTCGCCTGGTCGTCCTACGACAAGCTGTGGCCGGCGATGGACGGCGATTTCGGCGCCCACGTGCGGGCGCAGATCGAGAAATCCGGCCTCTACGCCTTCGACCGCATCTGGGAGAACGGCTTCCGCCAGACGACCTCGTCGACCCGGCCGATCCTGAAGCCCGAGGACTTCAAGGGCTTCAAGATCCGGGTCCCGCCGAGCCCGATGTGGACCTCGATGTTCAAGGCGTTCGACGCCGCCCCGATGACGATCAACTTTGCGGAGGTGTACTCGGCGCTGCAGACGAAGATCGCCGAGGGCCAGGAGAACCCGCTGACGCTGATCGACACCGCCAAGCTCTACGAGGTGCAAAAGTACCTGTCGAAGACCAACCACATGTGGGACGGCTTCTGGCTCCTGTCGAACGGCAAGATCTGGCGCGGCCTGCCGCAGGACGTGAAGACCGTGGTCGCCAAGCACTTCAACGCCCAGGCCGTGGCGCAGCGCGCGGACATGGCCCAGCGCAGCGGCACGACCGAGCAGGACCTGCGCGCCCGCGGCCTCACGATCCAGGACGTCGACACCAAGGCGTTCCAGGCCAAGCTGCAATCGGCCGGCTTCTACAAGGAGTGGAAGGGCAAGTTCGGCGACGACGCCTGGGCGCTGCTCGAGAAGCACACCGGGCCGATCGCCTGATCGGATCGTCCCTCCGTCCGCCTGCGCCTCGCCATGCCGGTGCGCAGGCGTCCGGTGCGTCACGCTCCGACGGCGCGCGCCGCGGGAGCCTGGACCACCACGGGGCGGCCGAACAGGAATCCCTGCGCCTCGGTGAAGCCCTCCTCGCGCACCACCGCGAGCTGGGCCGGGGTCTCGACGCCCTCGGCCACCGTCTCAATGCCGAGCCGGCGCCCGAGCTCCGAGACGATGCCGACGATCGCCCGGCAATCGGGCCGCTCGACCGCGTCCCGCACGAACGAGCCGTCGATCTTGATGCGGTCGAACGGGAAGGCGCGGACCCGGGCCAGCGACGAGAAGCCGACGCCGAAATCGTCGAGCGAGATCCGCACCCCCATGGCATGCAGGAGCTGCAGATCGTCGACGATCCCGGTGCCGGCGTTGCTCAGCACCGTCTCGGTGATCTCGAGCTCGAGGCGGCGCGGATGCAGGCCGGTACGGGCGAGGATCTCCTCCACCGCCTTCGGCAGGCTGCCGTCGCCGAGCTGGCGCACCGAGACGTTGACGCAGACCCGGGCCGGGTCGGGCCAGGTGGCGGCATCGGTGCAGGCGCGCTCCAGCACCCACAGGCCGAGCGCCCGGATCAGGTCCGACTTCTCGGCGAGCGGGATGAAGCGCTTGGGCGAGACCGGGCCGCGCTCCGGGTGGGTCCAGCGCAGCAGCGCCTCCCGGGCGCTGACCGCCCCGTGGGCGAGGCCGATGATCGGCTGGTAGGCGATGCGGAGCTGGCCGGACTCGGCGGCGTGGTGCAGGTCCTGCTCGATCCGCTGCTCCTCGCTGCGCTCGGATTCGAGGGCCGGGGTGAACAGGCGCCACGCCGCCTTGCCGGCGGCCTTTGCGGCGTAGAGCGCGCAATCGGCCTGGCGCAGCATGGCGTCGGGCGTGGTGCCGTCCTCCGCGAAGGCGATGCCGATGCTGGCGGAGACATGGCACGGGCGCTGGCCCTCGATCCGGTAGGGCCGGGCGAGATCGATCAGCAGCCCCTCGGCGAGCGACACCGCCAGCTCGCCGGCGCCGCCGGGCAGCAGCAGGGCGAACTCGTCGCCGCCGAACCGGGCCGGAATGCCCCGCTCCGGTGCCGCGCGGCCCAGGCGCTCGGCCACCTGACGCAGCAGCGCGTCGCCGGCCTGATGGCCGAGATCGTCGTTGACCGCCTTGAAGCCGTCGAGGTCGAGGAACAGCAGGGCGGTGCCGGCCGGCAGCGCCCCGTCGATGGCGCTCTCGTGCAAGCGGCGCCACAGCATCGTCCGGTTCGGCAGCCCCGTCAGCGCGTCGTGATGGGCGAGACGGCTGATCTCCAGCTCGGCCTGGCGCTGGCGCGTCACGTCCTCGAAGGTGACGACGAACGCCCCCCCGGGCACCGAGCGGCGCACCAGCGCGATCGCGCGGCCGTCCGGGGTGGTCGCCACGATCGCCTCGTCGCGGTTCAGGAGCGCCTCGTGCCCGGCGACGAGCGCGGCGCCGTCCCGGAAGTCGGCCTCCGGCCCGACGAAGACCAGCGCCCAGATCGCCTCGATCGCGGTACCGACGAGGTCGCCCCTGCCGCACATGGCGAACATCTCGAAGAAGCGCTGGTTGATCAGCCGCACCTTGCGGTCGGCATCGAACAGGCACAGGCCCTGCGACATCGTCGAGAGGGCGAGGTCGAGGATCAGCGCCACCGCCTCGTACTGGCCGCCCTCGTCCCGCAGCGGGGTCACGTCGCGGATGATCTGAGCGAAGCCCTCGAGCGTCCCGCCGTGATGGATCGCCGCGATGGCCGTCTGGGCGCGGAAGCGGCTGCCGTCGCGCCGCGGCCACCAGCCCTCGGTCTCGTAGCGTCCGGCCGCGCGGGCGGCCGCCAGGGCGGCGACGCTCACGTCGGGCGTGTCGTCATACGCGAAGGTGCGGCCGAGGACCTCCGCCGCCGGAAAACCGGTCAGCCGCTCCGCCCCGGGATTCCAGGCCACCACCCGCCCATCCGTGTCGAGCAGGCACAGGGCATGGTCCGTCACGCCCCAGACGAGTTGGGAATAGGCGCGGTGAAGGACCGAATCGGCAGCCGGCTCGTCCCGGTGGATCCCCACCGCCATGCGCCCCTCACTCGCCATCCGCAACGCTCCACCGGGCGACATCCCGGCGGCAGGCTAAGCGATTTGGTGCGGGAGGTTGAGCGCTTTCTTGCCCGAGCCCGGCCCGGCGCCATCGATCGCGGCGGGCCGGCCCCGGCATTCCTCGATCCCCTCGCCGCGATCCCCCCGCCTCACTCCCACTCGATCGTGCCGGGGGGCTTCGAGGTGATGTCGTAGGTGACCCGGTTGATGCCCTTGACCTCGTTGATGATCCGGGTCGCGACCCGGCCCAGGAACGCCATGTCGAAGGGGTAGAAATCCGCCGTCATGCCGTCGACCGAGGTGACGGCGCGCAGCGCGCAGACGTGGTCGTAGGTGCGGCCGTCGCCCATCACGCCGACGGTCTTGACCGGCAGGATCACCGCGAAGGCCTGCCAGATCGTGTCGTAGAGCCCGGCCTTGCGGATCTCCTCCAGGTAGATCGCGTCGGCCTTGCGCAGCGCGTCGAGCTTCTCGCCGGTGATCTCGCCGGGGCAGCGGATCGCGAGGCCGGGTCCCGGGAAGGGATGGCGGCCGACGAAGGCTTCGGGCAGGCCGAGCTCGCGGCCGAGCACCCGGACCTCGTCCTTGAACAGCTCGCGCAGGGGCTCGACGAGCTTCATGTTCATGCGGGCGGGCAGGCCGCCGACATTGTGGTGGCTCTTGATCGTCACCGACGGTCCGCCGGTGAACGACACGCTCTCGATCACGTCCGGGTACAGCGTTCCTTGGGCCAGGAAATCGGCCCCGCCGATCTTCTTGGCCTCGGCCTCGAACACGTCGATGAACAGGCGCCCGATCGTCTTGCGCTTGACCTCCGGGTCGGTGACCCCGGCGAGTTCGCCGAGGAACAGGTCGGACGCTTCGACGTGGACGAGGGGAATGTTGTAGTGGTCGCGGAACAGGCGCACCACCTCCTCGGCCTCGCCCTGGCGCAGCAGGCCGTGATCGACGAAGACGCAGGTGACCTGCTCGCCGATCGCCTCGTGGATCAGCACCGCGGCCACCGCCGAATCGACGCCCCCGGACAGGCCGCACAGCACCTTGGCGCCGCCGACCTGGGCGCGGATCCGCTCGATCGCCTCCTCGCGGAAGGCGGCCATCGACCAGTCGCCGGTGCAGCCGGCGATGTCGCGCACGAAGTTGCGGATGAGCAGCGCGCCGTGCGGGGTATGCGCCACCTCGGGGTGGAACTGCACCGCGTAGAAGTTCCGGGATTCGTCGGCCACCGCCGCGAAGGGGGCGTTGGGCGAGATCGCCACGGTGGTGAAGCCGTCGGGCAGCTTCGTCACCCGGTCGCCGTGGCTCATCCACACCGGGTACTTCTCGCCGACGTGCCAGACGCCGCGGAACAGGGCGCTGTCGGCGATGATCTCGACCTCGGCCCGGCCGAACTCGGCGTGGTGCCCGCCCTCGACCTCGCCGCCGAGCTGGGCCGCCATGGTCTGCTCGCCGTAGCAGATGCCGAGCACCGGCACGCCGGCTTCGAACACCGCCTGCGGCGCCCGCGGCGAGGACGCGACCGTGACCGATTCCGGCCCGCCCGACAGGATCACCGCCCGCGGCTTCATCGCCGCGAAGGCCGCCTCGGCCGCCTGGAACGGCACGATCTCGGAATAGACCCCCTCCTCACGCACCCGTCGGGCGATGAGCTGGGTCACCTGGCTGCCGAAATCGATGATGAGGATCTTGTCGTGCTCGGTCGTCATGGACCGATGAACTAGACGAGGGCCGCCCCGCGCGCAACGCGCCGGGATGCGGGTCCCTGGTGCGTCCACGGCATTAACCGGACGTTCATGCGCTAACAGCGAGGGAGGCGCCCCCAACCCACCAGACAAGGAGCCTCGCCATGCGAGCCATCGTCCTCGGGATCGCCGCCACCCTCGCCACGGGCTTGAGCCTCGCGCCGGCCTCGGCCCTGCCGGTCGCCCCCGGCGGTACGGTCGCGCCCGTCGCCTCGATCGAGCAGGCGCAGTACGTCACCCGTCGGGTGGTTCGCCGCGGTCCGCGCTGCACGGTCGCGGTGACCCGCACCCGCGGCCCGTTCGGCCGGGTGGTGGTGCGCAAGGTGCGCCGCTGCTTCTGACCTGACGCGAGAGGGCGGCCCCGTGCGGGCCGCCTTCTTCAGCCCGGCCAGACCGCCAGCGGCGCCCGGAGCGCCGCCACGAAGGCGAGCGGCTGGTCGACCATCACGTGATGGTAGGCCTCCGGCAGGTCGATCCGGGGCGAGCCCGGCGGCAGCAGGCCCTGGACATAGGCCGCGTCGGCCGGGCGCATCAGGTCCGAGCGGGCGCCGGTGACGAGGGCGAGCGGGCAGCGCGCCTCCCGCACCATCGCGGCCCGGTCCGGCAGGGCGAGGCGGGCCCAGAGCGACGGGTCGAAGCGCCAGCTCCAGCCGCCCGCGACCTCCCGCAAGGATTCCCGGGCGATCAGGTCGGCGATGTAGAGCGTCTCGCAGGGCTGCATCGGCGCGAAGCGGAACCGCCCGAGCGCCTCCTCAAGGGTCGGGTAGATCCGGTGCGGCGCGAATCGCCCGTCCTCGCGCCGGCGCCCGGCGCGGCGCTCCGGCGAGAAGATCGGCGGATCGACGATCACCGCGCCGCGCCAGCGGCCCGCCGCCCGCCCGGCCTCGGTCAGCATCGGGAAGCAGCCGAACGAATGCCCGACCATCACGGGCGCCCCCGCCTCGAACAGGCCGGCCGACTCCGCCGCCGCCCCGATCTCGTCGGCGAAGGTGTCGAGGTCGTAGGTCTCGCGCCAGTCCGAGCCGCCCATGCCGGACCAGGACAGGGCGGCGACGCGGTGCGATTCGGCGAAGAACGGCGCGATGAAGCGCCACCAGCCGGCATGGGCACCGTTGCCGTGCAGCAGCATCAGCCCGGGCCGGCCGCTCTTGCCCCAGACGAAGGTCTCGATACCGGCGCCCGTCACGGCGACGCGGCCGATCCGCGGCCGATCCGCGACGGCGTCCCGGAACCAGTCGGGCGCCGGCGGAACGTCGCCCTCGAGGTGGCGGAGGGGGGCGGAGAGGTTCGGATCGGGGGGCAGCGCGCTCACGGGGCCGATGATGCGGCCGGGCCGGAGGCGGTGTCAATCCAGATTGGAACCTGCGGTATGGGGATCGCAGCCCCTGCGATCGCCAGGCTTCGAAACTCCGGTCTCTCACGCCCGGATGAATCCGCGCCGCCGCGCCCAGGTCGCGAACAGGCCCGGCCACGCCGCGGCGGGCGAGCCCGGCACGCCGAGATTGAAGCCGTGGCCGCCGCGCTCGAACAGGTGCATCTCGACCGGCACCTCGACCGCCCGGAGCGCCGCGAACATCAGGAGGGAATTGTCGACGACGGCGATCGGGTCGTCGGCGGCCTGGGCCAGGAAGGTCGGCGGGGTCTCGGGGGGAACGCGCGTCTCGACCGAGTAGGCCTCGGTGGCGACCCGGGTCGGGCTGTCGCCGACGAGGACGCGGCGGCTCGAGGTGCGGTCGAACGGCGGCTTGAGGGTGATGACCGGGTAGAGCAGGGCCGCGACATCGGGCCGGGCCGAGAGCGCGTCGTCCTCGTCCACGGCCGCGTAGAGCGGTGCGGCGAAGCGGGTGCTGGCCGCGCCCATCAGGTGGCCGCCGGCCGAGAAGCCCATCACGCCGATGCGGTTCGGCTCGTAGCCGTAGCGCCGGGCTCGGGCGCGCACCAGGCGCACCGCCCGCAGGGCATCCTGGATCGGCGCGTCCGCCCCCGCGGCCCACCCCTCGCCGGGCAGCCGGTAGACCAGCGCGAAGGCGGTGACGCCGAGCCCGTTCAGCCAGCGGCCGACCGGCACCGCCTCGTGGCCGAGATCGATCCGGCGGTAGCCGCCGCCAGCGGCGATCACCATCGCGGTTCCGGTGGAGCGCGCCGGGCGCATCACCAGCAGGCAGGGCTCGGCGACGCCGGTGACGACGCCCTCCCGGCTCTCGTCGAAGCGCGGCCCGTCGGGATTCGGGCCCCCTCCCCCCGGCGGCCGGCCGGGCCAGAGCGGCAGCACTTCAAGCGCCGCGCCGGGGATGGTCTCGGGCGGCGCGTCGGGTCCTGCGGGTTTATCCTGCCCTGCGGGTCTGCCCTGTCCCACGGACGGCTCCTGCCCGGCGGGGCCCGCCGGCTGCGCGACGGCGGCGGGCGCGAGGGCGAGGCCGGCCGCTCCCGTGAGCAACGTCCTGCGATGCAGCACCATGCCGACCGTCCGACACTCCGCGAAGACCCCGATATCGTCCCACGGCTCGCCGGCCGCGGGACTGATCGTCCGACTTGCATAAGGCAAGCCGCGGCCGATGCACGGCGAAAAAATACCGGCGCGGCCGGGCGATGCGCCTCAGGGACGATCCGGCCGGCGCTCCAGGGCCGCGACGTAGAAGCCGTCGGTGCCGGTCCGCTCCGGGCTCATCTGGATCCCGTGCGCGGTGCGCCGCACCCTGGCGGCGACGGCCTCGGGCAGGTCGAGCGCCGTCGGCGCGACGTCGTCGCGCCGGGCCGCCAGCCCGGCCAACGCCGCGTCGTTCTCCTCCGGCAACAGCGAGCAGGTGACGTAGAGGATCCGTCCGCCCGGCCGCACCAGACGCGCCGCGCGGTCGAGCACCGCCTCCTGCTCGGCGACGCGGGTCGCGAGGCTGCCGGGCCGCAGGCGCCACTTGGCGTCCGGGTTGCGGCGCCAGGTGCCCGAGCCGGTGCAGGGGGCGTCGACGAGGACGAGGTCGGCGGTGCCGTCGAGGTCGGTCAGCACGTCCGGGCGGCCCTTGCCGCCGCGCGGCGTGCGCACTTCGGCCGTGGCACCGGCCCGGCGCAGGCGCTCGTGGATCGGTGCCAGACGCCGCGGATCGCCGTCGGTGGCGATCAGCCGGCCCTCGTTGCCCATCAGGGCGGCGAGCGCCAGGGTCTTGCCGCCGCCGCCGGCACAGAGATCGACCACGGCCATGCCGGGCTTCGCGCCGGAGAGCCGGGCGGCGAGCTGCGAGCCCTCGTCCTGGATCTCGAACCAGCCCTCGAGGAATTCCGGCTCGACATGGAGCGCCGGCCCGCGGCCATCCTCGCCGAGCGGGACCCGCAGGCCGTCCGGCGACAGCGGCGTCGGCTCCGCGTTCAAATGCGCCATCGCCTCCCGGGTGCCCTCGCGCGTCGCCTTGAGGGTGTTGACCCTTATGTCGAGCGGCGCGCGGCGGGCGAGCGCCCGCAACTCGGCCAGGAGGTCGTCGCCCAACGCCGTCTGCAGCGACGGCACCACCCATTCGGGCACGTCGCCGGCGATATGGACCGGCGCATCGGCCAGCGTGCCGCTCTCGAGCCGGAGGCGCTCGGCCCCGGTGAGGGGGGCGGGCGCGAAGCGCTCGCCGGTGAACAGCTCCGCGATGGTCTGGGCCGCGAGGCCGCGCTGAAGCCGCAGCGAGCCGACCAGCACGGCCCGCGGCGTGTCCTCGCCCATCACCCAGGCGGCCGAGGCGCGGCGGCGGAGGGCGTCGTAGACCAGGGTGGCGATGGTGGCGCGGTCGCCCGAGCCGGCGAAGCGGTGGGCGAGGCCCCAATCCTTCAGGGCGTCAGCGACCGGGCGGCGGCGCTCGGCGATGTCGGCCAGGACTTCGATGGCGGCGGAGAGACGGGCGCCGGGGGTCATCGCGCCACCATCGATCGTGCAACTCCCGGTCGCGAAACCGCCACGATCGCGCCGCGGGACGGGCCCCTTACGGCCAAGCTTTCGGCCCGCACGGCCGTGACACCTCGACCGTTCATCCCGCAAGGCCGGAGTTCCGACCGCATGATTCCTCGTCCCATTCCGTCCGCCCTCGCCGTGAGTCTCGCCGGCCTGATCGCGCTCGCGGCCGGTGCCTGCGCCACCGCCCCGGCGGCGCCGGCCGTCGACCTCACCCCGCCGCCGCCCCGGCCCTACGACGCCAAGACGCAGCTCGAATACGGCAGCCCGCCGCCGCGGGCCCCGCGCTACTGAGGCGGCTCCCTTACCCTCCTGGCGCCGGGATGGCGAGCAGCCGCCTCATGCCAGGAGGATTTTTGCCCCGAAGATCAGCCACATCGCCATCAGGGTGATCGCCCCGGCGAGATAGGCCTGGAAGCGGCGGATCACCACGTTGGTGGTGGCATAGATTCCCGCATGGACGATCCGCGTCAGCACGAACAGCCAGGCGAGGCCGACGAACAGGAGGTCGGCCTTGGCGGTCGCGAGGGCAAGGCCGGTCAGGACGTAGAACAGGACCGGCAATTCGAACTGGTTGGCGAAGGCGTTCGAGACCTGTTGCACCGGCGCCGGCCAGGTGCGCTCGCCGAGCGAGATGTCCGGCAGCTTCACCTGTCCGACCCGCGCCGCGGCGAAGCGTTTGCGCCCGGTCCAGAGCAGCAGGCCGAAGGTCAGCAGGACCTGGACGAAGACGGGAGCGAGGACGGCTTTGGGGCTCATGGGGTCCTGACATGCGCGTTGAAGATCGCCGGGCTTCGCCGACGGACGTGATCCTATCCTCCCCATCCTGGCGCCGCGCAGCGGAACCCTGGTTCCGCCAGCGCTGTCGGTGCAGGATGACGCGGAGCGCTGACCGCCTCGCCGTGCGACGTCAGCGGTGATGGATCCCGGGCTCCCGACTTCGCCGAGCCCCGGGATGGCGTCGAGGGTGCGGGCGTGACGGCCTCCCATCGCTCTCTGGATCGACGATCGGCGAGATGGCGGGCACGTCGAACCGTGCTCCCCGCCCGCCCCCGCAAATCCCCCTCCCGCCCCCTTTCGCAACCGCCCCGGCAGCGCTACATGAGGTCGGCGGGGCTGCGGTTCTCGTCAGGAGACACATTCCCCGGGGCCTTATCGACTCCCTCGGGAGCTGTCACTGCCCTGGTCCGTGGACCGGGGCATTACGGCGCCCACCTACTTCGTAGGTTTCCCGGGATCGATTCTCCAACGGCTCTCGTGGCTCCGCGCTGGACTTTCATGACGACGGACGTTTCTCCCGCCTCTCCGGACAAGGCCAGCTTGCGCAAGGCGGCGCTGGGACGGCGGGACGGGCTGGCGGTCGAGGCCCGCGAGGCGGCCTCCCGCCGCATCGCCGAGATCGTGCTCGGCCTTCCCGACATCGCGACGGCCGACATCGTCTCGGCCTATTGGCCGATCCGCAGCGAGGTCGACCTGCGGCCGCTGATCGTCAGCTTGCGGGCCCGCGGCCAGGCGGTGGCGCTGCCGCAGGTGACGCCGGACGGGCTGGTGTTCCGCCTCGTGGGCGAGGGCGACGCGCTCGCCGCCGGCGGCTTCGGCCTCAGCGAGCCCGGGCCCGACGCCGCGATCGTCGAACCCCGCGCCCTCCTCGTCCCGCTCGCCGCCTTCGACCGGCGCGGCCACCGCATCGGCTACGGCAAGGGCTATTACGACCGGGCGCTGGCCCGCCTGGACGCCCGCGAACCCGCTCTCGCCATCGGCATCGCCTTCTCCGCCCAGGAGACCCCGCGCGTGCCGGACGGCCCGCACGACCGGCCCCTCGACGGCATCGTCACCGAGGTGGGCTTCCTCGCGACCACCGGAGACTGACACCCGCCATGCGCCTCCTCTTCCTCGGCGATGTCGTCGGCCGGCCGGGCCGCCTGGCGGTGAGCGAGCGCCTGCCGGCCTTGCGCGAGCGCTGGCGCCTCGATTGCGTGGTGATCAACGGCGAGAACGCCGCCGGCGGCTTCGGCATCACCGAGAGCATCTGCGAGGAGCTGATCAATGCCGGCGCCGACGCGGTCACCCTCGGCAACCACTCCTTCGACCAGCGCGAGGCGCTGGTGTTCATCGCCCGCCAGCCGCGGCTGGTGCGGCCGGCGAACTACCCGCCCGGCACGCCGGGCCGCGGCGCCACGGTGGTCGAGACGCCGAGCGGCGCCCGGGTCCTGGTGGTCAACGTGATGGGTCGGATCTTCCTCGACCCCCTCGACGATCCGTTCGCGGCGGCCGAGCGCGAATTGTCCGCCTGCCCCTTACGCGACGCCGCCGACGCGGTGATCGTCGACGTCCACGCCGAGGCGACGAGCGAGAAGGAGGCCTTCGGCTGGTTCCTCGACGGCCGGGCGAGCCTCGTCGTCGGCACCCACACCCACGTGCCGACCGCCGACCACCGCATCCTGCCGGGCGGCACCGCCTACATGTCCGATGTCGGCATGTGCGGCGACTACGATTCGGTGCTCGGGATGCAGAAGGACGAGCCGGTGCGCCGCTTCCTCCAGAAGACGCCGGGCAGCCGGCTGGAGGCGGCGACCGGCGAGGGCACCCTGTGCGGCCTCGCGGTCGAGACCGACGACGCCACCGGCCTCGCCCGGCGCGTGAGCCCGGTGCGGCTCGGCCCGCATCTCGAGGAAACCTGGCCGCGGCACTGGGACTGATCCGGTCCGGCGCGCCGAAACCCCGGGACCCCGGTCCGCGCCGGCTTGATCGGCCAAGCCGCACCCGGCAGAGTGCAGGTCGATCCCCGGCAGGCCGGTCGCCGCCGGTCGCTGCCCTGGCGACCGGCGGGGGCGGCCCCGAGACAGTGAGTACAGCCCGCGATGGCGGCGAGCGCAGCGTCCCCTCCCCTGACATCGCCGCGGATCTACCTCATCCGCATGGCGGTGTTCCTGACGCTGGCCGGCTTCCTGGCCTTCGTGCTCTACCGCCAGATCGTGCCGGCCTTCATGGCCAATCCGGGCCTCAACGGCCTGATCCTCGGCGCGACCCTGATCGCCATCCTCATGGCCTTCGGGCAGGTGCAACGCCTGTTCCGCGAGGTGCGCTTCGCCAACCGCACCGCGGCCGGCGCCGCCGATCCCGGCAGCCCCCGCGTGCTCGGCGCCCTGGCACCGGCCCTGCGCGAGGCGAAGGCCGGCCGCCCGCACCCGCAGGCGCAGTTCCAGCCGCTCCTCGACAGCGTGGCCTCGCGCCTCGACGAGGGGCGCGAGATCCTGCGCTACATCGGTGGCCTGCTGATCCTGCTCGGCCTGCTCGGCACCTTCTGGGGCCTGATCGACACCCTGTCGGCGGTGGGCGGGGTGATCCGCTCGATGCGGGCCGGCGGCGGCGACGCCGCGGTGATGTTCGACGAGCTGAAGAGCGGGCTCGCCGTGCCGCTGTCGGGCATCGGCCTCGCCTTCTCGGCCTCGCTGTTCGGCCTCGCCGGCTCCCTGGTGATCGGCTTCCTCGACCTCCAGGCGGGGCAGGCCCATACCCGGTTCTACAACGAGCTGGAGGACTGGCTCGTCACCGCCGCAGGGCCCGCGCCGGCCCCGGTGCCGGTGCCCGTCACGGTGCCGGCCGCCGCCGCGCTCGCCGCCGCTCCCGCGCCACGACCGACCGAGCCGGCGCCGCGGGGCGACGCGGTGCTCAAGGACATCGCCGACGCGATGACCCGGCTCGGCACCCTCGTCGGCGACAGCACCGCCCATGGCCGGGCGAGCACGCAGGCGATGGCGAACCTCGCCGAGGGCATCCAGGGCCTCGTCCAGCACATGCGGGCCGAGCAGCAGATGATCCGTGACTGGGTCGAGGCCCAGGCGAACCGCGAGCGCGAGCTGAAGCAGGTGCTCGACCGCCTCGCCCGGGAGAAGGTGGAGTGAGTTCGGAGACCCTCCGCTGATGGCCGGCCGCCTCGTCCGGCGCGACCGCGCCCTCAACATCTGGCCGGGCTACGTCGACGCGCTGACGACGCTGCTGCTCTCGGTCGTCTTCCTGCTGACGATCTTCGTCACCGGCCAGTTCTTCCTGTCGCAGGAGCTGTCCGGCCGCGACACGGTGCTGGAACGGCTCAATCGCCAGATCTCGGAACTGACCGACCTGCTGGCGCTGGAACGCTCCGGCAAGCGGGCGCTGGAGGAGAGCGCCGCCTCCCTCCGGGCGAACCTCTCCGGCTCCGAAGCCGAGCGGAAACGGCTCCAGGGCCTGCTCGCCACCGATCAGGGCGCGCAGGGCAAGGCCGCCGAGCTCGGCCGCCAGCTCGACGCCGAGAAGGGGGCGACGACGCGGGCGCTCAGCCAGGTCGACCTCCTCAACCAGCAGATTGCGGCGATGCGCCAGCAGCTCGCCGCGCTCGAGGACGCTCTGGCCGCCTCCGAGACCCGCGACCGCGAGAGCCAGGCCCGCATCGCCGATCTCGGCAGCCGCCTCAACGTCGCGCTGGCCCAGCGGGTGCAGGAGCTGGCGCGCTACCGCTCCGACTTCTTCGGCCGCCTGCGCCAGATCCTCGGCAACCGCTCCGACATCCGCATCGTCGGCGACCGCTTCGTGCTGCAATCCGAGGTGCTGTTCGCGGCGGGCCAGGCGGTGCTGAAGCCTGAGGCGGGCCCGGAAATCGACCGGATCGCGAGCGCGATCCTGGAACTCAACCGCCAGATTCCGGCCGACATCCCGTGGGTGCTGCGGGTCGATGGCCATACCGACGCGCGGCCGATCAACTCGCCCCAGTTCCCGTCGAACTGGGCGTTGTCGGCGGCCCGCGCCATCGCGGTCGTGCAGTACCTCGTGGGGAAGGGCATCCCGCCCCAGCGGCTGCTCGCCGGCGCCTTCGGCGAGTTCCAGCCCCTCGATGCCGGGACCAGCGAGGACGCGTATGCCCGCAACCGGCGGATCGAGATGAAGCTGACGGAGCGGTGAGCGGGGGCTCAGCGCTGGCCTCCGAAAATCCAGTCCAGTGGTTCCTGCCACCCCCCGACGTCATCCCGGGTTCTCGCCTTCGGCGAGCCCCGGGGATGACGTGGGGCGACGGTCCCGCCGGCGCGCGAGCGCCCAAGGATGCCGGTACCCGCTCCTCACACCTCCACGATCTGCCGCTCCCCCGCCAAATCGACGCCGGCCCCGAACTGGAGTGCCGCCAGCTGCGCGTAGAGCCCGCCCCGCGCCAGCAGCGCGTCGTGGGTGCCCTGCTCGGCGATGCGGCCGTC
Source organism: Methylobacterium terricola (assembly GCF_006151805.1). Lineage (GTDB taxonomy): Bacteria > Pseudomonadota > Alphaproteobacteria > Rhizobiales > Beijerinckiaceae > Methylobacterium > Methylobacterium terricola. Next base: position 74,032 of record NZ_VDDA01000011.1, on the reverse strand, counting down.
CTCGAGCACCAGGATGCGGTCGGCGGCCCGGATGGTGGCGAGGCGGTGGGCGATGACCAGGGTGGTGCGGCCCTTCATCAGCACGTCGAGGGCGGCCTGCACCGCCCGCTCGCTCTCGGCGTCGAGGGCCGAGGTCGCCTCGTCGAGGAGCAGGATCGGGGCGTCCTTCAGGATCGCCCGGGCGATGGCGATGCGCTGGCGCTGGCCGCCCGACAGGGTGATGCCGCGCTCGCCGACATGGGTCGCGTAGCCCTGCGGCAGGGCGCGGATGAAGCCGTCGGCATGGGCCTGCGCCGCCGCGCGCTCGACCTCGGCCGCGCTGGCCTCGGGCCGGCCGTACCGGATGTTGTCGAGGATGCTGCCGCTGAACACGGTGGGATCCTGCGGCACCAGGGCCATGCGGGCACGCAGGGCCTCGGGCTCGACCGCGTCGACCGGGACGCCGTCGACCCGGACCGCGCCGGATTCGGGGTCGTAGAAGCGCAGCAGCAATTGCAGCACCGTGCTCTTGCCGGCGCCCGAGGGGCCGACCAGCGCCACGCGCTCGCCCGGGGCCACCGCGAAGCTGAGCTCGTGCAGGGCGGCGTGCTCGGGCCGTGTGGGGTAATGGAAGCGCACCCGATCGAAGGCGATCTCGCCGCGCGGCGGCACCGGCAGGGCGCGCGGCCGGTCCGGCGCGCCGATCGCCGGCACGGTGTCGAGGATCTCGCCCAGCCGCTCGGCGGCGCCGGCCGCCAGCGTCAGCTCGCCGTAGACCTCCGAGAGCTGGCCGAGCGCGCTGGCGCCGAACACCGCGTAGAGCACGAATTGCGACAATTGCCCGGCCGAGATCGTGCCGGCGGCGACCCCTTGCGCGCCGTACCACAGCACGCCGACGACGCTGCCGGAGATCAGGAAGATCGCCACGCCCGTGAGCAGCGCCCGCGCCCGCGCCGAGCCGCGGGAGGCGAGGAACGCCTCCTCGGAGGCGGCGGCGAAGCGGGTGGCGGTGGCCGACGCCATGCCGAAGGCCTGCATGGTGCGCACCGCTCCCACCGCCTCGGTGGCGAAGGCCGAGGCGTCGGCGAGCCGGTCCTGCGCCGCCCGCGAGCGGCGGCGCACGCCGCGGCCGGACAGGATCAGCGGGAAGACGATGAGCGGGATCGCGGCCAGCACCAGCACCGAGAGCCGGGGGCTCGTCCACACCATCATGCCGATCGCGCCGGTGAACAGGAAGAGGTTGCGCAGCAGGATCGAGAGCGAGACGCCGAAGACCGACTTCACCTGCGCGGCATCGGCGGTGAGGCGCGAGACCAGCTCGCCGCTGCGCGACCGGTCGAAGAAGGCGGGATCGAGGGTGGTGAGGCGGGAGAACACCGCGGCGCGCAGGTCCGCCACCACCCGCTCGCCGAGGGTCACGACGCAGTAGTAGCGGGCGGCGCTGGCGACCGCGAGGACCGCCACGACGCCGATCAGCCCGCCAAAATACGCGTCGATCATCCCGAGCTCGCCATGGGCGAAGCCGAGATCCACCACCCGCCGCACCGCCACCGGCACCACCAGGGTCGCCCCCGAGGCGGCGATGAGGGCCACGATCGCCGCGGCGATGCGGCCCTTGTAGCGCGCGGCGAAGGGGACGAGGGGCTTCAGCGCCCCGAGGGACGCACGGGGGCGGGCTGTATCGGAACGTGCCATCTGAACTGTCGTGGTGTCCGGGGTGCCGGCGCTTGTTTGGCGCACGGAGGTGAGGTATAGGCCGCCGCTCATCCGATTACGCGCGATCAATGGCCGCGGCCCGAAGCGGAGCGTTCGGCGCGGGTCGCACTCTAGGAATTCGTCATGGCAAAGCAAGCAGCCCCCGTCGCCAAGCAGGCGATCCCCGCCGGCAAGTCGGTCGCGACCCCCAAGGTGGCCCGCACCGCGACCGAGCACCCGGATTACCACTTCATCAAGGTGGTGCTGACCGACGGCAGCTCGTTCATGACCCGCTCCACCTACGGCAAGGAGGGGGACACCCTGAACCTCGACATCGATCCGAGCACGCATCCGGCCTGGACCGGCGGCGAGCAGAAGCTCCTGGATCGCGGCGGCCGCCTCTCGCGCTTCAACTCGCGCTTCGCCGGCATCTCGTTCAACGCCAAGAAGTAAGCCTGACGGCCCTGCTTCGCGCGAAAAAAGCCCCGGCCGCAAGGCCGGGGCTTTTTTCGTGCCCGACACCCGGGCGCTGTCGTGCCGGGGAGGACGCGATGGGCGCCCTCCCCCGCAAGGGTCTCAACCGAAGGCGACCCGCAGCAGGTCGTGCTGGGCGAAGACCGGGCTCACCCGCGGCTCCGGGGTGGGGCGGTCGTCGGAGATCAGCTTGTCGAGGTGGAGGATGCGGGCATGCAAGCGCTTCGACTGGCCGATCAGGGCCTGGAGCGACAGTGGCAGCTCGGCGACGAGGACCGGCGCGGTCTCGTTCGGCTCGACGGCGGTGAGGCGTACCCGGGTCTTCTCCTCGGCGGCCTCGCTCAGGCTCAGCTCGCCCTCGGACACGGCGCGCTGCACCAGCAGCCATGATGCGATCTGCATCAGCCGGGTGGTGAGCCGCATGCTCTCGCTGGCATAGGTCAGGGCGGCGTGGCGGGCGAGCAGGCGCGATTCGTCGCGGCCGGGACCGTCGAGGTAGGCGGCGGTCTCCTCGACGAGGGTCATGCCCTCGCGGAACAGCATCTTGAACCCCTCGGACGCCACGAAGGTCTCGCCGAAGCGCACGGTGGGCTGCTCGTCCCGAAACATCACGTCCATCACGCCCATGATCCCTCCTGTGCCACCGCGACGCCGGTCCCGCCTCGATACGGGACATCCACGGTGCGCTCGGGCTGTCTGGCGCAACGATAACGCCAGAGCGCGGGACGCGCCCCGTCAACCAGTCCTTAACCTTAACGCCAACGCGGCCGGGGGACGGGCGATCCGTGGGCTGGGGAAAATTCCGCCGGGACAGCGGGGAAACCGGAAAAAAGAAAGCCGCCCACAGGGGGGCGGCTGAAAGAGTCGTACAGGGAGGCATCAAACAGAGTGGACAGAGACCACTCGACATCCAGAAAGCTGGACGGGTTTGGTTATCGCCCGGAAGGCTTAAAAAATGGTTAATGCGGATCGAGCGGGGTAGGGAAAGCGCCCGCAGCGCAATCGGATAGGAGGGGGCCTCCGCCGGAGGGCGGCGGACGTCTCACCCGATCGTCGGTGGCCGGATGCGGCGCGGACGATCGCTTCGCCCCGCGGAGAGCCCTGCCGCGGGTGAGACGACGAGAAAGCCCCCGCTTGACGCTGGCCCCCGGCAACCCTGCGTCGATGAGAGGGCGCGCACCTCAAGAACGATAGTGACGCCCCGAGACGTCCCGAAACGGGACATGCCCGTTCCTATCCCACATCAGAACTTGAACGCCGCCCGCGCCGCCTCCTGCGAGGCCTGCTTGCGACGCCGGTCCTCCTCGAGCCGGGCGATCTCGCGCCGCAGGGCATCGATCCGCTCGTCGAGGTCGGACACCGACAGGGCGGAGAGATCCTGGCCGATCTGATGCTGGCCGATCTGATGCTGGCCTTGCGGCCGCGGCCGGTTCTCGGCGTCGTCAAACATCGGTATCCTCCCCTGCGGACGCCCGTCCCGGACACCCGGAATGGTCCTTAGGGCGATCCTTAACGCGATTGACTCGCAGGGGCCATTCCGCCATACACCGGCGCGACGTGACCGCGCCCCATTCGGGCGCGGTTCGCTTTCGTCGAGACATTCTGGACCACGAGGGCCTCGGCGGCGCCACGCGCCCGGCCGGCCCCGGCCTTCGGAGAACGAGCCGTGAAGAGAACCTATCAACCGTCGAAGCTCGTGCGCAAGCGCCGCCACGGCTTCCGTGCCCGCATGGCCACCGTCGGCGGCCGCAAGGTGATCGCCGCCCGCCGCGCCCGCGGCCGCAAGCGCCTTTCGGCGTAAGGTCGGCGCGCGGTGCCGGAGAGCGCCGCGAAGCCCGGCGGTCCGCCGCCGATCGGCCGGATCACCCGGCGCCCGGACTATCTGGCGGCGGCCAAGGGCCGCCGTTTTCATACCGAGCGCCTGACGGCACAGGGCCGCCTGCGGGACGATGGACCGCCGGGCGGCCTGCGCGTGGGCTTCACCGTGACGAAGCGGGAAGGCCACGCCACCGAGCGCAACCGCATCCGCCGCCGCCTCAAGGTCGCGGCGCAGATCGCGGCCGGTCAGGCGGGCGCGGGCCAGCGCGACACGGCGGCCGACGTGGTGCTGATCGGCCGGCGCGACGCCCTCGCGGCGCCCTTCGCGCAGCTGATCGAGGATGTCCGCCAGGCCCTCGGCATCGTCACGAAACCGCGGGGACCGAAACCGTCTTCCGCGGACGGGGGCAGGCCGGGACGCGGCAAGGGCGGCGGCAAGGGCCGGGGCGCGGGCCAGAAGGCTGGCAAGCCGGGGGCAGCCCCGGGACCGGGGCCGTCCGCCCCGAAACGGAATTCGTGAGGCGATCCCGGGCAGCCGGAATCGCCTCGTCGTGTTGGTCGTGAGGGCCGGGATACGGGCCGCCAGGCCCGCCCTCGGCCCCGCTCTTTTGGCGGCAGGCGTCGCGGGTCCATGGGTAACGACAAGACGAACATGATCATCGCCGTCGCGCTGTCGCTGGCGGTGCTGCTCGGCTGGAACTACTTCGTCAGCGCGCCGCAGGTCGAGCGCCAGCGTCAGGAGCAGCTGGCCAAGCAGGCGCAGGCGGCGAAGGACGGTCCGGCGGCGAGCCCACGCGAGGGCGGCCCCGCCTCCCCGCTGCCCGGCACCCTGCCGGGCGCGCCCGGCGGCAACCCGGCACAGGCGGCGAGCCGTGACGAGGCGCTCGCCCGCTCGCCGCGGGTGCGCATCGACACCCCGGCGCTGGCCGGCTCGGTGGCGCTCAAGGGCGGCCGCGTCGACGACGTGCTGCTGAAGAACTACCACGAGACGGTCAGCAACAGCTCGCCGCGCATCGAGCTTCTGTCGCCGATCGGCTCGGCCAACCCGTACTACGCGGAGTTCGGCTGGGTCGGCCAGAATGCCGGCCCGCTGCCGGGCGGCGACACGCTCTGGACCGCCGAGGGCGACGTGCTGACGCCGCAGAAGCCCCTGGTCCTGACCTGGGACAACGGCGCCGGCCTCACCTTCCGCCGGACCATCTCGGTCGACGACAAGTTCATGTTCACGGTCGCCGACGCGGTCGAGAACAAGGGCGCCAACCCCGTCACGCTCTACTCGTACGGCCTGGTCTCGCGCTGGGGCAAGCCGCACACCCAGGGCTACTACGTGCTCCACGAGGGCATGATCGGCGTGCTCGGCGACCAGGGCCTGCAGGAATTCACCTACGACAAGCTCGCCAAGGAGAACCCGCTGGGCGCGCCCGGTACCCGCGGCCATTCCTGGGCCGGCGTGACCGGCGGCTTCCTCGGCATCACCGACAAGTACTGGGCCGCCACCACCATCCCGGACCAGAAGACCGCCTATACCGGCTCGTTCACCGAGCGCGACGAGGGCGCCACCAAGGTCTACCAGGCGAGCAGCCTCGGCGAGGCCAAGTCGCTCGCCCCCGGCGCCACCGTCACCTCCGAGCAGCACCTCTTCGCCGGCGCCAAGGAGGTCGGCACCATCGACGGCTACGAGAAGTCGCTCGGCATCAAGCGCTTCGATCTGCTGATCGACTGGGGCTGGTTCTACTTCATCACCAAGCCGATGTTCAAGGCGCTGGACTTCTTCTACCGGCTCTTCGGCAATTTCGGCGTGTCGATCCTGGTCGTCACCTTCCTGCTGAAGCTGCTGTTCCTGCCGATCGCCAACCGCTCCTACGTCTCGATGGCCAAGATGAAGGCCGTCCAGCCGGAGATGACCGCCATCCGCGAGCGCTACGCCGACGACAAGGTGAAGCAGCAGCAGGCGATGATGGAGCTGTACAAGAAGGAGAAGATCAATCCGGTCGCCGGCTGCTGGCCGGTGCTGGTGCAGATCCCGGTCTTCTTCGCGCTCTACAAGGTGCTGTTCGTCACCATCGAGATGCGGCACGCGCCGTTCTTCGGCTGGATCCGCGACCTCGCGGCGCCGGACCCGACCTCGATCTTCAACCTGTTCGGCCTGCTCCCCTACACCCCGCCGGACTTCCTCCACCTCGGCATCTGGCCCATCATCATGGGCATCACGATGTTCGTGCAGATGAAGATGAACCCCGCGCCGCCGGACCCGGTCCAGGCGCAGGTCTTCACCTTCATGCCGATCATCTTCACCTTCATGCTCGGCTCGTTCCCGGCCGGCCTGGTGATCTACTGGGCCTGGAACAACACCCTGTCGGTGATCCAGCAATACGTGATCATGCGGCGCAACGGGGTGAAGGTGGAGTTGTGGGACAACCTGCGCTCGACGTTCTCCCGCGCACCGAAGACGGCGAAGGCCAAGAGCTGAGATGAGCGATCAGCCTCAGCACGAGACCCTTGCCGAGGCCGAGAAGGAGGCCGCCCTGCGCGAAGCGGGGCGGCTGCTCTTCGCGGGCTCCGCCGACTTCTTCTACGCCGCCGACAAGCTCGAGATCCTGCCGCCGATGCGGGGTCACGAGATCGCCTTCGCGGGCCGCTCCAACGTCGGCAAGTCGAGCCTGATCAACGCGCTCACCGGCCGCAACGCCCTGGCGCGGACCTCGCATACGCCCGGCCGCACCCAGCAGCTCAACTTCTTCGACGTGGGCGGCGGCAAGCTCATCCTCGTCGACATGCCGGGCTACGGCTACGCCGCGGTCGAGAAGGCCAAGGTCGCGGCCTGGACCGAGCTGATCCACGCCTACCTGCGCGGCCGGGCCAACCTCGCCCGGGTCTACGTGCTGATCGACTCGCGCCACGGCATCAAGCCGAACGACGCCGAGGTGCTGGACGGGCTCGACAAGGCCGCGGTCTCCTACCAGATCGTGCTGACGAAGTCGGACGCGCTCAAGAAGGGCGAGATGGAATCCCGGCTCGATGCCACGAGGGCGGCCATCGCCCGGCGGCCGGCGGCCTATCCCGAGATCATCCTGACCTCGAGCCGCACCGACGACGGCGTGACGGACCTGCGCGCCAGCATCGCCCGGCTGCTGTCCGAGCGCGGCGAGTGATGCACCCCGCCGATCGCGCCCTTGTCGCGCTCGCCGGCCTCGCCGGCGCGCTCGGCGTCGGCCTGTCGGCGGCGGCTGCCCATATCGCCGGGGCGACGAGCCTCGCGACGGCAGCGCAGTTTCTGCTGTTCCATGCCCCTGCCCTTCTCGCCCTCGCGCTCCACGCCGGCAGCGGGCGGGCGCATCCCGGGGTAGCCCGGGCAGCGGGATTTGCCCTGGCCCTCGGCCTGGCGCTGTTCTCCGGCGATCTCTCGGTGCGGGCGCTGCTGCAGGTGCCGCTGTTTCCGATGGCCGCGCCGAGCGGCGGCATGATTTTGATCCTCGGCTGGATCCTGGTCGCGATCGCGGCGCTCGTGCCGGCCAAGCGCTGACACCCAGCCCCGGGGCCGTTTTCTTCCTTACGGCCAAGCTTCCTTTACTCCTCCCCCCTGGACAGAACCCCCCTGCGGTCCACATCTGCGGCAAACACGCGGAGACCCAGGCATGAACCCGCTCAAGACGCTGCACGCCGAACAGGACCAGGCCGTCTGGCTCGATTTCGTGGCCCGGGGCTTCGTCCAGGAGGGTGGTCTCAAGCGGCTGGTCGACGAGGACGGCCTGCGTGGCGTGACCTCGAACCCGGCGATCTTCGAGAAGGCGATCGGCCATTCGGACGAGTACGACGACGCCTTGAAGGCGGCGGGCGACGAGCGGGTGATCGACCTCTACGAGGGGCTGGCCATCGCCGACATCCAGGCCGCCGCGGACGTGCTGCGTCCGGTCTTCGACGCGAGCGGCGGCCAGGACGGCTTCGTCAGCCTGGAGGTGTCGCCCTATCTCGCCCTCGACACCGCGGAGACCCTGGCGGAGGCGCGGCGCCTGCACAAGGCCGTGGCCCGCGACAACCTCATGGTGAAGGTGCCGGCGACGCCCGCGGGCATCCCGGCGATCCGTGACCTCACGGCCGACGGCATCAGCATCAACGTCACGCTGCTCTTCGCGCAGGACACCTACGAGGAGGTGGCCAGCGCCTATATCGAGGGTCTGGAGACCTTCGCGGGCAAGGGTGGCGACATCGGCCGGGTCGCGAGCGTGGCGAGCTTCTTCATCAGCCGCATCGACGCGGCGGTGGACAAGCTGCTGGACGAGAAGATCGCGGCGGCCAACGATCCGGACGAGAAGGCCGCCCTGGAAGGCCTCAAGGGCAAGGTCGCGATCGCCAACGCCAAGCTCGCCTACCAGCGCTACAAGCGGCTGTTCGCCGGGGATCGCTGGCACACGCTCGCCGAGAAGGGCGCCCATCCGCAGCGCCTGCTCTGGGCCTCCACCGGCACCAAGAACAAGGCCTATTCCGACGTGCTCTACGTCGAGGAGCTGATCGGCCCCAACACCGTCAACACCATCCCGCCGGCGACGATGGATGCCTTCCGCGACCACGGCAAGGTGCGGGCGAGCCTGGAAGAGGGCGTCGACGAGGCCGAGCGGGTGATGGCCCATCTCGCCAAGGCCGGCATCGACATCGACGCGGTGGCGCGCCAGCTCGTCGAGGAGGGCGTGCAGCTCTTCGTCGACGCCGCCGACAAGCTGCTCGGCGCGGTCGCCGGCAAGCGCCAGACATTCCTGGGCGCCGGGCTCGACCGGCAGGCGCTCTCGCTCGGAAGCCTCGACGAGACGCTGAAGAAGGCCATCGAGACCTGGCGCAAGGACAGGCTGGTGCGCCGCCTGTGGCAGCGCGACGCCTCCGTGTGGAGCGGCGCCGACGAGGCGCAGTGGCTCGGCTGGCTCACCATCGTCGAGGACGAGGCCAGGAAGGCCGCCGAGTACGCCGCCTTCTCGGCGGAGGTGAAGCAGGAGGGCTTCACCGACGCGGTGGTGCTCGGCATGGGCGGCTCCAGCCTCGGGCCGGAGGTGCTGGCCGAGACCTACGGCCAGCAGCCGGGCTTCCCGCGCCTGCGCATCCTCGATTCGACCGATCCGGACGAGGTCCGGGCGGTCGAGGCCGCCGTGAACCTCGAGCGCACCCTGTTCATCGTCGCCTCGAAGTCGGGCTCCACCCTCGAGCCCAACGTGTTTCGCGACTACTTCCTCGGCCGGATGCGCGACGTGGTCGGGCCCGACAAGGCCGGCCGGCACTTCGTCGCCGTGACCGATCCCGGCTCGGCGATGGAGAAGGCAGCGAAGGACGACGGTTTCCGGCGCATCTTCTACGGCGTGAAGCAGATCGGCGGGCGCTACTCCGTGCTCTCGGCCTTCGGCCTGGTGCCGGCCGCTGCGATGGGCCTCGACGTGGCGGCGTTCCTGGCGAGCGCCCGCACCATGGTGCGCTCCTGCGGCTCCGACGTGCCGCCGGACCTGAATCCGGGCGTGCAGCTCGGCCTGGTGCTGGGCAAGGCCGCGACCGAACAGGGCCGCGACAAGGTCACGCTGATCGCGTCGCCGGGCATCGGCACCTTCGGTGCCTGGGCCGAGCAGCTGATCGCCGAATCGACCGGCAAGGAGGGCAAGGGCCTCATCCCGATCGACGGCGAGCCCCTGGCCGCTCCCGCTGCCTATGGCAAGGACCGGGTCTTCGTGTACCTGCGCCTCGACGAGGGGGCGGATGCCGCGCAGGACGCGGCGGTCAAGGCGCTGGAGGAGGCCGGCCACCCGGTGGTGCGGATCGCGCTCGCCGCCAAGGCGAGCCTGCCGCAGGAATTCTTCCGCTTCGAGATCGCCACGGCGGTGGCGGGCGCGGTGCTCGGCATCAACCCGTTCGACCAGCCCGATGTCGAGGCGAGCAAGATCAAGACCCGCGAGCTGTTCTCGGCCGCGGAGACGAACGGCGCCCTGCCGGCCGAGACGCCGGTGGCGGAGGATGACGGGCTGGCCCTCTATACGGATGCCGGCAATGCCGAGGCCCTGCGCCAGGCCGGTGCCGGCTCGGATCCCGACAGCTGGATCAAGGCGCAGATCGCGCGGGTGGGTCCGGGCGACTACGTCGCCCTTCTCGCCTACGTCACCCGCAACCCGGAGCATCTGAAGCCGCTCCAGGAGGCCCGGGTGGCGCTGCGCGAGGCCAAGCACGTCGCGACCTGCGCCGAGTTCGGGCCGCGCTTCCTGCACTCGACCGGCCAGGCCTACAAGGGCGGGCCCGACAGCGGCGTCTTCCTGCAGATCACCTCGGAGGCGCCCGATCTCGCCATCCCGGGTCGGAGCCTCGGCTTCGCCACGGTGATCGCCGCCCAGGCGCGGGGCGATTTCGGCGTGCTCTCCGAGCGCGGCCGCCGGGCCCTGCGCGTCCACATCAAGGGCGATGTGGCGAAGGGGCTCGACCGGCTGAAGTCGGCGCTTAGTTAGGGCAATTGTCCGGTCCCCCCTCTCCCATCCGGAAACGGGGGACCGGACCAGTGACGAGACAGGGCTCGACGCCCACGGGCCGCCGGCCCCGGCCTCGCCGGCGAGGAGTGACGCGATGCAACTCGGCATGGTCGGTCTCGGTCGGATGGGCGGCAACATCGTCCGCCGGCTGCTGCGCAACGGGCACACGGCCGTCGTGTTCGACCAGGATCCCAAGGCCGTGGCGGCCCTGGTGCAGGAGGGGGCGGTCGGCGCCGACAGCCTCGAGGATTTCGTCGCGAAGCTCGACGTGCCGCGCACCGCCTGGGTGATGCTGCCGGCCGGCGACCCGACCGAGGTCACGGTGATGAAGATCGCCGGCCTGATGCAGCCCGACGACGTGATCATCGACGGCGGCAACTCGTTCTACAAGGACGACATCCGCCGCGCCGCCGAGCTCGACGAGAAGGGCCTGCACTACGTCGATGTCGGCACCTCCGGCGGCGTCTGGGGTCTGGAGCGCGGCTATTGCATGATGATCGGCGGCCACAAGGCGGCGGTCGACCGGCTCGACCCGATCTTCTCGACCCTGGCGCCGGGCCTCGGCGAGGTGGAGCGCACGCCGGGCCGCGACGGCCGCGACCCCCGCGCCGAGCACGGCTACATCCATGCCGGCCCGAGCGGCGCCGGCCACTTCGTCAAGATGATCCATAACGGCATCGAGTACGGCCTGATGCAGGCCTATGCCGAGGGCTTCGACATCCTCAGGCACGCCAACTCGACCGAGCTGCCGGAGGCGCAGCGCTTCGACCTGAATATCGGCGACATCGCCGAGGTGTGGCGCCGGGGCAGCGTGGTCTCGTCCTGGCTCCTCGACCTCACCGCGACCGCGCTCGCCGGCGACGAGAACCTCGATGCCTTCTCGGGCCACGTCGCCGATTCCGGCGAGGGCCGCTGGACCCTGAACGCCGCGATCGAGGAGGCAGTGCCGGCCCACGTTCTGTCCGCCGCGCTCTACGCCCGCTTCCGCTCGCGCCAGGGTGCGACCTACGCCGACAAGCTGCTCTCGGCGATGCGCAAGGGCTTCGGCGGCCACCAGGAGCCGAAATGACGAGTTCCATGGCCGAGGGGGCCGCGCCCCCTCCCGCCTGCACCCTGGTGATCTTCGGGGCGACCGGCGACCTCACCCACCGGCTGCTGATGCCGGCGCTCTACAATCTCGGCCGCTGGGGCCTCTTGCCGGAGGACTTCTCCGTGATCGGCGTCAGCCGCTCGGAGATGTCGTCGGAGGAGTTCCGCTCCGAGCTGAGCGAGACCGTGCGCGGCTTCATCACCGCCAAGGGCGGCGAGGCCGGCGGCGGCGCGTTCGACGAGGGGGTGTGGAGCGATCTCGTCGGGCGGGTGCACTACCGCTCGGGCGACCTGTCGGATTCGGCCTCCTTCGAGGAGCTGAAGGGCACGATCGCCGAGGTCTCGGGCCAGGAGAACGGCGGCAACGTGCTGTTCTACCTCGCGGTCGCCGCCAGCCTGTTCGGGCCGACCATCGCGAGGCTCGGCGAGGCTGGGCTGACCGAGGAGGGCGAGGATCGCTGGCGCCGGGTGATCATCGAGAAGCCGTTCGGCCACGACCTGCCCTCGGCGGAACAGCTCGATGCCGACATCCTGAAGGTCCTGTCCGAGGACCAGATCTTCCGCATCGACCACTTCCTCGGCAAGGAGACGGTGCAGAACATCATGGCGTTCCGGTTCGGCAACGGCCTGTTCGAGCCTTTGTGGAACCGCGATCACATCGACCACGTCCAGATCACCGTCGCCGAGACCGTGGGCGTCGAGGGCCGTGGCAAGTTCTACGAGGCCACCGGCGCGCTCCGCGATATGGTGCCGAACCACCTGTTCCAGCTCTACACCCTGGTGGCGATGGAGCCGCCGATCTCGTTCGAGGCCGAGGCCGTCCGCGACAAGAAGGAGGAGGTGCTGCTCGCCACCCCCTCCGCCAGGCCCGAGGATGCGGTGCGCGGCCGCTACACGGCGGGTGAGGTCCAGGGCAAGGCGGTGAAGGATTACCGCGAGGAGCCGGAGGTCGCGGGCGACAGCGACACCGAGACCTTCGTGGCCCTGAAGCTCGGCATCGACAACTGGCGCTGGGCGGGGGTGCCGTTCTACCTGCGCACCGGCAAGGCGATGACCCGGCGCGACACCGAGATCGCGATCCGCTTCAAGCAGGCGCCGCTGTCGCTGTTCAAGGGCACCAACGTGCGCGAGGACGTGCCGAACTGGCTGGTGCTGCAACTCCAGCCCGACGAGGGCATCTCGCTGCAATTCGGCGCCAAGGTCCCGGGCCCGGCGGTGCGGCTCGGCAGCGTCGACATGCGGTTCTGCTACAAGGACTACTTCAAGACCGAGCCGAGCACCGGCTACGAGACCCTGATCTACGACGCGATGATCGGCGACCCGACCCTGTTCCAGCGCGCCGACATGATCGAGGCCGGCTGGCGCATCGTCCAGCCGATCCTCGACGCCGCCGACAAGGGCGACCTCACGACCATCCCCTACGGGGCCGGCAGCGCCGGACCGAAGGAAGCGGATGAACTGTTGACCCGGGATGGGCGCGCCTGGCGCTCGCTGGAGCATCAGCCATGACCGCCCTCCCTGCGGGCCACGAGGTTCTGCCCGATTCCGACGCCGTCGCCCGCGCGGCGGCGGAGCGGCTGGTCGCGGTCGCAGCGGCGACGCAGGATCGGGTCGGGATCTGCCTGTCGGGCGGCTCGACCCCGAAGCTGCTCTACCGGCTCCTCGCCGGGCCGGAGTTTCGCGATGCGCTGCCCTGGGACCGACTGCATTGGTTCTTCGGCGACGAGCGGGTCGGCGACGATGCGGAGGCCGGCAGCAACCGGCGCCTGGCCGAGGAGGCATTCGGGGATCGGGTGCCGGACGGCCAGCTGCACCCGATCCCGACCGACCGCCCGGCGCAGGCCGCCGCCGACGCCTACGCGGCGACCTTGCGGACCTGGTACGGCGCCGACGCCCTCGACCCTGCCCGGCCGCTCTTCGACCTCGTGCTCCTCGGCCTCGGCGAGGACGGCCACACCGCCTCGCTGTTCCCGGGCAAGCCCGAGGCAAACGAGCGCGACGCCTGGGTGGTGGCGGTGCCCGAAGCGGGCCTCGCGCCCTTCGTGCCACGGGTCAGCCTGACCCTGCCGGCCCTCGGCTCCACGCCGCTGATCCTGTTCCTGGTCACCGGCGCGGGCAAGCGGGCGCCGCTCGCCCGCCTCGCGGCTGGCGAGGACCTGCCGTCGGGCCATGCGAAGGCCCGGGGCGAGACGGTGTGGCTGCTCGACGAGGCGGCGGCGGGCTGAAAGCCCGCCTCGCCGCCGGAGGCGGCTTCCGTCAGACGAAGTGCTTCGACAGCTTCAGCCCTTGCGCCTGGTAGTTCGAGCCGGCGGCGCTGCCGTAGAGGGCGGCCGGGCGCCGGGCCATGCGCTCGTAGACGAGGCGGCCGACGATCTGGCCGTCCTCCAGCATGAACGGCACGTCGCGGGAGCGTACCTCGAGCACCGCCCGGGCGCCGCTGCCGCCGGCCTCGGCATGGCCGAAGCCCGGATCGAAGAATCCGGCGTAGTGGACCCGGAACTCCCCGACCAGGGGATCGAACGGCACCATCTCGGCGGCGAAGTCCGGCGGCACCTGCACCGCCTCCTTCGAGGCCAGGATGTAGAACTGGCCCGGATCGAGGATCAGCGTGCCGGAGCCGTCGGCCCGCAGGGGCTCCCAGAACTCGGCCACCGGATAGGAGCGGGGACGGTCGACATCGACGAGGCCGGTATGGCGCTTGGCGCGGTAGCCGATCAGCCCGTCGAAGCCCGAGAGATCCACCGAGACGGCGACGCCGCCCTGGAACGAGGGATCGGCGGCATCGACCAGCGGCGAGGCCGCGTGCAGGCGCGCCAGCGCCGCATCGTCGAGCCGCACCGCGCCACGGCGGAAGCGCAGCTGCGACAGGCGCGAGCCGGTGCGCACCAGGACCGGGAAGGTGCGGGGCGAGATCTCGGCGAAGAGCGGACCGGCATAGCCGGCCTCGACCATGTCGAATTCCCGCGCCTGATCGGTGATGACGCGGGTGAACACGTCGATCCGCCCGGTCGAGCTCTTCGGGTTCGCGCTCGCCGCGAGGTCCGGCGGCAGGGCCAGCCCCTCCTGCAATTCGGCGATGTAGACGCAGCCGGTTTCCAGCACCGCGCCCTGGCGCAGGTCGATCTCGTGCAGCTTCAGCTTGTCGAGGCAGGCGGCGACATCGCGGGTGCGGCCGGGCAGGAAGCTCGCCCGCACCCGCCAGGCCCGGGCGCCGAGGCGCAGGTCGAGGCTCGCCGGCTGGATCTGGTCGTCCGCGAACGCGGCCGCGGGCCGGATCACCCCGGCGGCGGCGAGGCCTGCGATGCTCTCCGCCGATTGAATCCCGTCCTCGAGCTTCACCATGACCTGTCCATCCTCGATGGTCTCTTGTCGTAGGCCAGGGTTTCGATGAGGTGAAGACTCTCACGCCTCGTCCCGGACGCCCCTCGTCACGGCAAGCGCCAGGCTCGCCCGCGCGATCGCCCCCATGGCGGTCAGCCCGGCGAGCGCGCTCGCGATCGGGGCCAGCCGGTCCGGCCACAGGATCATGGCGGCGAAGGCGGCGGCGGCGACGAGGTCGGCCCCCTTGCCGCCGGCAAGGATCAGCGAATGCAGGTCGGGCCCGGGCAGCGCGGTCCCGGTCCGGGCGGCGAGCAGGATGGTGAGGCGGCCCGCCGCCATCTCCAGCAGGAGCGCCGCGACGAGCGCCGCCGCCGGCCCGCCCGGCGCGCGCCAGACTAGCGCGAGGGCGAGGGCCGCACGGATCCAGGGCCCCTCCCCGGCTCCCGCGCGCTGCCGGCCGAGCAGCGCCGACCCCGCCCAGGCGGCGAGCAGGGCGAGCGCGGCGAGGTCGGCACGCAGGGCGAGAGCGAGCGCGGCGGCGAGCCCTGTGGACGGGTGAAGAAGCCTCATGACCGGGTGGGGCGCCTCGTGCAGGATTACCGACTCCAATCGTCGGCGATTGACGATCCAGGAGGCCGGACGTACCACGACGCCCGCCGGCCGTCGCGCTTACGCGCAGGCCGCCAGCGGAGGTTCCCTGATGTACAAGGCCGAGACCCGCGGCATCAGCGTGGCCGTGCAGCCGCGCTTCGTCGAGGAGGAATCCTCGCCCGACAGCGGCCGCTACTTCTTCGCCTACACGGTGGAGATCACCAATAACGGCAGCGAGCAGGTCCAGCTGCGCTCCCGCCACTGGCGCATCGTCGACGGGCGCGGCGAGATGCAGGAGGTGCGGGGCGCCGGCGTGGTCGGCAAGCAGCCGGTGCTCGGCCCGGGCGAATCGTTCAGCTACACCAGCGGTTGCCCCCTCACGACGCCGGACGGCACGATGGAGGGCACCTACACGATGGCGACCGCCGACGGCCGCAGCTTCGAGGCGGCAATTCCGGCCTTCTCGCTCGATTCGCCGCATGTGCGCCGGGTGATGCACTAGCGATCATCCGTGCTCCGGCGTCTGGGGGTGATTGCGCCGGCGCGGCTGTCGGGGGCGGAGGGCTTGCGCTAAGACCGGGGCTTCTCTCACCTGCGAGACAGCCCGCCCCGATGACCAAGACCGGCCCCCGCCTGACCCCGCTCGAACTCCTCGCCCGGCTGGTCTCCTTCGACACCGAGAGCCAGAAGTCGAACCTGCCGCTGATCCACTGGGTGGCGGAGTACCTCGACGCCTGGGGCGTGCCCTACGTGATCGCCCCCAACGAGGCCGGCGACAAGGCGGCGCTCTTCGCCACGGTCGGGCCGATGCGGGACGGCGGCGTGGTGCTGTCCGGCCATACCGATGTGGTGCCGGTGGCCGGGCAGTCCTGGACGAGCGATCCCTACACCCTGCGCATCGCCGACGGCCGGGCCTATGGCCGCGGCGCCGTCGACATGAAGGGCTTCGACGCGCTCTGCCTCGCGCTGGTGCCGGAGATGCTGGCGGCCGATCTCAAGACGCCGATCCACATCCTGCTCTCCTACGACGAGGAGCTGACCTGCCTCGGCGTCGCCGACGTGATCGCCCGCTTCGGAGAGGATCTCCCGCGGCCGGGCGCAGTGATCGTCGGCGAGCCGACCGACCTCGAGGTCGCCGACGCCCACAAGAGCATCTACACCTACCGCACCACGGTCCACGGCCACGAGGCGCATTCCTCGAAGCCGGCGCTGGGCGCCAATGCCGTGATGGCGGCGGCCGAGCTGGTGGCCGGCCTCAACCGCATCGCCGATCAGGTGGCGGCCCGCGGCGACGCGAGCGGCCGGTTCGATCCGGGCTACACCACGGTCCATGTCGGGGTGATCGGCGGCGGTACCGCCCGCAACATCCTGCCGAAGGCCTGCGAGTTCCAGTGGGAGTTCCGCGGTTTGCCGGATCTCCCGCGCGACGAGATCCCGAACCTGTTCGCCGTGGAGGTGGAGCGGGTCACCCGCGAGCGGCTCAACCGCTTCGGCGATTACGGCCGCGTCGAGACCGAGGAGGATGCCGCGGTGCCGGGCCTCGCGCCGGAGCCCGGCTCCCCGGCCGAGCGCCTGGCCCTGCGGCTCGCCGGCCGCAACCACACCATCACGGTGCCCTACGCCACCGAGGCCGGCCGCTTCCAGCTCGCCGGTCTGCCGACGGTGGTCTGCGGCCCGGGCTCGATCGACCAGGCGCATCAGCCGGACGAGTACATCACGCTGGCGGCGCTCGAGGCGGGCGAGGGCTTCCTGCGGCAGCTGGTGCGGGATTGCGCGGCGGGGTGGAGCCCGGTTTGAGGCCGTTTCGCCTCGCGATGACGATTCGCTGACAAACCGGCCCGGGATCCCCTCTCCAGGCGGTCCCGGGCTTGCCCGGTATCGCTACGGGGCATGGGCGACGGGCAGGCGCGATCGGAGATCGCGCGAGGGTGGAGACGGTGCCGAATGAGGCTCCCGCCGTCCGTCCGCCAGCACGACAATCCGAGTCTTACACCGAAGTGCGTCACCGACCCCTCACCCCTCTCCCACACGGGAGGGGGCGACACGCTCTCCTTTTGAACGGGGACGGATGTTCCGGACCGGGCTCAAGGCCGCCGCGCCAGCGCCAAGCCCAAACCGGCTCCGAGCAGCAGCCCACCCGTCACCCGGTTGCGCCAGCGCCCGCGCGCCAGCACGGCTCGCGCCCGTCCCGCCGCCAGGGCCCACACGGCGTCGAGGCCAATCGCCAGAACCAGGAAGGTCGCGGCGAGCAATCCGAGCTGGCCGAGGGGATCGGCGTCGCGGCTGACGAACTGGGGCAGGAAGGCGCCGAAGAACAGCAGCGTCTTCGGGTTGGTCAGCGCGACGAGGAAGCCGCGCAGCGCGATTCTCCGGGCGGCCCGTGGCTGCGGTGCGGTCTGCGCGAGGTCGATCGCGGGAGCCCGCCAAGCCCGGATTCCAAGCCAGACGAGGTAGCCGACGCCGAGCCAGCGCAGCACCTCGAACCACGTCGCCATGACGCTCAGCATCGCCGAGAGGCCGGCGACGGTGAGAGCGAGCTGGACCCCGAGGGCGAGGCTGGTGCCCGCGACGGTGACAAGGCCGTAGCGGCTGCCATGGGCCACGCTGTTGGCGACGATCAGGGCGACGTTGGGGCCCGGGATCAGGATCAGGACGATCGTGGCGGCGACGAAGCCGAGATAGAGATCGAGGGGCATTCCAGCGTCCGGCGGTGAATCGGACGGCAGCGTGCCATGCCCGCCGCCGCCCCGCCAGACGTCGATCTTACTGCTGCGCCGGCTGCGTCGTGGTGGTGCCGGTGGCCGCCGGGGTATCGGTCTTCGCCGCGTCGGTCGTCTTCGCCGCATCGGCCTTCGACGGCTGCTGGCCGAGATAGACGTATTCGGGCGCGGCGCGGAGCTGGTCCTTGTCGGTATTGATCACGGCCTTCAGGGTCTTGTCGTCGACCCGGGTGACCTGCAGCGCCTCCCGCGCGACGGAGACGTACTTGGTGCCGAGGCCGAGGAAGCCGCCGACGCCGACGACGTAGGACTTCACCGCGAGATCCGGCCCGAGCACGATGTCGGCCACCGAGCCGATGGTCTCGTTGGCGCCGTTCACGATGCTCTGGCCGATCATCTTCGAGGCCATGAGGTCGCTCGGCTCCTGCGCGACGAAGGTCGGCCGCAGGTCGTTGTTGAGGGTGGCCGGGGTGCCGGGAACGGGTTTCGGGCCGCTCGCATCCTGCGCCAGACCGGCGCTGGCGCCAGCGACGAGGAGGAACGCGGCGGCGAGGAAGGGGCGGGACATCGACGGCTCCGGCTTCGTGCGCCCGACACGCTCGGGCGCAGGGAGAGTCGGTTGCGGTGCGAAAAGTTCCGTCGCGCCCAACCTTTTCGCCGCGTCAGGCCTCGGCCGAACGGGCGATCTCGGCCTCGACCTCGGCCGGATCGAGATCGTAGTGCCGCGAGCAGAACTCGCAGGTGATGCCGATGCGGCCGTCCTCACCGACGATGTCCCGGCGCTCCTCGGATGAGAAGTTGCGGATCATCCCCATCACCCGGTCGCGCGAGCAGCGGCAGGCCTCATGCACGCCTTGCGCCTCGAACACCCGCACGCCGCGCTCGTGGAACAGGCGGTAGAGCAGACGCTCGCTCGACACGGTCGGATCGACGAGCTCGTGGTCCTCGATCGTCGCGATCAGGGACTTGGCCTCGACCCAGGCGTCGTCCTCCCGCGACGCGGCGTCGTCGAGGAGCGCGTGCCCCTCCGGCAGGTCGCCCGGCGGAAGGTCGGCCAGCCGCGCCCGGTCGGGCGAGTGCGGCAGGAACTGCACCAGCAGGCCGCCGGCGCGCCAGTTCCCCCCCTCGCCCTCGACCTGCTCGGCGACGGCGAGGCGGACCCGGGTCGGGATCTGCTCCGACTGGCGGAAATACTGGTGCGCCGCCTCCTCGAAGCCCTGGCCCTCCAGCGCCACCACGCCCTGGTAGCGGCTCTGGGCCGAGCCCTGGTCGATGGTCATGGCGAGATGGCCGTGGCCGAGAAGCGCCGCGGTTCCGGCGCGCGGCCCGGCCGCGGCGACCCGGTCCGCATCGAAGCGGGCGGTGGCGCGCACCCGGTCCGGCGCCTCGAAATCGACCACCACCATCTCGACCGGGCCGTTCGACTTGGTCTGGAGCTGGAACCGGCCCTCGAACTTGAGCGAGGAGCCGAGCAGCACCGTCAGCGCCGCCGCCTCGCCGAGAAGCCGCGCCACCGTGTCGGGGTAGCCGTGCCGGCGCAGGATGGTGTCGACGGAGGGGCCGAGGCGCACGGCGCGGCCGCGCACGTCGAGGGGCTCGACCGCGAAGGGCAGGATCGCGTCGTCGCGGCCCTCGGAACCTTGGGCGCCGGGAGCTTGGGAAGAAGAGGTGTCGGACATGCTGTCACCGCCGCCGGCTCCGCTGAAGGCCGGCTCTCGCGCACGATCTGAAGGTCTCCCGGCGAGGGGTCTTCCGCGCGAGCCGCGCCGCATGGACTCGCATGGAGCGGGCAGGCGGAGCGAAGGGGCGGGAGACGCCGCGGCGAGAGACCGGCGTATCCCGCTATATGGGGGATCGGGCGATGTTTTCGAAGGGGTTAGTGCCGGGGGCGGAGCGTCGGGGCCCGCTCAGCCGGCCTCGGAGGCGCCGATGACCCCTGACGTCATCCTGGGGCCTCGCGGCGGAGCCCTGGGTCCGTCGCCGCTGGTGATACGAGACGAAGCGGAACGCTGCCCGCCCTGTCCTGCCTCGTCAGCGGTGATGGATCCCGGGTTCTCGCCGAGGCTCGCCCCCGGATGGGAAGCGCGCCGGCCGGATCGACCGGGTCAACCGGTCGGACGCTCCCTCAGAGCACCGCCCCGAGGCACCAGGCCAGGATGCCCTTCTGGGCGTGGAGCCGGTTCTCGGCCTCGTCGAACACCACCGATTGCGGCCCGTCGATCACCTCGGCGGTGACCTCCTCGCCGCGATGGGCCGGCAGGCAGTGCATGAACACCGCGTCCTTGGCCGCCGCCGCCATCAGCCGGCCGTTGACCTGGTAGGGCATCAGCAGGTTGTGGCGGTGCGCCTCGTCCTCGTCGCCCATCGAGACCCAGCAATCGGTCACGACCGCATCGGCCCCCGCCACCGCCTCGAACGGGTCGGCGGTGATGGTGAGCTCGGCGCCCTCGGCCTTGGCCCGGGCGATGAGGCTCTCCGGCACCGGCATCTCCGGCGGGCAGGCGACGTTGAGCTTGAAGTCGAAGCGCGCCGCGGCGTGGGCCCAGGAGGCCAGCACGTTGTTGGCGTCGCCCGACCAGGCCACGGTGCGGCCGGTGATCGGGCCGCGATGCTCCTCGAAGGTCAGCACGTCGGCCATGATCTGGCACGGATGCGAGTCCTTCGTCAGGCCGTTGATCACCGGGACGGTGGCGTACTCGGCCAGTTCCAGCATCATGCCGTGATCGAGGATGCGGATCATGATCGCATCGACGTAGCGCGACAGGACCCGGGCGGTGTCGGCGACGGTCTCGCCGCGGCCGAGCTGCATCTCCCGGCCGGTGAGCATCAGGGTCTCGCCGCCCAGTTCCCGCATCGCCACGTCGAACGAGACGCGGGTGCGGGTCGAGGGCTTGTCGAACACCATCGCCAGGAACTTGCCGGCGAGCGGCCGCTCGGCCGGCGGCTCGCCCTTGCGGCGGCGGCGCTTCAGCTCGGCGCAGGCGTCGAGGACCGTGCGCAGCTCGGTCTTCGAGAAGTCGGTCAGGTCGAGGAAATGCCGGGGGGCCGGCGCGATCTTCACGGGCGCATTCATCACTCGGCGGCCCTCCGGCCCCTCGTCTCCATGGCGGCACAGGCCGCCTCCAGCTTGTCGATCGCCGCGGCCACCTCGTCCTCGCCGATGGTCAGCGGGGGCAGGAGGCGCACGACGTTGTCGCCGGCCGGGATCACCAGCAGGTGCTCGTCCCGGGCGGCGGCGGCGAAATCGGTGTTGGTGACCACGAGGCGCAGGCCCATCATCAGGCCCTCGCCGCGCAACGCATCGATCACGTCGGGATAGCGGTCCTTGA
Organism: Methylobacterium terricola; assembly: GCF_006151805.1. Lineage (GTDB taxonomy): Bacteria > Pseudomonadota > Alphaproteobacteria > Rhizobiales > Beijerinckiaceae > Methylobacterium > Methylobacterium terricola. Next base: position 52,528 of record NZ_VDDA01000011.1, on the reverse strand, counting down.
GCGACGCGAGGCGCTGCTTCAGGAGCAGGCCGGTCTGACGCACATGATCGAGGAAGCCCGGCGCCAGGATGATGTCGAGCACGGCGTTGCCCACCGCCATGGCGAGGGGATTGCCGCCGAAGGTGGTGCCGTGGGTGCCGACGGTCATGCCGCGGGCGGCCTCGCGGGTGGCGAGGCAGGCGCCCATCGGAAAGCCGCCGCCGATCCCCTTGGCCGAGGACAGGATGTCGGGCGTGACACCCGACCATTCATGGGCGAACAGCTTGCCGGTGCGGCCGATGCCGGTCTGGACCTCGTCCATGATCAGCATCAGGCCGTGCTCGTCGCAGAGCGCGCGCAGGGTGCGCAGCCACTCGTGCGGCACCACCCGCAGGCCGCCCTCGCCCTGGATCGGCTCGATCATCAGGGCGGCGGTCTCAGGGGTGATGGCGGCCTTCAGCGCCTCGAGGTCGCCGAACGGCACCTGGTCGAAGCCGTCGACCTTCGGGCCGAAGCCGTCGATGTACTTCTGCTGGCCGCCGGCCGCGATGGTGGCGAGCGTGCGGCCGTGGAAGGCGCCCTCGAAGGTGATGATCCGGTAACGCTCCGGGTGGCCGCCGGCGGCGTGGTACTTGCGGGCCATCTTGATGCAGGCCTCGTTGGCCTCGGCACCGGAATTGGCGAAGAACACCACGTCGGCGAAGCTCGCCTCGGTCAGCCGCTGGGCCAGCCGCTCGGCCTCCGGCACCTCGAACAGGTTCGAGACGTGCCAGACCTTCTGGGCCTGCTCGGTCAGCGCGGCGACGAGGTGCGGGTGGCCGTGGCCGACCGAGTTGACCGCGATGCCGGCGCCGAAATCGAGGTATCGCGAGCCGTCTCGGGCGATGAGCCAAGCGCCCTCACCGCGCTCGAAGGACACCTTGGCCCGGGCGTAGGTCGGCAGCAGCGAGGAGGTCACGATCTCGTCTCCGTCGCGGTCGAGTGAGTCGGTCGACCGTAAAACAAAGCGCCGCCTCGAAGGGCGGCGCGCGCGGATACTATGGAACGAGAGCGCCCTGTCAACGCCGTGGAGCGACGATGACGCCGAGATGACGCCGAGATACCCTTGCCGAGACCCCCGGCCCGGGGTTGCGGCCGGACTTCCTTCGGGGCACAGACCCTGTCGCGGCCGGTCTCGGCCGCGCCGCGGCGGGCCGCCGCGGGCCGACGGACCGGCCTTCACTCCGGCGGGCGCCACGCCCCGGACGGGCCTGGTGGGAGACCAGACAGATGAGCGCGACCCTCGACCGCCTGAAGGAGCTCGGCCTCACCCTGCCGCCGGCCGCGGCACCGGTGGCGAACTACGTCGGCTTCCAGCGCAGCGGCAACCTGGTGATCATCTCGGGCCAGCTGCCCTTCGGGGCGAACGGCCAGATCGACCCGGCCCACAAGGGCAAGGTCGGCGCCGCGGTCTCGCCGGAGGCCGCGGCCGAGGCGGCGCGGCACTGCGCCCTCAACGTGCTGGCGCAGCTGCGCGCGGCCGCCGGCAACCTCGACGAGGCGGTGGTGTCCTGCCTGCGGCTCGGCGGCTTCATCAACGCGGCGCCGGGCTTCTCGGCCATCGCCGGCGTGATGAACGGCGCCTCCGACCTGATGGTGCAGGTGCTGGGCGAGCGCGGCCGCCACGCCCGCTCGACGATCGGCGTCGCCGAGCTTCCCCTCGACGCCGTCGTCGAGGTCGAGGGCATGTTCGAGATCCGCTGAGCCGGGACGCATCGCGACAATGACCGAACGCCTCGCCCCCGGCTGGCTGACCGCCCGCCCGATCGCCCATCGCGGCCTGCACGACAGGGCCGCCGGCATCCCCGAGAACACGGTCGCGGCCGCCGAGGCCGCGATCGGTGCCGGCTACGCGATCGAGTGCGACGTCCAGCTCAGCCGGGACGGCGAGGCGATGGTCTTCCACGATGCCGGGCTCGGCCGGCTCGCCGGCACCGACGGCCTGGTGCGCGAGCGCGACGCCGCCGACCTGACGCGCCTGACGGTGCTCGGCAGCGGCGAGCGCATCCCGACCCTGCCGGAGTTTCTCGGCCGGATCGCCGGCCGCACGCCGCTGGTCGTCGAGGTGAAGACCCGGCATGACGGCGACCTCGCGCTCGCCCGCCGCACCGCCGCGATCGTCGCGGCCTATGACGGTCCGGTGGCGGTGAAGTCGTTCGATCCGGTGGTCGTCGGCGCGCTCGCCGACCTCCTCCCGGGCATTCCCCGCGGCATCGTGGCGGAGAGCCGGCACGACGACCCGTCCTATGCCGGCCTCACCGAGGCGGAACGGCACGGGCTCGGCCAGCTGCTGCACGTGTCCGAGAGCCGGCCGGACTTCCTGTCCTGGCGCGTCGACGACCTGCCGAACGCCGCCACCCATCTCTGCCGCCTGCTCGGGCGGATGCCGGTGATGACCTGGACCGTGCGCAACGAGGCGCAGGTGCGCCTCGCCCGGGCCCATGCCGACCAGATGGTGTTCGAGGGCTTCCGGCCCTGATCACGGCCGGATCGCCGTAAGGGACGGTTCAGGGCCTCGGGTTCACGGCCTTGCCGGAAGCTGGAACCAGGCGAACCGCGGCGGCAGGCCGGCGAGCGCCGCCGAGGGGCATTCGGCGCTCAGCGAATCCGCCACGGCATCGGCCTCGTCCATCGCGAGGCCGACCTGCAGCACGTCGTCGATCACCGCGATGGCGCCGGAGCGCACGTCGTAGACGGTCCAGCCGTCCCGGTCACGGCGGATGTCGTAGCGGAGGGCATGGAGCGGCATGGGGGTCGGTCCCGGCTGGTGAGGACTGGCGTAGTCCGGTGAAAGCACGGTCGATGTGCCGGCGCGCACGCGGCGCGGCGGGCGGGTGATCGACCGAGATGCAGTGGAAGCGCGACGCTGCTGATCCCCCCGTTGAGGGCGGAGGGGTCACCCCCGCCCGATCGGCCCGGCCCGCACGTAGCCGCGCGAGATCAGGCGGTCGCGCTGGCGGGTGCGCCGCTCCGCCTCGCCGAGATCGGCGAGCGCGTCGGCGATCGCCCGGCGCAGGGCGAGCGCGGCGTCGCCCCCGGCGGCCGTGAGGTAGGCCACCGCGATCGTCTCGACGCCGGGCGATCGCCCGTCCCATCGCTCCGCCGGCTCGTGATTCATGGCTTCCCGCTCGCCGCTGCACGTCGCCGGCACCGGCCGACTCACGCTAGAACATACAGTGAACAAGCCACGGGGAGGGCGAGTCGGTCAAGCTGTGTTCGCGCCTGCCGGGCGCGCGGCGGGCCGCGATGTGGATAGCGGGGAGAGAGCCCGTCAGGGCTCCCGCGTCGCCGCCGGGTCGCCGGTGCGGATCGGGGCCTCGACATAGCGCCCCCGATCCGGCACCGCCACGGCGGAAAAGTCGTGGGCGAGCCGGTGCAGCGCTTCGCGGAGCCCCGGGCCGCGCAGGGGCCGGCCGTGGCCGGTGAGCGCCAGTTCGGGCTCGAGCTGCGCCAGCGCCTCGACCGAGCGCCCGGCCGCGTCCCAGTCGATCGTCAGGTAGCGCGGCGGCCCGTGCATCTCGGGCGCCTGGGTGGCGACGGCGTAAACCGATTCCTGCGCCGTGGTCACGAAAGCGTCGCCGGCGATCAGCGTCCGGTCGCCGGCGCGCCAGAGCGAGACGTGGCCCGGCGCGTGGCCGGGGGTGTGGATCCAGCGCCAGCCCGGCAGCGGCGGCACGCTGCCGTCCTCGGGCAGGAGGTGCAGGCGGGCGCCGACATCGACCGGCTTCGTCGGGAAGAGCGGCGAGAGCCGGGCGACGAGACCGCCGCCGACGCTCGGGTCGGGGGCCGGATAGGCGCCGCTGCCGTCGAGATAGGGCCGCTCGAGCGGATGCGCCCAGACCGGCGCGTCCCATTCCTCCGCCAGATCCTCCAGCACGCCGACATGGTCGAAATGGCCGTGGGTGAGCACGATCGCCGCCGGTCTGGCACCCTGGCCGAAGCGGGCGGCGGCGGCGGATTCGATCGCGCTGCGCGAGCCCATGATCCCGGCATCGACCAGCACCCAGCCCCGGTCGCCGGCCCCGGGCGGTCCGAGATAGGCGACGTTGACGATGGCGTGGCGCTGATAGGCGAGGTCGGGGCGGAGCGCGTGGGTGCCGTCCGGTCCAGCGGGGACGTCGGCGACGCAATCGCGGCCGATCGGGATCTGCTGGGTCATGCCGGCACCTCGCGGTGGATCGCCCGGCTAATGCCCCACTGGAGTATCGGTTCCCGTGCGCATGCGCACGGACGGCTTGCCCCCGTGACGTTTCCGCCACGGCTACCGGGAAACACACGAATGCGAAACGATCGCGGCATCACTCCGGCTTTTTCGCGGCTAGCATCATCGTCAGCGCATTCGCCGCTTCCTTCGAAGAAGAAGGCTGCAAAGCCCACGATCATATCGAGGCAATTTGATGAAAGTTCAGGCGCGATCGAGAGCAAAGACGATGGCCGCTCGCGGCCTGCTCTCGCTCCTTTGCTCGACGAGCTCGTATGCAGCGTTGGCGCAATCGTCCGGCTACCAGGATCCGGGACGCCCCGGCGACGCCGCGAGCTGGCGCACGCCGGAATATATGGGTGATTGGGGCCTCACCTCGATGCGGGCCGACCAGGCCTATGCCCGCGGCATCACCGGCCGGGGCGTCGTGGTCGGCTCGGTCGATTCGGGCTTCCTCGCCTCCCATCCGGAATTCGCCGGCCAGGTGACGCCGCTCACCGTCCAGGGCACCTACCTGGCGAGCGGCTACCGCTACGAGACCGCCGCCGGCGTGCGCAGCGATCTGTTCTCCGCGGGCGCACCGTTCTCGGTGCCGGGCACCTGGATCCGCGGCGTCAACGACGACCACGGCACCCATGTCGACGGCACGATCGTCGCGCGGCGCGACGGCACGGGCATGCACGGCGTCGCCTTCGGCGCGACCTTGCTCGCCACCAACACCAACGCCACCGATTCGTCGATCTACGGCGCCAACCAGGATTACAATTACTTCAAGGCCGCCTACGGCAACCTCGCGGCGTCCGGCGCCCGGGTGATCAACTCGTCCTGGGGCAGCCCGCCGCCGTCCGAGAACTACAACACCCTCGCCGGGGTCGCCGCCGGCTATGCCAGGTTCCAGGGCCGGCCCGACTGGCTCGACGCGGTGGCCGAGACCGCCCGCCAGTACGGCACCATCATGGTCTTCGCCGCCGGCAATGCCGGGGTGAACAACCCGACCGTCCGGGCCGCCCTGCCGTATTTCGAGCCCGACCTCGAATCGCGCTGGATCGCCGCCTCGGGTCTCACCATCGACGACGGCACGGCGTTCAACCGCTGCGGGCTGGCCAAGTACTGGTGCATCGCCGCGCCCGGCCGCGGCATTCTGAGCACCGTCACCTCGACCACGGGCGTCGCCGGCTACGGCACCAAGAGCGGCACCTCGATGTCGGCGCCCCACGTCACCGGGGCGCTGGCGCTGGTGATGGAGCGCTATCCCTACATGACCAACGAGCAGGCGCGCGACGTGCTGCTCACCACCGCGACCCATCTCGGCAGCGGCCCGGCCGACCGGCCGAACGAGACCTTCGGCTGGGGCAAGATCGACCTCGACCGGGCGATGAACGGCCCGGGCCAGTTCCTCGGCCGCTTCACCGCCACACTGCCGGGCAGCACCGCCGACATCTGGTCGAACGACATCTCGGATGCGGCCCTGCGCCAACGCCAGGTGGAAGATTCCGCCGAACACGCGGCCTGGATCCAGGACAAGGCCGCCCGCGGCTGGAGCGCCGGCCTGCCGGCGGGCACCACCGCCGACCAGCAGACCGAATACACCTACCGCGAGGCGCGCGACCGGGCCTTCCTCACCCGCACCTACCAGGGCGGGCTGACCAAGGCCGGGGACGGCACGCTGATCCTCACCGGTGCCAGCACCTATAGCGGCAGCACGGAGGTGAATGGCGGCCTGCTCGCCGTCAACGGCTCGATCACCTCGGTCGCGAACGTCAATGCCGGCGGCACGCTCGGGGGCAGCGGCACCCTCGGCGGGCTCACCGTCCGCTCGGGCGGCACGGTGGCGCCGGGCAACAGCATCGGCACGCTCAACGTCGCCGGCAACGTCAGCTTCGCGGCGGGATCGCGCTACGCCGTCGAGGTGGCGCCGGGGGCGAGCGACCGCATCAGCGCCACCGGCACGGCGCGGATCGACGGCGGCACCGTGACGGTGTCGGCCGAAGGGACCGGCGCGCCCCTGAGCCCGGGCGCCCTGCGCGGGCTCCTGGGCCAGCGCACCACCATCCTGTCGGCGGGCCAAGGACTGACCGGCCGCTTCGACGCCGTGACGCCGGGCTACACCTTCATCGGGGCGAACCTCGATTACCGCGCCGACAGCGTCGGGCTGACGCTGGCGCGCAACGCCACGAGCTTCGCCTCGGTCGGCGCCACCCGCAACCAGGCGGCGACGGGCGGGGCGATCGAGGCGCTCGGGGCCGGCAACGCGCTCTACGAGACCGTGCTGGTCAACACCGATCCGGCCGCTGCGCGGACCGCCTTCGCGGCCCTGTCGGGCGAGGTCCATGCCAGTGCGGTGACGGCGCAGTTCGAGACCGCGTTCTTCGTCCGCGAGGCGATCCTCGACCGCCTGCGCCGCGGCGATCCGTCGGACGCGCCGGTGTTCCCCGGCCTCTCGGCGCCGAGCCTGCCGGCGGCCTACTCGGCCGACCTGCCGGGCCGGGTCGCGCCGCCGGTCCAGGTGCCGGCGCAGCTCGTCGCGCCGCGGCCTTACGCGATCTGGGGCCAGGGCTTCGGCGCCTTCGGCCGCACGCGGGGCGACGGCAACGCCGCTTCCCTGTCGCGCCAGATCAGCGGCTTCGTGCTCGGCGCCGACACCCCGGTCGATCTCGGCGGGATCGCCGGCGGCTGGCGCCTCGGCGTCGCCGGCGGCTACACCAACACCAGCCTCGACGTGACCGGCCGCGCCGCCTCGGGGGTGATCGAGAGCGGCTTCGGCGGCCTCTATGCCGGCACGGCCCTCGGACCCGTGGCTCTCCGCTTCGGCGGCGTGGCCGGTGGCAACAGCCTGTCGCTTCGGCGCAGCATCCTGGCCCCCGGCTTCGCGCAGGGGCTGAATGCCCGCGCCAGCGGCCTCACCGCGCAGGTCTTCGGCGAGGTCGGCTACCGGGTGGCGTTCGGGGCGGCCATCATCGAGCCCTTCGTCGGCGCGGCCGCGATCCGCATCGGCCAGGACGCCTTCACCGAGCGCGGCGGCCCGGCGGCGCTGTCCGGCCTCGGCCGCGACAACGACCTCGCCGCGACCACCGTCGGCGTGCGGGGTGCGACCCGGCTCTCGGCCGATCTTCCGGTGACCCTGACCGGGCTCGTCGGCTGGCGCCGGGCCTATGGCGACGTGGTGCCGAAGGCGCTCCTCGCCTTCGGGGCCGGCCAGACCGGGTTCCTGGTCGCCGGCGTGCCGATCAACCGCGACGCGGTGGTGGCGCAAGCCGGAATCGACTGGGCCGTCTCGCCGGCGGCGACGCTCGGCGTGTCCTATACCGGACAGGCCGGCGAGCGGGCGCAGGACCATGCGGTGAAGGGGAATTTCACGTATCGGTTCTGACGGGGTGACGACGGGAAAGGCCCGCCGCCTCGGCCGAGGCGGCGGGCCTTGCTTGTGCAATTCGAGCCGAACCCGGTCCCACCTCTCAGGGGCAACCCGGGGCCGCGTCGCGGAATCCAGGATCCGGAACCGCCGATGGTGCAGGATCGCGCGAAACGCCGGTCGACCTTTCCGGTCAGGCCCGCATGTGTGAATCCCGGGCTCCGCTGACGCGGCCCCGGGACGACACGGAGGGTTTCAGGATCGACCGAATGAGACGATCGGCGCTTGCCCGCTTGCCTCGAGAATCCGGCTTGCCCCGAAGATTACCGCTTGCCCAGCATCTCCATCGGCGTCCGGTAGGTCTCCCGCGCCGTGAAGATCGAGATCGCGGCGATCGCCGCCGTGGCGGTGACGAAGGCCGCCACCGGAACCCAGCCGGTCGGGCCGGTGCCGAGGAGCGAGGCGCTGATCACCGGGGCGAAGCCGCCGAGCGCGAAGCCGATCTGGGTGCCGATCGCCATGCCCGACAGGCGGACCTTGGTGTCGAACATCTCGCCGTAGAGCGACGGCCACACCCCGTTGGCGGCGCTGTAGACCACGCCCGAGAGCAGGATGCCGAAGGTGAAGATCAGCGCCAGGTTGCCCTGGCTGATCGCCCACATGTAGGGCCAGATCAGCGCCGCGGAGCCGAGCGCGCCGAAGATGAAGACCGGGCGGCGGCCGATCCGGTCGGCGAGCGCCGCGAAGGCCGGGATCGCGCCGAGCGCCACGAGGTTGGCCAGGATGAGTACGGTCAGCATCATCGACCGGTCGATCTTCATCGTGTTGACGGCGTAGGACAGGGTGAAGACGCTGAAGATCGTGCTCACCACCGAGACCAGCGCCGCGAAGATCACCCGCAGCACGTCGGCCCATTGCGTGCGGAACAGCACCGCGACCGGCAGGCCCTCCTTCTTGTGGGGCTGCGCCTGCTGCTCCTTCTCGAAGACCGGGGTCTCCGGCAGGGTGCGGCGGACCCAGAAGCCGACCGCGACGACGACGGCGCTGAGGAAGAACGGGATGCGCCAGCCCCAGGACAGCATCTGCGCCTCGGGCAGCTGCGTCACCGGCAGGAAGACCAGGGTGGCGAGGATCAGCCCGGCCTGGGTGCCGCTCAAGGTGAAGCTGGTGAAGAAGGCGCGCTTGTTCTCGGGCGCGTGTTCGAGGGTCATCGAGTTGGCGCCGGCCTGCTCGCCGGCAGCCGAGACGCCCTGGAGCAGGCGGGCGATCACCAGGAGGATCGGCGACAGGATGCCGAGCTGCTCGTAGGTCGGCAGGCAGCCGATCATGAAGGTCGAGATGCCCATCAGCAGCAGCGTGAAGGTCAGCACCTTCTTGCGGCCGAAGCGGTCGCCGATATGGCCGAGCGCCACCGCGCCGAGCGGCCGGGTGATGTAGGCGACGCCGAAGGTCGCGAACGAGGCGATCGCCGCCGCCTGCGGGTTGTCGGGCGAGAAGAACAGCTTCGGGAAGATCAGCGCCGCGGCGGTGCCGTAGATGAAGAAGTCGTAATATTCGACCGCGCTGCCGATCCAGCTCGCGAGCGCGGCTTTCTTGGGGGTCTTCGCGGCATCGTGCGCGACGGCAGCGGTCGCTGCCGCCGGATAGACGGAGGAGGACATCGGACGTTTCCTGTCGGGGAGGGGGAGAGAACGGGCCCGTTGGGTCGGGCCGCCTTGTTCGGGGAGGGACGGCTCGGGCTTACCGGCCGAGCTCGGCGAAATGGCGGAGCATCCGCTCCGGGTCCGGGGTCACGCCGGTGATGAGCCGGAACGCCTCGACCGCCTGAAACACCGCCATGCCGCCGCCGTCGAGGGTGCGGCAGCCGATCCGCCGCGCCTCGCGCAGGAGCGCGGTCTCGAGCGGGAAGTAGACGATCTCGGCGACGAACAGCTTCGGATGCAGGTACTCCGCCGGAAGCGGCAGGCCGGGATACTTGTCCATGCCGGTCGGCGTGCAGTGGACGAGGCCGTCGGCCGCCGCCACCTCGGCCGCCAGGTCGGTGCAGGCCCGCGCCCGGCCGGCGCCGAAGCGCTCGCACAGCGAGGCCGCGACCGCCGCCGCCCGGCCCGGATCGATGTCGTTGAGGACGAGGTCCCTGACCCCGAGGGTGAGCAGCGCGTGGGCCACCGCCGCGCCGGCCCCGCCGGCGCCGAGCTGCACGACGCGGTCGAGCGCCACATCGGGCAGGCCGCGCCGGAACGCCTCGGCGAAGCCCCACCAGTCGGTGTTGTGGCCGACCCGCTTGCCGTCTCGCAGGACCACGGTGTTGACCGCCCCCAGCGCCGCCGCGTCGGGCGACAGCTCGTCGAGATGGTCGAGCACCGCCTGCTTGCAGGGATGGGTGATGTTGAGGCCGGAGAAGCCCATCAGCTCGGCCGCCCGCAGCAGCTCGGGCAGCGCGTCCGCCCCGAGGCGCAGGAGCGCGAGGTCGATCTTCTGGTAGAGCAGGCGCAGGCCCTGCGCGTCGCCCTCGCGCTCGTGCATCGCCGGGGTGCGGGAGGCCTGGATGCCGTTGCCGATCAACCCGGCCAGCACGGATGGGGGGGCAGCGCCCATGGCGCGGGCTCCTCTGTAGCGTTCCTCGGATGGCGCGATTGCGACGCGCTTGAATCCAAATGTACGAACCAGTACGTTCATGTCAACCCGGAAAAGCGGCAGGCCTCCGAGCCTCGCTCCGGGCTCGACGGAGCCGGCCGCGTTTGCGATGGAAAGCCGGCGGGAACGCGGAGGGGAGAACGCGATGAGGAAGGCGATCGCCACGGTGTCGCTGAGCGGCACGCTGATCGAGAAGCTGGAGGCGATCGCGGCGGCGCGCTTCGACGGGGTGGAGATCTTCGAGAACGACCTGCTGTTCCATACCGGCGCCGCCCGCGACGTACGCCGCTACGCCTCCGACCTCGGGCTTTCGATCGACCTGTTCCAGCCGTTCCGCGATTTCGAGGGCGTGTCGGACGAGCAGCTGAAGCGCAACCTCGACCGGGCCGAGCGCAAGTTCGACCTGATGGAGGAATTGGGCGCGCCGCTGATCCTGGTCTGCTCGAATGTCGGCACCGAAGTCTCGGATGACGATGCCCGGATGGCCGACCAGCTCTACCAGCTCGCCGAGCGGGCAGCGAAGCGCGGCCTGAAGATCGGCTTCGAGGCCCTGTCCTGGGGCACCCGGGTGCGCACCTTCGACCGGGCCTGGGGCATCGTCGAGCGGGCGAACCACCCGCATCTCGGCCTGATCCTCGACAGCTTCCACACGCTCGCGCTCCCCGACGACTGGTCGGGCATCGCGAATCTCCCGGGCCAGCGGGTGTTCTTCGTCCAGCTGGCGGATGCGCCGCGCATCGGCATGAACCCGCTGACGCTGAGCCGCCATTTCCGCTGCCTGCCGGGCCAGGGCGACCTCGACGTGCCGGGCTTCCTCCAGGCGGTGCTCGCCTGCGGCTACACGGGGACGATCTCGCTCGAGATCTTCAACGACGAGATGCGGGCCGCGCCCCCGCGCCAGACCGCCGCCGACGGCCACCGCTCGCTGCTGTTCCTGGAGGAGCGGGTGCGCCGTACCGAGGAGGCCGCCGCGCAGGCCCCCTCCCCGGCCAAGCGGCCGCGCCGCCGGGTCGAGCTGTTCGATCCGCCGCTGCCGCCGGCCATCGCCGGCCACCGCTTCATCGAGGTGGCGGTGGACGAGCGCTGCGAGGGAGCGCTGGCGCGGCTCCTCGGCCAGCTCGGCTTCACGCGGCTGGGCCGCCACCGCAGCAAGGCGGTGACGCTCTACGGCCAGGGCGAGATCCGCATCGTGCTCAACCGCGAGCCGGATTCCTTCGCCTCGTCCTACTTCCTGATGCACGGCCCCTCGGTCTGCGCGCAAGCCATCGCCACCGACGACGCGCTCGCCGCTTTGGGCCGGGCCGAATCCTACGGCGCCAGCCGCTTCGGCGGCCGGATCGGGCCGGACGAGAACACTTTCCCGTCGATCCGCGCGCCCGACGGCAGCCTGATCATCCTCACCGACCCGCAGACCGGCGACGATTTCGAGCGCGACTTCGTGATGGACGAGGGTGCGGCGCCGACGGGCCTCCTGACCCGGATCGACCACGTCGCGCAGGCCCTGCCCGAGGGCCAGCTCGATTCCTGGGTGCTGTTCTATCGCGCCGTGCTCGGCCTCGAGCCCGAGGACGTGGTGGTCTTGCCCGACCCCTACGGCCTGGTGCGCAGCAAGGCGATGTCGAATGCCGAGCGCACGATGCGGATGCCGCTCAACATCTCGGAGAGCCGCAACACCGCCACCGCCCGGCTGGTGACGAGCTTCGCGGGCGCCGGCGTCCACCACATCGCGCTCGCCACCGACGACATCTTCGCCGCGGCGGAGCGCCTGAAGGCCGCCGGGGCGACGCTGCTGCCGATCCCGGCCAACTACTACGACGACGTGGCCGCCCGCTTCGGCCTCGACGACGCCACCATCGCCCGGATGCAGTCCCTGAGCATCCTCTACGACCGGGTCGGCGACGGCGAGTTCCTGCAATTCTACACGACGCCGTTCGAGGAGCGGTTCTACTTCGAGGTCGTGCAGAGGACGGGCGGCTACGACCTCTACGGCGCGCCGAACGCCCCGGTGCGGATGGCGGCGCTCGCGGCGTTGCGCGGGCCGAACCTGTCCCAGGTGCTGCGGTAGGCGGGTCGGGAGCGGGCCGGTCCCGCCCCTCCCCTTTCCCGGACGACTGAACCGAAGCGGAAGGAGATCCGGGATCCAGGGGAGAGGTGCCGCGACGCGGCTCCGGATGCTGCAACGTTGCAGATAAATGGACGCTTCGCGATTTCTTGTGCTGGTTCCCGGATCTCCTTCGGCTGGCGCTTCAGTCGTCCGGGAAAGGGCGTGGGCGGCATGACCGATCGGCAGACAGCAAAAAGCCCCCGGAGCCGCGCTCCGAGGGCCGTCCTTCTACGTCAATCCAAACTTACTTCTTCTCGTCCGCCTTCGTCGCGGGAGCCGCGGCGGTCTTCTCGATCTTGGCCTGCTCGCGCAGCTTGGTGATGAGGTCCTGCTGCGTCTTGCGGGTGAGGTAGGCCTCGACCTGCTCCTTCATCTCGTCGAAGCTCGGCACCGGCTTGGTGCGCTTCTCCTCGACCTTGATGACGTGCCAGCCGAACTGGGTCTTGACCGGGTCAGAGATCTTGCCGGCCTCGATCTTGAACGCCGCATCGGCGAAGGGCGCGACCATCCGCTCCTTGGTGAACCAGCCGAGATCGCCGCCCTCGGCCTTCGAGCCGGGATCCTTCGAGGTCTCGGCCGCGACCTTGGCGAAGTCCTCGCCGCCCTTCAGGCGCGCGGCGATCTTCTTGGCCTCGGCCTCGTTGTCGACGAGGATGTGGCGGGCATGCACCTCCTCCTCGGGCTTCATCGCCTTGACGGTCTCGTCGTAGAGCGCCCGCTCGGCCTGCGGCGTCACCGCCTTCTTGGCCTCGCGCTCCAGGTACTCGTCGAGGAGGAGCTTGTCGCGGAAGTAGGCGAGCTTGCGGGCGAAATCCGGGTTGTCGCCGACCTTGGCCTTCTCGGCGGCCTGGGCGCCGATCTTCAGGTCGACCATGTAGTCGACGAGGAGGCCCTTCTTCTGCGCCTCGTCGACGCCGGGCAGCGACAGGGCCGGATCGTCCGCCGCCACCGCGAGGTCGCCGGCGGTGATCGGGGCGCCGTTCACCTTGGCGACGACCGTGTCGGGCGACGGGGCCGGGGCGGCGGGCGCAGTGGCAGGAGCGGCGGCGGGGGCCGGCGCCTGGGCGAGAGCCGCGCCCGGCAGGAGGCCCGGCACGAGCAGCCCGAGGGCGAGCGCGCCGTTGCGCCAGAGGGGGGAGAGGGTCGGCATGGCGTGATCCTTGGGTCCGTGCGCCTTGGGGCCCGTGCGCGAAGTCGGTCGTGAGACCGGCGGACAGGTGGCAAAGATCGGCCGACAAGACAAGCGGCGCGCACGCCGCACGAGCAGCCCCCGCGGATCCGTGATCCGCCGGGGCTGCGAAGCGGTGGCTCAGTACCCGGTCGAGGCGACCTCGACCCGGTTGCCGCGGCGGGCGAAGGCCACCGAGGCGGCGGCGCCGTCCTGGCTGCCAGGCACCGAGAAGCTGACGACCTGGTCGGAGGCAAGCGTGGTGATCACCCGCAGCGGGGTGGCGGCACCGGCCTCCGTCGGCGCCAGGGTGGCGACGACGCGAAGGCCGTCCTTCTCGACGGTGTAGTAGGCCGAGCCGCGCACCGGACCGAGATCGAGGCTGTGGGCCTGGCGCGGATTCAGCTCGGAGGCGCCCGCAGCGGTCGCGAGAACGAGGCCGAGGGCGGTGAGGGAGAGGAGACGCATCGGTGGTCCAGGGGTTCTGTCCGGGGCGGGGAACGCGTCCGGAAAGCCGGGATTCGCCGGGAGACGCAAACTAACCATTCATTCTTTTGCAATGCAATAGAATTATGTTGCATTGCACAATACGGCGGTCGCACTTCAGATCATCCTGTCGCGCCCCGCGTGACCTGGGGCGGCCGCCGCCCTACCTGCGGGACGGACGCCGCCCCTCAGAAGTCCTGCCAGACCCGCCGCCGACGCCGGACGCCCGACGAGACGCCCCATGAGCACCTACCGTTTCGACAGGCTCCTCGCCCCGCGCTCCGTGGCGCTGGTGGGCGCGAGCGCGCGGCCGAACGCGTTCGGCGCCGCGATCCTGCGCAACCTGCGCGAGGCGGGCTTCACGGGGCCGATCTGGCCGGTGAACCCGCGCCACGACAGCGTCGACGGCGTCCAGGCCTTCGCCGACCTCGCCGACTTGCCCGAGCCGGCCGATCTCGTGGTGATCGTCACGCCCCCGGAGACGGTGCCGGACGTCGTCGAGGCAGCGGGCCGCAAGGGCTGCGGCGCGGCGATCGTCATCACCACCGGCCTCGGCAGCGGTCCGGATTCCCTCGCCGAGGCGGCGCGGGCGGCGGCGCGGCGCCATTCCCTGCGCCTCGTCGGCCCCGACAGCATGGGGCTGGCGGTGCCGAACGCGGCGCTCAACGCGAGCCTGCTCGCTCGGGCGCCGCTCCCCGGCGACCTGGCGCTGATTTCGCAGTCGCGCACGGTGGCGGCCGGCATCGTCGCCTGGGCGCAGGGGCGCGGCACCGGCTTCTCGGGCATCGTCTCCCTCGGCAACGCCGTCGACGTCGACATCGCCGATTGCCTCGACCACTTCGCCGCCGACATCCATACGCGGGCGATCCTGCTCTCGATCGGCACCGTCACGGATGCGCCGAAATTCATGTCGGCGGCCCGGGCCGCCGCGCGGGCAAAGCCCGTGGTGGTGCTCCGCTCCGGGCGGCACGACGCCCCCTCGGCGGTGGAGGGCGGTCCCCGCCATCCCGGCATCACGCATACGGGAATTTTGGCGCGGACCGACGCGGTGTACGACGCCGCCTTCCGCCGCGCCGGGCTCCTGCGGGTGCAGGATCTCGACGAGATGTTCTCGGCCGTCGAGACCCTGGGGCGCCAGCGGCCGTTCCCGGGGCGGCGCCTGGCGATCCTCGCCAATGGCCGCGGCGTCGGCGCCATCGCGGTCGACCGGCTGCTGGATCTCGGCGGCAGCCTGGCGGGCCTCTCCGGCGCGACGCGGGAGCGCCTCGCCGCCGCGGTGCCGGGCACCACCGCGGAGGCCTGGCGCAACCCGGTCGATATCGGCGCCGATGCCGACGGGCCGCGCTACGCCGCAACGCTCGAGGCGCTGCTCGCCGACCGCGACAACGACGCGGTGCTGGTCATCAACGTGCCGACGGCGCTCTCCGGCGGCAGCGCGGTCGCCACCGAGATCGTCGAGGCGGTGCAACGGGGCCGCAAGGGCAGCTTCCGCGCCCGGCCGGTCTTCGCCGTCACCGTCGGCGACGAGGCCGCCGGCGAGATCCTGAGCCAGGCCGGCATCCCGCGCTTCGCCACCGACGCCGACGCGGTCGAGGGCTTCACCCATCTGGTGCGGTACCGCGCGGCGCAGGACGACCTCACCACCACCCCGGCGGTCCTGCCCGACGATCTCGTGCCGGATGCCGGTGCCGCCCGGACGATCGTCGATCGGGTGCTCGCCGAGGGCCGCACCTGGCTCGACCCGCGGGAGATGGCCGGCCTGCTCGCCGCCTACGGCATCCCGACCCAGCCGCTGACCCTCGTGCCCGACGCCGACGCGGCGGCGGAGGCCGCTTGGCCGATCATCGCCGCCGGGGGCACGGTGGCGCTCAAGCTCGCCTCGCCGGACGTGGTGCACAAGTCCGATGTCGGCGGCGTGCGGCTCGGCCTGACCAGCGAGGCGGCGGTGCGGGAGGCCGCCGCCGAGATGCTGGCCCGGGTGGCGCGGGAGCGGCCCGAGGCCCGGGTCACTGGCTTCGTCGTCCAGGCGATGCTGCGGCGCACGCAGGCCCGCGAGCTGATCGCCGGCCTCGTCGACGATCCGGTCTTCGGCCCGGTCGTGGTGTTCGGCCGCGGCGGCACCGCCGTCGAGGTGATCGACGACCGGGCGCTCGCCCTGCCGCCCCTCGACCGGCGCCTCGCCGCCGACCTGATCGGGCGGACCCGGGTGGCGCGCCGGCTCAAGGCCTACCGCGACGTGGCGGCGGCCGACGAGGCGGCGGTCGCCCTGGTGCTGGTCAAGCTCGGCCAGCTCGCCGCCGACCTGCCCGAACTGCGCGAGCTCGACATCAACCCCCTGCTCGCCGACCGCGACGGCGTCATCGCGCTGGATGCCCGCGCCGCCGTGGGACCGCTGCCGCCCGAGCGCCGGCGCGACGCGGGGGCCGGCCCGAGCCATGCCCGCTTCGCCGTGCGACCCTATCCCCGCGCCTGGGAGCGCCGCATCGTCCGCGACGGGCAGGCGGTCCTGGTGCGGCCGGTGCGGGCCGAGGACGAGGGGCTGTTCGAGACGTTCTTCCGGCAGGTCAGCGCCGAGGACCTGCGCCTGCGCTTCTTCGCCCCGGTGCGCGACTTCAGCCACGCCTTCCTGGCGCGGCTCACCCAGCTCGATTACGCCCGGGCCATCGCCTTCGTGGCGATCGAGGAGGCGACCGGCACGATGATGGGGGCGGTGCGCCTCCACGCCGATGCCAACCACGAGACCGGCGAATATGCGATCCTGGTCCGGTCCGACCTCAAGGGCCTCGGCCTCGGCTGGTCGCTGATGGGGCTGATGCTCGACTGGGCGAAGGACGAGGGCTTGGCCCACGTCGAGGGGCAGGTGCTGCGCGAGAACACCACCATGCTGGCGATGTGCCGCAAGCTCGGCTTCACGGTGAGGACGGACCCGTCCGACCCCGACCTGATGCTGGTGCGGCGGGCGCTGACGGGGGAGAGTGCCGCGCCCTCCCCTTGAGATTCGGCTCTCGCAAGACCCTGCTCCCGTATGCGCGACACCCCTCCCCCCGACATCGCCGGCGGCCTGCTCCTCACCGCCGCCGCCGGATTCGTCGACGCCGTCGGCTTCCTGCGGCTCGACGGGCTCTACACCTCGTTCATGAGCGGCAACTCGACCCAGTTCGCGGTCTCGCTGACCCAGCCCGGCCACCCGGTCGCCTGGGAGATCGCCCTGCTGTTCGTGTCCTTCCTCGCGGGCGGCTTTTCCGGCAGCCTGGTCTCGCTGCGCCTGCCCGGGCGCTGGGGTCCGGCGGCAGTGCTCGGCCTGGAGGCCGTTTTCCTCGTCGCGGCCCTCTCCACGGCGCTGAGCCCGTCCCTCGGGGGCCCGGCCGCGCCGCTGCTCGCCGCCGCCATGGGGGCGCAGAACGCGGCGCTCCGCCGGAGCGCGGGCTTCCGGCCCGGCGTCACCTTCGTGACCGGCACCCTCTACAGCCTCAGCCACACCCTCGCCCAGGCCGCCGCGCGGGTCGGGCCGGCCTTCGGCTGGGTGCCGGATGCCTGCACCTGGCTCGCCCTGGTCAGCGGGGCGGTGGCGGGGGCCCTGGCCTATCGCGGCTACGGGCTCGAGGCGCTGGTGGCGCCGGTTCTCGGCGTCGGGCTGGTGCTCGCCGTGGCGGTCGGCCGGGCCGTGCGGGCGGGGGCGTGACGGGATGGCCGGCCCGCACGACTTTCTCCACCTCCGGCGCGAGCCGGCGAGCGGCATCGAGGCGGTGACGGCGCGGTTCCACGGCCACGCCTACGACATGCACCACCACGACGAGTGGCTGGTCGGCGTGACCCATGACGGCATCCAGGATTTCTACTGCCGCGGCGCCCGCCGGCAGAGCACGGCCGGGCGGGTGATCCTGATCGAGCCGGGCGAGCGCCACGACGGGCAGGCCCTGCAGGCGCCGGGCTTCCGCTACAGCATGCTGTACCTGCCGCAGGCTTGGCTGCGCCGTGCCATGGGCGGGAGCGATATGGGGATCGGCTTTCGCCGCACGCTGGCCGACGACCGTCGGCTCGGCGACGCGATCGGCCAGGCCTGCCGGGCCGTGTTCGAGGCCGCCTCACCGCTCGCGACCGATGCGGCCCTCGACGACCTCGCGCGGCACTTGCGCCGCCACCTCGGCGCCGCCGAGCCCGCTCCGGCACCGGCCGGCGATCCGGTCGTCGCCGAGCGGGCGATGGCGTTCCTCCAGGCCCATGCCGCGACGGCCTTCGGTCTCGACGCGCTCGCGCAAGCGGCCGGCGCCGCCGACCGGTTCCAGCTCGCCCGGGCCTTCCGCCGGCGCTTCGGCACCTCGCCGCATGCCTGCCTGGTCGAGCTGCGGCTGGCCCGGGCCCGGGCGCTCCTGCGCGACGGGGTTCCGCCGGCGGACGCCGCCCTCGATGCCGGCTTCGCCGACCAGAGCCATCTCGGCCGCTGGTTCCGCCGCGCCTATGGGCTCACCCCGGCCGTCTACCGGAGCGGGCGCACGAACGTTCCAGACGCGCCGGCCGGGCTCGGTTAGCCCTGCGGTCGATCACCCGCAGGGAAAGACGCCGATGTTCGACACCAAGGTGGCGGTCCTGGTCCGCGACGACCTGGCCATGTGGCAGAAGCTGAACGTCACCGCGTTCCTGGCGACCGGCATCGCCGGGGCCGTGCCCGACGCCATGGGCGAGCCCTATCGCGACGCCGCCGGGCGCGCCCATGCCCGCCTGCTCGGCCAGCCGATCCTGATTCTCTCCGCCTCCACCGAGGTGCTGCAACGGGCCTGGCAGCAGGCGATCCAGCGCGACCTGACCCGCAGCGCCTATGTGCGGGCGATGTTCGAGACCGGGGACGACGCCGCCAACCGGGCGGTGTTCCAAAAGGAGCCCGCCGACGCGCCCGACCTCGTCGGCCTCGCCCTGCACGGCCCGAGGAAGGATGTCGACAAGGCGGCGAAGGGGGCGGCGTTGCACCCGTGAGACGCCGACGTCACCACGATCGACCCGATCGCGACGATTTCCGCGTCGTCCCGGGGCCGCGACCGCGGGATCCGGGATCCATCACCGCCGACGGTCGAGGACGCAGCGGAACGCCGGTCGCCTCCGCCGGCATTCAGCCGATACGGATCCCGGGCTCCCGGCTTCGTCGTGCCCCAGGATGACGCGGAGGGTTTCCGGAGCGGGATCGTCTGCCGAAAAATCCGGACACGCACCGTCATCCCTTCAGATGATCCAGCGGCAGGGCCGTAGTGTATTTCACCTGATCGAGCGCGAAGCTCGACCGGATCTTCGCCACGCCGGGGATCCGGGTCAGGTGATCGACGATCAGGCGCTGGTATTCAGCCAGGTCCTCGACCACGACCCGCAGCATGTAGTCGGCCTCGCCGCTCATCAGGTAGCACTCCATCACCTCCGGCCGGTGACGGATGGCGTCGGAGAAGGCCTGGAGAGCGGCCTGGGTCTGCTTCTCCAGCGAGACGTGGACGAACACGTTGACGTGGAGGCCGAGCGCCTGCGGGTCGGCCACGGCGACGCAGCGCCGGATGATCCCCCGGGCCTTGAGGTCGGCGACCCGGCGCCAGCACGGCGAGGTCGAGAGCCCGACCGCCTCGGCAAGCTCGCCGATGCCGACCTCGCTGTCCTGCTGCAGGTGCTCGAGGATGCGGATCGAGGCCGGATCGAGGTCGACGGGTCTGGCCGGCACGGTCCTGCCTCATCCGGGGTGAAACGCGGTCGGAACGGCCGTCTATCACGCCCTAGGCGGCAGACCCATCCGAATCGTTCCACAGCCACGCCGCCCCGCGCACCCCCGAGGCGTCGCCGTGGCGACTCTGACGGATCGGGGTGTCGAAGCCGCCGCCGAAGACGTGCGGGGCGACGCGCCCCGGCAGGGCGTCGTAGATCTCGGAAATGGTCGAGAGGCCGCCGCCGAGCACGATCACGTCCGGATCGAGCACGTTGACGACGCCCGCAACCCCGCGCGCGAGACGGTCGAGCCAGGCGGCGAAGGTCTCGCGCGCCGCCGCGTCGCCCCGGCGCATCGCCGCGACGATCGCCTCGCCGGTCATCGCCCGGTCGGTGCGCCGCGCGTGGTCGGCGGCGAGGCCCGGGCCGGAGAGCCAGGTCTCGAGGCAGCCGTGGCGGCCGCAATAGCAGGCCGGGCCCGGACGCTCGTCGTCGCGCGGGTGCGGCAGCGGGTTGTGGCCCCATTCCCCGGCGATGCGCCCGCGCCCGGACAGGGCCCGGCCCGCGAGCGCGATCCCGGACCCGACGCCGGTGCCGAGGATCACCGCCCAGACCACGCCCGCCCCCTGCCCCGCCCCGTCGACGGCCTCCGACACCGCGAGGCAGTTGGCGTCGTTCTCGAGCCGCACCGGGCGAGCGAGACGCGCTGCGAGGTCGGCGCCGAGCGGCCGGCCGTTGAGCCAGGTCGAGTTGGCGTTCTTGACCCGGCCGGTCGCCGGCACCAGGGCGCCGGGAATGCCGAGTCCGACCGTGCCGCTCCCGCCGGCCTGCCCCTCCAGCGCCGCGACGAGGGCCGCGATGGCCCGGAGCGAGGCGTCGTAATCGCCCCGTGGGGTCGCGACCCGCCGCTCGGCCAGCACCCGGCCGGTCTCGTCGAGGGCGATCCCGGCGATCTTGGTGCCGCCGAGATCGATGCCGATGCGCAAAGCCGCCATCGCCGTCAGGGCGCGACCGGGACCGGCTTCTCGTCGGCGATCGCGGTGCCGATGGCGACGGGGTTGGCCATCACCTCGCGCAGCTTGACCGGATCGAGCTCGCCCTCCCAGCGGCTGACCACCACGCAGGCGACGCCGTTGCCGACGAGGTTGGTGAGCGCGCGGCACTCCGACATGAACTTGTCGATGCCGAGGATCAGCGCCATCGCGGCCACCGGCACCGGGTTGCCGGGAATGGCGCCCAGCGTCGCCGCCAGCGTCACGAAGCCGGCGCCGGTGACGCCCGAGGCGCCCTTCGAGGTCAGCATCGCGACCGCGATGATGGTGGCGTATTGCCCGAAGCTGAGATCCGCCCCGACGGCTTGCGCCAGGAACAGGGTCGCCAGCGTCATGTAGATGTTGGTGCCGTCGAGGTTGAACGAGTAGCCGGTCGGGATGACGAGGCCGACCACCGAATCCGAGGCGCCGAGGCGCTTCATCTTCTGCATCATGTGCGGCAGCACCGTCTCGGACGAGGAGGTGCCGAGCACGATCAGGAGCTCGTCCTTGATGTAGGCCAGGAACTTGATGATCGAGAAGCCGGAGAAGCGCGCGATCAGGCCGAGCACCACCAGCACGAAGAGCAGGCTGGTGAGGTAGAAGGTGGCGACGAGGCCGGCGAGGTTGCCGAGCTTGCCGATGCCGTACTCGCCGATCGTGTAGGCCATGGCGCCGAAGGCGCCGATCGGCGCCAGCTTCACGATCATGCCGATGATGCGGAAGAAGATCTCGCCCGCCGCCTCGATGGCGTGGATCGCCGGCCTGCCGCGCTCGCCGAGACCCGTGATGACCACGCCGGTCAGCACCGCGATCAGCAGGATCTGCAGCAGGTCGCCGCCCGCGAAGGCGTCGAAGTAGCTCTTGGGGATGATCGCCATGATGTGGGCGATCGTCGAATCGGCCTGCGCCTTGCTGGCGTAGCCGGCGACCGCCTTGGCGTCGAGCTTCGCCGGATCGACGCCGAACCCGGCGCCCGGCTGCACGATCTCGCCGACGACGACGCCGATCACCAGGGCGAGCGAGGACACGACCTCGAAGTAGATCAGCGCCTTCAGGCCGACCCGGCCGACCTTCTTGAGGTCGCCGATCGACGCGATGCCGTGCACGATGGTGCAGAAGATGATCGGCGCGATCATCATCTTGATGAGCGCGATGAAGGCGTCACCCAGCCACTTCATCGCCTTGGCGGTGTCGGGCGCGACGTAGCCGAGCAGGACGCCGAGCGCGATGGCGATCAGGACCTGGATGTAGAGGACCCTGTACCAGGGCTGCGACGAGCCCGGGGCCGCCGCGGCGGGCGTGGCGTGCTGCATGTTCGTTCTCTCCCCACGGTGCCGGCCGGCGCGCGAGCGGCCGTCGCTGTGCGGCCTTGGCCGCGTGACTGTCGTGTGTCGGACGGCCCGCGGACCCGGACAGTGTAGGAAGTCCGCGCCGTGCCGTCCAAGTCGAAATTTTTAGAGAACCTGCCGGCCCTCCCCATTCCGGTCCCGATACCTTGAGGACATCCGGACCGGTCCGGCCCGGACGCCATCCTGCCCCGCGATCACCTTCGCGCGACAGGGCTGGGACCCGGGCCGGACGCGGCATGCCGTGCGCGTGCGGCGGCGTCAACGGCCCAATGGATTACGGCGGGCGGTTCGATCGTGCGGGGCGGATTCGTCGCGCGCGGTTGGCGACCGCGGGACCGCACCCAGGTCGCGGCCATGAAAAATCCCGGGCTCCGGCAGGGCGGAACCCGGGATGTCCGATGATACGACGGATGACGGCCGGCCGCGGCGCTCAGGGCGTTGGCTGGGTCCGGCGCGGGCGCACGGTCCAGCGCTCGAAGTTCGGGGTCCCGTCGTCGCGGGCCGCGTCGCCACCCGGCACCGCGGCGCCGAGCGCCTGGGACAGGCTCTCGATCACGTCGTCGATGCGGGTATCCGGGTGGGGCTCCGGCGGCGGCGGCGGGGTCGGCTCCGGCCGCGCTTCGGCCTGGGGCGGCGGGGGCGGCGCCGGCTCGTGGACCGGCTCGGGCGACGCCTCGGCCTGGGGCGGCGGGGGCGGCGTCGGCTCGGGGGCCGGCGGGGTCGCGATGCGGCGCAGCGCGTTGACGACGCCATCGTCGCCGTTGCGGCTCGGGGCGGCGTAGCGGCCGAAGCCGTAGCGCGGCTCGATCAGGTCGAGCACTGCATCGAGGGCGGCGTTGGAGAGCGCGATCTCGCCCGGCTGCGGCACGCCCTGGAGGGCGATGCTGCGGCCCTCGTAGGCCGGGTCGGTGCTGACCTCGGGTCCGAACCAGGGCGGGACCGGGAAGCCGTTGGCCTCGTCGGGATTGTCGAACACCACCGAGACGACGTCGACATGGGCGGGGGCGACGTAGCGGTCGACCAGCACGTCGCGGCCGTTGCCGAGCGCCACCTGGGTGCGGTCGTAGGCGGCGCGGCCGGCGCAGACATCGAGCAGCGCGTCGCCATGGGCGCGCGGCACCTCGGTGCGCTCCTCGCTCGAGGCGCCGCCGTCGGAGGTGACGAGGACGAGATGGCACTGGCCGCCATCGACGCGCACGAACGAGGTCCGGCCGGATTGGGGCGGGAAATAGCCTTCGGTGATGCGGGAGGAGCCGCGCTCCTTGCGGATCAGGCGGACCAGCGCCGGCGCAACCTGGAAACGTCGTACGAGGGTCATACGCTCAACTCCACGGGGGTCGCGGCCAAGAGGCAGCCTAAGAGGCTATCGGCCGCGATCGGCGTCAACTCTCGCGTATCGACCGATCACGGCGACAGAATCAAGACCATGGTTCCGCTGCCCCCCGGTTTATTGACCAAATTCTATCGAGCGGCGGGGCCGTTGGAGGGGTTGCTGGCGCATCCGGCCGGTCGTGCCAGGTTCGCGGTGATCAGGGCCTCCGCGGCGAGGCCGAGCGAGCGGTTCGGCCCCTCGGTGCCGAAGATCTGGCCGCAAGCGAAGGCCCCCTCGATGAGGAGCAGCAGCGCGTCGGCGAGGGGCTCCGGCGCCGCGGCGCCGGCCGAGCCGGCCACCGCGGCGAGACGGGCATGGAGCGCGCGCTTGCTGGCGCGCACCGACTCGCGGACCGGGTGATCGGCCTCCGGGTACTCGACGAGGGCGTTGGTGAGGCCGCAGCCGCGAAAGCCCGGCCGGGCGCTGCGCCCGGCGATGCCGGACAGGAAGGCGACGAGGCCCGCCCGCGGGTCGCCCGGATGGGCCGCCAGCGCCTCGTCGAGCCGGCCGACGAGGCCGGCGGCGTAATCCTCCAGGCAGGCGACGACGAGCGCGTCCTTCGAGGCGAAGCCGCGATACAGGCTCGGCTTCGTGACGCCGGCCCGGGCCACGATCTCGTCGACGCCGACGCCCCGGATGCCGCGGCTGTAGAACAGCTCGCGCGCGGCCGCCCGGATCCGGTCGCCGGCCCGGGCCGGCGCAGTGCCGTCGGCATTCCGCCCGTCCGCCATCCGCGTCACTCTCTCGCCTGCGTCATCGCCTCGGCTCCCACGGCCTGTGACCCCTTGACGATGTTACTGACCGGTACGTAACGTCCTAACATGATTCGGGGAGGGTGTTCCAGCATGAGTTCGACGTTGTCGCCGCAGGGCCTCGCCTCCCCTGCCCCCCACCGGCCGCGGCCCTTCGGCCAGAACTACGCCTTCGTGGTGGTGGGGGTGATCTTCCTGTGCCTGCTGGCGGCGGCGGGCCTGCGGGCCTCGCCGGGCGTGCTGATCCTGCCGCTGGAGCAGGCCTTCGGCTGGAGCCGCTCCACCACCTCCTTCGCCGCCGGGCTCGGCATCTTCCTGTACGGGCTCGTCGGGCCGTTCGCGGCGGCGCTGATGCAGAGCTTCGGCATCCGCCGCACGCTCCTCTGCGCGCTGGCGTTGATGGCGAGTTCGACGGCCCTCAGTGCCCTGATGAGCGAGCCCTGGCACCTCGTCGCGACCTGGGGCGTGCTGTCGGGCCTCGGCAGCGGCTGCGTCGCCATCGTGCTCGGCGCCACCGTGGTGAACCGCTGGTTCGCGGTGCGCCGCGGCCTGTTCATGGGGCTGCTCACCGCCAGCACCGCCACCGGCACCCTCGTGTTCCTCCCCGGGCTCGCGGCGATCGCGCAAGCCGGCGGCTGGCAGCCGGTGGTGCTCACCGTCGCCTGCGCCATCGCGGCGCTGATCCCGCTCGTCGCCTGGCTGCTGCCGGAGCGGCCCTCGGATATCGGCCTCACCCCCTATGGTGCGGCGCCGGGCACCGCCTCCGAGCCGCCGCGGCGCGCCAACCCGTTCCGGGCGGCGATCGACGGGCTGGTGCGGGCCAGCGGCAAGGGCGATTTCTGGCTCCTGTTCGGCACCTTCTTCATCTGCGGGCTCACCACCAACGGGCTGGTCGGCACCCACCTGATCTCGTTCTGCGCCGACCAGGGCATCCCGGAGGTGCGGGCCGCCGGCCTCCTCGCCCTGATGGGGGTGTTCGACCTCATCGGCACCACCGGCTCGGGCTGGCTCACCGACCGCTACGACCCGCGCAAGCTGCTCTTCGTCTATTACGGCCTGCGCGGCCTGTCGCTGATGGCGCTGCCCTTCACCGACTTCTCGTTCTACAGCCTGTCGATCTTCGCGGTGTTCTACGGCCTCGACTGGATCGCCACGGTGCCGCCGACGGTGCGGCTCGCCAACGAGGCCTTCGGCGAGCGCGACGCCCCGATCGTGTTCGGCTGGATCGCCGCCGGCCACCAGCTCGGGGCCGCCACCGCCGCCTTCGGCGCCGGCCTGGTGCGGGCCTCGGAAGGCCGCTACCTCGAGGCGTTCCTCGCCGCCGGCCTCACCGCCCTGATGGCGGCGTTGATGTCGCTGATGATCGGCCGGATGCGCCAGGCGGCCCCGGCGGCCGCGTGAGGATGTGCGGGACGCGTGGCGTCCCGCACCCGATTGTCCTTTTCCCCTCTCGGCTTCGCGCGCCTTGCCCTGGTCGGGGCGCCCGGTCTACCCCATCTGTTCGACGGGCCGACAGGGCTCGCGACGTGAAGGCCGTTCTCCCGAGGTCATCGATGCTCACCGACACTCCCGCGGCCGGTACCGCCCCAGCGGGCGCCCTGATCAAGGACACCACCACCGCGACCTTCCGCCAGGACGTGATGCAGGAATCGCTGCAGCAGCCGGTGCTGGTCGATTTCTGGGCGCCGTGGTGCGGGCCGTGCAAGCAGCTCACGCCGGTCATCGAGAAGGCCGTCAAGGATGCTGGCGGCAAGGTGAAGCTCGTCAAGATGAACATCGACGAGCATCCCCAGATCGCCGGCCAGCTCGGCATCCAGTCGATCCCGGCGGTGATCGCGTTCCAGCGCGGCCAGCCGGTCGACGGCTTCATGGGCGCCCTGCCCGAGGGCCAGATCAAGGCCTTCATCGAGCGCCTGGTCGGCCCCCTCGGGCCGACCGCGGTCGAGGACCTGATGGCCGAGGCGACCGCCGTGGCCGAGGAGGGCGACACGGAGGCCGCCGCCGAGATCTACGCCGCGGTGCTCGCCCAAGAGCCCGGCCATGCCGGCGCCATCGCGGCGCTCGCCCGCCTTGTCCTCGACCGCGGCGACCTCGAGGGCGCCCGCCACTTCCTCGACGCGGCGCCGCCCGAGGCCGCCAAGGACCCGGCGATCGCAGCGGTCCGCGCGGCGATCGAGCTCGCCGAGCAGGCCGCCGCCCTCGGCGACCTTGCCGGCCTGCAGCAGCGGATCGACGCCGACCCGGCCGATTACCAGGCCCGCTTCGACCTCGCGCTCGGCCTCAACGCCAAGGGCAAGCAGCAGGAGGCGGTCGACCAGCTGATCGAGATCGTCCGCCGCGACCGCACCTGGAACGACGACGGCGCCCGCAAGCAGCTCTTGCAGCTGTTCGAGGCCTGGGGGCCGATGGACCCGATGACCATCCGCGGCCGGCGCAAGCTGTCGACCCTGATGTTCTCGTAGGGCGCCCATAAGTCCAAGTCCGGCGCGGCATTACGCCGGACAGGTATCCACGTCGCCGGCTGGCGCCCTAGAACGTCAGATGCGAGCCCGGGCCCGAGACGACGGGGCCCGGGGCACCCTTCGTTTCGCGCGGGAGCGACGCCGATGAGCATGAACGTCGCCTACAAGGGCCCGGCCGATTGCCCGGGCGTGATCCCGGTCTTTCCGCTCCCCGGCGCTCTGCTGCTGCCGCGGGGCCAGATGCCGCTGAACATCTTCGAGCCGCGCTACCTCGCGATGATCGACGACGCGTTGCGCACCGACCGGGTGATCGGCATGATCCAGCCCGATTCCGAGTCCGGCGAGACGCCGCTGTCTCCGAAGCTGTTCCGGGTCGGCTGCGCCGGCCGTGTCACCCAGTTCGCCGAGACCGGCGACGGCCGCTACCTGATCTCGCTCACCGGCATCGCCCGGTTCCGGATCGAGGAGGAGCTGTCCACCACCACGGGCTACCGCCGCTGCAAGGTGACCTTCGCGCCGTTCGAGAGCGACTTCCACGCCCGCGCCGGCGAGGACGCGGTCGACCGCGCCGGGGTGCTGAAGGCCCTGCGCGATTTCGTCGACGCCAACGACCTCAAGGTCGACTGGGCCGGGATCGAGGAGGCCCCGAACGAGGCGCTGGTCAACGCGCTCTGCATGATGAGCCCGTTCGGCCCGCGCGAGAAGCAGGCGATGCTCGAGGCCCCCGACCTCAAGACCCGGGCCGAGGTGCTGATCGCCGTGACCGAGATGGAGCTGGTGCGGGGATCGGGCAGCGAGCCGACGCTGCAATAGGCGCCGCTTTGGGGTAAGGCCCTGGGGCGAAGCCCCTGTCGAAACGAGATGGGCGACGCCCGTTCCGCCATGTCGCAAGGATGCCTCGTGACCGATTCCCTCGACGCCACCCGCATCGACCCGAAGCTGCTCGAGCTCTTGGTCTGCCCGCTGACCAAGGAGCGGCTCGACTACGATTCCGCCCGCCAGGAGCTGATCAGCCGCTCGGCCAAGCTCGCCTATCCGATCCGCGACGGCATCCCGATCATGCTGCCGGAAGAGGCGCGGCCGCTGGCGGATTGAGCGGCGGGCGGAGTGCCGGCCGGTCCGTGGGCGGGAGGCGCGACGGCGCTTCCGCCTCGTCCGATCCCCTGGGCCGCGCGGCGGGGTCCGAACCTGCGGGGGTACCCTGGACCCACGCTTCAATAGGCCGGGCCGTCGGTTCACGCGTCGATCGGTCGCCATATCTCGATCCGGCGTTCTCCCTGCAAGAGGTCCGGCAGCGCCTCGTGCCACGCCTGCCGATAGGGACGATGGATCTGAACGTTCACGACGTCCTCGTGGTCGGCCCAGATGTCGTGCAGGAGGAAGCGGGCCGGATCGCCCGGATCCTCGTGGAGCGTGGCTCCCCTGTAGGTGGCTTCATGGCGCATCGCCTCCATGACCTCGGTCAGGAGCCGCAGGAACCGCTCCCGCTGGCCCCGCCGGAGCGTGAACGTGATGGTGTAGGCGACGCTCATGCGGCGCACCTCTCGGCGATGTCGTCGGCCAGCCGTGCAGCGTGCGTGACCATCACGCCGTGCGCCGCGCCGCCATAGACAACCAGCTCGGCGCCCGGGATGAGGCGGGCATACGCCCGTGCGGTGAGGTCGATCGGGGCGGAGACGTCCCAGTCGCCGTGGATGAGCGTGACCGGCAGTGCGAGGCCGGCGGCTTCGTGCCGAAGGTCGGCCGAGAGGATGGCATCCTGAAAATCGAGCAGGATGCGCCGCGAGGTATCCTGCACCATGCCGGCCATCCAGGCACCCAGCGCGGCCCGGTGCCCGGGCGCGAAGGGATCGATGGCCTCTTCGATCCATCCGGGCAGGTCGGTCGCCAGGCGCGCCCTCATGACGGTCGCCATGTCCGGCGTCAATCCGGGACCGCCATCGCCATCCGCCAGCATGCGAGGCCCCGTCGCGCCGACGAGGATCAGGCGGGCGATCCGCTCGCTTCCCTCCCGCGCGAGGTAGCGGATGGCTTCGCCGGCCGCACCCGAATGGGTGACGAGCGTGACGCCTCGCAGGTCGAGGCCCGAGAGAACCCGCGCCAGATCGTCCGCCAGTGCATCGGTATCGGCCCACCCCGGATCGGTGGAGCGGCCGTGCCCACGGCGGTCATAGGCGAGCGTGCGCAGGCCACGGGCATTCAGGGCCACCATGACCTCGCCCCAGATCCGCGAATCCATCCCCCAGCCCGCAAGAAGCAGAACGGGCGACCCGCGGCCCCAGTCCCGCACGAAGAGCCGGTGGCCGTCCCCGATCTCGACGAAGGGCGCGCTCACGGCTGCCCCCCATCGAGGAAGCCGATCACCTCGACGATTCGGCCCGTCTCATCGAGCCGCACGACATCGGTGCCGGACGCGACGGGCGCGCCCGCCGCCGGGGCGAGCGTCCAGGAGAAGCGGACGAACGGGCCGTGGCCGTCCGGCGTGCCCGCCAGGCGGAACGCGAGCCCCGGAAACTGCGCCCTCGCGGCCTCGATCATCTCCGCGACACCCGCGGGCCCGTCGGCACCCATCAGGGGATCGCGGTAGCGGGCCTCCGGGTGCCACGCGTCGAGACGGCGTCGACGCTCGGGTGCCGAGCCTTCGTTCCAGATCGACAGATAGTCCGTGGCTGTCTCGAGCGGGGATCTCATGCTTGTCTCCTCACCGAACGGGAGACCGCAGCATGGAAGAGTATCGCGCAGTCGGCGATTACCTCGCAGGTCATGGGCAGGACGCGCTGGTCGTGGGAGAAGAGCCGCATGAAGGCGACGCTGGCGAACGAGACGGTGGGAGATCTGCTGCGCGACTGGCGGCGACGGCGGCGCTACAGCCAACTCGACCTTGCGCTGGAGGCCGAGATCTCGACGCGGCATCTCAGCTTCGTCGAAAGCGGTCGATCCACCCCGAGCCGCGAGATGCTCCTGCGTCTCGCCGAACGCCTCGTCCTGCCTCTTCGCGAGCGCAACCGTCTCCTCCTGGCCGGGGGCTACGCACCGGTCTTCACCGAGCGCTCGCTCGACCGGCCGGACATGGCGGCGGCGATCGGAGCCGTGCGCGCAGTCCTGTCCGCGTATCAGCCCTATCCTGCGCTTGCGGTCGATCGGCACTGGACGCTGGTGGCCGCCAACGACGCCCTCATGCCTCTGCTCGCCGGTGTGGCGCCCCACCTTCTGCAACCGCCCGTCAACGTCCTGCGCCTGTCGCTCGCCCCCGACGGGCTCGCCCCTGCGATCCTGAATCTCGGCGAATGGCGCCAGCACATCCTCGAGCGCCTGCATCGTGACGCGGCGGCGTCCGGAGATTCCGAGCTCGAGCGCATTCACGATGCGCTGCGCGCTCTGCCTTCGCCGGGTGCGACCTTGCAGCAATCCGAGCCTCGATCGGCTCTCGCCCGGATCGCCGTGCCGCTGGTCCTCCGACATCCCGCGACCGGCGAACGGCTCTCGTTCCTGTCGACCACGACGGTCTTCGGGACGGCGACCGATATCGCACTGTCGGAACTGACGCTGGAGGGCTTCCTGCCTGCCGACGAGACGACGCGTCGAGCCCTGAACCCCTCTCCCGCCTCGTGACGCGGCGAGGCCCGCCGCCGTGCCTGCCGGGACGGCCGGCGCACCGCTTTCCCGCTCACTCGGTCGCCGGGGTCGACGGCACCCTGCCGTGCCAGAGGCGAACCGCTTCGGCGTCCAGGTGGGGCCAGGATCGGACCCGGCTTCTTCGAGCGGAGGCTCCGCCTCCAAACCCTTGCAGGAGATCTGGCAGCGAACCCGAGCTCTTCGAAAGCGGCCATGCCGTCGACGCCGAGATGCTTGCATCACCGGCTCGGCCCTGCCACGTTCGCCGACGGCAGGTGCCGCCCGCCGCTCGCGTCCGTTTGGATATGGTGAAGGCACCGAGTTTCGATCTCGCCCGGATAGCCCGCCCGGCACTGGATCGGCAATGCGAGCCCCGATGACCTGTTGCCGGCGCGAGGAACTATCATGCCGACGATTGACGACGCCAAGGCGAGGGCCAGGCGACTTCGAGCAGCCCTCGCTGGTCACGCGATTGAGATCCCCCAGGCTCTGAGCCTCGAGCTCACGGCGGCAGAGCTTGGTTACCGCGACTGGAACACGGCCGCAGCCGCGCTCAAGGATGAGAAACCAGGCAGGATTTCGTTTCAACAGGCGATCCCGATCCTTCGCATCTTCGATGTCGCGAAGGCACGGGAGTTTTACTGCGATTTTCTGGGCTTCACCGTGAACATGGAACACCGCTTCGAACCCGAATTGCCCCTGTACATGGCGATCGCGCGAGCGGGCCTGGAATTGCATCTCAGTGAGCATCACGGCGATGCCAGTCCGGGATCAACCGCCTACGTCTGGATGACGGGGATACACGCGTTCCACGCGGAGCTGATCGCCAAACGATACGGCTACGGCCGCCCCGGGATCGAGACTCTCCCCTGGGGTGACCAGGTCCAGGTATCCGATCCGTTCGGGAATCGGATCAGGTTCTGCCAGAAGCACGGATCGTCACGCTGACGGCGGCGGCTCTCAGTCTCACCGGTGCCGGGGAGCCGCCGGACCTTCATCCGCTCAGCCGAGCCCCCGCCTGATCGATCACCCGGATGCGGCCCCTCCCCGGATTCCGGATGGGGCCGGATGCGGAGACGTGCCGTCATTCGCGTCGAACGGCCGTCCGCCGGACCTGAAACCCTGTCTTGGACTGCGCGAAGCCGGCCGCCGCGTAGAAGGCCAGCGTGGACGGCTTCGTCGAACCGGTCATCAGCATGACCTTGTAGCACCCCGCCTCCCATGCGCGCTCGACGGCGGCGCGCAGGACCGCCCGTCCGTACCTCGCTCCCCGATGATCGGCATGGGTCACGACATCCTCGATGAGGGCGTAGGGCTGCCCGCCACGGGTGAGGTTCGGGATCACGACAAGCGTGCAGGTCGTGACCAGCGCATCGCCGATCGCCCCCACGAGGACGGCGCTGCCCTCGGACCGCAGCAGGCGATCCAGCATGCGGACGGCGACGTCGGGCGGGCAGCGCGCATCGTCCGGGTCGAGGTGGACGTCCAGGGCGAGGAGACGCGACAGGTCGGCCCGATCGATGGGCCGAACCACGAGATCGGACACGCCGTGACCATCCCGCGGCCGTCCCGTCACGGCGAGGTTGCCCCTACTTCGTCCCCGGCCCGTAGGGCGGCCGCGGGATCGCCCGGTGGGCCGCCCGCAGGGCCGCCGACCAGCGCTCGCGCAGGTCGTGGAAATAGGGCTCGCCGGCCTCGATCCGGTGCAGCACCTCGGTGTCGCAGGTGTTGCGGCGGATCACCGTGAGGTCGATCGGCAGGCCGACGCCGAGATTCGACCGCATGGTCGAATCCATCGAGACCAGGCCGACCTTGAGCGCGTCGTAGATGTCGGTCCGGAAGGTCACCGCGCGGTCGAGGATCGGCTTGCCGTATTTGTGCTCGCCGATCTGCAGGAACGGTGCATCCTGGCTGCAGGCGATGAAGTTGCCGGCGGAATAGATCATGTAGAGCCGCATCGGCCCATCGCCGATCTGGCCCCCGAACAGGAACGACACCTCGAAGCGCAGCTGCGCCGCCTCGAACCCGGCGCGCTCGATCGCCCGCACCTTGCGGATCGCGCGGCCGATCAGCTGCGCGGCGCGGAACATCGTCGGC
Organism: Methylobacterium terricola; assembly: GCF_006151805.1. Lineage (GTDB taxonomy): Bacteria > Pseudomonadota > Alphaproteobacteria > Rhizobiales > Beijerinckiaceae > Methylobacterium > Methylobacterium terricola. The sequence goes on along the minus strand of NZ_VDDA01000011.1, from coordinate 20,205 downwards.
GCGTCGTAGATCGTCTCGGGCTTGCCGGTATCGGGATCCTCGACGCCCTCGGTCAGCAGCGACAGCACCGACTGCGTCACCGAGAGGTTGCCGGCCGAGGCGAGCGCCAGCACCCGCTCGCCGGGCTTGGTGAACATGTGGAGCTTGCGGTAGGTCGAGATGTCGTCGAGCCCCGCATTCGTGCGGGTGTCGGCGATCATGACGAGACCCTCTTCCACCAGGATCCCGACGCAATAGGTCATCGTTCACCGCCCCCCGGCGATCGTCAGGCGGACGGTCCGGCACCGCTCGCGGCGCCACCCTGGCGCAGGCCTGCCCCCGAATCCAGCCCAATCCGCTGCCCCCAGGTGAGGTGGCGCACGCCTATCGCGGCGCGGCCACAGGGGGTCGGTCAGCCCTGGGCCTGCGTCTGGCTCCGCTGCGCGTCCTGAGCCTGCTGGGCTTGAGCCTGCGCCCGCGCGTCGTCGACCCGCACCCGCACGGTCATGGTCTCGGTGCCGCCGCCGGTGCGGCTGCCGCGGACCGGCGCGGCGTCGAGATAGTCGAGGCCGATCGCCACCCGCAGATGGGCCTCCGTCACGGCGATGCCGTTGGCGGGATCGAACCCGACCCAGCCAAGATTCGGCACCCGGGCCTCGACCCAGGCGTGTCCGGCCTCCTGGTCCGCGGTGTCGGGCCGCCAGTAATAGCCCGAGACATAGCGCACCGGGATCTCGAGGTGGCGGGCCGCCGCGATGAAGACATGGGCGAGATCCTGCCCCACCCCGGTGCGCAAGGCAAAGGCCTCGGCCGCCGTGGTGGCGGCGCCGGTCGGACCGGGGGCGTAGTCGACCGCCTGGTGGACGCCGGCGAGCAGGCGGTGCAGCCGGTCGAGCGGGTCGGTGCCGGCGCCGACCGTCTCGTCGGCGAAGGCCCGGATCGCCTCGTCGGCGACGGCGAACCGCGATTCGCGGAGATAGAACGGGTCGGGCAGCCACTCGGAGATGCCGCGCATCACCCCGTGGGTCTCGGTGGTCTCGACCTCGCCGGAGACCCGGATGGTCAGCGTCTCCTCGGGCCCGTCGGCGCTGAAGACGTGGACGATGTTGCCGAAGCCGTCCTCGCGCCGGCTGAGCCGGCCGTCGACCGTCGGCTCGATGCGCCAGGCGCGCACGTGCTGGCCGTCATGGTCGCGCGGCGTCAGCCGCAGCATCTGGATCAGGCCCCGGGCCGGGCTGTCGTACTGGTAGACCGTCTCGTGGACGACGCGGATGCGCATGGTGTCGCGACGCTCGCTGTCACGCTGAAGCTTAAGCCGTGCGGGGCGGTCCTATACACCGTCCCGCGGCAGGGCGAAACCGGGCGGGACGCCAGCGCCCGCACGGGGGGCCTTCAGCCCAGATACTGCTCGACGATCGCCGCCCCGAGCCGGTTGTTCTCGGCGATGAACTCTTCGATGAACTCGTGCAGGCCGGCGGCGAAGATCTCGTCCACCGTGAGGTCGTCGAGCTTCGCCAGCATGCCGCGGGCGAGGCGCTGGCTCGGCCCGCGGCGGCCATAGGCGTCGGCGACGCGGTCGAGGTTGCGCACCAGCATCTCGTAGCAATTGGCGAGGGAGCGCGGCATCTCGCGGTTGAGGATCAGGAGGTCGGCCACCAGCCAGGGCTTGATGCTCTCGCGGTAGACCCAATGGTAGGCGGTGAGCGCCGAGACCTCGCGCAGGATCGTGGTCCACTGGAAGTAGTCGAGGCTGCCGCCGACCCGCTCGGTCTCGGGCAGGAGCACGTGGTACTTCACGTCGAGGATGCGGGCGGTGTTGTCGGCGCGCTCGATGGCGACGCCGAGCCGGGTGAACCAGTAGGCGTCGTTGCGCAGCATCGTGCGATAGGCCGATCCGTCGAAGGCCAGCGACACGCCCTTCACCCAGTCGAGGAAGCGCGCGAACTCCTCCCGGGTCATGTCCCGGCCCTCGAAGCTGCGCAGGTGCAGGTAGGCCTCGTTGATCGCCTCCCACATCTCGCTGGTCAGCGCCGTGCGGACGCTGCGGGCATTCTCCCGGGCGGTGTGCAGGCAGGAGCGGATCGAGGACGGATTGTTGGGGCTGAACGCCAGGAAGTCGCGGACGGTGTGCTCGTTGACGCTGTCGTAGAGCGGGCGGAACAGGTCGATGTTGCCGGCCGAAGCCAGGGCCGATTCCCACTCGTTGGCGTCGGCGCCGCCGTAATTGGCCGGCAGGGCGGAGAGTCGCAACGCGGCGTCGAGGATGCGGGCGACGAAGTCGGCGCGCTCGGCGTAGCGCGAGAGCCAGTACAGGTTGTCGGCGGTGCGGGAGAGCATGGCGGGCTAGAGGCTCACGCTGGGATAGTACGGGGCGGACCGAGCGGAAGCCCGGTCCGGCGGGGGCAAGCCGGACGGGCCTTCAGCCGTCGAGCACCCAGGTATCCTTGGTGCCGCCGCCCTGGCTCGAATTGACGACGAGCGAGCCCTCCTTGAGGGCGACCCGGGTCAGGCCGCCGGGCACGATCCGGATCTCGTCGGCGCCCGAGAGCACGAAGGGCCTGAGATCGACGTGGCGGGGCGCGACGCCGGAGGCGACGAAGGTCGGGCAGGTGGAAAGGGCGAGCGTCGGCTGGGCGATGAAGCCGTCCGGCGCGTGGCGCAGCTTGCGGCCGAATTCCTCGATCTCGCGCTTGGTGGCGTGAGGACCGACCAGCATGCCGTAGCCGCCCGAGCCGTTGACCTCCTTGACCACGAGGTCGCCGAGATTCGACAGGACGTAGTTCAGCGCGTCCTTCTCGCGGCAGCGCCAGGTCGGCACGTTGTGCAGGATCGGCTCCTCACCGGTGAAGAAGCGCACGATCTCCGGCATGTAGCTGTACACCGCCTTGTCGTCGGCGATGCCGGTGCCGACGGCGTTGGCGAGGGTGACGCTGCCGCTCTGGTAGGCGCTCATCAATCCGGGCACGCCGAGGACCGAATCGGGCCGGAACACCAGGGGATCGAGGAAGTCGTCGTCGATGCGCCGGTAGATCACGTCGACGCGGCGCGGCCCCTCGGTGGTCCGCATGTAGACCACATCGTCCTTGGTGAAGAGATCGGAGGCCTCGACCAGGTCGACGCCGAGCTTGTCGGCCAGGAACGAGTGCTCGTAGAAGGCCGAGTTGAAGCGGCCGGGGGTGAGCAGCACCACGCTCGGGTCGCGGGCGGCGCGCATCGGCGCCAGGCTGCGCAGGGTGGCGAGCAGCGCGTCCGGGTAGGCCTCGACCGGGGAGACCCGGTGCTTGGAGAACAGTTCGGGGAAGAGCCGCAGCATCACCTCGCGGTTCTCCAGCATGTAGGAGACCCCGGACGGCGTACGGGCATTGTCCTCCAGCACGAAGAACTGGTCCTCGCCGGTGCGGACGATGTCGATGCCGGCGATGTGGACGTACTTGCCGTGCGGCACCTCGAAGTCCCGCATCTCCAGCCGGTAATGCGGGTTGCGGTAGACGAGGTCGCCCGGGATGATCCCGGCCTTGATGCATTCCTGCGGGCCGTAGATGTCGGCCAGGAACAGGTTGAGCGCGGTCACGCGCTGCTTCAGGCCACGCTCGAGGAAACCCCATTCGGGCTTGGTCAGCACCCGCGGGATGATGTCGAACGGGATCAGCCGCTCGGTCGATTCGTTGTCGCCGTAGACCGCGAAGGTGATCCCGATCCGGCGGAAGAACAATTCGGCCTGACTGCGCCGCGTGTCGAAATGCTCGGGCGGAGTCGTGTCGAGCCAGGTCTTGAGCGCCGCGTACGCCTCGCGCACGGCGGCCGGGTCCAGTCCGCTCTCCTGGATTCCCGTCATCTCGTCGAACGCGCTGAGCGGCATGGGCGTCCCTCTGTTTGCCCCGAAGCTAGACGCAAGACGGGGGCCAAGGCAAAGGAAATGCGCCCGGCGCCCATAGGCTCCCCACGACTTTGCGCTGCGTCAGCCGCGGCGGTGCGGGAGGCGCTGCGGATGGGACGGATTTGCTCAAATTTTCGGCAAGATCGGCGCACCGAACCGTGTCGTCCTGCCAGGCCACGAGACCTTCGGGGCGGAGCCGCACGTTCGCGGCGGCGACCGCCGCTCCCGTCGGGGGCGTCCTCCGCCGCCGCCGGCCCTCTCAGATCAGCTTCAGCCCGCGGAAGCTCGCATGACCGTCGCGGCCGACGATGATGTGGTCGTGCACCACGATGCCCAGGGGCCCGGCCACCGCGACGATGTCGCGGGTCATCTTGATGTCGGCCTGGGACGGGGTCGGGTCGCCGGAGGGGTGATTGTGGACCAGGATGAGGGCGGTGGCCGAGAGCTCCAGCGCCCGGCGCACCACCTCGCGCGGATAGACCGGCGTGTGGTCGACGGTGCCGCGGCCCTGCACCTCGTCGGCGATCAGGCGGTTGCGCTTGTCGAGGAAGAGCAGGCGGAATTCCTCGCGCTGCGCGAACGCCATGGCGGCGCGGCAGTAGTCGATCACCGCAGCCCAGGACGAGAGCAGGGTGCGCTCGGCCACCGCGCCGCGGGCGAGGCGGCGGCCGGCCGCCTCCATGATCTTGAGGTCGGTCACCACCGACGGCCCGATGCCGTCGATCTCGAGCAAGCGTTCGGCGGGCGCGCTGATCACCTCGGCGAAGCTGCCGAATCGGGCGATCAGCGCCTTGGCGATCGGCTTGACGTCCCGGCGCGGGATGGCGCGGAACAGCACCAGCTCCAGGAACTCGTAATCGGGCAGCGTGTCGCCCTGCGCGAACCGGGCGCGCAGGCGGTCGCGGTGGCCATGGTAGTGCGGCTCCTCCGCCTTGCTCGCTGGCGCCTTGATCTCCGGCGCGGCACCGCCAGCCTCCGCGAATCCGGCGGTGGTGCGGGGCGGGCGAGCCATGGCGGGCGGTCAGGCGGCGGTGTCGTGCGGCTTGTCCAGCCCCTTGGGCGACAGCGTGAAGATCTCGACGCCGGTCTCGGTCACCGCCACGGTGTGCTCGAACTGGGCCGAGAGCGAGCGGTCGCGGGTGACGGCGGTCCAGCCGTCGGCCAGCACCTTCACGGCCGGCCGACCGAGATTGATCATCGGCTCGACGGTGAAGAACTGGCCGGGGCGCAGCACGACGCTGTAGCTCGGCTCGACGTAGTGCAGGATGGTGGGCGCGTCGTGATAGGTGCGGCCGAGGCCGTGGCCGCAGAAATCGCGCACCACCGAGCAGCGCTCGCCCTCGGCGAAGGCCTGGATCGCCGCGCCGATGTCGTTGGTGGTGCCGCCGGGCTTGATCGCCGCGATGCCGCGCATCATCGCCTCGTGGGTGATGTCGCACAGGCGAGCCGCCTTGCGCGGCACCTCGCCGACATAGGCCATGCGGCTCGAATCGCCGTGCCAGCCATCGACGATCAGGCAGATGTCGAGGTTGACGATGTCGCCCTCGCGCAAGGGCTTGTCGTTCGGGATGCCGTGGCAGACGACGTGGTTGATCGAGGTGCAGATCGATTTCGGGTAGCCGCGATAGTGCAGCGAGGCCGGATAGGCCCCGTGATCCATCGCGAAGGTGTAGGCGAGGCGGTCGAGCGCCTCGGTGGTGACGCCGGGCGCCACCGCCTCCATCAGCAGGTCGAGGGCCTCGGCGGTCAGCCGGCCGGCCTTGCGCATCGCCGCAAAGGCCTCGGGGCCGTGGATCGGCGGCTCCTGCCGGCGGCTGTCCTTGACCGCGGTCTGATCGTCACGACTCATCGGGGGCCCGGGTCATTCTGCTGGCGGCGTTCTGGAGGCTTCCGATGTAGGCGCTTCCGGCCCCGAAGCCAAGGAGGTTGGGGCTCAGCGCGGGTCGACCCAGGCCCGCGGCCGGGCCGGCGAAGCGGCGACGGGCGCGCGCTGCGCGACGCGGACCGGCCGGGCCGCGACCGGGCGCGCGGCGTAGGAGCGCCGGACCCGGCGCGCGGCGCGGCGCGGGCGCCGTCCCGATTCGCCCCAGGCCGCGCCGACGACCCCACCCACCACCGCGCCGATCGGCCCGGCGACGAGGGCACCCGCCGCCGCGCCGGCGCCGGCGCCGAGGACCGTGCGGCTCTGGGCCTGGGCGGCGGGGGCGCCGAGCAGGGTCGCGCCGGTGAGGGCAGCCAGAACGGCGAGCCTCGGCAGGAAACGGGTCACGGGCGATCCTCTCGTATCTTTTGATATCCAGCGGGGGCCCCGATGTCGCAAGACCGTGACCAAAGGACGGCGGAGGCGCAGGCACGGCCCGGCCCCCTAGGCGCGGCGGCCCCGAGGGGCTAGGAGAACCCGAGATTCGTAGGGCCGACGCGGCCCGGCAGCCAGGAACTCTGAGGCGATGGCAGACAAGGCGGTTCCGCACTTCCACAACCAGGACGGCGTTCCGGTCATCCAGGTCGGCTCCAAGGAGTTCATGTGCATCGGCGCGCTGCCGCCGTTCGACCATCCCCACGTCTTCCTCGACATGGGCGCCGACCACGAGATCATCTGCCAGTACTGCTCGACCCTGTACCGCTACAACCCGGCCCTGAAGGCCGGCACGGCGGAGCCGGCCTCGAGCGTCTGGGACGACCGCGCCCGCCTCGCCGCCGAGTAGGTCTTGACCCAGGAGCGCCTGGCGGGGAGCCGTCCGGTCCCGGACCGGCCGGGCCTGCGCGTCGCGGTGGTCGGGGCCGGCATCGGCGGGCTCACGGCGGCCTTGTGCTTGAGCGCCCGCGGGCACGACGTCACGCTGGTCGAGCGGCGCACCGCCTTCAGCGAGGTCGGGGCCGGCCTGCAGCTCTCGCCCAATGCCAGCCGGATCCTGACCGATCTCGGCCTCGCGATGCCGCTGCGCCGGGTCGCCGGCGAGCCGGCCCGGGTGCGGATCCGCGCCCTCACCTCCGCCCGCGACATCGGCGAGATCGCGCTCGGCGCGGCGATGCGCGAGCGGTTCGGCGCGCCCTACTGGGTGGTGCACCGGGCCGACCTCCAGACCATCCTGCTCGATGCCGCCCGCAGCCGGCCGGGCATCCGCCTCCTCGTCGGCCGCGCCGTCACCGGGGTTCGGGAGAGCGCGGCGGGCGCCACCCTGATGCTCGCCAGCGATGGTGGCCGCAGCGAGACCCTGGTGGCCGACCTCGTGGTGGCGGCCGACGGCGTGCGCTCCGCCTTGCGGACCGCCCTTGACCGGCGGACCTTGCGCCCCCGCGGCGAGGCCGCCTGGCGGGCCACCCTCCCCCGCGAGGCGGTGCCGCCGGATTTCCTGGCCGACGAGACCGGCCTGTGGCTCGGGCCCGGCCGCCACGTGGTGCATTACCCGATCAATGGCGGGCGCCGGCTCAACCTCGTGGCGGTCGTGCCGGACAAGGGGAGCAGCGAGGATTGGGGCGCCCGCGGCGAGCCCGCACGCCTGCGCGCCGCCTTCGCGGATGCCGCCCCGGCGCTCGCCGGCCTGCTCGCCCGGCCCGAATCCTGGCTGGTCTGGTCCCTGGTCGACCGGCCGGCGGCGCGCCCGATGGCCCGCGGCCGGATCGCGCTTTTGGGCGACGCCGCCCATCCGGTGCTGCCGTTCCTGGCTCAAGGGGCCGCGCTGGCGATCGAGGATGCCGCAATCCTCGCCGCCTGCCTCGCTCCCGGCCAGCCGGTACTGGCCGCGCTCTCGGCCTATTCCGGCGCCCGGACCGAACGGGTGCGCCAGATCCAGGCCCATGCCCGCCGCAACGGCCGCATCTACCACGCCGGCCCCCTGGTCTCGGTCGCCCGCGACGTGGTGATGGGGCGTCTCGGCCCGGAGCAGATGACCGAGCGCTACGCCTGGCTCTACGGCTGGCGGCCGGTCGCGCCGGCTTGACCGGCCACGCGAACCCCCTCGCGAGGCCTTGATCTGCGCCCCGCCCCCGGCTAACCCGGAGCGGCCGGGCAGCGCCCGCGCGGACGTGGCGGAATCGGTAGACGCACGAGACTTAAAATCTTGCGACCTCTGGTCGTGCGGGTTCGAGTCCCGCCGTCCGCACCAGCACTTAGCTCAATGTAAGGGGTTGCGGTCGAGGTCCGGGGTAACGCCACGGGTAACGGCGCGCCCCCGGCACTTGTGGGTCAAAATGCCTCAGTCGGCACCGCGCTGACTTCCCGATCGTCATCCGATCCGGCAGCCCACACGACCTGTGATGCGCCACCCAGTGGTGCAGCCAGGCTCGGCTCTCGATCAGCATCCGGTTCGGAGTCGGGATCGCCGTCGGCCTCGTCGAGCAGCAGGATGATGTGGTCGACGATGTCGAGCGCGAGGTCGGCTAGCCGCTCGAACTCGACCCGCGGGATTTGCGTAGCCGGAATTCCGGCCACGGCTCGGGGGAATGGAATCACGTTGGTCATCGGCGCCCCTTATCGTCAGGAACCTCGGTTGCAGGTGTGGCGTCGACCCGATCACAGCGTGAAGCTGATGCTCTCCGAGCAAGCTCGTCGAGCAGTGCGTTCTGGATCGATGCACAACGTTCGGCTTCATCATCAGTCCGGCAGCCGCCGTGATTTCCTAACTCAGGCCAGAGCATGTTCTGCGAGAACGCGCGCCCGGCCTGCTCGTACACACTCAGGAGAGCGGCGAGCTCGCCGATCGACATCGCACCCAAATTGAGGGCTGCAATCTTAGTACCTCGAACGGCGCAGTCGATTTTTCGAGGCTTTTCGGCCGACAAACCACCATCTCGACCAACAACGACCGACGACTCGGTGTCGAACTTTTCATGCCTACTCATAGGGTAATCCGATCGCAATTGCTCACAACGAGCAGCAGTAGCGCTGCTATCAGCGTCGCTTGACTTGCTTTTACTATGGTGACTCGGCCTGCCTGGGCTCGACAAGCGCGTGGAATCGCTTTCCACAGCGGAAGCTTTCCGCTTGCGGTTCGCTGCGGAGACCAATCGATCGGCCTTCTCGCGGAGAGCGGCCGCCCTCTCTCGCAGGCCCTCTCTGCCGATACGGGGATTCCCGTTTCGGGGTGCCCTGGCGGGTGTATTGCGGGCAGCAGCCATCACAGGCCTCCCTCGGCGAGAAGAGCATCGAAGGCAGCGCCCTCCTCCGGGCTTAGGGCTCCGAAGTAGCGACAGATGCCGTCGCGCAGCGCCGCGAGTGCGTTGGTGTCCTGGCTGAGATCCTGATCGGCTGGCGACGGGGCGGCAGTGTCGTTGTTCATCACCACCTCCCTCAGAACGGACGCAGGACGCCGTAGCCGGCGATGGTGCCGGCCACGAGGATGACGGCCGTCAGAAGCTCGCCGGTCCGTTCAGGAAGCGCAGGGCGCGAACGTGGGGCGTGTCGGGTCGGACCTGCTGGACCGCCTCCCATGCGTCAGGAGCTTCGATCTCGTCGGGCGAGAGAGTCGGCGCCTCTCGGGCATAGAAGTGCGGAGAAAGCGTGCGACTGCGTTCACCGGCGCGGGCCGGTGTTGTAGAATGACGGATAGCCATGATCGTCCCTCGAAGACGTGCGTGGTCAGGCCCGGCAGAAGGCTCCTAACCCTTCCACCGGGCCGCTTGCCGTGTTAACGTGATAGCACATTGACGTCAACTGGTGTTATCGTGAAAACACGAAAGCCGCGGCCAAAAGTGACAGGTGAACTGATCGGGGTACGTCTGCAGCCAGACGACCTAGCAGCCCTTGATCATTTTCGAGCGCTAGAGCCAGATCTACCCTCAAGGCCAGAAGCCTTACGCAGACTAGCATCTAAAAGCCTCGCTTCCAGAGCAATAGTAAACCCAGATATATCGTGTGATAATAAATAGTATGCATCAATCCAAGTGCTAGAGGTACCGTTATGAGTGAGATGCAAACAGGATTAAAAACATTCACCGGGCTTGCAAGCTATTTTACAAAAATATTTGAGATATTAGATAGAATGCGCAGAGAAGATATAAAAATACTTATAACTCCATTGCATGATGAATTTGTCAAAATAAATATGAATTACTTTGATATGTTTTATAGATTGCGAACTAAAATCAGGGGTCTCGGAAATGCAAAGCTAAATTTGGATGAGTTTGAATTTTCTCAAGAGTTGAAAAAGATTATCGATGATTTCGAAAAAGAACGCGGAGAACTTGAGCCTTTCAGGGATATATTTCAACAAAAAATCAAGGGATATCTGGAGGCTTGCCAAGATCCGCACGTTCAAAACTATATTGGAGCGCTAGGGTTCTATTTTTCACATCCGCCGACACAAACATTCACAGACTCTCCTTTCGTTATGCAAATGGATGTGCGTGGCATTATCGAGAGAGGCGGGGTTAGTGCACTACCTACCCCATCATCTAAATTATTGTCAGAAATAAAAAATACGCGCGATTTGAGTAAGATAAAATCAACTATTGCAGAGACATGTGAAGGCGTGGCGATTAATATGTCGATTGTTTCAAGATACTATTATTCCCTCGAGGCGAAAAGAATATAATGCAATTAGACATGTACGCGATAAATTTTAGCACCATGAATTTTGGATGGCGCTTGCTGGCTTATTGCTCACAGTAAAGAACTCATTATCACGGCCAGCAGCATGCCAAGAGAGCAGCCGCACGATGCCGATCAAGGCGCTCAACGACCGCAAGAAGCTCTCGTCGGACTTCAACGAGGCCAACAACGCCTTCATCGACGCGGTGCTGGGCGCGCTCCAGGCCGGTGAGATTCCCCTCGATCTCGCCCGGGCCTATCTCGCCCATCCGGTGGCGATGATGCACGCGAGCGGCGCGCAGGCCGTAGCCGACTATTTCGGGCGGATCCTGTCGCAGAAGCCGACGATCGACTGGACGCCGGGAGGTTGATACACCGCGAACCTGCGCTCCCGCTTGGCAGGCGATTGGGGTGAGACCTCCGTGCCCGGCAAGGCGGCGGGGGACGCACTTGAAAGAGACCTCGTGGATCCAATATACTGCAGGAACAAAAAGCGAACATTACTCCAGCGACCGAGAGCCACGACACGCACAGGTTGAAACGAAATGGGTCGAAATTCACGGGCGTTAATGCCAATCGGCCGGAATAGGCGAGACTCACCGCTGACACCCTACGCAATCTATGGTCTCTAAGCGTCAAGCTTGAGACAGGATTGCAGACGTGACGCGCAACGTGAACGTGCTCTACTCGAAGGCCAGAGTGCGCAAAGGGGAGCTGAATCATGCTAACCTAGAGCAAGCCCTGAGGGCGTCGCTCAACACAAAGATTGGCGGAGTTGTGATTAGCACAGACGCGAGCCTTAGAAGATCTGATGCGGCACCAGACTATGGAATTCTGGTGATCAACCATGCCGATCCGTTGCCAAAAGGTATTTTCATCGAGATCGTGCGCTTTGCACCCGGCTCGCAGATCCCGCTAATTCAGACTGGCGCCGGCGGGAGCGAGTACAGTTTGCAAAATGCGAACACCCCTCGGGGAACTGAACTCATCAGGGGATTTCTTTACGCGATCGTAATCGAAGATCATTTTCTTTATGTCAATCGCGAAATGGCGGTACATAGATGCGAAGATCTAATCGAGTGGATGCTCGCGAATAGGACGACGATTGCAACGCCTGATCTTTCTCTGAGTTTCACCGCAGAGGTCAATGTGGAAGCGCTGGCCTCAGTTCAAAAAATGGTCCTCCGCCCGCGTGAAGCTGCGGATCCGGGCCGGGATTGGCGGTCTCAATCGCGCGAAATTGTGCCCATGGAGACGCGAGCGGACACGGAACGGCTTACCGGATCCTCCGTATTCGGCATCCTCAAGGCAGCCCACTTCACCGACGAGCGCATCGCAACGCTAGAGGCGCAGGGGGGTGGACATCGAGCTTAAGCTGTAAGTTTACTTCAAATCAGACGGATCTAAACACGAAATATCTAGGCACGATCTTGCCGACCTCATCAGGGATGTACCTGAGAAAGAATTAATACTATACTCAAAAGGTGGGCGCGAAAAGTCCGGCCGAATCGCGAGATTGGCGTTTCCGGCCGAGGTTGAAACGATTGGTGAGTTATACGAGCGGCCAAGCATCATGGCGGCGCTTTGGGCGGCGTTTCGCTACTTCGAAAAGCAGGAGTATATCTAGCTGTGGGCAGGATCTTCAGACTCGCAAAAAAATGGAAAGGCTTAGCACTACCATGCGCCCTTTCCATCGCTGCTGTCTGCGTTCTACCCAACGACTTCATCGCCATCGTGAGCGGCGAGCTTATCAACTTTTTCGGCTTCGTGATCGCCGCGGTGTTGCCGGCGATGGCGCTGACGGCGACAACCCTGCGCGGCAGCGGCATGTCGGTGAGGCGCCTCATGCAGCTTCGCGACGCCCTCGACCTGCAGATGAAGTTCTGGGCTGGCCTAGTGCTCTACAGCTTCGCAGCCGTGGCACTCATCGTCGTAGCGAAGCCCTGGATCGGGTGTGCCGCGGGAGCGACCTGCACGCCTCAGGTGCTCGTCGAGTATAAGGGGTTCGCCCTAGATACGCGTGTCGGCAATGGTGCAACCAACGCGGCTGTCGCTTTCCTGTTTGGGTCGGTGTTCTTCCAGCTGTTCAACGTGGTAGGCGGACTGCGAGCGCTCCTGCGGGTAAACGCGGAGGCGGCAATCGGCGAGGCTCAGCAGCGATTTGACGACCGTTTCGCCGACGTGGATGCGCATATCGCCCGGGTGAAGAATCCGCCAGGGTTTGGCGAGACAGTAGAGCTTCCGTCCATGCCCGACGCCGGATCCGGGCCGCGGTAGCAGCGCCCGACAGGCGGCCGTATGCTCAACGCCAAACAAGGAACCGAGCTTGTACAAGGTGACAGGAACCGACCCAATGGGCCGCGCGCTAACCTTCGCATGCGGCACGGATTTGCAGGCGCTCGACAAGGTCCGAGAGCTGATGTCGCGAGGCTTCCGCGACATCTCGGTTTTCGACCCGAAGGGGCAGCAGCAGGGCGGGGCGGCGTTCGAGCGAACGATCGGCTTGGAATACGACTGAAACCCTTTGAGCCTAAAGATGCCCGGAGCGGACCACACGGCGGCCACCCTCCCCTGCCACAGCTGCGCTTCGATCAATCCAGGGCCCCACTCATGCAGAACCTGCACGCCGCGTTCCTGACTGCCATCGGCATCGGCCTGATCGCCCTCGCCATGGCCGCTGCAGCGGAACGGGGCGTGCAGGCGCGCCTGGAGCGCGCCATGCTCCCCGTGGCCGCAGTCCAGACAGTGAGCAGCTCGACGGCACTGCGGTAGCGGAACGCCGGAACAAGCTCGCCAAATCGGCTTCCCCCGCCGCCTGGGCAACTATCTGAGGGCTGGGTGTGACCGTCTGACTGTTAGGATTGAGGAGCCCCGCTCCTTTCAGGGCTATTTCATCGTCGTCAAGATAATCGCCGGCAAGAGGTTTATATGGCGGGCAAAAGTTCGCCCCCACCGTGTGAAACCGCTCGCATACCTGGAAGTTAACGCCCGTTAATCGCGGGCAGGATCCGATGTCGGGCACCAACTCAAGCTTCACCGAGGCAAACGTCCCTACCCGCAGCTTCGGGAGCGACAACGACTCGGTGCTCGACGGTGTCGCTCGTGGTCTCGAAGCGATGTTTCCGCCCATCTACCAGTTCGTGAGCCGGGACGATGACCCGGAGGTGGTGCAGGAGGATCGTGAGCATCCTGACACCGAGTGGCAAGCGTCAACGACGGGCGTCTAGAGACAATGCCCTGCCTACCGGAGGACGTTCGTGCGCTGGCCCTCATGCTGCCAGTGCAGTGTGAGCGAATAAATCAGAGCAGCGGACAGCCGCCTTCCGCCATTGGACGAAAGACCTTATCGCCAGGCGCTGTTCCGAGTACGTTGTAAAAGTCATATTTGTATTTTGAGTCCTTGGGCGCTTTGACTTGCAACAAAATCATATTGTGTAAAACGCGGCCGTCCTGACGGATAATAACATCTTTATTGATGAAATCGTTCATGGGCGTTGATTTCATTTTTGATACAACGGTGGCGCTGTCGTCCGTTCCCGTTGCCTGTATGGCTTTGAGATAATGCATCACCCCGGCATAAGCGCTCGCGTGAATCATATTCGGCACTTTGCCGTCGAAGGCATCCATGTAGCGCTTCGACCAAGCCCGGGTCTCGTCGTTCAGGTCCCAATAGAACGATTCGCTGAGTACTAGACCCTGGGCGTTCTGAAGTCCCATACCCTGGACGTCGTTCACGACTAGCAACAATCCAGCAAGTGTCTGACCGGAGATTTGCAGGCCAAACTCATGTGCCTGCTTGACCGCGTTGATCATGTCAGACCCAGAATTGGCTAGTCCGACGACCTTGGCACCCGAACTTTGAGCCTGAAGTAGATACGATGAGTAGTCGGTTGTACCGGTCGGGTGCTTCACGCTGCCGACGACTTTGCCGCCACCTGCGGTGATGAAGCGTGCAGCATCGCGTTCGAGGGACTGACCAAAAGCCTGATCTGCTGTGATAAAGAACCAACTCTCGCCACCCCGCGAGAGAACCGTCCGACCGGTAGATGCTGCGAGAGCAAAAGTATCGTAAGCGAAATGGACGCTCGTCAGCGAGCAGGCCTTGCCGGTCAGGTCTGACGAGCCGGCGCCTGTGATTAAAAACGTCTTCTTGCGCTCACGCAAAAAATTCTGGATGCCCAGCGCGATCGACGAGGCGCCACCGCCCACGACAGCGTCGACTTTCCCTCCATCGATCCACGCGCGCACGGCGTTCAATCCAACGTCGGGCTTGCCTCCGTCGTCAGCTATTACGACCTCAATCGGCTTGCCAGCGACCGTTCCGCCAAAATCCTTCACCGCCATGCGAACGGCCGCGACTGTTCCGAGGCCCGTAGCGGCAGAGTTTACGCCTGAGTGATCGCTCGACACTCCAATCCGCACTACGTCGTCGGAGATCTGCGCCTGGGCCGCTAGAGGCGCGAGTGCCATAGCCACAGTGAGGAGAAGACGGTAGGCGCTCGAGCGCATCGACGTTGTACCCTTCGGCGTTCGCACGAGCCGCGCGTGGACCGGCGCTGCGCCAGGACAACTGACCTTAGGACGCCAGACGAAGTCCGTCGAGATACGGATCGCTTCGAGCTGCCCGCCGGTCGCGTCATAATGCGCGCTTACGGGGTGGGGAGCGATTGCCGGCCTTGCCTAGCGCTCGTTTGTGATGGAACTTCCTACCGCCTATCCGTCATCCAGCGATGACGATGAGTCCGGTTCGCGGTCGAAGATCAGCCTGTTGGAAGTGATATGCCCGACCTGTTCAGCCCTTTTCGCCTCAAGGACGTTACGCTTCGCAATCGTATCGTCATGTCGCCGATGACAATGCACCGCTCGGTCGACGGAAAGGTCGGCGACTATCACGTGATGCTGTACGGGTCGCGCGCAGCAGGCGGATTCGGTCTTGTATTCCCTGAGCAGATTGCGATCACCCCTGAAGGTCGGACTACGGTCGGATGTGCTGGACTCTGGAACGACGACCAGATCGAAGGGCTCGCGCGTGTCACGTCCATCATCAAGGAAATGGGAGGCGTACCAGCCATCCAGCTCGGGCATACTGGGCGGAAGGGCAGCGAGCAGAAACCATGGGAAGGCAAGTTACAACTTCCGCCCGACCATCCTCATGGATGGCAGCTTAAGGCGCCATCGGCGATTTCCTACGGCGGACGGTACACATATCCAGTCGAGGAGATGACTGTCGACGAGATTAGTGACGTTCATAGAGCCTACGCTGCTGCCGCCAAAAGGGCCTTGGAAGCTGGGTTCGAGTGGCTGGAGATGCATTTCGCTCATGGGTATCTTGGGGCGAGCTTCTTCTCGCCGTTGGCTAATCAGCGGACCGATCATTACGGGGGAAATTTCGACAATCGGCTGCGCTACCATCTCGAAGCTCTCGACGCCGTCCGAGCCGTATGGCCCGAGCGATTGCCTCTGACGATGCGCCTCGGCTCTGACGATCTGCATCCGGCGGGTGTTCAATTTGATGAGGCCGTTGCGGCCGTCGCTCGCATGAAGGAGCACGGACTCGATCTCGCCGACCTGTCGATCGGGTTCAACACGGACGAGATGACGGATCCGCCATTCGCCCGAATGGCCTTCATGGTCGAGCGCGGGGCACGCGTGAAGAGGGAGATCGGTATACCAGTTGGCGTTAGCTGGAACCTTGGGCTTCCTGCCGTCGCCGACCAGGTGATCCGTGATGAACTCATCGATTTGGTCTTCCTCGGCCGTCCTGCTCTCTCGAACCCCCACTGGCCCGTTTGGGCTGCCCGCGAACTCGCCCACCAAGACCCGTTTTCCCTGGTTCCGGAGGATTGGGGATGGTGGTTGCGCAATTTCCGAGCGCACGAAGCCTGCATCGGTTGGCCAGTTCCTGGAGCGTCACCGTTATTGGAAACGGAAGCCCGCCCAGCGTGAACGATATGACCGGCGGCGAGGCCTACAAGGTGAAGCTCGTTACCGACGACGCGCTCGACGCGGCAATTTCTGCCTTCCTGACCGATCCGTCGAAGCCGGTGATGATCGAGGTCAGGAAGGGGAGTATCGACGTCGCCGCGGCCGTCCTGGTGCACCAGTGGTCGGCGGACGAGCTTGCCGTCGAGGATGCGACACCGGCTCGGCGGCGGAATGCGGTGAAGACGGCGGTGCTGCTGGCGACGGTGGGGTGAGCTTTAGCTTTCCACCATTAGCCCCACGAAACTAAGCGACGCGGTATAGACAGGTTGTCTCCTATGGTTCCTAACCACGACTGTAACTGACTGATAGTCAGACCCAAGTGGTACAGTCGACGACGCCATCTCTGCCAGCGTCCGTTTAGCTGCCTCGCGTGCGGATTTTATGTCGACACACTCGATGCCAACATTGTCGTGGGCCCAATCTCCGTTGTGTGTGTCGAAGAAGAAGTGGGGCATCGTTCGCTCCCAGCCCTGCGTCATTCATATCGATGACTATGCATGCTGGTCTGACAGAAAGTCATGCGAGGTGCCATCTGGCTCACGCCAGTCTGGTCTGCGTTACGCACAGACTGTCTGGAAACGAACTCAAGTCACAGCGAAAAAAACAAAAGCCAGGCGCTTGTGCAAGCGGCCCGGCTTCGTCCACGAGGTGACCGGCACGAGGCAGCGGTGCGCCGGCTTGAGCCAGGGCCGCCAGTAGGGCGAGGCGACGTTGCGCACGTTGGTGACTGGCTGGCTGCCGACCTTCGGCGGCGGCGGGAAGCCCCAGCGCATCATCGTCAGCACCCGCTCGCCGCCGGCAGCGTGGATGACGGGCGCCATCTGGTCGGGAAAGATCCCGGGTAGCGGCGGCAGGTTACCGGTCTCGTCGCGATCGACCGCGAAGGTGCGCCGGATTTCATCCTGGGAGCGGACAGAGCTGTAGAGGTTGCACATGGCCGCGATCGTAGCTGATTGGCCTCTACCGGTCTCGTGAAGCGTCGTTGGCCGTCGCTGGAGGTGCGAGCCGCCGCTTTCGACCCGATTCGGACCCCGGGAAATTCCGCTTGCAGCACCCTGGAGAGGGTGATCTATGATATGAGAGAACTGGTCGTCGTCGGTCCGTTTTCAGTTCACGAAGTGGAGCAAGCGGAGTTCGAGAAATTGGTGAGAGCCGGTCAATAGCGGGTGATCACTCTGGAAAGCGTGAGCAGATTGGCGGACGGTCCACGGACGCCCTAATTCGGCCGAGTTAAAACTCATAAGAGCGATTATCGCAATCCCTGGTTGTCTAGACTGCAGAAAATTGCTAATTGCCAACAGCTGTTAACTATGATGGTTCATATTATGAAAGTAATTTTGATGTACCGCTGAGTAATGCAGACCTCATTAGTCTCCCTGTTCGACGGTCAATCAGCTGGATTTTTGCTGGCTGCAATTGTCCTATGCTACCTTAGTGCCTGGCTCCTTATGCACTTCGTCCAGCAAGCCGAAAGTGCTGCGAAAGGTGAAAAGCCATGGTGGCTGCTCGGAACGGCAGCCATTAGTGGGACTGGGGTTTGGACGACTCATTTTGTAGCGATGCTCGGGTATCGTACTGACCTCCTCCTGAGCTACGACGCTGCTAGAACCCTGAACTCCGCATTCGTAGCCATTGTCGCGGTAGGCGGCCCGCTCGCTGTATCGGCACGTTGTGCACGAACGTGGACGTGCGCCGCAGCCGGCGCATTATCTGGCTTCGGCATCGGAGCCATGCACCTCATCGGTATGGCTGCGTTGAAGGACTGCACCCAAGCGCATTCGCTAGCCCTTGACATTATTGCTTGTTTGATCGGAGCCGCCTGCATGTCGCTGGCTCGGATTGCGGCGCGAAGCAGCTATAAGCTAGCCACTACTGTTTCTCTTATAGTTGCAGCTGTTTGCGGCACGCATTTCGTGTCTATCGCCGGCACAGAGCTAATTGGGACAGCGTCCGATCAGATCATACCGATCATGCAGCTACAACTAGGAATTTTGGCCGCGACGGGGGCAGCTACTCTCTTGTTTGGCACTCTCTTGGCCCTGGTGGTTGCGAGTCGCCTCGAAGGGCAAGAAGCAATACACGCCCGACTACTCGCGACTACTCTACAGAATATGTCTAATGGCATTCTAAAAGTATCAAAGGAAGAAATAGTCGAGATTTATAACGAAAAGTTGTGTACGATGCTCCTG
Organism: Methylobacterium terricola; assembly: GCF_006151805.1. Taxonomy (GTDB): domain Bacteria; phylum Pseudomonadota; class Alphaproteobacteria; order Rhizobiales; family Beijerinckiaceae; genus Methylobacterium; species Methylobacterium terricola. Next base: position 1,646 of record NZ_VDDA01000011.1, on the reverse strand, counting down.
CTGCCCCCCCGGTGGAATGGTGCGTGGCATGACTTTATCGTCCTTCTTGCAAATGACCGGCAGTGCTAATGGCTGGGACAAGCATCGCATCAACCGAGTAATCGCAAATCATCGAGAATGGATGGCCGGAAGCACGGAAACGCGGGTAGAACACACATTCGACGATGGGCGCATTCTTTCTATTGCCTGTCAGCCCACTAACGATGGCGCAGTTTTAACTTTTGACGACATTTCAAGTGAGAAGAGAGCGCAGCAGGAAATCCTTCACCTTGCTTACCACGACCCTTTGACAGGCCTCGCCAATCGACGCTCGCTTATCGAGCATATGGGTCAGCTACATTCGAGCAACGATTTATATGAATTACTACTGATCGATCTCGATCGCTTTAAGGCAGTCAATGATACTTTCGGTCATGGAACCGGAGACCTCCTGCTCATCAAAGTCGCAGAACGTCTGCGCACACTAGCCGGCGACCTGGGCTTCGTGGCCCGGCTTGGTGGCGACGAGATGGCGATCATTCTCCGGTCGGACCCTGCTTCAGCCACGCGTATAGCAGAAGACATTATCATTGCAGTCGAGAAGTCATACGCGCTGACTGATTTTACGGTTTCCATAGGCTGTAGCATTGGCTTGTGTGGGTGCGAGGATCGGTCGAGCCCTGAAGAACTCATGCAATGCGCCGACATCGCTCTTTACGAGGCTAAACGTCATGGCCGAGGACGCGTAACGCGCTACGCCCCGGGTATGGTTGAGGCCGTAGCCGAGCGACATGCCTTGGAGCACGACCTTCGGATCGCCTTAGACAAGCATCAATTTCACCTTGTCTTCCAGCCGATCATGTCACTCTCGAATGATGCCATCGTCGGCTATGAAGCGCTCATACGGTGGCAGCACCCGACGCGGGGTTTCGTCTCGCCGGTAAGTTTCATCCCCCTGGCCGAAGAGACCGGTCTCATTGTGCCCATAGGGGCTTGGGTATTGAACGAGGCCTGCCGCCGAGCAGCTCTCTGGCCCGCTCATCAGCATGTCGCCGTCAATGTATCGGCGGTCCAGCTCCGCTCCCCAAAACTTCTAGCTCACATTACATCGGCGCTCGCCGCCAGCGGATTGCCACCTCATAGATTGGAGATAGAATTAACAGAGACCGCTTTGGTCGAAGACGGCCGCCAGGTTGCACACACTCTCTCCGCTATACGCCAGCTCGGTTTGAAGATTGCGATGGATGATTTCGGGACAGGGTATTCTTCACTAGCCCACTTGCGCGATCTACCACTGGATAGAATTAAGATTGATCGCAGTTTCGTTGCTGCCGCGCTAAATGACAAACACTCAATGGCAGTTGTCAAAGCGGTTACTCAAATGGGAAGTGACATGGGCATAGTTACGATTGCGGAAGGAGTTGAGGACGCTGATCAACTAGCGCTACTTAGAAGTATTGGCTGCGACGCGGTTCAAGGATATTTGATCGGCCGACCTGAGCGTCAGATGAATTCGCGTCTGCCTGTCGTGGCAATTTCTAACGCTAGTGCATTGACGCATTCAGAGGATTCACAGGGGGCATGAGGCATGCGAGTCTGAGGCATGGCTCAGACTGTCTGTGTGATCCCCAGCGCCGCCGACCTGACGCGCCTGTCCGCTATCGTCG
>NZ_VDDA01000103.1 GCF_006151805.1 Methylobacterium terricola | reverse complement strand
GGGGAGCTTAGCAGCGCCTACGATAAAGCCTAGCCTTATGGGAGATACCGAGTGTGTGCTGCCGAAGCCGGCTACGCTGGAGCGTCGAAGCTCACAGGAGGTGTGACGAAGCCGCCTAAATGGGCACCGTCGTTATTCTAGGTTAGCGTACAATTCCGCGTCTTCAGCTATGCCGTTTTGGGGTATGATGCTCGTCGCCCCCAATGTATCGGGGGTTGCTGAGTGGCCTGGTACTTCTTTGACATTCATGATCCGCACGGTTCGATGCACGACCGACAGGGTATCGAATGCGCCGATGCTGATGCGGCTCGAACCCAGGCGGTACGAACGCTGTGCGAGTTCGTCCATCACGCCGCGCTGCAGGGTTTCCCAAGTGGGGCATCCACCACGGTACGCGATGAAACAGGCTGCGTCGTACTGAGCGTGAAGCTCGCGGTGACATCTGAGTGATCGCTTGAAACGATAGGGTTCTAGTCAGAAGGATAGAACCCTGACAGGCTTGCCTGATTGCTGACGCTCACATGCTAGAAAGCATTCGTGGCACACATACAGTGGTAGGTTGTATGAAGGTTGGGATCGACCGATTTGCTGATAAGGGCCGAGAGACCAGCATCCGCGTGCGTCAGGAGCGAGCTAGGCGATACGCCGCTGATTTAGCCCCCACCATCGCAGAGTTGCAGGCCAGTGGCGCAACGACCCTGCGGTCAGTCGCTGCCGCTTTGAATGCTCGCGGCATCCCCACAGCCCGCGGAGGTAAATGGACGCCTGTGCAGGTTAGTCGCATCTTTGCCTGGGTGGCCTCAGGGCAGCAAGCTGGGGTGTTCCCTCCGGGTGGAGACCCAGCTCGCAGGTGACGACAGCGGAGCGGATGGCAGGCTGGTGTGACGAGTTGCCAATTAAGGCTGTGACTGTATGCATCCATGGCGGCATATGCCGCTGTACTCCAGACTTGAGAACATCAGGCTGCCCGCACGGTGTCGAGGAAGCGCGCCACCTCGGCCGAGAGGT
>NZ_VDDA01000102.1 GCF_006151805.1 Methylobacterium terricola | reverse complement strand
AAGTCCCGGCTGTAGAAGGCGTGGTACGTATTCGTATAGTAGTTTGTCGGATCTCCGGTCCCGCCAAGATTGATGGCGGGCACGGCGCCAGACCCATCTCTTATGCGCGTAAAGCCCCCTTGCTGATCAACGGTGTAGATGCCGCGGATCGTCAGGCCGCCGCCAATTGCCGCCGCGCCCGAGGCGTTGAGTGTGCCCGCCACATCCAGCGTCGCGTTGGGTGTGGTCGTGCCGATGCCGACGGTCATGGTGGACCGCAGCGTCATCACGGCCGCGTTGCGGGCCCCGCCGGGGGTGTAGAAGGTGACCGCATCCGCCACGCCGTCGTAACGGACCGTCAGCAGCCGGGACGTGCCGGAGGACCAGTAATTGTCCCCGCCCTCGCTGGTCGGTGCCTGCCACGGGTTGACGAAGAGGCCACCCCCGTAGGTGAGCGCGTACTTGTCGGTCACCAGCACGCTCTTGAAGGTCGGCGCGCTGTCGGTCCCGACCCCGAGCGCCATCGCCCCCTGCGCCGCCGTGCCGGTGAGCACCGACCGGCCGGAGGCGCTGGCGTCGGTGATGTCGGCCGCCGCCGGCCCGGTCACCGGCTTGCCGGAGGCCCGGGCGTAGTCGAGCACCCGCCAGTTGCCCGCGGCGTCCGAGACCGCCAGCGCCGTGTCGCCGGCCGCGGTGACGAGGTTCGCCCCGCCCGGCAGCACCAGGCTCGCGGCGTTGTGCGTCAGCGTCGCCGCTCCCGTGAAGCGCAGCAGCCGCACCCGGTTCGGGCTGGTGCCGAAGCCCGTGACCGTGCCGGTGCCGGTGAGCGCCACCTTGAGCGCACCGAGCGCGCCGAGGTCGACCGTGCCGGCGATCGGCGCCGAGGCCTCCGCCGCGGCCAGGTCGAGGCCGCCGGTCGCGCGGTCGACCCGCAAGGCCTCGCGCCAGGTGCTCCCGTCGGCCGAGACCTTCAGGCGCACGTCGTCGTCGCCGGTGAGCCCGAGTTCGGCCCGGCCGGAGAACCCGGACTGGAACAGCAGCGACAGCACGTTGCCGGC
>NZ_VDDA01000101.1 GCF_006151805.1 Methylobacterium terricola | reverse complement strand
CTAGTGCATTGACGCATTCAGAGGATTCACAGGGGGCATGAGGCATGCGAGTCTGAGGCATGGCTCAGACTGTCTGTGTGATCCCCAGCGCCGCCGACCTGACGCGCCTGTCCGCTATCGTCGCCGATCGGGGGCGGCCCCTCAAGCACATCCAGCGCGCCCGCATCGTCCTGCTCTCGGCCGAACGCCTCTCCGTCCTCGACGTCGCCCAGCAGGCCGGCGTCAGCCGGCCAGCCGTCTGGCGCTGGCAGCAGCGCTACGCCGAGGAAGGCGTCGAGGGTCTGCTGCGCGACAAGACCCGCCCGCCCGGCAAGCCGCCTCACTCCACCGACACCGTCGCCGAGGTGCTCGCCCTGACCTGCTCCGAACCGCCCGGTGAAGTCACTCACTGGACCGGCCGCGCCCTGGCGCAGGCCGTCGGGATCTCCCTGCGGTCCGTCCAGCGCATCTGGGATGCCCATCGCCTCCAGCCGCATCGTGTGCGCAGCTTCAAACGCTCGAACGATCCGGCCTTCGCCGAGAAGGTCGAGGATATCGTCGGCCTCTACATGGACCCGCCGCGCCATGCCGTCGTGCTCTCGCTCGACGAGAAGAGCCAGATCCAGGCTCTCGAGCGCACCCGCCCCAGCCGGCCCGTCACGCCAGGTCGCCCCGAGACACAGACCCACGACTACATCCGCCACGGCACCACCACGCTGTTTGCCGCGCTCGACGTGCTGGAAGGCACGGTGATCGGGCGCTGCATGCAGCGTCACCGCCACGATGAGTTCCTGCGCTTCCTCAACACCATCGAGGCCGCGGTGCCGGCCGGCAAACTGATTCACGTGATCCTGGACAATTACGGCACGCACAAACATCCGAAGGTGCGAGCTTGGCTGGCCCGGCATCCGCGCTGGATCTTCCACTTCACGCCGACCTCGGCCTCGTGGATGAACGCGGTCGAGGGCTTCTTCTCCGCCTTGACCCGGCGCAGGCTGAAACGTGGCAGCTTCAGCGGGATCGTCGACCTGCAGGCCGCGATCAACCGTTACATCGCCGAGCACAACGGCAGGCCGAAGCCCTTCGTCTGGACCAAGCCGGCCGCCGCCATCCTCGATGCCGTCAACGGCAACGCTGCACCATCCGTTTGAGTCAAGGCACTAG
>NZ_VDDA01000100.1 GCF_006151805.1 Methylobacterium terricola | reverse complement strand
ATGGTCGGCGACCCTGCCGGCGCTGGCGGACGGCAGCTACGCGGCGACGGCTTTGGCGATCGACGCGGCCGGCAATGCGAGCCTGGCGAGCACGCCGTTCACCTTCGGGATCGACGCGACGGCACCGGTCGCCGCGGTCGTGACAGCGGGGGGCGGCACGACGCGTGACGCCACGCCGGCTCTCATCGGCACGGGCGAGGCGGGTTCGACGGTGACGCTGCTGAACGGCACCACCCCGATCGGCACGGCCGTGGTGGGGGCGGACGGCACCTTCACGGTGAGCCCGACGACCCCGCTCGCGGACGGGGCCTACGCCCTGGCCGTGCAGCTCACCGACGCGGCCGGCAATGTCGGCGCGGCCTCGGCCCCGGTCGGGGTCGTCATCGACACGGGAGCACCGGCGAGCCCGACCCTCGCGGCGGTGACCGGCCCGACCAACGACAGCACGCCGGTCCTCACCGGCACGGCGGAGGCGGGTTCGACGGTGACGCTGCTGAACGGCACCGCCGTGCTCGGCACGGCGGTGGCGGATCAGACCGGCGCGTTCAGCCTCACGCCGGCGACACCGCTCGGCGACGGCAGCTACGCGCTGACCGCGACGGCGACGGATGCGGCCGGCAACGTCAGCGGCGCTTCGGCCCCGGTGACCGTCGCGATCGACACCGCCGCGCCCGCCCTGGCGACGGTGGCGGGTCCGACCGGACCGACCAGCGACGCCACCCCGGCCCTGACCGGCACAGGCGAAGCGGGATCGACGGTGACGCTGCTGAACGGCACCACCCCGATCGGCACGGCCGTGGTGGGGGCGGACGGCACCTTCACGGTGAGCCCGACGACCCCGCTTGCGGACGGGGCCTACGCCCTGGCCGTGCAGCTCACCGATGCCGCCGGCAATGTCGGCGCGGCTTCGGCCCCGGTCGGGGTCGTCATCGACACGGGAGCACCGGCGAGCCCGACCCTCGCGGCGGTGACGGGCCCGACCAATGACAGCACGCCGGTCCTCACCGGCACGGCGGAGGCCGGAACGACGGTGACGCTGCTGAACGGCACCGCCGTGCTCGGCACGGCCGTGGCGGATCAGACCGGCGCGTTCAGCCTCACGCCGGCGACGCCGCTCGGCGACGGCAGCTACGCGCTGACCGCGACGGCGACGGATGCGGCCGGCAACGTCAGCGGCGCCTCGGCGCCGGTGACCGTCGCGAT
>NZ_VDDA01000010.1 GCF_006151805.1 Methylobacterium terricola | reverse complement strand
GAGCTGATCGTGCAGGTTCTGGACGGGCTGCACCGGGCCGGCGAGGGGGGCGATGCGGGCCTCGAGGAGCAGACGAAGCGCGAGGTCGTCGCGCTCACCGACCGCTTCCCGATCTACGGCTGAGCTGTCAGAGCCTGATCTCCCGGCTTCCCCTTCCGCCGGGAGCGCTCTAGAACACGCCCCTTCCGGGGCCGGTCCCGCGCGGGACCGGCCCTTTTTTCGTAGCAGAGGAACGGGCGGCCGATGCGGTGCCCCTATTGCGGCGGCCTCGACACGCAGGTGAAGGATTCGCGCCCGAGCGACGACAGCTCGGCGATCCGGCGCCGACGCATCTGCCCGGATTGCGGCGGCCGCTTCACCACCTTCGAGCGGGTGCAGCTGCGCGAGCTGGTCGTGGTCAAGCGCTCGGGCCGCAAGGTGCCGTTCGATCGCGACAAGCTGCAGCGGTCGGTCGAGACGGCGCTCCGCAAGCGCCCGGTCGAGGCGGAGCGGATCGAACGCCTGGTCAGCGGCATCACCCGCCGGCTCGAGAGCAGCGGCGAGGCCGAGGTGTCGAGCGAGGCGATCGGCGAGGCGGTGATGGAGGGGCTGAAGGGCCTCGACGACGTCGCCTATGTGCGCTTCGCCTCGGTCTACAAGAATTTTCGCGAGGCGCGGGACTTCGAGGAGCTGCTCGGCCACCTCGCGGCCGGTGCCGCGCAGGCGTCGGCCGGGGAGGTCACGCCCCCGGCCGAGGACCCGCCGCCGGCCCGGCGCCCGCGGAGCCGCGCGTCGTGAGCGCCCAGGAGCAAGCCGACCGGCGCTACATGCGCCTCGCCCTCGCGCTCGGCCGGCGCCATCTCGGCCAGGCGTGGCCGAACCCGTCGGTGGGCGCGGTGCTGGTCGGCGGTCCGCCGGGGGCCGAGCGGATCCTGGCCCAGGGCGTGACGCAGCCGGGCGGCCGCCCGCATGCCGAGCGGGTCGCGCTGGCGGCGGCCGGCGAGGCGGCGCGCGGCGCCACGCTCTACGTGACGCTCGAACCCTGCTCGCATCACGGCCGCACATCCCCTTGCGCCGACGCCACCATCTCGGCCGGCGTCGCCCGGGTGGTGAGCGCGATGGACGATCCCGACCCCCGGGTCGCCGGCCGAGGCCATGCCCGGCTGGCGGAAGCCGGCATCGCCGTCTCGGTCGGGCTGATGGGAGCCGAGGCGGCGCGCGACCAGCGCGGGCACGTGTCGCGGATCCTGCGCGGCCGCCCGGCGGTCTTCCTCAAGCTCGCCCGCACGGCCGACGGCTACGCGGCGGGCGGGGAGGGGCGGCTGATGATCAGCGGCCCGCGCGCCAATGCCGAGATCCACCTCCAGCGGGCCCATTGCGACGCGATCATGGTCGGCGTCGGCACGGTGCTGGCGGACGACCCGTCGCTGACCGTGCGCCTGCCCGGGATGGCGGCGCGCTCGCCCCTGCGGATCGTCCTCGATCCCGGCCTGCGCACGCCGCCCAGCGCCGGCCTGGTGCGCACCAGCGCCACCGTGCCGACGCTGATCCTCGCCGGCCGCGACGCGCCCGAAGCGGCGGCCGAGGCGCTGGGCGCGGCGGGCGCCGAGGTCCAGCGGGTGCCGGTGACCGCGGACGGCCGCATCGATCTGCCCGCGGCCCTTCGCTTCCTCGGCGCCCGCGGCCTGACCCGGATCTGCTCGGAGGGCGGGCCGACGCTCGCCGACGCACTCGCCCGCGACGACCTCGTCGACGAGTGCCTGCTCGTCACCGGCGACTGCGTTCTCGGCCAGCCCGGCCTGCCGGCGATCGGCCCACATCTCGCGGCCCGCCTCGCCTCCGGGGACTTTCCGGTCGCGGAGGAGTACAGGATCGGCACCGATCTCTTCACCTGCCACGCACGGAGCCCGTAGATGTTCACCGGCCTCGTCTCGGATGTCGGCCGCGTCGCCGCGGTCTCCGGCGATTCCAAGCTCAAGCGCATCGCCATCGACTGCGCCTACGACCCCGCCGGCATCCTGATCGGCGCCTCGATCGCCTGCTCGGGCCCCTGCCTCACCGCCGTCACGGTGACGCCGCGGGACGGCGGCTGCACCTTCGAGATCGACGCCGCCGCCGAGACCCTGGCCCGCACCACGGTCGGGGAGTGGGTGCCGGGACGGCGGGTGAACCTCGAACGCTCGCTCAAGATCGGCGACGAGCTCGGCGGCCACCTCGTCACCGGCCATGTCGACGGGCTCGCCGAGATCGTCGCCCGCGAGCCGGTGACCGGCCAGGTCGACGACGTCTGGGCGCCGAGCGAGCGTTTCGTGCTCCGGGCGCCTCCGTCCCTCTCGCGCTTCATCGCCGAGAAGGGCTCGGTCTGCCTCGACGGCACCTCGCTCACCGTCAACGGTGTGACGGGCGACACCTTCACGGTGCTGCTGATCCCCCATACGCTCGCGGTCACCACCTGGGGCGAGCGCCGGGTCGGGGACCGGCTGAACCTGGAGGTCGACCTGATCGCCCGCTACGCGGCGCGGCTGACCGAGGCGCGGGCGAAGCCCGAATAAGGCCCCCGGGGATCGCCGCCGCGTTCGCCCGCGATGCCGGTCGAACGCCGCCCGAGATCGGCAACCAAACCCGCGTCTCGGCATTCACGTCCTCACCGCGACCATGGTCCCGTCACGGGAATTGCTGTAAGCCGACCCCATGAGCCTCGACCGGCCGATCGCGCGCCTGCTGGCGGCGATGATCCTTGCGATCATCGCCTACGCCGTGCCGTCCGCCGTTCAGGCCCATGAGGGTCATGCGCATCACGCCCATCATGGGGCCGCCGGGCCGGCGCCTCAGGCCACCGCGCCTTCGGCCTCCGTGACACCCAAGGTCGCGCTTGCCCCGGTGGCCGCCGAGGCCGCGCGCCTCATGCCGACCCATGACCATCGCTGCCGGTCCGGTTGCGGCACCCGCTGCTGCGCGACCATGGCCTGCTGCGCCACGTGTATCCTGCCCGGGTCCTCCCTGGTGTCACCGTCCCTGTTCCGGGCCGTCACGCTGATCCCGCGCGACCTTCCCCGGCTTGCCGGCATCGGCCCCGAGGCTCTGCCCGAGCCCCCACGAACCCGCGCGTGACGTAGCGCGCCTGGAGGCGCGCGACGCCCGGACTGCGCCCAAGAGCGGCGCCGTCCGAAAGCTCCGACGCGAGGATTCCCGTTCACGTCGATCCGTTTTGCCGCCGCCCTTGCCGCTGCGTTCCGCCGCTCCGGCGGGGTCCGCGCACGCCCATGCCGACGCGGCTCTCACGACGCGACCGCCACGGCCACTCCACCTGATCCCCATCGAGAGGAAGACCCATGATCCCGCTGCGCATCCTCGCCGCCATTGCCCTGCTGTCGGCCGGTCCCGCCATCGCCCAGGGCACACATGCCCACGGCGCCCACCGGATGCCGGGCGATGCCTCCGCGACCCATGACCACGACATGACGACGATGATCCAGGCGATGAAGCCGGATCCGAAGGACGCGGCCTCGACCAAGGACTTCAAGGCCGCCGACAGGACGATGATGCGCGACATGCACGTGCCCTATACCGGCGACGCCGACGTCGACTTCCGCACGCACATGATCCCGCACCACAAGGGCGCGGTGGCGATGGCCAAGGTGGCGCTCGACTACGCCAAGGATCCCGCGACCAGGGCGATGGCTCAGAAGATCATCGACGACCAGGAGAAGGAGATCTCCGAGATGGAGGGCTGGCTGAAGCAGCACGGCAAGTAGCCGATCCGGACCGCGTCACCCGAGATCCCGCAGGAGAGCACGATGCCCGAATCCACGATCCGCAAGGCGGTCCTCTACCGGATGGCCACCCCCGAACATACCTGCCCGTACGGGCTCAAGGCCAAGGATCTTCTCGAACGCGAGGGCTTCCAGGTCGAGGACCACCTGTTGACCACGCGGGAGGAGACCGACCGGTTCAAGGCCGAGCACCAGGTCAGGACGACGCCCCAGACCTTCATCAACGGCGAGCGGGTCGGCGGCTTCGACGACCTCCGGCGCCATTTCGGCAAGCCCGCGAACGACCCGAACAGGACGACCTACGTGCCCGTCGTCGCGGTGTTCTCGATGACGGCGCTGATGGCCCTGGCGGCGAGCCACGCTGTTGACGGGACCCCCTTCACTCTCCGCGCCGCGGAGTGGTTCATCGCCTTCAGCATGTGCGTGCTCGCCCTCCTGAAGCTGCAGGACGTCGAGAGCTTCTCCTCGATGTTCCTGGGCTACGACCTGCTCGGCCGACGTTGGGTGCGCTACGCCTACGCCTACCCGTTCCTGGAGGGCATCGCCGGAATCCTGATGGTGGCGGGTGCCCTGAACTGGATCTCGATCCCGGTGGCCCTGTTCATCGGCACGGTCGGGGCCGTCTCGGTGTTCAAGGCGGTCTACGTCGACAAGCGGGACATCACATGCGCCTGCGTCGGCGGGTCGAGCAAGGTGCCGCTCGGATTCGTCTCGCTTACCGAGAACGCGATGATGGTCGCCATGGCCCTCTGGATGCTGGCCATGCACCACTGATCGGTGGCTTGACCTTTATCCAGTGGACGGGCCTAGCGAGGCCACGACCGACGAATTCGTCGTGCAAGGAGGAAGACCATGAAACGGATCGTCCTGACATCGGCCGCCCTGCTGCTGCTGGCGGCCTCGCCGGCGATGGCGATGTCCTGCTGCGGAGGCGGTAAGGGCAAGGGCGCCATGATGTGCGGCAAGGCCGCGCCGAAGGGCGCCATGGCGATGAACCACGGCGCCATGAAGGGGAAGAAGGGCGGCTGCTGCTGCGAGGGCATGTCCATGAACATGAGCTGGCGCGGCTAAGCCGATTGCGCGGGAGGGGTCACCGGCCCTGCGACAAATCTGCGATAGATCAAGCCTGCTGGGGAACGCCCGCCCCGGCGCCCCTATCCTCGGCGCCGGGGCGGTTCTCTGCGGTCAGCTATGCGCCAGGATCGCCAGCAGCAGCAGCGCGATGATGTTGGTGATCTTGATCGCCGGGTTCACCGCCGGGCCGGCGGTGTCCTTGTAGGGGTCGCCGACGGTATCGCCGGTCACCGCGGCCTTGTGGGCGTCGGAGCCCTTGCCGCCGTGATGGCCGTCCTCGATGTACTTCTTGGCGTTGTCCCAGGCGCCGCCGCCGGAGGTCATCGAGACCGCGACGTAGAGGCCGGTGAGGATGACGCCGAGCAGCATCGCGCCGACCGCCGCGAAGGCCTGGCCCTTGCCGGCGATGGCCTGGATCACGAAGAACAAGACCACCGGCGACAGCACCGGCAGCAGCGAGGGGACCACCATCTCCTTGATCGCCGCCTTGGTCAGCATGTCGACGGCGCGGCCGTAATCGGGCCGCTCGGTCCCCTGCATGATGCCGGGCTTCTCGCGGAACTGGCGGCGGACCTCCTCGACCACCGCGCCGGCGGCGCGGCCGACCGCCGTCATGGCGATGCCGCCGAACAGGTACGGGATCAGGCCGCCGAGCAGCAGGCCGACGACCACGTAGGGGTTCTGGAGCGAGAAATCGACCGTGACCCCCTGGAAGAACCGATACTGCGTCGGCGAGGCGTTCTTGATGAAGTAGTCGAGGTCCGAGGTGTAGGCGGCGAACAGCACCAGGGCGCCGAGGCCCGCCGAACCGATGGCGTAGCCCTTCGTCACCGCCTTGGTGGTGTTGCCGACGGCGTCGAGCGCGTCGGTCGACTTGCGCACTTCCTTGGGTAGCCCCGCCATCTCGGCGATGCCGCCGGCATTGTCGGTGACCGGCCCGAAGGCGTCGAGGGCGACGACGACGCCGGCGAGCGCCAGCATGGCGGTGACCGCGATGGCGATGCCGAACAGGCCGGCAAGCGAGTAGGTCACGATGATGCCGGCGACGATCACGAGGGCCGGCAGCGCGGTCGATTCAAGCGAGATCGCCAGGCCCTGGATCACGTTGGTGCCGTGGCCGGTGACCGAGGAATGGGCGATCGACTTGACCGGCCGGTAGCTGGTGCCGGTGTAGTACTCGGTGATGACGACGATCAGCGCCGTGATGACGAGGCCGGCGACCGCGCAGAGCAGCAGGCTGAGCGAGGTGAAGCTGTCGCCGCCCGCCGTGGTGAAGCGGGTCGAGAAGCCGCCGAACATGACGAGGTTGAGACCGGCGATGGCGACGATCGAGAGCGCGCCGGCGCCGATCAGCCCCTTGTAGAGCGCCCCCATGATCGACTGGTTCGAGCCGAGCCGCACGAAGAACGTGCCGATGATCGAGGTGACGATGCAGGCCGCCCCGATCGCCATCGGGTAGATCAGCATCGTCTCGAGCACGTTGCGGCCGCCGACATCGGTCTGGCCGGCAAAGAAGATCGCCGCCAGCACCATCGTGGCGACGAGGGTGACCGCGTAGGTCTCGAACAGGTCGGCGGCCATGCCGGCGCAATCGCCGACATTGTCGCCGACATTGTCCGCGATGGTGGCGGGGTTGCGCGGATCGTCCTCCGGGATCCCGGCCTCGACCTTGCCGACGAGGTCGCCGCCGACATCGGCGCCCTTGGTGAAGATGCCGCCGCCGAGCCGGGCGAAGATCGAGATCAGGGACGCGCCGAAGCCGAGCGCCACCAGGGCGTCGATGACCTCGCGGCTCGCCGGGTTCAGGCCCGCGAAGCGGGTGAGGTAGGTGTAGTAGAGCGCCACGCCGAGGAGCGCGAGGCCGGCCACCAGCATGCCGGTGACGGCGCCCGACTTGAACGCCACCGACAGGCCGGCGCCGAGGGACTGGGCCGCGGCCTGGGCGGTGCGGACGTTGGCCCGGACCGAGACGTTCATGCCGATGAAGCCGGCGACGCCCGACAGGACGGCGCCGATCAGGAAGCCGACCGCGACCTTGAGGCCGAGGAACCAGGCGAGGAGCCCGAACAGCACCACGCCGACGAGCCCGATGGTGAGGTATTGCCGGCGCAAGTAAGCCTGGGCGCCCTCGGCGATCGCGCCGGCGATCTCCTGCATGCGCTGCGTGCCGGCATCGCGCCGCATGACGTCGTTGATGGTGACGATGCCGTAGGCAACGGCGCAGAGGCCGCCCAGGATGATGAGCAGGAGTGCGGTCATTCTACCGTCCTTGATTGTCGGGCATTCCCGCGACGTCGGACGGCCGAGATGGCGAGCGGCCGTGTACGCGCGAAGCGGGCCTCCCTCCCTGTTGAGCGGGCCCGCGCGCCAGCGCCGATCCGCCGCCTAGTCGTGCCAAACTTCCCACCCGAGCGCAAACGCTCCCAAGCTTCGTCCGCTTGAGACTTTCGGCGCCGGGGCCGAATTTTGGAATCGGGTCAGAAGTGGCTGAACGAACCCGAGCGGAAGCCCGCCGCGGTGCCGTCGGCCGCGCGGAAGACCGGCGGGGCGCTGCGATCGGTCACGATGCCGATCTCGGTGAGCGGCACGCCGGCCCGCCGGGCGGCCTCCTGCAGGGCCGGAACCTCGGCCGGATCGGCGGCGCACAGGATCTCGTAATCGTCGCCGCCGGTGAGCGCGATCTCGAGGGCGGCGCCCGCCGCGAGCGCCGCCCGGGCGGCTTCCGAGAGGGGGACCCGCGCGATCTCGACCTCGGCGCTCAGGTCGGCGGCCCGCATCATCTTGGCAAGGTCGCCGACGAGCCCGTCGGACACGTCCATCGCCGCGCGGGCATGGGCGCGCAGGGCCGGCGCCAGGGCGAGGCGGGCCTGCGGGTGCAGGTAGCGGTCGACCAGGGCGGCGCGGGCCGGGAAGGACAGGGCCTCGCCCCAGGGCGCGGCGGGCTTGGCCCGCAGCCTGAGGCCCAGCGCCGAATCGCCGATGCTGCCGGAGACCAGCAGCCGGTCGCCGGCCTGCGCCGCGCCCCGCCGCACCATCGTGCCGGCCGGAACCTCGCCGAGCGCCGTGATGCCCACGAGGGTCGAGCCTCCCGCCCGCACGGTGTCGCCGCCGAGAAGCGGGCAACTCGCCAGCGCCGCGGCCTCGCTCAGGCCGGTGCAGAACTCGGCGAGCCAGGCCTCGTCCCACTCGTCGGACAGTGCCAGGGTCAGCAGGAAGCCCCGTGGCTCGGCGCCCTTGGCGGCGAGGTCGGACAGGTTCACGCCGAGCGCCTTGCAGGCAATCGAGGCGGGCGGGTCGTCGGGAAAGTAGTGCACGCCGGCCACCACCGCGTCGGCGGTGAGAACAAGGTCGTGCCCGGGGCTCGGCGTCAGCAGGGCCGCGTCGTCGCGCAGGGACAGCCCGCCGGCACCGGCGAGCGGCGCGAAGTAGCGGGCGATCAGCTCATCCTCTGTCGGGCGGGGCAAACCAGATCTTGCCATCGCGGGGCGCTCTCGCGGCGGGGGGACGGGCAATCGACGGAAACGTGCTCCACCTGCCCCCCGGCCGGTTGCGCGGGCGCAGGCTGGCGGGCGCGATGATAACCCAACGCGAGAAAGGGAAAATTGTCCCGAACGCCCGGCTCGTCGCGCCGTGTCGCCGGGACCCGTCCCGCGTCGCCTCAGCCGGCGCGGGAACCCTTGGTCGTGGCTCCTTTGGGCGCGGACCCCTTGGTGAAGTCGTCCGGCCGCACCGCGCGGCCGACCTTGTCGAGCACCGCGTTGACGAGGCCGGGCTCCTCGCCCTCGTAGAAGCTGTGGGCGACGTCGACATATTCCGAGATCGCGACCTTCACCGGCACGTCGCGGCGGAACATCACCTCGTAGGCGCCGGCGCGCAGGATCGCCCGCACCACCGCTTCGAGGCGGCGCAGGGGCCAGCCGGCGGCGAGCGCCGCGTCGAGGCGCTGGTCGATCGCCCGCTGCTCCTCGACGACCCCGCGCAGGAGGTCGCGGAAGAACGCGGTCTCGGCCGGCGGGTGCTCGACCTCGTCGATGACCTGGCCGATCCAGAACGCCTCGAACTCGGCCAGCGCGTCGATCACGCCCTTGCCGGAGATCTCCATCTCGTAGAGGGCCTGGACCACCGCCAGGCGGGCGCCGCTGCGTTCGGCGGGCTTCATCTCACTCGGTCTCCGATTGGCGGCGGGGGGTGAAGCCGATGGTGCGATCCTGGCGGCCCGCCTCCTCGGCCCGGCGAAGCGCCAGTACCGCAAGCGCCGCCTCCGCCGCGCCGCCGCCCTTGTTCATCTCGGCGACGCGGGCACGGGCCTGGGCCTGGGCCTCGGTCTCGACGGTCAGGATGCCGTTGCCGAGCGGCAGGCGCAGGCCTACCGAGAGGTCCATCAGCGCGCGGGCGCTCTCGCCGGCGACGATGTCGTAGTGGCCGGTCTCGCCGCGGATGACGCAGCCGAGCGCCACCACGGCGTCGTAGGGCGTGCGTGCCCGGGCCGCCGCCTCGAGCAGGATGGCGACGGTCTGGGGAATCTCGAGCGCGCCCGGCACCGTGACGACCACGGCCTCGGCGCCGGCCGCCTCGATCGCCGCCGTCGCGCCGGCGAGGAGCTCGTCGGAGATCTCCTCGTAGTAGCGGGCCTCGACCACGAGCACGCGGGCTCCGGTGAGCTGGTGACGGTCGGCTCCGCTGTCTCGGCGTGGCGTGTGCATGGCGCGGGTCTTCGAGCTTCGAGCGAGCACCGGCTCGCGCGGGGCCGCTGAAGCGGCCTCGCTGCGGTGCATCACCGGCGGGGAAGGGGAGCACTAGACCAGAAGAGCGGCCTCCCACAAGTGCGCGGTACCCCCACCGATCGTCGCTCCTTGCCAATCCGGAACAATCCGGTCATCCCGAGCGCCGGAGCCGGGAGCCGAGCGCGACATCCTGGCCGCAACAAGAATCTCGCTACAACCAGACCCGCCCGGGAGGAGGCCGCCGTGACGACCGACATCGAAGCCCGCACCATCAAGCGGATCAGCTGGCGGCTGATCCCGTTCCTGATCGTCTGCTACTTCGTCGCCTATCTCGACCGGGTCAATGTCGGGTTCGCCTCGCTGACCATGAACCGGGATCTCGGCATCTCGGCCACCGCCTACGGCCTCGGCGCCGGCCTGTTCTTCATCACCTATTTCATCTTCGAGGTGCCGTCGAACCTGGCGCTGGAGAAGTTCGGCGCACGGCGCTGGATCGCCCGCATCATGATGAGCTGGGGCCTGATCTCCGGCGGCATGGCCTTCATCGGCGGCGAGACCAGCTTCTACATCATGCGCCTGTTGCTCGGTGCGGCCGAGGCCGGCTTCTTCCCGGGCATCATCTTCTATCTCACGCTGTGGTTCCCGGCCGCCTACCGCGCCCGCATCGTCTCGCTGTTCATGGTGGCGATCCCGCTCTCGAGCGTCATCGGCTCGCCGATCTCCGGCCTGCTGCTCGAGATGGACGGCCTGCTCGGCTTCCGGGGCTGGCAGTGGCTCTACGTGATCGAGGCGCTGCCCGCTCTGGTGCTCTCGGTGATGACCTACCTCTACCTCACCGACCGCCCGGCCGACGCCAAGTGGCTCGCTCCCGACGAGCGCGCCTGGCTGGAGCAGACCCTCGCCGCCGAGAAGGCCCGCAGCCCGCGCCAGGGGCATGTCCCGCTGACGCGAGAAATCCTCAACCCGCGGGTGCTCGCCATCGCGGTCGTGTATTTCGGCGCGGTCGCGCTGCTCTACGCCTTCGGCTTCTTCCTGCCGCAGATCTTCAAGGGCTTCGGGCTCACCAACGCCCAGACCGGCTTCCTGAT
Source organism: Methylobacterium terricola (assembly GCF_006151805.1). Classification (GTDB taxonomy): domain Bacteria; phylum Pseudomonadota; class Alphaproteobacteria; order Rhizobiales; family Beijerinckiaceae; genus Methylobacterium; species Methylobacterium terricola. The sequence goes on along the minus strand of NZ_VDDA01000010.1, from coordinate 209,527 downwards.
GATCATCCCGTACGCCGTCGGCACGGTGGGCATGCTGTGGTGGGGCCGGCGCTCCGACGCCAAGCGCGAGCGGCGCTACCACCTCGCGGCGGCGCTCGCCTGCGCCTCGCTCTGCACCATCGGGGCGGCGCTGGTGCCCGATCCGATCGTCAAGGTCGTGCTGTTCTCGGGCGCCGCACTCGGCATCTTCGGCGCATTGCCGATCACCTGGACGCTGCCGACCGAGACCCTGTCGGGCGCCGCCGCCGCCGGCGCGATCGCGGTGGTCAACTCGATCGGCAACCTGTCGGGCTTCGTCGCGCCCTACGCCGTCGGCGCGATCAAGGACTGGACCGGCAGCTTCACCGGCGGCCTGCTGCTGATCGCCTGCGCGGGCATCGTCGGCATGATCACGGTCCTGCGCCTGAGCCATACCGGCGCACCTGCGGTTCAGGGCCGCGTCGGCGCCCCGGCCGAATAGGCTCGGCGCCCCCCGGGACGGCTCCCGCAGGCCGTCCCGGGAACCCGCGACACACTCGCGGGAAATCTGGAACTCCTCCGGATCGAAGGGCCTTTTCGCCCTTTATTCCGGGGCTTGGCCGTGCAACAGAGCTACCCGCGCGGCGACGCCCGGTCGCATTGCCGCCATGAGCGGGGAGGTGCTTCGGTCCGACAGGATCGGGGAACCAGAACCTCGCCGACCTTATCCGCGGGTTTCCACGCCGTTTCGCCGCGCAGGCGGCGGCCCGCGCCGTCAACGATCTCTCGGGAGAGCCGGAACTTGGCCACCACCGCCGCCCCCTCCGACGCCGCGCATCCCCACGGGACGACCCGCCGGGACTTCCTGTTCCTCGCCACCGGCGCGGGCGCCGTGGTCGGGGCCGCCGCTCTGGCCTGGCCCTTCGTCGCCTCGATGGCTCCCGACGCCGAGACGATCGCCGCCGGCGCGCCGATCGACGTCGACCTCACCCCGATCGCCGACGGGCAGATCGTCAACGTGTTCTGGCGCGGCAAGCTGATCTTCGTGCGCCACCTCACCGAGAAGGAGGTCGCCGACATGAAGGCGGTCGCCCCGGCGAGCCTGATCGATCCGGCCCCGTTCCTGGGCCGCGTGAAGGACGGCCACGAGCGCTGGCTCGTCGCCTACGGCAACTGCACCCATCTCGGCTGCGTGCCGATCGCCAACGCCAACGGACATGAGGGCTGGGGCTGCCCCTGCCACGGCTCGCAGTTCGACGCGGTGGGCCGCGTGACCCGCGGTCCGGCGCCGATCAACCTGCCGATCCCGCCCTATGCCTTCCAGGGCGACACCAAGGTCCGCATCGGCGAAGGCGCCACCGCCTGAACTAAGCCGATCGTGAAGCAACGCCAGACGCGGGCTGCCCCATGAGCGCACACGCTACCACCTACGTTCCCAAGAGCCGCATCGCGAAGTGGTTCGAGGCCCGGCTGCCGATCGTCGGCCTGGTCCATTCGTCGTTCATCGCGTTCCCGGTTCCGCGCAACCTGAACTACTTCTGGACCTTCGGCGCGATCCTGATCGTGATGCTGGGCTCGCAGATCATCACCGGCGTCTGGCTGGCGATGCACTACCAGCCCTCCGCCACCGAGGCGTTCAACTCCGTCGAGCACATCATGCGCGACGTGAATTACGGCTGGCTCCTGCGCTACATGCACGCCAACGGCGCCTCGATGTTCTTCATCGCGGTGTACGTGCACATGTTCCGCAACCTCTATTACGGGTCGTACAAGGCCCCGCGCGAGGTGCTCTACATCCTCGGCGTGATCATCTACCTGCTGATGATGGCGACCGCGTTCCTCGGCTACACCCTGCCGTGGGGCCAGATGTCGTTCTGGGGCGCCACCGTCATTACCAACATCCTGGCGGCGATCCCGATCGTCGGCGACACGATCCAGAGCCTGCTCTGGGGCGGCTACTCGGTCGGCAACCCGACCATCAACCGCTTCTTCTCTCTGCACTACCTGCTGCCGTTCATGATCGCCGGCGTCGTCGTCCTGCACGTCTGGGCGCTGCACGTCACCGGCCAGAACAACCCGACCGGCATCCCGATCAAGACCGGCAAGGACGCCGTGCCCTTCACCCCCTACGCGACCATCAAGGACGTGTTCGCGGTGGTGGTGTTCTTCGTCTTCTTCGCCTACTGGATCTTCCTGCAGCCGAACTATCTCGGCCACGCCGACAACTACATCCCGGCGAACCCCGCCGTGACGCCGGCGCATATCGTGCCCGAGTGGTACTTCCTGCCCTTCTACGCCATCCTGCGCGCGGTGCCGGACAAGCTCGGCGGCGTGATCCTGATGTTCGGGGCGGTGATCATCCTGGCGCTGGCGCCGTGGCTCGACACCTCGCGGGTCCGCTCGGCCAACTACCGCCCGATCTACCGCCAGTTCTTCTGGGTGTTCATCTTCTGCTGCTTCCTGCTCGGCTGGCTCGGCTCGAAGCCCCCGGAGGGCGGCTACGTCCTCGCCTCGCGCCTGGCCACCTTCTACTACTTCGCCCACTTCCTGATCGTGATGCCGCTGGTCGGCCTCTTCGAGACCCCGAAGCCCCTGCCGGGCTCGATCCTCGAGAGCGTCACCGGCCCGGGCAAGCAGGTCGGCTCGTCCGGCATGCCGGCCGGCGCCACCGCCGCTCCCCCGACCAAGGGCTGACAACTCCGCAAGGGTTGGGCGGATGCTGGGAGGCGTCCGCCCCGCTCCTCGACCACACAGAAGACTGACGACGCCGCAAGGGGCATCGAGGGGAATGATCAGAACACGCGCTCTCGGGACACGCGCCCTCCTGGCGGCCGCTTTCGCCGCGATCCTGTCGGTCGGCGCCGCCTCCGCGGAAGAGCATGGACCGCTGCCGCACCGCGAGAAGTGGACCTTCTCGGGGATGTTCGGCACCTTCGACCAGGCGCAGCTGCAGCGCGGCTTCCAGGTCTACCGCGAGGTCTGCTCGAACTGCCATAGCCTGAGCTACATCCGCTTCCGCAACCTTGAGCAGGAGGGCGGGCCCGACTTCTCGGCCGCCCAGGTCAAGGCGCTGGCGGCGGAGTACAAGGTCAAGGACGGGCCGAACGATTCCGGCGACATGTTCGAGCGGCCCGGCCGTCCGGCCGACAAGATCCCGGCGCCGTTCCCGAACGAGCAGGCGGCGGCCGCCGCCAATGGCGGCAAGGCGCCGCCGGACCTGTCGCTGATGGCCAAGGCCCGCACCTTCGCCCGCGGCGGCCTGTGGTTCATCATCGACTGGCTGCCCTTCATCGGCTATACCGAGCAGGGCCCCGACTACATCCACGCCCTCCTCAACGGCTACAAGGACGAGCCGCCGAAGGACGTGACGGTGCCGGCAGGCGGCCACTACAACGAGTACTATCCGGGCCACGTCATCGCGATGCCCAAGCCCCTTAGCGACGGTCAGGTGACCTACGCCAAGGGCAAGAACGGACAGCCGGTCGCCCCGGAGACGATCGACCAGTACTCGCGCGACGTGACCGCCTTCCTGATGTGGACGGCCGAGCCGCACCTCCTGGCACGCAAGTCGCTCGGCCTGCGGGCGCTGCTCTTCCTGATCGTGCTGGCCGGCCTGCTCTACTACGTGAAGAAGAAGATCTGGTCGGACGTCGGCGGCGAGACGCACGGGCTGCAGCCCGAGCTGCACAAGACGCACTGACCTCACCCAGTCCAGTCGTCCAGAGGCCCCGCGAGGGGCCTCTTTTCGTTAGAGGAGAAGCTTCATGGCCAAGGCCGTTCTCGGAGTGATCGGCGGATCGGGCGTCTACGACCTGCCCGGGCTGGAGGACGTGCGCGAGGAGGCGATCACCTCGCCCTGGGGCGAGCCGTCGGACGCGCTCCGCATCGGCCGCATCGGGCAGACCCCGGTGGTGTTCCTGGCGCGCCACGGCCGCGGCCACCGGCTGTCGCCGTCCGGCATCGATTACCGTGCCAATATCGACGTCCTGAAGCGCGCCGGCGTCACCGACATCGTCGCGCTGTCGGCCTGCGGCTCGTTCCGCCAGGAACTCTATCCCGGCCTGTTCGTCCTCGTGGACCAGTTCGTCGACCGGACGGTCGGCCGCACCTCGTCGTTCTTCGGCAATGGTTGCGTCGCCCACGTCTCGATGGCCCATCCGGTCGGGCCAGGCCTGCAGGCCCGCATCCTCGCCGCGGCGGAAGCCGAGGAGATCGCGGTCAGGAAGGGCGGCACCTATGTCTGCATGGAGGGGCCGCAATTCTCGTCCTACGCCGAGTCGCTGACCTACAAGGCGCAGGGCTACGACGTGATCGGCATGACCAACATGCCGGAGGCCAAGCTCGCCCGCGAGGCCGAGATCACCTACGCGACGATCGCGATGGTGACCGACTTCGATTGCTGGCACCCGGAGCATGACGCCGTCGACGTCGCCGCCGTGGTGGCGGTGGCCCGCGCCAACGCCGCCAAGGCCGCCCGCCTGGTGAGCCGGCTCGCCCGCGACTTCCCGGCCGAGCGCGAGCCCTGCCCGGCGCGCTCCGACCGGGCGCTCGACGGCGCCATCATGACGGCCCCGGGCCACCGGGATCCGGCGCTCCTGGCCAAGCTCGACGCGATCTGCGCGCGGGTGTTGGCGCAGGGGTGATCCGGCCACGCGCTGGCGCGCATGGATGGTATAAAGCCGGCAACACCCCTGGCCTTTCCACGGGCTGCCTTTTAACAAGGCAGCCCGTTTCCCGTTGGCGACCCCACCTGCGATGACCGAGACCACCCTCCGCGCCGGCCGCGTCGACCGGCGTACTGCCGAGACCGACGTCAGCGTCGCGCTCACCCTCGACGGCACCGGCAAGGCCAGCATCGCGACGGGGGTCGGCTTCCTCGACCACATGCTCGAGCTGCTCGCCCGGCACGCGCTGTTCGATCTCGAGATCAAGGTGACGGGCGATCTCCATGTCGACCAGCACCATACCACCGAGGATTGCGGTATCGCGCTCGGCCAGGCCTTCGCCCAGGCGCTCGGCGACAAGCGCGGCATTCGCCGCTACGCCGACCTGCACCTGCCCATGGATGAGGCACTGACCCGGGTCGCCGTCGACATTTCGGGGCGGCCGTTCCTGGTCTTCCGCACCGCGTTCGCCCGCGAGAAGATCGGCGTCTTCGACACCGAGCTGGTGCGGGAGTGGTTCCAGGCCTTCGCGATGAATGCCGGGATCACGCTCCACGTCGAGACGCTGTACGGCGACAACCAGCACCACATCGCCGAGAGCTGCTACAAGGGGCTGGCACGTGCCTTGCGGCACGCCGTCGAAGTCGACCCCCGCGAGGGCGGCCGGGTCCCTTCGACGAAGGGCTCGCTCTGAAGTTGTAAGATATCGAGCAAGACCACGCGACGGATCCCGGGGAGACCGGATGACCACCTACACCTTGCACGTCCCCGACGAGGTCGATCCCGGCGAGCCGGAAGCCCTCGACCAGGCCAAGCTGGTGCCCGACGCCTTCGTCTGGCCGGCCTTCTGGTTCTCGGCCCTGTGGTTCTTCTGGCACCGGCTCTGGCTCGCCGGGCTGGTCGTGCTCGCGGCCGAGATCGTGGTCTGGGGGGCGGGCTTCGTCCTGGGTCTGAACCCGGTCGCCGGCTTCCTGATCGCGCTGCTCCTGTCGTGGCTCGTCGGCCTCGAAGCCTCGTCCCTGCGGCGCTGGACCTATGCCCGCACCGGCCGGCCGATCCGCGACGCGGTGACGGCCTCGGACGCCCGCGAGGCGGAGGTGAAGGTCGTCGCCCGCTGGCTACGCGAGGAGGGTGCCCGGCTCGGAGCGGCTCCGGCGCGGCCGGTGGTGACGCCGACGAGCGTCCGCGCCGAGAGCCCGGCGCTCGGCCTGTTCCCGGAGGCGCAGAGCCCCCGGTGAGCGCCGCAACCGCATACTCCTTCGTTTCGTTGATCCCGCACACCGCGGCCCGGGAGGACTTCCGTTGAGCGCGGAGACAGTCGCCATCATCGATTACGGCTCCGGCAACCTGCACTCGGCCGCCAAGGCCTTCGAGCGCGCTGCCCGCGAGGCCGGAGCCGATGCGCGCATCGTCGTCACCTCCGACCCCGAGACCGTTGCCGCCGCCGACCGTGTCGTGCTGCCAGGCGTCGGCGCCTATGCCGATTGCCGACGCGGGCTCGATGCCGTGTCCGGCATGGTCGAGGCGATGACCGAGGTGGCGCATGGCCGCGCCCGGCCGTTCCTCGGCATCTGCGTCGGCATGCAGCTTCTCGCGAGCCGCGGCCTCGAATACGAGGTCACGCCCGGCCTCGGCTGGATCCCCGGCGACGTCGCGCCGATCCGGCCGTCGGACCCCGGGCTGAAGGTGCCGCATATGGGCTGGAACACGCTCCAGGCGGACCGCCCGCACCCGCTCCTCGACGGGATCCCGACCGGGTCTGAGGGCCTGCACGCCTATTTCGTCCACAGCTACGCCCTCGCCCCGGCGGAGCCCGGGGACGTGGTGGCGAGCGCCGATTACGGCGGGCCGGTCACCGCCATGGTGGCCCGCGGCACCATCGCCGGCACCCAGTTCCATCCCGAGAAGAGCCAGACTCTCGGGCTGCGGCTCATCGGCAACTTCCTGCGCTGGCGGCCCTGAGAGCGGCCGCCGCTCCCTCTTCTCAAGCCTTGCGGTGACGACGCGTGATCCTGTTTCCGGCCATCGATCTCAAGGAAGGGCGCTGCGTCCGCCTCGTGCAGGGCGACATGGCCCAGGCCATCGTCTTCAGCGACGATCCGGCGGCGCAGGCCGCGACGTTCCAGGAGCAGGGCTTCTCCTGGCTCCACGTGGTCGATCTCGACGGGGCGTTCGCGGGGGCGCCGATGAACGCGGCAGCGGTCGACGCGATCCTGACCGCCGTCAAGATCCCGGTGCAGCTCGGCGGCGGCATCCGCGAGATGCGCACGGTCGAGGCCTGGCTCGCCAAGGGCGTCAGCCGGGTCATCATCGGCACCGCCGCGGTGAAGGACCCGACCTTCGTGCGCGAGGCCGCCCGCCGCTTCCCCGGCAAGATCGCCGTCGGCATCGACGCCAAGGACGGACGCGTCGCGGTCGAGGGCTGGGCCAAGACCTCGACGGTCACGGCGGACGAGCTCGGCCGCCGCTTCGAGGATGCCGGCGTCGCCGCGATCATCTACACCGACATCGCCCGCGACGGGATCCTCAAGGGCCTCAACATCCCGATGACCTTGGGCCTCGCCCAGGCGGTGAAGATCCCGGTCATCGCCTCCGGGGGGCTGGCCTCGATCGAGGACGTGCACCGGATCCTCGAGCCGGATTGCGCGAGCCTCGCCGGGGCGATCACGGGCCGCGCCCTCTATGACGGCCGGATCGACCCGAAGGAGGCGCTGGCCGCCATCGCGCGGGCGACGGCCGCGCAGGGCGGGACCCAGCCGGCGGCGTGAGGCGCTGGGGCTCGCCGCGTGATAGGATCGCGGTCGCTTTCCGGAGGCATGTGACAGCATGACGGCCGCGACCCGCAAGTCCAAGCCGCCGCCGATGCGGCCGTCTTCCCCGCGCCCGATGACCGCCTATGCCGACGATATCTACGGCTGGGCGAGGGAGCAGGCTGCGGCGCTCCGCGTCGGCGACTTCTCGGCGCTCGACCGTGAGAACTTGGCCGAGGAGATCGAGAGCTTGGGCCGCTCGGAGTTCAACCGCCTCGTCAGCTTCTATGCGCTGGTCCAGCTTCATATGCTCAAGTGTGAGTACCAGCCGAGCCACCGCTGCGCGAGCTGGGAGGTCTCGATCGCGACACATCGCAAACACGTCAGGCTGACGATCGCTGACAATCCTAGCCTCAAATCCCGCCTCGACGAGGCGTTTGAGCGCGCCTACCTGCAGGCACGACTCGACGCGATTCGCGAAACCGGCCTCGCTCCCAAGGCCGTTCCCGCCACTTGCCCCTTCACGCGCGACGAGGCGATGACACGCCCGTTCGTTCACGAGTGAGCCAACGCCCCGTGCTCAAGACCCGCATCATCCCCTGCCTCGACGTCAAGGACGGCCGCGTCGTCAAGGGCGTGCAGTTCCTCGAATTGCGCGACGCCGGCGATCCGGTCGAGGCCGCCAAGGCCTACGACCGCGCCGGGGCCGACGAGCTCTGCTTCCTCGACATCACGGCGAGCCACGAGGACCGCGGCATCCTGCTCGATGCGGTGAGCCGCACGGCGGAGGCCTGCTTCATGCCGCTCACCGTCGGCGGCGGGGTGCGCAAGGTCGAGGACATCCGCACCCTGCTGCTCGCAGGCGCCGACAAGGTCTCGATCAACACTGCCGCGGTGAACGACCCGAATCTGGTGGCGCGGGCGGCGGAAAAGTTCGGCGCGCAATGCATCGTCGTGGCGATCGACGCCAAGCGCGTCTCAGGCGCCGACGAGCCCGCCCGCTGGGAGATCTTCACCCATGGCGGCCGCAAGCCCACCGGGATCGACGCGATTGACTTCGCCCGCCTGGTGGCGGGGAAGGGGGCCGGCGAATTGCTGGTCACCTCGATGGACCGCGACGGCATGCGCTCGGGCTACGATCTCGGCCTGACCCGGGCGATCAGCGACGCGGTCAGCGTGCCGGTGATCGCCTCGGGCGGCGTCGGCGGCCTCGACGACCTCGTGGCGGGGGTGCGCGATGGCGGCGCGAGCGCGGTGCTCGCCGCCTCGATCTTCCATTTCGGCCAGCACACCGTCGCCGAGGCCAAGGCCCATATGGCGGCGGCGGGCCTGGCGATGCGGCTCGATCCGACGCCCTGACTCATCGGCAATCGCCGCAGCAAATGCCGCGGGTTGCGGCTTGACCGCCCGGCATGGCCGGCTCCAGGGTTCCTCCGCAACACCGATGGCCGCCGCATGACCACCTTCACCCTCGCCGACCTCGACCGCATCGTCCGCGAGCGGGCCGCCGCCTCGCCGGAGGAATCCTACACCGCCAAGCTCGTCGCCGGCGGGCCGGCGCGGCCGGCGAAGAAGCTCGGCGAGGAGGCGGTCGAGGCCGCCATCGCGGCGGTGCAGGGCGACCGCGACGGGCTGACGGCGGAGGCGGCGGACGTGCTGTACCACCTGCTCGTCGTGCTGCGGACCGCCGAGATCCCGCTCGAGGCGGTGATGGCGGAGCTGGAGCGGCGCACGGCCCAGAGCGGGATCGCCGAGAAGGCGGCGAGGAGGCCGGCATGACCGAGGCCGGCACCAACGGCGCCAGCATGGCCCCCACCCTCGGCGCCGCGGAACTCGCCGCCAGCCTCGACGAGGCGACCGCCCACCTCTCGCCCTACCGGGTCTTCGCCCGCGAGGAATGGGCGCACCTGCGCGCCGATACGCCGCTCACCCTCAATGCCGAGGACGTGATGCGGCTGCAATCGCTCAACGACCCGATCTCCCTCGAAGAGGTCATCGCGATCTACCTGCCGCTGTCGCGGCTGCTGTCGCTCTACGTCGCGGCGACGCAGGGGCTGTTCAAGGCGACCCAGCGCTTCCTCCTCGCCGAGCGCGAGGTGAAGGTGCCCTACATCATTGGGGTCGCCGGCTCGGTCGCGGTCGGCAAGTCGACCACCGCCCGGGTGCTGAAGGCCCTGCTCGCCCGCTGGCCCAACACCCCGAAGGTCGACCTCGTCACGACCGACGGGTTCCTGTTCCCGAATGCCGAGCTGAACCGCCTCGGCCTGATGGAGCGCAAGGGCTTCCCGGAGAGCTACGACACCCCGACGCTGCTGCGCTTCCTCGCCGACATCAAGGCCGGCAAGCGCCACGTCGCGGCGCCGCTCTACTCCCACCTCGTCTACGACGTGGTGCCGGGGGAGAATACGGTGGTCGACCGGCCCGACATCCTGATCGTCGAGGGGCTGAACGTGCTCCAGCCCGCCCGCCTGCCGCGGGACGGCACCGCGATCCCGTTCGTCTCGGACTTCTTCGACTTCTCGGTCTATCTCGACGCGCACGAGGACGACCTGCACCGCTGGTACGTCAACCGCTTCCTGCGCCTGCGCCACACCGCCTTCCGCGACCCGCTGTCGTATTTCCGCAAGTACGCGGAGATCAGCGAGGAGGAGGCGCTGACCATCGCCGACGGGCTGTGGAACCGCATCAACCTCCTGAACCTGCGCGACAACATCGTGCCGACGCGCCAGCGCGCCAGCCTGATCCTCGCCAAGGGCGCGAGCCACCGCATCGAGAGCGTGGCGCTGCGGAGGTTGTGAGCCCAGCGCGGGATGCCTCGCGCCTTCGCAACTGATCGTCCTTCCGGTCATTTCGGCGGCGCATCAGCGGATCCCGGAATGACGCGTAGGGTATGACAAGCGTCGCGACGTGCGATCGAGGCTTCAGCTTGACCGTCCTCCCATCCCCCGCCAGCATGGGGGAAAACCGGGAGGAAATCATGAAACGAGCCCTTCGGCGCGCCGGCCTGGCGCTGGCCGCGACCCTCAGCGCGGCTGCGGCGCAGGCACAGGTCTCCGACGACGTGGTCAAGATCGGCGTCCTGTCGGACATGAGCGCGTCCCAGGCCGACAGCACCGGCCCGGGGTCGGTCACCGCGGCCCGGATGGCGGTGGAGGAGTTCGGCGGCACGGTGCTCGGCAAGCGGATCGAGGTCGTCTCCGCCGACCACCAGAACAAGCCGGATGTCGGCTCGAACATCGTCCGCCAGTGGCTCGAATTGCAGCAGGTCGACGTGGTGGCCGACGTGCCGACCTCGTCGGTGGCGCTCGCCGTCCAGAATCTCACCCGCGAGCGCGACCGGCTGTTCCTGAATTCCTCGGCCGGCTCCTCCGACCTGTCCGGCCCGGCCTGCTCGCCGAACGCGATCCACTGGACCTACGACACCTATTCGCTGGCCAACGGTACCGCCGGTCCCCTGGTGCAGCAGGGCGCGACCTCCTGGTATTTCGTCACCGCCGACTATGCCTTCGGGCACGCGCTGGAGCGTGACACCGGCCAAGCGGTGACCCGCGCCGGCGGCAAGGTCATCGGCTCGGTACGCCACCCGATGGGGATGGCGGATTTCTCCTCGGCGCTGCTCCAGGCCCAGGCCTCCGGCGCCAAGGTGATCGCGCTGGCCGATCCGGTCGGCGACACCGCGACGGCGGCCAAGCAGGCCGGCGAGTTCGGCATCCAGCAGCAGGGCCAGAAGCTCGTCGGGCTCTTGATCGACGTGGTCGACCTGCGGGCGATCGGCCTCGAGACAGCGCAGGGAATGCTGCTCACCACCAGCTTCTACTGGGACCGCGACGACGAGACCCGCGCCTTCGCCCAGCGCTTCCTCAAGCGCCACGGCCGCATGCCGACCCAGTTCCAGGCCGGCGTCTATTCCAGCATCGCCAACTACCTGAAGGCGGTCCAGGCGGCCGGGACCGATGCGGCCAAGCCGGTGATCGCCAAGATGCGCGAGACGCCGGTCAACGACTTCTACGCCAAGAACGGCCGGGTGCGGGAGGACGGCCGCATGGTCCACGAGATGTACCTGATGCAGGTGAAGGCCCCGGCCGAATCGAAGGGCGAGTGGGACCTGCTCAAGCTGATCGCGACGATTCCCGGCGACCGGGCGTTCCGGCCGATCGAGGCGGGAAACTGCCCCTATCTCGGCAAGGCCGGGTGATCGGCTGACAAGGAAGCGCCCACGCCAAGTTCGATGGTGGAGGTGAACGGCGTGGGCGCGGGCCCGTCATCGGGGCAGTGGCTGAAGCCTACGCCGATGGGAGGCTTTGACCATCACCTATTTGGGGGGAGTTGCGCCCGGGGGACGTACCGCCCCGGGGACGGAGCGCCGTCACGGCTCTTCTTCCTCCGCCAGGGGATAGGCCGCCTCGACCACGTAGGGCCCGCCGCCGACCGAGTCCCGCGCCGAGTACAGGGCGGCTCGCCGGGCCGTGAACGACACGGGCGGGAAGACCGGCTGCATCGCCAGGTACTGCGCTACCCCGTCCGGACCGGCGCCGCGCTTGAGCCGGGCCAGGGTGACGTGAGGGGTGAAGCGCCGCGTATCGGGCGCGACGCCGAGCTGGCGCAGGATGCGCTCGTGCTCGGCCTGCAGCTCGGCGAGGTCGGGATCGGGCACCACGCGGGCGAAGAGCGAATGTGGCTTGTCGCCGCCGAACACCGCCAGCGCGTCGAGGGCGAGCGTCAGGGGAGGGCGGGGCCGGATCCCGGCGAGCGCCTCGGTGATCTCCTCGGCGAGCCCGCCATCGACGTCGCCGATGAAGCGCAGGGTGACGTGGTAATCCGAGGGCTCGACCCAGCGCGCCCCGGGCAGGCCGCCCCGGAAGGCGCTCAAGCGGAGTCCGGTTTCGGGCGGGACCTCGATCCCGGTGAACAGGCGCGGCATCGGATCAGGATCCCTTGCGCAGGCGCGTCAGGAAATCCTCGACGCTCGGCAGGATGCCGGTCACGACCTTGGCGACGCCATCCCTGGTCGGGTGCAGGCCGTCGGCGAGATTGAGGCTGCGGTCGCCGGCAATGCCGTCGAGGAAGAACGGATACAGGATCAGGCCGTAGCGCTCGGCGAGCCGCGGATAGATCGCGTCGAAGCGCTTGCCGTAATCGAGCCCGAGATTCGGCGCCGCCCGCATGCCGGCGAGCATCACCGGGATGCCGCGGGCCTTCAGCCTGGCGACGATCGCGTCGAGCGCCTTCTCGGTCACCGCCGGGTCGGTGCCGCGCAGCATGTCGTTGGCGCCGAGCTCCAGGATGACCCCGTCGGTCCCGTCCGGCACCGACCAGTCGACCCGGTCGAGCCCGCCGGTCGCGGTATCGCCCGAGACGCCGGCATTGGCGACCGCGACCGCGTGCCCGCGGGCCTTGAGCGCCGCTTCGAGCTGCACCGGGAAGGCCGCCGCCGCCGGCAGGCCGTAGCCCGCCGTCAGGCTGTCCCCGAGGGCGACGAGGTTCAGGGAGCGCCCCTTGGTCGCGGTCTTCGGAGCCTCCTGGGCTTGGAGCGGCGTCACGAGCGTCATCAGCAGCGAAACGATCAGAAATGCGAGCGCCGCGCGGCGGCCATCATGGCGAACCACCCTGGAGCGGCCCATATCGGGCCGACGGGCCGCCTGTCCTGCGTAGGTCCGTCCCAACACGTCACCTCCGGCGGCGGCCCGCATGGCCGCCGCGCTACAGATCGGCTTTCCCTCCATGACCGACAAGGCCACCGGACCGGCGATCGCGCTCGACGGCGTCGATCTCAGCCTCGGCCGCGGCGCCGCCCGGGTCCACATTCTCAAGGGCATCTCGCTCGCCGTCGCGCCGGGCGAGGCGGTCGGCCTCGTCGGTCCCTCGGGCTCGGGCAAGTCGACCCTGCTGATGACCATGGCCGGGCTGGAGCGGCCGGATTCGGGGCGGGTGCTGGTCGAGGGCACCGACCTCGCCGGGCTCGACGAGGATGCGCTGGCGCGGTTCCGCGGCCGGCGCATCGGCATCGTGTTCCAGTCCTTCCATCTCGTCCCGACCATGACGGCGCTCGAGAACGTCGCGCTGCCGCTCGAACTCGCCGATGCGCCGGATGCGCAGGTGCGCGCGGCGCGGGAGCTGGAGGCGGTCGGCCTCGGCCACCGCCTGCACCATTACCCGGCTCAGCTGTCGGGCGGCGAGCAGCAGCGCGTCGCCATCGCCCGCGCGGTGGTCCCGGAGCCGGCGATCCTCGTCGCCGACGAGCCGACCGGCAACCTCGACGAGGCGACCGGCGCGCAGATCGTCGAGCTGCTCTTCGCCCTCAAGCGCGACCGCGGCGCGACCCTGGTCCTGGTCACCCACGATCCCGGCCTCGCCCGCCTGTGCGACCGCACGGTGCGCCTGCGCTCGGGCCTGATCGACACGACGGTGAGCGCGTAACGGCGATGCACGGAAGCCTTCCGAACCTCGCCGGCGGCGCGCCCGGTCCGTCGCCCAGCATGTCGCCCGGCGGTCCCTCGTTCCTACCCTCGCGCCTGCCGCTCACCCTGCGCCTCGCGCTTCGCGAGCTGCGCGGGGGCCTGCGCGGCTTCACGGTGCTGCTCGCCTGCATCGCCATCGGCGTCATGACCATCGCGGGCGTGGCCTCGCTGTCGCGCTCGCTCTCCGACGGGCTCGCCCGCGAGGGGCGGCGGATCCTCGGCGGCGACGTCACCTTCGGGCTGGTCCACCGCGAGGCGAGCCCGCAGGAACGGGCCTTCCTCGAGGCGCGCGGCCGCGTCTCGGTGGTGGGCTTCACCCGCGCCATGGCGTCGGCCGGGGACAAGGGGGCGGCGCTCGTCGAGCTGAAGGCGGTCGGGTCCGATTACCCGGCGGTCGGCGAACTGACCACTCAGCCGCCGATGCCTCCCGCCGAGATCTTCGCGGCCCGCGACGGCGTCTACGGCGCCGCCGCGGATCCGGCGCTGCTGGCGCGCCTCGACCTCAAGCTCGGCGACCGCCTGACGATCGGCGGGGCCGAAATCGTGCTGCGCACCGAGCTGGTGAGCGAACCGGACAAGATCGCCGGCGGCATCGGCTTCGGCCCGCGCCTGATGGTGTCGCTCGACGCGCTCCGCGCCTCGGGGCTGGTCCAGCCCGGCAGCCTCAACCGCTTCGTCTACCGGGTGACGCTGCCGAGCGGCGACGATGCGGCGGTCGAGAGGACCATGAGCGAGGCCAGGGCCGCCCTGCCCGAGGCGGGCTGGGAGATCCGGTCGCGCCTCAACGCCGATCCGCGCTTCGCCCGCAGCATCGAACGCTTCACGCAGTTTCTCACGCTGGTCGGCCTCACTGCGCTCCTCGTCGGCGGCGTCGGCGTCGCCAACGCGGTGCGGGCCTTCGTCGAGCGCAAGCGCGCCTCGATCGCGACCCTCAAGAGCCTCGGCGCCCCCGGCCGCCAGGTCGTCGGCATCTATCTGACGCAGGTCATGCTGATCGCCGGGATCGGCATCCTGGCCGGCCTCGTGGTCGGCGCCGTGCTGCCTTTCGCGCTCGATGCCGCCTTCGGCGCCCTGCTGCCGCTGCCGCTCAACCCGACGCTGGCGCCGGGCGAACTCGTCGTGGCGGCCCTCTACGGCGTGCTGACGGCGCTCGCCTTCGCGATCGGCCCGCTCGGCCGCGCCCACGACGTCGCGGTCTCGGGCCTGTTCCGCGACACGGTCGATCCCGACCGGCGCTGGCCGCGGCCGCGCTACCTGGGTATCCTGGCGCTCGCGCTCGCCGGCCTCGTGGGGCTCGCGCTCGCCACCGCCTATGATCGCGGGGTAGCGCTGATCTTCATCGCCGCGGCCGGCCTCGCCTTCGGGTTGCTGCGCCTCGTCGCCGCCGGGCTGATGGCGCTCGCCCGCCGCCTGCCGCGCCCGGCCAGGGCCGCGCCGCGCCTGGCGCTCGCCAACCTGCACCGGCCGGGGGCGCTCACCCCCTCGATCGTGCTGTCGCTCGGCCTCGGGATCACGCTGCTCGTGACCTTGAGCCTGATCGACGCCAACATCACCCGGACCCTGACCCGCTCGCTGCCGGCGCGAGCGCCGAGCCTGTTCTTCCTCGACATTCCGAGCCGCGACGCGGAGGCCTTCGACCAGTTCCTCGGGCGCGCCGCACCGCGGGGCAAGATCGAGCGGGTGCCGATGATGCGCGGGCGGATCACCGCGCTGAACGGCGTGGCGGCGGGGCAGGTCAAGGCCGGCGAGGACGCCGCCTGGGTGCTCGACGGCGATCGCGGCATCACCTACGCCGAGGATCTGCCGGACGGCTCGACCATCACGGCCGGCCGGTGGTGGAAGGGCGAGGAGGCGGGCAAGCCGCTCGTCTCCTTCGACGACCAGCTCGCCCGCAGCCTGAAGCTCAAGGTCGGCGACACGGTCACCGTCAACGTGCTCGGGCGAAGCCTGACCGTCACCATCGCCAACCTGCGTCACGTCGAGTGGCGCAACCTCGGCATCAACTTCGTGATGGTGTTCTCGCCCGGCACCTTCCGGGGTGCGCCGCACAGCGACCTCGCGACCCTGACCCTGCCCGAGGGGCCGGACGCCGCCCTGGAGGCCCGGATCCTGCGCGACGCCGCCAAGGAATTTCCCTCGGTGAGCAGCGTGCGGGTGAAGGACGCCCTCGACGCGGTCAACGACCTCGTGGCCAAGCTCGTCTTCGCGATCCGCGGCGCCAGCGCGGTGGCGATCGCCACCAGCCTGTTCGTGCTGGCCGGCGCGCTCGCCGCCGGCCATCGCGCCCGGCTCTACGACGCGGTGGTGCTCAAGACCCTCGGCGCGACCCGGGCGCGGCTGCTCTTCGCCTACACGATGGAGTACGGCGCGCTCGGTCTCGCCACGGCTTTGTTCGGCCTCGCCGCCGGCACGCTGGCCGGCTGGGTGATCCTGACGAAGGTCATGCGTCTCGATTTCGCCCTCGACCTCTCGGGGGCGCTGCTTGCGGCCGTCCTGGCGGTCGTGGTGGCGATCGTCCTGGGGCTTGCCGGCACCTGGCGCATCTTGAGCCAGAAGCCGGCGCAGTACCTACGAAATCTGTAGGATAGTTAATCCCGCGTGCCGCCTGCGGCGGATTGACCTTGGGTTTGACCGGATTCCGACGGAAGTCGGATCCGCTCACGCCCTTGTGCGCGCTGCCTCCACCCCACATATTCCCGTCAAGGCAGACGGACCCGCGAGGGAGCGGATGCCGGTTCGACGCGTTGAGCGTCCGAGGGTCGCGTAGGAACCTCGCACCAGGAACATCCACGCTAGAGAGCTTCCGAAGGAATCTCCCATGGCATTCGAGAACAGCCCGTTCCGGCAGGGCAACGCGAGCGGCTTCGGGGGCCCCACGGGCTACGCCCAGAGCCAGGTCCAGGTCGACCAGGGCCTGCGCGCGTTCATGCTCGGCGTCTACAACAACATGATCGTCGGCCTCGGCATCTCGGGGCTGGTGGCGATCGGCATCAACAAGCTCGCGGTGGCGACCTCGCAGGCGGATGCGGTGGCGCGGATCGGCTCGATCCCGCTGACCAGCTTCGGCCGCACGCTCTACGCCACGCCGCTGATGTGGGTGATCGCGCTCGCGCCGCTCGCCTTCATCTTCCTGTTCTCGTTCCGGATGGACCGGATGTCGGCCTCGTCGGCCCGCACCACCTTCTTCGCCTTCGCGGCGGTGATGGGTGCGTCGCTCTCGACGCTGCTCATCCGCTACACCGGCGCGAGCGTGGTCCAGGTCTTCTTCATCACCGCGGCCGCCTTCGGCGGGTTGAGCCTCTACGGCTACACGACGACCCGCAGCCTCTCGGGCATCGGCTCGTTCCTGGTGATGGGCCTGATCGGTCTCGTCATCGCCAGCCTGGTCAACATCTTCCTGGCGTCGAGCGCGCTTCAGTTCGCGATCTCGGTCATCGGCGTCCTGATCTTCGCCGGCCTGACCGCGTACGACACGCAGAAGCTCAAGGAGATGTACCTCTACGGCAACTTCGACGGCGAGACCGCCGCGAAGGTGTCGGTGGTCGGCGCGCTGACCCTTTACCTGGACTTCATCAACATGTTCCAGTTCCTGCTCTCGCTGATGGGCAACCGGAACAACTAAGGCATCGGGACTGGGGCGGATCGCTGCCTCGGCCTCCACAGGACGCGAAGCCCCGGCCGGAAACGGCCGGGGTTTTTTCGTGGGTGGAGCAAGGGCGATTGACGGCGCGATTTATCTGACTTAGGTCAGACATATGCTCCACGACGCCGTATCCCGCATCCGCCGCTTCAACCGGGCCGTGACCGCCGAGGTCGGGGCTCTCGATACCTCGTTCCTCGGCCGCGGCCGTCCCCTCGGGGCGGCCCGGGTGCTCAACGGCATCGGGCATGGGCGCGGCGATGTCGGCGCCCTGCGCGACTATCTCGGGCTCGATTCCGGATTGTTGAGCCGGCTCCTGCGCGGCCTGGAGGAGGAGGGGCTGGTTGTGACGCTGCCTCACCCCTCCGATGCGCGCCGCCGGGTCGCCGCTCTGACCGAGGCTGGCCGCAAGGAGTTTGTCGCCTACGAGGCCCTGTCGAACGCACAGGCCGCGTCCCTGGTCGAGCGCTTCCCGCGCGCCGAGGAGCTGTTGCGCGCCATGGACCTCGTCGCCACGGCGCTCGGCCGCGAGCGGATCGCGATCGAGGAATGCGACCCGCGCGCCGCAACGGCCGTCTCCTGTCTGACCGCGTATTACGCCGAACTCGGGCGGCGGCTCGCGACCGGGTTCGACGTCGCGCTCTCCCGCGATCCGGAGGCCGCCGACATGATGCGGCCGCGCGGCGCCTTCCTGGTCGCGCTGTCGGACGGGATGCCGATCGGATGCGTCGGCCTGAAGGGGAAGGGCGGCGAGGTGGCCGAGATCAAGCGCCTCTGGGTCTGCCCCTCCGCCCGCGGCCTCGGCCTTGCCCGGCGGCTGATGCGTGCGGCGGAAGATGCGGCGCGGGATCTCGCGATCACGACCCTGCAGCTGGATTCGAACAGCGCGCTCACCGAGGCGCTGCAGCTCTACCGCCGCACCGGATGGGTCGAGATCGAGCGCTTCAACGACGATCCGTATCCGGATTTCTTCTTCGAGAAGCGGGTGTAGCGGGGCGCTCCGGCAGTCCTGACACTCTCGTCGTCCCGGGTTCTCGACGTCGTCGAGCCCCGGCATGATCGGGAGGGCGTCGATGAGGGGCCGTCACCCCCGCGCCCCGCGCAGGATCAGCCGGCTTCCCCGCACCTCGTACGAGGCCAGCCGCTCCAGGAAGCTCATTCCGAGCAGGTTGACGCTCAAGGCGCCCGGCCGCGTCACCAGGGCGGCCACCCGGGTCTCGCTGATCGGGCCGACCGCCACCGAGTCGAGCACCACCGGCGCCGCCGCGGTGCGGCCGTTGGCGGTCTGGACCTGGACCCGGTAGGCCGCGGCGCTCGGGCGGATGCCGAGCGCCGCGGCGCTCTCGGCAGTGAGCACCACGGCGCTCGCGCCGGTATCGAAGACGAACGCCTCGACCCGGCCGTTGACCTTGGCCTGCACGGTGAAGCCGCCATCGACCCGGCGGGCGATCACCACCTCGTCGCCGGTCCGGGAGACCGGCTGGCCCGGGTTCATCTCGGCCAGCGTCCGGAACGCCATGTCCCGCGCCTGGTCGCGATGGACGTAGAGCACGGCGCCCCCGGCACCGATCAGGCCCCAGACCAGCAGCGCGAGCAGCCCCTCCCCGAAACCCGACCGGAACCGGTGACCGACGCCGTTCAGCACCAGCAGGGCAACGGCGACGAGGCCGGCGAGGCCGGCGGCCTCGTCGGGCCGCAGGCCCGCGACCTCGCGCCCGCCGAGATGCGCCCAGGCGGCGGCGCAGGCGAGGAGCAGGAACCCGATGCCGACGGCGCCCGGCACCGGTCAGGCCAGGGCGGCGGCCGGGTCCGGCATCGCCACCGGCCCGGATGCGGCGGCGGCGAGGCGGCCTGGCAGGATCGCCATGATCCGCAGCCGCTCGGCCTCGGACAGGGAGCCCCAGGCGCCGATCTCGTCGCCGGTACGGCCGCAGCCCTCGCACAGGCCGGTGGCGGGATCGAGGACGCAGAGGCGGATGCAGGGACTGGACGGACGGGGAGACGAGACGGGCATCAGGCGGGAATCGCGATCACGAGGGCGAGGAGGGCGGCGATCTCGGCCATCTGCTGGCTCGCCCCGATCACGTCGCCGGTCTGGCCGCCGACGAGGCGGGCGGCCATCCGGGTGAGCGTCCAGGCGGCCACGAAGGCGAGGAGGCCGGCGAGGCACAGGCCGAGCCAGGGCAGGCCGAGGAGGCCGGCGAGGGCCAGCACGGCGAGGCAGAGGACCCACGCGGTGGCGTGGGTCCGGCCCGTCGGCCGGCCGACCGCGTGGGCGGCGCCGTCCGGACGGGCAGGCGGCAGCCGGCAGAGCGGCCACAGGGCGGCGGTGCGCGACAGGGCAGCGGCAGCGAGGAACACCACGGCGACGCGCCAGCCGAGCCGGTCGGCCAAGGTCGCCAGGGCGCCGATGCGCAGGGCGTAGGACAGGATCAAGGCGGCGGCCCCGTAGGCGCCGATGCGGCTGTCGCGCATGATCTCGAGGCGCCGGGCGGCCGTCAGCCCACCGCCGAACCCATCCGCGACGTCGGCGAGCCCGTCCTCGTGCAGCGCCCCGGTGGCCAGGGTGGCGAAGGTCAGCGCCAGGGTCGCGGCGAGGAACGGCCCGAGGCCGAGCGCCAGGGCGGAGGCCAGCGCCACGGCGCCGGGGAGCCCGATCACCAGGCCGGCCAGCGGTAGCATCCGGGGCACGGTGCGGAAGTCGGGCGCGGCGTGACGGTCGGTCTCGCCCGGCAGCGCCGGCACCGGCAGGCGGCTGTAGAAGCGCAGGCAGGCGGCGAGATCGGCGAGCGGCGGCCACGGCCCGGAACGCGGCGGGGGCGGCTCGAACGCGTCGTCGGGGTCAGGGTCGGCGCGGCCCGGCCCGGCGCTCGTCTCAGCCGCCATCACTCACGATATCCCGACGCCATCGACCTGCGAGCACGGAGTCGCCCCGTCCGGCCATTTTGCTGTATCTGCTCGCGGCACGATAGCCCCGCATGCGGGGTTGCCCCCGCAGGACACGCTCGCCATGGCCGACATCCCCACCGACGCCCCCTCGCCGACCGCCGGCATCCCGGCCGACGCCACGCCGTTCGACGACATCCGCCGCCTGATCGCCACCATGCCGGGGCCGGACGAGGCCGCCGCCGCCGAGGTCTCGGCCCGGGACTCGCTGCTGACCAAGCCCGCCGGCAGCCTCGGCCGGCTCGAATTCCTCGCCGCCTGGATGGCCGCCTGGCAGGGCAAGGCGCCGCCGAGCCTCGACCGGCCGCTGGTCTGCGTCTTCGCCGGCAGCCACGGCGTCGCGGAGCGGGGCGTCTCAGCCTATCCGTCGGCGGTCAACCGCCAGATGCTCGACAATTTCGCCGCCGGGGGCGCGGCGATCAACCAGATCTGCGCCGCCTACGGCCTCGGCTTCAAGGTGTTCGATCTCGCCCTCGACATGCCGACCGGCGACATCACGGTCGAGCCGGCGATGACCCAGAAGGCCTGCGTCGCCACCATGGCGTTCGGCATGGAGGCCGTGGCGGCCGGGACCGACGGCCTTGCCGTCGGCGAGATGGGAATCGGCAACACCACGGTGGCGGCGGCGATCTACGCCGCGCTCTATGGCGGCGAGCCGGCCCGGTGGGTCGGCCGCGGCACCGGCATCGACGAGGCCGGCCATGCCCGCAAGGTCGCCGCGGTGGAGGCGGCGCTCGCCTGCCACCAGGGCCATCTCGACGATCCGCTCGCCGTGATGGCCCGCCTCGGCGGCCGCGAGATCGCCGCCATGGCCGGTGCGATCCTGGCCGCGCGGCTGCAGCGGGTCCCGGTGGTGATCGACGGCTACGTCTCGACCGCCGCGGCGTCCCTGCTTCACGCCATCGATCCGCGGGCGCTGGACCACTGCCTCGCCGGCCACGTCTCGGCGGAGGGCGATCACGCCGCGGTGCTGGAGCGCCTGGGCTTGCGCCCGCTCCTCGACCTCGGGCTTCGCCTTGGCGAGGGCAGCGGCGCGGCCCTCGCGCTCGGGGTCGTCAAGGCGGCGGTGGCCTGCCACCGGGAGATGGCGACCTTCGCCCAGGCGGGGGTGTCGGGGCCGACCGCCTGAGCCCTCAGGCCGACCTCGCCATCGCCTTGCGCACCCGCCCGACCAGCGCCCAGAGCCGCGGATCACGCTTGATCCGCCGCTTCAGGCGCCCGCCCGCCTCCGCGGCGAGCCCGAAGGCCCGGCCGCGCAGGCTCACCGGCAGCACCGCGTCGACGAGGCCGATGGTCTCGTCGCAGACGCTGGCCTTGTAGCGCGCCTCGCCGACGCCGAGGTCGAGGGCGGTGCGGCCCCTGAGCGCCTGGTCGCGGATCAGTGACTGGAGCAGCAGGTCGCCGGGGCTGAACCGGGCGAGCGCGGGATCGGGATCGAACGAGGTCAGCATGCCGCTGAAGCGGTGCGCATCGACGGCGCCCACGAAGGTCGCGAGGACGCGCCCGGCCTGCGTGCGCAAGGAATGCAGCTCCAGGGCGCCGGCCCGGTGCGCCTCGGCGAGGAAGCGCCGCGCCGACGGGTCGGCGAAGGGATCGCTGATCCCGAGCTGGGCGAAGCGCTCCGCCTTCTGGGCGAGGTAGGCGGCGAGGATCGCCTCGCCCTCCGCGGCGTCGCCCGCGACGTGGTGCTCCACCGGGCCATGGGCGGCAACCAGCCACTTCTCCTTCTGGCGCAGCTTGCGTCGCGCATCACCGCTCATGACGCGCTTGAGCACCGCGTCCGGATCGGCCGCGAGCGCCAGGCCGTAGCCGTCGCTCGGCGAGGCCGGGCCTTCCGCCAGCGGGTTCGCCACTCCGTTCCACAGGCGCGGCTGGTCGACGAGGTGGATCACGTCGATCCCGGCGCGGCGCCCTCCTTGCGCCAGGGCCTGACGGTAGGCCGCGCCCGGCAGGGCGGCGGCGTCGGGGCCGGCGAAGACCGGCATGTGGTAGTTCGCGTGGCGGCCGCCGATCACCCGGGCGACCCGGATGCCGGCTTCGCGCTTCACCGCCAGCGGCAGCAGCGCCCGGGGCCGGCCGTCGGCGTCGCGCAGCAGCACCGGGCAGGGGCGGGCATTGCCGGGCAGGGCCGCGGCGAAGGCGTTCACCCAGTCGAAGCGCTGGTAGGGCGTCATCACGACGCCGGGCAGCGCTTCGAGGGCGCGCCACGGACCTTCCGCCGCTGCGAGGCTCGAGAAGATCTCCGGCCTCAGCCCGACCGCCGGCGCGGACTCGGCCGCCGCCCCGTCCGCCGCGAGTTGCACGCTCCCGCCCATCGCCCCGCCCTCGCGCCCCGCCCTCGCATGGCCTTCCCATGAGGTACCGGGCAAGCGTGCAGAATCCGCAAACGGCGTAACGAAGCTTTCGCCGACCGTGGTGAGGATGCGGTCATGCTCTCCGCCACCGCTCGCCACCGCCTGTTCCATGCCGGCTTCGCCGCCATCGCGGCCACGGGGTCCGACCGCTGGCTCGCGCCGGTTGCCCGCGGCCGCGGCGTGATCCTGACCTTCCACCACGTCCGGCCGGACGAGCCGCCGCCGGGCGCCTACGCGCCGAACCGCCTGCTCGCGATCACCCCGGCCTTCCTCGACCGCACGCTGACCGCCCTGCGGGCGCGCGGCTTCGCGATCGTTGCGCTGTCCGATGTGCCGCGGCTCCTCGGCGAGGACGGACCGCCCTTCGCGGTGCTGACCTTCGATGACGGCTACCGCGACAACCTCGAGCACGCGGCCCCGGTCCTGCACCGCCACGGCGCGCCCTGGACCCTGTTCGTCACCCACGATTTCGCCGCCGGGACCGGGCGGCTGTGGTGGATCGAGCTCGAACGGGCGATTGGCGCCCTCGACCGGGTGCGCCTGCCGGAGGTCGGGCTCGACCTCGCCGCCGTCGGCGATGCCCAGAAATCGGCCGCCTTCGCGGAAGCCTACCGCGCCCTGCGGGCCGGGCCGGAGGAGAGCTTACGCGCCGCGACCCTGCGGCTCTGCCTCGAGGCGGGACTCGCGGCGGAGCGGATCGCCGGCGAATTGTGCCTGTCGGCTCCCGAGCTGCGGGAGCTCGCCCGCGACGAGGCGGTGACGCTCGCCGCCCACACCCTGTCGCACCCGATGCTCGCCAAGCACGACGAGGCGTTCGCCCGGCGCGAGATCGTCGAGGGACGGGACCGGCTCGCCGCCTTGCTTGGCCGGGTGCCGGAGCATTTCTCCTACCCGGTCGGCGATCCCGGCTCGGCCGGGGCGCGGGACTTCGCGCTCGCCCGCGAGGCCGGCTACCGCACCGCCGTGACGACGCGGCCCGGCCACCTCTTCCCCGGCCACGCCGCGCACCTGCACGCGTTGCCGCGGGTCTCGGTCAATGGCTGCTTCCAGAGCGACGCGGCCTTGCGCGCGCTTTTGTCGGGTGTGCCGTTCCTGGCCTGGAACCGCTTCCGGCGGCTCGACGTGGCGTGAGGCGTCAGCGGTGGCGCCGGCGGCGGTGATGCCGGCGCTCGCCCCCGCTGATGACCGCGAAGGTCGCGCTCTGCCGTCCGCCGCGCAGGCGACGGGTCCAGCCGCGGCGGCCGCGGGGCGCCGGCTCGGCGGCCTCGCCCAGGGCCGGCGGCTCGGGCAGGCGCGGGATCGCGGTCGCCGCCGCCGATGCTGCGGAGGCTGCCGCCGCCGCGAGGCTCTTCGCGGCGGGGCCGAACAGCGACAGGCACTGGTTATAGGCGAGATCGCCCTTGATGCGCTCGCAATCGCCGACGGAGCGCGGCGCACCCTGCGCCAGGGCGCCGCCGGCGAGGGGGCCGAGAAGGAGGAAGAGCGCGAGCGCGTGGCGCATGGGCCTGGGGCTGCCTTGCGAGGTTCGATCGGTGCACGGGGCGGGAGCGCGAAGCCGGAGGGCCGCATCCCGGTCTCTGGCAGCCATTTTGGGCGAAAAGCCGGCGTTAACCAGACGGTTCACACCCTCATACGGTTTACGGCCCCGCTCAAGCGCCACGCGGCCTCCATCGCGAGTCCCGGGATGATTCCCCGGGAAAAAAAGCTCAGGTGGGATCGCGGTCGGGCCGTTCCATCCAGCGGATCAGCGGCATCAGCGGGAAGATCCAGGCGATGCCGAGGATCGCGTACAGCACCGACTGCACCACGGCCGGCGTCTCCGCGATGCGGCTGTCGGCGAGCGCCATGGCGAGGGGGGCGTAGACGATCACGAAGGCGATCATCGCGATCGCCCCGAGGAGGGAACGGGTCCGGCGGCGCATGGGGGCAACCTGTGGCGGTGGCAGTCGTGCGATACCGCCTACGCGAGGCGTCACCCCGCCGCAATCCGCCGGTCCGACGCAGGCCGGCGGCATCGGCCTACCCCGCCCGCGACAGCGGCGCTCCTGTATCGTTCCCCGCCCGGGCCGCCGCCAGCAGCGCTTCGCTGCGCGTGCGCCACGCCGCGATCGCCCGGGCCTTGACCGGGCCGAAGCCGCGGATCGCCTCCGGCGCCCCGAGAAGGTCGCGCAACATCGTCGGGTCGGCCCGGCCGACGAGGGCGAGTGCCGCATCGATCTGCGCCTCATAGGTCGCGAGCACCGCCCGCTGCTCGGCGATCAGCGCCAAGGGATCGAAGCGCCGGCCGCGCAGGATCTTCAGGGCGGCGATCCCGCGCAGCACCGGCAGCACCCACGGCCCGAAAGCGATCTTGCGCGGCTCGGATTCGCCGGGGCGGGTCCGGGCGAGGAGGGGCGGGGCGAGGTGGAAGGTCGGGCGCACGCGCCCGCCGGAGCCCGGCCCCTCGAATTCCTCCGAGAGGCGGGCGTGGAAGGCGGGGTCCGAGTGGAGGCGCGCCACCTCGTACTCGTCCTTGATCGCCATCAACCGGAACAGCGAGCGGGCGACCGCCTCGGCCAGGCCGTCGCCGGCCCGCTGCCGCACGGCCTCGACCCGGGCGCGGTAGCGCGCCGCGTAGGCCTCGTCCTGGTAGGCGGCGAGGTGCTCCGCCCGCCGGTCGATCACCGCGTCGAGGTCCTGCGCCGGCGCCGCCTCCGGGGCGATCTGCGCCGCGACGAAGGCCGGGTCGGCGGCGAGCAGCCGGCCCCAGGCGAGCGCCAGGCGGTTGCCCGGGACCGCGACGCCGTTGAGCGCCACCGCCTGGTCGAGGGCGGCGCCGGAGACCGGCACGAGGCCGCATTGCCACGCAAAGCCGAGGAGCAGCACGTTGGCTCCCTGCGCGTCGCCGGTCAGCCGCGCCGCCATCGCCTGGGCGTCGAGGCTCCGCAATGCCCCGGCGCCGACCCGGCGGGCGAGCAGGCTCTCGAGCATCCTGGTGTCGATGCGGGCATGCGGATCGCGCAGGGTCGTGCCGGTCGGGATCTCGTGGGTGTTGGCGACGATGCGGGTGCGGGTGGGGTCGATCACCGCGGATGCCTCCGCGCTCGCCGCTACCACGAGGTCGCAGGCCAGCACCGCATCGGCCCGGCCGCGGTCGATCCGCACCTGATGGAGGGCGGACGGATCGGCAGCGAGCCGCACGAAGGACAGCACCTGCCCGCCCTTCTGGGCGAAGCCCATGAAGTCGAGCACGCTGGCGCCGCGTCCCTCGAGATGCGCCGCCATGGTGATCAGCGCACCGACCGTCACCACACCGGTGCCGCCGACGCCGGCGACCAGGATCTCGTAGGGCGCCCCGCCCAGCATCGTGTCGGGCTCAGGAAGCGCGGCGGCGCGGGCCGCGACGGCCTCCGGGGCGACCGCGACGCCCGGCCGGCGACGCGGCGTCGCGCCGTCCAGCGTGACGAAGGACGGGCAGAAGCCCTTGAGGCAGGACAGGTCGTTGTTGCAGCCGGTCTGGTCGATGGCGCGCTTTCGCCCGAACTCGGTCTCGACCGGGACGACCGAGAGGCAGTTCGACTTCGCCTGGCAATCGCCGCAGCCCTCGCAGACGAGAGGGTTGATGACCGCGCGCCGCGCGACGGGGGCGGCCAGGCCGCGCTTGCGCCGCCGGCGCGCCTCGGTGGCGCAGGTCTGGTCATAGACCAGCACGGTGACGCCGGGCGTGTCGCGCAAGCTGCGCTGGACCGCGTCGAGCTCGTCGCGGTGATGCACGGCGACGCCCGCGCCGAGGGGGTCGCGGGCCGCCGCCCGCGCCACCCGGTCGGGATCGTCCGAGACCACAACGACCCGGGCCGCGCCCTCGGCCGCCACCAGCCGGGTGATCTGCGGCACGGTGAGCACGCCATCGACGGGCTGGCCGCCGGTCATCGCGACCGCGTCGTTGTACAGGATCTTGTAGGTGATGTTCGCCCCGCTCGCGACTGCCTGCCGGATCGCCGCGTGGCCGGAATGGAAGTAGGTGCCGTCGCCGAGATTCTGGAACACGTGGGCCTGGCGGGTGAACGGTGCCTGGCCGGTCCAGTCGACGCCCTCGGCGCCCATCGGCACGATGCCGGTGGTGTCGCGCTCCATCCAGTTCGCCATGAAGTGGCAGCCGATGCCGGCCCGCGCCTGCGAGCCCTCCGGCACCCGGGTCGAGGTGTTGTGCGGGCAGCCGGAGCAGAAGTAGGGCGTGCGGACCGGCAACGGCCCGGAGGCGGGGGCGGCCGGGACGGCATCCGGCTCGTGCACCGCAAGGCCGAGGCCGCGCAGGGCCTCCGCCAGGAGGCCGGCGAGGCGCGAAGGCCGCAGCTCCTCGACGTCCGGCACCAGGGGCGCGCCGCTCGCGTCGCGCTTGCCGAGGATGCGCGGGCGCCGGTCCCCCGGGAGATCGTAGAGGCCGTCGCGCAGCTGGCGCTCGACCAGCGCCGCCTTCTCCTCGATCACCAGCACCGTCTCGACGCCCGCCGCGAGGCCGGCGATCCGGGCGCTGTCGAGGGGATGGACGAGGCCGACCTTCAGCACCGCGACGCCGCCGGCCGCGAGCGCATCCGGGCCGTAGCCAAGCAGGCGGAACGCTTCCATCGCATCGCCATGGGCCTTGCCGACGGTGACGACGAGGAGCCGCGGCCGCTCGGGTGCCACCACCAGCCGGTCGAGGGGGGTGGCCCGGGCGAAGGCGCGCACCGCATCGAGCTTGTTCAGGGCCCGCGCCTCGATGGCGAGGCTCGGCAGGTCGGGCCAGCGGATATGCAGGCCGCCGGGAGGCGGGGTGAAATCCGGTGCGGCGAAGTGCGGCAACGGCGCGAGATCGACCGAGGCTGCCCCCTCCACCACCTCGGAGATCGCCTTGAACCCGACCCAGGCGCCGGAAAAGCGCGAGGCGGCAAAGCCCCACAAGCCGAACGCCTCGTACTCGGCGATCGAGCCCGGGTGGATCACCGGCAGGTGCCAGGCGGCGAGCGCCAGGTCGCTCTGGTGCGACATCGACGAGGAGACGCAGCCGTGGTCGTCGCCGGCGACGACCAGCACGCCGCCCCGACGGGAACTGCCATAGGCGTTGCCGTGCTTGAGCGCGTCGCCGGAACGGTCGACCCCCGGGCCCTTGCCGTACCAGAGGCCGAACACCCCCTCGACGGTGGCGGCCGGATCGAGCGCCACCCGCTGGCTGCCGAGCAAGGCCGCCGCCGCGAGATCCTCGTTGATGCCCGGCTGGAAGCGGATGCCGGCCGCCGCGAGCCGGTCCTTGGCGCGCCACAATTCCTGGTCGACGGCGCCGAGGGGCGAGCCGCGATAGCCGGATACGAGGCCGGCGGTGTTCAGGCCGTCGCGGCGGTCGATCGCTGCTTGCGCCAGGAGGAGCCGCACCAGGGCCTGCGTGCCGGTCAGGTAGGCCCGGCCGGTCGTGCGATCGAAGCGGTCGTCGAGGCGGTAGGCGCGGTCGAGCTCGGGCATCGGCGGGATCTCCTCGGCCGCCAGGCTATGCCGGACTGCCGGGCAAAACCTGCCTGTTTGCTTCCACGAAAGCGGTGGCGGAGGTATGAACGGGGCGAAAATCACCGATCCGGGACATGCTCATGCCTGACCGCGCCGACGCACCCGACCGCTTCGAGCGGGCGATCCTCGACGCCTTGCAGGACGATGCGCGGCTCTCGGTGCAGGATCTCGCCCAGCGGATCGGCCTGTCGACCTCGCCGACCTGGCGGCGCCTGAAGGCGCTGGAGGAGCGGGGGATCATCCGCGGCTACGTCGCCCTCGTCGATGCGGCGGCGCTCGGCCACGGCCAATGCGTCTTCGCCCACGTGACGCTGGCCAAGCACGACCGCGCCGGCGTCGCCGAGTTCGAGCGGGTGATCGGCGGCCGCGACGAGGTGCTCGAATGCTTCTCGACCACCGGCCAGGCCGATTACCTGCTGCGGGTCGTGGTGCGGGACGCGCAGCACTACGAGCGTTTCCTGCAGGAGGCGGTGTTCTCCTGCCCGGCGGTGCAGCAGATCCACTCCAACTTCGCCCTGCGCGAGGTGAAGTTCAGCGTGAAGGTGCCGACCGGTGCCAAAGCATAAAAAAAGAGCCCGGCCGTGAGGCCGGGCTCCGCTCCGTCCGGGGGACGGAGTGTGACGACTAGAAGCCGTTGAACTTGTAGTTCAGGCCGGCGCGGACGACCGCGAACTCGGTCTCGCGACGGTACAGGTTGGCCGGGCCGACCGACACCACGCCCGGCGAGAACACCGAGTACTGGGTGCCGTTGGTGGTCTGCGCGAACACGCCGTTGTTGCGGTTGCCCTGATCCAGGTTCACGTACAGGCCTTCGACCTTGAGGGTCACGGCCGACGAACGGAAGAAGTTCAGGAACGAGTCGGTGGGCAGAGCGTACTCGACGCCGCCGCCGACGACCCAGCCGGTCTGGAAGTCGTCGCGCGAGCTGTTGGTCAGGCCGAAGTCGCGACCGCCGCCCGAGCCGTAGGCGAAACCGCCGGTGGCGTACACGAGGGTGCGATCCCAGGCGTAGCCGAGGCGGCCACGGACGGTGCCGAAGAAGTCGAGGCCCGAGATGCCGTTCGGGTTGAAGACCAGCGTGCCCGGAACGACGCCGCCGCCCGGAGCGGTGGCGAAGGCGTAGCGGTTGCGGTCACGGCCGAAATCGACGTACTGGGCGTCGGCCTCGATGCCCACGACCACGCCCGAGCCCGGGGTGAACTGGTAGTTGTAGCCGATCTGGCCGCCGCCGACGAAGCCGTCGTTGCTGTTGCGGTTGCCGAAGGCGAGCACGCCGCTGGTCGGAGCGCCGGCGGCGTTCACGAACACGGTGTTGCCGAGCGTGGTGCCGGCCGGCACGCCGACGACGGTCGGGGCGCGGGTGTCAGCGGTGTTGAAGCCGTAGCCAGCGTTGAAACCGGCGTAGAAGCCCGTCCACGTGAAGACCGGAACCGGGGTGAAGACCGGCGGCGGAGCAACGCGACGCGGCAGGTCGGCAGCGAAAGCCGAACCGGCGACGACGATGCCGGCGAGGGCGGTAGCGCTCTTGAGAAGCGACTTCATGGTACTGGTCCTTCCTACTATGCCGCGGCGACGGCGCCCGTTTGCGGGTCGGCGGTCAACCGAAGCAGTGTCCCCGACATACCCCGGTAGCTCCGGGAAAGCTGTGTCCTCGCGACAACGCTGGTGAGTTTCACCGCGGCCTTAATGGCTGTTCATCGCGAGCCTTCCCTTGGCTCCTTACCCCTTCAACGCGCGCGAACGGTCAAGGTTCACGTGCGCACATATTTTTTTGCTACGCTTGCCGGAGCAATCCTAATGAATGCCGAACGTCACCTGGAACGAGCGATTCGCCGGGTCGATTCGAGGCTGCGCCGCCCCGGCGACGCGGCGGTCACAGGGCGTCGGGTTCGATCGCGATCGCCGAGACGAGCCGGCCGTAATCGGCTTCCGCCCGGTGGGTGGTGCGGCGGTAGCTGAAGAAGCGCTCCGGGTCGGAATAGGTGCACAGGCCCAGATTCGCCACCTCGCCGAGGCCGGCGCGCCCGAGCCGCGCGACGATGTAGGCCGGGAGATCGAACAGGCTGTGGCCGTCGCGCTCGGGGCTTTGCGCGAAGAAGCGGGCATTGTCGGCGCCTGCAGCCTCGAAGCGCTCGCGGAATTCCGGGCCGACCTCGTAGGCGGACGGTCCGATCGTCGGGCCCAGCACCGCGACCGTGGAGGCGCGCTCGGCGCCGAGCTCCTCCATGGCGGCGAGCGTCGCCTCGATCACGCCGGTGAGCGCGCCCTTCCAGCCGGCATGGGCCGCGCCGACGACCCGGTTCTCCGGATCGGCGAACAGGATCGGCCCGCAATCGGCGGTGAGGATGCCGAGCGCGAGCCCCGGCACCCGGGTCACCATCGCGTCGGCGCGGGGCCGCTCCGCGAAGGGGGCTTCGACCACCACCACCTCGGGCGAGTGGATCTGGTAGAGGCTGACGAGGTTCTCCGGCGCGACGCCGAGTTCGGCGGTCATGCGGCGGCGGTTCTCCCGCACATGGGCGGGATCGTCGCCGGAGCCGAGGCCGCCGTTGAGGGAGGCGTAGAGCCCCTGCGACACGCCGCCCTCGCGGGTGAAGAAGGCGTGGCGGAGGCCCGCATGGGAGCTGAGCTCGGGCGCTTCGATGAACATCGCGGGATCGTCCTGGCGGGAGGTGTCCCGCAGGATCGCCGGGACACGTGTCGAAAGCGCGTATCTAGAACCCGGGTCAGTCTACAACCCTGGCAAGCCCGGCAACCCTGGCAAGCCCGGCTGGCCGGGCCCGGCGAGCCCCATCACCTTGAACAGGTGGCCCATGCCGCGGGTCGAGCGGTCGATGAGGCGGTCGGCCCCGGCCTTCACGCTGGCGGCCTGGACCGGGTTCGCCCGCGCGGCCAGGCGCTCGGCCCGCTGGGCGAGGCCGAGGGCGAGGAGGAAATCGGCCTGCGTCACCGGCCCGTGCACCGTGGCGCCGGCGCTTGCGGCGGCGCGGGCGAGAGCGGCGAAATCGACCTGCGCGGTGAGATCGGTCTCGCCGGGGGCTTCCAGCGGATCGGCGAAACGGTGCCGGGCCACCGCCTGGAGCGTGTCGGCGGTGCCGCCGTAGAGGTCGCCGTAATCGATGGCGAGCAGCGCGCCTCCCTCGCGGGCGAGCCGGTCGCCGAGGCGGCGGGCGACGTCGAGGGCGACCGCCGGCAGGGTCAGGATCGCGCCGGGCGCACCCTCGGCGGCGATCTCCGGCGTCGGGTCCGGGCTCAACCCGAAGGCGAGGGCGTCGCCGTCGAGGCCGACCCGGCGCTCGCACCAGCCGCGATCGGTGCGCTGGTACTGGCGCACCGGCAGGGCGTCGAAGAACTCGTTGGCGATGAGGATCGCCGGGCCGGCCGGCAGGGTGCCGATATCGTCGTGCCAGGTCGGCGCGGCCGTCGCGAGCGCGCGCGCCTGCGCGGCGCGCAGGGTCGGGCTGGTCTCGACGAGGTGGAGGTCGGCCGCCGCGAGGCAGTCGGGGGCGGCGGCGCGCAGGGCCCGCAGGGCATCGGCCATCAGGGTGCCGCGGCCGGGGCCGAGCTCGACCAGGCGGAACGGCGCCGGGCGCCCGAGCCCGTGCCAGACCTCGGCGGTCCAGAGGCCGATGAGCTCGCCGAAGATCTGGCTGATCTCCGGCGCGGTGGTGAAGTCGCCCGCCGCGCCCAGGGGATCGCGGGTGCGGTAATAGCCGAGAACCGGGTGGCCGAGGCAGAGCGCCATGTAGCGCTCGATGGTGATCGGCCCCTCGACCGCGATCAGGCGGCGCAGCTCGCCGAGGAGCGGCGTCTCGCTCACGCGGATCTCGCCTCCGACGAGTCGGGCGTGGTCGCCTCCTCGTCGATCCGTGCCCGCGGCCGGGTGTCGCCGCGCAACGCCCGCACGATGAAGACCGCGCCGACCAGCAGCATCGGCACGCAGAGCAGCATCCCCATGGTGATGCCGCCGCCGAGCGCCCCGACATGGGTCCCGAACAGGAAGCCGAGCTGCGGGTCGGGCTCGCGGAAGAACTCGCAGGCCGTGCGGGCGATGGCGTAGCCGACGACGAACAGGCCGCCGAGCAGCCCGGGCCGGCGGAAGCCGACGCGCCGGACCGCGACCGCCATCACGATGAACAGCACCAGCCCCTCGGCGACCGCCTCGTAGAGCTGGCTCGGGTGGCGCGGCAGCGGCCCGCCATTCGGGAATACGATGGCGTAGGCGAAATCCGGCGCCGGCCGGCCCCACAATTCGCCGTTCACGAAATTGGCGAGCCGGCCGAAGAACAGCCCGATCGGCACCACCACGGCGGCGAGGTCGAGCATGGCGTAAGGGTTGAGGCCGCGGCGGCGGGCGAAGAGCAGCAGCGCCAGCACCGCCCCGAGGAAGCCGCCGTGGAACGACATGCCGCCGCGCCAGATCGCCAGGATCTCGGCCGGGTGCGCCAGATAGGCGGCGA
Organism: Methylobacterium terricola; assembly: GCF_006151805.1. GTDB lineage: Bacteria > Pseudomonadota > Alphaproteobacteria > Rhizobiales > Beijerinckiaceae > Methylobacterium > Methylobacterium terricola. Next base: position 176,780 of record NZ_VDDA01000010.1, on the reverse strand, counting down.
GATTGTAGAACAGCACGTAGCCGATGCGCCCGCCGAGGACGACGCCGAGCGCCACCCAGACGATCAGGTCGTCGATGTCGACGGCGGTCGGCCGGCGCACCGCCCCCCACAGGGAGGGCGCCGCGATCAGGCGCTTGGCGTAGTACCAGCCGCCCACCAGGCCCACGATGTAGGCGAGGGCGTACCACTTGATCTGCAGCGGCCCGATCGCGACCGCGACGGGGTCGATGGCGGGGAAGGGCAGGGCGAGGAGCGGGGGCATCGGGCGATGGGGTGGACCGGTGGCGGGGCGGCGTCAAGCGGCGGTCATGCCGCGAAAGCATGACCGCCATAGGGCATCAGGGCAGCCTCACGCCGCCGGCGCCACCGCGGCCCCGCGGATCGACACCTCCCGCGGCTGGCCGTCGAGGAACAGCCGATAGGCGGCGTTGTCGGTCTCGTCGTGATGCTCGTAGCCGAGTTCGGCCAACGCTGCGGCGAAGCGGCCGCGCTCGGCCTCCGGCACCTGGATGCCGGCGAGCACCCGGCCGTGATCGGCGCCGTGGTTGCGGTAGTGGAACAGCGAGATGTTCCAGGTCACGCCGAGGCTGTCGAGGAACTTGAGCAGCGCCCCCGGCCGCTCCGGGAACTCGAAGCGCAGGAGCCGCTCGTCGGTCAGCCCCGGCACCCGGCCGCCGACCATGTAGCGGACATGGAGCTTCGCCATCTCGTTGTCGCTCAGGTCCACCAGCGCGTAGCCGAGGTGGCGCAGCTCCTCGATCAGGGCCTGCTTTTCCGAGCGGCCGCCGGCGAGCTGCACGCCGACGAAGATCTGCGCCTCGGCGCCCGGCGCGTAGCGGTAGTTGAACTCGGTGATGGCGCGCCGGCCGAGCGCCCGGATGAAGGCGCGGTAGCTGCCGGTCCGCTCCGGGATGGTGACGGCGAGCAGCGCCTCGCGGCGCTCGCCGATCTCGGCCCGCTCGGCGATGTGGCGCAGCCGGTCGAAGTTGAGGTTGGCGCCGCTGTTGACCGCCACCAGCGCCCCGGTGCCGGCGACGCTGCCCCGCGCCGCGTATTCCTTGAGGCCGGCGAGCGCCAGGGCGCCGGAGGGCTCGGACATCGCCCGGGTGTCGTCGAACACGTCCTTCACGGCGGCGCAGATCGCGTCGGTGTCGACGGTGATGACCTCGTCGAGATGCTCGCGGCAGAGCCGGAACGTCTCCTCCCCGGCCTGGCGGACGGCGACGCCGTCGGCGAACAGGCCGACCGAATCGAGCATCACCCGCTCGCCGGCCTCGATCGCCGCCTTCATGCTGGCGGCATCCGCCGGCTCGACGCCGATGACCTTGGTCTCCGGCCGCATGAACTTGATGAAGGTCGCGACCCCCGCGGCGAGGCCGCCGCCGCCGACCGGCACGAACACCGCCTCGATCGGGTCGCCGTGCTGGCGCAGGATCTCGAGCCCGATCGTGCCCTGGCCGGCGATCACGTCCGGATCGTCGTAGGGATGGATGAAGGTCAGGCCCTGCGCGGCCTCGAGGGTCTTGGCGTGGGTGTAGGCCTCGTCGAAGGCATCGCCGTGCAGCACCACCTGGCCGCCGCGGGACTTGACCCCCTCGACCTTGATCGCCGGGGTGGTGCGCGGCATCACGATCACCGCCGGGATCCCCAGGCGGGCCGCTGCGAGCGCCACCCCTTGAGCGTGGTTGCCGGCCGAGGCGCAGATCACCCCGCGGGCCAGCGCGTCGGCGGGCAGGCCGGCCATCTTGTTGTAGGCGCCGCGCAGCTTGAACGAGAAGACCGGCTGCAGGTCCTCGCGCTTGAGCAGCACCCGGGCGCCGAGGCGCTGCGACAGGCGCGGCATCGGGTCGAGCGGGCTCTCGATGGCGACGTCGTAGACGCGGGCGCCCAGGATCTTCTTGATGTAGTCGTGCACGGCTTCGATCAGTGTTCAGGGGCGAGGGCGGCTCGCCGGGGATGGGGCGTCGGGATAGCGGGTTTCCAATAACGAGTTTCCCTGGGGGATGCGAGCTTGACTGCGGCGATTCCGCCTCAGCGGGGCCCGCCGGCACTGCGGGAGATCCACTTCGCCACCATCGGGCCGGTGATGATGACGACGAGGAGCCGCAGGGTCTGCACCGCCAGGACGAAGGACACGTCCGAATGGGTGCCGACCGCGATGATCGCCACCGAATCGAGACCGCCCGGGCTCGTCGCCAGGTAGGCGGTGAGGAAGTCGATCGGCAGCCAGAAGGTCAGGCCCCAGGCCCAGAGGCCGCAGAGCCCGATCAGCCCGAAGGTCGCGACCAGCACGCCCGGCAGGGCGAACAGGGTCGCCCTGACGGTGGCGGGGGTGAAGCGCAGGCCCACCGTCCAGCCGATGCCGGCATAGGCGATGGCGAGCAGCCAGGACGGCAGGGCCATGTCGGCGAGCCCGGTGGCGTGCAGCGCCGCCCCGAGGACGAGCGGGCCGATCAGCGCGCCGGCCGGGATGCGCAGGCGCAGGCCCAGCCACGCACCGATGCCGGCCACCGCCAGCGTGCCGAGAACCGCGAGCGGGGTCGCGTCGCTGCCGGTCCCGGGCGCCCCGCCGGCCCCGCCGGCCAGGAAGCGGGCGATCACCGAGGCGGTCAGCGCCACGCAGGCGACGCGGACATACTGCATGAACGCGACGAGGCGCGGATCGGCGCCGAACTCCTCGGCCATCGCCACCATGGCGGAGGCCCCGCCCGGGGAGGAGCCCCAGGCCGCGGTGGTGCCGGGCAGGAGCCGGATGCGGGTCAGCACCCAGCCGGTCGTCGCCGCGGCCACCACCGTGACGCCGACCACCGCCATGATCAGGAGCCCGTCCTCCATCAGCGTCGCGGCGATCGAGGCGTTGACCGCGTGGGCGACGAGGCAGCCGATCAGCGCCTGCGAGGCCTGGAAGCCGATCTTCGGCACCCGGATCGGCGCGCCCCGCACCCCGAAGGCGATCGCCGCCAGCATCGGCCCGAGCAGCAGGGCGGCCGGGAAGCCGGCGAGGTGGAACAGGCCCGCGATGACCGCCGAGGCCAGGACGAGGCCCGCCCAGAGAGCCGCCGCGCGAGGCAGCGTGCGGCGGAGATCCGTCGAGGCGGGGTGCATGGCGTCCATGGTCGGGGGCTTTGGGATTCGCCGTGCCGCTATACGCGAATCATCCCGGTCTCGCGACCGGCGCCGGCCTCCTCGGCCTGCCCGAGGGGCAGCGTTGCGTGCGGCGCATGCTGGCGGAAGAAGGCCGCGAGTTCGGCAAGGCCGTCGCCGCGCGGGTCGCTGGCGCGCCAGGCGAGCGCGATGGTGCGGCTCGGCCCCTGCGGCCCGAAGCGGCGGCAGACCGTCAGCCCGGTCGGGTCCGGCCCGGGTGGGGCGGCGAGTGCCGGCAGCAGGGTGTAGCCGGCCCCCGCCGCCACCATCGAGCGCAGGGTCTCGAGACTGGTGGCGTGGCGTCCGCTCGCCGGGCCGGCGCCGCAGGCCGCCACCGCCTGGTCGCGCAGGCAGTTGCCCTCGTCGAGAAGCAGCAGGTCGGGTCCGGCGAGGTCGGTGGGCGCCGGCGGTTCGCCGCTCGCGAAGGCGTGCTCGGACGGGCAGGCGAGCAGGAACGGCTCGTCGAACAGCGGCGCGACGGTCAGCCCGGAATCGGGGATCGGCAGCGAGATCAATGCCGCGTCGGCCCGGCCCTCGCGCAGCGCATCGAGGATGTCGGCCGTGCGGCCCTCGCTCAAGGAGAGCGCGAGGTGCGGGAAGGCTTGGCGCAGCCCACGCAGCACCTGGGGAAACAGGTAGGGCCCGAGCGTCTGGATCGCCGCCAGGACGAGGCGGCCGCGCAGGCCGTGGCCCGCCCCCTCGCGCGCCAGCAGCAGCAGGGTCCGGGCCTCCGCCAGCACGGCGCGCGCCTGGCGCACCACCGCCTGTCCGCTCGGGGTCAGCAGGACCCGGCGGTTCGAGCGCTCGAACAGGGTGAGCCCGAGCGCCTCCTCCAGCTTGCGCACCTGGACGCTCAGAGTCGGCTGGCTCACGGCGCAGCGCTCGGCGGCACGGCCGAAATGGCCTTCATCCGCGACCGCCACGACGTATTCGAGGTCCCGCAGGGACAGACCGGAAACGTTCATAGGCTGCGTCTATCATAAACTTCGCAACGATGCATTTGTTTTCGGGTCACGCAGCGGTCATAGGTTGGAGCGAGACCAGTTCCAGGGTGTTGCCCCGTCGGCGGGCACCCTATGTGAGCGGTTCCTCGCGCGGGGTCCCGGTTCGGCACCCTGCGCCTGCACGCCAGAGGAGTTTCCATGAGCGACCAACGCCCGATCCTGACGACCCGCCAGGGCCACCCGGTCCGCGACAATCAGAGCCTGCGCACGGTCGGCGAGCGGGGCCCGGCGACCCTCGAGAACTACCAGTTCATCGAGAAGATCACCCATTTCGACCGCGAGCGCATTCCGGAGCGCGTGGTGCACGCCCGCGGCGCCGGCGCCCACGGCTATTTCGAGGCCTACGGTACGATCGGCGGCGAGCCGGCCTCCAAGTACACCCGCGCCCGCGTCCTCAACGAGACCGGCGTGAAGACGCCGATGTTCGTGCGCTTCTCGACCGTGGCCGGCGCCAAGGAGAGCCCGGAGACCGCCCGCGACCCGCGCGGCTTCGCGGTGAAGTTCAAGACCGTCGACGGCAACTGGGACCTCGTCGGCAACAACCTGAAGGTCTTCTTCATCCGGGACGCGATCAAGTTCCCGGACATGATCCACGCCTTCAAGCCCGATCCGGTGACCAACCGCCAGGAGGCCTGGCGCTTCTTCGACTTCGTGGCGGCGCACCCCGAGTCGATCCACATGGTGACCCACCTGAAGTCGCCGTGGGGTATCCCGGCCAACTATCGTGAGATGGAAGGCTCGGGCGTCAACACCTACAAGCTGGTCAACGACCAGGGCGTGGCCCATCTCTGCAAGTTCCACTTCATCCCGAAGCAGGGCGTCCGCAACCTGACCTCGGCCCAGGCCGCCGAGATCCAGGGCCGCGACGTCGGCCACGCGACGAAGGACCTGTACGACAACATCGCCGCCGGCAACTTCCCGGAGTGGGAGTTCGCGGTGCAGATCATGCCGGACGGCCCGAACGAGCACCTGTCGTTCGATCCGCTCGACGACACCAAGCTGTGGCCGGTGGACCAGTTCCCGCTGCTGCCCTGCGGCCGCATGGTGCTCGACCGGGTGCCGGACAACTTCTTCGCCGATGTCGAGCAGTCGGCCTTCGGCACCGGCGTTCTCGTCGACGGGATCGACTTCTCGGACGACAAGATGCTCCAGGGGCGCACCCTGTCCTACTCGGACACCCAGCGCTACCGCGTCGGCCCGAACTACCTGCAACTGCCGATCAACGCGCCGGCGCCGGGCGTGAAGACCAGCACCAACCAGCGCGACGGCCAGATGACGTTCTACGTCGACGGCGTCGGCGAGAACAAGCACATCAACTACGAGCCGAGCACCATCGGCCAGGGCCTGCGCGAGGCGCCGAAGCCCGCCAAGGAGTACCACCAGCCGGTCGAGGGCAAGCTCGGCCGCTATCAGACCAGCCGCACCGAGGACGACTACACCCAGGCCGGCGTGCGCTACCGTTCCTTCGAGGAGTGGGAGCGTGAGGACCTGATCGCCAACCTGGTCGCCGACATGAAGGAGTGCCCCGAGGCGATCCAGCTCCGGATGGTCTGGCACTTCTGGCACGCCGACGAGGATTACGGCCGCCGCGTCGCCGAGGGCGCCGGCATCGATCTCGAGAAGGCCAAGGCCCTGCCGCCGCTGCCGGGCCGCGCCGCCCCGCACAAGCGCCTGGCCGCCGAGACCTACACCGACGGCACCCAGGCCCATAAGGTCGCGGCCGAGTAAGGCCTCAGGTCTGATGGTTTGAGTAAGTGACGAGCCCCGCCCGGAGCGATCCGGGCGGGGTTTTTACGTTGGGGAAGGATGGTGGCGGAACCGACGCGGTGCTACCGTCATTCCCGGCACGGTCGCGTGCCCGGACGTTCTGTATGACCGCCGTTGTCTTCGACACCCTGAAGCTCGCCCGCACCCTGCGGGACAAGGCGAAGCTGTCGCCCGATCAGGCCGAGGGCTTCGCCGAGGCGATCTCCGAGGCGGTGCAGGGTGATCTCGCGACCAAGGCCGACGTGAAGGCTTCAGAATCGGCATTACGCGCCGATATCAAGGCGGTCGAGACGAGTCTGCGTGCTGAGATCACGAGCGTCGAGACGAGCCTACGTGCCGAGATCAAGGTTGTCGCCAACGATCTCCGTACGACCGAAGCGACCCTCCGGGCCGAGATCAAGTCTCAGGTCGCAGATGCGAAAGCCGACATCATCAAATGGATGGTCGGTGCAGTCGGCCTGCAGACGGTTGCTATCATCGGGGCAATGATCACCCTGGTCCGCATCCTGAAGCCCTGAACCGGCGTTGTCCCGGGCGCTCTCACGCCCAGGAGCCCCGCCATGGACATCACTCCCGAACCCGGCACCGGCGTCACCATCGGCGGGATGCGGGTGCGCTACCTCGCCCGCAGCGACTCCACCGGCGACGCGATCGGCATCTACGCCGTCACCCTGGCGGCGCGCTCGCCCGGGGCCGGGCTGCATCGCCACGCCCGGCTCACCGAGGCGTTCGAGGTCCATGACGGCGCGCTCACCCTGCGGCTCGGCGAGCGCGACGTGACGGCGGGGCCGGGCGATTTCGTGCTGGTACGGCCCGGCGAGCCGCACGCCTTCGCCAATCGCGGCGACACTCCCGTGCGCTTCACCCTGACCTTCACCCCGGCGCTCCACCGCGAGGGCTTCTTCGAAGGGCTGGCGGCCCTCGCGGCGGAAGACCGCCTGCGGGACGAGGGCGCGATGCGGGCGCTGATGGCGGCCTACGACCAGGAGCCGCTCGCGGGCTTTGCGGGCTGGAGCGAGGTCGGCTGACGCGGCATGCTCGCCCGGTCACGAATCGGGAGGGCAGGGGACATGCGGCGGCGGATCGACGGCGGCTCGCGCTTCGAGCACGACTACGGCTATTCCCGCGCGGTGGTGCAGGGCGGCGTCGTGTTCGTCGCCGGCACCACCGGCTACGATTATGCCGCGATGACGATGCCGGAGGAGGCCGGCGCCCAGGCCGAGGCGTGCTGGCGCACCATCGCGGGGGTGCTGGAGCAGGCCGGCTCGTCGCTGGAGCAGGTCGTGCGCGCGACCTACTACGTCACCGACCGCTCGGACGCCGAGGCGGTGCTGACGGTCTGCGGCCGGGTGCTGCGCGAGATCCGCCCCGCCGCGACCCTGGTGGTGGTCGCAGGCTTGCTGCGGCCGGAGATGAAGGTCGAGATCGAGGTGACGGCGGCGCTCTCTGGGGCCTGACGCGGCGCCTGCCGAGTCGATGCGCCAGGAACGGAGTACGGCTATCCTCCGAAAGAAGAGAGGCGCGCGGTCCTCGTCGAACCGCGCGCCCCCGATCTCACCAAGCCGGATCTATCCGGCGCAGGCCGTCACCGGCCGTCAGCTGCACCCGGTCGTCGAACCGCAGGTGTCGCACTTCAGGCAGGTCCCGTTCCGCACCAGGGTGAAGTTGGCGCATTCCGGGCAGGCCTCGCCGACATAGCCCTTCATCCGGGCCTCGGCGCGACGGTCCGAGACGCTGCGGCCGGCGGCCGCCGTCTCCGGCTTGGCCAAGTCCGCTTTGGTGAAGGGCAGGGCCTCCACCAGGGCCTCGACCTTGCCGGCCAGGCTCGGCTCGGTCTTCAGCGCCACCGCGCCCCGCACCGCGTGGACGGTGCCGCCGGCCGGCGCGGTCTGACCCGCGCTCGGGGCGGCGACGCCGGGGGTGGTGCCGCCGGGGCCGCCATGGATCAGGGTCAGCCGGTCGCCGGAGCCGCGCAGGAGGCCGCGCGACACGACGTTGTGGGCCGGCACCGGGTCCGAGGCGGAGGGCTTCGCCGGGGTCATGCCGCTCGCCGTGTTGCCGATCTCCGAGAGGTCGACATGGGCGAGGTCGTTGCGACCGAGATACGAGATCGCCAGCTCGCGGAATACGTAGTCGAGCACCGAGGTGGCGTTCTTGATCGCGTCGTTGCCCTGGACGAAGCCGGCCGGCTCGAACCGGGTGAAGGTGAAGGCGTCGACGTACTCCTCCAGCGGCACGCCGTATTGCAGGCCGAGCGAGACCGAGATCGCGAAGTTGTTGATGAAGGCCCGCAGCGCCGAGCCCTCCTTGTTCATGTCGAGGAAGATCTCGCCGAGGCGTCCGTCGTCGTACTCGCCGGTGCGCAGGAAGATGGTGTGGCCGCCGATCTTGGCCTTCTGGGTGTAGCCCTTGCGGCGGCTCGGCAGCTTCTCCTGGGAGCGCAGGCGCTCGACGCGCTCGACGATCCGCTCGACGATCTTCTCCGTCACCGACACGGTCTTGGCGACCGCCGGCTGGGCCAGGATGGCCTCGACGGTCTCGTCCTCGTCCTCCGATTCGTCGCTGATCAGGGCGGCGTTCAGGGGCTGCGACAGCTTCGAGCCGTCGCGGTAGAGGGCGTTGGCCTTCAGCGCCAGGGTCCAGGACAGCCGGTAGGCGTTCTTGCAATCCTCGACCGTGGCGTCGTTCGGCATGTTGATGGTCTTGGAGATCGCCCCCGAGATGAACGGCTGCGCCGCCGCCATCATGCGGATGTGGCTCTCGACCGAGAGGTAGCGCTTGCCGATCCGGCCGCACGGATTGGCGCAGTCGAAGACCGGGTAATGCTCCACCTTGAGGTGCGGCGCGCCTTCGAGCGTCATCGCCCCGCAGACATGGACGTTGGCGGCCTCGATGTCCTTGCGGCTGAAGCCGAGGAAGCTCAGCAGGTCGAAGGACGGGTCGGCGAGCTTGTCGGCCGGCACCGTCAGGGTCTGGGTGAGGAAGTCCTCGCCGAGGGTCCAGCGGTTGAACACGAACTTGATGTCGAAGGCCGACTTCAGGCCCGCCTCGACCGCGGCGATCTTGTCGTCGGTGAAGCCCTTGGCCCGGAGCGAGCCCGGGTTGATCGCCGGCGCCTGGCCGAGCGAGCCATGGCCGACGGCGTAGGCCTCGATCTCGGCGATCTCCGCCTCGCGGTAGCCGAGGCTGCGCAGGGCGTCCGGCACCGCCCGGTTGATGATCTTGAAGTAGCCGCCGCCGGCGAGCTTCTTGAACTTCACCAGCGCGAAGTCGGGCTCGATGCCGGTGGTGTCGCAATCCATGACGAGGCCGATCGTGCCGGTCGGCGCGATCACCGTGGACTGGGCGTTGCGGTAGCCGTGCTCCTCACCGAGGGCGAGCGCCCGGTCCCAGGCCGCCTTGGCGTGCTCGACCAGCTCGCCCTGCGGGCAGCCGGCATGGTCGAGCGGGACCGGGTTGGTGTTGAGGAACTCGTAGCCCGTCGCCTCGCCATGGGCGGCCCGGCGATGGTTGCGGATCACCCGCAGCATCGCGTCGGCATTCTCCTCGTAGGCCGGGAAGGGACCGAGCTCGCGCGCCATCTCGGCCGAGGTGGCGTAGGACACGCCGGTCATGATCGCCGTGAGGGCGCCGGCCAGCGCCCGGCCCTCACGGGAATCGTAGGACAGGCCCATGGTCATCAACAGGCCGCCGATATTGGCGTAGCCGAGGCCGAGCGTGCGGTACTTGTACGAGAGGTCGGCGATCTCGCGGCTCGGGAACTGCGCCATCAGCACCGAGATCTCGAGGACCACGGTCCAGAGCCGGCACAGGTGCTCGTAGCCCTCGACGTCGAAGCGCTTGGCGGCGCGATCGTAGAGCGCCAGCAGGTTCGCCGAGGCGAGGTTGCAGGCGGTGTCGTCGAGGAACATGTACTCGGAGCACGGGTTCGAGGCCCGGATCCGCCCGCCCACCGGGCAGGTGTGCCAGTCGTTCATCGTGGTGTTGAAGTGCAGGCCCGGATCGGCCGAGGCCCAGGCGGCCTCGGCGATCTTCTCCCACAGCTCCGCCGCCTTGACGGTCTTGGCCGGCTTGCCGGTCGTACGCTGGCTCAGGGTCCAGTCCGCGTCGGCATCGACCGCCCGCAGGAAGTCGTCGGTGAGCGAGACCGAGTTGTTCGAGTTCTGGCCGGCGACGGTGAGGTAGGCTTCCGAATCCCAGTCGGTGTCGTAGATCGGGAACGAGATGTCGGTGTAGCCCTGGCGGGCGTACTGGATCACCCGCTTGATCGCGGCGTCCGGCACCATCGCCTTGCGGGCGGCCTTGACCTCGCGCTTGAGGGCCGGGTTGCGCTCCGGATCGAAGCAGGCGTCACCGGCGGCCTCGCAGTTGACGCAGGCCTTCATCACCGCCTTGAGGTGCTTGGACACCACCTTCGAGCCGGTGACCAGCGCCGCGACCTTCTGCTCCTCCTTGACCTTCCAGTCGATGAAGGCCTCGACGTCCGGGTGGTCGATGTCGACGATCACCATCTTGGCGGCGCGGCGCGTGGTGCCGCCCGACTTGATGGCGCCGGCCGCCCGGTCGCCGATCTTGAGGAAGCTCATCAGGCCCGAGGACTTGCCGCCGCCGGCGAGCCGCTCGTTCTCGCCGCGCAGGCGGGAGAAGTTCGAGCCGGTGCCCGAGCCGTACTTGAACAGGCGGGCTTCCCGCACCCACAGGTCCATGATGCCGCCCTCGTTGACGAGGTCGTCGGCGACGGACTGGATGAAGCAGGCGTGCGGCTGCGGGTGCTCGTAGGCCGTGGCCGACTGGGTCAGCTCGCCGGTCTTGTAGTCGACGTAGAAGTGGCCTTGCGCCGGGCCGTCGATGCCGTAGGCCCAGTGCAGGCCGGTGTTGAACCATTGCGGCGAGTTCGGCGCCACCATCTGGCGGGCGAGCATGGCGCGCAATTCGTCGTGGAACGCCGCGGCGTCCTCCTCGCTCGAGAAGTAGCCCCCCTTCCAGCCCCAGTAGGTCCAGCAGCCGGCCAGCCGATCGAAGACCTGCACCGCCGAGGTCTCGGAGCCGGTGCGCTCACCCTCGGGGAGGGCGGCGAGCGCCGCCTCGTCGGGAACCGAGCGCCACAGGAACGACGGGACACCGTTCTCCTCGACCTTCTTCAGCGCCTTCGGGACGCCGGCCTTCCGAAAGTACTTCTGGGCCAGCACGTCGCAGGCGACCTGGCTCCAGGCCTCCGGCACGTCGATGCCGTCGAGGCGGAACACCACCGAGCCGTCGGGATTGCGGATCTCGCTCACCGCCTTGCGGAACGGGATGCTGGCATAGGGCGACTGCCCCGCTGAGGTGATGCGACGCTCGAACCGCATGGGATACTCTCCGGTCACGAACAGCCGGGGACCGCCCGCATGGAAACGGGGTCCGCCGGTTACAGGAATGGCGGGGCGCTGGAGGCTCGGCGGAGGGGCGCGACCCCGCTCGGGGAACGCCCGTCCTCTACCCTGGAAACTACCGACCCTGGCGGCCACACGTCAACAACTAGTGTCGACGGACTCCGTTCCTCCCTACATATAGTGTTAAGGGCTGGATTCCTGTGGATGGCCGCGAACCGGGGCGTAAGCCCGCGGAGGGTATGGGAGAATCGCCGTGGGGCTCGTCGTCGCCCACAGCACGCAGGCCACTCGACCACCGACTTGTTCACAGACCGTTGACGAATCCGGGGCCGAACCGGACCGCCGCCGGGCCGGGCGCGCGGATTTTCGCTGCGACGCGGGACGTGCTGGACATCCGGGGGCCATCTCACCATAGTCCCGCGCGACGAAGGGGGCCTCCCCCCATTCCCGCGGGCCCGAGCCCCAGAGACGGTCGCGATGGCGCTGAAAGACACCCTGCTTCGGATCTTCACCTGGTGGAGCGGCTCGACCGTCAGCCTGGAATTCTACACCAAGCGCCGCGGCAGCTTCGTGGGTACGGACGAGCTCGGCAACCGGTACTACCGGGCGCAAGGCCCGCTGATCGACGCCTCGGTCGGCTCGGAGCGGCGCTGGGTGATCTATAACGGCTATGCCGACGCCTCGAAGGTGCCGCCCGGCTGGCGCGGCTGGCTCTGCCACGCCACCGACGTGGCGCCCTCCGAGGAGACCTACGTCCCGCGCGAGTGGCAGAAGCCGCACGAGGAGAACCTCACCGGCACGGTGGCGGCCTATCGGCCGCGGGGGTCGCAGCTCTCCTACGGCCAGCGGCCGGCGGCGACCGGCGACTACGTGCCGTGGGTTCCCGGCGAGTAAGGGTTCCTGGCGAATAGGCCGCCCTTTTTCCACCATCCTCCTTGTGTCTATCGCGGGCGGGCCGGGAACGGCCCGCGCGTCCGCGTGACCGGACGCGGGAGACCGGGATTTTGAGCCGGGAGCGATCGGGTTTGAGCCGCATGACTGCACGCCGCGCCGCGGGCGCCTTCCTGCTCCTCGGCGGCGTCGTGCTGGGCGGCGCTCTGACGCCGGCGCCGGCCCGGGCCGACAAGATCCGCAACCCGACCGCGGTGTTCGCCGGCCTCGACAAGATCACCGGCCGCACCGTCTCGTTCGAGGTGGCGGTGGACGAGACGGTGCAGTTCGGCGCGCTCCAGCTCACCCCGCGGGTCTGCTACACCCGGCCCCCGACCGAGAGCGCCAAGACGACCGCCTTCCTGGAGGTCGACGAGGTCACGCTCGAGAACAAGTACCGGCGGATCTTCACCGGCTGGATGTTCGCCTCGAGCCCCGGCCTGCACGCAATCGAGCATCCGATCTACGACGTCTGGCTCGTCGACTGCAAAGGCGGCACCGACCTGATCGCCGAGCCGAAGGAGCAGGAGGACGCGCCGGTGGCCGCCGCCAAGCCCGAGGGCCGCAAGCGTCGCGAGCAGGCGCGCGGCGGCGAGGAGGCGCCTCGTGCCCGCCAGGTCAACCGCCAGGGCCAGGTCGATGTCGAGCCTCTGCGCGGCACGCCGGTGCAGCCGCGTCAGTCGCCGTCGCGGCGCTTCTTCCCGACCAATGACGGGCCGATGCCGGCCGGCGCCGATCCGATGAACCCGAACCCGCGCTGAGGCGCGGGCGGAGGACGGATCGCGTCCGGTCGTCTCAGGTGCGGGTGCGTCGGGATTTCCGTCGTCGCCCTCCCGTTCGGCCCACATCCTGCCGAACGAGCGGATTGCCGGTGTGGAGCGGGCTCGGGCCGGGTGCCCGAAACGTCGATGCCCGGCCATGACCTCCGGTCCTTTCGATGACGATGCGCGATGAGGGGCGCCCGCCTGCCCTGCGCCAAGCCGGGTCACGATCGGGTGGACCCGCCCAAGCGTCCTGAAATTTTTTTGACTGGGTCGCCCGGCCTCGGTCGCAGCCCGCAACGCTGCTTTGACGACATCCGCCTCCTCTTGCGCCTGTTCTCCCTGCGCTGCGATTGATCGACATCGCACGCGATGCCGCCAATTCCTCACCTGCGGCAGGATGGGTCACGTCCCGCAGCGGAACCTCGTGCGGAGTACCCGGTTGTCCGGCGCCTCGCGGCTGCACGTTCGGGCCGTCGCGATAATCCCGAGCAACGACGGATTTTCCGATGACCCCTCAGTTTTGGCTCTGGCTCGGCTTCGCCGGCATGAGCGTGGGCGCCGCCCTCATCCTATTCATCGGCAAGCGCCGTAGCCATGCCGAGGAGGCCGACACCATCATCCACGGCCTGGTGCCGATCATCGCGGCCTGCTCCTATCTGGCGATGGCCACGGGGCAGGGGAGCGTGATGCTGCCGGCGGGGCCGGATGCCGGCACGGCGACCCGGGCGTTCTACTTCGCCCGCTACATCGACTGGTCGTTCACGACGCCGCTGCTGCTGCTCGGCCTCGCCAACACCGCGATGCATAGCGGGATGCGCCGCCCGGCGATCGTGTGGGGCATGATCGGCTCCGACCTGATCATGATCGTCACCGCCTTCGTGTTCGGCCTGACCCAGGTGGCGTGGCTGAAATGGACCTGGTTCGCGATTTCCTGCGGTGCCTTCCTGGGGGTCTATTACGGGATCTTCGTGCAGTTGCGCGAGGAGAACGCCCGGGAGCGCGACGACGTCCGTGCGTCCTTCATGCGCAACGCCATGTTCCTGTCGGTGGTCTGGCTCGCCTATCCGATCGTGCTGCTGCTGGGCGACGACGGCCTCGGCCTGCTCGGGCCGGCGCTCGGCCTCGGGATCATCGCGGTCCTCGATCTGGTAGCGAAGGTCGTCTACGGCCTGATGGCTACGGCACAGACCGCCAAGCGGGTCGACCGCGACCTCGCCGAGGGCAAAGTCACCACGACGGCGCGGCCCCACCTCGCGGCGGCGGAGTAGGACAATGGCGCGCCGGCCCGCCCCGATCCCGGCGCCGGCCAGCGCGCGGCTGATCCCCGTCCCCGTCCCCGGGCCATGGCCGAGCCTTGCCCGGGGAGCGGCCTCCTGCCTGCTCCCCGCCGCCGCGGCCCTCCTTGCCGCGACGGCCCTGCTGCCGCGGGAGGCCGGCTGGGCCGCCGTGCTCGCCCTGGTGATCGGCCTCGGGGTCCCACACGGCGCCCTCGACGGCGAGGTCGCCAAGCCCTTCCTGGCTCCGCGTTTCGGCCGGGCCTGGTTCCCGGTCTTCGCCGCGCCCTACCTCGCGCTCACCGCCGCGGTGCTGGTCGCCTGGCGGGTGGCGCCGGACGCGACGCTCGCCGGCTTTCTCGGCCTCTCGGTTCTGCATTTCGGCTACGAGGATGCCGGTCCCGGCCGGCCCGTCGAGGCGCTGGTGCGCGGCGGCCTGCCGATCGCCCTGCCGGCCCTGGTCCAACCGGACGAGACCGCCCGGATCTTCGCGGTGGTGACCGATACGGCGATGCCGGTCCTGCCGGTCTGGTGGACAATCCTCGCCTGGGCATGGCTCGGCCTTGCGCTCGTCTGGCTGTGCCGCCGGCCGTCCTTCGATCTCCTCGCCGAGCTCGGGGCCTTGAGCCTCGCCTTCCTGGTCCTGCCGCCGCTCAGCGCCTTCGGGCTCTACTTCGTCTGCCTGCACGCGCCCCGCCACATGCGGGCGCTCGCCGAGGATCCGGCCCGGGCGCCCCGGGTCGACGGCATGGGCCGGGCGGTGGTCCTGGCGCTGCCGGTCTTCGGGCTGACGCTGCTGATCGGCCTCCTGCTGTGGCCGACCTACCCTCAGGCGGATGCGGCCGCGCGCCTGCTTGCGGTCACGCTCCAGCTCCTCGCGGCGCTGACCCTGCCGCACCTGCTGTTGGACCGGTGGGTGGAGGGGAGGGGCCGGATGACGACACCGGCGGGCGCCGGACACGATGGATCTCGATCAGAATAGAACGCAGTCCCCTGCTCCCAGACGGGAGACGGGGGACTGCGCTTGACCTTCGATCGTCGGCGAAGCTTACGCCCTGAGCGATGTCGCGCCAGGACTGCGCGGTCGCCGACTCAGTCGATCCCGAACAGCCGTTCCAGGAAGTTCTTGTCCTCCCGGGTCGGCCCACCGCCCCGCGGCGGCGGTGCCTGCCGCGCCGGAGGCTGGCCGCCGCCGACGAGGTCGTCGATCAGCCCGCCGAGGGTCTGCGGCTCCCCGGGGGCCGCGGCGGCGGCGACGGCGTTGCTGCCACGGCGCCAGCGGGCGGCGCCGGGAAGCGGCACCGCCTTGTCGCCGCGCAAGGCCGCGGTCATGACGCGGTTCCAGATCTCGACCGGTAGGTTGCCGCCCGACACCTTCTTCGTCGGCTCGCCGTCGTCGTTGCCGAGCCAGACGCCGGTGACGAGGGTGCCGGAGAAGCCGACCACCCAGGCATCGCGAAAGTCCTGGCTGGTGCCGGTCTTGCCGGCGAGGTCCCAGCCCGGGATGTCGCCCTTCTTGGCGGTGCCGCTGACGAAGACCTCGTGCAGCATCGCGTTCATCATGCCGACCGCGCCCGGCTCGATCACCCGGCCGAGGCCGCTCGCGGCGCGCTTGTAGATGGTGCGGCCGTCGACCGTCTTCACGCTGGCGATCACGTAGGGGATCACCCCCATGCCGCCATTGGCGAAGGTGGCGTAGGCCCCGACGAGTTCGAGCGGCGTGACCTCGGAGGTGCCGAGCGCGATCGAGGCGTTGGCCTGGAGCGGGGAGGTGATGCCGAGGCGCTGCGCCGTCTGCACCACCGCCTTCGGGCCGACCTCCTGGCCGAGCCGCACCGCCACGGTGTTGAGCGAGTGGGCGAGGGCGTCGCGCAGGGTGACGGGGCCGCTGTAGTTGCGCGAGTAGTTCTCGGGGTTCCAGCCCTTGACGGTGATCGGCGCGTCCTCGCGCACGGTGTCGGGGGTCAGGCCGCGCTCGACCGCCGCGAGGTAGACGAAGGGCTTGAACGCCGAGCCGGGCTGGCGCTTCGCCGTGGTGGCGCGGTTGAACTGGCTCTGGGCGTAGTCGCGCCCGCCGATGAGCGCGCGGATCGCCCCGTCCGGGCGCATCGATACAACGGCGCCCTGGCCGACATTGTAGCGTGCGCCCTTCTGGTTCAGCTCGTCGACCAGGGCCCGCTCGGCCACGGCCTGGATCGCCGGATCGACGGTGGTCTGGACCGCGACGTCGGTCTCGATCTTGCCGACGTAGTCGTCGAGCACGTCCATCACGAGGTCGGCGACGTAGTTGGCCGAGCCGCCGCCCTTGGCGCGAGCCGGCTTGGCGGGCTTTGCCAGCGCCGCCTGCACGTCGGCGGGCTTGGCAAAGCCCAGTTCCTGCATCGCCGCCAGCACCTGGGCGGCGCGGGCCTGGGCGGCCGGGAGGTTGCGGTTGGGGGCAAGCCGCGACGGCGCCTGGACCAGGCCGCCGAGCATCGCGGCCTCGGCCAGGGTCACCTCCTTGGCGGGCTTGGCGAAGTAGCGCTGCGCCGCCGCCTCGACGCCGTAGGCGCCGGCGCCGAAATAGACCCGGTTGAGGTAGAGTTCGAGGATCTCGTCCTTGGTGTACTTGTGCTCCAGCCAGAGCGCCAGGATCGCCTCCTGGATCTTGCGCGAGGCGGTGCGCTCCTGGGTCAGGAACAGGTTCTTGGCGAGCTGCTGGGTCAGGGTCGAGCCGCCCTGGGCGACGCCGCGCCGGGTCAGGTTCTGGCCGATGGCCCGGGCGATGCCGACCGGGTCGATGCCGAGATGGCCGTAGAAGCGCCGGTCCTCGATCGCCACGAAGGCGCGCGGCAGGTAGGGCGGCAATTCGCGGATGCTCACCGTGCGTCCGCCGGTCTCGCCACGGTTGGCGAGCAGCGAGCCGTCCGAGGCCAGGATCGCGATGTTGGGCGGGCGCTTCGGGACCGCGAGCTGGTCGATCGGGGGCAGCTGCGAGGCGTGGTAGGCGACGATGCCGGCCACCGCCACCAAGCCCCACAGGCCGAGGATCACCGTGCCGTAGACGAGGGTGCCGAGGAACGAGCGCCGCCGCCGCCGCGGCGCGGCCGCGCGCAGGGCCCGCGCCGGGGCGGGCTTGGAGGATCCCTTGATGGATCCCTTGGCGGATCCCCTGGATGATCCTTTGGAAGCACCTTTGGCCACGTCACCCCCCGCCCGGTCGCCGCGCGAGAGGCGCAGGTCGAGGGACGCCGGGTCCGCGGGTCCGTCCGCCTCGAAGCGCGGCTCGACCCGACCTGTCCGCTCGCGACCCTTCGCCATCCTGCCGAGTTCCCCTTCGCCCCGGACATGCCGGCCTCGCGGGGCACTCAAAAGACCCTAAATGAGGCGGGTTTAAGGGCCGTTAACCGAAATTTTGTCCAAGGATCACCGTGACTTACCCGGTGGAATAGGAGGCTGCGGCAAGCCGTGCCGGAACGGCGCCGGCAAGCGGGCGTTGCGCAGGCTCTGACGAGGAGCCGACATGTTGCACCTGCTGGTGGCGGATGGGAACGACCGGTCGGGCCGCGAGACACATCTCACGGTCTGCGACAAGACTTCCGCCCAGACCTATGCCGGCATCCTGACCACCTTGGCCCCGGATGCGCGCTGCCACCTCGTGGCGCCGGCGGATGCCGATGCGGTGCTGCCCCGGGCACTCGCCGATTGCGACGCCCTGGTGCTCACCGGCTCGACCCTCCACGTCGAGGAAGGCGGTCCCGCCGTGACCCGGCAATGCGATCTGGTGCGGGCTGCGCTCGAGGCGGGCGTGCCGGTCTTCGGCTCGTGCTGGGGCGTGCAGGTCGCCGCCACGATCGCCGGCGGCCGGGCGGCGCGCAACCCGCGGGGGCCGGAATACGGTCTCGCCCGCGCCATCAGCCGGACGCGGGCCGGGACCGGACACCCGCTCCTCGACGGAAGGCCGCCGTCCTGGGACGCGCCGGCGATCCACGACGATGCGGTGATCGACCCGCCGCCGGGTTCCACGGTGCTCGCCGGCAACGACCGCCTCGACGTCCAGGCGATCGAGATCCGGCTCGGCGACGGGGTCTTCTGGGGCACGCAGTACCACCCCGAGCTCGACCTCGACGAGGTGGCGGCGATGCTGCGGCTCTCCGCCGGGGGCGTGGTCGAGGCCGGTTTCTGCGGCGACGAGGCGGCGCTCCACGCCTATGCCGATGCCTTGCGCGACCTGCATCACGACCCGCAGGGGCGGCCCGATCTCGCCTGGCGCCTCGGCGTCACCGCCGAGGTGCTGGTGCCGGAGCGGCGCCGGCGCGAGATCGCGAACTTCCTCGACCGGGTGGTCCGGCCGAGGGCCGGGGCGAAGCGCTGAGGCCTCAGGCCGTGCGCGCGGGGGCGAGGCCCCGCGCCTCCTGCCGCTCTTCGCCGACGAGGTGGAAGGCGGCCGGGCGGCGGAACAGGAACCGCGCCGGGGTGTGGCGGACCAGCCGCTCGATGGCGAGGGGAACGGCGACCGCGGCCAGCGTCACGAAGAGCGAGATCAGCCCGATGTCGTCGATGAGTCCGCTGCGGATCAGCACGGTGCGCAGGCCGGCCATCGGCAGGAAGAAGGCAAGGTAGATCACGATCGAGCGCTCGCCGCAGGCCCGCAACGCGGCGGTGATCGGCCCGCCCGCCTTGGTCAGCAGGGCGGCGCTCGCCACGATGGCGAGCGCCCCGGCGGCCCCGAGCACCAGGCTCACGCCCGGCAGGCTCGCGAGATTGGGGCGCGACGGGATACCGGAGGGCAGGACGGTGAACACGGTCTCGATCACCGCCCAGAGCGCCAACCCGAGGAGCGCCGGACCGGTCCTCGCCCGGACCAGGTCGGCGAGGGCGAAGATGCGGGCGGCGAACAGATACCCGGCGACGAAATAGACGAAGCGCTCGCAGAACTCGTCGATCAGGGTCGACCCGGTATGGATCGGCGCGAGCTGAAGGAGCGCCGCGCCGATCAGCAGCACCGGGCCGGGCACCCGCCGCAGGAGCTTCACGGCGACCGAGAACACCGCCAGCAGGTAGATGAACCACAGGGTCGAGTACGGCTCGACGAGACCGTAGGCGAGGTGGGCCAGGAAGGCGCCCGGGCCCGCGCCCTCGGTGATCTGGGCGTATTTCACCGCAGACTGGAGCACCAGCCACAGCAGGTAGAAATAGGCGAAGTGGACGATGCGCCGGTCGGCGAAGAGCCGCCAGTCGCGGTCGACCACGCGACCGAGGAACAGGCCCGACAGGAGGAAGAAGTCCGGGATCCGGAACGGTTTGGCGAACTCGACGACGTGGTGCATGAAGCCCTCGCCCCCCATCGCCTCGCCGACCCCGAGGGTGGAGTGCATCATCACCACCAGGATGATGCAGATGCCCTTGGCGACGTCGACCCAGGCGAGCCGCCCGGATTCGGACGCGGCGCGCGGGCGCACCGGATCGTCCGGCCGGACCGAGAGGACGGGTTCGGTGTTGGGGCGGGCGGACATCGACGGACTCCACGAAGCCGCCCGAGGCTCGCAGGGAGACGTAAAGAACGGGGCAGAGGCGGCCCGTCGAATCGCCAGGAATGCGGCAATCCGGGATTTACCTTGATGGTTCTTCAACCGGGCTCGGGTGTGCGACCTCCGGGGAGCGCCTGCGTCGACCGGCGACCATGACACCCGCCTCGTCGTTGCGGGGCTGCGTCGTGCCGCCCGGAATCCCGATGCGCAGGTGTCAGAGAACGAAGCGGGTCGACATCCGTTCTCTCGTGGACGACTTGCCGTTCCGGATCCCGGGTTCCGCGTTCGCGGCCTCGGCATGACGAGGAGCATGTCGAACTTGCCAGGGCGGGTCGGGCAGGCGCTCCAGGACTTCGCCGATGTCCCGTCGGATCCGCACGAACCGCACCGGCCAAGCCGGACTTGACCCTGCGGCGCCCCGCTTCCATCTCGGAGCCGCCGGGGCGCGACGGATTCGCGCGTGCGACGGGCTCGAACCGCGATGCCGATCCAACGCCGGGCGGCCCTCACCCTGGCCGTCCTCGCCGTGCTGGTCTTCCTGCTCTACCAGCTGCGCGACGTGCTCCTGCCCTTCGTCGCCGGCGCGGCGCTGGCCTACGCCCTCGATCCGGTCGCGGACCGGCTGGAGCGCCTCGGGCTCGGGCGGCTCACCGCGACGCTGATCATCCTGGCGGTGTTCCTGTTCGGGTTGATCCTCGTCCTGATCCTGGTGGTGCCGCTCGCGGCGAACCAGGTCGCGGCCCTCGTCGCCTCGCTGCCGGCGATGATCGCGAAGCTCCAGGCGATCATCGTCGAGCGGGCTGGGCCCCTGATCGAGCGGGCCGGCGGGCACGGGGCGCTCCAGGAGCTGCAATCCTCCGTCGGCAACCTGATGGGCCAGGCGGTGGCCTGGATCCTCGGCTTCCTGCGCTCGCTGTGGTCGGGGAGCCAGGCGGTCGTCGGCATTGTCTCGCTGCTCGTGGTGACGCCCGTGGTGGCGTTCTACCTGCTGGTCGATTGGGACCGGATGATCGCCACCCTCGACCGCTGGGTGCCGCCGCGCCATCGCGACACCGCCCGGATGCTCGCCCGCGACATCGACGGCGCCATCACCGCCTTCATCCGCGGCCAGAGCCTGGTCTGCCTGATCCTCGGCACGTTCTACGCCGTCGGCCTGTGGCTGGTCGGGCTGAATTTCGGCGTGCTGATCGGCCTGATGGCCGGTTTCCTCACCTTCATCCCCTATGTCGGCTCGCTCACTGGCTTCCTGCTCTCGACCGGCGTCGCCCTGGTGCAGTTCTGGCCCGACTGGGTCTCGGTGGTGCTGACGGTCGGGGTGTTCCTGGTCGGGCAGTTCCTGGAAGGCAACGTGCTCCAGCCCAAGCTCGTCGGCGACGCGGTGCGGCTGCACCCGGTCTGGCTGATGTTCGCGCTCCTGGCCTTCGGCTCGCTGTTCGGTTTCCTCGGCCTGCTGCTGGCGGTGCCGGTGGCGGCGGCCCTCGGCGTGATCGCCCGGTTCGGGGTGAAGCGCTACCTGGAGAGCCGGCTCTACCACGACGGGACGCCGATCCTCGGCGCCGACGCGGCGGTGGTGGTGGCCAAGCCGGTGGTGGCGAAAGCCGTGCCGCCCGCCATATCGAAGCCCTGACCGCTCAGAGACCCCGCGCCCCGCATGTCCGACCAGCCGCGACAGCTCGCCCTCGACCTGCCCGTCGCCCCGCGCTACGGCCTCGAGGACTTCCTGGTCAGCCCCTCCAACGAGGGGGCGTATGCCCGCATCGAGGCCTGGCCCGACTGGCCGGACCGGGTGCTGGTGCTCACCGGCCCGCCGGGCAGCGGCAAGACTCACCTCGCGGCGATCTTCGCCGAGCGGTCCGGCGCCCTCACGGTGCCGGTCGCTGCGGTGACGGCGGAGGCGGTACCGGACCTCGCGCACGCCGACGCCCTGGTGATCGAGGATGCCGACCGGGCGGAGGGCCGCGACGAGAAGGCCCTGTTCCATCTCCTCAACCTCGTGCGCGAGCGGGGCCTCAGCGTCGTGGTGACGGGCTCCGGCCCGGTCGAGGCCTGGGGCCTCGCGACGCCGGATCTGCGCTCGCGCCTGCGCCTCGCGCCCGGCGTGAGCCTCGGGCCGCCGGACGAGGCGCTGCTCAAGGTCGTGCTGGTGAAGCTGTTCCTCGATCGCCAGCTCGTCGTCGATACCAGCGTGGTCGACGCGCTGACCCTGCGCCTCGACCGGTCGCTGGCGCGCGCCCGCGACGTGGTGGCGCTCCTCGACCGCGAGGGGTTGAGCCGGCGCCGACGCATCACCCGGCCGCTGGCGCTCGCCACGCTCGCGGCCCTGGAAGGCGGCGAGGAGGATGGGCGCGACGACGAGGGCGGGGAGGAGCCGGACGACGAGGGTTAGGCCGTCCTTCGCTCGCCCGTGCCACCGGACGCTGCTCTAGGTCTTTGATTTTGCCGGATTTTCCGAGGCGGTCCGGTATCCCCTTCGCCGGGCGCTGCACTAAGTCCTGCCCGACGGGTCCGCAGGGCGAAGTGGGCGGGGTGCCGCCGGCCTTCATGCAAATGTCAAACTGTCCTGTCACCGGGGAGGGCTGCAAGCCCTGACCCGGCGTCGATCCAAGGAGGAGCAAACGTGTCGGACACCGCTGCCGGAGCCAGTGCCATCCCGGTCCTCGACGAGACCGAGGCGACGCCCGTGGCCGAGGGTGCCCGTCACGACGCGACCGAGGGGCTCGCGACTCCCGAGGCGGTGCGCGCCGCCGACGAGGCCGAGGCCGCGCAGGCGGCGGCCCGCCGGGCCAAGGCCGAGGCGGTGGAGGCCGGCCGGGCCCTGCGCCACGAACCCGGCCGTTTCGTGAACCGTGAATTGTCCTGGCTGCAGTTCAACCGCCGGGTGCTGGAGGAGGCCTCGAACACCGGACACCCGCTGCTGGAGCAGCTGCGCTTCCTGTCGATCTCGGCCAACAACCTCGACGAGTTCTTCATGGTGCGGGTCGCCGGCCTGCACGACCAGGTCCGGGCCGGGCTCACCGCGCCCTCCGCCGACGGCCTCTCGCCGGCCGAGCAGCTCGCCCGCATCGACGCCGAGGTGTCGGGCCTCGCCCGCGACCAGCAGCGGCGCTGGCGCGAGCTGCGCGAGTTCCTGCACGAGCACGCCATCGATCTCGTCGAGGCGATGGACCTCACCGCCGAGGAGGCGGCCTGGCTCGAGGACTACTTCCTCCAGCACATCTTCCCGGTCCTGACCCCGCTCGCCATCGATCCGGCGCACCCGTTCCCGTTCATCCCGAATCTCGGCTCGACCATCGCGCTCACCCTGGTGCGGCCGCGCGACGCGCGGGTGCTGCGCGCGCTGATTCGCCTGCCCTCGATCATCGACCGCTTCGTGCGCCTGCCCGATCCGACCGGCAGCGGCACCGCCCGGTTCATCGCCATCGAGCAGGTGATCGTGCTGTTCACGAGCCGGCTGTTCCCGGGCTACCTCGTCAAGGGCCAGGGCAGCTTCCGGGTGGTGCGCGATTCCGACCTCGAGATCGAGGAGGAGGCCGAGGATCTGGTGCGCCACTTCGAGACGGCGCTCAAGCAGCGCCGCCGCGGCGTGGTGATCCGGCTCGAGGTCGATGCCGGCATGCCGGAGGACCTGCGCAACTTCGTCGCCGACGAGCTCGAGATCTCCGTCGATGCGATCTTCCTCGTCGAGGGGATGCTCGCCCTCAACGAGTTGTCCCAGATCGTCGGCATCGACCGGCCGGACCTCAAGTTCAAGCCCTACAACCCGCGCTTCCCCGAGCGCATCCGCGAGAGCGGCGGCGATTGCTTCGCGGCGATCCGCCAGAAGGACTTCATCGTCCACCACCCCTACGAGTCGTTCGATGCGGTGGTGCAGTTCCTGTCCCAGGCCGCCCGCGACCCGAACGTGGTGGCGATCAAGCAGACGCTCTACCGCACCTCGTCGAACTCGCCGATCGTCGCGGCGCTCGCCGAGGCGGCGGAGGCCGGCAAGTCCGTCACGGCCCTCGTCGAGCTGAAGGCGCGCTTCGACGAGGAGGCCAACATCCGCTGGGCCCGCAACCTCGAGAAGGCCGGCGCGCAGGTGGTGTTCGGCTTCATCGAGCTGAAGACCCACGCCAAGCTCTCGATGGTGGTGCGCCGCGAGGGCGACCGCCTGGTGAGCTACTGCCACGTCGGCACCGGCAACTACCACCCGATCACCGCCAGGATCTACACCGACCTGTCGTTCTTCACCGCCGACCCGGTGATCGGCCGCGACGTCTCGCGGATCTTCAACTTCATCACCGGCTATGCCGAGCCGGCGGAGCTGGAGCGGATGGCAGTCTCGCCGCTGACCCTCAAGGCGCGGCTCCTGGAGCACATCGCCGAGGAGATCGCCCATGCGAAGGCCGGGCGGCCGGCGGCGATCTGGATCAAGTGCAACTCGCTCGTCGACACCCAGATCATCGACGCGCTCTACGATGCCAGCGAGGCCGGCGTGCCGATCGACTGCATCGTGCGCGGCATCTGCTGCCTGCGGCCCGGGGTACCGGGCCTGTCGGAGAACATCCGGGTCAAGTCGATCGTCGGGCGCTTCCTCGAGCACGGCCGGGTCTACGCCTTCGGCAACGGCGCCGGGCTGCCGCACCCCAAGGCCCGGGTCTACATCGCCTCGGCGGACCTGATGAGCCGCAACCTCGACCGCAGGGTGGAGGCGATGCTGCCGATCCTCAACCCGACGGTGCACCAGCAGGTGCTCGACCAGATCATGATGGCGAATCTCCTCGACAACCAGCAGAGCTGGCGTGTACTGGCCTCCGGTGCGAGCGAGCGGATCGAGCCCGCCGTGGGCGAGGAACCCTTCAACGCGCACAAGTATTTCATGACCAACCCGAGCCTGTCGGGGCGCGGGAAGGCATCGAAGAAATCGAGTCCGCGCGCGCTCAGCCGGCGCGCCCAGCGCGCCTGACGCGGCGGTCCGGGCCGGTCCCGGGGCCTTTCGTCGGGCGGCGCTCCCGTCATGAGGACCTGGATGGGCCTGGATCAGACCGCCCTGAACGAAGCCGCGCTCGCCCGGATCGAGCCCGGCGCTCCCGTCGCCATCATCGACATCGGCTCGAACTCCGTCAGGCTGGTCGCCTATTCGGGCATCGGCCGGGCGCCGACGCCGCTCTACAACGAGAAGGTCCTGTGCGGCTTGGGCCGCAACGTGCTCACCACCGGCCGCCTCAACGAGGAGGCGGTGCGCCGGGCGCTCCAGGCGCTGGCCCGGTTCCGGGTCCTGTGCGAGACGATGCATGTCGGCCAGGTCTTCGTCCTCGCCACCGCCGCCGCCCGCGACGCCGAGAACGGCCCGGCCTTCCTCGAGGCGGCCGACGCCGCCTGCGGCCACCCGATCGAGCTGCTCTCCGGCCGGCGCGAGGCGGAGCTGTCGGCCTACGGCGTCATCTCGGGGTTCCACGCGCCGGACGGCGTGGTGGGCGATCTCGGCGGCGGTAGCCTCGAACTCGTCGACGTGCGCGGCTCGGCGATCGGCAGCGGCGTGACCATGCCGCTCGGCGGGCTGGCGCTCCAGGACCTCAGCGGTGGCTCGCTGAAGAAAGCCCGCAAGCTCGCTGCGGAAGCCCTCAAGAAGGCCGGCCCGCAGCTCGACACGTTGAAGGGCCGTACCTTCTACGCCGTCGGCGGCACCTGGCGGGCGCTGGCCCGCCTGCACCAGGCGGCGCGCGACTACCGCCTGCACGTGATGCACGGCTACACCATCGAGCCCAACGACGAATTGTCGTTCCTCCAAGTCGTCGAGCAATCCGACGCCGCGACGCTCGCCGCGGTCGAGAGCGTGTCCGAGGCGCGCCGGCCGCTGCTGGCTTACGGGGCGGTGGTGCTGGAGGAGGTGATCCGGTCGGGCCGCCCGCGCGAGATCGCGGTGTCGGCCACCGGCGTGCGCGAGGGCCTGCTGTTCGAGAAGCTCGACGCCGCCGCCCGTGCCCGCGACCCGCTGCTGCTGGCGGCCGACGAGCTCAACCGCCTGCGCTGCCGCAGCCCGGGCCACGGCCCCGAATTGCAGGCCTGGACCGACGCCTTCATGGCGAGCCTGTCGACCCCGGAAACCGCCGACGAGCGCCGGCTGCGCCACGCCGCCTGTCTCCTCGCCGATGTCGGCTGGCGCACCCATCCGGATTATCGCGGCGAGCAGAGCCTCAACGTCATCGCCCACGCCTCCTTCGTCGGCATCGACCATCCGGGCCGGGCCTACCTCGCCGTGGCGGTGTTCTTCCGCCACGAGGGCGTCGCCCCCGAAAAGGCGAGCCCGCTCCTGCGCCAGCTCGCCGGTCCGCGCTTGTTCGAGCAGGCGCGGCTGCTCGGCGCAGTGCTGCGCGTCGCTTTTCCGGTCTCGGTGGCGATGGCGGGTATCCTGCCGCGCACGCCGCTGGCGATGCGCGACGGCGCGATCGTTCTCACCCTGCCGCACGACCTGAAGGACCTCGCCAGCGACCGGTTGTCGAACCGGCTGCGCGGGCTCGGGCGGCTGCTCGGGGTCGAGGCGCGGATCGAAATTGGGGGGTGAGGGGAGATCCCCGCTCTTCGGGGGCGGCTGGCAGGTGACGTCGGATGACCGCCGGTCCGACGCCTGGCCTCAATAATACCCCCGCGCCCTGGCATCGACACGTCGATGCCAAGGCGTCCGGCGCATCAGCGCCGACGCCCGTTCGGGCTTGCCTTGCGCTTTCGAACAGATCTGTTCGAAGGCGCGACGGTATGATAGCCGCTGCCACGTCCCCGGATTCGCGGAGCAATTTCTGGATAGGGCCCCCTTTCCCCTCGGGAGAGGGGACCCGCGCGAGCATCGAAAGTCGACGCTCATCGGCATCGTCCTGTGCCGGACGGACAAAACGTCATCCGTGAAAGAACGACGGTGCGGGGCACGGGTCCCGATGCAGATCCAACCATCTTCCCCGTACGCGCAGATCGCTACCCGACCCGTTCGAGGATCACCTGCCGTTCCGCCGCCGCGTGCCCCCCGATCGAGTAGGCCGCCACGATCGCGGCCTCCGCCCGCGCGGCCTCCGCTTCGCTGCGGGCATGCACCCAGGCCAGCGGCCGCTCCGGCCCCACCTCGTCGCCGACCCCGGCCAGCCCGGTGAGGCCGACGGCGTGGTCGATCGCGTCCTGCGGGCGCGTGCGGCCGCCGCCGAGGCCGATCACCGCGACGCCGACGTCCCGAGTCGCAATGGAGGTGACCCGGCCCGCCTCGGGAGCGTGAACCGGACGGATCACCGGCGCCCGCGGCAGGTGGCGTTCGGGATGCTCGATCAGGTCGGCGGGCCCGCCGAGGGCGGCCGTCATGCGGGCGAAGACCTCCGCGGCACGGCCGGAGGTCAGGGCCTCCTCCAGGCGGGCGGTGGCCTCGATCGTGTCGGGGCTCAAGCCCCCCAGCACCAGCATCTCGGCGCCGAGTGCCAGGGTGACGGCGTGGAAGCGCGGCTCGCGCCGGCGCCCGGCGAGGTAGTCGAGGGCGTAGGCGACCTCGACGGCGTTGCCGGCGGCCGAGGCCAGGGGCTGGTCCATGTCGGTGAGGAGCGCCCGGGTCGGCAGGCCGGCGCCGTTCGCCACCGTGACCAGGCTCTCGGCGAGGCCGCGCGCCTCCTCGGTGCGCGCCATGAAGGCCCCCGAGCCCGCCTTCACGTCCATCACCAGGCCCTGGAGCCCGGCGGCGAGCTTCTTCGACAGGATCGAGGCGGTGATCAGGTCGAGGGATTCCACCGTGCCTGTGACATCGCGGATGGCGTAGAGCCGGCGGTCGGCCGGGGCGAGGTCCGGGGTCTGGCCGATCACCGCGCAGCCGGCCTCGCGGGTGACGCACCGGAACAGGTCGAGATCCGGGGCCGTGGTGTAGCCCGGGACGCTGTCGAGCTTGTCGAGGGTGCCGCCGGTATGGCCGAGGCCGCGTCCCGAGATCATCGGCACGTAGCCGCCGCAGGCCGCGACCATCGGGGCGAGGGGGAGGCTCACCGTGTCGCCGACGCCGCCGGTCGAGTGCTTGTCGAGGACCGGCCCGGGCAGGTCCCAGGTCAGCACCGTGCCCGAGCGCGTCATCGCCCGGGTGAGCGCGACGCGCTCGGGCAGCGAAAGGCCGCGGAAGAACACCGCCATCGCGAAGGCCGCCGCCTGTCCCTCGGTGACCCGGTCCTCGGTCAGCCCGGCGATGAAGGCCTCGATCGCCTCCGGAGGCAGGGCGTGGCCGTCGCGCTTGAGTCGGATCAGTTCCTGCGGCAGCAGCGTCATGGTGCGTCCTGGAGACAGAGGTCAGAGATCGCGGGCGAGGAGTGCCGCGACGAGGCGCCCGACATCGTCGGCCGCCTGCGCCGCCACCCGCTTGGTCTCCGCGTGATGCGGGGCGCCGGACTCGAAACCGGCGGCGTAGTTGGTCACCAGCGAGAGTGCGGCGACCCGCAGGCCGAAGAACCGTGCCAGGATCACCTCGGGTGCCGTCGACATGCCGACGAGGTCGGCGCCCAGGGTCTTCGCCATGCGGATTTCGGCCGGGGTCTCGAAGCTCGGGCCGGAGAACCAGGCATAGACGCCGGCATGCAGCGTGATGGCGCTCTCCGCCGCCGCCGCCGTCAGCGCCGCCCGCAAGGCCGGATCGTAGGCCTCGACCATCGGCACGAAGCGGGTGTCGGACGGCTCGCCGTAGAGCGGGTTCAGTCCCGACAGGTTGATGTGGTCAGTGATCAGCGCGAGGCTGCCGGGCCCGGCCCCGGGCAGGAGCGAGCCCGCCGCGTTGGTGAGGAGGAGCGGCGGCGCGCCCAAGGCCGCCACCACGCCGACCGGCACCCGCATCACCGCGGCGTCGCCGTGCTCGTAGGGATGAGCGCGTCCCTGGAACAGCAGCACCCGTTCCCCGCTCAAGGTCCCCGCCACCAGCCGCCCGGCATGGCCCGACACCCCGGATGCCGGAAAGTGCGGGATCTCGCCGTAGGGCAGGACGATCGTGCCGGTCAGCCGCTCGGCGAGGGATCCGAGCCCGGTCCCGGTGACGAGGGCGAGCCTGTACCCGCCGGCGAGGCCGCGCGCCCGCAGGAAGGCGGCGGCCTCCGCCACGCGCGGATCGTCGGGCGCGCTCACGCGAGATTGTCCGGCCCGAACGAGGCGGGCAAGAGCTCGTCGAGGGTGAAGGTCCGGCGCAGCCCCTCCGGGCCGGCGACGTGGATCGGGGTGTCGGGCCCGGCGAATTCGCGGATGCGCTGGCGGCAGGCGCCGCAGGGCGTGACGAGCGCCGCGCCGTCGCCCAGCACCAGGATGGCGGCGATGCGCCGGCCGCCCTGCGCGATCATCGCGGCGATCGCGCCGGCCTCGGCGCAGGTGCCGACCGGGTAGGCGGCGTTCTCGACGTTGCAGCCGGCATGCACCGCGCCCGCCTCGTCGCGGATCGCCGCGCCGACGCGGAAGCGCGAATAGGGCGCGTGCGCCCGGCCTTGCGCCGCGCGGGCGGCGGAGAACAGGGTCTCAATCGGGTCCATTCTCGGCCCTTGCTCGCTCTCGGGAGCGCGATGGTCGGGGCCGCGATCATGGCCCCGCGCGCGTCCCCCGTCGAGCCCGTCGACAAGCCGGCGCCGGCGCCCTAAACCCTCGGACATGCCGCCTCGGATGGGCCGTTGAGAGGAATGACGCGATGCTGGGACGGTTCGAGCGCGGCGGGTCCGGCGAGGCCGTGGTCGAGTACGGCGACAGCAACCTGCGGGTGGTGCGGCCGGGCCGGTTCGTGCGCTGCGCCGTGACCGGGGTCGAGATCCCCCTCGACGCCCTGCGCTACTGGAGCGTCGAGCGCCAGGAGGCCTATGCCGATCCCGACGCCGTGATGGTGCGCCTGCGGGCGGCGTCACAGGCGCCGTAGCCGTTCCACCAGAATCTCCGCCCCGTCGAGCGCCAGCACCACCGGCAGCGTCGCGACCGGCATGCCGGCGGGGAGCCGCACCCGGTCCTTCTCGGTCGTCACCAGCATGAGATCCCGGCGCGCCGCCTCCGCCGCCAGGCTCTCGGCCTCCGCCGCCGTGAAGGCGTGGTGGTCGGGAAAGGCGCGGGTCTCGCGCAGGTCGGCCCCGAGGTCGCGCAGGGTCGCGAAGAATTTCTGTGGCCGGCCGATCCCCGCGAAGGCCAGGATCCGGCGGCCGCGCAGGGATGCGGCGGCCTCCGGGGCGGGCACCAGCCGCCCGCCCAGGGCCGGCAGCCCTCGCCGCCGCGCCTCCGCCAGGATCCGCGCGCCGGGTGCGCCCTCGCCGATCACCAGGGCGGCGTGGATCCGCGGCCATTGCATCTCGGCCGGGGCCCGCAGGGGACCCGCCGGAACGACAAGCCCGTTGCCGATCCCGACCGCGCCGTCGAACACCGCCAGCGCCAGGTCCTTGACGAGGCTCGGGTTCTGCAACCCGTCATCCATCACCACCACGTCGGCGCCGGCCTCCCGGCAGGCCGCGGCCCCCGCCATCCGGTCGCGGGCGACGATCGCCGGGCCGGCGCGGGCGAGGAGCAGCGGCTCGTCGCCGACATCGCCCGCGCCGTGGCGCGCCGGATCGACCCGCACCGGGCCGGGCAGGCGCCCGCCATAGCCCCGGCTGAGGAAAGCCGGGCGCCGGCCGAGGTCGCGCAGCAGCGCCGCCACCGCGAGAGCGGTCGGGGTCTTGCCGGCGCCGCCGAGGGTGAGATTGCCGATGCAGACCACCGGGCAGGGCGCCGCCGCCCCGGGCCTTACCATCCGGCGGGCGGCGAGCGCGCCGTAGACGGCCGCGACGGGGGCGAGCAGCCGGGCGGCCGGCGTCGGTGCCTCGTGCCACCAGAAGCCCGGCGCCCTCACGAGGCGAACCGCCCGGCGATCTTCAATTGGCAGATGAAGGGTTCGAGGGCGGCCATCGCCCGGTCGGTGGCGCCGCCGGCGGACGCGATCGCCTCATGGCCGGCGCGGGCCAGCGCCTGACGGCCGGCGGCATCGCCCAGGAACTCGTCGAGGGCGGCGGTCAGCTCCTGCCCGTCCCGCACCGCGCGGGCGCCGCCGGCGCGCGCGAGGGCGGCGTAGACCGGGGCGAAGTTGCGCACGTGCGGGCCGTACAGGATCGCGGCGCCGAGGCGGGCCGGCTCGATCGGGTTCTGGCCGCCGTGGCGGGCGAGCGAGCCGCCGACGAAGACGAGCGGGCACAGGCGGTAGAACAGGCCGAGCTCGCCCACCGTGTCGGCGACGTAGAGATCGACCTTGTCGTGCGGCTGGCCGCCCGCCGACCGGCGCCCGACCCGGAGGCCCGCCGCGGTGGCGTCGGCGGCGACGAGAGGACCGCGCTCGGGATGGCGCGGCACCACGATGGTGAGCAGACCCGGATGCCGGCGTGCCAGCGCCTTGTGGGCGGCCGTCGCCGCCGCCTCCTCGCCCGGATGGGTCGAGGCGGCGAGCCAGACCGGGCGGTCGCCGATCACCCCGGCGACCTGGCGCAGCTGCTCGGGATCCGCCGGCGGCGGGCCGGCGTCGAATTTCAGGTTGCCGCCGGCCACGACCCGCGGCGCGCCGAGGCGGGCGAAGCGCTCCGCCTCCTCCTGGCTCTGGGCGAGGCAGAGGGCGACGCGCGACAGGATCGCCCGGGCCACCGCGGGGGTGCGCGCCCAGCCGCGGGCCGAGCGCTCCGACATCCGCCCGTTGACCAGGATCAGCGGCACGCCGCGCGCGTGCAGCGCCAGGATGGTGTTGGGCCACAATTCCGATTCGGCGACCAGCGCGAGGTCCGGCCGCCAATGGTCGAGGAAGCGCGCGACGTAGCGCGGCGCGTCGAGGGGCGCGAACTGGTGCAGGGCGCCGCGGGGCAGGCGCCGCGCCAGCAGCTCCGCCGAGGTGCGGGTGCCGGAGGTGACGAGCACCGTGAAGCCGCGCCCGGTCAGGCGCTCGACGAGGCCGAGGAGCGACAGCGCCTCGCCGATGCTGGCGCCGTGGGCCCAGACCAGGGGA
Organism: Methylobacterium terricola; assembly: GCF_006151805.1. GTDB lineage: Bacteria > Pseudomonadota > Alphaproteobacteria > Rhizobiales > Beijerinckiaceae > Methylobacterium > Methylobacterium terricola. Next base: position 145,050 of record NZ_VDDA01000010.1, on the reverse strand, counting down.
CCCGCGGGGCGCGGCCGGCCCGGCCGCCCGGTGCGCTCGGGCAGGCGGACCGGATCCTCCTTGCCGCGCCGACGGCGCCAGGCCAGCAGGCCGGCCAAAGCCGGCTCGCCGGCGATCAGCCCGTAATGGTAGGCGCGCAGCAGCGCCGGAACGCCCTCGTGCCTCATCGGGCGGTCGTCTCCCTGCGGGTATGCACCGGATCGACCCGGCCGACCTGCGCGAAGGCTCGGGCATGCACGGCGTTGAGGTCGGTCTCGATGCGCAGGCGCGCCGCCTCGATCCCGTCCGCGTCGAGGTCGCGGGGCACCGTGATCGGTGCGCCGAAGGCCATCACGCCGCGGCCGAAGGGCAGGCCGAGGCTCGCCCGGTCCCAGCTGTCGAACTGGAGATAGCGGCTCGTCACCACGGCGGTCGGCACGACCGGGCGGCCGGAGAGCCGGGCCAGCATCACGATGCCCTCGCCGCAGCGCCGCGACACCTTCGGCACGTCGGCGCTGAACGCCACCGATTCGCCGTCCTCCAGCGCCTTGAGGCAGCCGCGCAGGGCCGCTACCCCGCCCTTCGCCCACATGTCGCTGGCGCGCCGGGCCCCGGAGCCGCGGATCACCCGCACGCCCATGCGTTCGAGCACCGCGGTGTTCACCCCGCCATCGACCGAGCGGGACACCATGGTGGCGGCCCGGTCCTGCGGCCGGCGCACGAACGGCACCATCAGGTGCTGGCCGTGCCACATGCCGATGATGAACGGCCGCAGCGGCGACAGCCAGTCATAGGCCTCCGGCGGATCGAGGCTGAAGCGGTTGGTGCGCCGCACCAGCGAGAGGTAGCTCGCGCCGAGGAAGCCGAGGCTCTCCTGGGCGGCCCGGCTGCGGGCGATGCGGGTGACGGCGCTCATGCGGGCACTTCGTGGCGGGGACGCTCTCGCGAGGGACGCGCCGATTCCGCCCCGGACAGGGCGCGAGGCCCCCCGCGAATCCGGGCGCCGTCATGCTCCGTTCGGGCCCGCGAGGCAACCGCCGGCAGGTTGTAGCGGCCGGTGGGGACGTGCGGTGCCGCACGCGGGAGGGGGCCTTGCCGGTCCCCGCTTGGGCGGGGGAGACGCCTTGACGACCGAGACGCCGAACCCGGGCGTGGGTCCATTCCCGCTTGGGCGGGGGAGCCTCGGTCGCCTGGTACCTGGACGAGGTCGCCCCGGGTCCATCCCCGCGTAGGCGGGGGAGCCACCGCTGTTGCCGGACGCGTAGCACTGCCCGAGGGTCCATCCCCGCGTAGGCGGGGGAGCCGCTCGCGCAGGCACGAAGCGTCATCCGAGGAGGTGTCCATCCCCGCGTAGGCGGGGGAGCCGTCTATGCGGACCCCTGGACAGACCATTTTGAGGGTCCATCCCCGCGTAGGCGGGGGAGCCGGTGCCACAACGCCGCGACGGCGAGCGATAGGGGGTCCATCCCCGCGTAGGCGGGGGAGCCGCCGGTGCCGGTGACCGTAACGGGGACGAGCCGGGTCCATCCCCGCGTAGGCGGGGGAGCCAGTCTCGAACAGACCCTCGCCCTGTCGCCCGGGGGTCCATCCCCGCGTAGGCGGGGGAGCCTCCTTGTAGCCCTCGTCACCCTCGAACGGCCGCGGTCCATCCCCGCGTAGGCGGGGGAGCCTCCCAGTCCGGGCAGATCGTCGCCACGTCGGCGGGTCCATCCCCGCGTAGGCGGGGGAGCCTTTTCGGCCGAGACCGGCGGGGGCTGCGCGACGGGTCCATCCCCGCGTAGGCGGGGGAGCCGGCCAATACATCGGCTCCCCGTATTTTTACGGGGGTCCATCCCCGCGTAGGCGGGGGAGCCGACGGCGCTGCCTGCTTCTACTGCGACGAGCCGGGTCCATCCCCGCGTAGGCGGGGGAGCCGAGCCCTGACCCTGTCCGACGCCGAGCGCCGCGGGTCCATCCCCGCGTAGGCGGGGGAGCCAGCATCTGCTCGCCCTCAACCCCGAGGGCGGCGGGTCCATCCCCGCGTAGGCGGGGGAGCCCAGGGCCCGAACGACGTGCTTCGGCAAGCCGCGGGTCCATCCCCGCGTAGGCGGGGGAGCCCCGAGGAGGAGGCGGGCCGGGCGACATAAAGGGGGTCCATCCCCGCGTAGGCGGGGGAGCCGCCTGCGCCGGCCCCCGACCCGGCCACGACGGGGGTCCATCCCCGCGTAGGCGGGGGAGCCTCTACGAGCTAAGTCGCTGTCACGATTCACAATATCAAACAACGACGGTGAGATAGGAAAAAATATCTATCTCCTCGTCTCTGGAGAATGCCGGCTCCGGCCTTGGCCGTCCAGCGCGATCGCTCCCTGGTCCCGGCGCGCCGGCAATCCTGCGCTCACCGCAACCCCGCGCCAGCCCTTGTTTAGAATTAGTCCAATCTATAAATTGGAGCCATTCCAAACAGGAGTCCGCCCGTGAAAGCCCTGACCGATCTCACCGAGCGCGAGGTGCTCGCGCTGGCCATCGCCAGCGAGGAGGAGGATTCGCGCATCTATCGCAGCTTCGCCGAAAGCCTGCGGGCCGAGCTGCCGGGCTCGGCCGGGCTGTTCGAGGCCATGGCCGACGAGGAGCAGGGTCACCGCGACGATCTCACCGCCGCCTATCGCGAGCGCTTCGGCGAGCACCTGCCGCCGCTGCGGCGGGAGGACGTGAAGGGCTTCCCGCGGCGCCGGGCGGTGTGGTGGCAGGGGCTCGATGCCGCCCGGCTGCGGCGGGAGGCGCAGGCGATGGAGGAGCGGTCCGCGGGCTTCTACGAGCGGGCGGCGGCGCTGACCCGCGATCTCGGGGTGCGCCAGCTCTTCGTCCGGCTCGCCGAGATCGAGCGCGGCCACGGCCGCCGGGCTGGGGCGCTGACGGCCGAGCAGGAGACCGGCGACGCCGCCGCCGAGGAAGCCCGCGCCGCCCATCGCCTGTTCGTGCTGCGCTACGTCCAGCCGGGCCTCGCCGGGCTGATCGACGGCTCGGTCTCGACCCTGGCGCCGCTCTTCGCCGCCGCCTTCGCCACCCACAACAACGGGCAGACCTTCCTCGTCGGCCTCGCGGCCTCGATCGGCGCCGGGATCAGCATGGGCTTCACCGAGGCCCTGTCCGACGACGGCAGCATCACCGGCCGCGGCTCGCCCTGGCTGCGCGGCGTCGTCTGCGGGGTGATGACGGCGGTCGGGGGCCTCGGCCACACGCTGCCCTACCTGGTGCCGGATGCCTGGCCGAACGCCTTCGCCATCGCCACCGTGCTGGCCGCCCTGGTGGTGGCGGTGGAGCTGCTCGCCATCTCGGCGATCCGCACCCGCTACATGGAGACGCCGTTCTGGCGCGCCGCCCTGCAGGTGGTGCTCGGCGGGGTGATGGTGCTCGTCGCCGGGGTCGTGATCGGGAGCGCGTGAGGCGGTTCCGTCGCCCGATCTCCATGCGGCACCGTGCGCGGGGGGCGGTCGCGAAAGCCGCTCCCGCCACCTTGAAAATGGTCTAGAAACGGCGCGAAGGCCCTGAAGAATCGCCCCCTAAAGAACCGTCCCGAGGAACCGCCGTGCAGACCAGTTTCACCCCCGCGCAGCTCGCCGACCCGGCCATGGCGGCCTCGGAGAAGATCCTGCGCACCTGCGTGCATTGCGGCTTCTGCACCGCCACCTGCCCGACCTACCTGCTGCTCGGCGACGAGCTCGATTCGCCGCGCGGGCGCATCTACCTGATCAAGGACATGCTGGAGGGCGGGAAGCCGGCGAGCCCCGAGGTGGTCAAGCACGTCGACCGCTGCCTGTCCTGCCTGTCCTGCATGACCACCTGCCCGTCAGGGGTGCATTACATGCACCTCGTCGACCATGCCCGCGCCCATATCGAGAAGACCTATACCCGCCCGGCGGAGGACCGTGTCCTGCGGGCGGTGCTGGCCCGCGTGCTGCCCTACCCGAACCGCTTCCGCCTGGCGCTGCTCGGCGCCACCCTCGGCCGTCCGTTCCGGGGCATTGCCGCGAAGATGCCGAAGGTCGGCAACCGGCTGGCCGCGATGCTCGACCTCGCTCCCGGCGCGCTCCCGACCCGCTCGGCCCATGACAGGCCCGGCCGTTTCCCGCCCGCCGGCCCGCGCCGCGGCCGGGTGGCGCTGCTGCGCGGCTGCGCCCAGAGCGTGCTGCGGCCGGACTTCAACGAGGCGGCGATCCGGCTGCTCAACCGCCACGGCGTCGAGGTGGTTCAGGCCAAGGGGGAGGGCTGCTGCGGTGCGCTCACCCATCATATGGGCCACGAGGACTCGTCGCACGCGCTCGCCAGGCGCACGATCGATGCCTGGATCGCCGAGATGGACGGCGAGGGGCTGGACGCCATCGTGGTCACGGCGTCCGGCTGCGGCACCACGATCAAGGATTACGGCTTCATGTTCCGCGACGACCCGGCCTATGCGGCGAAGGCCGCCCGGGTGTCGGCCATCGCCCGCGACGTGACCGAGTACGTGACAGGCCTCGGCCTGTCGGCGCCGGTGGTCGAGACCGACCTCGTCGTCGCCTACCACTCCGCCTGCTCGATGCAGCACGGCCAGGGCCTGCGCACCGAGCCGAAGGCGCTGCTCGCCCGCGCCGGCTTCACCGTGAAGGACGTGCCCGAGGGCCATATCTGCTGCGGCTCGGCCGGGACCTACAACATTTTGCAGCCGGAGCTGGCCGCGCACCTGCGCGCCCGCAAGGTCGCCAATATCGAGCGCGTGCGGCCCGACGTGATCGCCACCGGCAATATCGGCTGCGCCACCCAGATCGGGAAGGGCACGGAGATCCCGATCGTCCACACGGTGGAACTGCTCGACTGGGCCACCGGCGGCCCGCGCCCCGCTGCCCTCGACGGCGTGGCCGACCGGCGCCCGGCGCTGGCGGCGGCGGAGTAGTTCGGCTCAAGACAGAGGCGCTGGTTCTTCCTCTCCCCAAGGACCTCGGGCTTGCCCGAAGTCCCTATCCACTTGCCCAGGTCGGGGGGAGGGTGCCCAGCGGAGCCGGGGCAGCGGGACGCAGTCCCGCCGAGAGGGGCAGCGCGCGCTGATCCAGGGGGCGCCCGTCACCACGGTTGTGACCTCTCCGGAAGCGGCGTCCCCTCTCCCGGCTCACTTCGTTCGCCACCCTCCCCCGCAGAGGGGGGAGGGGGAAGGCCCGCGCTGTTTCTTTTGCCCGACAGTCCTGCACCCGACGGGGAGAAGGAAGACTTCCGCCCTCACTCGATCCCGAGCTTCGCCTTCAGGAGCGCGTTCACCGCCGCCGGGTTGGCCTTGCCGCCGGTGGCCTTCATCGTCTGGCCGACGAACCAGCCGAGCAGGGTGGGCTTCGCCTTGGCCTGCTCGACCTTGTCGGGGTTCGCCGCGATGATCTGATCGATCGCCGCCTCGATCGCGCCGGTATCGGTGACCTGGCGCAGGCCCCGGCTCTCGACGATCTGGCGCGGCTCGCCGCCCTCGCTCCAGACGATCTCGAACACGTCCTTGGCGATCTTGCCCGAGATGGTGTTGTCGCCGATGAGATCGACGATCGCGCCGAGCTGAGCCGCCGAGACCGGGCTGTCCTCGATGCTCTTGCCCTCCTTGTTCAGGCGGCCGAACAGCTCGTTGATGACCCAGTTCGCCGCGATCTTGCCGTCGCGGCCCTTGGCCACCGCCTCGTAGTAGTCGGCGGAGGCGCGCTCGGCCACCAGCACCGTCGCGTCGTAGGGCGACAGGCCGTAGGACTCGATGAAGCGGGCCTTCTTGGCGTCGGGCAGCTCCGGCAGGCCGGCGGCGAGGCGATCGACGAAGGCCTGGTCGAATTCGAGCGGCAGCAGGTCCGGGTCGGGGAAGTAGCGGTAATCGTGCGCCTCTTCCTTCGAGCGCATCGAGCGGGTCTCGCCCTTGGTCGGGTCGAACAGGCGGGTCTCCTGGTCGATCGTGCCGCCATCCTCGATGATGGCGATCTGGCGCCGCGCCTCGACCTCGATCGCCTGGCCGATGAAGCGGATCGAGTTGACGTTCTTGATCTCGCAGCGGGTGCCGAAGGGGTCGCCGACCTTGCGCACCGAGACGTTCACGTCGGCGCGGAGGTTCCCCTTCTCCATGTCGCCGTCGCAGGTGCCGAGGTAGCGCAGGATGGTGCGCAGCTTCGTCACGTAGGCTTTCGCCTCCTCCGACGAGCGCAGGTCCGGCTTCGAGACGATCTCCATCAGCGCCACGCCCGACCGGTTGAGGTCGACGAAGCTCATCGACGGGTGCTGGTCGTGCAGCGACTTGCCGGCATCCTGCTCGAGGTGCAGGCGCTCGATCCCGACCCGGATGCTCTCGCCGTCGGGGAGATCGACCAGCACCTCGCCCTCGCCGACGATCGGGCTCTTGTACTGGCTGATCTGGTAGCCCTGGGGCAGGTCCGGGTAGAAGTAGTTCTTCCGGTCGAACACCGAGCGGTGGTTGATCTGCGCCTTGAGGCCGAGGCCCGTGCGCACCGCCTGCGCGACGCATTCGCGGTTGATCACCGGCAGCATGCCGGGCATCGCGGCGTCGACCAGCGAGACGTTGTCGTTCGGCTCGGCCCCGAAGGCGGTCGGCGCGCCGGAAAACAGCTTCGAGCGGCTGGTGACCTGGGCATGGATCTCCATGCCGATCACCACCTCCCAGTCGCCCAGCGCGCCCTTGATCAGCTTCTTGGGGTTCACGGGAGCGTTCATGAGGGTCTTCTGTCTCTCAAGCGGTTCCCCCCTCTCCCATGCGGGAGAGGGGAGCGGTTGCGCCTAGTAGGAAGGGCGGCGCCAGCCGGTCAAGCGCGTCAAGCGCGCGGCGCGATCACCCGCCGGGCGGCGTAGCCGATCACCGCGTAGGCGAGGGCCGCCGCGGTGCGGACGGGGAAGAAGGTCGGGAGTTCCCGCCCGATCGGGGCCGGCCACGGCACGCCGATCCCGGTCAGAACCCACGACACCAGCACCGAGGCGACCAGCGCCATCATGGCGACCAGCACCACCTTGCCGAACTGGTCCGCCTTCCAGCCGAGATAGAGCGCGAGCCCGATCAGCACCGGATCGAAGGCCGCCAGGATCCAGACTTCCGGCGGGTAGTAGGGGACGGTGGGGTGGTTCACGCCCACCACGCCTGCGGCAGGGCGGTGCGGCCGGCCGCGTCCTCGATCACCTGCCCCGCGGCGAACAGCGTCTCCTCGTCGAAGGGACGGCCGATCAGCTGGAGGCCAAGCGGCAGACCCTGCGCGTCGAGGCCGGCCGGCACCGCGAGGCCGGGGAGGCCGGCCATGTTCACCGTCACGGTGAACACGTCGAGAAGGTACATCTCGACCGGGTCGGCCTTGGCCTTCTCGCCGAAACCGAAGGCGGCGGACGGGGTGGTGGGCGTCAGGATCGCGTCGACGCCGGAGGCGTAGACCTGCTCGAAGTCGCGCTTGATCAGGGTGCGGATCTGCTGCGCCCGGACGTAATAGGCGTCGTAATAGCCGGCCGACAGCACGTAGGTGCCGATCATGATCCGGCGCTTGACCTCGCGGCCGAAACCGGCGGCGCGGGTCGCCTCGTACATCCCGGCGATGTCCTTGCCGGGCACGCGCAGGCCGTAGCGCACGCCGTCGTAGCGGGCGAGGTTCGAGGACGCCTCGGCCGGCGCCACGATGTAGTAGGCCGGCAGGGCGTACCGGGTGTGCGGCAGCGAGACCTCGACCACCTTGGCGCCGGCATCGCGCAGCCAGTCGGCGCCCTGCTGCCACAGCCGCTCGATCTCGGCCGGCATGCCCTCGACCCGGTACTCCTTCGGGATGCCGATGGTCAGGCCCTTGACGCCGCGGTTCACCGCCGCCTCGAAATCGGGCACCGGCAGGTTGACGGACGTCGTGTCCTTGTCGTCGTGGCCGGCCATCGAGGTCAGCAGGATCGCGGTGTCGCGCACCGTGCGGGCGATCGGCCCGGCCTGGTCGAGGGACGACGCGAAGGCGACGGTGCCCCAGCGCGAGCAGCGGCCATAGGTCGGCTTGATGCCGACGGTGCCGGTGAAGGCCGCCGGCTGGCGGATCGAGCCGCCGGTGTCGGTGGCGGTGGCCCCGAGGCACAGGCGCGCCGCGACCGCCGCGGCCGAGCCGCCCGACGAGCCGCCGGGCACCAGCTTGGTCTCGTCACCCGTTCCGTCGGGACCCTTGCGCCGCCAGGGCGAGATCACCGGGCCGTAGGCGCTGGTCTCGTTCGACGAGCCCATGGCGAACTCGTCGAGGTTCAGCTTGCCGAGCATCACCGCGCCGTCGCGCCACAGGTTGTGGGTGACGGTCGATTCGTAGTGCGGCTGGAAGCCTTCGAGGATCTTCGAGGCCGCCGTGGTGGTGACCCCGTGGGTGCAGAACAGGTCCTTGATGCCGAGCGGCAGGCCCTCGAGCGGGCGGGCCTCGCCGGCGGCGAGCTTCTGGTCGGCGACCTCGGCCATGGCGAGCGCCCGGTCGGGCGTCTCGAGCAGGTAGGCGTTCAGCACCCGCGCCTTCTCGATCGCGTCGAGATGGGCCTGGGTCAGCTCGCGGGCGGAGAAGTCCTTCGCCCGCAGGCCGTCGCGGGCCTGCGCCAGGGTGAGGTCGGTCAGCTCTGCCGGCTTGGTGCTCACGATCGTCTCGTCCTGTCGGGGCATAGGCTCCTGGCGGGGCCTGGGTTCCTGCCGGGGCCTGTGGGCCGCCATGGGTGCCTTGATGCGGGTCGTCTCGGTCGATTACTCGACGACCTTCGGCACCAGGAAATAATGGTCCTCGGTCAGAGGCGCGTTGAACACGATCTCGCGGGCATGGCCGCCATCGGTGATCACGTCCTCGCGGCTTTTCATCGCCATCGGGGTGACCGAGGTCATCGGCTCGATGCCGGACACGTCGACCGCGTCGAGCTGCTCGACGAAGGCCAGGATGGCGTTCAGCTCGTCCTGCAGCGGCGCCACCTCGTCGTCGGTGACCGCGATCCGCGCCAGATGCGCGATGCGCCGGACCGTCTTGGCGTCGACCGACATGAGCACTCCGTTCGGGCAGGCAGGAAACCGGGCGTGGCACGGCCCGCAGCCGGGCCACGGCCGCCGCGCGCTATAGCACCGGCTTTCGCGCTGCCGCAACGGGCGGGGCGGTCAGGCCGCCGGCATCCGCACCGGCAGAGCCGCGATGGCGTTGGCCCGGGTGCTCGGCACCTCGATCAGCACCGCCCGCGGCTTGAAGTGCCGGCGCGCCTCCATGCCGCCGGTATAGAGCACGGCGGCCGCGGTCAGCAGCATCAGCTTGTGCTTGCGCGGCATCCGCGGGCGCGCCGGGGCCGGATCCTGCGCGGCCGGCGCGGACCGGAGCATCCGGCGGCCGATCGCCAGGATGGCCTCGGCCGGCACGCGCCGGGCCTGGGCAGCCGGCGGACCGGGGAAGCGGCCGGTCGCGTCGGGCAGCTTGCCGCGCAGCGGGCTCACCGCGCCGTCGAGATCGACGGTCATCCAGCCGTGGTCGCGCGGGGCCGGATCCTGCGGGGCGGGGCCCTGCACCTGACGGCCGGCAGCGAGCGCGAAGGGAAGGATGACGGCAGCCACGGCGACCTCGTTCACGGGAGACGGCAGGTTAACGCTTCGTTAATCCCGCCGGCCCCGCTTCGCCATGTCAACCTTTCGTTAACCTTAACGTGGGCGCCCGCCCCCGCCGGCTTCGGCCGCCCCCGGGGGAGGGCGGCCGGCCGGTCCTACTGCACCGTGACGGCAGTGCCCTTGTGCGGCACGATCACCTGCACGCCGCTGCCGTCGAGGGCGGCGACGAAGCGGTCGGCGCTCGGATCGACGATCGGGAAGGAGCCGTAATGGCAGGGGATGACGGCCTTCGGCTTGAAGAACCGCGTCACGGCGAGCGCCGCGGTGTCGGCGCCCATGGTGAAGCGGTCGCCGATCGGCACCATCAGCACGTCGGGGCGGTAGATCTCCTGGATCAGCGCCATGTCGCCGAAGATGTCGGTGTCGCCCATGTGGTAGACGGTCGGTTCGCCGTCGGCGCGCACGATCACGCCGTTCGGGAGCCCCAGCGGGACCGTGACCCCCGCCTCGCTCATGCCGGCCGAGTGGTCGGCCCGCACCAGGCTGACCCTGAACCCCCCGACATCGACGGTGCCGCCGGTGTTCATCGGCTCGAACTGCGTCACGCCCTTCGAGGCCAGCCACATGCACAGGTCGTAGTTGGTGACGACCCTGGCGCCGGTCTCGGCGGCGATCTCGACCGTGTCGCCGACATGGTCGCCGTGGCCGTGGGTGACCAGGATGTGGGTCGCCCCCTCGGTCGCCGCCTTGCGGTCGCCCTCGAAGGCCGGGTTGCCGCTGAAGAACGGATCGATCAACACGTGGGAGGATCCGAAATCGAGGCGGAAGGTGGAATGGCCGAACCAGGTGATGCGCATCGGATGATCTCCGGGCCAAGAGGTGTCGCGGACAGGGGGCCGAGCGCCCGCATGCGGGGGCGATGTGCGATGGCGGACGGGGCCGGCACGGCCTACCTAACGCGCGGAGGCCGGCCGTGAACCGGGAGACGATCGAAGCCTTCGCGGCCGAGTCGCGCGGCGGCGCCCGCCTGCTCGGGCTCGACCTCGGCACCAAGACCATCGGCCTCGCTCTCTCCGACGTGCAGCGCCGGATCGCCTCGCCGCTGGAGACGATCAAGCGGGTCAAGTTCACCCCCGATGCCGCGGCGCTCTCGGCCATCGCCACCAAGCACGCCGTCGGCGGCCTGGTGGTGGGGCTGCCGCTCAACATGGACGGCAGCGAGGGGCCGCGGGTGCAATCCACCCGCGCCTTCGTGCGCAACCTGAAACCCATCCTGCCGCTGCCGGTGCTGTTCTGGGACGAGCGCCTGTCGACGGCGGCCGTCACCCGGACCCTGCTGGAGGCCGACGCCTCCCGGGCCCGGCGCGGCGAACTCGTCGACAAGCTCGCCGCCGCCTACATCCTGCAGGGCTGCCTCGACGTGCTGGACGGGCTGCGCGACGACGGGGAGGACGACTCCTCCGGGTGGTGAGGCGGTCCCGCCGGCAGGCGCGCCAGCCGCACCGCCGGCGAGGTCCAGATCAGCAAAGCCTGGAGCGCGAAGATCCCGACCGCCAGGACGAGGCAGGCCTCGGCTCCGGCAAGCCCTCCGACGAGCGCCGCCAGCGCGGCGCCGAGGGGCCGCGCGCCCTGGGTCATCACGGCGAGGCCCGAGACCCGGCCGAGGAGGGCGGCCGGCGTCACGGCCTGACGCAGGGTCGTGGTGCTGATCACCCACAGGATCGGCCCGACGCCGAGCAGGAACAGCCCGAACCCGGCGATGCCGGCGCTTGGCAGCGGGATCGTCAGCGCCACCGTGGCGGAGGCGGCGAGGCCGGCGAGGGGCCCGATGCCGACGACGTGGCCGAAGCGCAGGCGCCCCAGGATCGACGGCGCGAGGAGCGCGCCCACCATCATGCCGAAGCCGTAGAGCCCCAGCACCACCCCGATGCCGGTGGCGTCGAGCGTCAGGTGACGGGCGGCGTAGGGCACGAAGGCCGCGAGGAGCAGGAAGAAGGCGGTGTTGAACACCACCTGGGTCGCCAGGACCGGGCGCAGCAGCGGGTGCCGGAGCGCGAAGGCGGCGCCCTCGCGGATCTCGCGCCCCGGATGGCGGCGGGGCACAGCCGGCCGCGGCGGCTCGGCGATGCCGATCAGCGCCAAAGCGGCCGTCAGGGAGAGCGCCACCGCCACGCCGAAGGCCGGTGCCGCCCCGGTTCCGCCGACGAGGGCGCCGCCAAGCGCCGGCCCGCCGGCGAAGGCGACCGTGCGGGCGAGCTCGATGCGGGCATTGGCGGCGGCAAGGCCCGCCGGCGGCACCAGGGCCGGCACCAGGGCGGGTCCGGCGACGCTGAACACCACCGTGCCGCAGGCCGACAGGAAGCCGAGCCCGGCCAGCAGCGGCCAGCTGGCCTGGCCCGAGGCCGCCAGGACCAGGATCGTCGCCAGAGCCGCGGCCCGCACCAGCTCGGCTCCCGCCATCAGGCCCCGGCGGGGCAGCCGGTCGGCCAGCAGACCCGCGGGGATCGCCGCGACCAGGAAGGGCAGGGTGAGGGCGGTCTGGAGCAGGCCGGCCTCGCCCTCCCGCGCGCCAAGGCCGAGCACCGCCACGATCGGGATCGCCGCCAGCGCGATCTGCTCGGCGGATTGCGCGGCGAGGTTCGCCGCAGCGAGGCGCGTGAAGGCGCGGGGCAGGGGTGTCGAGGGCATGGACGGATCTCGGAAGGGGGACGCGGCACCGTGGCCGGCTCCCGGCCCGCCCCGAAACCCGGTTCTTGCGGTCGAATCCGGCTGCGCCGCGCTCGCCGCAGGAAAAGCGGGGCACCGGGTGGGGAGGCGCCGTCGGGTCGGCGGAAATCCGCCCGCCCCTCGGCCCTGTCGGCGGCGATCCGCTCGCCGGGCGGACGCGGATCGCGTCCAAGGCATTGCCGGATAAGAGTTTTGATATTCCTCCAGGCTTGGCCCCGCGCTTGCCATCACGCTTTCCGGATCTCGCCGATCCCACCCGCGAAGAGGCCTCGACAAGCCCCCGGACGGTCGGCCGGGACGATGATGCCCGCACCCCGCGGGACAACGACATCAGGGAGAACGTCCATGACCACGGCTGCACCAGCGGCGCTCGCGGCCGCTCCGGCCTCCGCCGAGACGACCGATCGTCAGAAGATCAAGGCCATCGTCGCCGCCTCGTCCGGCAACCTGGTCGAGTGGTACGACTTCTACGCCTACGCCTTCACCTCGATCTACTTCGCCTCCGCGTTCTTCCCGAGCAGCAGCCCGACCGGCCAGCTGCTGGCGACCGCCGGCATCTTCGCGGTCGGCTTCTTCATGCGGCCGCTCGGCGGCTGGATCTTCGGGCGCATCGCCGACCGGCGCGGCCGCAAGTCGTCGATGGTGTTCTCGGTGCTGCTGATGTGCGCCGGCTCGCTGATGATCGGCCTGCTGCCGACCTACGAGACGATCGGCGTGCTGGCGCCGCTGCTGCTCCTCGTCGCCCGGCTCGCTCAGGGCCTCTCCGTCGGCGGCGAGTACGGCACGGCGGCGACCTACATGAGCGAGATCGCCGGCAAGGGCCGCCGCGGCTTCCTGTCGTCGTTCCAGTACGTCACCCTGATCGGCGGCCAGCTGCTGGCGGTGCTGGTTGTGTTCGCGCTCCAGCACGTGCTCTCGGCCGAGGAGATGCGGGCCTGGGGCTGGCGCATCCCGTTCCTGATCGGCGCCGCGGCGGCGGTCGTCGCGATGATGCTGCGCGGTTCGCTCAAGGAATCCGCCTCGCACGCGGCCATGCAGAGCAAGGAGGCCGGCTCGGTCCGCGCCCTCATGCAGCACAAGCGGGGCCTCCTGATCACGCTCGCCTTCACCATGGGCGGCTCGCTCTACTTCTACACCATGACGACCTATATGCAGAAATTCCTGGTCAACACGGTGAAGCTCGACCTCAAGACGGTCTCGACCGTGATGACCCTGGCGCTCGTGGTCTTCATGCTGCTGCAGCCGGTCTTCGGTGCGCTCTCCGACCGGATCGGGCGGCGCAACAACATGATCCTGTTCAGCGGGCTCGCGATGCTCGGCGCGGTGCCGCTGCTCTCGACATTGTCGCTGGTGACGAGCCCCTACGCCGCCTTCGCGCTGATTCTGACCGGCCTCGTCATCGCGACGTTCTACACCTCGATCAGCGGCGTGGTGAAGGCCGAGCTGTTCCCGGCCGAGGTGCGGGCGCTCGGCGTCGGCCTGCCCTACGCCATCGCCAACGCGCTGTTCGGCGGCACGGCGGAATACGTCGCGCTGTCGTTCAAGACCTACGGCAACGAGGGCCTGTTCTACTGGTACGTCGCCGCGATGGCGGCGGTGGCCTTCGCGGCCTCGCTGTGGATGCCCGACACCCGCAAATACGGCTACCTCGACGGCAACGGCCGGATGGGCGACTGAGCACGGGCGATGGGCCGGGCCCTGCCGGGGCCCGGCCCTCGTTCGTCCCTTGCGGGTGCGCATCGTCCTGCCGCACGCCAGGATCCCGCGACATCCCGCAGCGAGGCCTCCGGCCATGCGCCACGCCCAGCCCGCCGATCGCGCTTCGCCGTTGCGGACGCGCCTCGCCCGCGTCGGAGCCCGGCGCGGGGCGCTGGCCGTCGCGATCCTGGCGCTCACCCTCGCGGCCTTCCTCGTCACCCTGGAAGCCGGGCGCGACCAGGTGCGGCGGGCCTCGCGCCAGCGCCTCGTCATCGCCGAGGCGGTGATGCGGGCGGCGGTCGATCGCTTCCAGTACCTGCCGACGGTGCTCGCCCTCGACACCGAGGTCCAGGCCCTGCTCGCCGATCCGGACGCGACCGCGCGCCTCGCGAACGTGAATGCCAAGTTCGAGGCGATTGCCCGGGCCTCCGACGTCGCCGCGATCTACCTCATGGACGCGCACGGCCTGACGCTGAGTGCCAGCAACTGGAACCAGCCGATGAGCTTCGTCGGCTCCTCCTATGCCTACCGCCCCTATTTCCGGGAGGCCGTGGCGACGGGCGCCTCGCGCTATTTCGGCGTCGGCTCCACCACCCAGCAGCCGGGCCTGTTCATCGGCAAGGCGGTGCCGGTACCGGTCGCGCCAGCCGCGGGCGGCCGGGTCCGGGGCGTCGTGGTGGTCAAGGTCGATCTGGAGGGGCTTCAGGGCGAGTGGCGTCGGGCCGGCGAGCGGATCCTGGTCTCCGACGCGGCGGGCGTCGTCTTCCTGGCGAGCGAGCCCGCCTGGAAGTACCGCCCGTTCCGGCCGCTCCCGGCCGCCGAGACGGAGCGCATCCGCGCGGCGCAGCAATACGGCGACAGCGACCTGACGCCCCTCCTGGGCGACGGCCGGGGCGACTTTGCCGGGACGATCAGCCTGGCCGCCGGCAGCCGGAGCGTGAGCGGCCTCGTCGAGCGCGTCGCGATGCCGGATCTCGGCTGGACGGTCTGGTACGTCGCGCCGACCGGGCCGGCCTTCCGCCAGGCGCTCCTGGTGGCGGGCGCCACCGGCATCGCCGGCCTCGCCCTCGCCTTCGCGCTCGCCGCGGCGGGCCAGCGGCGGCAGCGGCTGCGGGCCGAGCAGGCGATGCGGGCCGCCCTCGAGCGGCGGGTGGCGGAGCGCACCCACGATCTGAGCCAGGCCAATGCGCGCCTGCGGGCGGAGATCACCGAGCGCGAGCGCGCCACCGCGGCCCTGCGGGCGACCCAGGACGAGCTGATCCATGCCGGCCGGCTCGCGGCGCTCGGCCAGATCTCGACGGCGATCAACCACGAGATCAACCAGCCGCTGGCGGCTTTGCGCACCTTCCTGGCGAGCACCGTGCTGTTCCTGGAGCGCGGCGACGAAGGCACCGTGCGGCGCAACCTCCAGCGCATGACCGAGGTGACGCAGCGCATCGCCGAGATCATCCGCCACCTCAAGGATTTCGCCCGCAAGACCGGGCCGGGTCACTGCGAGCCGGTGCGCCTCGCGGCCGCGGCCGAGGCCGCCCTCGACCTGCTGCGGGTCCGGCTGCGGGCGGAGGACGTCGCGGTGACCTGCACGATTCCGCCCGACGCCCTGGTGCGGGCCGAGCCGGTGCGCCTCGAGCAGGTGCTGCTCAACCTGATGGTCAACGCCCTCGACGCCATGCGCGGCGCCCCCGAGCGGCACCTCGCCTTGACCGCCTCGCGCGAAGCGGGTTCGAGTTGGCGCCTCGCCGTCAGCGACAGCGGCGGCGGCATCCCTCCGGAGCACATGGCCCAGATCTTCGACCCCTTCTTCACCACGAAGGCCGCCGGCGAGGGGCTGGGGCTCGGCCTGTCGCTGTCCTCGCTGATCGTGCGCGATCTCGGCGGCAGCCTGACCGCCGGCAATGGCGGCCCGGGCGCCGTGCTCACCCTCGTCCTGCCGGCGGCGGAGGCCTGAGCGCATGGCCGGACGGGTGGACCGCGTCCTGTTCGTCGACGACGAGGAGACGGTGCGCGAGGCGCTGCACCAGTGGCTGACGCTCGCCGGCTACGCCGTCTCGACCCACGAGGATCCGGACGACGCGCTCGCGGCGATCGACGCGGGCTTCCGCGGCATCCTCGTCACCGACATGCGGATGCCCCGGATCGACGGCCTCACGGTGCTGGAACGGGCGCTCGCCCGCGACCCGGACCTGCCGGTCCTCCTCGTCACCGGCCACGGCGACGTGCCGCTGGCGGTCGAGGCGATGCGCCGTGGCGCCTACGACTTCATCGAGAAGCCCTTCGCCCCCGAGCGGCTGACCGACGCGGTCGGCCGCGCCTGCGAGAAGCGCCACCTGTCCCTGTCCTTGCGCCGGCTCCGCGGCACGGCGGATGCGCAGGGCATCGAGCGCCGCCTGATCGGTACCTCGCGGGCGATGGAGACCCTGCGGCGCGAGGTGCTCGACCTCGCCGCGACCCCGGTCAACGTGGTGATCAACGGCGAGACCGGCTCCGGCAAGGAGCTGGTGGCGCAGTGCCTGCACGCCTTCTCGCGCCGGCGCGACGGCCGCTTCGTCGCGGTCAATTGCGGCGCGATCCCCGACACGATGGTGGAGAGCGAGCTGTTCGGCTACGAGGCCGGCGCCTTCACGGGTGCGGTCAAGCGGCGGATCGGCAAGCTCGAATACGCCCACCGCGGCACGCTCTTCCTCGACGAGATCGAGGCGATGCCGCTTCTCGGCCAGGTCAAGCTGCTGCGCGTCCTCCAGGAGAACCGGGTCGAGCGGCTGGGCGCCAACGAATCGGTCGCCGCCGACCTGCGCACGCTCTGCGCCAGCAAGGTCGACCTGCGGGCTCACGCGAAGGACGGCGGGTTCCGGCCCGACCTGTATTACCGCCTCGGCGTCGCCGAATTGCGCATCCCGCCGCTGCGCGAGCGGCGCGAGGACATCCCGCTCCTGTTCGAGCATTTCGCGGCCTGCGCCGCCGAGGCGCATGGCCGGGCGATGCGCCCGTTGAGCGCCCGCCAGGTCCAGGACCTCGTCGACAACCCCTGGCCGGGCAACGTGCGCGAGCTGCGCAACGCGGCCGAGCGCTACGCCTTCGGCCTCGACCGGCTCGGGGCGGCGCCCGAGCCGGCGGAGACCGGGACGCAACCGCTCTCCACCCGCGTCGAGGCCTACGAGCGCGGCCTGATCGAGCAGGCCCTGCAGCAGGCGCACGGGAATATCGGCGAGGCGATGCGCCTCCTCGACCTGCCGCGCCGAACCCTGAACGAGAAGATGCAGCGCTACGGCCTCAACCGGGGCGACTTCGTCGGATAGACGCGTCTCCCGGCACGGTCCTTGCGGCCGTACGGTCAGTCCGAACGTCCCACCGAGGCCGGCACGGACCGCCCGCCTCTCTTCGTCCACCCTCGCCCCGACCTGCCCGATGTCCGACACGCCCTCCGCCCCGCCCGCCGCTCCGCCGGCCGCCTGGGGCCCCCCGGTGATCCGCACCATCGCCATGCCGGCCGACACCAACCCGGCCGGCGACATCTTCGGCGGCTGGCTGATGGCGCAGATGGATCTCGCCGCCGGCAACGTCGCGGCCCGCCGTGCGCGCGGCCGCTGCGCCACCATCGCGGTCGAGGGCATGACCTTCCTGCAGCCGGTGGTGGTCGGCGACGAGGTCAGCCTCTACGCGCACATCGTCTCGGTCGGCCGCTCCTCGATCCGCATCCAGATCGAGGCCTGGCGCCGCGCCCGCGAGAGCGAGGAGACCATCAAGGTCACCCAGGCGCTCTTCACCTTCGTGGCGATCGACGAGAACCGGCGGCCGCGGCCGGTGCCGGTGGAGGCGGGCGCCGGGGCGGCGTGAGGGGTGGGCTTGGCCCGGAGGGCAGGGTTCGTCCGAGACACGAGGCGGCGCGGGGTCGCTCTCCACTCCCCGATAGCCCGGCCGCCGACGGGCGCAGCTCCGCCCACTGCACCGCAAGCATGGCGCATCCCCGCCCAGCGCCTTGCTTTTGCATCATTTTGCCTGCCCATGCTGGCTCCGACGCGAGGGGCCGCGCCGGGCTCCGCACGATGATGCATGGGGTCTCCGCCTTGTCCGCTTCCTTGCCCGTCCCTCAGGATCGCCTCGGCTACGCCCAGAGCCTTCTGGAGCGCCACTCCGCCGAGCGCAGCGGCCCGACCCCGACCCTCGCGGACAGCCCCGACGCGAGCCTGCTGCTGTTCTGCGGCGACGTGCCGGTGCTGCGGGCGACGGAGGGGGGCGCCACCTGCCTGCTGAAGCCGGACGACGTCGCCCGGGCCGGCGCGCCTGCGCTCGAACTCTTCCTCGGCCGGGTCGGCGGGCGGCCGGCCTTCGCCGGCGCCCTGCCGGCGGATGCGGCGGCCCATTATCGCGACGATCCGGCCTTCCGCGTGCTCGATGCCCGCTCGGTCGCGGTCGAGGGCGCGGTGCCGGCGCCCGAGATGGGGGTGCTGGCCACCGCCAAGTCGCTGCTCGGCTGGCACGCCCGGCACGGGTTCTGCGCCAATTGCGGCACCGCCACCACGCTCGCCTGCGGCGGCTACCGGCGCGACTGCGCGGCGTGCGGCACCGAGCATTTCCCGCGCACCGACCCGGTGGTGATCATGCTGGTGACCCACGGCGATCGCTGCCTGCTCGGCCGCCAGGCGCGTTTCCCGCCGGGGGTCTATTCCTGCCTCGCCGGCTTTCTCGAGCCCGGCGAGACGATCGAGGACGCGGTGCGGCGCGAGACCTTCGAGGAGGCCGGCGTGCGGGTCGGCGCCGTGCGCTACCACCTCTCGCAGCCCTGGCCGTTCCCGTCCTCGCTGATGATCGGCTGCGAGGGCGAGGCCGACGGCGACGCCCTGGTGCTCGACCGGACCGAGCTCGAGGATGCGCGCTGGTTCAGCCGCGACGAGGTGCGGCAGATGCTGGAGCGCACCCATCCGGACGGCCTGGCGACCCCGCCGGCGATGGCGATCGCCCACGCCCTGGTGCGCCGCTTCGCGGAGCGCTGACGATGGCGCGGTTCCACGGCATCATCCCCTACCTCGTGACCCCGCTCGACGCCGAGGGCCGGGTCGAGGCCGGGGTGATGGCGGCGCTCTGCGACGACCTGATCACGGCGGGCGTGCACGGTCTGACGCCGCTCGGCTCGACCGGCGAGTTCGCCTATCTCGACGAGGCGCAGAAGCGTGACACCGTTGCGGCGGTGGTGACCGCCGCGGGCGGCCGGGTGCCGGTGTTGCCCGGCGTCGCCTCGACGTCGATCCGCGGCGCGGTCGCGCAGGCGAAGGCCTGCCGGGCGGCGGGGGCGGACGGGATCGTGCTGATCCTCGACGCCTATTTCCCGCTCACCGAGACGGAGGTCGAGCGCTACTTCCTGAGCGTCGCGGATGCCACCGACCTGCCGATCATCCTCTACACCAACCCGAACTTCCAGCGTGCCGACCTCTCGGTCGCCTCGATCGCGCGCCTTGCCCGCCACCCGACCATCGTCGGCATCAAGGACGCCTCGACCAATACCGGGCGCCTGCTCTCGATCATGAACCGCGTCGGCGACGATCTCGACGTGTTCGCCGCCTCCTCGCACATCGCCGCGAGCGTGATGATGCTCGGCGGCAAGGGCTGGTTCGCCGGTCCGGCCTGCGTCATCCCGCGGGAATGCCTGGCGCTCTACCGCCTCTGCCGCGAGGGGAACTGGCCGGAGGCGGCGGCCTTGCAGAAGCGGGTCTGGGCCTTCAACGAGGTCTTCGCCCGCTACAACCTCGCGGCCTGCGTCAAGGCGGCGCTCGGCCTCCAGGGCTACGCCGTCGGCGATCCGGTGCCGCCGCAGAGCCCGGCCTCGCAAGAGGCCAGGGCCGCGATCGCGGCGGCGCTCGCTTCCGTGACCGGCACGCCGTCGCATCTCTGAGACACACGGCCGTGTAGGACGGCCGCATCCATCCCGTCGAAGGACCGATCATGACCACCGATCCCGCCCGCGCGCGCTACGACGCCGCCCTCGCCATCGCCCGCGCCGCCGGCGAAACCGCGCTCGGCTTCTTCAACGCCCGCGACGACCTGGTGATCGAGCAGAAGAGCGGCGCCCAGGACCTCGTCTCCCAGGCCGACCGCGAGGTCGAGTTGCTGATCCGCGCCCGCATCGCGGAGGCGTTTCCCGAGGATGGCGTGATCGGCGAGGAGCACGATCCGGTCCCGAGCCGGTCGGGCTACGTCTGGGTCGTCGATCCGATCGACGGCACCAGCCCGTTCCTCAACGGCCAGCCGAACTGGTGCGTGTCGATCGGCGTGCGCGGCCCCGAGGGGCTGGTCGCCGGCGTGATCGAGGCGCCGGTCCTGCGCGAGACTTACGCGGCGCTCGCCGGCCACGGCGCGACCCTGAACGGTCGGCCGCTGCGCATCGATCCCGCGACGTCGCTCAGCTCGGCCAATATCGGCTTCGGCGCCACGCAGAAGACCCCGGCCGCGGAGGCCGCTGCCTTCGTGCACGGGCTCTATCGCGAAGGCGGCGTGCTGTTCCGCAACGGCTCGGGCGCCCTGATGCTGGCCTATGTCGCCGCAGGCCGTCTCGCCGGTTACTACGATCCCGGCCTCAACGCCTGGGACTGCTATGCCGGCCTGCTGCTGGTGCGCGAGGCCGGCGGCGTCGCCGACTACCTCGGCTCCGACGACATGCTGACCGGCGGCCTGCTCTATTCCGGCACGCCCGCCGTGGTGGCCGACCTGCGGCGGCTGGGGGAGGCGTCGCGGCGGGCGTGAGAGGGGGGCGGCGGGGTTTCAGGCCTCCTGAAACGGCGCCGACCGAAGCGACACCTTTCGAAGCGACGGCCTCCTCCGTCATTCCGGGGCTGCGCAGCGGGTCCGGAATTCAGGATCGCTGAGGGTTCAAAGCGAGGCGCACAGCGTTCCGCGTCACCCTGGGCTCCTGCAGTTCCGGATCCGGCGCTCCGCCGTGCGCAGCCGGGATGACCCGGAGGCTGTCGATGCAGCCGGGGACAGTCTCCCCCATGCAGGATTCAGCCTCAGGCCAGCGCCCCCAGCGCCGCCACGGCGGTGATCGCCGCCGCGACCGGGACCAGCCAGAGCAGGACCCGCGGCCGGTACGACTGGACGACGATCAGCAGAAGACCCGCCCCGGTCAGCGAGCCGAGCCAGTCGACCGGGCCGAAATTCCAGCCGTCGAGGCGGATCGCGGCGGCGAGCGACAGGCCGATCAGCGTCCAGCCGGCGACCCGAAGCCCGAGGACGCGCCGGCTTTCCGGCGGCACCGGCCACAGGGCCTGATGGTGCCGGCCCATGCTCAGGCACAGGGCCGCGAGCCCGAGGAAGCTCAAGCCGGCGCCGATGAGGAGGGTCATGCCGCCTCCATCCGCGGCGCGGGCTCGGGAACGGCCCGGCGGGCCCGGCGCGGGCCGGCATACCGCGCGATCTTGTGCGAGATGAGCGCGAAGCCGGCGGCGAGCGCCAGGAGCGCGGCGTCGAAGCCGAGGAACCAGGCCGGATCGTCCCACAGCCCGCGGGCGGTCGCGGCGTCCGCGACCACGACCGCGGCGAACAGGGCGGCGACCGCCGCGAGCGAAAGGCGCCAGGCCCGGCGCGGCGCCGGCCACGCCCCGAGCCCCGCGACGAGGATCCAGGTGCCGAAGAACACCCGCACCTCCCACTCCGCCCGGCCCGCGAGGTCGAGGGGGAGCAGCCGGTTCGCCAGGAAGTAGGCGGCGACGGCACCCGGCAGCCCCGCGATCGTGCCGAGATTGAGGGCGTGGACGAGGCGCCAGCCGAACCCGGGGACCGCTCCGGATTTCGGCAGGCGGGCGACGCTCCACAGCACCAGCCCGCTCGCCACCATGGCGCAGCCCATCAGCCCGCACAGGAAGAACAGCACCCGCAACGCCGCCCCGGCGAAATGCGCCTCGTGCAGGCCGACCAGGGTGGTGAAGGTCTTGGCCGCCGGCTGCAATCCCCCGGACAGGACCTCGACGACGTCGCCGCTGGTGCCCGCGAAGGCGACCTGCGGGTGCTCGTGCGAGAGGCCGTGCGGCTCCTCGAACACCGCCACGACGGTGGAATTCGCGTCGCGCGGGTTGGCGATGGTGAGCCGTTCCAGCGGCTCGGGAATCGTTGCCAGCGCCTGCCGCACCATCGGCCCGACCGGAGCGAGCGTCCCGGGCTGCCCGGCCGCCGGCCGGTTCCGGGTGATCTGCCCGGTCTCGGCGAAGAAGGCGAACTGGTCGCCCTTGTAGGCGGCGGTGACGCCCCAGGGCATGTACATCAGCGCCAGCGTCACCACGCCGGTATAGGTGATCATGAGGTGGAACGGCAGCGCCAGCACGCCGCTGACGTTGTGGGCGTCGAGCCAGCCGCGCTGCGCCGCCTTGTCTCGCCGCAGGGTGAAGAAGTCGGAGAAGATCCGCCGATGGGTGACGATGCCGCTCACCAGCGCCACCAGCATCACCATGGCGCAGAGGCCGACGATCCAGCGCCCCCAGAGCGGCGGCAGATTCAGTTCGAAGTGGAAGCGGTAGAAGAAGTCGCCGCCCCGCGTGGCCCGCATCGCCGCCGGCGCTCCGGTGCGCGGGTCGAGGAGGACGTGGCCCGGGGCCGCGCCGGGCTTCGTCCGCCAGAACAGCTCGACGAGCGGCTTCTCCGGTGTCGGCAGGCCGATGAACCAGGTCCGGGCCGCGCCTGCCTGCGCTTGCAGGTGGGCGACCGCGAGGTCGGCCGAGGCCGCCAGGGTCTCGGGCGTCACCGTCGCCTCGCGCCGCAGCTCCGGCTGCAT
Organism: Methylobacterium terricola; assembly: GCF_006151805.1. Taxonomy (GTDB): domain Bacteria; phylum Pseudomonadota; class Alphaproteobacteria; order Rhizobiales; family Beijerinckiaceae; genus Methylobacterium; species Methylobacterium terricola. Next base: position 122,341 of record NZ_VDDA01000010.1, on the reverse strand, counting down.
CCAGCGCGAGATGTCGGCCCGGTAATAGGTCGCGGTGCCGGTGACGAAGACGGCGAACAGCACCCAGCCGACGACGAGGCCCGACCAGGTGTGCAGCCAGGCCATCGACTGGCGGAAACCCTGCTTCATGACCCGAATCCGAACGGGAACGACCCGGTGACGAGCCGGAGCGCCAGTCCGAGCCCGAGACCGATCGCGCCGACGATCGCGGCGGCGCGCCCGAGCGAGCGCGCGGCGAAAACGACGACGACGATCGCCACCATGATGGGAAAGCTCAGAAGCGTCGCCGCGGTCACGGCCTCCGCCCGGGGCATCGGCAGGGTCAGCGACAGGAATGCGGTGGCGAGTGCCGCCACTGCGTAGCCGCCGCCCATCGCGAGGACGATGCGGCCCGCCACCGCGGCGCGGGCGTTGAGCGTGAGTGGCCGGGTCATGGCGCTCCCTTACCAGCGGTAGCGCAGGGTCGCATAGACCGTGCGCGGCAGGCCGTAGAAGCAGGTCGCGTAGGAGAAGCAGCCGGTGACGGTGCGGTCGTCGAGCAGGTTCTGGGCGTTGACCTGGAGGTCGAAGCCCTTCAGCGTCGGGTTCAGGTGCTTGAGGTCGTAGCGCGCCACCGCGTCGACCAGCACGGCCTCGGGCACCCGGAAGGTGTTGGCCGCATCGCCCCAGGAACCGCCGAGGTAGCGAAAACCCCCGCCGAGGCTCAGGCCCAGGAGCGGGCCGGACTGGACCGTATAGTCGAGGAACAACGAGGCGGTGCGGTCCGGGATCGCGGTCGGGCGCAGGCCCACGATCGGCACCTGCCGGCCGGTGACCTGGTTGAAGGTCGTGTTGGTGTCCTGGGTGTTGCGCACATCGAGGAAGGAGACGCCGCCGATCAGGTTCAGCCCCTCGGCGAGGTTGGCCCGGGCCTCGAACTCGACGCCCTGCACGCCGATCTCGCCGGTCTGGAGGCTGAAGGTCGGCCCGTTCAGGGGATCCGGCGTCAGGGTGTTCGAGCGCTTGATGTCGAAGGCCGCCGCGGTGAGCAGCAGATCGGTGCCCGGCGGCTGGTATTTGATCCCGGCCTCGTATTGCCGGCTCGAGATCGGATCCGGCAGGCGCCCGGTCGCGCCGAAGGCCGGATCGAAGATGCGCCCGCTTGCGATCGGCTCGAACGCCTCGCTGTAGGAGACGTACGGGGCGATGCCGGCGTCGAAGAGGTAGAGCAGGCTCGCCCGGTAGGTGAGCGCGTCGGAGGGAACGTCCTGGAACGCGACGGCGCCGGTGGCGAGCGTCCGGGTCGGCCCGCCCGTCCGGGCGCTGTCGTAGCGCCCGCCGAGCGTCAGGACGAGGCGGTCGAACTTGACCTGATCCTGGATGTAGACGCCGGTCTGCTGCGCGGTGATGCGGGCGTTGCTGGTGAAGCCCGGCACCGCGATGGTCATGTCGTAGTTCGGCGCCAGCGCGTTGAGGTCGGGCGCGGCGGGGAAGGGCGTCGCGAGCGTGCGGGTCTTGATCGTCTGGTGGTCGACGCCGAGGAGCGCCGTGTGGGCGAAGGGCCCGGTGTCGAACTTCGCCTCGAAGTAATTGTCCATCGTGTAGGCGTCGATCGCCACGTCGGTGGCGATGCGCGAGCGGTTGATCAGCGGGCCGGTGGTCAGCGCCGAGGGCATCGTGATCGGGGTGGCCGCGCTGAAGGCGCCGTAGACGCTGCGATACTGGCCCTCTGTGCGCAGGAAGCGGCCCGAGGAGTGGAACCGGAACGCGTCGTTGAAGCGGTGGTCGAGGATATAGGTCACCGCGGCCTGCGTGCGGTCCGACTGCTCGAAGTTGCGGTCGCCGTCGTAGAAGTCGGCCGGCAGGCGGCCGACGACGCCGTTGCCGAAATTGCGCGGGAACACCGTGCCGAAGGCCGGGAAGCCGCCGTAGAAGCCGGAGAACGGGTCGCGCTGGTAGAGGCCGAGCACGGTGAGCGAGGTATCGGCCGACGGGCGCCAGGTCAGGCTCGGCTGGATGAAGGCGCGTTCGACCCGGGTCGTCACCGCCGGCCCGTCGCCGTTCCAGCCGAGGCCCGTCACCCGGTAGGCGAATTCCTCGCTGCCCGGAAGGGTCGTCTCGGAGGTGATCGGCCCGCCGACATCGAAGCCGCCGCGGACCTCGCTGAAGCCGCCGCCCTGGACGAAGACCTCGCCGTGGCGGACGAATTGCGGCATCTTCGACGTGAGATTCACGATGCCGCCGGGGCCGGACTGGCCGTAGAGCACCGAGGCGGGGCCCTTGATGATGTCGATGCGCTCGATCCGGTAGGGGTCCACCGTCGGGAAGGCGTCGCGGCTGGTCGGCAGGCGCATCCCGTCGAGGAACAGCGGCGCGGTGAAGCCGCGGATCGAGAATTGCTCCAGCCGGGTCCCGCCGGCGCCGCCGCGCTGCTCGGTCGTCACGCTCGGGCTGTAGCGCAGGGCCTGGTTGATGGTGAGCGCGTTCTGGTCCTCGATCTGCTGCCGGCCGATGACGGTGATCGACTGCGCGGTCTCGAGGATCGGGGTGTCGGTCTTGGTCGCCACCACGCTGCGCGAGGCGACGTAGCCCGGCACCGGCCCGCGGGCGCCGCCGGGCTGCGTGCCCGCTGCGGTCGCTGTCGCCGGCCTCGCGACGCCGTCGACGCTGATCGTGTCGAGGGCGATCTCGGCCGCATCCTGAGCTTGCGCTGCCGCCGCCATGCCGGCCGACAGGACAACGCCCGACAGCAACGACCAGGTCAGCCGGCGTCGCCGTCCCACGACCGAGAGGGGGGAGACGCGACGCGACGACAGGACGGGCATGACGGGATCCAGGACGAGCATTGAGCGCCGCCATCGACCAGAACAGCGTGAGGTACGGCACGGCGGGTCGCGGCTGGAAACCGAATGGCAAAAACAGCGTAGCTGAACAAGAACTATGTTTTGTAGCTGTTATAATGTAAGTTTCGATGCTTTGTGCTTGCTGGTAGGTGAAAAAATCAGATTTGTATTATCACTGTCGTGGGCAAGACGATGCAATGTGTCCAGCCCGTCGGATCAAGAAACAATGCTCCGTGCGGCCGGTGCAGGATGAATGCCGCCGCAGGGTCACCACAGCATCGACCCTGACGACATAGGCCGTAAGACATAGGTGCCGCACCGTCCCCTTGGGCGCGGCGCTGCCGTCGCGGCCCGAGGCGTGCTGCCGGATCGCGGGCCGGAAACAGGACCGGCTCGATCGACCACGCCCGGTCCGGGCACTCCGCAGCGGGATGGGCGCGACATCGACGCGGCGCTTCCGCGCCGGGCTGCGGGATCGTGACGAGGCTTGGCGGTTTGCGGCGATGTCCTGGGACCGCTGTATCGAAGGCTGCGCCGTGCACTTGGCCGGCCCGTGCATGGCGGGTTCCTCGTCCCTTTTCCGGCCGAGCGAAACGACGTGGAAGGAGATCCGGGACCCGCACACAAAGCCGCGGAGCATCCGCGCGGCTGCAATGGTGCGGCATACGGAGCCGCTTCGCGGCACCCCGTAGTCTGGATCCCGGATCCCCTTCCGCCGGTGCCACCCGCGTCCGGGACAGCGGCGGGGTCATGCGAAGCCGTCTGGCCGCAAGGATCCGCTAGCCCGCGTCGCTGACCGTATCCCGGCTCACCGGATCAGGTTGCTCTTGGCGAGGTCCAGGATCTCGTCGCCGCGGCCGTTCATCACCGCGCGCATCACGTACAGGCTGAAGCCCTTGACCTGCTCGGCCTGGATCCGCGGCGGCATGGCGAGTTCCTGGCGGTTCGTCACCACGTCGAGGAGGGCCGGGCCGTCATGCGCCAGCATCTCGGCCAGCGCCGCTTCCAGCTCGCCCGGATCCTGGACCCGGCGACCGTGCAGCCCGGCGGCGCGGGCGATGGCGGAGAAATCCGGGTTCTGGAGCGCCACGCCGGTCTCGAGGTAGCCGGCGGCCTTCATCTCCATCTCGACGAAGCCGAGGGTACCGTTGTTGAACACCACGACCTTCACCGGCAGCTTCTCCTGCACCAGGGTGAGGAGGTCGCCCATCAGCATGCTGAAGCCGCCGTCGCCGGCGAGCGCGATCACCTGCCGGCCCGGCTGCGCCGCCTGCAGCCCGATCGCGTGCGCCATGGCGTTGGCCATCGAGCCATGCGCCCAGGAACCGATCAGCCGCCGGCCCGTGGACATCGTCAGGTAGCGCGCCGCCCAGATGGTCGGCGTGCCGACATCGGCCGTGAACGCCGCGTCCGGGCCGGCGGCCTCGCTGACCATGCGGGCGAGGTATTGCGGGTGGATCGGGGTGCGGCCGGGCGTGCCGGTGGCGAGGTCGTCGAGGCCGTCCCGCGCCTTGGCGTAGTGCTTCAGGCAGCGTTCGAGGTGGCTGGAATCCCGCCGCGCCGTCAGCCGCGGCAGCAATCCGGCGATCGTCACCGCGACGTCGCCGACGAGGCCGAGATCGAGCCGGCAGCGCCGGCCGAGATTCTCTGGCCGGATGTCGATCTGGGCGATCTTCGCGTGGTCGGGATAGAACTGGCGGTAGGGAAAGTCGGTGCCGAGCAGCAGCAGGGCGTCGCAGGCTTCCATCGCGGCGTAGCCGGAGGAGAAGCCGATCAACCCGGTCATCCCGACATCGTAGGGATTGTCGCTCTCGACGTGCTCCTTGCCGCCCAGCGCGTGCACCACCGGCGCCTTCAGGGCCTCCGCGAGCTGGATCACCTGGTCCCGCGCCCCGGCACAGCCGCGCCCGCAGAACAGCGTGACCTTCCCGGCGCCGTCGAGGAGGCTCGCCAGCGCGTCGAGCTCGGCCGCTTGCGGCAGCACGATCGGGGGCTTCGGCGCCAGGGTCGCGGGGGCGGCGAGCGCCCGCGCAGGCGCGTCCTTGAGGGCGACGTCGCCCGGGATCACCACCACCGACACGCCGCCCTTGGCCACTGCCGTGCGGATCGCGATCTCCAGCACGTAGGGCAATTGGGCCGGGTCCGAGACCAGCTCGCAATAGTGGCTGCACTCCCGGAACAGCTCCTCCGGATGGGTGGCCTGGAAGTAGCCGGTGCCGATCTCGGCCGAGGGGATGTGGGCGGCGATCGCCAGCACCGGGGTGCGGGTGCGGTGGGCGTCGTAGAGGCCGTTGATGAGGTGGAGGTGGCCCGGGCCGCAGGACCCGGCGCAGACCGCGAGGCCGCCGGTCGCCTGCGACTCGGCCGAGGCCGCGAAGGCCGCCACCTCCTCGTGGCGCACATGGACCCAGCGGATCTTGCCCCGGGCGCGGATCGCCTCGGTCAGGCCGTTCAGGCTGTCGCCGACGACGCCGTAGACGCGCTCGACGCCGACCTGTTCCAGGGTCTCGATGCAGAGATCGGCAACGTTTCGCTTCGCCATGGCCAGTTTCCTCAGAGCGGTGCCGCCGCGGGCACGAATTCCGACGTCTCGACGGACGATCTGTCTCTGGGGCGCCCCATCCCGAGGCCGCATCTAGGGCGCCGCGAGGGGAAGGGGACTGGGCGAATGGATGTGGTTCGGCCGCGGGTGCGGGGGATCGTACGAGGACGAGGGCAGGCAAGAAAAAAGGCCACCCTTGCGAGTGGCCCGAAGTCTAGGGAGGAAACGCCCAAGAGGGCTGGCAAGTCCGCGACGCCATCGCGTCCTTGCGTGAACCCTGTATCCCACGATTTTTTGCGCTGCACAATCCGGACTTTCGTGCAGGGCGGCATGCGCCGGGTGCATGGTGCCGCCCGGCATCCGGCTCCGTCATGTCCGCCCTACGCGTCGGCGGCGGCAATCGCGAATTCCATGCCGCGTCCGGGCCCCTGGTCGGCATAGTCGACGAGGGTGTAGCCCCGCTCCGCCAACGCTGCCTCCAGGTCGTCGCGGTGGCGGCGGAACATCTGCCCGATCGCCAGCGGGGTCAGGCGCGGGCTCGCCCGGCGCAAGGCATCCACGCCGACCTGGACCGGCACGCCGTCCCGGTCCGCGACCCGGACCAAGATCGCCGCCAGTTCCGCGGCCTTGGTCTCCGCCGCCGATTTCGCCTTGAAGGCCATGGTCATGCTCCCATCCTCGGCCGCCGCCGAGTTGCTCGTCCTTGCGTCAGCCGCCGCTGACCTGCTCGGCGAAGTCGTCGGGGATCTCCCCGAACTGGCCGAGGATCGTCACGCTCTCGAGCTCGCCCGTCTCGTCGTCCGCCACGATCCGCAGGGCCGCCGCCCCCGGCATCCGTCCGGCGATCGCCTCCGCGCGCTTGAGCGCGCCGCTCTCCGTCGGCGCCACGTCCCGCGCACCCGGCCGCAGCCGCTTCCGGTGCACCTCGAACGTCTGCACCATGAAGGTCGTCCGCATCGCCATCCCGCTCTCCCGCCACCATTCCGTCCCGACCCGAAGCACGGCCGTAAACGGCCGCCGGATCTGTTCTTTTTCCGTTCTATCAGGCCGATCGCCGCGTCTCCACCGCGCCGTCGTCGCGGCCGGACATGCGGGAGACCCCGTACCCTGGATCGGCACCCGGGGCGGCGAGGCGGTCTCCGCCCTGCGCGCCCCGTTCGCGGCGCATGAACTCATATGGTGATGCCGGATTTCCCGTCCAGGCGATCGTGACCCGCCTCGCGCGACGCCGCCGCCCTCTGCCTCGGCTTCCTGCCGGCCCCGCGCCGCCGGTCGAGGGCCGCACCGGGCTCGCGATCCGCGACCGCATGCGGGACAAGGCCGCCCGGTGACGGTCGCCGCCGCCCTCGGCGGGCGCGGGGCGTGGCCTTCGGCAGCATCCGCTGATCCCGCCATTCCCGCCGGAGGCGCAGGGCTCCCGCCCGGGCGGCACCCTTGCGCCTCCGCCCAAGCTGCACCAAAGCGGCTCTCGCCGGCGCTCCGCCCGGTCCCGGCGCACTTCCCGATGCAGGCCGTCCTCAACGCCGCCCTTCCGATCTTCGCCCTGATCCTGGCGGGGTTCCTGTCCGGCCGCACCGCCCTGTTCGGGCCGGCGGCGGCCGACAGCCTGAACCGGTTCGCGATCTACCTCGCCCTGCCGGCGCTGATGTTCGGCGCGATGGCGAAGATCACGCCCGATCAGGTCGCCCAGGTCGGGTTCGCGGCGGCCTTCGCGGGCGGCATCGCGGCCGCCTTCGCGGTCGCCTACCTCCTGGGCCTCGGGCGGTCCCTGCGCAGCGCCCAGGCCTGCATCGAGGGGCTGGATGCCGGCTACAGCAATGTCGGCTTCATGGGTATCCCGCTCTGCCTGCTGGTGTTCGGGCCGGCGAGCCTGCCGGCGGCGGTGATCGCGACCTTGTTCACCGCCTGCGTGCTGTTCCTGTCCGCCATCGTGCTGATCGAGCTCGACCTGCAGAAGGGCGCGGGCTCGGGCACCGCCCGCAAGGTGGTGCTGGCGCTGGTCCGCAATCCGCTCCTCATCGCGCCGCTCGCCGGCCTCGCCGTCGGCCTCACCGGATCGTCGGTGCCGGGGCCGGTCGAGCGCTTCACGGCGCTGTTGGGAGGCGCCGCCTCGCCCTGTGCGCTGGTCTGCATCGGGCTGTTCCTGGCGCAGGAACGGGTCGGGTTCTCGGATGTCCGCCCGATGGCGGTGCTCGTCGTCCTCAAGCTGGTGCTGCAACCGGCGGTGACGGCTCTCCTCGTCTACAAGGTCTTCGTGGTGCCGGACCTGTGGGCGCGCGCGGCGGTGCTGCTCAGCGCCCTGCCGATCGGCTCGGGACCGTTCACGCTCGCCAAGCTCTACGGGCTCGAGGCCGGGGTGACCTCGGGGGCGATCCTGCTCTCGCACCTCGCCTCGGTGGTCACCGTGTCGCTGCTGGTGGCGTGGCTCGCCTGAATCCGGTGGCCCCCGGCGGGGGCGGCCATATGACCGCCCGCGACGGCGGAATGGCTGCCCTGCCGGCCGCTCGCGCCGCTCCGCCTCCGGGCGGCCATGTTTCGGCGTAGACCACGCTCGTCCATCGGCTCGGATCCAACCCCTGACGGCCCGCTTCCCCACGGAGCGCGGCCGAGGTCGCGCACGTGTCCACCACCCGTCAGTTCCACCTGCTCACCCTCCATTGCGCCGGGGCGCAAGCCGCCACCTCCCTGGCGGGCGGCTTCGTCGGCGCCTACCTGATGAAGATCGGCCTCGGCCTGTCCGTCGCGCTCTGCGTCTACGCCGCCATCCTGGCGGCGCGGTTCGCCCTGCGCCTCGCGGTGCTGCCGCTCGTGCGGCGCATCGGCCTGCGGCGCGCCCTGCTTCTCGGCATCGCCGTCAACGCGCTGCAATTCGGGCCGCTGGCGCTCGCCGAGGATCCGCGCTGGCTCGCCGCCTGGATCGGCATCGTCGCGCTGTCGGAATCGCTCTACTGGCCGATCCTGCACGCGGCCTCCGCGGTCACCGCCGCCGGCGAGACCCGCGGCCGGCAGATCGCCGCCCGCCAGGCCGCGACCGGCTCGATCGCCGTCGTGGCGCCGCTCCTCGGCGGCGCGATCCTGACGCAATTCGGGCCGGCGGCGGATTTCGGCCTCGCCGCCGCGATCCTGCTCCTCTCGGCCGTGCCGGTCGTGCGGATGCGCGCGATCGAGGCCGGTCCGGTCCCCGCCATGCGTGCCTCGTTCCGCGACGTCGATCGCCGTGGCATGGCGGTCTTCGCGGCCGATGGCTGGATGGCCTCCGGCCTCGCCCTCGCCTGGCCGATGGTGCTGTTCACGACGCTCGGCTCGCATTACGAGGCCTTCGCCTGGTCGGGCTCGCTCGCCGCCCTCGCCGGCGTCGTCGCCGGCCTCGCCTGCGGCGCGGCGATCGACCGGGGCCGGCGCGGCACGTATCTCGTCATGGTGGCGGGAGCGCTCGCGGCGGTGTTCGCCTTGCGCACCGGCCTGTCCTGGCTGCCGGCGGCGGCCCATCTCGCCAACGCCGCGGGCGCGGCGGCGAATGGCCTCTACGTCCCGGTCATCATGAGCGCGATCTACGAGCGCGCGAAGCGCTCGGGCGCCGCCTACCGGTTCCATCTCGGGGCCGAGACCGGCTGGGACCTCGGCGCCATCGGCGGCTGCCTCGCGGGCGCGGCCATGGCCTCGCTCACCGCCGCGCCATCCCTGGCGATCCTGCCGGCCTCCCTCGGGATCGTCGCGATGGTCGCCTGTGTCCGCGACCGGCCGGCGCGGGGGGAGGGCCTGGCGCTGCCGGACGAGGTGTTGGCGGCGTAGAGACATGCCGACGGGGAGGGTGAGGACAACCGATCTCGGTCCCTCACCCTCGGCGTCGTCCCGGGCGCCGCCATGCGGCCCCGGGACGACGGGGGACGATGCCGGATCCGGTCGGGCCGGCGTTCAGCTTTCCTTCCCGACCCGCTCTTGCGCCCGCATCGCCCTGCCGTCGCTTGCGCGCCGGTCGTCCCCGCCGGACGTCATGCGGCGTCCGGCATCTGCGCGAGCAGCTTGTCGAGGGTGAGGGGGAAGTCGCGCACGCGGATGCCGGTGGCGTGGGTGATCGCGTTCGCCACCGCGGCGCCGACGCCGCACAGGCCGAGCTCGCCGACGCCCTTGGCCTTCATCGGCGAGGAGGTGGGATCGACCTCGTCGAGGAAGATCACCTCCTGGTGCGGGATGTCGGCATGGACCGGCACCTCATAGCCGGCGAGATCGTGGTTGACGAAGAAGCCGCGCTTCTTGTCGACCGACAGCTTCTCCATCAGGGCGGCGCCGACCCCCATGGTCATGCCGCCGATGACCTGGCTGCGGGCCGATTTCGGGTTGAGGATCCGCCCGGCGGCGCAGACCGCCAGCATCCGGCGCACCCGCACCTCCGCCGTGTCGACATCGACCCCGACCTCGACGAAATGGCCGGCGAAGGTCGATTGCTGCTGACGCTTCGCGAGGTCGCCGTACTCCATCGCGTCCTCGGCGACGAGCTCTCCCGCCTGCGCGGCCTGCGCGAGCGGAACGGACAGGTTGCCGGCCCGGACCTCGCCCCCGGCAAAGTCCGCATCGGCCGAGTTGATGCCGAGACGCTGCGCCACCGCCTCGCGCAGCTTGGTGCAGGCGGCGTAGACCCCCGCCGTCGCGCTGTTGGCGCCCCATTGCCCGCCGGAACCCGCCGCGGCCGGGTGGTCGGAATCGCCGAGCCGCACCACGACCCGGTCGAGGGGAACGCCCATCATCTCGGCGGCGGTCTGGGCGATGATGGTGTAGCTGCCGGTGCCGATATCGGTCATGTCGGTCTCGACCGTGACCGTCCCGGCGGCGTCGAGCCGGACCCGGGCGGCGGACTTCATCACTAGATTGTTGCGAAACCCGGCCGCCACGCCCATCCCGACGAGCCACTGCCCGTCGCGGGCCTGGCCCGGTGCCGGATTGCGCGCCGCCCACCCGAATCTCTCGGCGCCGAGCCGCAGGCAGCCGACGAGGTCGCGGTGCGAGAACGGGCGATCGGGCTGGTTCGGATCGACCTGGGTATCGTTGCGGATGCGGAACTCGACCGGGTCGATCCCGAGCATCGACGCCATCTCGTCCATGGCGACCTCGAGCGCCAGCATCCCGGGCGCCTCGCCCGGGGCCCGCATGGCGTTGCCCTCGGGCAGGTCGAGCTCGGCGAGCCGCAGGGCGGTCAGGCGGTTGGCGCCGGCATAGAGGAGCTTGGTCTGGTCGACCGCGGTCTCGGGCACGCCGCCCGGCACGTTGCCGGACACGCTTTCGTGGGCGATCGCCGTGATGGTGCCGTCCCGCGTCGCGCCGATGCGCACGCGCTGGATCGTGGCCGGGCGGTGGGTGGTGTTGTTCGCGACCAGCGGGCGGGTGAGGGCCACCTTCACCGGCCGCCCGGCTGCCTTGGCGGCGAGCGCCGCCAGCACCGCGTCGGCGCGCACGAAGAGCTTTCCGCCGAAGCCGCCGCCGATATAGGGTGAATCGACCCGCACGTTCTGCTTCGGAATCCCCAAGATCTTGGCGATGCTGCCCTTGGCCCAGGCGATCATCTGGTTCGAGGTCCAGAGCGTGAGCCTGTCGCCGTCCCAGGCCGCGATCGTCGCATGCGGCTCCATCATCGCGTGGGACTCGTCGGAGGTGGTGTAGGTGGCGTCCAGCTGCACCGGCGCCTGCGCGAAGGCGCCCTCGAAGTCGCCGACCCGCTCGGCGCCGTCGGCCCCGCTGCCCTCGCCGCTATCGGCCTTGGCCGGCGGCGCGTGCGGCGCTTCCGCCGCGAGGTCGAAGCGGCCGGCCTCCGGGGCGTAGTCGATCCGGACCAGGAACGACGCCGCGCGGGCCTGCTCGAAGGTCTCGGCCACCACCACGGCGACCGCCTGATGATAGTGCTGGATCCGGTCTCCGCCGAACAGGCTGGCGTAGTTCATCGTGCCGAGCCCGAGCTTCGGCACGTCGAGGGTCGTGACGACCGCGATCACCCCGGCGGCCGCCTTGGCGGCGGCGGTGTCGACGGCGCGCACGCGGCCCTTGGGGATGGTCGCACCCAGCACGTAGCCGTAGGCCTGGTGGTCCGCCACGTCGTGGCGCTCGTAGGCATAGGCGGCTGTGCCGGTGGTCTTGTACTTGCCGTCGATGCGGTCGGTGGGGCAGCCGACCACGCGGAGGCGGTCGATCGGGTTCTGGCCGGCTGGTGTGTCGAACTTCATCGGTCAGGCCCTCGCCTGCTTGAGCGCCGCACCGAGGGTCCGCTCGGCCAGCGTCAGCTTGAACGCGTTGTCGGGAGTGGGAGCCGCACCGGCGAGCGCTGCCGACGCCGTCGCCTTGGGCCCGCGCGGCAGCTCTCCCTCGGCCGCCTCGACCCGCCAGGGCTTGTGGGCGAGGCCGCCGAAGGCGACCCGGCCGGTCCCGTCCGGCTGAATCACCACGGCGACCGAGACCAGGGCGAAGGCGTAGGACGCCCGGTCGCGCACCTTGCGGTAGACCTGCACGCCGCCGAGCGGCTTCGGCAGCGTCACCGCGGTGATCAGCTCGTCGTGCTTGAGCACCGTGTCGCGCTCCGGTTCGTCGCCCGGCAGGCGGTGGAACGCGGCGATCGGGATCGTTCGTCCGGTGCCGCCCGCGTCGACGGTCTCGACCGTGGCGTCGAGCACCCGCATCGCCACCGCCATGTCGGACGGGTTCGTGGCGATGCAGGCGTCGCTGCCGCCGATCACCGCGAGCTGGCGGCTGACCCCGTCGAGGGCGGAGCAGCCCGAGCCGGGCTGGCGTTTGTTGCAGGCCTGCGCCGTGTCGTAGAAATACGGGCAGCGGGTGCGCTGCAGCAGGTTGCCGGCGGTGGTGGCCTGGTTGCGCAGCTGGCCGGTGGCGCCGGCGAGGAGAGCCCGGGCGAGCACGCCGTAATCCCGTCGCACCCTGTCATCCGCCGCGAGATCGGTGTTGCGCACGAGCGCACCGATGCGGAGCCCGCCCTCCGGCGTCTCCTCGATCGCGTCGAGGCCCAGGCCGTTGACGTCGACGAGGTGGGACGGCGCCTCGACCTGCAGCTTCATCAGGTCGAGGAGGTTGGTGCCGCCGGCGATGAACTTGGCATCGGGCCGCTGCGCCATCGCGGCGGCGGCCTCGGCCGGGGTGCCGGGGCGCTCGTAGGTGAACGACTTCATGCGCGGCTCCCGGACGCTTGCTCGGCATAGTCCGTCATCGCCTCGACGATGTTCGAATAGGCGCCGCAGCGGCAGAGATTGCCGCTCATCCGCTCGCGGATCTCGGCCTCGCTCAACTCGGGCGGCCGGGTGAGGTCGCCGGTGGCGTGGCTCGGGATGCCGGCCCGGATCTCCTCCAGCACCGCGACCCCGGAGCAGATCTGACCGGGCGTGCAATAGCCGCACTGGTAGCCGTCATGCGTCACGAAGGCGGCCTGAAGCGGGTGAAGCGCGTCGGGCTGGCCCAATCCCTCGATGGTGGTGATCTCGGCGCCCTGGTGCATCACCGCGAGCGTCAGGCAGCCGTTGATGCGCCGCCCGTTGACGATCATCGTGCAGGCGCCGCACTGGCCGTGATCGCAGCCCTTCTTCGAGCCGGTCAGGTGCAGGTGCTCGCGCATCGCGTCGAGCAGGCTGGTGCGCAGGTCGAGGTCGATCTCTCGGCGCACGCCGTTCACCGTGAGCGCGACACGGGCGGTCACCGGCGCGTCGTCGCCGGGGCCGGGGACGGCCCGGGCGATCCCGGGCAGGGCGGCGAGGGAAGCGGGGGCGGAGGCTCCGGCCATCAGACGTCTCCGGTTGCGGTCGTGGCGGTCAAGCCGATGGCGGTCGAGGTCGTGGCGGTCGTGGTCATGCGCAGTGAATGCGGGACGGGCTTCCGGGATCCCGGGGCGCGACGCCGTTGCCCGGCCGGCGCGCGCCGCGCGTCCTCCGAAGCCGGCCGCCATGCACCGGTCAATCGACCGAGAACGCGGAATCCGCTTGAGCCGGGACCGCATTCTCGGGGATAAAAATATCCCATCCGGCGTGATCGTCTCGGACCGACAAGATCGAGAGGGGCAGGCCCCTCCTTCCGGTCGGACCTGCCGCAGCACCGGCGGCCCGGACCAGGGCGATCGGGCGTCAGTATTTTTAGGAATTTAGTGCTACGGTCCCGTCTCGCAGGCGATTAACGGGATCTTGAATGTCGGGCCCGAGTCTAACAGACAGAGTTGTGGCTGGGATAAGGGGGGCGGGAATGAAGCAGCAGAGGAGTCATGTCCCGCTCGCCGCGGCCGTTTTCCTCCTGCACGATGCGAGACGGGACGCCCGGCCCGGCAGCCTCGGGGGTCGCGCTTAAGGCATGGCGGTTCTACGTTACCTTCGCGGGATCTTCGGCAGCGACGGGAATTCCGGTGCGCCCCTGCGCGACCGCGCGCTCGCCGGGCGCCTGATGAGGGTGATGTTCGGCTGCTACGTGGTGGTGGCCGTAGGCCTCACGGCCGTCCAGATGCTGGTGGCCTATCAGGCCGCGAGCCAGCGTCTGCAGGACGACGTGGATTCGTTGCAGCGCACCTTCAGCCCCGGCATTGAGGACGCGATGTGGCGGTACAATACCGAGGTGCTGCGCGGCATCCTGGCGGGCATGCGCGAGGTCCCGGCGGTCGTAGGGGTCGAGGTCCGCGACGAGGCCGGCCAGCGCGTCCAGGCGATCGGCACCTTCTCCGACGATTCGGGCAAGATCTGGCATGTCGGACGCAATGAGGAGCTGCAGCCCGCCAGCCGGAGCTTCGGCACCGCGTTCAGCCGCACCTTCCCGGTCGTCCATACCGACGAGAATGGCCGCCTCTACCCAATCGGCTCCTGGACCGTCCATTCCGACGACAGCATCGCCATCGAGCAGGTGAAGAACACGCTCTACGTGATCCTGATCAACTCGGCGGTCAAGTCGCTGATGCTGTGGTTCATCTTCTATCTGGTGATCCGCACCATGGTCGGCCGGCCGCTGGCGCAGATCCGGGACTACCTGGCGCGGATCGATGCCGACACCCTCGCGGCGGCGCCGCCGCTCACCATCGAGGCGGGCGGCCGCAACGAGCTGCATGCGCTCGCCGGCGCGCTCAATACCATGCGCGACCGGCTGCGACGCTCCTTCGAGGAGAACGCCGCCCTGATGCGCGACCTGCGCGAGATGAACGCGACGCTGCAGGACCGCATCGCCGAGCGCACCCGCGACCTCGAGACCCTGGCCCATACCGATCTGCTCACCGGCCTGTTCAACCGGCGCAAACTCGACGAGGCCCTGGCCGAGACGGCCGAGCACGCGACGGAGAGCGGGGCCCCGCTGTCGCTGATCCTCGGCGACGTCGACAACTTCAAGTCGGTCAACGACCGCTACGGCCACAAGGTCGGCGATCAGGTGCTGATCGCCTTCGCGGCCCTGCTGCGCGATGCCGTACGCCCCAGCGACACCCTCGGCCGCTGGGGCGGCGAGGAATTCATGCTGCTCTGCCCGGCCGCGGATCTCGCCACCGCCACGGCGATTGCCGAGCGCCTCCGGGTGCGGGTCGAGGGCACGGCCCTGCCGGAGGTCGGCCCCCGTACCTGCTCGTTCGGCGTCGCCACCCTGGCCCCGGGCGAGAGCACCGACAGCCTGGTCGCCCGCGCGGATGCCGCGCTCTATCGCTGCAAGCGCAACGGCCGCAACCGCGTCGAGGCGAGCCCGGGGCCGCGCCCGGATGCGGTGATGCCGGAGCGGGGGGCCGCTTAGAACGCCGCCCGGCGGCGACGTGTCCCGGCGATGGACGCCCCGCCCGACGATCCCGGCACCCCCGGTCGTCGCGGAGCCCGCAATCCAGCTGCGCGCGTCCTTCCGGATATGGCGGGACGGGATTCGCTCGCTTCCGTCCGACCTGCGATTCTGGATCCCCGGCTGCGCTTCGCGGTCCCGGGACGATGCGACGGGTTCGACGCCGCCGCACCGGCTGGTCCCGGTTCTCTCCCGAACCCGCGGTTACCGCTGCCCGTCCCACTTCCCGATCGCGTCCTTGGTCAGCCCCCCGACCCGGGCATGCGGCCGGCCGCCGGTGGTCATCGCGAGGGCGAACAGGATCTCGTCGGCCCGGGGCGCATCCGCCACCGCCACGGTGATGCCGTCGAAATGCGAGCGGACATAGGCCGCATCCTTGTGGTGGATCGGCACGTCGAGAGACGCGCCCATCGGCCCGAGCTTGGTCATCGACGGCACGATGGCCAGCGCCTGGCCGAGCAGCTCGCGCATGGCGTAGCCGCCCGGCACGTGCCACAGCGCCCCGTGCTCGAGCTCGCCGGAGGCCCCCACCAGCGAGCCCTTGCCATAGGCCTCGATCCGGCCCGGATCGCCGCCGAGCGCGTCGAGGAGCTTGCGGGCGCATTCGACGCCGAGCGGCTTCAGCGCCTCCATCATCGGGGTGATCTCGGCCTCGTAGCGCCCGGCGAAGGGGTTCTTGAGCACGCAGGCGACCGCGCCCTTCAGGATCGGGGCGGCCAGCGCCGGACCGCCATCGTGACGAACCTCCTCGACGGTGACGACGATCTTGCGGACCTCGATCATGAGCGGATCTTCCTTCTGCCTTCGAGAATGCCTGGAGTGTCGAGAATGCCCGGGTCGTCCAGGACGACGGAGCGGCCTTGCAGCATCAGGGCGGCGGAGCGGATCAGGCCGGCGGCGCGCAATTGCGCCGCCCGGCGCCGCCCCGCCTCGAGCGCCTCCGCGACCGCGTCGACGGAGAGCACCGGCACCGCGACGGTGACGAGGCGGGGGCCGAGATCCGAATCGGGATCGAGGTCGGTGGCAGGCACCCGTTCGACGCCCGCATGACCGGGCAGATCGACCGCGTTGGCGATCAGCGTCGCGGCGGCATCCGCGCCGGCGGCGTCGCGGGCGAGCACCGTCACCGAATCGGCGAGGCCGAGGGAGAAGGAGCGGCCCTGCCGCCCCGAGGTGGCGATGCCGCCGATGCCGTCCTCGCAGGCCAGGATCACCCGTCCGTTCAGCGCCGGGACCGGGCCGCCGGAGAAATCCGCCGCCACGCCGACGGCCAGGGTCTCGCCCTCGGTCAGGTGCAGGGCGATGTCGCCGCCATCGTTGACGAAGGCCTTGTCGAGGGGGGCGGCCTCCCGCATCGCCTCCAGGATCTCGTCGGCCACCGCGCCCGCGACCGCGGCCATCGGGGTGATGAATTCCCTGTGCGGCCGGCACGCCGCGACCATCCGGCGGGCGATCGTGCCCTGGACCCGCGGCCGCTCGCTCATCGCCTTCCGCAACTCGGGCAACTCGCCGACGAGTTCGCCCAGAACCGTGGCGAAGCGATCCACCGCCGCCCGGTGCGCCTCCGCCACCGCCCCCTCGGTGCCGTAGGCACGCAGCACGAGGTCGATCGGCCCGTGCTGCAGGTGCAGCCGGCCATCGGCCAGAAGCTGGTGCGCCGGACCGTCCATGGCTCAGCCGAGCCTGCCGATGAGGCGGACCAGCATGTCGGCCTCCGCCGGCGTGAGGGGCGCCAGGGTGCGGGCCGTCACCTCGGGCCCACGGTTCTTCATCGCCTCGATCACCCCGAACCCGATGTCGGTCAGCGCCAGCAGGACGAGGCGGGCGTCGGTGTCGTCGGCGGTCGGGCGGATGAGGCCGCGGGAGGTCAGCCGCCGGGCGACGCCGAACATCGTCGCCGGATCGACGCCGACCAGCCGTCCGACCTGGTTCTGCGAGGTCGGCCCGAGGTCGTGCAGCTTGCACAACACGGCGAACTGCACCGGCGTGACGGAAAAGTCCCGCATCACCGCCTCGAAGATCGAGGAGGCGCGCTGGTGCGCCCGCCGGACCAGGTAGCCGATCTGGTCCTCGACCCGGTAGGTGCGGATCGCCTCGGCATCGACCTCCGGCTCGGGGTCGGGCAGGGGTGCGGGCGTCGCGCGCGGAGCGTTCATGCGACCTCACCGGGCGGCCAGGGATGGTCGGGGTTCCACCCGTCGATCCGGGCGGTCGGGCCGACCTCGCGCAGGATGTCGGACATCGTCACCACGTCGCTGTCATGCCCTCCGAGGCGGGCATAGAGGTCGCGCGGCAGGGTGAATTCCATCGGCGCGACGATCGCCGGAGTCGGCACCGACCCGAAGGCGTTCCGCGGCAGGCGCGTCACGTCGGCCATCACCGTGATGCCGCCGCCGGGCCAGACCGTCACCGGTGCGCCGCCCATCGTCACCTTCGTCTCCCCGGCGGCGACCGAGCGGGTGAGCAGCACCGGGTTCTCGGTGACCCCGGCCCGCAAGGAGCCGCCGGCGCCGGCCATGAACAGGACCGTGCAGAGCGAGGGCTCGCAATTCTCGCCGATGCGGTCGACCACCGCACCCACCGGGGCCGGCATCGCCGCCGGGACCGGCTTCAGGTCGTCGTCGAGGACGAGCCAGAGGGCGTGCTCGCCGGTGGTCGAGGTCATGAGGAGGCGAAGGCCCGGCCAGGCGGTGGCGGGGTCGATCGCCTGGATGATGCCGAGCGGATCGGCGATGTCGGTGCCGCCCCAGCCCACCCCCGGATTGGCGACCTGGAAGTAGCGCCCCGGCGTCGAGCGCCGGCCCCGAACCCGGATGCCGGCCGGGCGCATGCCGAGGACCTTGCCGGCCTGGTGCTCGGTGAGCACGCCGGTGATGTGGTCGTCGACGACGATCACCTCGTCGGCATGGCCGAGCCATTGCCGGGCGAAGATGCCGACCGTCGCCGAGCCGCAGCCGACGCGCATGCGCTGCTCGGGGATGCCGTCCACGATCGGGGCGTGGCCGGCCTGGACCACGACCTCGTGGCCGCCCTCGATCGTCATCGTGACGGCGTCGCCGGAGCAGAGGCGGAGCAGCGTGTCGCAGGTGACGCTGCCCTCCTTCTTCGAGCCGCCGGTGAGGTGGCGCACGCCGCCGACCGACAGCATCTGCGAGCCGTACTCGGCGGTGGTGACGTGGCCGACCTCCTCGCCGTTGACCCGGATCGCCGCCCGCTCGGGGCCGAGATGACGGTCGGTGTCGATCTTCACCTTCACGCCGCAATAGCTGAAGATGCCCTCGGTCACGACCGTGACGGTCTCGACGCCCTCGTGCTCGCTCGCCACGATGAACGGGGCGGGCTTGTAATCCGGATAGGTGGTGCCGGCGCCGATGCCGGTGACGAAGGTGCGCGAGGGATCGAGTACCCGCCCGTCCCACTCCGCCGCCCCGAACGGCACCAGTCTCCGGCCGGATTCCGCCGCATCGTGCAGCAGCACGACAGGATCGGTGCGGACCAGGTGGCCGTTCTCGTTGGCGTAGCGCGAGCAGGCGCCGGACCGCCCGGGGCGGATCCGGCACAGGACCGGGCAGGCATCGCAGCGCACGATGCCGTCGGCTTCCTGCGCGCCGAATTTCTTCGAGCGCGCTTCCGTGCTCAGGCTCTCGGCGCTCATGGCTGGGTCCCCCACAAGGTCTCGGCCTCGTCCGCCCGATAATAGCCCCGGCGCCGGTCGCGGGCGACGAGGGCGGGGTCACGGGTCTGAGGTGCGCCGTAGCCGCCGCCGCCCGGGGTCATCACCTCGACCCGGTCGCCGGCCTGGATGGCGATGTTCTGGTCCTTCGACAGGTGGAGCGGGGTGATCGTCTCGCCCCCGCGGTGGATGCGCACCACGTTCGGCGCCCCATCGCCGCCGCCGAGCACCCCCGGCGGCCCGAACCGGCCGTGATCCATCACGAACGAGGCCCGGGCCTCGCCGCGCAGCAACTCCACCTCGTAATGGACGCCGAAGCCGCCGCGATGGGCGCCGGCTCCGCCCGATCCCTCGCGGAGCGCGAAGCGGCGGAACAGCACCGGATAATACTGCTCCATCACCTCGACCGGCGCGGTCTTCGAGATGCCGATGGTCGAGCAGCCGTTCGACAGGCCATCGTGGCCGGCATTGCCGCCGTAGCCGCCGCCGGTGATCTGGTACATCACGTAAGGGGCGTTCTTGACCGGGTCGAAGCCGCCGAGCGCGAAATTGCCCGAGGTGCCGGCGGGCGCCGCCGTGACGCGCTCGGGGATCGCCTGGACGAGGGCCAGGAACACCGCCTCGGCGATGCGCTGGCTCACCTCCGCCGCGCAGCCCGAGACAGGACGGGGATAGCGCGCATCGAGGAAGGTGCCCTCGGGGCGGATGATCGTCAGCGGCTCGAAGGTGCCCGCATTGATCGGCACGTCCGGGAAGACGTGCTTCACCGCGAGGTAGACCGAGGAATAGGTCGTCGCCACCACCGAGTTCATCGGGCCGCGGCAGGGTGGCGACGAGCCCGAGAAGTCGAAGGTGAGGTGATCGCCGGTCTTGGTGACCTTGAGCGCGATGCGCAGCGGCACGTTCACGACGCCGTCGGAATCGACGAAGGCTTCGGATGCGTAGGTGCCATCCGGGATCTGGCGGATCTCGGCCCGCATCCGCTCGGCCGAGCGGGCGCGGATCTCCCGGATCGCGGCGTCCAATGTCTCGCGGCCATACTTCGTCAGGAGGTCGTTCAGCCGGGTCTCGCCGACCATCAGCGCCGCGGCTTGCGCCTTGATGTCGCCGATGCGCTGGTCGGCGACGCGGATGTTCGAGGCGATGATCGAGAAGATCTCCGGATCCATCGTGCCGCGCTTGAACAGCTTGACCGGCGGCAGGCGCAATCCCTCCTGCTCGACCTCCGTCGCGTGGGCTGAGAAGCCGCCCGGCACCATGCCGCCGATATCCGGCCAGTGGCCGGTATTCTGCAGCCAGCAGAACAACGTGCCCTCGACGAAGATTGGGCGCACGAAGCGCACGTCCATCAGGTGCGTGCCGCCGAGATAGGGATCGTTGACGATGTAGATGTCGCCGGGCTCCGGCGCCCCGACCCGGCCCTCGCGGATCAGCCGGATCAGCTCGCCGGTCGAATACTGCATCGTGCCGACGAAGACCGGCAGGCCGAACTCGCCCTGCGAGATCAGCGCGCCGGTGTCGCGGTCGTAGATCCCGTCCGAGCGGTCGTCAGCCTCGGCGATGACCGGCGAGAAGGCGGAGCGCGAGAAGGCGATGTCCATCTCGTTGCAGACCTGCTGCAACCCGGCCTGGATCACCGCCAGGGTGAGGGCGTCGAGCTGACTCATACGCGGATCCTCAAATTGCCGATGGCATCGACCCGGGCCACGGCGCCGGGCTCGATCACCGTGGTGGCGTCGATCTGCTGGATCACCGCCGGCCCGGAAATCTCTGCGCCGAGCGGCAGCGCCTCGCGGGCATAGATCGCCGCCTCGTGCCAGGCGCCGCCGGCATAGACCGGCCGCGTGCCGAGGCGGGCGCCGGCGAGGTCGGTGCGCCCTGCCTCGTCGATGAGCGCGGCGAGCGGGAACGGCTTGCGCCGCCCGATCACCGAGGTGACGAGGTTGACCAGCACCGCCCGGATCTCCGGCAGCCGGACCTGGAAGCGGCGGAAATAGGCGGCCTCGAACAGCTCCTGAAGCGTCGCGCGGTCGATGTCCGGGGAGGGCAGGGCGACGCGGATCAGGTGGGTCTGGCCGCGGAACTGCATGTCGGCGCCGTAGGTGACCGCGGTCTCCTCGATCTCGGCCTGCTCCTCGGCCACCATCGCCAGCGCATCCGCCGCCTGCTCCTCCAGCACGGCGCGGAGATCCGCCATGTCGAGCCCGTCGAGGGGCCGGTTGAGGGTGCGGACCCGGTCCTGGCGGAGATCCGCGACGAGGCAGCCGAGCGCGTTGGTGAGGCCGGGCCTAGCCGGCACCAGCACCTCCGGGATGCCGAGCTCGCGGGCGAGCGCCACGGCGTGGAGCGGGCCGGCGCCGCCGAAGGCGAACAGCACGAACTCGCGCGGGTCGTAGCCGCGCGACAGCGACACCATGCGGATCGCCCCGGTCATGTGCACGTTGCCGAGCCGGATCACCGCCTCGGCCGCCGCCTCGACGCTCATGCCGAGCGGGCCGGCGAGGTCGCGGGCGAAGGCCGCGCGGATCGTGTCGAGGGAGACGCCCGCCCGCACCGCGGTGAGCCGGGCCGGATCGAGGCGGCCGAGCACCAGGTTGGCGTCGGTGATGGTCGGCCGCGTGCCGCCGCGGCCGTAGCCGATCGGGCCGGGCTCGGAGCCGGCGCTCTCGGGGCCGACCCGTAGCATCCCGGCCCGGTCGACCGAGGCGATCGAGCCGCCGCCGGCCCCGACCGTGTGCACGTCGACCATCGGCAGGTGGATCGGCAGCCCGTAATCGATGGTGAGTTCCGCCGAGACCTCCGGCACGCCGCCGGCGATCAGCGCCACGTCGGTCGAGGTCCCGCCCATGTCGTAGGTGATGGCGTTGGTGAGGCCCGACTGGGCGAGGGTGGCGGCGGCGGCCATCACCCCGGAGGCGGGGCCCGACATCACGGTCTTGGCCGCCGCCTCGACGACGAGGCCCGCCGGCACGGTGCCGCCATTGCCGTTCATCACCAGGAGGTCGCGGGCAAAGCCCTTGGCGCGCAGCTCGTCCTGGAGGCGGCGGATGTAGCGGTCGAGGATCGGCTGCACCGCAGCGTTGACCGAAGCGGTGGTGCCGCGCTCGTACTCGCGGAACTCGGACAGGAGGGCGTGGCCGAGGGTGACGTAGGAATTCGGCCAGAGCGCGCGGGCGATGGCGCCGGCGCGCAACTCGTGCTCCGGGTTGGCGTAGGCGTGCAGGAAGTGGATCACCAGGGCCTCGCAGCCCTCCGCCAGCAGGGCACGGACGGCGTGAGCGACCGCGTCCTCGTCGAGGGGGGTGCGCACCGCGCCGTCGGCCATGACGCGCTCGGGCACCTCGCGGCGCCACTCGCGCGGGATCAGCGGCTCGAAGGTGCCGAACAGGCCGTAGGGCTTCGGCCGGGTGCGGCGCCCGAGTTCGAGGACGTCGCGGAAGCCCTCCGTCGTGATCAGCCCGACCTTGGCGGTCATGCGCTCCAGCACCGCGTTGGTGGTGGCGGTGGTGCCGTGAATGACGAGATCGAGATCGGCCGGCGCCACCTCGGCGGCAGCGATTGCCCCGAGCACGCCCTCGGCCTGGTTGCGGATCGTGGTCGGCACCTTGGCGAGGCGTACCCGCACGCCGGATGTATCCGCCTCCGTCAGGAGAAGGTCGGTGAAGGTGCCGCCGACATCGATGCCTGCCACGCGTCTCACGTCACACCTCGATCATTCGTCTACGAACGGTCTCGTTGGTGGCCGGCTGTGGGCCGGCCTTGTCTACCATCATCGTGCCACCGCTCCCGTTGAGAGGTCGGCGCGATCCCCCCCTCTCCCATGTGGGAGAGGGGCCGGGGGTGAGGGTGCTACGGTCCTGAGTCAGGCTCGTAACGTTGTGCTGGCAGCGGAACAGTGCAGTCTTCTTGCGGCACCGTCGCCACCCTCACCCCTACCCCTCTCCCACACGGGAGAGGGGATCCCGCGCCATTCTCGGGGTCTGCCTCTCACACCGTCAGGTACGCCTCCCGCACCGCCTCGTCCGCCTCGAGCGCCGCCATCGTGCCCTCGAAGTGGATCGCGCCTTTCTCGATCACGTAGGCCCGGTCCGAGACCGCGCCGGCGAAGCTCAGATTCTGCTCCGAGAGCAGGACCGCGATGCCCTCGCGCTTCATCCGAAGCACCGCGTCGGCCATCTGCTCGACGATGACCGGGGCGAGGCCCTCCGACGGCTCGTCGAGCAGCACCGCGTGCGGGTTGCCCATGAGCGTGCGGGCGATGGTGAGCATCTGCTGCTCGCCGCCCGACATCGCGGCGGCGCGGCGGGTGCGCATCTCGGCGAGGTTGGGGAAGATCGAGAACAGCGTATCGGGCGTCCACGCCGGGCGCCCGTCCGCCGGCACCTTGCGGCCGACCTCGAGGTTCTCCATTACCGTGAGGTCGGTGAAGATGCGCCGTTCCTCCGGGACGTAGCCGAGGCCGCGGCGGGCGACGCGGAACGGCTCCCACCCGGTCACCGCTTGGCCCTCGAACCAGACCGTGCCGCCGGTCGGCGGCAGCACGCCCATGATCGCCTTGAGCGTCGTCGACTTGCCGGCGCCGTTGCGGCCCATCAGGGCCACGACCTCGCCGGGCCGGAGCGTCAGGGTGACGCCGAACAGCACCTGGGCCCGGCCATAGGCCGCCGTGAGGCCCGAGACGTCGAGGAGCGGTGTGTCGAAGGATTTCGGCATCACGCCACCGCCTTCCGGCGGGCGCGCATCGCCGCCTCGGTGCCGGCCTCGCCGAGATAGACCTGCTTCACCCGCGGGTTGGCGCGGATCTCCTCCGGCGTGCCGGCGGCGATGATCTCGCCGCGCACCAGCACCAGCACCCGGTCGGCATGGGCGAACACCGCTTCCATGTCGTGCTCGGTGTAGAGGACCCCGATGCGGTTCGTCCGCGCCACCTCGGCGGTGAGCGCCATCAGCCCCGAACGCTCCCGCGGTGCCATGCCGGCGGTGGGCTCGTCCATCAGCAGGAGCTTCGGGCGCGAGGCGAGAGCCACCGCTAGCTCCACCCGCTTCACGTCGCCATAGGCCAGTTCCGAGACCGACCGCTCGGCGTCCTGGCGCATCCCGACCCCGGCGAGGAGGCCGAGGGCCTCGTCGCGATGGAGGGCGCGGGCGTCGCGGAACAGGCTGCGGCTGCGGCCGTGATGGGAGAGCAGCGCCATCTGGACGTTCTCGGCCACCGTCATCGACACGAAGGTCTGGGCGACCTGGAAGGTGCGCCCGACGCCCGCCTTCCAGATCGCGCGCGCCGGCAGGCCGGCGATGGAGCGCCCGTCGAGGGCGATGGTGCCGGAATCGGGCTTGAGCTGGCCGCCCACCATGTTGAAGGTGGTGGACTTGCCGGCGCCGTTCGGCCCGATGATCGCCAGCATCTCGCCGGCGTCCAGCGTGAACGACACGTCCTTGGCGGCGGCGACGCCGCCGAAGCGCTTGGTCAGTCCCTCGACGACGAGCAGCGTCATGCCGAGGCCTCCACCGGCTCAAGTCCCGCCTTGCGCCCGCGCAGGGACTCGGCGGCGCCAGCGAGCCCGCGCGGGAAGGCCAGCACGGTCGCGATGATCGCCAAGCCCAGCAGCAGGCGCCAGAACTCGGTCAGCGGCATCACCGCGTCCTTCAGCGCGTGGAAGAAGGCGGCGCCGACGAGCGGCCCCATCACGGTCTGGATGCCGCCGACCAGCACCATCACCAGGAAGTCGATCGAGAGCGGGATCCCGGTGAGCGTCGGGTCGATCGAGCCCTTCATGAAGGCGTAGAGCCCGCCGGCGAGCCCGGCCGCGGCGCCCGCCAGGGTGAAGGCGAGCCAGCGATGGGTGCGGACGTCGAGGCCGATCGCCTCGGCGCGGGTGGCCGAGTCGCGCGCCGCCCGCAAGGTGTAGCCGAACGGCGCGTAGATCACTCGGCGCAGGGCGACGATCGCGGTGAGCGACAGGGCGGCGACGAGGTAGAAGTAGGTCGTGCGGCCGGACGCCCACGACGACGGCCAGACCCCGACGACGCCGTTGTCGCCCCCCGTCACCTCGACCCACTGGAAGCAGATCGCGTAGACGATCTGCCCGAAGGCGAGCGTCAGCATGGCGAGGTAGATGCCCGACAGCCGCACGATGAAGAAGCCGAACAGGGCCGCGCCGATCCCCGCGGCGAGGGGCGCGGCGACCAGCGCCAGCTCCATCGGCGCCTTGAACGGGCCGGTGACGAGCAGACCGGCCGCGTAGGCGCCGAGCCCGAAATACGCCGCGTGCCCGAACGACACGAGGCCGCCGACCCCGACCAGGAATTGCAGCGAGAAGGCCGCCAGCGCGAAGACCAGGATCTCGGTCGCGACCTTGACCTTGTAGGCGTCGCCGAGGAGCGGCACCGCCAGGAGCGCCAGCACTGCGAGGCCGGCGAGCACGGTTTCCGCCGGACGGAAGCGGCGCAATCCCGGGATGCCCTCCGGCGGCATCACCCGGCCGGACGCGGCTTCCGGCCGGCCGAACAGGCCCCAGGGCTTGACCACCAGCACCACCGCCATGAGCGCGAAGACCAGGACCAGCGTCACCTTCGGGAAGATCAGGATGCCGAAGGCCTGGAGCTGGCCGATCAGCAGGGCGGCCACGAAGGCGCCCGGCACCGAGCCCATCCCGCCGATCACCGTGACCACGAAGGCGTCGGTGATGACCGAGAGGTCCATATGGGCGTTGGCCGGGAGGCGCGGGATCTGGAGCGCGCCGCCGAGCCCCGCCAGGCTCGCGCCGAGGAACAGCGTCAGGGTGAACAGCCGCGCCTGGTTGACGCCGAGCGCGCCGACCATCTCGCGGTCCTGGGTCGCGGCCCGGATCAGCACGCCGAAGCGGGTGCGGTGCATCAGGAGCCAGAGGAGTCCCAGCACCAGCGGGCCGACCGCGATCAGCACCAGCTCGTAGGCGGGAAAGCGCTGCCCCAGGATCTCGACGCCGTGGCGCAAGGAGGGCGCCCGCGGTCCGGCGATGTCGACCGGCCCCCAGACCTTGAGCACCAGGTCCTCGACGATCAGCACCACGCCGAAGGTGGCGAGCAGCTGGAACAGCTCGGGCACCCGGTAGATGCGGCGCAACAGCAGCACCTCGACCGCGACGCCGATCAGCCCGACGAGGAGGGCCGAGAGCAGGACCCCGAGGAAGAACGCGGCGGGGGAATAGGACACATCGAGCAGCCGCGGCACGATCGTGACCGCGAGATACGCCCCCAGCATGTAGAACGAGCCGTGGGCGAAGTTCACGATCCGGGTGACGCCGAACACGATCGTCAGCCCGGAGGCGATGATGAACTGCGACGAGGCGCTGGCGAACCCGGACAGCGCCTGAAGGACGAGGAAGGACGGGTCCATGGGGCCTCCGCTCCGGCGCGTTTCAGACGGGTCAGGCCTTGCGGGCCGCCTTCACCTCGGCCTCGGGGAACATGTAGTTCGCCCCGTCGGCGTAGCGCACGGACTTCATCGTGCCCTGGCGGCCGTTGAGCGCCGTCTCGCCGACCCAGGCTCCCAGCGTCGATTGGTGGTCGAGCGCCCGCATCGTCACCGGGCCGGCGATGGTCTGGGAGGTGAGGCCTTCGAGGGCGGAGATCATCGCCTCGGTCTCGGTCGAGCCCGCCTTCTCCAGCATGTCGCGGATCATGCCCACCACGACGTAGCCCAGCAGCGAGCCGAGGCGCGGCGTGTCGTTGAACCGGGCCCGGTAGGCGGCGACGAATTCCTTGTGGCCGTTGGTGTCGATGGTCTCCCACGGATAGCCGGTGGTGACCCAGCCCTCGGGCGTCTCGTCGCCGAGCGGGATCATGTATTCCGGCTCGCCGGTGAGCAGGCTCGCGACCTTGCGCTTCTCGAACAGGCCGCGGGTGTTGCCCTCGCGCACGAAGGCGGTGAGATCGGCGCCGAACAGCACGTTGAACAGGCCGTCAGCCTTCATCTGCGACAGGGCGCCGACCGTGGCGCCGGCATCGACCTTGCCGAGCGCCGGGAACTGCTCGCCCACCACCTCGAAGCCCGGCACCGCGGCCGCCATCAGGCGCTTGAAGTTGGCGGCGGCCGACTGGCCGTACTCGTAGTTCGGCGCCACGATCGCCCAGCGCTTGACGCCGCTCGCCTTCACCGCGTCGAACAGCATCCGGGTCTGCATGTAGGTGTTGGGCCGCACCCGGAAGGTGTAGCGGTTGCCGCTGCCCATGGTGAGCGCGTCGGTGAGCGGCTCGGTGGCGAGGAACAGCGCCTTGCGCTGGTTGGCGAAATCCGCCACCGCGAGGCCGACGTTGGACAGGAAGGTGCCGCACAAAAAGGCGACGTTCTCGCGCGTCAGCAGCTCCTCGGCGACCCGGGTCGCGTCGCCCGGCGTCGAGCCGTCGTCGCGGAACACGATCTCGATCGGGCGGCCGCCGAGCGCCTTGATGCCGCCCGCCTTGTTGACGGTATCCTGTGCGAGCTGCATGGCATTGCGGTAGGGGACCGCGAAGGCGGCCATACGGCCGTAGGAATTCAGCTCGCCGATCCGGATCGGCCCGGCCCCCTGAGCCAGCGCCCGGGACGCCGCGAGGCTCAGAGGGGCGGCGGCGAGCCCGCCGAGGACCGTGCGGCGGGACAGAGGCAGCAACGTCTCGTCGCGGGTCGACATGGCGAGAACCTCCGTCCGTTCCGGCGCGAAGGCTCTGCGCCGGAATGCCAATTCGTTCGTCTACGAACGATGTCGGGCCACGATACTTGGCCTGTGCCGGGACGCAAGAGTCACGTCTGCGGAAAAACCGGGCGGTGTCTGTCGCGCAAGCGTGCAACGCCGCAAGACCGGGGTCTAGAGACCCGCCTCGCGGGCGAGCCAGGCATCGAGGGCACGCTCCCGCTCCGCCTCGATCATCGCCGCGACCCAGGCCGCCTGCTCGATGCGCGCGGTCTCGCCCGCATCCTCGTCGCGATCAGATGCGTGCTGCATCGCCGTTCTCCATCCTGCCCTGTCTCGATTAGAACAAAATAGGAACACACGTCGGGGCCGGCAAGGGAACGACCGTGTGGAAAACGGGGAGCTTGGCCGGCCGGTCGCGCGTTGCCGCCCCACGAGACCTCGGAGAAGGACACATCCATGCGTACGACGCTGATCGCCCTCGCCGCCACCGTCGCGATGACCGGCGCCGCCCTGGCCCAGACCGGCGTTCCCGGCTCGGCCGAGAACAACATGAACAACCCCGGCAGCGTGAAGAGCAATGCCGAGAAGGGCATGCCGAACCGCGACCTGACCACCGGCACGGTGGCGCCGACCGCGCCGGGCGCCGCCGCCCGCACCGACGACCTGCCGAGCCACAGCGGCGGCAACGCCACGGCGACCAGCCCGACGAACCGGGCCCGCTGACGCGAAACCGGCGACGGGCGGGGCCAGCTCCGCCCGTTCCGGCGTTCAGGTCTTGGCCAGCGCCAATGTCCCGTCATCCATGGCGATGAAACGGATTCCGCCCCGGCGCAGGGCCGCGACCGCCCTGTGGCGGGATTCGTCGATCCTGCCTCCGGCATCGTCCTCGAGACGCCGAACCGTCGAGAGCGACAGGCCGCTCGCCGCCGCGAGCGTCGCCATCGACCAGTCGAGCATCGCTCGCGCCGCCCGCAGGTGACGTGCGTGGACGGTCTGCTCGAGGGCGCGGCGGATCCGGCCGTCCTGCGGCGCCCCTTGCGCCTGGACCGGCGCCCCGGATTCATGGACGGGATACTTCATCCCGGCGCGGCCGATATAGCGCCCTGCTCCGTCCCAGAGCGGGACCCCGATGATGCGGAAGCGCCAGACCTCGCCGTCGGCGAGGCGCTCGCGCGAGATTCCCTGGAACCGGGTCTGCGGGTCGTGGACGCCCATGGCCCGCTCGCGGAACGCCGCGCGCTCCTCCGGTACGACCATGACGAACGGATCGTCGTTGATCTCGTGCAGGGACAGGCCGTGCACCTGCGCCATCTCGCTCGGGAAGCTGTGGAGACGGTCCGCGCTCACCGCATAGGTCGTGCTGTAGGTGCTTCGGTAGAGGGCCTGGCGATGGCGCTGCTCGATCGCCTGCATCCGCCGCAACCGCGAGAGCTCGGTCACGTCGAGGACGGCCCCGCTCGCCATGAGCGGCCGGCCCTCCGGCGAGACGTGAAGCTCGGACAGGATCGAGACGTTGAGCAGCTCGCCGGTCGGGCGGATCAGCCGGACCCGGGCCGGCGCCGACACGTAGCCCTGCAGGACTTCACCCGGGCTTGCCAGCCGCGTCCGGTCCTCCGGGTGGATCAGGTCCACCAGGAGATCATAGCCCGCCGCTCCGGATGACGGGCTGACCCCGAGGAGCCGGAGCAGGCCGGGCGACCAATACTGTGCGCCGGAGGCGAAGGACCAGCTCCAGAACCCGACACATCCGCATTCCTCGATCAGATGCAGGTAGGGGGAGGAGCAGGACTTCAGGTCGACGGCGTTCATTCGCAATGCGGTCGAGGCTGATGATCATCGCGGGACGGTTGAATCGGCCCCGTCCTAGACCATCCTGCCGCGGCCTCAAGCCGTGGCGCCGCGCGTCACGGTTAGCTCGGCTCACCGGGCCCGGATCGTCGTCGCGCGGGAGGAGGGCGGCTCCCGCGCCTCAGATCTTCGCCAGCGCGATCGAGCCGTCCTCCATGGCGATGAAGCGGATGCCTGCCTTGCGCAGGGCGTCCACGGCCTTGTGGCGGGAGCGGGAGCCCTGGCCTTCGGCCTCCTCCTCGAGGCGACGCACCGTCGAGAGCGACAGGCCGCCGGCCTCGGCGAGCGTCGACATCGACCAGTCGAGCAGGCCCCGCGCCGCGCGCAGGTGACGGCCCCGCACCGCCTGTTCGAGGCCGCGCCGCACGCCGTTCTCCGTGAAGGCATGGGGCGCCACCGTGGGCGCACCGGAGGCGTGGATCGGGTACTTCATCCCGGCCCATCCGACATAATCGCCGGCGGCCCCCCAGACCGGGACACCGAGGAGGCGGAACCGGACCAGCTCGCCGTTGGCGAGGCGCTCGCGCGAGATCGCCTGGAACGGCAGCTGGCGGTCGTGCCGCTCCCAGCCCCGGTCGCGCAGGGCGACGCGGTCCTCCGGCACGGTCATGAGGAACGGGTCGAACTGCAGCTCCTCCCGGGTCAGACCGTGGACCTGCGCCACCTCGCCGGGAAATTCGTGGACGAGGTCCGGGCCGACGAAGAACGACGCCGTGTAGGAGGTCAGGTAGAGCACCTCGCGGCGGCGCTTCTCGGCGGCCTGCCACAGCCGCAGCCGCTCGCGGTCGGTGACGTCGAGGGCGACCCCGGTCATCGCGAGCGGCCGACCCTCCGGCGAGGCGCGGATCTCGGACAGGACCGAGAGGATGCGCATCTCGCCGGTGGGCCGGATCACCCGGACGGTCGCCCGCGGCAGGACGATGCCGTGCGCGACCGCCTCCGGAGCGGCCAGCCGCATCCGGTCGTCGGGATGCACGAGATCGATGAAGAGATCGTAGCAGGGGGCCACGACGTCCGGCCTCAGCCCGAGAAGCCTGAAGAAGCCCGGCGACCAGAGTTGCTCGCCCGACAGGAGCGACCATTGCCAGCCGCCTGCCAGGCCGCACTCCTCGATCGAATACATCAAGTTGCTTGAGAATATCTTGAGGTGTTCGGTATCCATTCGCGCGACGACCGGGCCTGCGGTTTTCGAGCGCCGACCATAGGAAATTTTCCCACCAGCTCAAGATACCCCGTGACGAGTATAACCGTGAAAACGGCCGTTCCCTGGGTCACGGCCGAGACACCGACCCGCCATCCGCTGCGGCAGAGGCTCGGGCACGGTCGGCGACCTGCTCGGGCGTCGGCGGGTTCGCCGGGTGGTGGCTGAGGCAGAGCGGCGTGCGCAGCTTGGCCGGCTTCCCCGAGCCCTCGGTGGCGAAGTAGAACTCGCCTGCTCCGAGCCGGCCGAGATCGGGCGCCGCCCCGCCGCTCGCCGCCATGATCTCCTGGGCGGCCGCGATGGTGGCGGGGGCGCTCTGGCGGCCGAAGAACTGGGTCGTGCAGTTCGACACGATCTGGTTGTGGATGCCCTTGGGCACCTGCGTCGCCACGATCATCCCGAGGCCGTATTTGCGGCCCTGCGCCACCAGCTTGATGCCGCTGCCGAGGCTCGGCGGCGTGCGGCCCGAGGGCAGGAAGGTCTGGGCCTCGTCGACGACGTAGAGCAGGCCCCGCGGCGCCGGATGCGCCTTGATCCAGCCGAACAACGCCATTTGCAGCCGGTTGACGAAATCCTCCCGCGCCGCCTCCGAGGCGAGGCCCGACAGGTTGACGACCGAGACCCGGGTGCGGGCCGGGTCCTGGCCGTGGAACAGCCGGGCGGGATCGAGCACCGCGCCCTCGACCCGCAGGAGCGGGTTGGTGGCCACCGCCGCCAGCAGCTGGTCCGCCATGATGGCGGCGAGGCTCTGCGCCTTGCCGATCTGGCTGGTGCCGTCCGGCAGGTCGGCCAGCATGGCGGTGAAGGCCGCCAGCGTGCCGCCGCCCCGCGCCGCGAAGGCCCGGAGCGCGTCGGCCAGCACGCCGCGTTGCAGAGTCTTGGTCGCGCCCGCGAGCGGCCCGATCGTCTCGGTCGCCATCTCGATCGCCTGGGCCCGCTCGTCGCGGTCGTCGCTGCCGGCGAGATTCGGCATCACCGAGAGGAAGAGCGGGTTGCCGGCATGCAGGCCGGGCGTCCACACCACCACCTCGACCCGCTCGGCGTAGGACGCCGCCTTGCGCTCATCCTCCGGCGTGAACCGCTCCGGCCGCTCCGGCCAGGCGTCGCCGAGGCGCGACAGGTCGTTGTTGGGATCGACCACGATCGCCGGGATGCCGGCGAGCGCCGCCTCCTCGACCAGGCGGCGCAGCAGCACGGTCTTGCCCGAGCCGGACCCGGCGATGATCGCGGTGTGGCGCGGCAAGAGCCGCAGCGGCAGGGCGACCGGCGGGGCCTCGGGGGTGAGGCGGTGGCCGACCGGGATGGCATCGGGGCCGGGCGATGCTGGAGCGCCGCGGTGGCCGGCGCCCGCATCGGGCGGGATGGCCGCGGGCGTCGCGATGCCGGCGGGACCACGCGCGGCCGGCTCGCCAGCCGGGGAGGGCGCGGGGGTCCGCATCTCCGTCGGGTGGCTCGTGGCGGCACGGATCGCGGCGGCGCGGGCGGCCGGACCGCTCCGCGGTGAGGGAGAGACCGGGTCCTCGGAGGATCCGGGTGACGGATCGGCCTCGATCCTCGGCTGCCGGGGTGGCAGCGGAGGCAGGGGCGTGCGCCCGCGCCGCGGGCGCGCCGGCTCCACTGCCGTCCCGTCCCCCGGAAGGCCGATCCGACGGAAGAATTCGGTCCCGCGCACCGGGAGGGTATCGCGCATCCAGCGCTCGAACCGGTCCATCTCGCCGTCCCGCACCGCGCCGTCGCGCACGTTGCGCAGGGCGACGAAGGTGCGCAGGTCGTCGTCCGAAGGGTCGATCAGCTTGCCGCCGGCGGCCAGGAACCGGTCGACGAGGGTCTCGGTCTTGGCGCCGGCCGGCACCGGGCCGCGCCGCACCAGCAGCAACTCGCGGCCCGGAATCTTCGTCGAGATGCCGGAGGCGGTCAGCGCGGCGCGCAGCCGGGCCTGGAACGCGATCGGATTCGCCTGGAGCAACGCACGGTAGCAGACGTGGCGCTCGCGGTCGTTCTCGTCGCGGTGGAGGAAGGTCAGCCGGCCGTGCAACGGCGGCAGCCGCTGCTCGGGCTCGCCCTTGCTCACCACGTCGACCTCGTCGTGCGGGTCGTCCTCCAGGGCGTAGAGGTCGAAGGCGGCGCGCAGGAGCTCGCCGAGCCCGGTCTCCTCGTCGTCGAGGATGCCGGAGATGTCGGCGGCGCGGATGGCACCCGGGAGGTCGAAGGGCGGCTCGATGGTGGCCGCGGGCGGTTTCGCGCCGGGCTCGTTGAGGGTGTCGCAGACGGCGACGGTGCCGTTCGCCAGGCAGTCGCGCCGGAAGGCGTCGCAGCGCATCAGCAGCGTGCGCGGCCGCATCGCGGCACGGGACGCGACGGTGATCGCCGTCTCGCTGAACGGCCAGGTCGGGAAGGGCGGCGTGAAGCCGGCCTCGGCATAGGCGGGGGCAAGACGGCCGCGGATGAGCGCCAAGGCCGCGGCCGGCTTGGTCAGGCCGGTCAGCAGCATCGGCGGCTCGAACCGGTCGAAGGCGGATTTCAGCCCGCGCTCCTCCAGCCGGCGCCAGGATTCCGGCAGGCAGGTCACCAGGGTCATGCCGCGGCCGCCGCCCTCGTGCAGCTCCATCAGGCCCGCCGCCAGCATCTCGGCGAGGCCCGGGCCGGCGTCGAAATCGTCGTCGAGCGTCAGGCGGGTCGCGTCGACCACGCCGTCGATCTGGTCGACGGCGACCAGGGTCGGACCGCTGAGGCCCATGATCCAGGCCATGCCGCGCACGAGGTCGATCGGGGCCGGGGGCGGGGTGGTGAAGCCCAGGCCTGCGCGGGCGACCGGGTCCGCCTCGTAGCCCTGGAGCCAGGCATGGGCGAGCCCGACGGCGGCGAGGTCCTGCGAGCGCAGGAGGCACAGGGCGCGGAAGACGTCCTGGTGCTTGAGCGCCCGCCCCGTATCGACGTGCATCAGCGCCCTGACCAGGAGATCGACGATCCGCCGCGTGTCGATGTTGGGGGTGTTGAACGCCTGCTCGACCTGCTCCTCGACCCGGAAGCGGCGCGCGACCCCGGCCAGCACCGCGTCGGACTGGCGCCGCCCGTCCGGCATCGGGTGCATCATCGCGGTGAGGTAGCTCAGCGCCGCGCTGCGCCAGAAATCGGTGAGCCCGAGCACGTCGAGGAGCACGAACCAGCCGCCGCTCGCCCACACCTCGCGCCGGATCTGGCCGACGAGGTGGGTCTTGCCGATGCCCGGCTCGCCGAGGAGCACCCGGCCCGGCGGGCGGGCACCGGGCGCGTGGAGCGCGCCGACGACCCTGGGGACCAGGGCCTCGTTGGGGGCGCCGGTCGGCTCGGCGTCGAGCCAGACGCTGTCGAGGGTCCGCACCCAATCGAAGTTGATGCGGCGCAGGGCGTCGAGGGCGTCGCTCATGCCAGGATTGCTCATGCCAGGATTGCTCATGCCTGGATCCAGATCTCGTGGAAGGGCTCGCCGGCGGGGCTGAAGGCGGCCGCGCGCTCGGCGGCGTCGAGGGCCTTCGGGTCGCTGATCCGGGTGAGCCGGATGGTCTCGTCGTCCTGTAGGATCGCCGCCAGGGCGGCATCGACGGTGGCACGGTCGAGGTCGGGCAGTGCGGCCCGCAGGGCGCTGAGGCGTACGGCCTTCGCCGTCTGCCCGCCGGTGCAGGCGAGATACGCTTTCGCGATCCGGGCGCGAAGCTGGCGCGGGCCCGGCTTGCGCGGGGATGGGCGGGGGGAGGGTGTCGGCTTCGCCTTCGGCGGCGCTCGCTCGGGGGCGGGGCCGACGAACTCGGCGAGCGTTCCGCCGGTGGCGGCGAGATGGTGATGGAGGCGCGTCAGCCAGTCCTGCAGCACCCGCATCGTCGGCGGCAGGGGCTCGCCGAGGTGGGTGCCGGCCCAGTTCCAGCCCTTGTCGGTCACGGTCAGGCGCGAGGAGCGGCCCTCCTTCTCGACCGCGAGCATCCCGGCCTTCGCGAGGGCGTCGCGCTCGGCCTTCTTCGGCGCGATCTCGTTGTTGAGGGCGGTGCCCTGCCGGCCAAGCAGCCGCCAGAGGATCAGCGCCTGGGCCGGCGTCGGCGTCTCGCTCATCGGATCGTCTCTCCGGCGGGGATGGGGCGGCGCAGCCGGACGACCCGACGGATCTTCTCGATCGCGTAGGGCAGGTCGTCGGCGACCTGCGCGTTGGTGAGGCGCAGCACGAGGTAGCCGGCGACCAGCAACTCGTAATCGCGGTGGCGGTCCTCGGCGAATTTCGGGTTGCCCTGGTGCTCCGGCCCGTCGATCTCGACGACGACGCGGTGCTCCCGGCAGACGAGGTCGACCCGGGGCTGCCGGCCGTCGCCCTTCACCGTCACCACCTCGTTGCCGGTGAACAGGCCGGCGAGTTCCGGGTCCCGGGCGAGCGCCGCCTCGACCCGCTGCTCGCTCGCACTGGCCGGGTGGGCCCGCGAGCGCGACGGGATGAAGCGCGCGGCGGCCGGGCTCGCGGCGCGGCCGATCTCGCAGGCGCCGTAGAGGATCCGGTCGTAGGGCGGGGCGTCGGGCGGCACCGCCGGCAGGGCCAGGACGCAAGCGGCGCCGTGCCCGGCGCACCATTCCAGCGCCTCGATCACCGGGGCGGCCCGCGCCGGCGCCGCCGGATCGACCTCCGCCACCAGGATCACGCTGGCGGCCTCGATCGCCTGGAGGAGCTGGCCGAATTCGAGCGCCGGTGCCACCCGCCGGAACCGCGGCCGAAGCCCGGCCGCCGCGCGTTTCGCCGCCGCCTTGAGCCAGGGATGCGAGACGTCGGGCGCGGTCCCGTCCCGCTCCGGCCAGTCCGGCCAGCGGGCGAGCGCCACATCGGCGAGGTCGTCGAGCAGGCGGTCGATCACCGCCCGGGGGTGGCGCGCCTCCCCGGCGGCGACCAGCAGCACGCCGCGGCCGATCTCGCCCGCCGCCAGCGCGTCACCGACGCCGTCGCGCGTCAGGCCGATCACCGCGATCCGCCCGCCGGGCCCGAGCGCGCCGACACGCTCGGCGAACGCCTCCGGCGTCAGCCGCGGCCGGCCGGTGGCTGTGCTCTCTCCGGACCTGCGCAAGATGAGACCGCATCCCCGGGCTTGGCCGACGACGCACGGGGCGTTCCACGGCAGTGACGCAGGGATATCCAGCACAGGTTGCCGGTCTTGGCCAGGGGGTTGTGTGGCCGGCGGCGGTGGAAGGGTGTTTTCCGTGACGCGGGACCGGCTCGGCCTCAACCCTCCTTCCTCTGCGGGAGAGGGCTGGCCGGGGAAAGTTGGGTGTCAGACGAGGCACGGGCCCTCTTCTCTCCCCGACGGATCCCGGGATCCGTCGGGGAGAGGAGGAAACCACGCCATCTGGTGTCCCCGGACGGCCCTGCGCCGCGACGGGGAGGGCTGTCGAGGGACCTACGTCACCACCGACGGCTCGGTGCGGCCGGTATGCTGCGCGATCCCGGCGATCGCCTCGGCGGCGGCGACGACCGGGGCCAGCATCTCGGCGGTCGGCGCATCGAGTCGGTCCTTCGAGAAGCGCTCGAGATAGACCCGGAGGGTCGCCCCGACCGTGCCGGTGCCCGAGAGCCGGAACACCACGCGGGCATCCTCGCGGAACAGGATCCGCACGCCCTGGCGTGCCGTCACCGAGCCGTCGACCGGGTCGGTATAGGCGAAGTCGTCCGCGGCCTCGACGGTCAGACCGCCGACGCTCCGCCCCGGCAGCCCGGCGAGCGTCTCGCGAAGCGCGCGCATCAGGCCCTCGGCGGCGGCGCTCTCCACCTCCTCGTAATCGTGGCGGGCGTAGTAGTCGCGGCCGTAGGTCGCCCAATGGTCGCGCACCACCTGATCGGCGGGCGTCTTCGTCGCGGCGAGCAGGTTGAGCCAGAGCAGCACCGCCCACAGCCCGTCCTTCTCGCGCACGTGGTTCGAGCCGGTGCCGGCGCTCTCCTCGCCGCACAGCGTGATCCGCCCGGCATCGAGCAGGTTGCCGAAGAACTTCCACCCGGTCGGGGTCTCGAAGGCCGGGATGCCCAAGCGCGCGGCGACCCGGTCGGCGGCGCGGCTCGTCGGCATCGAGCGGGCGACGCCGGCCAGGCCGCCATGATAGCCGGGCGCCAGATGGGCGTGGGCGGCGAGGATCGCCAGGCTGTCGCTCGGGGTGACGAAGAGGTGGGGGGCGACGATCATGTTGCGGTCGCCGTCGCCGTCGGACGCCGCGCCGAAATCGGGTGCGTCCGGGCCGGTCATCAGCGCCATCAGGTCGGCGGCGTGGACCGGGTTCGGGTCCGGGTGGTGGCCGCCGAAATCGGGCAGCGGCTCGGCATTGACCACCGTGCCGGCGGGGGCACCGAGGCGCCGCTCCAGGATCTCCACCGCGTAGGGGCCGGTCACGGCGCTCATCGCGTCGAAGCGCATCCGGAAGCCGGAGCGGAACAGGGCCGCGATCGCCCCGAAATCGACCAGCGTCTCCATCAGCGCGGCGTAGTCCGCGACCGGATCGATCACCGTGACGGTGGCCTCGCCGAGGCGCACGTCGCCGAGCGTGTCGAGGTCGATGTCGTCGGCCTCGACGATGCGGTACTCGGTGATGACCTTGGTGCGGGCAAAGATCGCCTCGGTCACCGGCTCGGGCGCCGGGCCGCCGTTGCGGCCGTTGAACTTGATGCCGAAATCGCCATCGGGCCCGCCGGGATTGTGGCTCGCCGAGAGCACGACGCCGCCGATCGCCCCGGACTTGCGGATCACGCAGGAGGCCGCCGGGGTCGAGAGCAGGCCGCCGCGGCCGACCAGGAGGCGCGAGAAGCCGTTCGCCGCCGCGATCTTCAGGGTCGTCTGCACCACCTCGCGGTTGAGGAAGCGTCCGTCGCCGCCGATCACCAGGGTGGTGCCGGCGCGGTCCGGCAGGCAGTCGACGATCGCCTGGACGAAGTTCTCGACGTAATGGGGCTGTCGGAAGACCGGCACCTTCTTGCGCAGGCCCGAGGTGCCGGGCTTCTGGTCGGGGAAGGGCTGCGTGGCGACGGCCTTGACGGTCATGGGGTCTCGTCTCGGTAAGCGGGGAGGGCCGGGGGCGGCCCCTCGGCCAGGCTTATGCCGCCTCAAGCCGCCGCCTGCCAACCCGCACGGCCCGTTTCAGGCCGCATCCTCCGCCGCCCGCAGCCGGCCGGCGGTGAGGTGGCCGAAGGCGCCGATCGGCGCCGGGCGGCCGAGGAGGTAGCCTTGCGCCTCGTGGCAGGCCTCCGCGCCGAGGAAGGCCAGCTCGGCCGAGGTCTCGACGCCCTCCGCCAGGACCGGGAGCCCCAGGCCCCGGCCGAGGCCCAGCACCGTGCGCACGATGGTGGCGGCCTGCTCGCTTGTATCGACCGAGCGGGTGAAGGAGGAATCGATCTTGATCTTGTCGAACGGGAAGGCGCGCAGGTTCGACAGCGACGAGTACCCGGTGCCGAAATCGTCCATCGCGATCCGTACCCCCAGCGCCTTGATCCGCCGCAGGGTCGCGAGCGCCCGCGGCAGGTCGCGGATCAGCGCCGTCTCGGTGATCTCGAGCTCGAGCCGGGCGGGAGCGAGGCCGGTGGTGAACAGGACCTCGTGGACCAGCTCCGCGAAGCCCGGGGCGTGGAGCTGGACCGCCGAGACGTTGACGGCGATGCGCAGGGGCTTCTCCCAGGTGGCTGCCTCGCGGCAGGTCTCGCGCAGCACCCACTCGCCGATGGGCAGGATGCTGCCGGTCTCCTCGGCGATCGGAATGAACAGGTTCGGCGGCACCGTCCCGCGCTCCGGGTGCTGCCAGCGCAGCAGCGCCTCGAAGCCGACCGCCTCGCCGCTGTCGATGCGGGTCTGGGGCTGGTAGAACACCTTGAGCTCGCCGCGCTCGACCGCGTGGCGCAGGTCGTGCTCGATCTGGCGCCGCTCCCGCACCTGCAGGCCCATCCGCGCCTCGTAGAAGCGCAGGCGGCCACGGCCCTCCTGCTTGGCGCGGTAGA
The DNA here is from genome assembly GCF_006151805.1 of Methylobacterium terricola. Taxonomy (GTDB): domain Bacteria; phylum Pseudomonadota; class Alphaproteobacteria; order Rhizobiales; family Beijerinckiaceae; genus Methylobacterium; species Methylobacterium terricola. The sequence continues at coordinate 83,846 of NZ_VDDA01000010.1, read as the reverse complement.
GGGCGGTATCGGCCTGGACCATCAGGCTCTCGGGGTCCTCGCCGTCATGCGGGAAGAGCGCGATGCCGAGGCTCGCTGCCGCGATGGCTCCGGCTGGGCCGGTCTCGGCCTGGCGCAGGGCGGCGAGGATCGCCTCGCCGAGGGCCTCGGCGGCGGTGGCGTCGAGGTTCGGCGCCAGCACGGCGAACTCGTCGCCGCCGAGCCGCGCGAGCATCTGGCCGGGGGCGAGCACCCCGGTGATCGCCGCGCAGACAGCCCGCAACAGGGCATCGCCGGCGGCGTGGCCGAACAGGTCGTTGACCTCCTTGAACCGATCGAGATCGGCGCACAGCACGGCGAGCGGCCGGCCGGCGGCCCGGGCGAGCGCGATCTCCTGTGCCAGCCGCTCGTTGAAGCTGGTGCGGTTCGGTGCGCCGGTGAGGGCGTCGTGATGGGCGAGATAGGCGATGCGCGCCTCGGCGCGCTTGCGCGCCCGGAGATCGCGCACCGCCAGTGCCGCGTGCGGCCGGCCGGCGAAATCGATGACGCGGCGGATCACCTCGACCGGGATCGTCACCCCGTCGGCCCGGCGCAGCGGCGCCTCGGGCATCTCGGCGTCGCACGATGGCGGGGCGGCCGCCCCGCCGAGGAAATCCGACAGGGCCGCGCCGGTGAGCGCCTCGGCGGCGACGCCGACGAGATCGGCGAAGCTGTCGTTGACGGTGACGATGCGGTCGCCGTCGCAGACGACCAGCCCCTCGACGGCGGCGTTGGCGAGGCCGCGCATCCGGTCGCTCTCCAGGGCGGTGCGGCGCTCGTCGCGCAGGTGCAACCAGAGACCCGCGAAGGCCAGGACCAGGATCGTGCTGCTGGCGAGCGCCACCGCCACCGCCAGGATCTCCGCCGGCACCGCGGTGCCCGACAGGGCGACGGACGGGTCCGGCACGATCACGGCGGCGGCCATCGCGGTGAAGTGCAGGCCGCAGATGCCGGCGACCATCAGGAGCCCGCCGGTGAGCTTCACCCGAACCGAGCCGTCCCGCAGGGTCGTGGCGAGCGCCAGGCTCCCGAGCCCGGCGCCGGCAGCGAGGGCCGCCGCGACGAGGCCGGCATCCCAGGCGACGCGGCCGGCGACCTCGAAGGCCGCCATGCCCGTGAAGTGCATGGCGCCGACGCCGAGGCCGATCTGCGCGCCGCCGATCCAGGCCGCAGCGGGCAGGCCCGGCCGCAGGGCGATCCAGAAGCCGCCCGCCGTCATGCCGATCCCGATCATCAGGGATAGGCCGGTCAGGCCGAGGTCGTAGGCCGAGGCGATCCCGGGCGAGAAGGCCAGCATGGCGATGAAGTGGGTGGCCCAGATCCCGGTCCCGCCCGCCAGGGCGGCGGTGAGGAGCCAGAGCCGGCGCGGCTTGCCGGTGCTCACCCGGGCGTGATCGAGGAGTGTCAAGCTGGTCGCAGCTGCGAGGTTGCATACAACCGCCGCGAGAAAAACTAACTTGAGGTCGTGATTTCCAATAATGCAATTGTAGAGGGTTGTCACGACTGCGTCTCGCGTTAAGGCCCGCTCTCGCCGTTTAAGTGCCCGAACCAGTGCTAACATCCATGCGACACTTGCACTGTCCCTGCTCTTTCCAGGGCGCGTAGTGAATGCGGTGCTAATGCGTTGCCGCACGATGTGCGGGTGTCGCCTCTCGCCGCCGGCCGCCCTCGGGCACCTCTTGGCATCCGACCCTCCCGCCCGATATCCGGGCCCGGGACGAACGAGACGAACCCGACGGAACGGACGCGAGTGCGATGCAGAACGAGGAGCCGGGCGCGACGGCGCTGCCGACGCTGGACGAGGATACGATCGCCTTCGCGGGCCGGGTGTTCCAGTACGCCCGGCTCGGCCATCACGCCGAGTTGTCGGACCTGCTCGGGATGGGCCTGCCGCCGAACCTCCGCAACGACAAGGGCGACACGCTGCTGATGCTCGCCGCCTACCACGGCCATGTCGAGACGGTCGGCGTGCTGATGGCGCACAAGGCCGATCCGGAGATCGCCAACGACCGCGGCCAGACCCCTCTTGCCGCAGCGGCGTTCAAGGGAGCGATGCCGGTGGTGCTGGCTCTCCTCGACGGTGGCGCGGCCATCGACGGTGCCGGTCCGGACGGCCGCACCGCGCTGATGACAGCGGCGATGTTCAATCGGGTCGAGATGGTGGAGACGCTGCTTGCCCGCGGCGCCGACCCGGCCCGCCGCGATGCCGGCGGCCACACCGCTGAAACCGCGGCGCGGGCGATGAACGCCCCGGATACGCCGGACCTGCTGGCCCGGGCGGTGGCGGGGTGAGAACCCACTTCGTGGGTCTGGGCCGATCACCTGGGCCAGCTCAGGTCACGCGGCGCACGGATCGACTCATCGCCGGCGCGGCCGGACGCGGCGGCAGGCGGGCCGAGCGGCCTTGAACCGTCAGCGGCGATGGATCCCGGGTTCCGCTGCGCGGCCGCGGGACGACGTCGGCGCACCTCGACGATGGTGCGGCCAGAAGCCAAGCTTCGGCGCGCTAGATCCCCGGCGGCACCGCCTTCGCCACCAGCCCGCGGCGGGCCTCGATTGCCTGCCAGGCCATCAATCCCGGCAGGCCGAGCACCACGTCCGGCACCCGCTTGACCAGGGAAAGGGCGAGGGCCGTGTGCGGATCGATGCCGAACAGGCTGCCGAGGAGCACGAAGCCGCCCTCCTGCACGCCAAGCCCGCTCGGGACCGGGAAGGCGGCGGACTTGATCGCCTGGCTCAGGGATTCGAGCACCACCGCCTCGGCGAGGGTCACCCCTTGGATGCCGATGCACTGGAGCGCGATCCAGATCTCCAGGGCGCCGAGGAACCAGGCGGCGAGGTGGAGCAGCATCCCTTGCATCAGGGGCCACCATCGCCGGCGGTCCCAGACCGCGTCGAGCGCCGCCTGCACGCCGCCGCCGGGCGGCGCCGTCCCGCCCTCGGCGGCGAAGCGCCGGGCGAGGGCCGTCACCCGGCGCTCGACGAAGGCGGCGCCGCCGTAGCGTTGCACCGCGAAGAAGGCGGCGAGCACGAGGCCGGTGAGGACCAGCCCCTTGGTGCACCAGGCCGCCAGCGTCGCGGCCTGCTCGCCCTCGATCCGCGACAGCAGCACCACGCCGGTCAGCGCGAACAGGGCCTGGGTGACGACCTGGAAGAACATGTCGACCAGGATGCCGGCGGCGCTCGCCGCACCCGCGACGCCCCAGAAGGTGAGGAGCCGCGCCCCCAGGACCTCGCCGCCGACCGAGGCGACCGGCAGCAGCACGTTGACGCCCTCGCGGACGAAGCGCAGCACCACGAACGGCCCGGCGCCGACAGCGACGAGCCCGGCGAGCACCCGGGCCCAGGCCAGCCCGCACAGGGCGATGATCGCGACCCGCACCAGCACCACCGCGACGATGCCGAGGATCCCGACCCGCCCGAAGGCGTCCGCCACCGCCCCGACATCGTTCGAGGCGACGAGCCACAGGGCCAGCACCACGCCGAAGGCCGCTCCGAGGAGCGGCACCCGCCGCAGCAGCCGGCGTCCGAATCCCGGGCGCGCCGCGGAGGCCGGCGCCGTCACGGCCCCTCCGCCCGCGCGGGCAGCAGGGCGTCGAGCATCGCCGCGGGGTCGAGGGCCGGATCCAGCACCAGCAGGCGGCCGGCGCCGAGGGAGCCGGCGGTGGCGAGCGTCAGGCTGCGCTTCGGGCACAGGCCGAGGCACCCGGTCTCGACCACCCGCACCTTGCGGCCGCGGTGTTCCGCCTTGAGGGCGCGCTTCAGCCCGCCCCGGACTGCCTTGGCACCGAGGCCCTGGCGCTTGGCGCACTTGGCGCACACCATCACGATCTCGGCGAAGGGCGCCGTCGCCGCCTTGGCCGGCCCACGTTTCGTCACCGCCGCCTTGCTCACCGCGTCCCGGTCTCCCGCTGCCTGCCCGATCGTCGACCCGGAGTTAACCTCCGGTCGGATCTGGCGCAACGTGGCATGACGCGGCGTCGTATCAGGCTTCGCCCACCCGCACGCAGCGCGCGGCATGGCCCGGCGACACCGCGACCCGCACCGGCAGGCGCTCGCGGCAGGCCGGTACGACGAGGCTGCAGCGTGGTTCGAACGGGCAGCCGGGCGGCGGGTCGGCGAGGTCCGGCGGCGAGCCCGGAATGGTGGCGAGCCGCACGCCCTTCGGCGAATCGGGGGTGATGCGCGAGGCGAGCAGCCCCCGGGTATAGGGATGGGCCGGGGTGCCGATCACCGCGCCGCTCGCCCCGACCTCGACGAGGTGGCCGCCATACATCACCGCCACCCGGTCGGCGACCTGCACCGCCACGCCGACATCGTGGGTGACGAAGATCACCGCGAGGCCGAGGTCGCGCTGCAGCTCGCGCAAGAGGAGCAGGATCTGGATCTGCACCGTGGCGTCCAGCGCCGTGGTCGGTTCGTCGGCGAGCAGCACCTTGGGCCGGCAGGCGAGCGCGAGCGCGATCATCGCGCGCTGGCGCATGCCGCCGGACATCTCGTGCGGATAGGCGTCGAGGCGGCGGGCCGGCGAGGGGATGTGGACGCGCTCGAACAAGTCGAGCGCCCGCGCCCGGCCGGCGGCGCGGGAGACGCCCTCGTGGCGCATCACGGCCTCGGCGATCTGGTCGCCGATGCGGTAGACCGGATCGAGGGCGAGGCCGGGATCCTGGAAGATCATCGCGACGGTGCCGCCGCGATAGGCCGAGAGCGCCCGGCGCTTCAGGCTCAGCACGTCGTGCCCGTCGACCCGGAGATGGCCGCCGATCCGGGTGCGGGATTCCGGCAGGAGCCGCATCAGGGCGCGCAGGGTCACCGACTTGCCGGAGCCCGATTCGCCGAGCAACGCCAGGGCCTCGCCGGCCCGGATCGAGAAATCGACGCCACCGACCGCCCGGACCGGCTTTCGCCCGCCGAGGAAATCGACCGTGAGGTCGCGGACCTCGATCAGGGCGTCGGAGGTCGCGGCGTCGTCGGCGCGCAAGGGCACTTTCGATGGTGCGTTCATGGGTGCCTCACGCCGCCAAAGGGACCGGGGGAGCGTCCGGATGGCCGGAGCCCGCCACCGCCCTGTGGCAGGCGGCGAAATGGGCCGGCGCCACCGGGTCGAGGCCGGGCTCGCGCGTCTGGCAGACCTCGGCGGCGAAGTGGCAGCGGGTGTGGAAGCGGCAGCCCGGGGGCGGGTTGATCGGGTTCGGCGGGTCGCCGGTGAGCGGCGCCTCCTCCAGCCGGGCATTCGGGTCGGTCGAGGGCTGGGAGGCCAGCAACGCCGCGGTGTAGGGGTGGCGCGGCGACCCGAGGATCGCGTCGGCCGGGCCGATCTCGGCGATCCGGCCGAGATACATCACCATCACCCGGTCGGACATGAAGCGCACGACGTTGAGGTCGTGCGAGATGAAGATGTAGGTCAGGCCGAATTCCTGCTTGAGATCGGTGAGCAGGTTCAGCACCTGCGCCTCCACCGACTTGTCGAGGGCGGAGACCGCTTCGTCGAGGATCAGGAGCCGCGGCTCGAGGGCGAGCGCCCGGGCGATGTTGACCCGCTGGCGCTGGCCGCCGGAGACCTCGTGCGGATAACGCCCGCCGAAGCGCCGCGGCTCGAGGCCGACGCGGCGCAGGAGGTCGTGGGCGCGGGCGAGCGCCGCCGCGGAGGACAGGCCATGCGCCTTCGGCCCGAAGGCCACCGATTCCTCGACCGTCAGCCGCGGATTGAGCGAGGCGTAGGAATCCTGAAACACCATCTGGACCTGGCGGCGATAGGCCTTCAGGTCGAGGGCGCGGGAGCCGAGCAGCTCGCCGTCGAAGACGATGTCGCCCTTGTCCTGTTGGGCGATCTGCATCAGCAGCCGCGCCGTCGTCGACTTGCCGCAGCCGGATTCGCCGACGACGCCGAGGGTCTCTCCCTTCATCACCGTGAAGTCGACGCCGTCGACGGCCCTCACCGCCGGGCCCTTGCCGAACAGGCCGCCCTTACCGGCGAAATGCTTCACCAGCCCGTCGACGGTGAGGAGCGGCTGCGCGGGACCGCCGCGGTCGCGCGGATCGAGATCGGTCACTGGCGCACCTCCATGGCCGAGCGCAGGCCGTCCGACAGAAGATTGAACGAGATCGAGGTGATGAAGATCATCACGCCGGGCAGCGCCGCGACGACCGGGTTGACGTAGATCGCGGTGCGCAGGGTGTTGAGCATCAGGCCCCATTCCGGCTCCGGCGGCTTCACGCCGAGGCCGAGGAAGGACAGGCCCGAGGCGAGGATCATCGAGACCGAGATCAGGCTGGTGGCGTAGACGAAGACCGGCCCCAGCACGTTGCCGAGCACCTGCACCCGCACCACCGTGAACGGGTTGGCGCCCGAGACCCGGGCCGCCTCGACGTAGTCGCGGTTGCGGATCTGGACCGTGACGCTTTCCGCCACGCGGGTGATCTGCGGCACGAACACGACCGTCAGCGACACGATGGAATTCAGGATGCCGGCCCCCAGCGCCCCCGACAGCGCGATGGCGAGCAGCACCGACGGGAAGGCGAAGAACACGTCGACCACCCGCATGATCACCGTGTTGATCCAGCCGCCGGCATAGCCCGCCAGGACCCCGAGGCTCGAGCCGACGAAGAACGCGATGACGACCGGCAGCACGCCCATGAACAGCGACAGGCGGCCGGCATAGAGGAGGCGGGTCAGCATGTCGCGGCCGAGCTCGTCCGAGCCGAGCCAGTAGGTCGCGTCGCCGACGTGGCGCAGGCGCCGGACCATCGAGCCCTTGAACGGGTCCATCGGGGCGATCAGCGGCGCGAAGATCGCCGCGAGCACGATGGCGAGGATCACGCAGGCCGCCGCCATCGCGACCGGATCGCGGACGAGACGGCGCAGGACGCTGCCCCAATAGCCGCGGGAGGCCTGGACCGGGATCTCGGGGGCGGCGACCGCCGCGACGGGATCGCCGGTGGCGAGGGAGGTCTGGATGGTCATGCGGTCAGGCCCTCTCGATGCGGGGGTCCAGCGCGGTCTGCACCACGTCGACCAGGAGGTTGAGGGTGACGAAGAACATCGCCAGCACCAGGATCGTGCCCTGGAGCAGCGGCAGGTCGCGCTGGAAGATCGCGGCGTTGAGGAGGAAGCCGGTGCCCGGCCAGGCGAACACCGTCTCGATCAGGATCGACCCGCCGAGCAGGTAGCCGAGCTGAAGCCCCATGATGGCGATGGCGGTGGGCGCCGCGTTCTTCACCACGTGGCGGAAGACGCCGAACTCCGACAGGCCCTTGGCCCGAAGCGCCTGGACGAAGTCCTGGTGCAGGATGTCGCCGACCAGCGCCCGGACCGTGCGGGAGATCACCCCCATGGGGATCACCGACATGGTGACGGCCGGCAGCAGGATGTAGCGCAGGTGCTCGAAATCCGGGACCCAGTTGCCCGACCCTTGCGGTCCCGCTCCCGTCGGCGGCAGCCAGCCGAGGGTGGCCGAGAAGATGATCACCAGCACGATGCCGAGCCAGTAATGCGGCACGCTGACCCCGAACACCGCGATGGCCGAGGCCACCCGGTCGAGCCAGGAATCGCGGGCATAGCCGGCGACGAAGCCGAAGAAGGTGCCGAAGGTGAAGCCGATCAGCGTCGCGACGGAGGCCAGGATCAGGCTGTTGCCGACGGCGCGGCCGACCTCGGACAGGACCGGGCGGCCGGTGGCGATCGAGGTGCCGAGGTCGCCGTGCAGGATCTTCCAGAGCCACAGGCCGTATTGCACCGGCAGCGGCTTGTCGAAGCCGTAGGCCGCGCGCATCTGCGCCTGCATCTCGGCGGTGGCGTCCACCGGCAGGATCGCGCTCAGGGGATCGCCGGGGGCGAGGTGGACGAGGAGGAAGCACACCAGGCTGACGCCCAGGGCGACCGGGGCGGCGTAGCCGATGCGCTTGAGGATGAAGAGGATCATGGGCGAGAGGATCCCGGGGCTGCGCCGGTTGTCGGTGTCGTGACCCGCCCGGCCGGGGCCGGGCGGGGGATCGGTCAGGCGCTCACTTCGCGATCGTGATCACTTCGCGATCGTGATCACTTGGCCATGGTGATCACTTGGCCATGGTGATCGGCGAGAAATCCTGGAACCAGCTCTGGGCCTGAACGAAGCCCTGGACCTTCTTGCTCATCGCGCGCGGGTTGACGTCGTGCGTGACCATCAGGAACAGCGCGTCATCGACGAACTTCTCGTGGATCTTCTGGAGTACCGCGACCTGGTCCTTCGGCTCGAAGGTCGTGCGGACCTGGTCGAACAGCTTGTCCATCTCCGGGTCGCAGAGATAGCCCCAGTTGGTGCCGTTCGGCGGCGCCAGGTTGCACTGGGCGTGACGGATGAAGGCGGTGAACGGGTCCTGGATCAGGTAGGAGTAGTTCATCGCGGTGCCGCCGCGGGCGCTGTCCGACTTCGAGCCGGCGCGCCAGATGTTGATGAGCGTGTTCCACTCCACGACCTCGTAGTCGACCTTGATGCCGACCTCGGCGAGGTTCTGCTGCAGGAACTCGTTCATCGGCAGCGGCTGCATCTGGCCGGAGCCCGAGGCCGAGATCAGCACCTTGGTGACGAGCGGCTTGTTCGGGCCGTAGCCGGCCTCCTTCAGCAGCTTCTTCGCGGCCTCCGGATCGTAGGCGAGCTTGAAGCTCGGCTTGCCGAACCACGGATGACCGGGGGTGAGGAAGCCCTCCGCCGGGGTGGCGAGGCCGCCGAGGAACTCCTTCAGCCCCTCGCGGTCGATGGCGAGGTTGGCGGCCTTGCGCACCCGGACGTCGTTCCACGGCGAGCCTTCGGCCCGCGACAGGTGCCAGGTCCAGTTATGCGGATAGAGGTTGGTGACCAGCGCAAAGCCGGCGGCCTTGAGCGAGGGCACCGCGTCCGGCGCCGGCGCCTCGATCCAGTCGACCTGGCCGGAGCGGAGCGCCGCCACCCGGGCATTAGCCTCGGGCAAGGGCACCAGGACCATCTTGTCGAGCTTCGGCACCCGCGCCTTGTCCCAGTACTCCTTGTTGGACGCGAGCTCCAGGCGCTCGCGGGGCACGAAGCCGGTCACCTTCCACGCCCCGGTGCCGGACGGCGCCTTGGCGACGGCGTCCCAGCTCTTGCCCTGCTTTTCCCAGTTGGCGGGAGACGACATCAGGATCCAGGCGATCTGGTAGGGGAAGGTGGCGTCGGGGTTCTTGGTGACGATCTCGACCGTCATCGGGTCGACCGCCTTGTACGAGGCGACGGCCGGGATGCGGGTGCGGCCTTGCGCCGACTGGCGCGGGTCGAATTGCGGGCTGTCCGACTTCAAGAGCTTGTCGAGGTTCCACACCACCGCGTTGGCGTCGAAGGCCGAGCCGTCGTGGAAGGTGACGCCGGGCCGGAGCTTGAAGGTCCAGCGGGTCTTGTCGGCAGGATCGATCGTCCAGGAGGTGGCGAGGCCGGGCGTGAGGTCGGAGGCCTTGTCGGCGCGGCTGAGGTCCCAGTTGATCAGCGCGTCGTAGACCGTGTAGCCGGCGAAGCGCATGCCCTCGCCGCCGTTGTCAGCCTGGCCGGTGGTCAACGGGATGTCGGAGGCGGTCATGCCGATGCGCAGCACGCCTTGCGCGCTCGCTGTCCCCGTGAGCGCGAGGGCGAGGGCGAGCCCGGACAGGGTTCGCCCGAGCGCGGACCGGCGCAGGGGCAGGCGGGTGAGCCGCGGCATCGTGGATGATCCTCATCGGTGATTGACGGGGACGGGGCTGCAAGAGCCCTGCCAACCGCATTCCCGACCGGGACGCGTCCAGGAAACCGACCCTCAACGCCGAAATGCCTAAATTTTAGTCTGCCTTATTCGTATACAAAAAATCGGTAGGGGGCATGGCGCTAGGATAGGCAGGCCTCCGCCTCCGCGGCGTCGATCTGCCGGTCTGCGACGAGATGGGCGAGGCCGTGGACCAGCGCCCAGGCCCGCAGGGCGTCGCGGCCGACGAAGCCGGTGCCCGGGGTGGCATCGTCCCCGGCCACGCTCTCCAGGGCGCCGTAGGTCCTCTTCGCGACGGCGGCCAGCTCGGGGTGATCGGCCGGATCGAGCGCGCCGCCGAACATCAGCCGGAAGCTGGCCCGATCCTCCGCGGCGAAGCGCAGATAGGCCCGCCCGAACGCCTTGAGGCGATCGGCCGGCGCCGCGCCCTCCGCCGCATCGGCCTGGGCGCGGTGCAGAATCCGGAACCCCTCCGCGGCAACCGCCGCCAGCAGCGCCTCCCGGCTCGGGAAGTGCCGGTAGGGCGCGTTGTGCGACACCCCGGCCTGACGGGCCGCCTCCCGCAGCGTGACGGCCTCGATCCCGCCGGTGCGCAGCAGCGCCTGCGCGGCCGCGATCAGGCTGCGGCGCAGGTCGCCGTGGTGATACGCGCCGTCCCCCGATGTTGACAATGTCCACATTCCTCCTATGTTGCGCCTGTCAACATAGGCGCGCCGGGCGATCACGCAAGCGGCGTGCGGTCCGCGGAGAGATGTCGGGCATGACGCTGCAGCCACTCCTCCAGGCTTCCCCGGTGATCCAGATCCACGCCGCCGCGGCGATCGGCGCTCTCGTGCTCGGAGCCTTGCAGTTTGCCCTGCCGCGGGGCGGGGGGCGGCATCGCCTGATGGGCAGGCTCTGGGTCGGGCTGATGGCGGTCGTGGCGCTCAGCTCCTTCGGCATCTCGGAACTGCGCCAGGTCGGGCCGTTCAGCTGGATCCACCTGCTGTCGCTGGGGACGCTCTTCACCCTGGTGCGGGCGGTGGTCTACGCGCGGCAGGGCCGGATCTTGGCCCATCGCTGGACGATGATCGGGCTCTTTCTCGGGGCCTTGGTGATCACCGGGCTGTTCACGCTGCTGCCGGGGCGGATCATGGGGCAGGTCGTGTTCGGGTGAGGGACGGCCTCGAAAACCTCCATCATCCCCCGCCTCCGACGGCGCAACCGGCCCACCGCCTTTCGGCGATGATGAGGCCGGCACCGCTCGGCTGCTACCATCACGCCCGGCTGGTCCGGCGGGGAGGGATCCGCGATGGCAGGGCGCATCGTCGTGGTGGGGGGCGGGTTCGCCGGCCTGTGGGCGGCCGCGTCGGCGGCGCGGACCCGGGACGCGATCGGGCGCGACGACAGCATCATCCTGGTGGCGCCCGGCCGGTCCCACATCGTGCGGGTGCGCTGCTACGAGACCGACCTCGCGCCCCTGCGCGTTCCCTACGACGACGTGCTCGGCCCGATCGGGGTGGAGCACGTCGACGCGACGGTTGCGGCGGTCGACTCGGTTGGGCACCGGGTGGTGCTGCAGCCCGATCCGGCGGGCGCCACGCCCGTCGCGCTCGGCTACGATCGCCTGATCCTGGCCGCCGGCAGCGCGCTGCGGCGCCCGGACGTGCCCGGTGCCGATTCGGCCCAGGACGTCGACACCCTGGCGGGCGCGCAACGCCTCGCCGCCCATTTCGAGCGGCTCGCCCGCGCGGCGGCCGGCGCCCGTCAGGCCGGGCGCTGGGAGGCGGTCGTCATCGGCGGCGGTCTCGTCGGCCTCGAGATCGCCTGCGAGCTGCCGGCCCGTCTCGCGCGGGCCCGCGACCAGGCAGGCGATGCCGGCCCGGTCGGCACCACGATCGTCGATCCCGCCGCGCAGGCCGGGGCGGCGGTGGGGGCGGCGGGCCCGGCGATCCGCCAAGCCCTGGCGGCGGCCGGCGTGACGTATCGCGGCGGTGCCGGCGTCGCGGCGATCGACGCGGCCGGGGTCACCCTGTCCGACGGCGCGCGGCTGCCGGCCCTGACGGTCGTGCTCGCCACCGGCCTGCGGGCGAGCCCGCTCGCCGGGACGCTCGGGGTGCCGCTCGATTCGCTCGGGCGGGTGCCGGTCGACGCGCTGCTGCGGGTCGAGGGCGTGCCGGACGTGTTCGCCGCCGGCGACGTCGCGGTGGCGCGAGCCGACGCCGCCGGCCACGTCACCGCGATGTCGTGCCAGCACGCCCGGCCGATGGGCCGAATCGCCGGCCACAACGCGGTCTGCGACCTCGCCGGGCGCCGGGAGGACAGCCTGGCCTTCGCGGCGCCGGACTACGTCACGGTCCTCGATCTCGGCGCCTGGGGCGCCGCCTACACGGCGGGCTGGGAGCGCGAGCACCTCGTCTCGGTCGGGGCGGCGGCGAAGTCCGTCAAGCAGACGATCAACGGCAGCCGGATCTACCCGCCCCCCGGCCGCGACCGCGCCGCGATCCTCGCCGCGGCCGCCCCGGTGATCCAGGCCCGCCCGGCCCCGGCGTGAGCCGGCGCGCTCAGCGCCTGGGCACGTCGAGCCGGTCGCGGTTCATCGTCACCGGCGGGCGGGAGGTCGGCGCCCGCAGCAGCCGGTCGCGGCTCAGGCCCTTATGGACGTGGACCATCAGGGCGATGCCGAAGAGCGGCGTGATCAGGTTGACGATCGGCACCAGCATCAGCCCGGCGAGCAGCGCACCGGCCAGCATCACGGTCGTGGTGTGGTGGCGCCGCATGGCGCCGGCCTCGGACAGCGGCCGGAACCGGGCGGCAGCAAGCTCGAAATACTCGCGGCCGAGCAGGTAGGTGTTGGCGAGGAAGAACGCCGCGACGTTGATGCCCGGCACGAGCAGCAGCGCCAGGGCCGCCAGGTTCACGGCGAGCGCCAGCGCGGCGAAGCGGGCCGTGTACAGCATCGCCTGACCGAACGGCATCGCCTGGCCCGGCACCTCGTCGGGGAAGTCGGTGCGCTCGACGATCGCCGCGGCGTCGTCGAGGAAGTAGCCCGCCACCAGGATCGAGACCGGCGGCAGGATGTAGGCGAGCCCGACGAACAGGCCGGCCCCGGCGAGGAACGACGCCACCGCGTTGACCATCGCGTAGTCGGTCGAGATCGGGTGGGCGGCGATCAGCGCCGCGATCGCCTTGGTGAGGCCGAACCACACCAGCACCAGGAGCCCGACCGTGAGGCCGAGCGACTTCCACAGGATCTGGCGCAGCGGCGGGGAGAAGACCTGCCGCAGGGCCGCGAAGGCGGCATTGATCAGCATCGGGACCTCGGGCGTGGATGCACGAAGCGTCAGGTGAGGGCAAACGCCGCCGCCGTCCAGAGGCGAACCCGGTTCCGGTTCGCGGGTTGAGGCTGCACCAAACGTCGCGTGCACATCACGAGGAGGTTCGACCGATGGACATCGCCGTTGACAAGGTCTGTGAGTTCATCCTGCGGGTCCGTGCCCTCGACGTGAAGGAGGGCCTGAGCGATCCCGATTCCGGCTCGAACCCGATCGACGACGGGGCCCGCGACGTCCTGGTCGACGGCACCGACGATGCCACCGAGGAGGAACTGCGCGAGGTGATCGCCGGCCTCAACGACGACGAGCGCGCCGAGCTGGTGGCGATCCTGTTCGTCGGCCGAGGCGACATGGAGCCGGAGGAGTTTCCCGATGCGGTCCGCCTCGCCCGCGAACGCGAAGCCGCCGGCACCCGCACCGCCGATTACCTGCTCGGCATCCCGAATGTCGGCGACCTGCTCGACGAGGGCCTCGCGGCGATGGGGTTGAGCTGCGACGTGTGACGCGTCGCGCACCGCGCGGGCGTCGCGCCCGTGCGGTCCGTGGACGATCCGCGCCCGTTACCGCTCGAGGATGAAGTTCAGCTCGGTCTGGCGCTCGGTCAGGACGTTCCAGGGGAACTTGTAGCGCGTGTCGACGGCGGGCAGCGTGCCCGGGCAGGCGATGTAGGACAGCTTGAACTGGCTGTAGCAGACCGCCTGCTGCCGGGCGAGGAAGGCCAGGCGCGGATTCACGCACCCACCGTCGGCGAGCCGGCCCTCCGGGCAGGCGGCCGGGCGCGGCTGTGCCGCCGTTGCCCCCGTAAGGGCGCAGAGACCTGCTCCGGCGAGCACCAGGGCGATGATCGGACGCGTGACGAGACGGGTCATGATGGTCTGGTCCATGGGGTGCCTCCTCAGAACCGGATCGTCGCGCCGCCGCCGATCGACCAGCCGGTATAGCTCAAGCGTCCCTGGCCGGTGCCGGTATTGGCGGCTTCATGAATCCACAGGCGCTCGCCGCGGAGGTTGAGCGAGACCCGCTCGCTGAGCGTGTATTGCAGCAGGCCGCCCGCTCCGTAGCGCTCGCGGGCCGGCAGGAATTGCAGGGTGGTGGGGTCGTAGGAATTCGCGTCGCGATACAGGTAGCTCAGCGTCGGCCCGAGGGCGAAGGCGCCAGTCGTGTAGAGGGTATCGAGCCCGACGCGGTAGAGGTTGCTGTTCGAGTTGCGCGGTTCCGCAACCAGGCCAGGCAGGAAGGCGCCGGGGACGAAGTTGCGTTCGGTATGGTTGAACGACGCGCTCAGCGTCGTGCGCCAGGCCTCGCTCCAGGCATAGCCGAGCTGGCCCGAGACGCCGAGGCGCGAGCCGGAGCGGATCACCGGCACCCGCTCGATGAAGGTCGTGCCGTCCTGGGAGTAGAGCAGGGCGACGTTGCCGGTCCACGGGCCGTCCTCGTAGAACAGGGACGCGGTGACCGAGGTCGTATCGCCGGAGCGGGTGTGGATGAAGGCGTCGATCCCGGTCAGCGGATCCGGTGGTCCCTCGCGGAAATAGGCGCCGCGGGCGGTGTAGCCGAAGGTCAGGTTGAACAGCAGGGTCTGGCCGATCGGCACGTTCACGCCGAGGCTCGGGCCGATGTTGAATCCCTCGCCGAAGGTCGGGACGTCGACGAGGTCCGAGTCGAACCGTGTCAGGAAGCGCGAGCCGGCGAGATACGAGGTGCCGGTCGGCAGGTTGAGGTTGAGCGAGGCGAAGGGCTGCACGCCGTCGAGGCCGAGATAGGTCGCGGTGGCGGAGAGCTGGGTGTCGAGGGTGGTGCTCAGGGCGCCCGACAGACCCGGCGTCGATTGCCGGGTATCGGCATAGCCGCCACGGGCCACGAGGTCGATCTTGAGATCCGGCACTGGCTGGCCCGAGAAGGACAGGCCGAAGGGCAGGTAGAATTGCGAGCCGCTGCCGCGGACGCCCAGCGGCGCGATGCCGACCGGCTGGCCCCTGGTACCGCTGAAGCTGAAATAGCGGAACTCGGTGTTGAACGTCGTCGTCCAGACCGGCTCGAACGCCGCCGGGGCGACCGGGGCGACCGCGAGGTCGGCCGCTTCCGCTGTGCTGCAGAGAAGGCCACAGGCGGCCGCCCATCGTAACAGTTTCATCCAGTCCCCCATCCCTCTCGGCGCCGGCGCCGTTCCGGCGCGATCATTCGGTCCTGTGCGCCCTGCTTGGCCAAGTTTCACGTAGTTTATCATGGTTAATTTTTCGTTAATGGCCGTAAAACTAGTTACAATCGATCCATAAAAGTATTGATATATACAATATTATGTAAATTTGATGGGGATATTTTCATGAAAGTGCCAGAAAATTACTTATAAAATTTGATACATACTTTATTGATGCCAGCGCGACTGAACGCAGCAATGCGCGATCACGAGACCTAAGTACAAGTGGGGAGTACGTGCCGCCGATGAGCAGAAAGATCGCATTGCGATGACGTTTCCGCTTCCTCACAAGTGAGGATGGAAGATACAATTTGCAACATTTACGCAGGCTTGAAACCCGCACGTGAGCTGCGGGGCACACAACCTTTGGTCCTCGGAGACGACCGATGCGTGTTTTCCCATTCTCGACTGCCCTCACGCAGCAGCACGACCAGCCGTGACCTCGATGTTCGGCCCGGCGGGACTGGCACGCGGAGGAGGGGGATTTGTGTGACGAGATTACGCCGGCGCTGATCGCGGAGATCTACGAGGCGGCCACGGTCGATGACGGGCTTGTGCGGCTGGTCGACATCGTCCGCCGGGTCGTCGACGTCGACAATGCCGGCATCTGGCTCCGTTGCGGCTCCGAGATCCGCGAGCTGACCGTCAGCGACTCGATCGCGGCCTCGGTCGCGCCGTATCTCGCCTATTACTGCCAGATCGATCCGTGGTCGTCCGTCGCCAAGATGCGCGACCGCGTCACCATCGGCAACGAGATCTACAGCGAGGACAGGCTGCTGAAGGGGGAGTTCTACACCGACTTCGCGCGCCATTTCGAGATGCTGCGGCCGATGGGCGTGACCTTCGACATCGCGACGAACACGACCGTGATGATCTCGACCAACCGGGCGAGCCCGGGGCGGCTGCTCGACGACCTCGACAAGGCCCGCTTCACCGACCTCGTCGTCCACATCAAGGGCGCGCTGAAGCTCAGGCACCGGCTCGGGATCGAGCGAAGCGCGCAGGGCGCCCTCGCGACCGCCTTCGAGCGGCTGGCTTTCGCGGCCCTGGTCTGCACGCCGGAGGCCGAGGTGCTGTTCGCCAACGACGCGGCGCGCGCCCTCGAGGCCGAGCGCGCGATCCGGCTGAGCGGCAGCCAGGGCAGCCTCTCGGCCGCGACCGCCGAGAAGACCAGCGCGCTACGCCGCCTGATCGCCGCGGCGGCGATCCGGGGCGAGGCCGGGAGCCTCGCGCTCGGGACCGACAGCCTCGTCCTCGCCCTGGTCACGCCGCTGCCCGGAACGCGGCCCGAGCAGCACCAGGGCCGGGCCCTCGTGACGTTGCGCCGGGCCGATGCGGTCGCCGGACCGTCCCTCGAATTGCTGCGCGAGCTGTTCGACCTGACGCCGGCCCAGGCGCATCTCTGCGTCCAGCTGGCACGCGGATTGACGTTCGAGGCCGCGGCGGCGGAGCGCGGCGTCGCGCTCAGCACGGCGCGGACGCATTTCAGCACGATCCTGCGCAAGACGGGCACGGACAACCTGCGGGATCTTCTGCGATTGCTCGGGGCGATCCCGCAGGTCAGCTACAAGTAGAAGATCCGCTGGTCCCGTGCCGGCAGAAGGCGGGCCGCGCCCAGCAGCGACGCGGCCGGGCGCGGCCCGCGTCTATTCCGCCGCCATCGCCTGATGCACCACCGGCACCGCCGGCGCGCCCTCCCAGCGGGAATTGGCCGGGATCGTCTCGCCCTTCATCACGATGGTGAGCGGGCGCAGCTGGGCGTAATCGCCGACCTTGGTGTCGTAGAGCACCGTCGCGAAGGCGCCGACGCTGACGCCGCGACCGACCTCGACCCGGCCGACCTTCATCACCCGGTCCTCGTAGAGGTGGGTCTGGAGCGCCGACATGCGGTTGATCGAGGCGAAGTCGCCGATGGTGACGCAGTCGAACTCGGTGATGTCGGTCGCGAGCATGCACACGCCCTCGCCGGTGCGGGTGCCGAACAGCCGCAGCACCCAGGGGAGGAACGGCGTGCCCATCAGGTGCTCGAGCAGAACCTTGCCGGCCAGTCCCCAGTACATCACCGCGACCGCCTCGGTGCGCATCGCCCACCACGACCACATCGGGTGCATGCCGGGCTCGTAGCGGCCCATCAGCAGCCACTTGACGGCGATCACCACCAGGGTCTGCAGCACCGCGATCACCACGCTGGCGGCAACGAAGCTGATCGCCAGGCCGCCCCAGTCGCCGGCCAGGATCGCCGGGTAGAATACGAAATCGATCGCCAGGATGGCGAAGGTGATGAACAGCATCGGCGAGAACGAGGAGGTGAACGCCTCGAAGATGCCGCGCCGGACCCGCGGCCAGATCCCGGGCTCGAAGGTCTGGGCCTGGCCGAGATCGACCTTCTGGCGGACCGGCAGCTTGATCGGCGGCGAGCCGAACCAGGTCTCGCCCGGCGCCATGCGGTCGTTGGCCGGGGGCTTCGACTTGATGCCGATCAGCACGTCGTCCGGGATGACGGCGCCCGGCGGCACCACCGCGTCGTTGCCGACGAAGACGCGGGCGCCGGTGCGCACCGGTGCCAGCTCCATCACGCCGCGGCGCACCTCCTCCTCGCCGTAGACCACCTCGTCGGCGATGAAGTTGCGCGGGCCGACCTCCGCCAGGTCGTAGCGGCCGGCGAGGTTGGTCGAGATCTCGGCGCCCTGGCCCATGCCGGCGCCCATCAGCCGGTACCAGGCCCGCATGTAGACGGTGGCGAAGAGCGACGAGAGGGTCTCCAGCGTCACCTCGGCGGCGAGCGCCACCGCCCATTTGCGCAGGTAGGTCCCGCTGTGGATCGAGTAGCTGCCTTCGCGCAGGCGTGGCAGCACCAGCCAGCGGATGCCCGCGATCAGCCCGACCGTGCCGGCGGTCATCAGCATCGCGGTCGGCCAGGTCAGGAGCGGCAGGTAGACGTGGTAATCCACGTCGGTCATCGTCGCGAGCGAATCGCTGATCTGGTCGAAGATGTAGAAGGCGGGGAAGATCGGCAGCAGGCCGACCGCCGGGATCGCCGCCAGCAGGACGGCATAGATCACGAAGAACACCGCCCGGCGCTGGGGCGAAGCGTCCGGCACCGGGGGCAGGTGCGAGATATCGACCATGCCGACCTTGCGGCCGGGGGAGCCGTCCCAGGCCTCGGCCCGGCCGACGAGCGTGCCGGAGGGCACGGTGGTCAGGTCGGCCAGCTCCGCATGGTCCTCGATCCGCGTATCGTAGCCGATGACGCAGGAGGTGCCGATGGCGACGTCGTCGCCGATCGAGACCCGGCCGATCACCAGCTCATTGCCGACCACCTCGGCATTGGCGAGCGTCAGCCGGCCGCCGAGGGAGGCGCCCCGGCCGATGCTGACGAGGTCCGGTGCGCCGATCTCGATGTCGGAGATCAGCGCGTCCTCGCCGACCTTGGCGCCGAGCAGCCGCAGGTAGATGCGGATCATCGGCGAGCCCTGCAGCCACTTGACGTGGACGAGCGGGGTCAGGCGCTGGGTCAGCCACCAGCGGAAATAGTAGGTGCCCCAGAGCGGGTAACGGCCGGGCCTGGTCCGCCCGAGCACCAGCCACTTCATGGCGATGGCGATCAACGCCGTCGCGGCGTTGAGCCCGATATAGACCAGCAGCAGCACCGCCATCTCGGCGAAGAAGCCGAGCTCGCCGCCGGTGATCAGCAGGTAGGTGACGAAGATGCCGAGCCACTGCGCGGTCGCGAGCGCGATCACGAAGGGCAGCACCACGCCCTGCGCGAGGCCGCACAGGAAGCGCCGCAGGAGCGGCGGCGGCGCGAAGGACAGGTCGTGGGTGGCGGCGGCCGCGCCGGCGCCGCCGGTGCGGGCGATCAGGGTCTCGGCCATCGCCCTCAAGGTCCGGCCGTTATAGACGTCCTGGAGCGTGATGGCGGCCAGCGCCGGCACCTCGCGCACCGCCGAGACGAAGCGGGCGGCGAGCAGCGAGTGGCCGCCGAGATCGGCGAAGAAATCGGCCTCGAACGGGATCGGCTGGTTGCCGAACACCTTGTGGGCCGCTGCCAGCAGCGCCTCCTCGGTCTCGTCGCGGGGCTCCTCCTGCTCGCCGGAGGTCTCGACCACCGCGAGGGGCGCGGCGCGCAGGGCCTTGCGGTCGACCTTGCCGGACGCGGCGAGGACGGGGAGGATCTCGACCACCTCGAAATGCGCCGGGATCATGTAGGGCGGCATCGTCTCGGCCAAAGCCGCGCGCAGGCGACCGCGGTCGAACGCCGAACCCCGCTCGGGGACCACGAAGGCGACGAGCCGGTCGACGCCGTCATCCTGGCGCAGGACCACTGCGGCGGAAGCGATGCCGGCTTGCGCCCGGATCCGCGCCTCGATCTCGCCGAGCTCGACCCGGAAGCCTCGGACCTTGACCTGGTCGTCGATGCGGCCGTGGAACACGATCCGCCCGGCACGGTCGAGCGACACCGCGTCGCCGGAGCGGTAGAGCACCGGGTCGGACCCGTCGCCGCCATAGGGATTGGCGACGAATTTCTCCGCGGTCAGCTCCGGCCGGGCGAGGTAGCCCTGGGCGACGCCGGGACCGCCGATCAGCAATTCGCCCTGCACGCCCGGCCCGACGAGAATCAGCGCCTCGTCGGCGATGTAGGCGGTGTAATTGGCGATCGGCCCGCCGATGGTGACGGGGTCGCCCGGCCGCATCTCGGCGGCGGTTGCCACCACCGTCGCCTCGGTCGGCCCGTAGGTGTTGAACAGCTTGCGGCTCGGCGTCGCCCAGCGGGCGATCAGCGGCTCGGGCAGGGCCTCGCCGCCGAGCAGGATCAGCCGCAGGCGCGGCACGTCCTTGGTCATCAGCCCGAGCAGGGTCGGCACCGTGTCGAGGACGGTGATGCCGGCCTCGTTCAGGATGTCGGGCAGGGCCTCGGCGTCACCCATCTGGGCCGGGCTCGCGACGAACAGGGTCGCGCCGGCCAGATACGGAACCCAGATCTCCTCCATCGAGAGATCGAAGGCGACCGAGGCGCCCTGGAACACCACGTCGTCGCCGGTGACGCCGTAGAGGTCGTTGGCCGAGCGCAGGAAGTGGCAGATGTTGCGGTGGCTGATGACGATGCCCTTCGGCACGCCGGTCGAGCCCGAGGTGTAGATCAGGTAGGCCGGATGCTCCGGCGTCAGGCCGGCGGCGCGCAGGTCCGGCGCAGGGCCGTCGGCTCGCGCGGCCACCTCGCCGGGGGTCAGGGCCGGGCAGGTCCCGGTCGGCGCCTTGTCCTTGAGGGCGCCCGAGACGACGAGCGCCTTGGCGCCGGCATCCTTCAGGCACACGGCGACCCGGTCGGCGGGCGCCTCGGCGTCGAAGGGCAACCACGCGGCGCCGGCCTTGGTGATGCCGATCTGCGCCACCAGCAGGTCGGGCGAGCGCGCCATCCACAGGCCGACCACGTCGCCGGGGGCGACGCCGCTTGCGGCGAGGCCCGCGGCGATCGCATCGGAGCGGCGGTCGACCTCGGCATAGGACAGGCGGGTGCGTGACGCTGACTCGCTGCCGCTCGCCGCGTCGATGAGCGCGGCGTGGTCGGGCCGGCGCCTCGCCGTCTCGCGGAAGATCTCGGCCAGGACCTCGTCGCGCAGCAGGTCCGGCCGCACCGGGCCGCGCAGCACCGCCGCTCCCGCGGGCGGGACAGCCGTCTGGCTCATCCCGTGGCTGGACGGGCGGACGGTCCCGGCGGTGTGGTTCATCAAGCGACTCCGCTGGCCCGGGCGGGCCGTTGAGCTCGAGGGCGCCGGTCCGGGACCGGCATCACGCGCGGATTGCGGCCCGCGGGCGGGCCTCGTCACGGGCGGGCAGGCGGGAGGTGGACGAGAACCGGGGCCGGTTCAAGGCACGTCGTGGGACAAAACGCGGCGTCAGACCCAGCGCCGCGTGCCGCCCTCGAGCAGCAGGATCCGGCCCTGCAGGATCTCCAGATGGGGCGCGTCCTCGGTGCCCGCCGCTCCCAGCGTCACCATGACGGCGCGGGCGACGCCGCCATGGGCGACGATGACCGTCGGCCGGTCGAGGGATTCAAGGAGCGGGCGCACCCGCTCGGCCACCATGGCGTAGCTCTCCGCGCCCTCGCCCGGCGGGCAGAAGCCCCAGCGGTCGCGGTCGCGCGCCTGGGACCGGGCGGGATCGCTGCGGCGCACGTCCTTCCAGGTCAGCCCCTCCCAGGCGCCGAAGCCGATCTCGCGCAGGCGCGGATCGGTCGTGTAGCCGGCGGGATCGAGGCCGAGCGCGCGGCGCAACCCCTCCATCGTGTGCCGGGTGCGCTCCATCGGGCTCGCCAGATAGGGCAGGTCGCCGAGACCGGTGCCGATGAGGCCGCGCAGCCGCTCGCCAGCCTCCGCGGCCTGGCCGTGGCCCTTGGCGTTGAGGGGCGTGTCGCGCTGGCCTTGCAGGCGGCCCTCGGCGTTCCAGTCGGTCTCGCCGTGGCGCACGAAGTAGATCGGCGCCCGGATCACCGGCCCGTCCTCTCGGAACGGCCCCGCTTGCCCGCCGTTGTTCTCGTCACGATCCGTCGCACGCCGTCATCCCCGCCGGAGCCCTCAGCCTCCCGATGTCGAAGAAGCACCCGAAAGACAAGCCGGTTTCGCTGCCCGGCCGCCCGCGGCCGTCCTCCGCCGCCTGGGCGAGCGATGCCGGATCGCTGGCGCAGGCAAGCCCGGGCTTCCTCGCCGAGCACGGCGCGACCGTCCCGGCACCGCCGCCGGGCGTGGTCCAGTGCCGGCCCGAGACGCCGTGCCGGCTCGCCGAGATCGACCCGGACGCGCCGGGCTCCTCCGACGGCAAGGCGGCGGCCGAGGAGGAACTGGCGGAGGTGCGCGCCCGCATCCAGGCGCTGCAGGAGCGGCTCTACGCCGAGCGCAAGCGCAGCCTGCTGGTGGTGCTCCAGGCGATCGACACTGGCGGCAAGGACGGCACCATCCGGCACGTCTTCGAGGGGGTGAACCCGCAGGGCTGCCAGGTCTCGTCCTTCAAGACGCCGAGCGCCGAGGAGCTCGACCACGATTTCCTCTGGCGCTACCACCGCCAGGCGCCGGCCCGCGGCATGATCGGGGTGTTCAACCGCAGCCATTACGAGGACGTGCTGATCGTCCGGGTGAAGCGGCTGGTGCCGGAATCGGTCTGGCGCCCGCGCTACGACCTGATCAACGACTTCGAGCGCCTGCTCACCCTCTCGGGCACTACGGTGCTCAAGATCTTCCTGCACATCTCGAAGGACGAGCAGAAGGAGCGGCTGGAGAGCCGGCTCGCCGACCCGACCAAGAACTGGAAGTTCGACCCGGCCGACCTCGTGGAGCGGCAGGCCTGGGATTCGTACCAGGCGGCGTTCCAGGATGCCCTGACGCTGTGCGGCACGCGGCTCGCCCCCTGGCACGTGGTGCCGGCGAACCGGAAGTGGTTCCGCAACCTCGCCGTGGCCCGGCTGATCGCCGGCACGCTGGAGGCGATGGATCCGCAATTTCCGGAGCCGAAGGCGGATTTGAGCGGGATCACGGTGCCGGAGTGATGGACCGTCGAGGGGACCGGATCTCGCAACCTCGATAACATCCACCCGTCACCCCGGGCTCCGCATTCGCGGCCCCGGGATGACGCGGCGGTTGGACGATCCGTCATCCGACCGACGAATCCAACGTCTCATACCCTTGCGCCTTGGCATCGGCATGTCGAGGCCAAGGCGTCCGGCGCATCAGCGCCGGTGCCCGTTCGGGCTCGCCGTGCGCCGTCGAACGGATCCGTTCGACGGCGCGGCGGTCTCACGCCGCCTCGTCGCGCTTGCCCAGGCGCTTGTCGAGGTAGGTGTCCACCGTCTGGGTCAGCTCGTCGACCTTGCCGTCGAAGAAGTGGTTGGCGCCCTCGACGATCTGGTGCTCGATGATGACGCCCTTCTGGGTCTTCACCTTCTCGATCACCGGCATCACCTCGCGGGCCGGCGCGACCCGGTCCTCGGAGCCGTGCACGAACAGGCCCGAGGACGGGCAGGGGGCGAGGAAGCTGAAATCGTAGCGGTTGGCCATCGCGGCGATCGAGATGAAGCCCTCGATCTCGGGGCGCCGCATCAGCAGCTGCATGCCGATCCAGGAGCCGAACGACACGCCGGCGATCCAGCACGCCCGCGCCTCGGGGTTGACCGCCTGCACCCAGTCGAGGGCGGCGGCGGCATCCGACAATTCGCCGACGCCGTGGTCGAACGAGCCCTGGCTGCGGCCGACGCCGCGGAAGTTGAAGCGCAGCGCCGCGAAACCGCGATTCGCGAACGTGTAGAACAGGTTGTAGACGATCTGGTTGTTCATCGTGCCGCCGAATTGCGGGTGCGGGTGCAGCACGATGGCGATCGGGGCACCCTTCTGCTTCGGCGCCTGGTAGCGACCCTCCAGCCGACCGGCGGGACCGGCGAAGATGACCTCGGGCATGAACGACCTCTTTCGGCTTCCAGGGTGCGTGGGCGCGACACCGGAGCGGGCAGGGAGCCCGGGCCCGTCGCTTGACTCGGGTCCCGTCTCCCATAAAAGCACCCTTAGAACAGTTCTAGATGACTAGAACTGTTCTAAACAACGGGTGCCGGGATCCTGCTCTCCGCGTTGGCGGGCACGCACCCTCTGATTACGCGTATCCGGGGCGGGCCTTAGCACGGCCCCCGGGGGGAAAGGCAAAGGAATTCAGCGCATGGAGCGCCAGCGCGCCTATCTCGACCACAACGCGACCTCGCCGGTGCGGCCGGAGGTGGCGGAGGCGGTCGCGCGCGCGCTGACGGAGTTGCCCGGCAACCCGTCCTCGATCCATCGCGAGGGGCGAGCCGCCCGCTCCGCCATCGAGGCGGCGCGGGGGCAGGTCGCGGCCCTCATGGGGGCAGCGCCCGCCCGGGTGGTGTTCACCAGCGGCGGCACCGAGGCGGCGAACGCCGTGCTGTCGGGCGCTCTTCGCCGACGCGGCCTGCCGGCGCCGACCCGGCTGCTGATCGGCGCGACCGAGCATCCGTGCTGTCTCCAGGGCCACGGCTTCGCGTCCGCGGCGACGGAGATCCTGCCGGTCGATGCGGACGGCGTGTTGCGCCTCGACGCGCTGGAGGCGCGCCTCCTCGCGCTGGCCGCGGAGGGCGTCACCGCCCTCGTGTCGGTTCAGGCAGCCAACAACGAGACCGGGGTGATCCAGCCCCTGGGGAGGGTTGCGGCGCTGACATGCCAGCATGGCGCCCTGCTCCACAGCGACGCGGTCCAGGCGGCTGGACGGGTTTTGGTCGCGCACAATATAAGTGGCGTCGACGCGCTGACCCTCTCGGGCCACAAGCTCGGCGCTCCGAAGGGGATCGGCGCCGTCGTGCTCGGCGACGGCGCGACCCTTGAACCCGGCCTGGTTCGCGGCGGCGGGCAGGAATCGCGCCTGCGCGGCGGCACCGAGAACGTGCCGGGCATCGTCGGGTTCGGGGTTGCGGCGCAGAGCGCGCGGGCGGCCCTGGCCGCGGAGGCGGATCGCCTCGCGCGGCTTCGCGACGCGATCGAGGCCGGCGTCCGGGCTCGGGCACCGGACGCGGTGGTGTTCGGGACGGGGGCGGAGCGCCTGCCCAACACGCTGTGCCTGGCGATGCCGGGGCTCAAGGCCGAGACGGCCCTGATCGCCCTCGACCTCGACGGCGTCGCGGTCTCGTCCGGGGCGGCCTGCGCCTCGGGAAAGGTTTCGCGCTCCGGCGTGCTCGCGGCGATGGGGGTCGATCCGGCCCTGTCCGCGGGGGCGCTGCGCGTGAGTTTGGGGTGGAACAGCCGGCAAGACGACGGGGAAAGGTTCCTGGCGGCCTTCGATCGGCTGGTTTCATCCCTATATAAGCGCCGGGAGCGGGCCGCGTGATCGCGCCCCCCGCCACCGGCCGTGTCATCACCTCGCGGCCCTTGAAGCCGTAAGCGGTAGGAGACGGGTATGCCTGCAGTGCAGGAGACGGTCGATCGCGTCCGCGCCATCGATGTCGATCAGTACAAGTACGGTTTCGAGACCACGATCGAGATGGAGAAGTCCGAGAAGGGCCTCTCCGAGGACGTGATCCGCTTCATCTCGGCCAAGAAGGACGAGCCGGAGTGGATGCTCGAATGGCGCCTCGACGCCTATCGCCGCTGGCTCACCATGAAGGAGCCGAACTGGGCGCGGGTCGAGTACGACAAGATCAACTACGACGAGCTGTACTATTACGCTGCGCCGAAGCGCAAGGCGGCGCAGTCGCTCGACGAGATCGATCCCGAGATCCTCAAGACCTACGAGAAGCTCGGCATCCCGCTGCGCGAGGTCGAGGTGCTGGAGGGCATCGCCCCCGAGCGCCGCGTCGCCGTGGATGCGGTGTTCGATTCGGTCTCGGTCGCCACCACCTTCAAGGCCGAGCTGGCTAAGGCCGGCGTCATCTTCATGCCGATCTCGGAGGCCGTGCGCGAGCATCCCGAGCTGGTCAAGAAGTATCTCGGCTCGGTCGTCCCGGTCACCGACAACTACTTCGCGACGCTGAACTCGGCCGTGTTCTCGGACGGCTCGTTCGTCTACATCCCGCCGGGCGTGCGCTGCCCGATGGAGCTGTCGACCTATTTCCGCATCAACGAGCGTGACACCGGCCAGTTCGAGCGCACGCTGATCATCGCCGACAAGGGCTCGTACGTCTCGTATCTCGAGGGCTGCACCGCCCCGCGGCGCGACGACAACCAGCTTCATGCCGCGGTGGTCGAACTCGTCGCCCTCGACGACGCCGAGATCAAGTACTCGACCGTCCAGAACTGGTACCCGGGCGATTCCGAGGGCCGCGGCGGCATCTACAACTTCGTGACCAAGCGCGGCGATTGCCGCGGCGCGAACTCGAAGATCTCGTGGACGCAGGTCGAGACCGGCTCGGCGATCACCTGGAAGTACCCGTCCTGCATCCTGCGCGGCGACAATTCCCGCGGCGAGTTCTACTCGATCGCGGTGTCGAACGGCATGCAGCAGGTCGATTCCGGCACCAAGATGATCCATCTCGGCAAGAACACGACGAGCCGGATCATCTCGAAGGGCATCTCGGCCGGCCGGTCGCAGAACACCTATCGGGGCCTCGTCTCGGCGCACAAGAAGGCGAAGGGCGCGCGCAACTTCACCAATTGCGACTCGCTGCTGATCGGCGACCAGTGCGGCGCGCACACCGTGCCGTACATCGAGTCGAAGAACGCCTCGGCGGTGTTCGAGCACGAGGCCACCACCTCGAAGATCTCCGAGGACCAGAAGTTCTACTGCCTGCAGCGCGGCCTCTCCGAGGAGGAGGCGACCGCGCTGATCGTCAACGGCTTCGTCCGCGACGTGCTGCAGCAGCTGCCGATGGAGTTCGCCGTCGAGGCCCAGAAGCTGATCTCGATCAGCCTGGAAGGCTCGGTGGGCTGATTCCTCCTCTCGCTCCCGGCGGAGTGCCGGGAGCAACCGATCTCGATATCATTTGCAACGGATGCGGCGCCGCACGGTCGGGCCGCGCTCCCGTCAGGACTACCTTACCATGCTGGAAATCAAGAACCTGGTCGTCAACATCGAGGACAAGCGCATCCTCAACGGCCTCAGCCTGACCGTCAACGACGGCGAGGTCGCCGCCATCATGGGCCCGAACGGCTCCGGCAAGTCGACCCTGTCCTACGTCATCGCCGGCAAGGAGGACTACGAGGTCCTCGACGGCGAGATCCTGCTCGACGGCGAGAACGTCCTGGAGATGGAGGCGGATGCCCGCGCCGCCGCCGGCATCTTCCTGGCCTTCCAGTACCCGCTGGAGATCCCGGGCGTCGGCACGATGACCTTCCTCAAGGCGGCGATGAACGCCCAGCGCAAGACCCGCGGCGAGGACGAGCTGACCACGCCCGACTTCATGCGCCAGGTCTATGCCGCGGCCGACAAGCTCGAGATCAACAAGGACATGCTCAAGCGCGCCCTCAACGTCGGGTTCTCCGGCGGCGAGAAGAAGCGCATGGAGATCCTGCAGATGGCGCTGCTCTCGCCGCGCTTCTGCGTCCTCGACGAAACCGATTCGGGCCTCGACATCGATGCTCTGCGCATCGTCTCGGAGGGCGTGAATGCGCTCCGCGCCCAGAACCGCAGCTTCCTGGTCATCACCCACTACCAGCGCCTGCTCAACCACATCGTGCCCGACACCGTGCACGTGATGGCGCAGGGCCGGGTGGTGAAGTCCGGCGGCAAGGAACTCGCCCTCGAGCTCGAGGCGTCGGGCTACGCCGAGTACCGGTCGAACGAGGCGGCGTGACCATGGCCGACGTCACGACTCTTCGCACCGCCGCCGAGACCGGGCTGTCGAAGCTGTTCGAGGTCCAGCGGCTCAAGCTCCCGGGGGCGGCCATCGCCCGCGAGGAGGCCTTCCGCTACTTCGAGGCGGCGGGCCTGCCGCATCGCCGCGTCGAGGCGTTCAAGTACACCGACCTGCGCGCCGCCGTGCGCGAGGCCGCCCCGCCGGCCGAGGCGCCCGACGCCGAGACCGCCCGCAACGCCGTCAAGGCGGCTCGGGGCTTCGCCGGGATCGAGGCCGCGCGCCTGACCTTCGTCAACGGCCACCTGGTCGCGGCGTTGTCCGACCTCGCCGGCCTGCCCGAGGGCCTCGAGGTGGTGCCGTTCGCGCAGGCGATGAGCGAGGGCCACCCGCTCCTCGACCACCTCGCCCCCGTCGAGCAGACCCGCGAGAACCCGATCTACCAGCTCAACGCCGCCTTCATGGCGGACGGGGTGGTGATCCAAGTCGCCCCCGGCGCCAAGGTCGAGCGGGCCCTGCACCTGCGCTTCGTCGGCACCGGGAACGCCCCGTTCTCGACCGCGACCCGCGTCCTGGTCGTGGCCGGCGATGAGGCCGAGGTGACGATCCTCGAGAGCCATGAGGGCCCGGACGGGATCGCCTACCAGCCCAACGACGTCCTCGACGTCGTGATCGGCGACCGCGCCCGCGTGCTGCACAGCCGGCTCAACATCGAGGGCGACGCGGCCATCGCGCTGTCGACCATCTCGGCCCGCCTCGGCGCCGGCTCGCACATCGAGACCGTCAACGTGGTGACCGGGGCGGTGCTGTCGCGCCACCAGCTCTACCTGCATTTCGCAGGGGACGACGCGACCGCCACCGTCAACGGCGCCGCGATGATCCGCGACGGCCAGCTCGCCGACTCGACCCTGCTCGCCGACCATGCCGCCGTCGGCGGGATCAGCCGCGAGCAGTTCAAGACGGTGATCGACGGCGACGCCACCGGCGTGTTCCAGGGCAAGATCATCGTCCGGCAGATCGCCCAGAAGACCGACGGCAAGATGAAGTCGGACTGCCTCCTCCTCACCGACGAGGGGCAGATGATGAACAAGCCGGAGCTGGAGATCTTCGCCGACGACGTGGCCTGCGGCCACGGCGCCACCTGCGGTGCGCTCGACGAGGACCTGCTGTTCTACCTGATGGCGCGCGGCCTGCCGCGTGCCCAGGCGGAGAGCCTGCTGGTCCAGGCGTTCCTCGGCGAGGCGATCGAGGCGGTCTCCCACGAGGACGCCCGCGAGGCGATGATCGCCGAGATCGAGGCCTGGCTCGCCCGCCGCGGTTAAGACTTGATCGGGCCGGCCCACGGGCCGGCCCCTCTCACGCCCTGCACGAGAGCCCGACATGAACGCACCCGTCCTCCAGACCCCCTACGACGTCGAGGCGATCCGGGCGCAATTCCCGATCCTGTCGCAGCAGGTCTACGGCAAGCCGCTGGTCTACCTCGACAATGCCGCCTCGTCGCAGAAACCGCGGGCGGTGATCGACGCGATGTCGGGGGCGATGGAGACGGCCTATGCCAACGTGCATCGCGGCCTGCACTTCATGGCGAATGCGGCGACGGACGGCTTCGAGGGCGCCCGCGAGACGACGCGCCAGTTCCTCAACGCCCGCTCGACCGACGAGATCATCTTCACCCGCAATGCCACCGAGGCCTACAATCTCGTGGCGACCTGCATGGGCTGGGCCGGGCTGATCGGCGAGGGTGACGAGATCATCCTGTCGATCATGGAGCACCATTCCAACATCGTGCCCTGGCACTTCCTGCGCGAGCGCCGCGGCGCCGTGCTGAAATTCGCTCCCGTCGACGACGAGGGCAACTTCCTGGTCGAGGAGTTCGAGAAGCTTTTCACCCCCAAGACCAAGATGGTGGCGATCAGCCACATGTCGAACGTGCTCGGCACGGTGACGCCGGCGGCCGAGATCGTCCGCATCGCCCATGCCCACGGCGTGCCGGTGCTGCTCGACGGGGCGCAGAGCGCGGTGCACCAGGCGATCGACGTCCAGGCTCTCGATTGCGATTTCTTCGTCTTCACCGGCCACAAGGTCTACGGGCCGACCGGCATCGGCGTGCTCTACGGCAAGAAGGAGTGGCTGGAGCGCCTGCCCCCCTATCAGGGCGGCGGCGAGATGATCGAGATCGTCGAGGAGGAGCGCATCACCTACAACGCGCCCCCGCACCGCTTCGAGGCCGGCACCCCGGCGATCATCGAGGCGATCGGGCTCGGCGCCGCGCTCGAATTCATGATGAGCCTCGGCCGCGAGCGCATCGCCGCCCACGAGGCGCACCTGCTCGCCTACGCGCAGGAGCGGCTGCGGGGGATGAACAGCCTGCGGATCATCGGCACCGCCAAGACCAAGGGCGCTGTGATCTCGTTCGAGATGAAGGGCGCCCATGCCCACGACGTCGCGACGGTGATCGACCGCCAGGGCGTCGCGGTGAGGGCCGGCACCCATTGCGCCATGCCGCTCCTGAAGCGCTTCGGCACCACTTCCACCTGTCGCGCCTCGTTCGGCCTGTATAATACGACGGCGGAGATTGATGCCCTCGTCTCGGCCCTGACCCGGGCCGAACGGATGTTCGCGTGAGGACCCATGACCGATACCCCCGCCACGAGCGGCGCGCATTCCCCGCCGATGAACGCCGAGGTGAATGCCTCGACGATCCCGCCGGAGGAGATGGACCAGCTGACCGACGGCATCGTCGCGGCGCTCAAGTCCGTCTACGATCCGGAGATCCCGGCCGACATCTACGAGCTCGGCCTGATCTACCGGGTCGACATCGCCGACGACCGCAGCGTCGCCATCGACATGACCCTGACGGCGCCGGGCTGTCCGGTCGCGGGCGAGATGCCGGGCTGGGTCGAGAATGCCGTCTCGGCGGTGCCGGGCGTCACCGGCTGCAGCGTCACGATGGTGTTCGACCCGCCATGGGACCAGAGCCGGATGTCGGACGAGGCCCGCATCGCGCTGGACATGTGGTGAGGCGGGTCAGCGCATCGCGTCGGTGATGCGGGGCGGAAACGTCAGGTCATAGTAGACGTCGGCGAGCATCAGTCGCGCGCCGATGTCAGGCAACTCGATCACCGCATCCAAACCTTCGAACAGCTCCGCTTGCCAGCCTTCCACCTCCCGGCGGTAAAGCAGGGCGACCGGGGCCACGGTTTCGAGGAGCAGAATGTATCGTAGGCTTGGGTGCCGCTTGTACTCCTCCAGCTTCACGGTCCGGTCGACGGTGGTCGTGGAGGGGGAGGCGACTTCGACGACAAGGCGTGGTTCACGGGACTCGTGAGTGTCGTGGACGAGTTCGCCGCACTCGATCGTGACGTCGGGCCGCCGGATCGTGTTGATACGGGTCCGAAGCGAAACATCGTCCGTGGTCGGCCGGCACCGTGAGCCGCGAAGCTGGTTGCCCAACGTGATGATGACGTTCACCGTCACCCGGTCGTGCTGAACGCTGGCCCCGGTCATCATCCGGTGCTTCGGCACCGGAGCGCCGTCGACGAGCTCGAACGGCTCGTCCTGGCCCTCCTGCCAGCGAAAGAACTCCTCCGGCGTCATCCGCTGCCGCGCCGCATCCGCCATCGCCGCCTCCGTCGCATTGCATCCTACCACGTCCCGCGGTGGACCGCGGGCACCGGGATGCTTATCTTCGGATCGTAACGTCACGCCTCAACCGCCCGGGCCTTGAACCCGGCCGTCGGAGAGAGTTTTCACAATGGCACCGAGCTTCAAGGTGATGTCGCTGACCGAGGCCGCCGCTGCGCGGATCAAGGGCATCATGGCCGACGCCGAGCGCCCGATCGCGGGCTTGCGCGTCGGGGTCAGGAACGGCGGCTGCGCCGGCATGAGCTACACGATGGAATATGCCGAGGACCGCAAGCCCGGCGAGGACATGATCGAGGACAAGGGCGTCCGCGTGTTCATCGATCCGAAGGCGGTGCTGTTCCTGCTCGGCACCGAGATGGATTTTCAGACCACGAAGCTGTCGTCGCAGTTCGTGTTCAACAATCCCAACCAGACCTCGGCCTGCGGCTGCGGCGAATCGGTCGCGATCACCCCCGCCGACCCGAACGCTCTCGCCTCGGCTCACGCCTGACGCGCGAAGCCCGGCGGCCGACAGCCGCGCCGCCCGGCTTCGTTCACGCGACGTCGTTCATGGTGTCCACCGCGACCGCGTCGTCGACGACCCGGTTGCGGCCCGAGCGCTTGGCCGTGAACATGCAATGATCGGCGCGCTCGAGCAGTGACACTGCCGTGTCGCCGCGCCGGTAGACCGCCAGCCCGACCGAGATGGTGATCCGGCCCAGGCTTTCGCCGGTGGAGCGCTTGACCAGCTCGCGTCCCATCACGCTGGTGCGGACCTTCTCGGCCACCTCCCGGGCGTCGAACCGGTCGCAATCCGGCAGGATGATCCCGAATTCCTCTCCGCCGAACCGCGCGATGGTGGTCCGCGCCTCGACGCATTCGCGCATTGTCAGCGCGACGAGCCGGAGCACCTGATCGCCGGTGAGGTGGCCGTAAAGGTCGTTGAAGCGCTTGAAGTGATCGATGTCGAGCACGACGAGGCAGAGCGGCTGACCCTGCACCGCGGCGTGGTCCACGGCCTTGTGCAGCATCTCCTCGAAATGCTTGCGGTTACCGATGCCGGTGAGGGGATCGGTGAGGGACTCGACGCGGACCGCTTCGAGGGTTTCGCGCAGGGTCTCGATCTCGGTGCGGCTCTCGCGCATCCGCGCCTCGAGGGTGCGGTTGTTGGCGGCCACGTCCCGGGTGGTGACGACGAGGGACGAGACGATCTCCCGCACCCGGGCCCGGTTCACCGCCGGGGCGGCAAGATCCTGGCTGAACGCCTGGAGCGAGGCGCCGTAGCGCGCCGTGGAGCCGAGGGCGGCGTCCAGCATCTCCATGATCTGCTCGATCTCGGTGAGCACGCCGGCGCTCGCCCGCTCGGTCTCGCAGGCGAGCCGCTTCCCGTCGAGATAGGTCTCGAACAGCAGGTCGATCGTGCTCTCGCTGAGGACCCCGTGCTCGGTGGTGAGGCGCTTGATCGCCTCGTTGAGCGGCGGATTCAGGCCGGCGACGTAGGTGTACCACACGGCGTAGCTGCGCGGCGTCGCCGGCGAGCGGTACGCCTTCATCAGTTCCATCGCACGCTGGCCGAACAGGAAGCTCCGATCAAGCTCGGCGCTGCTCATGTCGGCCATCGAACGTCTCCGCGCTGGACGCCGTCTTCATGTCGGCGCCATGCTCCGACCAATAGCGTGGGTCGGTGGAGAAGCAGTTAAAGCGCCGCCGCGCTAGGCGCTCACAGGAGCGAAATCGCCGGTCTATTCGCCGTCGTTGCGCTTCTTCAGAACAACCGGCCGAAGCAGGAAGGCAGGGACGTGAGCGCCCATGCCGATCTCGGCCTCCGGCATCGCGTCGTCGTCGCGGAAGCGCCCGCGGTCGTTCCGTCGCCCGGCGGAGCGGTCATCCGGAAGACGCCGTTCCTCCTGCGGCCGCCGTGCCGCCTGGGGACGACGCTCGTCCGGCTTGCGGCGCTCCTCGGGCTGGCGGGATGCCTCGGGCTGGCGCGATGCCTCGCCGTCGGCACGGGCCGGAGCCGCCTCCTCGTCCGGGCGCGGGCCGCGGGCACGCCGGCGGCGCGTCTCGTCCCGCCGTCCCTCGTCCCGGCCTCTCTCCTCACGGCGCCCGTCGTCGCGGGAGCCCTCGGCCCGACGCCCGCGTTCGCTCCGGCCGCGCCGCTCGCTTGGCTCGCTCGCCTCGTCCTCCGGCAGGCTGGCGAGGTCGCCCTCGGCCCAGGGAATCGGCTGCCCGATCAGCGTCTCGATCGCCGCGAGCGACTTCTCGTCGCCGCGGCCGATCAGGGTGAGGGCGGTGCCGGTGCGGCCGGCCCGGCCGGTGCGGCCGATCCGGTGAACGTAATCCTCGGCGTGGTGCGGCACGTCGAAGTTGAAGACGTGGCTCACCGCCGGGATGTCGAGGCCTCGGGCGGCCACGTCGCTCGCGACGAGCAGCGGCACCTCGCCGGAGCGGAACGCGTCGAGCGCCGCCATGCGGGCGCGCTGGTCCATGTCGCCGTGCAGGGCCGCGACGTTGAAGCCGTGGTTCGACAGCGACTTCTGCAGCTGCGCGACGTCGCGCTTGCGGTTGCAGAAGATGATGCCGTTGTTCAGCTCCTCCGCGCCGCGGATCAGCTTGCGCAGGGTCTTGCGCTTCTGGTGCCCCTCGGCGCCGGTCGCGACCAGCCGCTGGGTGATCGTGGTGGCGGTGGAGGCGGGGCGCGCCACCTCGATGCGGACCGGATTGTGCAGGAAGTCGTCGGCGAGGCGCTGGATCTCCGGCGGCATCGTCGCCGAGAAGAACAGCGTCTGGCGCGTGAACGGCACCATCTTCACGATCCGCTCGATATCGGGGATGAACCCCATGTCGAGCATCCGGTCGGCCTCGTCGATGACGAGCAGCTCGACGCCGGTGAGCAGCAGCTTGCCGCGCTCGAAATGATCGAGCAGCCGGCCGGGCGTCGCGATCAGCACGTCGACGCCGCGGGTGATCTTCAGGTCCTGGTCGGCGAAGGAGACGCCGCCGATCAGGAGCGCGACGTTGAGCTTGTGGTTCGAGCCGTAGCGCTCGAAATTCTCCACGACCTGCGCGGCGAGTTCGCGCGTCGGCTCGAGGATCAGCGTGCGCGGCATCCGCGCCCGCGCCCGGCCCTGCTCGAGCAGGGTGAGCATCGGCAGCGTGAACGCCGCCGTCTTGCCGGTGCCGGTCTGCGCGACGCCGAGGACGTCACGCCGCGCGAGCACGTGCGGAATGGCTTGAGCTTGGATCGGGGTCGGCGTGGTGTAGCCTGCCGCCTCGACGGCCTGCTGAACCTTCTCGCTTAAACCCAGTTCGGCGAATGACATCCTGAAGAGAACCGTTGCGCGCGGGCGGATCGGGCCGGCGCGGAGAAACCGTCGCGGCAACGGCCGGGAGGCAAAGTCGTTTCGCAGCCTGTCCCGCGCCGGATGCGCCGAGGAGGGACGTTCACGCCATTGCTCCGTCGCGTCGGGCACGCGACCGCCCGGAGGACACGCCCGATGCGAGCCCTTTTGTCAAGTGCTGACCGTGATTTGTGCGCCGGCCCGGCCCTCCGGGCGGTGGACCGTTCCCGGTATCGGTACCTCGCGCCGGTCCCCGGCGCCGACGGTCGGCCTCAGGGCCGCAGCGTGACGGCGCAGGGATCGAGGCGGATGCGGGCCGCACCTCCGGCGATCGATCCCGTGGTCTCCGGCTCGGCGGCGCCGCTCAACGAGGCGACCGCTCCACGCTCGGCGGGCTTGTTGCGCGAGGCGAGGTAGTGAGTCGCGGACAGCGACGCCGCGATGGCGATCAGGGCGATCCTCCAGGTGTGTCGGAGGAGGGAAGGCGGCGCGGTTTCGCGCCCGTCGGGGGACATGTCGATTCCTCAGCGGAAGAGCCGGGGGACAGGCTGTCGCATCGTGGTTAATCGCAAGTGATCGCAGACACTCGATTTTTTGGGTCGGCGGTCGGTCGCAATTCACGTTTCGTTGACGGGTGGGGGGGTAAAACTCAGCCTCGTTGCAGGAATGCGACAGACCGGGTGACCGACCGGGGATAGAAGCGCGCCGGCTCTCGCCAATCAGGACCAGTCAGAGAATGAAGAAGATCCTCCTCGCCTCCGTGGCCCTCGTCGGCCTGTCCGCGGCTGCCTCTGCGGCCGACCTGCCGCGCCGCGTGGCGCCCCCGCCGGTGTTCACGCCGGTGCCGGTCTTCACCTGGACGGGCTTCTACGCCGGTTTCAATGCCGGCTACGGCTTCGGCACCAATGACCGCGCCGGCCCGACCGTGCTCGGCGTCGGCCCGGCCACCGGCCTCGTCGCCACCCCCACCGTGATCGCCTTCCCGGGCCAGCGCTCGGCCGACGGCTTCGTCGGCGGCGGCCAGGTCGGCTACAACTATCAGTTCACCCCGGGCTCGGGCGTGGTAGTGGGCATCGAGGCCGACGCGCAGTACGTCGATTTCGGCCGTGACCGCAACCGCTTCGCTGCCACCGGCCCGATCGCCGCGCAGCAGGTGTTCAACCCGAACGGCATCTCGGGCCTCGACTACTTCGGCACCGTCCGTGGTCGCCTCGGCTACGCCTTCGACCGCACCCTCGTGTACGCCACCGGCGGCTTCGCCTACGGCTCGGGCGGCGGTCGCGACTTCGGCCTGCCGAACCGCTCGCGTGACGAGTTCCAGACCGGCTACGTCGTCGGCGGCGGCGTCGAGTACGCTCTCCCCACCGACTCGTTCCTGAACTTCTTCCGTTCGTCGGCCGTGACCCTCAAGGTCGAAGGCCTGTACGTGAACCTGGATCAGGGCAACCGCAACAACGGCGCCTTCGCGATCAACAACGCCGGCACCGTGATCACGACCGCGTCCCCGGGCGTGGTCGTGGTCAACGCTGGCCAGACCCGCCGCGACACCGAGTTCGCGGTGGTCCGCGCCGGCCTGAACTACAAGTTCAACGGCTTCTAGTCGTCGATTTCCGTCCCTGGACGGAGCGGAGCCCGGCCTCACGGCCGGGCTTTTCGCGTTGCGGAGGACGGCTCCGGCAGCCACCTGACGCCCCCAACGAACAAGGCCCGGCCGCGAGAGCGACCGGGCCTTGTTCGCGTCGGGCTTTTGGTCCAGGGACGGCGGGGGCCGTCTCCGGTACCGGTTCAGATATCGAGCTCGATCTCGTCGGCGAAGACCGCACGCTCGGAGATGAAGGCGAAGCGCGCCTCGGGCTTGTTGCCCATCAGACGCTCCACCGTGTCGCCGGTGGCGTCCTTCGCCTCCTCCACCACCTCGACCCGCAGCAGCGTGCGCTTCTTCGGGTCCATCGTGGTTTCCTTGAGCTGGCCCGGCATCATCTCGCCGAGGCCCTTGAAGCGCCCGATCTCGACCTTGCCCGACTTGAAGGTGGTCTTCAGCAGCTGCTCCTTGTGCCTGTCGTCGCGGGCATAGGCACTTTTGGCGCCCTGCGTCAGCCGGTACAGGGGAGGGACCGCCAGGTAGAGATGGCCCTGCTCGATCAGCTCCGGCATCTGCCGATAGAAGAAGGTGATCAGCAGCGAGGCGATGTGCGCGCCGTCGACGTCGGCATCGGTCATGATGATGACCTTCTCGTAGCGCAGGTCGTCGTGCCGGTACTGCTTGCCGATGCCGCAGCCGAGCGCCAGGATCAGGTCCGACAGGAGCTGGTTCGCCCCGAGCTTGTCCCGGCTGGCCGAGGCGACGTTGAGGATCTTGCCGCGCAACGGCAGGATCGCCTGGGTCGCCCGGTCGCGGGCCTGCTTGGCCGAGCCGCCGGCCGAATCGCCCTCGACGATGAAGATCTCGGAGCCGGCGGCCCCCGCCTTCGAGCAATCCGCGAGCTTGCCCGGGAGGCGCAGCTTGCGGGTCGCGGTCTTGCGGGCGACCTCCTTCTCCTGGCGCCGGCGCAGGCGCTCCTCGGCCCGGTCGATCACCCAGTCGAGGAGCTTGTTGGCCTGGGCCGGGGAGGCGGCGAGCCAGTGGTCGAAGGCGTCGCGGATCGCCGCCTCGACGATGCGGGAGGCCTCGAGCGTCGCGAGCTTGTCCTTGGTCTGGCCCTGGAACTCGGGCTCGCGGATGAAGACCGACAGCATCGCCGCGCAGGTCGCCATCACGTCGTCGGCCGTGACCGACTGCACGCGCTTGACCTGGCCGACGCGCTCGGCGTGGTCGCGCAAGCCCCGCAGCAGCGCCACCCGCATCCCGCTCTCGTGGGTGCCGCCCTCCGGCGTCGGGATGGTGTTGCAGTAGGATGAGGAGAAGCCGTCGTCGTTGGCGAGCCAGGCCACCGCCCATTCGAGCGAGCCGTGGCTGCCGGGCTTCGTCACCTTGCCGGCGAAGACGTTGTCGGCGACCAGCTCCTTGCCGTCAATCTCGCGGGCGAGGTAATCCTTGAGGCCGGCCGGGAAGCGATGGACGGCCTCGGCCGGCACGGTCTCGACGCCCTCCAGCAGGGCAGGGGCGCAGCGCCACCGGATCTCGACGCCGCCGAACAGGTATGCCTTCGAGCGCGCCATCTTGAACAGGCGGCGCGGGTCGAAGCGGTGCTCGCCGAAGATCTCAGCGTCGGGGTGGAAGCGTACCCGGGTGCCGCGCCGGTTCTGCACCCGCCCGACCGTCTCGATCGGTCCTTGCGCGTGGCCGCGCGAGAAGGTTTGGCGGTACAGGGTCTGGTTGCGGGCGACCTCGACCTCGAGCAGGTCCGAGAGCGCGTTCACCACCGAGATGCCGACGCCGTGCAGGCCGCCGGAGGTCTCGTAGACCTTCGAGTCGAACTTTCCGCCGGCATGCAGCGTGGTCATGATGACCTCGAGCGCCGACTTGCCCGGAAACTTCGGGTGCGGGTCGACCGGGATGCCGCGGCCGTTATCGGTCACGACGAGGCAGCCGCTCTCCTCCAGTTCGACCTCGATGAAGCTGGCATGGCCCGCCACCGCCTCGTCCATCGAGTTGTCGATCACCTCGGCGAAGAGGTGGTGCAGCGCCTTCTCGTCGGTGCCGCCGATATACATGCCGGGCCGGCGCCGCACCGGCTCCAGCCCCTCCAGCACCTCGATCGCGGAGGCGTCGTAGCCGGCTTCCGCGGCCTCCGCGGGCGGGGGCACGGCGACCGGCTTCGGGCGCTTCGAGGCTTCCGTCTTGAGCGGGTCCACCGGCTTGGCTCCCGGTCCGAACAGGTCTCGTGCGGCCTCGCTCACGCGACGGCCTCGCGATGGGGGAAGGGCTCTGGCAGCATTCGAGGTCATCCTCTCCCTATACCGGAACAAACGCGGAACAAAAAGGGGTTTCCGGCGGCGTCGGGGTGTGGCGAACGGGCGTGGTCGATCGGGCTCGGGCGACGGCACGGATCCGCGCCCAGCAGAACCCGTACCAGAGTCACCGAGACGTAAACAAATTCCCTTAAAGGGCGGTGACGCGCGAGCGTCCCTCGGAACCTCGGCAGTGACCGTCCGTTGTCGGAGCGGTCGATCCTCCGCCGACGGGAGGCCCGCGCCGCAGGAGCGTCCCGACGATGAGAGCCGTCAACCGCCACGCCCGCCACCTCTCTCTCGCCCGCGCCGAGCAGGCCGCCGGACAGGCCTTCGGTTATGCCGAGGATGGTGTCGCCGCCGTGGCGACGGGGATCGGCCGGGTGACGATGACGGCGACCGGCGCCGCCGTCGTGGCGGCCATGGCAGCGACCCTCGCTTGGGCACTGTGAGGCTGGGCGGTCTGAGGACGGGGTCTCCGAGACCGGTCGCTTCCGGCCCCTGCCGGTACGGCGCGGGCTCGACCGTCCACAGGGCCCGTCCGGACGGTCATTGTCGGGGACGTGCGGCGCCTTAGCTCCCGCGGTGCCGCTGTCGTTGCTGCGATGCGGAACCCGGCGAAAGCCGCCGAATTCACAAGAGCGGCCCCCCACGCCGCTCGCTCAACCACGTTTTGAAGGATGGTGGCCCGATGCGGCGCGCCCACAGCATGCCATTCGGTGCGGAGATCGGACCGGAGGGGGTGCGCTTCGCCCTCTGGGCGCCGACCGCGACGAGCGTTGCCCTCGTGCTCGACGGGCAGGAGCATCCGCTGGACGATCAGGGCGAGGGCTGGCGCCGCGTGACCGTGCCGGGGGTCGGCGCCGGGGCCCGCTACGGTTTCAGGATCGACGGCGACCTCGTGGTGCCCGATCCCGCGTCGCGCTTCCAGCCGGAGGACGTCTCGGGGCTGTCCGAGGTGATCGATTCCTCAGCCTTCGCGTGGACCGACCAGGCTTGGGCCGGGCGTCCGTTCGAGGAGACAGTGATCTACGAGTGCCACGTCGGCACCGCGACGCCGGAGGGCACCTACGCGGCGCTCACGGAGCGACTGGAAGCCCTGCGCGACCTCGGCGTCACGGCACTCGAGCTGCTGCCGCTCGCCGACTTCAAGGGCAGCCGCAACTGGGGCTATGACGGCGTGCTGCCTTACGCGCCGGATTCCGCCTACGGCACCCCCGACGACCTGCGCCGCCTGGTCGACCGCGCGCATTCCCTCGGCCTGATGGTGTTCCTCGACGTCGTCTACAACCATTTCGGCCCGGCCGGGAACTACCTTCACGCCTACGCGAAGACCTTCTTCACCGAGCGCCACCAGACGCCGTGGGGAGCGGGCATCAATTTCGACGGTAAGACCAGCGGCCAGGTGGTCCGGGACTACTTCGTCCACAATTCGCTGTACTGGCTGGAGGAGTTTCACATCGACGGGCTGCGGTTCGACGCGGTCCACGCCATCCTGGACGATTCGGAGACGCATTTCCTCGGCGAGCTGGCCGAGCGGATCCGTGCCGCGCATCCGGAGCGGCCGATCCACCTGATGCTGGAGAACGAGGCCAATCAGGCGTCGTGGCTGGAGCGGGACGCAGCCGGTCAGCCGGTGTTCCATAGCGCGCAATGGGCCGACGACACCCATCACGGCTGGCACATCCTGCTGACGGGCGAGGATTCCGGCTATTACGAGAGCTTCGCCGACAAGCCGGCGGCGCAT
The DNA here is from genome assembly GCF_006151805.1 of Methylobacterium terricola. GTDB lineage: Bacteria > Pseudomonadota > Alphaproteobacteria > Rhizobiales > Beijerinckiaceae > Methylobacterium > Methylobacterium terricola. Next base: position 43,717 of record NZ_VDDA01000010.1, on the reverse strand, counting down.
CTCGCCCGCAGTCTGGCGGAGGGCTTCGCCTACCAGGGCGAGCCGTTCAAGACCCTCGACAACCATCCCCGCGGCGAGCCGTCCGGCCATCTGCCGCCATCCGCCTTCGTCACCTTCCTGCAGAACCACGATCAGGTCGGCAACCGGGCGCTCGGCGAGCGGCTGAGCCACCTCGCCGACCCGTCGAGGCTGGCGCTGGCCCGGGCCGGCCTGCTGCTCAGCCCGCAGATCCCGATGCTGTGGATGGGCGAGGAATGGTCGGCCTCGACGCCGTTCCTGTTCTTCGTCGACTTCGCCCCCGACGAGGAGCTGAACAAGGCGGTGCGCGACGGCCGCCGCCGCGAGTTCAAGAGTTTCGCCGCCTTCGCCGACGAGGAGAAGGCGAAGACGATTCCCGATCCGACCGCGGAGGCGACGTTCCGGAACTCGACGCTGGACTGGGCCGAGATGGAGCGTTCCGGCCATCGCGAGGTTCTGGCCGACACGACGGCGCTCCTGCACCTGCGGCAGCGCGAGGTGGTGCCGCTGACGAAGACCGCATGGAAGGGCGGGGCTTACGCCCTGCCTCGGCCCGACGTGGTCGACGTGACGTGGTCGTACGCCGGCGGCTCGCTCCGTTTCGTCGGGGTGTTCGGCGGTGAGCCCTTCGATCTCGCGAAGGCGTCCGGTCGCGTCATCTGGCGCTCGCCCGCGGTGTCGGAGGGCGAGAACGGGTCCCTGGTCCTGCCCGCCTGGTCGGGCGTGTTCGTGAAAGAGGTGATGTGAGATGGCCGTGACCGAGGATGTCGTCGCGCGGCTCGCCGATGAGGCGGGGATCGCCGCGGACTACACCGACGCCTTCGGCCAGCGCGTCGAGACCCCGCTCGACGTGCGCCGGGGCCTGCTCGCCGCCCTCGGGCTGCCGGCCGGCACCGAGGAGGAGGCGCGGGCGAGCCTGAGCCGCATCCACGCGCTGCGCCACGGGCTGGTGCCGCCGCTGGTCCCGGTCGAGGCGCGTCGCGCCGCCCGGGTGCCGGTGCGGCCGGGCCAAAGTTCTGGCCAAGGGTCTGGTCAAGGGGCTGGTCAAGCCGCCGGCACGGTGAGCTGGCGGGTCGTCGACGAACGCGGCACGGCCCGCGACGGGCGCGTGGCCTTGTCGTCCGAGACGCCCACGATCGAGCTGCCGCCGCTCACGCCCGGTTACCACCGCCTCACGGTGACGCTCGGCGACCGGCGCGCCGAGGCCACGGTGATCGCGGCCCCTCAGCGTTGCTGGCGCCCGCGGGCGCTCGGCGACGAGGGCGCGCGCGACTGGGGCCTCGCTGCCCAGCTCTACGGCCTGCGCTCCGAGACCAATCTCGGCATCGGCACCTACGCCGATGCCGGCAAGGCCGCCGCCGATGCCGGCGCGAGGGGCGCGGCGTTCCTCGGCTTGAGCCCGGTCCACGCCTTGTTCCCGACCGACCGGCAGAAGGTCTCACCCTATTCGCCGTCCTCGCGCCTGTTCCTCGAGACGCTGTTCATCGATCCGGCCACCTTGCCGGAACTCGCCGGCAGCCGGGCCGAGCGTCTGCTGAAGGACGCCGCCCCGGAGATCGCGCGGCTGCGCGACGCGTCCCTGGTGGATCACGCGGGCGTCTGGCACGTGCTCAGCCCGGTGCTCGAGGCCCTGTGGCAGGATTCGCCGGCCCGGGCCGGGCGGGACACCGAGTTCCTGGCGTTCCGCGCCACGGGTGGCGAGAACCTGGAGGCCCACGCGACTTTCGAGGCCCTGTCCGAGCATTTCGTCGGGCAAGGCGCCCATTGGCTCGGCGACTGGCCGGAGGCCTACCGACGCAACGGCACGCCGGAGGTGTCCGCCTTCGCCGAGGAGCATCAGGAGCGCGTCTCCTACCACGCCTGGCTGCAATTCCTCGCCGACCGCCAGCTCGCCCGGGCTGCCGCGCAGGGTCTCGCCTCGGGCATGCGCCTCGGGCTCTACCGCGACCTCGCGGTCGGCGCCGATCGCGGCGGCTCGGAGATCTGGTCGCATCCCGAGCGCTTCGCCGCCGGACTGTCGATCGGTGCGCCGCCGGACATCCTGGCGCCGAACGGCCAGGATTGGGGCCTGCCGCCCTTCGATCCGCTGGAATTGGAGCGCGACGGCCTCGCCGCCTTCCGGGCGCTGGTCCAGGCCAACATGCGGCACGCCGGCGCGATCCGCATCGACCACGCCTTCCAGCTCGCCCGGCTGTTCCTGATCCCGGTCGGCGGCGGCGCGAAGGGCGGCGCCTACGTGGCGATGCCGTTCGAGGCGATGCTGGCGGTCCTGCGCCTGGAGAGCCACCGGGCGAAGTGCCTCGTCATCGCCGAGGATCTCGGCACGGCGCCGGCCGGCTTCTCCGACGCGCTGATGCAGGCCGGCATCCTGAGCTACCGCATCCTCTCGTTCGAGCGGGGGGAGGGCGGCACCTTCAAGCGTCCGGCCGAGTATCCGCGCGACGCGCTCTGCGCCATCACCACCCACGACCTGCCGACCTTCGTCGGCTGGTGGCGCGGGGTCGATACCGAGCTGCGCCAGTCCCTCGGCCTCTACGATGCCGACCGGGCGGGAGCCGAGCGCGGGGAGCGGGTCAACGAGCGCCGGCGCCTGGCGGAGGCCCTGAACCAGGAGGGGCTCGTCCCGACGGCCGAGGTGCCGGACGAGCCGCCCTTCGAGGCCGCGGTGCGCTTCCTCGCCCGCGCCCCGTCGGTCCTGACCGCGGTGCAGTACGAGGACATCCTCGGCGAGGTCAGCCAGGCCAACATGCCGGGCGTCACCGAGGGCTACCCGAACTGGCGCCGCAAGCTCGACCGCGACCTCGATGCGATCGCGGCCCCGGGCGGGCCGCTCGCGAAGCTCGCCGCCTCGCTCTCTTCCGAGGAGCGCGGGCCGCGCTCGGGCGCCGCGCGCCTCGCCTCGCCGCCGCCGCGGGCGACCTACCGGCTGCAGTTCCACAAGGACTTCACCTTCGACCACGCGGCGAAGATCATCCCCTACCTGGCGAAGCTCGGCATCAGCCACGTCTATGCCTCGCCGATCCACAAGGCGCGGCCGGGCTCGATGCACGGCTACGACATCGTCGATCACCGCGAGATCAATCCGGAACTCGGCGGCGAGGAGGCGTTCATCCGCTTCAGCGACACGCTGAAAAGCCACGGCCTCAAGTTCCTGCTCGACATCGTGCCCAACCACATGGGCGTCGGCGGCGCCGACAACCCGTGGTGGCTCTCCGTGCTCGAATGGGGCGCCCTGTCGCCGGCCGCCGACGCCTTCGACATCGATTGGGGCCGGTTGGGCGCCCGCAACAAGCTCGTCGTGCCGTTCCTCGGCGACCGTTACGGCGAGGCCCTGGAGAAGGGCGACCTGAAGCTCGCCTTCGACGCGGAGGAGGGCGGCTTCAGCGTCTGGCACTTCGAGCACCGCTTCCCGGTCAACCCGCTGAGCTACCCGATCATCCTCGACCGGGCGCTCGCCGCCCTGCCGGAGGTCGGCGACGAAGGGTCGGCGGAGGTCCTGTCGATCTCCGAGCGCCTGCGCCGGATGGGCGACGAGACCAACCACGACCGTCTCGCCGCCTTCCCGGAGGAAGCGGAGGGGCTGAAGCGACGCCTCGCCCACGCGGTCGCGGTCTCGCCCAACCTCAAGACGGCGTTCGACCGGGCGGTGACGCTCGTCAACGGCTTCAAGGGCCATCCCGACAGCTTCGGGGCGCTTCACCGCATCCTCGAGGCCCAGGCCTACCGCCTCGCCCATTGGCGGGTCGCGGCGAGCGACATCAACTACCGCCGCTTCTTCGACGTGAACTCGCTCGCCGGGCTCAAGGTCGAGGACAGACGGGTGTTCGAGGGCGCGCACGAGATGCTGTTCCGCCAGATCCGCGAGGGGCGGATCGATGGGTTGCGCATCGACCACATCGACGGGCTCGCCGATCCGGCGGGCTATGCCCGCGCCCTCCAGGCGGCCCTCGGGCCGGGCTTCTACATCGTGGTCGAGAAGATCCTGGAGCCGGGCGAGAAGCTCCGGCCGTGGCCGATCGCCGGCACCACCGGCTACGACGTGCTCAACCAGATCGACGGGTTGTTCGTCGACCAGGACAAGCGCGACGCCGTCGCCGCGCTCTATGCCGGGGCGACCGGCATGGACGAGCCCTATGGCTGGCTGCTGCGCAACGTGAAGGGCGAGATCCTGGAGACCAGCTTCGCCAGCGAGCTGGAAGTCCTGACCTCGGACCTGAAGCAGGTGGCGGATGCCGACCGGCGTACCCGCGACTTCTCGGTCAACGCCCTGCGTCAGGCCCTGTCCGAGATCATCGCCCGCTTCCCGGTCTATCGCAGCTACCTGCCGCAGGAACTCGACGAGAACGAGATCGAGGCCGAGGACCTGAAGCTGATCGGCGACACGGTGCGCAAGGCCAAGCGCCGCTCCAGCCTGCCGGACCGCTCGGTGCACGACTTCGCGCAAGCGGTGCTCCTCGGTCGGCTCGACACGGACGGGCCCGGCCGGCCCGATCCGGAGGTGGTGCGCCGCTTCCGCCGCCGCTTCCAGCAGCTCACCGGCCCGGTGATGGCCAAGAGCCTGGAGGACACCCTGTTCTACCGCTTCGTCGAGCTGCTCGGGCTCAACGAGGTCGGCGGGGATCCGGGCGAGTACGGGCTGTCGGCGGAGCATTTCCATGCGCTCCAGGCCGCCCGTGCCCGCGACTGGCCGAACGCGATGATCACCACGGCCACCCACGACACCAAGCGTGGCGAGGATGCCCGCACGCGGCTCCTCGCCCTGTCGGAGGTGCCGGAGGAATGGGCCGAGGCCTGGGCCCTGTGGGGCCGGCTGGTCAAGCCGCACCTCTCCGAGGTCGAGGGCGAGGCGGCGCCGGATGCCAACGACCAGTGGATGTTCCTGCAGGCCATCCTCGGCGCCTGGCCGCTGGAGCTGCTGACCGACTCGCCCGACCCGAAGGATGTCGAGGACTTCCGCAAGCGGCTCGGCGCCTATGCCGAGAAGGCGATGCGCGAGGGCAAGCGCCGGTCGAGCTGGGTCAATGTCGACGAGGCCTATGAGGGCGCGGTCGCCAGGCTGTTCGACGCCCTGGTGGCGCCGGGCTCGGATTTCCTGCGCGAGTTCAAGCCCTTCGCCGAGCGGCTGGCGCGGGTCGGCATGGTGACGGGCCTCGCCCGCTCGGCGCTCAAATGCACCCTGCCGGGCCTGCCCGACATCTACCAGGGCACGGAGTTCTGGGACTTCTCCTTCGTCGATCCCGACAACCGCCGCCCGGTCGACTACGCCGAGCGCGAGGCGGCCCTCGGGCAGGACGTTCCGCTGGCAGACCTGCTGGCGTCGTGGCCGGACGGGCGGATCAAGCAGGCGGTGCTGGCCCGCCTGCTCGCCGACCGGGCGGAGCATCCGGGCTTCTACGCCGAAGCCGACTACGCCCCGGTCGCGGCCGAGGGGCGGGGGGCGGAGCGCCTCGTCGCGTTCCTGCGCCAGGACGCCACTGCGGGTTCGGAGGCCGGCGACCTGCTGGTCGCGGTGCCGCGCCGCGTCGCCGCCGAGGACGGCCCGCGCATGGCGGGCTCCTTCGCCGGCACGAGCCTGCCGGTGCCGGAGGGCAGCGTCTGGCGCGATCTGGTGACGGGCGACGAGGTGAGGTCCGAAGGCGGTCTGCTCCCGGTCGAGCGACTCTTCGCACGTCTCCCCCTGGCGGTTCTGCGCCACTCCGCCAGTTGAGACCCCGGCGCGGGGCATTCCGGCCCCGCGCCCGTTGGACGAGAGAGAGCAGGCAGGACCGGGCTGATGAACGTACCCCGCACCAGCACCAAGCCGGCGAAGCGCACCCGCGAGGTGACGCCGCTGCCGGCCACCCTGGCGCCGCTGGCGGCCGGACCGCGGATCTACAACCTGTTTCCCCTCCTGGTCGGCCGGGTCTCGGCCTGGACCGCCGAGCTGCCCCGCATCGCGGAGCTGGGCTTCGACTGGGTCTACCTCAACCCCTTCCACCAGGCCGGCGGCTCGCGCTCGCTCTACGCGGTCGCCGATGCCGACCGCCTCGACGAGCGCCTGCGCGACCTCGACGGCACGCCCGACGATGAGCAGATCCGCCGGTTCTGCGAGGCGGCGGCCGGGCACGGCCTGAAGATCATGACCGATCTGGTGGTGAACCACGCCGCCAATGACGGGAAGCTGGCGCATGAGCGCCCGGACCTGTTCGTGCGCGATGCATCCGGCGCGCCGGTGAGCCCGCACGCGGTCGATCCCGACGATCCGTCGAAGATCACCGTCTGGGGCGACCTCGCCGAGTTCGACTATGTCGGCTCCCAGTCCCGCACGGCGCTGACCGCGCTGTGGAACGGCTACATCGCCAAGCTCCAGGGGCTCGGTGTCGCCGGCTTCCGCTGCGATGCCGCCTACAAGGTGCCCCCGGACGTGTGGCGCAGCCTGATCGGCGCCGCCAAGGACCGCGACCACGCCGCGCTCTTTGCCGCCGAGACCCTGGGGTGCACCTTCGAGGAAGCGCGGGCGACGGCCGAGGCCGGGTTCGACTACCTGTTCAATTCCTTCGCCTGGTGGGACCTGAAGGCGCCGTGGGCGCTGGAGCAGTACGAGCGCCTGCGCATCCTGGCGCCGTCGATCGCCTTCCCGGAGAACCACGACATGCAGCGCCTCGCGGCGTCGCTGGAGGGCGGGCCGGACGCGGTGGCGGCGGAGCTGAAGAGCCGCTACGCGCTGGCCGCCTTCTTCTCGGCCGGCGTGCTGATGCCGATCGGCTACGAGTGGGGCTACGCCAAGCCGCTCCACGTGGTGGAGACCACCCCGGAGAGCCGCGAGCATCACACCGGCATCGACCTTTCGGGCTTCATCGCGGCGATCAACCGCCTGCGGGCCGACCTGCCGGCGGCCAATGTCGAGGGTGCGCAGTGGCGCCTGTCGGCGCCGGACGCTCCTTACGTGGCGCTGATCCGGATCGATACCGGCCATCCCGGTTCGGCCGAGAACGCCGTGATCGTGCTGCACAACCCGACCGACCGGCCGGTCGCGGTCGATCCGGCACCGCTGATCGCCGGCACCGGCGGCGAGTTCGGGCCGTTCCAGGACCTGACGCCCGAGGTTGCGCCCCTGGTCTTCCGGGCCGACCAGTCGATCGGCCTGGAGCCCCGCGCGGTCCGCATCCTCGCCGCAAGGCGCATCGCGGCCGTGCGCCGGCCGCGCCGCTCGACGCCGAGCGGCGAGGGGCGGGTGGTGATCGAGGCGGTGAGCCCGGAGATCGACGGCGGCCGGTCGGCGATCAAGCGGGTCGTCGGCGACCAAGTCCATGTCGACGCCGACATCTTCACCGACGGGCACGACGTCATCAACGCCGCGGTCCTGTCGCGCCTCGCCGGCGAGACCGAGTGGCGCCGCGACCCGATGCTGTTCGTCGACAACGACCGCTGGCACGGCCATTTCCCGCTCACCCGCAACGCCCGCTACGAGTACACGGTCGAGGCGTGGCGCGACGACTTCTCGTCCTGGCTGCGGGGGCTGGAGAAGAAGCGCAAGGCCGGCATCGACGTGCGGCTGGAGACGCAGGAGGGCGTCGGACTCGTCAAGCGCGCCGCGGCGCTTGCCGAGGGCAGCGACGCCGCTGCTCTGACCGCTCTCGTATCGGCGCTGGAGGCCGACGAGCCCGGTTCGGCCGTCCAGCTTCAGCGCCTGCTGGAGCAGACGGCGCTGATCCACCGCAACTCGGAGCGGGCGAACCTCTCGCGCTATCCCGTCGTGCTGGAGGTCTTCGCCGACCGGCTCGCCGCCCGGTTCTCGGCCTGGTACGAGATCTTCCCGCGCTCGCAATCCGGCGACCCGAGCCGTCACGGCACCTTCGACGACGTCATCGCCCGCCTGCCCGAGATCCGCGAGCTCGGCTTCGACGTGCTCTACTTCACCCCGATCCACCCGATCGGCCGCACCAACCGCAAGGGCAAGAACAATTCGCTGAAGGCGCAGGAGGGCGATGTCGGCTCGGTCTATGCCGTCGGCGCCGAGGAGGGCGGCCACGAGGCGGTGCATCCCGACCTCGGCACGATCGACGATTTCCGCCGCCTCGTCGCGGCGAGCCACGCCCACGGCATGGAAGTGGCGCTCGACTTCGCCATCCAATGCTCGCCGGACCATCCGTGGATCAAGCAGCATCCGGAATGGTTCGACTGGCGGCCCGACGGCACGATCAAGTTCGCCGAGAATCCGCCGAAGAAGTACGAGGACATCGTCAACGTCGACTTCTACCGCGAGGGCGCCGTCCCGTCGCTGTGGATCGAGCTGCGCGACATCATCGTCGGCTGGGTCGAGCTAGGGGCGAAGATCTTCCGGGTCGACAACCCGCACACCAAGCCGATCCCGTTCTGGGAATGGATGATCCGCGACGTCAACGACCGCTACCCGGACGTGCTGTTCCTCGCCGAGGCCTTCACCCGGCCTAAGATGATGAAGAAGCTCGCCAAGGCCGGCTTCCAGCAGAGCTACACCTACTTCACCTGGCGCAACACCAAGGACGAGCTGGCGGCCTACTCGACGGAGCTGGCCGGCGAGATGGGCGAGTATTACCGCCCGAACTTCTTCGCCAACACGCCGGACATCAACCCGGTCTTCCTCCAGACCAGCGGCCGTCCGGGCTTCATCATCCGGGGCACGCTTGCCGCGACGCTCTCGAGCGTCTACGGCATCTATAACGGCTTCGAATTGTGCGACGCCGCGCCGGTGCCCGGCAAGGAGGAGTACCTCGATTCCGAGAAGTACGAGCTGAAGGCCTGGGACTATTACCGGCCCGGCAACATCCGCGACCACATCATCGCGCTGAACCGCATCCGGCGTGAGAACCCGGCCCTGTGGGACTTCCGCAACGTGGTCTTCACCCCGGCCTGGAACGACCAGATCCTGGCCTATCTGCGGATGACGCCGTCCGGTGACAACGCGGTGTTCTGCATGGTCAACCTCGACCCGAGGAGCCGGCAGGAATGCACCTACGAGGTGCCGCTCTGGCAGCTCGGCCTGCCCGATGACGGCGCGGTCGAGGTTGAGGACCTCCTCCAGGGCTACAAGTTCGAGCTGCGCGGCAAGACCCACCGCATCGCCCTCGACCCGGCCGAGCGCTCAGTGGTGATCTGGCGCTTGCGCCGCCCGGACCGCCTTGCGGCCACCGGCGGCACGTGGCAGCACGGACCTGCCTGACCGGGCTCGTCCGGCGCGGGCGGCATCCCCGCCCGCGCCGACGTTCCAGGCCCCCCGAACTCTTCCCCGGCGCCCCGCGTTGAGCGTGAAGCCAACCGCCCGGCGCCACGACCCGATCGAATGAGGCTCTGACGCGATGATCGATCGCACCGATCCGCAATGGTACCGTGACGCCATCATCTACCAGGTGCACGTCAAGTCCTTCTTCGACGCGAACAACGACGGCATCGGCGACTTCGACGGCCTGACCGCGAAGCTCGACTACATCCGAGACCTCGGCGTGACGGCGATCTGGGTGATGCCGTTCTATCCCTCGCCCCTGCGCGACGACGGCTACGACATCGCGGATTATCGCGACATCAACCAGTCCTACGGCACGATGGACCAGTTCCGCACCTTCGTGGACGAGGCCCATGCCCGCGGCCTGCGGGTCATCACCGAACTCGTCATCAACCACACCTCGGACCAGCATCCCTGGTTCCAGCAGGCCCGCAACGCCCCGAAGGATTCGGAGTGGCGCGACTTCTACGTCTGGTCGGACACCGACGAGAAGTACACCGATACCCGCATCATCTTCCTCGACACCGAGGCCTCGAACTGGACCTGGGACCCGGTCGCCAAGGCGTATTACTGGCACCGCTTCTACTCGCACCAGCCTGACCTGAACTTCGACAACCCGAAGGTTCTGGACGCGGTGATCGAGGTGATGCGCTACTGGCTCGACATGGGGGTGGACGGGTTGCGCCTCGACGCGATCCCCTACCTGATCGAGCGCGACGGGACCAATTGCGAGAACCTGCCCGAGACCCACACGGTCATCAAGAAGATCCGCGCCGCCCTCGACGAGAGCTACCCCGACCGGATGCTGCTGGCCGAGGCCAACCAGTGGCCGGAGGAGACCGCGCAGTATTTCGGCGACGGCGACGAATGCCACATGGCGTTCCACTTCCCGCTGATGCCGCGGATGTACATGGCGATCGCGCAGGAGGACCGGCACCCGATCACCGACATCATGCGGCAGACGCCGGAGATCCCGGATGGCTGCCAATGGGCGATCTTCCTGCGCAACCATGACGAGCTGACGCTCGAGATGGTGACCGACAAGGAGCGCGACTACCTCTGGACCTTCTACGCCGCCGACCGGCGCGCCCGCATCAATCTCGGCATCCGCCGCCGCCTCGCGCCCCTGCTCGAGAACGACCGGCGCAAGATCGAGCTGATGAAATTCCTGGTCCTCTCGATGCCCGGCACCCCGGTGCTGTATTACGGCGACGAGATCGGCATGGGCGACAACATCTATCTCGGCGACCGCGACGGCGTGCGCACGCCGATGCAGTGGTCGCCGGACCGCAACGGCGGCTTCTCGCGCTCCGACCCGGCCCGGTTGTTCCTGCCGACGATCCAGGACCCGATCTACGGCTTCGACGCGGTCAACGTCGAGGCGCAGGCCCGCGCCCAGACCAGCCTGCTCAACTGGACAAGGCGGATGATCGCGATCCGCAACAACCACGTCTCGCTCGGACGCGGCGCCCTGCGATTCCTGTATCCGGACAACCGCAAGGTGCTGGCCTGGATTCGCGAGCACGACAACGAGCGCGTGCTCTGCGTCGCCAACCTGTCGCGGGCGCCGCAGGCGGTGCAGCTCGATCTCTCCGACCTGCGCACCGCGGTGCCGGTGGAGCTGACCGGCGGCACCTCGTTCCCGCCGATCGGCGACCTGCCGTACCTGCTGACCATGCCGGCCTACGGTTTCTACTGGTTCTCGCTCTCGACCGCGAATGCCGGCACGATGGGGCCGAGCCCCGAGGCGCCGGAGTTGTTCACCCTGGTGCTGACCGGCGGCGTCGAGACCCTGATGAAGGGCCGCGAGCGCCAGGCCTTCGAGCGCACCGTGGCGCCCCGCTTCATCGGCTCCCGGCGGTGGTTCGGCGCCAAGGGCACCCGCATCCGCGGGGTCGAGGTGGTGGACAGCGCGATCCTGCCGTCGACGACCGGGACCGGCGGGTTCCTGCTGCCGCGCATCGCCGTGTCGCTCGCCAATGGCGAGACGCAGGACTACTTCGTCCCGCTCGCCGTCGATGAGGGCCGCGAGGACGAGTCGCTGATGGACCACGCGGTCGCGCGGGTGCGCCGCGGTCCGCGGATGGGTCTCCTCTACGGGGCCGCCTCCTCGCCCGACTTCGCCCTCGCGATGGTCGAGGCGATCCGCAACGGCCGCGAGATCGCCTCCGAGAAGGGCCGCATCCGCTTCACGGCGACCTCGGCCTTCGACCCCGCGCTGGAGCTCGATCCGGCCGACATCCGCCGGCTCTCGGCGGAGCAGAGCAACACCTCGATCGCCTTCGGCTCGCGGGCGATGCTGAAGCTCCTGCGCCGGCTCCAGCCCGGCAGCCACCCGGAGGTCGAGGTCGGCCGCTTCCTCACCGAGGAGGCGGGGTTCAAGAACACCCCGGCGCTGCTCGGCGTGATCGAGCATGTCGGGGCCGACGGCACCGCCACGGCGCTCGGCCTTCTCCAGGCCTTCGTGCGCAACCAGGGCGATGCGTGGACCCTGATGCTCGAATACCTGCGCCGCGACCTCGACACGATCGTGCTGGTGCCCGAGAGCGAGGCGCATTCGCCGGAGGAGACCTTCGCCACGCATCTGCGCTGGGCCGGGCTGCTCGGCCAGCGCACCGCCGAGATGCACCGGGCGCTCGCTACCGAGACCGACGACCAGGCCTTCGCCGCCGAGCCGTTCACCGCGGACGACCTCGCGGCCCTCGCCGACGATACGAGGCGCCAGGCCGAGAAGGCCCTGCGGGCCTGCGGGTCGCTCGGCTTCACGGCGCCCGAGAGCGCACAGGAGGCCGCCGCCGCGATCGTCGCCGCCAAGACCGAGATCGAGGCGCTGATCGCGTCCTTGAGCCGGGAGGCACCGCAGGGTGCGCACCGCACCCGGATCCACGGCGATTACCATCTCGGCCAGGTGCTGGCCTCGCAGGACGATCTCATCATCGTCGACTTCGAGGGCGAGCCGTCGCGGCCGGTGGACGAGCGCCGGGCGAAGTCGACGCCGTTGCGCGACGTCGCCGGGATCCTGCGCTCGTTCGCCTATGGCGGCGAGACCGTGACCCGCGAGGTCTCGTCGCGCTTCGCGGAGGCGAGCGAGCGGGCGAGGACTGCCGTCGCCGCCTGGCGGGCGATGGTGAGCGGGGCCTTCCTCGAGGCCTACGCCGCCACCGTGCAGGGCAGCCGCGCCGCCGTCACCGACGACGCCACGCAGGAGCGGCTGCTGCGCCTCTGCCTGCTGCAGAAGGCGCTCTACGAGATCGATTACGAGGCCAACAACCGTCCGGACTGGATCGAGATCCCGGCCCGCGGCGTGCTGGCCATCCTGGCCGACCAGAAAGGTGCGTGACCCATGGACGACGAGACCAGCGCCCGGAAGCCGGCCGCTCGCCGGCGCCCCACCGACCGCAGCCTCGAGACGGGCATGACCGACGACGTGACAACGAAGGCCGTGAAGGCCGCCCTGGTGACGCCGGTGACCGCGAAGGCGAAGGCTGGCAAGCCCGCGGGCAAGGGCGCGGACGGCATCACGCCGAAGAAGGCTGCCGCGAAGACGGTGTCCTTGCGCGTCGCCGCCATGCAGGCGGCGGCCTCGCCCCGGGTCTCGGGGCCGGCCCCGACCCGGCCGGCGCGGCCGCCGGTGCCGGGCCGCGCCTACGCGGTCCATCCCGACGCCGTCGAGGCGATCATGCGGGCGGAGCACGGCGATCCCTTCGGGGTGCTCGGTCCGCACGAGACGGGGGAGGGCCAGTGGGAGGTCCGCGCGGTGCTGCCGGAAGCCCGCGCGGCGACGGTCGTCATCGGCGAGACCCGCGTGCCGATGGAGCGGCGCCATCCTGCCGGCTTCTTCGTCGCGAGCTTTGCGCATCCGCAGCGGCCCGATTACCGCATCGCGGTCGAGGGCTGGGACAACACCGAGCGCCTGCGGCGCGACCCCTACGAGTACGGCGCCACCCTCGATCAGCAGGAGATCGCCCTGCTGCGCGACGTCGGCAACGACGCCGTGCACCGGGTGCTCGGCGCCCACGCGGTCGAGATCGGCGGTACGCCGGGCTTCCGCTTCGCGGTCTGGGCGCCCAATGCCCGACGGGTCTCGGTGGTCGGCGACTTCAACGACTGGGATGGCCGGCGCCACCCGATGCGGCTGTGGCAGGATGGCGGCGTCTGGGAGCTGTTCATCCCCGAGCTGAAGAAGGGCGGCCACTACAAGTTCGAGATCAGCGGCCCCGACGGCGCGGTGCTGCCGCTCAAGGCCGACCCGGTCGCCTTCGCGGCGCAGCAGCCGCCCGAGACCGCGTCCCGCCTCGAAGGCCTGCCGTCACCGGTCTGGCGCGACCAGGCCTGGATGCAGAGCCGCAACGCCCTCGACCATCGCCACGGTCCGATCTCGATCTACGAGGTCCATCTCGGTTCGTGGGCGCGGGTGCCGGAGGAGGGCAACCGCTACCTCACCTATCGCGAGCTCGCCGAGCGGCTGATCCCCTACGCCAAGGAGATGGGCTTCACCCATATCGAACTGTTGCCGATCACCGAGCATCCGTTCGACGGGTCCTGGGGCTACCAGCCGGTCTCGCTCTACGCGCCGACCAGCCGCTTCGGCTCGCCGGAGGACTTCTCGGAGTTCGTCAACGCGGCGCACGAGGCCGGCATCGGCATCCTGCTCGACTGGGTGCCGGGCCATTTCCCGCTCGATGCCCACGGTCTCGGCCAGTTCGACGGCACCCACCTTTACGAGCATGCCGATCCGCGGCAGGGCTTCCACCAGGATTGGGGCACCTACATCTACAATTTCGGGCGCACCGAGGTCTCGGCCTTCCTGGCCTCGAACGCCCGGTTCTGGCTCGAGCACTACCACCTCGACGGCTTGCGGGTCGATGCGGTCGCGTCGATGCTGTACCTCGACTACTCGCGCCGGGCGGGCGAGTGGATCCCGAACCAGTACGGCGGCAACGAGAACCTCGAAGCCATCGATTTCCTGCGCAAGACCAACGAGGCGACCTACGCGCACGCCCCCGGCACGATGACGGTGGCGGAGGAATCGACCTCCTGGCCCGGCGTCTCGCACCCGACCTATACCGGGGGCCTGGGCTTCGGCTTCAAGTGGAACATGGGGTGGATGCACGACACCCTGCGGTTCATCTCGAAGGAGACGGTGCATCGCCGCTACCACCACCACGACCTGACCTTCGGCCTGCTCTACGCCTTCTCCGAGAACTTCATCCTGCCGCTGTCCCATGACGAGGTGGTGCACGGGAAAGGCTCGCTGCTCGGCAAGATGCCGGGCGACCGATGGCAGAAATTCGCGAATCTTCGCGCCTATTTCGGCTTCATGTGGGGCCATCCGGGCAAGAAGCTCCTGTTCATGGGCGGCGAGTTCGGCCAGGAGAAGGAGTGGAACCACAACCAGAGCCTCGACTGGCACCTGCTGGACGATCCGTTCCATGCCGGCCTGAAGGCTTTGGTGCGCGACCTCAACCATCTCTACGCCGCGACCCCGGCGCTCCACGCCCGCGACACCGAGGCCGCCGGCTTCCAGTGGCTGGTGTCGGACGACGCAGAGAACAACGTCATCGCCTGGGCCCGCAAGGGCCGCGAGCCGGGCGAGATCGCGGTCGTGGTGTCGAACTTCACCCCCGTGGCGCGGCACGGCTACCGCATCGGCGTGCCGATGGCCGGCCATTACCGCGAGGCGTTCAACTCGGATGCCGAGGGGTATGGCGGCAGCAATGTCGGCAATTACGGCGGGGTCGATGCGGTGGCGGAGGCCTCGCACGGCCAGGACCACTCGCTGACCCTGTCGCTGCCGCCGCTGGCGACCCTGATCCTGGTGCGGCAGGGGTGACGCGGTAGAGCGGGGGACAAGCCCGGCGCAGGATCCGCTCTCCCGTGGGGGAAGGGGGATCCTGCGCTTGATGAAGACTCGATGGCCCTGTCGTGTAAGTCGAACGATCCGTCACCTGAACATTGATGGTGAACACCCGTACTCCGTATCTGCGGCATAGATCCGCTTAACCGAGAAACCCGAAGCCGCTTCGGCCCGCCACCCCCGATCTGCTATGAAGTGCCGGCGATCGAGACGAGGGGCGTTCACTCCATGTTGACGGCGTTGTCCAAGCAGTTGATGCCGCCATGGATGCAGTCCATGGCGCGGCGAGCCAAGTTGGAGCGCTCGCTCAAGACCTTCGAGCGGCGCGTGGCGACCCACCGCTTCGGCGGGGTCGAACTCAAGGTCAGCCTCTGCGATCCGGTCGGCGAGGAATGGTACGACCATGATTCCGGCAATCTCGCCGAGATCACCTTCTTCAAGGAGAGCGGTGCGCTGAAGGACGGCGCGGTGGTGTTCGACCTCGGCGCGCATCAGGCGGTCGTGGCCCTGCAGCTCGCCACCCATGTCGGACCTCAGGGGCGGGTCGTGGCCCTGGAGGCCAACCCGCACAATGCCCGGGTCGCCAACGAGAACGTCGCCCTCAACGGCGCCCGCAACCTGACGGTCCTGCATGCCGCCGCGGCGAGCCAGGACGGCACCCTCGAATTCAACGAGAGCCTGAACGGCCAGGTCGATGGCGGCGCCGGCACCCACGGCAAGGTCAAGGTGGCCTGCCGCTCGATCGACAGCCTCGTGCGGGAATTCGGCACGCCCGACATCGTCTATGTCGATGTCGAGGGTTTCGAATGTGCGGTGCTGGATGGGGCCGCCGCGTCGCGCGACCGGATCCCGAACTGGTTCGTCGAGGTCCATGGCGGCGCCGGCCTGGAGAAGTTCGGCGGCTCGGTCGACCGGCTGCTCGGCTACTTCCCCGCCGACCGGTTCAAGCGCCATTTCTGCCGCTCGGACGAAGGGCCGTTCATCCCCCTGAGCGAGACCGGCTCGCTGGAAGGCACGCGCTGGTTCTTCATCGCGACGCGGATCTGACATCCGACCGCTCCGGCTTTGTGCCGGAGCGTACCGCCTGCCCCAGCTCCGGCTTTATGCCGGAGCGTTCCGCTTGCCTCAGCCCCGGCTTGCGTCGGAGCGTTCCGCTTGCGATGCCTTGGGTCTCCCCGTCACGATGGTTGAGACTCGCATGTCCGTCACGCCTCTGCCCGACACGATGCCGCCGGTGAGCCGCGAGGCGGCCGGGGTGCTGCCGAGCGGCATCGGCGAACTGGTGGCCTACGGCGTCGAGCGGCCCGGCCTGATCCCGCTCTGGGTCGGGGAGGGCGACCGGCCGACGCCCGCCTTCATCGCCGAGGCGGCGCACCGTGCGCTCCGCGACGGGGCCACGTTCTACACGCGGATGCTCGGCATTCCGCCCTTGCGCGAGGCCCTGGCCGAGTACGTCTCGCGGCTCTACGGTGATGCGGTCGGCCCCGAGCGGTTCTTCGTGACCGTCGGCGGCATGCACGCCTTCCACACCGCGATCCGAATCGCCGCCGAGCCCGGCGACGAGGTGGTGCTACCGACGCCGACCTGGTCGAATTTCTTCGGCGCCGTCGCCATGCAGGGCGCGCGGCCCGTCCCGGTCCCGATGCAGTTCGACGCGTCGGCCGGCTGGAGCCTCGACATCGCCCGGATCGCCGCGGCGATCACCCCCCGCACCCGGGCGATCGTCCTCAACACCCCGGCGAACCCGACCGGCTGGGTCGCGACCAGGGGAGACCTCGCGGCGGTCCTGGAGGTCGCCCGCCGCCACGACCTGTGGATCGTCGCCGACGAGATCTACGGCCGGTTCTCCTTCGACGCTTCTCACGAGGCGGCGGGCCGCGCGCCGTCGATCCGCGACGTCTGGCAGCCCGAGGACCGCGGCCGCGTGCTGTTCGTCCAGACCTTCTCGAAGAACTGGGCGATGACCGGCTGGCGGGTCGGCTGGCTCGAGGGACCGGCCTCGATCGGGCGCATCGTCGACGGGCTGATCCTCTATGGCACGTCGGGCGTCGCGACCTTCCTGCAGCACGCCGCGATCACGGCGATCCGGGACGGGGAGTCGCTCGTCGCCGAGCAGATCGCGCAGGCGAGGGCCGGCCGCGCCATCGTGTGCGATGCGCTCTCCGCCCTGCCGGGCATCGAGCTGCCCGCGCCACCCGGCGCGTTCTATGCCTTCCCGCGGGTGCCGTCCGAGCCGGACGATGTGCGCCTCGCCAAGCGCATCGTCGACGAGGCGAATGTCGGCCTGGCTCCTGGTTCGGCCTTCGGGGCCGGCGGCGAGGGCTTCCTGCGGCTCTGCTTCGCCCGCTCGGCGGCGGATCTGACCGAGGCGATGCGCCGGATGGTGCCGGTGTTGCGGGAGCGATAGCCACGTCCCGCGCCTCTCGCCACCGCTCGACGTCATCCCGCGATCCGGTTCGCGACGCCGGGATGACGGCGAGACCGGCCAAGGCCTCAGCGCTTGCGCACGAATTCCGTGCGCAGCACCAGTCCCTTGATGGTGTCGTGGCGGCAATCGATCTCGTCGTCGCTGCTCGTCAGCCGGATCGAGCGGATCACCGTGCCCTGCTTGAGGGTCTGGTTGGCGCCCTTGACCTTCAGGTCCTTGATCAGGGTCACGGAGTCGCCGTCGCTCAGGAGGTTGCCGGATGCGTCGCGCACCTCGCGGGTTGCGGCGGCCGTCATCTCGCTGGCCGGGCGCCACTCGCCCGTCGCCTCGTCGTACACGTAGTCGTCGTTTGCACCCGTCACGCCCGTCCGTCCTCCGTTGCGCCGGCGTTGTCGCCGACCGGGGCGGTCCGCCGCAAGGGACCTTGGGTCAGATCACCGGCAGACCGCGCTGCTTGGCCTCCTCGGCGGGCTCGACGTGGATCGTCACCACGGCGCCGGCCACCGCGCCCTCGATCGCCGCCTCGAGCCTGTCGCAGATCGCGTGCGATGCGGCCACGGTCATCTCGCCGGGCACCACGAGGTGGAAGTCGATGAAGGTGACCTGTCCGGCATGGCGGGTGCGCACGTCGTGGGCCTCCAGCGCGCCCTCGCCGTGCTCGGAGATCAGCCGGCGGATTTGCCCCACCATCTCGGCCGGGGCCGCCTGGTCCATCAGGCCGTTGACCGAATCGCGCACCATCGTGCCGCCCGACCACAGGATGTTGACCGCCACCAAGGCGGCGATGATCGGGTCGAGGATCAGCCAGCCGGTGGAGGTGGCCAGCCCCAGGCCGATCAGCACGCCGCCGGAGGTGAACACGTCGGCGAGCACGTGCTTCCCGTCCGCCATCAGGGCCGGCGAGCGCCAGTCGCGGCCGCGGCGGACCAGCACCACGCCCCAGACCAGGTTGATCACCGTGGCGAGGCCGTTCACCGCGACGCCGACCAGCGGCGCGTCCAGGGCTTTCGGCGCCAGGACGGCGTCGTAGGCGTCGCGCAGGATCACCACCGCTGCCACGATGATGAGCGCGCCCTCGATCACCGCCGAGAAATACTCGGCCTTGTGATGGCCGTAAGGGTGATTCTGGTCGGCCGGCTGGGCGGCAACGCGCAGGGCCACGAAGGCCGTCATCGCCGCCACCACGTTGATGATGCTCTCGAGCGCATCCGAGTACAGCGCGAGGCTTCCGGTGATCCACCACGCCCCGAACTTGAGGGCGAGCACCAGGAGACCGACCCCGGCGCTGGCGAGGGCGGCGGCTTGCGCGCGTTCCATGACGATGATCCGGTTGGGTCGGTGCCGCGGCGCGTCGGACGCCGCCGCGGCGCGGCGCCGCTCCCATAAGGCGGCCCATCCCGGAAGGCCACGGCACAGGTCATAGCCCGGGCTAAGACCTGGAAGCGCGGCTATTCCTCTCGGTCACCCGACGGCCGGGCGGGCCGGGGCACGGGCCTGCTCGCGCAGGCGGCTCACCTGCGCCCGCGCCCGGGCCACGGCGGCCTTGCGGGCGTAATGCTGGCGCATGAAGCCGAAGCGGGCGGACGCCGCGAGGCTCTCCAGCCGCTCCGCCTCGCAGTCCCACCAGACGACGAGTTCGGCATCGAGGGTCGGATGGCTCGGCATGTCGGGAACTCCTCGAACGACGCCGTTCCAGATGGGGCGTCGCGGGCCGCCGCGCCACCGCTGTCCAGGTGCAAGGCACCGCGAAGAGCCGCGGATGGTGCGGGAAGCGCCCCATCGTCGGCCCGACGAAGGCCCGGACGGCGAGGCGACGCGGCGTGGGCCCTCGGCTGGGGCGCATGCCCCATTGATCCGGCGGCGGAATCCTGGCTGAAGGGCCGCATGCGCGTGGACCTGTTCGATTTCGACCTGCCGGAGGAAAGCATCGCCCTTCGGCCCGCGGTGCCGCGGGACGGCGCTCGCCTGATGCTGCTGCACCCGGGCAGCCCCCCGGAGGATCGGGTGGTGCGCGACCTGCCCGGCCTGTTGCGGCCCGGCGACGTGCTGGTCTTCAACGATACGAGGGTGATCCCGGCCCGGCTGCACGGCCTGCGCCACCGGCCGGAGGGCACCAGGGTGCGGGTCGAGGCGATGCTGCACCTGCGGGAGGGCCCGGATCGCTGGCGCGCCTTCGCGCGCCCGGCCAAGCGCCTGCGGGTCGGCGACCGGGTCAGCTTCGGGGGAGCCGGGGAGGGCGAGACCTGCGCGCTCACCCGCCTCGACGCCACGATCGTCGAACGCGGGGAGGGGGGCGAGACGACCTTCGCGTTCGATCTCTCGGGGCTGGCCCTCGACGAGGCGGTGGCCGCTCTGGGCGAGCTGCCGCTGCCCCCCTACATCGCCGCCAAGCGCCCGACCGACGCGCAGGATGCCGCCGATTACCAGACCGTCTACGCCCGGCAGCCCGGCGCCGTGGCGGCTCCGACTGCCGGCCTGCACTTCACGCCCGGATTGCTGGCGTCGTGCGCCGCCGCCGGCCTGGCGCAGGTCCGGGTGACGCTGCATGTCGGCGCCGGCACCTTCCTGCCGGTCAAGGCCGACGACACCGACGAACACCGGATGCACGCCGAGGTCGGCGAGATCACCCCCGAGGCCGCCGAGGCGCTCAACCGGGCCCGCGCGGCGGGCGGGCGCATCGTCGCGGTCGGGACCACGGCGCTTCGGCTCCTCGAGAGCGCCGCCGCGCCGGACGGGACGATCCGGCCCTGGACCGGCGCCACCGACATCTTCATCACCCCGGGCTACCGCTTCCGCGCGGTCGACGCGCTGATGACGAACTTCCACCTGCCGCGCTCGACCCTGTTCATGCTCGTCTCGGCCTTTGCCGGGCTCGACGCGATGGGGGCGGCCTACGCGGCCGCGATACAGCGCGGCTACCGCTTCTATTCCTACGGCGATACCAGCCTGCTTTTCCGGGCGGAGACGCAATGACCGACCAGTTCAGCTTCACCGTGGCGGCGACCGACGGCTCGGCCCGCACCGGCGAGATCCGGATGCCGCGGGGCGTCATCCGCACCCCGGCCTTCATGCCGGTCGGCACCGCCGGTACCGTCAAGGCGATGTATCCCGAGCAGGTGAAGGCCCTCGGCGCCGACGTGGTGCTCGGCAACACCTACCACCTGATGCTGCGCCCCGGCGCCGAGCGGGTCGCTCGCCTCGGCGGCCTGCACGCCATGATGCAGTGGCCCTACCCGATTCTGACCGATTCCGGCGGCTTCCAGGTCATGTCGCTGGCGGGCTTGCGCAAGCTCGACGAGACCGGGGTGCGGTTCCAGTCGCATCTCGACGGCTCGACGCATCTGCTCAGCCCCGAGCGCTCGATCGAGATCCAGGGCCTGCTCGGCTCCGACATCCAGATGCAGCTCGACGAATGCGTGCGCCTGCCGGCGCCCGAATCGGCGATCGAGAGCGCCATGCGCCTCTCCCTGCGCTGGGCGGAACGCTGCCGCATCGCCTTCGGCGACCAGCCCGGCAAGGCGATGTTCGGCATCGTGCAGGGCGGCGACATCCCGGCGCTCCGCGTCGAGAGCGCGAAGGCGCTGGTCGATCTCGACCTCAAGGGCTACGCCGTCGGCGGTCTCGCGGTCGGCGAGCCGCAGGCGACGATGCTGGCGATGATCGAGACCGTCGAGCCGCACCTGCCGACCCACAAGCCGCGCTACCTGATGGGCGTCGGCACGCCGGACGACATCGTCCAGGCGGTGAGCCGCGGCATCGACATGTTCGACTGCGTGATGCCGACCCGGGCCGGCCGCCACGGCATGGTCTATACCCGCCACGGCCGCCTCAACCTGCGCAACGCGCGCTTTGCCGAGGACAACACCCCCCTCGACCCGGAATCGACCTGCCCGGCGGCCAACCTCTACAGCAAGGCCTACCTGCATCACCTCGTCCGCGCCGGCGAGATCTTGGGGATGATGCTGCTGACCTGGAACAACCTGTCCTATTACCAGGACCTGATGGCGGGCCTGCGCGCGGCCATCGCCGCCGGACGGCTCCAGGACTTCATCGGCGAGACCCGGGAGGGGTGGCAGAAGGCCGAGCGCGACCGGGCGGCGTGAGCCGTCAATGCTCCGGTGCGCGCGGCGCCGCGAGCACCCGGTAGAACCCCTCCGGGTCGTCGCGGCGCTCGTCCACCGCCCGGCGCAGGGCCTCGACGATGCGCGTGGCGATCGGCAGGCGGTAGTGGAGGGCGTCCCAGTAATTGGTGTCGTCCCGCGTCACGGTGGACGGGATGCGGAAATCGACCAGCGTGGCGCCGCGCCGCCGGGCGATTTCGGCCACCCGCGCCTTGCAGGCGGCCTCTCGCGCCGCCCCGGCGCTGCCGAGCCGGGGTTGCGCCGCCACGTTGACCGGCATGAAGGCGACGAGCTTGAGCCCGCCGGCCGGTACGAGGCCGAGAAGCTCGTCGAGCCAGGCCAGCGCCGGCGTCGCGGGATCGGCCTCGGGCGCGCCCTCCGAGGGGGGGGCGTCGCCATGGATGTGGGAAGCGGCCCGCGCCGCGTCGTAGAGCGATTCCGGCGGGGTGAAGACCTCGTAGCCGTCGCCGCGGATCCGCGCCTTCATCCGCCCGAGACGATGGAACAGAGCCCGTCCGGCGATCTCCGCGCTCTGCTGGTTCCACTGGTGGAACACGGCGCTCCAGGCCAGCGGCTCTCGGTACAGCCAGGGCGGGAAGGCCCGGAAGGTCAGGCGCTTGCGGTCGGCATCGGCCTCGCACCAGGGTGCGTCGAGGCCGAACAGAACCGCCGTCGCGGGAGCCCGGGCGAGGAACAGCCGGGCGAGCTGCGTCTGCTCCCAGGGTGTCGCCGCGTTCATGGCGAGATTGGCGAAATGCCCGCCGAAGGCCCGGTCGAGGGCGTGCGGGTCGAGAAGGCGGGCGGTCGAGGTGCCGAAGACCGCCGCGTCGAACGCCCCGCCGCGCACCACCTGCGGGTACATGAAGCGCTGGTTGAGATCCATGATCGGTCCCGGCGCCCGGCCCGGAGCGGCCCGCAGGCCGTAGGGATCGAGGAGGGCGACGAAGGCGAGCACGGCGAGACCCAGCAGCCCGGCGACGCCGACGAGGAGGCCGGCAAAGAGCGTCCACGGCGCGGCGGGATCGGGAGGCGGTGCGGAATCTGCGGGCATCGGGGCACGGCGTCTGTGGGCGGCGGTGGTCTCCCGGTTGACCCGGCCGCGTCAACCCCCTATGTCCGCGACTGCTCCGAACAGGACCAGGGCCGGCCCCACCAGCGCCGCGCCGTCATCCCCGGGAGCGGGCGCGTAGCTCAGCTGGTAGAGCAACGGACTTTTAATCTGTAGGTCCTGGGTTCGAGTCCCAGCGCGCTCACCACGTCTTCCAGTTCGACGAAATTCCTCGATCGAGGCCGACGCTCCATCCTCCGGAATCCCGTCGTGTCGCCGATGCGGATGCTCCGCTGGCGTCCCGGACCAATGACAATGGGGCGTTGGACACCGACATGTCTCTCACGAGACGCATCTTCGTTGACGCTGCACCTCAGCCATGCAAGGAGCCATCGCCCAGTTTCTCTGGAGGGGCAATGTCGGGGAATGATGCGCTCATGAAAGCCTTGGCTGATGTGAGCGAGCGGAGAGCCGCGCTCGAGGTCGAGTACGAGCGCATCGGTGCCGAGCTCGCCAAGCTCCGGCTCGCTGAAAACGCGCTCCGGGCGATCGTTGAGGATACGCCGATCGAGGATCTCGGCCTGTCGCTGCCATCCGCCGGGCCAGCCTCCGCCCCTGACCGGGGCGAGCCCCGGGCGGGCGGGCGGCGTGGTCCGCGCGGTCCGCGCGCCAACTCGACCAAGGGCCGCCTCAAGGCGCTGATCGATGGCGCGGGGCCGCAGGGCCTGTCGCAGCCGCAGATCCTGCGTGCCCTGCCCGACGCGGCACCGGCCACGATCAATGCCTATCTCAGCGCCATGGTCACCGCCGGCGAGGCATTGCAGGTCGGCAACTTCTACACCAAGACCCGGACCCGGGACGACGCGGCCGATGACCAGGACGAGGCCGACGTTCAGGACGAGGCCGAGGACGAGGACGCCTTCGAGGGCGACGGCGACGGCCGGGACGACGAGACCGGTCCGTCCGACAAGGCGTGAGCGCGTCCGCCGCGTGCGCCCGCGCACCGGCCGGCAAGGGAGAAGCGCCCATATCCGGGCCACACCCGGCGGATTTCTCGCCGCGTCCCGCGCGGGCGCGACGACTTGCCGGCCGTGGATGGTGGCGGACGGGGCCCGATCGGCCTAGGTGATCCGCCACCCCGTGAGCGCTTCTCACGCGACCCTCGCCCATGACCGCCGTCGCGGCGGGTGCGATCGTCGCCCGGGCGGTGCTCAAGCCAGGACGCCCGGGACCGGATGACACCCATCATCGCGATCGACACCCTGTCGAAGACTTACGCCTCGGGTCACGCCGCGCTCAAGCGCGTCGACCTGACGGTCCGCCAGGGCGAGATCTTCGCCCTGCTCGGACCGAACGGCGCCGGCAAGACCACCCTCATCAGCATCATCTGCGGTATCGTCACGCCGAGCACCGGCACGGTGACGGTCGGCGGGCACGACATCCTGACGGCACCCCGGGCCGCGCGGCGGCTGATCGGCCTGGTGCCCCAGGAGCTCACCGCCGACGCCTTCGAGACCGTGTGGGCGACCGTGAGCTTCAGCCGCGGGCTGTTCGGCCTGAAGCCGGATCCGGGCCATATCGAGCGGGTGCTGCGCGACCTCTCGTTGTGGGAGAAGCGCGACGCCAAGATCATGACCCTGTCGGGGGGCATGAAGCGCCGGGTGCTCATCGCCAAGGCGCTGGCGCACGAGCCGCGCATCCTCTTCCTCGACGAGCCGACCGCGGGCGTCGACGTAGCGCTCCGCCAGGACATGTGGCGCCTGGTGCGCCGCCTGCGCGACCAGGGGGTCACGGTGATCCTCACCACCCACTACATCGAGGAGGCCGAGGAGATGGCCGACCGGGTGGGGGTGATCGCCAAGGGCGAGATCGTGCTGGTCGAGGACAAGGCCGAGCTGATGCGCAAGCTCGGCCGCAAGGAGCTGACACTGCAGCTCCACGACCTACTCTCCACCCTGCCGCCGAGCCTCGCCGGGCACGCCCTCGCCCTGTCGGAGGACGGGACGACCCTGACCTACACCTACGACGCCAAGGCAGAGCGCACCGGCATCACCGGGCTGCTGACCGACCTCGCCGCCGCCGGCATCCGCTTCCGCGATCTCCAGACCCGGCAAAGCTCGCTCGAGGACATCTTCGTCGATCTCGTGAGGGACCGCGCATGAACTGGCCCGCCATCCGCGCCATCTACGGCTTCGAGATGCACCGCGCCTTCCGCACGCTGCTTCAGAGCATCGTCGCTCCGGTGATCTCGACCTCGCTCTACTTCGTGGTGTTCGGCGCCGCGATCGGTGGGCGGATCACCTCGGTCGACGGCGTGCCCTACGGCGCCTTCATCGTGCCAGGGCTGATCATGCTCACGCTGCTCACGCAGAGCATCGCCAACGCCTCCTTCGGCATCTACTTCCCGCGCTTCTCCGGCACCATCTACGAGATCCTGTCGGCGCCGATCTCGGCGGTGGAGATCGTCGCCGGCTATGTCGGGGCGGCGGCGACCAAGTCGATCATGCTCGGGCTCATCATCCTGGCGACCTCGTCGCTGTTCGTGCCGCTGCGGATCGAGCACCCCTTCGTGATGGTGCTGTTCCTGGTCCTCACCGCCGTCACCTTCAGCCTGTTCGGCTTCGTGATCGGCCTGTGGGCGGACGGGTTCGAGAAGCTGCAACTGGTGCCGCTCCTCATCGTCACGCCGCTGACCTTCCTGGGGGGCAGCTTCTACTCGATCGACATGCTGCCCCCGGTGTGGCGGAATGTCAGCCTGCTCAATCCCGTCGTCTACCTGATCAGCGGCTTCCGCTGGAGCTTCTACGGCCATTCCGACGTCAATCCGGCGGTGAGCCTCGGCATGGCTTTGGTGTTCCTGGTCGCCTGCCTCGCGGCAGTGGCCTGGATCTTCCGCACCGGATACCGGCTCAAGAGCTAACCAGCCGCGGCAAGCGGAGCCGGACTGGCCCGGCTCTTGCGGAGGTGAGCAGGCCCCCACGGAGCCTGCCGCCATGCCCCGCCCCTTCGGTCTCCCGGTCGCCCTCGCCGCACTCCTCGTCGCGGCTCCGTCAGCCCGGGCCGAGTCGGTCCTGCGCATCGGCATGACCGCCGCCGACGTGCCGACCACCACCGGCATGCCGAATAACGGCTTCGAGGGGATGCGCTTCCTCGGCTATCCGGTCTTCGAGGGGCTGGTCTTGTGGGACCTCTCGCGCATCGACCGGCCGGCGGGGTTGCGGCCGGGCCTGGCGGAACGCTGGGAGCAGGCGCCCGACGACCCCAAGACCTGGATCTTCCACCTGCGCCCGGGCGTGCGCTTCCACGACGGCACGCCCTTCGATGCCGATGCGGTGGTCTGGAACCTCGACCGCTACTTCAAGGCCGACAGCCCGCAATACGAGCCGCCGGCGGCCGGCATCACCCGGGCGCGGGCGCCGCTTCTGGCAGGCTACCGCAAGATCGACGACCGCACGGTGGCGATCACCGGGTCGGCGCCGGCCTCGTACTTTCCCTACATGGTGGTCTACCTGCTCTTCACCTCGCCGGCCTCGTTCGAGCGGGCGGGGCGGGACTGGGCCAAGGTCGGGATGCTGCCGGCCGCCGGCACCGGGCCGTTCCGCATCACGGGGGTGCGGCCGCGCGAGGCGGTCGATCTTGCCCGCAACGCGGAATACTGGGACGCCGACAGCCGCGCCAAGGTCGACCGGGTGCGGCTGATGCCGATCCCCGAGGCCAATGCCCGCATCGCGGCGCTCCGCGCCGGCCAGGTCGACTGGATCGAGGCGCCGGCGCCGGACGGCCTCGCCTCCCTGCGCCAGGCGGGGTTCGTCATCACGACCGGCTCCTACCCGCATGTCTGGCCGTGGTTCTACAATATCGGCGCCGCAAACAGCCCGCTGAAGGACGTGCGGGTGCGCCAGGCGCTCAATTACTGCGTCGACCGGGAGGGGCTGGTGACCTTCCTGAACGGCACCGCCGAGCCGGCCGTCGGCTGGCTGAAGCCCTCCGACCCGAATTTCGGCGCGCCGCAGAACCGCTACCGCCTCGATCCGGAGAAGGGCAGGGCGCTGCTGGCCGCGGCCGGCGTCACCGACAAGACGCCGCTCGCGCTCAAGGTGATGATCTCGACCTCGGGCTCGGGCCAGATGCAGCCGCTGCCGATGAACGAGTTCCTGCAGGAGAACCTGAAGCAGACCTGCAACGTCGACGTGACCTTCAACGTGGTCGAGTGGCAGGTGCTGCTCAATGCCGGGCGGGCGGCGCCGGATTCGCCCTCGCTCCAGGGCGCCAACGCGCTCAACGTCTCGTCGCCCTCGTCCGACGTCGCCGTGATGGCGCGCTACTTCGCCTCCGCCAACGTCTCGCCGAAAGGCTTCAACTTCCCGCAATGGAAGGACGACCGCTTCGACGCGGCCCTGTCGGAACTCGCCGGGGCGACCGATCCGGAGGCGATCGCCCGGGCGACGCGGGCGGCGCATGAGCGACTCGTCGATGATCCGCCTTGGCTGTATATCGTCCATGATCTCAACCCCAGGGCGATGTCGCCGCGGGTGAAGGGGTTCGTCTCGCCCCAATCCTGGTTCGTCGACCTGACCCGGATCAGCGTGCAGTGAGGAGCGTTCCCGTGACAGATTTGACCGAGCGTCCCGCCCGAGACCTCGCCCGCGCCATCGCCTCCCGGGAGGTCTCGCCGGTCGAGGCCGTCGAGGCGCATCTCGACCGGATCGCGCGGCTGGAGCCGAAGCTTCAGGCCTTCGTCGAGGTCTACGCCGACGACGCGCGGCTCGCCGCCGAGGGCGCCGACCGGATGATCCGCGCCGGCCACGCCGTCGGTCCGCTGCACGGCGTACCGGTCGCGCTGAAGGACCTGATCGACCTCGAGGGCCGGATCACGACCGGCGGCTCGGCGCACTTCCGCGTGCGGCGCGCCACCGAGACTGCCACCATCGCCCGGCGGATGCTGGCGCAGGGCATGATCGTGCTCGGCAAGACCCACACGGTCGAGTTCGCCTATGGCGGCTGGGGCACCAACCAGCACATGGGCACGCCCTGGAACCCCTGGGATCGCGCGACGCCCCGCACCCCGGGCGGCTCGTCGAGCGGCTCGGGCGTCGCGGTGGCGGCCCGGATGGCGCCGTGGGCGATCGGTACCGATACCGGCGGCTCGGTGCGGCTGCCGGCCTCGTTCTGCGGGCTGACCGGCCTCAAGGTCACGATCGGCCGGGTCAGCACCGCCGGTATCGTGCCGCTGAGCACGACGCTCGACACGCCGGGACCGATGGCGCGCAGCGTCGAGGACGTGGCGCTGCTCTACACGATCCTCTCTGGGCCCGACCCGCGCGATCCCAACACGCGGGGCATCGTGCCGGAGGACCCGATGCCGGCGCTGCACCGCGGGGTGCGGGCCTTGCGCCTCGCCCGGATGCCGGCGGCGGAGCGGGACGGCGTCTCGCCTGAGATGCTGGACGCCTACGACGCCTCCCTCGACCAACTCGCCCGGCTCGGCGCCGAGATCGTCGACGTCGCGCTGCCGTTCCGCTTCGCCGACCTCGTCACCGCCTCGGCGATCGTGCAGGCGGAGTGCTACTTCTTCAACGGCACCCTGTCGGAGGATCGGGCCTCGCGTCTCGACGAGGATGTCCGCCTGCGTACCCTGGCCGGCGCCGGGGTGAGCGCGCAGGATTACCTGCGCACCCGCCGGCTACAGGCCGAGATGAAGGCCGCCTATGCCCGGGCGATGGACGGCATCGACGCGCTCCTGACCCCGACCACCGAGACCGCGGCGATCCCCCTCGATGCCGTCGACCAGGCGGTGATGCCGTCGCGCTTCACCCGCTTCGGCAACCTGCTCGAACTCTGCGCCCTGGCGCTGCCGAACGGGTTCACGGCGGGCGGGCTGCCGCTCTCGCTGCAGATCGTCTGCCGCGGCTACGACGAGGCGACGGCGCTTCGGGTCGGGCAGGCGTATCAGGAAGCGACCGAATGGCATTGGCGGGCCCCGGCCCTGTAAGGCGCGTCGGCGTGCGGCGGAGCTTCGCCCGGACCGTGTCAGTCCGGGGCCGCGCAGGGGAGCCCGGACTCCAGACACTCAGGTGGGAGAGCGTCACGCGGGGCGCTGTCCGCTTTGTCCTGACGCACTCGCTTTTCACGATTCCGGGCTCCGCTGTCGCGGCTCCGGAATGACGCCGAGGATATCGAGACGGCCGGGCGGATCGGACTGGTGTTCCAGCGTTCGGAACGAGAGCGCACAAGACGACGCCCCCGGACGGGATCCGTCCGGGGGCGCACACGTCACTACGGCAACCTGTATCCTGGCAAGCCTGTCGCCGCTCAGCCCCGCCGCATCGCCTGCGCATCCGGCAGCGGCTGGCGCTTGGCCCGGGCCACAGCCTGGAGCGGATCGGGGCGCGGGGTGACCGCGTCGAGGATGTCGCGGCCGAGCGCCTGGGCGAGGCAGGCATAGCCCTGGTCGCCCATGTGGAAGTTGTCGGAGGACAGCATGCCGGCGAGCAGGGCGGGATCCTGCCGGTTCCAGTCCTTCATCAAGGCGTAGCGCGAGAAGACCGGCACCTCGGCCCCCGCCGCGACCGCGGCGACGAGGCCGACGAAGCGCTCGTAGCGGGCATGGTCGGGGATTGCCGGGTAGTATTGCTGGTCGAGGATGATGAGGTCGCTGCCGGCGGCGCGGACCAGGGCGACGCCATGCTCGAGCCGGCGGCGGAAGGCGGCCTCGTCGCCGCCGGTGATCGCGTCGTTGGTGCCGACCTGCCAGATCACCAGATCGGGCTTGACCGGCTGCTTCAGGGCCTCGGCGAGGCGCACCAGCGTCTGGTCGGCGGTCTCGCCGCCGATCCCGGCATTGGTCACGCCGACCGGGGTGCCGCGCCAAGCCGTGCGCAGGGACTGCTCCAGCAGGTGCGGATAGGTCCGGTCCGGCGCGGAGGCGCCGATGCCCTCGGTCGAGGACGAGCCGATGGCGAGCACCTGCACCGGTTCGCGCCGCGCCACATGGGCCTCGGTCAGGCTCAGGCTCATCCGCTCCGCCGCCGGCGGCAGCGGGGCCGGGCACGCCACCGCGGAAAAGGCCGCAGCGACGTGACCGGCGACGACGGCCGCCGACAGGCAGGCCAGCCGGCCCAAGCGAAACCGGAGCATCATGGCTGTTCCCAGGAAGGGGAGAGCGGACCGAATCAGTCCGTAGTCGCCAAGTAACATGCGTGTGACAGCCGATCCAGCCGAAATCGAAGCTGAGCCAAGTCGAGTCCCCAGGCTCTGTTCGGCTGGTCAGCGAAACCGGACGGGATCGCGGCAAACTGCGCAGGTTCGGCTCACCGGGGATTAAGCGTGAGCCTGGCTTGCCAGGGTCGGACGAGATCAGAGGCCGACCTCAGGCCGCTTCGGCACCGAGCTTCTCCTTGCGCGAAGCATTGGCCTTGTGAAGCGTCCGGACCGGATCGCCGAAATGGCGCTCCAGCTCGGCGAGGGCCGGCTCGATCGCGCCGCGCTCGATCAGGTCGACGAGGAGCTGATGCTCGTCGATCAGCGCCGCGTTCTCGCGGTAGCCGCCCATCAGCATCTGCAGGCACAGCCGGGTCTCGGCCTGGAGCGTGGCGAAGCTGCGGGTCAGGCGTTCGCTGCCGGCCTCGTCGACGATCCGACGATGGAACTGCATGTCGAGGTCGGCGACCTGCGGCCAGTCCTTGCGGCGCACCGCGGCCTTCATCTGGCGCACGATGGCCGCGAGGTCACGCACCACGCCGCCGCGCTCGGGCGTCTCGAGGATGCGCCGCATCGCGACGAGTTCGAGGGAGCGGCGCACGAAATAGATGTCGATGAGATCGGAGGGCGCGAGCTCGGGCACGAACACGCCGCGATGCGGCTCGCTGCGCAGCAGGCCTTCCTGGATCAGGCGCTGCAGCGCCTCCCGCACCGGCCCGCGGCTGACCCCGAAGGTCGAGGCCAGCTCCATCTCGTTGAGCTGCGCGCCGAGCGGATAGGTCCCGTCGAGGATCGAGGCCCGGATCTGTTCGGCGATCTGGCCGGACAGGGTGGTGCGGGGCAGCCTCTTGGTCGCCGCGGCCTTCGCGCTCGTGTCGTTCCGGCTCGCCATCGCGCTCACGCCCCGCCCATGATCTGACAACAATCCTAATGCAGGACATCCTGCAGACGATAATACGCGCCGACGAAGGGAAGGAACCAGGGCGGGCCGAAATGCCCGGGGATGGCTTTCCAGTCCCAGCCCGCGAAGGGGTTGCGCTCGCTGCGCCCCTCCAGCACGTCGGCCATCACCTGCCCCATATGGGTCGCCATCTGGGTGCCGTGGCCGCTATAGCCCATCGCGTAGTACAGCCCGTCGCGCGCCCCCGCCCGCGGCAGGCGATCGGCGGTCATGTCGACGACGCCGCCCCAGCAATAGTCGATCCGGGCCCGGGCGAGCTCCGGGAAGACCTGGTCGAGGGCGCGGCGCAGCACCCGGCCGCTCTTCTCGTCCGAGAGCGGGTTCGAGACCGCGAACCGCGCCCGGCCGCCGAACAGCAGGCGGTCGTCCGGCGTGACCCGGAAATAGCACCCGACATTCTTCGAGTTGGTCGCCATGCGGCGGGTCGGCATCAGCCGGTCGAGCACGTCGCGCGGCAGCGGCTCGGTGACGATCACGAACGAGCCGACCGGCACGATGCGGCGGCGGAACCAGCCGAGCGGCCCGACCATCGAGGCGCCCGTCGCCATCAGCACCTGATCGGCGGTCAGCGTGCCGCGGGCCGTGGTGACCTCGTGGGCAGTCCCCTCCAACCGCCGGAGGCCGGTGACGGGGGCGTGCTCGAACACGGCGGCGCCATGCCCGGCCGCCGCCCGGGCCAGCCCGCGGGCGAACTTGCCGACATGCATCCCGCCGCTCTTCGGATAGACCAGGCCGCCGTAGAACGCGTCCGACCCGATCTCCTGCCGGATCTCGCGGCCGGGAACGAAGCGGGCCTCCGGGTCGGCCCGGCGCGACACCGCCTCGAGGGTGCGCTGCAGCTTGTCGACGTGCTCGGGCTTGGCCGCCAGCTTGATCTTGCCGGTGCGGCGGAAATCGCAGTCGATCCCCTCCTCGCGGATCAGCCGCTCGACGCTGTCCACCGCCGCGTCGTAGGCGTGGTAGAGCGCCGCCGCCCGCTCCTCGCCGAACCGGCCGACGATCGCGCGGTAATCCGACGCGAAGCCGTTGTTGCACTGGCCGCCGTTGCGGCCCGAAGCGGCGCTGCCGACGCCGTCCGCCTCCAGCACCGCCACCTTGGCGCCGCGCTTCGCCAGCGCGAGCGCCGCCGAGAGGCCGGTGAAGCCGCCCCCCACCACCGCGACGTCGAACCGTCCCTCCGCCGGGCCGGGGCTGCCGGCCGCGAACGGCGGCGCGGTCTCGAGCCAGTAGGATGCGAGCTTCATCGGTGACGACCCGTGACGGATGGGAAAGGCCGGGGGAATGCCCCGCGGCGTCGGGCCATCATCATTCTTATCGTATGATTGTCAACAATGATGCGGATGGGAAGCGTCCCCGTCACGAGGGCAGCCGGGGGCTTTGGGTCATCGGCGGCTCGAAAAAGGTGCGGGTCTTCTCCTCTCCCGGCGAGAAATCGGGGCGAGACGAGGACCCGAGCCTCTTCTTGACCCCGACTGTCCCCGGACAGCCCCGGGCGTGGGGGCGAGAGGAGGGAATCCGCGCTCGTCCGGCTTCCCCGCCAGTCCCGCCGCGGGCGGGGCGAGCGAAACCCCGTCCTGTCCGCCACCTCCCCCCCGCCACACCCGCTCGAAACCCTGAATCACCCTCACCCCTCGTCCGGAATTTCCATGTCCAGGAGGGCCGCGCTCAGGCCCTTGCCGTGCGCATCGAGCGCCAAGGAGCGGGTGACCCCGCCGCCGAGCGCCTCGCCCAGCACGAAGTTGAGGGCGCCGAGGCGGGGCAGGGCGTAGCGGGTCACCGTGCCGGTGCAGATCCCGGCGAAATGGGCTCGCACCCGCTCGGCCGTCACGTGGCGTTCGAGGCGCGGATAATCGGCCGGGTCGTGCGCGATCAGCGAGATGTTGGCGGTGTTGCCCTTGTCGCCGGTCCGGGAATGGGCGAGCGCGCGCAGCTTCATCGTCGTCTCCCTCATGCCTCGATCATCCGCACGCTCGGCCGGGCGAGCGCTGCCGGCACCAGCACCGAGAGCACGCCCACCACCTCGCGGGCCGACTTCCAGGCGCCGCCGCCGCCGGCCGGGCCGTTGGTGTAGAGCGTCTCGACCTCGTTGCCGATCCGCGCCGCCTCGCCGAGGCTGTCGCAGCGCCCGGCGACGCGAAGGCGGACCTCGTAGGGCTCGGCCTCGCCCGCCAGGCGGGCGCCGTGCAGCGAATCGACCCCGATCAGATCGAAGCGCAGCTCGCTCGTCCGCACGCCGGTGATCGCCAGGCGCTCGCGCACGATGGCGAGGGCGAGGCGGCCGCGCGCCGCGGCGCCGGGCCCCGCATAGGAGATCTGGCCCTCGCCGACATAGGAATCGATCAGCCCGACCGAGACCTTGAGGAGCCCGGTCGCAGGCAGGCCGCGCCCGCCCGTCACCCGCACCCGGTCGGGGCCGACGGCCTCCATGGTCACTTCGGAGAAATCCGCCACCACGTCGGGCTGCAGGTAGCGGGCGGGGTCATGCACCTCGTAGAGCAGTTGCTCCTTGCAGGTCGCCAGCGTCACCTGCCCGCCGGATCCCGGCACCTTGGTGATCTCGATCCCGCCGTCCTCGTCGACGATGCCGATGGGAAAGCCGAGGCGGGCGAGGCCCGTCACGTCCTTCACCCCCGGATCGGCGAAGTAGCCGCCGGTGACCTGGCCGGCGCATTCGAGGAGATGTCCGGCCAGCGTTCCGCGACCGAGCCGGTCCCAGTCGTCGAGCGCCCAGCCGAAGGCGTGGATCAGCGGTGCCAGGAACAGGGCCGGATCGCCGACACGGCCGGTGATGACGACGTCGGCGCCTTGCGCCAGCGCCTCGGCGATGGGACCTGCCCCGAGATAGGCGTTGGCCGAGATCACCCGGTTGCCGAGATCGCGCACCCGGCCGCCCGTCTCCAGGATCTCGTAATCGCCGGCCCCGACCGCCTCCAGCACGTCGTCGCCGGTCACCGCCGCGACCTTCAGCCCCGCGAGCCCGAGGTCGCGGGCGATCGACCGGGTCCTCTCGGCGGCCGCCAGCGGGTTGGCGGCCCCCATGTTGGTGACGATGCGGGTGCCGTGGCGCCGGCACGGTTCCAGCACCGCCCGCATCCGGGCCTCCAGCAGCGGGTCGTAGCCGGCGGCGGGATCGCGCAGGCGGGCTTGCTGGGCGAGCGCGATGGTGCGCTCGGCCAGGCACTCGAAGACGAGGTAGTCGAGGGCGCCGTGCTCGGCGAGCTCGAGGGCGGGCTCGATCCGGTCGCCGGCATAGCCGGCCCCGGCGCCCAGGCGGAGTGTCCTCATGCGAGATCCCCTGTCGGTCAGAGCGGGAACACCCCGAAGGCGACGGCCGCGAAGGTCATCACCACGGAGGCCGCGAGCAGGAACGGGAAGGTGAATTTCTGGTGGTCGGCGAGGTCGATGCCGCACAGGCCGCAGACCAGGAAGGTCGCCGGGGTCAGCGGGCTCACCGGAAAGCCGGTCGTCATCTGGCCGAGCAGGGCGCCTTGCGCGACCTGGAGCGGCGGCACGCCGAGCTGATGGGCGACCTCGGCCACCACCGGCAGCACGCCGAAATAGAACGAATCGGGGTCGAACAGCATGCTGAGCGGCATCGAGACGAGGCCGAGGGTGAAGGGGATGTGCGGGGCGAGACCCGGCGGCACGACCGCCACCGCGCTCTGCGCCATCGCCTCCAGCATGCCGGTGCCCTGCATGATGCCGGTGAACACGCCCGCCGCCAGCAGGATCGACGCCATCAGGATGGCGGCCTTGGCGTGGGCGTCGATGCGCTGGCGCTGCGCGTCGACGCTCGGGTAGTTGATGATCAGCGCCAGTGCCGTACCGAGCATGAACATCAAGGCCGGCGGGATTTTTTCGGCCATCAGCACCATCGTGCCGAGCACCGCGACCGTGAGGATGAGGTTCGGCCAGAACCGGTCCGGCCGCCGCAAGGCCCGCTCGGCGTCGCTCAGCGCGCGTGCGCCGGCCGCGGCGGCCTCCACGGCTCCGGCGCGCGCGTGCTTCAGCCGGCGCTCCTCGCGCGCGCCCAGCCAGTACGAGACGGCGAAGATGAAGGCGAGGCCGACCGCCTGCACCGGCACCAGCGGCGTGAAGATGTCGGGGATCGGCAGCTTGAGCGCGGCGGACGCCCGGATCATCGGTCCGGTCCAGGGCAGGAAGTTCACGCCCGCCGCCAGCGAGGCCGCGCAGGCGAGGATCCGCCGGTCGATGCCGACCCGGTCGTAGAGCGGCAGCATCGCCGGGATGGTGATCAGGAAGGTGACGGCGCCCGAGCCGTCGAGATGGATCAGCAGCGCGAGCAGCGTCGTGCCGGGTACGATCCGGCTCGGGCGCGTGCCGACAGTGGCGAGGATCCGGTCGATGATCGGGTCGAGGAGGCCCGCGTCGCTGACGATCCCGAAGAACAGGATCGCGAACACGAACATGCCGACGACCGGCGCCAGGCTCTGGATGCCGGCGAGCACGAACTTGCCGGTCTCGAGCCCGAACCCGCCGACGAGGGCGGCGGCGACCGGGATCACGATCAGCGCCACGAGCGGCGACAGGCGCTTGGTCAGAATGGCGGCGAGCAGCAGCGCGATGGTGCACAGGCCGAGCAGGGCCAGCATCGCTTACCTCCCAGGGTTCGGCGCTCGGGGAGCGGCGCCGTTGATGACCGGGAAATCACAACCCAGGGTCGGCAATCCGTCCATTGAAAAGATCCGATCGCCTCGATAGCGTTTCGTGATGGATCTCAACCTTCGCCAGGTCCGCGCCTTCGTGTCGGTGGCGCATCTGCGCAGCTTCACCCGTGCCGCCGCGCTCCTGAACCTGTCGCAGCCGGCGCTCACGGTGCAGATCCGCCGGCTGGAGGAGGCGCTGGCCGTGCGCCTCCTCGACCGCAACAGCCGCAGCGTCGAACCGACCCGGGTCGGGCGCGAGCTGCTGCCGGTGTTCCAGCGCGTGCTGCGCGAGCTCGACAGCGTGGTGATCGACACCCGCGACCTCGCGGCGCGCCGCCACGGCACGGTGCGGATCGCGGCCCTGCCCTCGGTGGCGGCGGGCCTGCTGCCGGACGCGATCGCAGCCTTCCGGGCGGCGCATCCGCGGATGAGCTTCGTCGTCAAGGACGCGATCGCCGAGCGGGTGCTCGCCCTGGTGCGCCGCGAGGAGGTCGATCTCGGGATCACCGGCGGGGTGGTACGCGATCCGGACGTGGCGGTGCTGGCCCGCGCCGCCGACGCCCTGCATGTGGTTTATCCGGACGGCCATCCGATCGGCGCGGTGGAAGCGGTGACGCTGGAGGCCCTCGCCGCGCACCCGCTGGTGCTGATGGATGCCGAGACCAGCGTGCGCGCGGTGGTCGACGCCGCCTTCGTGGCCGCCGGTCGGCTGCCGGTGACGGCCTGCGAGGCGACCTACATGATGACGGCGGTCGGGATGGTGCGGGCCGGGCTCGGCCTCACCATCCTGCCGGGCTCCGCCCGCGAGATCCGGGCCGAGCCGGACTTGCGCTCTCGCCCGATCGCCGAGGCGAGCTTCTCCCGGCCCGTGTGCCTGATCGCGAAGGCGGGGCGGACGCTCCCGGCGGCGGCAGAGGATTTTCTGGGGGAGCTGGTGCCGGCCCTGGAGGCGGCGTTCTCTCTGCCGACGTGAGCCGTGGACCCGACTCGCACGTCGAAATCCCTCCGCGTCACGGATGGATGGCCGTGGTTGCGCAAGGCGGTGCGCGCGTCGGCTCCGGGCCAGGCGGCTCATAAGCCGTCCTATACGCGGCATCGGTCTCGGCGCGGCGGCGGGTTATCGAGAGGTCCGCACAAGCCTGCCCACGTGAGGTCCAAGCTCCCGACATCCCGGTTAGCCCGGTTATCCCGGGCTCCGCTGCGCAGTCCTCGGATGACCTGCCGGGTCGGCAAGAGGCATGCCGACGTTCGCGTCGTACGTCGTCACGCACACGATCGCGTCGCGCGGCCGGTCAGTCCCCACCCGGTCGCTCCCCCCAGGACCGCCAGCACCTCGCCGAAAGGCACCGGCCGCCCGAGCAGGAAGCCTTGCGCCCCGGTGCAGCCCGCCTGCCGCAGGGCGTCGAGCTGCGCGTCGGTCTCGACGCCCTTCGCGGCGACCTCCAGGCCCAGCGCCGTGGCGAGGGCGACGATCGCCGGCACCAGACCGGCGGCTCCGGGCTCGGCCGTAAGGGTCCGGTCGAGCTTGATCCGCCCGAACGGCAGGTGGCGCAGGGCGCCGAGCGAGGAGGCGCCCGCGCCGAAATCGTCGAAGGCGAGCCCGACGCCCAGGGCGGCGAGGTCGGCCAGCCGCCCTCCGGCGGACCCGATCGCCGCCTCGGCGATGTCGAGCTCGAGCCGCTCTGCCGCCGCACCGCTCGCTGCGAGGGCGAACCGGACCGTGGCCGGAAGGTCCGGATGGCGCAGCTGCGCACCGGCGACGTTCACCACCACCCGGATCCCCGGTGGCAGCGCCTGCGCGTCGCGCAGGGCGGTCTGCAGCACCCAATCGCCGATCGGCACGACCAGGCCGGTCTCCTCGGCGAGCGGCAGGAAGCGTGCCGGCGCCAGCGGGCCGCGGGCCGGATGGTCCCAGCGCAGCAGCGCCTCGACCGCCGCGATCCGCCCTCCGGCCAGGTCGAAGACCGGTTGGTAATGCAGGGAGAACTCGCCGCGCTGGAGCGCCAGGCGCAGGTCGAGCTCGAGGCGCCGGCGCTCCTCCGCCGCCCGGTCCATCGCCGCGGCGAAGTAGCGGTAGGTGTTGCGGCCCTCCGATTTCGCCCGGTAGAGCGCAAGGTCGGCCCGCTTGAGAAGGGTGTCGCTGTCCAGCCCGTGCTCCGGCGCGAAGGCGATGCCGATGCTGACGCCGATCGTCGCTTCCTGCCCGCCGAGATCGACCGGCTCGCGCAACGCCGCGACCAGCCGCTCCGCCGTGGCGGCGGCTCCGGGCGGATCGGCGTCCCCGCCGAGCAGGATCGCGAACTCGTCGCCGCCGAGGCGCGCCGGCAGATCCTCCTGCCGCAACGAGGCGCGGATCCGCTCCGCCACCTCGCGCAACAGCGCGTCGCCGGCGAGATGGCCGAGCGTGTCGTTGACCGCCTTGAAGGCGTCGAGGTCGAGGCAGAGGAGCCCGCAGGTCCCGCCGTGGCGCCGCAGGCCGGCGAGGCGCTGGTCGAGGCTGTCGCGGAACAGGGCCCGGTTCGGCAGCCCGGTCAGGGGATCGTGCCGGGCGAAGTGGGCGGCCTGCGCCTCCGCCGCCTTGCGGGCGGTGATGTCGGTATAGGTGCGTACCGCGCCCCCGATCGGCAGCGGCACCGTGCGGATCTCCAGCACCGTACCGTTCGGCCGCTCGCGCTCGTAGGTATGGGGATGGGTGGTGAGCGGCCCGTGGGCGACCTGGTCGCGCAAGACGGCGTCGCAGCGCGCGAAATCGTCCTTGGCAACTTGGTGGCGGCGCACCGCGTCGAAGGTGGGCTCGGACTGCATCAGCGCGCGCGGCAGATCGAGCAGAGCGAGGGCGCGCTCGTTGCAGACCCGCACGATCCCGGCCTCGTCGACCATGATCAATCCCTGGTCCATATGGGCCAGGGTGGCATCGAGCAGGGCGGTGCTGGCGCGCAGGCGGGCGGCGCTGGCCTCCAGCTCGGCTTCGGCCCGGGCCATCTCGGTGACGTCCTGCACGCTGCCGAACAGGGCGACGGCCGTGCCCGCCTCGTCCACCTGGCAGATGCCGCGGGAGACGACGATCCGCTCCTCGCCGTCCCGCCGCACGAGCCGTGCCTTGAACTGGAAGCCGGTCCGGCGTTCCCCGGCCTCCGCGACCAAGGCCGCGACCCGTTCCCGATCCTCGGGATGGTAATGCGACAAGGCCTCCGCGACATCCGCAGCCGGGTCTCCCGGCGCCCGCCCGTGGATCCGGCAGACCTCGTCCGACCAGGAGGTGGCGCCGGTGGCGAGGTCGACCCGCCAATGGCCGATGCGCCCCATCTGCTCGGCAAGCATCAGGTTGCCGTTGGCGCGCGACAGCGCCTCCTCGCTCGCACGCCGACGCCGCGCCTCCGCCTCGCTGGCGACCCGGGCCTCGTAGTGCCGCAATTGCGCCACCACGACCTCGGTCAGGTCGGAGAGCTGCGCCGCTTCGTCCGGCGAGAGCCGACGCGGGACGGTGTCGCCGAGGCAGAGGGTGCCGAGCGGCAGGCCCGGCCGCAGCACCAGCGGCGCGCCAGCATAGAACCGCACCGCCGACGGCCCGGTCACCAGGGCGACGCTCCGGAAGCGCGGATCGGCGGCCGCATCTTCGACCAACAGGGGGGCGTCGCTCAGGATGGCGTGGTTGCAGAAGGCCGCGTCCCGTCCGGTCGCGCCGAAGGTGATGCCCGACGAGGCCTTGCACCACAGCCGGTCGGCATCGACGAGGGAGATCCAGGCATAGGGCACCTGGAACAGCCCCCGAGCGAGGCGGCAGACCGCGTCGAAATGATCCTCCGGCGGCGTGTCGAGGATGCCGAGGGCGCGCAGGTCGGCGAGGCGCTCGGCCTCGCGCTCAGGACGAAGATGCACCGCCACGCTCCTCGAACGGTCCCTGTCGGTCAGCCCGTCGCCGGATCGCGAGCCGTGAGCCTTTACAGAGCGGCGAAAAGCTTGATGTTGTGTTAACGGCCGATGATCTTTGCCGCCATTACCGACTATCGTGCAGGCATCCATGATGATGGCCGTACGATGTCCGTCACATCGCAGCGCCGGGACGGCAATCGCCGCAAGTTGATCCCGGGCGTGATTGGACGGCCGAACGTCTCCGCCCGTCGCGGCTCGCCGATGTCCTCAGGGGAGCCGCGACGATACTCTGGGGAGGTTTCTGCATGGGAAGTGGGCCGTCAGGCGGTCAGGGCCCGGCTGATCACGATGCGCTGGACGTCGCTGGTGCCCTCGTAGATCTGGCATACCCGCACGTCGCGATAGATCTGTTCGACAGGGTAATCGGCAAGGTAGCCGTAGCCGCCGTGAATCTGGATCGCGTCGGAGCAGACCGCCTCCGCCATCTCGGAGCTGAAGAGCTTCGCCATCGCCGCCTCCTTCAGGCAGGGCCGGCCGGCATCGCGCAGGCGCGCGGCGTTCAGCACCAAGAGCCGCGCGGCCTCGATCCGCGTCGCCATGTCGGCGAGACGGAAGGCCACCGCCTGGTGCCCCGTCAGCGCCCGGCCGAAGGTCTCGCGCGCGCCGGCATAGGCCAGGGCCGCCTCGAACGCGGCCCGCGCCATGCCGACGGCCTGAGCGGCGATGCCGATGCGCCCGCCCTCAAGGTTGGCCAGCGCGATCTTCAGGCCCTCGCCCTCCTGGCCGAGCATCAGGTCGGGGGTGAGCTCCATGTCCTCGAACACGATCTGGGCGGTGTCCGAGGCCCTTTGGCCGAGCTTGTGCTCGATGCGCGCCACCTTGTATCCGGCGGTCGTGGTCGGCACAATGAAGGCCGAGATCCCGCGCTTGCCCGCCTCCGGATCGGTCACCGCGAACACGATGGCGAGATCGGCATTCGCCCCCGAGGTGATGAACTGCTTGGTGCCCGACAGAACCCAGGCATTGCCGGAGTGCCGCGCCCGGGTCTTGAGGGCCGCGGCGTCGGAGCCGGCGCCCGGCTCGGTCAGGCAGAAGGCGGCGAGCTGCTCGCCGCGGGCGAGCGGCCCGAGGAAACGCTGCTTCTGCTCGGTGCTGCCGAATTTCAGGATCGGCATGCAGCCCACCGAATTGTGCACGCTCATCACCGTCGAGACCGCGCCGTCGCCCGCCGCCACCTCCTCGATGGCGAGCGCGTACGCCACGTGGTCAGCGGCGGCCCCGCCATGCTCCTCGGGCACCAGCATGCCCATGAAGCCGAGCGCGCCCATCTCGGCGATCGCCTCGCGGGGGAAGCGCGCCTCCCGGTCCCATTCGGCCGAGAACGGCTTCAGCCGCTCTTGCGCGAAGCTGCGGGCGGTGTCGCGGATCAGGATCTGGTCGTCGCTCAGCATCGCGCCGTCCCCCATGTTGACCTTGGAATGTACGTCTCGACTTGCTCTACTTGGACTGCATGCGCAGGGCGCCGTCGAGGCGGATGACCTCGCCGTTGAGCATCGGGTTGTCGATGATCGCCATCGCAAGCTTGGCGTATTCGTCCGGCCTGCCCAGGCGGGAGGGGAACGGCACCGCGGCGCCGAGCGAATCCTGCACCTCCTGCGGCAGGCCGCGCAGCATCGGCGTCTCGAAGATGCCGGGCGCGATGGCGCAGACGCGGATGCCCGCCGGCGCGAATTCCCGCGCCGCCGGCAGGGTCAGGCCGACGATGCCGGCCTTCGACGAGGCGTAGGCCGCCTGGCCCACCTGGCCCTCATAGGCGGCGACGGAGGCGGTGGAGATGATGACGCCGCGCTCCCCGCCCTCCAGGGGATCGAGGGCCAGGGCGCCGGCGGCAACCAGGCGCATCAGGTTGAAGCTGCCGATCAGGTTGATCTGGATCACCGTCGCGTAGGCCGCGAGGTCGAGGGGGCCGTTGCGGCCGACGATCCGGCCGGCCGTCGCGACGCCGGCGCAGTTGACCAGGATGCGGGCGGGCCCGTGCGCCTCGGCCGCCCGGGCGACCGCTGCTTCCGCGCTGCCCGCATCGGCAACGTCACAGGCGAGGGCGAGCCCGCCGATCCCGGCGGCGACCTCCGCGGCGGCGGCCTCGTTCAGGTCGAGGAGCGCCACCCGCGCCCCCGCCGCCGCCAGCGCCCGCCCGGTCGCTGCGCCCAGGCCCGAACCGCCGCCCGTGACGATGGCCGCTACGCCGTTGACGTTCATCCGCGTCCTCCCCGACCTCGTTGCGCCCGTCCGTCGGACGGGCGTCGAACCGTCCGCAGACCGGCCCATGGTGAAGGGCGGGTTGGTCTGCTACGCGGTCCGTCATTGGTCCCAATCGCTATGGGGCCGACCCGTCATCGTCAAGGCGCGCCGGCCAGGCCATGGCCGGCGCCGGGCGATGCGCGGCGGAAGGGGAGAACGGCACATG
The DNA here is from genome assembly GCF_006151805.1 of Methylobacterium terricola. GTDB lineage: Bacteria > Pseudomonadota > Alphaproteobacteria > Rhizobiales > Beijerinckiaceae > Methylobacterium > Methylobacterium terricola. The sequence continues at coordinate 1,836 of NZ_VDDA01000010.1, read as the reverse complement.
ACTCCGTCGCGGACGGCCGGACCCGGAGGGCCCCTCGCGGGCCTGCGCGTCGTCGAGTTCGCCGGGATCGGCCCCGGTCCCTTCGCGGCGATGCTGCTCGCCGACATGGGCGCGGATCTCGTCAGGCTCGACCGTCCCGGCGGCGCCGATCCCTACTCGAAGAACGTGGTGTCGCGCGGCCGGCCGACCGTGACCGTCGACCTGAAGGACCCGGCCGACCTCGCGGGTGCCCTCGCGCTACTCGATCGGGCGGATGCGCTGATCGAGGGGTTCCGGCCCGGCGTGATGGAGCGGCTCGGCCTCGGGCCGGATACCGTGCTCGCTCGCAACCCCCGCCTCGTCTACGGACGCATGACCGGCTGGGGCCAGGATGGCCCGCTGGCGAAATCCGCCGGGCACGACATCACCTACATGGCGGTCACCGGCGCGCTCGCGGCAATCGGCCCCGCGGACCATCCGGTACCGCCGCTCAATCTCGTCGGCGATTACGGCGGCGGGGCGCTCTACCTCGTGACCGGGATACTGGCCGGCCTGCTCTCGGCCGGCCGTACCGGGTGCGGGCAGGTCGTCGACGCGGCGATCTGCGACGGCGCCGCCTCGCTGATGGCGATGTTCTCGGAGTTGGCTTCGCAAGGGCGCTGGAGCGATCGGCGGGAAGCCAACCTCCTCGATGGTGGCGCGCCCTGGTACCGCACCTATCGGTGCGCCGACGGCGAGCACGTCGCCATCGGGCCGCTGGAACCCCAGTTCTACGCCTTGTTCCGCCGCCTCACCGGCCTCGATTCCGACCCGGATTTCGACCGCCGCGACGATCCGGCGGTCTGGCCTGTGCTGCGGCGCAAGCTCGAGGCGCTGTTCCTCGGCAAGAGCCGGGACGAGTGGTGTCGGCTGCTCGAAGGCACCGATGCCTGCCTCGCCCCGGTCCTCACGCTCGGCGAGGCCGCGCTCCATCCGCATCTCACCGCGCGAGGGACCTTCGTCACGATCGACGGCACGGTTCAGCCCGCACCGGCACCCCGCTTCTCCGAAACGGCCTCGGCGATCCGTCCCGTCTCCGGTCCGCTCACGCTCGCCGACGCCGTCCGGCGCTGGAGCGGGGAGGGGGCTTTTCGAAGCTGAGCCGGAAAACGGGTGTTGACGGGCCGAAATCGGGGGCCTATACAACCACCCATCGGCGCCGGCCGCGACAGCGGACCGGGCGCTGAACTATCTCTTCGACAGTCTGGGCCAGCGAGCCTGACCTTGGTCAGGCGCTGGTCCTGTCGTCGCCGATGATACCCCGGTCTCGGCCGGAACGCTCTTTGACAAGTGCATACGAGAAAGAGAAGCGTGGACGGCGTCGTCCCTGCGGACCGGGCCTTCGGGTCTGGTCGTGAGTAGGATGATGCTGGTCTGACGTTTCGGTGCTCACACGATCAGGCGGAAACGCCGGTCGGTTGTGAGCCTCCGTTTATGTTGTGATCAGCTTTGATCAGCTCTTCAACTTGAGAGTTTGATCCTGGCTCAGAGCGAACGCTGGCGGCAGGCTTAACACATGCAAGTCGAGCGGGCCCTTCGGGGTCAGCGGCAGACGGGTGAGTAACGCGTGGGAACGTGCCCTTCGGTTCGGAATAACTCAGGGAAACTTGAGCTAATACCGGATACGCCCTTATGGGGAAAGGCTTGACTGCCGAAGGATCGGCCCGCGTCTGATTAGCTAGTTGGTGAGGTTATGGCTCACCAAGGCGACGATCAGTAGCTGGTCTGAGAGGATGATCAGCCACACTGGGACTGAGACACGGCCCAGACTCCTACGGGAGGCAGCAGTGGGGAATATTGGACAATGGGGGCAACCCT
>NZ_VDDA01000001.1:499793-916167 GCF_006151805.1 Methylobacterium terricola | reverse complement strand
TCCGTCAGGTCACTCGGATAGCGACGGCCGTCGTCCTTGTAGAGATCGCGATCCGCCTGCGTCCACATCGGCTCCTCCTGCCAACGACAACGCGCGACTGGCTCAATCAGTCAAACAGGCTCTCAGTGGCAGGCACACTTTGATTACGCCAAAGACAGTGCCGGTAATAATCCAGTTACTGACTTATCTAACGAGATCGATGAGGTTGCACTACAAGCGATTATTAATACATCTATTGATTATGCAACATACCAGCAAACCGTACGGCTGCCGCCTGGCACTATCCGTCTAACTCGGCCCGTCAAGACTGGATGCGTTCCGGTAAATATACTTGGTGCTCAAGGCACCACGGCGACAACACTGCGGCAGACCGTCCACGGACAAGATGGCTGGCACCACGGTACGCCGGGCACGGCCTGCCCAGCATCCTATGGCGCCAAGTTCTCGATGCAGCATGTCCAATTCAAGGCGCAGAATGTGGGCGGCACCGCCATCAAAATAAGTCAGAACACTGGCACGGCTGGGATGGTGATGCGGGATGTTACAGTTCTTGCGGGGAGCTTCGCGTCTAAGGAGTATTGGCATGACGGGATTTACTGCGAAGGATGCTCGCTTTCTAATTTCGACAACGTGTCCTTAGGTGGCATCATCTCAGGAGAGAACTCGGCGACCGGCACAGGTCTTTACCTAGGAGGAGCACGCGCTGTCGGCTTCAACTGGCGTGGTGGCTACATCAATGGCTGGCGAACTTGTGTAGTGTCAACCACGGGCGGCGAGAAGGATGGAAGAGGGGATATCGAGGGGATAAGCTTTGATGGACTTAATGCTGACAGCTGTCAAACAATATTCAGAACAGAATATGCGAATGGCGGCATCTATCCAACGCCACAATATTTCGTAAAAAACAGCCAGATCGGAAAGATTGGCCGTCAGCTGTTCGATATGAATGTTTCCGCAGAAGTTTTTATCGAAAATAATCTGACATATCCTGCTTCATCCTTTCTCATTGGCGGCGGCAACACAACGGCCGGCAGCAATGCACTATCTAGCCGCACTGGTGACACTCCCTCGGTCGGGATGTATGTGGGCAGCCCTTTCGGTATTCTCCCTGCTGGAAACCGTATCACGGCGGTCTCAGGCACGACTTTGACGCTGAGCAAGCCAGCAAATGCCACGGCTCAGGCGGTTTCAATCAGCTACCAGCCTGTAGTCAAACCAAATGCGATGGTGACAGCTGGTAGCAATGTGGTGCGGCTCTCGACCATAACCCCACTGATGCAAGTTGATAGCCCAATCTCGGGCCTCGGCATCCCCCCGGGGACCACTATCACGGATCTCGACGGCTACGCCATGACGGCAACTTTGAGCAACCCCACGACAGCTACCAAAGCGAACGTGGAACTCACTATTCAGGCGCCGCCGGCTATCCCCTTCATTCGTGTAGCGCAATCACAGCGGTTCATCATTCGCGGGAACAGTTTTCAGTTTGGTGGCAATGCTAATGTATCGAGCATTGTTTCTGTCATCGGCAGCTCGCACGGACGAATTGAAGGTAATTTTATTTCTGACTACGGTAACGTGATTAATGCCTTCATCGTAGACGAGGGACATAACAATTATATATTTGACAGTAAAAATTTATTTGGCCAGTGGAACAATACCGGAGGGAGCCAACTTATTGTAAATCCGAAATCTTGCGCAACATGTCGATGGGAGTCTTACTACACCTCGATCGGAGCGTCGCTGCTTTCAGATGGTAAAATTCAAATGTCTGGCTCAGCAGTTGGGTCGGTGCGATCAGGAAGTGCAAATGGTGAATTGGACATCACGCTTCCCTCAAACCCTTTTTTGCCTAGCCAAACACCAACCATGATAGTGAGTAACGGAGACATGGCAGTGAACCCTCACCCTTGTGGCTCTCAGTCCGGCACTTGGGATGCTAAGGCTGGGTCCTTCCGGGTGGCATGTCCGGGCGCTGCTGTGGGTTCAAGTGTCCGAGTTGACTACATTCTGATCGGCAGATGAAATTCAGTATGCATGCACCGATATCGGGTTTCTGATAACTTTAAGGTGGCGAGACATCGCGGTTAGGTCTACAAAAATGAGTGACATACGGCACCTGCTATCATTCGTTTGATAGACCCCATTGTACCCTGCATTCCGCCTGCACAAGCTGGAGATCTGATGTGGCTAAGCCAGGCACATTCCCAAAAGGGCAGAGCGGGAACCCTGCCGGTAAGGCCAAGGGCACCCGTAATCGCACGACCATTGCCATGCAGGAGCTGCTTGAGGGCGAGGCGGAGAAGATCACCCGCAAGGCCGTGGAACTGGCCCTGCTCGGCGACACCGTTGCGATCCGCCTGTGCATGGAACGACTGGTCCCGGTTCGGAAGGACCGTCATGTGCAATTCGACCTGCCGGACATCGAGACCGCAGGCGACATTCCGAGGGCAACCTCTGCCCTGCTGAAGGCCGTGGCTTCCGGCGAGATCACGCCTGCCGAGGCTGCCGACATCGGCCGCGCTGTCGACGCCCACCTGAAGGCGATCGAGACGCACGAGCTGACCGAACGCCTTAACCGCCTGGACGGAGCCGACGACCGATGAGCCTCACCGCCATACACCGCCGCCTCGACCAGATCGAACGCCAGCAGGGCATGAGCGGCGCCATGGAGCAGATGAGCGACACGCAGCTGTGGCGCATCATCCGCCGGGCCTACCCCGTCCTTGTCCGAGAACACGGGAGCCTGCCCGCCGCCGTCCGGCACCTTCGCGCGACCGGCGACGCCTGCCTTGCCAGCCTGATTGAGGAAGACACCGGAGCCACCGGCACGGTCCGCCACTGAACACCGCATCGCCACGACGGAGACACCCACATGAGCCTTGCAGACCTTCGCCGTCGCCTTGAGCGCGTCGAGGCTATTCACGTCGTCGAGGCGCCGCGGGCGATCCTTGCCGATCGACCCATGGGCGACGAGGAGGGCGTCGCCGCCCTGCGGGACTGGCGCAGGTGGACGGCCGACGGCCGGGCGAGCCTACACCGAGGCATCCTGTACATCGTGGAACCACGTTCGCCGACCGAAGCCGAGTGGGCAGCGGATCACCTACAGCGTCACTAGACGCCGCTCAGCGCCCCGAGCAGATCGCGAGCGCTCGATTGCAGCCGCCGAACCTCCGCCCTCAGGGCCACCGCCTCCTTGGTCCGTAGGCCATCCCGGTACCGGCCGTTGGCCTCACCCTGCGGTGCGCCGCTTCCTCTCGCGCCGCCGTGCATTCGGCACCGACGCTTGCCCGACACCGCCGGCGATTGGCACTCCACCCCCTGCCGGGTCCGAGCACAGCACCTCGGCGCCAGGCGGAAGGGCGTGGGTTGCCGGTCCAGTGAGTGCATGAGGTTGATGTCCCTTTTCGAGGAGGCCCCCGGGGTTCGGGGCAGTGACGTTGCCGACGATGGCTTGGCCGCCCTGGTAGACGTGAACGTGCTCGACCCTGACCGTCTGGGCGCCACCGCGGCGGAGCTTTGCCAAGGCCTCAATCTGCGTCGTGTAGGTGCGCAGCATCTTCGTGGCGAGCGTCCCAGCTGCCTCCATCCGGGCGGGGTTATCAGTGGTCGCAGCCTGCGATAGGCAGCGCATGGCAAGGTGATGCGTCGCAGCCATTTGGACGGCCAGTTGGCCCTCTATCTCGTTCTCGGGCCGGACGGCACCAACACCAGCGAGCATCGCGTTGAGGGCGAGCTGCGGCGTCGAATTGTCCTTGGCGATCATGACGGTGAGCTTGCTCAGCTGCGCCACCGCGAATTCGTCGGACCGGCTGCCCATCGCATCGGCGAGGCGAACCAGCCAGCCCCGCGGATCATCATGCGGTAACCCAAGATCTGTCCCGCCCTCCGGCCCGACTTCAAGGGAGGCAGACACCGGAACGTGCCACGCTGCGCCCCTGGCATCAGCCGCCAACATTCGAGCGGTTTCCTCATCGGAGCACTTTGGCTTCGCGGGCCGCTTCCTCGATGTCTTGGCCGCCGACTGTTCCTGTTTCGGCATGGTCGGTGTCCCTTCCGGGTTGAAAAACTTAATCTTCAATCAAGCCGCCGCACCCGCAATCTTGGCCGGCAAGGCGCCTTCCGCTCGAAGAGCCCACGCTTAGCTATGAGGGCTAGAACCCGAGACGGATTGGCCGCCTCCCCGGCCCTGCGGGATGCCCTGGCCGTGTTCGGCGCCCGAGGAGCCGCCCACCGCCACCGTCGCTCCCGGTCCGCAATCTGTGCCTCCCGCACGGCGATGCCCCCGACGGCGAACTGATACCCAGCTGCGGCAAGCTCCCGAAGGTGGGCGATCTGTGCCCGGTCGAAGTGCCGTTCCGCCCTCTCGGCGCGGCCGAGCGGCGGCGGCCCCGTAACGGCCAGCACCTCCGCCGGTGTATGCCAGCGTGGCACCCCGCCCTCATCAAGGCGAGCCAAGGCCGACAGGAACGCCCGTTGCCTGATCCCCAGCCCGCGGCTCAACGGCGGCTCCTAAGTGTAGGATATCTCTTCGAGCCTACACCAAACGCCTTTCGGCGGACAGCGCTCCCCACGACTTTCGCGGTGTGCTACCGCGCAAGTGCCCTTATCGGGCAAGGCCGCCGTTCGAGGTTCATATGTTCCGCGCCCTACTCTGGGTTCTCGTTGTCGTCGCCTTCAGCTTTGGGGCCGCCCTCTTTCTTGACGAGATGACAAGGGAAGCAAGAAGCTATGAGCGCGGCTTAACCCTGTTCATGAGTCTCGTATTCATGCTCTCGTCATCTCCAATTTATGATTGAAAGCTACGAAGGTCGTAATATGGGCCTCTATTCAACTCGCGGCCTGTTTCTCAGCAGCCTCGCGGTAAATCCCGGAACCAAGCTGGATCGCAACGCTTGCAATGCATGCCGATGTCCCGATCGGCAGGAGGCATGCCATGTCGAGCGATACCGAGAAGCATCAGCAACTCCTCAGCGCCCTTAGGGCCGCACAGGGCAAGGGTGATGGCTCATTCGAGGAGGCGGTCACGCGAGCCTTCGAGCACGTCTTCGAGCACCTTGAGCGGCTGAACTCCCATGTGTCGCAAGGCGGTCCTGACGGGGAGGATCGTCACCTGAAGCCTGGCGAGTCACCAACACTGCGATGACTGTTTCGAGGGCGAGCCCCAGGGGACTCGCCCGCCCTTGCCATGGATGCGAAGGGAGGCCGGTGAGTGCAGGGGCTCCAAGGCAACCCAACTGCCCTCCCCTGCCGATAGCTCCCTACCGGCCAATAGCGCCATTAGTGCCGGTAGATGCGCGGTTCCCGCCAAGCCTGAGAGCCTTGCAGCATCTCCCGTCATACCGGCTCGCCGTGCCGATAGTGCCATAAGCGCCAATAGCTGCTGCCTTTCCGTGGGAGAGTGTGGCCGTTCGTCGAGCGGGCACCCACCCATCGGCGGTGATCCTTCTCGCCCTTTCGTTCTGACGGGAGTATCGTAAGCCCAGTCGCGTCCGTGCAGCCGCTTCTCAGAGGAGCGCTCCATGCCTGAGATCCGCATCGTCGGGACCGAGGACGGCACCTACACGATCTATCGCGGCCAGGAGGTAATTGCCTCGGGGCTTACCCACGGCCAAGCCATGGCGCACTTGGTGCATGAAGGGGCGCGGCTGGGTTGATCGACAAGACGGCACCTCGCCGATCGCGCTCCCGCCCAATCCCGAACTGCGGGCTTATCTCTGCGCCCCGACATGGAAGCCGACTGCTCGCGGCATTGAGATCGAGAGCAAGGACGATCTCAGGAAGGTGCTTGGGCGCTCTCCCGGCAAAGGCGATGCGGTCGTGATGAGCTGGAGTGAGGGCGAGCGCGCTGCAGAGGCTATCCGCAAGAGGGAAAGAGCCAAGTCGAAGGCTCCCGCTCAGGCGCCGCGGTTCTGGGGTCCTACGAGCTGGATGGGCTGATCCATCGCGCGTACCGCTGTAAAGCGGGGGCAACCTGGATCGCGTCGCTTTATGCCGGCCTTTCTGCGTTCACTACAACATCGCTGACCGTGGGACCTGTGCCTAAATACTACGACGAACTAGCTCCCGCGCGCAGGGCGCTGCATTGTGTCCTTCATCAGATAGAGATGAGGAATAGAATATCTGTGTTTTGTATGACATTGCATTATACTAGGTATGCAGATTTGCAAATACGGAAAAAAGATGCGCGGCCCTGATGAATGAGACGGCAGCCCAAACGACCGAGCCAACCCATGCCGCGAGCCAGTAAAAAGAAGGTCCAAAATGGACAGGCGCAGGTTTTGCGACATGAAGAAAAATTGACGCGACAGTTACCAACCCAGCTAAAAAAAGAGCACGCAAAGTGTATGATATCAGGCACCTATAAGGATAGGTGCCCTTCATTTTTCCAATAAATCCGCGGTCCGCTGTGACAACAAAAGTATAGAATGTAAACAAAAAAGCCGTTAAGACACCAAAGAAGTTGAATGCGTCGCCATAAATATTCGCAATTTCCCACTGATTATCAACCATATACTGCATGCCTTGTCGCCCGAGCGCAAGAAATGCGATCGAGCTACTCAATCCACATAGGATGGGATAATAACGATCCCATGCCACTTCAACCCTGCTAACGAGCGTCGCCATTTTCGCCTCTCGCATAAAATCTGCGGAGATAGTCCTCGTTAGCACGAAATTTATTGACAATCCATCTTTTTCTTACTTCATAATGCTGATCTGGATTGCCTTCTGGTATATTAATTTCTTCAGCATATTTCAGCTGATCGCCAAGCATGTCGATTGGCTCACTACCTTCTTCGATAGAGGTCTTAATCGACAAATTATCAATATCAGCGCTGGATCCAATCAGACTTCTCAACGTTCCGGCGACGGCCTGCGCGTTGAGTATCGAATTTTTCTTTCGGCCCGCCGAAATAGTGAACGTGATTTCCATGCCATTGTAGGCCTCCGCCATCAATCTTGCTCCCTTGGCCGCGGCTATGCCCTCGTCATCCAATGCCGAAAGATTTTCTGGCGATGCAAATTTTACCGTAAGCACTCTAATTCCCCGTCCGTGAAGTCGCATCCAGGCGTCTTCTCTCAAGACGGGTGAAAAAGTAAAAAGGGCTTGGCCCGACAACGATCTTAGATACAGGCCGATCCTATTGGGCGTCGCACTCTGAAGATTTCTCTGCAGAAAAAGGCATCGAGTTGGCGAATGATAGGCGAAAGCTGCAACGTGACCGATGCCCATTCCAAGATCAAGCTGGATAGGAGTCAATCCTGCCGGCCCAGCCTGTGGTGGTATATTTATAGTTTGTTTACGACAAAAATCGCCAATCAAGATACCGTTTTCGACTGCGCATCTTTCAATGCGCATTATGACGCCGCCACCAAGATCACGCTCTCGATCTCCGGGGTTTTGTCTTTGCATCTGCTCAAGTAGCAGTGCATCAAAGTCTAGAGAGCCCTGTGGGGCTTCAGATAGCCTGTAAAATCGACCAGCAATGCTCGCGTCCATTATAAATTCTCTCCAGCACACTTTCTACCGCCAGGTAGACCACCTATTGCGCTGCGCTTGCAACTGAAGCGAGTGCCGCAGGATGGAAATCGTATAGGTGTGACTTAGATATCGCGTCTGCGGGAGCCAAACGGCTGGAACAGCTCCGGCACGTTGATCACCTTGACGATGCGACCGGCAAGATGTCCTCTCGTGAGAGGGAGTCGCAGCTGTGTCTACGTGGGCGGATCAGGCTGACGGGCGACAGGTGAGCCATGAAGCTGGTGAGCGAGCAGTCCGAGGGTGAGATCGCTCGGCGAAAGGCGTTGGATGAACTCGGCTTGCATCTGCGAGCGCTCACCGCGAACCTGATGCGTGTCTCTCGGGGAGCCGGGGCCCCTCACTACATCGCGGGGCAAATGGTCGACTGCCTCGAGGCTATGGAGGCCTACCGTAGCGCGGCTACACACGGAGTATCCGCCTTCGACTTTCAGGGCATGCTCGACCCGTTAGAGGTCAACGAACGTTACAAGCCTGAGGCAGTCGGTACCGAGGATGATTGGGCGCGCTGGGAAGCAGATGGTACCTTCGCCCTGAAAGATGCAATTAACGACATTAGGCGGGCCGCTCTCCAGATGACAGCCTCAATGTTGGTCGATCAATTTGTGCATGTCCGGCGCGCTGAGAATGACCTCTACGAGGGGGTGCGCCGCCTGGAGGCAGCGCGAGAAAAGGGCCGCTCCCATCGCGAGAATGCTATGAAGCCGCCGCGCAAGCCGCGGCGGCGAATTCACTGTGCTATCACCCTGACGCCTACAGCTGAATACTCATTGCGCGCCCGGTCCGGAAAGCCGCCCCACCGCCTCAGCAAGGCTGCCGCAGTCCTCAACGTCGGTCGCCAAAGCGGTTTCCAAGGTCACCGGCCGGGCCATGAACCCGGGCGGCAAGGCCGCGTCGATCTCCTCGCCGGTCAGGGTGCCGCGCTCCATCAGCATCCTGGCGATCGCCTCGATGTCGGAGCGGTGCCGGCGCACGAGCTGGCGGGCGGCTCGGCGCAGGCGGGTTTCCCGGGCTTCGTGCTCGTCCTCGGGGGCGATCTCGTACAGCATGCCCGTGATCCAGCGCCGATCGTCGCCGTCCCCGCCCTGGCAGTCGCCCAGGATCACCTCCTCGGCCTCCGCACCGGCCATGTAGGCGAGGATCCGGCCGACCCAGACAGACGAGGGTGGCCGCCACTTCTCGCGGGTCTCCCAGGCGGCCAGGACGGCGTAGGGGTCGGCGGTGATCGAGTACCCGGCCGACTCGTCGTCCGCGACGATGGTGGCGCCACCGCACGCCATGGTGACGGCCCGGCCGATGACGCCATGTCCGGCTTCGTGGATGGCGGTGCGGTGGAGTTCACTCATCGACTTCCCCGGGGCGATCATCGTGCTCATCTGTCTCGGCTGGGCCGCCCTCCACAATTCGTCGGAGCATCCGGTAAGTGTCGGCAACGGCTGAACTGGCGCGCATATAACCCGGACCGGGATCGTATTCGATCACAACGACGCTTCCACCAATTTCATCGCCAAGCCTAAATAGCCCAAAACCGTTTATTCGCTCCTGAATAGATCCCACGGAACGAACCAACCGAGGCTTATCATGGGTAAGCTCGCCATGCTTGATGGAAAAAGCAGTGTCGCGAAGCACCTTGAAGCTGTGCGAGATTTCAGCGAGATTGTCTCTAAATTTAGTATCACTCTTGAACGCGGAAATGGCTGGATCTTTAATTGACGAACCATAAGTGTAGATAATACCAGCAAGAGCATCCAGGCTCATTATAGCGTTTATTATACGCAACTTACTGTCAGGTTCTTCTAAGGCCTGCACCATGTTTGGATGGGCAACTTCCTCAAGAAATTCACAGGGGGTCATGCCGCCTCACATCTGTGCTATTTCGGCCATTAATCGCGCTGTTCGCGGCGTGACGCTGGAAGTCGAGTGTCAGCTGTGCGCCACGGCTTAGATCCGCGGTTCCCTCGCACGACGCTTTCGCCCTTCTTATTCCAAGCTCTGAATGTTTCAGTGGTAATATTTCGATACTTCTGGGATTGATCCCACTCCCATTCGAAAGATATCAAATCACCAGCATAGGCCCACTTGGCTGCGCCTAGAGCAAGAAATGAGTAATTTTCATCACCCACCTTGATGACATGCTGATGCCAAGCCTTTGTATTTCCTCCCTTGCTCGGAGGGCGGTATTTATCTTTTAGGAACGCCTGATAAGTCTCGAAGGCGCATTTCTCCACACGTTCGGTCATAGCGCCTCCTAGTGCTCCTCGCGCGTCCCGTCTGCTCGGTTGCGGAAGCGGATACCGGCACCGCCGCCGTTCTCGGGGATGAACTCAAGGCCAGCCTTCTCAAACGCCTCCCTTATATCATCAACGGTGCGCTCCCTTACCTGCCTCTTACCTGCCTCAAAGTCGGCAATAGCGGCGCGAGACACCTTGCTGGCCTCTGCCAGATCTTCCCTACTCCAATCGAGGAGGGCACGAGCCGCCCGGCACTGCGGACCCGAAATCAACTTTTCGACTGAATTCATGCAAAAAAGCTTGCCTTGCCTATTCTCAGTCATTATAGCTGATTTCAGACGAAACGCCAGGGGCAAGCCGATGGCCGCCATCCGACAGATCGACTGGACCGCTGCGATGCACGCCGTCGCCGCCGATCGCGCCAAGCGCCCCGCTGGCCTCCTCGCCGCCCGCGGCCTGATCGCCGCCACCTCCGCCAAGCGCCGCCACCTCGTCGTCGGTGGCGAGTTCGACCGCGCCGCCATCATGGCCGCCGCCACCGCCGCCGCCCGCGTCCACCAGGCCCGCACGGGCTCGACCTGGGGCGAGGCCCTGTCCGTCACCCTCAAGGCCACCTGGAGCCTCGCCAAGGCCGCCCGCGCCGCCAAGGCGCACTGATCCGCCCGGGGCGGCACCCCGGACCACGCACCCACCACAACCCGACGACTTCCAATCAGGAGCACCGCTCATGGTCTCGATGACGCTCGCCCTCATGACCGTCCTGCAGTCCCGCTGCGCCATCGTGGCCGGCGCTGCTGCCCTCCTCGCCGCTCCGGTGGCGAAGGCGGCCCCCGTCGCTGCCGCCCCCATCCTGGCCCTGCCGGCGCCCGTGGCGGTCGCCGATCCGATCCTGTCGGCTATCCGGGCTCACCGCCGCACCTGGGCCGCCTTCCAGATCGCTCCCGACGACGAGGCATCCGAGGCCGAGGAAGCCGAATACGAGGCCGCGCAGAGCCTCCTTGGCACCGCCTGCGGCACCCGGGCCGGCGCCCACGCCCTGATCGCCCATCTTCGGTGGTACGTCGCCGAGGAGCGGGACAACCTGCTGACGGCCGGGCTTGGCGGCTGCCATCTCGGCGCGCAGCTTAAGGCCCGGCTCGCCGAACTCGTGATGTTCGTCCCCGAGGCCTCGCCCCCGGCCGTGATCGCCCTGCCGGCGCCGCGTGGCCCGAGCCCGCTCGTCGCCGCGATCGAGGCACACCGCTCCGCCAACCTCGCCGTCAATCAGGCCGTGGCTGATTACGTGAAGGCAGAGGAGGACAGCGCTCCTGACGAACCCCTACTGCTCGCCATCGCCGATCGCGCAGCCGAGGAGGAGGTTGCCGCCCTCAACGCCCTGCTCGCCCTCACCCCGGCCGGCGCCGAGGAGGTTCGCACCCTCTCCGTCTACCTCGCCACGGTGGCGCAGGACTTCGACAAGCAGGCGTTCGGGGCGTGGCTGTTCGAGCGGTTCGCCGTGATGATCGCCCGCGCGCAGATCCAGGCGTGAGGCTCGAGCTATGGCCTCCGCTCCCCGCCGCCCCATCCCGCCCGTCGTCCCTCAGTCGCCCGAGGCCCGATCCTACTTCCCTTCGCGGGCCTTCCAGCGCCGCGAGCCCGCCCCGCCTCCGGGCGTGGATGAGCCCCACGAGGGCGAGGAATGGGACGCCAACGACGGCGCCTTCGCCACCCGGCCGGACACGCCCCACGTGCGCGCCGCGCGCTTCCTGGCGGCCTCCGGCGACCTGCTGGCCGCCGTGATCCTGATCGGCGGCGGAATGCACCTGATCGGCCTCGCCACGCACCTCTGACGTTCACTCCTCCACCAGCACTGAAGCATCACAGCATTACAGCATTGGAGCGCTATCATGCCGCTGTCTCTGAAGCTCCCCCGCCGCAATCCCGATGCGCCCCGCCCGTCCCTGCGCGAGCGCTATCATGCCCTGAAGGGCTCCGCCGCGAAGGTCATCGGGAAGCCCCCGAAGCGGGCTCAGTGGCCCCAGCTCAAAGGCGGTAGCCGACCGTCCAAACCCCTGACCGACCTCATCACGGCGCACAACCTCGCCTATGCCCGGTGCCTGGAGAACATGAACGAGGGCGGTGCCGATCTAGTCGCCCTGCGCGCGGCCGAGGAAGAGGCGTTCCGCGCCCTGCTGCACGCCCCGCTGATCTCCGATGCCGACCGGGGCTCCTACGCCGCAGCCGTCATCGAGCGTGAGAACGGCTTTCTCGTCCGAGGCTATGCCGGCACCCGCAACGACCCGCTGTCCATCGCCTACCGCAATCTCCGGTTCCGCGAGCACGCACCGGAGCCGGCGCAGGAGGCCGAGCCCAAGCCCGTCGAGGCTGAGACCGCCCCGCCATCCCCATCCGCCCGCTTCGACGCCTACGACCGCACGACCGGCCTCGTGACCTACGCTGACGCAGCCGGCACGGTTCGCGCGAAGCCCGCGGCCGAATGGCTGTCCTTCATGGCGATGCGCCTGCACCATGTCGCCCAATCCGAGCGCACCCGCCAGTTCAATGCAGTGTGCAACGACCTCGACGGGGCAGCCAGCGCCGAGTTGGAAACCCGGCTCACCCGCGAACTGCGGATCGACGCATTGCATGCGCTCATGTTCCGCTCCGATCAGGTCTTCGCGGAGGCGCAGGATCTGCGCGACGGGGGCGACGGGGCTGGGGCCTCGGCCGCGAAGGTCGACCTGAGGCCGCTCACCGTCCTGCAGCTTGTGAACCTCCACGAGGCGTACCGGGCGGCTCAGCATCTCTGGGACGGCATCGGAGCGCGGCCCTACAGCATCGCCTCGAGAGATCAGCGCGGCTGCATCCACATGACGATGGCAGGCAAGCTTGCAGAGTTCGAGGAGGCCCGCGCTGCCCTGGTCGGTGATCGGATCGTTGACGAAATCACGAGCCGTAGTCCGCAGAACGACAGAGAGCGCGATTACATCCTGAGCCTGCGCCTTCAGCATGAGATCGACTGCGAAGGCCGCATCCGCGACGCCGACATGATGCGCGAGATTTCTCAGGCGTGGGGAGCCTGACCCGTGTCTAACGTCCTCACCTTCCCGGCTCGGCAGCACAGCGCTGCCGGCGCCACCCCGGCGACCGCCGGTACTGCCCTGGACCCCGAGATCCGCGATCACATCGAGCGGGCCATTGAGGCCGCCCTTGAGACCGCGAACCGCCTCATCGGCATCCTGGATCGTGCCGACGGCAACCCGGACACCGAGGACGGCGGAGACGACGAGCCGTCCCTTGGCGCCCCCGAAGGCCACGCCTCGCAGGTGATCTGGCTGCGCGGATCAGATCTCGATCTCGAAACCACCACCCCGGAGACCCGCCGATGAAGCTCGCCACCACCGCCCGCCTGTCCCTCGCCCTCGGCCAGCCCCGCGGCGTCGCCTTCGGCCTCATGCGGCTGCGCGCCATCCGCCGCCAGGTGCTCGCCAGGGCGGGCCACGAAGCCGGACGCGGCAACATCGTCACCGCCGCCGCCCTCGTCGTCCTCTGGCTCGTCGGGTGCTGATCATGCCGACCGCGATCCCTGCTCCCGAACCGCGCCTATCCGCTCGCCAAACCGCTCGGTTCCTGTGGCTGTGCCTGCGGATCCGCTACCTGTTCCGGCGGATGGAGCGCGCCAGCCTCAGGGTGTCCCGCGTCGGCTATGACAACGCCGGGGGCCGCCTGCTCTACTTCGCGGAGCGCTGGCTTGAATGCCACGCCGAGGCCGCCGAGCTGCTACGGTGCGAGGAGCCGCCCGAGGTTGCGAAGGTCCGGGCCATCTTCGACCGCCGGCCCTGACGCCTGATCCTCACCCCTGTTGCGTTGCCTCCAATGCCTCCCCGACGCCCGCCAGGGCCGCGCGGAGGCGTTCGGCGTTTCAGCCCGTGAAAGCACCGGAGAGGATCAACGTAATAAGACCAATCAGAATGGCAGTGGGCAAAATCCTCTCTCGGATTGGCTTGTCGCGCTCAATCCAGACCACCCTTGATAATATAAACAGGACAGCAAAACATAAAATATGCGCGATCATAGCCGCGCCGAATATGCTAAAATATGTTGTTGGCGACGTGTTTCTTAAAAAATATACAAATGAGCCATATATTGTAGGGATAATCAGTAGTGATATTTCTAGATACCACGGCGCCCTACCGCGGGCACGATCATGCTGATATCCACGCCACATCCATGCAAACAGGCCGACGCTGACGATCGAGGCCGCAGCAATCGGCATCGCCATTCCGATAGCGGTCATTGCGGCCATTGAAGGATCGTCTCTCGCGGCGGGCTCGACCGCTCAACTCGGCGTTGTCCGGCCATACCGCTAAGGTGGCGCTGCCTCGATCGCAGCGCCAGCCCAATCGAACCTAATCGGCCAAGCCGTATTCCGCCGCCAGCCCCGAACCCGGGCCGATCTGGCGGAGATCCAGCACCGGGGCGGCCTGTGGCACTCGCGGCGCGCCGCCCTGGAACGAAGTCCGGGTTTTCGAGGCCCCGACGCCGCCGACCAGCGCCCGTTGCCCGACCTTGGCGCCGTAGGCCGCGAGACCCGCCCCCGGCCCGCCGACCTTGAACGCCACAGCGCCCGCGATCAGATCGACGGCCTTCGCCACCGCGGCTGCGGCCCGCTCAGATCCGGGCCGCACTCCTCCATCCGGCCGGATCGTCGCCCGCAGCGCCACCTCAAGCCGCCGGAAGTGCGAAAGCTCCTCGGCGCCAAATAGCTCCCTGGCGAGGCCCGAGCCCGGCCCTTCCGTGAAGGCCCGTAGCCGCTCAACGATCTTCGCGGCCGGCGCCGAGGTATCGACCACCCGTTGCACGGCAGCCTGTCGGAGCATCGCCCATTCCTGCGACCCCTCGCCCAAGAACGCCTTGGCGGCCTTCGCCTCCGCCGCAGCGCCGACCCGCGAGCCCGGCACGCCCGAGCCGAACAGGCTTGCCGCGATGGCGTTTGGATCGAAGCCCGACCGTTCGAGGTTCGAGACCCACGCGGGCGCCTCCGCCTGTACCCGCTCGGTCTGGTTGATGGCGCTCCGCAGCCGCCCGAGGCCCGCGCGCTGCTCCTCAGTCAGGAACCCGGTTGCCAGGGCGCGCCCCTCGCCCCGCAGGAGGTAATCCAGGCGCCCCGCGAGGCCCTGGCTTTCCCCGCCGAGGTATCGCGCAATCAAGGCCTGCTGGACCGTCTTCCACGTCTCGCTATCGGCGCCGACGGCTCCCCGCACCCTCGCAAGGGTCTGCATCTGACCCGCCGAGACCTTGCCCGTCGTCGTCCCGAACAGGGCCGTCACCATGTCGGACGGAGACGCATCCCGCTCCACGATCTGGCGGAGCCGCTGGCCTGCCACATCGCCAGGGCCACGGGGCGAGAACGCCTCCTTGTAGTCGCGGAAGAGACCGCGAGCCTTCCGCATCGCCTCTGCCGGCGCCGTGTCGCCGATCGGCAGTGCATCCGAGGCCGCAGGGCCGACCGCCTCGCCCAGACCCGGGAAGGGCGCATCCGGGATGACATCGCCCCGCGGTGCCCCGTCGCCGGCAAGCCCCGCACGTTCCCGAGCGGCCCGCTCATAGGCTGTGCCGGCGTCATCGACCTCTCGGCGCAGTACCATCTCTGCCGCGTCGCGCAGGGTGGCGGGGTCAAGGTCCCGGGCCGACAGCCCTTCGGCTTCAAGGGCGATGGCCGTGCGCCTGGTTTCCCGATCCAGCCGGGCGGCGTAATCGGCCGCCTCGTCCGAGCCTCGAGCCGCGCTCCGGGCCGCCGCGGCTGCCTCGTCCTGCGCGCGGTAGAGCGGTTGCCCGCGCTGCTCCCGTTGGATCGCTTCAATGATCCGGTCCTGCACGTCACGGGCCGAGATCCCGCCGAGGGCATCCGGGGGGAAGAAGCCTTCCTCTTGCAGCGCCACCCGGAGATCATCAGCCGTTCGGCCAGTGCGGCGGGCCAGCGTGCCTTGCCCTGGCACATACAGGCGGTTCAGGTCGGCCGCCCGTGCCTCGTCATCAAGAGCGATGCCGCCGGTCCGGGCGAGATAGCGCGTCAGGGTCTCGGGCGTGCCCTGCCCCTGCTGTGCATCCGCCATGTCAAGGAAGTTGCCCGCCCGAGGCGTCGGGGGAGCGGGCGGCTGATCCAGGAAGTTGCCGGCACGGGATGCAGGCTGCTGCCCGAACCGCCCGACCGCCATCAAGTCCTCTACGCGCTGATCGAACGCGTTCATCACCGCGCCCATCGCCCGACGATCTGTCGGGTTCTGAGCCGTGCCTCCGTAGTACGACACGAGCCGCTTGCGGATCTGCTCGACTTCGCGAAGGTTTGGCCCCCGATCCGGCCCGAGCCCGAGCACCGCCGGCAGGTTGTCGAGATCCTGCAGCGCCCGCGCCGCGGCCGGCGTCAGGACCGGGTCAATCGGCACTTCGGGACCAAGCGAGCGCCGCACCGACGCGCCGACATCGGACAGAGCGCCCGGGGCGAAGGTGCCCGGGATCGCCGCCACGTCGCCGTAAGCCTCGCGATACCGGCCGCGGGCCTGCTCCGCCGCCTCACGCACGCCTGCCACGGCCGATTGCGCCCCGAACAAGGCGTCGGCACCCGCGGGGCCCGACACGGCTCCTAGGGCCTCCTGTTCGGCTTGTCGGGCCGCTGCGATCCGCTGCGCAGTCTCATCACCGGCCAGTCGGGCGCGATCGGCGACCGCTTCGAACGCGGCTTGAGGGTTGTCGATCCGCTCGACGCCCCGCGCGGCCACACCCTGCAGTCGATCCCGGGCCGCTGCGATCTGGGCTGCCTGCTGCTGATCGAACTCGGTGGCGATGCCCTGCGCGCGAGCGCCGCGGCTGCCTGCCAGGGCGCCGGCTTCCAGCGCGGCGGCCTGCGGATCCTGAGTGGCCTGTCCCCGGGATAGCGTAATGCCCTGCTCCGCCGCGATAGCCTCGCGCGCCACCGGCACGGACACGCCCTTGGCCGCGAACGCCTGCGCAAGCTGCGCCTGTGCGTCAGCCGGGAGCGAGGCGGGATCAACGCCGACTTCTCGGAGCGCCGCCGCGGCCTCTGCCGTGAGCGTGGGAAGAGCACCCGGGGCCGCCGGCCGGAACACCTGAATGCCGCGTTCGGCCAGCCGGAGAACGACCGGGGCCGCCTTTTCGATCGCGACACTGCCAGCGCCACCGAGCGCGAAGCCGGCGGCACCCGCGTACCCAGCCCGCTCAAGGTCTTTGCCGTCGAGATACTCGCTTGCCGCGCCGTATCCCGCACCCGTGGCCGCCGCCTGACCAGCCCTGCCCCAGATACCGGATGCCCCGCCCCACGCCGGCAGGACCACCGCGCCCGCCCCGATACCGCCAATCGTCCCCGCGAGGGCTGATTTCGGGTTCTGGCGCGCAAGGGCGTCGTCCTGATCGCGCGCGAGCTGGTAGTTCGAGCCGAACGATGCACCGTTGCCGCCGAGCCATTCCGGGGCGCTGGCGATGGCCGCCGCTGCGTTCCGGGGCAGGTTGAGCAAGGCTGTGTTGGCGAACTCGCGCAGGCCCGCAGCCGCGGCGTTGCCGGCCGAGGCAGGGCCTATCAGCCGTTCGTCGGCACGCTGCTGCAGTCCCGCATACAGGGCATCCGCCGACGCCTGGTCGTTGCCGATCGACGGAGCATCGCCACCGCCGACGGCCCGCGGCGCGGCGCCCTGGCGCGCCATCGGCCCGGCGCCGAACCGATCATCGAACGAGGCGGGGTCAGGCCTCGCACCCACGCGGATGTTAAGCGCCCCGGGCGTGCCCGAGCCGCTGCCGCGCCGCGCCTTGAACGCCTCGAACTCGGCAGGATCGAACCCGCCGGCCGGCGAGGAGGGCGGAGCACTGGCGGGAGCAGGCGCGAGAGATCCCCCACCGCCCCGCGCCGCCTTGAACGCCGCGAAGGCTTCCGCGTCGAATGCGATACCGCCCGCCATCCTAGTACCCCTCGGTCGTCATGCGCTCGAACGCCTGCTCTCGGCTCATCCCGGAGCCGACGAGCTGATTGAACCGATCCCCCGGGGAGACCTGAGCGCCCCGCTGCGGGGCACCCTGCCCGCGGGCTGCCTGCGGAGCCGCGGGAGCACTGCCCGAGCGCGATGCCGCCGGCCCGTTGCCAGGCTGGAAGTACGTCCGGTCCCGCATCTCGGTCGCCTGCTGCTGCTTCATCTCAAGTCGCCGCTCGGCCGCAGCGATAGCGCGATCATAGATCTTGACCCGCAGGGCGTGCGGCATGCTGGACGAGCCCTGAATGTCCAAGAGGATCTTGCGCTCACCCTCAGTCGGGGCCGCACCGAAGATGCTCTTAAGCTGTGCCAGTGCGTTCGAGGTAACGAGATTGTCGAGTTCGAGCGTTGCTTGTCCGGCCTCGCTGCCAAGAACCGACATGCCCTTGCCGCGATAATACGCGGCTGGACCCTCGTAAGCCTTAGCAGAGAGATCTTTCGCCTGTTGAAGGTTGCCAATGACCGTCTGCGCCGAGGCAACCCCCTCGTCAGCCTCAAGGATCGCCTTCTTGTCCGACGCAGTATAGGGCTGCTGATCCTCCCGGGGCATCTTCCCGGTCAGCACATAGCTCTGATAGGCCGGCGACCCGGGCGTGAGGCCAAGCCCCTGTGCCGCCTCCGAACGGGCGCTCACGTCGTCCGCGATGTTCGAGCGGTTGCGCTCCGGCGCCGTGAACTTGGCGCTGTTCGTAGCCTCGTCATAGACCGTCTGCCCGGGGCTAAGCAGTGTCGGGCCACCAGGGCGCTTCAGCTCGCGTTTGTAGTCGAGCAGCGTGCCGACAAATCCTTGGGCGCGAGCAAGATTGTACTCCTTCACCTCCGCCGGCATGCTGGTCTCGTCCAGCTTGTTCTTGAGGAGAAGCTGCGCAATCTGGCGCTGGCCGTCCGGCAGGTTCGGCGAGGCCGCCGCTCGGATCAGGAAGCCGATACTCTGGCTCGGCGGCGACGAGGCGATGGCAGCCGTGGACACGTTGCCGATCTGGGCCGGAGCACCCTGCGGGATGCCGCGGGGAGCCGGGTCGGTGCCCGGGATGTAGAATTGAGCCTCCGCGCCGCCCTCAGCCGGCATGTCGGCGCGAGGATCGGGCGAGCCACCAGCCATCACCGGCAACCGCATCGGCGGGCGTGCGGGGTTGGTGTCAGACACGATCGGGGCGCCGGCAGCCGCGACTTGGGTCTGAGCCGGCGCCGCATCGCCGAAACCGCCGCCGTTCAGCCGGGCGAGGTATGCCCGCGTTGTGTTGAGGCGGGCCTGGTTCTCGCCTCCAGGCCGGTTGTAGCCCGCGAACTTCCAAGCGCCGGCCATCAGGGCGTTGGCCTCCTCGGCACTGCCCGCGTTCTGAAGCGCCTGCGTCAGCCTCGGGTTTTCGGCCAGCGTGAATGCTGCCTGTGCCACGACAGGATCCGGCGCGCCGGCCGTGAACCGCCGCATGTTCGTCAACCGATCGCCGCGCCACGACAAGATGCCGCCCGACTGGCCGGGCGCGCCGCTTTCGCTCGGATCCGACCACGAGCCGGTGATGTTCGAGCCCTTGAAACCCGACTCTCTCGAGGCGTAAGCCGCCACAGCGGCGAGCCCGTGTGGGTTCGTCAGGCCACCGCCCTTGAGCGCGCCGACGAACTTCTTCTCAGTCTCGCCGCCGGTGCCGCTCGGCATCGCCATGGCGCCGGCACCGCCGCCAGCGAAGGTCGGCAGCTTGCCAGCGCCAGGGGAGCCCTGCGGGCTGCCAAGCGGGCTAAGCTGCCCGCCATCGCCCCCGCCGCCGTAGAGCGCCCCGAGGCCGTTCGCGAACGCCTGGCTGGCCTGCTGAGATAGGAGGTTTTGCCGGTGCGTCTCGCCGAGCTTCAGCAGCCCGAGGCCGGTTTGCGTGTCGCCAGCATCAAACGCCGTCGAAGCCGCGCCGCTATAGTCGCCCGCGCCAAGCTGCTGACCGACGCGGCTCGATGCCGCACGAATACGGTTCTGCTCAAGGCCATCCTCGTATGCCTGACCAAGGCCGGCGAACCCGCGATAGTATTCGGCGAAGCTCATTCACGACCTCACTTGAACAAGTTGCTGAAGCCGCCGGCCTTGCCAGCTGCGCCGAAGACGCTCGACGCCCCACCGAGGAGTGCGCCCAAGAAGTTATTGCTCGTCTGGGTCTGCCCTTGAGCAAGAGTGCCGTTGTTTTTGACTAGGGCGTTGGCTGCGTTGCCTTGTAGGCCCGCCACGTTCTGACCGAACTGAGCTTGTTGCTGGGCCGCGGTGCCGTAGATCCCGGCCTGGTTCTGGCCGAAGGTCTGCCCGAGTGAGGCGAGTTGCGTCCCGAGCCCTTGAGAGGCGTTTGCCTGCGCGGCGTATCCTTGGCCCTGACCGGCGAGCCCGGTATTATAGGATTGCGCGGCATTGCCAAGGTTGTTGACGTATGATTGCCAGCTCTGGCTCGCGAGACCGTTGGCGGTGTTCAGGATGTCCGCCGTCGCGTTGCCGCCGGCCAAGCCGCCTCGAGCCGCAGCAGAGCGCTGCACAGCCCCGAGAGCCTGATCCATCGCATACTGATAGCCGGGGCTGGCCTGGAAAGCCGCAGCCGCCGCCTGCGATCCGGCTTGGCCGTTGGCGCCCGTGGCATCCAAGTACCGATCAAAGGCGTTCTGACCGCCCTGGACCATGTGCGCGTACTGATCGCCGAGCTTTCCGAGATAGGCTTGTGCCTGATTAGACCCGTTCATCAGGTCGGTTCGGGAAGTGCCATAGCTGTCTTGAAGCGCCGTCAGGGAGTTCTGGCCGGCGCCGGTCGTGTTGACGCCGAGATAGCCTTGCGCGTTCCCATAGGCGTTCGTCAGGGCGTCAGCGCCAAGATTTAGCCCGGATTGAATAGCGAACTGATTGTTGCGGGCGGCGCGCTCGTAAGCCCCGCCAGTGATCGCGTCTAGGATACTCACGTCAATGCCTCGCGATGCTGGAGGGCGGAGAGGTGTCTACTGTCGGGATCGCCAGTGGAGGGCGCGGCAGCCAGCGGCAGGAATGCCGCGTCATCGCCCAGATCTCGGCGTCAGCGCCGATGCCGAAGAAGTCGCGGCTCCGGCCCTCATGCGCGAAGCCAGCGCGGCGAGCATAGTCAGACAGCCACGAGGCGCCGGCCGGGATGCGAACTACGAGCCGCGTCGCGCCAACGTCGCCGAATACCCACCCGCAGATCGCCCGCAGCGCCGAGCGGCAGACCACCCCGGGATCGCTAGCAACAACGAGATCAACTTCCCCGGCAGGGGTCGGCGTGTGCAGGGCCACGAGGAGCCCCGCGGGGCGATCGATCCTGAAGAGCCGCAGCCAAGTCGCTTGCGGCCCCAGCCACCGCCCGGTGTGCTGCTGGATCAATCCCGCAACGACCGGAAACGGATCGTCGAGGCTGAAGCGCAGAAGGCCGGGAGGCGCGCCGTTGTCCGGGTTCTGCGCGACGCGCGAGGCGACCACCTCGTGTGCGGTCGCGCCCTGCGGTGTGACGAGTTCGGCCACCAGCATGTTGACCATCAAGCCGCCCTCCTCATTGCAGCGGCCGGGCCAGCGGGAGAGGGACCGTCAGGATCGGAAGGCGAGGATAGCGCCGCGCGAAGAGCGCGCCGAGCAAAGGCAGATACGTTCTCGCCAGACGCCTGCGCGCTTTCGTTCAAGGCAGTGCGCAGATCTCGATCAACACGGATGTAGATATGGGCCGGGAGCCTGCAACGAGCCACGCGAACCTCCTGAAATTCTCAGGAGATTAACGCATGAACTGGCCATATTGTCTTGCGCTTTAAGTGAATGGCTAAAATTAACTTGTCATCACTTTCTTTTTTTGTTTGTTTCTATATTTGGCCATATCAAATAGATATTTTAGTCGTACCTATGCATATTTTGCATGCGTTATAATGTTTATCTAATTATTGGCTTGCGTCTGGTCCTGACGCGTCTTCATAAATTCATCCCAATTTTTCTTTACGCTTGTATCCAACCCCATAGCTAATGAAAGCGCGTCTGCGCATGTCATTCCAAGAAAATACCCCGGATGATCGGCCGGCAGTTTCTGATTTTTACCAATTTCCGGCTTAGATAGTAATTCGCCTTTGTGCTCCTCAAAATAAAGATGCATAATTCGCGTTATGGCGCTATAAAACATTTTCATAGTATAACTATCTTCTGACCATTTCTTTCCCGTTTCTTTTTCAATTCTATCAGAAAGAGAGCTTATAGTTAAAGCCAACTCAACGGTTTCGGGGCGACCAAAATATCGAGATATGGCATCAACGTCTGTATATGATCTTTCGAGACGGTACTCTATTTCCTCGCTCATAGAGCGGCCGTTCCGCTCAGCGTCGCGCATAAGCTGATCACGCCGCGCCTCGTTGAGGCGGAACATCACGTTGATGCGCTTCCCCAACTCGGGGTTCTTCGGCGGCCTGCCAGTGCGCTTCGCCACCTTTTTCTCAGCCTCGGCCATGCCGCGTACCCTTCTGTCACCGTGTTTCCCACATATTCCCATTCGCGTAAGTTGACAACCGTTCCGGCTTCAGCTTTCATCGGTTTGCGCCATAAAAACATGGCGCAAACTGATGGAGCGAGCCGTGGCCGCGGACGACATCCTTAAGGTGCTGACAGAGCCGACCGTGGACGTTGCGCTGGCTGCGCGCGTGCTCGGGATCGGGAAGAACGCAGCCTATCGGGCGCGTGAAGCGGGAGACATCCCATCCATCAAGGTCGGCGGCCAATACCGTGTCCCGAGCGCGAAGCTGCGTGAAATGCTCGGCATCAAGCCCGAGCCCATCGCCGCCTGATCTTCCACCGTCGGAGGGAAAGTCCTACCGGCACTTCGCAGCAGCTTCGCAAAAAGACGGCCCCGTCACGGGAAGCCGTGCGGGGCCGAAAAGGTCTAAACTTGCATGACCGTATTTAATGGGTTAGCCCTCGAAGGGCAATCAAAATCCGACCGCGATTACGATCAGGATCTCGCAGTGCGCAGGATCCTGGCCCGTGTCGCCGTGAGCGAGAGCGTCGCTCGTGCCATGGCAGCCGCGGCCTTCTCAGTGACGGAGGCGCGCTAATGACCGCGCATGACTCCCTTTACGAGTACGCCGTCACTCGCGACGCCAAGCTCGATCACAGCGACGGCTCATGGTCGAGCATCGTCCGGCCACCCTATGGCTTCGGCTGGGAGATCGCGGACAGCTCTCGCGACCGGCACACGGTCTGGCGCCGTGTACGCCGGGCCGGCCGCCTCTCTGTTCAGGAGGTGGCGAGTGCTCGGGGCTGACCTTCTCAACGATCGCGCAATCGCCCGCGCACTAGGCGGAGAAGTCGTCGGCCGGGGACACGTACTTGCTCCCGGCCCCGGTCACACGCGCCCGGACCGGTCAATGTCCGTGTGGATCAACCCAGCCTCCCCCGAACGCTTCACGGTTCACTCTTTCGCGGGCGATCCCTTCGGGGTGTGCCGGGACTACGTGCGGAACGCCTTAGGGCTACCTGCTTGGCAGGACGGAACACGCATCAGCGTCGATCCGGCCGAGACCGCGCGCCGCAGCGCCGTCCGGGAGAAGGCCAGGGCCGCAGCCGAGGCAGAAGCTCTCACCAAGCGCCAGCGCGCCTTGCGGATCTGGAACGCAGCTCACGACCCGCGCGGCACCCTGGTTGAGACCTACCTGCGCAACCGCGGCCTCGAGTTGCCCGCCGACCTGGCCGGCGAGGTGCTCCGCTTCCACCCGATCTGCCCCTGGGGTGATCGGACCGTACCGGCGATGATCGCGCTGTTTCGCGATGCGCACACCGACGAGCCGACAGGCATCCATCGGACAGCTTTGGCGCATGACGGTCGCAAGCGGTTCGAGGGCGCCGAGGCTCGGAAGATGTACGGCGGCGCGATCGGTGCCGCCATCAAGCTCGACGCCGATGCGGAGGTCACGCACGGCCTCGTCATCGGCGAGGGCATCGAGACCGGCATTGCCGCCCGCCAACTCGGGATCAAGCCCGTATGGGCGCTGGGCAGTGTCGGCGCCATCAGCACCTTCCCGGTTCTGCCTGGCATCGGTTGCCTGACCGTTCTCGGAGAGACCGACGCCAAGGGCGCCAACGCCGCCGCGATCCAGTCCTGCGGTCTGCGCTGGGTGGAAGCCGGCCGTGCGGTCGAAATCGTACGTCCCCGCACCGGCGGCGACATGAACGACATTATCATGGGAGGCTCGCCGGCATGACGTTCAACGGAAAGCATCCGATTGAGGCTGACTCGGAGGCCTACGAGCGCTCGCCGTTCGCGCCCGCATCCTACCAGGATCAAGACGACCCCGACGCATGGGGCGAAGCCGACATCTCTTACCTGGGCACGGGCCGCCGGCCTGCTCCAGCGTTTCCGCTGACCGTTCTCGGGCCGTGGGCCGACTGGGTGGAGATGAAGGCCCGCGGCGCCTGCGCTCCGCCCGACTATGTTGCCGTTGCGCTCATGGCGTGTACCGGTGCCGCTATCGCGAACGTGCGCTGGCCGCTGGCCGGTGCAACTTGGTCAGAGCCGCCGATCCTCTGGTGCGCCGAGGTCGGGGCGCCTTCCTCCAGCAAATCGCCGTCCATGGATGCCGCCTTCGGCTTGGTGCGCCATGCCGAGGATCTAATGGCCGCCGACTTCGACGAGGTTCAGACCGATTTTGCCACCCGCAAGCAGGCCGCAGAGGCGCGTAACGAAGCCTGGAAGGCCGATGTGAAGGCGGCGATCAAAGCTGGCGAGAACCCGCCCCCGCAGCCGAGGGACGCGGCCGAGCCCGCCGCACCCATCCGGCCGCGCATCCGGGTTGCCGACGTGACGGCCGAGAAGCTGGGAATGCTGGCAGCCGGCCTGCCCCGTGGCCTACTCCTAGTGCGCGACGAACTCTCCGGCTTCATCGGTGGCCTCGACCGCTACAGCACCGGCGGTTCGGATCGAGCCTTCGCGATCGAGATGTATGGCGGCCGCTCCTACGTGGTGGATCGGGTGAAGAACCCTGAGCCGGTCAACATTCGGCACCTCTCGGTCGGGGTGCTCGGCGGCATCCAGCCTGAACGGCTCTCTGCCATCATCGAGGGCCCGGACGACGGCCTTGCAGCCCGGCTACTGTGGTGCTGGCCCGATGCATCGCCGGATTTCCGCCTCGCGCGCGAGTTGCATGACGACGGCCCGATGCAGGCGGCCTTCGCGCGGCTAACTGGCTTGGCGATGGATGCTGATCGGTTCGGCAACCTCGAGCCGAAGCTGCTGCGCCTGACGCGCGAGGCGGAAGACATCTTGGAGGCGTTCGCCCGGGAGATGGCCCGTCGTGCTCACGAGGCGACAGGCCTCTTCGCCGGCACTCTTGGCAAGGCCCGTGGTCACGCTCTCCGTATCGCCACCGTGATCGATCACCTCTGGTGGTGCGCCCGCCAGGAGGCCGAGCCGGAGGAGATAGGCGCATCGGCAATGCGGTGTGCCGTGGAGCTGCTGCAGGCCTACTTCATCCCCATGGCCGAGCGCGTCTACGGCGATGCCTCGATCCCGACGGCGGAGCGCCAGGCGATTTATCTCGCGCGCCACCTTCGCAGAACCGGCCGGACGGACTTCGTCGCCCGGGACCTGAGGCGGGAGATCGGCGGTCCGCTGCGCGAAGCCGATCAGATGAACAGCGCCTGCGACGGCTTGGTGGAAGCCAACCTGATCCGCCCTCGGTTCACGAGAGCCGGCCCCACCAAGGGCAAGGCTGCGAAGCGCTACCAGGTCAACCCGGTTGTGTTCGCGAGGCTGTCATGACAGACGCGGCGGCGACTTGGTTCGGAGGGCCCGCTGTGCCGGTAGTGCCATTAGTGCCGGCAGCACTCTTCGCGAACGTCCTGACCGAACCTATCGGCACCAACGACACTATTGGCACGCGCTCCCGGTATAACGAGTGCCATAAACGGACACTCGCCTCCGTGCATGATCGCCGGCTGTGTCGCCCGGACAAGCCGGCTACCGGCACTAATGACGCTATCGGCACGGGTTCTGGATATAGAGTGGGTCGCATGTCGATCGCTGCCACCATCCGAGATCGCGGCCTACACCGATCCGGTGAGGCCCCTACCGGCACAAATGACACTATCGGCACGTGGAAGCAGGATAGAGCTTCCTGCGCGCTGCTCCTTCTTCAGCCGTCGGCCGCCCCGGAAAACCAAGCGCACGGCGCGGCAAGGAGCGGGGAGCAGCGCACATGGTGATCCAGCTCGACACACGTCGGGCGCGGAGCCTGGCTCCTCTCGACCCCGACCTCGTCCGGTTCGTCGAAGCCCTTGCGGACGCGGCAGCCCAGCGTGACCATCACGCAGCTCTGGCCGGCCGAAACCCAGCGATGAAGGCGAAGCGGTAATGAAGCGAGCGGCGATCTATGCGCGGTTCTCGACGGACCTCCAGAACGAGCGCTCTGTCGAGGATCAGGTCGCGATCTGCCGGGCCTACGCGCAACGAGAGGGTTTCGCTGTCGTCGCTACCTACTGCGATCGAGCCAAGTCCGGCGCTTCGATCCTCGGTCGCGATGGCCTGATCAGCCTCATGGCACAGGCTCGGGAGCACGCCTTTGATGCTGTGATCGTCGAGCATTCCGACCGCCTCGCCCGGTCCATGAGAGACACCGGCGATCTGTTCGACCGCTTCACCTTTCTCGGGATCGAACTCCGGTCCGTCCATAGCGGCGGCAAGCTGGATGCGACCATGGCAGGCCTCTTCGGCTTGGTTGGGCAAATGCAGCGTGAGGAGGGCGCCAAGAAGGTACGTCGGGGTATGGCAGGCGTCATCCGAAGCGGGCGGCACGCCGGAGGCCGAGCCTACGGCTACCGACCCGTACCCGGGCAACGGGGTGAACTCGCTATCGATGAGGCCGAGGCGGCGATCGTCCGGCGCGTTCTCACGGAGTACGCCAACGGCCGCCAGCCTCGCGATATCGCCTCGGACCTGAACCGGGAAGGCGTGCCCCCTCCCCGCGGCCGTCACTGGAACGCCTCGACCATCAATGGCAACTCGGCACGGGGAACGGGGCTCGTCTTCAACGAGCTGTATGTGGGGCGGATCGTCTGGAACAAGGTCCAGATGCTCAAGAACCCCGATACGGGCCGGCGCGTCTCGCGACCGAACCCGAAGGAGCTGTGGCAAGCCGTCGAGGCCCCTCGCCTCCGCATCGTGTCTGATGATGTGTGGGACCGTGTCCGGGCCGTGAAGGCGACTAGGACCAACGACTACCCGCAATTCGTGCGGCGACAGCCCTACCTGCTCTCGGGCCTCCTACGCTGTCATGCGTGCGGCTCTGGCCTCTCGGTTCATGATCGGGACCACACCGGCAAGACGCGGGTCCGATGCTCGGCTGTGCGGGAAAGTGGATGCTGCGACAACCGCCGCATCGTCTACCTGCCCCTGATCGAGCAGGCCGTGGTGTCTGGCATGGAGGAGGCGTTACGGGACCGCCGGCTGATCGATATCTACGTGTCGCGCTACAACGAGGCTCGGCGGCGGTTAGCTTCGGGCTCAGGCGGTGAGCGTGCCAAGCTCGAAAGTCGGCTGAAGGCCCTGGAGGCGGAACACGCCCGGTTGATGAGTGGCTATCTAAAGGGCTTCGTCACCGAGGCCGACGCTGCGGCGCGCTTGCCGACGATCAAGTCAGAGCAGGCGACCCTGGAGATCGAGCTTGCCCAGCTGTCCGACACGCCCAACCTGCTCACGATCGAGGAGAACGTCGTCACCAGCTACCTGGCGCAGATCAAGGATCTCTCGGGGAGGTTGAGCGACCATGCACGGGCGACCGACGAAGCAAGCCGCCATCTCGTGCAGACGTTCCGAGGCCTTATCGAGACCGTCACGGTCCTGCCCGGCGCTCGTCGTCAAGGCATAGAGGTCGAAGTGAAAGGCCGCCTAACAGCTTTAGTAGCCCGAGGGCGGCCGGAAACCCTTAGTGGGGTTTTAGTGGTAGCGGAGGAGGGATTTGAACCCCCGACACAAGGATTATGATTCCTCTGCTCTGACCAACTGAGCTACTCCGCCGCGCGGTGGCCGGTGCGTGTCCGGCTCTGCGGTGGCGCGGATATAGGGGGAGGTGGCCGGGCCTGTCAAGGAACCGTCGCAGGCCTTTTTGCGCCTCGCCACGACAGCGAGGCGCTGGGTGGAATCAGAGCGCGTCGCCCAGGATCTCGGCGACCTGGGGGATGTCCTTGTCGCCGCGGCCCGAGAGGTTGACGACCATCAGGTGGTCGCGCGGCAGGCGGGGGGCGAGCTCCTTGACCTTGGCGAGCGCGTGGGCCGGCTCCAGGGCGGGGATGATGCCCTCCATCAGCGAGCAGAGCCGGAACGCCTCCAGGGTCTCGCTGTCGGTCGCCGACAGGTAGGTGACGCGGCCCATCTCGTGCAGCCAGGCATGCTCGGGACCGATGCCCGGATAGTCGAGGCCGGCGGAGATCGAGTGCGCATCGGCGATCTGGCCGTCGCCGTCCACAAGCAGGTAGGTGCGGTTGCCGTGCAGCACGCCCGGCTTGCCGCCGGAGAGCGAGGCGGCGTGCAGGCCGCTCGACACGCCGTGACCGGCCGCCTCGACGCCGTAGATCGCGACCTCGCGATCGTCGAGGAAGGGATGGAACAGCCCCATGGCGTTCGAGCCGCCGCCGATGCAGGCGACGAGCGAGTCAGGCAGGCGGCCCTCCTGCTCCAGCATCTGCGCCTTGGTCTCGATGCCGATGATCGACTGGAAGTCGCGCACCATCGCCGGGTAGGGATGCGGGCCCGCCACCGTGCCGATGCAGTAGAAGGTATCGGCGACGTTGGTGACCCAGTCGCGGAGGGCCTCGTTCATCGCGTCCTTGAGGGTGCGCGTGCCGGATTCCACCGGCACCACCTCGGCGCCGAGCATCTTCATCCGAAACACGTTCGGCTTCTGCCGCTCCACGTCGACCGCGCCCATGTAAACGACGCATTTCAGGCCGAACCGGGCACAGAGCGTCGCGGTGGCGACGCCATGCTGGCCCGCTCCCGTCTCGGCGATGATCCGCGGCTTGCCCATGCGCCGGGCGAGCAGGATCTGGCCCAGCACGTTGTTCACCTTGTGCGAGCCGGTGTGGTTCAGCTCCTCACGCTTGAAGTAGATCTTCGCGCCGCCGAGATGCTCGGAGAGCCGCTCGGCGTAGTAGAGCGGGCTCGGCCGGCCGACATAGTGCGTCAGGTAGCTCGTCATCTCGGCCTGGAACGACGGGTCGGCCTTCGCCTCGGCATAGGCCTTTTCCAGAGCGAGGATGTTGGGCATCAGGGTCTCGGCCACGAAGCGGCCGCCGAAGATGCCGAAGCGGCCGCGCTCGTCGGGGCCGGTGCGGAACGAGTTCGGATTCTGGGGAGCGGTCACGGCAGGAGCCCTTGCATCTGGAAGGTTTGGGCGAAACATCGTCCTCGGCGGCGGCCTTACGCCCTTCGCGCCGCTGGGGCAATTTGCGCTGCGGACGCAGCCGTCCCGGCGGTCGTCTCTCCGCCTGCGGCGGCTTTGGCCGCCGCCACGAAGGCGGCGATGCGGTCCGGGTCCTTCACGCCGGGGGCGCTCTCGACGCCCGACGACACGTCGACGGCCTGCGCGGCGGTGATCGCGACGGCCTCGGCGACGGTCTCGGAGGTCAGGCCGCCCGAGAGCATGAACGGGTCGTCGCGGCCGGCGCCCGCCAGCAGCGACCAGTCGAAGGCGTGGCCGTTGCCGCCCGGCAGAACCGCGCCGGGCGCGGGCTTGGCGTCGTAGAGAAGCCGGTCGCTGCTGGTCGCGTAGCCGGCCGCGCGGGCGAGGTCGTCGGCGGTCGCGATGCCGAGCGCCTTCATCACCGGGCGTCCGATGCGGGTGCGCAGGGCCGCGACCCGCTCCGGGCTCTCACGGCCGTGGAGCTGGAGCCAGTCCGGGTCCAGCGCCTCGATCACCGCATCGACGAGAGCGTCGTCGGGGTCGACCAGCAGGACGACGCGCTCGGTCCGGCCCCGGGCCTGCCGCGACAGGGCGGCGCCGAGGGCGAGGTCGACGTGGCGCGGGCTCTTGGGAAAATGGACCAGGCCGATCTGGTCGGCGCCGGCGGCGATCGCGGCCTCCAGCGTCTCGGGCGTGCTGAGGCCGCAGATCTTGACGAGGCAGGTTCGGGCAGGAGCGGGCGACATCCGCTCCATATAGGCCGATCCGGTTCGTCCCGCACGTGGCGCGGGAGGTGGAAGGGCGATTCGCACGCCTGCCTCGTCGCCATTTCCCTCCCATCGCGGGTTCCGCGTCGCGGCCCGGGGATGACGCGGACGGGGTCGAATCCGGCGGTCGCAAACCGGCTCAGGCCGGCGGCGCCAGGCTCTCCCACACCGCCGCCGCGGCGGCGAGGTCCTCGATCGCGGCGCCGACCGACTTGAAGACGGTGATCTCGTGCGGGCTCCGGCGGCCGTGCGCCTCGCCCCGGCAGAGGGCGGTCAGATCGCCGGCAACCGCCTCGGCCGCGAGCGCCCCGGACTGGATCGCCACCGCGACGTCGCCGCCCTTCTTGAGCGCGTCGGGCGTGTCGACGTAGACCGGCCCGCGCAGCAGGGCCTCGTCGTCGGCCTCGCGCATCGTCGGCGTGAAGGCGCCGACGAGGTCGAGATGGGTGCCGGGCCGCAGCCAGGCGCCCCGCACCAGCGGTTCGGTCGACAGGGTGGCGCAGGAGACGAGGTCCGCATCGCCGACCGCCGCCGCGAGGTCGGTGACCGGACGGGCGGGGATGCCCTCGGCGCGGAGCGATGCGGCGAGGCGCGCCGCCCCCTCGGCCCGGCGGTTCCAGATCGCGACGTCGCGGATCGGCCGGACGGCGGCGTGGGCGCGGATCAGCGCGGGGGCGAGGGCGCCGGAGCCCACCATCACCATTCGCGCGGTATCGTCCCGGGCGAGGTGGCGGGCGGCCAGCGCCGAGGCGGCGGCGGTGCGCCACAGGGTCAGGCGGGCGCCGTCGAGGAGCGCCAGGGGCCGGCCGTCGCGGCCGTCGCACAGGAGCACCCCGCCCTGGATCGTCTCGAGGCCCTTCGCCGGGTTGCCCGGAAACAGCGTCAGGATCTTCACGCCGACATAGTCGGCGGTCCAGGCCGGCATCAGGAGGAGCGAGGCGCCGTCCGGCGCGGTCTCGATGGCGTGGTGATGGCGGGTCGGCGCGGTCGCGCCGGCCCGGAACGCGGTCGCCAGCGCCTCGACCATGCGGGCCGGGGTCAGGGCCGCATCGATCTCGCCCTCGCCGATCCACCGCATGGTCAGGCCCGGCTGACCGGGGCCGGGAGCGCGGTGCGGCCGACGGTCGGGGTGGTGGCGGCGACGGTCTGGCGCAGGCGCTCGGTCTCGCCGCGCAGGCGGTTGAGCTCGCGGCCCTTGGCGCGGCGGTCGCGGCGGTTGTCGCCCTGGCCGAGCCAGGAGCCGACGCCGCCGACGACGACGCCGAGCGCCACCGCGGCGAAGATCAGCGCGTAGAGCGGCAATTGCAGGCTGAAGGCCGGCGTCCCGTCGGTGAACGGATCGAAGGACAGCATCACCGGCTGGCGGTTGGCCACCGCCAGCAGCACGACCACGATCGCGATGGGCAGCAGGATCAGGCCCTTGAGGAAGCGGATCATCGGGAAACCCGGTCTTTCGTCGGTGATGCGGAGGGAAGCGGGGCCGCCGGACGGAGCCCCGCGGGCAAAGTTGTAACGCGCCGGCGTTCGAGCGCCAGTGGCGACGGTGCGTCAGGACCGGCTCGACGCCATCGATTCGGCGTCAGCTCACGGCGGCCTCGGCCCGGCTCGGCTCGTCGGCGCCGATCCCGGCGGCGTTCAGGCGCAGGCGCATCTCCTTGCCGGTCTTGAATACCGGGATCGCCTTCTCGGCCACCGCCACGGCGGCGCCGGTGCGCGGGTTGCGGCCGCGCCGCGCCTCCCGCCGCTTGACCGAGAAGGCGCCGAAGCCGCGCAGCTCGACCCGGTCGCCCCGCGCGAGCGCGTCGGCGATGGTGTCGAGGATGGCGTTGACGATGTTCTCGACGTCGCGCTGATACAGATGCGGGTTCTGCTCGGCGATCTTGAGCACCAGCTCGGACTTGATCATGGTCGGTACGGTCTCGGGAGAGGCGGGGCTGGCCGGGAAGGAGGCGCGGGGCGTCTGGCCTTATGGGCGCCAGACCGCGAGCAGGCCGCCCTGGGTCAGGCTCGCCGTCTCGTCCCCGGCCTGCCGCAGCCGCGCGGCGAGGTCGTCGTATCCCAGCAGGCCGGCGCCGGCCGCCGCGGCCGAGAACAGGCCGAAGCGGTTGTCGGAGCGCGGCTTCCAGTCCCGCACCGGCAGGTTCTTGGGGATGCCCTTCTCGCGCTCGAGCCAGGCGATGGCCTGTCGCTCGCTGCCGGTTTCGTCGATCAGGCCGAGCGGCACACTCTGCCGGCCGCTGAACACCCGCCCGTCCGCCACCGTCTTGATCTGGTCGGGGTTCATCTTGCGGCGCTCGGCCACCAGGTCCTTGAACCAGCCGTAGGTGTCGCCGACGATCGCCTGGAGGGCGGCGCGGGCCTCCGGCGGGGTCGGGTGGAAGCCGCTCGGCTCCGCCTTGAGCGGCGAGGACTTCACCTCGTCGACCTTCACGCCGATCTTGTCGAGGAGGCCGGACACCTCCGGGTATTGGAACAGCACGCCGATCGAGCCGACGAGCGAGGTCTCGCGCGCCACGATATGGTCGGCGGCGATCGCCGTGATGTAGGCGCCCGAGGCCGCGGTGCCGTCGACGAAGGCGACGATCGGCTTCTTCTCGGCCAGCGCCCGCAGGTTGCGGAAGAGCTCTTCCGAGCCGGTGGTGGTGCCGCCCGGCGAGTTGATCGAGACCACGACGCCCGAGACGGCGCTCGAATCGCCGACGCGCTTCATCAGCTCGCGGGTCTTCTCGCTGCCGGCGATGAAGCCGTCGATGCTGATGCGGGCGATCTGCGGCGTGACGGCGGACAGCCCCCTGCCCCCGGCCGCCCGCCAGCCGACGGCGCCGGCGGCGACGATCAGCGCCCCGACCCCGATCGCGCGCCACACGGACAGCTTCCGGCGCAAGGCACGCCGGTCGAGGAGAAGTTCGGCATCGATGGCCATGCGGCGCCCGTATCCTGGTGTGACCTCCGAGGTGCCCTCGCCGCAGGCCGCAAGCCTGCAAGTCATTGGCGCAACTCGCTCCCGGGGTGTTCTACCCCCGGCCGTCGCGCAGCGGCAAGAGCGGGATTGGCGGCATTTCCATCCTCCATCGGGTGATGCGGACGCGAGAACGCCCGCGCAGGGGGGCCTGCGCGGGCGTTCGGTCTCGTCGAGGTGCCCGGGCCGGGAGGCCCGGGCGGATCCCTTACTTCTTGTCGCCCTGGCGGGCCTTGAGGGCCGCGCCGAGGATGTCGCCGAGCGAGGCGCCCGAATCGGCCGAACCGTACTGGGCGATCGCCTCCTTCTCCTCGGCCATCTCGAGGGCCTTGATGGAGAGCTGGACGCGGCGGGCCTTGCGGTCGAACTGCGTCACGCGGGCATCGAGCTTCTCGCCGGCGGCGAAGCGCTCGGGGCGCTGGTCGTTGCGCTCGCGGGCGAGGTCGGCGCGGCGGATGAAGGCCTGGAGGTCGGAATCGACGATCTTGACCTCGATGCCCGAGTCCTTGACCTCGAGCACCTCGCAGGTGACGACCTGGCCCTTGCGGATGCCGTCACCGGCATCGGCGAAGGGGTCGCCGGCGAGCTGCTTGATGCCGAGCGAGATGCGCTCCTTCTCGACGTCGACGTCGAGAACCTGGGCGCGCACCACGTCGCCCTTCTTGAACTCGTCGATGACCTGCTCGCCCGGACGGTTCCAGTCGAGGTCCGAGAGGTGGACCATGCCGTCGACGTCGCCCTCGAGGCCGATGAACAGACCGAACTCGGTCTTGTTCTTGACCTCGCCCTCGACCTCGGTGCCCGGCGGGTGCTTCTCGGAAAAGGCCTCCCACGGGTTCTGCAGGGTCTGCTTCAGGCCGAGCGAGATGCGGCGCTTGACCGGATCGACCTCCAGGATCTGAACCTCGACCTCCTGGGAGGTGGAGACGATCTTGCCCGGATGGACGTTCTTCTTGGTCCAGCTCATCTCCGAGACGTGGATCAGGCCCTCGATCCCCGGCTCCAGCTCCACGAAGGCGCCGTAATCGGTGATGTTGGTCACGCGGCCCTTGAGCTTGGCGTTGACCGGGTAGCGGGCGGCGATGCCCTCCCACGGGTCGGCCAGGAGCTGCTTGATGCCGAGCGAGATGCGGTGCGTCTCGTGGTTGATCTTGATGATCTTGACCTTGACGGTCTGACCGATGTTGACCACCTCGGACGGGTGGTTGACGCGGCGCCACGCCATGTCGGTGACGTGCAGCAGGCCGTCGATGCCGCCGAGGTCGACGAACGCACCGTACTCGGTGATGTTCTTGACCACGCCGTCGATGACCTGACCCTCTTCGAGGTTGGCCACCAGCTCGGAGCGCTGCTCGGCCCGGCTCTCCTCGAGCACGGTGCGGCGCGACACCACGATGTTGCCGCGGCGGCGATCCATCTTGAGGATCTGGAACGGCTGCGGCGTGCCCATCAGCGGGGTGACGTCGCGAACCGGGCGGATGTCGACCTGCGAGCGCGGCAGGAACGCCACGGCGCCGTCGAGGTCGACGGTATAGCCGCCCTTGACCTGGTTGAAGATCGTGCCGCTGACGCGCTCGTTGTTCTCGAACGCCTTCTCGAGCTTGACCCAGCTCTCCTCGCGGCGCGCCTTGTCGCGCGAGATGACGGCTTCGCCCAGCGCGTTCTCGATGCGGTCGACGTAGACCTCGACCTCGTCGCCGACGGTGATCGGCTGGTCACGGCCGGGGCCCGTGAACTCCTTGAGGGCGACGCGGCCCTCGGTCTTGGCCCCGATGTCGATGACGGCGACGTCCTTCTCGATCGCCACCACCCGACCCTTGACCACGGAGCCTTCCGTGATCTCGTGCTCCCGGAACGACTCTTCCAGGAGGGCGGCGAAATCCTCGCGGCTCGACGCGGCGCCTTGCAAACCTGCGGACATCTATGCTCCCTTTCGTCCCACCCTATCCGGGGGGACGGCGCCGGCGGCTCGTATCAACGGGCCGCTTCCGCCCGCCGGAGTTCCGAACTTCCTCGGAACCGCCGCTCCCCGAAACGGGGCGCGGGCCGGCGCGTGATCGACGGGCGAAAACGTGTGTTCCGGGTGTCCCGGCCGGAGCGCGCGGGGCCAGGCTCGTCGCCCGGCATGCGGCATCCCGGTATCGGACCACCGGAGGTTGGGCCGATACAGGAAAATCCGCCCCGCGGCAAGGCGTTGCGGCGCCGGTGCGATCACCGCACCGTGATTGCCAGTGTTTCCCGCGCCCGTCTTGCCCCCATGCGCCGGTCCGGGTTACCCATTCCTAGCCTGAAACCATTCTCATGTTCGGGCCAAGGTGGACCGGCCCGTCGGGGACCCGGCCGCCCAAGCAAGCAAGACGGCACGCCGCGCGCGGCGTTGAGGGAGGAACGAGGCGCGGGCCCGGGCGGGGCCGCGGCGCCTGAGACTTGAGTGCAGAATCGACTGAACCAGAGGGAGGGTGGGTGCCGCGACCGGAATCGTGTCCGCGGGGCGCCCCGACACCTCCCGAAGCCGGAGGGCGACGATGATCAAGCTCAACGTGAACGGGGAGGAGCGCCGCTTCGACGGCGATCCCGAGATGCCGCTGCTGTGGTACCTGCGGGACGAGCTCGGCCTGACGGGCACCAAGTTCGGCTGCGGCGTCGCGGCCTGCGGTGCCTGCACCATCCATGTCGGCGGCACCGCGGTGCGCGCCTGCCAGACCGCGGTCTCGGCCGCCGACGGTCAGCCGATCGTCACGATCGAGGGCCTGTCGCCGGACGGCAACCACCCGGTCCAGGCGGCCTGGCGCGAGCTGAACGTGGCGCAGTGCGGCTACTGCCAGACCGGGCAGATCATGCAGGCGGCCGCCCTCCTCAAGGAGACCCCGAAGCCGACCGATGCCGACATCGACAACACGATGAGCGGCAACCTGTGCCGGTGCGGCACCTATCCGCGCATCCGCGCCGCCATCAAGCAGGCGGCGGGGCTGACCCCGAAGGCCGGCCAGGGAGATCGCCTGTGATTCACGACCTCTCCTCCTTCCTCAAGGCCGCCCCGGCCGACGAGCCGGACTCCGTCGTCGCCAAGGTGTCCCCCGGCCAGCTCAGCCGCCGCGGGCTTCTGGCGGGCGCCGGCGCCCTGGTGCTCGCCCTGTCGCTGAAACCCCAAGGCGTGCAGGCGGCCGAGAAGGGATTCGGTGCCGACGGCATGCCGCATGGCTGGCGCGACGACCCGACCCTGTTCGTCGCGATCGCCCCGGACGGCACCGTGACGGTGACCTGCACCCGCGCCGAGATGGGTCAGGGCGTGCGCACCTCGGTGGCGCTCGTCATCGCCGACGAGCTCGACGCCGACTGGGCCAAGGTCAAGGTGACCCAGGCGCATGGCGACGAGGAGCGCTTCGGCAACCAGGACACCGACGGTTCGCGCTCGCTCCGGCACTTCTTCATGCCGCTGCGCCGCGCCGGTGCCGCCGCCCGCGCGATGCTGGTCGAGGCCGCCGCCAAGCAGTGGAACGTGCCGGCCGGGGAGGTCGCGGCCGAGAACCACGCCCTCGTCCACGCCAAGTCCGGCCGCCGGATCGGCTTCGGCGAGGTGGCGCAGGCCGCGGCATCCGTGCCGGTGCCGGACCGCGCATCGGTCAAGCTCAAGGACCCGTCGGCCTTCCGCTATATCGGCAAGGGCCGCGTCGGCCTCATCGACAATGTCGGCATCACCACCGGCAAGGCGCAGTACGGCCTCGACACCCGCGTCGAGGGGATGCTCTACGCCGTGGTCGCCCGCCCGCCGGTCTTCGGCGGCAAGGTCAAGAGCTTCGATGAAGCCGCCGCCATGAAGGTGCCGGGCGTCGTCAAGGTCGTGACCATCGATCCGCCGGCCCCGCCCTACGAGTTCATGCCGACCGGCGGCGTCGCGGTCATCGCCCGCAACACCTGGGCGGCGATCAAGGGCCGCGAGGCGCTCAATCCCACCTTCGAGGACGGGCCGAACGCCAGCTACGACTCGGACGCCTACCGGGCCGCCCTGGAACAGGCCGTGCGCAAGCCCGGCAAGGTGGTGCGCCAGGAAGGCGACGTCGACGCGGCGATGAAGAAGGCGGTCAAGCGCCTCGAGGCCGAGTACTACATCCCGCACCTCGTCCAGGCCCCGATGGAGCCGCCGGCCGCGACCGTCAGGATCGCCAAGGACGGCGCGATCGAGGCGTGGGGCTGCGTGCAGTCGCCCCAGGCCGCCCGCGACCGCATCGCCAAGCGCCTCGGGGTCGACCCGAAGACCGTCACGGTCAACGTGACGCTGCTCGGCGGCGGCTTCGGCCGCAAGTCGAAGCCCGACTACTTCGTCGAGGCCGCGCTCTGCTCGAAGGCGATGGACGGTGCCCCGGTCAAGATGACCTGGACCCGCGAGGACGACCTTCATCACGGCTACTACCACACCGTCTCGGTCGAGCGGCTGGAGGCCGGCCTCGACGACAAGGGCATGCCGATCGCCTGGCTGCACCGCAGTGCCGCCCCGACCATCGGCTCGACCTTCGTCGCCGGCGCCAAGGAGCAGATCCCGATCGAGCTCGGGATGGGCCTCGTCAACGTGCCGTTCAACATCCCCAACATGCGGATGGAGAACCCGCCCGCCGACGCCCATGTCCGCATCGGCTGGTTCCGCTCGGTGTCGAACATCCCGCGGGCCTTCGCGGTGCAGTCGTTCCTGGACGAGCTCGCCCACATGGCCGGCCGCGACCCGAAGGACTACCTCCTCGACGTGATCGGCCCGGCCCGGATCATCGATCCGGTCAAGATCGGAGATGCCTGGAACTACGGCGAGGATCCCTCGCGCTACCCCTACGACACCGGGCGCCTGCGCAACGTGATCGAGGCGGTGGCGCAGGGCGCCGGCTGGGGCCGCAAGGTGGAGAAGGGCCGCGGCCTCGGCATCGCGGCGCATTACAGCTTCGTGACCTACACGGCGGCCGTCGCCGAGGTCGAGGTCGGGCCGAAGGGCGAGGTCACCGTCCAGCGGGTCGACATCGCCATCGACAGCGGCCAGCAGGTCAACCCGGAGCGGGTGCGCTCGCAGCTCGAGGGTGCGGTGGTGATGGGCATGGGCCTCGCGCTCACGGCCCAGATCACCTTCAAGAACGGCCGCGCCGTCCAGGACAACTACGACACCTACGAGCTGACCCGGATCAACGAGGCGCCCAAGATCATCAACGTGCACCTCGTCCAGGGCGGGTCCTGGGACAAGCCGCTCGGCGGCGTCGGCGAGCCCGGCGTGCCGCCGGTGGCGCCGGCCATCGCCAACGCGATCTTCGCGGCGACCGGCCGGCGCATCCGCCAGCTGCCGATGCGCGACAAGCTGAGCGCGTGAGGATGGGTCCGCGGGGCGTGTCGCGCCCCGCGGGATGCAAGACGAGGGACCGCCTCCCGCCGGGGGCGGTCCCTTTTTTTCCGGATCGTCTCGCGCTCCCGCCGGAACCCCTCCCCCCGGGCGGGTGTTCGCGGACGAGAGCCATCCGGGCTGAGGTTCGGGTGCAAGAGTCATGACCGGGAGAGACACGCCATGAAGCTCATCCTCGCCGCCGGCCTCCTCGCCGGCCTCGCCGGGCCCGCCTATGCCGGCGCCTGCGGCACCGAGATCTCGGCGCTGGAGCCGCGCCTGACCGAGCAGGGCCGCGAGACCATCGCGGCGTCGAGCGGCGGCAAGGAGGTGGCGTCGCGCCGCGAGGCCCAGGCCGAGGCGGCGACCGAGAAGGGCACCAGCCCGTCCAACCTGCCGAAGGGCCCGGCCCCGGGCTCGGCCGAGACGCAGGCCACCGCCGACGTCGCCCGGGCGAGCGGCGGCGGCACCGGCGTGATGGAGGCCCGCGCCAGCCTCAACCGCGCCCGCGAGCTCGACAAGAAGGGCGACGAGGCCGGCTGCATGAAGGCGGTGTCCGACGCCAAGGAGAAGATGGACAAGTCGTGAGCGGGGGGGGGGCCGACTGAACCAAGACCCACGTTGTCATCCCGGGCTCCGCTGCGCGGCCCTGGGATGACGGGGAGTGGTGTGCGCCGTTGCGTTTCATGGAACGGCGACGCCGCGCGGACTGGCGCCTACAGCGTGAGATCGCCGGTATAGCTGAGGAGGCTCGTCGCCTCCTCGATCCGCGGGGTGAGCCAGCCGGCCCCGGCGAGCGGCCCGATCAGCCGGGCCGCCAGGTAAGCCATCTCGAGGGTGTAGACGGTGACGCCGTAATACTCGTTCGGGTTCACCCGCCGGGCCACCAGGGCGAGGTCCGGCCGCCCGTCGGGCCGGAGCGCGAGCGGCAGGATGAAGCTCGTCGCGTTCTCGGCCGGGTAGTAGATCGGCAGGGCGGTCTTGTAGTCCCAGCGCACGCGCTTCCGCGCCGCCTCGATCGCCGCGCCGACATGGCTGACCACGGCGCGGTGCGCCTGGATGTCGCCGGTGAGCGCCCGCACGTAGTCGCGCATCCACGCCTCGTCCGCCCGGTCGTTCAGCCGTTCGCGAAAGCCGGCCGGGGCGTAACGCTGGAGGAAGGCGAGTGGGAAGCGGCCGCGCTCGATCGCATCCTCGACGATGTGGCTCCACTGCACGGTGACGGGGCAGGCGGGATCGAACATGACCTCGTCGAGCCGCGTCAGGTAGCGCGCGGTCGCCGGCCGTTCCGGGAAGACCGAGATCAGCCGCTTGCCCGCCGGTCCCTGTCCGGCGACGCAGAAATTGATGTGGCTGTACCGGTTTCCGTCCTCGTTGTACTCGCACAGGCAGAAGATCGGCTCGTAGAACTTGTCGAGCAGGCCGGTATCGAACGCGGCGTAGGGCCCGGAATACAGGATCTTGTTCTCCCGGGCGAGCCGGACGAAAGTGTATTTCAGGTATTGCCGGAGGATGAGGTGCGCATCGCGCGAATGGCTGAAGCTCCACTCCTCCTCCAGGGCCATGTGGGCGAGGCCGCGCACGGTCGCATCGTTATGGTTGCGCTTGTCGGCGACGTTGATCTTGATGTTGGACCAGCGCGTGAACCAGACGCCGGGCGGCGCCTGCTCCATCAGTGCCTGGATCACCCGGGCGCCCTGCTCCTGGCGCGCCTGCAGCTCCTCCGGCGTCAGGGCGGGGGCCGGCGCGTCGACGTGCAGCGAGGTCGCGAAGTAGCGCCCGTCCCCGCCCCGCTCCACCGTGGCGGTGACCGTGCTGCCGGCCGCGAGGGGGTGCGGGCCCGGCTTCACCACGCAGGGGCCGCCCTTGATCTTGAAGTAGAGGTCGGGCTTGCCCTCGATCCGCACGAAGCCCCAGCCGGTGACCTCGTTGTAGGTCGGCTTCACGGTCCCGGTCTCGACCGGGGCGAAGGTCGGCTCCTCGGCGGCCGGCGCGTCGCCGGAGCCCTTGGCCTCGCCGGCCCCCGCACCCGCCGCGATGCGGGAGACCGGTTCGCCGATGACGGGATCGGCCGCGGCCGGGAACGGCGAGCCGGCCCGGGGAGCCTCTCCCTGGATCGCCGGGCGCGGCACGATCCCGCCCTCGGGGAGCGCGGTCGGTCGGACTGCGACCGGCTCGTCGAAATACGCCGAGAACGCCGTGTCTTCGATCCGGGTCCATTCGGCGATGCCGGATTCGGGTTGCCAGACATAGTCCCGACGATTGAGCTTGCCCTCCCGGATCTTCGCGATGATGTCGTCGGAGGGAAATGAATGCTCAGAAATGACTGAATTTACGAGTGTGCGCCATCTGCCGGTCGGCTGCATCATTGTCCGTCTCGCGGAAATCGCGCCAAGTAATCTCGAACAAGGCGGCTTGTCTTGTCGGACGATAAGCAAGACCTGGGCATTGCGTCAACGATCGTCGGCGGCGGCCCGCACCCGGCGCGGCGACGCGCCGGTCGCGTCCCGCGCAAGCCCGGGTGTGTGCGCAACGGCACGCGCTGCACTGCACCATCTGGCATCCTTCCGCCGGCATCCCATCTGTCACCGTCATCGCCCGGCCGCGCCGGGCACTAGGCCTTCGAGCCGAGGCTCCACAGTCCGGAGAGAGTAAAAGTGCCGTCCCTGTTCGACCCGATCCAGCTCGGCGCCATCGCGGCGCCGAACCGCATCCTGATGGCGCCGCTGACCCGCGGCCGCGCCAGCCGGGCCCACGTGCCGACCCCGATCATGGTCGAGTATTACCGCCAGCGCGCCGGCGCCGGCCTGATCATCAGCGAGGCCACCGGCATCTCGCAGGAGGGTACCGGCTGGCCCTTCGCCCCGGGCCTGTGGTCATCTGAGCAGGTCGAGGCTTGGAAGCCGGTGGTCGCCGCGGTGCACGAGGCCGGCGGCCGCATCGCCGCGCAGCTCTGGCACATGGGCCGGGTGGTCCATCCGGACTTCCTCGGCGGCGCCCAGCCCGTCTCGGCGTCGGCCACCACGGCACCCGACCAGGCCCACACCTACGACGGCAAGAAGCCCTACGCCGAGGCAAGGCCGTTGCGCGAGGACGAGATCCCGCGGCTCCTCGAGGATTACGCCAAGGCGGCCCGCAACGCGATCGAGGCCGGGTTCGACGGGGTCCAGATCCACGCGGCGAACGGCTACCTGATCGACCAGTTCCTGCGCTCGGGCACCAACCTGCGCCACGACCGCTACGGCGGTCCGGTGGAGAACCGCATCCGCTTGCTCGCCGAGGTCGCCCGCACCGTCGCCGACACCGTCGGGGCCGACCGGACCGGGGTGCGCCTGTCGCCGAACGAGCCGATCCAGGGCGTCGACGATCCCGATCCCGAGACGCTGTTCCCGGCCGCCGCCGCCGCCCTGTCGCAGGTCGGCGTCGCCTTCCTGG
The DNA here is from genome assembly GCF_006151805.1 of Methylobacterium terricola. GTDB lineage: Bacteria > Pseudomonadota > Alphaproteobacteria > Rhizobiales > Beijerinckiaceae > Methylobacterium > Methylobacterium terricola. The sequence continues at coordinate 874,470 of NZ_VDDA01000001.1, read as the reverse complement.
AGCTGCGCGAGCCCGGGCCCAACGGCACCTTCGGCAAGGCCGCCCGGCCGCCGGTGGCGCCCGCCATCAAGGCCGCGTTCCGCGGGCCGCTGGTGCTGAACTCCGACTATGACGGTCCGAAGGCGCAGGCCGCCCTCGACGAGGGGCATGCCGACGCGATCGCGTTCGGCCGCACCTTCATCGCCAATCCCGACCTGCCGGAGCGGATCGCCCAGGGCGCGCCCCTCGCCAAGGACAATTACAAGACCTGGTACAGCCAGGGTCCGGAGGGCTACATCGACTACCCGACCCTCGACGCCGCCTGACGGCGGCTTTGCCGCCCCTCGACGCCGCCTGACGGCGGCTTTGCCGCCCCTCGACGCCGCCTGACGGCGGCTTTGCCGCCCCTCGACGCCGCCTGACGGCGGCTTTGCCGCCCCCCGACGCCGCCTGGAGCGTCGGGGGGCGGCCGGAACGCGGGCGCGGGTGCACCGCACCATGATCCGGCTTGACGCGGCGCCCGGCGTTTGCGACGCCGCTCGGCGCCTGTCCACCGGGCAGGCGCCGTCCCGCCGGACCGCGGAGCGGCATCATGGCGGCACGCGGAGACGATGCGCATGAGCAATCCGGGCAACAACCCTGCGACGTCGCAGGAGCCAAAGCAGCTTCTCCACCTGGTGTTCGGGGGCGAGCTGACCGACCTCGACAGCGTCACCTTCCGCGACCTCTCGAAGCTCGACGTCGTCGGCATCTTCCCCGACTATGCCAGCGCCGCCATGGCCTGGAAGGCCAAGGCGCAGCAGACCGTGGACAGCGCCCAGACCCGCTACTTCATCGTGCATCTCCACCGGCTGCTGCAGCCCTGAAACGCAGGCGCCCTGCGTAACGATGCAGTCACCGTGCGGGTGAATGCCGGTGGCGCCTCGCGATTCCGCGCGCATGAAAGCATTGTGACGGTATCCCGGCACTGCTAAGAGCCTCGCCCGTCACACGAGAGCATCGTCGCGCGAGGGGCCCGCAATCGCGCGAAGCTCGATGCGATCCTCCCCTCACCCCGGCGCGCGCGGTTCCCGACCGCGCGGCAGCGCCGGGGCTCTCGGCGCGGGCCACGATGGAAGCACGATGAAATCCTCGATCAAGATCGTCGCCGGCAATGCGAGCCGCCCGCTGGCCGAGGCGATCGCGGCCTATCTCGAGAAGCCGCTGGCGGTCTGCTCGGTGCGCCGCTTCGCCGACATGGAGATCTTCGTCGAGCTCCAGGAGAACGTGCGCGGCGAGGACGTCTACATCGTCCAGTCGACCTCGTTCCCGGCCAACGATCACCTGATGGAACTGCTCATCATGATCGACGCCGCGCGGCGCTCCTCGGCGCGGCGGATCACCGCCGTGATCCCGTATTTCGGCTATGCCCGCCAGGACCGGCGGACCTCCGGCCGGACCCCGATCTCGGCCAAGCTGGTGGCCAACCTCATCACCGAGGCCGGCGCCGACCGGGTGATGACCCTCGATCTGCATGCCGGCCAGATCCAGGGCTTCTTCGACATCCCGACCGACAACCTGTTCTCCGCCCCCGTGATGGTGCGGGACATCAAGGAGCGGATGGATCCCGCGGACATGATGGTGGTGTCGCCCGACGTCGGCGGCGTGGTCCGCGCCCGGGCGCTCGCCAAGCGCATCGACGCGCCGCTCGCCATCGTCGACAAGCGCCGCGACCGTCCCGGCGAGTCCGAGGTGATGAACATCATCGGCGAGGTCGAGGGCCGCTCCTGCATCCTCGTCGACGACATCGTCGATTCGGGCGGCACGCTCGTCAACGCCGCCGAGGCCCTCCTCGCCAAGGGCGCCAAGGACGTCTCGGCCTACATCACCCACGGCGTGCTCTCGGGGGGCGCGGTGTCGCGCATCGCCTCCTCGAAGCTCAAGGAGCTGGTGATCACCGACTCGATCCAGCCGACCGCGGCGGTGAAGCTCGCCCGCAACATCCGGGTCGTCACCATCGCGCCGCTGCTCGGCGAGGCGATCGGGCGCACCGCCGAGGAGTCGAGCGTCTCGAGCCTGTTCGTCTGAGCGACCCCCCCGACCGATGCGAGCCCGCCGGTCTCCCGCCGGCGGGCCGTTCGAGCTTCAAGCAACGACATCTTTGCCTGCAACGAGGCGGCAGGGCCCGCGAAAGCGGTTTGCGCCGGGCCTGCGACGCGCCTATATAACGGACGATTCCCTCACAGCGTGAGACAGGCCGTCCTGATATCCCGGGACGCCGGCGGGACCTCCCGGTTCCGCCCCGGGCGCCCTGTCGCCGCCGAGGGGCCCGTGTTTGACTGGCCGCTTCCCGGATGAGCGGCAGGCCGCGTTCCGCGAAATGCCGGAACGCCCGAGGAGGTGTGGAATGTCCCAGGGACCGTTGATGCCGAAGGCGACGGCCGTGTGGCTCGTCGAGAATACGTCGCTGTCCTTCGATCAGATCGCCGATTTCTGCAAGCTCCACCCGCTCGAGGTGAAGGGCATCGCCGACGGCGAGGTGGCGGCCGGCATCAAGGGCCTGGACCCGGTCTCGACCGGCCAGCTCACCCGCGAGGAGATCGAGCGGGCGCAGGTCAATCCGAACCACCGCATGAAGGTCGCGGTGTCGAAGGTGAAGCTGCCCGAGGTCAAGCGCACCAAGGGCCCGCGCTACACCCCGCTGTCGCGCCGCCAGGACCGGCCGAACGCCATCCTGTGGCTGCTGCGCAACCACCCGGAGCTGAAGGACGCGCAGGTGATGCGCCTCGTCGGCACCACCAAGTCGACGATCCAGCAGATCCGGGAGCGCACCCACTGGAATTCCGGCTCGCTGCAGCCGATGGACCCGGTGACCCTCGGCCTGTGCTCGCAGATCGACCTCGATTTCGAAGTCCAGCGTGCCGCGAAGGACCGTCCGCTGGTCGAGTCCGCCGAAGGCGGCGCCACCCTGATGCCGCCCGAGCTCTCGGTCCTGCCCGAGCCCGAGGATCACGACGCCGACCGCCGCCCCGGCCGCGACGAGCGCCTGGACGCCGATTCGGTTTTCGCCCGCCTCAAGCCGATGCGGAAGGGCGGGGAGGACGAGGACGACGACGAGTATTGAGGAGCCAGCTCGAGACGATCGCCGCGGCCGCGCGCATGAACCCTCCCCCCCTCTGCGGGGGAGGGTGGCGATCGGAGCGAGCCGGGACAGGGGACGCCGCTTCCGAGGAGGTCGCGAGCGCTCCGGGGGCGCCATACCTGGCACCGTCGCGCTGCCCCTCTCCCGCGCCACCCTCCCCCGCAGAGGGGGGAGGGTTCGGGGTGCCAGCTTTTGAAGCCGGTCAGCTCTCGAACAGCGATCCCTGCACGGCGCCCGCCACGGGCGCCTTTTTCGTCTCCGCCCCCGGCTCCTTGCGCTTCGCCGCCCGGCGCGGCGCCGGCCGGGCCGGCTCGGGCGGCGTCTCGGGCGCGGCCGCGCCATCGACGGAGGCCGCCACCCGTCCGTCCGCGAACTCGACCGTCAGCCGGCCGGCGGCCCGCGCCGCCTCCGCCGAGCCGACCGGCTTGCCCGAGCCGTCGAGCACCAGCGCGTAGCCGCGGGCCAGCACCGAGCGGTAGTTGAGGCTGGAAAACAGGGCGGTCGCCCGCGACAGGCGCGCGGCCAGGCGCTCCAACCCCTGACCCGGCGCCCGGTCGAGCCGGCGCGACACGCCGCTCAGCCGCTCGCCCTGCACCGCCAGCACCCGCTCCAGGGCGTGACGCGGGCGGTGGTCGATCGCCGCCAGGCGCTCGCGGGCCCGCGCCAGCCGCAGGGAGGGCGGGTTGCGGGCGAGCCCCTGGAGTGCCCGGTTGAGGCGGCTTTGCGCATCGCGGGCATTGGCGGCGAGCGCAGGCGCCAGGCGGGCTTCCGCGAGGTCGAGGCGCTGGCGCTTCTGGGCCAGCAGCGCCTCAGGCCCCGGCAGGGCGCGGGCGAGGCCGCGCAGCTCACCCCGGCGCTGCTCGACGAGGCGCGAGAGCGCGCCGGCATGGCGCCGGCTCAGGGAATCGAGGTCGGCCAGCAACTCGTGCAGCACCGGCACCGCCATCTCGGCCGCGCCGGTCGGGGTCGGCGCGCGCCGGTCGGCGGCGTGGTCGATCAGGGTGACGTCGGTCTCGTGGCCGACGGCGGAGATCAGCGGGATCACGCTCGCCGCGGCGGCGCGGACCACGATCTCCTCGTTGAAGCACCACAGATCCTCGATCGAGCCGCCGCCGCGGGCGACGATCAGCACGTCCGGCCGCGGGATCGCGCCGCCGGGCTCGAGCGCGTTGAAGCCGTGGATCGCCGCCGCGATCTCCTCGGCCGCGCCCTCCCCCTGCACCCGCACCGGCCAGACCAGGACGGGACGCGGGAACCGGTCGGCGAGACGGTGCAGGATGTCGCGAATCACCGCCCCGGTCGGCGAGGTGACGACGCCGACGACGAGCGGCAAGTACGGCACCGGCCGCTTGCGGGCGGCGTCGAACAGGCCTTCGGCGGCCAGCACGCGCCGGCGCTCCTCCAGGAGCGCCATCCAGGCGCCGGCCCCGGCGGGTTCGAGCGAATCGACCACGATCTGGTAGGCGGACTTGCCCGGATAGGTGGTGATCCGCCCGGTGACCACGACCTCGAGCCCCTCCTTGGGCTTGTGGCGCAGCCGCAGCATCGTGCCCTTCCAGATCACGGCGTCGATCTTGGCGCCGCCGTCCTTCAGGCTGAAATAGGCGTGGCCGGAGCCGTGCGGGCCGCGATAGCCCGAGATCTCGCCCTTGAGGCGCACATGCCCGAACGCATCCTCGAGGGTGCGCTTGAGGGCGGTCGCCAGTTCGGTGACCGACCATTCGGGCACGTTGGCGATCGGGGTTGAGAGAGCGGAGGCCGACATCGCGCGCGACGCTACCGGCTCGGGCCCGGCCGCGGAAGGGCGGTCCCCAGCCTTGCGGCAGGCCGTGGCCCCCGCGCATCAGTCCCGGTTGCTGCGGACGGCCGGCGCCCGTAAACCGTCGCGCGAGACAGATCCACCGTTTCCGGAACCGGCGATGCGCGACCAGCACCCCCTCACCCTCTTGCTGATCGGCTCCGGCGGGCGCGAGCACGCGCTCGCCTGGAAGCTGTCCCAGAGCCCGCGCTGCCGCCGCCTGCTGATCGCCCCCGGCAATCCCGGCACCGCCGCCCACGGCACCAACCTCGCCCTCGACGTGACCGACCACGCGGCGGTGATCGCCGCCTGCCGGCGCGAGGGAGTGGATTTCGTGGTGGTCGGCCCCGAGGCGCCGCTGGTGGCGGGCCTCGTCGACGCCCTCACCGAGGCCGGCATCCGGGCTTTCGGGCCGAACGCCGCGGCCGCGCAGCTCGAAGGGTCGAAGGCCTTCACCAAGGAGCTGTGCCGGGAGTTCTCGATCCCGACCGCCGGCTTCGCGCGCTTCCGCGAGGTCGCTCCGGCGCTGGCGCATCTCCGCGCCGGCAGCATTCCGGTCGTGGTCAAGGCCGACGGGCTCGCCGCCGGCAAGGGCGTGGTGGTGGCCGAGACCCTGGACCAGGCCGAGGCCGCGGTCGAGAGCATGCTCGGCGGCGGGCTCGGGGCCGCCGGCGCCGAGGTGGTGATCGAGGACTGCATGATCGGCGAGGAGGCGAGCCTGTTCGCCCTCTGCGACGGCACGCGCGCCGTGCTGCTCGGTACCGCCCAGGACCACAAGCGCGTCCATGACGGCGACAAGGGGCCGAATACCGGCGGCATGGGCGCCTATTCCCCCGCTCCCGTCCTGACGCCCGCGCTCGAGTCCGAGGTGATGGAGCGGATCATTCGCCCGACCCTCGACGGGATGCGGGCGCGGGGCACGCCGTTCTCCGGCATCCTCTATGCCGGCCTGATGCTGACGGCCGAGGGCCCGATGCTGATCGAGTACAACACCCGCTTCGGCGACCCCGAATGCGAGGTGCTGATGCCGCGCCTCGTCTCCGACCTCGTGCCGCTGCTCGAAGCCGCCGCCGACGGCGATCTGTCGGGCTTGGCGCCGGAGTGGCGCGACGAGGTGGCGCTGACGGTCATCATGGCGGCTCCCGGTTATCCCGGCACCGTCGCCAAGGGCTCGGAGATCCGCGACCTCGCGGCGGCCGAGGCTGCCGGCGCCCTGGTGTTCCAGGCCGGCACCAAGCGCGACGGCGCGCGGCTCGTCGCCGATGGCGGCCGGGTGCTGGCGGTGACGGCGCTCGGGCGCGACGTGCGTGAGGCGCAAGCCAAGGCCTATGCCGCCCTCGACCGGATCGACTGGCCGGAGGGCTTCTGCCGCCGCGACATCGGCTGGCGCGCGGTGGCGCGGGAGACCTGAGCGGTATTGGCGCGTTACCCGGGGGTCCGCCCTGACAGCACGCTTTGAGAAGACCGTGGGGAGCGCCCGATGCCCGCCGACCTGTTTCCCGGCTTCACCTCTCACTGGATCGACACGGCCGAGGGGCGCTTCTTCGCCCGGGCCGGCGGCCGCGAGGAGGCGCCGCCGCTGGTGCTGCTGCACGGCTTTCCCCAGACCCATGCCTGCTGGCACCGGATCGCCCCGGCGCTCGCCCGCACGCATCGGGTGATCTGCCTCGACCTCAAGGGCTACGGCTGGTCGGCGGCGCCCGCCGGGGATGCCGGCCACGAGGCCTATGCGAAGCGGCAGATGGGCCGCGAGGTGGTCGCCGTGATGGAGCGGCTGGGCCATGTCCGCTTCGGCCTGATCGGCCATGACCGCGGCGCCCGGGTCGGCTACCGCCTCGCCCTCGACGAGCCGGGCCGGATCGACCGGCTCGCCCTCCTCGACATCGTGCCCACGGTCTCGCAATGGCGGACGATGGAATCCGAGCCCGGGGCCTACCCGCATTGGCGGTTCCTGGCGCAACCGGCGCCCGTCCCCGAGCAGGAGATCGGCCGGGCGCCGATCCCCTATTACGAGGAGCTTCTGCGGCTCTGGACCGGCGACGGCAGCCTCGACGCCTTCTCCCCCGGCGCCCTCGACCTCTACCGCCAGAGCTGGAACGTGCCCGAGCGCATCCACGCGAGCTGCGAGGATTACCGCGCCGGGGCCGGGCCCGACCGGGCCGCCGACGAGGCCGACATCGCCGAAGGGCGCCGCCTCGCCGGCCCGGTCCTGGTGCTGGTCGCCGACCGCTTCGTCGGCAAGAACGGCATCGACCCGGTGCGGCAGGCCTGGACCGGCACCTTCGCGCCGGACGGCACGGTCTTCGAGATCGTCCCGTCGGGCCATTTCGTCGCCGAGGAGAACCCGCAGGCGACGCTCGCCATCCTGGAGCGGTTCTTCCGGGCCTGACCGGATCGCCTGACCTTGGGGAGATCCGCGCCGGGCGGGGGACGGCCCCCCGTCCCGGAACGTAGCCGGGCCCAAGTGCCTGCGGCACAAGAACCCCGGGCGCCAAGCCGCCCGGGGGAAACATCCGTGGGTCTGATCTACGCGCTCGGCGCCTTCCTGAGCTGGGGCCTCGTCGTCCCGGTGCATTTCCGCCTGCTCGACGGGGTGCCGGCCTGGGGCATCCTCGCCCATCGCATCGTCTGGTCGAGCCTGTTCATCGCCCTGCTGCTCGCTGGCCTGCGCCTGCTGCGCCGCGGGCCGCGCATGACGCTCCAGCGCCGCCACGCCGTCCTGCTGCTCTCCGCCCTGATCATCGCCGGCAACTGGTCGCTGTACCTGTGGGCGGTGCAGAACGGGCGGATGCTCGACGCGAGCCTCGGCTACTTCATCAACCCGCTCGTCAACGTGGCGCTCGGCGCCCTGGTCTTGCGCGAGACCCTGCGGCCGATGCAGCTCGCCGCGGTGGCGCTGGCCGCCCTCGGGGTCGCCGCGGCGGTGGCGGCGGCCGGCAGCCTGCCGTGGATCGCGCTGGCGCTGGCGCTCAGCTTCGCGGTCTATGGCCTGATCCGCAAGCTGGTGCCGATCGACCCGATCCTGGGTCTCGGCGCCGAGACCTTCGCGCTGCTGCCGCTGGCGCTGGCCTACCTCGCGGTCGCCCCGGCCCCGCCCGGGCAGGGGGCCGGGCAATGGCTGCTCCTGATCCTCACCGGCATCACCACCGCGGTGCCGCTGATGTGGTTCGCCGCCGCGGCCGCCCGCCTCAAGCTCTCGACGATCGGCCTGATGCAGTACATCGCCCCGTCCTGCCTGATGGGCCTGAGCGTGCTGGTCTACGGCGAGGCGTTGCCGCCGTCCCGGGCCCTGGTCTTCGGGCTGATCTGGGCCGGGCTGGCGCTCTACGCCCTCGACGCGGCACGGCCGCGCCGCCGGGCGAGCGGCGGCAATCCAGCCTGACGCAAGCTCCAGCGGCCAAGCTTCCCCCGTCCAACCATAATCGCGGAGCTTCCTGTCGTGAGCGACGAATCGGCGGGGGCCGCGATGATCCTGAACGACGTGAAGAGCAGGGACGAGGCCGGGCCGCACCCGATCTGGCTGGTGCTCGGGCCGTGGGCGGTGTTCGCCGTGGCGGTGGGCGGGTTCCTGGCGCGATGGCTGCCGTGACAGCAGGGCTCGGCCTGGCTTTGTCGAACCGGCCCTGACCGCCCCCCCCGGGCGCCATCCCGGGTTCCGCGGCGCGGCCCCGGGACGCCGTGGAGGGCGGCAATCCCTGCGTCGAACGAACGAGGTTCGGCCTATGTCAGCATCTGCAGATCGCCGTCCACCGCCAGTGCTTGCCCCGAGATGGTCTTGCCCCGGTGGGAGGCCAGGAACAGGATCTGGTCGGCGAGCTGGCGGGCGGTGACGTAATCCTTGATCGAGGCCGCCGCGAAGGCCGCCGCCTCCATCTCGGCGTAGCTGATCCCGCGCTGCTGCGCCTTGGCCTCCAGCACCCGGCGCTGGCGGTCGCCGGCGACGATGCCGGGCAGGACGGCGTTGACCCGGATGCCGTCGGCCCCGAGCTCCCGCGACAGCGACTTGGTGAAGCCGACCACCGCCCATTTCGCCGCCGCGTAGGGCGTGCGCAGCGGGAAGCCGAAGCGGCCCGCCACCGAGGACAGGTTGACGATCGACGGGTTGGCGCTCGCCCGGAGCAGCGGCACCGCCAGGCGCACGCAGTTGAACTGCCCGGTGATGCAGATGTCGAGGGTGCGGTCCCAATCCTCCGGGTTGATCTCCTCGACGCGGCCGGTCGGCCCGGCGATCCCGGCATTGTTGACCAGGCAATCGAGCCCGCCGAGCGCCGCATCCGCCTCCGCGAACAGCCGGGCGACGTCCTCGCGCGAGGCGACGTCGGCATAGGTGCCGGTGATGCCGGCTGGCAGAACCGCCAGCGCGTCGCGGTCGACGTCGCAGACATGGACCCGCGCGCCCTCCTCCCGGAAGGCCTGCGCCACGTCGAGGCCGATGCCGCCGGCCCCCGCGGTGACCAGCACCTTCAGACCGCCCAATCCCATATCCATGCTGTTCCCTCCGTGTCCTACGGCGCGAGGCGCCCGGTGGTCTCGATGAAGTCGGCGCTGCCGGCGATGTCGGCGGCCAGTGCCGCACGCGCGCCCTCCCCGTCGCCGGTGGCGAGCGCCGCCACCAGGCGGGCGTGATGCACCTGCGCCCCGCCCTCGGCGAGGCGGCGGCGCGAGGAGCGCAGGTCGAGATTGAGCACCGGGCCGATGCGCAGCCACAGCCCCTCGATGATCGTGACGAGGGAGGGCAGGCCGGCGGCCCGGTAGACCGCGAAATGCAGGTCGCGATTCGCCCGCATCCCCCGCTCGAGGTCGGGCTCGGATGCCAGGACCTCGCGCCGGAACGCCGCGTCGTGGGCATGGATCGCCGCGAGGCCGTCGGCCTCCATGGCCCGCGCGGCTTCCGCCGCCGCGAAACCCTCGACGGCGATGCGCACCCGGGTCAGCTCGCGGAAGGTGCCGAGGGTGAGGACGGGCACCCGGACGGCCCGGTTCGGCAGCACCTCCAGCGCCTCGTCGGCGACGAGGCGCGACACCGCCTCGCGCGCCGGCATCACCGAGGTGCCGAGCCGCTCGGCGAGGGTGCGCAGCGACAGCCGCTCCCCCGGCGCCAGCTCGCCGGCGATCAGGAGGTCGCGCAACGATTCGTAGGCCTGCGCGCCCAGGGTAGCGTGCGCCACGCGGCCGATCCGGGCGATGCTCCCCAAAGCCGCCTCCCCTCGCATTCCCGCTGCTTGCTAGGTCTGTCGCTTGCCACTTCGGCATCTCGACAGGCGCGCGGTTTGGTGCGAGCCTAAGTGTGATCACAGATCACGGCAACCCCAACGACCGTGACGCGAGACCGGGCAGGACACGCACCATGAGACCAGGCCCCCCTTCCGCGCCGCACCGGCGATCGGCTGCGCCGTGATGCGCCCGGCGGATTCCTCTTCCATGCCGACCGTCGCGATCGTCGGATCCGGGCTGATCGGCCGCTCCTGGGCGGTGGTCTTCGCACGGGCGGGCTTTGCCGTCCGCCTCACCGATCTTCACCCGGAGGCGTTGGCCGCCGCGCCGGGCCACATCGCCGAGGCCCTGCGCCAGCTCGAAGGCCATGGCCTCGTGGCCGATGTTCCGGCGGCGCTCGCCCGGATCCGCACCTGCGCGACCCTGGCGGAGGCGGTGGCGGGGGCCGACCTCGTCCAGGAGAACGGCCCCGAGACGGTCGAGGCCAAGCGCGCATTGTTTTCCGAGCTCGACGCCTCGCTGTTCACCGAGGGGCTGGCGGGCCGGGCCCGCTGCCTCGTCGGCCATCCGGTCAACCCGCCCCACCTCGTGCCGGTGGTCGAGCTCTGCGGCGCGCCCTGGACCGACCCGGCGGTGATCGAGCGCGCCCGCGCCCTCTACGAGGCCGCCGGCCAGGCGCCGGTGACGGTGCATCGCGAGGTCGAGGGCTTCGTGCTCAACCGCCTGCAAGGGGCGCTGCTCTCGGAAGCGTTCCGGCTCGTCGCCGAGGGCGTGGTGAGCCCGGCCGACCTCGACCGGACGGTCGCCGAGGGCCTGGGCCTGCGCTGGTCGTTCCTCGGGCCCTTCGCCACGATCGATCTCAACGCGCCCGGCGGCGTGGCCGACTACGCCGCCCGCTACGGCGGCTTCTACGGGCGGCTCGCCGCCGATCCGGCCCCGGCCTCGGTCTGGTCGCCGGAAAGCGCCGCCCGCATCGTCGCCGCCTGGGACGGCGGCCCCGATCCCGCCCCGGCGGCGGAGCGCAGCCGCCGCCGCGACGCGCGCCTCGCCGCGCTGATGGCGCACAAGCGCGCCCAGTCCTGACCCGAGAGGAAACGTCCATGGCCAACCGGAAAGTCGTCATCACGTGCGCCGTCACCGGGGCGATCCACACCCCCTCGATGTCGCCGCACCTGCCGGTGACGCCGGACGAGATCGCCGAGGCCGCGATCGGCGCCGCGGAGGCAGGCGCCGCGATCGTCCACCTGCACGCCCGCGACCCGAAGACCGGCAAGCCCGACCAGTCGCCGGAGGCCTTCGAGCCGTTCCTGAAGGTGATCAAGCAGCGCTCGAACTGCGTGGTGAACCTCACCACCGGCGGCGCCCCGACCATGGGCATCGACGAGCGCCTCGGGCCCGCAGCCCACTTCAAGCCGGAGGTCGCCTCGCTCAACATGGGGTCGATGAATTTCGGCCTCTACCCGATGCTGTCGCGCTTCAAGACCTTCCAGCACGACTGGGAGCAGCCCTATCTGGAGGGCTCGCGCGACCGGATCTTCAAGAACACCTTCGCCGACATCGAGCACATCCTCACGACCTGCGCCGAGAACGGCACCCGGTTCGAGGTCGAATGCTACGATATCGGCCATCTCTACACGCTCTCCCACTTCGCCGATCGCGGCGTGATCAAGCCGCCGTTCTTCGTCCAAAGCGTGTTCGGCATCCTCGGCGGCATCGGCCAGCACCCGGAGGACGTCCAGCACATGAAGCGGACCGCCGACCGGCTGTTCGGCGACGATTACCGCTGGTCGGTGCTGGGGGCGGGCCGCAACCAGATGACCATCGCCGCCCAGGCGATCGCGCTCGGCGGCAACGTCCGGGTCGGGCTCGAGGATTCGCTGTGGATCGGTCCCGGCCGGATGGCCGAGTCGAATGCCCAGCAGGTCACGAAGGCCCGTCAGATCATCGAGGGACTGGGGCTCGACGTGGCCAGTCCGGACGATGCGCGCGAGATCCTGGCCCTGAAGGGCGGCGACCGGGTGAACTTCTAGCAGTTTGTCCGGGCCCTGCACGGGTAGCGCCGACGCCTGAACCCTCCCCCCTCTGCGGGGGAGGATGACCCCTGCGTCAGCAGGGGTCGGGAGAGGGGACACCGCTTCCGGAACGATCGCGACCGTCAGGAATGTCGATACCTGGATCAGCGTCGCGCGGCCCCTCTCCCGGCCCCCTCCGGAGGCCGCCCTCCCCCGCAGAGGGGGGAGGGTTCATCCGCGCGGTGTGTCCAGGGTAATGAAGGAAAAAACCTTCCCTTACGGCACCAGCGCCCCTTGCGTCTCGACATACACCGCATAGACCGACGTGCTCGCGGTCATGAACAGCCGGTTCTTCTTCGGCCCGCCGAAGCACAGGTTGGCGCAGGTCTCCGGCAGGTGGATCTTGCCGATGAGGTCGCCGGACGGCGTGTAGCAGCGCACACCGTCCTCCTTGGGGTCGGCCCAGCCCATCGAGCACCAGACGTTGCCGTCGACATCGGTCTTCACGCCGTCGGTGAAGCCCGGCGAGAACCCTTCCGCGAACACCCGGTCGCCCGTGAGCCGGTCGCCCTCGACGGTGAAGGCGCGGATATTGGCCCGCCCGCCATGGGTGGCGCCGGAATCGACGACGTAGAGGATCTTCTCGTCGGGGGAGAAGGCCAGCCCGTTCGGCCGGTCGATGCCCTCGGCCGCCACCTTGGCTTGGCCGGTCGCCGGATCGAGGCGGTAGACCCGGGTCGGCAGTTCCGCCTTGTCCTTGTGGCCCTCGTAGAAACCGTCGATGCCGTAGCCCGGATCGGTGAACCAGATCGCGTTGTCGGCGGCCACCACCACGTCGTTGGGCGCGTTGAGCGGCTTGCCGTCGAACTTGTCGATCAGAACCGTGATCTTGCCGTCCGGCTCGGTGCGGGTGACCCGGCGGCTGTCGTGCTCGCAGGTGATCAGCCGGCCCTGCCGGTCGCGGGTGTTGCCGTTCGAGTAGTTGGAATTCGCCCGATAGACGCCGACTTGGCCGTTCTCGAGCCAGCGCATGATCCGGTTGTTGGGGATGTCGCTCCACAGCAGGTAGCCGCCGTCCCGGAAATAGACCGGCCCTTCCGCCCAGCGGAAGCCGGTGGCGATGCGCTCGATGGCGGCGTTGCCGACCTTGTAGCGGAAGCGCTTGTCCAGCGCCTCGACCCGCGGGTCGGGATAGCGGGTGCCCGGCAGGTCGCCGAGGGGCAGCCGTTCGGCCCGCGCCGCGACCGTGGTCGCGGCCAGGGCAGCGGCGCCCGCGAGGACGTCACGTCGGTTCATCACTCGTCTCCTCCCGTCCGGTCTTCGCGCCGGACGGGAGGATTGTACGGAAGCGGGGCGCCGTGTCTCGTGGTTTTCGACGGGCCGACCGCCGTTGTGGCGATTGGGCGACCGATTATGTATATACGGAGGCATCATGACTGTCGCGAAGCTCTTCATGTCCGGAGGCAGCCAAGCCGTCAGACTGCCGCGAGAATTCCGCTTCGACGGCACCGAGGTCGAGATTTTTTGCCGGGGCGAGGAAGTCGTCCTGCGCGAGCGCCCTGCCAATCTCTCCGTGCTCCTCGACATCATCGACAGCATGCCCGCCGATATGCTGACCGATCTTCATGATGGTCCACCGCAGGAGCGCGAGGGCCTGTGAAGCCTCGCTACCTGCTCCCTACGAACGTCATCATTGCGCTTCGGCGCAGGCGGCCACCCTCGGTCGTCGCTCGATTGGCTGCGCTCCGCATCGGCGAAGCCGTCATGTCGCCTATAACTTACGGAGAACTGTGCTTTGGGGCGGAGAAGAGCGTGGATCGGGACAACGCTCTCGCAGTCCTTGCCCAAATGGTCGCCGTCGTTCCGATCGCGATCGCTGAGCCCGAGGAAGCCGGCCGCCGCTATGGTGAACTCCGGGCCATACTTGCACGACAAGGCCAGCTGATCGGCAACAACGATGTCTGGATCGCCGCGCACGCTCTCGCGGCCAACCTCACGCTCGTGACCGGGAACGTCGGTGAGTTCAGTCGCGTGCCCGGTCTCGTCATCGAGAACTGGGCGGCCCAGTGAGGGCCGCCCGGACCCGCTGCACTATGGGCGATAGGCCTCCCCATCCAGCCCATGCGGCCGCCCCGCCGCCAGCAGCGTCTCCCACACGGGATCCGGCAGCGGCACGCCCTCCGCCAGGCGCTGCGCCCGCGTCCGCCGCTCCGGCTCGCCCGGCAGCAGCACCTCGCCGCCCGGCACCGGCCGCGCGCCCTTGAAGAAATCGAGATAGGCGCGGGTCTCGCGCACCATCGCGTCCTCGGAGCCGAAGGCCTCCGGCGTCATGTAGAGCGACAGCATCCCGTTGCAGAACCGCCGCGTCCCCGGCCCGGCGGTGCCGGAGCCCGTCAGCGCGCCGGCGAGCAATTCGCACATGAGCGCCAGCCCCGAGCCCTTGTGCTCGCCGAAGGCCCGGATGGCGCCTTCGCCGTTGCGGCTGTCGCGCTCGGGGCCGTCGAGGGGGCCGTACAGCGTCGCGGGGTCGCGCGAGAGGCGCCCGTCCGGCTCGATCAGCACGCCCTCGGGCAACGCCTTGCCCCCTTGCGAGGCGACCAGCACCTTGCCCTCGGCCACCGCCGAGGTGGCGAAATCGAGGATCACCGGCTCGGCGCCCTGGACCGGGAAACCCGCCGCGAAGGGCGCGGTCGAGAAGCGCCGGTCGACCGAGCCGAACGGCGCGACGAGCAGACTCCCCGCCACGTTGACGAAATGCACCGAGACCAGGCCGGCCGCCGCCGCCTGCTCGGCCCATTCGCCGATGCGGCCGAGATGGCCCGCATGCCGCAGGGCCACGATGGCGACGCCGTTCTCGCGCGCCTTGCGGATGCCGAGCTCGGTCGCGAACGGGCCGGCGGTCTGGCCGAAGCCGTAATGGGCGTCGATCAGCGCGAAGGCCGGGCCGTCGGTCACCACCTCGGGCGTCCGGTCGGCCTCGACCTCGCCCTCGCGCAGCCAGCCGACGTAGCGCGGCACCCGGATCACGCCGTGGCTGTCGTGCCCGGTCAGATTGGCAGCGACAAGATAGCGCCCGATCCGTTCGGCCTCGGCTTGCGAGCAGCCCTCGCGCACGAAGATGTCCTGCACGTAGGCGGTCAAGCCGCTGGCGGCGATCTGCATGAAATCCTCCCGGTTTCTTGGTTCTGGCGCGCGGGAGAATGGCCGCCGCGACGCCGCAGGTCGAGTCTGCTCGGCGCAGACCTGACAGCACCTTTTTTCCAGCCCGCGGGGGATGGACATGGCAGCGCTGCCGGTGTCTCATCCGGGCCAAGGCCGGGCCTCGGAGCACCGGTCATTTCCCCCGGGAGGAACATGCCGATGAGGACGACGCGCCGCGTTTTCCTGAAGAGTGCGGCCACGGTCGCGGCTGCCGGCGTCGTGGCGCCGTCGATCATACGACCGGCGAGCGCCCAGGGTGGGACGGTGCGCATCGGCATGGTGCTGCCGGTGACCGGGCCGGGGGCCGATGCCGGCCGCTTCGCCCTCAACGGCGCCAAGATCGCGCTTGAGGCGGTCAACAAGGCCGGAGGCGTCCTCGGCAAGCCGATGGAGCTCGTCACCGAGGACGACCAGACCACCAATCCAGGCGCGGTGCTGGCCTTCTCGAAGCTCGCCTCGCAGCCCGACCTCGTGGCGTTCCTGGGCTCGATCCGCTCGACCCAGAACCACGCCATGGCGCCGGACATCCTCAAGACCGGAAAGCCCGTGGCCTTCGGCGGCACCGATCCGGTGCTGACCCAGCTCGGCAACCCGTGGCTGTTCCGCTTCCGGCCGAACGACAGCTTCTCGGCCCGCGTCATCGCCGAGTACGGCGTGAGCACGCTCGCCAAGAAGAAGTGGGCGATCATCCACTCGACCGACGCCTTCGGCACCAGCGGCGCCAAGGCGCTGACGGAGGCGTTGGGCAAGGCCGGCGCCACCGTGGCGCTCGACCAGGGCTACACGAACCAGAGCCAGGACTTCACGCCGGTGGTGCTGGCGATCCGCCAGTCCGGCGCCGACGTGATCGGCTCCTACTTCACCTTCGAGAACGACCTCGGCATCTTCGCCCGGCAATTGCGCCAGCTCGGCGTGCAGGCGCCCTGGGTCGGCTCGGCCTCGATCGTCAACGTCACGGCGCTCAAGCTCGCCGGGCCGTCGCTCTACAACACCTACGGGGTGGCGGATTACGCCGAGGAATCGAGCGACGCGGCGCGCAACTTCGGCAAGGCCTACCGGGCGGTGATGAAGCTCGCCCCCGACAACCAGTCGTCCTGGACCTTCGACGCCGTGACGGTGCTGGCAAAGGCCATCAACGCCGCCGGCAAGACCGACCCGAAGGCGATCCGCGAGGCGCTGCTCGCCATCCGCGGCCACGAGGGGGCGGAAGGCACCTACAACTTCGACCAGAACGGCGACGGCCTGCACGGCTACAACGTGGTGCGCAACGACAAGGGCAACATCGTCTTCGACAAGCGCATCGACTTCTACAAGGCCTGATCGTTCGCAAAGCCTGACCGGGACGGCCGTGTGCCGTCCCGACGCCGTCTCGGCCGCTGCCCGACGCGCGGCGGCACGACCCTCTTCATCCGATCGGGGCGGGCCCGCATGGACCTCATCCTCCAGCTACTCTTTACCGGAATCGGCATCGGCGCCGTCTATGCGCTCGTCGCGCTCGGCTTCGTGCTGATCTTCCGCGCCACCAACGTGGTGAACTTCGCCCAGGGCGAGTTCTCGATGGTCGCCGCCTTCCTGATGGTGGTCTTCGCCGTCGACCTGCAATGGCCGTACTGGCTGTCGTTCCTGCTCGCCATCGGCGGCATGGCCCTGCTCGGGGCGCTGTTCAACCTCGGCGTCTACTATCCGTTGCGCCACCGCACCTACCTGCCGGTGATCATCTCGACCATCGGCGCCTCGATCTTCCTCGCCAACACGACGCTCGCGCTCTACGGGCCGCAGCCGCAGGTGCTGCCGCCGGTCTTCGAGACGCAAGGCTTCCTGGTCGGCCCTGTCTTCCTCGACACCCAGTACCTGCTGATCATCGCCGTGACCGCGGTGCTGGTGGCGTTCCAGTACTGGTTCTTCGAGCATACGCTGATCGGCAAGAAGCTGCAGGCGACCTCGCAGGACAAGGAGATGGCGGCGCTGCTGGGTATCCCCGTCGCCGGGATGATCATGCTGACCTTCGTCTACAGCGCGGTGCTCGGCGGCATTGCCGGCATCCTGGTCGCGCCGGTGCTGTTCGTGTCGATCCAGATGGGCGCCACCATCGCGCTCAAGGCCTTCGCCGCCACCATCATCGGCGGCTTCGGCGACGTGACCGGCGCCATCATCGGCGGGCTGGCGCTCGGCATCATCGAGACCTTCGGCGCCGCCTACATCTCGGTCCCCTACAAGGACGCCTTCGCCTTCATCGTCCTCGTCGCCTTCCTGGCCCTGCGCCCGCAGGGGATCTTCGGCGAACGCATTGCGGAGAAAGCATGACCGGCTCCCCTCGCCCCGTCGCGGCGGACCCGGTGTCCGCCCCCCGCTCCCCCGCCCGCGGCTTTCCCCTCGGCACCCTCGCCTACGCGGCCCTGGTGGCGGTCGCGGTGTTCCTCGCCGCCACGACGCCGTTCAGCGGCTACGTGCTCAACATCCTGATGCAGGCCGCGACCTACGCCATCGCGGTCATCGGGCTCACCGTCGTGCTGGGTCTCTGCGGCCAGATCAACCTGGCCCAGGCCGCGTTCTTCGGCATCGGCGCCTACGCGGTCGGCCTCGGCACCGTCGATCTCGGGATCAGCTTCTGGCTCTGCCTGCCGATCGGCCTCGTGCTGGCGCTGATCCTCGGCGCGGTGCTGGGCGCCTCGACGCTTCGCCTCGGCGGCCACTATCTCGCCATGGTGACGATCTCGTTCCAGCAGATCCTGACGCTGATCATGATCAACTGGATCCCGGTCACCCACGGGCCGGACGGCGTACCGAACATCAAGCGCCCCGGCCTGTTCACCGACGGCCAGAGCTACCTCGCGCTCTGCGTCCTCGTGCTGGCGGCGGTCGCCTACGCGGTCTGGCGGATGCCGAAGACCCGGCTCGGCCGCGCCATGCGGGCGGTGCGCGACAACGAGCTGGCGGCCGGCGTCACCGGCATCGACATCTACCGCACCAAGGTGATGGCCTTCGCCATCGGGGCGCTGCTCGCGGGTCTCGGCGGCGGGCTGTTCGCCGGCAGCTTCACCTATATCAGCCCGGACCAGTTCTCCTTCGCCGAATCGGTGGTGTTCCTCACCATGGCGCTGCTCGGCGGCGTCGGCTCGCCGGTCGGCGCGGTGATCGGCACCGGGCTCCTGATCCTGATCCCCGAATGGCTCCGCTTCCTGAAGGAGATCCCGGGCCTCTACCTCGCGATCTACGGCCTCGCCGTCATCCTGATCGTGGTGTTCATGCCCGAGGGCATCTGGGGCTTCCTCGGCGACCAGGTGAAGCGCCTGCGGCCGCGGAAAGCCGCCCCCCGCGCCCAGGACCTCACCCTGACGCAGGACGCGGCCACCGCCGCCCCGGTGCTCGAGGTCGAGGGCCTGTCGAAGCACTTCGGCGGCCTCAAGGCGGTCGACGAGGTCAGCTTCACGGTGACCCGCGGCGGCATCCACGCGCTGATCGGCCCGAACGGCTCCGGAAAGACCACGACGCTCAACGTGCTGTCGGGGCTCTACACCCCGACCGGCGGCCGGTTGCGGCTCAACGGGCGCGACATCACCCGCTTCGCGCCGCACCAGCGCGCGGGGTCAGGGTTGGGGCGGACGTTCCAGAACATCCGCCTGTTCCGCTCGATGAGCGCGCTGGAGAACGTCGTCATCGGGGCCGAGCGGCCGGGCAACGGCATCGTGGCCCATGACCGCGCCTCGCTGGAAGCTCGGGCCCGCGCCGCCCTCGCCTTTGTCGGACTGGAAGCACGAGCCGACGAGCCGATCTCGTCCTTCTCCTACGGCCACCAGCGGCTGGTCGAGATCGCCCGGGCGCTTGCCGGCAATCCCGTGCTCCTCCTCCTCGACGAGCCGGCGGCGGGCCTCAATTCGAGCGAGAAGGTCGCGCTCACGGCGTTGCTCCGCCGGATGGCCGCCAAGGGCCTGACCATCCTGATCATCGACCACGACATGACGCTGGTGAGCGACGTGGCGAGCCACATCACGGTGCTCAACTTCGGCCGGCGCATTGCCGACGGGGTGACGGCTACGGTGCTGCGCGAGCCGGCGGTGATCGAGGCCTATCTCGGCCAGGAGAGCACCGAGGGGCCGGGCGCCGGCCTCAAGACCGACCTCGCCCCCGCCTGACACAGGAGAACGATCATGGCACTCCTGGAAATCCGTGACCTGACGGTGCGCTACGGCGAGATCGAGGCCGTGCGCGGCATCTCGTTCTCGGTCGAGGCCGGCGAGGTCGTGACCCTGCTCGGCTCCAACGGGGCCGGCAAGTCGACGACGCTCAAGACCATCTCCGGCCTGGTGAAGCCGGCCGGCGGCGAGGTGCTGTTCGAGGGCCAGTCGCTGCTCGGCCTCAACCCCGAGGAGATCGTGCGCCGCGGCGTGGCGCACGTGCCGGAGGGGCGCCGGGTCTTCCCGGGCCTCACCGTGCGCGAGAACATCATGCTCGGCGCCTCGAACCGGAAGGGCCTGTCCGCCCGCCAGATCCGCGACGAGGCGGAGGGAATGTTCGAGCTCTTTCCCGACATCCGCCGCTTCGGCGACGCGCTGGGCTGGACGCTGTCCGGCGGCCAGCTCCAGATGGTCGCGCTCGCCCGCGGGCTGATGGCCAAGCCCCGGATCCTGCTCCTCGACGAGCCGTCGCTGGGCCTCGCCCCGGTGATCGTCCAGGCGGTGTTCGCGATCATCGCCGAGGTGCGCCGGCGCGGCACCACCGTGCTTCTCGTCGAGCAGAACGCCCGCATGGGCCTGTCGGTCGCCGATCGCGGCTACGTGCTGGAGACAGGGCAGCTGGTGCTGAGCGGCGAGCCGCAGGCGCTCTGGGCCAACGACGACATCCGGGCGGCGTATCTGGGTGGGCGGGCCAAGGCGGAGGCCCTGGCGCATTGACGATCAGGTCGCGGGGGGGGTGACGGGGATGCCGCGGTACACCACACGGAAGCCTGCGCGCCCGCACCGCGCAACCTGTTGTGTCGCATGCGGTGATCGATGACATTCCAGACCGCTTCACGCGGCCGTATGAGTCACAGATATTTCCCAAAAGGTCCCATCGATGTCCGCCCCCACCCCGCTCCACCCCGCCCATCCCCGCATCGTGCGCCTCAGCCACGAGGACAACGTCGTGGTGGCGGTGGATCCGATCGTGCCCGGCGCCACCGTCGAGGGCGTGACCGCCTCGGCGCGCGTGCCGCGGGGCCACAAATTCGCGGTCGTGGCGATTCCCGAGGGCGGCCCGATCCGCAAGTTCGGCCAGATCATCGGCTTTGCCAGCCGTGGCATCGCGCCGGGCGAGTGGGTCCATGAGCACAATGTGGGCTTGGGCGAGGACAAGGGCGATTTCGCCCGCGACTACCGCTTCTGCGAGGAAGCCAAGCCGATCGCGATGGTGGCGGAGGCGCAGCGCGCCACCTTCGAGGGCTACCGCCGGGCCGACGGCAAGGTCGGCACCCGCAACTATGTCGGCGTGCTGACCTCGGTGAACTGCTCGGCCACGGTGGCGCGGTTCATCGCCGAGGAGGCGCGCCGCTCCGGCCTGCTCGACGAGTTCCCGGGCATCGACGGCATCATCCCGCTCACCCACGGCACCGGCTGCGGCTACGACATCCAGGGCGAGGGGGCCGACATCCTCAAGCGCACCCTGTGGGGCTACGCCGCCAACCCGAACATGGGCGGCGTGATCATGGTGGGCCTCGGCTGCGAGGGCCTGCAGATCGACCGCTGGAAGCGCGCCTACGGCATCGAGGAGAGCGAGACCTTCCGCAGCTTCACCATCCAGGACAGCGGCGGCACCCGCCGCACCATCGAGGCCGGCGTCGCGGCGCTCCGCGAGATGCTGCCGGCGGTGGCGAAGGCGAGGCGCGAGACCGTGCCGGCCTCCGAACTGATGCTGGCCCTGCAATGCGGCGGCTCGGACGGCTATTCGGGCATCACCGCCAACCCGGCGCTGGGCGCCGCGGTCGACCGGCTGGTGGCCGAGGGCGGCACCGCGATCCTGTCCGAGACGCCGGAGATCTACGGCGCCGAGCACCTGCTGACCGCCCGGGCGGCGACGCCGGAGATCGGGCAGAAGCTCGTCGAGATGATCCACTGGTGGGAGGCCTACACCGCCCGCAACGGCGGCGAGATGAACAACAACCCCTCCCCCGGCAACAAGGCCGGCGGCCTCACCACCATCCTGGAGAAGTCGCTCGGCGCCACCGCCAAGGGCGGCAGCACCACGCTGGAGGGCGTCTACCGCTACGCCGAGCCGGTGACCGCGAAGGGCTTCGTCTACATGGACACCCCCGGCTTCGATCCGGTGGCGGCGACCGGCCAGGTCGCCGGCGGCGCCAACGTCCTGTGCTTCACCACCGGCCGCGGCTCGGCCTATGGCTGCAAGCCGACCCCGTCGATCAAGCTCGCCACCAACAGCGAGATGTACCGGCGGATGCAGGACGACATGGACATCGATTGCGGCGACGTGCTCGACGGCGTCTCGATCGAGGAAAAGGGCCGCCAGATCTTCGAGACCATCCTGCGCGTCGCCTCGGGCGAACGCACCAAGTCCGAGGGCTTCGGCTACGGCGACGCCGAATTCGTGCCCTGGCAGATCGGCGCGGTGATGTAGCGGCGGCGATATGGCGGCGGCGGCCGAACCGTTCTAAGGGGCCCTCCGGGGGGCACACCAACAAGAATGCCCCGGAGGACACCACGATGACACCGAATGGAGGCAGCGGGAGCGATCTCACCCGCCGCCAATGGAAGATGACCCTGCTGGCGAGCCTCGGCGGCGGGCTCGAGTACTACGACTTCATCGTCTACGGGATCTTCGCCAAGGACATCGCCGCCGCCTTCTTCCCGGCGAGCGATCCGGTGGCGGCCCTGACCCTGTCGCTGGCGGTCTTCGCGGTCGGCTACCTCGCGCGGCCGCTCGGCGGGCTGGTGCTGAGTCATTTCGGCGATCGCTACGGCCGCAAGACCGTGTTCGTGGTCACCGTCTTCACGATGTCGGCCTGCACCCTCGGCATGGGCCTGGTGCCGCCTTACGTGTCCTGGGGCGTGTGGGCGACCCTGCTCCTCGTGATGTTGCGCTTCGTGCAGGGGCTGTGCATCGGCGGCGAACTCCCCGGCGCGATCACCTTCGTGGTCGAGACCGCGTCGCGCCGCCCGGGGCTGGCCTGCGGCATCGTCTTCTGCCTCGTCAATGGCGGCGTGCTGCTCGCGGCATTGGTCAATCTCGGCCTGCAAACCTGGCTGCCGCCGGCCGCTATGGCCGAATACGGCTGGCGCATTGCCTTCCTGTTCGGCGGCGTGGTCGGACTGGTCAGCTTCGTGCTGCGGCGCTCGCTGGAAGAGACGCCTGAATTCCTGCGCCTGCAGCACCGCGCCGCCCGCAGCCCGATCGGCGAGGTCCTGCGCCATCACCGCCGCCCGGTTTTGCTCGGCATCGGCATCGTGGCGCTGACGGCGGGCTTCAACGGCATCCTGTTCGCCCACATGCCGGCCTACCTGATCCAGGTGCTGAAGTACCCGCCCAAGACCGTGGCGATGGCGATGAACGTCGCTCTGTTCGCGATGTCGGCCTCGCTGCTCTTCGCCTCATTCTTCGCCGACCGGGTGCCGCCGCGCCGCCTGATGCAGGTCTCCGCCCTCGTCGTCCTGCTCGGCGTGATCCCGGTCTACCAAGTGCTGGCGCGGGGCGATGCCGACCTGTTCCTGGTGCTGCCGCTCCTCACCGTGGCGGTGGCCGGGGCCAATGGCAGCTTCGCCTTCCTGCTCGCCGGGCTGTTCCCGACCCGGGTGCGGTTCAGCGGCGTCGCGCTGTCGCTCAATGTCGGCTTCACGCTGCTCAGCGGCCTCGGCCCGCTCGCCGCCAACGCGCTGATCGGCGCCACCGGCTGGACTGCGGCGCCCGGGCTCATCATCGCGGCTTCGGCGCTGATCGGGCTCGTGGTGGCGAGCCGGCTCTCCGACCGGCCGACGACCCTGGCCGAGGCGGTGCCGGTCTCCGGCTGATCGCCGCCGCCATCCGCCGCCATCCGCGCGCCCCACACGCGCGCGGGTGGTCTTCGCCGCGAGGCGACGCCTACACCTCCGGGTGCCGCTCGCGCCAGCGCGGGCCGGGACCGCGCATGTAGTGCAGCTCCGGGCGGTACGGATCCACGATCTCCGCGACGAGGTCCCGCCAACGCTGGGTGAGGCGTCCGACGAAAGCCATCAGCATGGATCTTCCTCCTGCACGGGACCGGGTCGCAATCGGGCCTGGCAGGGATCGTGCCGGCCGTTGGTTGCGAAAATCTTGCCGGGCAGGCTGATCCGGGGCTTTGGCGAGACTAAGACGCTGGCGTGAAGCGCTTACGGCAGGATCCCGGCGAGCTTCAGCCCACCCGCGGCGATCACGGCCAGAACCACGCCCCAGAGGTCGAGGGGCATCGCGGCCCACCAGGCAGTGCTCTCGGCCTGCGGCAGCGGCGTCCCTGGCGAGTGTGCGATGTCGTGCATGGGAAATCTCCCCCTCGGGGTTACGTGTCCTCCGGGCACCCGTCTGACGCAGGCGTCCCTGCCTCACCCTACAGCATGACGCCTTGAGCCGCAGCAGAAAGGACGGAAAACAGTCAGTGGGTGGCGCTCAAAGATGCGTCGCCGCGGGATGGCTGCTCAGCCTCTATGCAACAGCAAATGGCGGTCTGCAGCGCGCGTGTCTCGATCCCTCGACCTCTGCGCCCCGCGCGCTTGTCGCGCCGCCCGCCCTCGTGCTCCGCTGCGGCGACGTTCCCCAGGACCTAGCCATGCCCCCTTCCGATCTCGTCATGATGCGCGCCACCGACCTCGCGCGGGCCATCCGCGACCGGGCCGTCTCGGCCCGGGAGGTGATGCAGGCGCATCTCGACCAGATTGCCCGCCACAACCCGGCCGTGACCGCGATCGTGTCCTTGCGCGATCCCGACGTCCTGCTCGCCGAGGCCGAGGCCGCCGACCGGCAGCTCGCCGAGAACGGCCCGTGCGGGCCCCTGCACGGCCTGCCGCACGCGGTGAAGGACCTCTCGGCCACCGCCGGGATCCGCACCACGCAGGGCTCGCCGCTGTTTCGCGACACGGTGCCGGCGGTCGACGCGATTCACGTCGCTCGGCTGCGTGCCGCCGGCGCGATCCTGATCGGCAAGACCAACGTCCCGGAATTCGGCCTCGGCTCGCACAGCACCAACCCGGTCTTCGGCGTGACGCGCAACGCCTATGACCCGGCGAAGTCCGGCGGCGGATCGAGCGGCGGGGCCGCGGTCGCGCTGGCGCTCCGCATGGTGCCGCTCGCCGACGGCAGCGACCATGGCGGCTCGCTGCGCAACCCCGCGGCCTGGAACAACGTGCTGGGCCTGCGCCCCGCCGCCGGCCGGGTGCCGGGCAACACCGACGAGGTGTTCCTGCCCCAGCTCGGCGTCGTCGGGCCGATGGCGCGCTGCACCGCCGATCTCGGCCTGCTGCTCTCGGTCCAGGCCGGGTACGATCCGCGTACCCCGAACGCCATTCGGCAGGACCCTGCCGCCTTCGCCGCGCCAAAGCCGCGGGACCTGAACGGCCTGCGCATCGGCTGGATCGGCGATTACGGCGGCCACCTCCCCTTCGAGCCCGGCGTGCTCGACCTGTGCGAGGCCGGTTTGAACGCCTTCTCCGACCACGGCGCCGTCGTCGAGCCGGTACTGCCGGCCTTCGACCCGGAGGCGATCTGGCGCGCCTGGGTGACGCTTCGGCAAGGGATCACGGGTGCGGCCCTCGCGGCCCATTGGCGCGATCCGGCAAAGCGCGCGCTGATGAAGCCCGAGGCGGTCTGGGAGGTCGAGCACGGCCAAAAGCTCTCGGCCTTCGACCTGCACGCCGCCAGCGTCACCCGCACCGCCTGGTATCACTGCGTGCGCGGGTTGTTCGACCGCTTCGACGTGCTGGCGCTGCCGGCGGCCCAGGTCTTCCCGTTCGCCGCCGAGGAGACCTGGCCGCGCACCGTCGCCGGGCGGGCGATGGACAGCTATCACCGCTGGATGGAGGTGGTGGTGCCGGGCACGCTCTCCGGCTGCCCGGTGATCAGCCTGCCGGTGGGCTTCAATCCGGCCGGCCTGCCGATGGGCCTCCAGCTGATCGCGCGGAACCAGGACGAGGCTGGTCTTCTTAGCCTCGCGGCGGCGTACGAGGCCGTCACCGGCTTCGACCGCACCCTGCCCCCGGTCCTGCGCGGGTGATCCGCGCCGGGTCGAACGGGATAGGCTGATCGCTGCGCTTGCCGCTGACAGAGCCTGCCGCCATACATGGCGGGCAACAAGGTCGGCCACGCCCGAACGGCCGAGACCCGGAGGAGACCCAATGAAGCCTTTCCTGATGGCGGCGCTCGCCGCCAGCGTGTCTTTCGTGGGCGCTGCCTACGCCCAGGACACGACCGCCGGCGACACCAAGGCCAAGGTCGACAACCTCGAGAAGCTCGGCAGCTTCAAGCAGACCGGCGTCGCCGAGCCGGCGCCGATCCCGCAGACCGGCCGGCGCGCCGACGCGATCAACCGCACCCTGCAGAAGATCAAGGTGCCGGACGGCTTCAAGATCGAGCTCTACGCCGTGGTGCCGGATGCCCGCGCCATGGCGGTCGGCCCGAATGCCGGCGTGGTTTTCGTCGGCACCCGCAAGTCCAAGGTCTACACCGTCACCGACCGCGACAAGGATCGCGTCGCCGACGAGGTGAAGGTCTACGCACCCGGCGTCGACTTCAAGATCCCCAACGCCGTCTGCTTCTCCCGCGACGGCGTGCTGACCATCGTCGAGCAGAACCGGGTGCTGGCCTTCCCGGCGGCCGAGTTCTTCTACGAGGGCACGGACGGCCCGGCGGTCGTCGTGGTCAAGCAGGGCGAGCTGATCCCGCCGGCCGAGGAGAGCTACAACCACACCGCCCGGATCTGCCGCATCGGGCCGGACGGCAAGCTCTACGTGTCGCTCGGCCAGCCCTACAACGTCCCGCCGAAGGACAAGGCCGACCTCTACGCCAAGACCGGCATCGGCGGCATCATCCGCATGGATGCCGACGGCAAGAACCGCGAGGTCTACGCGACCGGCATCCGCAACTCGGTCGGCATGGACTTCGCGCCCGACAAGACCCTGTGGTTCACCGACAACCAGGTCGACGGCATGGGCGACGACCAGCCGCCAGGCGAGCTGAACCAGATCACCAAGCCGGGCCAGAATTTCGGCTTCCCGTGGTACGGCGGCGGCGGCGTCCGCACCGTCGAGTACAAGGACGACAAGGTCCCGGCCGACGTCGTGCCGCCGAAGGCCGAGCTCCCGCCCCACGCCGCCGATCTCGGCATGATCGTCTACAAGGGCAAGTCGTTTCCCGAGAAGTACCGCGGCGGCATCTTCACCGCCGAGCACGGCTCGTGGAACCGCACCACGCCGATCGGCGCCCGGGTGATGTTCGTGCCGGTCAACAAGGACGGCACCGCCGGCAAGCCCGAGCCGTTCGCCGAGGGCTGGCTGACCGAGGGCGGCGAGTATCTCGGCCGTCCGGTCGATGTCGCGACGTTGCCCGACGGCTCGCTGCTCGTCTCGGACGACGCGGCCGGCGCGATCTACCGCATCTCCTACGAGAAGTAGGTTTTTGTCAGAGGGGGGGCGGCCGGTGGTCGCCCCCTCCTCTATCAGGAGACGCCCATGACCCGCTCCCTCGCCCTCCTCCTGCTCCTCGCCGCGACGGCGCCGGCAGCCGCCGGGGACGCCAAGGCCGGCCGGGCCAAGGCGGTCGGCTGCCAGGCCTGCCACGGCCTCGACGGCCTTTCCAAGCTCCCCGACGCACCGAACCTCGCCGGCCAGGTCGAGCCCTATCTGGTGAAGGCGCTGACCGAGTTTCGCAACGGGACGCGCAAGAACGAGGTGATGTCGGTCGCGGCGCAGGAACTGTCGGATGCCGATATCGCGAATCTGGCGGCGTATTACAGCGGGATCCAGATCGAGGTGATCCCGCCGGGCTGAGAGGCGTCGTCTCACGGCAAGGTCCGTTTTCGTGCATCCTTGCCGGACGGGCCGTCGAAGCCTTCGCCATCGCGGCAAGGGCAGGTCGGTGCGTGACCCGTCTTGCATCCCGGCCGCGAGACGCGACGATGTCGTTGCGTGCGACATCCGGGCAGTGCTCAATCCGCGAAGAACCGGCCCGGCGAGACGCCGAAGGATCGCTTGAACATGGCGATGAAGCTGCTCGGTGTCTCATAGCCCAGTCGGTCTGAGACAACCGAGACCGGGTTCCCCTGTGCGAGGAGTTCGAGGCTTCGAATCAACCGTGCCTGCTGTGCCCATTGCGCGAAGCTCAACCCCGTTTCCTCGACGATCAGCCGTCGCAGGCTGCGCGGCGAGATCCCGCCCCAAGTTGCCCACATGTCGAGGGTTTTGCGGGTCTCGGGTCGATTAAGGATAGCCAGTGCGATCCGCTTCAGCCGTGGATCCTGCGGCATTGGGAGGTGGAGGTGTTCAGGGCGCGCGTGCCGCACCTCGTCCAGCAGCACGCCGGCCTGTCGGTCCTGCTCGGGCGTCCTGGTCTCGGACCAGTCCACGGCGCGGTGCACCAGAGCGCGCATCAGTTCGCTGACGCCGACCACCTTTGGAGCTTCCGGTAACGTCGTCGTCAGGGGTGGGGCGATCAGCACGGTCCATCCCGTCGCCACGCCATGCACGCCGACCTGATGGAGGATTCCGGGCGGCATCCAGCCGGCGCGATGCGGCGGTAGCAGCCACGCTCCCGATTCCGTGCGGACATGGAGCATCCCGCTCTCGATGCAGATGAGCTGGCCACGGGCGTGACGATGCCAAGGGTAGTCGCGGGTCCCCAATCGAAACTCGCGATCGGGGTCGTCACGTCCGGCCAGAACGACGATGCCCGGTCCACCGGTGGTCTCGCTCCAGTCCGTCGCCGCGATCGCCGTCATCCGTGCCCCGCGGGTACGGGACGGTCGATCAGGGAACAGCCGGAAAGACGGCGGCTTCCGTCCTCGGACAGGGCGATGGCCCGATTGGCCCGTAAGGCCACGTCGGCATGGTAGGCCTCGAGAGCCTCCGCCAGCGCGCTTCGACCGGCGGCGACGGCCGCGATCGTGTCGGCGAAAGCCACCGCGTCCCGCAAGGCGGTGTTCGCGCCGAGGCCTCCGGCAGGGCTCATGACGTGGATCGCATCCCCCATGAATGCGACGGGAGATCGATGGTCGATCGTGAGGGGCGGGGCGCTCAGAACCGGCCGCAGGGCGAGAACCTCGGGGCTGGAGAGGCGAAAAAGCGCCTTCAGGGCCGGATGCCAGGTGGCCGACAGCGTATCGAGATGGGCGCGGATGTCGGTGGGATCCGCGAGGTGCAGGCGGCCCGCAGGCAGCCCCAAGGCCGCCCGTGAGCCGAGGACGGACCAGTAGAAATAGTCCTCGACCGGCGTGAGCCGGCAGCCGGGGACCAGTGCCGCGCCGAGCTGCGGCAGTGGCGCGCGGAAGCGGATGTCATCGACGATCACCGCGAACGTGTCGGCGAAGACGACGGAGATCCCGTCCGTCAGGCGATCCCCGATCGCGGCCACGACATCCGCTGTCAGGACGGTCTTGCCGTAGATGCTGACCTCCCCCGTGTCCCGCGGCTCGGCCTCGGGTAGGACGGTCCGGCGGATCACCGAGGATGCGCCGTCGGCGGCTACCAGAATGTCCGTGCGCGAGTTCGAGCCGTCGACGAAGCGGCAAACGATGCCTTGCGCATCCTGGTCGAATGACGCGAGCGACTTGCCGAACCGGATATGTGGCTCGATGCCGGTCGTCAGGATCTGCCTCAAGGTCTGCCGGTTGGCGGCGCGGTCCGTCGACCTCCCTTCGTCGGGAAGCCGCGTCGCGGAAGGCCGCCACGTCTCGACGGGCCGACCGGGCACGTCTTGCAGCGCGACATTCAGGAGGCGGCCCGTGCTGCTCGCGACCGCGCAGCTTTGCAGAAACAAGGCGTTCAGATCATCCGGGAGAACGTGCCGCAGAGCCGCCTGCCCATCGGCATCGAGGCGGATGCGATAGCCTTGTCCGCGGCTCCCGGGCGTCGGGTCACGCTCGAAAAGCGTGAATCGGACGCCCGCCCGTCGTAACCCCTGCCCGAGACACAAGCCGCTCAATCCGGCTCCGATGATCGACACGTGGATGTCGTGGGGCATGCGCGTCCGGCCTTGTTCCGGCGGCCCGATCAGCCGGGCCTCGTGCCGCCCTGTTTGCCCGCGGCACGCCGCGGCGTGGTATCGATCTCCGGCCAGACAATAGGGGCCGTCGGCCAAACCGCTTCTCGGGCCACGTCGGCAGCGGTGGCCGGTACGTCTCCCCGGCGGCCCCCGCTCAGGCGATCAGGCCTGGATCCGCCCGATCACCGCCACCGGCCCACCGCCATCAGGCCCCTGGTGCTCCGCCCCGCCCGAGACGAACAAATCCGTCCGCCCGATCGCCGCCGCCGCCACGCCGCCGACCAGCGCCCGGGCGTGGCGCGTGGCGTTGATGTCGCTGTCGTCGTTCATGATGTGACGCCGGCCGCGGATCAGGCCGTCGCCCGAGGGCTCGGCCTTGGCGAGCAGGGCGACGACGCGCTCGGCCTGATCCGGTGCGAGCTGGCCCGCGACGGGGAAGCCGAGATCGGAGAGCGCCCCCTGGATCGCGGAGAGGTCGATGCCGTCGCGCATGACCCGGTGGGCGATGCGCAACGGGCCGCGCCAGCCCGGCGCGTTGCCGAGCACGATCACCTCGTTGCGCATCAGCTCGATCCCCGCCGAGGCGCTGGCGCGGCCGGAATAGAGGTCGGTGCGGGTCCCGATCACCGCGTCGTCGAGCGCCGATTCCGCGATCTCGGCCAGCGCCAGCCCGATTCCGAGCGCCGAGGCGCCGCGGGACAGGCCCATCGAGGCATAGGTGTCGTGGGTCGCCACCTCGTGCCCCCGGCCGGCCGCCTCCTGGATGCGGGCGCTGGTGAGAAGCGGGCATTTCACCTGGACGAAGTGCACGTCGGCGATGTCGGCGATCCCCGCCGCCGCCATGGCGCGCTCGACGGCCGATGCGGTCGCCCGCACCTGTGCCATCCGGCCGATCTCCTCGGGCAGGAAGTCGTCCGTGAAGGCGGTGCCGACGGCGAGCGCCTTGCTCTCCTCCGCCTTGCCCTCCGCCCGGCCCTCCGCCCCCGGCGTCTCGCGCCGGGCGAGGATCAGCAGATGGGGCGAGAGCCCGCCCTCGGTGCCGCCGGACATCACCAGGGCGACCCGCGCGCCGACCTCCGCCGGCGAGAGCCCGAGCCGCGCGCTCAAGGATGCCTCCAGCGCCATCACGGCCAGCGGCCGGGTGAAATCGTTGACGCAGCCATTGCCCTCGGTCTTGCCGAACACCGCGACGATCTCCTCCGGGGCTACGGCGCCGGACGCGATCAGGGCATCGAGCCCCGAGACGTCGGCGGGGTGCCGGGTCGGCACGCGGAAGGCGAGGCATTCGGGCATGATCGGGACTCACTGACGGTCACAAGACGCGGGCCCCGCCAAGCAAATGCGCCGCCAACGACGGCCCGACCCGGCTGCCGGTCGGGCCGATGCGGGCTCGCCCTCACAAGCCTGGCCATAAGTGCGGCCGGCCGGGTAGCCGGGGCGGGGGCGGATGCGCTAGTCTGGCCTCCCGCGCCCGGGAGGTCCGCACCCGATGCCGATACCGTTGAGCCGCTTCCGGCCCGCCGTGTCCGCACGGGCCTGCCTGTCTCCCCGGACAGCCGCGTCCGCGCGGGATGAAGTCTCGTCCGGATGACGTTCCCCACCCCCGGGCCCGGCGGATCTCCGCAGCGGGTGCTGATCTACTCGCACGACACGTTCGGGCTCGGCCATCTGCGCCGGGCGCGAGCGATCGCCCATGCCCTGGTGGCGGAGGCGCCGGAGCGGCGGGTGGTGATCCTGTCCGGCTCGCCGGTGAGCCACGCCTTCCGCTTCGCCCCCGGGGTGACCTGCCGGCGCCTGCCCGGCGTGACCAAGCTCGCCAGCGGCGAGTACCAGAGCCTCGGCGCCGGCCACCATCTCGACGAGGTGGTGGCGACCCGGGCCGCCCTGATCCGCCACGTCGCCGACCGCTTCGACCCCGACCTGTTCCTGGTCGACAAGGAGCCGGCGGGCTTCCACGGCGAGGTGCTGCCGACCCTCCACCGGCTCAAGGCCCACGGCTGCCGGCTGGTGCTCGGCCTGCGCGACGTCCTCGACGACCCGGACCTGCTGGCGCCGGAATGGGAGCGCAAGGGCGCGCTGGCGGTGCTGCCGCTCTACGATGCGCTCTGGGTCTACGGCCTCCAGGCGATCTACGCCCCTCTCGACGGGCTGACGCTGCCGGCGGGTGTCGCCGATCGCCTGACCTATACCGGCTACCTGCGGCGCGAGGCGCCCGAGGCGGCGGAGGAGGACGATGCGGCGGAGGAGCCGTTCCTCCTCGTCACCCCGGGCGGCGGCGGCGACGGGGTCGAGCTCGTCGAGGCGGTGGTGAACGCCTACGAGGCGCAGCCGATCGAGCACCGGGCGCTGGTGGTGTTCGGGCCGTTCTTTCCGGCGGCCGAGCAGGCGGCGCTGAGCGCCCGCATCGCCGCGCATCCGCGCCTCGCCTCCCTCGGATTCGACGCCCGGCTCGAGCGGCTGATGCGCCGGGCCGCCGGCGTGGTGGCGATGGGGGGCTACAACACCTTCTGCGAGATCCTGTCCTTCGACCGCCCGGCCCTGATCCTGCCGCGGGTGCGGCCGCGGCGCGAGCAGCTGATCCGCGCCCGCGCCGCCGCCCGGCTCGGCCTCGTCGGGGTGATCGAGCCTGGGGCCGCCGGGACCGAGACCGCCCGCATGGCCGCGGCGCTCGCCGCCCTGCCCCACCGGCCGCCGCCCTCGGCCCGGCCGATCCCCGGCCTCCTCGACGGCCTGCCGGCGATCCGGCGGCTCGCCGTCCCCGACGCCGCCGCCTGCGTGGCCGCCGAGTAACCCGACATTCCCATGCCTCCGCTCCGCATCGCCGTCCTCGTCAAGGGCTATCCGCGCCTGTCCGAGACCTTCATCGCGCAGGAACTGCTCGGTCTCGAGGCCCGCGGCCTCGCCCTGGCGATCTGGTCGCTGCGCCGGCCGCATGACGGCGCCGTGCATCCGATGCACCGACAGATCCGCGCCCCCGTCGCCTACCTGCCGGAATATCTCCACCAGGCGCCGTGGCGGGTGCTGCGCGGCGCCCTCGCGGCCCTGCGCCGGCCCGGCCTGTGGTCCCTGCTGACGCTCGTCCGCCGGGACCTCGCCCGCGATTTCACCGCCAATCGCGGCCGGCGCCTCGGCCAGGCCCTGGTGCTCGCCCGCGAGCTGCCCACCGACACGGACCACATCCACGTCCACTACCTGCACACCCCGGCCTCGGTGGCGCGGTACGCCGCGCTGCTGACCGGGCGGAGCTGGAGCGCCTCGGCCCATGCCAAGGACATCTGGACGACGCCGGACTGGGAGCTGGCGGAGAAGCTCGACGATGCGCGCCTCGCCTTCGCGGTGACCTGCACGGCGGCGGGCGCGGCGCGGCTGCGCGAGGTCTCGCGCGATCCGGGGCGGGTGTCGCTCGTCTATCACGGCCTCGACCTGTCGCGGTTTCCCGCTCCGCCCGAATCCCGTCCGCCCCGGGACGGTTCTGACCCGGCCGATCCCCTGCGCATCGTGACCGTCGGCCGGGCGGTGGCGAAGAAGGGCTTCGACGACCTCCTCGACGCGCTCGCCGCCCTGCCGCCGGACCTGCACTGGCGCCTGGCCCATGTCGGCGGCGGCGAGGACCTGAGCGCCCTGCAAGCCAAGGCCGCGTCGCTCGGCCTGGCGCCGCGGGTGATCTTCCTCGGCGCGAAGCCGCAGCCCGAGGTGGTGGCGCTGCTGCGCGAGGCCGACCTGTTCGTGCTGCCCTCGAAGCGCGCCCCGTCGGGCGACCGCGACGGGCTGCCCAACGTCATCATGGAGGCGGCTTCGCAGGGGCTCGCGGTGGTGGCCACCGACTTCGCCGGCATCCCGGAATTCCTGCGCGACGGGATCGAGGGCCGGCTGGTGCCGCCGGGAGATTGGGGGGCGCTCTCGAACGCCCTCAACCTGCTCGCCCGCGATCCGGCCGAGCGGGCCCGCCTCGGCGCGGCGGCGCTCGCCCGCCTGCGGGCGGAGTTCGGGGCCGAGGCCGGGTTCGACACGGTCGCGCGCCTGTTGACGGAGGCGGCCCGGCGATGAGCCGCGTCGCCTTCTACGCGCCGCTGAAGGACCCGGAACACCCGGTCCCCTCCGGCGAGCGCACGATGGCGCGGCTGCTCCTGCGGGCGCTGGCGGCGGCGGGCTTCGCCCCGGAGGTCGCCAGCACCTTGCGCACCCGCGATCCGGACGGGGCGCGCCATCCGGGATTACGGGCGGAATCGCTTGAACAGGCCGAGCGGCTGATCGCGCGGTATCGCGCCGATCCACCGGTCCTGTGGTTCACCTATCACGTCTACTACAAGGCGCCGGACTGGATCGGCCCGGCGGTGTCGCGGGCCCTCGGCATCCCCTACGTAGTGGTGGAAGGCTCGCGGGCGGGCAAGCGGGCGCAGGGTCCCCACGCCCTGGGCCATGCCGGCGCCGAGGCGGCGCTCGATGCCGCCACCCT
This sequence comes from Methylobacterium terricola, assembly GCF_006151805.1. Taxonomy (GTDB): domain Bacteria; phylum Pseudomonadota; class Alphaproteobacteria; order Rhizobiales; family Beijerinckiaceae; genus Methylobacterium; species Methylobacterium terricola. The sequence goes on along the minus strand of NZ_VDDA01000001.1, from coordinate 840,499 downwards.
GATCCTGGTGATGAACCGCCGCGACAGGCCGGCCCTGGAGGCGGCGCGGCCGGCAGGTCAGGTGCTGGCCGACCTGCCGCCGTTCCTCGATTCCGCGGATTGGCCGCTGACCGAGGCCGAGCGTGCGCCCGGCGCTCTACGTCTCCTCGCCGTCGCGATGATGCGCGAGGGCGACAAGCTCGCCTCCTACCGCCTCCTCGCGGAGGTGCTGGCGCAACTCGGCGACCGGCCCTGGACCCTCGACGTCGCCGGCGACGGTCCGGCCGCGGCCGACGTGGCGGCCCGGCTGGCGCCCTTCGGGACCCGCATCCGCCGCCACGGCGCCGTGGCCGCCGCCGGACTCTCGGCGCTCTACGCCGCCGCCGACCTCCTGGTCTGGCCCGCCGTCAACGAGGCTTACGGCATGGCGGTGCTGGAGGCGCAGGCCCATGGCTGCCCGGTGGTCGCCGGCGGCTATGGCGGCGTGCCGGACGTGGTTCGGGATTGCGCGACCGGCCGGGTGACGCCGCCCGGCGACGCCGCCGCGATGGCGGCCGCGATCCGCGATCTCGCCGCGGCGCCCGACCGTCTCGCGGCGATGCGCGAGGCGGCGCTCGCCTTCGCCCGCACCGAGCGCGGCCTCGACGGTGCCGCCGCGATCCTGCGCGCGAGGCTCGGGGCCATTCTGCGCGAGCGTCGCGGATGAGCCGGATCCTCATCAGTGTCACCCACCTCCTCGGGGCGGGCCACCTCACCCGGGCGGCATCCCTGGCGCGTGCCTTCGCGCGGGCGGGCCACGCCGTCACCCTGGTCTCCGGCGGGATGCCGATCGCCCGGCCTCGCCTCGACGGCATCCGGCTGGTGCAACTGCCGCCGGTGCGCATCACCGGCACCGCCTTCACGGCGCTCCTCGACCCCGAGGGCACGCCGGTCACGGCCGAGCGCCTGGCGGCCCGCCGCGAAGCCCTGCTCGGCGCCTTCGCCGACGGCCGGCCGGACGTGGTGATCACCGAGCTCTGGCCCTTCGGTCGCCGGGTGCTGAGCCCGGAATTCGAGGCCCTCGCCGAGGCGGTCCGGGCGGCCTCGCCCCGCCCCCTGCTGCTCGCCTCGATCCGCGACATCCTGGCGACCCCGAGCCGCCCGGAGCGGATCGCCGCCACCCACGCCCGGCTTGCCGCCTACGACGCCGTGCTGGTCCACGGCGATCCGGCCTTCCTGCCCCTCGACGCCTCCTGGCCGGCCGACGCCTCCCTGGCCCCGCGCCTGCGCTACACCGGCTACGTCGACGAGGCCGAGGCGGCGCCCGCACCGGCCGAATCCCGCGTCGGCATCGTGGTCTCGGGCGGCTCCAGCGCCGCCGGGTTGCCGCTCCAGGAAGCGGCGGTCGCGGCGGCAGCGCTGACCCCCGGCCTGTCCTGGCGCATCCTCGTCGGTGGCGCCGTGCCGGACCCCGCCTTCGCGCGCCTGGTCGAGGCGGCGCCCGCGAACGCCGTCGTCGAGCGGGCCCGGCCGGATTTCCGCGCGCTCCTCGCGGGCGCCGCCCTGTCGGTGAGCCAGGCCGGCTACAACACGGTTCTGGACCTGCTCTCGAGCGGCTGCGCGTCGGTGCTGGTTCCGTTCGAGGCCGGCCACGAGACCGAGCAGCGCCTGCGCGCCGACACCCTGGCGGCCCACGGCCTCGCCAGGGTGCTGCCGGAAGACGCGCTGACGCCCGAGAGCCTGGCTGCGGCGGTCCTCGCTGCCCCCGCACCCGGGGCGCCCCACGCCATCGGCCGCGACGGGGCGCGGCGGAGCGTGGCGATCGTGGAGGCGATGCTGCGCGCGCCTTCCCTCCTCTCCCACCCGGAAGAGGGGGGAAGGCCCGCCCTCCACCCCGCCCTCGACCTCGCCCCCCTCACCGACGCCCTCGCTCGCGCCGCCGATGCCGGCCGCACAGTCGCGTTCTGGTGGCGCGACGACGACGCGGTCGCCCACACCCCCGCCCTCGACCGCCTGCTCGCCCTGGCGCGCCGGAGCGGCTGGCCGGTGGCCCTCGCCGCCGTGCCGGCCCGGGCCGAACCGTCGCTGGCGGCGCGCCTCGCCGACGAGGCGGGGGTGGACCTGCTCGTTCACGGCCTTGCCCACGCCAACCATGCCCCACCGGCGGCGAAGAAGGCCGAGTTCGGCCCGCATCGCCCCCTCGACGCGCTGCGCGCCGACGCCACGGAGGCCCTGGCGCTCGCCCGCGCCCGCCTCGGGCCCCGCCTGCTGCCGGTGCTGGTGCCGCCCTGGAACCGCCTCGACCCCAGCCTGCCCGGGAGCCTGCCGGCTCTCGGCTATCGCGGCCTCTCGGCCGCCGCGCCGGTCGCACCGGTGCCCGGCCTGATCCAGGTCCATGCCGCGGTCGATCCGATCGCCTGGCGCGCCGGGGCCAAGCTCGCCGATCCGGCCTGGATCATCGACCGGGCGGCCCGGGCGGTCGCGCAGGACGGCACGGTCGGGCTGCTCACCCATCACCTCGTGCAGGACGAGGCGACCTGGGCCTTCTGCGCCCGCCTCCTCGACCATCTCGCGGCGTGCGCTGCGAAAGGCCGCGGGGCGAACCTATCGCGCGCCGCCGCTTTGTTTGCGCCCACGGCGTCGCCCGTGTCACAACCGAGCCCTATCTTCCGCGGTGATCCGGGGACGCCCCCGCCCCGAGAGGACAGCACGGCATCAGGATGACGGCACCGCTCCTGTCGATCCGCGACCTGACGGTCGATTTCACGACCGATGCCGGCTCGTTCCGGGCGGTCGACGGCCTGTCCCTCGACGTGCCGGCGGGCCGCACCGTGGCGCTCGTCGGCGAGTCGGGGTCGGGCAAGTCGGTCACGGCGCAAGCCGTGCTGCAGATCCTGCCCAAGGTCGCCCGGATCACCGGCGGCTCCATTCGCCTCGCCGATCCCGGCGGTCCCGCCGGGGGCACCGACATCGCGGGCTTGAGACCCGAGTCGTCGCGGATGCAGAGTTTGCGCGGCGGGCGGATCGCGATGATCTTCCAGGAGCCGATGACCTCGCTGTCGCCGCTCCACACCGTCGGCGACCAGGTCACCGAGGCGTTGCGCCTGCATGCCGACGTCTCGGCCGACGCCGGCAAGGCCCGGGCGGTCGAGGTGTTCGACCGCGTCGGCTTCCCCGATCCGAAGCGGGCCCTCGTCACCTATCCGTTCGAGCTGTCGGGGGGCCTGCGCCAGCGCGCGATGATCGCGATGGCGCTGATCACCCGGCCCGCGCTCCTCATCGCCGACGAGCCGACCACGGCGCTCGATGTCACGACCCAGGCCCAGATCCTGGAGCTGATGCGCGACCTCCAGGCCGAGACCGGCATGGCGATGCTGCTCATCACCCACGATCTCGGCGTCGTCGCCAACATGGCCGACGACGTCGTGGTGATGTATCGCGGCCGGGTGATGGAAGCGGGCTCCCGCGAGGACATCTTCCGCCGGCCCGGCCACCCCTACCTCAAGGCGCTGATGCGGGCGGTGCCGCGCTTCCACATGGAGCCCGGCGAGCGCCTGACCCCGATCCGCGAGGTGCGCAGCGCCGTGCTCGCCCGCAAGGCCGGCGAGCCGCACCGGCCCGACCCGGCCGGGCCGCTGCTCGCCATCGAGGGGGTGCGCAAGTCCTTCACCCTGCGCTCGGGCTGGTTCAAGGGGAAGACCCGCACCATCAATGCCGTCAACGGTGTCTCGCTCAGCCTGCATCCGGGCCGCACCCTCGGCCTCGTCGGCGAATCGGGCTGCGGGAAGACGACGCTCTCGAAGGTGGTGATGCGGGCCCTGCGGCCCGATTCCGGCACCGTGACCTTCGACGACGGGTCGGGGCGCGGGCCCCGGGACGTCTTCGCCCTCAAGGACCGCGAGCTGAAGGATTTCCGCCGCGCGGTGCAGTTCGTGTTCCAGGACCCGTTCTCGTCGCTCAACCCGCGGATGACGGTCTACGAATTGCTGACCGAGCCCCTGCGCATCCACGGCGTCGGCACCGCCGACGAGCGCTACGAGCGGGCAAAGGAGCTGCTCGACATGGTCGGGCTCGATGCGTCGTCCTTGCGCCGCTATCCCCATGCCTTCTCGGGCGGCCAGCGCCAGCGCCTCGGCATCGCCCGGGCGCTCGCCCTGAAGCCCCGGGTGCTGCTCTGCGACGAGCCGGTCTCGGCCCTCGACGTGTCGGTCCAGGCCCAGGTGCTCAACCTGCTCAAGGATCTCCAGGCGAGCCTCGGCGTCTCCTACCTGTTCGTGTCGCACAACCTCGCGGTGGTCGACTACATCGCCGACACGATCGCGGTGATGTGCCGGGGCTACATCGTCGAGGAAGCGCCGAAGGACGCGTTGTTCCGCAACCCCGCCCATCCCTACACGCGGGCGCTGCTCGCCGCCGTGCCCGAGCCCGACCTCGACCACCCCCTCGACCTTAAGCTCCTGATGAGCGACCGCTTCTCCGACCCGGCGAGCTGGCCCGAACCGTTCCGCCTCGCCGGCGGGGCGGCCGGCGCCATGACCGAGATCGAGCCCGGCCATTGCGTCCGGGTCTCGCACCCGGCGATCGGCCAGGCGGCCTGAACCTTGACGAGTTGACGATGTCCCACGGCGCCGCCCTCCGTCCCCACCCCCTCCTCGAGCGGCTGCGCCGCCGTTTCCTCGGCCGCCTGTTCGACCGCCTCGGCTACGACCTCGTCCCGGCGGTGTCGGACTGGAACCACCGGCCGCTCTCTCGACCCGAGACCGAGGCGTTGATCGCCGCCGCCGCCGCGCGCCTTGACCACGATCTCGCGCAGGCCGGCCTGCACCTGCCGGGCGGCGCGGCACGAGCGGTCGCGACCTTCTGGGACCTGATCGCCTCGGCACCGGTGGCGCAGAAGCGCGGCGGCAACGGCTTCAACGGTGCGCTGCAGCTCTACGTGCTGATGCGGGCGCTCAACCCGGAGGTCATCGTTGAATCGGGGGTGTTTCGCGGGCTGACCACCTGGGTGATGCGCCAAGCCTGCCCGCAGGCCGAGATCTTCTGCTTCGACCCCGACCTGTCCGGCCTGCGCTACCGCGATCCCCGCGCGCATTACCATGCTGGCGACTGGTCGGCAGCGCGGCTGCCGCAGCTCGAGGCGGACCGGGCGGTCGGCTTCTTCGACGATCATATCAGCCAGGCCCGGCGGGTGCTGGAGGCGCGCGAACGCGGACTGACGCGGCTCGTGTTTGACGACGACGCCGCGGCCCACCGCCTCCACGCCCATGGCGGTCCCGCTTTCCCGACCATCGCGATGCTGATCGCACCGCGCTCCGGCGAGCCGGTGCGCTGGCGCCGCAACGGCCGGGAATTCGTCTACCGGCCCGACGACCCGGAGGCGGAGGCCGCCCGCGCGGCGATCGCCGCCAGCCACGCCTTCGACGACCTGCACGCCGCGACCGGCTACTCGCCCACCCGCCTCACCTGGGTGCGCCTGCACGGGAGGGACGGAACATGACGCTTCGGTTCCGACACGTCTTCATGGGAGCCGCCGCCTCCGAACCCTCCCCCCTCTGCGGGGGACGATGGCCTCCGGAGAGGGCCGGGAGCGGGGAACGACGCTCCGATGGAGGTCACGCGCTTCAGGACGATCGGGAACTGAATCGGCGTCGCGGTGCCCCTCTCCCGCTCTGCTGTGCGGGACACCCTCCCCCGCGGAGGGGGGAGGGCTGGCGGCGCATCATCGCCCTGTCCCTCCTGGTGTCGAGTGCCCTTCCCGCCCGCGCCGGCGACCTCTCCGACCGCCTGCCCAAGCAACCCCTGGTCGTCGATTCCACCGCGCAAGGCCGCCAGGTCGGCAAGCCCGGCGGCGACATCGTCACCCTGGTCGCGAAGGCCCGCGACATCCGGTACATCTCGACCTACAGCTATACCCGCCTCGTCGGCTACGACGAGAGCTTGGCGATCAAGGCCGACATCCTCGACAGGTTCGAGAATGACGGCGACCGGGTCTACACCTTCTCCTTGCGCGAGGGCCATCGCTGGTCGGACGGCCAGCCCTTCACCGCGGAGGACATCCGCTACTGGTGGGAGGACGTCGCCCTCAACAAGGAGCTGAGCCCGTCCGGCCCGCCGGAATTCATGATGGTCGACGGGCAGCCGCCCCGCTTCGAGGTGATCGACCCGCTCCACGTCCGCTTCACCTGGGACAAGCCGAATCCGCGCTTCCTGCCGGAACTCGCCTCGCCGCGCGATCCGTTCATCTACCGCCCGGCGCATTACCTCAAGAAGTTCAACCCGCGCTACACGCCGAAGGCCGAGATCGAGCCGCTGGTGAAGCAGGCGAAGGTCAAGGGCTGGGCGGCACTCCACAACCGGCTCGACGCGATGTTCGAGCAGACCAACCCGGACCTGCCGACGCTTCAGCCCTGGCGCGTCACCAATACGGCACCGGCGGCCCGCTTCGTCTTCGTGCGCAACCCCTATTACCATCGGGTCGACGGCAACGGGCAGCAACTGCCCTACATCGACAAGATCCTCATGGATGTCGCGGCCGGTGGGCTGCTCGCCGCCAAGGCCAATGCGGGCGAGGCCGACCTGCTGTTTCGCGGCCTCAACATGGAGGACATCCCGATCCTGCGCGAGGGCGAGCGCGCCAAGGGCTACCGCACCCATCTCTGGCCCACCGCCCGCGGCTCGGAAGTGGCGCTCTACCCGAACCTGACGGTGACCGATCCGGTCTGGCGCGCCCTCAACCGCGACCTGCGCTACCGCCGCGCCCTGTCGCTGGCCATCGACCGGCGCACCCTCAACAACGCCCTGCTGTTCGGGCTCGGCACCGAGGGCAACGACACGGTCGTCGAGAAGAGCCCGCTCTACAAGCCGGAATACCGCACCCTCTACGCCGGCTACGACCCGGGAGAGGCCTCGCGCCTCCTCGACGAGATCGGGCTGACGCAGCGCAACGGTGCTGGCATCCGCCTCCTGCCCGACGGGCGCGAGCTGGAGATCGTGGTCGAGACCGACGGCGAGAGCAGCATGCTCACCGACGGGCTGACCCTCATCTCGGAATTCTGGCGCGAGGTCGGCGTCAAGCTGTTCGTCAAGCCGCAGGACCGGACGGTCCTGCGCAACCGCGCCTATTCGGGCGCCGCCGTGATGGTGGCGGCGCAGGGCCTCGACCTCGCGATGCCGACCGCCGAGATGTCGCCCGACGAGTTGGCGCCTGTCCACCAGGACACCTATACCTGGCCGAAATGGGGCCAGTACGTCGAGACCCGGGGCAAGGAGGGCGAGCCCTGCGACATCCCCGCGGCGAGGGTGCTGATCGACCTCAACAACCGCTGGATGGCGACCGCCGACGCGACCGAGCAGGCGACGATCTGGGGCGAGATGCTGCAGAACCGGGCCGAGAACCAGTGGGTGATCGGCACCGTCTCGGGCGCGCTGCAGCCGGTCGTCGCCAAGACCCGGCTCCTCAACGTTCCGGACAAGCAGACCTACAGCTGGAAGCCGACGGCCTTGATCGGGATCTACCGCATGGACCAGTTCTTCTGGGGGCCGAACCCGAAGGAGGCGTCGCGGTGATCCGCTACCTCGCCCGCCGCCTCATCACCATGGCGGTCACGCTCCTGATCATCTCCGCCCTCGTCTTCGTCATCATCAAGCTGCCGCCGGGCGACTTCCTGACCAACCAGATCGCCGAGCTGCGCTCGCAGGGCGAGGCGGCCTCGGTCGCCAAGGCGCAGTTCCTGATGCAGCAATACGGCCTCGACCGTCCGGTCTGGGAGCAGTACCTGCGCTGGATCGGCTTGTGGCCCAACCCCGAGGGAGCGTTCAACGGCCTTCTCCAGGGCAATTGGGGCTGGTCGTTCGAGTATGACCGCCCGGTGCGGGAGGTGGTGGGCGACGCGCTCTGGCTGACCCTCGTCGTGAACCTCGCGGTGGTGATCTTCGTCCACCTGGTGTCGATCCCGATCGCCATCTACTCGGCGACCCGGCAATACTCGATCGGCGATTACGTCGCGACCTTCATCGGCTATATCGGCCTCGCCACGCCGTCCTTCCTGCTGGCGCTGGTGATGCTGTTCTACGCCAACCGCTGGTTCGGGGTCTCGATCGGCGGGCTGTTCGACAGTGCCTATGCCGGCCAGCCCTGGAGCTGGGACAAGCTGCGCTCGCTGCTCGCCCACCTCGTCGTGCCGACCCTGGTGATCGGGTTGGGCGGCACCGCCGCGATGATCCGGCGGATGCGCGCCAACCTCCTCGACGAGCTGGGCAAGCAATATGTCGTGACCGCCCGTGCCAAGGGTCTGCCGCCGACCCGGGCGCTGCTCAAATACCCCTTTCGGATGTCGCTGAACCCGTTCATCGCCGATATCGGCAACCTCCTGCCCCATCTCATCTCGGGCTCGGTGCTGGTCTCGCTGGTGCTCAGCCTGCCGACCGTCGGGCCGATCCTGCTCGCCGCCCTCAAGAGCCAGGACCAGTTCCTCGCCGGCTTCATCCTGATGTTCGTCGCGATGCTGACGGTGATCGGCATGCTGGTCTCCGACCTGCTGCTGGCCTGGCTCGATCCGCGCATCCGCCTTGGGGGGAGCGGCCGATGAACCTCGACCTGCGCGACCGGCCGCACCACTTCGTCGACGCCGCAGCCTTCGATCCCGGCCGTACCGAGCCGGTCGGGGCAGAGAGCGGCGCGGTCGACCGCGCGTCCTCCTGGCGCCTGACCTGGTGGAAGTTCCGCAAGCACCGGGTCGCGGTGGCGGCGGGGCTGATCCTGATCGCCTTCTACGCCCTGATCCCGTTCGTCGAGCTGATCGCGCCCTACAACCCGGCCAAGCGCCACGGCGACTACCTCTACGCGCCGCCCCAGAGCATTCACCTGTTCCACGAGGGCCGCTTCGTCGGACCCTATACCCACCCTTATCACTTCACCTTCAACATCGAGACCTTCCACCGCGACTACACGGTGGACCGCACCAAGGTGCAGCGCCTGCGCTTCTTCTGCCGGGGGGAGAGCTACGCGTTCTGGGGCCTGATCGACACCGACTGGCACCTCGTCTGCCCGCCGGAGAGCGGGACGATGTTCCTCCTCGGCACCGATCGGCTCGGGCGGGATCTCCTCTCGCGCATCATCTCGGGCACGCGGATCTCGCTCACCGTCGGCCTCGTCGGGATCGCGGTGTCCTTCGCCCTCGGGCTGTTCTTCGGCGGGCTCGCCGGCTATCTCGGCGGCTGGGTCGACAACGTGATCCAGAGGGTGATCGAGATCCTGCGCTCGCTGCCCGAATTGCCGCTCTGGCTCGCCCTCTCGGCGGCGCTGCCGCCGAACTGGAGCCCGATCCTGGTCTTCTTCGGCATCACGCTGATCCTCGGCCTCCTCGACTGGCCGGGCCTCGCCCGCGCCGTGCGCTCGAAGCTGCTGGCGCTGCGCGAGGAGGATTACGTCCGTGCCGCCGAGCTGATGGGCGCCTCGAAGAGCCGGATCATCGCCCGGCACCTGATCCCGAACTTCATGAGCCACCTGATCGCGTCGGCGACCCTGTCGATCCCCTCGATGATCCTCGGCGAGACGGCCTTGTCGTTCTTGGGGCTGGGCCTGCGCCCGCCGGTGACGAGCTGGGGCGTGCTGCTCAACGAGGCGCAGAACCTCGCGGCGGTGCAGCTCCATCCCTGGTTGCTGGCGCCGATCCTGCCGGTGGTGATCGTGGTGCTGGCCTTCAACTTCCTCGGCGACGGCCTGCGCGACGCGGCCGACCCCTACCACTAGGCGCAACGATGCGCGAGCGTCCGGCATCCCGGCTCATCGTCCTCGACGGCGAGGACCGGCTGCTGCTGTTCCGCTTCATCTTCCGCACCGGGGCGCTGGCCGGGGAGGATTACTGGGCGACCCCGGGTGGTGCCGTCGAGCCGGGCGAAAGCTTTGCCGAGGCCGCGATCCGGGAGCTGCGCGAAGAGACCGGCCTGACCTGCCCGGCCGCCGCCCCGGAGATCGGCGAGCGCCACTTCACGATGCAGTTGGTGGACGGCGAGCGGGTCAGGGCGCAGGAGCGGTTCTTCGCCGTCCGGGCCGGGGCGATTCCCCTCTCCCGTGACGGCTGGACGGACCACGAGGCGGAGGTTCTGGCCGAGCATCGCTGGTGGTCGCGGGCCGAACTCGCGGCGGCGGACGCGCAGATCTATCCAGAGGACGTGCTGGTGCTCTTCGACGCGGCGAAGATGGCCCTCGAGGGTCCCGCGGAAGCCGCGGGACCGGGGGGCGGCCGCTAGAGGCTGGCCGCTTCGGCGTCGAGCGACGCGAGTTCGGTGCGGGCCTGGGAGATCAGGCGGGCATGCTGCAGCTGAAGCGCGCGGCTGTTGGCACCCAGGCCCGCCGAGGAGCGGATCTCGGCGAGCATCCGCTCGTAATCCTGAAGCTGAGCTTCGACGCGCCGACGGCGCTCCGCGAGAGTGTGCGGCATTCCGGTTCCCCTTGGTTGTGGGGCGGTCCCGCCGCCTGGGCGGACCCGCTCGTGACGCCAAGCCCAACCGCCGGAACGGCCAGGCTTGCACAGCCAAGGTCATGGATGAGGCGAGAATGTGGCACGGCCGCCCCGGATGGGGCGGCCGGCGGCAGCGTCTCAGTATCCGCGGTAGTAGCCGCGCGGGCCGTACCCATAGCCGCGCGGGCCCCAGTGGCGATGGCCGAAATGGCGCGGGCCGCGGAACCCGTAGCCGGGGCCGAAATGGCGGCGGTGGCCATAGAAGCCGTGGCGCGGGCCGAAATGGCGGCGGTAGCCATAGCCGTAGCCGTATTGCGCCCAGGCGGTCGGGACCGCGGCGGCGACGGGCGCGGCGGCCGTCTCAGTCAGCGGAGCAGCGGTAGCGGCCTGCGGCAGGGCGGCGGCACCGCCCAGGATCAGGCCGGCGGCCAGCATCACGGTCTTCAGCACGTGGTTGGTCCTCACTCGTGCGAGCCTCCCCGGGGGAGGCATGGACGGCTGAAACGCACGGGGGCGGCAAAGCGTTGCGCGCTTTGCGTCATGAGGTGAACATTGTCTTGCCGAACGAGGGGGCCTGGAGGCGCCTGAGCGTCGATGCGCAGGCCGGTGCGCTCCGGCCGTGCCTCGCGAAAGCCCCCATGGTCGCCGGCGCGAAGACCACGCCGAGCCTGATCCTCGACGCGTCGGCCAGGCTCGCGCGGCCGGTGCCGACGGTCGGACGCTCGGGTCGATGGCGGCATGAGGTCCGCCGTCGCCGTCACGCCATCTTGAGCGTCATGTCGACGACCCGGGCGTTGGTGGCCCCCTTCACGAGGGCGATGCCGTGCTCGCAATCCTCGCGGCGCCCATAGCCCTCGCCCGAATCGGCCACCACCTCGCCGTTCTCCGCCCGCAGGCGCCAGCGCCACTCGCCCTTGCCGTCGCGATAGAGTTCGAAGCGCATCGCGGTCTCCTGTGCTGCATCCGCCGTGCAAGGAGATGGCGTACCGGGCGAGCGCGGCAACGCCGAATCACGCGGGCCGAGCGGCGAGGAGCGCCCGCGGCGTTGAACGACGGAGCCGCGAAACGCAGAAAGCCCGCGCTCCGGTGCGGAGCGCGGGCTTCCCGTCATTCGATGCCGATCAGGCCGCTTCAGCGCGGGGCGCGGTCGAGCCAGCCGATCGAGCGGCCGTCGCGGTTGCCGCCGCCGCCACCGGCGGGGCGCTGCTGGCGGTTGCCGTCGGCGCGCTGGCCGCCCTGAGGCCGGCCACCCTGCCCTTGCGGACGACCCTGGCCCTGCGGACGACCCTGCCGGCCCTCGTGCTGCCCGCCGCGGGCGTCCTGCCCACCGCGACCGTCATGCGCCCGCGCCTCGCGGGGCTCCTGCGGCCGGCCGGCGCCGTGGCGCGGCTGGCCCTGGCCGCCGCCGGGGCGGCCCTGGCGCTGGCCGGGCTGCTGGCCCGGACGGCCGCCGGCGGGGCGCTGGCCGCGCGGGCCCGAACCGGGCTGGCGCCGGTCGCGCTCGGCCTCGGCGACGGCCTGCGCCGCCTCCTCGCGGCTCGGGGGCACGAAGCCCTCGGGGATCGCCATCACCGGCACCTTCTGGCGGGTCAGGCGCTCGATGTCGCGCAGGTAGGCGCGCTCCTCGTCGTTGCAGAACGAGATCGCCAGGCCGTCCTTGCCGGCGCGCGCGGTGCGGCCGATGCGGTGGACATAGGCCTCGGGCACGTTCGGCAGGTCGAAATTGACGACGTGCGAGACGCCGTCGACGTCGATGCCGCGGGCGGCGATGTCGGTCGCGACCAGCACCCGGCAGGTGCCGGCGCGGAAGGCGGCGAGCGCCCGCTCGCGCTGCGGCTGCGACTTGTTGCCGTGGATCGCCGCCGAGCCGATGCCGTCGCGCTCCAGGCCGCGCACCACGCGGTCGGCGCCGTGCTTGGTGCGGGTGAAGACCAGCACCCGGTCGATCGTCTCGTCGCGCAGGATCGTGCCGAGCAGCGACTGCTTCGAGCCGGTCGGCACGAAGACGACCTTCTGGTCGACCCGCTCGGCGGTGGTGGCGACCGGGGTCACCGCGACCTGGACCGGGTTCTTCAGGTACTGGTCGGCGAGGCCGGCGATGTTCTTCGGCATGGTGGCCGAGAAGAACAGGCTCTGGCGATCGGCCGGCAGCAGCTTCACGATGCGCTTCAGCGCGTGGATGAAGCCGAGGTCGAGCATCTGGTCGGCCTCGTCGAGGACGAGGTACTCGACGCCGTCGAGGGTGAGCGAGCGGCGGTCGATCAGGTCGAGGAGCCGGCCCGGGGTGGCGACCAGCACGTCGACGCCGTTGGCGAGCGCCCGCTCCTGGCGGCCGATGGTGACGCCGCCGAACACCACCGTGGTGGTGAGCTTCAGGAACTGGCCGTAATCCTTGAAGCTGTCGGCGATCTGGCTGGCAAGCTCACGGGTCGGGGCGAGCACCAGCACGCGGCAGCTGCGGCGCGGCGCCGGCTTCGCCGCGCTCTCGGTGGCGAGGCGGTGCAGGATCGGCAGCGCGAAGGAGGCGGTCTTGCCGGTGCCGGTCTGGGCGATGCCGCACAGGTCCTTGCCCTGCATGGCCGGCGGGATCGCCTGTGCCTGGATCGGGGTCGGCGTGACATAGCCGGCCTGGGCGAGCGCCTTCAGGATCGGCGCCGCGAGGCCGAAATCGGTGAATTGAGTCACTGTGTTCTTCTTGGAATTTGGCAGCGGGATCGCCGCAAGGCGCGTGCCATCGCACGGCCCTCATCGCGATCCGATGTCGGGAGACCGCCCGCGTGATGGAGCAGTCCAAGGGACGAGCGATTAAGAGAGGGCCGGGCCTGCCGCGCAGGTGCCGCGGCGAAATCCGTCACGCAGCCCTCTCGAGCGGACCGCGATCGGCCGCTGACGCTGCAATCGCTCATATGGCTTTGTGCGGGTGCGAAGTCAATCGCGGGGCGTGGTGCCGGATGCGCGGCACCTCCGCGTCGGGCGCTTGCCGCGTGCCGGCGGCGACAGGCAGAACCGCGCCGCCCAGGGCAGTATCGCTCGGATTGCGTCTCCGAGGTGTCTTGCAACTCGGTCGAGACGTGCCCGCCGGCAGCGTTCCACCCTTCGCGTCATGCCGGGCTCCGCTGCGCGGCCCCCGGGATGATCCGGAGGGTCTCAACGACGGAAGTCCGTCCTGTCCGACGTTGCAGCCCTGCGACCCCGTCGAAACCGGCCCTCGCGACAGATTTCATCCGCGAGGGACCGCACGGTGGGTCAGTCACCGGGGAGGCAGACACGCCCCGAAAGCCCGGATCGCCGCCTCTACGGCACCGTCGTCGATGTGGCGATGGGTGACGAGGCGGAGCTTCCACGGCCCGAGGGGGCGGGCCAGGACCCCCTGCGCCGCCAGCCTGTCCAGCCAGGTCGCGCTGTCGCACCCGCTCTGCGACAGGTCGACCTGCACGATGTTGGTCTGCGGGACCGAGGCGCTCAAGCCCGGACCGAGCCCGTTCAGCCCGGCGCCGAGCCGGCGCGCCCGGGCGTGGTCCTCGCCGAGGCGATCGCCCATCGTCGCCAGGGCTTCCAAGCCGGCCGCCGCGGCGATGCCGACCTGCCGCTGCGTACCCCCGAGCATCTTGCGCAGGGAACGCGCCCTTGCAACGAGGGCGGCCGATCCGGCGAGCAGGGCACCCATCGGGGCACTCAGGCCCTTCGACAGGCAGAGCGACACCGAATCGACCTCCGCGGCGATCATGCAGGCCGGGACGCCGAGGTGAACGGCGGCGTTGAGCAGCCGGGCGCCGTCGAGATGGACCGGGATCCCGTCGGCCAGGGCCATCGCCCGGACCGCCCGCATGTGGTCGAGCGGCGGCACCGTGCCGCCGGCATTGTTGTGGGTCGTCTCGAGGCCGATCATCCCGGTGCTGAGGCTCGACCCGCCGGGCCGCAGGGCATCGGCGAGGCGCTGGAGATCCATCGCCCCGTCGGTGCCGGCGATGGCGAGCGGGAAGGTGCCGGTGAAGGTCGCGGCGCCGCGCTCCGCGGTGTACATGTGCGATTGCGCCTCCAGGATCACCTGCTCCTGGCGCCCGGCGTGGCAGAGGGTCGCGACGAGGTTCGCCATGGTGCAGCTCGGCAGGTACAGGGCCGCCGCCTTGCCGAGGAGCCTCGCGCCCGCTTCCTCCAGGGCCTTCGCCGTCGGGTCGTGGCCGAGGCCGTCGTCACCGAGGGGCGCCGTCGCGATCCGCGTGTACATGGCCGGCGTCGGCCGGGTCAGGGTGTCGCTGCGCAGGTCGATGCAGCTCTCCGCCGGCGCGACGTCCGGCCGGTCCGAGTGCGGGCCGCTCCGACCGCTCTGCATCGTCGCCATCTCCGCCGTGCTCATTGGTAGTCGGCCGGGTCGCCGGAATCGGTCGGCCGGGCGAGGGCGCGCTTCAGCACGTCGCTCATCGGCAGCTTCAGGTTGATCTGCCGCGGCGGGATCGGGCTCTCGAAATACTTGGCGTAGAGCCTGGCCACGGTCCCGTCCTTCATCAGGCCGATGACGGCCTCGTCCACGGCCGCCTTGAAGGCCGGATCGTCCTTGGGCTCGAGGATGCCGTAGGGCGCGAATTCGAGGCCCTTGGTGCCGATCTTGTAGCTGTCGCTGTCCGGGGCGTTGGCGACCGTGGTGTAGGCCATGGCGTCGTCGTTGGCGGTGCCCTGGGCGCGGCCGCTCGACAGCAGCAGGAACGCCTCGGCCGTGTCCTTGGCGGCCATCACCCGGATGTCGAGATTGTCCCGCGCGCTGGCCTGCACGACGTAGCGCTGGGTCTGGCCGCCGGCCTGGGCCGAGATCGCCTTGCCGCGGAACGACGCCAGGTCGTTCACGTCCACGTCCGCTCCCTTGCGGGCGACGAGGACGATCTGCGCCACGAAGGTGGTGGGGGCGAACGAGACCAGCTTGTGCCGTTCGGGCAGGTTGGTCGCCGTGCCGCATTCGAGATCGATCGTGCCATTGCTGATCAGCGGGATCCGGGTGGCCGACTGGACCGGGACGTGGCGGATCTGGATCGCGGCGAGGCCGAGCTTCGCCTTGATCCGTTGCGCCACGTGCTCGCAGATCTCGAGGGTATAGCCGATCGGCTTGCCGTCGTTGTCGAGGAAGGCGAAGGGCGGCGAGGCATCGGGAAACCCGATCTGGATCGTCCCGGTCTTCCGGATCCGGTCCAGGCGGCCCCCGTCGTCGGCCCGGGCGACGGTCGCGCCCGCCGAGACGACGAGAGCGCAGACCCATGCAAGTATCGGCTTGATCGTCACCCCGTATCCCCTCTCGGTCCGAGTTGATCATGCGCCAGGGGCAACCGTACCCTTCGGCTGTATTCGGCGAACAGGCTCACCGCTGCGCTGCGTCAGGGAGCATGGCCGAAAGCTGTGCCGGCTGCTAATTCCGATTCGACACTGTCCGATACGGATCTGATATGGCGCCGCGACGCATGAGCTTCCGCCACGTCGAGGCCTTCCGCACGGTAATGCTGGCGGGCTCGATGACCGAGGCGGCGCGCCGGCTGCACACGTCGCAGCCGCAGGTCAGCCGGTTGATCGCACAGCTCGAGGCGGTCACCGGGCTGACGCTGTTCGATCGCAGCGGCAGCCGTCTCTCCCCGACCGTCGAGGCGGAGCGCTTCCACCACGAGGTCGAGCGGGCCTGCATCGGGCTCGCCAGCCTCGAAGCCGCGGCGGCCGACATCCGCCTCTTCGGGGCGGGCCGCCTCAGCGTCGCCGCCATGCCGCGCCTGGCCGGCGGGCTGCTCGCCCGCTCCGTCGTCCGGTTCAAGCGCGACAATCCCGGCGTCATGGTGTCGATCCATGCCGGCGACGAGGGCACCGTGTACAAGTGGATCGCCGAAGGCTTCTGCGATGCCGGCCTGACCATGCTGTACGGCGCGCAGGCAAGCGTCGAGGTCGATCCGGTGCTGAGCCTGGATTGCGTGGCGGTGCTGCCCCGCGGCCATCGGCTGGCGGAGAAGGCGGTCCTCGGCCCGGCCGATCTCGACGGCGAGCCCTTCATCGCCTCGCCGGCCGGCAATCCGCTGCAGGTGCGGATCGACGCGGTGTTCGATGCGGCCGGCATCCGCCGGTCCGTCGCGGCCGAGGCCGGGCTCGGCTCGGCGGTCTGCGCCCTGGTGGCGGCGGGTCTCGGCGTCAGCCTGATGAATCCCCTGGCGGCCTACGAGGAGGCGAAGGTCTCGCCGATCGAGATCCGCCGCTTCGCGCCCGCCCTGCCGGTGGTCTTCGCCCTGGTCTTTCCGCCGCTGCGGTCGCAGGACCGCCTGGTCGCGGCCTTCAGCGCCTGCGCGCGGGAGACCCTGCTGAGCGCGCTGGCCGTGCTGCAAGCCGGGTCCGACGGACGGCCCTGACCCGGCTCACGGCTCCGCCGCGAGCGGCTTGGCCACGTCCTCCAGCGATTTCCGCTCCGCCGCCACGCCCCAGATCCCCGCCACGGCTCCCGCGGCGATCATCAGCACGGCGGCGAGCAGGTAGCCGCCGAGGATCGCCGTGCGGGAATGGCCCTCGATCAGCACGCCGAACAGGGCCGGCCCCACCGCCCCGACCGAGGTGCCGACGGCGTAGAACAGCGCGATGGCGAGCGCCCGGATCTCGAGGGGAAACACCTCGCTCACCGTGAGATAGGCCGAGCTCGCCGCGGCGGAGGCGAAGAAGAACACCGCCATCCAGCATACGGTGAGGGTCGTCGCGGTGACGAGCTCCTGCTGAAAGGCAAACCCGCTGAGCGCCAGCAGCACTCCCGACATCCCGTAGGTGAGCGCGATCATCGGCTTGCGGCCGACCGTGTCGAACAGCCGCCCGAGCAGCACCGGGCCGAGGAAATTGCCGGCGGCAAAGGGCAGGATGTACCAGCCGACCCCGTCCGCCGGCACCCGATAGAAGTCGATCAGAATCAGTGCATAGGTGAAGAAGATCGCGTTGTAGAAGAACGCCTGCGCCGACATCAGCGCCAGGCCGACCCAGGCCCGCTGCCGGTAGGCCTTGAGTGCGGAAAAGACCTCGGCGAGCGGGGTGTGGCTGCGCTGGCGCAGGCGCGCCTTCGGGAACGGCCCTTCGGCGAGGACGTGGCCCTCGCGGCGGAAGCGCGCCTCGATGCCGGTGACCAGCGCCTCGGCCTCCTCGTGCCGCCCGTGGGTCATCAGCCAGCGCGGGCTCTCGGGGATCCAGGTGCGCAAGGCGAGAATGATGAGCCCGAGGAAGGCACCGAGCCCGAAGGCGACGCGCCACCCCGTATCCGGCCCGAACAGGGCGGGGTCGAGCACGATCAGCGACGTGCCGGCGCCGAGCACCGCGCCGAGCCAGAAGCTGCCGTTGATGACGAGGTCGGTCCAGCCCCGGGCGCGAGCGGGAATGAGTTCCTGGATCGTCGAGTTGATCGCCGTGTATTCGCCGCCGATGCCCGCCCCGGTGAGGAAGCGGAAGAGGCAGAAGCTCCACAGGTTCCAGGACAGGCCGGTGGCGGCGGTGGCGGCGAGGTAGACCGCAAGCGTGATGAAGAACAGCTTCTTGCGCCCTAGCCGGTCGGTGAGCCAGCCGAAGCCGACCGCCCCCAGCACCGCGCCGGCGAGGTAGCTCGACGTGGCGAGGCCGATCTCGGCGTTGGAGAATTGCAGCGTCGGGCTCGCCTTGAGGGCGCCGGCGAGCGCGCCGGCCAGCGTCACCTCGAGCCCGTCGAGCACCCAGGTGATGCCGAGCGCCAGCACCACCAGCGTATGGAACCGGCCCCAGGGCAGCCGGTCGAGCCGGGCGGAGACGTCGGTCTCGATCACGCCGCCGGGGGCGGTGCGGGTCGCGTGGGGCGTCATCGGGGCCTTTCCGGCGCGCGGGCCTGACCATGTCCGATCAACATGGCCCCGGCCGTCGGGTTGGGTACCCGCAACAGACCAGAAACCTTGCCCGTCGCGGTCGGCTCCGACGAGCCAACGCGTGCTGGTCAAGCTTTGACGCCGACCGGCTTGAACACCCCCGTCGCGGTCGCCACGACCCGCCCGGCCTCGTCGCGGATCTCGGCGTCGCAGAACAGGATCGACTGTCCGGCCCGGGTCACCCGACCCTCGGCGAGCAGCACGCCGTGCCCCGGCGAGAGGAAGCGGGTCTGCATGTCGAGGGTGACCACAGGCCGGCCGGCGGTGAGCCGGGCCACCGTGCCCATGGCGATGTCGAGGAGGGTGCAGAGGATGCCGCCATGGGCGATGCCGAGATTGTTGCCGTGCTGCGGCCCGAGCGCGAGGCGCAGGCGCGTGCGCCCCTCGACGACCTCCAGCGCCTCGATGCCGCAGAGCCGGGCAAAGGGGATATCCGCGCCGTAGATCGTGCCGTCATCCGCCCTGTCCATCGGTTCCGTCCTCCGCGTGTCGCACCTATGGGGAGAGTTCGCCGGCCTGGCAATTCGCGCTATGTCGGCCTCATGAGCGCCCAGACCCCCTCCCCCTTCGTCCGGACCCGCTGGTGGTGGGTGCGTCACGCTCCCGTGCGGGGCGACGGCGGCCGCATCTATGGCGGCGGCGACATCGCCTGCGATTGCGGCGACGCCCACGTCTTCGCCGGCCTGGCCCCGGTCCTGCCCCGCGGCGCGGTCTGGGTCGCGAGCCATCTCGGCCGGACCCGCCAGACCGCCGAGGCCCTGTGGCAGGCCGGCGACTTCACCACCGACGGCGTCGTTCCACGGCTGACCGCCCTGCCGGCGCTCGCCGAGCAGAATCTCGGCGAGTGGCAGGGCCAGGACCGCGCCCGCTTCTTCGCCGAGCGCCAGCCGCACGCCGCGAGCTACTGGTTCGCCCCCGCCGACGAGCGGCCGCCGGGCGGCGAGAGCTTTTCGGAGCTGTCCGACCGGGTGAGCGCCGCCATCGCCGAATTGACCGCGGAGCATCGCGGCCGCGACATCGTGGCGGTGGCCCATGGCGGGACGATCCGGGCGGCGATCGCACTCGCGCTGAACTTAGCCCCGCAAGGCGGCCTCGCCTTCGCGATCGAGAATTGCTCCCTCACCCGCCTCGATCATTACGACGGGCCGGACGGGGCGGGCTGGCGCGTCGGCATGGTCAACGCGCAGCCCTGGCTCGGTGCGGCGGAGGGAGCCGGGCCCGCGGCCTGACGCGGGGCGGGCCGGGCCATACTGGTTTCTCAGTACCGCCCCGCTTCTCGCGCAGTTGACAATCGGGCCCCCTTGTCCGGACCATGCATCCGGGCGCCCTCGACGGCGTACCGCATGAACGAACGTCTTCGATGAAGGACGGACCGGGTGAGGACAACGCTTCTGGCGGCGGCTCTGCTTGCCGCATCACAGGGCATGGCCTGCGCGCAACAGGCGCCTGTGGGCCATTCTCAAGGGATCTCCACGACGATCTCCGGCGCGGTGGTGCGCCTCGGCTTCCTGCTCGACATGTCAGGGCCCTACGCCGACGTGACCGGGCCCGGCAGCGCCGCGGCGGCCCGCATGGCGGTGGAGGATTTCGGCGGCACGGTGCTGGGCGCCCCCGTCGAGGTCGTCGTCGCCGACCACCAGAACAAGCCGGACATCGCGGCGGCGACGGCGCGGGCCTGGTTCGATACCGCCGGGGTCGACGCGATCCTCGACGTCGCGGCCTCGGCCACGGCGCTGGCCGCTGCCGACATCGCGAAGGCCAAGAACAAGATCATCGTGTTCAACGGCCCGGGCGCGGTGCGGCTCACCAACGAGGCCTGCTCTCCCGTTTCGGTCCACTGGGCCTACGATACCTACGCCCTCGCCAACTCGACCGCGCTCGCCACCATCAAGGCCGGGGGTGATTCGTGGTTCTTCGTCACCGCGGACTATGCCTTCGGCCAGGACCTGGAGCGCGACGCGAGCGCGGTGGTGAAGGCCAATGGCGGCACGGTCCGGGGCAGCGTGCGGGTGCCGCTCAACACCGCCGATTTCTCCTCCTTCCTGCTCCAGGCGCAAGGCTCCGGCGCCAAGGTCGTCGGCCTCGCGAATGCCGGCGCCGACACCACCAACGCGATCAAGCAGGCCGCCGAGTTCGGCCTGACCCAGGGCGGCCAGACGCTCGCCGGCCTGCTCGTCTACATCAGCGACGTGAAGTCCCTCGGCCTCAAGGCGACGCAGGGCATGCTGCTCACCGAGGGGTTCTACTGGGACCTGAACGACGCGACGCGGGCGTGGTCGAAGCGCTACTTCGAGCGGGTCGGCAAGATGCCGAACATGTCCCAGGCCGGGGTCTACTCGACGGTGATGCACTACCTGAAGGCCGTGGCGAAGGCCGGCACCGACGAGACCTCGGCCGTGATGACGGCGATGCGCGAGACGCCGGTCGACGACTTCTACGCCCGCGGCGGGCGCATCCGGGAGGACGGCCGCATGGTCCACGACATGTACCTGTTCAAGGTCAAGGCGCCGTCGGAATCGACGGGGCCCTGGGACCTGTACCAGCTCGTCGCCACGGTGCCGGGCGAGCAGGCCTTCCAGCCGTTATCCGCCTCCCGCTGCCCCCTGGTGAAGAAATGACGATGCGCTGGCGCCGCCGCCCGGAGGGCTCGACATGGGGCGATTTCGGCCCCGACGACGAGCTCGGCCGGCTCAACCTGCTGACCCCCGAGAAGGTGCGCCAGGGCGCCGCCGAGGTCCGGGAGGGCCTGGCCTTCTGCCTCAGCCTGCCCCTCGACTTTCCCGGCGGCAACGTCCTGAACCCCCGCCGCCACCCGCCGCAGATCCGCCCGACCGTGCGGGCGAGCGGCCGGCCGAACATGAACTTCCCGGTCTGCGAGGAGGTGCCCGACGCGACCGACGTGGTCAGCGACGACCTCGCGGTGCTGCACCTGCAATATTCGACGCAATGGGACAGCCTCGCCCATGTCGGCTCGCTGTTCGACGTCGAGGGCGACGGCACCCCGCGTCCGGTCTACTACAATGGCTTCCGGGCCGGCTCCGACATCACCGGCCCGACGACGCCGGAGGACGCCGGCGCGCCGTCCCGCGCGCAGGCGCTCGGCATCGAGCGGCTGGCCGAGCGCGGCATGCAGGGCCGCGGCGTGATGATCGACCTCCACGCTCATCTCGGCGATGCGCGGGTGGCGGTCGGCTACGACCCGTTGCGCAGGATCCTCGATGCCGACGGGGTGACGGTCGAGCCCGGGGACATGGTCTGCCTGCATACGGGCTTTGCCGAGCGGCTGCTCGGCATGAACCGCAACCCGGATCCAGCGATCGTCCACGACCTCTGTGCCGGGCTCGACGGGCGCGACCGACGCCTCCTCAACTGGATCACCGATTCGGGCCTCGTCGCCCTCATCGCCGACAACTACGCCGTCGAGGTCCACCCGGCGCTGCCCGGCGATGGCTGCTGCGCCACCCTGCCGCTGCACGAGCACTGCCTGTTCCGCCTCGGCGTCAATCTCGGCGAATTGTGGCACCTCACCCCGCTCGCCACCTGGCTGCGGGCGAACGGCCGGCACCGCTTCCTGCTCACGGCCCCGCCCCTGCGGCTGCCCGGGGCGGTCGGCTCGCCGACGACGCCGATCGCGACGGTGTGAGCCGGATCGCGGCAGGCACCCCGGTTCGCCGGTCGGAGGCAAGGACCGCCATCCCCTCCCCGTCAGCCCGGGGCCGTGCCGCAAGGCCCGGTATGCCGACGCTCAGGTTCGTCGGGATGCCACGGAACGCGGTTGCCCCGTGTCCGCACCACGGGCGGTTCCGGATCCCGGGCTCCGCGGCGCGGCCCCGGGATGACGGCGGATGTCACGACGTGGGCCGGCGGGACGACGCCACGGCTTTTGCGCTTCCAAGGATATGCGACGGGAGAACACCATGAGCGAGATCGCGGTCATCGGGGCCGGGCTGATGGGGCACGGCATCGCCCTGATCCTGGCGCTCGGGGGGCACAGCGTCCGGCTGACCGACAGCCGGCCGGAGACCCTGGAGCAAGTGCCCGGGCTGATCGCCTCCGCCCTCGACACCCTGCGCGACGCCGGCGCCGTCGCGCCCGACTGGACGCCGGAGCGCGCGGCGCAGGCGATCCGCCTCGAACCCGACCTCGCCGCGACCGTCTCGGGCGCCAGCCTCGTCATCGAGGCGATCACCGAGAACCCGGAGGCGAAGCGCACGCTGTTCTCCGAACTCGACCGGCTGTGCGCCCCCGAGACGCGGATCGCCAGCAACACCAGCTACCTCGACGTCTTCCCGCTGATCCCGGAGGCGCGTCAGTCCCGCGCCCTGGTGATGCACTGGTACACCCCGCCCTACATCGTCGATCTCGTCGACGTGGTGCCGGGCCCGCAGACCGATCCGGCGGTGATCGAGGAGGCGCGCCAGCTGGTTCTCGGGCTCGGTCAGGTGCCGATCGTGCTCAAGCGCTTCATCCCCGGCTACGTCGCCAACCGGATCCAGTCGGCGATCTCGGCCGAGGTCTACCACCTGCTCGACGAGGGCGTCGCCTCGGCCCGGGAGATCGACGACGCGATCATCCATGGCCTGGCGCTCCGCATCCCGATCCTCGGACACCTTGCCAAGGCGGATTTCACCGGCATCGCGCTGCTGCGTCATGCGCTGGCGAATGCCAGCTACAGCCCGCCGCCGGCCCGCACCCGCTCCGAGGCGATCGACGGCCTGGTGGCAGAGGGGCGCACCGGGGTGATGGCCGGCAAGGGCTTCTTCGACTGGGGCGGGCGCGATCCGGCCGAGCTGTTTCGCGACCGCGACCGCCGCCTGCTGGCGCTGAAGCAGGCGATGAAGCAAGTCGGCCGGATGGAGGGAGCCTGAGCGGTCGACCGGCGCCGCCGCGGCGCTATAACGATGGGCCTTGAGCGCAAGAGGCGAGGCGGCGGCCCATGTTCGAGTTCCCGGTCCTGTTCGGCGACATCGGTGGCACCAATGCGCGCTTCGCCGTGCAGGACAAGCCGGGGTCCGAGCCGGTGGTGCTCGCCCACGACAAGACCGCCGGCCATCCCGATCCCAGCGCGGCGATCCGCGCCGCCCTGGCGAAGAGCGAGGTCGCCCCGCCCCGCTCCGCCATCCTGGCCGTGGCCGCCCGGGTCGACGGGCCGGCGGTGCACCTCACCAACGCCCATTGGGTGATCGAGGGCGAGCGGATCGGCCGTGACTTCGGCCTCGCGAGCTGCCGGGTCGTCAACGACTACGTGCCGGTGGCGGCCGGCGCCGCCGCCCTCGACCCGGCCGGGCGCGACCGCTCGATCCTCGAGCAGATCGGCCCGACCCTTTGCCCCGATGGCGGCGCGCGCCTGGTTCTGGGCCCCGGCACCGGCTTCGGCGCCGCGGGCCTGGTGCCCTACGGCAAGCAGCTCGCCATCGTCTCGACCGAGGCCGGCCACGTCGATTTCGGGCCGAGCGACGAGGAGGAGTTCGCGTTCTGGCCGAATCTGGCGCGGATCGAGGGGCGGATCACCGTCGAATCCCTGCTCTCCGGGCCCGGCCTCACCCGGCTCCATGCCGGCCTCGGCGGCGGCGAGGCCGACCCCAAGGACATCACCGAGCGGGGGATGTCGGGTGAGGATCCGGCGGCGCAGCGCACGCTCCGGGTGTTCTCCAAGCTGCTCGGGCGGCTCTGCGGCGACCTCGCCCTCACCTTCCTCGCCACCGGCGGCGTCTATATCGGCGGCGGCATCGCGCCCCGGATCCTCGAGGTGCTGAACGAGGGCACCTTCCGGCGGGCCTTCGAGCACAAGCCGCCCTTCTCCGACCGGATGGCCAAGATCCCGACCTGCGTCATCACCATCGCCGATCCGGCGCTGGCCGGCCTCTCGGCGCTCGCCTGCCAGCCGGACCGGTTCGCCTATGACGGGCAGCACTGGACGGCGTGAGGCCGAACGGTGGGAGGGGCTGCTCAATACCCCTTCCACAATCCCGGCGTCGCCAGTTCGACCAGGTGCCCGTCCGGATCGCAGAAATACAGGCTGACGCCGCCCCGCGGCCAGGTGGTCCGCCCCTCGACCGCGATGGCGTGCGCCGCCAGATGCCGCTCCCACTCGCCGAGGGCGCCGGCCGGGATCGACAGGGCGAGGTGGAGCGGACCCGAGCCGTCATGCGGCGGGATGGTGCCGCCGGGCATCGGGACGGGATGCAGCGAGCCGCCGCGGGGAAACAGCAGCTGCACGCCGCGCCCGGCGACGTCGTAGGCGCGCATCCGGTGGTCCTCGTACAGGCAGGGCAGGCCCATCGGCCCGCCCCAGAACGCAGCGGCCCGCGCGAGGTCGTCGACGTAGAGGACCGTCTCGAGGATTCCGGCGATCTCCGGCATGGTGCCACCTCCCGCCGGAGCAACGCGCGGGCGGCCGTCGCGGTTACGCCGCGGCCGGGTTGATCGCGTCCTCGGCGAGTTCCGACAGCACCTCGTCGGTGTTCTCCTCCTCGACCAGGGTCTCCTTGATCAGGTCCTCGGCCTCGGAGAGACCCAGCTGGCGCGCCCAGGCCAGCAGGGTGCCGTAGCGGGTGATCTCGTAATGCTCCACCGCCTGCGCGGCGGCGATCAGGCCTGCATCGAGGGCGTCGCTGCCAGCGAAATCCTTCATCACCTCCTCGCCTTCGGCGATGATGCCCTGGATCGCCTGGCAGGTGACACCCTCGGGTTTCTCGCCGACGATCCGGAACACCTGGTCGAGGCGCTTCACCTGCTCGCGGGTTTCCTCGACATGGACGGCGAACGCGCCCCGCAGCTCGTCCGACCGGGCCGCCTGCGCCATCTTCGGCAACGCCTTCAGGATCGCGTTCTCGGCGAAGTAGGTGTCCTTCAGCTGGTGCAGGAAGAGCGCGCGAAGGTTCTTGTCATCGGCCATGAAGATGCTCCCGTGGGGTACCTAGGTGCCCCGGCAACTCCCCGCGTCCCGGCTTCGTTCCGGGACGGGATCCCCGGCGATCACGGGTCGTTGACCGGGCCTGGCGGTCGGGGGCCATCATGGCCATTGTGACGATAGGGGGCGTGGATCCGTGGGAGACCACCCGATGTCGACCTTGTTCGATGAGCGGGAGCGCGCGGCCGAGGCCCTGTTCGCCCTCGACGAGGAATTGCGCTTCCTGGCGCTTGCACGGCGCAACAAGATGCTGGCGGCCTGGATGTGCGAACGGCTGAGCCTCACCGGCGATGCAGCCGAGGCCTATCGGTGGCGCCTGATCGAGGCGGGCACCGAGACGCGGGCGGTTGGGCGCTCGCCGGACGAGGCCCTGGCGGAGCGCCTGCGGGCCGACCTGGCGGCGAACGGCGTGGCCGGAGACGACGTCCCCGGGCTGATCGCCCGCTACGGCGCCGAGGCGGCCCGCAGTGTGCGCGAGCAGGCGCGGGGCTAGGGTCGGCGTTCCGTCCTGGCACCGCTGCGATGATGGATCCCGGGTTCCGCCTTGGCGGCCCCGGGATGACACCGCGGAAATCGGGCTCGTCGCGCGCGGACGGCGGGCGATCTCAGAAGAAGGTCGGCCGCGCGCTGGCCGTATGCTCCTTCAGCACCGCGCCGGTCGTGGTGTCGACCTCCTTCATCAGCACGTCGTAGCCCCACAGGTCGGCGAGGTGCTGCAGCACCCGCGCCGCGTCGTCCTTGTTGAGCAGCACGCGGTTCAGCACCTTGTGGTGCAGGATCAGCTTGCGGTCGCCCTCGAGGTCGACGTCGATCACCTCGATGTCCGGGTCCAGCCAGGCGACGTCGTATTGCCGCGCGAAGGCCCGGCGCAGCCGGCGATAGCCGCGCTCGTCGTGGATCGCCTCCACCCGGAGTTCCGGCTTATCGGGATCGTCGGTGACATGGAACAGCCGCAGCTGGCGCATCAGGCGCGGGCTGAGGAACTGAGCGATGAAGCTCTCGTCGCGGTAATTGGCCCAGACGTCGCGCAGGACCCCCATCGCGTCGCCGCTGCCGGCGATGTCGGGGAACCAGGCCCGGTCCTCGTCGGTCGGCTCGGTGCAGATGCGGGCGATGTCCGTCATCATCGCGAAGCCGATGGCGTAGGGATTGTGCCCGCCGTAATGCCGGTCGTCGTAGGTCGGCTGGCGGATCACGTTGGTGTGCGATTGCAGAAATTCGAGGTAGGCCGCCTCGTCGATCTGCCCGGTCTCCGACAGCCGGGTCATGATCCGGTAGTGGTTGTAGGTGGCGCAGCCCTCGTTCATCACCTTGGTCTGGCGCTGCGGGTAGAAATACTGCGCGACGTGGCGGACGATGCGCAGGATCTCGCGCTGCCAGGGCTGGAGCCGTGGCGCCGCCTTCTCCAGGAAATACAGGATGTTCTCCTGCGGCAGCTCCAGGAGCGCCCGGCGCCGCTCGGCATGCGGGTCGGGCTTGCCGGACTGGGCCTTGGCCGGCAGGGTGCGCCAGAGATCGTTGTACATCCTCTCCTGGTGCTCCTGGCGCTCGCGCTCGCGGCGCTGCTCGGAGGAGAGGTCGGGGCGCTTCTTGCGCGGGTAGCGGTGGACGCCCTGGTTCATCAGGGCATGGGCGGCGTCCAGCACCGCCTCGACCGCGTTGTGGCCGTAGCGCTCCTCGCACCGGGTGATGAACGTCTTGGCGAATTCCAGGTAGTCGAGGATGCCCTCCGCATCGGTCCACTGGCGGAACAGGTAGTTGTTCTTGAAGAAGTGGTTATGGCCGAAGGCAGCGTGGGCGATGACCAGCGTCTGCATCGTCGCCGTGTTCTCCTCCATGATGTAGGAGATGCACGGATCGGAATTGATGACGATCTCGTAGGCCAACCCCATCAGGCCGCGGCGATAGCCGGCCTCGTGCTGGGCGAAGTGCTTGCCGAACGACCAGTGCTTGTAGAACAGCGGCATGCCGATCGACGCGTAGGCGTCGAGCATCTGCTCGGCGGTGATGATCTCGATCTGGTTCGGGTACCAGCTCAAGCCCAGTTCCGGCCCGGCGATCGCCTCGCAGGCGTCGTGGATGCGCCGGATCGTGTCGAAATCCCAGTCGTTGCCGGTGAAGAGCGGGGCGTGCCTGGCGATCACGGCCGGGCCGGCGGGCCGCGCGTCGAAGGTGGCGGAACTCATCGGGCGTCGGACCTCCCGGTGCCTGGAGCGTCCCCCCGGCGGGGACGCGGATCCTTCAGTCTCGTAGGCGCGGCCCCGTCAGGGGGCTGCGCTCTCCTGACCGGCCTTGTTGCGGGCGAACAGCTCGCGGAAGACCGGGTAGATGTCGCGGCGGTGGTTGACCTTGCGCATGGCCAGGACCGAGTTGGCCTTCGAGACCGGCTCGTAGGTGCGCCAGAGCGTGGTGCGGTGCTCGACGAAGCCGGCCCGCGGCCCACCCTCGTCGCCGACCTCGAGATAGGCGAAATACTGGCAGGCCGGCAGGATCGACGAGCGCAGCAGGTCCTGCGAGGTGGCGCCGTCGCTCGACACGTTGTCGCCGTCCGAGGCCTGGGCCGCGTAGATGTTCCAGTCCTCGGGGTTGTAGCGCTCGGCGATGATCCGCTTCATCTCGACCAGCGCCGAGGATACCAGCGTGCCGCCGGTCTCGCGCGAGCCGAAGAACGTCTCCTCGTCGACCTCCTTGGCGTGGTCGGTGTGGCGGATGAACACGATCTCGACGTGCTTGTAGCGCCGGGTCAGGAAGATATGGAGCAGGATGTAGAACCTCTTGGCGAGGTCCTTCATGTGTTCGGTCATCGAGCCCGAGACGTCCATCAGGCAGAACATCACCGCCTGGGCCACCGGGCGCGGATAGGGCTCGAACCGGCGGTAGCGCAGGTCGATCGGGTCGACGTAGGGAATGCGCTGCGAGCGGGTGCGCAGGCGCTCCAGCTCCGCCTTCAGCTCGTCGAGGATCGCCGCGTCGGGCTGGCTCTCCTCCAGTGCCCGGATTTCCTCCTCCAGCGTCTCCATCTCGACGGCCTTCGGCCGCTTGAGGGCGATGCGTCGCGACAGCGAGTTGCGCAGCGTCCGTCCGAGCGCGAGGTTGGCGGGGGATCCCGACACGGTGTAGCCGGCCCGGCGCAGGGTCGCCGTCTCGACCACCGCGAGGCGGCGCTTGGCGAGGTCGGGCAATTCCAGGTCTTCCAGGAAAAGCTCCAGGAACTCCTCGCGGGTGAGGACGAAGCGGAACGAATCCTCGCTGTCCTGACCGCCGTCGCCGGCCTCGCCGCTGCCGCCTCGTCCCCCTGAGCCGCCGGGCGGGCGCTCGATCAGGTCGCCCTCGATATAGGTCTTGTTGCCCGGCAGGATGTGGTCCTGCACGCCGGTCGAGGGGTTGCGGGTGAATTTGGGCTCGCGCACCCCGTCGACCGGGACGGTGACGTGGCCGTCCTTGCCGAGGTCCTTGATGTCCTTGTCGCGGGCCGCCTCGCGCACGGCGCGCTGGGCCACGTCGCGGACGCGGCGCAGGAAGCGCTGCCGGTTCGCCAGGCTCTTGCCGCCGGGATTGAGGCGTCGATCGATGATGTGCATCCGCTTCGCGCTCTCCGATCACGCCACCTTACCGTACCGGGTCCGTCCCGCCACCGCTCCTCTGGGTGGAGGCCCGCGGGAGATGGCTCCCGCGGGTTTCGTCCGCCTTCGCGGTCAGCCCGCCTGCTTGACCCGCATGTACCACTCGACCAGGCGGCGGACCTGCCGCTCGGTATAGCCGCGGTCCTTCATCCGCTCGACGAACTCGCCGTGCTTCTTCTCGGTCTCGCTGTCCTTCTTCGAGCCGAAGGAGATCACCGGCAGCAGCTCCTCGACCTGGCTGAACATCCGCCGCTCGATCACCTCGCGGATCTTCTCGTAGGAGGTCCAGGACGGGTTGCGCCCGCCATGCTGGGCCCGCGAGCGCAGGGCGAACTTCACCACCTCGTTGCGAAAATCCTTCGGGTTGGCGATGCCCGCCGGCTTCTCGATCTTGGTGAGCTCCTGGTTCAGGAGCTCGCGGTTGAGCAGCTGCCCGGTCTCCGGGTCCTTGAAGTCCTGGTCCTCGATCCAGGCATCGGCATAGTCGATGTAGCGGTCGAACAGGTTCTGGCCGTAATCGTGGTACGACTCGAGATACGCCTTCTGGATCTCGTGACCGATGAACTCGGCGTAGCGCGGCGCCAGCTCGCCCTTGATGAATTCGAGGTAGCGCTTCTCGGTCTCGGGCGGCAGCTGCTCGCGTCGCAGCGATTGCTCGAGGACGTACATCAGGTGGACCGGGTCGGCCGAGACCTCGGTGGTATCGTGGTTGAAGGTGGCCGCCATCACCTTGAAGGCGAAGCGGGTCGAGATCCCGTCCATGCCCTCGTCGACGCCGGCGGTGTCCTTGTATTCCTGCATCGAGCGGGCGCGGGGATCGACCTCGCGCAAGGATTCGCCGTCATAGACCCGCATCTTGGAGAAGACGTTCGAGTTCGCGTGTTCGCGCAGGCGCGAGAGCACCGAGAACCGGGCCAGCATCTCCAGCGTGCCGGGAGCGCAGCGTGCCGCGGCCAGTTCCGAGCCCGAGACCAGCTTCTCGTAGATCCGCTGCTCCTCGGTGACGCGCAGGCAGTACGGCACCTTGATGACGTAGATGCGATCGATGAACGCTTCGTTGTTCTTGTTGGTCTTGAAGCTCTGCCACTCGGCCTCGTTCGAGTGGGCGAGGATGATACCGGTGAAGGGAATCGCCCCGATATTCTCGGTGCCGACGTAGTTGCCCTCCTGCGTCGCGGTGAGCAGGGGGTGCAGCATCTTGATCGGCGCCTTGAACATCTCGACGAATTCGAGGATGCCCTGGTTCGCCCGGTTGAGGCCGCCCGAGTAGGAATAGGCGTCGGGATCGGCCTGGCTCAGGGTCTCGAGCTTGCGGATGTCGACCTTGCCGACCAGGGACGAGATGTCCTGGTTGTTCTCGTCGCCCGGCTCGGTCTTGGCGATTCCGATCTGGCGCAGGCGCGACGGATTGACCTTGACGACCTTGAACTTCGAGATGTCGCCGCCGAACTCGTCGAGGCGCTTGAGGCACCACGGGCTCATCAGCCCGGTCAGGCGCCGCCGCGGCACGCCGTAGCGCTCCTCGATCATCGGCCCCATCGTCTCGGGGTCAAACAGCACCAGCGGGCTCTCGAAGACCGGGCTCATCTCGTTGCCGGCCTTGAGCACGTAGATCGGGTGCACCTCCATCAGCGCCTTGAGCCGCTCGGCGAGGGACGACTTGCCGCCGCCCACCGGTCCCAGCAGGTAGAGGATCTGCTTGCGTTCCTCGAGCCCCTGCGCGGCATGGCGGAAGAACGAGACGATGCGCTCGATCGTCTCCTCCATGCCGTAGAACTCGGAGAAGGCGGGGTAGGTACGGATGGTCCGGTTCATGAAGATCCGGCCCAGGCGCGGATCCCGCGCCGTATCGATGAACTCGGGCCGGCCGATCGCGTCGAGAATGCGCTCGGGCGCACTCGCGTACATCAAGGGATTGTCACGGCAGGCGTCGAGATACTCGGAGAGCGTCAGCTCCGAATCCCGGCGGGACTCGTAGCTGCGCGCGAAAGTTTGAAAGAGGTCGCTCGCTGACGGCATTGGCATTCCGGACCCTCACGACATCGCCAGGATCATCCTGTCCCGCCTCGGATGCAATCGATATCCCCATGTTTGTCGCAGCGCGGCGACGGGGGGAGGAGTGCGGAGGCGAGCAGGAGCCTGTATGCAGGCCGGCTGCGGGCAAGGCGCGTGCCGCAGTCGCCGGGAAAGTCACAGATCTGCCAAGGCGAAAGCCCGCGCGCGACCTGAGCTGTGCCGTAAAGGACACGCCTGTGCTGGTTCTTCCACACCCCCCGAAACGCCGTCCGGCACTCCGCGAGACATGAGGGGAACGCCGGCGGCGTGGCCGCCGTTCCCGCTTCGTTTCGGCCGCGCCGGTTCGGGCCCCGCACGCGGCGCGGGGCCGACCCGTCAGGCGATGGACCGCCGCCGGCTAGAGGTCGGTCGTGTCCTTCTTGGCGCCGTCCTTCGGCGCGTCCTTCGGGCCCTCCTTGGTCCCGGCGGGCCCGACCGTGAGCTTGATGGTCTGGGTGCTCACGTTGCCGTCGGTGCCCTTGATCTCGACCGTCACCTCGTCGGTGCCGGTGAACCCGGCCTTGCTCTCGTAGAACAGGGCCTGGACGTTGGCGTCGACGTTCGGGCAGCGATAGGTGCCCGGGGTCTTCACCTTGCCGGCGCGCTGGACCGTCGCGCCGTTCTTCGGCGGGCTGGTCACCTTCAGCTCGGGCTGCGGCCCGAGCGAGCAATCCTTCTTCAGGTTCGGCACCATGACGAGCCGGACCTGCTTGCCGGAGGCGACGGAATGCTCACGAACCTTGGTGGCCTGCGCGAAGGCCGGGCCGGCGGCCAGCACGGGCCCGGCGGCGATCAGGACGGCGAGCGCCAGGGTCGGGCGGAAGGGGCGGGTCCGAAAGTGGCGAGACATTGTTTCTCAAAGCTCTCCGAGAGGGTGCCGGCCGCATGTGGGGAGCGGGCCCGGCGCCGTCGAGGGCTCGGGCCGCGGGTTCCGCGCCGGACTCCTCCCGTCAGTGCAGGACCAGCATCACGAACAGGTTGAACAGCCCGAGCAGGGCCACCCCGCCGAGCCACAGCCAGTAGCCCCGCCCCTCGACCGGGTAGTCGCCGATCATCATGCCCCCTCCTCCGGTTGGCCGCCCTGCGCCGCCTGCAGCACCGACAGGGCGGCGCCGGTGACGCGGGCGATCTGCGCCGGCGTGAACTCGCCCGCAAGGGCCGCGGCGAGGCCGCGCTCGATCCGCGCCCGCTCGCCGGCATCGCCGATCGGGTCGGACGGGATGTCGGCCTCGCGCAGGCGGCAGGCGTCGCGGATGGTGTCGGCGGCCTTGCGCAGCACCTCGCGCTGATCCAGGGTCATGTCCCAGAGCGGCTGGCGCAGCCGGGCGATCACCCGCTTGGCGTCCCGGTAATCGCGGTCGACGACCGGAATCGCCTCGATCTGGCTCACCAGCAGCACCAGTTCGAGCACGTCGGCGGTGGCTTCCGGGCAGGTCCGCACGATGCGCATCAGCCGCGCGATCAGCTCGGTGGTGGGGGACGCACGACGGCGGGAATCGACCATCTGCGCCTAACGCCGCGAGGGGCGTTCGGTTCTGCCATGACGCAGAAACGCCAGGGAGCAGCGATCGTATTCGACCCGATGGCGCGACCCGTGACTGTCAGCCCCGGCGCGATCGACCCCTTTCCGCAACCTCACGGGGGGACGGAGCCCGGAATCCGGGTATGACGGGCCGCAAGACCATGGCGGCCGGCCGTTCGCCCGGTCCGATCCCACGTGCGGCGCCGCATCGACGCAGCGGGCGGGAACTCGTCGAGGAACGTGACGACACCCGGCCGATTCGACGGAGAGCGGCGCTGGGTGATCGGTGCCTCCGTCACTCGCCCTGCGCGTCCGCCGCATTCGTCGCCCCCCTCACGCCGGCCAGCTGCCGCCGGCAGGCCCGCAACTCGTCGAGCACGGCGTTCAGGCTCGCCCGGTCCGCCCGCCCGAGCGGCGGCGGTGGGGTGTCCGGCTCCAGCTCGTGGTCGGTCTCGACGAAGGCCGGGGCGGTCTGCTCGCCGCGGCCGACCGCCTGGACGAAGCGCATGCCCCGCTCGCGCAGGATCCGCTGGGCGCCCCGGATCGTGTAGCCCTGGCCGTAGAGCAGGCGGCGGATGCCGCGCAGGAGATCGATATCGTCGGGCCGGTAGTAGCGCCGGTTGCCGCCGCGCTTGAGCGGACGCACCTGGGTGAAGCGGGTCTCCCAGAAGCGAAGCACGTGCTGCGGCAGGTCGAGGTCCTCGGCGACCTCGCCGATGGTGCGGAAGGCACCGGGCTCCTTCTCGGGCAGCAGGGCGCGGCCGGGGGCATCGGTTCCGCCCGGTTCCGGCGCGTCCTCGTCCTCGATCGGCATCCCGGTCATCGGCCCGATCCCGTCTCGGCCCGCGCCGTGGCGCGGAGGCGGCTCACCCCTCGTCGTCGTCCGGGGCGGCGTCGCCGTTGATCCGGGCCTTGAGCACGTTGGAGGGCTTGAACACCATGACGCGGCGCGGCTCGATCGCCACCTCGACGCCGGTCTTCGGGTTGCGGCCGACCCGCTTGCCCTTGTCGCGCACCACGAAGGAGCCGAACGAGGACAGCTTGACGGTCTCGCCGGCCGAGAGGCAGCCGCAGATCTCCGACAGCACCGTCTCCACCAGGGCGGCGGATTCCGTCCGCGACAGGCCGACCCGCTGGTAGACGGCCTCGCTCAGATCGGCCCGCGTGACCGTCTTGCCTGCCATCGTGCTGCTCCCCCGGCGGCTGATTCGCGAAATAACGTATGTCTCTGATCGCGCACGCTAATCGGCGTTGCGCGCTGGGTCAACCGGGCGCCGGGCGGGTTCCCGGATACTTTGTGGCAGACCTTGGATGGCCTACCAGCGGATCAGCGCGCTGCCCCAGGTGAAGCCGCCGCCGATCGCCTCGATCATCACGAGGTCGCCGCGCTTGATCCGGCCGTCGCGGCAGGCGGCGTCGAGGGCGAGCGGGATCGAGGCCGCCGAGGTGTTGCCGTGGCGGTCGACCGTCAGCACCACCTTCTCGCGGGCGATGCCGAGCTTGTCGGCCGAGGCCTCGATGATGCGCCGGTTGGCCTGGTGCGGCACGAACCAGTCGAGCTCGTCGGCGGTGGTGCCGGTGGCCTCGAAGGCCTGCGCGATCACGTCGGTGACCGAGCCGACGGCGAAGCGGAACACCTCCTTGCCGACCATGCGCAGCTTGCCGGTGGTCCCGGTCGATCCGGGCCCGCCATCGACATAGAGCTTCTCCCGGTGGCGGCCGTCGGACCGCAGCTGGCTCGTCAGCACGCCGCGATCGCTCGCGCGGCCCTCGCCGGGTTGCGCCTCCAACACCAGGGCGCCGGCGCCGTCGCCGAACAGCACGCAGGTGGTGCGGTCCTCCCAGTCGAGCAGGCGCGAGAAGGTCTCGGCGCCGACGACGAGGGCGCGGCTGGCCGCCCCCGTGGTCAGGAACTTGTCGGCGGTGGCGACCGCGTAGACGAAGCCGGCGCAGACCGCCTGGAGGTCGAAGGCGGCGCCCGACTGGATGCCGAGGCCGGCCTGGATCTGGGTCGCGGTCGACGGGAAGGTGTGGTCCGGCGTCGAGGTCGCGCAGATCACGAGGTCGATCGTCGCCGGATCGATGTCGGCGTCGCGCAAGGCATTCTCGGCCGCCTTGATACCCAGCACCGAGGTGGTTTCGTCGGCCTCGGCGATGTGGCGCTGGCGGATGCCGGTGCGCTGGATGATCCAGTCGTCCGAGGTGTCGACCCGGGCGGCGAGGTCGTCGTTGGTGACGGTGGTCCGCGGCAGGTAGGAGCCGCAGCCCCGCACCACCGAGCGAAGGCGGGTCATGATCTACTCCCTACGCCCGAGGCGGTCTTCATGCGGAGGCCTGGGCCGGCGTCGCGTCGAGGCGCTCCCGGATCGTCCGCATCAGGTCGTGGCGGGCCATGTCGTATGCGAGGTCGACGGCGCTGGCGAAGCCCTCGGCATCGGCGGCGCCGTGGCTCTTGATGACGATGCCCTCGAGGCCGAGGAAGACGCCGCCATTCGCCCGGCTCGGGTTCATCTTCTCGCGCAGGGCCCGGAAGGCGCCGCGGGCGAACAGGTAGCCGATCTTCGCCATCAGGGTGCGGCCCATCGCGCCCTTGAGGTAGGCGGCGATCTGCTTCGCCGTTCCCTCGGCGGTCTTCAGCGCGATGTTGCCGGTGAAGCCCTCCGTCACCACCACGTCGACGGTGCCGCGGCCGAGATCGGTCCCCTCGACGAAGCCGTGATAGGCGAGGCCCGGCAGGTCGGCCTCGCGCAGCATCCGGGCCGCCTCCTTGACGGCCTCGTTGCCCTTCATCTCCTCGGTGCCGACGTTGAGGAGCCCGACCGTCGGACGGTCGAGGTCGAACACGATGCGGGCCATCGCGGCGCCCATCACCGCCATGTCGACGAGGTGGTTGGCATCGGTGCCGATGGTGGCGCCGACATCGAGGACCACGCTCTCGCCCCGCACGGTGGGCCACAGGCAGGCGATGGCCGGGCGCTCGATGTGGGACATCGTCTTGAGGCAGATCTTCGACATCGCCATCAGGGCGCCGGTATTGCCGGCCGACACCGCGGCATCGGCCTCGCCGTCGCGCACCGCCTGGATCGCCTTCCACATCGACGACTTGCCGCGGCCCGAGCGCACCGCCTGGCTCGGCTTCTCGTCCATCGCCACCGACACGGCGGTGTGGCGGATCTCGACCGCCCCCTTCAGGCGCGGCTCGGCGGCGACCAGGGGAGCGAGCACGGCCTCGTCGCCGAACATCAGGAACGTCGTCTCGGGGTGGCGCTCGCGGGCGAGCCCCGCACCGGGCACGACCGTCGAGGGGCCGTGATCGCCGCCCATCGCGTCGAGCGAGATGCGCACTCTCTGGGACATGGGGGGGTCGAACAGCCTCTCGGATCCGCCGGGGACAGGGAATGACGCGCGTGGAGATGCAGGTATCCGCGGCGCGGCGGAAAATAGCGACCCGGCGCCGGGCCGCAAACGAAATCTGAAGGCTTCCGTGCCGAGACGGCGTCAGGCCTCGTTTCGCGCGAGGGGCCTCGCCGTCAGCGGTCGTTGCCCTTCAGCGTCTGGAGCGCGGCGAAAGGCGTCTCCTCCCCCGCATCCGCCGGCGGCTCGAAGGCGACGCCGTCCTTGCGCGGGTAGGGATCGAGGCCCAGCGCCAGGAATTCGGCGGCGAGGCTGCCGAGATCGATGCGGCCGTTGACGATCGGGTCGGGGATGTCGGCATCTTCCGCCGGCGTGCCCGCGAACGCGTCCTGGGCGGCGAAATCGACGTCGACCTCCTCGCTCACGGTGGCGTCGAACGGCTCGAGGGTCACGACGCAGGTCTGGGTCACCGCCGCCTCGACGGTGCCGGTGACCTGGAGCCGGTGCAGCGAGCCGGAGAGGCGGAAGGTCCCGCTGAGCCGCGCGATGCCCGGCAGGCCGAAATCGCGGGCGAGCGCGGCGCGCTCCGCCTCGGTGGCCTCGACGGTGACCGGCTGCCCGGCCTTCAAGGTGCGCTCGACCAGGATCGGGCGGGAGAACGGGCCGACGCTGTCGGGGGTCATGGGGGCTCCTTTCCGGATGCTTGTTCGCGCATGCGGGGGACGGGCATGAGCGGGCGCGGCAGCCCCGAAGGGGCACTCTCGCGTGGTCGGGCTCGATCCTCCCGAGATGCCCCCCGCCCCGCCCCGGCGCAAGGGGCACCGGCAGGACGATCGGGCGGATCGTGCGGCGTCAGCCCCGGGCCGGATGGCCCGCGAAGCGCGACGGGTCGGGCAGGGCCGGGCCCTCGGCCATCAGGGCGTCGAGGTCGCTCGCCGCAAGGCCGGCATCGGCCGCCGCCACGTAGGCGGCGAGCCCCCGCGCCGCGTCCACGTCCTCGCGCGCCAGGACGTTGCGGGCGAGCACCACCGCCAGCCCGTCGACATCGCCGGCATCGAGGGCCGCGTCATAGGCGGCGGCGCGGCCGTAGAAGGCCTGGGCCAGCTTCTTCATCCGCTTCGAGACGCCCATGTCGCCGACGCCGAGCTCGCGCAGGGACGAATCGAGCTGCTCGAACACCGAGTTCACCAGGTCCTGGGCGATGTCCGCCGCCGGGGCCGGCAGCCGCCTCAGATGCCGCAGCACCAGCACCACGTGCAGGCATAAGGCCTCGAACCGGCCCTCGACCGTATCGGGCACGCCGAGGTCGAGATAGAGCGCCGGCACCCGGGCCCCGGCATTGATGCGGACATGCAGCGCCTCGATGGCCCGGGTCCGGGCCGTGTCGCGGCGGAAGGGGTTTCGGATCATCGGGGTGTCTCGCGCCTTCCGCGCCTCGTTCATCCGCGAGGCCGGCTCGTGGACCACTCGCTTGCACAACTCGCTTGCACATCTCTCTTGCACGATCCGGGATCGCCGTCGCGTCGCGGCTGCGCGGCGACCCGTCTCTCCGTGGCGGAACCTTGGCCGTGCCTTGCCAACGCCAC
Source organism: Methylobacterium terricola (assembly GCF_006151805.1). Taxonomy (GTDB): domain Bacteria; phylum Pseudomonadota; class Alphaproteobacteria; order Rhizobiales; family Beijerinckiaceae; genus Methylobacterium; species Methylobacterium terricola. The sequence goes on along the minus strand of NZ_VDDA01000001.1, from coordinate 803,139 downwards.
AACCCCGGGGTACGGCAACGGTCGCTTCTCGCGCAAGGCCGCCATCCGGTCGGCCGTCACACCATCCCGCACACGTCTCCCGAGGTCTCGATGCCGCGCCGCTTCACACCGTCGCTCCTCCGCCTCGCCGCGGCCGGCCTGATCGGTCTGTCGGCCGCGGGCTGCGTGATCGGCGAAGAGTTCCGGCACGGCTACATCATCGACGAGGCTGCCGTCGCCCAGGTGCGGCCGGGCGCCAGCGCCGAGCAGGTGCTGCAGACCCTTGGCACGCCGACCACCGTCTCCACCGTCGGCAACAAGTCCTGGTACTACATCAGCCAGAACACCCAGCGCTCGGTCATGTTCCTGGGCGAGCGCCCGAGGGACCAGCGTGTCCTGGCCGTGTACTTCAATGCCGGCTTCAAGGTCGAGCGCGTGGCGCTCTACGGCGAGCAGGACGGACGAGTGTTCGACTTCATCTCCCGCACCACCCCGACCAGCGGCGGCGAGCAGGCCTTCCTCGGCCAGCTGATGCGCGGCCTGACCAAGTTCGAGCCGTTCGGCAACGCGCGGTGACGCCGTCGCCGGAGGCTGCGCCTCCGGCCCGATCGTAGCGCCGGAAAGGCGACCGGAGGCGGGACCGTCGGCCGCAAGGCGATCGGGGGCGGCTCCCGGTGGCCCAGTACTACCGCGGCGCCTTCGAACGGATCCGTTCGACGGCGCAAGGCACGCCCGAACGGGCGTCGTCGCCGATGCGCCGGACGCCTTGGCATCGACGTGTCGATCCCAAGGCACGAGGGTACAAGACCCGGGGCAAGGGACCCGCGGTCAGCGCAGACCCCAGGCAAGGCGAGAGCGCGCCCCCCTCGCCGACGTGAGCCGAATCCTCCTGGCGGCCGTTTGCGCCCGGACAGGAACGGTTGCGATCACCGTCTCCGCCCCTGCCGCTGTCGCGCGCTGCGGCACGGGGGTCGGACGTGCCCCCCGATCGTCGATCGCATCGCCGATCGTCGGCTGACTCTCGTCGCTTTCGTCGAGCCTCCGTCCCGCGGGCCGCGCATCGTCCGCAGACGATCGACCCCGCCGCCGGCAAGATCCTCGTACAGTCCGGCGGTGACTGCCCGTCCGATCGGGAGACGGCCGCCGCGAGGCAGGACGCGGTCAGGAGAGAAGCAGCGCATCATGTGCGCCGGCGGCGGCTGAGCCCCGGCGTCTGTGCGACTCCCGGTCCCCTCCGCCGTGCCGGTCCGGCGTCAGGTGAATCGCCCCGGCCGCCGACCCTATGACGTCCCCATGCGCCCGGCCACGATCCTCTCCGGCGCCGGTCGAAGCCCGTTTTCGGCTGTGCATAGGCACGGAGCGTCAGCCCGGCCTCCGTCCGACATCCTACGTAGTCCGCGGCGTCCCCAGGCACGGGCGGCGCAGCCCGGGCTGCCGGCACACGGTTCCGCTTGATCATCGCGGTCAGCAATGGAGTAGAAATGGACCGGTGCGTCTCATCACCATCGATCCATCATGCACCAAATCGCGTCAGTCATACGCGGAAACTATGGCAATGCAGCGTGGAATGACTTCAATCAAGGGAGAAGATCGCTGATCGCGCACCGGCATCCCGGGCAGATCGCAGAAATATACGATGCGAATATTTTGTCGGAATGGAATTTCCATCTGTGAACGATACTGAGTTTGATTTCAGAATCTAAACCCATAAGTAGTCGAAGGCTGTTGAACTCAGATTAAAACATGTTAAGGATCCGTCGGTGCACAGCGCCAAGTGGAGGCATGATAATGAACACCAAGATCGCTCTCGTCGCTTTCAGTGCTTTCGCCGTGAGCGTGATCGCCGGCGAAGCTTCTGCAAGGACTTACGAAGTCGATCAGACCGGTTCGGATGTTTGCTACAGCAAGCAGTACGTCCCGAACCTGGTGGTCGAGAACACCCGTGGTCGCCTGGTGCGTGCGCCGCAGGCGTTCTTCGACGCGGGTTCGGCCGCACGTGTGAGCGGCGGCCTGGTTCGGACCGGCGTCGAGCCGGCGATGTACGTCAAGACGCAGCGGGTCGTGGAGCGGGAGCACTTCACCCTCGTTCCGGTCGCCTGCCCGGGGCAGTAGTCGCGAGAGCATCCGGCGACCGAGCGGAAGCGTCGCCGCGAACCAGGCGCCGTGGTCGACCGCGCCGGCATCGACGGCTCGACGTGGCGTCCGATCGCAGCATGATCGGGCGCCTGTCCGCCGCGCCTGCCGGGTCGGATCGGCCTCGACCGGGCCCGGCGCTTACCGCCCCGTCTGCTTGAGGATGGCGCGGGCGAGCCTGATCTGGGTCTCGTCGTTCCGGTAGATCGCCATCCTGCCGTTCGGGAGGATGCGGTACACCTCCCGCTTGGTCACGTTCAGGATGACCGAGCCGGGCTCGATCGGTCCGCTGTAATCGACGATGGTCACGTCGCCGGCCGGCGCATCCGCGGTGGCCGCGTCCTGAGGCGGGGCCGCTTGAGCGGGAACCGTCTGGAGCGGCACCGCTTGGGCCGCGGCCGCCTGGACCGGCGAAGGGTCGCGCCGCGGCACGCCGTTGATGCGACCGGTGATCAGGAACTCGATGAATCCGCCGCCCAGGTTAACGGGCGCGGCCTCGGGCACAGCCTCGCCGGCTTGCGCCTTCACGTTGAGCTGCAACTGGTCGGCCTGCACCGGGCCGAGGCTCGCCGCGACGAGCAGCGAGGCGACGAGGGCGCGATGGCGCCGAGGCGATCTCGTTAAACGGGATGACACCGCTTCCACGAGGCAGCGTCCCGACCGCGCGTCACCGGCACGCACGGCGCCTGAGCGAAGCGGGAGGCCGCATCGCGGCGCAACCGATCGGATTTCGTACGAGTTGGGAAGCCGAGACGACATGGCCTGCCCGCAAGCTGCCGCGAGATCGCCGCCAGGGTAAGCCGACCGGGTTCGCGAATCATGAATCGACGATGCCGGGACCAGCCTTGTGGTTGCTCCCCGAGCGGGGTCGATCCCGGATCCTGCGGGGGACGGCGTGCGCGCGGTGCCCGCCCTATTCCGCGGCGTCCCGGGTCGCGGCGTCGGGCGCGCCGCCGAGGAAGCCGCCGGATTGCCGTGCCCATAACCGGGCATAGAGGCCCCCGGCGGCGACGAGGGCGTCATGCGTCCCCTCCTCGACGATCCGGCCACGGTCGAGCACCACCAGCCGGTCGAGGGCGGCGATGGTCGAGAGGCGGTGGGCGATGGCAAGCACGGTCTTGCCCTGCATCAGCCGGTCGAGGGAGCTCTGGATCGCCGCCTCGACCTCGGAATCGAGGGCCGAGGTCGCCTCGTCGAGGATCAGGATCGGGGCGTCCTTGAGGATCACCCGGGCGATGGCGATGCGCTGGCGCTGGCCGCCCGACAGCTTGACGCCGCGTTCGCCGACCTGCGCGTCGTAGCCGCCGCGGCCCTTGTGGTCGGCAAGCGCGCGGATGAAGTCATCGGCGTGGGCCGCCCGCGCCGCCGCGACGATCTCGCTTTCCGTCGCCTCCTCCCGGCCATACGCGATGTTGTCGCCGATCGAGCGGTGGAGGAGCGAGGTGTCCTGGGTCACCACGGCGATCTGCCGGCGCAGCGAGGCTTGCGTCACCCCGGCGATGTCCTGGCCGTCGATCAGGATGCGGCCGCCCTCGAGGTCGTGCAGCCGCAGCAGCAGGGAGGTGAGCGTGGTCTTGCCCGCCCCGCTCGGGCCGACGAGGCCGACCCGCTCGCCCGGCGCGATCCGCAGGCTCAAATCCTCGATGATCCCGGCCTCCGCCTTGCCGTAATGGAAGCTGACGCCCTCGAACCGCACCTCGCCCCCCGTCACCGCGAGGTCGCGGGAGCCCGGCCGGTCGGTCAGCGCGTGCGGCAGCGCGATGGTCTGCATGCTCTCCTGGACGACGCCGATATTCTCGAACAAGCCGCGCACGGTCTGCATCACCCAGCCCGACATCGCGATCAGCCGCAGCACCAGGGCGAGGCCCGCCGCCCCCTCCCCGGTGGTCATCTGCCCGCGCGACCATAAGGCCAGCACCACGCCCGCCGTCGCGACGATCAGGACGCTGTTCAGAAGCGAGAGCGTGCCGGTGACCGCGGTGATCAGCCGGAACGAGTGCAGGTAGGCGTCGGTGTGCTCGATCGTCGCGTTCCGCACCGCCGAGCGCTCCTCGCGGTCGCGGGCGAACAGCTTGAGGGTCAGGATGTTGGTGTAGCTGTCGACGATGCGGCCGATGAAGGCCGAGCGCGTATCGGCGACCTTGAGCGAGCGCGCCCGGGCGCGCGGCACGAAATAGGCGGTGAGCGCCGCATAGGCCAGGATCCACGCCAGCACCGGCAGCATCAGCCACAGGCTGATCGACCCGAACAGGCTCACCGCCGTCACGGCGAAGATCGCGACGTAGAGCAGGGTGTCGATCACCACGATGGCGAGCTCGCGCACCGCCACCCCGACCTGCGTCACCCGGTTGGCGAGCCGCCCGGCGAAATCGGCCTGGAAATACGACAGGGCATGGCCCAGCGTGTAGAGATGGGTGCGCCAGCGGATCAGGCTCGTCGTCTGCGGCACCACGTACTGGTTCGACAGGACCTCGTGCAGCCAGGCGAGGATCGGCCGCACCACCAGGATCAGGCCGGCGGCCAGCATCAGCCCGGTGCCGTGGTCGCGCCACAGGCTGTCCGGCCCGGAGCGGGCCAGGATGTCGACGAACCAGCCCATCAGCAGGTAGAGCGAGGCCTCGACGCTGCCGGCGGCGAGCGCCACGACGAACAGCACCGCCAGCGGTCCCCGCACCGGCCGCAGGTAGAACCAGGCGAAGCCCGCGACCGTGCCGGGCGGGCGGCGCGTCTCCTCGAAGGGGGCGAAGGGGTCGATGCGGCGCTCGAGCCAGTCGAGGAACATGCGGGCTCCGGGGGTGATGCCGCCTCAGCTATGCGACCGCTGCCCGGCGCCAACCGGGGAGCGATGCCGCAGGCCACGCAGCGGGCTATGCCGGGACGCGCGAATCGACCATCCCGAAGCCATGCTGCGCCTCGCCCTCTACCAGCCCGACATCCCGCAGAACACCGGCACGATGCTGCGCCTCGCCGCCTGCCTCGGCGTCGCCGTCGAGATCATCGAGCCGGCGGGGTTCGACGTCTCGGACCGCCACCTGCGCCGCTCTGGCCTCGACTATCTCGACCACGTCGCGATCACCCGCCACCGCTCCTACGCCGCCTTCGACGCCTGGCGGCGCGCGGCCGGAATCCGGCTGGTGCTCGCCACCACGCACGGGTCGGTGCCCTACACGGCCCATGCCTTCCGGGACGGCGACTGCCTGATGGTCGGGCGCGAATCGGCCGGCGTACCGGAGGCGGTCCACGCGGATGCCGATGCCCGGGTGGCGATCCCGATGCGGGCAGGGATGCGCTCGCTCAACGTCGCGGTGGCCGCCGGGATGATGCTGGGCGAGGGTCACCGGCAAATCGGTGCGATCTGAGTCCTTGGCCCCGTCTGGGAGCAGCGCCCGAACGCCGCTCCGGATCGTCGACGGGCCGCCTTTTTCGACGAACCGGTATCCGCTTCGTCGGAAAATGCTCTAGTGCTGGGGAATGACGCCGCCCATGACCGACACCGTTCCCGACATCGCCGCGCTCAAGACCGAGGCGACCACCTGGTTCTCGACCCTGCGCGACCGCATCTGCGCCGCCCTCGAGCGGATCGAGGACGAGGCGACGGGACCGTTCGCCCCCGAGGCCGGCGGGCCGGGCCGGTTCGAACGCACGCCGTGGGAGCGCAGGGACCATTCCGGCGCGCCGGGCGGCGGCGGCACCATGGCGATGCTGCGCGGCCGGGTGTTCGAGAAATGCGGCGTCCACGTCTCGGCGGTGCATGGCGAGTTCGCGCCCGAGTTCCGCGGCCAGATCCCGGGCGCCGCGGAGGATCCGCGCTTCTTTGCGACGGGCATCTCGCTGATCGCCCATCCGTGGAACCCGAACGTGCCCACCGTGCACATGAACACCCGCTTCGTGGTGACGACGAAGACGTGGTTCGGCGGCGGAGCCGACCTGACCCCGGTCCTCGACCGGCGCCGGACGCAGGAGGACCCGGACACGGTCGCCTTCCACGCCGCGTTCGAATCCGCCTGCGCCCGGCATCCGGCGGCCGACTACGCCCGCTACAAGGCTTGGTGCGACGAGTATTTCCACCTCAAGCACCGGGACGAGCCGCGCGGCATCGGCGGCATCTTCTACGATTACCACTGGACCGGCGATCCGGCCGCCGACCTCGCCTTCACCCGCGAGGTCGGAGGCGCCTTCCTAGGCGTCTATCCCGAGATCGTCCGGCGCAACGTCGCGACGCCGTGGACCGAGGCCGATCGCCACGAGCAGCAGGTCCGCCGCGGCCGCTACGTCGAGTTCAACCTGCTCTACGACCGCGGCACGATCTTCGGGCTGAAGACCGGCGGCAACGTCGCGTCGATCCTGTCGTCGATGCCGCCGACGGTGCGCTGGCCGTAGAAGGGTCCTGGTGAAGCCCCTCCCCGACCTCGTCGCCGTCGTCCTGTGGATGGCCGGCGCCCTGCTGTCGTTCTCGGCCACCGCCATCGCGGTGCGCGAGGTGGCACCGGCGCTCGGCCTCTTCGACATCCTGGCGGTCCGGGCGGCGGCCGGGGTGGCGGTCGTCGGCGTGGTCGCGCTCGTCCGTCGCCGGCCGCTGCCGGCCCGGCGCCTGCGGCTGCACCTCGCCCGCAACCTCGTCCATTGGGGCGGTAACTACGCCTGGTCGCTCGGCGTCACGCTGCTGCCGCTGGCGGTCGTCTTCGCCCTCGAATTCACCACGCCGGCCTGGGTCACGCTGCTGGCGGTGCTGATCCTGCGCGAGCGGCTGACCGCGAGCCGGGTCGCCGCGGTGGTCCTCGGCTTCCTCGGCGTGCTGGTGGTGCTGCGGCCAGGGCTGGCCGCCCTGCAGCCGGCGAGCCTGGTGGTGCTGCTCTCCGCGATCCTGTTCGCCCTGACCGCGGTCGCCACCAAGGCGCTGACCCGGACCGAGAGCGTGCTGTCGATCCTGTTCTGGATGAACCTGATCCAGCTGCCGCTCAACCTCGCCGCCGGCCGGATCTTCCCCGCCGCCCCGGTCCACGCCTTCGAGGGGCGGCACGGGCTGGCGCTGGCGGTCCTGTGCATCGCAGGCCTCACCTCGCATTGGTGCCTGACCAGCGCCTATCGCCGCGGCGACGCCATCCTGGTGATGCCGCTCGATTTCCTGCGCATCCCGCTGATCGCGCTGCTGGGCTGGCGCCTCTACGGCGAGCCGCTCGACCCGTGGCTGTTCCTCGGCGCCGCGCTGATCGTCGGCGGCATCGTCTGGAACCTCGCCGCGGAGGCGCGGCGACAGGCCCCGGCGGTGATCCCGAAGGGGGCTTGACCGATAGGGCCGCCGGCGCGTTGATCGGCGCCATGCTGCTGTCCTTCTTCACCGAGCTGCGCGCCGCCAAGGTCCCGGTCTCGCTGCGCGAGTACCTGACCCTGCTCGAGGCCCTCGACCGCGACCTCGCCGACCAGCGGGTGGAGAATTTCTACTACCTCGCCCGCACGGCCCTGGTGAAGGACGAGCGCAACCTCGACAAGTTCGACCGGGTGTTCGGCCGCGTCTTCAAGGGCGTGGTGACGCTCGGCGAGGCCGTCGAGCCGCAGGCCATCCCCGAGGACTGGCTGCGCAAGCTGGCGGAGAAGCACCTCACCGAGGAGGAGCGGGCGCAGCTCCAGGCGCTCGGGTGGGACAAGCTGTTCGAGACCCTGAAGGAGCGGCTGGCCGAGCAGAAGGGGCGCCACCAGGGCGGCTCGAAATGGATCGGCACCGGCGGCACCTCGCCGTTCGGCGCCTATGGCGTCAATCCCGAGGGCATCCGCATCGGCCAGGACGGCAACCGCAACTTCCGGGCGGTGAAGGTCTGGGACCAGCGCACCTTCAAGGACCTCGACGATTCGGCGGAACTGGGCTCGCGCACCATCCGGCTGGCGCTCCGGCGCCTGCGCCGCTTCGCCCGCACCGGCGCGGCGGAGGAGCTCGACCTCGACGGCACGATCCGCGAGACGGCGCGCCACGGCATGCTCGATCTCCGGTTGCGGCCGGAGCGTCGCAACGCCGTGAAGGTGCTGCTGTTCCTCGATGTCGGCGGCTCGATGGACTGGCACGTCGAACTCGCCGAGCAGCTGTTCTCCGCCGCCCGCTCGGAGTTCAAGCATTTCGAGCATTTCTACTTCCACAACTGTCTCTACGAGACGGTCTGGAAGGAGAACCGCCGGCGCCACACCGAGGGCACGCCGCTTCTCGACGTGATCCGCACCTACCCGTCCGATTACCGGGTGGTGTTCGTCGGCGATGCCGCGATGTCGCCCTACGAGATCGCGATGGCGGGCGGCTCGGTCGAGCACTGGAACGAGGAAGCCGGCCAGGTCTGGCTCGACCGGGTGCTCGCGCATTTCCCGAAGGTGGCGTGGCTCAACCCGGTGCCGCAGGCGCAATGGGGCTACACGCAATCGAACGCGATGATCCGGCGGATCTTCTCCGACAGGATGTACCCGCTGACCCTGGACGGGATCGATCAGGCCACGCGGGCGCTGCTGCGCTGAAAGTCTCCCCCACCCTGGCGTCAGCCGGCCCCCTGCACGATCACCCCGTACCAGCCGAGACCCTGGTAGGTTTCGTAGCCGGGGGTGCGGTGATAGGCGACGAGGCCCTTGGCGGCGGGCCCCTGGGCACCCCGGGTCGGGACGACGCCACTGACCGGGTCGGCGAGGTCGAGGCGCAGGCGCTCGGTCAGGAGGCCGGCGCCGTCGCTGGCCGCGATCACCCGATGGGCGGCATCGACGAGAAGGACGCGCGTGCGCGCGCGGTCCTCCGGCGCGACCCGCACGCCCTGCACGATCGCCCGCGCCTGCGGCTGCCAGTCGAAGTGGATCGCCAGCACGCCGAGGGGGCGGCCGGAGGCCTCGCCCCCCTCGCGCACGCTGGCGCAATAGGTCGCCACCTGGGCGCCGCCGAGGCGCGGTTCCGCCCGGATATCGGCGGCGCTGTAGGCGTCGCCCGAGGCGAGGGCGGCGGCCTCGCGGAACCACGGCTCCTGGGCCACGCTCTGCCCGCGCAGGCCGGGGAAGCGGTCGGGCCGGCCGGTGGCGATCACCCGCCCCTCGAGGTCGCACAGCCAGAGATCGAGATAGACCGTGTAGGCCGAAAGGATCACGCCGAGGCGCTTCTCGGCGAAAGCCGCCGACCCTACGTCCGGCTCCGCCGCGCAGGCCACCACCGCCGCGTCGGTCGCCCACCAGCGCACGTCGCAGGTGCGCTCGTAGAGATTGCGGTCGATCAACTCCACCGCGTTGAGCGCGAGGTCGATCAGGCGCTCGCCCTGCGCCTGGGTCACCAGACGGGAGACCTGCTCCTGCAACCCGACGATGCGGCCGTCGACATCGGCCTCGAGTTCCCGGGCGAGCCCGGCGATCGCCTCGCCGACGGCGCCGACCTCGTTCGCCACCACCGTGAAACCGCGCCCCTGCTCGCCGACCCGGCTGCTCTCGATGCGGGCGTTAAGGGCCAGCATCTTCACCTGATGGGTGATCCGGCGGATGCGCTGGGTCTTGTCCTGGGCGACCCGGCGCAGGGTCGTCGCCGCGTCGGCGATGTCCGACAAGCCGCAACCGGCGCCCGCCCGGTCGTCGCTCATCTTGAGGGCCTGGTGGGTCAAACGCGCCTCCTTGGTCCGGTCAGGCCCGGACACGACTCCATTATCGAGGCGCTTGCTTAAGAAATCTCACCTCGCCACGGTCTAGGCCATCTGCCGAACATCTTACCTGTTCGACCCTGGCACTTGTCAGATCTTGCTGGCAGGGGCGGCCGGGATGCGATGCGACCGGCGGGGCACCGATTCCTCTAGGGAATGGCACCCGCGGCGCCTCAGCCCTGGCGGGCCGGGGTGACGACCGTGAGGCCGTCGAGCTCGGGCTTCAACCGGATCTGGCACGACAGGCGGGAACTCGGCCGCACGTCCGAGGCGAAGTCGAGCATGTCCTGCTCCATCGGCTCGGCCGGGCCGACCGCCTGCGCCCATTCCTCGCCGACATAGACGTGGCAGGTCGCGCAGGCGCAGGCGCCGCCGCATTCCGCGTCGATGCCCGGCACGTTGTTGCGGATCGCGGTCTCCATCACGGTCGAGCCGACCTCGCCCTTCACGGTGCGGGGCGTGCCGGCGGCATCGACGTAGGTGATCTGGACCATCTGGGACTCCGGAAGCCTCGAGCGCGGCCGCGGATCGGACGTGGACGCGGCGGGGTCTGATTGGCGGCTGCCGTCCCGGAATGCAAGCGCGCCGTGCGTCGCGCGGCACTCCGGCCGTCGCATGGCTCCGGCGGCGATCCTACAGCAGGGCGAGCGTCTCGCGCACCGCCCGCGCCAGCCCGGCCCCCAGGTCGGGCAGGACCGCGCCGTCGCCGGCCCGCAAGGCGCTCTCGATCCGGCCCGCCAGCGTCGCGACGCGCGTCGCGCCGACGCCGAGCGCCGAGCCCTTGAGGGTATGGGCGAGATCGGCCCGCACCGCCGCGTCGAGGCCAGGATCGGTCAATCCGGGGACGAGCCGGTCGCATTGCCCGGCGAACAGGGCCAGCACCTCGCGGGCCAGGTCGTCGTCGCCGAAGGTCTGGTGCGCCAGGTGGGCGCGGTCGAGGAGCGGCTCCACCGCGGCGTCTCCGGGATGGTGGGGGTGCGGGATCGGGTCCGCGGTCAGATTCCGCAGGACGTGCGTCGATGCAAGGTTCCGGGTCGCGGCGGCTGTGGGCGGAAGGTTCCGGTGCCGGCGGTGGACTCCTGTCCACAGCCCGATCGCGCCCGCGCCGGTGGTGCGCTCCGGCGGCCAAACCTCAGATTCCGCCGCGAGATAGCGGTGGTCGCGGTGCCACTCCGGACACATGGTAACCATTCCCTTAAGCTTTTTGGGAGGGTTCGCACCGTCCGGGTATCCGGCTGGTACTCCTTGCGTCTAAGGTTCCCGTGGTAAACCGCTGAGGATCGCGTCGGCTGGCGGCACGGCGCGGGTTTCGCGGATCTCGGGGATGATGCGGCGCGGCGGCCTTCGCGGGTCGCCCGGCGGCGTTCACGGCGTAACGAGGCGTTCGATGGCGACGGAAAAGAAGCTCAAGGACCCGGCGGAAGCGGCGCTGTCGGCGATTGAGCAGGCCCTGAACCTGGACCACCCCGCAGGGGGGCAGGGATCCCGGTCGCCCGACGCCTCCTCGCCCGACCTCCATGCCGATGCCAGCCGGGTCGAGCCGCGCCTGCCCGACGTGCACGATTCCGATCCCCTGGCCGGTCCCTCGGGGAATCCCGCGGCCCGCGAGCCCGGCTTCGACGGCAGCACCCTGCCGGGCCCCCGTGACGGCCGCCGCGAGGGCGGCCTCCTGCCGCCCGACCGGTCCCTCGTCGCCAACGACGATCGTCGCAGCGTCGGCAGCCTGCAGCAGACCCTGCGGGTCGAGCCGTCGCGCGGACCTTATCTCGTCGCCACCCTCGCCGCCTTCGCCTGGCTCGCCGGCGTCGCGCTCCTGGCCTGGAGCCAGTCCGGCGGCGACCTGCGCGGCTTCGCCGCCGGGGTCACCGGCCTGCAGGGGGCCGTCGGCGCCGCGGCGGTACTCGCCCCCGTGATGCTGTTCTTCATCGCCGCGATGCTGGCGGTGCGCGCCCAGGAGATGCGCCTCGTCGCCCGCGCCGTCGGCGAGGTGGCGGTCCGCCTCGCCGAGCCCGAGGGCTTCTCGACCGACGCCGTTCTCACCATGTCGCAGGCGGTCCGCCGCGAGGTCGCGGCGGTCGGCGACGGCGTCGAGCGGGCGCTCGCCCGCGCCGGCGAGCTGGAGACCCTGGTCCGCGGCGAGATCTCGACCCTGGAGCGGGCCTATTCCGACAACGAGATCCGCATCCGCACCCTCGTCGACGAGCTGGTGGCGCAGCGCGAATCGATCGTCGCCAATGCCGAGCGGGTGCGCGGCGCGATCCAGGGCTCCCACCAGAACCTGACCCAGGAGCTCGACACCGCGGCCGAGCGGATCGTGACCGCGGTGGACGGCGCCGGCGAGCGGGTGACCGCGGCGCTGGGCGCCCGCGGCGACGCGATCACGGCGGCGATCGGCGATCGTGGCGAGGCGGTCACCGCGGCGCTCGCCGCCACCGGCGACCGGGTGGTCGAGGCGGTGGCCGGCCGCGGCGACGACCTGGTGCAGCGCCTCGTCGCCACCAGCGAGGGCGTGAAGACCGATCTCGGCAGCGTCGGCGACACCCTGAGCCGGGCGCTGGAGACCCGCGCGGTCGAGGTCACGGAGGCGTTCGAGCGCACCGGCGGCCTCCTCAGCCGCACGCTGGCCGAGAATGCCGGCGAGGTCGCCCGCACCCTCGCCGAGACCGGCGCCGGCGTGATCGAGGCCCTCAACCGCGAGGGCGCCGAGGTCCGCGATGCCTTCGAACGCTCGGCCCAGGGGCTGGAGGAGCGCTTCCTCGCCCGCGGCAGCGACCTCACCGAGCGCTTCGCCGAGACCGGTGCCGGCATCACCGAGCGCTTCGCCGCCTCCGGCAGCGCCATCGCGGCCCACATCGCCGATCGCGGCATCGCGTTGCGCGAGGAGATCGAGCAGGCCGGCACCGGCGTCGCGGCAGCCATCGAGGCCCGGGCGGCGGCGGCCGAGTCCGGCCTGTCCCGCGCCAGCGACGGCGTCATCACGGCCTTCGGCGAGAAGGCGGCTCATGTGCGCGACGACCTCTCGACCCTGGTCGAGGACGCGGCGCAGGCGCTGGGCGTGCGCGGCGCCGACCTCACCGCCCGCCTCGAGGAGACGATCGGCCGCGTCGAGGAGGTGCTGGTCGGCCATGGCGGCAGCCTGGAGCGCAGCCTCGACCAGACCGGCGACCGGGTCGCGGCGCTGGTCGCTGCCCGCACCGGCGAGGCCGAGGCCCGGATCGGCCAGGCCCTCGACGGGCTCGCCGCCGCCTTCGAGACGAAGAGCCTCGGCCTGATCGACGGCCTCGACACCCGCACCCGCGAGACCCAGGCCGCCCTGGCGCTGGCCGCCGAGGCGCTGCAGGGCGGCTTCGAGGCCCGCACCGCCGGCGCCGGCGAGGCGCTGCGCCGCACGGCGGACGACATCGCCGCCGATCTCGATGCCCGCGCCGCCGCCCTGGCCGAGCAGTTCCGCAAGGCGGCCGAGGCCGCGACCGGCCATGTCGGCAGCCACACCGAGGAGGCCGCCGCCGCCTTCGCCCGCGCCGCCGATGCGGCCGGCCGTCTGGTCGCGGAGCGTGCGACCAGCGCCGACGCGACCCTGCGCGGCACCGTCGACGGCCTGACCGAGCGGGCGGCCGAGGTCGCCTCCGCCATCGCCGCGGCCGCGGAAGCCGCGACCGGCCATTTCGACGCCCGCACGCTGGCGGCGGCCGCCGCCTTCGCCAAGGCCGCCGACGAGGCGGGCCGTCTCGTCGCCGAGCGCACCGAGACCACCGACGCCACCCTGCGCGGCGCCGTCGAGCACCTCACCCGTCAGGCCGAGGACGTCTCCGCGGCCCTCGCCCTCGCCGCCGAGAGCGCCACCGGCGCCCTCGACGGGCGCAGCGCCGCCGCGACCGCCGCCTTCGTGGCTGCGGCCGAGGAGGCCGGCCGCCTGATCGGCGAGCGCACCGAGACCGCCGACGCGTCGCTGCGCACGGCGCTCGCCGGCCTCGCCGAGCGGGCCGAGGCCGCCGCCGCGGCCCTGTCCGCCTCCGCCGACACGGTCGGCGACGCGCTCCACGGCCGCTCGACGGAGGCCGCCGAGATCATGCGCCGCGCCGCCGAGCAGGCGACCGGGGCGCTGGGCACCCGCACCGTCGAAGTCGCGCACATCTTCCGGCGCACCCTGGAGACCACCGGCGCCGAGCTCGACGCCCGCAGCCAGGCGGCTGCCGAGCTGCTGCGGCAGGCTACCACCGCGACGACCGGCGAGTTCGGCGCGCGGGCGGAAGAGGCGGCCGAGGTGCTGCGCCGGGCCGCCGAGACGGCGACGGGTGCGGTGGGGGCACGCACGGCCGAGAGCGTCGAGGCGTTCCGGCAGGGGGCCGAGGAGGCGTCGGGTGCGCTGCGGGCGCGTCTGGCCGAGGCCGCATCGTCCTTCGCCCGGGTGGCGGAGGAGGCGGCGAGCGTGATCGGGGTGCGGGCCGGCGAGGCCGATGCGGCGCTGCACGGCGCCGTGGTGGGTCTGGCGGGCCGGGCCGAGGAGGCCGCCCTTGCGATCGGCCGGGCGGCCGAGGCCGCGACCGGCACCCTCGATGCCCGCACCCTGGCGGCGGCCGCCGCCTTCGCCAAGGCCGCCGACGAGGCCGGGCGCCTCGTCGCCGAGCGCACCGAGACCACCGACGCCACCCTGCGCGGCGCCGTCGAGCACCTGACCCGTCAGGCCGAGGACGTCTCCGCGGCCCTCGCCCTCGCCGCCGAGAGTGCCACCGGTGCCCTCGACAGCCGTCTCGCCGAGGTCGGGACCGCGTTCGACGGCCATGGCCGCGCCCTCACCGACATGATCGGCCGCCATGCCGACGAGACCCATACCCGTCTCGCCGCGGTCGGCCGCGACATCGTCGTGGCGGTGGCGAGCCAGGGCGCGCGGGTCAACGACGCCCTGGAGAAGACCGGCACGGCGCTGGCCGGCGCCGCCGAGACCGGTGGCCGCGCGATCGACGAGGTGGTGACGAACCGCCTCGCGGCGCTCCAGGACGCGATCGCCCGCGGCGACATCCTGGCCGACCGCATCTCCCGCGACACCCACCACCTCACCGAGACCGTCTCCGGGCGTCTCGAGGAGATGGACCGCCTCATCACGGTCCAGGGCCGGGCCGTCGCCGAGACCATCGCCGAGCGCACCCGCGAGGCCCGCGAGGCGGTCGAGGCCCAGCTCGGCGCGCTGGAGGACCGCTCGGCCAAGCGCACCGCCGAGATCGGCGCCACCTTCAGCACCATGGTGGCCCATGTCGACCAGCATATCGGCGCCCGCGCCACGGCGTTGAACGAGGCCCTGATCGTGCGGGCCGGCGAGATGGCCCGGGTGATGGCCGAGGGCGGCCGCGAGGTCGCCCAGGCCCTCGACGGCCGTGCCGACGAGCTCGCCCGCGCCATCACCGCCCGCAGCCAGGCGATGAGCGACGCGCTCACCGCCCGGGTCGGCGAGATCGGCGACGAGCTCGGCCGCCGCACCGAGGATCTGACCCGCAGCCTCGATGCCGGCGCCGCCCGCTTCGACGAGCGGGTCATCGCCCGCCTCGACGGCCTGGCCCAGGCCCTCGACGAGCGCGGCCGCATCGTCGACGAGACCTTCGGCGTCAAGGCCGAGGAGGCCCTGCGCCTGATCGAAAGCCGCACCCGCGGCCTCGACGAGGAGCTCGGGGCCCGCACCCGCGAGCTGGTCGCCTTCGTGGAGACCCATAGCGGCGAGGCCGGCCGCGGCCTCGCCGTCCAGGCCGACGCGATCCGCTCCGCCTTCGACGGCCGCGGCGAGGCCCTGGCGCGCCTCGTCGACGAGCGCATCGCGGCCTTCGCCGAGGAGATCGACGAGCGCGGCCGCGCGCTGTTCGGCACGCTCGCCGGCCGCATGACCGAGCTGGCGCGGCTGTTCGACCGCGGCGGCACGGCGCTCACCGACCTGATCGGCAAGCGCGGCGACGCGGTGCTCGGCGCCTTGCGGGCGACGGTCGAGGAGGCCGACCGGGTGCTGGCCGAGGGTTCGGGCCGCCTCGAGACGGTGGTGGGCGACCGCTCCACCGCCCTCGCCACCCTGCTGGACGAACGCGAGGCGGGGGTCGAGCGCCTGTTCGCCGAGCGCCTGCGGGCCCTCGGGCACCGGCTCGACGAGCAGGTCACGACCCTGCGCGTCCTGCTCGACGACCGGACCGGCGCCATCGGCGCCACGCTGGAGGAGCACACCGGCACCCTGCGCGGCGTGCTCGCCGATGGCGGCGACCACCTCGGCGCCACGCTGGAGGAGCGCGTCGGCCGCGCGGCCGGCACCCTGGACGCCCGCACCCGCGCCCTGTCGGAGCTGTTCGACGACCGCCTCGCCGCCCTCGACCGCCTGGTCGAGGACCGCGGCGCCGCCTTCGCCGAGGCCGTCGAGGCCCGGGCCCAGGCGATCGCCGGCCTCATCGATGCCCGCGCCGACGGCTTCGTCCGGGCGGCGGAGGCCGGGGGCCAGGGGCTGGCCGGCCGCCTCGACGCGGCCCTGCGCGACCTCGACGGCCTGATCGCCGACCGGACCCGGTCGCTCGAGACCAGCCTCGACCGGCGCGGCGAGGCGATGGCGGGCCTGATCGCGGCGCGGGGCGAGGAGGCCGCCGGCCTGCTCGAATCCCGCGTCGCGACCCTGGGCGACGCCGTATCGCGCAGTGCCGAGGCGGTGTCCGGCCTCCTCTCCGAGCGCCAGGCCGGCCTCGGCGACGCCCTCGACGGGCACCGGAGCGCGCTGGCCCAGACCCTTACCGAGCGCGTCGAGGCCCTGGCGGCGCTGCTGCGCGAGCGCGAGGACGCCATCGCCGGCACGATCGAGCAGGGCGGCGGCAACCTGGCGCGGCTGATCGACGGCCGCCAGCGGGCGCTCGCCGAGCTGACCGGCGCCGGCGATATCCTGGCCCGCAGGGTCCAGGAGCGCATCGACGTGCTCGCCGCGACCATCCGCAGCGGCGGCGACGCGCTGGCCGGCCTCCTCGACTCGCGCAACAGCGACCTCGCCGAGACCTTCGACGGCCGCGGCGCGGCGCTGGCCGCCCTCCTCGACGCCCGGGTTGCCGAGCTGTCGACGGCGCTGGAGCGCAGCCGCGCCGCCCTCGACGCGGTGCTCGGCGGGCAGGTCGAGGCGTTGGGCCAGCGGCTCGATGCCGGCAGCACGGCGGTGGCCGAGCGCCTGCGAGACAGCGTCCAGATCCTCGACGGCACCGTCGAGGAGCGGGCGGCGGCCTTCGGCGCCCTGGTCGACGGCAAGGCGGCGGAACTCGCCGCCCTGATGCAGGCCCGCACCGAGGCCCTGTCCGGCAGCGTCGACGAGCGCAGCGCCGCCTTCACCGCCCGCATCGACGGCCGCATGCGCGCCTTCGCCGCCCTGGTGGCGGCCCGCGGCGAGGCCCTGGCCGACGCCTTCGACGACCGCAGCGATGCCTACGCGGCCCTCGTCGATGCCCGCACGGCGGCCCTCACCGCGGCCCTCGACGAGCGGGTGGCGAACCTGCACGGCGCCATGGACGAGCGCACCGCGGCCCTCGCCGCGGCGGTCGACGAGCGCAGCGCCCAGCTCAGCTCGGGCTTCGACCGCCGCGCGGCGGCCTTCGCGGCGCTGATCGACCAGCGCAGCAGCGGGCTCACCCGGGCGCTCGCCGAGACCGCCCGCGACCTGACCCAGACCATCGACGGGCGCGGCAACGAGCTGAACCGCGGCCTCGCCGAGCGGGTCGAGACCCTGCGCCAGATCGTCGATCAGCGCGGCGGAGCCTTGGGCGAGCGGCTCGAGGCGACGACCGCGTCGCTGCAGCGGACCCTCGATCAGCGCGGCGGCGCCCTGGTGGCGGCGTTGGCGGCGAGCGGCGAGACCGTCCAGGGGCTCGACCGTCAGGTGGCGCAGCTGCGCGGCCTGGTGGAAGGCCCCGGCAGCGAGCTGGTGGCGGTGCTGGCCCAGCGCAGCGAGGCGCTGGAGCGGGCGGTCACCGAGGGGATGGGCGGCGCCGTGGCGGCGCTCGGCGAACGGGCCGAGACGCTGGCGGCCCTGTCCTCGGAGGCGGCCGAGACCCTGCGCCGGGCGGCCGACCAGGGCGCGGCCCGGGCGGTGGAAGCCCTCACCCGCGTCAACCAGCGCCTCAGCGGCGAGCTCGGCGGCCTGATCGGCCGCATCGAGGCGGCGTCGGGCGCCCTGCAGGACCTCATCGGCAAGTCCGGCGAGAACCTGTCGGCGATCGAGGGCGGGCTGTCGGGCCGGGTGCAGGAGATCCAGGCGGCGCTCGCCGAGATCGCCGCCGAGACCGGCAAGGCGTCCGACCGGGTGGCCGAGCAGGTCGATGCGCTCCAGGGCGCGGCGACGGGCGCGCTGCGCCAGGCGGCCGGCCTCGCCGCGACGCTCGACGCCCGCGGCAAGGCGCTCACCGAGACCGCGCGCCAGCATATCGGTGACCTGACGCAGGCCGCCGGCGCGCTGGAGGGCGCCGAGGGCCGGGTCAACGCCTCGCTCGGCGACCGCCAGGCCGAGATCGACGCCCTGCTCGGCAGCATCGACGCCCGCTCGGCGGCCTTGGCCGCCGCCACGGAGGGCGTCGGCGCCCGGGTCGAGGCGACGCTGAAGACCATCGAGGCCCGCACCCAGGCGCTCGGCCGCGAGATCGAGACCAGCGCCCGCCAGGCCGGCAGCGCCGTGACGGAGGCGTTCGAGCGCCTGCGCTCCGGCACCGGCCAGGAGGGCGAGCGGGCGGCCGAATCGGTGCGCCAGGCGGTGGCGGGTGCCTCGGGCGAGATGCGCGAGGCGTTCGGCGACGCCGCCGAGCGCTTCCAGGGCACGGTGGAATCCATGCGCGGCATGGCGACCGAGATCCGCCGCACCCTGGAGGAGATCCGCGGCGACCTGCAGCGCGGCGTGGTCAGCATCCCGCAGGAGGCGCAGGACGCCACCGGCGAGATGCGCCGGGTGGTGGCCGAGCAGATCAAGGCCCTGAACGAGCTCTCGGCCCTGGTTCAGCGTTCGCCGCGCTCGGTCGACGTGGCGCAGCCCCGCGCCGCGGAAGCCGGCCGCTCCGCTCCGGCGGTCCCGGCCCCGGCGGCTCCCAGGCCGCTGGCCCCGGCACCGACCCCGGTCGCCCAGGCTCGAGTCGCCCAAGCGCCGGTCGCCCAAGCGCCGGTGGCCCAAGCGCCGGTGGCGCAGGAGCCGGTCGCACAGGTGCCAGCGGCCCAGGCCCCGGCGGCGAAGCCGGCGGCTCAAGGCGCCAAGCCGGCGGCTCAGCCGGCGACGCCGGCGAAGTCCACGGCCCAGACGGCCGAGGGCTCCGGGCTGGCCCGCCCGGCTCAAGGCCAGTCCCGTCCGGCGGCGCCCCAGGCTGCCCGTCCGGCCGCCCCGGCAGGGGCGAACCGGCCGGCCGGATCCGGCGGCTGGCTCTCCGACCTCCTCACCCGCGCCTCGCAGGAGGATGAGGTCGAGGGGCCGGTGACCGGCCAGGCGAAGAACGGCCAAGGCAGGTCCGGTCAAGGCAAGTCCGGCCAGGCGAAGGCGGGCCAGGCCGGCGAGCCGGCCTCCGACCGGGCCGGAGCGGCGGCGATCGACTCGATCTCGAGCAACATCGCCCGGATGATCGAGCACGGCGCCGCCGTGGACCTGTGGGAGCGGTACCGGCGCGGCGAGACGAACCTGTTCACCCGCCGCCTCTACACGGCGGAGGGGCAGCAGACCTTCGACGAGATCCGCCGCCGCTACCGGGCCGAGCCGGAGTTCCGCCGGACCGTCGACCATTACGTGCGGGAGTTCGAGCGCCTGCTGGGCGAGGTCTCCCGCACCGACAAGGACCCGCGCCGGGCCAATGCCTACCTCACCTCGGAGAGCGGCAAGGTCTACACGATGCTGGCCCATGCCAGCGGGCGGTTCGAGGGGGCGTAAGGCTCCCCCGGCACCCGCCTCGGCCGAACGAAGGCCCCCTCCGGTCCCGCTGGACCGGAGGGGGCCTTCTTCGTTCCGGCGGCCGGTTCCGCATCGACGATCCTGGCGTGTGACCCAGAGTTACGACGACCCGCTCGTTGCATTACGGGTTTTTCATCTTCGCGGGACGCAACGTCGCGGCGGCGGCGACGTTCTCCGACCATGAGATGAACGGATCGCCTGCCGGATGCTTCGCCCGCGAGGCGATCCCGCCACCGCCGCGATCCTTCCCGTCGAGCGAGGACTGTCATGAGCGTTGCATCCCGCCTCCCCTCCCTGACCCTGGCCGGCTTGCTGGTGCTCGCGGCGTGGCCGGCGGCGGCGGACGGCCTCGCGTGCCCCGGCAACGGCAAGGGCGCGCCGGACGGACCGCTGTTCGAGGCCATCGCCAAGCCGGGGGCCGCCGCCGGGTCGAACCGCGACCTGCACGCCGCGGTCCAGCGCCTGCGGGCCGAGGGCCTGTCGAACGGCGCGATCATCGACCACGCGGTGGCGTCCTACTGCCCGGTGATCGACCGCGATCCGAGCCTGACCCTGCCGCAGAAGCAATCGGCCCTGCGCAGCTTCGCCGCGCAGCTCACGACCCTCGTCTACGACCCCGCCCAGGACGCGACGCGGATCCTCGTCACCGTCCCGGTCCCGACCGCCCTGTCGGACCAGATCGACGCCGCGGCGGCCAAGGCGAAGGTCAGCCGCGACGCCTGGATCCTGCGGACGCTAGAGACGGGTGTGGGGGGCTGAGGGAACGGGGGCTGCCGACAGCCCGGCGCCCGTCCGATTCCGACGGCCGTGCTGACGCCCTGCTGAACGACCGAAGGTTCCGGATCCCGGGCGCCGCTTCGCGACCCCGGAACGAGCGGGAGGGGATCAGGGCGGCGCCGGCTCGGACCGCCCCCTCAGAGCAGCCCCAGCGACGCCAGTTCCCGCCGCATCGCTTCCGGCATCGCCGCGAGGTCGCCGGCGGCGTGGCGGGAGATGTCCCGGGGGGCGTCCGCCGCCGCGAGGTAGCGCCAGCCCTGGAACGGCCGGCACGGCCGGGGCTCGACCGGGGTGACCTCCGGGTCGAGGACGAGGCGGCAGCGGCCGACTCCCTCGCCGTCGGTGAAGGGACGGATCGCCAGGACCGGCTGCCGGCAGGCGATCTGGCCGCGGATCACCCAGTACAGCGAGCCCGCCCCGGCGATCTCGCCGCCGCGCTTCGGAACCATGCGGGTGACGTGGGCCTGCTCGTGCGGGCGGCCCTGGCGCACGGCCTCGGCCCGGCGGGCGGCGATCCAGTCCTCGAGATCGGCGATGGACTCGCAGCCGACGCAGAGCTTGAGGAGGTGCAGGGTCATCGCGGCCGGGTGTGAGAGCAAGGCGGGGCACGGGGTCCCTGCAAGGCGATCGTGGCGCCGCGAGGGCGGATCCGGCGCCCCGGCGAGGACGTCAGGTGAAGCGGGCGAGCTTCTCGCCGAGGGCGAGGTCGTCGATCTCCGCGAAGGCGTCCTCCAGCGCCATGGCGTCGTCGGCCGGCGCCGGCTCGTCGCGAACCGGCACGAAGGCGATGTCGTCGGCGATGTCGTCGGGAAGGCCCGGCTCGACCAGGCGAAGCCGCGGCAGGGTCGCGGGCTCCTCGGCCCCGGCCTCCGCGCCGCCCTTGCCGGTCGCCACGATCTGGTCGACGTCGTTCTGGTCGAGGGCGGTCTCCGGCACCGCGGCCCGATCCGCTTCCGGTGCCGGCGGGTCGTCCTCGCTGGCCCAGATCTCGATCATCGCGGTCAGGCGCTGCTCGAGGTAGCGCAGGGTGTTGACGATGCGGCCGGTGCGCTGCGCCGTCAGGTCCTGGAACGAGCAGGCGGTGTAGATCTGGGTCGCGTTCTGGTCGAGGCGGTCGCAGACCCGGCTGTCGGCCCCGGTCTCGCGCAGGGTCCAGGCCACCTCCTGCACCTCCTCGGCGGCCTGCAGGATGTCCGAGGTCGCGCGCTCGGTGGTGCGCACGATGCCGTCGAGGGCCTCCGAGGCCGCGCCGAGCCGGCTCTGGTCCTGGTCCGGGGTATGGATCGCCGCGATCTCGGACTTGGTGCGGCTGATCGCCTTCGCCATCTCGATCAGGTCGAAGCGCAGCCGCTCCATGCCGACCGGCATACGGTCGCCGATCACGGCCGTCTCGAGCCGGCCGATCGCCTGCAGCAGCACGTCGGTATCGGCGGTGCGGTTGCGCTTGGCATACTCGCCGAGGAACCAGCGCCCCCGCGCCGTCTCCAGCATCGCGCCCTCGATGACGTCGTATTCTTCCCGCGGCATGGGGAGCGAAGGGGTCCCGGCCATCTCACCTGCCCTTTGATCGCCCGCCGACGGAACGCCTCGGCGGCACCGCCCGCGAGGGCCGATCGTGGTTCAGGCTTGACATCCCGGCGTTAACGGCCGCTTACGCCAGGCCCGCCAGACGGCGCGTGATTCGCTCGTGCCCGAGGCTCCCCGTGCCGCCCCGCCTGTCGTCCCTCCCCTCCTCCCGCGACGGCCTGCGCCTCGCCCTCCTCTACGCCGCGGTCTTCGCCGGCATCGGCGTGGCGATGCCGTTCCTGCCGCTCTGGCTCGCCGGGCTCGGCCTCGGTCCGGAGCTGATCGGGGCGCTGGTGGCCCTGCCGATCCTGGTCCGGATCGGGGCGACCGCGCCGCTCGTCAGCCTGATCGACCGGGGCGTCGCGCCGCGCACGCTGATGGTCGCCGGCAGCCTCGGCCTCGCGGCGACCTACGCCCTGATGCCCGGAGCGGCATCCCTCGGCTGGCCGTTCCTCGCCGGCACGATCGTTCTCAACGCGATCGCCGGCGCCTCCCTGGTGCCCTGCCTCGATTACCAGAGCCTCGCTGCAGTGCGCCGACGCCCGGGCCTCGACTATGCCCGGATCCGGCTCGGCGGCTCCCTGGGCTTCCTGGTCGCGAGCCTCCTCGGCGGCTGGCTCCTCGGCCGCGTCGGCACCGGCGGCATCCCGGGCTTCCTCGCCGGGCTGGAGCTCGCCTCGGCCTGCGGCGCCGCCCTGCTGCTGCGCCGGGAGGCGGCATCCGCCCCGGCCCGGCGCGCCTCCGGGCGGGCGCGCCTGCCGGCCGCCCTGTGGCTCGCCATCGCGGCGGGCGCGGCGATCCAGGCGAGCCACGCCGCGGTCTACGCCTTCGGGTCGATCCACTGGACGAGCCTCGGCCTGTCGCCGGCCGAGACCGGACTCGCCTGGGGCGTCGGCGTCGTCGCCGAGATCGGATTCTTCGCGATGGCCGGGCGCATCGACTGGTTGCGCGACGCGCCGTTCCGCCTGCTCGGCCTCGGGGCCGCCGCCGCCCTCCTGCGCTGGGCCGGGCTCCTGGCGGCGGCCGGCCTGCCGGCCCTGGTGCTGCCGCTCCAGGCCCTGCACGGCCTGACCTTCGGGGCGACGCAGCTCGGCGCCATGGCGGCCCTGTCGCGCCTCGCCCCAGAGGGGGCGCGCGGCGCCGCGCAGGGCACCTACGCGGCCTGCGCCTCCCTCGCCTCGGCCTCCGCCACCCTGGCGAGCGGCGCGGCCTACCGGGCCGGCGGCGGGCCCCTCGCCTTCGGGCTGATGCTACCGGTGGCGGGGCTCGGCCTCGCCCTCACGGTGGCGGCCGCGCGGGCCTCGCGACAGGCCCCCGCGGCACGACGCTGAGTTGCGGTCACGCGCGTTGGTTTGCGAATTGTTAGCATGCCGGGGTATAGGACCGGCGCGAGGGGATCCGATCCGAGAGGATCATGTGGCGAACGAGGGAGGCCGGCCCGTGCCGACCGCACCCATCACGCGGGGGGCCGATCCGGCCCGCGCCGCGGTCGAGCGCATGCGCGACGGTCTCGCCGCGCGCCTCACCGGACGCTGGACCGCCGACCAGGCCCCCGCCGTCGAGGCTGCGGCGGCCGAGATGCTGGCCGCGGCCGGGGGCGGCTCCCTCGTCATCGACCTCTCGGGGTTGGCCCGCCTCGACACCCTGGGCGCCTGGGTGCTGGAGCGCACCCGCGCCGCCCTCGGCGCCGGCACGGCCTATGCGGGCGCCGCGCCCGAGCACCTGATCCTGCTGCGCGAGGTCGCGTATCGCGAGGCCGCCCCGGCCGCGCGCCGCCGGCGCTTCCACCCGCTCGATCCGGTGGCGGGCCTGGGCGCGGGCATCCGCAGCCTCGGGCGCCAGGGCCTCGCCGGGCTCGCCTTCCTGGGCGAGGTGGTGTCGGGCTGCCTGCGGGTGCTGGCCCGGCCGCGCAGCTTCCGCGGGCCCGCCCTCATCAACCAGATCGAGCAGATCGCGCTCCGCGGCGCGCCGATCATCATGCTGATCTCGTTCCTGGTCGGCTGCATCGTCACGCAGCAGGGCATCATCCAGCTCCAGCGCTTCGGTGCCCAGAGCTACGTCGTCAACATGATCGGCATCCTGTCGCTGCGCGAGCTCGGGGTGCTGCTGACCTCGATCATGGTCGCGGGCCGGTCCGGCTCGGCCTTCACGGCGGAGATCGGCTCGATGCGGATGCGCGAGGAGGTCGACGCGCTGCGGGTCATGGGGCTCGACCCGATCGAGATCCTGATCGTGCCGCGCATCCTCGCGCTGATGCTGGCCCTGCCGCTGCTGGCCTTCCTCGCCGACCTCGCGGCCCTCGCCGGCGGCGCGCTGACTTCGCTGGTCTATGGCGGGCTGTCGCTCGAGGCCTTCGCCTTCCGGCTCCAGAACGCCATCGGCTTCCGCCACGTCGCGATCGGCCTGATCAAGGCGCCGTTCATGGCGCTGATCATCGGCATCATCGCCTCGGTCGAGGGATTCATGGTCGAGGGCTCGGCCGAGTCGCTCGGCCGCCACGTCACCGCCTCAGTCGTCAAGTCTATCTTCATGGTCATCGTCCTCGATGGACTCTTCGCGGTGTTCTTCGCGGCCATCGACTTCTGAGCGAGGCGAGTGCGTTCCTTGCCCACGGTAAGCCCCACCCATCCGGTCCGCCCGGAGCCCGACGCGATCATCCGCGTGCGCGACCTCGTGGTCGCCTTCGGCGATCGGACGGTGCTAAAAGGCCTCAACCTCGACATCCACCGCGGCGAGATCCTGGGCTTCGTCGGGCCGTCGGGCCAGGGCAAGTCGGTGCTCACCCGCACCCTGCTCGGCCTGGTGCCGAAGCGCTCGGGCACCATCGAGGTGTTCGGCGAGGATGTCGACCGCCTCTCCCTCGCCCAGCGCCGGGTGATCGAGCGGCGCTGGGGCGTGCTGTTTCAGCAGGGGGCGCTGTTCTCGGCGCTCACCGTCAAGCAGAACATCCAGGTGCCGATGCGCGAGCACCTGAACCTTTCCGAGCGGCTGCTCGACGAGTTCGCCCGGCTCAAGATCGAGATGGTCGGCCTGAAGCCCGATGCCGCCGACAAGCTGCCCTCCGAGCTGTCCGGCGGCATGATCAAGCGCGCGGCGCTGGCCCGGGCGCTGGCCCTCGACCCCGAGGTGCTGTTTCTCGACGAGCCGACCTCCGGCCTCGACCCGATCGGCGCCGGCGAGTTCGACGAGCTGGTGGCGACCCTCCAGCGCACGCTCGGGCTGACCGTCTTCATGGTCACCCACGACCTCGACAGCCTCTACACCGCCTGCGACCGCATCGCGGCGCTCGGCGACGGCCAGATCATCGCCGAGGGGCCGATCGACGCCATGCTGGCCTCCGACCATCCGTGGCTGCGCTCCTACTTCCACGGCAAGCGCGCCCGCTCGATCGTCGTCCCCGAGACCGCCTCATCCCGCGGAATCGTGGAGGGCGTCGCCTGATGTGCGGTCCCGCACCCGCCGGCCCCGCCGCCTCGCCTAAGCGTGGCCGTCGAGGCTATGCCGCGAGGGTCCCGTCCTTCGCCCCGCACGCGTACGGAAACCGCTAACGGCATGGAAACCCGCGCCAACAACGTCCTGATCGGCGCCTTCACGCTGGCGGTGATCGCACTTGCCTTCGGCTTCGCGTTCTGGCTGCGCGGCAGCTCCGCCAACCAGGCCCGGATGCCGGTGCGCATCGTGTTCTCCGGCGGCGTCGGCGGGCTCGCCAAGGGGGCGGTCGTCACCTTCAACGGCATCCGGGTCGGCGAGGCGACCGACGTGCGGCTGCTGCCGCAGGATCCGCGCCGGGTCACGGCGACCATCGAGGTCGCCCGCGGCACGCCGCTGCGCGCCGATACCCGTGCCCGCCTCGACATGACGATGCTGACCGGCGTCGCCTCGATCGCGCTGGTCGGCGGCAGCGCCGACGCCGCCCCGCTGGCACCGACCAACAACGATCCGATCCCGACCATCTTCGCCGACGCATCGGACATCCAGGACCTGATGGCTGCGGCCCGCACCATCGCGCAGCGGGCCGACGACATGCTGCAGCGCCTCGACCGGGTGGTCGCCGGCAACGAGGGGGCGATCAACCGCACCCTGGCCAATGTCGAGCGCTTCTCGAAGACGCTGGGCGACAGCGCGCCCGCCCTCGACGCCCTGACCAAGGCGGTGGACGGCCGCAAGCTCGCCAGCCTGATCGACAATGCCGACCGGTTCTCCGCCGCGCTCGCCGCCGCCTCGCCGGACGTCCAGGCGGGAGTGAAGGACGCCCGCAGCCTCGCGGGCAAGCTCAACGCCTCCGCCGACCGGCTCGACGCGGTGCTGAAGGGGGCCGAGGGCTTCCTCGGCTCGGCCTCGGGCGATGCCGGGAAGAGCACCTTCGCCGAGGTGCGCGACGCCGCGATCTCGATCCGCGAGGCCGGGCGGGCCTTCCGCACCATGTCGGAGAACCTCGACAAGCGCACCGCCACCCTGACCTCGAGCGTCAGCCGCCTCAGCGGGGCTGGCCGGCGCGAGGTCCAGACCCTCTCGACCGACGGCCAGCGCACCCTCAACAGCCTCAACAACGCCGTGCGCAACATCGAGCGCGACCCGTCCCAGGTGATCTTCGGCGGCAAGCCGTCGTTGCCGGAATACAACGGTCGCTGACCATGTTGCCGCGCGACCTCGCTGCGGTTGCACCCGCGCGTCCGGCCGGGCGTTGTCGTCTCATGTCCGGTCAAGCTTCGGGACCCGCGTCCCGGTCTGTCCCCGTTCCGTCCGCTCTCGGTGCTCCCGCCACCATGCGCCTCACGGCTTCCTCCCCGCGTTCAGGCCTTCTGGTGCCCGGCCTCGTCGCCGCCGGCCTGGCCCTGCTCCTCGGCGCCTGCGGCAGCGGCGCGGTGCCGACGACCTTCGACCTCACCGCCCTGCCCGGGGCGGCCCGCGGCGGAGCGGCCCGGCGCTCGATCGTGGTGGCCGAGCCGGTCGGGCTCCAGCCCTTCGAGGCCGACCGGATCATCGTGCGCGAGCCGGGCGGCGCGGTCTCGTATCTCGGCGGCGGCCAATGGGCCGATCGGCTGCCGCGCCTCGTCCAGACCCGGATCATCCAGAGCCTCGAGAATGCCAACCGCCTGAAGTCGGTGAGCCGGCCCAGCGACAAGGTCGCGGCCGACACGGTGCTGATCACGGATTTGCGCGCCTTCGACATCAATGCCGGCACCCGCGAGGCGGTGGTCGACCTCTCGGCCAAGCTGGTCCAGGAGAGCAGCGGCACGGTGGTGGCCGCCCGGGTGTTTCAGGCCCGGGTGCCGGTGGCGGAGGTGAACGCCCCGGTGGCCGCGAACGGTCTCGACCGGGCGCTGTCGACGGTGCTGGTCGATCTGGTGCGGTGGATCAACGCCGGGGGGTGAGAGCCTCGCGCCGGCAGCGAGCCAGGGCACCGACCACGTCGACGCAGGCGTGAGCGCAATCCTGGAACTCGCCGAAGGCGAGGACCCGCGATCCAAAACCGCCGATGACGCACGACGCGTCGCATCGCGGCCCGCGTCACCCGGAGCCTTCAGCTATCGATCCTGGGATCCGCCGTGCGGCCCCGGCAAGACGAGAATGCGGAGATCGCGGCGACCCCGTGGCTCTCGACGCCGTCCCTCATCCCCTCGCGCCTTGGCATCGACGCGTCGATGCCAAGGCGTCCGGCGCATCGGCGCCGGCGCCCGTTCGGGCTTGCCTTGCACCGTCGAACCAATCCGTTCGACGGCGCGGCGGTATCACTCCATCACCGCCGCCTTCATGATCACCACCATGATGGCGCGGCCGGTATTGTCGCTGACGCAGCGAACGGTGTGCGGGCGGTCGCAGCGGTAGCGCAGGGTCTCGCCGGCCCGGGCCCGCTGCACCGCGCCGGCCACGTCGACCTCGAACTCGCCCTCGGTGACCGACAGGCACTCGACCGAGCCGCGCTGGTGGGCGTCGGAATCGAGCACGCCGCCGGGATCGGCCGAGAGGTCGTACCATTGCAGCCACTCGACGGTCTTGATCCAGCCGATGATCGCGAGCCGCATGCGGCCGTCGTCCGAGACCAGGATCGGCGTGTCGGCCCGCGACGACTTCTCGATGAACGGCTCCTCGTCGCCGGTGGCGAGCACCCGCTCGATCGACACGTCGAGGGCCTGGCTCAGGCGCCAGATCGTCGCCAGGGTCGGGTTGGTCTCGTTGCGCTCGATCTGGCTGATGATCGACTTCGCGACGCCGGACTGCTCGGCCAGTTCCGAGAGCGACAGGTTGTAGGCCTTGCGCAGGCGCTGAATGGTCTTGCCGAGTTGCCCCGACAACACCTGCGCCCCGGTCACCAGGTCCTTGGTGCGCTCCCGCCCCCGCTCGACGCCCATCGCCCGCCCTTGAACCCCGCTGGATCGCTGCCGGGCGTTCCGCATTCCGAACGCCCGTACGCTCCATCAAACGCAATCGCGGGATGCGCGCAAGGGTTCATGCGGCCGCGCGAGCCGATTCCGACGGGATGGCGCGTCAGATCCACCAGGCGTGGAAGTGGTGCACCGGGCCGTGGCCGTGGCCGATCCGGATCCGGTCCGAGGCGGCGAGCGCGGCGCTCAGGTAGGCCTTGGCGTCGCGCGCCGCCTCCGGCAAAGCCCGACCGCGGGCGAGCCCGGCGGCGAGGGCCGCCGAAAGGGTGCAGCCGGTGCCGTGGGTGTTGCGGGTCTCGATCCGCGGGCCGGTCAGCCGCAACGTCGCCTCGCCCGGCCCGACCAGCAGATCGACGCTCTCGGGGCCGGCGGCGTGGCCGCCCTTCATCAGCACCGCCCGGGGCCCGAGCGCCAGGAGGCGCCGTCCCTGGTCGAGCATCGCCGCCTCATCCGCGGCGATCCCCTCCCCGAGTAGCACCGCGGCTTCCGGCAGGTTCGGGGTCAGCACGGAGGCGTGGGGCAGGAGCTTCTGGCGCAACGCCTCGACGGCGTCGTCGGCGAGCAGCCGGTCGCCGCTCGTCGCCACCATCACCGGGTCGAGCACCACGGGCAGCCCGGCGCCGTGGCGGGCGAGCCCCTCGGCCACGGCAGAGATCGTCGAGGCGCGCGAGAGCATGCCGATCTTCACCGCCCGCACGTCGAGGTCGGTGAACACGCTCTCGATCTGGCGCGCGACGAAATCCGGCTCGACGTCGTGGATCGCCTGCACGCCGCGGGTGTTCTGGGCGGTGAGGGCGGTGATCACGCTGGCGCCATAGACGCCGAGGGCCGAGAAGGTCTTGAGATCGGCCTGGATGCCGGCGCCGCCGCCGGAATCCGAGCCCGCGACCGTGACGGCGATCATGTCCGGTCTCCGATCATGCCGCGCCCCTCGCGGCCAGCGCCCCGTCGACGACCCCGCGCAGGTCGCGCGCCCGCGCCTCGACGTCGCGGCCGGTGCCGAACAGGGCCGAGATCAGCGCAACTCCGTCCGCCCCGGCGCCGATCGTCGCCGCGGCGTTGCTGCGGTCGATCCCGGCGATCGCCCCGACCGGCAGGCCGGCGCCCCGGGCGAGCCGGGCCCGGAACACGATGCGATTGAGCCCGTCGAGCCCGACCGGCGGGTCCGGGTTGTTCTTGCTGGTGGTAGCGAACACCCCGCCGATGCAGGCGTAGTCGACCGGCAGGCGGTAGAGCTCGTCGGCCTGGGCGGCGCTCTTGACGGTGAGCCCGATGATCGCGTCGCGGCCGAGCAGGTGCCGCGCATCGGCCGGGTGCATGTCCTCCTGGCCGAGATGCACGCCCTCGAGGCCGGCGGCGAGCGCCAGGTCGACCCGGTCGTTCATCAGGAGCGGCACGCCGGTTCCCGCGAGCGCCTCGTGGATCCGGCGCAGGCGCGCCACGGTCGCGCGGGCGTTGGCGATCGTCTTCTCGCGGTACTGCAGCAGGGTGCAGCCGCCGGCGGCGGCCTCCGCCGCCATCCGGGCGAGATGCTCGGCATCGCCGCCGCAGACCCCGACATCGAGGAGGCCGTAGAGCCGCAGGTCCACCGGCACGGTCGCGTGGCCGCCGCCAGGAGTCACGGGTGGGCTCCCGCGTTGCGCGGGTGGAGGCGTGCGGGCATCGGGCGCTTCCCTGCTGGGCCCGCAGCCGCGGGCCGGTCGTGTCGCCCCCCGGAGTAAGGGCGAGCGCGCCGGGGCGTCAACGGTTCCGCGTCAGCCCGCCCGCGCCCCGCCCGCCGCGGCCTCGCGCGCCCGCTCCACCACCAGGCGCCGCTCGCGCCACACCACGAACACGCCCGCCGCCGCCACGATGCCGCCGCCGATCGCGATCGAGGCGGTCGGCAGCTGGCCGAACACGAACCAGCCGATCAGCACCGACCACAGCATGGTGGTGTATTCGAAGGGGGCGACCAGCGAGGCGTCGCCGTGGCGGTAGCTCTCGGTGAGCAGGATCTGGCCGATGCCGCCGAGCACGCCGACGACGAGAAACAGGGCGAGGTCGCCCCAGCCCGGCATCCGCCAGCCGAGCGCCAGGGTCGAGAGGCCGAGAAGAGAGGTGAACAGGAAGAAGTAGAGCACGATGGCGCCGGTGCGCTCGGTGCCGGTGAGCTTGCGCACCTGGATCGTGGCCGCCGCCGAGCAGGCCGCCGCCAGGATGGCGAACAGCGCGCCGGTGCTCCCGCCGCCGTTCGATCCCCCGAACTCGAGGTGAGGCGCCAGGGTGATCAGCACGCCGAGGAAGCCGACGCTGACCCCGGCCCAGCGATAGGCCTGGACCCGCTCGCCCAACACGATCGCCGCCAGCACCACGACGAGGATCGGCGAGGCGTAGCCGATCGCGACGGCGTCCGAGAGCGGCAGGAAGGACAAGCCGGCGAAGCCCGCGAACATCCCGCAGGCGCCGATGATGCTGCGCAGCACGTGGCCCCGGAGGTTCTGCGTGCGCACGGCGTCGATCACGCCGCCCTGCCAGCGCAGCCACAGGAGCAGCGGCGCGATGGCGATGAAGCAGCGGAAGAACACGATCTCGCCGGTCGGGAACCGGTCGGCCAGGGTCTTCACGCCGGCCGACATCAGCGTGAAGGCGAGCGCCGAGAGAACCTTGAGCCCGATGCCGAGATAGGGCCGGGCGGCCGCGCGGCCCGACGCGCCAGATCCAGTGACCGAACGGCCGGGGACGACGAGGGGGGCTGCCATGGGCGGGGCGCTTTTCTGACGGTCGCGGGGGACGATGCGCGGCCGCGGACAGCGCGGCGGGGCGCCGTGTCAGAACCACGAATCGTCACGGCCGAGGTAGAGGGCGGGCCGGGCGGCTGACCTGCGCGATCCGCATGGTGGATCTTAAGTCTTCCCCAACGAATCCGGGCCTGCCTCCGCGGCCGAGCATCCCTGATCCGGGCCCGCGTCATCAAAGTGATACGCGAATGGGGTTTGGCTGGCGCGAGACGCCGCCAAGGAGAATGCACGTGGCCGAGGACGCCGACGCGCTTCGCGTGCGAACCCTGTTCCTCTCGGATCTCCATCTCGGGACCAAGGGGTGCCAGGCCGATTTGCTGCTCGACTTCCTGCGGGAGGTGGATGCCGACGAGATCTACCTGGTCGGCGACATCGTCGACGGCTGGAAGCTGCGCTCGGGCTGGTACTGGCCGCAATCGCACAACGACGTGGTGCAGAAGCTTCTGCGGAAGGTGCGGAAAGGCTCCCGGCTCGTCTACGTGCCGGGCAACCACGACGAGTTCCTGCGCGACTTCCTCGACATGCATTTCGGCGGCATCGAGATCCAGGATCAGGTGCTGCACGAGGCGGCGGACGGCAAGCGCTACCTCGTCATCCACGGCGACCAGTTCGACCTCGTGGTGCGCCATGCCCGCTGGTTGGCGCTTCTCGGCGACGGCGCCTACACGGCGGCGCTGTTCGTCAACACCCACCTCAACTGGGTGCGGCGCCGGCTCGGCCTGACATACTGGTCGCTGTCGGCCTGGGCCAAGCTGAAGGTCAAGAACGCCGTCAACTTCATCGGCCGCTTCGAGGAATTCCTGATCGCCGAGGCGCGACGGGCCGAGGCCGACGGGGTGATCTGCGGGCATATCCATCACGCGGCGAGCCGCATGGTCGACGGCCTGCACTATCTCAACACCGGCGACTGGGTCGAATCCTGCACCGCGGTGGTCGAGCATTACGACGGCACGATGGAGGTGATCCGCTTCGCCGAGTGGAGCCGCGCCGAGACCGAGGCGTCGCAGCCGCTGGCCGTCCGGCCGCGCCCGGTCGTCCCGGTCGAGGAACTCGCGCCCGCCGCCCGCGCGCCCTTGCCCGCCGCCGGCACCAGGGCGGTCGCGTGAGGCTCCTCGTCGCGACCGATGCCTGGCATCCCCAGGTCAACGGCGTCGTCCGCTCGCTGGAGCACATGGTCGCGGCGGGGCGCCGGGGCGGCCACGACCCGGTGATGCTGACGCCGTTGGACTTCGCCAGCCTGCCCCTGCCGGGCTATCCCGAGATCCGGCTGTCCCTGGTCACCGCCCGCGGCGTCGCGGCCCGTTTCCCGGCGCTCGATCCCACGCACGTCCACATCGCCACCGAGGGGCCGATCGGGCTCGCCACGCGCCGGGTCTGCCTGGCGCAGGGGCGCCCGTTCACCACGAGCTACCATACCCGCTTCCCCGAATACCTCGCCGCCCGCCTGCCGGTGCCGGAGCGCTGGAGCTATGCTTGGCTGCGCCGCTTCCATGGCGCCGCGAGCGGCACGATGGTGAGCACGCCGTCGCTCGAGCGCGACCTCGCCGGGCGCGGCTTCGCGCGACTGATGCGCTGGACCCGCGGCGTCGATACCGACCTCTTCCGCCCCCGCGACGGCGACGCCCCCCCGGATGCGCTTGCCGGCCTGCCGCGGCCGTTCTTCCTGTTCGTCGGGCGGCTCGCGGTCGAGAAGAACGTCGAGGCGTTCCTGCGTCTCGATCTGCCCGGCACCAAGCTCGTCGTCGGCGACGGGCCGGACCGGGCGCGCCTCGCCGGCCTCAGCCCCGAGGCCCGCTTCCTCGGCACGCTGACCGGCGAGGCGCTCGCCCGGATCTACGCCGCCTCCGACGTCTTCGTGTTCCCGAGCCTGACCGACACCTTCGGCATCGTGCTGCTCGAGGCGCTGGCGAGCGGCTTGGCCGTCGCGGCCTATCCGGTCACCGGCCCGCTCGACGTGATCGGCGGCACGCGCGTCGGGGTTCTCGACCGCGATCTCGGCGCGGCCGCCCGCGCGGCGCTGGCGATTCCCCGGGCGGACTGCCGCGCGGAGGCCCTGCGCTACACCTGGGCGGCGAGTGCCGACCAGTTCTACGGCAATATCGAGCGGGCGCATGCGGAGGGCCCGCCGGTGCGGCGGGGGCGGTCGGGCTGGCTCAAGGCGCTGCCGGGTGAAGCGCCGCTGCCGCGGGTGGGCGAGGGTTAGTCAGCTGATCGCCCCTGCGGCCCGGGAATGACCCGCTTACGCCGTCGCCCGGATCATCACCGTTGTTCTCTCGTGTCACCCCCGCGCCGACAGCCCATGCTCTCCGCGCCCGTGCAGCAGCCGCAGGCTCGAGAACAGGCCCAGGGCGACAAGCGAGATCGCCAGGGCCAACCATAGGGCGGCGTGGGGACCGGCCCGCGTCACGAGTGCGGCGAAGATCGGCGGCGCAACCGCGAAGGAGAGGTTGAGGGGAACCGTCAGGCGCGACGCGGCCCGGGCATAGGCGCCGACGGGGAAGATCTGCAGCGGTAGGGTTGCGCGGGTGATCGCGTTGATCCCGCTGGCGACACCGTAGAGCGTGGCAAACAGCATGGTGCCGGGCAGGCCGCGGATCAGCAGCAGCACGACGAAGCTCACCGGGAACAGCGCGTAGGCGGTCAGGCCGAGGGCGAAGCCCGACCAGCGCCGGCCGCCCAGAACATCGATCAGGCGTCCCGCCCATTGGGCGAGGCCGATGAAGGACGCCGCCGTCAGCGCCTCGGCATGGTCGAGGCCCGCCGCCTCGAACAGGATGATGAAGGTGAGGGCGAACCCCCAGGTGAAGAGGCCGTTCGCCGCGAAGCTCAGGGCGAGGAGGATGAAGCACCCGCGGTCGATGGCGACGGGGGCGCTGGCTTCCGGACCGGCTCGCATCCGCGGCCGCCGCGCGAGGATGGCCCAGTGCAGCGGCACGCAGACGAGCAGCATGAGAAGGCCGTAGGCCAGCGTCGTCGCGCGCCAGCCCCATTGCGCCTCGAGCACCCCCGAGACCGGCCAGACGATCGCCGAGGTCAGGCCGCCGGCCAGGACCAGCACGCCGAGCGCCTGACGTGACTCCTCGCCAGCAATCTCGGCCACGGCGACCTGCGCCGGCGTGGTCAGCATTCCGGCGCCGGCCAGCCCGATGACGATCCACGACACGATGTAGAGCGGCAGGCCTTCGGCCACGCTCAAGGCGACGAGGCCGGCCGCGCCGAGCAGCGATCCCAGGATCATGACCGGGCGTGCGCCGCAGCGCTCGAAGATGGTTCCGAGCGGCCAGGAACCCATGGCCATGACGACGAGCATGATCGTCGGCCCCGCCATGACCAGCGGCAGCGCCAGGCCCAGATCGGCGGCCATGGCTGGGCCTGTGACCGCCGGCAACCAGAAGGTAGCGCCCCAGCCGATGATCTGCGTCAGGGAGAGGGCGGCGGCGGCGCGGGCCGTCGGCGAGCGGAGGAGCGTCACGGCACGGTCATCGGACGGGCGGAATCAACGGGAGGGACGGCGATGATGAGGCTTGGCGATCGGCTGGTCGAGGCCGACCGGGCGGCATCTCAGGTCGTTACGCCTCACGCGAACAGGTCCGTCACCGCAAACCCCCTCCCCGCCAGCCGCTCGCTCAGGATGCGCCGATGGCAGCGCTCCGGGTCGCGCTCGAAACAGAGCAGGCAGGTCGGCCCGTCCGCGGCCAGCGCCGCCAACGCGTCGAGGCCGGCCTCCCCTGCCCCGGTCTCCAGTACCTCCTCGCAGTAGATCCGCCGCATCAGCCCGGCATCGTGGGCGCGGGCCGCCTCGCGGCCGGCCTTCGGCGTGCCGAGCGCGCGTAAGTGCGCATAGGCGATCCCGGCCTCGGTCAGGCCGGCGGCGAGCGCGCTCTTCGAGAAGCCGCGCTTGCGCGAGGCCGCCACCGCCCGCACATCGGCGAGCGTCGCCACGCCGGCATCGCGCAAAGCCGCGATGAAGCGCTCGGAATCGGTGCCTTCGTACCCGATGGTAAACAGAACCTTGGCCATGCGCCGTCCCGACAAATCGCAGATCCGGCCGGGGCTTATGCCCGATGGACGAGGCCCGCGCGAGCCGCGGGCGGGGACTACGTGGCTTTCGCGCCACGCGTTTCGGAATTCCGTTCAGATCCCGTCAAGCTTCCATTAACCGGCCCCACCGCATCGAATAGCCATAGTGTTCCGCGTCAAGTCAGGTCGCGCCCCGATGCCGATGGAGTCGATGATCCCCTCCGCCCCCTGGTCCTCCGTCGCATCGCACGGGCTCCGCTGGGGCAAGCGCCTGCTGGCGGCGGCGAGCCTCGCCGCGCTCGCGGCCTGCGCCGGTGGCGGGGCCGATTTCTACCCGACCAAGGGGGACGTGAAGCCCCATCCGGGCGTCGCCAAGGCCAAGAACCACCCGATCCAGGGCATCGACGTCTCGAAGTGGCAGGGCCCGATCGACTGGACCTCGGTCAGGGGCGCCGGCACCCAGTTCGCCTACATCAAGGCGACCGAGGGCGGCGACCACGTCGACGAGCGCTTCCGCGAGAACTGGGACGGCGCCGGCCGCGCCGGGGTGCCGCGGGGCGCCTACCACTTCGTGTTCTGGTGCCGCTCGGCCAAGGACCAGATGGACTGGTTCAAGCGCAACGTCCCCAACGACCCGACCGCCCTCCCCCCGGTCCTCGACGTCGAGTGGAACGGCCATTCGCAGCTCTGCCCGAAGAAGCTGCCGAAGGCCCAGGCCCTGGCCATGACCGAGTACATGCTGCGGGAGATGGAGGCCTATACCGGCAAGCGGCCGATCATCTACACCGACATCACCTTCCACAAGGACGTGCTGGAGGGCGAGCTGCCGGATTACCCGCACTGGGTCCGCTCCACCGCCGCCGAGCCGGAGCAGCGCTACGCCAACCGCGACTGGATGCTGTGGCAGTTCACCTCGACCGGCCGGGTGCCGGGCGTGCGCGGCGACGTCGACCGCAACGCCTTCTACGGCACGCAGGCCGAATGGGCCTCGTTCCTGGCCACCGATTGCGACCCGCGGCATCATCGCCGGCTCTCGGCGGCGGGCTTGTGCACCGACAAGTGACGGCGCGGAGTTGACGACGACGAAGCCCGGCCCGCGACGAGCGGCCGGGCTTCTTCCTTTTCCGTCGGGCGTTTCTCGCCACGAGACTGAAGCACTTCGCGTCATCCCGGGGCTCGGCACAGACGAGAACCCGGGATGACGGAGCGGGTGGCAGATCCGTGGCGCGTTCGGGGCAACCGTCGGCCGCCGACCGCGCCACCTCCCCTCACCC
The DNA here is from genome assembly GCF_006151805.1 of Methylobacterium terricola. Classification (GTDB taxonomy): domain Bacteria; phylum Pseudomonadota; class Alphaproteobacteria; order Rhizobiales; family Beijerinckiaceae; genus Methylobacterium; species Methylobacterium terricola. The sequence goes on along the minus strand of NZ_VDDA01000001.1, from coordinate 766,668 downwards.
GTTGCGGAACGTGTAGCTGTAGCCGTTCAGGGCCGGCGCGCCGCCGAGATGGGCGTAGAGCACCTTCGAGCCCTTCGGGAAGAAGCCCTTCTGCACGAGGTCGATCATACCCTGCATCGACTTGCCCTCGTAGACCGGGTCGGTGATCATCGCCTCGAGCCGGGCCGCGAGACGGATCGCCTCGACCGTCTCCTTCGACGGCACGCCGTAGACCGGATAGGCGTAATCCTCCTTGATGACCACGTCGTCCTCGGTGATCTCGCCGGCACCGACCAGGGCGGAGGTGTTGCGGGCGATCTCGAGCACCTGCGCCCGGGTCTGGGCCGGGGTGCAGGAGGCGTCGATGCCGATCACGTTGGCGGCCCGGCCGTCGGGCTTGAAGCCGACCACCATGCCGGCATGGGTCGAGCCGGTGACGGTGCAGACCACGATGTAGTCGAAGCGGAGGCCCATCTCGGCTTCCTGCTTGCGCACCTCTTCGGCGAAGCCGACATAACCGAGGCCGCCGAACTTGTGCACGGAGGCGCCGGCCGGGATCGCGTAGGGCTTGCCGCCCTTGGCCTTCACGTCCTCGATCGCCTGCTTCCAGCTGTCGCGGATACCGATGTCGAAGCCCTCGTCCACGAGCTGCGACTCCGCACCCATGATCCGCGTCAGCATGATGTTGCCGACCCGGTCGTAGACCGCGTCCTCGTGCGGCACCCAGGCTTCCTGGATCACCCGGCACTTCATGCCGATCTTGGCCGCCACCGCCGCCACCATGCGGGTGTGGTTCGATTGCACGCCGCCGATCGACACCAGGGTGTCGGCGTTCGAGGCAATCGCGTCCGGCACGATGTATTCGAGCTTGCGCAGCTTGTTGCCGCCGTAGGCCAAGCCCGAATTGCAGTCCTCGCGCTTGGCGTAGATCTCGACCTCGCCGCCGAGATGCGCGGTCAGCCGCGGCAGGTGCTCGATCGGGGTCGGCCCGAAGGTCAGGGGGTAGCGCTCGAACTGCGACAGCATCGAAGGAATCATCGCCGGGGTCCTGTGTGGAAGCCGGTTCCAAGCTACCAGGGGATCGATGGAAGGTGCTCCCGAAATCAGGCGATCTTCGACCGTTCTCGCGCGTGAAGGCGCGGCCGATGTGTTAGAGGGAACCATATCAGGGCCTCCGAATGGAAGGATCTCTCATGGCTGCCGGGCTCGACCGCATCGACCTGAAAATTCTTCGGGCGCTGCAAGAGGATGGACGGATCGGCAATGCCGAGCTGGCGAAACGCGTCAACACCAGCCCGGCGACCTGCCACCGCCGCACCCAGCGGCTGTTCGACGAGGGGTATTTGCGCGGCGTGCGCGGCGTGGTGGCACCGGACAAGGTCGGGCGCGGCTCGCTGGTTCTGGTCGGCGTGGTCCTCGACCGCTCGACCCCCGAGAGCTTTTCCGCCTTCGAGGCGGCGGCGCTCGCCATGCCGAAAGTGCTCGACTGCCACCTCGTCGCCGGCGATTTCGACTACTTCCTCAAGATCCGCGTCTCCGACATCGCCGACTTCAACCGGCTGCACAGCGAGACCCTGATCGCCCTGCCGGAGGTTCGCCAGACCCGGACCTTCTTCGTCATGAAGGAGGTGATCGACAACGCTCCCTTGAGCCTGTGACGCCGTTCGTCGCGCGGCCCGATCCATCCTTCGCCCGGGTGGAACGGCGCTGGCAGCAGAACGAGCAGATATCGCAAAGCTGGCCACCGGTCTTCCGACGAAATCTGCGACGAGAACAAGAACCTGAACGGACGACGCGTGGGCCTGCCAATGCAGGTCCGCTTCGGCGTCGATCAAGCGTCAGTCCCTTGCGGTCGGAGCCGCTGCTGCGCGACGAGCGCCTCGGCAGCCCAGACCAGCGACCGTCCGATACCGTCGGCACCGCCGCCGTGAGTCTGGCTGATCGCATAGGCGCCCTCGACGAGGAGCATCAGGCCATCGGCTAACAAGCGCGGATCATGCACCTGCAGCGCTTCGGCGAGACGGCGGAAGCGCTCCCGTAGAACCGCTTTCGTGTCCCGCGCCACCTGTCGCCCGGGATGGTCCGTGTCGGCGAACTCGGCGCAGAAATTGATGAAGGGGCATCCCCGATAACCTGACCCCGTCGTGCGCTCGACCAGGAAGGTCATGATGGCCCGCAATTTCTGATCCGGATCGTCATACTGGTCGAACGTCGCATCCCAGTGCTCGATGAAACGCCGACCCCGCTCTTGTAGATAGGCAAGTCTTGTAGATAGGCAAGAACAAGATCGTCTTTCGACGGAAAGTTCCGGTAGAGGCTGATCTTGGTGACCCCGGCGTCCTTGACGATGGATTCGACGCCGACTGAGCGAATGCCCTCACGATAGAACCGGTCGGTTGCGACCGCAAAGACCTTGTCGCGGGCCCGCGGCGATGACGGCCCCTGTTCCCGGCCGCTCGGGGAGCGCTTCATCCAGTTCCTCCTGCGTTGACATGTGACCGACCGGTTCGCACCACATCGAGGCCGGGCTTTGCCACGGCTGACAGGTCGCTGGGGCCCTGTCGAAACGGTCCGCGTCGCGCTGTCAGCCTCAATGACCACCCTCGCGGTGGACCGAATTCTCCATTCGGGAGGAGTCGGATGAAGCATTTCATCATCGAGGCGACGTACCTCGTTCCGTTCGATGCCATCCTTCCCTGGGTCGCGCGTCATCGCGAAATCCTGAGGCAAGGCTATGATCGAGGGGGGCTCCTGTGCTCCGGGCCGAAGGATCCACCCGTCGGCGGGTACCTTGTCGCGCGGGCCGAAACGCGGGCCGACCTCGAGAGCTTATTCGAGGCGGAGCCCTTTTACGTCAACGGCGTCGCCCGGTTCACCTTCACGGAGTTTCAGCCGGTCATGCGGCAGGACTGGTGCGAGCACTGGTTTAGCGGCGAGTCGCGGTGATGCGCCCCTTCTCGGCGATCTTGGCCGATGCGGCGGCGCTCAAGGGGGGCGACGCCATTCTGGAGGAGAGGATCGGCCAGGTTCAGCCGCTGTCGCGCGACCACCTCGCCAACCTTCCGGATCACCGCATCCTGGCGGAGATGACGCGGCGCATCTTCAGTGCGGGCTTCTCCGCGACGGTCGTCGCTGCGAAATGGTCGTCCTTCGAGGCCGCGTTCGCGACATTCGATCCCCGTGCCTGTGCGGCGCTGACCGATGACCGCATCACGGGCCTGGCCGCGAATCCGGACATCGTCCGCAATCGCGCCAAGATCGCCGCGATTCCCGTCAACGCGGCGTTTCTCCTGGCGCTGGCCCGGGAGCATGGCTCGGCGGCCCGGTTCGTCGCCGACCGGCCCGAGAGCGACCTCGTCGGCTTGCTGCGGCTCTTCAAGGAGCGCGGTCGTCATCTCGGTGGCGATACAGGGATGCGCGTCCTGCGGGCGATCGGCAAGCCGACCTTCATCACCACCAAGGATGTCGTCGCAGCCCTCACCCGCGAGGGCGTCCTCACGCGTCCCCCGAGCGGAGCGCGCGATCTGGCTCTGGTCCAGCGCGCGTTCAATCACTGGTCCACGGAGACGGGGCGCAATTTCACCGAGATCAGCCGTATCCTCGCGTTCAGCGTCCCGCCATGAGCGAGCGTTCGAGGCGGGAGGTTGCCGCTGTACGCAGTTTGTTCTAATCGTTAACGCAGACTGTCCCGGAGCCTTGGCCCGGGAGCCCCATCTGGTTATCCGCAGGGCCGGCCCCATCTGGTCACCCGTACGGTCGACGGGGTTCCCGGCAGCACGGGCTCCCGGCCGGTCCCCGGTCCCACCAAGCCTGGCCGCGCCGCGGCGGCTCGGAGCCTCCCTGCATGGCCTCTCTCGACAAGCTCTTCGACCGTTCCGCGGAGGGCCGCGTGATCGCGGTGCGGGGCGCCCGCGAGCACAACCTGAAGAACGTCGACCTGACGATCCCGCGCGACAAGCTGGTGGTGTTCACCGGGCTGTCGGGATCGGGCAAGTCGTCGCTCGCGTTCGACACCATCTATGCCGAGGGCCAGCGCCGCTACGTCGAATCGCTCTCGGCCTATGCGCGCCAGTTCCTCGAGATGATGGCGAAGCCGGACGTCGACCAGATCGACGGGCTGTCGCCGGCGATCTCGATCGAGCAGAAGACCACCTCGAAGAACCCGCGCTCGACGGTCGGTACCGTCACGGAGATCTACGACTACATGCGCCTCCTGTGGGCGCGGGTCGGCATCCCCTACTCGCCGGCCACCGGCCTGCCGATCGAGAGCCAGACCGTCAGCCAGATGGTCGACCGGGTGCTGGCGCTGCCGGAGAAGACCCGGCTCTACCTGCTCGCCCCCGTGGTGCGCGGCCGCAAGGGCGAGTACCGCAAGGAGATCGCCGAGTTCCAGAAGAAGGGCTTCCAGCGCCTGCGCATCGACGGCGAGTACTACGCCATCGACGACGTGCCGAAGCTCGACAAGAAGCTCAAGCACGACATCGACGTGGTGGTCGACCGGATCGTGGTGCGGGCCGACATGGCCTCGCGGCTGGCCGATTCGTTCGAGACGGCGCTGGAGCTCGCCGACGGCATCGCGGTCGTCACGTTCGCCGATCGGCCCGAGGAGGGCGAGGCGCCGGAACCGATCACCTTCTCGTCGCGCTTCGCCTGCCCGGTCTCCGGCTTCACGATCCCCGAGATCGAGCCCCGGCTGTTCTCGTTCAACAACCCGTTCGGTGCCTGCCCGACCTGCGGCGGCATCGGCCACGAGATGCGGATCGACCCGACGCTGGTCATCGCCGACGAGGCCCTGAGCCTGTCGCGCGGCGCCATCGCGCCGTGGGCGAAATCGACCTCGCCCTATTACGGCCAGACCCTGGAGGCCCTGGCGAAGCATTACCGCTTCCGCACCGACACGCCCTGGGCCAAGCTCACCGAGGCGGCGCGCCAGGTCGTGCTGTACGGCTCGGACGGCGACGACATCCGCTTCGCCTACAATGACGGCCTGCGGGCCTACGAGGTCTCGAAGCCGTTCGAGGGCGTGATCCCGAACCTGGAGCGGCGCTACAAGGAGACCGACAGCGACGCGGCGCGGGAAGACATCGGCCGGTTCATGGGCGAGACGCCGTGCTCGGCCTGCGGCGGCAAGCGGCTGAAGCCCGAGGCGCTGGCGGTGAAGATCGCCGGCTCCGACATCGGCGACGCCACGATTCTGTCGGTGCGCGACGCCCATCGCTGGTTCGGCGAGCTGCCGGAGCATCTCACCCCGAAGCAGAACGAGATCGCGGTCCGCATCCTCAAGGAGATCCGCGACCGGCTGACCTTCCTGGTCGATGTCGGCCTCGAATACCTGACGCTCGCCCGCGGCTCGGGCTCGCTGTCGGGCGGCGAGAGCCAGCGCATCCGGCTGGCCTCCCAGATCGGCTCGGGGCTGACCGGCGTTCTGTACGTCCTCGACGAGCCCTCGATCGGCCTGCACCAGCGCGACAACGAGCGCCTGCTCGGCACGCTGAAGCGCCTGCGCGACCTCGGCAACTCGGTGATCGTGGTCGAGCACGACGAGGACGCGATCCTCCAGGCCGATTACGTCGTCGATGTCGGCCCCGGCGCCGGCATCCATGGCGGGCAGATCGTGGCGCAGGGCACGCCGTCCGAGCTCCTGGCCGATCCGAACTCGCTCACCGCGCAATACCTCACCGGCGCCCTGTCGGTGCGGGTGCCGAAGATGCGCCGGAAGGCCAAGACGACGCCTGCCGCCACCAAGGGCGGGCTCCCGGCGCCGCAGATGCTGCGCCTCGTCGGCGCGCGGGGCAACAACCTGAAGGACGTGACCGCCGAGATCCCGCTCGGCACCTTCACCTGCATCGCCGGGGTGTCGGGCGGCGGCAAGTCGACGCTGATCGTCGACACGCTCTACAAGGCGGTGGCGCGCAAGCTCAACGGCGCTCTGGAGCACCCGGCCCCCCACGACCGCATCGAGGGGCTGGAGCATCTCGACAAGGTCATCGACATCGACCAGTCGCCGATCGGCCGCACGCCGCGCTCGAACCCGGCGACCTATATCGGCGCCTTCACGCCGATCCGCGACTGGTTCGCCGGCCTGCCCGAGGCCAAGGCGCGCGGCTACCAGCCCGGCCGGTTCTCGTTCAACGTCAAGGGCGGCCGCTGCGAGGCCTGCTCCGGCGACGGCGTCATCAAGATCGAGATGCACTTCCTGCCGGACGTCTACGTCACCTGCGACGTCTGCAAGGGCAAGCGCTACGACCGCGAGACCCTGGAGGTGAAGTACCGCGAGCGCTCGATCGCCGACGTGCTCGACATGACGGTCGAGGAGGCGGCCGAGCTGTTCAAGGCCGTGCCGGCGATCCGCGAGAAGCTCGAGACCCTGGCCCGGGTCGGCCTCGGCTATGTCCGCGTCGGCCAGCAGGCCACCACCCTGTCCGGCGGCGAGGCGCAGCGGGTGAAGCTGTCGAAGGAGCTGTCGAAGCGCGCCACCGGCCGCACCCTGTACATCCTCGACGAGCCGACCACCGGCCTGCACTTCCACGACGTCGCCAAGCTGATGGAGGTGCTGCACGAGCTGGTCGACCAGGGCAACAGCGTCGTGGTGATCGAGCACAACCTCGAGGTCATCAAGACCGCCGACTGGGTGATCGACATGGGCCCCGAGGGCGGCGACGGCGGCGGCACCATCGTGGCGCAAGGAACGCCGGAGGACATTGCCGCCTCGGACGCGAGCCATACCGGCCGTTTCCTGCGCGAGGTCCTGGCCCGGCGGCCGGCATCCAAGACGGGGAGCAAGTCCGGGGCCAAATCGGGGACCAAGCCGGCCGCCGGCTCGGTCCGCCCGCGCAAGACGGCCGCGAGCCGGCAAGCCGCCGAGTAGCTTCAGGCCGGAAACACCCACGAAGCTTGACCGCACGGGGGCGAAAGCGACCTGTGCGGCGCAGCAAGCCGGGTTTTTCCGTCCGATTTCTCCGCTTGTACCACCAAGGTACAAAGCGGCGGCTGCATGACAAAAATGCGTCATTTGCGCAACGCCCCGGCGTGGTGTGCCTCTCGAGCGAGCAAAGCGCTGGCATTCCGGTCGCGTTTGGAAGACGATCGTCGCTGTTCAGACTGTGTCGTCGGGCGGGGGCCGGGCGCGTTCCAGTCCGGTCGAAGCGCGCGACGACGACGCGCCGATCGGATTGCGGAATGTGCGAGTTCCTGCCCTGAATACGCTAGGGAAGGAAAACTCATGGGCAAGTATTGGCTGGCCGCGGGGGCGGCTGCCCTGTCGCTGTGCGCGTCCGCGACGGTGTCCTACGCGCAGACCACGACGGTGCCGGGCGAGCAGGTCGGCCTCGCCATCGGCGCGCCGCTGCCGGAAGGCGTCTACGCGATCAACACCTTCACCTATCGCAGCCCCGACGGTCCGAACCTCACTTCGACCGACACCGCGGTCAACGTCCCGGTTCTGGTCTGGTCGACCCCGTGGAAGGTCCTCGGCGCCCGCTTCGAGGCCGTGGTCGCCCCGCCGACCGTGTTCACCTTCTCCCGGACCGCCGGCGGTCGCGACACCAGCATCAATGTCGGGACGTTCCTCGGCGGTATCTTCGCCTGGGATCTCGGCAACAATGTCGGCGTCAGCTACCTCGCCGGCGTGTACCTGAACGAGCTGAATGCCGGGCGTGGCGGCGGCCTGCCGATCCTGGCGTCCAACACCTACCGCCAGGGCTTCGGCATCAGCTATACCGGTGACGGCTGGAACATCACCGCCAACCTCACCTACAACTTCTACGACACGCCGGCCCGCTTCGGCGGCCGCAACGGCATCCCGGGCTTCTACGGCAGCCAGTTCCCGACCGACGCCCTCAACCTCGACCTGACCGCGACCAAGAAGTTCGGCAAGTTCGAGATCGGCGCCATCGGCTACGGCACGACCAACCTGCCGAATCGCGGCCAGCTGCCCCAAGCGGCGCCGTGCAACGGCAACTTCGCCACCTGCGGCACGGTGGTGGGCGGGGGCGGCGGCCGCTTCGCCCTCGGCGGCCTCGTCGGCTACGATTTCGGCAAGTTCTCGGTTCAGGCCTGGATCGCCCGCGACGTCGCCACCTCGGCCCGCCAGATCTCGCCGGTCACCGGCCTGGCGACCAACCGCGAGGCCTACTCGACCGAGGGCTGGTTCCGCGTCATCGCTCCGCTCTACACCGTCGCGGCGGCGGCCGAGCCGGCTCCGGTTCCCCTCGTGCGCAAGTACTGAGCGCACGATACACATCTCGAGACCTCTCTTCTCCGCCCGGCTCCCCGAGCCGGGCTTTCTTTATGGCCGGTCGGTCTCGAAGACTGGCCGGTCTTCGTGCTGGACAGCGTGCCCTTTGGGCCGCACTGCCTGTCGGGCCCGCCTCCGCGACCTATAACGCAGCGAGCGGGCGGGGCCGACGATCCCCGCCGGACGAGACGTGGCACGGGGCGCGAGGCCCCGGCAGGAGACCATCATGGCGGCGCCCGGCGACTGGAAGATCCCCTCCGCGGTGCAGCCCCGCCCCTCCGCCTATTCCTACGACCTCGACCAGACCCTCACCGCGGTGGTCGCCCTGTCGTCGCGGGTGCCCGACGGTGCCTACACGGCCGAGATCTTGGGGACCGAGCGGGCCGGCAACGGCGTGGTCATCGGCGAGGACGGCCTGGTTCTCACCATCGGCTACCTCATCACCGAGGCCGAGAGCGTCTGGCTCACCGCCCATGACGGGCGCACCGCGCCGGGCCATGTCGTCGGCTACGACGCCGTGACCGGTTTCGGCCTGGTCCAGGCGCTCGGCCGCCTCGACCTGCCGCATCTTCCCCTCGGCAGTGCCGACGGCTTGCGCGTCGGCGACCGGCTGGTGATGGCCGGTGCAGGCGGACGCCACCGCGCCGTCGCCGCCGAGGTGGTGGCCCGGCAGGAATTCGCGGGCTACTGGGAATACCTGCTCGACGACGCGATCTTCACCGCGCCGTCGCACCCGCATTGGGGCGGGGCCGCGCTGATCGGCCCGGCCGGCGAGCTCACCGGCATCGGCTCGCTGCAATTGCAGCAGGGCGGGCGCGACAACCGCGCCATCAACATGGCGGTGCCGATCGACCTGCTGAAGCCGATCCTCCACGACCTGACCACCCTCGGCCGCGTGTCGGGTCCGCCCCGTCCCTGGCTCGGCCTCTACGCGACCGAGATGGACGACCAGGTCGTGGTGATGGGTCTCTCCCCGCTCGCGCCGGCCGAGACCGCCGACCTGCGCGCCGGCGACATCCTGATGGCGGTGGGCGAGACCGAGATCGGCGACCTCGCGGGCTTCCTGCGCGCCGTCTGGGCGCTCGGGCCGGCCGGCATCACCGTGCCGCTGACCGTGCATCGCGACGGGCGGACCTTGAGCATCCCGGTGGTCTCGGCGGATCGGTCGCGATTCCTGGTGGCGCCGCGGCTGCATTGAGCGCCGGGCCGCAAGGCCTGCATCGGGTGCATCCCTCCGATCCCCGGTCGCGTCAGGCCGTCTGAAGCCGGCGACGCGCGAGCGATCGCCTCTCCCCGCGGGTGCAGCACCGTCCGAGGGACGGGACGGGCGCCTCCCCCCCTCCTCCTCATCGTGCGGCGATACCGGGCAAGCTCGGCATCGCCACGACCAGGGATCCCGCGTCGATCTCGAGGACGGATCGTCTCCCTTACCGTGCGTCCGAAGGGAAAGCCGCGGCCTTGGCCGAATGCCGAGGGGCCACTCGCGAGGGCGGCGCCAGCAGCATCGAGGAAGGCGGCGTTGTCCACTTGCCTCCCGCGCCGACCGATCCTCCGTCCAGGCGCGGGCGCTTCGCCGCAATGCACACTGTTTCATCACCGGCTGCTGCGTGCCTGCGCTCCACCCACGTCCGGCAGCCCTCGGCGATCCCTCGACACGCCGCCCTTCGCGTTTGCAGCATAGTGCCTAAATGCCCGAAATCGCTGCGTTTCATGCGCCAGAGTGCTGCCAAATCCGCGGGCACAGGGGTTGGTTGACGATTCCCTGCGCGCTGCATGTGAATCGTGCATGGCTGGCTTACGCGACTCCGTCTCCCTCAGGGGCAGCGGTTTCCCATATGGTGCGTTGCAACAGAGACAGGCAGCCGGTGCCGAAACGGTTCGCACCACCTGCCCGTCCAGAGGTCAAATCCGATGTTCGTCTCCCTCATCCTCAGCAAGATCCGCTCCTACCTCCGCTACCGCGAGACCGTGCACGAGCTGTCGCGTCTGTCCGACCGCGAGCTCGACGATCTCGGCATCAGCCGCTTCGAGATCCAGGGCATCGCCCGCTCGGTCGCGTAAGCGTCCACACAGGACCACGTACCCGCGTACCGAGTACCCTCCCGTCGATCAAAGGCCGGTTCGGCCATTCATCGTCTCGCGCGCCCGCCCCTTCCGGCGGGCGTTCGCTTGTCCGGGCCTTGCGCTGCGCCCGTGGCAGCCCCGCAGCGCCGCGTTGGTGTTGCATCCGCGGCGCCCGATCCGATATGCCGCGTCATGTCCGGATCAGACCCCATTCACGTCGTCGGCGGCGGCCTCGCCGGCTCCGAGGCCGCCTGGCAGATCGCCGAGGCCGGCCTGCCCGTGGTGCTGCACGAGATGCGGCCCCTGCGCGGCACCGACGCGCACCAGACGCAGGACCTGGCCGAGCTCGTCTGCTCGAACTCCTTCCGCTCCGACGACGCGCAGCTCAACGCCGTCGGGCTGCTGCACCAGGAGATGCGCCGCCTCGGCTCGCTGATCATGCGCTGCGGCGACGGCAACCAGGTGCCGGCCGGCGGCGCGCTCGCGGTCGACCGCGAGGGGTTCAGCCGGGCGGTGACGGCCGCGCTCGAGGCGCATCCGAACGTCACGATCGTCCGTGAGGAGATCGACGGCCTGCCGCCTGCCGCCTGGGACAGCGTGATCCTGGCGACCGGCCCGCTCACCGCGCCGGGCCTCGCCGAGGGCATCCGCGGCCTCACCGGCGCCGAATCGCTCGCCTTCTTCGACGCCATCGCGCCGATCGTGCACCGCGACTCGATCGACATGGGCAAGGCCTGGTTCCAGTCCCGCTACGACAAGGTCGGCCCGGGCGGCACCGGCGCCGATTACATCAACTGCCCGCTCGACCGCGAGCAATACGCCGCCTTCATCGCCGCGCTGATCGAGGGCGAGAAGACCTCGTTCAAGGAATGGGAGGCCTCGACCCCCTATTTCGACGGCTGCCTGCCGATCGAGGTGATGGCCGAACGCGGCCCCGAGACCCTGCGCCACGGGCCGATGAAGCCGTTCGGCCTGACCAACCCGCACAACCCGACGGTGAAGGCCTACGCCATTGTCCAGCTGCGCCAGGACAACGCCCTCGGCACGCTCTACAACATGGTCGGCTTCCAGACGAAGCTGCGCCATGCCGAGCAGGTGCGGGTCTTCCGGACGATTCCCGGCCTGGAGAATGCCGAGTTCGCCCGCCTCGGCGGCCTGCACCGCAACACCTATCTCGACAGCCCGCGCCTCCTCGACGCCACCTTGCGCCTGAGGGCCGCGCCGCGCCTGCGCTTCGCCGGCCAGATCACCGGCTGCGAGGGCTACGTCGAGAGCGCGGCGATCGGCCTGATGGCCGGCCGCTTCGCCGCCGCCGAGCGCCAGGGCCGCACCTTGGAGCCGCTGCCGATCACCACCGCTCTCGGCGCCCTCATCGGCCACATCACCGGCGGGCACGTCTCGGCCGAGGATGCCGGCACGCCGCGCTCGTTCCAGCCGATGAACGTCAATTTCGGCCTGTTCCCGCCCCTCGACCGGGCCCCGAAGGCTCCCGACGGCAAGCGCCTGCGCGGCCCCGAGAAGGCGCAGGCGAAGAAGCGGGCGATGACCGACCGGGCGCGAGAGGATCTCGGGGCATGGCTCGGCGAGGCACCGGCGCCGCTGCCGGCCGAGGCGGCAGAGTAGGTCGCGGCCGGCACGACCGCCAGGAGGGTTGGCCCTCCTGTCCTCACCCCCTCCCCGTCATCCCGGGGCCGCGCGGCGGTGCCCAGGATGACGCCGAGAGGCGTCAGCGGGTGCGAGAGGCACGGTTCACGTGACCGACCGCGCCGATCGCCACAGCCGCCAGATCCGGCGCCAGTTCGGCATGTCGGTCACGCTGGTCAGCGGATCGTAGCCCGGCCGCTCCATCTGCGCGAGGTAACCCTCGACCATCGCGACCGGGAGGAAGGCAGGGGCCGCCACGGTGGCCACCGTTGCCCGCTCGGTTGCGTAGGCCGCGAGGTGACGGCGTACCAGCGCCCGCATGTCGGCGCAGGCGCCGAGCAGCCCCGGGCCGCCGCGCCCGGCGACGATGTCCTCGCGGGTGACGCCGTGCGTCTTGAGCACGTCGGCCGGCAGGTAGACCTGGCCGCTGCGGGCATGCCAGGGCAGCGCCCGCAGGAGCCCCGTCACCGCGTAAGCGACGCCGGCATGGCCGGCGGCCGCGGCACCGCCGGGTTCGGAGCCGTTCGCCAGGATCAGGCTGCCGAGGCGGATCAGGCAGGAGGCGGTCTCGCCGCAATAGCCCTCCAAGTCCCCGGTCGACGGCATCGGGTCGTCGTAGAGGTCGAACACCCGGGCATCGATCAGGTCGACCAGGGGCTGGCGCGGCAGGCGCGCCTTGACCAGCGTATCGTCGAGGGCAGCCGCGACCGGATGGGCGCGCACATCGCCCCTCGCCTCACCCTGGAGCGCGTCGCGCCACCATTGCAGGCGGAGTTCCCCCGGCATCGGGCTCGACACGGCCTCGCGCACCCGCGCCACTTCCAGGCTGAAGGCGGCGAGCGCGTGCAGGTGCGGGCGCTTGTCCGCCGGGGCGTAGAGGCTGGCGTACCAGCGGTCCGGGTCGCCCGCCCGCACCAGGGCCTCGCAATGGGCGTAGGCCCAGGCCGGGTCCCGCGTCTCGGCCTCGCTCATGACGCTTCTCAGGGTACCGCGATCAGGGCGGCCGCGACCTTGCGGTTCTCGGCCATCAGGATGTTGTAGGTCCGCGCCGCCGCGCCGGTCTGCATCACGTCGAGGCCGATGCCGGCGGCCTTGAGATGCTGACGCAGGGAATCCGGCACGAACACGATGTCGGCGCCTGTGCCGAGCAATAGCAGGTCGACCGCGCCGGCCTCGGCCAGCAGGGGGCTGAGGCTGGCCGCCGTGATGCCGTCCGGCGCGGTCACGTCCCAGGCCCGGACGCCGGAGGGCAGCGCCAGGATCGAGCCGCGATGCGACATCTCGGCGAAGCGGAAACCGCCGCCGCCATAGGCGTCGATCGGGTAGCGGCCCGGGACGAAGCCGTCGTGGAGCCGCCCCCTGGTGCCGTCCGTCTCGCCCGCCACTACTCGGCCGCCTGCTTCAGGCTGGACGTGTCCCGCGGCTGCACGCGGGTGCCGCCGGCCTGGAGGCCGATATAGATCAGGAACGGGGTCGAGACGAAGATCGCCGAGTAGGTGCAGATCACCACGCCGGCCAGCATCACCACGGAGAAGCCCTTGATCGCCTCGCCGCCGAACAGGACCAGCGCGAGCAGCGACAGGGCGGTCGACATCGCGGTCATCACGGTGCGCGACATCGTCGAGTTGATCGACAGGTTGAGCAGCTCTTCCGTCGGCATGGTCTTGTAGCGCCGCATCAGCTCGCGCGTGCGGTCGAACACCACCACCGTCTCGTTGAGCGAGTACCCGACGATCGTCAGGATCGCGGCGATCGAGGTCATGTTGAACTCGATCCGGGTGATCACGAACAGGCCGACGGTGATGACGATGTCGTGCAGGGTGCCGACAATGGCGCCGAGCGCCAGTTCACGCTCGAACCGGAACCACAGGTAGAGCAGCACCGCCACGACCGAGAGCACGACGCCGATCGTGCCGGACTGGACCAGCTCGCCCGAGACGCGGGGGCCGACGGTCTCGACCCGGTCGAAGGCGTAATCCTTGTCGAAGGCCGCGTGCGCCTTCTGCATCACCAGGGTCTGCCCGGTCTCGCCGCCAGCCTGGAGCGGGAAGCGGACCGAGATCGAGCCCTGGCCGAGCTCCTGCACCTCGGTCTCGCCGAAGCCGAAATCGTTGGCGGTGTGGCGCACGGCGCCGACATCGGACGTCACCCCGGGCTTCGGCCGCAGCTCGACCAGGGTGCCGCCCTTGAAGTCGATGCCGAAATTCAGGCCGATCTGCAGGAACAGCACCACCGTGGCGACCGAGATGAACGCCGAGAGCGGGAAGCTGAAGCGCCGCAGGCGCATGAAGTCGAAGTGGGATTCGTCGGGCCAGAGGCGGAGGAGGCGCATCGTCGGTCTCGGAAAGGGTGTGTCGGCGCGCCCTCGCCGGGCGCAGCGCGGATGCGGGCGGCCTCGCGCCGCCCGCTCGACAGATCAGATCGGCAGGGTCTTGGGCCGCAGGCGCTGGTACCACAGGGCGATCATCATCCGGGTCAGGGTCACGGCGGTGATGACCGTGGTCAGGATGCCGAGGATGAAGACGACCGCGAAACCCTTCACCGGGCCCGAGCCGAGGAAGAACAGGATCACCGCGGCAATCGCCATGGTGGAGTTCGAGTCGACGATGGTGGCGAAGGCGCGGTCGAAGCCGGCCTGGAGCGCCGAGGGGATCGAGCGGCCGGCCCGCACCTCCTCCCGCACGCGCTCGTAGATCAGCACGTTCGAGTCGACCGCGGTGCCGATGGTGAGCACGATCCCGGCGATGCCCGGCAGCGTCATGGTGGCTTCCAGCACCGACATCAGGCCGAGGATCAGGCCCACGTGGACGAGGAGCGCGATGTTGGCGAAGAGGCCGAACACGCCGTAGGCCGCGAACATCAGCACGACGACGAGGATCGTCGCCACGATGGTGGCGTTCTTGCCCGCCTCGATCGAGTCGCGGCCGAGGCCCGGGCCGACGGTGCGGCGCTCGATGATGGTGAGCTTCGCCGGCAGCGCGCCGGCGCGCAGCAGGATCGAGAGGTCGTTGGCCTGCTGCACCGTGAACCGGCCCGAGATCTGGCCCTGGCCGCCGGTGATCGGCTGCAGGATGCGGGGCGCCGACACCACCTCGTTGTCGAGGACGATCGCCAGGGCGCGGCCGACATTCTCGCTCGTCGCCTGGCCGAACCGTTGCGCGCCGCGCAGGTTGAACTTGAAGTTGACGATCGGCTCGTTCGACTTCTGGTCGAAGCCCGGCTGGGCATCGGTCAGGTCCGAGCCGTCGGCGAGCACGCGGCGCTCCACCGGCACCTTCTGGCCGTTGGCGTCCTTGGACGGCAGCATGTCGACATCACCGGCCGGGCTGTCGGCGAGCAGGCGGAACTCGAGCTTCGCAGTCCCCTGCAGGAGCGTCTCGATGCGCTGCGGATCCTGCACGCCGGGAAGCTGGACCAGGATCCGGTCGGTGCCCTGCTGCTGGATCGACGGCTCGGTGGTGCCGGTCACGTCGATGCGGCGGCGCACGACCTCGATCGCCTGCTGCACCGCCCGGCGCGTCCGGGCGTTGAAGCCCGCATCCGTATAGGTGAGCTGGATCAGGCCGTTCGGCTCCTCGCGCACGTCGAGGGTGCGGGCGCCGGTCTGGCCGAGGGTGGCGTCGGTGACGGGCTGCGACAGCGCCTGCAGCTTCGGCAGCACCTTGGCGCGGTTGGCGGCGTCGCCGACGCGCAGCTGCACGCCGCGCGGCAGCAGCTGGATGCCGCCATCGGCCTGTACGCCGGTCTCGCGCAGCGCCTGGCGCACGTCGTCGCGCAAGCCCTGCGCCATGGTGCGGCCGAGGTCGTTGCGGTCGACCTCCAGCACGATCTGCGAACCGCCCTGGAGGTCGAGGCCGAGCACGATGGCGCGGGTCGGCACGATCCAGGTCGGGAACCAGGACGGCAGCGAGGCGATGAAGTTCTTACGCTGATCGGCCGTGAAGAAGCTCGGCACGGCGAGCGTCAGGCCGATGAGGATCACGGCGAGCGTCGCGACGGCCTTCGTGGTGGAGATACGGAGCATCCGCGGCGTCCCAACCGGTCTCGAATGTGTGTCAGATAGGGCGGCCCGGCGCATCCGTCCGGGCCTGCCCCTGCGTCCGGGTCGGTCTCAGGCGGCCTTGACCGGCTCGCCCTTGGCCCGGACCTCGGCGATCATGGTGCGGACCACCTTGACGTTGACGTTCGGGGCGATCTCGACCTCGATCTCCGGCGCCTCGGTCACCTTGGTGACCCGGCCGACGATGCCGCCGGTGGTCACCACGGAATCGCCGCGGCGCACGTTCTTGATCATGTCCTGGTGCTCCTTGGCGCGGCGCTGCTGCGGGCGCAGGATCAGGAAGTACATGATCACGAAGATCAGGATGAAGGGGACGACCTGCACGAGGATGTCCGTGCCGCCGGACATCCCGGCTCCCTGCGCGAAGGCGGGCGTGATCACTCTCGAGGTCTCCCGAACAAGGCGAAAACGGGCCGGGCGGGTCCCCGCCGGCCTTGCAAAAGCGCGCGGACTATAGCCACCGACGACTCGAAAGCAACGGCGGGGAACGGCCCTCCCCCGCCCCATCCCGGCGGGTTTTCGTCCGCGGGGGCTTGGGATTAAGAGGCGCCACCCGTACGTCCGCCCCTGCGCAGGAGCCCGATTCCCCGCGATGACCGACCCCACCTACCCGATTCCGCCCGAGGCCGACCTCCTGCCGGTGCTGCTGCGCATCGCCGCGGCCCTGGAGCGCAGCGCCCCGGCCGCGATCCCCTCCCCCGACTTCGCGGCGGCCGACGCCTTCGTGTGGCAGCCGGAAGGGCGGCTGCAACCGGTGCCGCGGGTCAACCGGGTCGAGATGGGCCTTTTGCGCGGCATCGACCGGATGCGCGACATCCTGTTCGACAACACCGAGCGGTTCGCCCGCGGCCTGCCGGCGAACAACGCCCTGCTGTGGGGCGCCCGCGGCATGGGCAAGTCGTCGCTGGTGAAGGCCGTCCACGCCGAGATCAACACCCGCGGCCTCGAGCGGCCGCTGAAGCTGATCGAGATCCACCGGGAGGACATCGAGGGCCTGCCGGCCCTGATGGGGTGGCTGCGGCCCGATCCGCACCGCTTCGTGGTGTTCTGCGACGACCTGTCCTTCGACGCCGAGGACACCTCGTACAAGTCGCTGAAGGCGGCGCTCGACGGCGGCATCGAGGGACGGCCCGAGAACGTGCTGTTCTACGCCACCTCGAACCGGCGCCACCTGCTCGCCCGCGACATGATGGAGAACGAGCGCTCGACGGCGATCAACCCGGGCGAGGCGGTGGAGGAGAAGGTCTCGCTGTCGGACCGCTTCGGCCTCTGGCTCGGCTTCCACAAGTGCAGCCAGGACGAGTACCTGGCGATGATCGACGCCTACGTCGCCCGTTACGGATTGACGGTCGAGCCGGAGCGGCTGCGGGCCGAGGCGCTGGAATGGTCGACCACCCGCGGGGCGCGCTCGGGGCGCACGGCGTTCCAGTACATCCAGGATCTGGCCGGGCGGCTGGGGCAGCGGCTGGAGTGACGCCCCTTCGCCGTTGCCGACGGTTCCGACGTTCCCCGGGTCATGCCGGGCCCGCGAAGCGGAGCCCGGGACGACCCGGAGGGTGGCAGATTGGTTGGGGATGGCGGGCGGTTTTCCTCGCCTCACAACGCAAAGAGGCGGGACGCTCGCGCGCCCCGCCTGTTCGCCCTGTCGGCGTGGTCTCAGTTGCTCGCCAGGTGCGGCATCGGATCGACCGGGGTCGCGCCCTTACGGATCTCGAAGTGCAGCTGCGGCGAGGTCACGTTGCCCGAGGCGCCGGACTTGGCGATGGTCTGGCCACGCTTCACCTTCTCGCCCGGCCGCACGTCGATCTCGCCGTTATGGGCGTAGGCCGAGACGTAGCCGTTGGCGTGGCGCACCAGGACCAGCTTGCCGTAGCCCTTCACGTCGCTGCCGGCATAGGCCACGGTGCCTTCTTCGGCGGCCTTCACCGGCGTGCCCTCGGGCACCGCGATGTTGATGCCTTCGTTGCCGCTCGAGCCGTAGCCGTTGATCACCCGGCCGCGAGCCGGCCAGCGGAAGCTCGATTGCGGGTCCGGCGCGGGCGCCGCGGGGGCGACGGCCGGAGCCGGTGCCGGCTCGGGAGCCTTCTCGGGCAGGGAAGCGACCTTCACCGGCTTGACCGGCTCGGGCTTCGGCGCCGGCTTCAGCTCCGCCACCTTCTTCACCTCGGGCTTCGCGGCCTCGGCCTGCTTCGGCTCGGGCTTCTTGACCTCCGGCTTTGCCTCGGCCTTGATCTCGATCTTGCGCGGTTCCGGCTTGACCGCCTCGGCGACCTTCTTCGGCTCCGGCTTCGCCTTCTCGACGGCCTTCGGCTCGGGCTTCTTGTGCTCGGGCTTCTGCGGCTTGGCCGCGACCTTCTCGTCCTCGTCGTCGTCCTGCTGGCGCGCGGCCACCTTGGCGACGGCCTTCGGCTCGGCCTTGGCCACCGCCTTCGGCTCGGGCCGCTGCGGCTTCGCGGCGACCGCCTCCTCGTCGTCCTCGCGCGGCTGGGCCTTGCGCGGGTTGAGCTTGGCGGCGCGCTCGGCAGCATTGGGCGCCACCGGCTTCGCCTCGGCCTGACCCGGGCGGGTATGGGCCTTGCGGGCCGATTCCGCCTCTTGCTCGCGCCGTGCGGCCTCCTGCTCGCGCCGGGCGGCCTCCTGCTCGCGGCGCGCGGCCTCTTGCTCGCGGCGCGTGGCCTCCTGCTCCCGGCGGGCGACCTCCGGATCGCGGCGGAGGGGCTCGGGGCGCGGCGCGGCCTCGGCGACCCGGCGCACCGGCTCGGGGGCGCGGGTCTCGGTCATCGCCATCCGCGGCGCCGGGGCCGGCGGCACCGCCCGGGCGCTCATCGCCGGCACGCCGCCGGCATGGTAGACCGGGATCACGACTTGACGGCCGGGGGTGACCTGGGCGGCGCTCGACAGGCCGTTGGCCTGGAGGATCGCCGCGGCGGGGACGCCGAACCGGGTCGACATCTGGTTCAGGCTGTCATTGGCGCCGACCGTGATGGTGGTGCCGCCCGCCGCCGACCAGCCGGCCGGGCCGCCGGTGACCGGGGCCGCCGCGGCGACGCGGGGCGTCGCGACCGGAGCGGCGAGAGGACGGCTCGACAGCGGCGCGGCGGCCAGCGGCGCCGACAGGGGCCGCGACTGGATCGGCGTCGAGCGGATCGGGGCCGCGACCGCGTTGCCCTCCGGCAGGCTGCCGGTCGCCCCCGGGTCGCCGCTCGCGCTCGATGAGAACGGGTTCGAGAACGGGTCGAGCCGCACCGCATCGGTGCTGCAGGCCGCCGAAGCGCCCCCGATCAGCCCGATGAGGGCGAAGCGCGATAGCGTCCGCATCCCCTTGCCTGCCCCGCGATCCCGCATCGACGCACCCGTACATCCACGCAACCCTATGGAGCGGATTCAAAGCGGATTCAGGTTAAGCTTCCGTTGCAGGGCGCCGTTTCGGCTTCACCGTCACGGGCGGATTCGGACTTAGGCGAGTCGGATCCGTGCGGCCTGTTAGAGCACGGCCGCCAGGCCGGGGGTCATCGGGCCGATGCGGAGCGGCGTCTCGCGCACCTGCCGCCACGGGCCGTCGGATTCCTGCGCGATGGCGACGAGGCGCGGGCCGGCCGGCATGCCGAGCGCGCCCACGAGGCGGCCGCCGGGGTTCAACCGGTCGAGGAGGGCCTGGGGCAGGTCGCGGAGCGTGCCGTTGACCAGGATGCGGTCGAAGCCGCCGGCCTCCTCCGGCGGAGCGCAGCCATCGGCGAGGCCGACCATCGCGGCGCCGAAGCCGAGCGCATCGAGGCGCGAGCGGGCGTTGCGCGCGAGGGTGGCGTAGCGTTCGAGGCTCACCACCTCGGCGGCCCCGAGGCGCAGCAGCAGGGCCGTGGCGTAGCCGGAGCCGGTGCCGACCTCGAGCACCCGCGCGCCCGGGACGTTGAGCGCCGCCAGCATCGTGGCGATCACGCTCGGCGCCGTCATGGTCTGGCCGCAGGGCAGCGGCAGGGCGATGTCCCGCCGGGCCAGATCGCGGAAGGCGAGCGGCGCGAACGCCTCCCGCGGCACCCGCTCCATCGCCCCGAGCACCGCGGCGTCGCGCACGCCGCGGGCGCGAAGTCCCAGCACGAAGGCCGCGGTCTCGACCGCGCCGGACGGCTCGCCTGCCGGTTCCGGTCCGGAGGCGTCCGGCTCGCTCTCGTCATTCACGCGAAGTCGCCCATGTGGAGTCACTCATGTGAAGGCCTGGGCGAAGCGGGTCAGCGTCGGCTCGTCGGTGAGGTCGAGGCGCAGGGGCGTGATCGAGATGCGGCCCTCGGCGATCGCCTTCAGGTCGGTACCGTGGCCCGGCTCGAACCGCGCCTTGGCGAAGGCGAGCCAGAAATACGGGTTGCCGCGCCCGTCGACCCGCTCGTCGATCGACAGCAGCGCCTGGTTGCGCACGCCCTGCGCCGCCACCGCGATCCCCTGAACCGCGTCCGGCTCGCAATCCGGGAAGTTGACGTTGACCAGGATGCCGGGCTCGATCCCGACCTCCAGGATGCGCCGGACGACCTTCGCGCCGTGATGGGCGGCGGTGTGCCACTTCACGTTGGCCCGCCCGCCGATGCCGTAGGCCTGGCTCAGCGCGATCGCCTTCACGCCGAGGATCGTCGCCTCCATGGCGCCCGCGATCGTGCCCGAATAGGTCACGTCCTCGGCGACGTTCTGGCCGCGGTTGACGCCCGAGAGCACGAGGTCGGGCCCGTGGTCCTTCAGGATGTGGCGGATGCCCATGATGATGCAGTCGGAGGGCGTGCCCTTGACCGCGTAACGCTTCTCGCCGGCCTGGCGCAGGCGGAGCGGATCGTTCAGCGACAGCGAGTGCGACACGCCGCTCTGGTCGGTCTCCGGCGCCACGACCCAGACGTCGTCCGAGAGGTCCCGGGCGATGTCCTCCAGGCATTTCAGGCCCGGCGCGTGGATGCCGTCGTCGTTGGTGACGAGAATGCGCATCACCGGTGTCCTTCGATGCGGGTGAGGCCGCCCATGTAGGGCGCGAGGGCCGACGGGATCGTGACGCTGCCGTCGGGGTTCTGGTAGTTCTCCATCACGGCGATCAGCGCGCGGCCGACCGCGACGCCCGAGCCGTTGAGGGTGTGGACGTAAGCGACGCCCTTGCCCTCCTTCGGGCGGTAGCGCGCCTCCATCCGGCGGGCCTGGAAGTCGCCGCAGACCGAGCAGGACGAGATCTCGCGATAGGTCTTCTGCCCCGGCAGCCAGGCCTCGATGTCGTAGGTCTTGGTCGAGGCGAAGCCCATGTCGCCGGTGCAGAGCGTGACGACCCGGAACGGGATGTCGAGGCGCTTCAGCACGGCTTCCGCGCAGGCCAGCATCCGCTCGTGCTCCTCGGCCGAGCGCTCGGGCGCCGTGATCGAGACGAGTTCCACCTTGCTGAACTGGTGCTGGCGCAGCATCCCGCGGGTGTCGCGCCCCGCCGCCCCGGCCTCGGCCCGGAAGCAGGGGGTGAGCGCGGTGAAGCGCAGCGGCAGCTCGTCCTCGGCGAGGATCGATTCGCGCACCAGGTTGGTGAGCGGGACTTCCGCCGTCGGGATCAGCCAGCGGTTCGGCGCGCCGCTCTCCTGCGCCATCTCGGGCGAGCCCTGCACCGCCGCGAACTGGTCGTCGCGGAACTTCGGCAGCTGCGCGGTGCCGAACATCGCCTCGTCGCGCACCAGGAGCGGCGGCACCACCTCGGTATAGCCGTGCTCGCCGGTATGCAGGTCGAGCATGAACTGGCCGAGCGCCCGCTCCAGCCGGGCGATCTGGCCCTTCAGCACCACGAAGCGCGAGCCGGACAGCTTCGAGGCGGTCTCGAAATCCATCAGGCCCATGGCCTCGCCGAGCTCGAAATGCTGGCGGCCCTCCTGGGCGAGCCCCCGCCCCTCGAAGCGGCTCCTCTCGACGTTATCGTGCTCGTCGCGGCCCTCCGGCACGTCCGGGCCCGGGAGGTTGGGGATCGCCGACAGGCGCTCGGTCAGGGCCTTGCCGGCGGCATCGGCCGCCGCGTCGAGGGCGGGTGCGTCCTCCTTGAGGCGGGCGACCTCGGCCATCAGCGCTTGCGCCCGCGCCTCGTCCTTCGCCTTCTTGGCCGCGCCGATCTCCTTCGACAGCGCGTTGCGCTTCTCCTGGGCTGCCTGCGCCGCCGAGATCGCGGCCTTGCGCTCGTCGTCGAGGGCAATCAGCTGCGAGGCGAGCGGCTCCAGCCCGCGGCTCGTCAGTCCCTTGTCGAAGGCGGCCGGGTTGTCGCGGATGGCCCGGATGTCGTGCATGGCGCGGTCCGAATCGTTTGTCTCGTAAGGGCCGGAGAATCCGGCCGGTGACGCCACGACGCTTTGCAGCATCGGCCCTGCGGCGACAAGGGAGGAGCCGACTCCCGCACGAACCGCCCCGCTTGCAGCCGCCCGCCCCGGCGTGAGAAGAGCCCGGCGCGCCGGGTGCGGTCTCACTGCATCCGGCCCGAACTTTGCAGAACTGGTCAACGCATGAACATCTTCGCCGCCTTCGAGGCCCGCATCGGCGAGGCGCTCGAGACGCTCACCCGCGCCGGCACCCTGCCGGAGGGCCTCGACCGCGCCCGCGTGGTGGTCGAGCCGCCGCGCGACCCGAGCCACGGCGACCTCGCCACCAACGCCGCCCTGGTGCTGGCGAAGGAGGCGCGCACCAACCCGAAGGCCCTGGCCGAGGCGCTGGCGGCGGACCTGCGCCAGGATCCCCGCGTGACGGAGGCGAGCGTCGCCGGGCCGGGCTTCATCAACCTGCGGCTGAACCCTGACATCTACGGCGAGGTGGTCCGGGCGGCGCTCCGCGACGGCGAGGCCTACGGCCGCGGCGCTCCCGTCCCGGGCGGGGTCAATGTCGAGTACGTCTCCGCCAACCCGACCGGGCCGATGCATGTCGGCCATGGCCGCGGCGCGGTGTTCGGCGATGCGCTCGTCAACCTCCTGGTCGCCGCCGGCCGGGACGTGACGCGCGAGTACTACATCAACGATGCCGGCGCGCAGGTCGACGTGCTCGCCCGCTCGGCCTTCCTGCGCTACCGCGAGGCGCTGGGCGAGACCGTGACGATCCCGGACGGCCTCTATCCGGGCGACTACCTCGTGCCGGTCGGGCAGGCCCTGAAGGCGCAGTACGGCGACACCCTCCTCGGCCAGCCCGAATCCGAGTGGCTGCCGCTGGTGCGCGACTTCGCGATCGACCGGATGATGGACCGGATCCGCGAGGACCTGGCGGCCATCGGCATCCACCACGACGTTTTCTTCTCCGAGCGCACGCTCCAGGGTGGCGGCAACGGCGGCGCGGTGGCGGCGCTGATCGCCGACCTGCGCGCCAAGGGCCTCGTCTACGAGGGCCGGCTGCCGCCGCCGAAGGGCCAGCTGCCGGAGGATTGGGAGGACCGCGAGCAGACCCTGTTCCGCGCCACCGCCTTCGGCGACGACATCGACCGGCCGCTCCTGAAATCGGACGGCAGCTTCACCTATTTCGCCTCCGACATCGCCTATCACCGCTCGAAGGTCGAGCGCGGTGCGGTCGAGCTGATCGACGTGCTCGGCGCCGACCATGGCGGCTACGTCAAGCGGATGCAGGCGGCCGTGAAGGCGGTCTCCGACGGAAAGGCCGCCCTCGACGTCAAGCTGTGCCAGCTGGTGCGCCTGCTGCGCGGCGGCGAGCCGGTGAAGATGTCGAAGCGGGCCGGCGAGTTCGTCACCCTGCGCGAGGTGATCGACGAGGTCGGGCGCGATCCGGTGCGGTTCATGATGCTGTACCGCAAGAACGACGCCACCCTCGATTTCGATCTCGCCAAGGTGGTCGAGCAGTCGAAGGACAACCCGGTCTTCTACGTTCAGTATGCGCATGCCCGGGCGGCCTCGGTGTTCCGCCAGGCCCGCGAGGCCTTCCCCGATCTCGACCTGTCGCCGGCGGCCTTGGCCGGGGCGGACCTGTCCGGCCTGACCGACCCGGGCGAGCTCGAGATGATGCGCCTGATCGCCCAGGTGCCCCGCGTGATCGAGGCGGCGGCGGCCGCCCACGAGCCGCATCGCCTCGCGTTCCACCTCTACGAGCTGGCCAGCGCGTTCCACAGTTTCTGGAACAAGGGCAAAGACTTGCCGCAATTACGGTTTGTTAATCAAACCGACAGAAAGTCCACCGAGGCGAGGCTGGCCCTCGTCGCTGCCCTCAAGGGTGTGGTCGCGTCCAATCTCGGGATCCTCGGCGTCGGTGCCCCCGACGAGATGCGCTGAGGCCCCGCGCCGGGATGCGGAGCGACCGGACGCCGCGGGACGCCCCCCTGGGCGACGCCGCGGCGGGACGTAAGCGTGGGATCTGACGGCCGCCCTCCCCATATCCGGGGCGAGGCGGCCGGTGTCGCCGAGCCGGGCCCGAGCGCGGTGAGGTGACGCGAGGGCGAACAGGATGGTGCTGCCATGACGACGAATGCTTCCCGGGTTCCCGTCGACTACGACGCCTACGAGCAGGATCAGCAGCCGACCCCCGTGCGCCCGCATCCGGCCGTTCACGATCAGGCCCGTCCCGCGGCGCCGCGCCCCGATCCCCTCGCCGAACTCGCCCGTATCGTCGGCCAGGACGATCCGTTCCGGGCCCTGCTCGAAGCCAAGGAGGCCAAGGAAGCGAGCCGGACCGCCGAGCCGCCGCGCGGCGGCCGGGTCGATCCGGTCCTGCCGAGCTACGGCGACGCACCGGCCGCCCCCGCCGGTTTCCCGGCCAGCCGCCAGGAGCCGTCCATGACGGCGCCGACGATGGCCGTGGCGAACCAGCCCCCGGCGCAGACGCCGGAATCCGCCTTCAACCAGTACCTGGCCGCGGTCGAGCGCGAGACCGTCGCCGACCCGGCCGCCGCGCCCGAGGCGGAGCCCGCGCCGATGGCCGAGCCGCGGCCCCGGGGCCGCCGGCGCATCGCCCTCGTCGGCACGGCGCTCGGCATTGTCGCGGCCTCCATCGGCGGCGCGCTGACCTGGAAGGCCTTCCATCACGGTCGCTCCGGCGCGCCGATCCTGGTCATGGCCGATCAGGCGCCGCTCAAGGTGGCGCCGCAGAATGCCGGCGGCGTCGAGATCCCGGACCAGAACAAGCAGATCTACGAGCGCGGCACCACCACCAAGGACGGGCAGATCCGCATCGTCAACCGCGAGGAGCAGCCCCTCGACGTCAAGCAGGCGGCCCGCTCGCTCGCCGCGGAGGCCGGATCCTCCGCCGGGCCCGCCGCCTCGGGCAACGCCCTCACCGACTCCCTCGGCGAGCCGCGCAAGGTGCGCACCGTCTCGGTCCGGCCCGAGCCGTCGCCGATCGAGGCCCAGCGCGCCGCGCAGGCCGCCGCCCAGCAGGCGGCCCAGCAGGCGCCGGTCTCGCCGATCCCGACCATGACCCTCCCGACCGAGGCGACCGGCTCGGCCCCGGCGCCGGTCACGCCGCGCAGCGCGCGGGTCGTCCCGGCCGCGCCCGCCCAGACCCCGGCGGCCGAAAGCCCGACCCCGGTGGCCGAGACGCCGCGGCAGAAGCCGGTGCAGCGCGTCGCCTCCGCCGAACCGCCGGTCACCACCCAGGCGGTGCCGACGCCCCAGGCGCCGGTCGGCGGCTTTTCGGTTCAGCTCTCGGTGCGCGCGACCGAGAAGGAGGCCGAGGTCGCGTTCCGCCAGGCGCAGGAGCGCTACGGCGCCGTGCTCGGCGGCCAGTCGCCGCTGATCCGCCAGGCCGAGGTGAACGGCAAGTCGATCTACCGCGTCCGCGTCGGGCCGATGTCGAAGGAGAGCGCCGACGGCCTGTGCGGCAAGCTCAAGGCCTCCGGCGCCGCCTGCTTCGTCGCCAAGAATTGACGCGCGCGGATCGTCGGCGGACAGGCGCCCGCCGCGCTTCCGCCACCTGAAACCCCGGGGCTGTGGCGTCTCGCCGACAGCCCCGGGCCGGCGAATCGCCTCAATTTCCGTCTTTCCTCCCCGCGAATCCCGGTCCTCGGCGCCCGCATGGGCGCCGGGCGGGAGCATCATCGCCCCACCCCCTCCAACCGACGAGAGCCGCCGTCGATGACCCTTGCCCTGATCCTCGGCTGCGCCGGCCCGACCTTGAGCCCCGAGGAGGCTGCCTTCTTCCGCGCGGCGCGGCCCTGGGGCTTCATCCTGTTCAAGCGCAACGTCGAGACCCCCGAGCAGGTCCGCGCCCTCACGGCGGCGCTCCGCGAGACCGTCGGCCGTGCCGACGCGCCGATCCTGATCGACCAGGAGGGCGGGCGGGTGCAGCGCATGACGCGGCCGCATTGGCAGGCCTACCCGTCCGGCCGGGCCTATTTCCGCGCCGGCGGCCCCGAGGGCGGGCCGGCGCTCGCCGGGCTCGGCGCCCGCCTGATGGCCTACGACCTCGCCCAGGTCGGCATCAACGTCGATTGCGCCCCCGTTCTCGACGTGCCGGTGCCCGGCGCCCACGACGTCATCGGGGACCGGGCCTACGGGACCGAGCCGGGGGTGGTCGCGGCCTTCGGGCGCGCGGTGGCCGAGGGCCTGATGGCCGGCGGCGTCCTGCCGGTGATGAAGCACGTGCCCGGCCATGGCCGCGCCGGCGCCGACAGCCACCACGCCCTTCCGGTCGTCGAGGCGAGCCTCGCCGCGCTGGAGGCGCACGATTTCCGCCCGTTCCAGGCGCTCGCCGACCTGCCGATGGCGATGTCGGCCCACGTCGTGTTCCGCGCCCTCGACCCGGAGAACCCGGCCACCACCTCCGCCACGGTCATCCGCGAGATCGTGCGCGGCCGCATCGGGTTCGACGGCCTGCTGATGACCGACGACCTGTCGATGAACGCCCTCTCGGGCAGCTTCCGGGATCGCACCGCCGCCGCCTTCCGGGCCGGCTGCGACGTCGGCCTGCATTGCAACGGCGTCCGCGCCGAGATGGAGGAGGTCGCCGCCGCGGCGCCCGCCCTCGCCGGGGAGTCCCTGCGGCGCGCCGAGGCGGCGCTCGCGCGGCTGCGCCCGGTCCCGGCGACCTTCGACCCGGCCGAGGCCCGCGCCCGCCTCGATGCCGGGCTCGCCGCCGCGGCCTGAACCTCCTCGGAGCGGTCGACCCCGCAGACGGGCCCCGCATCCGCCGCGTCCTCCCGGCTTCGCGACAGCGGAGCCCGGACCGACAGGCGGAAGGGTCGTTCGGTCGAGACCGGATATCAGGCGATTGATGGCAGACGATTTCCTCGACCATCCTCCCGACGCCGCCGACGCGGCCTTCGTGGTCGATGTCGACGGGTTCGAGGGACCCCTCGACCTGCTCCTCGAACTCGCCCGGCGCCAGAAGGTCGACCTCGCCCGGATCTCGATCCTGGCCCTGGTCGAGCAATACCTCGCCTTCATCGAGGAGGCGCGCCGCCTGCGCCTCGAACTGGCGGCGGATTACCTGGTGATGGCGGCGTGGCTTGCCTACCTGAAGTCGCGCCTGCTGCTGCCGACGCCGCCCCGGGGCCCGGAGCCCGCCGCCGGCGATCTCGCCGAGGCCCTGGCCCTGCGCCTGCGCCTGCGCCGCCTGGAGGCGATCCGCGCCGCCGCCGCGATGCTGTCCGGGCGGATGCAGCTCGGGCGCGACGTGTTCGCCCGCGGCGCCGCCCTCCCCGAGCCGGTCGCGGCCACCCCCGCCGGGCCCTTCGCCGTCACCCTGCACGACCTGATCGCGGCCTATGCCCGCCAGCGCCAGGAGCAGGCACGGTCCTCCGTGACCCTGCCGCCGCGCAGCGTCTGGTCGCTGGTCGATGCCCGCGCTGCGCTCGAGCGGCTGATCGGCCCGCGGGACGACTGGACCGACCTCGATTCCTACCTCGCCCAGTACCTCGCCGATCCGAAGCGCCGCGCCACGGTGCGGGCCTCCTCGCTCTCGGCGGTGCTGGAGCTCGCCCGCGAGGGCCAGATCCTGCTGCGCCAGGACCGGCCCTACGCGCCGATCCAGATCCGCGCCGCCGGATCCTGACCGGTGGCGAAGGCTCCCCGCGGCCCTGAGCCGGCTCCCGTCCCGTCCGATGCCGCGCGCCTCGCCGAGGCGATGATCTTCGCGGCCCCCGCGCCCCTCGGCCAGGCCGAACTCGCCGCCCGCCTTCCTCCCGGCACCGACGTGCCGGCGATCCTGGCCGAGATCGCTCGCGCCTACGCCGCCCGCGGCATCACGCTCGTCAGGACTGCCGGCGGCTACGCCTTCCGCACCGCACCCGACCTTGCGCCGGCCCTGCGCGGTGCGGCGCCCGAGCCGCGCAAGCTGTCGCGAGCGGCCCTGGAGACGCTCGCCATCGTCGCCTACCACCAGCCGGTGACCCGGGCCGAGATCGAGGAGATCCGCGGCGTTACCACCTCGAAGGGCTCCCTCGACCTGCTGCTCGAGACCGGGTGGGTGCGCCTGCGCGGCCGCCGCCGCACGCCCGGGCGGCCGGTGACCTACGGCACCACCCCGGCCTTCCTCGAGCATTTCGGCCTCGACGCCGTCTCCGACCTGCCGGGCCTCGACGAGCTGAAGGGGCTCGGCCTGATCGAGGGCAGGCTGCCCGCCGGGTTCCGCGTGCCGCAGCCGGGCGATGGCGGGGAGGCCGACGAGGATCCCCTGAGCCCGGGCGATACCGGAACGGAGTGAATTCCCGTGCGGCACCGGCCACCGTACCCCGAGGAAACGCTTGTTTTCGCCCCCGGCCGTCCTTACGTTCCGGCCGCACCGCGCGTGCTCGATCCGCCGACCGGCGACGATGAGCGTGCGGGATCAGAGGTTTGAGGCGTCGGTGGCGCCTCTTGAGTGTGCCGCGGCGACGCTGTCGCTGCGCAGGAGAGAACCATGGGCGGCGCGAGTATCTGGCACTGGATCGTCGTCGGCGTGATCGTCATGCTGCTGTTCGGACGCGGCAAGGTGTCCGAGCTGATGGGCGACGTGGCCAAGGGCATCAAGGCCTTCAAGAAGGGCATGGCCGACGAGGACCAGGCACCGGCCACGACGGCACAGGTGCCCCACACCCCGGTGACCCCGGTCACGGTCGCTCCGCCGGCGGCCCCGGTGCAGCCGGTCCCGCAGCCCGCTCACGTGCCGACCGCCCAGATGCCGCCGGTCACCGCGACGGAGCCGGTCCGCCCGGTCCCGCAGCACGGCGAGCCCCTGACGAACGCCGACCGCAAGGTCGTCTGAGCGGCTCCGCATGGCGGCCGGGCCCCGTGCCCGGCCGAAGGACCATCGGGATGCGGGTCTCGCGGACCGAGGCCGTACATCACTCGCCATACGAGTCTCCTCGGGATCCTGCTCGGCAGTGACTGGCGTCGGCGCCACGGCGTGCTAGACAGCCCGCGCGAGGCGCCCGACCGAGTGCGCCGCGCGAGCAGCAGGGCCGTCACGCCATGTTCGATATGAGTTGGGGCGAGGTGATGCTGATCGGCGGCGTCGCGCTCGTCGTCATCGGTCCCAAGGACCTGCCCAAGGCCCTGCGTACCGTCGGCCAGGTCACCGCCCGGCTCAAGCGCATGGCCGGCGAGTTCCAGAGCCAGTTCAGCGAGGCGATGCGCGAGGCGGAACTCGACGAGGTCCGCCGCGAGGTCGAGGGCATCAACCGCAGCGTCTCCTCCGCGACGACGACCGGCTTCAACCCGGTCCAGACGATCCGCAACGAGATCAAGGGTGCGGTCGACGGGGTGCCGAAGCCCGCGACCCAAGCGATGCCGGGCTACGAGACGCCGGGAACGGATCCCCTGGTCTCCTCGGGCGAGCAGCCCGTCGCCGCATTGCCGGATCCGGCTCCTGCCATTGATGCGGCCGCCCCCCCGGCCTATGCGCTCCCCGAGCCGGCGACCGAGAAGCCGTCGCCCTCGGCCCTGGCCGCCGCGACCGCGCAGCTCAAGGCCGATGCCGCCCGCGCGACCGATTCCCACGACACGACACCCCACGCCACCGCCAGCACGGGCCCGACCGCATGATCACCGAGGCCGATGAAGCCGAGATCGAGGCCTCGCGCGCACCCCTGATCGAGCACCTGATCGAGCTGCGCTCGCGGCTGATCAAGTCGCTGCTCGCCTTCGGGGTGATGTTCTTTATCTGCTTCTTTTTCGCCCAGCACATCTATAACATCCTCGTGCACCCCTA
The DNA here is from genome assembly GCF_006151805.1 of Methylobacterium terricola. Taxonomy (GTDB): domain Bacteria; phylum Pseudomonadota; class Alphaproteobacteria; order Rhizobiales; family Beijerinckiaceae; genus Methylobacterium; species Methylobacterium terricola. Next base: position 736,585 of record NZ_VDDA01000001.1, on the reverse strand, counting down.
CGTCAGCGTCGTGGGGGCCGACAAGGCACGGCTGATCGCGACCCACTTCCTCGAGCAGGTCTTCACCAACATCAAGCTGAGCGTGTTCGGCGCCGGCTTCCTGTCGTTCCCGGTGGTCGCCACCCAGCTCTACGCCTTCGTGGCGCCGGGCCTGTACCGCAACGAGCGCCGGGCCTTCCTCCCCTACCTCGTCGCGACCCCGGTCTTCTTCGTCCTCGGCGCCCTCGTCGTCTACTTCCTGGCGATGCCGCTGCTAATCAAGTTCTCGGTCAGCCTGCAGCAGATCGGCCAGCCCGGCGAGGCCACGATCGAGCTGCTGCCGAAGGTGGACGAGTACCTCTCGCTCATCATGACGCTGATCTTCGCCTTCGGGATCGCGTTCCAGCTGCCGGTGATCCTGACCCTGCTCGGCCAGATCGGCATCATCGACTCGAAGTTCCTGAGGGACCGCCGGCGCTACGCCATCGTCCTGGTCTTCGTCGCCGCCGCCGTGCTGACCCCTCCGGACGTGATCAGCCAGCTCTCGCTGGCGATCCCGATGCTGCTCCTCTACGAGGCCTCGGTGTTCTCGGTCCGCGCGATGGAGAAGCGCCGCGAGCGGGCCCGGGCGGCGGAAGAGGCGGCGGGAGAGTAGGGCCCTTCGGCCCGCTCACGTCATCCTCCGGGTCATCCCGGGTCCTCGCCGGCAGGGCGAGCCCCGGGATGACGCCGAGGGGGGCATCAGGCGTCGAGCGAGGCGCGCGTCTCGATGCCCTCCCCCTCCCCCAATTCCCCATCCATCTGCGCCGCCAGGTCGAAGAACCGTCGCCGCACCTCCGCCGCGTAGGGGTTCTCGCGCTCGATGGCGTGGTAGACCTCCGGCGCGTCGTGCCGGACCATGCCGACGGCCTGCATCACGAGGTCGAAGCTGCGCGTCGTCATCCGGGTCGGCAGCGGCTCCATCGCCACCAGCACCTTGGCGATCAGGTGGGTCAGGCCCTGCACCGCCGCCGCCTCGCGGTCATGTGCCTCCGGCGTCGTCAGGATCACGCTGAGCCCGAGCGCCCGGCGCAGGAAGGCGCCGACCCGCCGGGCCCGGTCGCCCCGGACCGGGCAGACCGCGATCTTCAGGCCGGGCAGGCCCCCGCGCGCGCTCTGCGGCCCGAACAGCGGGTGGGTGGCGACGATATCGACCCCCGGCGGCAGCCCGGCCCGCATAATCGCGGCCGGCCGCACCTTCACCGAGCCGACATCGAGGACGAGGGCGCCTTCGCGAAGATGCGGCGCGACGGCGCGTACCACCTCGGCGAGGCCCGAGACCGGGGTCGCCAGGATCACCACCGGGCAGGCGGCGGCCTCGGCGAGAGTGTACGGCACGACGCCGGCCGCCGCGAAATCCGCATCCGGGACGAACGGATCGTGGATACGCAGCCTGCCATGCGGCGCCAGGTGCTCGGCGACGAGGCGGCCGAAGGCACCGAAGCCGATCAGGCCTATCGGGACATGGGTGAGGGACGGCACGGGGAGGACCTCGGGGTAGGGCGAGGTCGGCGGGCCCTGGATTCTGGAAGCCTCAACCGCCGACACGTCGCAGCGGTTGAGAGATGACGAGCACTCCGCCGCTAGGTGAGCGGCGCGTCATAGAGTCCGGCGAAAGAGGTGCTGGTCATGGCCAAGCCTCTACCCCTCCACGCCGGCTGGCGTCAATCGAAACGCGATGCCCTAGAACTCGATGCCCTCCTGCGCCTTCACGCCGGCGGCGAAGTGGTGCTTCACCAGGGTCATCTCGGTGACGAGGTCGGCCGCCGCGACCAGCTCCGGCTTGGCGTTGCGGCCGGTCACCACGATCGTCAGGTCCGGCCGGCGCCGGCTCAGGGCCTCCACCACCCCGGCCAGCGGCAGGTAATCGTAGCGCAGCGCGATGTTGAGCTCGTCGAGGATCAGCAGGCGGATGCTCGCATCGGCCATCAGCGCCTCGGTCCTCGCCCAGGCCGCCTTCGCCGCCGCCACGTCGCGGTCGCGGTCCTGGGTCTCCCAGGTAAAGCCCTCCCCCATCGTGTGCCACTCGACCTGATCGGCGAAGCGCGCCACGGCGAGGCGCTCGCCGGTCTCCCAGGCGCCCTTGATGTACTGCACCACCCCGACCCGCCAGCCGCGGCCGAGCGCCCGCAGCATCAGCCCGAAGGCCGCCGTCGACTTGCCCTTGCCGGGGCCGGTATGGACGATCAGCAGGCCCTTCTCGATCGTCTTACCGGCGACCTCGGCGTCCTGGACCGCCTTGCGCTTCTCCATCTTGGCGCGGTGGCGCGCCGCCTCGTCGTCGCTCATGCGGGATCTCCCTTCAGGATCATCGGGAGGCCGGCCACGACCAGCACCACCCTGTCGGCGATCGTCGCGAGGCGCTGGTGCAGGCGACCGGCCTCGTCGCGGAAGCGCCGGGCCAACGCGTTCTCCGGCACGATGCCGAACCCGACCTCGTTCGAGACCAGCACCAGCGGCCCGGCGGCGGCGGCGCAGGACGCCAGCAGCGCCTCGGCCTCCCCCGGCAGGTCCGCCATCTCGTCCAGCATCACGTTGGTCAGCCACAGGGTCAGGCAATCGACCAGCACCGGCCGCCCGGCCGGCGCCTGCCGGATCGCCTCGCCCAACGCCCGCGGCGCCTCCACCGTCTCCCAGGGCGCGGCGCGGCGGTCGCGGTGATGGGCGATGCGCTCGCGCATCTCGTCGTCCCAGGCCTGCGCCGTCGCGACATAGAGCCAGGGCCCGGGCAACGCCGCGATCAGCCCTTCCGCGTAACGGCTCTTGCCCGAGCGGGCGCCGCCCAGCACCAGGGTCAGGCGCGGGGTCGCGCGAATCGGACCGTGAATCGGATCCTGCACGCTCGTATCCTCTCGCGAAATCTCGGGGCCGGAGGTGTCGCGGCAGGCGGCCCCGATTGCAACCCCGCCTGCGACTCGCTAGGGTCGTAGCGACGGTGCCTCGGCGACGAGGTGAAAAGGGAACGCGGGAGCCGGGATCTCGTCCCGGTGTGCCGCGGCTGCCCCCGCAACTGTGAGCGGTCGCACACGGTCCGCCATCGGCCACTGGAGCGTTTCCGGGAAGGCGGTGGACCGGCAAGGCCGCGAGCCAGGAGACCTGCCGTCACCCCTTTCTCTCGACGCCGCCGGTGGGGCGGCAGGAGTTCGTCATGGTCGCGATCACCCGGTCCCTCTCTCCCGCCCTGGTCGGCGAGCGCCTCAGCGCCGTCCTCCTGGCCGCCACGCTCGGCATCGGCCTGCTGTTCGTCTCCGGCTTCGCCCCGGTGGTCGCGCTGCACAACGCCGCCCACGACTGGCGCCACGCCCACAACTTTCCCTGCCACTGAGCAAGGCTTGACCGTCTGAGGCCGCGCGGCCTGCGCCCCGACCGGGCGCGGGCCCGCGGCCCTTTGGTCGTGCAGGTGATCCCCGAATGACGAAACGTCTGCTCGCCGCGGCCCTGGTCGCCGGCTTCCTGGCCGCTTGCGTGGCCTCCGCCCTGCAATTCGCCCTCACCTCGCCGCTGATCCTGGCGGCGGAGAAGTACGAGACGGCCGAGACCGTCGCACCGGCCCGTCACGCCTTCGCCAACCCGCTGATCGTGCTGGCCCATGCCGGCCACGACCATGGCGGCGAACCGCAATGGCAGCCGGCCCCCGGCCTGCCGCGCCTCGCCTTCACGGCGCTCGCCACCCTGGTGAGCGGCGTCGGCTACGCCCTGCTGCTCGGCGCCGTGCTGGTCGCGTCCGGCCGCGAGGTGACGCCCGGCGAAGCGCTCAAGTTCGGCATCGGCGGCTTCCTCGCCGCCAGCCTGGCGCCGGCGATCGGGCTGCCGCCGGAACTGCCGGGCGTCGCCGCCGCCGCGCTCGAATCGCGCCAGCTCTGGTGGGTGGCCACTGCCGTCGCCACGGCAGCCGGCCTCTACCTGATCGCGATTCGCCGCGGCCCGGTGGCGATCGGGCTCGGCCTCGCCCTCATCGTCGCGCCGCAGGCCTGGGGCGCGCCGCACGGGCCGGAGGAGATCTCCGCCATGCCGCCGGTCTACGCCGCGCAGTTCGCCGCCCGGTCGCTGGCCATCGGCTTCGCGTTCTGGGCGGTGCTCGGCCTCGCCTTCGGCTGGGCCTGGGGCGCGGTGACCGGGCGCCAGGGCGCCGCCGGCCACACGCACGGGGTGACCGCGTGACCGACCCCGTAACCCTCTACGTCTGCACTACCTGCCGCGACGCCGCCGATTCAGGCGACGGCCCCCGTGCCGGCGCCCGCCTGCACGAGGCGCTGACTGCGGCCCTCGCCGCCCGCCCGGGCGCGCCGGTGCGGATCGAGCCGGTGGAATGCCTCTCGGTCTGCAAGCGCTCCTGCACGGTCGCGGTCGCGAGCCCCGGCCGCTGGACCTACGTCTACGGCGATCTCGACCCGGGGACGTCCGCCGACCTCATCCTCGACGGCATCGGCCTCTATGCCGGAACGCCGGACGGCCTCGTGCCCTGGCGCGAGCGTCCGCAAGAGTTCCGCAAGGGCGTCGTCGCCCGCATCCCTCCCGCGCCGGTGACACCATGACCATCCTGAACAAAATTCCCTGCACCATCGTCACGGGCTTCCTCGGCGCCGGGAAGACGACGCTCGTGCGCCACGCCGTCGAGCACAATGACGGCCGGCGGCTCGCCATCATCGTCAACGAGTTCGGCGATGTCGGCTTCGACGGATCCCTGCTCGCCGAGTGCGGCATCCCGGGCTGCGACGCCGACGCGGTGGTCGAGCTGCCGAACGGGTGCATCTGCTGCACCGTCGCCGACGATTTCGTGCCGGCGCTCAACAAGCTCCTCGACCGGCCCGAGCCGCCGGAGCACATCCTGATCGAGACCTCCGGCCTCGCCCTGCCGAAGCCGCTCGTCCAGGCCTTCAACTGGCCGGCGATCCGCTCGCGGGTCACCGTCGACGGCGTGGTGGCGGTGGTGGACGGCCCGGCGGTGGCGTCCGGCGCCTTCGCGGACGATCCGGAGGCGCTGGCGGCGCAACGCGCCGCCGATGCCAGCGTCGATCACGAGAACCCGCTGGAGGAGGTGTTCGAGGACCAGCTCCTCTGCGCCGACCTCGTGGTGATGAACAAGTCCGATCTCCTGGACGAGGGCGAGCGCGCCCGGGTCCGGGCCGAGGTCGAGGCGCACCTGCCGCGTGCCGTCAAGCTCGTCGAGACCGCCCACGGCGCCCTCGATCCCCGGGTGCTGCTCGGCCTCAACGCCGCGGCGGAGAGCGACCTCGCCTCGCGCCCGTCGCATCACGAGACCGAGGAGGACCACGACCACGACGATTTCGAGAGCGTCGCGGTGCCGGTGAAGGCCGCGGGCTCGCCCGAGGACCTGGCCGCCCGGGTGGCGAAGGCGGCGGACGTGGCGGGCGTGCTGCGGATCAAGGGCTTCTGCGCCGTCGCCGACAAGCCGATGCGCCTCGTCGTCCAGGGCGTCGGCCGCCGCGTCGCCCACCATTACGACCGCCCCTGGCGGCCGGCCGAGCATCGCGACGGAACCCTGGTGGTGATCGGGCTGACCGGGTTCGACAAGGAGGCGGTGGCGGCGGCGTTGAAGGGGTAAGGGCGGGAGTCACCCCGCCGGTCGTGCGCCTGTCCCCTCTCCCCGCCCGCGGGGAAAGGGGAGACCGGCGTTGTCCGTCTCGGCCGGGACGTCCGAGGTGCATCCTCACCATCGCGTCGCCCCCGACCGGGACGAATACCAGCCCAGGAGGAGGGCATCGCATGGTAGAGCCCGCGCCGCGGTGCTGGAGCGCGCAGGGTTCGTCCCCCGGCAGGAGCGCCGGGACGAGCGCCAGACACCAATCCGTGCGGCCTTGAGGACCTGAGAACCGATGCACCTCCTGCGCATCGATGCGGTGTCCCTCGACGAGGGCGAGGCGGCGGTCGATCTCGGCCAGGCGCCCGGCGACGTCGTGGCCCTGTCCTTCACGGATTCCGACCTCGCCGGGCTCGCGGGCGCCCAGGCCGCGCTGCCGGGCGACCGGCCGAGCCTGCGGCTGGCGAAGCTCGCGCAGCTGCGTCACCCGCTCTCGGTCGACCTCTACGCCGATGCCGTGGTCGCGCGGGCCCGCTTCGTGCTGGTGCGCTGCCTCGGCGGGCTCGATTACTGGCGCTACGGCGTCGAGCGGCTGGCCGAGACCTGCCGCGCGCACGGCATCCCCCTCGCGGTGCTGCCGGGCGACGACCGGCCCGACCCGCGCCTCGACGCCGTCTCGACGGTGGCGGCGGAGCTGCTCGCCACCCTCGACGCGTATTTCCGCGCCGGCGGCCCCGAGAACCTGCGGCGGCTCCTGACCCGGATCGCCGCCGAGCTCGGCTGGCCGGTGCACCCCGAGCCGCCGCGCGCCCTGCCCCGGGGTTTCGCCTGGTGCCCGGGCTGCGGCCCCCGCGCGGAACTCGGCTCCGCCTCGCCCCTGCCCCGCGCCCTGGTGCTGGTCTACCGCTCGGCGATCCTCGGCGGCGATACCGCGCCGGCCGCTGCGCTGGCGGCGGCCCTGTGGGAGCGGGGCCTCAGCCCCACCATCGTGGCGCTCGCAAGCCTCAAGGACCCGGAGGCGGTCGCCGTCCTGCGGCAGGCGGTGGCCGCGCATCGCCCCGCCGTGATCGTCGCCGCCACCGCGTTCTCGGCCCGGGACGATGCCGGCTTCGTGCTCGATGCCGCCGATTGCCCGGTCATCCAGGCCTTCACGGTCGGGTCGGGCCGCGATGCCTGGGCGGCCTCGGCCCGGGGGCTCAGCGCCGCCGACCTCGCCATGCAGGTGGCCCTGCCGGAATTCGACGGGCGGCTCGCCGGCTTCCCGATCTCGCACAAGGAGGAGGCGCGGGAGGTCGAGGGCTATCGCGAGCGCCGCGCCGTTCCGGATTTCGCCGGGATCAGTGCCACCGCCGACCGGGCCGCGGCCTGGGCCCGCCTCGCGGCGATTCCGCGGGCGGAGCGCCGCCTCGCCCTCGTCCTGTCCGACTACCCGGCACGGGGTGGCCGGGCCGGCTTCGCGGTCGGGCTCGACACGCCGGCGAGCGCGTGCGCCATCCTCGCCCTCCTGGCCTGCGAGGGCTACGCGGTCGCCGACATCCCGGAGCCGGATGCCCTGATGCGCCGGCTGACCGAGGGCGACGAGGCCCTGTCGGTGCCGCTCGATGCCTACGAGGCCTGGCGCGCCCGGCTGCCGGAGGCGGCCCGCGACGCCCTGGCGGCGGAATGGGGCGAGCCCGCCGATGATCCGGCCTGCCGCGACGGCGCGTTCCGGTTCCGGGCGGTGCGGGCGGGCCACGTGCGGGTGGCGCTCCAGCCCGACCGTGGCCACAAGGGCGACCGCAAGGCCGGCTACCACGACCCCGACGCGGTCCCGGCCCACGCCTATCTCGCCTTCCATCTCGCCTTGCGCGAGGGATGCGACGCGCTGATCCATCTCGGCACCCACGGCACCACCGAGTGGCTGCCCGGCAAGGCCGTGGCGCTCTCGCCCGCCTGCTGGCCGGCCCTCGCCGTCGGGGCGCTGCCGGTGGTCTATCCCTTCATCGTCGACGATCCCGGCGAGGCGGCCCCGGCCAAGCGCCGCATCGGCGCGGTCACGATCGGCCACCTGCCGCCCGAGACCGCCGCCGCCGGCCTCGACCCGGAGGCCGCGACCCTGCGCGAGCTCGTCGAGGAATATTCCGCCGCCACCGTGCTCGATCCGCGCCGGGCCGACCTGATCGCCCGCGGGATCCTGGAGCGGGCCGAGGATGCAGGCCTCCTCGCCGCGGCCGGGATCGACCGGGCGACCGCGATGCCGGATGCGCTGGCCGCCCTCGACGCGCATCTGTGCGATCTCGCCGAGGTGACGATGCGCGACGGGCTGCACGTTTTCGGCGCGGCGCCCGAGCCTCACGCGGAATGCGGCCCGGCCGAGCGGGCCGGTCTGCTGGCCGCCCTCGACGGCCGCTTCGTGCCGCCCGGCCCCGCCGGCTCGCCGGCCCGCGGCCGGGCCGACGTTCTGCCCACGGGGCGCAACCTCGCGACCCTCGATCCCCGTGCCCTGCCGACCCGGGCCGCCGCGATGCTGGGCGAGAAGGCCGCCGCCGAGGTGGTGCGCCGCTACCTGCAGGACGAGGGCGAGTATCCGGCCCGCCTGGTCATGGACCTGTGGGCCTCGCCGACCCTGCGCACCGGCGGCGAGGACGTGGCGCAGGCGCTCGCGCTGATGGGCGTGCGCCCGACCTGGGACCACGCCTCGACCCGTGTCACCGGCTTCGAGGTGCTGCCGCTCGCCCTCCTCGACCGGCCGCGGATCGACGTGACGGTCCGGGTCTCCGGCGCCTTCCGCGACACCTTCCCGGATACCCTGGCCCTCCTCGACCGCGCCGCCTGGGCGGTCGCCGGCCGCGACGAGGACGATGCCGACAACCCGCTGGCCGCGGCCCGTCGCCGCGGCGAGGCGCCGGCGCGGGTGTTCGGCGCGGCGCCCGGCCGCTACGGCGCCGGCACCGCCGCGCTCGCCCTCGACGGGGACTGGACCGACCGCGGCGATCTCGCCCGGGCCTATCTCGGCGCCACCGCGGAGGCTGCGGGCGCCGGCGACGCCGATTTCGCCGCCCGGGTCGCGGCGGCGGATGCCTATCTCCACGCCTTCGACGTCGCCGAGCGCGACCTCCTCGACGGCGACGCCGGCGCCGACGCGATGGGCGGGTTCTCGGCCGCGGCGGCGTCGCTCGGCGCCGCGCCGGTCCTCTACAGCCTCGACACCAGCCGCCCCGAGGCGCCCCGGGCCCGCACCGCCCGCGAGGACGTCGCCCGGCTGGTACGCGGCCGCCTCGCCCATCCGCGCTGGATCGCCGCGCAACTGCGCCACGGCTGGCGCGGGGCGCAGGAGCTGGCGCAGGGGCTCGACGCGGTGTTCGTGATGGCCGCCGCCACCGACGCGGTCCCGGATGCCGAGATCGACCGGCTCTACGACGCCTATCTCGGCGACGAGGACGTGCTGGCGGCGATCGAGGCGGCCAATCCGGGCGTCGCCCAGGCGCTCCGCGAGCGGTTCGCCGCCTTGCGCGACCGCGGCCTGTGGCGCAGCCGGCGCAATTCGCTCGCCGCCCTCGACGCCTGCGAGGCCGCCGAATGACCCCCGCTCCCGTCATGCCGGCGCCTCGCCGCGGATGGTGCCCGGGCCTCGCCCGGCCGATGCCGACCGGCGACGGGCTGCTGGTGCGGCTCCATCCGGTCGCCGGCCGGATGACCGCGATCCAGGCCCGCGCCGCGGCGCGCGCGGCCCGGGAGGGCGGCAACGGCCTCCTCGACGTGACGGCGCGGGGCAACCTGCAGATTCGCGGCGTGACGGCGGAAAGCCATGCCCGGGTGGCGGCGATCCTGGCCGAGGCGGGTCTGAGCGACGTGCGCCACGATGGCGGGCCGCAGCGGCTGACGCTCGGCGCCGCCCTCGCCGGAGCGGATGGACTCGCCGTCGTCGCGGCGATCGAGGCGATCGGCCGCGAGGTGAGGGGACTGCCGGCCAAGACCCTGGTGGCAGTGGAGGATCCGGCCGGCGGGCTCGGGCCGGTCGAGGCGGATCTGTGGGTGCGCCTGGCCGCCGACGCGGGTCCTCATCTCGCTCCGCTGTCACCGAATGAGACGCGGGCCGTCTCCTCTCCCCGCGGGCGGGAAGAGGACATGCGCTCGGTTCGACGCGCACACCACCCGGACGGAGCGGAGGAGCGACTGCCCCCACTCCACCTCGCCGTCGCCACCCCGACCGGCCCGATCTGGCTCGCGCCGCTCCCTGCCCCCGTCGCCCTCGCCGCCCTGCGCGCCCTCCTCGACGGCCTCGCCTTCTCCGGCGCCCGCCGGATGCGCGGCCTGTCCGACGCGCAGCGCGGCACCCTCCTGGCCGGGCTCGCCCCGGGGGAGGCGCCCCCGGCGACCGCGGCGCTCCCGGCCGGCCTGCACGGCCGCACCTTCCTCGCCGAGCTGCCCTTCGGCCGCTGCGACGCCACCCTCCTCGACCGCCTCGCCGGCTGGAGCGAGGCCCATGGCGACGGCCGCCTCGCCCTCACGCCGAGCCGCGGCGTCGCGCTCACCGGCCGCGAGGCGTCCGGAGCCGCCGCCCTGCGCGACGCGGCCGAGGCCGCCGGCCTGATCGTCGATCCCGCCGATCCGCGCCGGGCGGTCGCCGCTTGCCCGGGCGCGCCGGCCTGCGCCTCCGGCGGCACGCCGGCGCAGGACGATGCGCCTCGCCTCGCTGCCGCCTTCGCGCATCTGGCAAGGCTCGGCGCCACCGCCCACGTCTCCGGCTGCCCGAAGGGCTGCGCCCAGCCCGGCCCCGCCACCCTGACCCTGGTCGGCCGTCCGGACGGCCGCTACGGGGTGGTGCCGCAGGGCCACGCCGGCACCGAGACCGGACTCGTGCTCACTTTCGGTGCGGTGCTGGAGCGGCTAGAGAGCACGCAAGTCCCCTCCGACGTGAGAGACGCATTCCGGGAGCCCGCATGAATCCGCGCCTCGACTACATCCGCGACGGCGCCGCCATCTACGCGCGCTCCTTCGCCATGATCCGCGCCGAATCCGACCTCGCGCGCTTCCACGGCGCCGCCGAGCGGGTGGCGGTGCGGATGATCCATGCCTGCGGCATGACCGACCTGCCAACCGACATCGACCTGTCGCCGGACTTCGCCGAGGCCGCGGAGGCCGCGCTCCGCCGCGGCGCCCCGATCCTGTGCGACGCCCGCATGGTCGCCGACGGGGTCACCCGGGCCCGCCTGCCGGCCGGCAACGAGGTGATCTGCACCCTGTCCGACCCGCGGGTGCCGGACCTCGCCAAGTCCCTCGACACGACCCGCACCGCCGCCGCGATGGAATTGTGGCGCGACCGGCTCGCCGGCTCGGTCGTCGCCGTCGGCAACGCGCCGACCGCCCTGTTCCGCCTGCTCGAGATGCTGGACGAGGGCGTGGCGCCCCCGGCGGCGGTGATCGGCGTGCCGGTCGGCTTCGTGGGTGCCGCCGAATCGAAGGACGCGCTGGCCGCCGACGGGCGGGTGCCGTTCATCGTGGTGCGCGGCCGGCGCGGCGGCAGCGCCATGGCGGCGGCCGCCGTCAACGCGCTCGCCAACGAGGTCGAGTGATGGACGGCGCATCGGAGTTCATGGCGGCCGACCCGGCCGAGATCCCGTCGGCGCCGCGCACGGCGGTCACCGGCACGCTCTACGGCGTCGGGATGGGGCCGGGCGACCCGGATTACCTGACCGTGCGGGCGGTGCGGGTGCTGGAGCGCGCCCACCACCTCGTGCATTTCTGCAAGGCCGGCAAGCGCGGCAATGCCCGCACCATCGCCGACGCGGTGGTGCAGGATTCCGCCCGCGAATGGCCGCTGCCCTATCCCTACACCACCGAACTGCACCCCGAGGATCCGGCCTACGTGGCGGCGCTCGCCGGCTTCTACGACGAGGCGGCGGAGCGCCTCGCCGAGGTCCTGGATGCCGGCCGCGACGTGGCGATCCTGTCGGAGGGCGATCCGTTCTTCTACGGCTCGTTCATGCATCTCTGGCGCCGCCTGAAGGACCGCTTCCCGGTCGAGGTCGTCCCGGGCGTCACCGGCATGTCGGGCTGCTGGACCCGGGCCAACACCCCGATCACCTGGGGTGACGACGTGCTGACGGTCCTGCCGGCCACCCTGCCCCACGCCACCCTGGTGGCGCGCCTCTCGCAGACCGACGCCGCCGTGGTGATGAAGCTCGGCCGCCACCTGCCGAAGGTGCGCGCGGCGTTGACCGAGGCCGGGCTGATCGACCGCGCCGTCTACGTCGAGCGCGGCACCATGGCGGGCGAGAGCGTGATCCCGCTCCTCCGGAAGCCGGACGACCTGGCCCCCTATTTCTCGATGGTGCTGGTGCCGGGCGAGGGCCGCCGGCCGTGAGCGGCTCCGTCACGGTGATCGGCCTCGGGCCCGGCGATCCGCGCTACCTCACGCCGGCCGCGACCGCTGCGCTCGACGCGGCGCAGGATCTGATCGGCTATTTTCCCTACGTCGCCCGGGTGCCGGAGCGGCCGGGCCTCGTGCGCCACGCCTCCGACAACCGGGTCGAGGTCGACCGCGCCCGCCATGCCCTGGAACTGGCCGCCGCCGGCCGCCGGGTCGCGGTGGTGTCGGGGGGCGATCCCGGGGTCTTCGCGATGGCGGCGGCCGTCTTCGAGGCGCTGGAGGCCGGCGATCCGGCCTGGCGGCGGCTTCCCATCACGGTCGAGCCCGGCATCACCGCGATGCTGGCTGCGGCGGCGCGCGTCGGCGCGCCGCTCGGCGGCGATTTCTGCGCGATCTCGCTGTCCGACAACCTGAAGCCCTGGGAGGTGATCACCGCGCGACTCGCCGCGGTGCTCGCGGCCGACCTCGTCGTCGCGCTCTACAACCCGATCTCGCGGGCGCGCCCCTGGCAGCTCGGCGCGGCTCTGGGGCTCGCCGCCGAGCACCGCGCGCCCGACACGCCGGTGATCCTCGCCCGCGCCGTCGGCCGGCCGGACGAGGCGATCCGCGTCCTGCCGCTGGCCGAGGCCCGCGCGGCGGAGGCCGACATGGCGACCCTGGTGATGATCGGGGCGAGCGCGACCCGGCTGATCCCGCGCGCGGGCGGGACGCCCTTCGTCTACACGCCGCGATCGGTCGCCCGATGAGCCTCGAGCCAGGCGAGCGCCGCGCGGGAATCGGCCACCCGCTCCACCTCCGGCAGGACGGGCTGGCGCACGATCACCACCGGCAGGCGCAGGGACCGCGCCGCCGCGATCTTGCCGTAGGTGGCCGTGCCGCCGGAATTCTTGGTCACCAGCACGTCGACGCCGTGGCGGCGCATCAGCGCGGCTTCCTGTTCCGCGTCGAACGGGCCGCGGGCCTCGATCGCCGTGACGTCGATCCCCGGCAGGGCATCGCCGACCGGCTCGATGGTGCGCACGAGGTAGCGGTGCCGGGGCGCCGCCGCGAAGGCGGCGAGTTCGAGCCGGCCGACGGTGAGGAAGACCCGGCGGGGCACCGTCCCGAGGACCGGAACGGCCTCCGCCACGCTGTCGACCTCGTGCCACTCGTCGCCGGGCTCGCTGGTCCAGGCCGGGCGCCGGATCGCCAGGAGCGGCACGCCGGTCTCCCGGCGCGCCGCCGCGGCGTTGCCGGAGATGACACGGGCGAAGGGATGGGTGGCATCGATCAGCGCCTCGATCCCATGTGCGCGCAGATACGCGGCGAGCCCCGCCACACCGCCGAAGCCCCCGATGCGGGTGCGCGCCGGCAAGGCGAGGGGCGCCGCCGTGCGACCGGCGAGCGACAGGGTGACGTCGTAATCGGGATGGTCGGCGAGCCGTCGGACCAGGCTCGCCGCCTCGGTGGTGCCGCCCAGGATGAGGATGCGCATGCCCGCCTTCTCGCCTGAGGCCCGGCCCCTGTCGAGCGTCGCCCCCTGGCTGTCCATCGTCGGCATCGGCGAGGACGGGCGCGCCGGGCTCTCGCCCGCCGCCGCGGCCGCCCTCGACGCGGCCGGGCTGGTGGTCGGCGGGCGTCGCCACCTGGAACTCGCCGCACCGCTTTCCGCCGAGGCCCTGGCCTGGCCGAGCCCGCTCACGGACGCCTACCCGGCGATCCTCGCCCGGCGCGGGCAGCCGACCTGCGTGCTCGCCACCGGCGACCCGTTCCATTACGGCGTCGGCGCCGAGCTGGCCCGTCTGGTGCCACCCGGCGAGATCGTGGCGTATCCCCAACCGTCCGCCTTCAGCCTCGCGGCGTCCCGGCTCGGCTGGCCGCTGGCCGAAACCGCGTGCCTGACCCTGCACGGGCGCGCCCTGGAACGGGTGATCCCGCACCTCCAGCCGGGCGCCCGGCTGCTCGTCCTGTCCTGGGACGGGACGACGCCCGGCAAGCTCGCGGCACTCCTCACCGAGCGCGGCTTCCCGCGCTCGCGCCTCGCCGTGCTCGAGGCGATGGGCGGCCCGCGCGAGCGCCGCCACGCCGGCCTCGCGGCGGATTTCCCGGATCACGGGATCGACCCGCTCAACACGGTGGCGGTCGAGGTGGTGGCCGAGCCCGATGCGCGGGTGGTTCCCCTCAGCGCCGGCCTCGACGACGGGTGGTTCGAGCATGACGGGCAGCTCACCAAGGCCGAGATCCGCGCCGTCACCCTGGCGGCCCTCCGCCCCCGCGCCGGACAGCTGCTGTGGGATGTCGGCGCCGGCTCGGGCTCGATCAGCATCGAGTGGTGCCTGCGCCATCCGGCGAACCGCGCGGTCGCGGTCGAGGCCCGCGAGGAGCGCGCCGACCGCATCCGCCGCAACGCCCGTCATCTCGGCGTGCCCGACATCCCGGTCGTGGTCGGCCGGGCGCCGGGGTGCCTCGCCGGGCTGCCGGCGCCGGATGCGGCCTTCCTCGGCGGCGGCGTCTCCGACCCGGCCCTGGTCGCGACGGTGCTCGAGGCCCTGCCCTCCGGCGGGCGCCTGGTGGCCAACGCGGTGACGCTGGAGAGCGAGGCCCTGCTGCTGCGCCTCCATGCCGAGCATCGCGGGACCCTCCGGCGCCTGTCGGTCGCCCGGGCCGAGCCGGTCGGCCATCTCACCGGCTGGCGCCCGGCGATGCCGGTGACGCAATGGGCGCTGACGAAGCCGTGACACCCCTCATGATCCAGGCCAGGATCCAGGCCAGGGCGCCGGGCGCGCCGCCTCCGCCCACCGTTCTGCACGGGGCTGCCCGGGATCCCGCCACCGAGGCGCCCCGGGCCGTCGTCGCCGGCATCGGCTTTCGCCATGCGACCCTCCCCGAGGAGATCGTGGCGCTCGTGGCGGAGGGTCTGCGGCAGGCCGACCTCGCCGGCGCACGCCTCGCCGCGATCGCCACTGCCGCCGACCGCGCCGGCGATCCGGCGATCCGCGCGGCGGCCGAGACCCTGGGCGTGCCCCTCGTCGCCGTCGACGTCGAGGCCCTGCGCGAGGCCGGGCGCCGGGTCGTCACCCGTTCGGTCCGCATCGAGGCCCTGCGCGGCGTCGGATCCCTCGCCGAGGCCGCGGCCCTCGCGGCGGCCGGGCCCGATGCCCGCCTCGTCCTGCCCCGCATCGCCAGCGCGGGCGCCACCTGCGCGCTCGCCGCCAGCGGAGACGCCCTTCCGTCATGATCCACTTCATCGGCGCCGGCCCGGGCGCAGCCGACCTCATCACCGTGCGCGGCCGCGACCTCATCGCCCGCTGCCCGGTCTGCCTCCATGCCGGCTCCCTGGTCGCGCCCGAAATCCTGTCCTGGTGCCCCTCAGACGCCCGGATCGTCGACACCGCCCCCCTCTCCCTCGACGCGATCATCGCCGTCATGGCGGAGGCGCACGCGGCAGGGCAGGAGGTGGCGCGGCTGCATTCCGGCGACCTCTCAATCTGGAGCGCGGTGGCCGAGCAGACCCGCCGCCTCGACCGCCTCGGCATCCCCTACGACCTCACCCCCGGCGTGCCCTCCTTCGCCGCGGCGGCCGCGGTGCTCGGGCGCGAATTGACGGTGCCGGAACTGGCGCAATCGGTGGTGCTGACCCGCACCAGCGGCCGCGCCTCGGCGATGCCCGAGACCGAGCGCCTGGCCGCCTTCGCGGCGACCCGGGCGACGCTCGCCATCCATCTGTCGATCCACGTCATCGACGCCGTGGCGGCCGAGCTGATCCCGCATTATGGGCCGGACTGCCCGGCCGCGGTGGTGTTCCGCGCCACCTGGCCGGACGAGCGGGTGCTGCGCGGCACGCTCGCGACCCTGTCGGCCCAGGTCGCGGCGGCGGGACTCGAGCGCACGGCGCTGATCCTGGTCGGACCGGCGCTCGGGGCGACGGAGTTTCGCGAGAGCGCGCTCTACGCGGTGGATTACGACCGGCGGTTCCGGCCGGGCGGCGCCGTGGCCGCGCCGGTCGGGCCGCCGTCGCGCTGACACCGCTCCCGACCGTTGCGGCGGGGGCCTTCCATCCGTAAACAACCGCGATGCGGATGCGGATCGCCACCCACGCCGATGAGGCGTTGCTCGCCCATCTCCATGCGGAGAGTTGGAGGAGCGCCTATCGCGGGATCCTCGATCCGAGCTTCCTCGCCGGTCCCATCGAGCAGAACCGCCTGGATGCGTGGACATCCCGCATCGGGCCGCATCACCCCGACCTGACCGCCATCATCGCCGAGAGCGACGGCGAGCCGGTCGGCTTCGTCTGTGCGATCGGAGCGGAGCACGAGCGCTGGGGAACGCTGGTCGACAATCTCCACGTCCTTCCCACGGCGAAGGGACGGGGATAGGGGACGGCCCTGCTCGGCGCCGCGGCGGAGTGGTCGTCGCGCGCCTATCCTGAGTCGGGGCTCTCCCTGTGGTGTTTCGAGCAGAACGCGCAGGCCCGCCGCTTCTACGAGCGGCGTGGCGGCGTGATCGCCGAGCGGAGCCGGCACGCCGTTCCCGGCGGAGGCGACCGGCCGGTCCTCCGCTACCATTGGGCCGATCCTGCCTCCGCCTTCGGCTCGCAATGTCCCGCAGATCGCCGCATGCCGTGGCCGGCAGGACCGGCGGTCTGATCGAGATCGACGTCCAGTGCCGTTTCGCCGGCACCGGCGCGGTGCTCGGCCATTGACGACCTGCCTATCGACGGCCGCCTCACCCCACCGGATGGAACGGCGCCCGCCCGACCAGCCCACCCTCCCGGTCGAACACCACCACCTCCAGCGAGGTGCCCGAACCCGACAGAGCCTTTGCGGCTGTCGCCCACGCATAGCGGGCGACGAGATCGGCGAGCGGCAGCTCCTGGGCCTGTGCCAAGCGCAGCACCTCGAGGGCGGTGTTGGCCCCGGCGGCCTGACGGGCGAGGTCCGGCCCGCCGCCGGCCTCCGCGACGCGCTCCGACAGCCAGGCGAGATCGACCGGCCCGGAGCGCGAATGCAGGTCGAGGAGCCCGTGACCGAGCTTCACCATCTTGGCGATGCCGCCGGCCACCGTCACCCGCGGCACCGGGTGGCGGCGCAGGTATTTCAGCATCCCGCCGGCGAAATCGCCCATGTCGATCAGGGCCTGGGGGGCTAAGCCGTAGAGGCGCGCCACCGCCTCCTCGGAGGTCGAGCCGGTGGCGCCCGCGACGTGATCGAGGGCGCCGGCCCGGGCGACGTCGACCCCGCGATGGATGCTGTCGATCCAGGCGGCGCAGGAATACGGCACCACCACCCCGGTCGTGCCGAGCACCGACAGGCCGCCGACGATGCCGAGCCGCGGGTTGAGGGTCTTCTGCGCCAGGGCCTCGCCGCCGGGAATCGCGATCTCCACGATTACGTCCGCCGGCCCGCCGAACCCCAGGGCCGCCTCCCCGATCGCCGCCGCGATCATCCGCCGGGGCATCGGGTTGATCGCCGGTTCGCCGACCGGGAGCGGCAGCCCGGCCCGGGTCACGGTGCCGACCCCTGGCCCGGCCCGGAAGGTGACGCCGGTGCCCGGCGCCCCGCGCCGCACCGTCGCGAGGACGAGCACCCCGTGGGTCACGTCGGGATCGTCGCCGGCATCCTTCACCACCCCGGCGAAGGCTCCGCCCTCGGCAGGTCCGGTCCGCGCCAGGGCGAAGGCCGGGCGGGCGCCGCTCGGCAGCGGGATCTCGACCGGGTCGGGGAACGAGCCGGTCACGAGCCCGGCATAGGCGGCCTTGGCGGCGGCGGCCGCGCAGGCGCCGGTGGTCCAGCCGCGGCGGAGGGTCTCCCGAGGTCGTGTCGCGTCCATGCGGCGTGGTATCACCCCGGGCCGGCGCGGTGAATGCGCCTCCCGTGAACAGACGGACCCCTCGTGACCGCTCATCCCGCCCGCGGCCTCCTCGTCGCCGCCGCCCGCTCCGGCTCCGGCAAGACCACCGTGACCCTCGCGCTGCTGCGGGCCCTGCGCCGCCGGGGGCTGGCGGTGGCCGGGGCGAAATGCGGGCCGGACTACATCGATCCCGCCTTCCACGCCGCCGCGACGGGGCGCCCGAGCTACAACCTCGACAGCTTCGCCATGGACGGCGCCCTGCTCGACGCGGTGGCGGGCCGGGCCGGGAGCGAGGCCGAGCTGCTCGTGGCCGAGGGCTCGATGGGCCTGTTCGACGGCGTCGTCGCGGAGGAAGGCCGCAGCGGCGCCAATGCCGACATCGCCGCCCGCTACGGCTGGCCGGTGGTGCTGGTGCTGGACGTCTCGGGGGCGGCGCAATCGGCCGCCGCGACGGCCCTCGGGGTGCGGGCCTACGACCCGCGCCTGCATCTCGCCGGCGTGATCCTCAACAAGGTCGCGAGCCCGCGCCACCGCCGGCTGGTCGAGGACGGACTCGCCCGGATCGGGGTGCCGGTGCTCGGCGCGGTGCCGCGGGAGGCCGCGCTGGTTCTCCCGGAGCGCCATCTCGGCCTGATCCAGGCCGGCGAGACCGCCGATCTCGATGCCCGCCTCGACCGCCTGGCGGATCTGGCGGAGGCCTCGATCGACCTCGACGCGGTCCTCGCCGCCGCCGGCGGCCGGATCCCCGCGCCCGCCCCCGGCCGGTTGCCGCCGCCGCCCGGCCAGCGCCTCGCCGTGGCCCGGGATGCCGCGTTCTCGTTCGTCTACCCGCATCTGGAGGCCGGCTGGCGCGCCGCCGGGGCCGAGATCATGCCGTTCTCGCCGCTCGCCGACGAGGCGCCACCGGCGGAATGCGACGCCTGCTGGCTGCCCGGCGGCTATCCGGAGCTGCATGCCGGCCGCCTCGCCGCCGCGTCGCGCTTCCTCGACGGGCTGCGCGCCTTCGCCGCGACCCAGACCGTCCACGGCGAGTGCGGCGGCTACATGGTGCTGGGCGAGAGTCTGGAGGATGCCGACGGCACGACCCACCGCATGGCCGGGCTCCTGCCGGTCGCGACCTCCTATGCCAGGCGCCGGCTGCATCTCGGCTACCGGATCGCGACCCTCGCCGGGCCGAGCGCCCTCGGCTCGGCCGGTCAGGGCCTGGTCGGGCACGAGTTCCACTACGCGAGCGAACTCACCCCTCCACCCGGCCCGGACGAGGCCCTGGCCGAGGTGACGGATGCGGAAGGGCGCCCGCTCGGGCCGGCAGGGCATCGGCGCGGGCGGGTCAGCGGCAGCTTCTTCCACCTCGTGGGGCTGCGCTAGGTCGCCGGCGCCGCCACGTACCCCGCGACGGGCCGGTCCGCCCCACCGGCACGACGCCGTCGAGCCGGCTCGACGCACTGTCGCAGCCGGCTTCGTCAGGGATGCGGCCGGGGCTCCGGCGGGGACCGCCGGCTCACGGCGTCATTCGGCGGCGGTGGTGTCCTCGCCGTTCAGGGCGGTGGCGTGGCGGCCGAGGCGGGCGGCGGACCGCACGATCGCCAGCACCTCGCGGCGCAGCTGCTCGTCCTCGATCTGCACGTAGGCGCGCAGCAGCTCGATCGCGCCCTGCGCGCTCAAGAAGCCGAAGACGTTGTCGTCGCCGCTCTCGCCGCCGGCCTGATCCTCGAAGAAGGCCGAGACCGGGACCTCGAGCAGCCGGGCGATCTCGCGCAGGCGGCCGGCGCCGACGCGATTCTGGCCCTTCTCGTACTTCTGCACCTGCTGGAAGGTCACGCCGACGGCATTGCCGAGGGCGGTCTGGCTCAGGCCCTTGGCCTTGCGCAGGGCCGTGATGCGGACGCCGACGAGCCGGTCGACCTCGGTGGTTTGCTTGGGCATCGGTCCTCAACGTCTTTGTTCTGGCTTGCCAACGGTCTGGCCCGCCGGGAGGCCCTCTCCCCAATCCCAGAGAGCCGCCATGCCGCGTCGTTCGTGCCCGCGTCGCGGCCGGTGCGCTCCCGCTCCGTCCGTCCCGCGGATGTTCGCCACCCAGAACCGGTGGCGAAGACGCCTCGCCCCCGGTTCACGCACCCCACCCGGCCGGCCTGTCGCGGGCGGGCCGGCCTTCATCCAGTCGCCATCCGGACGCTGCGCCGAGTCGGAGCGCGTCGCCGGCCTCGACCCTTCCACGCCGTCCTGCTGCCAGGCTCGCGACGCGGGTGCGGGTCTGCCATGCAACCCAACTCACGTCTACACGCTCCGAGCGAATTCCCCAAGGGAACAAAGGTGGAAAAAATACTGAGTTGCGTCGCGCACGCAGGTCGCTCGCCAGTCGGGCTTAGGCCGACCGGCCGGGTCACCTTGCCGATGGCGGCCTAGTTCCCATCTCCGGGACACCCGCTCAGCCGCGCCGAGGAGGACGTCCACGATGTTCATCGCCATGAACCGGTTCAAGGTCTACAAGGACGCCACCCAGGACTTCGAGCAGGTCTGGCTCGGGCGCGACAGCCACCTGGGGGAGATGCCGGGCTTCGTCGAGTTCCATCTGCTGCGCGGGCCGGAAGCCGAGGACCACGTCCTCTACGCCTCGCACACAATCTGGTCGTCGAAGGCCGATTTCGAGGCCTGGACCCGCTCCGAGCAGTTCCGCAAGGCGCATAGCCGTGCGCCCGGCACCAAGCCGCTCTATCTCGGCCATCCGCAATTCGAGGGGTTCGAGACGATCCAGACCGTCGCCCGCAACGACTAAACCCGGAAGGGCGGGGGCCGGAACGGCCGGCCCCCGCCGATTCGGGTCAGGCGGTCCCGCCCGTCTCAGGCGGCCTTGGGCGCGTCGAGCCGCGGCAGGAACGCCGCCAGCAGCCCCACCGCCGGCAGGAAGGCGCAGACGCCGTAGACGAACTCGATGCTGGTGCGGTCGGCGAGCTCGCCCAGCACCGCGGCGCCCAGCCCCCCCATCCCGAAGGCGAAGCCGAAGAACAGGCCGCCGACCAGGCCGACCCGGCCGGGCAGGAGTTCCTGCGCGTAGACCAGGATCGCCGGCATCGCCGAGGCCAGGATCAGGCCGATCGGCACGGTCAGCACCACGGTCCAGACCAGGTTCACGTGCGGCAGCGCCAGGGTGAAGGGCAGCACGCCGAGGATCGAGCCCCAGATCACCACCTTGCGGCCGAACCGGTCGCCGATCGGCCCGCCCACCACCGTGCCGGCCGCGACCGCGCCCAGGAACACGAACAGGTAGAGCTGCGAATCCTGCACCGACACGCCGAAGCGGTGGATCAGGTAGAACGTGAAATACGAGCTCAAGCTCGCCATGTAGAAATACTTCGAGAAGATCAGCACCAGCAGCACCCCGATGGTGCCGACGATCTTGGACCTCGGCAGGGGGCGGATGGCAGCGGCGCTCTTCTTGCCGCGGGCGGCGCCGGCGGCGAGGCGGTCGCGGTACCAGCGGCCGACGAGGCTCAGCACCACGAAGCCGGCGAGCGCCGCGAGGGCGAACAGCGCGACGCTGCGCTGGCCGAGCGGCACCACGATGAAGGCGGCGAGCAGCGGCCCCAACGCCGTGCCGGCATTGCCGCCGACCTGGAACACCGATTGCGCCAGGCCGTAGCGCCCGCCCGAGGCCAGCCGGGCGACCCGCGAGGCCTCCGGATGGAAGATCGCCGAGCCGAGGCCGACCAGGCAGGCGGCGAGGATCAGCAAGCCGTAGGAACCGGCATGCGACAGCAGCAGCAGCCCGCAGAGCGACAGCAGCATGCCGGTGGCGAGCGAGAACGGCATCGGCCGCTTGTCGGTGAACAGGCCGACCACCGGCTGCAGCAGCGAGGCGGTGAGCTGGAAGGCCAGGGTCAGGACGCCGATCTGGGCGAAATCGAGGGCGTAGGCCTGCTTCAGCAGCGGGTAGATCGCCGGCAGCAGCGACTGCATCATGTCGTTGAGGAGGTGCGACAGGCTCAAGCCGCCGAGGATGACGGCCGCCGGTCCCGCCGCCGCCGGCACGCTCCGGGTTGCCGGCTCCACCAGGGGCGGCCCGGCGACCGACGGCTCCACGGCCACGCCGCCCTCGCTCGCACGCGCATCCATCGCTCTGGCGCTCCCCCTTGGCGACCGGCTCGCCAGTCGTGTTCGGCGACCGGCGAGCCGATCGGACTGGCCGACCGGTGGACCGATCGTATCCCGCCGCGCCGCCCGGTCCCGCCGGGGGCTCGGCGAGCCTGCCATACACCCGCGCACCCGCCTCGTCCCATCCGTGGTCGCAGGGCTGGGATGCGACCGGTCCCGGGCTTGCTGCCTGACCGCCCACCAGCCGGAAGCGGCCCGGGGCGCGTGTGGGAACGACACGTTCCCCGCCCGGACCGTCCCAACCCGGCACAGATGCGGTCACGGGTCATCTCGCCATGCGACACGAACGGTTCCCGGATGACGGCAACGCCCACCTTGCCTCGTCCGAGGCGCGCGCGGTCTGGAACGCGCTGCTGCCCCGACGCGGCCGCGCCGCCCTGCGCCTCGCCATCGCGGGCGGTGCGGCGACCACCGAGCTCGCCGCCGTGACGATGACCGGGCTCGCCTGCGAGCTGATCTACCACCTCGTCTCCTACGAGCGGCAGCCCGATCTCGGTCCCTCTCTCGCGGTCGGGCTGTTCCTCGGCCTGTTCGTCGTGCTGCCGAACGCCGCGCGGAACGCGTACAGCATCGAGAATTACCTCGCTCGCGCGCCGCACCTGCGGCAGACCACCAACCTGTGGGTCGCCGCCTGGGCGGTGGTGCTCGTCCTCGGCTTCCTCACCAAGACCACCGGCGACCATTCCCGCGCGGCGGCCCTGGCGACCTTCCTCGCCGGCCTGCCGGTCCTCGTCATCACCCGGTTCGCCACCGTGACCCTGGTGCGCCGGCTCATCACGCTGCGCTCCGATTCGGCCCGGCGCATCCACCTGATCGGGTACGAGGACGACGTCGCGAGCTTCTACGCCACCCACGACACCGCGGCACTCGGCCTGCGGGTGATCGGCGTCAGCACCCTGCGCGACGCCCCCCCGGGCGCCGAGCCGGAGGCGCGCCGGTCCCAGCTCGCCGAGGATCTCGACCTCAGCGTCTCGGTGGTGCGCTTCCTCCGCCCGGACGACGTGTTCGTGCTGGTGCCCTGGGCCGAGGTCGAGGATCTGGAGGCCTGCGTCGACGCCTTCCTGCGGGTGCCGGTCGCCCTGCACCTGCGCCCGGGCCGGGTGATGGACCGCTTCAGCGACGTGCGCCTCGGCCGGGTCGGCCTTCTCACGGGGATCAATGTCGGCCGCGCGGCCCTCACGCCGCTCGAGATCGCCGCCAAGCGCAGCTTCGACATCGCGGTGGCCTCCTTCGCCCTCGTCGCGCTCTCGCCGCTGCTCGCGCTGATCGCCCTCCTGATCCGCCTCGACAGCCGCGGCCCGAGCCTGTTTCGCCAGAAGCGCTACGGCTTCAACCAGGAGGCGTTCTGGGTGTTCAAGTTCCGAAGCATGCGGGCGGAGGCCGACGCCGCCTTCCGTCAGGCGACCCGGGGCGACGACCGCATCACCCGGATCGGCCGCATCCTGCGCCGGACCAACCTCGACGAGCTGCCCCAGCTTCTCAACGTGATCCGGGGCGACATGTCCCTCGTCGGCCCCCGGCCCCACGCGGTCGCCCACGACCGCAGCTTCGAGCGCCGCATCGCCCTGTATGCGCGGCGCCACAACGTACGGCCGGGCATCACCGGCTGGGCCCAGGTCAACGGCCTGCGCGGCGAGACGCTGACCGATGCCGACATGCAGCGCCGGGTCGAGCACGACCTGTTCTACATCGACAACTGGTCGCTGTGGTTCGACCTCCGGATCCTGGTGATGACGGTGGTGGCGCGGAGCGCGTTCAAGAACGCGTATTGACGGTCGGCGGGCCGATCCCGCCCGGCCTCAGGACGCCGCCCGCGCCGTGCGGCCGAACATCCGCGACCACAGGCCGCCGGCGATCGCCGACTTGTCGAGCGCGCGGATGTCCTGGGAGTAACCTCCCGTGTAGAGCTTGACGATCATCTGGTCCCGGCATTCGCCCTCGAGGGCGGTGCCGAACCGGATCGCGACGCGCTTCGGCCCGAGGCGGGAGACCGTCTCGACCGTGCAGCGCAGCTCGGGAAAGTGCGGCATCGCGACGATCATCGCGTCGCCCGCCGCGACGGCGGGTTCCGCCTGAAGCGCGACGACGCCGCCCGCGAGCGACAGGCTCGTGACCCGGCCGGGCAGGGTCGCCGTCCCGCATGCGATCCTGGCCTCCTCGTCGGTCGCGAAGCTGTCGAGGAGCGGTCGCGGCCGCTCGAAGCAGATGAGCGACGCCACCATCAGCACCGCGATGTTGAGAGCGGCCCAGTAGGCCGAGACCACCGAGAACTCGCCCTCCCCGACCCGCGACCATTCGGGCACGACGTTGACGACGAGGCCGAGGGCGGTGACGGCGATCCAGAACGCGATCGAGAAGAACGTGTAGGCGTCGAACGCCGATTCCTCGTTGCCGGACCCCTTGGGCGTGACCCGGAACGGCACGCCGAACGGCTTGACCAGGCTCGACACGACGACCGGCAGCATCCGGAACGTCGCGAAGGCCCCGACCGCCGAGGACACGAGCGGGAGGTACCGGGTCGGCGTGAGCCAGCCCATCAGCAGGAAGTACGCCACCAGGACCGGCACCTGATACCAGACGATGTCCGCGGTCCCGGTGAAGTACAGGGGCGCCGCCCCGGTCCAGAGATAGACGGCCGGGACGATCAGGATCACGAACCGCACCGTGTACTGGACGAGCCACGACAGCGGCAGGAACATGAAGCGCTGGAACAGGGTCAGGCCCGGGCCGCGCAGCGGGCCGTTATGCAGGTAGATCGTCTGAATGCCGCCGCGGCACCAGCGGCCGCGCTGGACGAAGTAGCCCTTCAGGTTCTCGGCGGCGAGGCCCATCGACAGACGCTCGTTGAGGTAGCGCGTCGTGTAGCCCCGGTTGAGCAGCGCCAGGGTGGTGAGCAGGTCCTCGGTGATCGAATCGTGCGGGAAGCCGCCGATCTCCGCGATGGCGGAGCGCCGGGCAATCGAGCAGGAGCCGCAGCAGAAGCTGACGTCCCAGGCGTCGCGGCTGGCCGCCATCTCGTCGAAGAACAGCCGCTGCTCGTCGGGCCAGACGTTCTCCAGGCTCAGATTCGACTGCACCGGGTCCTTGTTGAAGAAATGCTGCGGCGTCTGGACGATGCCGATCGTCGGATCCTGGAAGAACGGCACCGTGCGCCGCAGGAAATTGCGGTAGGGCACGAAGTCCGCATCGAAGATGGCGATGAAATCGCCCGACGAGACTTGAAGGCCGTTGTTCATGTTGCCGGCCTTCGCATGGGAATTGTCGGGGCGCGTGACGTGAACGGCGCCCTTCCGCTCGCAATAATCCTTCAGCCAGCCGCGCCTTTTATCGTCGAGGACATAGATCGTGAGCTTGTCCTTGGGGTAATCCAGCGCGAGGGCGCCAACGATGGTGCGCTCCAGCACGTCGAGGGGCTCGTTATAGGTCGGGATGAACACGTCCACGGTGGGAAGGCGCGCGGCGTCGCGGGCGAAGTAGTCCCGCTCGAGCCGGTCCGCCTCGGCGCTGCGGTCGACGGTGCGGCTCATGGCGAAGAGGAACAGCAGGATGTCGGCGAAGGCGCCGAGCTCGACGAGGAAGACGAACCACGTCCACAGGAACCCGAAGCTCCAGTCCACGGGATAGGCGAGCACCGTGGCGAAGAACCGCCAGACGAGATAGCGAACGGCGACCGCGAGAACGAAGGCGCAGGTCACGGCACGCGGCCACGTCGCGTGCCGCGGCCAGTTCAGGCTGAAGAGGAAGAAGAACGCCGCGACGAGCAGGGTCGGCACGAAATCTACGAGATACTGAACCACAGGCTCTTCACCAGGTTGGGCAGGCGGACGCGCTTGGCGGCGTGGGCGATCCGGACCTGGACCGAGCGGCCGACCTGGCAGAAATTGGCGAAGTCGCGCTGCATGGCGTTCGGTTCGAGCGCCACGCGGAAGCGGGCGCTCTTGCCACGACTCTCGGGCGGGACAGCCGCCAGGACCAGCTCCTCGACGGCGGCGCTCGATCCGCGCACCGAGAGGACGGTGCCGGCGATGATCTGGCTGCTGCCGAGAAGCCGGACCTCCGCGCTCGCCCCGGGAGAGATGTCGTCGTAATCGATCTCATTGACCAGGATGTCGACGAACAGGTCGCGGCAGTCGAGGAGCCGGATCAGCTCGTTGCCGACGACGACGTTCGATCCGGCCACGACGTTGTTGCGCCAGATCACGCCGTCGAACGGAACCCGCACGACCGCGGTCGAGAGCCGGTCGTTGCGCTGGCGCTCGAGCTCGATCTGCCGCTCCAGCTGCTGGATGCGGGCGCGCTCGGCCCGGGCCTGCATCTGCACGTTCGCGAGCTGGATCGCGACCTCGTCCTGGCGCTGCTGCGAGTACGGCACGTCGTTGCGGCCCTCGCCGACGAAGGTGCCCTTGCGGAGCGCCTCGAGCTGGCGGGTGAGGCGCTCGAGGTCGGCCCGGGCGATCGCCTGCTCGCTGGTCGCCGCCACCGAGGCGGCGCGCGCCTGCTCGACGGAGCTTCCGGCCACGACGCCCGTCGCCCCGAGCGTCGTCTTGCGGACCAGGTCCGCCTGCGCGGAGACCTGCTGCGCCTGTGCGGCGGTGATCCGCTGCTGGCGGATGACGATCTCCTGCTGGATCCCCGTGACGCTGGCCTGCTGATACTCCTTGAGCCGGGCGGCGAGGTCGGCCTTGATGGCCGAGAGCGCGCCGGCCTGGCCCTCGAGCGCGCGCAGACGCTCGCGGGTCGCACCGAGATCCGCGTCCAGCTGCGCCTCGGCCGTGCGGGCGATGCGCTCGTTCCGGATCTGGAACAGCGGATCGTTTTGCGGGACCGCGGTGCCGACCTTCGGGGGGGTCGCGGAAACCACCCCCTCGATCGGCGCGGCGACGACGGTGAAGCGGGCATTCACCGTGCCGTCGAGGCTGGTATAGCCGGTGAGGGCCGGCAGGATCGCGAGGGCCGCCGCTCCAAGCAGCAACACACCCACGAGGATGCGCATCGCTCGGCTGTTCCAAAGCATCCCTGAGGCCCGCTTCCATTTTCTACCAAACCGTAACGAAATATCGAGCCATTTGTTTCAATTTAAGACAAATAAAAATTCGACATTCGCTTTATAAATTGTCCATCTTGAGTATGATATGTCTGTATAGACAAAAAATAGACATGACCCAGCGCAGATCGCAGGATGACGCGGACGACGCGTGTCGACGTCCGATCACGGGCGGGCCCAGGAGAGCGCGACACGCTTCGGAGGAAACGACAACCGGAAATTTTATTTCTGGATCGTCAGACGTGTGCGCGCCGTCACGTCTCATCGCCGTCCAGGCCGCGAGATCCCGGGTCCGAAGACGCCCCGCGCGCAGACAAGCCGGGAGGCCGCGAGCGCGGCGACACGCGTTCATCGAAGGTCGCCTGGGTGAGCCCGGCCGCTCGTCACGGCCTGCTCTGCGGCTGCGCACCGCGGCGACATGCCGCCGTTCGGCGCCTCGCGTCAGACCGGTCCGGGCGCCGCCGCGCGCGCGGCGCCGCGCGGTCCCGCGCCCCGTGCGGAGGAATCAATCACCGACGAGCGGGGGAAGGACGCGCGCCGAAGGCGCGGCGGCTCTCACTCCGCCTCATGCCGCCCCTGGCATGCCCCGCATTCCCCTTCGATCTCGACGATCCGGCTCGCCGGCTTGAATCCGGCCTGGGCGAGGGTCCGGTCGAGGCTGCGCTCGATCTCGGCAGAGATCGTCTCGTCGACGCTGCCGCAGCGGCGGCAGATGAGGAAGACCGCGCTCTCGCCGGCGCCGTGGCCGTGCTCGCAGGGCACGAAGGCGTTGCGGCTGGCGATGCGGTGGACGAGGCCGTGCTCGGTGAGGAAGTCGAGGGCGCGGTAGACCGAGACCGCGGCGACGCGCTTGCCCGGGGCGCTCAGGCGCTCGGCGATGTCGTAGGCGCCCAGCGGCCTGCCCTCGTCGGCCACAACCTCGAGGGTGCGTCGGCGCAGGGCCGTGAATTGCAGGCCGAGATCCTGCGCCAGCCGCTCGGCCCGGGCGACGAGGTCGGCGGTCCGGCCCGGACCGTGGGCGTGGTCGTGAGGCGCGTGGTCGTGGTGACCGCAGGTGCCGTGCTCGTCCATGCGCTCCAAACCCTCCCGGCAGCCATGGCCGCTTCCTAGAGCATTTCCCGACGAGGTGGATACCGGTTCGTCGCAGAAAATGCGGCAGAATCAAAAACCTAGAGCATCGTCCGATGGCCGCGCGATCGGCCGGGGTTCTAGCCCAGCCCGACGGCGGTTGACAGGCCCGGCCTGTTACAGTGTAACGGTCGCCGCTTGAGGCGGCCGCCGGCCGCCTGTCATATGGGGTTCGCGCGGCCGCCCGCCGAGGGCGCGCCCGGACCCGAGCGACGTATTCGCCGATGCCGCATGATCATGGCCCCCCCTCGCGGGCCGACGCCGCCGTCCCGCGCCCCCGAGCGGTGCCGTTCTCGCTGCTGCGGCTCGGGCTGGCGCCGCGCCTCGCCGCCGCCGCGCTCCTGGCCGCGATGGTCTGGGGCCTGATCGGGTGGGCCATGGCGTGAGCGCGGTCCCAAGCCCCGGCAGCGCCCTGGTCTTTCGCGGCCTCACCCTCGGCTATGCCCGCCACCCGGCGGTGCATCACCTCGACGGCACGATCCCGACGGGGTCGCTCACCGCGGTGGTCGGGCCGAACGGCGCCGGCAAGTCGACCTTGCTCAAGGGCATCATGGGCGAGATCAGGCCGCTCGAGGGCGAGGTCGCCCGGCCGGGCCTGTCGCGCCGGGGCATCGCCTATCTGCCGCAGGCCGCCGAGATCGACCGGGCCTTCCCGATCGCCGTGTTCGACCTCGTGGCGATGGGGCTGTGGCGGCGGGTCGGGCCCTGGCGCTCGCTCAAGGCCCATCGCTCCGCCGTCGAGGCGGCCCTGGCCGCGGTCGGGCTCACCGGGTTCGAGCGCCGGCCGATCGGCACCCTGTCGGGCGGCCAGCTGCGCCGCGCCCTGTTCGCCCGCGTCCTGCTCCAGGACGCCCGGGTGATCCTGCTCGACGAGCCGTTCGCGGCGATCGACGCCCGGACCACCGACGAGCTGCTCGCCCTGGTCCATGGCTGGCACGACGAGGGCCGCACCGTGGTGGCGGTGCTGCACGACCTCGACCAGGTCGCCCGCCACTTCCCCTCGACCCTGCTCCTCGCCCGCGAGGCGGTGGCCTGGGGCGCCACGGGCGAGGTGCTGACCACCGACAACCTGCGGCGCGCCCGCCGGCTGTGCGAGGCCTGGGACGACGAGGCGCCGGTCTGCCGCGCGCCCGCGGCCACACCGCCCGGGCACGGCTCGCACGACAACCACAGCCACGGGCACGCCGCGTGATCGACTTCCTGACGGCGCCCTTCGTCGAATTCGCCTTCATGCGCCGGGCGCTCGCCGGCTGCGTCGCCCTGTCGGTCGGCGCCGCCCCGGTCGGCGTGTTCCTGACCTTGCGCCGGATGAGCCTGATGAGCGAGGCGATGAGCCACGCCATCCTGCCCGGGGCCGCAATCGGCTTCCTGTGGGCCGGGCTGTCGCTGCCGGCGATGACGCTGGGCGGCCTCGTCGCCGGCCTCGCGGTGGCGATGCTCTCGGGCCTCATCGCCCGCTCGACGGTGCTGCGCGAGGATGCCAGCCTGGCGGCGTTCTACCTCATCTCGCTCGCCGCCGGCGTGCTGCTGATCTCGGCCCGCGGCTCGTCGATCGATCTCCTGCACATCCTGTTCGGCACGGTGCTCGCCCTCGACGACGACGCGCTCCTGCTGCTCGGCGGCATCAGCACCGTGACGCTCGCAGCGCTGGCCGTCGCCTACCGGCCGCTGGTGATGGAATGCGTCGATCCCCTGTTCCTGCGCTCGGTCGGCCGGGCGAGCGGGCCGGTGCATTACGCCTTCCTGGCGCTGGTCGTCCTCAACCTCGTCGGCGGCTTCGCGGCGCTCGGCACCCTGCTCGCCGTCGGGCTGATGCTGCTGCCGGCGATCTCGGCCCGGTTCTGGGCCCTCGATCTCACCGGGCTGATGCCGGCGGCGGTGGTGCTGGCGCTGCTCGCGAGCGTGGCGGGCCTCCTCGTCTCCTACTATGCCAGCCTGCCGACCGGGCCGGCGATCGTGCTCTCGGCCGGGATGCTCTACGTCGTCTCGATGCTGCTCGGGCCGCGCGGCGGCCTGGTCTGGCGGCTGATGCCGGGGCGTCACCTCGAGGCGTGAGGCGCGGGCGGGCGGGCCGGCTCGCCCCGATGCGCCGCCCGCCGGCAGGCATCCGAGCAGTAGCGCACCTCGTCCCAGACGCGCTCCCACTTCTTGCGCCAGGCGAAGGGCCGGCCGCACTGGAAGCAGGTCTTCTGCGGCAGGTCGCCCTTGCGGCGCATCTTCGGCATGCCCTAGCGCCCGGTCTTGCCCGCGTCGGTCAGCGGGATGCTGCTCCAGCGGGTGATCTGCACGTAGCCGTCCCGGGCCGCCACCACCATCTGGCGGCGGAAGACGTGGACCACGCTGCCGGGGGCGTGGCGGTGGGCTTCGGTCCAGCCATGGGCCTCCTGGACGAAGACCCGGTTGTCGTTGATCCGCGCCAGGGTCTCGATCGCCCCGAAGGCCCGGACCCGGCGCAGCACCGCCTCGACCGGCTGGCGGAAATCGAGGGTGCGGTCGAGGTCGCTCACCCGCGGCCAGTAGGCGCCGTCGCCCTGCGGCTCGGCCTTGCGCCAGAGGGCGGGCAGGTCGCGGGCGATCGGCCCGCGGGCGAGCCGCGTCGCCGCCATCTGGCAGCGGGCGAGCAGGGTCTCGTGCGTCTCGGCGCGCGAGAGCGGGAAGATGTCCTGGGCCAGGATGTCGCCGGTGTCGAAGCCGTCCTCGGCGAGGACGTGGGCGGTGACGCCCCAGCTCTCGTAGGACTCGAGGACGGCGCGGAACAGCGGGTAGGGGCCGCGCCCATCCGGCAGCGGCGAGGGGTGGAGGTTGAGGGCGTAGCGCACCCGGCCGGGCCAGCCGGTGATCAGCCAAGGGTAGCCGGCCACCACCAGCGCCCAGTCGCGGCCGTGCTCGGCCGAGAGCGCCTCGATATCGGCGACGCGGATGCGCGAGAGCTGCATCGGGATCCGATGGCGCCGGGCGAGCGCCACGACCGCGTCGTTCTGGTCGTAGATCCCGTCGCAGGGGCGGGTGAACAGCTTGATCGGCTGCCAGCCCGCTTCCGCCAGGGCCTCGAACACACCGCCGAGGAAATCGATTCCCGCGAAGGCGAATTTCACGTCACGGCTCCATTCCCGCCGGTTCCCGGCCCGATGGTGTTCCATCCCTGCGTCAGTTCGGCCGGGGCTCGAAGGCCCCGTCCGCCCTAGCTAGAGTTATGGGCAGCGGGAGGGGAGCCGCAATGGCGCGCGACGGAAATCACCGTGGGACGTAGCGATCGCCCGGGATGCCGGGAGCGCGCCGGCACGCTCCGCCTCGTCCTCGGCGACCAGCTGCATCCGCGTCTCGCCACCTTCACCGACCTCGACCCCGGTGCCGACACGGTGCTGATGGTCGAAGTGGCCGAGGAGGCGACCTATGTCCGCCACCACAAGCAGAAGCTGGTGCTGGTGTTCTCCGCCATGCGCCATTTCGCGGCCGAGCTGCGTGCGCGGGGCGTCGCGGTCGATTACGTCGCCCTCGACGATCCGCACAACACCGGGTCGTTCACCGGAGAGCTCGCCCGGGCGGTCGCGCGCCATCGTCCCGGCCGGATCGTCGTGACGGAGGCCGGCGAGTGGCGGGTCGAGGCGATGATGCGGGACTGGGAGGAGCGGTTCGGGTTGCCCGTCGAGATCCGCGACGACACCCGCTTCCTGTGCCCGCGCCCGGTCTTCGCCCGCTGGGCCGAAGGGCGCGAGGCCTTGCGGATGGAGACCTTCTACCGCGCCATGCGCCGGCGCACCGGCTTCCTGATGGAAGGGCGCGAGCCGGCCGGCGGGCGCTGGAACTTCGACCACGACAACCGCCGCCGCCTGCCGGCCGGCCACGCCGTGCCCGAGCGCCGCCGCTTCCCGCCCGACGCGGTGACGCGCGAGGTGATGGACCTCGTCGCCCGCCGCTTCCCCGATCATTTCGGCGACCTCGACCCCTTCGCCTGGCCGGTGACCCGGACCGAGGCGCTGGAGGCCCTGCGGCACTTCCTCGACGATTGCCTGCCGGAATTCGGGGACTACCAGGACGCGATGCGGTCGGGCACGCCGTTCCTCTATCACGGGCTGATCGCGCCGGCCCTCAATCTCGGCCTCCTCGACGCCGAGGAAGTGTGCCGGGCGGCGGAAGACCGCTGGCGCGACGGGTCGGCGCCGCTCAACGCCGTCGAGGGCTTCATCCGCCAGATCCTCGGCTGGCGCGAATACGTGCGCGGGCTCTACTGGGCCCGGATGCCGGATTACCCCGAGACCAACGCCCTCGATGCCACCCGCGACCTTCCCTGGTTCTACTGGTCGGGCGAGACCCGGATGGCCTGCCTCGCCGAATGCATCCGCGACACGAAGGCCCAGGCCCATGCCCACCACATCCAGCGCCTGATGGTGCTCGGCAACTTCGCGCTGCTCGCCGGCCTGGCGCCGGCCCAGGTCGAGGAGTGGTTCCTGGTCGTCTACGCCGATGCCTACGAGTGGGTGGAACTGCCCAACGTCCACGGCATGGCCCTCTGGGCCGATGGCGGGCTCCTCGGCTCGAAGCCCTACGCGGCGTCGGGCGCGTATATCGACCGGATGTCGGATTACTGCGGCGGATGCGCCTACGACGTGCGGAAGAAGGCGGGATCGGACGCCTGCCCGTTCAACTACCTGTACTGGAACTTCCTGATCGCCCACGAGGATCGCTTGAGCCGCAACCCGCGCCTCGCGATGCCCTATCGCACGCTCGCCACGATGCAGCCGGCGCGGCGCGACGAGATCGTCGCGGATTCCACCCGCTTCCTCGATGCCTTGAGCGCGTCACAGGGGGAGCCAGGCACTGAGGGCGCCGTAGACGCCCGGACGCCGGATCTGTTCCTCGTAGGCCCAGCCGGCTGAGACCCGGAGCCTCACCGGCGCCACGCCCTCGAACGGCAACGCGAGATCGGTGGCGTGCAGGCCGAGGCTCCATTTCCGGTAGCCGGTCCGGTCGGCGTAGAGCGCCGCCTCCGGCCCGACATAGCCGTCGCCGAGGACAGGAGCGGGAAGCCGGACGCCCCAGGCCACCCGTCCCCAAGCGCTCCCGCGCGCGGTGCCGGCGATCAGCGTCGCGGTCAGGAGCGTCGCCTCGGTCGGCCGGGCCCACAGCTCGCCCTGCACCCTGGCCCCGATCCGCGGCGCCGGCAGGCGCCGGGTCGCGGGGCTGTCCAGCACCTCGAAGGCGATTTCCGGCCCGGCGAACAGAGCCGCGATGCCCCAGTCGCGCACCCATTGCCACCCGGCCACGGCACCGCCCTGCACGGTGTGGCGAAGCACCCGGGGCGGCGCCCCGCCCGCCTGTCCGCGCGGATCGCCCCACCAATCCCGCTCCGTCCGCAATCCGTAGCCGAAGGTGGCGAGGGCCGCGAGGCCGTCGCGGCCATAGCCGTCCGGTGCGAATTTTCCGCCGGCGCTGACGAAGGTCGAGCGGCCGGCGTCGAGGCTGCCGAACAGCACCGTCCGCACCTCCTCGCGCTCGTCGGCCCGCAGGCCGTCCGGCCAGGCGAGGCCAGCCGCGGCGCAGAGCAGGGCGTGGCGAACCGAAGAGAGAGGCACGACGCCCAGGCCCAGCGTTGCAATAATGGAAATATCTTTCTTAAATAACCCTACGTCAAGCACGCTGCCGGGACATCCTCGCCTTGGGC
The DNA here is from genome assembly GCF_006151805.1 of Methylobacterium terricola. Classification (GTDB taxonomy): domain Bacteria; phylum Pseudomonadota; class Alphaproteobacteria; order Rhizobiales; family Beijerinckiaceae; genus Methylobacterium; species Methylobacterium terricola. The sequence goes on along the minus strand of NZ_VDDA01000001.1, from coordinate 702,858 downwards.
CGACGACCGGTACACGGATCGGGCGCGCGCCCCGAAGCGTCGCGGGCCGCGTCGTCCGGCACGGCGGCCGGAGCCCGGGTCGGCGCCAGCGCCGATCCCTGTCAGCACTCACGCCGCGAGGCTGCTATTACCTGAAAAATCAACGGCTTCGCAGCGGTCGTCGCTTGAGGTTAAGGATCGATTAACCGCATCATCGGACGCTTGGCCGGCAAAGCGCACGACACCCAAGACGGATCGTCCCCACCCGAAAGGTCACCCGCCGAGAGGAGGTTTCATGGTCTCGAAGGAGTTCCGGCAGCAGATCGAGGGATACGGCCTGACGACGGCCCATATCCTCTACCGCATCCCCGACCATCCCGGCGTGCTGCAAACCTACGTGTGGCAGGATTACGACCTCGCCCCGCGCTTCCCGGTGCTCACCGGCTTCCTGGATTTCTGGAAGCGCGAGCTCGACGGGCCGCTCCATTCGGTCCGGGTCGCCCATTCGCAGCTGATCAAGCCGGCCGAGTTCCGCGCCGTGAACGGAGTGCTGACGCTGCATTGAGCCGGGGAGGCGACGATTTTTTCGTCGCTGCCCTACGATTGCCTGCTTGGCCGTGTGTGAGGCCCTCTCGGCTGCGCTCTCGAGGCGCGGCGCTCACGTCGGTGACCCATGCCCAGGCGCATCCTCTCCGCGACCGGTCCGCTGCGACGGCGGCTCGGCCCCGTCCTCGCCGGCTTCCCCGTCGACCGGAGCGGGGCCTCCCATGCCCGCGGGTTGGCCCGGGCGGCCGGTTGGGCTAGAGGGGGCCGGGCGTCCCCGCCGGCGGCCGGCGCCGTGCCACGCGAGGGCGCTGCGCCCTCGCCCCAGGGCACGTCCCCGGCACCCGACAGCCAGAGCCCCGTGACCCAATTCGCCCGCACCTCCGAGGTCCTGACCATCCTCGCCGCTCAGGAGACCGAGCGGCTGACCGTCGGCGACATCGTGGCGGTTCTCCGCGACCGGGCCTTCGCCCTCCTCGTCGTGCTGCTCGGCCTGCCCAACTGCCTGCCGATGCCCCCGCCGATCCCGCTGATCTGCGGCCTTCTCCTCGCCCTGGTGGCGGCCCAGATCGCCGCCGGCATGTCGTCGCCCTGGCTGCCGCGGGCGCTGCTCGGCCGCTCGATCGCCCGGTCCGACCTGCAGCGGGCGGTCTCCCGCGCGGTGCCGCTGCTGCGCCGCCTGGAGCGCTGGTCGCGCCCGCGCCTGCGGGTGTTCGAGAACGACATCGGCATGCGCGCCATGGGGCTGCTGCTGCTGACGCTCTCCCTGGTGCTGATCGTCGCCGCTCCGCTCGTCGGCCAGATTCCGCTCGGTCTCGCGGTCACCCTGGTCGGCCTCGGCCTCGTCGAGCGCGACGGCGTCGTGGTGGCGGCCGGCCTCGGCGTCGGCGTGCTCGGCGTGCTCCTGAACCTTGGCTTCGTCTACGCGGTGTTCACCGGCGTGATGGGGCTCTTGAGCCTCGGCGCGGCGGCCTGAACGTCGCCCGTGGCTCCTCCACGGAACCTGTCGAATTCGATCGACCGGGATTGCCCCCCCCCGCCGTCGCCGTCCCGTGCTCCGCTGCGCGGCCCCGGGACTGACGGAGAGGGTCTGTTCGGGCCGTCCGGTCGGTCACACCATGACCGCGCTGCACGGCACGGGCGGGGACCGGGTTACCGTGCACCCTGAGTGGTGCGCCAACAGGACGGGGGGAGGCGTGAGCTTCCCCTGTCCCAGTCGGCGACCGAAGCGGCGACGCCGGAGGGGTTGCGCGCGACCCTCACCCCTTACGCCCGGGCTGATGGAGACCGCTCAATTGGGGCAGGTGCTCGCGACCGGCTTGCCTGCCGTGACGGCCGCCGCAAACTTGGACGAATCCGCGAAGGACGGGTTCACGGCGCCCGAATGGTCCAGTCCGGCATAGACATGATGCGCGATGCGGGTGCCGGCCGCGCAGGCGTCACGCACCAGCTTCTGCTGCATGGCGACCGGCACGTCGACATCCTTGTCACCCGTGCCGACGAATACCGGCGCCTTGAGGGCGAGGGTGCGGTAGGTACCGCCACGCAAATATTTCGCCAGCTTGACCGGATATTGTGGGTCGATGCTGTTGCGGCGCGTCAGGCCCGCGTCCACCACCGCCTTCATCAGGTCCACGACGCATATCTGCTCGGCCTTCTCGAGCAACGGTGCGCCCTTCGCGGTGAACAGCGACTTGGCATCGATCGAGGGGTCGGTCGCCTGCGCCGCCGCCGCGATGTAGAAGAGGTAGGCGATGGTCCGGTCCACCTCGTCGAGGTTGCCGGCGCCACTCGACGCACCCGAAAAATAGGGAATGCCGGTCGCGACGGTGCCCACGACATTCAGCGACGGCGCGTAGTCGGACGCCTCCCCGGCGCTGGCGAAGGCGGCGCCGGCCCCCTGCGACTGGCCGACGATCAGCACCCGATCGGCCAGCCCCAGCTTGGCGCCGAGCGCCGCCCGCACGGAGTCGAGCACGGAATAGGCGGCCGATCGGCTCTGGAGGTACGGGTGCGGGCCAGGCGTCCCGAGACCCTGGTAATCGGTGGCGACGACCGCGTAGCCCTGGCTGAGCCACTGATCGAGATACGCCTTGTCGCGCGCAGAGCGGGGATTGCGCGACGGCGCGCAGCGATCGGCGATGCCGACCGTGCCGTGCGCCCAGGCAACCACCGGCCATCCGCCCTCCGGCGGCGGGCCCTTGGGCAGGAAGATCGCGCCCGATACCGGAATGGTCCCATGTCCGGTCATGCCGTCGGTCGAGGTATAGATAATGCTGAGCGCACGCTCGGCCTCGGGCAGGCCGAGCTCGGGCGAAAGCGGCGCAGTCTCGAGCATCTGCCCCGGCGGCATGGTCTCCAGAGTGGCCGGTGTCGTCTGTGCGGCGGCCGGCGTCGCACATAGCGGCGTGGTCGCCAGGGCGATCGACATCAACAGCATCTTCATCGCTCACTCCTTTTCCGACAGATCAGCGCCGCGCGGTGGCGGGCGGGGTGAAGGTGTGACCGTGACCATCGAAGGTCCCGGCACCGGTCATGCCGGGTACGCATCCACGACCGGCGATTGCCGAGCGGCATGATCATTGGCCTGGACGCGCAGGCCGACAGGCCGGCATCGTCGTCAAGGAGGGCCGTCGATCGCGCTGCCGGGATCCGCGACCCGCGGGGCTCGAACGGCGCTGGCGCTGTCCCGGTGCTCGCACCGATGACCTGGGTCGGCCCCTCGTCAGGGATCGTCGTCGAGCGGGCCCGCGTCGCCGACGGCCGCAAGCCAGCGGGCCGGCGCTGGGACCGATACGGTACGACCCGCCCCTCTCATGCTCGTCACCCCCTCCTTGCCGCCCGTTCGACCATCCGCCCGACTCACGATTCCGGTCGACTTACGCTTCATATATGTATCGTATGTAAGCTGCGTCATGATGCAAGCGTGTGTCAATAGTAAAGCGAGGCGCAGCCGTTACACCTGCGTGGATGGAGAAGGACGGGCGTCGATGAGCGGCAAGCGGGCGGATGCGATCATGGGCCGGCCTCGGCAGGACGAGCTTGACGAGCGTCTTCTGGCGAGTGCGATCGCCCTCCTGACGGAGCACGGCCAAGCCGGTCTGTCGGTCAATCGCATCTGCCAGCATGCGGGCCTGCCGCGCGCGACCTTCTATCGCCGATGGCCGTCGGCCATGGCGGCCGTGATCGATGCCTATCACCGTCGAATGGGCGACGCGCTGCTGATCGATCGCGGCGACATCCATGCCGACCTTACGGCATGGGGAATCGGTGTTCGCGATCGCTACCGCGATCCCGTCATCGGTGTCTGCGTGCCGATCTTTCGCGACGCCTACCGCACCGATCCCGATCGGATCGCGCCGATGGTCGAAGCGCTACGGCAACGACGCAACATGAACGTCGGCACGTTGGCCCAGGCGCTCAGCGCCCAGGACCTGTCACCGCACCTCAACCCCTTCGACATCATCTATACGCTGAATGCGGCGATCGACTACGGCCATTCAGCCCGGCAGGAGGTGAGCGACGCCTTCATCGCCCGGCTGGTGCATGCGCTGCTCGGCTGATGAGCGTGCAGTGTATCCGGGGAGGAGTTCCGCACCATCATCGAGACCTGATCATCGCCGTTTCGACGACGGATCAGGACAGCCTGGCCAATGCCGCCGGGGTATCCACGTCGACCAGCACGCCCGGATCCTCGACCGGCAGTTCCAGCACGTCGGAACGCCGCGCCAGCAGAGGGCCGGCGCCGCGGTCACCGGTGAGCGCGGCGATTGTCGCGCCGAGGAGGCGGCGGTTGAGCAGCACCGGATTGCCGCGCTGCCCGTCCCGCACCGGCACCACCGCCGACGGCGCGACCTCCGCGCCCCGGAACGCCTCCGCGAGCCGTACCAGCAGGCCGGGGCCGATCCGCGGCATGTCGCCAAGCAGCACCAGCGATGCCGCGACGGTCTCCGGCAGGGCACCGAGCCCGGCGCGGAGCGAGGTCGACAGACCCTCGGCGTAATCGCGATTCTCGACCAGCCTCAGCGGCAATCCGGCCAGGGCTGTCCGTACCCCCTCGCCGGCATGGCCGAGCACCGCGATCACCGGTCCGAGATCGGCCGCCAGGGCCGCCTCCGCCGCGTGGCGCACCAGGGGCTTGCCGTCGAGCGGGGTCAGGAGTTTCGGGCTCGCGCCGAAGCGGGTGCCGCGGCCGGCGGCGAGCAGCACCGTGCCGACCGGCTCAGGCATCGTCGGCGCTCGCCCCACCATCCCGCGGCTGTGGCCGCGACACGATCTCCATGAGGAGACCGCCAACCCCGAACCCGACGATGTCGTCGCGGGTGACGGGCATCCCGGCGAGAAGCCGCTGCAGCACCCAGTCGAACCCGTTCTCCTTCGGCGAGCGGGCGCAGCCCGGGGCCCCGATCACCGGGACGGGACGCGGCGAATCCGGCCCGAGCCGTCCGAGCAGCAGCAAATTGCCGGGATCGACCGGCATCCCGAGATGATCGACGGTGCCGCCGGCCGCCTCGATCCCGGCCGGGATCACGTCGCGCCGGTCGGCGATGGCCGAGGCGCCGAACACCACGGCGAGATCCGCGCCGTCCCGCGCGATCGCGTGGGTCAGGGCCTGGGCCACGGCGGCGGCCTCGTGCGGCACCCGCGCCTCGCCGACGATCCGCGCGCCGGCCGGCGCCAGCCGGGCTTCGAGGGTGCGCAGGGTCTTGTCGACGACGCTCGCCTTCAGGCCGGGCAGCAGGGTCGAGATCGCCGCCACCCGGGTGAGCCGGTACGGCGCGACCCGGATCGCCGGTGCGGCGGCCTTGAGCGCCCGGTCGAGCACCGCGCCCGGCACCGCGTAGGGGATGATCTTGACGGTGCCGACCATCTCGCCCGGCACCACCGGCTTGAACGGCACCAGGGTCGCCAGCGTCACCGCCTCGTCGATGCGATTGACGGCGCCGATGACGCTCTCGTCGAGGACGAGCAGGCCGGCTTGCGCGGCGTGGAGGTTGGCCCGGCCGGTGAAGGGCGGCTCGACGGCGACGCCGGGCCCCACGACCGCCGCCGCCAGCCGCTCGGCCGCCGCGTCCTCGCCGACATCGCCCGGCTCGAGCGCCACCGCCGCCACCTCGGCAATTCCCGCCTCGGCCAGACGGGCGGCGTCCTCGGCGCCGATCACCCGGCCCTTCTTCACCACGGCCTCGCCGGCGCGCACCGAATGGGCGGCGATCAGCCCCGCGGCCTCCGCGACGGGAACCGGCCCGAACTTCATGCGGAAGCCCGGCGGCGGTCCTGGCGCAGGGACGCGATCACCTGCGCCAGCACCGAGACCGCGATCTCGGCCGGACTGACCGCGCCGATATCGAGGCCGATCGGCGCGGCGATGCGGGCGATCTGCTCCGGGCCCAGCCCGGCGACAGTCAACCGCTCGACGCGCTTACCATGCGTCTTCCGAGAGCCGAGCGCCCCGACATAGAAGCACTCAGCCCTCAGCGCGGCGATCAGCGCCGGATCGTCGATCTTCGGGTCGTGGGTGAGGGCCGCGACGGCGGTGTAGCGGTCGAGCGGCGGCAACTGCGTCAGGGCGTCGTCGGGCCACAGCGCCAGGAGCGGCACGTCGGGGAAGCGCTCCGGCGTCGCGAAGGCGGTGCGCGGATCGATGATCGCGACGTCGAGCTCGGTCAGCGTCGCCATCGGGGCGAGCGCCTGGCTGATATGGACCGCGCCGATCACCACGAGGCGCGGCGGCGGAACCTGGACGGTGAGGAACAGCGAGCGCCCGTCGGCCTCGACGACCCCGCTCTTGCCGGAGCGAAAGCGGGCGAGGAGTTCGGCGGCCAGCGGATCGCCCTGGGCTTGAGCCTCGCGCACCAGGCGCTGGGTGCCGTCGGCGGTGTCGGTGACCAGGATGACGGCGCGGCGGGCGGCGCGCTCCCGGTTCATGTCCCGCAGGAGGTCGAGCTTCACGCGACCGGCTCGACCAGCACGCGGATGCGCCCGCCGCAGGACAGGCCGACCCGCCAGGCGGTCTCGTCGGCGACGCCGAATTCGAGCACGCGGGGTTTTCCGTCCTCGATCACGTCGGCGGCCTCGGCGATGACCGCGCCCTCGACGCAGCCGCCCGAGACCGAGCCGAGGAAGTTGCCCTCCTGGTCGATGATCAGGTGCGAGCCGACCGGGCGCGGGGCCGAGCCCCAGGTCTCGATCACGGTGGCGAGCGCCACGCCGCGGCCGGCCTCGCGCCAGGCCTCGGCGGTGGCGAGGATGTCGGTGTCTGTCGACAGCATCGGGCAAGCGTCTCCAGGGGTGTTAGCCCCCTACAGAAGTAGGTGTCAGCCGGCCTCGCGCAACCACGCCTTCGGCTCGCGCCCGCGCGGCTGGTGCGCGCCGAGCGCGCGGCAGAGATCGGCCATCGCCGACAGGCTGTGGATCGGCCGGAAATCGTCGACATGCGGCAGCATCGCCCGGATGCCGCTGGCCCGCGCCGAGAAACCCTCGAAGCGCAGCAGCGGATTGAGCCAGACGAGGCGCCGGCACGAGCGCCGCAGCCGGTCCATCTCGTGGGTCAGCTCCGGCGTCACCTCGCGCTCGAGCCCATCGGTGAACAGCAGCACCACCGCGCCGCCGCCGAGCACCCGGCGCGACCAGTGCCGGTTGAACAGGTGCAGGGCCTCGGCGATGCGGGTGCCGCCTTCCCAATCCTGGGCCCGGGCGCTGGCCCGGGTCAGCGCCTCGTCGGGGTCGCGCCGGGTCAGCTCCCGGGTGATGTTGGTGAGCCGCGTCGCGAAGACGAAGCTGTGCACCCGGCGCTGCTCGGAGAGGGCGTGCAGGAAGTGCAGGAACAGGCGGGAATACTCCGCCATCGACCCGGAGATGTCGCAGAGCGCCACGATCGGCGGCGGCCGCTCCCGCGGCGCCCGGAAGGCGAGGTCGATGGCGCCGCCGGCCCGCACGGTGCGCTGGAAGCTGCGGCGCGGGTCGATGCGCCCACGCGGCCGCGGCTCGAACCGCCGGGTCCGGGTGGCGTCGTCGGGGAGCCGGAGGCTCGCGATGAGGCGGCGGGCCTGCGCCACCTCCTCCGCGCTCATCTGGGCGAAGTCCTTGCCCTTCAGCACCTCGGCTTGCGACACCGACAGGGTGACGGTCGTGAGGTCTTCCTCGGTGATCTTGGGCTTGGGCCGCTCGGTCTTCGGCGACAGGGCGTCCTGCACCCTGAGCGCCCCGGCATTGGGCGGTTTCGGCGGCGCCTTGTCGGGGGCGACCGGCGACATCTGGGCGATCATTTTCTCGATGAGGTCGCGCCTGCGCCAGAACAGTCGGAACGCCTCGGCGAACAGGGTCGAGTGCTCGCGCCGGCGCACCAGAACGGCGTGCAGCGTCCAGTAGAAATCCTCGCGGGTGCCGATGCCGGCGGCCTCGACCGCCGCGACGGCATCGAGCACGTCGCCGGGCCCGACCGGGACGCCGGCGGCACGCAAGGCCCTCGCGAAATACGCGATGTTGTCGGGAAGCCGGCCGGAGCCTGCGGGGCTCTCGCTCATCCGGCGGAGGACCGCACCTCGTCGAGCAGCGCCTTCGCCCGCCCGCCCTGCATCGCCTGGATGTCGTCCTGGTACTTCAGCAGCACGCCGAGCGTGTCGATGACCAGCGTCGGGTCGAGGGCGACGGCGTCGAGCTCGACCAGGGCGGTCGCCCAATCCAGCGTCTCGGCGACGCCCGGCGCCTTGAACAGGTCTTCCTTGCGGATCGCCTGCACGAAGGCGACCACGTCCCGCGACAGGGCCTCGGGTGCGTGGGGCAGCCGGGTGCGCAGGATCTGCAACTCGCGCTCCGCGTCCGGGTAATCGACCCAGTGATAGAGGCAGCGGCGCTTCAACGCGTCGTGGATCTCGCGGGTGCGGTTCGAGGTCAGGATCACCAGCGGCGGCTCGGGCGCGCGGATCGTACCGAGTTCGGGAATCGTGACCTGGAAATCGGACAGCACTTCGAGCAGGAAGGCCTCGAAGGCCTCGTCGGTGCGGTCGAGCTCGTCGATCAGCAGCACCGGGGCGCCGCCCGCGCCGGGCTCCAGCGCCTGGAGCAGCGGCCGGCGGATCAGGTAGCGCTCGGAGAACAGCTCCGATTCCAGCCGCTCGCGATCGACGGCGCCGCCGGCCTCGGCGAGGCGGATCGCCATCATCTGGCCGGCATAGTTCCACTCGTAGACCGCGGCCGCGACGTCGAGCCCCTCGTAGCATTGCAGCCGGATCAGCGGCCGCCCGAGGGACTTCGCCAGCACCTTGGCGATCTCGGTCTTGCCGACCCCGGCCTCGCCTTCGAGGAAGAGCGGCCGCTGCAGCTTGAGCGACAGGAACACCACGGTGGACAGCGCCCGGTCGGCGACGTAGCCGGCCGAAGTGAGCAGCGCCTGGGTGGCGTCGATGGAGGTGGGGAGGGTCGACGGAGACAGGGTCATTCGGCGGAGGGGGCTTCTCGCAAGGCGTGGGTGGCGTCCGCCGGGGGCGTTCACGGCTTTGATATTGGAGCGGAGCGGCGCCGATCCAGTCCCTACCCCTCCGCGGGGAAGCTTGCCTTGGCGTCGGCAGGGTTCGGGAGAGGGAACCACGTTTCCGGAAAGGTCGCGGCCCTCATGAAGGCAGATCCCTGGATCGGCGTCGTGCTGCCCCGCTCCCGCCCGGCTCCGCCGGACACCCTCCCCCGCAGAGGGGGGAGGGTTGAGCGTCGCGTCCTAGCGATCCGCCGCCTTCTGCACGGCGCGGCGCGCCATCACGCCGATCAGGTGGGCGCGATAGGCCGCGTCGGCATGGATGTCGCTGTTGAGCCCGTCCGCCGCCGGCGACATCCCCTCCAGCGACTTCGCGGCGAAGCGCTTCCCCAGGGCCTCCTCGGCCTCGGTCCAGCGGAACACGCCGTTCGACCCTGCCCCCGTCACCGTCACCCGGATGTCGCTCGGGCGCTTGGCGACGAACACGCCGACGAGGGCGTAGCGCGAGGCCGGGTTGCGGAACTTCTCGTAGGCCGCCTTGTGGGGGATCGGGAACGACACGCCGGTGACGATCTCGCCCTCTTCCAGCGCCGTCTCGAACAGGCCGGTGAAGTACTCCTCCGCGCTGAGCTTGCGCTTGTTGGTGCTGATCGTGGCACCCAGCGCGAGACACGCCGCCGGGTAATCCGCCGCCGGATCGTTGTTGGCGACCGAGCCGCCGATCGTGCCGCGGTGGCGCACCGCCGGGTCGCCGATCAGCGCCGCGAGTTCGGCCAGCGCGGGAATCGCCTCCTGCACGTCGGTCGAATCGGCCACCGCGCCGTGGGTGGTCATGGCGCCGATGGTGATCGAGCGCGGGCTGCGCTCGATGCCGACGAGATCCGGCACCTTGCCGAGGTCGATCAGCGTGCCGGGGGCAGCCAGCCGCTGCTTCATCGTCGGGATCAGGGTGTGACCGCCGGCGACGAGCTTGGCGTCCTCGCCGGCGAGCAGGCTCACGGCTTCCTTGAGGCTGGTCGGCTGGTGATAGGCGAAAGCGTACATGGGGCTCTCCAGACTGATCTTATTCGGCGGCTTCCGGGCGCAGGTGGGGGCTGGCTTGCGCCGCCCGCCACACCGCCAGCGGCGTCGCCGGCATCGCGATATTCTCGTGGCCGAGCGCGTCGGTGAGCGCGTTCATCACGGCGGCCGGGGCCGCGATGGCGCCGGCCTCGCCGCAGCCCTTGATGCCGAGCGGGTTCGACGGGCACGGCGTGACCGTCATGCCGACCTCGAACGAGGGCAGGTCGGCTGCCCGCGGCATGCGGTAATCCATGAAGCTCGCGGTGACGAGCTGGCCGTCGGAATCGTAGAGCGCGCCCTCGAACAGCGCCTGGCCGACGCCCTGCGCGATGCCGCCATGGACCTGGCCTTCCACGATCATCGGATTGATGACGTTGCCGAAATCATCGACCGCCGTGAACTTCTCGATGGTGACGACGCCGGTATCCGGATCGACCTCGAGCTCGCAGATGTGCATCCCGGCCGGGAAGGTGAAGTTGGTGGGATCGTAGAACGCCCCCTCCTTCAGGCCCGGCTCGAGCTGCGCGCCGCTGAACTTGTGGGCGACGTAGGCTTGCAGCGCCACTTCCCCGAACGCCAGCGACTTGTCGGTGCCGGCGACCGAGAAGCGGCCGTCCTTGAACTCGATGTCGTCCTCGCCGGCTTCGAGCGCGTAGGCCGCGACCTTGCGGCCCTTGGCCACCACCTTGTCGATCGCCTTGGCGATGGCCGACATGCCGACCGCGCCGGAGCGCGAGCCGTAGGTGCCCATGCCGAATTGCACCTTGTCGGTGTCGCCATGCACGATCGTGACGCTCTCGATCGGCACGCCGAGCCGGTCGGAGACGAGCTGGGCGAAGGTGGTCTCGTGGCCCTGGCCATGGCTGTGCGAGCCGGTCAGCACCTCGATCGAGCCGGTCGGGTTCACCCGCACCTCGGCCGATTCCCACAAGCCCACCCCGGCGCCGAGCGACCCCACCGCCTGCGACGGGGCGATGCCGCAGGCCTCGATGTAGGACGAGAAGCCGATGCCGCGGAGCTTGCCGTTGCGGGCACTCTCGCGCCGGCGGCGGGCGAAGCCCTTGTGGTCGGCGATCTCCAGCGCCTTGTCGAGGGAGGCGGAATAGTCGCCGCCGTCATACATCATGATGACGGGAGTCTGGTGCGGGAAGCTCTTGACGTAGTTCTTGCGCCGGAACTTCGACGGGTCCTGGTTCAGCTCGCGCGCCGCGACCTCGACCAGCCGCTCGATGACGAAGGTCGCCTCCGGCCGCCCGGCCCCGCGATAGGCGTCGACCGGCGCGGTGTTGGTGTAGACCCCATCCACCTCGCAATAGATCGCCGGAATGTTGTACTGGCCCGACAGGAGCGGCGCGTAGAGATAGGTCGGCACCGACGACGAGAAGGTCGAGAGATAGGCGCCGAGATTGGCGATGGTGTGGACCTTGAGCGCCAGAATCTTGCCGCCCTCGTCCATCGCGAGCTCGGCATGGGTGACGTGGTCGCGGCCGTGGGCATCGCACAGGAACGCCTCGGTGCGGTCGCTGGTCCACTTCACCGGCCGGCCGACCTTCTTCGCCGCCCAGACGCAGACCGTCTCCTCGGCGTAGATGAAGATCTTCGAGCCGAAGCCGCCGCCGACATCCGGCGCCACCACCCGCAGCTTGTTCTCCGGCGCGATGCCGATGAAGGCCGAGAGCACGAGGCGGGCGACGTGCGGGTTCTGGCTCGTGGTGTAGAGGGTGAAGGCCTCCTCGGCCTCGTCGTACTCGCCGACCGCCGCGCGGGGCTCGATCGGGTTCGGCACCAGGCGGTTGTTGACGATGTCGAGCTTGGTGACGTGCGCCGCCCGGGCGAAGGCCGCGTCGACGTCGGACTGGTTGCCGAGATGCCAGTTGAAGACGGTGTTGTCGGGGGCGACGTCGTGGACCACCGTGCCGGCACCCGCCGCCTTGGCGGTCTCGACCACCGCCGGGAGCAGGTCGTAATCGACGCTGATCGCCTCGGCGGCGTCCTTGGCCTGGGCCAGGGTCTCGGCGATCACCACCGCGACGTGGTCGCCGACATAGCGCACCTTGCCCTGCGCGAGCGCCGGATGCGCCCCGGCCTTCATCGGCGTGCCGTCCTTGGAATGGATCATCCAGCCGCAGATCAGGCCGCCGACCTTGTCGGCCGCCAGGTCCTCGCCGGTCAGGATGCCGACCACCCCGGGCATCGCCGCGGCCGCCGCCGTATCGATGCCGCGGATCGTGGCATGGGCGTGGGGCGAGCGCAGGAAATAGGCATAGGCCTGACCCGGACGGTTGTAGTCGTCGACGTAGCGGCCCTTGCCGGTGATGAAGCGCTGGTCTTCCTTGCGGCGCACCGAGGCGCCGATGCCGGTGGCGGTCATATGCGTGTCTCTCCCGGATCTGGCCTCGCGGGCCGGCGCGTCGGGGTTCGAGGCCGGCCTCGGTCTGGTGGCGTGGTCTTCTTGGTCCGGATGGCGCGGACGATTTCTTGGTGTGGCGCAGGTCGTGAACCCTCCCCCCTCTGCCGGGGAGGGTGGCCCGGCCGTGAGGCCGGGTCGGGAGAGGGGGACGACGCTTCCGGAAAGGAGTGAACCGCGCTGACGGGCACTCACTGGACCAGCGCCGCGCTGCCCCTCTCCCGCCCCACTCCGTGGGGCACCCTCCCCCGCAGACGGGGGAGGGTTGGGCGTTCCGCTACTCCGCCGCGACCTTCTGCGGCTCGGCCGCCATGTTCTCGGCGCCTGACGCAATCGCCTTCACGATGTTGTGGTAGCCGGTGCAGCGGCAGATGTTGCCCTCCAGCTCGTGCCGGATGGTCTGCTCGTCGAGGGCGCTCCCCTTGCGGCGCACCAGGTCGACGGCGGTCATGATCATGCCGGGGGTGCAGTAGCCGCACTGGAGCCCGTGATGCTCGCGGAAGGCCGCCTGCATCGGGTGCAGTTCGCCGCCGGAGGCCAGACCCTCGATGGTGGTGACGGAGCGGCCGTCGCACTGCACGGCCAGCACGGTGCAGGCCTTGACCGCCTCGCCGTCGAGATGGACGACGCAGGCCCCGCACTGGCTGGTGTCGCAGCCGACATGGGTGCCGGTGAGGCGAAGGGTCTCGCGCAGGTACTGCACCAGCAGCGTGCGCGGATCGATGTCGGCGGTCACGGCCTTACCGTTCACCGTCAGGCTGACAGTGCTCATGGGTGACGTCCTCCTCCTGGCCCAAAGGCTTCTTGGCCGAAGACCCGCGGGTCCTGTCCGTCGGACCCTGTCGCTCGTGGTGGCCGGGCCGGCCTGCCTTTCTGGAATCGCTCGAATTCGAGTGTCAACCGGCCTGAAGCGCCGGTCAAGGCGCGGCGCGCCGACTTTTTGGCGCGGAAACCGGCCGTTTTCGCCCGGTTTCCGGCATCCTGCCCATTCGCCTCGCAGCAAGTTGATCGCGGGCGATCGAAGGCCCGCTCAGGCGGCCGAGGACTCGCCCGCGGCGTCGCCCTGAACCTCCTTGGCGAACGTGTCGAAGAAATTGTCGGCGTATTTCTTCGCCACGCCGTTGATCAGCCGGCCGCCGAGCTGGGCGATCTTGCCGCCGACGCTGGCCTCGACGTCGTAGGTCATCTTGGTCTGGCCGCCCTCGGCGGGCTCCAGCCGCACCACCGCCCCACCCTTGGCGAAGCCGGCGACGCCGCCTTGGCCCTCGCCGGTGATGCGGTAGCCGTTCGGCGGGTCGATATCGGTGAGCGTCACCTTGCCCTTGAACGTCGCCTTCACCGGCCCGACCGCGATCTTGGCCGATGCCTGGAGCTCGTTGTCCCCAACCTTCTCGAGGCTCTCGCAGCCCGGGATGCAGCGCTTGAGCACCTCGGGATCGTTCAGCTTCTCCCACACGGTCTGCTGGTCGGCCGGCAGCACGACCTCGCCGGTCATCGTCATCGCCATCGCGGCGCTCCCCCGTCATTGGAAATCGGCGTCGCCGCGAGGCTAGCGGAGCGATTGCCGCAGGGCCAGACGGTCTTTCGCGCACCCGCCCGGCAACGGCGGATTGTCGAGTGGTGCGGTGCTTGCTAAGCCTCGTCGCAAGGGATGGCCGTGACACCCGGATGACGGGGCGCGGCCAGGGAGGCACGGGTCACAGGCCCGCGAACGGAGAACGTGACCGCATGGAGGTCTTCGCGCAGCAGCTCATCAATGGGCTGACGCTGGGGTCGATCTACGGCCTCATCGCCATCGGTTACACGATGGTGTTCGGCATTATCGGCATGATCAACTTCGCCCATGGCGACGTATTCATGCTCTCGGCCTTCATCGCACTGATCACCTTCCTGATCGTCACGACCTGGCTCGGCATCTCGTCGATCGCGTTGGCCCTGCTGATCGTCCTGATCTGCGCGATGGTGCTGACCGCCCTGTGGGGCTGGGCGATCGAGCGCGTGGCCTACCGGCCGTTGCGCGGCTCGTTCCGCCTGGCGCCGCTGATCTCGGCGATCGGCGTCTCCATCTTCCTGTCGAACTTCGTCCAGGTGGTGCAGGACGCCCGCAACAAGCCGACCCCGCCGATGATGCGCGAGGTGATCACCCTGTGGACCGGCGAGAACGGCTATGCCGTCGCGCTCTCCTACAAGCAGATCATCATCATGCTGACGACGGTCGTGCTGCTCGCCGGGTTCTGGTACCTGGTGCAGAAGACGCCGCTCGGACGGGCGCAGCGCGCCTGCGAGCAGGACCGCAAGATGGCGGCACTTCTGGGCATCGACGTCGACCGCACGATCTCGCTGACCTTCGTGCTGGGCGCGGCGCTGGCGGCGGTCGCCGGCACGATGTACCTCCTGTATTATGGCGTCGTGTCCTTCGCCGACGGCTTCACCCCCGGCGTCAAGGCCTTCACGGCGGCGGTCCTCGGCGGCATCGGCAGCCTGCCCGGCGCGGTGCTCGGCGGCCTCCTCATCGGCCTCGTCGAGACCTTCTGGTCGGCGTATTTCTCCATCGAATACAAGGACGTGGCGGCGTTCTCGATCCTCGCCATCGTGCTCATCTTCATGCCGTCCGGCATCCTCGGCCGGCCCGAGGTCGAGAAGGTCTGATGGCGACTCCGGCCCCGACCCTCGCGGCGCCCAACGCCGCCGACCGCGCCGCGACCGACATGGCGGCGATCGTCAAGGATGCGGCGCTGTTCGCGCTCGTCACCTTCGGCCTCTGCGTCCCGATCGTCGCCTTCCGCACCGATCTGAGCCAGACCTCCGCCCTCGACCTCGTCCCGCGCTGGGGCCTGGTGGCGATCCTGTGCGGCCTCGTCTTCGTCGGGCGGCTGGCCCAGCGGATGATCCTCGCCAACCGCGATGCCCGCCGGGCGCTGACCCCGTCGCCGACCCAGGCGACGGAGGCCGTGGACGCGACGCCGAACGCCTCCCAGAAGCTGTCCAGCTACGCCCTCCCCGCCTTCCTCGGGGTGACGCTGGCCTTCCCGCTGCTCGCGGTGCTCGGTACCGGAGGCCTGGGCGAATCGCGCTACTGGATCGACCTCGGCATCCTGATCCTCACCTACGTGATGCTGGGCTGGGGCCTCAACATCGTGGTCGGGCTCGCGGGCCTGCTCGATCTCGGCTACGTCGCCTTCTACGCCGTCGGCGCCTATTCCTACGCGCTGCTGTCGACGGTGTTCGGCCTGTCGTTCTGGATCTGCCTGCCGCTTGCCGGCCTGTTCGCGGGCCTGTGGGGCATGGTGCTGGGCTTTCCGGTCCTGCGCCTGCGCGGCGACTACCTCGCCATCGTGACGCTGGCCTTCGGCGAGATCATCCGCCTCGTGCTGATCAACTGGACCGACTTCTCCGGGGGCGCCGCCGGCATCTCGTCGATTCCCCGCGCCACCTTCTTCGGCGTGCCGTTCACGGCGGACGAGGACGGGTTCGCGGCTAAGTTCGGGCTCGATTTCAGCCCGATGCACCGGGTCATCTTCCTCTACTACCTGATCCTGGTGCTGGCGCTGATCACCAACGGCGTGACGCTGCGGCTGCGCCGCCTGCCGATCGGCCGGGCCTGGGAGGCGTTGCGCGAGGACGAGATCGCCTGCCGCTCGCTCGGCATCAACACCACCAACACCAAGCTCACCGCCTTCGCCCTCGGCGCGATGTTCGGCGGCTTCGCCGGCTCGTTCTTCGCGGTGCGCCAGGGCTTCGTCAGCCCAGAGAGCTTCAACTTCCTCGAGAGCGCGATCATCCTGGCGATCGTGGTGCTCGGCGGCATGGGCTCGCAGATCGGCGTCGCGGTCGCCGCGGTGGCGATGGTCGGCGGGCCGGAGATGCTGCGCAACCTCGGCTTCCTCAAGGCGGTGTTCGGCGACGGCTTCGACCCGAACGAGTACCGCCTGCTCTTGTTCGGCCTCGCCATGGTGATCATGATGATCTGGCGTCCCCGCGGCCTGATCTCGGAACGCGCGCCCTCGATCGTGCTCAAGGAGCGCAAGCGCATCTCGGGCTCCCTCGTGAAGGAGGGTCACGGCTGATGTCTTCCTCTTTCGCCTCCCCCCGCATGGCCGATCCGGTCCTGACGGTCGACCACGTCACCATGCGCTTCGGCGGCCTCGTCGCCGTCAACGACCTGTCGTTCCGGGTCGGCCGCGGCGACATCACCGCGCTGATCGGCCCGAACGGCGCCGGCAAGACCACGGTCTTCAACTGCATCACCGGCTTCTACAAGCCGACCGAAGGCATGATGACCCTGCGCCACCGCGACGGCGCCGAGTTCCTGCTCGAGCAGCTGCCGGGCTACGCGGTGAACCGGAACGCGCGGGTCGCCCGCACCTTCCAGAACATCCGCCTGTTCACCGGCATGACCGTGCTGGAGAACCTGCTGGTGGCGCAGCACAACCCGCTGATGCTGGCCTCCGGCTTCACCATCGCGGGGCTCCTCGGCCTGCCGGCCTATCGCCGGGCCGAGAAGGCGGCGGTCGAGCGGGCCAAGGACTGGCTGGAGCGCATCCACCTGATGCACCGCGCCGACGATCCGGCGGGCGCCCTGCCCTATGGCGACCAGCGCCGGCTCGAGATCGCCCGCGCCATGTGCACCGATCCGGTCCTGCTCTGCCTCGACGAGCCGGCGGCGGGCCTCAACCCGCGCGAATCGCTGCTGCTCAACGATCTCCTGCGGGCGATCCGCGACGACCACGACACCTCGGTCCTGCTGATCGAGCACGACATGTCGGTGGTGATGGAGATCTCCGACCACGTCGTGGTGCTCGATTACGGCACCAAGATCGCCGACGGCACGCCGACGGAGATCCAGAGCGACCAGAGCGTCATCGCCGCGTATCTCGGCGTCGAGGACGACGAGGTGGAGCAGGTCGAGGCGGAGGTGGGTGTATGAGCGTCGCCGGCATCAACGTCCTCCAGGACGAGACCCGTGCCCGGGCCGCCGGCTCCCGGGCGCCGCTCCTCACGGTGCGGGGGGTGAAGACCTATTACGGCAACATCATCGCGCTGAAAGGCGTCGATCTCGACGTCAACGAGGGCGAGATCGTCACCTTGATCGGCGCCAACGGGGCCGGCAAGTCGACCCTGATGATGACGATCTTCGGCAGCCCCCGGGCGCGCGAGGGCAGCATCACCTATGCGGGCCGCGACATCACCAAGATGCCGACCCACGAGATCGCCCGCCTCAACCTGGCGCAATCGCCGGAGGGACGGCGGATCTTCCCCCGCATGACCGTCTACGAGAACCTGCAGATGGGGGCGGCCGTCAATGGCGGCGCCCATTTCGAGCAGGACCTGGAGCGGGTCTGCGTGATGTTCCCGCGGCTCAAGGAGCGGCTCTACCAGCGCGGCGGCACGATGTCGGGCGGCGAGCAGCAGATGCTGGCGATCGCCCGCGCCCTGATGAGCCGGCCGCGGCTCCTGCTCCTCGACGAGCCGTCGCTCGGCCTGGCGCCGCTGATCGTCAAGCAGATCTTCTCGGCGATCAAGGAGCTCAACGAGCGCGACGGCATGACGGTGTTCCTCGTCGAGCAGAACGCCTACCACGCCCTCAAGCTGGCGCATCGCGGCTACGTCATGGTCACGGGGACCATCACCATGTCGGGCACCGGCAAGCAGCTCCTCGACGACCCGTCGGTGAAGGCGGCCTATCTCGAGGGGGGACGGCACTGATGCAGGGGATCCTCTACGAGGAGAGCACGATCTGGCTGTTCCTGCTCGTCACCGTGGTGATGGGCGGCTGGATGGCCTGGATGATCGGGCGCGGCATCGCGCTCGGCTGGAAGCCGTATTGGCAGGCCGTGGTCTCGCTCCTGCTGCTCGGCTTCGCCGTGCGCTTCATCCATCACGCCCTGTTCGAGGGCATGCTCCTGTCGCCGCACTATTACGTCGTCGACACGATCGTGCTGCTGATCATCGGCTCCCTTGGCTACCGCGCGACCCGCGCCCGGCAGATGACGACGCAGTACCGCTGGCTCTACGAGCGTAGCGGGCCGCTGTCCTGGCGAGCCAAGGCCGGCGCCCAAGCCTGAAAAAAGGCCGGCGTCTGACGCCCCCTGCCCCGCGCTCGATGACAGGCGCGGGATTTGCGAACCGCGCCGGAGCCGGATGCTCCGGCCGCACCGATCCGGGGCCCGCCTGAGCCCCGGTCTCCCGTCCGAAAGGGCCCGCGAGCCCGACGTGACCGTCGATCCAGAGGAGTATAGAGATGAAGCGCACGCTACTGGCCGGCTTCGCCCTCGCGGCCACCTTTGCCTTCGCCGGATCGGCGCAGGCCCAGATCAAGCTCGGCGTGGCCGGCCCGATCACCGGCCCCAACGCCGCCTTCGGCGCCCAGCTCAAGAACGGCGCCGAGCAGGCCGTCGAGGACATCAACAAGGCCGGCGGCATCAACGGCCAGAAGATCGTCCTGGTCATCGGCGACGACGCCTCCGACCCGAAACAGGGCGTCTCGGTCGCCAACAAGTTCGCCGCCGAGGGCGTGAAGGCCGTGGTCGGCCACTTCAACTCCGGCGTCTCGATCCCGGCCTCCGACGTCTACGCCGAGTCCGGCATCGTCGAGATCACCCCGGCCTCGACCAACCCGAAATACACCGAGCGCAAGCTGTGGAACACGTTCCGCACCTGCGGCCGCGACGACCAGCAGGGCGCGGTCGCCGGCACCTACCTGGCGGAGAAGTTCAAGGGCAAGAACATCGCGTTCGTCAACGACAAGACCCCGTACGGCCGCGGCCTCGCCGACGAGACCCTGAAGGCCCTGAAGGCCAAGGGCGGCAAGGACGTCCTGTTCGAGAGCATCAACCCGGGCGAGAAGGATTACTCGGCGCTCGTCTCGAAGCTGAAGCAGGCCAAGGCCGACGTGGTCTATTACGGCGGCCTGCACACCGAGGCCGGCCTGATCGTGCGCCAGATGCGCGACCAGGGCCTCAACGCTCCGCTGATGAGCGGCGACGGCATCACCGACAAGGAATACGCCCAGATCGCCGGCCCCGGCGCCGACGGCACGCTGATGACCTTCGCGCCGGATGCCCGCAAGAACCCCAACGCCAAGGACGCGGTCGCGGCCTTCAAGGCCAAGAACATCGACCCCGAGGCCTACACCCTCTACTCCTACGCCGCCGTGCAGATCCTCAAGGACGCCATGACGGCCACCAAGTCGACCGATGGCAAGAAGGTCGCGGCCTACATGCACGAGGGCAAGCCGTTCAAGACCGTGATCGGCGACATCTCGTACGACAAGAAGGGTGACATCACCCGTCCCGACTACGTGATGTACATGTGGAAGAAGGGTGGCGACGGCCGGATCGACTACACCGGCAACGAGCTGACCCAGTAAGAACCGGCCTCGCCGGATCGGCCCGGCGCCGCGCGCGCCGGGCCTTTTTCCGTTGACGAAGCCGTGCGTGCGTCACAAGCGCGGCTTGCGCGTCCCTTCGCCTCACCTTACATGCACAGCGAGCGTTACAAGGCCATCAGCGCGCCCGGCATCTCGGCCGAGCACCCGTACGGCCGGCCGCGTCGCGACCAATCGATGAAGATGACTCCCGGTGGCGCCGACCGCGACGGCGACCCGGGTGGAGAGTGTGAATGGCGAAAGAAGAGTTGATGCAGTTCGACGGTCTCGTGCTCGAGATCCTGCCGGACGCACGGTACCGCGTGCAGCTCGACCAGGGCCACGAGATCGTGGCCTACACGGCCGGCAAGATGAAGAAGAACCGCATCAAGACTCTGGCCGGCGACCGGGTCACCGTCGAGATGTCGCCCTACGACCTGGAGAAGGGTCGTCTGGTGTTCCGCCACAAGGACGAGCGTTCCTCGGGCCCGCGTCCGCCGTTCCGCGGCGGCAGCCAGTTCCGCCGGCGCTGATCGTTCATCACAAGACCTGTGTCTGCGCGGGGCTGGGGTGAGAACCCTGGCCTTTTGCGCGTCTTGAGAGGCCTGCCATGACCCGTCCGCTGGTAATCGCCCCCTCGATCCTGTCGGCCGATTTCGCGCGGCTCGGCGAGGAAGTCCGCGACGTGGTCGCGGCCGGGGCCGACTGGGTCCATATCGACGTGATGGACGGCCACTTCGTGCCGAACATCACCTTCGGCCCCGTCGTGGTGAAGGCGCTGCGCCCGCACACGACGGCGGTGTTCGACGTCCACCTGATGATCGCCCCGGCCGATCCCTACCTCGAGGCCTTCGCCGAGGCCGGCGCCGACATCATCACCGTCCATGCCGAGGCCGGTCCCCACCTGCACCGCTCGCTCCAGACCATCCGGGCGCTCGGCAAGAAGGCCGGCGTGGCGATCAACCCGGGCTCGCCGGCCAGCCTCGTCGAGCCGGTGCTCGACATGGTCGACCTCGTTCTGTGCATGACGGTCAATCCGGGCTTCGGCGGCCAGAGCTTCATCGGCTCGGTCTGCGAGACGGTGTCGCGCGTACGCGCCATGACCGCCGGCCGCGACATCGACATCGAGGTCGATGGCGGCGTGACGCCGGAGACGGCGCCGGCCGTCGTGGCGGCGGGGGCGAACGCCCTCGTGGCCGGCTCCGCCACCTTCAAGGGCGGCCGCGAGGCTTACGGCGCCAACATCACGGCGATCCGCCGGGCGGCGGAGGGGGCCATGGGGCAGTGGGTTTAGACTGGGCTTGCCAGCCCGGCGTTCCCTGCCCGAGGGCAGTTGACTGATTTCAGGCCTCGCGCTGCCTCATGACGAGTCGGCTCAGCGCGCGTGACGCCATGGCGGAGTGTCCGGCCGGGATGCTCGACCGGATCATCGCTCGCGGGCGGGGCGAGAGCTTGGCAATGGTCGTGCATGGCAGAGCCAATCGGCACGTTCGAGCAGATCGTAGCGCTGGAAACCCCAGCATGATGCCCTCCTGCGCGCATTGCGGGCGCTGGTCCTTGAGCTGCATCCCGACCTTGTAGAGGTCGCCGGCCCTCTGACCGTCGATCAGCGCCCAACGACCCGCCGCATCGCCTCCGGATGCACCCGCGGCCGCTGAGGTGGCGATGCCTCCGCCTCGATCGCCGCCGCGCGCCGGTCGAGCCGGGCGGCCGACCGGCGCGAGGCCATCACGCCGATCAGGGCGGCCGCACCGACCAAGCAGGGCACCAGGACCAGAGCGTAGGTCGTCAGGCTCATCATCGCAGGTTCGTCAACGTCAGCCTCGCACCGAAGTGTAGACCAACGCCGAGCACGAACCAAACGACCATCAGCGCGAGGGCGGGCGCAGTGACGCGGCCCGTCGTCGCCATGGCGGCGGTGAGCGGCGCGACGATGCCCGTGATGGTGAAGCCGGCCGCCCCGATATTCATCAGATTGGCCGTGAGCTTCACCTGCTCGTTGTGGACGAGGATGTCGCGGGCGAGCCGGGCCCGCTGGCGCTCCTCGTCGCTCTCCTCCTCACCCTCTCGGGTACCCTCTCCTTGGGGTTGCAGCCCGCCCGCCATGCGCGATCCGGGCCCCGGTCACGGGCGGCCGGCTTTGGGATAGCCCCGCGGCGCCATCGTGCCGGCGGTGCCACGGTGGCCGACCCACTTCGCCAGCTCCTCGCCGGTCACGGTGCGGGTGCGCCCGGCGCTGTCGGGCCAGGTCAGGCCGTCGGCGAGGCGGAAGATCGTCACCGATTCCAGGGTCCCGTCGCGGTACTTCTGCAGCCGCACGCCCTTGCCGCGGACCATCTCGGGGATCTCGGCGAGCGGGAAGACGGTCAGCAGGCGGTTGGTGCCGCAGGCCGCGACGTGGTCGCCCTCCCCCACCTCGACGACGAGGCTCGCCGTCGCCGGCTCGTCGAGGCCGATCACCTGCTTGCCCTTGCGCGTATTGGCGACGAGACCATCGGCCGGGGTGACGAAGCCACGACCGTCGGTGGTGGCGAGCAGGAGCTTCACGCCGGGCTTGTGGGCCCAGACGGTGACGATCTCCGAGCCCTCGTCCATGTCGACCATCAGGCGGACCGGATCGCCGACGCCGCGCCCGCCCGGGAGCTTGGCGGCGTCGAGCGTGAACACCTTGCCGTTCGAGGCGAGCACCAGGATCTTGGCGGTCGTCTCGGTCGGGAAGCCGATCTTCAGGGCGTCGTCACCCTTGAACTGCACGGCCGAGAGGTCGGCGACGTGGCCCTTCAGCGCCCGGATCCAGCCCTTCTGCGACACGATCACGGTGATCGGCTCGCGCTCGACCATCGCCTCCGAGAAATCGATGCCGGAGGTGTCGGGCGGGTTCTCGAGCGTCGTGCGGCGGCGGCCGAGCGGGGTCTCGGGGCCGTAGGTCTTGCGCACCTCGCGGATCTGCTTGGTGATCGCCTTCCACTGCCGGTCGTCGGAGCCGAGCAGCCCGTCGAGATCGGCCTTCTCGGCGGTCAGCGTCTCGTGCTCGCGCTTCAGCTCCATCTCTTCGAGCTTGCGCAGGGAGCGCAGGCGGGTGTCGAGGATGGCGTTGGCCTGCAACTCGGTGAGTTCGAAGACCCGGATCAGCTCGGCCTTCGGCTCGTCCTCCTCGCGGATGATCTGGATGACCCGGTCGAGGTCGAGATAGACGATGAGCAGGCCGCCGAGGATCTCGAGCCGGCGCTCGATCTGGGCGAGGCGGTGGCGCGAGCGGCGCTGCAGCACGACCCGGCGATGGTCGAGCCATTCGCGCAGGGCCTCGGCCAGGCCGATCACCCGCGGCACCGTCCCGCCGACCAGCACGTTCATGTTGAGGGAGATGCGGCTCTCCAGCTCGGTGAGCCGGAACAGCGATTCCATCATCACGACGGGATCGACGGTGCGCGAGCGCGGCTCGAGCACCACCCGCACGTCCTCGGCCGATTCGTCGCGCACGTCGGCCAGCAGAGGCAGCTTCTTCTCCTGGAGAAGCTCGGCCATCTTCTCGATCAGCCGGGCCTTCGGCACGCCGTAGGGGATCTCGGTGACGACGACCGCCCAGGTGCCGCGGCCGAGATCCTCCTTCTGCCAGCGCGCCCGCACCCGGAAGCCGCCGCGGCCGGTGCGGTAGGCCTCGGCGATCGAGGCCGCCGAATCGATCACGATGCCGCCGGT
This sequence comes from Methylobacterium terricola, assembly GCF_006151805.1. GTDB lineage: Bacteria > Pseudomonadota > Alphaproteobacteria > Rhizobiales > Beijerinckiaceae > Methylobacterium > Methylobacterium terricola. The sequence goes on along the minus strand of NZ_VDDA01000001.1, from coordinate 679,332 downwards.
CGGGAAGTCCGGTCCCTTGACGAAATGCGTCAGCTGCTCGGAGGTCGCGTCGCGGTGGCCGATCAGGTAGAGCGCCGCCTCGCACAGCTCCGCCACGTTGTGCGGCGGGATCGAGGTCGCCATGCCGACGGCGATGCCCTGCGAGCCGTTGGCGAGCAGGTTCGGGAAGGCCGCCGGCAGGACGACCGGCTCCTCCTCCTGCCCGTCGTAGTTCGGGCGGAAATCGACCGCGTCCTCGTCCATCCCCTCCAGGAGGAGGCGGGCGACCTCGGTCATCCGGCACTCGGTGTACCGCTGGGCCGCCGGGTTGTCGCCGTCGATGTTGCCGAAATTGCCCTGGCCGTCGACCAGCGGATAGCGCTGGGCGAAGTCCTGCGCGAGGCGCACCAGGGCGTCGTAGACCGCGACGTCGCCGTGGGGATGGTATTTACCGATGACGTCGCCGACGACGCGGGCGCATTTCTTGAACGAGCTGCCGGGGTCGAGGCGCAGCAGGCGCATCGCGTGCAGGATGCGCCGGTGCACGGGCTTGAGGCCGTCGCGGGCATCGGGCAGCGCCCGGTGCATGATGGTCGAGAGCGCGTAGGCGAGGTAGCGCTCCTCCAGCGCCGCCTTCAGGTCGACGTTCTCGATCCCGTCGCGGTCGGAGGGTGGCTCGAAGGGCTTTCCCATGGGCGGACGTCAACTCACGATTTCGGCGGTCTCAAGACCAGAACATAACACGAACATCCGCCGATTGCCAGGAACGGATGGACAACCTTTCCGTGCACGACACACGGTGCATTCAACGATCCGACAGGGCCCCGGCGGTGCCCAGCGCCACGAAGCGGACCCGCTCCTCCGGCTCTGCGACGTCGCGCGGCCCCCAGATGTGCTGGTCGAGGAAATAACCCGTTAAGGTAAAGCCTTGCTTGACCTCCGTGGAGGTCGGCACGTTGAGGCCGCGCCGGTCGCTCCGGTCGACCAGGAAGTCGGGCAAGGCCAGCAACCGGTCGCGCCAGGGCTCGCCGGCGGCGGCGCTGACCGCCCGCCCGCTCTTCGGCGAGACGTAGGCCAGGTACTCGTTGGTGCCGGTGGCGGCACAGGCGGAGAGATCGAGGCCGAAGCCGAGCTCGGCGAGCATCGCGAGCTCGAAGCGCACCATCAGGGCCGGCGCCACCGCGGGCTCGTGCAGGTGCTCGATCAGCACCCGGGCGGCGGCGAACAAAGCCGGGTGGGGATCGCGTTCGGGGAGGAGCCGCATCAGCCCGGCGGCGTAGCCGATGCCGTAGAGGGCGAGGCGCGAGCCGATCAGCCGGGCACTGGCGCTTTCCAGCGGCTCGACCGCATAGGCGCCCAGGCCCTCGTCGAGCCTCGCCCGCCACACAGCCCGTACCAGGTTGCCGGGCTGGAGCACCGGCTGCATCCGGCGCGAGCGCCCGCCATGGACGAGGCCGAGATGGCGGCCATGCGCCTCCGTCATCAGCTCGAGGACGACGCCGGTCTCGCCGTGCCGCCGCGCCCCGAGAACCAGCCCGTCATCCGTCCACTGCATGGGGGATAGATAGTCGCTCGCGGGCCGGAACGGAAACGGTCGTCAGGCCGGCGGCAGCATCACGGCGAACCAGATCCGGGTGCCGCGGCCCGGCTCGCTGGTGACGCCGATCTGACCGCCCATCAGCTCGACGAGGTGGCGGCAGATCACCAGGCCGAGGCCGCTGCCGCCGAAGCGGCGGCGGATCGATTCGTCGCCCTGGCCGAACGGCACGAACAGCCGCTCCTGCTGCGCCGCCGACATGCCGATGCCGGTATCGCTCACGGTGAAGAGCAGCCGGCCCTCGCCGCCCCGACCGGTCTCCGGCGATACCGCCAGGACGACCCGCCCGGCCGGCGTGAACTTCACCGCGTTGGTGAGCAGGTTCAGCAGCACCTGGCGTAGGCGCCCGACATCGCCCAGCACCAGCGTCGGCGTCGCGGGGTCGCGCAGGACCTCGACCGCCACGCCCTTGCGCGAAGCGGCACCCCGGGCGACGGCGGCGGTGCCCTCCAGCAGGTCGGCGAGGAGGAAGGCCTCCGGGTCGAGGGCGACCTGGCCGGCCTCGATCTGGGCCACGTCGAGCACGTCGTCGACGACGCGGATCAGGATCTCGCCGGCCTCCTGGACGGCGGCGAGATGGCGCAGGGTCTCGGGCTCGCGCGAGCGGGTCAGCATCAATTCGGTATAGCCGAGCACCGCGTTGAGCGGGTTGCGGATCTCGTGGCTCATCATCGCCAGGAAGTCCGACTTCGCCCGGTTGGCCTTCTCGGCCCCTTCCTTGGCGTTCGCCAGGGATTGCTCGGCCCGCTTGCGGGCGGTGATGTCGAGGGTGAGCCCGACGATGCGCCCGCTCAGGCCCTGCGCATCGTCGAGGACGCGGCCGAGGCTCTGGATCCAGCGCACGCCGCCATGCTCCGCCGTCACCCGCACGTCGACCGAGAACGGGGTACGGGTGGTGACGGCCTTGGTCACCGCGTCCCACAGCATGGCGCGGTCGTCGGCATGGACCAGGCTGGTCCAGGCCGAGGAGGTGATGATGCAGGCCTGGGCCGAGAGGCCGTGCAGGCGCGCGCCCTCCGCCGAGAGGGAGAGCGCGCCGGTGCGCATGTTCCAGTCCCACAGGCCTACGCCGGCGGCCTTGTGGGTGAGGAGCAGCAGGTTGGTGGTGGCCTCGAGCGCCTGATTGTCGGCGACGACGTCGTCGACGTCGGCGGCGCTCATCATCCACCCGGTGAGGGAGGCCCCCTCGCGGATCGGCACCAGGTCGGTCTGGTGCCAGTGCCAGCGCCCGCTGGTGTCGCGCAGGCGGATCGTCAGGTCGTAGGGCTGGCCCGACTTGATCGCGGAGGCGCGCGCCGCCGCCGCCCGGGCGCGATCCTTCGGGTGGATCACGCTGTCCCAGCCATCGGGCTCGCCGAGGCTCGAGCCGATCTCCCGCACCGCCCGGTTGGCGAACTGGACGATCCCGTCGCGGTCGAGCATCCAGATCTTCTGCGGCAGAGCGTCGAGGAGGAGGCGCGACGGCAGGCCGGCCATCCCCGTCTCGCTCTCCGGCAGCGCACGGCCGAGGGCTTCATCCGGTCCACCGACCGGGATGCCTTCGAACGGATGCGCAGTCCGCGCCGTCATCAGATCTCCACCTCGACCATGCCGGGACCGGGGAGGCCGGCGCCCTCGCGGCGTCCCTGGCGTGGTCCTCGCCAACCCGTCAGCCACCGGTCACGCTCAGCCGAATCGGGTAATTCCCGACCCATGCTTCTGCTAACCTAAGGGCGCGCTTTGTCCAAGAGCCCGGGACGGACTCTAAAAACTTTCCCGGGCAAAATCGCCGCGTCACCATGATCTGGCAGGTCGCCTGCGAAATCATGGCGTCATTTGCTGGCTCGCGACAGCCAATAGGGCGGCCCCGTGGGCGCCGTGGCGGCCTCGCAGCCCTGAGTCGCATGCCGGCCAGCAGGGACAGCTTCAGATCACAAAGCCACGCATCTGCAGTTGCAACAGCGGCGCGCTCGGTAGTCCGGGAGGGAGCGGAGAGCCGAGGCGAGAGCCACGCGGACCATGGCTCACCGCGACCGATCCGCGCGGCGGTCGGGGCAGGATACGGCGTCGAGCCGGGCGGCGATGCCGTCCCGCGCCGCGCGGTCGAGGCCGAGATGGACGCCGTCCGGCGACCGGCTCGCCGCGGCGGGCTCGCGCAGGGCGCCGTAGGGATCGACGAAGCGGCAGCCGGCCCGGGCGCATTCCTCCGCCAGGATCGCCGAATAGGCCGGGGCGGCGGCGGCATCGTAGAATCGGGTCACCCCCGGGCGCGCCGCATCGAAGGGTGGGATCGCGGTCGCGACGACACGCCGCGCCCGGGGCGCCAGTTCGGCGAACAGGGCGCGGGCCTCGTCCCTGAACTGCGCGGTCGCCCGAGCGGGATCGGAGCGCTGGCGCTGCGTCAGGTCGTTGGTGCCGATCGTCACCACGATCGTCTCCGGCGGCCGCGGCAGCGCGATCCAGCCGGCCACCGCCCGCAGACCGGAAATCCGTGTGCCGGCGATGGCGGCATTGACGACGGGATCGCCGCACAGGGTCGGCAGGTAGAGCCGCTCGATCTGGGAATCGCCGAGCAGCAGCGCGTAAGGGCCGTCGACCTGCTGGAGCAGGCCGGAAACCGCGAAGGCCCGCGCTTCCCGGAAGGCCGCCACCGCCTGCGCGCCGCCGGCCCGGTGGTTCAGCATGAACGCGGCGGCTCCGGCCGCCAGGACCGCCGCGACCAGGCCGGCCCCGATCATCACTCTCTTCCGCACACGCCCTCGCGTCGTCCCGGGACGCCCCCGGCCCCAGAAGCGCCGGGCCCGGTGCCGAGTCAATCGCGGTCCCGACCCGTCTCCCGGAGATCGTCGACACGTTATCCACAGGCTTGCGGCTTTTCCCCGACATCTTCACGCCTGATTCGGCGGTTCTCCTCATGGTTGAGGGCAGGTGAAAGTCGGAGAGCCCGCGCCATGATGCCAGTCGAGATCGATCCGTCCGAGGTGCGCCGGCCGCGCCAGGACTCGCCCGAGCGCCGCCTGCGCCCCGGCCGTCCGGCGATGCTGGCGGGCCTGGCGGTGATCGGGATCGGCGGCTGCGCCGGCCTCGCCGCCGCGGCCTATCCGATGATCAGCGACCTGCTGCGGCCGCGACCGGCCGAGGTGCATTTCGGCCGCGTCGCCGACATGCCGGAGATCAAGGACGGCATTCCGGCCCTCCGGACGACGCCTCCTCCGGTGGTGCGCCAAGTGGCGATCCCGCCCGCCAACGCGCCCGCCGATCCGTCCTCCGCCCCCGCCGCGGCGTCGCCGCCGGTCATGCCGGCCGCCCTGCTCGATCCGAAGCCCACATCCGTCGCCCCGGCCGCTGCCGGCCGCAGCGGCCCGGTCCAGGGCGCATCCGTGCCGGGGGGCTGGTCGCCTGCCTCGGACGTGGCGGCGACCGGTACCGCCGGCGCGTTCAGACCGATGCCCTCCGCCGTGCCGAAGGCCTCGGAGACGCCCCGTGGGCCCGTGACGACCGGCGAGGCCGCCACCCCGCGGGAGGACGTCAAGCCCCGCGAGGCGGTCAAGCCGCGCTTGGCCGCCACGCCCCGCGAGGCCGCCACGCCCCGCCAGGTCGCAACGCCCCGCGAGGCGCCGCCGCTGCCGCCGACCCGCGCCGTCCAGGCCGCCGCTGCGAAGCCGGCCCCGCCCAAGCCTCCCGCCCGCGAGGCCAAGGTCGAGGCGGTGAAGCCTGCCGCGCAGAAACCCGCGGCGGATAAGCCGGTGGCCCGGCGCGACAAGCCGGAGCCGCATCAGCGCACGGCCGCCGCCCAGACCGCCCCGGCGCCCCAGCCGGAGGAGCCGACCCGCTTCCTCGGCGTGCCGATGCCGGATTTCGCGCCGGCCGGCCGCGCGATCAAGGATACGGTCGACGCCGTGATCGCCTTCCCCAGCCGCCTGTGACGACGGGCGGGGCCGCTCTCCGGTCCCGGCCGGCTGTCGCACCAGCGCATGGCGGTGCGGCCGGCCATAGCGGTCGCCGTCTCTACGGCGCGATGGTCTCCCGGCTTGGACCGCGCGGCTCCAGGATTCAGGGGGCTGCGGTGCCGTCCGGGAACGCGGCGCACGGTCCCTAATCCATCCCCGGCTTGCCGCCCCTGAGCTTCTTCACGTCGCCCCGCCGGCCCTTCTCCTCCAGCCGCCGCTTCTTCGAGGCCAGCGTCGGGCGGGTCGGGCGGCGCGGGGTCGGGGGCACCGCGGCCTCTCGGACAAGGTCGGCCAGGCGCGCGCGGGCCTCGGCGCGGTTGCGCTCCTGGGTGCGGTGCGTCTGCGCGGTGATGACGAGGACGCCATCCGCCGTGAGCCGCCGTCCGGCGAGCTTCATCAGACGGATCGCCACGGCGTTCGGCAGCGAGGGCGAGCGCCGCACGTCGAAGCGCAGCTGCACCGCGGACGAGACCTTGTTGACGTTCTGGCCGCCGGGACCGGAGGCGCGCACGAAGGTCTCCTCGAGCTCGGACTCGTCGAGGGTGATCCAGGGCGTGCATTCGAGACCCACGACGGCGCTCCCGGGAACGGTTCGAGGCCGCCGCCATCCCACGAAACGGTCGCGCGCGCTACATCGCAGGGCGTGCCGAAGAAATCCTCCCACCGACCGTCCCCGTCCGATCCCGCCGCCCTCCCCGACGCCTTCGCCGGCTGGTTCGCCGCGCGCGGCTGGGTGCCGCGGCCGCACCAGCTCGCCCTGCTGTCCGCCGCGCGGGCCGGGCGCTCGGCCCTGCTGGTCGCGCCCACCGGGGCCGGCAAGACGCTGGCTGGCTTCCTGCCGACCCTGGTCGAGCTGGCGGGCGAGGAGGGCAAGGGTGGTCTGCACACCCTCTACATCTCGCCGCTCAAGGCGCTCGCGGTCGACATCGCCCGCAACCTCGAGGCGCCGGTCGCCGAGATCGGGCTCGAGCAGCGGATCCGGATCGAGACCCGCACCGGCGATACCCCGTCGCACAAGCGCAGTCGCCAGGTCGCCCGTCCGCCCCACATCCTGCTGACCACCCCGGAGCAGCTCGCCCTGCTGGTCGCCCACCGCGAGGCGGCCGCGCTGTTTCGCGGCCTCAAGCGCGTGGTGCTCGACGAGCTTCACGCCCTCGTCACCTCGAAGCGGGGCGACCTTCTCAGCCTCGGCCTCGCCCGGCTGCACCGGCTCGCACCCGGCCTTGCTACGACCGGCCTGTCGGCGACGGTGCGCGAGCCCGACGCCCTGCGCCGCTACCTGGTGCCGCAGGTACCCGCGCCGGCCCTGGCCGACCTCATCACCGTCCAGGGCGGCGCCCGGGCCGACCTGCACATGCTGGAGACCGGCCGCACCCTGCCGCTCGCCGGCCATACGGCGTGGCAGTCGATGCCGGCGGTCTACGACCTGATCCGGCGCCACAAGCTGGTCCTGGTCTTCGTCAACACCCGGCTCCAGGCCGAGTACACCTTCCAGGAGCTGTGGAACCTCAACGACGACGGGCTGCCGATCGCGCTCCATCACGGCTCCCTCGACGCCACCCAGCGCCGGAGGGTCGAGGCCGCGATGGCGGCGGGCGTGCTCCGGGCCGTGGTCTGCACCGCGACCCTCGACCTCGGCATCGACTGGGGCGACGTCGACCTCGTGATCAATATCGGGGCGCCGAAGGGCGCGAGCCGGATCATGCAGCGGATCGGCCGCGCCAACCACCGCATGGACGAGCCGTCGAAGGCCTATCTCGTCCCCGCCAACCGTTTCGAGATGCTGGAATGCCGCGCCGCCCTCGACGCCGTCGAGGAGGCGGCGCAGGACACGCCCGATCCGCGCATCGGCGCCCTCGACGTGCTGGCGCAACACGTGCTCGGCATGGCCTGCGCCGGGCCGTTCTCCGACGACAACCTCTACGACGAGGTCCGGGCCGCCTCTCCCTACGCCGACCTGACGCGGGACGACTTCCTCCTCGTCCTCGATTACGTGGCCACCGGCGGCTACGCGCTCAGGGCCTATGAGCGCTTCGCCAAGATCCTGCGCGGGCCGGACGGGCTGTGGCGGGTGCGCGACGCCCGGACGGCGCAGCAGTACCGGATGAATGTCGGCACGATCATCGAATCGACCACCGTCAAGGTGCGGCTCGCGCGGCGCAACCGCACCAAGCCCGGCAGCGTGCTGCCGGCGGGCGGCCGGGTGCTCGGCGAGATCGAGGAGGATTTCGCCGAGACCCTGACGGTCGGCGACACCTTCCTGTTCGCCGGCGAGATCCTGCGCTTCGAGGGCCTGCACGAGGACGAGGCCCTGGTGACTCGCGGCCCACCGGGTACCGATCCGGCAATCCCGAGCTATGCCGGTTCGAAATTCCCGCTCTCGACCTTCCTCGCCGCCCGGGTGCGGGCGCTCATCGCCGATCCGTTCGAGTGGGACCGGCTGCCGGCGCAGGTGGCCGAGTACCTGGTGCAGCAGCGCCGCCGGTCGGTGCTGCCGGGGCCGCGCGATCTCCTGGTCGAGACCTTCCCGCGAGCGAACCGCCACTACCTCGCCTGCTTCCCGTTCGAGGGGCGCCTCGCCCACCAGACGCTCGGCATGCTGCTGACGCGCCGGCTGGAGCGGGCCGGGATGCGGCCGCTGGGCTTTGCCGCCAACGATTACGGCCTCGCGGTGTTCGGCACCCGCGACCTGTCCGAGCGCATCGGCCGCGAGCCCGGCTTCCTCGACGCCCTGTTCGCGCAGGACATGCTCGGCGACGACCTCGAGGAGTGGCTCGACGAATCGGCGATGATAAAGCGCACCTTCCGGCAATGCGCGGTGATCGCCGGGCTGATCGAGCGCCGCCATCCGGGCCAGCGCAAGACCGGACGGCAGGTCACGATCTCGACCGACCTGATCTACGACGTCCTGCGCAAGCACCAGCCCGGCCACCTCCTGCTGCGGGCGGCGCGGCAGGATGCGGCAACCGGACTCCTCGACGTGGCCCGCCTCGGTATGATGCTTGCGCGCATCCAGGGGCGAATCATCCACAAGGCCCTCGACCGGGTCTCGCCGCTCGCCGTGAACGTGATGCTCGAGATCGGGCGCGAGCGCGTCTACGGCGAAGGCGCGGACGAGATCCTGGCCGAGGCCGAGGCGGCTCTGCTCGGCGAGGCGCTGGCATGATGGGACAGACCGGAGGGCGCCCCGCTCCGGAGAGGAAAGATGACACCGTGGCGCTGCCGCTGAAGCTCGAGAAGACCCACAAGACCCCTGGCGTGACCCTGGCCGGAGAAACCCTCGCCCTCGATCTCAGCGGCGGCGTGTGGCTGCCGGAGCACCGCACGCTCGTGGTCTCCGACCTGCACCTGGAGAAGGGCTCGGCCTTCGCCGCCCGTTCGGGCCAGTTCCTGCCGCCCTACGACACCCGCGAGACCCTGGCCTGCCTGCACGAGGCGGTGGCCCGCCTCGACCCGGCCCGGGTGGTGTGCCTCGGCGATTCGTTCCACGACGCGCAGGGCCCGTCCCGCCTCGACGTCGCCGACCGCGCCCTGATCGCCGCCCTGCAGGACGGCCGCGACTGGATCTGGATCTCCGGCAACCACGACCGGGCGGTGCAGGACGGTATCGGCGGCCGCTTCGCCGATACCCTGACGATCGGCGGCCTGACGCTCCGGCACGAGCCTCTGGCGAAACCAGAGCCGGGCGAGGTCGCCGGCCATTTCCACCCGGTCGGCAAGGTGGCGATGCGCGGCCGCGCCGTGCGCCGCCGCTGCTTCGTCCTCGACGCGACGCGGCTGGTGATGCCGGCCTTCGGATCGCTGACCGGCGGGCTCAACGTGCGCGACAAGGCCTTTGACGAGCTGTTCCCCGGCGGCTTCACCGCGCACCTGATCGGCGACGGACGGGTTTTCGCGATCAGCCGGACGATGCTGACGCGCGACTGAACACGCCAACGGTCGTCGCAGACGACCGTTGATCCCGTTCTCGAAGTGTCGCCGCATCCTTATTTTGCCACCGACAATTCGACGGGAAGCAAATGGTCCGATGCGTCGGCATCTGAGGCCACTGGCAGGAATGGGCGCGACAGCGTCCCGTCCGCCTCGGGGCGGCGATCATCGAAGCAGATATCTCGCGGTCCTCCGCGATCGGATCTCTCGCGACCGGCCGCCAACGTGGCGACGATGCGGATGATCGTTGTGCCTCGAGGGCAAGCCAGCCGTCAGGAGCAGGCGAGTGGGCGCTATCGACTACCGATCGACCAAAGATTTTGTTATTCGCGATATTGTTCATTTTTACAAAGCAAATGGGTGGTCTTCGGCGCAAAAGCCGGAATTGTTGCAGAAGGCTCTGAGGCGCTCCGAAAACGTCATCTCCGCTTGGGACGGAGATAAGTTGATCGGCTTGGGCAACGCAATTTCCGATGGCTTCCTCGTGGTGTACTACCCTCATTTGTTGGTTTTGCCTGATTATCATGGCATCGGCGTGGGGAAAGAGATCATTCGGCAGATGAAGGCCCGATATGAGGATTTTCATCAACACATGATCATAGCGGATGCCGATGCGGTTGGTTTTTATCGGTCCGTTGGTTTTTCAAGGGCCGGGGAAACTGTCTCGATGTGGATATACGAAGGCAACGACCACCCGTCGATATTCCGTGGCAAGGTCGGGGAACATTGACCAATCAGTTGTCATCCCGAGATGAGGCTGTTCTCAAGAAATCCCGCCGCCAGCAATGCCAGCCCGGCCACCCCCGACAGGACCAGCCGCAACCGCCCGAGCCATGCCGGCACCAGACCGCGCCGCGGCAGGTCCTGGTCCACGAGGCCCCAGGCGAGCACCAGGGCGCCCAGCGCCCGCAGGTCCCACGGCGCCGGCGCGAACAGGGCCGCCCAGGCGATGAGCGAGGGCACGACCGAGACGACGTAATCCGCGCCCCGCCCATCCGGCGAGGCGGCTGCCGCGCCCCAGCGCAGGCCGCCGAGGAACGACGCGATGACGGCGCCGTAGGCCGCCAGCAGCGGGCGAGGTGCCAGCCCGAACGGCGAATGGCCGAGGATCACCAAGGCGCTCAGCCCCAGGAACGGGATCAGGCCCGCGCCGCCGAGGATCAGAGCGGCAGGAGGCGTAGTACGAGGCATCAATCTCTCCGGAAGATCACGCTGGCGAGCCAGCCGGAGATGAGCGCGACGACGCCGACGGCAAGCCCGTAGGCCAGCGACCAATCGCGGGCGAGCGTCGCCAGTCCCTGTTCGACCCCCGATTTGACGAGGTCGAAGCGGCCCTCGTGCCGCGCCAGCGGCACGCCGCCGGCGAGCAGCGCCACCTCGACGTCGTAGGCGCCGACCGGGGCGGTCGCTGGAAGCGGCGCGGTGGCGCGGAACACCGAGGGCGACAGGAACCGCACCCCCGCCTCGCTCTCGGTGAACAGCCGGTCGCGCCGGCGCAGGCGCAGCAGCGCCTCGCGGAATGGGTCGTCCGGGCTCGGAACCGTCAGGGTCAGGTCGGGGGCGGCGACGATGGCCTGGAGGCCGAGCCGCAGGCGCCGGCGCGTCGCCGGATCGGCGATATCGGCCAGGGGCCGCGAGGACAGGACGGTCAGGAAGCTCGGCACCTCGGCGAATTTCTGCTGGGCCCGGTTGACCCAGACCGGGCCCGGCGCCTCCTTCTCGCGCACCGTCAGCGCCTGTCGGGGTCCCCGGATCGTCACCACCACGTCGTAGCCGCCGGAGCGCCCCGCCACCTGCCCGTCGCGCTCGATGGCGCCGAACACCGCGACCGAAGTGCCGGTATAGGTCGAGGTGACGGCGAGCCGGTTGAACGACAGGCTCACCACGAGGGATTCCGCTCGCACGCCTCCTGCGGCCACCCAGCAGAGAAGAAGGGCGGGAACGGCGCGCATCAGCGCCCCGGCATGCAGTGGGACGATGACGCGCATCAGCGCGCCTCCTGCACCATGATCGAGAACGGCTCCGCCGGGCGCAAGGCCAACTCGACCGCGAAGCGCAGGCCCACCGCCAGGACCAGGATGGCGAGGAGGAAGCGGAAATAGTCCGAGCGCAGGTTGCGGCCGGCCCGGGCGCCGAACTGCGCCCCGAACACCCCGCCGACGATCAGGATGACCGCCAGCACGATGTCGACCGCCTGGTTCTGCACCGCGTGCAGCACCAGCGCGACGAAGCTGGTGCAGAGGATCTGGAACTGCGAGGTGCCGACCACCACGCCGGTCGGCACCCGCATCAGGTAGAGCAGGGCCGGCACCAGGATGAAGCCGCCGCCGATTCCCAGCACCGCGCCGGCGAAGCCCACGAACAGGGCGAGGCCGAGGATCGGGATCACGCTGGCATAGAGGCGCGAGCGGGGGAACCGCATCCGCAGCGGCCAGGCCAGGTAAGCGGCGTGGTCGCCGCCGAGCCGGGCCGGCCGCGCCTTGCCGCGCCGGCGGGCCCAGAAGCTCCGGACGCTCTCGGCGAGCATCAGCCCGCCGACGATGGTGAACAAGGTGACGTAGGCGACCGTGATGACGAGGTCGAGCTGGCCGGCCCGCCGCATCGCGGCGAAGAACCAGACGCCGAGGCTGGTGCCGACGAACCCGCCCAGGACCAGGACGAGGCCGAGCCGCAGGTCGAGGGCGTTGCGGCGGAGCGCCGCCAGCACGCTGGTGGTCGAGGAGGCGACGATCGGGGCGGTCTGGGTCGCCACCGCCACGGCCGGCGGGATGCCCATGACGATCAGGATCGGCGTCATCAGGAAGCCGCCGCCGATGCCGAACAGCCCGGAGATGAAGCCGACCGCGGCGCCGAGCCCGATGAGGAGCAGGACGCTGACGGGCATCTCGGCGATCGGAAGGTAGATCTGCAACGACGGGACGGTCCGGTGCGGCGGGCGCCGCGATCTAGACCATGTTTTCGCCGTAAGGGAAACCGCGCCCGCCACCGAACGCAGGACGGGCGCGAATCCTCCGATCCGCGCCCGTCGGCCTGTCCCGATGCAAGTGACCCGCCTAGACCTTGCCGGTGCCCGCCTTGCCGACGCTGAGGGGCGGCGGCGCGCCGATCAGCGACATCGCGCCGGGATTGGAGGCGGTCTCGGTCCGGGCCGGCGGCGGGTCGTTCACCGCCGGGTCGGAAATCCTGGGCTTCCAGGCCTCGGCCGCGGCGCGGGCCGCCGCCAGGTCCTTCGGCGCCAGCTTGCCCGCCACCTCGTCGCGCTTGCGGCCGGCATCGTCGTCGCCCTGGGCGGCGGCGGCAGCAAACCAGCCATAAGCCTGGCCGAGATCCTGGTTGATGCCGAGGCCGCGGGCGAGCAGCACCGCCAGGTTGTACTGGCTGTCGCGCACGCCGTACTCGGCGGCCTTCCGGAACCAGTTGGCGGCCGAGGCGTAATCGGGCTTCCCGCCGGCAGCGCCGGATTCGGCCAGCATCACCGCGAGGTTGTGCATCGCCCGGACATGGCCCTGCATCGCCGCGCGGCCGTACCACAGCCGGGCCTTGTCCTGATCGCGGACAAGGCCGAGGCCCTTCTCGTACTGGCTGCCGAGGCGGTACTGCGCCGGGGCGTAGCCGGCACCGGCCAGGCGGTCGAACAGCTTGGCGGCGAGCGCCGCGTCCCGCGGCAGGCCGCGGCCGTCGACGGTGCGGCTGGCAAGCTCGTAGACCGCGGCGCCGTCGCCCTCCAGGGCGGCCTGGCGCAGGGAGGAGGCGCCCGACGGGATGCCGGCGAGCTCGGTGCTCAAGGACGCCATGTCGGTGACCCGCGGAGCGACCGGCTTCCCCGCCAGCGACGGCTTGACCATGTCCTTGACCGCATCCGGTGCGCGCTCGACCGCGGCCTCGGGCTTGGCGGGCTCGGGCTTGGCGGCTTCGGGCTTGGCGGCTTCGGATCTGGCCGCCTCGGGTCTGGCGGCGGCTTTGGCCTCGGGCGCCAGGCCGGCGGGCGCGACGACCGGCGGCACGCTCTTCTGGGCCGGCAGCGCGGCGACGGCCTGGGTGGTGGCGGGATCCGCCGGCGCGGTTGCCTGCGACACGGTCGGAGCGCTCGTCCGGGCGCCGGAGCCGTGCAGGGCCTGCAGCGTGCCGAGGGCCAGCACGATCGCCGCGAGGCCGAGGAGCAGCGGCCGGCGCCGGCGCTCGATCGTCGCCCGCAGGCGCTCGACCAGGCTGCCGCGGGATTCGACGCTCCGCTCGGCCGCCGGCGCCGCCGGTCCGGCGCCCGCGGCTTCCGCCGCGGCGGCCTGGGCGGCGCGACGGGCGGCCGCGATGAAGCTCGCCTTGATGTCGCCCGCGGGCATCTCCGGGGCGGGAGGCGGGGCCGAGGACAGGACGGCCTCGCCCTGCATCGGACGCGGGCGGACCGCGCCGGGCTCGAGCATCTCGTCGGCCGGGCTCGGGGCGGCGGGCCTCATGGCGTCCGGCCGCGGGGCCTCGGGCCGGCGGGCCGGGCGCTCCGCCGCGGCGGCGGTGGTCTCGCGGAGGTTGTCGCGCAGGGTGCGGGCGGCGCGGGGCGCCGGTGCGGCGAGCACCGGCACCGCGGCGGCGGCCTCGCTGCGGGCATCGAGATGGGTCAGCCGGGCGACCAGCTGCTCGAGGGCGGAATGCACGCCCTCCATGGTGGCCTGGAGCCGCTTGTCGGCGGCGGCCTGCTGCGCCCGCATGTCGGCGAGGGCCGCCTGGACCCCGTCCAGACCCTCGGAGGCGGCGGCGCCCTTGCGCTCGGCGCCGATCGAATCGGCGACGCTGCGGGCGGCGCGCTCGGCCGCGGCCTGGATCGGCGCCTCGTCGCGCAGCAGCGCGACCTGGGCCAGGAGGTCGCCCATGGTGCGCTCGAGGCCCGCCAGGGCCGGATCGCTGCCGCGGGTATCGATGCGGCTCGCCAGCGCCAGGACCTGGCGCTCGAGACCGTCGAGGGTCTCGCCGCCCGCCCCCTGCCCGACCCGGTCGAGCTTGTCGGCGAGGTTGCGCAGCATGCCGTGGATCGAGGCGAGGTCGCTGCTCGGCAGGGCCGGCTGGCGCAGGGCCACGCCGATCTGCTCCAGCCGCTCCATCACATCGCCGACGGTGCTCACCGCGGCGACCTGGTCGACCTTGGCCGAGAGCGCGTCGATGCGGCCGAGGATGTCGCCGGCCGCGGCCGGCTGCTCGCGCCGCTCGGCCCGCAGGTCGTCGAGCTTGCGGTCGAGATCGGCGATGCCCTGCGCGAGCGCCGGCGCGTCGGCGGCCGGGGCGCGCACACCCTGGCGGATCTCCTCAAGGAGAGGCCGCAGCTCGCTCATCAGAGCGGGGCTGTCGAACATGCCGTTGCCGAGCCGGGCGACGGTCTCGGTCAGCTCGTCGACCGAGCGGGCGAGGTTCTGCACCCGGGCCGGCTCGGCGAGGACGGCGATCTGGCCGCGGATCTCGTCGATCTCGCTCGACAGCTTGGCGACCGCGTCGCGATCGGCGAGCCCGGCCCGGTCGGAGCCGAGCGCCCCGCCGACCTGCTGCGCCAGCCGCTCGACGTCCTGGGCGACCCGGGCATGCACGTTGGCGGCGACGTCCTCGGCGAGGCGCCCGACCTGGACCCGCATCAGGTCGATCGGCCCGGCGACGGCGACGAGGTCGGCCGGATCGCGGGCGCGCTGGACCTCGTCGGCCAGGGTGCGGACCGCCTGTTCGAGGGTTACGAGGTCGCCGCTGGTGGCGAGGGTCCCGATTGATTCACGCAGCCGCGAGGTCTCGGCCTGCAACCCGGCGATCGCGGGCGACAGCGAGCCGGCGGCGGCCTCGGTCGTCTCCATCACCCGGGCGAGGTCCCGGCGCAGGCCGTCGACCAGCAGGTCCTTCTCCTCGTCCGGGCTGCCGTCGTCGAGCTGCTGCTGGCGCTGCCGGATCTCCGCCACGGCGGCGGCGAGGCTGTCGGGTGCCGGGCGGGCGCGGCGTCCGGCCCGCGTCACCGCCTCGCGCGGGCCGGTCTCGGCCAGGCGGGTCTCGATGCCCTGCACGGCCTTGGCGACGACATCGTCGGTGGCCTCGCGGGTCTCGACGATGCGCCGGTCGATCGCATCGAGGCGACGGCCGATCGCCGCCACCGCCTCCATCAGCCGCGCGTCGGCCGCGGGCTCGACGGGCGCGGGTGCGGTCGGCTCCCCGGCGGGGCGGTTCGGGCGCGGACGCTGGGCTCGCGGGGGCTCGGGCTGCCAGCCCCGATCGGACCGGCGGCCCTCGGTCAGGTCGGGCTTCTGGAGGGCGCTCGCCTGGAATGCGTCCTGGCGGGCCCGGCGGGAGCCACCGGCGGCACGGCGGGATTGCTGCCGGACGCCGGCGCGGGCCGAACCTTCGCTGATCGCCTCGGCGAGCCACTCGTCGACCGACAAACCGGCGCGGCGCGCCGCCTCGCGGGCAGCGTCGCGCAGCTCCGGATCGAAGGCATCGAGTGTGGGAGCGGTCCGTCTCATAGCGGGCTCTGCGCAAGGGGCCTGAGGATCACACGAAAGGCGCCGGTTGTGGCCCGACGGAAACCCCGCGCCCCGCTCGATCGTGAAGATCCAGTCAGTGGCTGCCGCCTGAAAGGTTTCTCAGGGCACTTTCAATCGACACGGTAAACAAGGGGTTAAGCCTTCCCCTCGGTCGGCCGGCAGGGCCAGGACGGCCGCGATCGTTGCGGGCGCAACTCGCTACTGGACGATTTATGTTCACAACCGTTACGTGAATATGCGCACGCAAGAAGGGCGTTTTCGGCCCATTTGCGCCCCGGCCCACCGCGTAACGGTTATGTGATTTCCACTGTAAGCCTTTGACACGGTACAAATTTTACCGTAAGTAACACACGCTCAAGTTGACGTTACCTTTCCCTTAGGTAGGTCATTTGACCTTCTTTGTGTCACAGGACGTCCTGAGGGCGTCGCTGGTTCCGCAGTGATGCGTGTCTGAACGGGGGAACGGCATGGCTTATGATCGGCAGACCGAGAGCAGGGGGGCGCCCGCCCGTCCCGGCGGACCCGCCGCGCGCACCGGCCGGCCGGCCGGCCGCTCGACGGCGCCCGCGACGCTCACGATCGGCGACCTCGCCGAGGAATTCGGCGTGACGCTGCGGGCCCTGCGCTTCTACGAGGCGAAAGGCTTGCTGCACCCGCAGCGCCGCGGGACCACCCGGCTCTACACCGAGGACGACCGCTCGCGCCTCGCGACGATCCTGCGCGGCAAGGAGCTCGGCTTCACCCTGCGTGAGATCGCCGCGATGGTCGACGGCGACGAGATCGCCGAGGCCGGCGCAGGCGCGTCCCTGTCCCTCTCTCCGGCCCAGGTCGCCGAGCAGATCACCCATCTGGAGAACCAGAAGGCGGAGATCGAGCGGGCGCTCGAGGCGTTGCGGAGCTACGGCAAGGCCGTCGCGAGCGCCTGACGGCGCACGATTCTCCCAGGCGGCACCCTGCGGGGGCGGGCGCCGCCCGGAACCCATCTCGACGAAGACCTCACCCGTGACGCCTCGGCCGAGGGCACGGGCCCCCCTTTCGTTCCGAACCGCGATAGTTTACATATGAACTATCTCGCCGCGGCAACCTCCGCGGACGGATCTGGATCGGATCTTGGGAGCGGGGGAAACATGCCGAGCTACAAGGCGCCGGTGGAGGACGTGCTGTTCCTCCTCAACGACGTGTTCGGAATCGCGCGCTACAGCAACCTGCCCGGCTTCGCCGAGGCGACGCCCGACGTGGTCGAGGCGGTGATCGCCGAGGGCGCGAAGCTCTGCGAGGAGGTGCTGGCCCCGCTCAACCGGGTCGGCGACCTGGAGGGCTGCACCCGTCACCCCGACGGCAGCGTGACGACGCCCAAGGGCTTCAAGGCCGGGTACGACGCCTATGCCGGCGGCGGCTGGATGGGCCTGTCGATGCCGGCCGAGTATGGCGGCCAGGGCCTGCCCCACACCCTCAACAGCGTGATGCAGGAATTCGCCTCGAGCGCCAACCTGGCGCTCGGGATGTATCCGGGCCTGACGCAGGGCGCGATGGCGGCCCTCCTGGTGCACGGCTCCGAGGAGCAGAAGCGGACCTACCTGCCGAAGATGGTCGACGGCACCTGGACCGGCACGATGAACCTGACCGAGCCGCATTGCGGCACGGATCTCGGCCTGCTCAAGACCAAGGCGGTGCCGAACGGCGACGGCTCCTACGCGCTGACCGGCACCAAGATCTTCATCTCGGCCGGCGAGCACGACCTGTCGGAGAACATCGTCCACCTGGTGATCGCCCGGATCGAGGGCGCGCCGGCCGGCACCAAGGGCATCTCGCTCTTCGTGGTGCCGAAGTTCCTCGTCGGCCCCGACGGCGCGGTCGGCGCTCGCAACGCGGTGTCGTGCGGCGCCATCGAGCACAAGATGGGCATCCACGGCAACGCCACCTGCGTGATGAACTACGACGGCGCCACCGGCTGGCTCGTCGGCGAGGCCAATCGCGGCCTCAACGCGATGTTCGTGATGATGAACGAGGCGCGGCTGGCCGTCGGCATCCAGGGGCTCGGCCAGTCCGAGGTCGCCTACCAGAACGCCGTGGCCTATGCCCGCGACCGCCTCCAGGGCCGGGCGCTGACCGGCGCGGCCGCGCCCGACAAGCCTGCCGACCCGATCATCGTCCACCCGGACGTGCGCCGGACCCTGATGACCATCCGGGCCTTCAACGAGGCGGCGCGGGCCCTCGTCATCTGGACCGCGCTCCAGGCCGACATCGCCCACCGCTCCGAGGACCCGGCCGCCCGCCAGGCGGCGGAGGACCACATGGGCCTGCTCACCCCGGTGGTGAAGGGCGTGCTGACCGACCGGGGCTTTTCCAACGCGGTCGACGCCCAGCAGATGTTCGGCGGCCACGGCTACATCGAGGAATGGGGGATGTCGCAATTCGTGCGCGACGCCCGCATCGCCCAGATCTACGAGGGGGCCAACGGCATCCAGGCGATGGACCTCGTCGGCCGCAAGCTGCCGCGCGACGGCGGCCGGGCGATGATGCGCTTCCTCGCCGAGGTCGAGGGCTTCTGCAAGGAGAATGCCGGGGACGAGAGCCTCACGGTGTTCTGCGCGCCCCTGACGAAGAGCCTCGGCCACCTGCAGCAGGCGACGATGTGGCTGATGCAGAACGCCATGGCGAAGCCCGACAATGCCGGCGCCGCGGCGACCGACTACATGCACCTGATGGGCCTCGTCGCCATGGGCTACATGTGGGGCCGGATCGCCAAGGCGACGGCCGAGAAGAAGGCGTCCGGCGAGGGCATCGCCGAGCGCCTCGACGCGCGGCTCGCCACCGGCCGGTTCTACGTCGAGCGCGTGCTGCCGGAGACCGGCACCCGGCTCGCCCGGATCTCGGCCGGCTCCGACGCCGTCATGGCGGTGCCGGCGGAGCTGTTCTAGGTTCGTCTCCGAGGCAAGGTCCGCCTCGCGCGTCATCCGCGAGACCGACACAGATCCGACAAAGGCGCGGGATCCCCTCTCCCGTGCGGGAGAGGGGCAGGGGTGAGGGTGGCTCGGGTTCGGGATGAGCCGTCGACCGTCAGGCTGCGCAGCTCGACGGTTCGGGGTCATCGCGGAAACCGGGCCCCCCTCACCCCCGGCCCCTCTCCCAAACGGGAGCGGGGAGCGCGCTCCTGCTTCATCGGGATGATCCCGCGGAAGCCGCATCAAGAGCTATCGCCCGCCTCCCGGCGCCCCGATGAGGGCCGCCGCACGACAATTCCGGGAAGACGCCCCATGCCCGACGCCTACATCTACGATCACGTCCGCACGCCCCGCGGCCGCGGCAAGCCCGACGGCTCGCTGCACGAGGTCACCGCGCTGCGGCTCGCCGAGACGGCGCTCCGCGCCCTCAAGGACCGCAACGCCCTCGACACCAAGCGCATCGACGACGTCGTCCTGGGCTGCGTCGATCCGGTCGGCGAGGCCGGCGGCGACATCGCCCGCGCGGCGGCTTTGGTGGCCGATTACGGCATCCACGTGCCGGGCGTGCAGATCAACCGGTTCTGCGCCTCGGGCCTCGACGCGGTGAACTTCGCCGCCGCCCAGGTGATGAGCGGCCAGCACGACATGGCGGTCGGCGGCGGCGTCGAATCGATGAGCCGCATCGGCATCGGGGCGTCGGGCGGCGCCTGGCCGGTCGATCCGGCGATCGCCATCAAGTCGTACTTCATGCCCCAGGGCGTCTCGGCCGACCTGATCGCCACCAAGTACGGCTTCACCCGCGACGAGTGCGACGCCTACGCGGTCGAATCGCAGAAGCGCGCCGCCCGCTCCTGGGAGGACGGCCGGTTCAAGAACTCGGTCGTGCCGGTGCGCGACGTCAACGGCCTGACGCTCCTCGCCCATGACGAGCATATGCGGCCGAGCACCGACATGCAGTCGCTGGCGGCGCTCAAGCCCTCCTTCGTCCAGATGGGCCAGATGGGCGGCTTCGACGCCGTCGCGGTCGATGCGCATCCCGACGTCGAGGCGGTCGAGCATGTCCACCATGCCGGCAACTCGTCGGGCATCGTCGACGGCGCCGCCGCGGTGCTGATCGGCTCGCAGGGTGCCGGGTCCGCGGCGGGCCTGAAGCCCCGCGCCCGCATCCGGGCCTTCGCCAATATCGGCTCGGACCCGGCGCTGATGCTGACCGGCCCGGTCGACGTCACCCGCAAGGTGCTGGCCCGCGCCGGGATGAGCATCGGCGACATCGACCTGTTCGAGGTCAACGAGGCCTTCGCGGCGGTGGTGCTGCGCTTCCTCCAGGCTTTCGACGTCGATCCGGGGAAGGTCAACGTCAATGGCGGTGCCATCGCCCTCGGCCATCCCCTCGGCGCCACCGGGGCGATGATCCTCGGCACCGTGCTCGACGAACTGGAGCGCACCGGCAAGCAGACGGCCTTGGTGACGCTCTGCATCGGCGCCGGCATGGGCACCGCCACCATCATCGAGCGGGTATGAGCATGATGCGTCTCGCCTTTTCCCTCCTGGCCCTCGCCCTCGTCCTCGCGGGCCCGGCCCGGGCCGACGACGAGCGGCTGTCGCTCGCCCGCGACATCGTCAACAAGACCGTGGCCCGCAACCTCACGGTGGCGTTCAAGCAGGCCGAGGAGAAGACGCTCTCCGGCCTCTCCGCCGAGCAGGCCGCCAAGCTGCGCCCGGACCTCGACAAGACCTTCGCCCAGGAGCGCGACACCCTCGTCGATCAGCTCTCGAAGGAATACGCCCAGAAGTTCGACGCAGGCGAACTGAAGCGGCTCGCCGGGATCTACGACGACCCGGTCTACCAGAAGTTCCAGGCGCTCAACGCCGACCCGACCTCGATGGTCACCACGATCACCAAGGACACGGTGACCAAGATGATGAACCTGCTCTCGCTCGCGGCCCTGTCGCAGCAGGGCAACGGCCAGACGCCGTCGCAGGGTGCCCCGGCGCCATCTCCCGCGCCTGCCCCGGTGCCTGCACCGGCAAAGCCGTAATCGATCTCACGAGGCCTTCGCCATGAACCTCACGAATTTCCGCTTCGAGACCGATGCCGACGGCGTGGCGCTCGCCACCTGGGACATGCCGGGCCGCTCGATGAACGTCGTCACCCCGGAGGTGATGGACGAATTGAACCAGATCATCGACGCCGTGGTGGCTGACGCGGCCATCAAGGGCTGCGTGATCACGTCCGGCAAGGACACCTTCTCGGGCGGCGCCGACCTGACGATGCTGCAGGGCCTCGGCGCCGAATACGCGCGTCTCTCCCGCGAGCGCGGCGAGGAAGAGGCGATGACCTTCTTCTTCGAGGAATCGCGCCGGCTCACCCTGCTCTACCGCAAGCTCGAAACCTGCGGGAAGCCGTTCGCGGCCGCCGTGCACGGCACCTGCCTCGGCGGCGCCTTCGAGCTGGCGCTGGCCTGCCACCACCGGGTCCTGTCGGACGACGACAAGACCCGGGTCGGCCTGCCGGAGATCAAGGTCGGCCTGTTTCCCGGCGCCGGCGGCACCCAGCGCGTCGCCCGCCTGATGCAGACCGGCGACGCCCTGCAGATGCTGTTCAAGGGCGAGCAGATCCGCCCGCTGATGGCCCGCAACATGGGCCTCGTCCACGCCGTCGCGCCGCGGGCGGAGATCGTCGCGAAGGCCGCCGAGTGGATCAAGGCCGGCGGCTCCGCCGTGGCGCCGTGGGACCAGCCGAAGTTCAAGGCGCCGTCGGGCAAGGTCTATTCGCCGGCCGGCATGATGACCTGGCCGCCGGCCAACGCCATCTATCGCCGCGAGACCCACGACAACTACCCTGCCGCCAAGGCGATCCTGCACGCCGTCTACGAGGGCCTGCAACTGCCGATGGACCTGGCGCTGAGGGTCGAGAGCCGGTACTTCGCCAAGATCCTGCGCTCGCCGGAAGCGGCGGCGATGATCCGCACCCTGTTCCTGTCGATGGGCGAGCTCAACAAGGGCGCCCGCCGGCCGAAGGGCGTCGGCGCCGTGGCCCTGAAGAAGGTCGGCGTCGTCGGCGCCGGCTTCATGGGCGCCGGCATCGCCTACGTCTCGGCCAATGCCGGGCTCGAGGTGGTGCTGGTCGATCAATCCGTGGAGGCGGCCGAGAAGGGCAAGGCCTACGCCCACAAGCTCGTCTCCGACCAGATCATGAAGGGCCGCGCCAAGACCGCCGACCGCGACGCGCTCTTGTCGCGCATCACCGCGACGGGGGATTACGCCGCGCTCGCCGGGTGCGACCTCGTGGTCGAGGCGGTGTTCGAGGACCCGAAGGTCAAGGCCGAGGTGATCGCCAAGGTCGAGGCGGTGATCGGGCCGGACGCGATCTTCGCCTCCAACACCTCGACCCTGCCGATCAGCGGGCTCGCCAAGGCCTCGAGCCGGCCGGAGCAGTTCATCGGCATCCACTTCTTCTCGCCGGTCGAGAAGATGATGCTGGTCGAGATCATCATGGGGAAAGCGACCGGCGAGCGGGCGCTGGCGACCGCCCTCGACTATGTCCGGGCGATCAAGAAGACCCCGATCGTCGTCAACGACGCCCGCGGTTTCTTCGCCAACCGCTGCGTCGGCGCCTATATCCTCGAAGGCCACCTGATGCTGGCCGAGGGCGTACCCGCGGCGATGATCGAGAATGCCGGGCGCCAGGCCGGCATGCCGGTGGGGCCGCTGTCGCTCAACGACGAGGTCGGCGTCGACCTCGCCCTCAAGATCGTCAAGGCGACGAAGGCGCAGGTCGGCGAGGCGGCGGTGAACCCGCACCAGGAGCGCCTGCTCACCGCCCTCGTCGAGGGCGAGGGGCGGCTCGGCCGCAAGAACCGCAAGGGCTTCTACGATTATCCCGAGCAGGGTGCGAAGAAGCTCTGGCCGGGCCTGCGCGACCTGCAGGAGACCCGCCTCGATCCGGATGCCGTGGACTTTTCGGAGTTGAAGCAGCGCCTCCTCGTCACCCAGGCGCTGGAGGCGGCCCGCACCGTCGGCGAGGGCGTGGTCACCGACCCGCGCGAGGCCGATGTCGGCTCGATCCTCGGCTTCGGCTTCGCGCCGTTCACCGGCGGCGCCCTGTCCTACATCGACTTCATGGGCGCGGCCCGGTTCGTGGAGCTGTGCCGGACGCTGGAGGCCAGGCACGGCGCCCGCTTCACCCCGCCGCAGAACGT
Organism: Methylobacterium terricola; assembly: GCF_006151805.1. Lineage (GTDB taxonomy): Bacteria > Pseudomonadota > Alphaproteobacteria > Rhizobiales > Beijerinckiaceae > Methylobacterium > Methylobacterium terricola. Next base: position 656,247 of record NZ_VDDA01000001.1, on the reverse strand, counting down.
CGTGGCGATGGCGGAAACCGGCGGGACCTTCTACGGCGAGGCGGCGAAGCGGGCGGCGTAAGGGCCTGATCGCTCCGATCCTGCCGGTTCATCCCACCCGCACCCTCAGGACGAGGTTGCGGGTGGGACCGCTGAGTGGGCTGAGTCGCTTTCGCAGCCTCCGCCTCATGCCGGGGTTCGCCGAAGGCCAGGGCCTGGAACCGAGATCCGCCGAGGGTTCCAACACGGCGCGTGGACTCTCCCCTCATCCTCTTCCGCCCGTGCACCTGACGTGCGGGCTCGATGGCGTGGCCCCGAACTGACGGAGCGGGTTGGACCTCCCGGCAGGGCCCGCGATCGGGCGGCCAGACGCTGCCGCCCCGCCATCGTCCTGAGATGCAGGACCGGCATTCTGCCCGGGCGGCGCCGTCGCCGCCGGGGACGATCGCGTGACGAAGCACAGTGATGAGGGGCCGGCCCGCCGGGTCGTGCTGGTGGCGAATGTCGCGGCGGGCGCCCTGGTCGATGGTGGCCCGACGCCGGAGGTCCTGCGCGAGCGCCTGGAAGCGGCGGGCCTCGCGGTCGTGGCCGAGCCGCGCCCGGACGCATCCCTGGCCGAACGGCTGGAGGCCGCGTCCACGCTTCCGGGCATCGACGCCGTGGCGGTGGCCGGCGGCGACGGGACGCTGGCCTGCGCGGCCCATATCCTCGCCGGCCGGGCCATTCCCCTCGGCATCCTGCCGCTCGGCACCATGAACCTGCTGGCCAAGGATCTCAGGGTCCCCCTCGACCTCGACGGCGCCATCGCCGTCCTGGCGACCGGCCGCGTCCGCCCGATCGATGCCGGCGAGGTCAACGGCCACCTCTTCCTGATCAACTCGGTGCTCGGGATGCCGGCCCGGATGGCGCGCCACCGCGAGGCGACGCGCGGCCGGATGGGGCTTCTCGACCTGCTGCGCATGGGGACGAGCCTCCTGCGCCATCTCGGGCGCACCCCGCGCGAGCGGGCCGTGCTCATCCTTGGGGGCCGGCCCCGGGAAATCCGCTTCCGGACGCTCGCCATCGTCTGCGGTGACTATCGGGAAGGATTGGGACAGGTTCTGTCGCGGGCGGGCGTCGACGGCGGGCACCTCACGCTCTACCTCGTCGAGACCCTGTCGGTGGCGCGGCTCGTGCGGCTCGGGCTCGGCTTCGCGGTCGGCGAATGGCGCCGCCTGCCGGACCTGGAGCGGCACGAGGCCGGCGCGCTGACCCTCGATGCCCGCAGGCGCGTCCCTGCGGGTGATGAATGACGGAGAGGTCGTGCTGATCGCCCCACCCCTGCGCTACCGCATCCGCCCCGCCGCCCTCCGGGTCCTCGTGCCGGCGGAGACCGGGCAATGAGGCGGATCGCCCATATCTCCGACCTGCATTTCGGCCGGACCGACCCGGCCGTGGTGGAAGGCCTGGTGGCGGAGCTGACCCGCGACCAGCCGGACCTGATCATCATCTCGGGCGACTTCACGATGCGCGCCCGCACCCGGGAATGGCTGGAGGCGAAGGCCTTCCTCGATCGGCTGCCGCATCCCTGGATCGCCGTGCCGGGCAACCACGACATCTCGCCGTTCCGGCTCTGGCAGCGCTTCTTCCATCCGTTCCGGCGCTACCGCCGCTACGTCGCGCCCGAGACCGAGCCGGTGTTCCAGGACGACGAGATCGCGGTGGTCTGCCTCAACACCGTGCGGACCTGGGCGCCGGAGACCGACTGGTCGCAGGGCAAGATCACCCGCGAGCAGATCCGGCGCACCGAAGCCAAGCTCGATGCCCTGCCGCCCGGGCTGTTCCGGATCGTGGTCGGCCACCACCCGTTCATGCCGCCGCCCTGGGACGAGGAGGCGCGCCTGGTCGGCCGGGCCGACGAGGCGCTCGACGCCTTCCAGCGCCATGGCGTCGGCCTGACGCTCGCCGGCCACCTCCACCGCGGCTATTCCCGCTTCGCCGAGCCGACGCCCGATGGCCACAAGGCCGAGATCGACCGGCCGGAGGCCAAAGCGACGGGCCGGCGCCTGCTCGCGGTCCAGGCCGGCTCCGCCACCTCGACGCGGCTGCGCGGCAACGAGCCCAACGCCTATAACCGGATCACGGTCGCGGACGGCGTCGCCACCGTGCAGGTGCGGCTGTGGACAGGCACCGACTGGTGCGACGCGTCGGAATCGGGCGCGGCGCGATGCGCGGCGAAGGAGTGAGGGGCCGACCCCGCGGTTCCTGACCGAGCCGGGTATGCGGTGCGGGTGCGACGGTCGCCGCGCCCGTACCCTCCCCCCTCCGCGGGGGAGGGTGCCGCGCGGAGCGGGACGAAGTCCCGCCGAGAGGGTGAGCGCGCCGCCGATCCCAGGAAGCGCCCCTCAGGCCAGTGCCGCCATAACCGGGAGCGGGGTTCCCCTCTCCCGCCCCGCATCCGCGGGGAACCCTTCCCCGCAGAAGGGGGAGGATTCTCACGTGCAGCCGCATCACGTCCGGATATGCTCGTGCGGATGCGGCTCCTCGCCGTGCCCATGCTCCCCCAGCTCGATCCGCGCCGGGATCAGCGACAAGCTGTCGTGGCGGATGCCGCGCTGGGTCGCGACCTCGTCGGCGAAGGCGAGGATGTCGCGCACCCGCCCGCGGACGAGGAGGGTGTGCAGGGTGGCATCGTGGTCGAGCGGCACCTGCACCTGCGCGATAACGAGGTCGTGGCGGCGCTGCTGCACCTCGGCGAGGCGCTGGCCCAGCTCCCGCACGCCGGCCTCGGCGACGAAGGTGAAGGTCGCGACGCCGGACAGGTCGGGGTCGAGGCGACGGCGGGTCTCGGCGAGCCCGCGGCGCAGCAGGTCACGCATCGCCTCCGAGCGCCCGGCATAGCCGCGCTGCTCGACCGTCCGGTCGACCTCCGCCACGAGATCCGGATCGAGGGTGACGGTGATCCGCTGCATCGCTCAGGGTCCTCCCGGACCGGACGGCAGGACGGCGTCGAGGAGTTCGCGCGCCGCCGGGTGCGACAGGGCGAGGCCGGGCCGGCACGGCGCGGCATCGACGATCCGGCCCTCGCTGAGCACCACGACCCGGTCGGCGAAGCGGCGCGCCAGGCGGATGTCGTGGGTGACGAGCAGGAAGGCCGTGCCGTGGCGGCGGCGCAGATCCGCGAGCCGGTCGAGGATGTCGACCTGACGCGGCGCATCGAGATTCGACACCGCCTCGTCGAGGATCACCAGGGCGGGCCGCGTCGCCAGCGCCCGGGCGAGGCCGATCCGCTGAACCTGGCCGCCGGAGAGCTGGCCGGGCAGCCGACTCTCGGCCTCGGGATCGAGGCCGACCATCTCGAGGAGCTTTGCGACGCGGGCGGCCCGCGATGCGGGCGGGAGGTCGGTGAGATGGCGCAGCGGCTCGGCGAGGATCCGCCCGACGCGATGCCGGGGGTTCACCGCCGAAAGCGGGTCCTGCAGCACCATCTGGATCGCCGCCCGGAAGGTCGTCAGGCCGCCGCGATCGAGCCCGGCGAGGGGCGCGCCGCGAAACAGCACCGTGCCCTCGTCGGGCGCCTCCAGCCCCATCAGCAGGCGGGCGAGCGTGCTCTTGCCCGAGCCGCTGCGGCCGATCAGGGCGACGCACTCGCCCGCCGCGATCGCCAGGTCGATCCCCGCGAGGACTGGGCGCGGAGGCACCCGCCGCCAGCCGCCCTGGGCATAGGCCTTGCCGAGGCCCTGGGCAGCGAGGAGAGCGGTCACGCGACGACCTCCACCGGGATCTCGTGCAGGGCGCGGTGGGCGGCGAGCAGCGCCCGCGTCGCCGGCTGGCGCGGATCCGCGAAAAGCGAGGCGACCGGGCCGGTCTCGACGATCCGGCCCGCCTCGATCACCGCGACCCGGTCGGCGAGGCGGGCGACCACCCCGAGATCGTGGGTTACGACGAGAAGGCCGAGGCCCCGCGCCCGTACCAGCCCGGCGAGCAGGTCGAGGATGCGCCGTTGCGCGACGAGGTCGAGATCGGTGGTCGGCTCGTCGGCGATCAGGAACGGCGCCCGGGAGAGGAGCGCCAGCGCGATCATCGCCCGCTGGAGCATGCCGCCGGACATCTGGAACGGGTAGAGCTCCGGCACGCGCGGATCGTCGCCGAGCCCGACCGCCGCGAAGGCCTCCGCCATCGCCGCCCGGCCGGGCTTGCCGGGTGTCTCGGCGGCGTGGTCGCCGATCGTGCGCAGCGGGTTGAAGGCGGTACGCGGCGCCTGGAGCACGCTGGCGACCGCCCGGCCGCGCAGACCTGCCGGCTCGGTCTCCGTGCCGTCGAGGACAATTTGCCCGCCCGTCCGCCGGGTGCCCGGCGGCAGCAGGTCGAGGAGCGCGGCGCAGGCGAGCGACTTGCCGGACCCGCTCGCGCCGACAAGGGCCAGAACCTCGCCGGTGCGCAGCTCCAGACCGACGTCACGGACCAGGGGCACCGGCTCGCGGCCGCGCCAAGTTTCGACCGACAGGCCCTCGGCCCGCAGAACCCGCGCGCTCACAGGCCGCGCCCCGCGATCAGCGTCGGGTCGAGGCGATCGCGCAACGCGTCGCCGAGGCGGTTGAAGGCGAGCACGGCCAGCGCGATCGCCAGCCCCGGCCAGACGACGAGGAGCGGCCGGGTCCAGAAGAAGGCGCGGGCGTCGTTGATCATCACGCCCCATTCGGGCGTCGGCGGCTGCACGCCCAGCCCGAGGAACGAAAGCCCGGCGACATGGAGCGCCATGTGGCCGATATCCAGGGTGGCGAGCGCGGCGAGGGGCGGCACCACGCCGGGCAGCACGTGCTCGCCGAAGATCGCCCGCGGCGGCGCCCCGGCGATCCGCGCCGCCAGCACGTAGTCGCGGGTCTTCAGCTCCAGGACGAGGCCGCGCACGATCCGCGCGTACCAGGCCCAGTGCGACAGCACGATCGCCACCACGACGTTGAGGAGGCCGGTGCCGAGGGCGCCGATCATGAACAGCGCCAGCACGAAGGTCGGCACGGTGAGGAACACGTCGCACAGTCGCATCAGCACCGCGTCGAGCCGGCCACCGACCATCCCGGACAGCCCCCCGACCGAGAGGCCGAGCGCCAGCACCAGGGCGAGCACGACGAGGACCGAGCCCAGCGTCGTGCGCGCCCCGGCGATCAGGCGCGAGAGGATGTCGCGGCCGAGATGGTCGGTGCCGAGGAGATGGACGAGGTTCGGCGCCTCGAAGCGGTGGGCGAGATCGACCGCCAGCGGGTCGTGCGGGGCGACGAGGGGCCCGACGAGCGCCAGCACGACGAAGCCGGCGGCGAGCGCGCCCGCGGCGGTGATGGATCCCGACCGGGGGAGCCGATGGGCGGCGATCATGCGGCGTCGTCCCCGAGGCGGATGCGCGGATCGAGCCAGGCATAGGCGACGTCGACCGCGAGGTTGCAGAGCACGAACACCACGGTCATCACCAGGGTGAAGCACTGGATCACCGGATAGTCGCGGTCGTAGATCGCCGAGACCGCGTAGCGCCCCACCCCCGGCCAGGAGAAGATCGTCTCGACCACCAACACCCCGCCGAGCAATTCGCCGACATGCATGCCGGTCGCGGTGACGACCGGCACCAGGGCGTTGCGGAAGACGTGGCGGCGGGTCACCGCGCGCTCGGAGAGGCCCCGCAGCCGCGCGTAGAGCACGTGGCGTCCGCCGGCCGCTTCCAGCATGCTCGCCCGCAGGAGCCGGGCGTTGACCGAGAGCGACATCAGACCGATCGCCAGCGCCGGCATCACGAGGTGGGCGATTGTGCCGCTGCCCATCGCCGGCAGCCAGCCCAAGGTCACCGAGAAGACGACGACGAGCAGGAAGGCGACCCAGAAATTCGGCAGCGAGACGCCGAGCACCGCGATGCCGCGCACCAGCCGGTCCTGCCAGAGGCCGCGATGCGCGGCCGCCCAGGCGCCGAGGGGCAGGCTCAAGGCGAGGCTGACGACGAGCGCGGTGCCGGCGAGTTCGAGGGTGGCCGGCAGGTAGCCGAGGAGGTCCGGCAGGACCGGCCGGCGGGTGGCGTAGGACAGGCCGAAATCGCCGTGCAGCGCCCGCCACAGCCAATCGAGGTACTGGACCGCGAAGGGGCGGTCGAGGCCGAGCATCGCCCGGGCGTCGAGGAGCGCCGCGTCGGTCGGCGGCACCTGCGACAGGCGCAGGTAGTCGAGCGCCGGGTCGCCGGGCCCGAGCCGCAGCACCACGAAGACGAGGAGCGAGACGCCGAGCAGCATCGGGGGGATCAGCGCGAGGCGCGCGAGCACGAAGCGCAGCATCAGCGGCCGGCCGTGGCCGAGGCCGGGTGCATGCCGGCGAACGGGATCTCGTTCAGCGTCGCGCCGAAAGCCACGCCGGCGACCGTGGAGCGGTGCACCTCGATCGCGACCGCGTGGGAGATCGGCAGGTACACGGCCGTTTCGTGGAGCGCGGTCAGGACCTTGGCGGTGAGGCGCTTGCGCTCCGCCGGATCGGTGGCGGCGAGCGCCGCCGTGATGGCGGCATCGATGCCGGCCTTGTCGGGCAGGCCCTTCTGGGCCTGGTAATCGGCATGCGACGGGGCGCGCATCGCGCTGAGGAAGGAGGCGGGATCGTAAGGCGGGCCCCAGGTCTCGCCGAAGATCAGGCCGAAGCGGCCGTCCTTCTGGCGGGCGAGGATCGCGCTCTCCTCCTCGCCGACGAGGCGGACCGCGATGCCGATCCGCGCGAGATCGGCCTGGATCACCTCGGCGATCGCCTTCTGCTGGGCGTTGGTGCCGACGAAGTCGAGCTCGACCGCCAGGGCCCGGCCGCCCTTCGCCCGCACGCCGTCGGCCTGCTGCACCCAGCCGGCCGCGTCGAGGAGCGTCTCCGCCGCCGCCGGATCGAAGCCGTGGGGGGCGAGCCCAAGATCGGCGTCGGGCACGCTGGGCGCGAACAGGAAATCGGCCCGCGGCTCGATCCCGTCCAGTACCGTGCGCACCAGCGTGTCCTTGTCGACCGCGCGGTTGATCGCGAGCCGCACAGCGGGGTCGTCGGTGGGTGAGCGGGCCGAATTGAGCGCCAGCACCCGGGTGGCGAGCGGCGTCGAGACGGCGGCCGAGAAGGCCGGCGCCTGAGCGCGCAGGCGCAGGAAGGCCTCGGACGGAATCTGCCCGGCGGCGCCGTATACGAGATCGATCTCGCCGGTCTGGAGCGCGATGGCGCGGGTGTTGGGGTCGGGGATCACCTTGACGACCAGGCGCTCGAAGCCCGGCTTGCCGCCCCAGTAGCTCGGGTTCGCCGCAAAGGTGTCGGACACCCCGAGCCGGGTCGCGACGAGGCGCCAGGGCCCGGTGCCGACCGGCGCCTTGAGGCCGGCGGCGGTGGTGCCGCCCTCCCCCATCGCGGCCGGCGAGACGAAACGGAAGGGACGCGGCAGCGCCAGTTCCCGCAAGGTCGGGTCGTGGGGGTGTTTCAGCACCAGGCGGAACGCCAGGGGACCGGCGATCTCGGTACGGTCGATCTGGCGGGTGAGGTCGAGCCAGTCGTGGCGGGCGCGGTTGGCGAGGATCGCGTCGAAATTGGCCTTCACGGCGGCCGCGTCGAACGGCGTGCCGTCGCTGAAGGTGACGCCGGGGCGCAAGGTGAAGTCGTAAGTCCGGCCGTCGGCCGAGACCGTCCAGGCGGTGGCGAGCCAGGGCGCGATCGTGCCGTCGGCCCGGTACTTCACCAGCGGCTCGTAGACGCTCGCCTGGGCGAACATCTGGTTCGGCGCGTAGAGGTGCGGGTTCAGAGGACCGACATTGGTCGGCCAGGAATAGGTCAGCGTCTGGCTCGCCGCCGGGGCGACGGCGAAAGCCAGGAAAACGGCGACGGCGAGGCTCGCCAGCTTGGACATCGGGCCGCCCCGGTATGAGGAACGCAAGAAAAGCGCTTACGCTCTGTACGGGAGTGGCGGGCGCGAGGCCAGAGGGGGGGGGGGGGGGGGGGGGGGGGGGGGGGTGGCTGGGGCTTGGATCGGGGCTGCACGCGGCCGCGCGTCAGCGCGACCGGCGGAGCTGGAACCCTCCATCGTCATCCCGGGGCCGCGCAGCGGAACCCGGGATCCATCACCGCTGATGCTCCACACTGGAGCGGGACGCTGGCCGCCCTGTCCTGACCCCGTCGGCGAATGTGGATCCTGGATCCTCGGCCTCGCCGAGCCCCGGGGTGACGTTGAGGGTATCCGTTCTTCCGGCGTCGATCGGCCCTTGGCTCAAGACAGGTCAGCGGCCTGCGCCGCATCGACGAGGAACTGACCGATATACAGATCCTGCAGCGCGATCCCGGAACTGTCGAACACCGTGATCTCCTCCGGGCTGGTGCGACCCGGCTCACGCCCGTCGAGCACCGCCCCGATCGCCGTCAGGGTCAGCGCCCCGCTGGCGATCCGGTCGCGGACGTGCTGGAACTCGCCGATCTCGACCGATTGCGCCGGCAGGTCGCAGAACAGCCGCGCGCCCTCGAACAGCGCGACCGGCAGTTCCTGCTTGCCGCGACCGTCGGAGCCCATCCCGGCGACATGGGTGCCGGGGCGGACCCATTCCGCGGCGAAGAGCGGCGCCTGCGAGGGCGTCGCGGTGACGATGACGTCGGCGGCGCGGCACGCCGCCTCGGCCTCCGAGACCCGGACGTCGAGACGCACCCCCTGCTCCGCCAGCCGGGCCGCGAAGCCCTCCGCCTTCGCATGGTCCCGCGTTACGACGTGGAGGCGCGCGAGCGGCAGGATGCGGGCGAGCGCCCCGACCTCGTAGAGCGCCTGGTTGCCGGCGCCGAAGATCGCGAGGGTCTCGCTGTCGGGCCGGGCCAGCGCCTTCGCCGCCACCGCGTCGGCGGCGGCGGTCCGGTAGGCATTGGCGGCAGCGGCCTCGACCACCGCGCCGATCCGCCCGCAATCCTGGTCGATCAGCAGGATCGTCGAGTTGTGGCGCGGCAGGCCGCGGGCGGGGTTGTTGTGCCAGAACGCCCCGACCTTGAGGCCGGCAAGCTCCGCCGTCGCGCCCGACTTGATCGAGAACCGGTCGCGCGGGTCCGAGGCGAAGGCGATGACCGCCGGGTAGACCCGCGCCGCCTCGGACGCCGCCGCAACCAGCGACCGCCGGATCGGCTCGAAGGCGGCCTCGTGCGAGATCAACCGGGAGGACACGTGTTCCGGAATGAAGGTGACCATGGTCGTCTCCGTCCTACCGGTCGTATCCGAGGATCGCCTTGGTCTCCAGGTATTCCTCCATGCCCTCGCGGCCGTATTCCCGGCCGTTGCCCGAGCGCTTGTAGCCGCCGAACGGCGCCTGCGGGTCCCAGTCGGGCGCGTTGAGATGGACCTGGCCGGCGCGGATCCGCCCGGCCACCCGGCGCGCCTGCTCCAGGTCGGCGCCGTGGACATGGGCGCCGAGGCCGTAGATCGTGTCGTTGGCGATCGCGACCGCCTCCTCGACCGTGTCGTAGGGCAGGATCGCGAGGACCGGCCCGAAAATCTCCTCCTGGGCGATCGCCATGTCGCGGCGCACCCCGGAGAACACCGTCGGCCGGGCATAGAGGCCGCGCGTCAGGCCCTCGGGCCGGCCCTGGCCGCCGACGATCAGCGTGGCGCCCTCGGCGAGGCCGACACCGATCATCATCTGGATGCGGTCGAACTGCGCCCGGTTGGCGATGGCGCCGTGGGTGGTCGCCTCGCTCGAGGGATCGCCGACCCGGAACTCGGACGCGGCTTGGCGCGCCAGGGCCTCGACCTCGGCGAGACGATCGCGGGGGACGATCATCCGGGTCGGCGCGCTGCAGGACTGGCCGAGATTGCGCATCGCCGCCGCGACGCCGAGCGGGATGCAACGGGCGAGATCCGCATCCGGCAGAACGACGTTCGGCGACTTGCCGCCGAGCTCCTGGGCGACGCGCTTGACCGTCGGTGCCGCCGCCTGCGCGACCAGCACGCCGGCCCGGGTCGAGCCGGTGATCGAGATCATGTCGACCTCGGGATGGGTGGCGAGCGCCTCGCCGACCACCGGGCCGGCGCCGTTGACGAGGTTGAACACGCCGGCCGGGCAGCCGGCATCGTGCATCGCCTCGGCGAAGAGCAGCGCACTGAGGGGTGACAGCTCGCTTGGCTTGAGCACCACGGTGCAGCCGGCGGCGAGCGCCGGGCCGACCTTGGCGGTGATCTGGTAGAGCGGCCAGTTCCACGGCGTGATCAGCGCGCAGACGCCGATCGCCTCGCGGGCGATGGCGGTGGTGCCGCGCTGCGACAGGAACGGGAAGGTCGCGAGGTTGTCGCGGGCGACCCGGAGATGCGCGAGGGCGAGCGGCACCTGCGCGGTGCGCGCGTAGGTGATGGCGGCGCCCATCTCGGCGGTGAGCGCCTGCGCGAACAGTTCCAGCCGCTCGGTGACGAGGGCGAGGACGCGGTCGAGCAGGGCGGCGCGCTCGGACGGTGTCGTCTGCGACCAGGCCGGGAAGGCGCGGCGGGCAGCAGTGACCGCGGCCTCGACATCGGCTTCGTCGCCGAGCGCGATCTCGGCGATCGCCGCCTCGGTCGCCGGGTTGATCACCGCCGCGCCCTCGCGGCCGGACGGGTCCCGCCACGCCCCGTCGACGTAGAAGCGGCCGAGGCGGCCGGCCTCGGTCAGGTGCCGAAGGGGATCGGTCATTGGAAACGGTCCTTGAGCCGGTAATACGCGCCGATGACCGGCAGGAACCAGGGCGGGCCGACATGGCCCGGGATCGCCGGCCAGGCGAAGTCCTTCCACGGATTCAGCTCGGCGCGCCCGTCCATGACCTCGGCCATGATCGTGCCCATCAGAGTCGACATCTGGGTGCCGTGGCCGCTGTAGCCCATGGAATAGTAGATGCCGTTGCGCTCGCCGGCCCGCGGGAGCCGGTCGCGGGTCATGTCGACCATGCCGCCCCAGCAATAGTCGATGCGCACGTTGGTCAGTTCGGGGAAGACGTCGTGCAGGGCCGCGCGCAGGATCGCGCCGCTCTTCTCGTCCGAGGCCGGGTTCGAGACCGCGAAGCGGGCACGGCCGCCGAACAGCAGCCGGTTGTCCGGGGTGGTGCGGAAGTAGTTGACGAGGTTCTTGGTATCGGTCGCCATCCGGCGGCGCGGCGTCAGCCGGTCGAGGACATCCACCGGCAGCGGCTCGGTGACGATCAGGAAGGCACCGACCGGCACGATGCGCCGGCGCACCCAGCCAAGCGGCCCGGTCTGGGAGGTGCCGCTGGCGAGCAGCACCTGCTTGGCCCGGACCGTGCCCTTCGGCGTGCCGACGAGGTGGCCGCCTCCTTCGGCGGCGTTGAGGCTCGTCATCGGCGTGCGCTCGTGGATCGCGACGCCGCGGCGGGCGGCGGCCTCGGCGAGGCCGCGCACGAAGCGGCCGACATGCATCCCGGCGCTCTTCCGGTAGATCAGGCCGCCGTGATAGCGCTCCGACCCGATCTCGGCGGCGAGGTCCGCCCGGCTCACCATCGCGGTGTCGGGATCGACGGTGGCGGCGAGCAGTTCCTGGCTGCGCGCCAGCTTGTCGTAATGCTCGGGCTTCGCCGCCAGCTTGATCTTCCCGACGCGGGCGAAGCTGCAATCGATGCCCTCCTCCCGGACGATCCGCTCGACCGTGTCGACCCCGGCATCGAAGGCGCGATACAGCGTGTTGGCGAGTTCCGGCCCGAGCTTGCCCGACAGCGTCGCGTAATCCTGCGCGAAGCCGTTGTTGCACATGCCGCCGTTGCGGCCCGAGGCGGCGTTGCCGATCGTCCCGGCCTCGAGCAGCACGACGCGGGCGCCCTTCTTGGCGAGCGCCAGGGCGGCGGAGGAGCCGGTCAGCCCGCCGCCGATCACCGCGACGTCGCAGGTGCCCTCGACCGGGCCGGGGGCACCGCTCGCGAACGGCGTCGAGGTGTCGAGCCAATAGGAGGTGAGCTTCATGGCGGCTCCGGGACTCGCAAGGCCGAGCGGGCGCGACGGCCCCGGGCGGATCGCGGCGCGATCCACCCTCGGCAGGTTTCATCGGGGTGATGGCCAGACCGGTGAGAGGTCCGGCCAGACATCGTCGGTTCAAGCCGGCGTGCTCGAGCCGGATCGACAGTATCGTCTCAGTTGAGAGACTGGTTGGACAGCGCGAAGACGCGCGCCCGACCGGCGGGTGGCAGGGTGCCGCGCACCATCGTGAGGGCGTCGCCGACCTGCGGCAGGCCGATCTCGGCGAGCCAGGGCGACAGCCCCGATGCGGCGGCGGTGTCGATGCGCACGAAGCGGCCATCGAGACGCGCGAGCGCGGCCTCGATCAGAATGCGCGCCTCGGGCTCGCTCTCGGCGACCACCGGCCCGATGACGTGGCCGCGGCCGAACAGGCGGGTGATCGCGTAGCCAACGGGAACGCCCTCGCGCAGCAGGACGTGGCCCTCGCCGGCCGCGATCAGGCGCGCGACGAGGTGGCGCCGGTCGAGACCGGTCGCCGCCGTGTCGAGGCGCAGCACGGCATCGCGATCGGCCGGGACCACCGCCCGGACGCGGTCATCCGGCACGAATGCGGCGCGGGCAGTGTAGGGCCCCTGGTGCTGAAGGAGCGTGCCGACCGGCACGAAGCCGTAGCGCTCGTAGAGCGCACGCCCCTCCGCGGTCGAGTTCAGCAGGATGCTGCGCGGCCCGGCCTCCCGGAGCAGGGCCTGCATCAGCCGCGTCCCATAGCCCCGCCCCTGCGCCGCCTTGGCGACGATGATCATCCCGACCGTGGCGTGGCCCTCGCCGGTGGGAAAGCACGCCGCCGTCCCGATCACCGCGCCGTCGCGCTCCAGCACGAAGCCTCGGCCGAGGCCCAGCGCGAAGTCCCAGTCCTCGATCCGGTAGGGCCAGGCCATCTCTCGCGACAGCGCCAGGGCGCCGTCGCGATGGGCGGGGGCGAACGGCACCAGGGCGACGGGATCGGTCCCGCTCCGAAGGTCCTGGGGAGTGGCGGCTTCCATGGCGGGGACGGGCTTCATGTCGATCGGCGAAAAGGACGGGGCGGGCGGCCTAGCTCAGCGCATGCGCCGCCAGGGCGTAGACCCCCGGGGATCCGGGCTCGACCTTGGGAAGGGGCGCGCCGCGGGTCATCGTCGTCACGGTGTCGTGCAGGGGCAGGCCGGCGGCGTGCAGCACGGCGCGCAGCGCGCCGCCCGCCTGGCGCGTATCGAGGCGGACGAACTGGCCGTCCTGGCCGTCGAGGAGCGCGGTGACGAGCTGCACCGCCTCCTCCTCGCTCGCGGCGACGACCGGCCCGATGACGCTGCCGCGCCCGAAGGGGCGGCGCATGGCGTAGCCGACGAGGCGCCCGCCGCGCCGCAGGCCGCGGATCTCGGAGACCGGGGCGAGACGGGCCAGGAGGGCGGAGCGGTCGGCGCCGAAAGCGGCCGCGTCCAGGGCCGCGACCGCGGCGAGGCCGTCGGCCGCGATCGTCTCGACCGCGTCGCCCTGCGCCACGACCGGCCGCGCGTAGCCCTGGCACTGGTAGACTGTCGCCTGCGGCTCGAAGCCGAGCGAGACGTAGAGGCTGTAGGCGGCGCGGGTGGCGTTCAGGATCAGGCGGCGCTCGCCGCATTGCCGGAGGATGCCCTCCATCATCCAGCGTCCGCCGCCATGGGTCTGCACCCGCGGCGAGGTGATGACCATCCCGATCGTCGCGCAATCCGCGCCGTAGGGGAACCACATCGCCGAGCTGAACACACGACCGATCTCGTCGAGCGCGACGAAGCCATGCCCCACGGAGCGCAGCAGGTCCCAGTCGCTCGGCCGGTGCGGCCACTCGACGCCGAGGGACAGGCCATGCAGCCATTCGACGTCGACGGAGGCGACATCCTGCGAGGCGAGATCGAAGGATTGCAGGCGCATCGTGCTCTGGGACATCGTCACCGCATCCTCTCCGGCGGCACCGGCTGGAACGCCAGTCGATCCGGCCCGTAGCGCCGCCTCGCCATGCCCCGCAAGATGACCCGGGCCCGTCCGTGGTTTCTGCCGAGGATCGGGCGGTTTTCGAAATTTTCGACCGAACTCCCCCGCTCTACGGCAGGAATGCCGGTTCGAGCGGTTCTATCGTCGGGCCGGTTCGATGGAGGCCGCCGGGACGCCGCGTCGCCTCACGATCCTCCACGGCCGCCCACCCGGCACGGGGTCGTGCCCGGCGCCGAGGCCGATCGGCCGAACCGCCATGCGCCCCACGCCCAAGGAAACCGGTATGTCGCTTCTGATCACACTCGACCCCAACCCGACCTTCGCGCCGAAGCCGGGCCTGCCGCTGCCCGAGCGCCTGATCGCCGGCGCGCCCGAGTTCAAGACCTGGGCGCAGGACGAGTCCCGCGACGGGATGGTCAAGAGCGGCGTCTGGGAGGCGACCCCGGGTGAGACCCACTCGATCAAGGGCACGACCTTCGAGTTCTGCCACATCCTCTCCGGCCTGGTCGAGATCGAGGAGACGGGCGGCGAGACCAAGACCTACAAGGCCGGCGACAGCTTCGTCATGAAGCCCGGCTTCGTCGGCATCTGGCGCACGATCGAGACCGTCCGCAAGATCTACGTCTGCGTCTACGAGTGATCGTGGCGGGGCCTTCGCGCGCGCGAGGCGTGGAGGAGCGGTGACGTCTTCGCCGAGGCGGCCAGGTGGCCGCCTTGTTTTGTTTGGGGTCCGCGCCGAACGGATCTGCGGATCGGCTCGCAAGAACCGCGTCGCGAACAAGACCGACGCGGGTGCCTCGTCTCCGGACGGGCGGCGATCGTGTCCATGCCGGGCGGTCCGACGAGCCGCCCCCTCGCAGGAAACGCACCTCCCCGCCGCCTTGCGGGGAGGGGAAAGTCCGTTTCCCCATGAGGATTTGCCCCTCATACCCTCGCGCCTTGGCATCGACACGTCGATGCCAAGGCGTCCGGCGCATCGGCGCCGGCGCCCGTTCGGGCTTGCCTTGCGCCGTCGAACCGATCCGTTCGACGGCGCGGCGGTATCAGGCACGACATAGGGACCCAATCGCTGCGGGCGGGGAGAGGAGAAGACCCGCGCGCAGCCTCGTCAGGCCGGCCCCGCCGTGCGGGCGAGCGACGACCAGCCGCCCCGCCGATTTGCGCCCCTCCCCGCCCCCATGGGAGAACGCCGCACGCCGTCCCGCACGACCCGTCCCATGGCCTCCCGCCTGCACTCGCTCCGCGCCCATCTCCTTGCCCTCTGGGTCCTGCTCCTCGCCTCGGCCGCGGCGACCGCCTACCTGCTGTTCGAGGTCTACGCCCAATCCGCTGCCGTGCAGGTCGCCCAGGCGGAGGTCGAGGTCGCCCGCGCCTGCCGCGACATCGGCGACCGGTTCGCGTTCTTCAGCGCCGGCTGGAGCGGCAGCGTCGCCGACGTCGACGACACCCTCAAGGACCAGCTCGCCGACGTGGTGGTGACGGCCCTCGCCGGCCATCCCGGCGTCGAGGGCGGGATCTGGACCGCGTCCGGGGGATCGGCGGCCTACGCCTTCCCGACCTACGAGGGCACCGGACCGAAGACCGACCTGCCGGCGGCCGAGATCGACACGATCCGCCGGATCAACGCCGAGGCCCTGAGCGCCGACCGTCCGGTGGCGGCGCGCCGCGCCGCCCGGACCCAGACCCTGGTGGTGCAGGGCTGCCCGCTGCGCGGCCCGGTCCAGGGCGCCACGGGCTGGACCATGGCGCGGGTCTATACCGACCAGGGCCGGGCCTACGGCCAGCTCCTCGCCGGCTTCGGCTTCCTCGGCGCCACCGTGCTCGGCTCGGCCCTGCTGCTCGGGCGGCTGCTCCTGGTGCTCGGCCGGCGGATCGCCCGGCTCGAAGGGCAGCTCGGCCGCGACGCCCCCGACAGCGACCTCCTCCATCTCGCCCCGACCGGACTGCGCGAGCTCGACCGGCTGGTCGAAGCCCTGAACGCCGCGGGCGCCCGCCTCGCCACCGCCCGCCGCCGCGCGGCGGAGGCCGAGCGTCTCGCAGCGCTCGGCCAGCTCGCGGCGGGCATCGCCCACGAGATCCGCAACCCGCTCGCGGCGATGCGGCTCAAGGCCGAGAACGCGCTGGCGAGCGCCGACCCGGCCCGGCCCCGGGCCGCCCTCGACCTCGTGCTGGCCCAGGTCGCCCGCCTCGACCGGCTGCTGCGCGACCTCCTCAGCCTGACCCAGCCGCGGGCGCCGGCCCTCGCCCCGACCGACCTCGCCGGGATGCTGGCGGAGTGCGCCCATCTGCACGACGACCTCGCCCGGTCGCAGGGCGTGCGGATCGCCCTCGGCGACGTGCCCGCCGGGCGACCGCTCCTCGACGAGGCGCAGCTGCGCCGCGCCCTCGACAACCTGCTGCTCAACGCGATCCAGCACAGCCCGGCAGGCGGCACGGTGCGGCTCTCCGGCACGCGCGAGGGCGACATGGTGCGGATCCGCGTCAGCGACGAGGGCAACGGCGTGCCCGACGCCCTGCGGGCGCGGCTGTTCGAGCCCTTCGTCACCGCCCGGCCGGACGGGACCGGGCTCGGTCTCGCGATCGTGCGCGAGATCGCCCGCGCCCATGGTGGACAGGTGGGCCTCGCCGCCCCACCTCCCACGAGCCCCCTCCACGGTGACCCGGGTCCCGGCGCGACCTTCGAGCTCGATCTGCCATGGCGCCCGCCGCCCACATCCTGATCGTCGACGACGAGCCGGCCCTGCGCGAGGGCTTGGCCGAGACGGTGAGCGACCTCGGCCATCGCCCGGTCCTGGCCGCCTCCGGCCGCGAGGCGCTGGAGCGGGTCGCCGCCGATCCCGCCATCGCGGCCGTGCTCCTCGATCTGCGCATGCCCGGCGACCTCGACGGGATGGCGGTGCTGCAGCGCCTGCGCGCGCGGGCGGAGGCGCCGCCGGTGGCGGTGCTGACGGCCTATGCCAGCGCCGAGAACACCATCGAGGCGATGCGGCTCGGCGCCTACGACCACCTGACGAAGCCGGTCGGCCGGGCGGAACTCGCCGGGCTCCTCGCCGGCATGCTGGCCCGTCCGACGGCCAAGCCGGCCCCGCCTGCGCCCGCGTCGGGCGATTCCTGCCTGATCGGCACCAGCGAGGCGATGCGCCGGGTGCAGAAGGCGGTCGGCCTCGCCGCGGACAGCGACGCCACGGTGCTGCTCCAGGGCGAGACCGGCACCGGCAAGGAGATCGCGGCCCGCGCGCTCCACGCCCATGGCCGCCGGCGGGCCGGGCCGTTCGTGCCGGTGAACTGCGCGGCGATTCCGGCGGAACTCCTCGAGAGCGAGCTGTTCGGCCACTTGCGCGGAGCCTTCACGGGGGCGGTCCGGGACCGGCCCGGCGCCTTCCGGGAGGCGCAGGACGGCACGCTGTTCCTCGACGAGATCGGCGACATGCCCCCGGCCATGCAGGCCAAGATCCTGCGGGCGCTGCAGGAGCGGGTGGTGACGCCGGTCGGCGGCCAGCCGGTTCCCGTCACCGTCCGGGTGGTGGCCGCGACCCACCGCGACCTGCCGCGCCTCGTCGCCGAAGGGGGCTTTCGCCAGGACCTGTTCTACCGCCTCAACGTGGTGCCGATCGCGCTCCCGCCCCTGCGCGAGCGCCTGGCCGACATCCTGATCCTGGCCGAGCACTTCCTGGGGCTCAGCGGCGGCGCCGCGAAACGCCTGACGTCCGAGGCCGCCGCCGCCCTGATGCGCCACCCCTGGCCCGGGAACGTGCGCGAGCTGCGCAACGTGATCGAGCGGGCGGCCCTGCTCGCCCGCGGCCCGGCGATCGGGCCGGCGGATCTCGGCCTCGCCGACGGGGCCGAGCCGCCGCCCGATTTGGTGCGGCCGGACTGGCCCGGCGAGGATCTGCCGGGTGCGGTGGCGCGGCTGGAGGAGGCGATGATCCGCCGGGCCCTCATGGAGAATGGCGGCAACCGCGCCCGGGCGGCGAAGCGCCTCGGGATCCAGCGCCAGCTCCTCTACGCCAAGATCGACCGCTACCGACTGCACGAGGCGGGGTTGTCGGAAAACCCGACGGCGGATGTCGCGAATCCCGACGCCTGACCGTCGGCATCCCACAGGATTATTGAGCTTCACCAGTGACTTGGGTGTTGGCACGGGAGTTGACAGGCTCTCCCCGGACCGGCCCTCCGCCGGTTCCGACGAGCGACAGCCAAGAGGACATCCATGACGATGGGCAAGCACCGCCTCCGGGCGGCGAGCCTCGCCTGCGCGATCCTGGCGGCCGGTCCGGCCGCGGCGCAGGACGCCTCGGTCTGGGATCCGGCCACCCTGCCGGAGACGAAGGGGACGGTGAAGCAGTACACGCTGACCCCGCGCGGCGACGTCGACGGGCTGATCCTCACCGACGGGACCGAGGTGAAGCTGCCGCCGCGGCTGTCGACCGCCCTGGTCTTCACGGTCCGGCCGGGCGACGCGGTGTCGGTGCGCGGCATGCGGGCCCGCGCCCTGCCGATGGTCGACGGGGCCTCGATCCGCAACGACGCGACGGGCGCGACGCTCGTTACCCTCGGCCCGCCGGAGCCGGCGGCCGAGGATGCGGTCGCGAGCGGCCGCATCGCCGCCCTGTTGCACGGGCGCCGCGGCGAGGTGAACGGCGCGCTCCTCGACGACGGCACGATCCTGCGCCTGCCGCCGCACGAGGCGGTACGCCTGGGGGCGACCCTGCGGGCGGGCCAGACCGTCTCCTTCCGCGGAGCGGTGACGAAGAGCCCGCTCGGGACGGTGGTGGAACTGCGCGCCCTCGGGACGGGCCCGGACAGCCTGGTCGAGGTCGGCGGACGCCCGCCGCGCCCGCCCGGCCCCCGGGCCGAGGCCGGCCCGCCCGGCGGTCCCGACGCACCGCCCCCGCCGCCTCCGGGAGCCGCGCCCCCGCCCCCGCCCGGCCCCGGTGCGGCCCCTCCGCCGCCCCCGCCGCCCGGGGCTCCGCCGCCGCGCCGGCCTTGAGCGGCCGTCACAGGTAATTAATCCCTGCCAAATCGCAACTTTCCGCGATTTGGCCGGTTTTCGGCCCGGATCGGCCTGTCCTTCCTCTGGGAGACATCACGGTGAGCACGGCACCCTCCGTCACTGCCTCTGCGTCCGCCACGCCCGACAGGCAGCCGTCCACCCGGGCGCTGCGGGGGCTCGACGCGCTCAACTTCACCCTGGCGGACGTGCGCGACGGGCTCGGGCCCTATCTCGCCATCTATCTCATCGCCGTGCGCGGTCCCGACCAGGGCTGGAACGAGGCCACCACCGGCATGATCATGACGATCGCCGGCATCGCCGGCCTGATCGCCCAGACGCCGGCCGGCGCCCTGATCGACCGCTCGCAGCACAAGCGCGCCATCGTGATCGCGGCAGCCCTCGCGGTGACGCTGAGCTGCCTGGTGCTGCCGTTCATCTCGAATTTCTACGCCGTCGCCGCCACGCAATCGCTCGCCGGCATCGCCGGGGCGATCTTCCCGCCGGCGCTCGCCGCCATCACCCTCGGGGTGGTCGGCCCGAAGCTGTTTTCCAAGCGCATCGGCCGCAACGAGGGCTTCAACCATGCCGGGAACGCCGTCTCGGCGGCTCTCGCCGGCGGCCTCGCCTACGTGTTCGGGCCGATCGTGGTGTTCTGGCTGATGGGCATCCTGGCGGCACTGTCGATCGGCGCGATGCTGATGGTGCCGTCGGAGGCGATCGACAACGACCTCGCCCGCGGCCTCGACTCCGCCGAGGACCAGGGGGACGAGCAGCCCTCCGGCCTGACGGCGTTGCTGCAGAACAAGTACCTGATGCTGTTCGCGCTGCTGGCGGCGATCTTTCACCTGTCCAACGCCGCGATGCTGACCTCGGTCGGCCAGCTCCTCACCCACCTCGCGGGCAAGGACAATGCGACCTCGCTGATCGCGATCTGCATCGTGGCGGCGCAATGCGTGATGGTGCCGGTGGCGATGTTCGTCGGCCACAAGGCCGACGCGATCGGCCGCAAGCCGATCTTCCTCGCGGCCTTCGGCGTGCTGGCCCTGCGCGGCGTGCTCTACACCTTCTCGAACAACCCGTTCTACCTCGTCGGGGTCCAGCTCCTCGACGGCATCGGCGCCGGCGTCTACGGCGCGCTGTTCCCGATCGTCGTGGCGGACCTCACCCGCGGCACCGGCCGGTTCAACGTCAGCCAGGGCGCGGTCGCGACGGCGCAGGGGCTCGGCGCGTCGTTGAGCGCCACGCTCGCCGGGCTCATCATCGTGTCGGCCGGCTACTCGGCGGCGTTCCTGACGCTGGCGGGAATCGCGGGCGTCGGCTTCGCCCTCTACCTCCTGGTGATGCCCGAGACCCGGGGCTTCGAGCCGGAGCAGGCCGGCACCCCGTCCGACCCGACCGGCCGCCCAGCGCTCGCCACCGCGTGAGGGCCGGACCATGACGATTCCCCTGGCTTTCGCCCATATCGGCGATCTGCACATCACCGGGGCGGAGGCTGGGAACGCCCGCGACTTCGCGTCGATCATCGACCAGTTGAACGAGACCGACGGGCTCGACTTCGTCTTCGTCCCCGGGGACAACGCCGACAATGGCCGCCCCGAGCAATACGCCCTGGTGAAGGCCGGCCTCGATCGCCTCCGCCTGCCGGTCCACGTCATCACCGGCGACCACGACATGGAGGGCGGCAGCCTCGATGCCTTCTATGCCGGGCTGAGGCCGCCCCGCCTGCCCTACGCCGTCGATGTCCGGGGCGTGCGCTGCCTGTTCCTCGACATGTGCGGGCCGGGCTCGGGCGGGCCGGATTTCCGCCTCGGCGCCGATCAGGTCGCCTGGCTCGCCGCGGAGCTGGAGCGGGCGGGATCCCGGGACTGTGCCTTGTTCATGCACAGCTACCCCGCCGACCTGAAGGGCGACGGCGAGGCGGCACGGGTCGCCGACCTCGTCCACCGTGGGCCGGTCCGCCTCGTCGAGATGGGGCACACCCACTACAACGAGCTCGCCAATGACGGCCGCACCGTCTACGCGGCGACCCGTTCCACCGGGCAGATCGAGGAGGGGCCGGTCGGCTACGCGGTCGCGGCCCTCGATGGCGGCGTGGTGAGCTGGCGTTTCAAGGATTTGGCCCGGCCCTGGCCGTTCGTGCTGATCACCGCCCCGGCCGACCGGCGGCTCGCGCATGATGCCGGTCACATCGTCGGCCAGCATGTCACCGTGCGTGCCCTGGTGCTCGGGCCGGCGGAGAGGGTGGAACTCCGTATCGACGATGGATCGTGGCAGCCGATGGCGCGGCCGGACGGCGCGCGCTGCCACGAGGCGGAGGTGGACTGGCCGGACACCGCCCGGACGATCGCCGTGCGGGCGACGGGCGCGGGGGGCGAGGATACCGACATCGTCGAGCCGACAAGCGATGCGAACGGCCTGCCGACCTCCCGCGGCATCGGCAGCGACGCCGATGCGATCGGGGCCTGGGAGCGTCGGGGGTTGCTCGGCACCCAATTGGGTCCGAACCGCAACGGGCGGCAATGGTGAGCGCGGACCTCACCGGACCGGTCGACCATCCAACGAACTCTTTCCCTCCGTGTCGCCCGGTGCCGCAGCGCGGCCCCGGGCGACACGGAGGGTTGAAAAGCCCGCCTGACCCATCGATCAGCCTCGCACCACCCCCTTCGATCCCGACGACAGGACTTCTCCCCCCATGGCCGCGCTGACGCTCAGCCCCAACCTCGCGACCTGGGCGATCGCCGCCCTCGCCACCCTCGGCGTGATCGTGCGCCCGTTCTCGTGGCCGGAGGCGATCTGGGCGGTGGCCGGCGCCCTCGCGCTGGTGCTCCTGGGCCTGCTCCCGGCCGGCACCGCCTGGGAGGGCGTGCTCAAGGGCACCGACGTCTACCTGTTTCTCGTCGGCATGATGCTGATGTCGGAAGTGGCCCGGAAGGAGGGCCTGTTCGACTGGCTCGCCGGCATCGCGGTGCGCACCGCCAAGGGCTCGGCGACGCGGCTCTTCACCCTGGTCTACCTCGTCGGCACCGTCGTCACGGTGTTCCTGTCGAACGACGCCTGCGCGGTGGTGCTGACGCCCGCGGTCTATGCCGCGACCCGTGCCGCCAAGGTCGAGAACCCCCTGCCCTACCTGTTCATCTGCGCCTTCATCGCCAACGCCGCCTCGTTCGTGCTGCCGATCTCGAATCCGGCGAACCTCGTGGTCTTCGCCGAGCACATGCCGCCGCTGACCCGGTGGCTCGGCCTGTTCGCGCTGCCGTCGGTGCTGGCCATCGGGGCGACCTACCTCGTCCTGCGCCTGACCCAGAACGGCACCCTGCGCCAGCAGGATGTCGCCACCGAGGTCGAGACCGCCTCGCTCTCCCGCACCGGGATCGTCGCGGGCCTCGGCATCGTGGCGACCGGCGCGGTGCTGATCGGCGCCTCGGCGCTGGGACGCGATCTCGGCCTGCCGACCTTCATCGCCGGCCTCGCGACGACGCTGATCGTCCTGGCGCTCCGCAAGGGCAGCGGCGCGGTCGAGGTGGTCAAGGACGTGTCGTGGAGCGTGCTGCCGCTGGTCGCCGGGCTGTTCGTGCTGGTCGAGGCGCTGGAGAAGACCGGCGTGCTGGCGATGATCGCCGAGGCCCTGAAGCAGGCCGCCACCGCCGCTCCCACCGAGACCGCCTGGGGCGCCGGCGCGCTGATCGCCGTCGCCTGCAACCTCGTCAACAACCTGCCGGCCGGGCTGATCGCGGGTGCGGCGGTGCAGGCCGCCCACGTGCCCGAGAAGGTGGCGGGTGCGGTGCTGATCGGCGTCGATCTCGGGCCGAACCTCTCGGTCACCGGCTCGCTCGCCACCATCCTGTGGCTGACCGCCATCCGGCGCGAGGGCCAGGACGTGAGCTTCTGGAGCTTCCTCAAGCTCGGCGCGCTGGTGATGCCGCCGGCCCTCGCGCTGGCGCTCGCGGGACTCCTCCTCGTCTGAGCCTTCTCCTCGTCCGACGTCCCCCTCTCACAGGAAGGCTGGCCCCCGTGTCGATCGCCGCGCTCCTCTATCCCTTCATCCTGGTGGCCGGTGCGCTGCAGGCCCTCGGCAACGCGATGAACGCGCAGCTGCGCGGCCGGATGGTCAATCCGTGGCTCGCCGCCACGGTGTCGTTCCTGCCGATCGTGTTCGTCTTCCTCACCCTGTTCCTGGTGATGCCGACGCCGCTGCCGAGCCTCGAGACCTTGGGGAAAATGCCCTGGTACGCGCCGCTCGGGGGTCTTGCCGGCGCGGTCGCGGTGTTCGGCGGGCTCGCCTTCATCGACAAGGTCGGGGCCGGGCCGTTCAACGGCCTGACGCTGACCGCCAACATCATCACCTCGCTCGCCCTCGACGCCTTCGGCCTGTTCGGTCTCCAGGCCGCCGGCTTCAAGCCGCTGCCCTGGCTCGGCGGGCTCATGATGGCGGCCGGCGTGGTGTTCATCGCCAAGACGGCCGGCAAGAAGGACGAGGGCGAGAGCCACGGCATGAGCGGCAAGCTGCTCTATCCGTTCATCCTCGTCGCCGGCGCGCTGATGGCGATCGGCGTGGTGTGGAACTCGCAGCTGCGCGGCGCGCTGGTCAATCCGTGGCTCGCCGCCACCGTGTCGTTCGTGCCGGTGGTCTTCGCCTTCGCGCTGATGGTCCTGCTCAAGCCCACGCCGCTGCCGACCCGCGAGGACCTGGCCGGGGTGCGCTGGTGGATGCCGCTCGCCGGCATCACCGGGGCGGTCGCGGTCTTCGCCGGCCTGCTCTTCGTCGACAAGGTCGGGGCCGGCGCCCTCAACGGGCTGCTGATTACCGCCAACCTCCTGACCTCGGTGGCGCTCGATCATTTCGGCTGGCTCGGCATGCGCCAGGTCAAGGCCGGCCCGCCGCGGCTGCTCGGCGCCGCCCTGATGGTCGGCGGGATCGTGCTGATCTCGGTGTTCTGACCGGATCCCGCGCCGATGCCCGCCCTTCCGGACTGGGTCCTGCGGCGCGAGACCTTCGCGGCCGTCATCGTGGCGGGCCTCGCCGCCGCGATCGGGGCCGCGCTCTACTTCAGCCAGGCGACGACGCTCACCATCGCGGTGGCACCCCGGGACGGCACCGAGCCGGCTCTCATCAAGGCCTATGCCGACGCGCTGGAGGCCGGGCGCGAGAACATCCGGCTCAAGATCCTGTCCTTCGACGACGTGCGCGAGAGCGCCGCCGCCCTCCAGGACAGCCGGGCCGACCTCGCGGTGGTGCGGCCGGACGTGCTCCTGCCGAAGAACGGCCTGACGCTGGCGATCCTGCGCGACCAGGCGATGCTGATCGTCTCGCCCGACGCCTCCGGCATCACGGCCTTCCCGAAGCTCGCCGGCAAGCGCCTCGGCATCGCGGCCCATCGCAGCGCCGATTTCTGGCTGCTCAAGAACATCTTGGGCTATTACGACCTCAAGCTCGACGCGCAGGAGGGGTTGCCGTCCAGCGCCGCGGTGCCGGCCAACACGGTGCGCCTCGTCGCCATCGACGGGTCGGACGCGGCCACGGCCATCCGCGACAAGCGGATCGACGCCTTCGTCAGCATCATCGCGGCGTCCGCCCCGAAGGCGCGGGCGCTGGTCGATTCGGTGCGCGGCCTCAGCCGCACCGGCAAGCTCGACCTCGTCGACGTGCAAGACAGCGACGCGGTGATCGAGCGCTTCCCCCGGCTCCAGGCGGTCACCGTCCCGGCCGGGCTGTTCGGCGGGCGGCCCAAGCTGCCGGCCGACGACGTCAAGACGGTCGGCGCCTCCTACCGGCTGATGGCCCGCACCTCGCTCAGCCGCGCCGTCGCCGCCGACGTGACCCAGCACCTGTTCGAGCTGCGCACGGCCGCCGCCGAGGAGACCGACGCCGCCGAATACGTCCAGGCCCCGGCCTACGACACCACGGTGGCGGCGACGAGCGCCCGCATCCCGATCCATCCCGGCGCCATCGACTATTTCGAGCGCGAGCAGCACGGCTTCGTCGAGCGCTACGGCGACACGCTCTACCTGCTCGCCGCACTCGCCGGCGGCCTCGCCTCGGCCTTGGCCTGGCTGCGCCAGCGCCTGGCAAGCCTGCGCCGCGAGCGCCTCGACGAGGTCACCGACCGGCTGCTCGAGATCACCGACGAGGCGCGGTCCTTGCGCGACCCGGACGCGATCGCCGCTCTGTCGGTCGAGATCGACAAGCTCGCCATCGAGGTCGTGCGCGACATCCGCCGGCGCGAGCTGGACGCGCGGACGCTGTCGGCGGTGTCGATCGCCATCGAGACCGCGCGGGCGACGGTGGCGGATTGCCGGGTGGTGGCGGGCGAGACGGCGATGCCGACGGCGTCCTGAGGGGCCGCACAACCGGGCGGAATCGCGGCCCACGAGCGAGACGGACAGGGCCGATGCGCCGCCCCCGACCGGCCCGCGATAACAGATGGCGGCCAGCGCCTTAGCCTGCGCGTATCGTGCCGATATCCGCTTCGTCGGTCCCAATTTTTCTTCCGCCGGCGCGATAAATAAAAAATATTATCAGAATATTTTGCAGCCTCGCTTGCGGTCGAAGATCTTTCGGCCTACAGATGATGGGTCGATTTTTGGCCTGATTACCGAGCCTCTCCGCCGCTTCCACGCTGGCGCACGCTCGGCCACTCTCTCCAATTCTGTCGATTGAATCGAGTCTCGGCACCGCGGATGGCGCGCCGAGCTCTCAGAGACGCTTGCAGACGATGGATACGACGATGAGCATCGGTACCGTAAAGTGGTTCAACGTCCAGAAGGGCTTCGGCTTCATCCAACCGGATGACGGCGGCAAGGACGTGTTCGTGCATATCTCCGCCGTCGAGCGGGCCGGCATGCAGACCCTGGCCGAGGGGCAGAAGGTCTCCTACGAGATGGAAACCGATCGCCGCAGCGGCAAGCAATCCGCCGGCGACCTGCGCGCCGCGTAAGCCGACGCGATCGGGATGCGGATCGAACCGTCCGCATCTCTCGCCCTGCGCCTGTCGTGCAGGAGCGATCTCACACGGATTATTTGAGTGAATTTTACGTTCAGTTCGCAGTCTTCTCCTTCCGCGCCGGCGGTCGAACCGGCCACGTTCCAGGTCGCCCGGATCTGGCAGCAGGTCGACGACCAGCACCGCGACGTCAGCCACCTGATCGACCGCAGCTACCGCTACCACTCGATCCGGGAGCTGCACTGGCACCTCGCGGACCGCTTCGCGCGTCCGGTGCGCTCGCTCGCCCTGAGCCGGGTCTGACCGAATGGGCAAGTTCAAGGAAGCCCCCCTCGGTGACCGGCTGGGTTCGGCGCAAGCCGCCCGGCAGGCCATGCTCGGCCGGTTCCAGGCCCGCAGCACCGCCGATGATCCGGCCGTCGTGGCACGGCGCGCCGAGCGTCAGGCCGTCGCCGAAGCGCGGAACGTGCGGCTCGCCGAACGCGAGGCCGAGCGTGCCGCGCAAGCGGCGCTGCGCCTTGCCGAGGACGCCGAGATGAGGGCCGAGCAGGCCCGCCAGGACGAGGCCGCGGCCGCCGAGGCAACGCAGCGCGCCGCCGAGGCCGCGCTGGCGGCCGAGACCCGCATCGCCGACCAGAAAGCCGCCCGCGATGCCCGCTACGCGGCACGCAAGGCCCGCCAGCGCGGCTGAGCCGACGGCGGCGCGGGTCGTTCGCGCGTGAATGGCCTCGCTAGAATACCCGAAAGGATCGCGCGATGATGCACAAGTTCAAGATCCACCAGCGGGTGCAGATGGTCCGCTCGGGATCGTCCGATGCGCTTGCGAGCGACATCGACGTCTTCGAGGTGGTGCGGCTGATGCCGGAGGACCGCAGCGGCGAGGCCGCCTACCGCATCCGGTCGCCCAAGGGCGAGCGCGCGGTCCGCGAGAGCGAGATCGTCGCTCTGCGTTGAGCCCGAAAGGCGGCGGGCCGGCCCGCGGCTCGCCGCCTCTCGCGAGAGCGACCGACGTCAGGTCAGTTGCAGCCTTCCTTGTGGACGGTCTTGGAATTGCCCATGCCGTCCTCCTTGTGGACGGTCTTCGAGCCGCAATCGACGCTGCCGGTGGTGATGTCGCGATGCTCGACGACGCCCTCGCGGCGCTCGACCGCGATGCCGGGCGCCCGGTCGCGATGGATGACCGTGGTCTCCTCGGCCATGGCCGATCCCGAGAAGGCAGCCATGATGACGGCAGCCGCACCGGCGACGAGTACAGTCCGCATTGGTGTTCTCCTCAGTTCTTATAGCGCTAACAACACCGATCCGAGAGTATGGGTTCCGGAAATGCGAAGCCTCCGGGATGCAAATAGCCTATAAGAAATCATTCCTTCTGCGGGATGCTCGGGTGCGGTCGACTTGATCGGGCGCCACCGGCCGATCGACTTTCCCGCACGCAAGATGCCGGGACCGGACGCATCGTCGTCCGGATGTGACCAGCCGGCAGCAGAGACGAAACCTCGACGAGAGCCGGCGATGGATCGCCTTGGGCCGCGCGTCTTACCGTCAGGACAATCCTCCCGACCGTCATACGCCGTCGCGGCCTCCCCCCCGATGGATGCGGCATGACCGTGGCCGGCCGTTCGCTTCTCCTGCTGTCGGCCCTCTGGCTCACGGCGGCGGCGCCGGCGGCGGCGCAGGTCGGCCATGACAGCCAGCTTTGGATCAACGCCACGGCCTTCGGCGGCATCGGGTCGTTCGTCTCCTTCGCCGAGGTGCAGCCGCGCTTCGGCGACGGCATCTCGCGGCTCGACCAGCTCATCGTGCGGCCCGCCATCGGCTGGGAGATCGGCCCGTTCGACCGCGTGGCTTTGTCGTCCCGCACGCGGTTCGCGCAGCGCTTCCAGACACAACGGACGCGACACCGGCTTTCGCCTGCGCCAGATGCTGCGGGCCTCCGTGCCGCTGACCGCGACGAAGGACGGCGTCGCGGCGGTCGCCTGGACCGAGGCCTCCGTGGCGCTCAACGGCACCGATTGCGGAGCGCGGGCGCGCTTCGACCGCGTGCGCCCCGTCGTCGGGCTGTCGCTGCCGCTCGCGGGCCGATCGACCATGGAGGTCGGCTCCACGAACCAGACGGTGAATGCGCCGGCCGCGCGGGTCACGATGGATCACATCGTGTCGCTGAACCTGGTCCTGCGCCAGTGATACCGCGGCGCCGTCGAACGGGCGTCGCCGCTGAGGCGCCGGACGCCTTGGCATCGACACGTCGCTGCCAAGGCGCGAGGGGATAGGACGTGACGCCGATCCTACAGGTAGCTCAGCACCGGGTACCGCGCCTGCCGCTTCAGCCCTACCATCCACCGGCAGGCGAAGAAGAGCGGCACGCTGACGAGCGCCGCGATCAGCCAGAGCTGCGCCGGCGCCCCGGCCTCGACCCGGCCCGAGCCTCCGATCGCGAGGCCGAGGGCGAGCAGCAGGTGATAGAGCCCGCGCACCAGCCAGAGATGCAGCAGGTAGAAGAACAACGGCGCGCCGCCGAACACCCGCAGCCAGCCGAGGCGAGCGGCCGGCAGCACCTCGAACAGGGCGAGGAGCCAGAGGCCGATGCCTAAGCTCACGAGCAGGAAGTCGGCCGAGGGCGGATACTTGGTGACGTTCAGGAACGACAGGATCGTCCCGCCGAGCGTCGCCCCCTCCTGCCACGGCGTCGGATCGCCGTAGCCGTTCAGGCCGCGCAGGACCAGGAAGCCGGCGAGCGCCGCCGCCCCGAGGGCGAGGAGCCGGCGAAGCCGGGCCTCCGCCGCCAGGGAGAACCACGGCCCGAGGGCGTAGCCCGCCGCGGCGACGCCGATCCACGGCAGCACCGGGTAGGAGGTGCGGGCGACGCCCCAGGGCAGACCGAGGAAGCCGCGCTGGTGCAGGATCGACCACAGGGTGTAGCCGGCCTGGTCGGGCGCGAGCACGATCCCGTCGAGGAGGTTGTGGCCGAGCATGATCAGGAGCGCGACCGCCGCCAGGGCGGGCCGGGGCAGCCGGATCAGCCCGGCCAGAGCCACCATGCTGAGGCCGATCGCCCAGATCACCTGCAGGTAGAGGACCGGCGGCAGGAGCGTGCCGGTCCAGGCGAGGTTCACCAGGGTGAGCTCGAGCAGGATCAGGAACAGCCCGCGGGTGAGGAGGAAGCGCGAGGCCGCGGCGCGCCCGTGCTTGCCGGCATAGAGGCAGGCCGAGAGGCCGGTGAGCAGCAGGAAGACCGGCGCGCAGAGATGCGCGGTGAGCCGCGTCGCCGCGAGGTCCGGGGCGGTGACCGCGAGGTCGATCGGGTCGCGGACCTGGGCGTGGTAGTAGAAGAACTCGCGGACGTGATCGACCAGCATCAGCAGCATGACGAGGCCGCGCAGGGCATCGATCGAGCCGATGCGGACGGGCCCGACGCGGAGGTCCGGCACGGTCACGGCGTCGTCTCCGCGGCGAGGCGCGAGAGCAGCCGGCGCACGTCCGGCGGCGTCCAGACCCGGCCGCCCCGGGGCTTCGGCACCCCCTTCCGGGTCAGCGAGGCGGCGATGCCCTCCGGCGTCCCTCCCGCCTCCCCGGCGATGGCGGCGAGCACCGGCGCGAGCCCCTGGCGGTAGCGCCGGGCGCGGGCCGCGGCCGCGTCGCGGCCGGCATCGCCGCGGCGACACGCGTCCCTGCGGACGGTGCGCAGCATCAGAACCGCACCGACACGGTGCCGGTGAACCGGCGCGGGGATCCGGGATAGACCCGCAGGGCGCTCAGCGACGAGACGTAGTAGGTCGAGTCGAAGACGTTCTCGACGTTCAGGCCGAAGCGGACATTCTCCCAGCGGTAATAGGCCAGCGCGTCGACCGCGATGTAGCCCGGCAGCCGGAAGGCGCCGCCATTCGCGTCGCCGGCCCGCTCCCCGACGGCGCGCACGCCGCCGCCGATGCCGAAGCCCTTCCAGGGCCCCTCCTGCGCCTCGTGGACGGCGAGCAGGCTGCCGCTGTGGCGCGGCACGTTGATCAGCGGCGCGCCGACCGGCAGCACGTTGTCCTTGGTGACGACCGCGTCGGCGAAGACGTAGCCGGCCAGGATCTTCACGTCCGGCGAGAGCTGACCCGCCGCCGTGACCTCGAAGCCCTGGCTGCGCACCGCGCCGGCGGCGATGGAGAAGCCGACATTCACGGGATCGGGGGTGAGCACGTTCTGGCGCTCGACCCGGAAGGCGGCGCCGGTGAGGCTCAAGGCGCCCCCGAACAGGTCGAGCTTGGTGCCGACCTCGTAGCCGAGCCCGGTCTCCGGCGCGAACGGGCCGCGGAACGCGGAGGCGGCGGCGTCGGGCCCGATATTGGGCCGGAAGCTGGTGCCGACATTGGTGTAGAACGAGAGCTGCGGCAGCGGCTGGTAGACGAGGCCGGCCCGCGGCGTCGCGGCGAAATAGGTCTGGTCGGTCTGGGTCCCGGTGGTCCGTTCCCGGAACGATTGCTCGAAGAAATCGAAGCGCGTGCCGATCAGCGCCTTCCACTCGGGCGAGAGCGCGATCTGGTCCTGGGCGTAGAGCGCGGTGTTGGTCACCCGCTCGAAGCCGTTGGTCTGGAAGGCATAAGGAGGCGCCGCCCGGCTGTAGACCGGGTCGTAGATGTCGAGGGAATAGGGGTTCTGGCGGAAGCGCGACCGGATCTGCTGGTAGCGGCCGTCGGTGCTCTCGCGCTCGAAGCCGAGGAGCACGGTGTGGCCGATCCCGGCGGTGTCGAAGCGCCCGACCAGCTCGGCCTGCCCGATCGCCACATCGGCGGTGTAGTTGCGGAAATTGCGGTCGCGCAGGACGGTGCGGTTGTCGGCGGCGATGCCCCGCACCTCCACCGCCTCGCCGACGAGCGAATTCGAGTTGAAGTAGGTGGCGAGCCGCATCTGCCAGTCGGCATCGAAGCGGTGGTCGACGCGCACCTGCATCGAATCGCTCGCCTGGTTCATGCTCAGGCCCGGCTCGCCGAGGAAGCGCGAGATCGGCAGGGCGCCGAGCCGGTTGTTGATCGCGATGACGCCGCGGTCGAACACCGCGCGGTTCCTCAGGAACTCGGTCTCGACGGTCACTTGCGTGTCGGGCGTGATCTGCCAGCTCACCACCGGGGCGACGAACAGCCGGTCGCCGTCGACGAAATCGCGGAAGCTGTTCTGGCGCCCGGCGGCGACGTTGAAGCGGTAGAGCAGCGTGCCCTCGTCGTTGAGCTTGCCGCCGGAATCGACCGTGCCGCGGAACTCCTCGAACGAGCCCCACAGCCCGCCCATCTCGACGAAGCGTTCCGCGGTCGGCTGCTTGGTGATGATGTTGACGAGGCCGCCCGGATCGCTGCGGCCGAACAGGCCGCCGCCGGGGCCCTTCAGCACCTCGATCCGCTCGACGTTCTGGGTGTCGGGCTGGGGTGGGAAGCCGCGGTTGAGCGGGAAGCCGTTCTTGTAGATCTCCGAGGTGGTCACGCCGCGGATGGCGTAGCTGAACAGGGTCAGGCCGCCGAAATTGTTCTGCTGCGCGACGCCGGGCGTGTAGTTCAGCACCCGGTCGACCCGGGTGGCGGCGAGATCGGTGATGACCTCGCGCGGGGCGACGGTGACCACTTGCGGCACGTCGCGCTGGGGCACATCGGTCTTCGTGCTGCTCACCGCCCGGTCGGCGCGGAAGCCCGGGGTCGGGCCGATCAGGCCGATCGTGCCGGCGGCGGTGGTCGGGACCGTCGGCAGGCCGGGCGCCGGATTCCGGGGGCCCTCGACCACGACCTCGTCGAGGGCGATCGTCTCCTGGGCCCGGACCGGGGCCGCGACCCCGACCGCGACGGCGGTCGCCAGGACGACGGTGCGGCGGGAGCCGACGGGGCTGGGGCGGTGGGACGGCGGACGACGCTTCACGACAGACACTCGAGGTTGCCGCGCGGTGCGGTCCAGGCGAGCGGCAGGGCGTGCCCCGCGCTTGTCGCACGGCGGATCGAGCCCGAGCGCTCCCCGGGCCTCACCGCCCGCGGGACGTGACCGCGCCGCAAGGCGCGGGCCAAGGCAGGTCTCCTGGCTTGCGGATCGTCGCTTCCGCCTGGCCTTCCCGGTGCCGAGCACCAGTGGCCGCCGACGGCGGAAGCTCTCCGCTCACAGTTGCGGGGGCAGCCCCGGAATCGCTCGGTCGAGCTCACCGGATTCCCTCTTCGCCCCGGGCTCGCGCCCGGGGAACCTTGACGGCTCCATCCATGGCAGGTTGCCCCACCGGTAGCAACGGAGCAGAAACGCAATGTAATACTGTTACCCACACCTGTGTCCCAGACGGCACAGGGAGCGGTGGCGTCATCGGCCGCGCAGGAAGGCCGCCGTCGCCGGGTGCAGCCAGGCGGCCGGGACCGCGGCGCCGAGGTCGCGCGGGTCGCTCGGCCGCTCGTGCGGGAGGTGGCGGGCCAGCGCCGGCCGGGCCCTGTCGATCGCCGCGACGAGGCGCGCGACCGCTGCCGGGTCGAGGCCGGGCTTGCCGAGGATGAAGCTCCACGAGCCGACGGTCTCGATCGCCGCGTCCTGACCAGGGAAGGTTCCGGCCGGGACGGTCATGCGCCGCAAGGACGGGCTTTCCGTCAGGATCGCGTCGATCGCGGGCGTGGAGGGTCCGAGGAAGCGGGCGCCCCCCGGCGCCTCGGCGACCGCACGGAAGCCCGGCCAGCCGGTGCCGCCGCCGAACAGGGCGGCGGCCCGTCCGTCCCGCACCATCGCCGGGCCGTCCCCGGCATGGTCGAGGAGGATCGGCTGGATGTCGCGGTCGGGGTCGATCCGCGCGCCGCGCAGCACCGTCCGGCCCATGGCGGTCAGGCCGGAGCTGCGTGTGCCGAGGGCCACCGGCCGCCCGCGCAGGTCGTCGAGGCTCCGCACCGGGCTGTCGGCCCGCACCACGAACAGGCCCGGCGCCGCATAGACCGGTGCGATCACGGTGATCACCTGCGCCACGCCCTGCCCCGCCAGGGCCTCGTACGCATACTCGCCCTGGACGAGGCCGAGATCGACCTGGCCCTGGCGCAGGAGAATCAGGTTCTCGGTCGAGCCCTTGCTGGCGCGCAGCTCCAGGGCGATGTCCGGGCTCGTCTCCCGGATCGCCGCCGCCAGCGCCGCGCCATAGGCCGGAAACCCGCCGCCCGGCGTCGCGGTGGCGAGGACGAGATGCAGGGGAGCCTGGTCCGGCGAGTCCTCGGCCCGCACGGCGGCTGGGGCGGCGAGGACGCCGACGAAGGCGGCAGCGATGATGAGCCAGTGCTTCGGCATGGGGTCGTCCAGAATCTATCGGCTCTCGATCCCGTGGCGGGAGCCGGAGCGTGAACGGGTGGGCGATCGCCGCCGGGCGGAAGCCCTCCCCGCTCCGCGCGGGAGGGCGGCGAGCGACGCAAGCCGGGAGAGGAGCAGCGCGACGCCGATCCGGGGGGAGCCCGTCGGAAGGGCCCCGCCTCATCCGGAAACGTCGTCCGCTCTCCCGCCCCGCATCCTGAATCCTTCCTGCGGAGGGAACAGGGTTCAGGGTCCGGTCATCAGGACCCTACCCGTCCCGCCGCGGCCGCTCGGCATCCGGCGTGTAGTCGATCGTCGTGAAGCTGCCGCCCTGGAGGGTGCGGGCGATCGGATCGAGGGGGTTCTCCTGCGCCAGGATCTCCTCGGCCCAATCCTCCGCCGATTGGGTCGGGCGGTAGCCGATCGCGGCGGCCGCCGCCGTGTTGTCCCAATAGCTGCGCGGGTTGTTCGAAGCGCCCCAGACCGCCACGTAGCCGGGGATCGCCGCCGCGATGCTGCGCAGGACGAGCTGGGCGAGGTCGTCATGGCCGAGCCAGGTCGAGAGGTGGCGGAACTCGGTCGGGCGAGGCAGGGCGCTGCCGATGCGCAACGCCACGCCTTCGATGCCGTGCCGGTCCCAGTACATCTGGCCCATCAGCTCGCCCCAGGCCTTGCTCAGGCCGTAGAACCCGTCCGGCCGGAACGGGGCATCGATGCCGAGCCGCTCCGTCACCGCGTGCATCCCGAAGGCATGGTTGGAACTGGCGAACACCACCCGGCGAAGGCCGTGGCGGCGGGCCCCCTCGTAGACCGCCCGCAGAGCGACGAGGTTGTTCTCGATCACTTCCGGCAGGGGCTTCTCGATGCTGGTGCCGGCCATGTGGACCAGCACGTCGGTGCCCGCGAGCAGCCGGTCGACCGCGTCGGCCTCGCGCAAGTCGCCGGTCGTCACGGTCTCGGCCTCCGAGAGCGGCGTCAGCGCCGTCGGCCCGCCGCCGGAGCGCAGGACATGGCCGGCCGCCAGCAGCCGCGGCCGCAGCACCGCCCCGATCTGCCCGCCCGCCCCCGACAGGGCGACCCTGATCCCCGCGGCCTCGCTCATGCATCCCTCCCGGTCGTCGTTGGCGGCGCCCGGCAAGGCGCACCACGCCCCGTCGTCGCGGTGCGCCGCGCCGGGGTCAAGGGCCGATTCGGGGTCATGGCCCGACCCGGGTCAAGGCCTGACACGCGATCCACCGGCTTGCCTCCCGCGGCGCGGACGGCGAAGGTCCGGCGCACGAAGACGATGCAGGAGGACAGCGCCCGTGTGGACACCGACGACCCGGTATCCCGACCCCGCCATCGAGGTCATCGACGCGTCCTTCGCCCGCTACCGGGTGTTCAGCGCCGGGGTCGAGCGCCTTGCGACCGGCTGCCGCTGGAGCGAGGGCCCGGTCTGGTTCGGCGACGGGCGCTATCTCCTGTGGAGCGACATCCCCAACAACCGCATCCTGCGCTACGACGAGGAGACCGGCGCGGTCTCTGCCTTCCGCAAGCCGTCGAACTTCGCCAACGGCAACACCCGCGACCGCCAGGGCCGCCTCGTCACCTGCGAGCATGGCGGACGGCGGGTGACCCGCACCGAGTATGACGGCAGCCTCACGGTGCTGGCCGACGCTTTCGAGGGCAAGCGCCTCAACTCGCCCAACGACGTCGTGGTGGCCCGCGACGGCGCGGTCTGGTTCACCGATCCGCCCTTCGGCATCCTGGGCAATTACGAAGGCGAGCGCGCCGAGCCGGAGCTGCCGCAGAACGTCTATCGCCTCGACCCGGTGACCGGCGTGCTGGAGGCGGCGGCGACCGACCTCGCCGGGCCGAACGGCCTGTGCTTCTCCCCCGACGAATCGATCCTCTACCTCGTCGAGTCGCGGGCGCAGCCGAACCGCCGCATCCTGGCCTTCGACGTCGCGGGCGGGCGCCTGACGAACCGGCGCGTCCACATCGATGCCGGTCCCGGCACGCCGGACGGCTTCCGCTGCGACACCGACGGCAACCTCTGGTGCGGCTGGGGCATGGGCGACGACGCCCTCGACGGGGTGATGGTCTACAACCCCGAAGGCACGCTGATCGGCCGCATCCGCCTGCCCGAGCGCTGCGCCAACCTCTGCTTCGGCGGCCGCCACCGCAACCGGCTGTTCATGGCGGCGAGCCAGTCGCTCTACGCGGTCTATGTCGACGCGCAGGGGGTGGCCGGGGGGTGAGCCCCGGCCTTGCCTCCGCGACGCCTAACGGCGGCGCCCGGCCGCCACGAGGCACATCAGCTCGAACAGCACCTGCGCCGCGCACTGGGCCGTGTTGCTGGTCGGATCGTATTGCGGCGCCACCTCGACCACGTCGCCGCCGACGACGTTCAGGCCGGCGAGGCCCCGCAGCAGCTCCAGCACCTCGCGGGGCGTGAGCCCGCCCATCTCGGGCGTGCCGGTGCCGGGGGCGAAGCCGGGATCGAGGCTGTCGACGTCGAAGGAGATGTAGGTCGGGCCGTCGCCCGCGACCTCGCGGGCCCGGGCGATCACCGCCGGCAGCCCGAGCCCCGGCACCTCCTCGGCGTGGATCACCGTCATGCCGGAGACGTACGAGAACTCCCACAGGTACTCGGCGCCGCCGCGGATGCCGATCTGGATCGTGCGGGCCGGATCGAGCACGCCGTCGAGCACCGCCTGGCGGAACGGGCCGCCATGGTGGAACTTCGAGCCCTCGTAGACGCCGCCGGTGTCGCAATGGGCGTCGATGTGGATCATGCCGACCGGGCGCGACGCGCCGACCGCCCGCAGGGTGGCGCGGCTGATCGAGTGGTCGCCCCCGACCGCGAGCGGCACCACGCCGGCCTTCACCACCTTGAGAAAGAAGTCCTCGATGTCCTCGTGGCAGCTCTCCAAGGAGAAGCGGCTGCGGAACGGCACGTCGCCGATATCGGCCGCCTTCAGCTCGGCGGCCGGGGTCATCCGCAGCACGTGCTCATAGGGGCCGATGCGCTCGACCGCCCGCACCGCCCGCGGCCCGTGGCGGGCGCCGGCCCGGTTGGTGACGCCGAGATCCATCGGCACGCCGATCAGCGCCACGTCGAGGCCGCCGAAATCGGCTTGCGTCGCGGCGTCGGGGTGGAACGGCAGGTCGAGGAAGGTCGCCGGATCGGCGAAGGGCCATTTGCGCCGGTCGCTCTCGCTGAATTGCTGCTTGGCCGCCGTCGCGAAATCCGGGTCGTCGATGTCGCCGCCGGTCGCATCGAGGTAGCGGGCGCGCAGGGCCGCGAGCTTGGCCTGGTCCATGGAAGGCTCCGGAGATGAGGGCCCGCTCGGCGCGCGGGCCTTGCGGGCGCGGCACTCGGGGGGTCGGCCGCGGAGGGCCCCGGCGCGCCCGGCGTGCCCTCGGCCCGCGCCACCCGCCGCGACAAGAGCGCAGGCCGGCCATGCTGGCAAGCCCGTTGTCCCGGCGGACGCCCACCGTCAGGACGTCGCCTGCGACCCTTCCCGGTCCCCGAACAACCCCGAGTTTCGAAAGCGACTGACTTGATCGGCGATACGCTCACCGGCGCCCGTCCGCGCCGCCGCGCCGCTTCGGCCTGAGCGGCCGCGCGATGCGTGCCCCCTGGACGGGCTTCTCCCTCGTTCCCGCCTGGCCGGGCGTCTGGCTGCTTGCCGGCGCCCATCTGCTCGCCTTCGCGGACCGGTTCATCGCCGCCCTGGTCGCCCCGGCGATCAAGGCCGACCTCCGCTTGAGCGATTTCGAGGTCGGCCTGGCGCAGGGTACCGCCTTCGTGGGCGCCTATGCGGTCGCCTCGCTCCTCGCCGGCCCGATCGTCGACCGGGTCCACCGCCCGCGCCTGATCGCGGCCGGGATCCTGGTCTGGAGCCTCGCCTCCCTGGCCTGCGGGCTGGCGACCGATCTCGGCGAGCTCGTCCTCGCCCGGCTCGGCCTCGGCCTCGGCCAGGCGGCGCTGACCCCGGCCGCCCTGGCGCTCATCGCCGCGCGGCAGCCGCGGGACCAGATCGGGCGCGGGGTCTCGCTCTACACCGCCGGCGCCGTGCTCGGGCGCAGCACCGCGCTGGTCGTGGGCGGCGGGCTCCTCGCGCTGCTGCCCGCCTTCGTGCCGCTCCTCGGCGGCACGGTCGCGGCCTGGCGGGTGCTGTTCTGGCTGAGCGTCCTGCCGAACCTCGTCCTCATGGCGGCCCTGCTGCAAATGAAGGATCCCGGGCGCGGCGGCGCACGGGCACCGGCGCGGCTGCGCCTCCGGCCGTGGCTCGCCCGGCATGCCGGGCGCTACGCCGCCATGATGATCGCGGGCGCCGCCGTGACGCTGGTGGTCCAGACCACCAATGCCTGGGCGGTCACGCTGCTGGTCCGCCGCTTCGGCCTGCCCCTCTCCTCCGCCGGCATGCTGTTCGGCCTCGTGGTGGCGCTCGCCGCGCCGCTCGGCCAGTTCGTCGGCGGCCGGCTCCTCGACCGCTCGGGCCCACGCACCCGCTCGCCGCGGGGCGGCCTGCCCGGCGGGCGGCTGCTCCTCGGGGCGCTTCTCGGCACGCTTCCGCTCGCGGCGCTCGTCGGACTGACCGGCCACCTCGCCATCGGAATCGCCGCCCTCGCCGCCCTGGTCTTCGGCCTCGGCATCGGCTCGGTCGCGACGCTGGCGGGCCTGCAGATCATGACGCCGCGCGCCTTGCGCGGCCGGGTCACCGCCCCGTTCATGGCCTGCATCACGCTGGCGGGGTTCGGGCTCGGCCCGCCGCTGGTCGGGCTGCTCGCCGACCGCGTCTTCGGCGAGGCCGGTCTCGGGGAGGCGCTGCTGGCGACCAGCCTCGTCGCCTACGTGGCGGGCCTCGTTGCGCTTCTGCTCAGGCCGCACTACGTCCTAGTGACCAAGGGACAACAGGTGCGGGCCAAGCACTGAGCCGCCCACGGATGCGATGGACACCATCACCCTCGAGCGCGACCTCGCCGACGACGACACCTTCGAGGCCTACCGCGCGCTCTACAGCGGCGGCACCGACGTGGAGCGCCTGGGCGGGGCCCTGCGGACCGAGGTCGTCGCCCACCGACTGCCCCGGATGCTGGTCTTCGACCGGCGCCTCGCCGGGGTGGCGCATGCGCGCGGCCCGCGCCGGGTCGCGCGCGACGGCTTCGACCACATCGCCCTTCACCTCGTCCTCTCGGGCAGCATGATGCTGGAGGTCCCGGGCGCGGTCCGCCGGGTCGAGGCCGGCAACGTCGCGCTGTTCGACCTCACCCGGCCGCAGCGCACCTGGACCGAGGGAGCGCGCCTCGTCACCGCGTCGATCCCGCGCGACCGCCTCGAGGCGGCCACCCTCGCCGGTCTCGACCTGCACGGCCTGGTCCTCGGCCCGCGCGAGGCGGGACTGACGATCGATTTCCTGCGCTCGCTCGCCGCGCACGCATCCGGCCTGACGCCGGATCTCGCCAGCCTCGCGACCGAGTCCCTGTGCCTGATGTTCGGCGCCGCCCTGACCGCCCTGCGCGGCCGGAGCACGACGGCGGCGTCACCGCTGGCGGCCGGGCGCGCCCGGATGCGGGCGAAGGCCTATATCGAGCAGAATCTCGGGAATCCCGCCCTCGATGCCACGACGGTCGCCACCGAGACCGGCCTGTCGCGCAGCGTGCTCTACCGGCTGTTCGAGTCCACCGGCGGCGTTGCCCGCTTCATGCAGCAGCAACGGCTGGCGCAGCTGCGCCGCGCCCTGTGCCGTGCCGACGAAGCCCGTACCTTCGACGAGCTCGCCACCGCGACGGGCTTCACCTCGCCGAGCCATGCCGGCCGGCTGTTCCGCGGGGCGTTCGGCGTGCCGCCCGGCGAATATCGCCGCGGCCTGCGCGCCAGGACGGGGCTGCACGGCCCCACCGGGCAGGCAGCGCCGCTCAGCTTCGTCGCCTGGCACAGCGAACTGATCTGAGACGGTCTCCCGGATACGATCTCCGAGAGCCATCGTCCGGCGATCGTCTGGGAACCGCCCCGGGCCGGGGCCCGGCGGCGATCCCCACAGGCCTCAGGCCTTGCGCGGGCGGCCCCGCTTGGCGCCCGTCGCCTCGACCGGCGCCTTCACCACGGCGTCGGAGGGGGCGCGCTTGGCGGCCGCCGCGACGTTGCGACCGCGGCCGAGACCGATGCTCTTGGCGAGCTCGGAGCGCTGGGCGGCATAGTTGGCCGCGACCATCGGGTAGTCGTGCGGCAGGCCCCACTTGCGGCGGTACTCCTCGGGGGTGAGCCCGCGGGTCGACAGGTGGCGCTTCAGCGACTTGTACTGCTTTCCGTCCTCGAGGCTGATCAGGTAGTCCGGGGTCACCGTCTTCTTGATCGGCATCAGCGGCACCGGCTTCTCGGCCTCCTTGACGGTCGGCTGGCCGAGGGAGACGAACGCGCTGTGCACGGTGCCGATCAGGCCGGCCAGGTCGGCGGCCGGGACGGAGTTGTTGGCCACGTAGGCGGATACGACGTCGGCGGCGAGGGCGACGAAATCGACCTCCGGGGCCAGATCTTCTTGCGACACGGATAATCGTCCTAATTCACGCACCCGATAAACGGGCATAGTCCCGATATCGGGCATCGGGCCGCGGTTTCAACCCACTGCCGGCACGTCACCCATGAATTTCCCACAGATGCTTTTGATAATCGTGCAAGCTTCCCATCGCGCAACGGCTTCATGCCGGCACCGGAGATTCGCCCAAGCCTTGCGGCGTTCGAGGGCTCATCGACCGCCAACTCTGCGCCGAAGGTCGCATCGTCGCGACGCGCACGGTAAAATGAGCGTAAAACGCTCAAGCGACGACGGATCGCGGTGCGAAATGCGATCGATCGCCCTTTCCACCGCCGCGGACTTGCCATAACGCCGAGGCACCACCGGCGAGCCCCGCCATGCCCTTCAACTCCCTGCCGTTCCTGCTGCTGTTCCTGCCGGTGGCGCTTGGGCTGCACGCGCTCTGCGTCGCCCGGCAGCCGGGCTGGCGCACCGCCTGGCTGGCGGCCCTGTCCCTCGTGTTCTACGGCTGGTGGGACTGGCGCTTCGTCCCGCTCCTCGCCGCATCCGTCGCGCTCAACTGGCTCGCCGGGGAGGCCTTCCACCGCAGTGGCCGATCCGCGGTGATCGCCGCCGCGATCGCCCTCGATCTCGGGCTGCTCGGCCTGTTCAAGTATCTCGGCTTCTTCGCCGGTCTGATCGATGCGGTCACGGGCTCGGGGCTGCCGTCGGTGTCGCTCGCCTTCCCGCTCGGCATCTCGTTCTTCACTTTCCAGCACATCGCCTACCTGGTCGATCTGCGGCGCGGCAACGCGGAGCGGATGACGTTCTGCGAGTATGCGGTCTATGTCGCGTTCTTTCCCCGGGTGATCGCCGGGCCGCTGGTGCGGCCGGTCGAGTTCCTGGACCAGTTGCGCAGGCCCGAGCAGCCGTCCGCCGACCGCGCGGCCCGCGGGGTGATGCTGCTGACCGCCGGCCTCGCCAAGAAGGTGTTTCTCGGCGACGGGCTCGGGAGCGTCGTCGATCCGGTCTGGGCCGCCGCGGCCGCGGGGGGGCAGCCGGGTTTCGCCGCGGCGCTGCAGGCGACGGTCGGTTACGCGCTCCAGCTCTACTTCGACTTCTCGGGCTACACCGACATGGCGCTCGGTCTCGCACTCCTGTTCGGCATCGTGCTGCCGGACAATTTCCGGGCGCCGTACCGGGCGGTGTCGATCCAGGATTTCTGGCGGCGCTGGCACATCACCCTGTCGTCGTTCCTGCGCGACTACCTCTACATCCCCTTCGGCGGCAGCCGGCACGGGCTGCCGCGCCAGCTCCTGGCCTTGTTCGCCACCATGGCGCTCGGCGGGCTGTGGCACGGGGCGGGGCTGACCTTCGTCGCCTGGGGGGCGGCGCACGGGGTCGCGCTCGGTCTTCACCTGCTCTGGCGCCGGGCTGGCCTCGCGATGCCGGCGGCGGCGGGCCTCGCCGCGACCCTCGCCTTCGTGTGCCTGGCCTGGGTGCCGTTCCGGGCGCCGGACTTCGCCACGGCGCTGGCGATCTATCGCGGGCTCCTCGGCTTCGGCAGCGACGCGGCGGGGGGCTCGGCCGGCTTCTGGCCGCTCGCCGCCGGAGCCGCAGGCCTGGCGATGGTCGGCCCCACCGCCCGCGAGGCGGTGGAGCGCCTGGTGCCGCGGGCCTGGGCCGCGGCCGCCACCGCCCTTCTGCTCACCGCGATCCTGCTCCAGGTCGGCAACGACGCCAACCAGGCCTTCCTCTATGCCCGCTTCTGAGGCCACGTCGCGCCGCTTCCTTGCCCTGACGGCGGCGTTCCTGGCGCTCCTCGTCGCCGGGGTGGCGGGACGCGTGATCGGGTTCGACGCCTACTGGATCTTCCGCGACGACCCGCCCTGGCGCCAGGTGACCGGCGGCAACAGCCGCCTCCTCGACCGCCAGACCCGCCGGGCCAAGGTGCTGCAGGCGCTGACGCGCCGCTACGACCTCGTCTTCCTGGGCAGCTCGACGGTCTATCACGGCCTCGACCCCGCCGACGTCACCGCCGTGGCCGCGGACCGGGTCTTCAACGCCGGCATCTCGGCGGTCATCGCCACGGAACTGCCGGTGATCGCCGCTTTGGTGGCCTCGCGGGCCCCGGCCCGGGCGACGCTCGGCCTCGACTACTACATGTTCTCGCGGCCCACCGTTCCGGTCCATCTCGACGAGGCGCTGGCGACCCCGAGCGGCCGGCTCACCGCGCTGATGGGCAGCGTGCTCGGCCGCTACGCGCTCTCCGACAGCCGGCTCGCCGCGGTCGAGGGCGGCGACGATCCGGGCGCCTGGACCTATGCGGGGTTCCGCATCACCCCGCCCCTGTCGGCGGCCCTGACGGTGGAGAACGATGCCACGCGCCGGCGCACCACCGCGCCGTTCCGGCCCGAGACCCTGGCGGGCCTCGATCTCGCCCTCGACCGGCTCTCGGGCCTCGACCTGACCGTCTATCTCTCGCCGGTGAGCGACGCGCAGCGGCGGGTGCTCGCCGATCTCGGGCTCATGGACGATTTCGAGCGCTGGCGGGCGGCGGTGACGCGGCTCGGCGCCGCCCGCGGACGGCCGGTCCTCGACCTCACCGGGCTCGGGGCCCCCTACCCGTTCGACCCCGGCCGAGGCTCGACGCCCGCTTGGCTCGACAACCTGCACTACACGCCGCTGATCGGCCGGCAGGTGCTGGAACGGCTGGGCTTGCGGCGCGCCGTCGCCCGGTGAGCGCCCCCCGCCCTCCGGCCCCACCGGCCAAAGCCTCCGGCCTCAAGCGCCACCGCGCCCTCCTGGCCCGCCTCGCCGCCGGCGCAGCCCCCGAGGCGGTGGCGCTCGGCGATTCGCTCGTCGCCGGCTGGCCCGAGCCCGATCTCGCGGCCGCGACCGGCCTCGCCACGCTCAATCTCGGCCTGCCCGGCGACCGGGTGCAGACCACCCGCTGGCGCCTGTCCGCCATGGCCGCCTTCGCGCTCCGGCCCCGCCTTGCGCTCGTCATGGTCGGCACCAACAGCTTCGCCGATGGCGACGCCGCGGAGACGATCGCCGCCGGGATCGACGCCCTGGTGACGGCCCTGCGCGCCGCCTGGGCGCCGCCGACCCTCGTCCTCGCCACGGTCCCGTGGCGGGGGAGCCCGCCCGGCCGCAGCGAGGCGGATCGTCTCGCGCTCAACGCGGCGCTCGGCGACCTCGCCCGGGCCCGCGCCCTACGGCTCCTCGACGGCGACGCGGCACTCGGTCCCGATCCCGCCCCTGGCCTCGACGCCGACCGGCTCCATCTCAACGCCCACGGCTACGCCGCCCTGAGCGGCGCCCTCGCGGGCCTCGTGCGGGGCGGCTGAATCACCGGCCCGCCGGCGATTGTCATCGGATCGTCATGACAGCGTCCGACACGCAGGCCGTTCCCGAAGGACAGGAGCCCCGCTCGATGGATTTCCACCGCCGCTTCACCGTGCTGATGTGCACGCCGGCCTTCGATCCGGACGACCTGGAGGGCGCCCGGGTCAACCAGATCGTGGCGGCGGTCGAGCATCGCGGCTTCGAGGTGGTGCGGGCGCGGCGCGTCGAGGACGCGGCGATCGCGGTGCAGACCGACGCGGCGGTGGGCTGCCTGGTGGTCGACTGGGGCAAGCGCGGCCTCGACGGCAAGGCGGCGGCGCTCATCGACATGATGCGCAAGCGCGGCCTCGAGATGCCGATCGTCATCATGGTCCGGCGCAAGCGACTGGAGGACATCCCGGTCGAGCTGCTCGACTTCATCGACGGCTACATCTTCCTCGCCGAGGAGACCCCGGAATTC
The DNA here is from genome assembly GCF_006151805.1 of Methylobacterium terricola. Lineage (GTDB taxonomy): Bacteria > Pseudomonadota > Alphaproteobacteria > Rhizobiales > Beijerinckiaceae > Methylobacterium > Methylobacterium terricola. The sequence goes on along the minus strand of NZ_VDDA01000001.1, from coordinate 612,830 downwards.
ATCGCCCGCGGCCTCGTCAGCCGCGTGACCCAGTATGCCGAGACCCTGAAGACGCCGTTCTTCGGGGCGCTGGTCGACTACGCCGAGAAGGGCAACCAGCTCTGGACCTGCCCGGGCCACAATGGCGGCATCTTCTACAACCGCTCGCCGATCGGCCGCATCTTCGTCGAGCATCTCGGCGAGGCGATCTTCCGCGACGACCTCGACAACTCGGTCCTCGATCTCGGCGACCTCCTGACCCACGAGGGCCCGGCGCTCAAGGCGCAGAAGGAGGCGGCCCAGATCTTCGGGGCCGAAAAGACCTACTTCGTGCTCAACGGCACCTCGGCGTCGAACAAGATCGTCCTCTCCTCGCTGGTGGCCGAGGACGACCTGGTGCTGTTCGACCGCAACAACCACAAGGCGGCCCATCACGGCGCGCTGTTCCTCGGCGGCGGCATCCCGATCTTCCTCGAGACCGACCGCAACGCCTATGGGCTGATCGGCCCGATCTTCCACGAGGCGCTCGACGAAGGGAAGATCCGCCAGAAGATCCGCGACAACCCGCTGGTCAAGGACCGCGAGGCGTGGCGCCGCGAGCGGCCGTTCCGCGTCGCGGTGATCGAGCAATGCACCTATGACGGCACGATCTACGACGCCCGCGAGATCGTCGCGAAGATCGGCCATCTGTGCGACTACATCCTGTTCGACGAAGCCTGGGCCGGCTTCATGAAGTTCCACCCGCTGTTCCAGGGCCGCTACGCCATGGGGCTGACCGGGCTGGACGAGACCTCGCCCGGCATCATCGCCACGCAATCGACCCATAAGCAGCTCGCCAGCTTTTCCCAGGCCTCGCAGATCCACACCAAGGACGGCCATATCCGCGGCCAGACCCGGCGGGTGGAGCACCGGCGCCTCAACGAGAGCTTCCTCGTCCACGCCTCGACCTCGCCGTTCTACCCGCTCTTCGCCTCCCTCGACGTCGGCGCCCAGATGATGAAGGGGCGCTCCGGCATGATCCTGTGGGACGACACGATCCGGCTCGGCATCGAGTGGCGCAAGAAGGTGCGGGCGATCCGCAAGGAATTCGAGGAGAACGAGCGCGACCCGAAGCGGCGCTGGTTCTTCGATCCCTTCGTGCCCGACATGGCGACCGGCGCCGGCGGCGCCGAGGTGCCGTGGGAGAGCCTGCCGACCGACGAGCTCGCCTCCGACCCGCGGCACTGGGAGCTGAAGCCGGGGGCGGGCTGGCACGGCTTCACCCATGTCGCGCCGGGCTACGCCATCACCGATCCGAACAAGCTCACGGTCCTCACCCCCGGCTTCGACCGGCGGACCGGCGAGTATACCGAGCACGGCGTGCCGGCCCCGATCGTCGCCCAGTACCTGCGCGAGAACCGCATCGTCCCGGAGAAGAACGACCTCAACTCGCTGCTCTTCCTGCTGACGCCGGGCGTCGAATCCTCGAAGGCCGGCACGCTCATCTCAGGATTGGTCGCGTTCAAGCGCCTGCACGACGACAACGTGCTGCTCGAGGAGGCGATGCCGGAATTCGTCCGGCGCCGGCCGCAGCGCTACGGCGGGGTGCGCCTGCGCGACCTCTGCGCCGACTACCACACCTTCCACCGCCAGGCCGGCACCTCGGGCCTGCAGCGCAAGCAGTTCATGCCCGAGCACCTGCCCGAGATGGTGATGCCGCCGAAGGCCGCGGCGCAGATGCTGACCCGCAACAACGTCGACTTCGTGCCGATCGCCGAGGCCGAGGGGCGGATCGCCACGACCTTGATGCTGGTCTATCCCCCGGGCATCGGCACGGTGCTGCCGGGCGAGCGGCTCGACGAGCGGGCGAAGCCCATGCTCGACTACTTCAAGATGTTCGAGGCCGCCGCCAACCTGTTCCCCGGCTTCGAGGCCGAGATCCAGGGCGTCTACCGCCAGGTCGAGCCGGACGGGCGCATCCGCTTCTACACCTACGTGCTGCGGGAGGGGCGGTGATGGATTCGGCGGCCGGGCAACCGGGGATCGTGATCCGCCCGTCGACCGACGCGGACGTGGCGGCGATGATCGACATCTACGAGCACCACATCCGCCACGGCGTCGGCGATACCGGCGACTTCGAGGAGGACCGGCTCCGGCCGGACGACCTCAAGCGCCGGCGCAAGAACATGCGCTCGAAGCGCCTGCCCCACCTCGTGGCCGAGCGCCACGGAATGGTGGCGGGCTACGCCTACGCGGTGCCGTTCCGCAAGCGGCCGGCCTACCGCTACACGCTCAAGCACTCGATCTACGTCCATGCCGGCCATCTGCATGCCGGCATCGGCCGGCGCCTGCTGCCGGCCCTGATCGAGGCCTGCGCGGCGGGGGGCTACCGCCAGATGATCGGCTACATCGACGCCGAGAACGAGGCGTCGTTACGTCTCCACGAGGCCTGCGGCTTCAGCAAGGTCGGCCACCTGCCGGCGGTGGCCTACCGCCACGGCCGCTGGGCCGACAGCGTGATGGTGCAATGCGCGCTCGGGACGGGGGCGTCGGACCAGCCCTCGACCTGGCGCCAGGAGGCGGCGGCGCGGGAGGCGCAGGCGGCCGTGGCGACGACGTCAGAGGTGTGAGGGCGTCGATGTCGCGCCGGCGCCGGCGACCCTCCCGCGTCGGTCCGGTGCTGATCCGCAGAGCCCGGTATCCGGAACCGCAGGATGTCCAGGACGAGGTGGGCAGCGTTCCGCCCGGTCCTCGCACATCTGAGCATCTGGAGTCCGGGCTCCGCTGCCCGGCTCCGGAATGACGAGGGAGGGTTTTGAATCGGTCGCGTCGGTTCGAATACGAGTGGACGAGCCCGACGAGCTTACCCCGGCACCACCGGCGTCTTCTTCACCGGCAATCCCGCCAGCACCGCCTCGTCGATGTTCAGGTGCGCCCGCACCAGCGCATGCGGCGTCAGCGCCATCCACTGGTTCAGCGACACGTCGGCGTAGATCGGGCTGCGGAACAGCTCCAGGAAGCGCAACGGCGTCGAGCCGGTATTCTCGATGTAGTGCCCCATGGCGAAGGGCACGTAGCCGACGTCGCCGGCCTGGTAGTCGAAAGTGCGGGCCTTCGATTCCGAACCGAACACCGTCATCCGGCCCTGGCCCGACAGGTAATACTGCCACTCGTCGCCGTTCGGGTGCCAGTGCAGCTCGCGCAAGCCCCCCGGCTCCAGCTCGACGAGGGCCGCCGCGATGGTCTTCGAGGCCGGGAAGATCTTCGAATCGGTGATGCGGACGCTGCCGCTCTTCGTGCGGATCGGCTCCTGCGCCAGCATCCGGTGGCTGAAGGTCTCAGGGATCGGGCCGGCGCCGCCGGTCCTGTCGCCCGCGAGCGGGCCCGGCATCGGCGCCGGGAAGATGTACTTTTCCTTCTCGGGGAGCTTGGCCAGGGCCTCCTCCGGCACCCCGAAATTCTTCGCCAGGATGTCGCGCGGGGTGTGGGCGAGCCAGTCGGTGATCAGGAAGGTCGAATCCTCCGAGAAATGCCCGTCGTCGAAGACGAGCAGGAACTCGCAGCCGTCGATCTCGCTCTCCAGCCCCTGGATCGAATGGGGAATGCCGGACGGGAAGTACCACAGGTCGCCCTCGCCGACGTCGTCGACGAAGGTACGCCCGGCCTGGTCCACGGCCGTGATGCGGGCGCGGCCCTTCAGCATGTAGGACCACTCGGCTTCCTTGTGCCAGTGCATCTCACGGGCGACCCCGGCCTTGAGCCGCATGTTGACGCCGGCCATCGCGGTGGAGATCGGCAATTCGCGGGTCGTCGTCTGGCGCGCCCAGCCGCCCTCCTCCAGCCGCATGTGGCTGTCGGTGAACGACCATTTCAGGTTCGGCATCGTGCCGTGGTCGGTCTTCGGCGGGCGGGTGGTGAAGGGCTCCTCGGCCTGCCGCGCCGGGTTGGTCGGGCCGAGGATGTCGGCCCCGTCCTTGCCGCGGATCGGGGCCGGTCCGGACGGCGTCTGCGCCCCGGCGGCGGTGCTGACGAGCCCGGCCGCCGCGGCGGCCAGCGTGTGACGGCGGGAAAGGAGGGTCACGGGCAGCCTCGACCTTGATGACAGCAAGGCCTCGCGACCCCGCCGGACGCCCGACAATGCCCCGCCCGGCGGCAGGTTCCGCTCCGTCAGCAGCTTCGGCAGGATGAAGCGGCGCTTCTCTTCGTGCAGGCGCCATGGGCGTGGGATGCCCTCGCTGAAGCGCCCGATGCTGCCTTGCGACGCTCGCGACAGGGTGATCGCCGGTCCCATGCCTGACACGGACTCGGACTCCCTCTACCCTGTCGGCCGAGAGCGCAGCAGCGCCGCGCCGGGAGGATGACGATGGGCGAGACACTGAAGGACGCGGCCGACGCGATCCTGCGGCGCGGAGTGGAGCGGGCCCCCGGGCTTCCGGGCGTCGTCGCCGTGGCGACCGACCGGGAGCGCACGCTCTATGCCGGCGCGGCCGGGCAGCGCGGCGACGGCGCGCCGATGACGACCGATACGGTGATGGCGATCTTCTCCACCACCAAGGCGGTCACCGCCACCGCCGCATTGCAGCTCGCCGAGGAAGGCCGGCTCGACCTCGACGCCCCGGCCGCCGCCTACGTGCCGGCCCTCGCCGAGATCCAGGTGCTCGACGGCTTCGCCAGGGACGGCGCGCCGCGCCTGCGCCCGCCGGCGCGGCCGATCACCACCCGGATGCTGCTGCTGCACACGGCCGGCTTCGGCTACGACATCTTCAATGAGGCCTATGCCCGGCTCCTGCGCGAGACCAGGCGGCCGGGCGTGACCAGCGGCACCCGCGCCGCGCTCATGACGCCGCTCCTGTTCGATCCCGGCGAATCCTGGGAATACGGCAGCAGCATCGACTGGGCCGGACAGGTGGTCGAGGCGGTGACGGGGCAGCACCTCGGCAGGGTGATGCGCGAGCGGATCTTCGATCCCCTCGGCATGGAGAGCACCGGCTTCGCGCTGACGCCGGCGATGCGCGCCCGCCTCGCCCGGATGCACCAGCGGGCTGAGGACGGCACGCTCACGGTGCTCGACGGCTTCGAGCTGCCGCAGGCGCCGGAGGTCGAGATGGGCGGCCACGGGCTCTACTCCACCGCCGAGGATTACCTGCGCTTCATCCGGCTCTGGCTCAACGACGGCGCCGGCCCGCACGGGCCGGTGCTTCGGCCCGAGACCGTCGCGATGGCGGCGACGAACGGCCTCGGCCCCTCGCTCAAGATCCGCGCCCTGCCGGGGGTGAAACGCCACCTCTCGCACGAGGCCGAATTCTTCCCCGGGATGCCGAAATCCTGGGGTCTCAGCTTCATGATCAACGACGAGGACGCCCCGACCGGGCGCTCCGCCGGCTCCCTCGCCTGGGCCGGCCTCGCCAACCTGTATTTCTGGATCGACCGGACGAAGGGGGTCGGCGGGTTCTGGGGGACGCAAGCGTTCCCGTTCGCCGACCCGGCCGCGGTGGAGAATTTTCTGGAGTTCGAAACGGCGGTCTACCGAAGCGTGAGCTGAGGATCGACACGACGCGCGATGGCGATTGCGCGTCAGACTTGTTGCGCCCTCCGCGCCAGCCCGGGACCGCGCAGCGGAACCTAGGCTTCATGACCGCCGAGGGGTCATGGCGAGGGGAACCGCTATCCGTCTCGCCCCGCCTCCAGCGGTCGTGAAACCCGGGTTCTCGGCTTCGCCGAGCCCCGGGATGACGGGAGGGTGTCGCGAGGTCCGGTGCCGTCGATCGTGCGGGTGCAATGGTGGTTGACGGCGTGCCGACCCCACCCCTCACGCCCCGATGAACACCCCGGCGATCGCCGCGCTCGTCAGGTTCGACAGCGTCCCGGCCAGGATCGCCCTGAGGCCGTAGGACGCCACCTCGGATCGGCGCTCGGGCACGAGGCTGCCGAAGCTCGCGAGCTGGATCGCGATCGACGACAGGTTCGCGAAGCCGCACAGCGCGAAGCACAGGATCGCGGTGGTGCGGTCCCCGAGCGCGTTGCTCTTCAGCACCGGCGAGAGATTGGCGTAGGCGAGGAACTCGTTGAAGGCGAGCTTCTGGCCGATGGCGCCGCCGACGAGCGTCGCCTGATCCCAGGGCACCCCGAGCAGCCAGGCGAGCGGCGCCAGGACGAATCCGAGCCCTCCCTCGATCGAGGCGCCGGGCATCCCGACGAGACCCCCGGCATAGGCCACGATCCCGTTGACGAGCGCGATCAGCCCGACGAAGGCGATCAGCATCGCGCCGACCGCCACCGCCACCGCGAGGCCCTTCTGGGTGCCGTCGGCGGCGGCCTCGATCACGTTGACCGCCCGGGTCTCGCCGAACTCGACCCGCATGGTCTCGACCCGGCTCGGCTCGGTCGAGGGCACCAGGATCTTGGCGTAGAGGAGCCCGCCGGGGATCGCCATGAACGAGGCGGCCAGCAGGTAGGGCATCGGCACGCCGAGGCCGGCATAGCCGGCGAGGATCGAGCCGGCGGTGGAGGCGGCGCCGCTCGTCATCACGGCGAAGAGTTCGGCCCCGGTGAGGAGCGCCAGGAACGGGCGGAGCGCCACCGCGATCTCGCTCTGCCCGATGAAAATGGTGATGACCGCCGAGAAGGTCTCGATCGGCGACGTGCCGAGCACCCGCTGCAACGCCGCCCCGAGCGCCCGGGCGAGCGCCTGCATCACGCCGAAATGGTACAGGACCGCGATCAGCGCCGAGACGTAGATGATCGGCGGCAGCACCCGCAGGGCGAGCACGAAACCGCCGCCGCCGAACAACTCGAACATCTTCGGCTCGACGAGACCGCCGAACAGGAACGCCACGCCCTTGTCGCCATAGGACAGGATTGCCTGGACCGCGTCGGCGACGGCGCTCAAGGCCGTGCGGCCCGCCGGCCAGAACAGCACCAGGGCGCCGAGCGCGATCTGGACGGCGAGCGCCGACAGCACCACCCGCGGCCGGATCGCCCGGCGGTTGGTCGAGAACACCACCGCGATCGCGATCAGCACCGCGATGCTGGCGGCGGCGTGGAGCAGGCGGTCCGGCATCACAACGTCCCAAGGGCGGACCTCGCCCGTCGGCAGGGCCCAGCAAGCCTGATGCCGCATCGTTCAGTGCCGGTTCAAGCGCGACGGTTCGTGATGCCGCACGCCATCGTGCTGCCCGGAAGAGCGGCGATCCGGTGCGACATCCGGGGAACGCGCGACCCCGATCGTCGGCCACGGGAGGTCCACGCCATGCCGCCGCTCCGACACGTCATCCTCGCCCTCGCGGCCCTGGCCGGCCTGGTGACGAGCGCCCTGCCTGTAACGGCCGCCCCGGCCGAGCGGCGCATCGCCCTCGTCGTCGGCAACGGTGCCTATGCGGCCGGCCCGCTGCCCACCGCCGCCAACGATGCCGGCCTCGTCGCCCAGACGCTGCAAGCGGCGGGCTTCGACGTCGTCGGCGCCCGCGACCTCGACGAGGCGTCCCTGCGGCGGAGCCTGCGCGACTTCACCGACAAGGCCGCGGCGGCGGGGCCGGACGCGGTCGCCTTCGTCTACCTCGCCGGGTACGGCTTGCAGCTCGAGAACGAGGCCTATTTCGCGCCGGTCGATGCCCGGATCGAGGCCGCCTCCGACGTGCCGCTCCAGGCCCTGCGGATCTCGGACTACGTCAAGCGCCTCGCCGCTTTGCCGCTCAAGGCCCGGTTCGTGGTGCTCGACGCCGCCCGAACGGCGCCGTTCCGCTTGGCGGGCGATCCGCTGGCCGGCGGCCTGCCGCTGGTCGAGGCGGAGCCCGGCAGCCTGATCGCCTACAATGCCGCCCCGGGCACCGTCGGCCCGGCCGAGACCGGTCCCTACGGCGCCTATGCCCTCGGCCTCGTCGAGATGATCCGCGAGGGCGGGCTCGCGCCCGCCGCCCTGTTCGAGCGGGTGCGGCTGCGGGTGGCGGAGGTCACGGGCGGGGCCGAAGTGCCGTGGAGCGCCTCGCGCATCGAGGCACCGTTCGTGTTCCTGGAGCGCGCGGCCGGCGCGCCGTCGCTGGCCGGGTTCACGCCGCCGCGATCCCCGCTCGGCGAGATCGGCGCGCGCGAGGCCTATGCCGCCTGTCTCGGCCGCGACACCCTGGCGGGGTACGAGGAGTTCGTCGCCGCCTATCCGCGCGACCCGCTGGCCAAGCGCGTGCGGGCGATCATCGCGGCGCGGCGCGAGGCCCTGACCTGGCGCCGCAGCGCGCTCGCCGACACGCGCGAGGCCTACTGGTCGTACCTCTCCCGCTATCCACGGGGCCCGCATGCCTGGGACGCGCGCCGGCGCCTGACGGCGCTCGCCGCCGCCTTCGAGCCGCCGGCGGATTACCGCGTGCTGGCCTACGACGTGCCGCCGCCCCCGCCGGACGAGGTGATCTTCGTCGCGCGGCCGGCGCTCGTCCTCGACGATCCGGTCTATGCCCTGCCGCCGCCGCCCGTGGCGTTCCTGCCGCCGCGGCCGACCGTGCTGGTCGAGCTGGCCCCGCCCCCGCCGCCGGTCGAGACCTCCGTGCTGCCGGTTCCGGTCTACGTCCCGGTCCCCACCTACGTCATCGCCCCGCCGGCCGTGGTGCCGCCGCCGAACCCGGTGCTGTTCCAGAACCTGCACGTCACCACCACGGCCGTCATGCACGAGCACGGCCCCGAGCCGGTGCCACCGGGAGCGGCGCGCCTGACGGCGCCGGCCGTCGGCGCCGTCGCGGGAGCCGCGCTCGGCGCCGCGGCGGCCCGCATCGCCCTGCCGCCGGCCCTCCAGACCGCGACCGGTCGTGGCGCACCCGGCCAGATCCCGCGCGCCGCCGCCGGTCCCGCGGGCGTGACGGTGCCCGGAGCGACCGTCCTGCGGCCGAGCCTGCCCGGCCAGATCCCGTCCCAGGCGCCGGCCGGACCGCGCCCGACCCCGGCGCAGGCGCTGCCCGGAGCAGGCGGCACCCCGCTGCCCGCCGCCGCCGGTCGGCCCGGAATGCCCGGCCTTGCTGCCGGCACGCCGCCGTCCGGCCGGCCCGCCGGGCTCGGCCAGATCGCGCCGGGCGGGCCGCCGCCCGCGAGCCAGCCCCCGGTTCCGCCGGGACAGCCCATCCCCGCTGCACGGCCACCGCAGGGTTCGTCCGCGGCGGCACCGCTGCAGGGCCTTCAACCTCAGGGGGTCCGCCCGCCGGTCTCGCCGTCGCGCCCGGTCCAGCCGCCCCGGATGGTCGCCCCCGCCCAGGCGCCGCGGCCGGCGATGCAGCCCCTCGCGCCGCCCCGCATGGTCGCGCGCCCCCCGCGGCCGGATGACGGGCTGCAGCGGATGCGGATGGAGCAGGCCGTGCGCCAGCAGGCGATGCAGCGGCAACAGGCGCTCCAAGCCCAGCAGGCGCAGAGCCACCAGCGTTTCGAGGCGCAGCAGATGATGCAGCGCCAGCAGCAGCAGATGCAGGACGCGATGCGGCGCCAGCAGGCCCAGGCGATGCGCCAGCCGCAGATGATGGCGCCGCGGCCCCAGCCGCTGTCACCGCACCCGCCGCAAGCCGCGCCGCGACCGGCGCCTCACGCCCCGCCGGGCCATGGCTGCGGCCATCCGGGCGGGCCGTCCTGCCGCTAGGGCGACCGCCGTCGACGGCTCCCGAGAACGACGAAGGGCGCGGCCCACCCCCCATCCGGAGGAGGTACCGCGCCCCGTCGTCGCTCGAGCCTGGGACAGGCCCTCAGTCGATATCCTCGACCGCGTCGGCGCCGCCATAGACCCGGTGCGCCAGCGACGCCTCGATCAGGTCGTCGATGTCGCCGTCGAGGACGTCGTCGGGGCTGGTCGACTGGGCGCCGGTGCGCAGGTCCTTCACCAACTGGTACGGCTGGAGCACGTAGGAGCGGATCTGGTGGCCCCAGCCGATATCGGTCTTCGAGGCCGCCTCGGCATTGGCCTTCTCCTCGCGCTTCTTCAGCTCGAGCTCGTAGAGGCGGGCGCGCAGCATGTTCCAGGCGGTGGCCCGGTTCTTGTGCTGCGAGCGCTCCTGCTGGCACGCCACCACGATCCCGGTCGGGTTGTGGGTGATGCGCACCGCCGAATCGGTGGTGTTGACGTGCTGGCCGCCCGCGCCCGACGACCGGTAGGTGTCGATCCGGCAGTCGGATTCCTTGATCTCGATCGTGATCCGGTCGTCGATGACCGGATAGACCCAGACGCTGGCGAAGCTGGTGTGCCGCCGGGCGTTGGAATCATACGGAGAGATCCGCACCAGGCGGTGGACGCCCGATTCGGTCTTCAGCCAGCCATAGGCGTTGTGGCCCTTGATCAGGAGCGTGGCGCCCTTGATCCCGGCCTCTTCGCCGTCCGACCACTCGACGATGTCGACCTTGTACTTCCGGCGCTCGGCCCAGCGGGCATACATGCGCTGGAGCATGTTGGCCCAGTCCTGGCTCTCGGTGCCGCCGGCGCCGGCATGGACCTCGAGATAGGTGTCGTTGCCGTCGGCCTCGCCCGAGAGCAGGGTCTCGATCTGGCGGCGGGCCGCCTCGACCTGCACGGCGCGGATCTGCTCCTCGCCCTCGCGGATGCTGGCGGTGTCGCCCTCCATCTCGCCGAGCTCGATCAGCGTCGCGCCGTCCTCCAGGCCCTGCTCCAGGCGCCGGATCGACGTCACGGCGTCGTCGAGCTGCGTGCGCTCGCGCATGACCTTCTGGGCCTCCTCCGGATCGTTCCAGAGCGAGGGGTCCTCCGAGCGGGCGTTCAGCTCCGCGAGGCGCTTGTCAACGGTATCCCAGTCAAAGATGCCTCCTCAGCAGTCCGATCGACTGCTTGGCGGCATCCGAGAGTTGCTCGATCTCGGCGCGCATCTGGTGTGGGTTCACTCGCGTGAGGTGGGGTGGAGGGTGATAGCGCCGGGGGGCGCGGGTGTAAACGGCGGGCTGCTCTCACGAGTCCGGCTCGGGATCGAACAAGCTCGCCACTCGGTCTGCAATCTCATCGACGGTCGCTGCCTCTACGACGCCTACGAGACGCGCCGAACCATCCGCTAGACGGGAGCGCAGATCGAAGCTGCGCAGGTGAGTGCAGACGGCAACGCCCGTCACACCATCCCCTCGGACCGGTACGGTAAGTCCAGCTGCGCGGGCTCCGGCCGCAACCGTAGAAACGACGACTACGACTGCAACACCATGGACGTTCACGGCCTCGGGGGTCAAAACGATCCAGTAGTGCCGATCTCGCATTTCGCGCCCGACGACCGGATTCGGATCGATGGAGTAGATTTCACCGCGCTTCGGAGCCCGCGGACGAGGCCCCGTCAACCCAATTCCCGACCAACGGGGTTACCATCGAGGGATCCGGCAACGCCTTCGTAGATCTCCGGCAGATGCTCGGCACCCACGAGCAGCTCGGCCAGCGTGTAGCGACGTGATTTACGGGCTGCAGGCTCGTGGACCGGCACCGCGACGATCGCCCCATCCTTCACCTCAAGCGCGAGCGCCGTGCCGACGCCGGCGCCGATGCTGTCCAGGAGTTCGCTCGGCAGGGTCACAACACGTGAGCCGTCCTGCTCACGAACTTTCATGATGATCGACATTCGCCCAGATTCCCGACGCCACTACGCATCGTAGCATAGTCGGGAATCTGGGGTGAGTGGAGCTTCAGTACAGCCCGCCCGCCTGGGCCGCCCGGTCCGCGTCCGGCGGCACCGCCGCCGGGGCCGCCGGCTGGGCGCTGGCGGGGGCCGAGTAGCTGTCCGGCGGGGCGGTGCCGGGCTTGAAGGCCTCGAGCAGGCCACCCTCCGATCCGCCGGCGCGGGTGCCGCTGGCGGCGTTGACGCGGATCAGCTTGATGCCCGGGGGCACGCGGAACGGGGTCGGCGGCTTGTCCTTGAGGGCGGCCTTCAGGAAGTCGCGGGCGACCGGGGCGGCGAGGCCGCCGCCGGTGGCGCGGTCGCCGAGGGAGCGCGGCTTGTCGTAGCCGATATAGATGCCGACCGCGAGATCGGGCGAGAAGCCGACGAACCAGGCGTCCTTGGCGTCGTTGGTGGTGCCGGTCTTGCCGGCGAGCGGCTTGCCGATCTCCTTCAGGATGGTGGCGGTGCCGCGCTGGACCACGCCCTCCATGATCGAGACGATCTGGTAGGCGGTGAGCGGGTCCAGCACCTGCTCCGACTCGTCGACGAGCTTCGGCTCGTCCTGGCCCGACCACTTCTCGGCGTCGCAGCCGATGCACTTGCGGGTGTCGTGGCGGTAGATCGTCTCGCCGTTGCGGTCCTGGATCCGGTCGATCAGGGTCGGACGGATGCGCCGGCCGCCATTGTCGAGCATCGAGTAGGCGGTGACCATCCGCATGACGGTGGTCTCGCCGGCGCCGAGCGACATCGGCAGCACCGGCAGCATGTCGTCGTAGACGCCGAAGCGGCGGGCATACTCGGCGATCAGCGGCATGCCGACATCCTTGGCGAGCCGCACCGTCATCAGGTTCTTCGAGTGCTCGATGCCGTAGCGCAGGGTGTGCGGACCGCCGGACTTGCCGTCGTAGTTCGACGGCGTCCAGGCCTCCTGGCCGGGACCGGCCTCGATGGTGATCGGCGTGTCGAGGACGATCGAGGACGGCGTGTAGCCGTTGTCGAGCGCCGCCGAGTAGACGATCGGCTTGAACGACGAGCCGGGCTGGCGCATCGCCTGGGTGGCGCGGTTGAACTCGCTCTCGTCGTAGGAGAAGCCGCCGACCATGGCGTGGACGCGGCCCGTATAGGGATCCATCGCCACGATCGCGCCGGAGACCTCCGGGATCTGCCGCAGGCGGTAGGCGTTGCCGGCCCCCTCCATCCGCTCGACATAGACCACGTCGCCGGGGTTGAGCGCGGCGGCGACGCCGCGGCCGGTCCAGCGCACGCCCTCGGCCGTGATGATGCCGGTGTCGCGGTCCTTCGAGACCTGCCCCGAGCTCTCGCGCTTCGGCTGCAGGCCGATCGTGGCGCGCCCGCCCGAGGTGTCGAGGACCACGGCGAGGCGCCAGGGCTGCACGTCGCCGAGCGCCGGCACCTCGGCCACCGCCATGCCCCAGTCGCGGCCGGCGAGCTCGACCCGGCTCTTCGGACCGCGCCAGCCGCGGGCCTGGTCGTAGCGCACGAGGCCGTCGACGAGCGCCTTGCGGGCCATCGCCTGCATCTTCGGGTCGAGGGTGGTGCGCACCGACAGGCCGCCCTCGTAGAGCTTCTTCTCGCCGTAGCGCTCGGAGATCTCGCGGCGGACCTCCTCGGCGAAGTAGTTCGCGTTGGCGGTGTTCGGCGAGACGTTGCGCGGGTTCACCCCGAGCGGCAGCTTGCGCTCCGATTCGGCCTCCTCCTTGGTGATGTACCCGTTCTGGGCCATCAGGCCGATGATCTCGTTGCGGCGCGCCAGCGCCTGCTGGGTGCGGCGATAGGGGTGGTAGTTGTTCGGGCCCTTCGGCAGCGCCGCGAGATAGGCCGCCTCGTGGATCGTCAGCTCGTGCACCGACTTGCCGAAATAATCGAGCGCAGCGGCCGCGATACCGTGCAGGTTGCGGCCCGGCACGATCGTGCCGAGGAAGATCTCGTTGAGGTAGAGCTCGAGGATCTTGTCCTTCGAGTAGGTCGACTCGATGCGCAGCGCGATCAGCGCCTCGCGGATCTTGCGGTCGAAGGTCTGCTCGGAGGAGAGCAGGAAGTTCTTGGCGACCTGCTGGGTGATGGTCGAGGCGCCCTGCTTCTTGCCGCTGGACGCGTTGGTGACGATCGCCCGGACGATGCCCTCGGGATCGATGCCGCCGTGCTTGTAGAAGTTCTTGTCCTCGGCCGACAGGAAGGCCGCGACGACGATCTTCGGCATCGCCTGGATCGGCAGGTAGAGCCGGCGCTCGCGGGCATACTCGGCGAGCAGGCTGCCGTCGGCCGCGTGGACGCGGGTCATGACCGGCGGCTCGTAATTGGCGAGCGCCGCGTGGTCGGGCAGGTCGCGCGAATACTTCCAGAAGAAGTAGCCGCCGGCCGCGGCACCGACGACGACCATCATCGCGCCGATGCTGAACAGGAAGCCGAAGAAGCGGAGGATGAAGCGCATCGAAACCCGATCCGTCGATGATGCCGCGCGGCCCCTACAGGGCCTGCTGTGTAGCCCGAGACTGGTGGCGGAGGCCACGCCCGGGCACGGCTCCTCACGAGAACGCGACCGTCACGACGACGCGCGAACCGCTCCCGCGCTTAGCGGAGGAGGACCGCGAAATCCAGGACAGCGAGGGGCCGACGGGTCCCTATCGACACGGGATCTATGGTGAAACTGGGGCGGGTCCGCCCTGGACCGTCGCGCCCTGGCCCGGCGTGATCTGGGCCGCCCGGCCGATCCGGGGCGCGTCCGGCGCGCGGGCGGTGACGGAAGGCGGCAGGCGCGAGGCGAAGAACGCCTCGATGGCCCCGGCCATCTGGCCGGTCACATTGGCCCGCCACTCGTCGGAGAGCAGCAGGTCGAGGTCGCGCTTGCTCGACAGATAGCCGAGCTCGACCAGCACCGAGGGCACGTCGGGCGAGCGCAGCACCCGGAAGCCGGCCTCGCGATGGGGCTTCACGCTCATCTCCATCACGCCGGACAGGCGGGTGAACAGCCCCTTGGCGAACCGGGCCGAGAAGCCGCGGGTCTCGCGCAGGGTGAGTTCCTGGAGGATGTCGGCGACGTCGCCCGGGCCCTCGCCCTGGTCGGCGCCCGCCGCGGCGTCGGCCTTGTTCTCGCGGTCGGCCAGCCGGGCCGATTCGGCGTCGGTCGCCTTCTCGGAGCCGGTATAGATGGTGGCGCCGCGCACCTGCGGCGCGGCCGAGATCGAATCGGCGTGGATCGACACGAACAGGTCGGCCCGCGCGTCGCGGGCGATGCGCACCCGCTCGGCGAGCGGGACGAACACGTCGCGGTCGCGGGTCATCTGCACCCGGATCCTGCCGCCGGCCTCCAGGCGCTGCACCAGCCCCTGGGCGACCCCGAAGACGATGTCCTTCTCGTAGACACCGTTGCCCGCGATGGCGCCGGGATCGATGCCGCCATGGCCGGCATCGACGATGACGAGGGGGCGCGAATCGCCTGCGTGCTGCGAGGCCGGCCCGGCCGGGCGGGCCGGCTCCGGCGGCTGCGCGGCGCGCCGGAACGCCTCGCGGTCGCTGCGGGCGAGATCGATGGTCAGCAGCGTCGCCCCGTCCCGGCTCCGGGTGGTGGTGGCGACCCGCGCCACCGTGGCGGCCTGGGCGAGGTCGATGACGATGCGCGAGCGGCCGGGGGCGAACAGGCCGTAGCGGTAGGAGGCGACGAGGCCGTCGCGCTTGCGCCCGGCCTCGGGGGGCAACTGGAAATTGACCTCGGGCAGGTCGACGATCGCCCGGTCGGGACGCTCCATCACGAAGGCCCGCGCCTCGACCGGCCGCGACAGCACCACCGTCAGGCGGGTGCCGCCCTCCGGGCTCGCCGCGACCTCGGCGGCGATCGCCACGGCGGGACGCTCGACGGCGGGACGCTCCGGCGCGCCGACGGCACCCGCCGACGGCGCGGCGATGCCGAGCGCCGGCACGACGAGGCCCACGGCCAGAACGGCGGCACGGACCAGCGATTGGATCGGCGATTGGCTCGGACTTGCGCGTCGTGTCGGCATGGCTCGCGGCGACCTGAAGGCTCCATCCCGGTTACGCGATAACCGCGCCATGGTTAACGCATCGCGAAGGCTTCCGGATCAGTGGCGTCCGGCTGTTGCCGCTGGGGCACGGCGGGCATCGCCGCCGCGGGAGGCCGATCCCCCGCTCATCACCGCGTTGGAGCTTGCAAATTCCGCCGGACACTCTGTAATGATGATGACCCCTGCCCGTTGCCGCCGGCTTCTCGCCGCGGACCACGGGCTCGCCCGGGCGCTCTTGCAGCGGCTTCGGCGCTGGCCGGCCGCCGGCGGATCGTCCGACGATCTCGCGAGCCGGGCAGGTGTCTTGAGATCCGCGACGGCGTTCGTGAGCGTCGTCGCCCGTTTTTTACCGGCGGCCGGACCTTTGCGTCCCGGCGCCTGATTCGAAAGGTCGGTGGGAGTATGCGTGGACGCACAGCCTCGGGTTTCGAAGCTGCTGCCCCAGGCGCGCGCATCCGGCGTCGCGCCCGTCCGTGCCCCCTGCCCCCGGCCATCGTCAACCCCTCGCGCGCGTGGATGCGCGCAGCGGCGATTGACGGCCCCCCCTGCACGACATCATCCGCCGAGCCCGAACGGGCACGGCACGGGACAGCCCTCCCGGCGCGGGTTTCCGCGCCCGGGGCGGCACCGGACTACGGAGGCTCGTCCTCCCGCGCACGGCCAGGATCTCTGAGGCCCTCGTCCTCACGGTCCGTTCCCGGATGGCCCCGTCCAGCGGCCAAGCCGTCGGTCGCCATGCCGAAAGTTCGCCATGGCCAACAAGATGCTCATCGATGCCGCCCACCCGGAAGAGACCCGGGTGGTGACGGTCAAGGGTTCGAAGGTCGAGGAATTCGACTTCGAATCCGCTAGCCGCCGCCAGCTGCGGGGCAACATCTACCTCGCCAAGGTCACCCGGGTCGAGCCGTCGCTGCAGGCCGCCTTCGTCGAGTACGGGGGCAACCGCCACGGCTTCCTGGCCTTCAGCGAGATCCACCCCGACTATTACCAGATCCCGATCGCCGACCGGATGGCGCTCCTCGAGGAGGAGGCGCGGGCCGAGCGCGAGCACGAGGAGCGGCCCGAGCGCCCAGAACGCAGCGAGCGCAGCGAACAGCCCCGCCGCCGGCGGCGCCGCGGCCGCCGGGCCGAGGCCGCGTCGCGTCCGGCCGACGCCGTGGTGAGTGCTCCCGCCGACGAGGCGCAGGACTCCCAGGAGAACGGCTCCCACGCCCCGGAGACCGGCGCCGAGGCGACCGGCTGGCAGGACACGCATCCGCGCGAGACCCTCACGCAGGAGACGTTCGTCCAAGAGGCGCCTGCACACGAGGCGCTTGCTCAAGAGGTGCCTGCTCAAGACGCGACTCCCCAGGATGCTCCGTGGGTGGAGAACGCCGGCGCCGAGAGCGGCGAATCCCCGGCACACGGGCACGCGGGACACGAGCACCCGGTGCAGGACAACGCCTCGGCCGGCGAGACCCCCGCGGTCGAGCCGTCCGGTGAGGTGCGGCCCCCCGCCGAGACCCCTGCCGGCGACGCCGGCGCGCAGGACGCCGTCGCCCAGGCAGCCCCCGGCTCCGAGAGCGACCCGGCGCAGGCCGAGGGCGGATCCGAGACCCCGGCGGCGATCGCCGCGGCCGTGTCGGCGGCGCCCGCTCCGGTCGAGAGCGCCGGCGTCGAGACGTCGGCCGAGGCTGCCGCCGCCGAGCCGGCCAGCGAGGTCGCGCTGCCCCAGCCCGTCGCCGCCTCGCAGCCGGTCGACGCCGACGAGACCGTCGCCGCGTCGGAGGACGAGGACGACTCGGACGACGAATCCGAGGACGACGAGGACGACGAGGACGAGGACGAGGACGGCGAAGAGGACGACGAGGACGAGGACCACGAGGAGGCGGTCGTCGAGCAGGTCGGCGGCCGTGGCGACGCGCTCGCCGAGATCCCCGAGCGGCCCCGCACCCCGCGCCGGCACTACAAGATCCAGGAGGTGATCAAGCGCCGGCAGGTCATCCTGGTCCAGGTCGTCAAGGAGGAGCGCGGCACCAAGGGCGCGGCGCTCACCACCTACCTGTCGCTGGCCGGCCGCTACTCGGTGCTGATGCCCAATACCGGCCGGGGCGGCGGCATCTCGCGCAAGATCACCAGCGCGGCCGACCGCAAGCGCCTTAAGGAGATCGCCACCGACCTCGAGGTGCCCGAGGGGATGGGCGTCATCCTGCGCACGGCCGGTGCGTCGCGCACCAAGCCGGAGATCAAGCGCGACTTCGAGTACCTGATGCGGCTGTGGGAGAGCGTGCGCGAGCTGACCCTGTCCTCCGCCGCTCCCGCGCTCGTCTACGAGGAGGGTTCGCTGATCAAGCGCGCCATCCGCGACCTCTACAACAAGGACATCGACGAGGTTCTGGTCGCGGGCGAGGACGCCTACCGCGAGGCCAAGGACTTCATGCGGATGCTGATGCCGACGCAGTCGAAGGTGGTGAAGCCCTACCGCGACCCGACGCCGGTCTTCGCCCGCTTCGGGGTCGAGCAGCAGCTCGACGCGATGTTCTCCAACCACGTCTCCCTGCGCTCGGGCGGCTACCTCGTCATCAACCCGACCGAGGCCCTGGTCTCGATCGACGTGAACTCGGGGCGGGCCACCCGCGAGCACGACATCGAGGACACCGCGTACAAGACGAACCTGGAGGCCGCCGAGGAGGTGGCGCGCCAGCTGCGCCTGCGCGACCTCGCCGGCCTGATCGTCATCGACTTCATCGACATGGAGGAGAAGCGGAACAACCGCGCCGTCGAGAAGAAGCTGAACGAGTGCCTGAAGAACGACCGCGCCCGCATCCAGGTCGGCCGGATCTCGCCCTTCGGCCTGCTCGAGATGTCGCGCCAGCGCATCCGCACCGGCGTGCTCGAATCGTCCTCGGTCCCGTGCCCGCATTGCGGCGGCTCGGGCTTCGTGCGGGCGACCGCCTCGGTGGCCCTGCTGATCCTGCGGGCGATCGAGGAGGCGCTGATCAAGTCGAGCAGCCACAACCTGGTGCTGCGCACCCGGACCGAGGTGGCGCTCTACATCCTCAACCAGAAACGCGCCCACCTGCACGAGCTCGAGGCGCGGTTCGGCGTCGCGATCATCATCGCGGCCGACGAGCGGCTGGCCGCCACCTCGGCCTTCCACCTCGAGCGCGGCGACCTCGCGCAGCGGGTCGAGCCGCGCCCCGTCACCAGCATCCGGGCCGAGGCGGTGCTGCCGCCGCCGCTCGAGGAGGAGGACGAGGACGAGGAGATCGTCGAGGAGGCCGAGGTCGACGAGGTCGAGGCGGAAGGCGAGGACGAGACCGGCGATGCGGAGGTGGAGGCCGGCGAGGCCGAGGCCGAGGCCGACGGCGCGCCTCGCGGCGAGGACGAGGGCGGGGGCAAGCGCCGTCGCCGCCGTCGGCGCCGGCGCGGGCGCGGCGAGCGCTCCGACGAGGCCGAGGGCGCCGAGGGCGAGGAGAGCGCCGAGGCGGCTCCCGCCGAGGCCGGCAGCGCCGAGGCCGTCTCGATCCCGATCACCGAGGACGGGGCCGCTCCGGGCCGGGACGAGCGCGAGAGCCGCGAGGAGGCCCTCAGCCGGCGCCGTCGGCGCGGGCGCCGCGGCGGCCGCGGACGCGACCGCTTCGAGGAGACCGGCGGCACGATCGGTGACGAGGTCGTGGTCGGAGCCGAGGCGCCCGAGGCCGGCGGCAGCCTGGTGCAGGACGCGCTGGCCGAGGAGATCGTCGCCCTCGACGAGATCGCCGGGCCGGCACCCGAAGCGGTCGGCAGCCCGGTCACCGCGCCGGACCTCCCGGCTCCGGATCTTCCGGCGGTCGAGCGCGAGGCCCTGACCGTCGCGGCGATCGAGGCACCGGCCCCCGCCGGGATCGACGGGGCGACGCCGCGCGACGAGCAGGCGGCCGAGCCCGTGCAGGCCGTGGAGCCCGCACCCCCGGCCTCCGAGCCCGAGCCCGAGCCGGTGGCGGTCGTGCTGACCCCGCCCGCCGATCCGGATCGCCCCAAGCGGGCCGGCTGGTGGTCGCGCACCAAGGCGGCGATCGGCGGCGAGTGACCACGGGCGGGACGGGCGAGCGGCCCGTCCCCACCATGACCTGAGGGGTCATGCGGGCCGCGCTCCGGACAGGGGCGCGGCCATTTTCATGGCGGCTGCCGGCCGCGCCGGGCCTGTCCTGCAACGTCCTGTCGGTCGCCGCATGATACGGAGCATCGACTACGCTCGTTTTAGGAATATACTCATGAATTTGCCTATTCGACGATAATTTCGACCATTTTGTCTGAAAACGGAAAATGCAGAGATAGAGAGTGATTGCCGGAGGGGCACCCGGCGCGCGCGTCCCGCGCGGCGACCCAAAGTCACCTAACACGATAGACGCGACAACCTGCCCGACGTTAACGGAACCGATACGGACATCACCGTAAATCGCTTTGTTAGCTTTTCAGAGTTTTCCGATGTTCCGCTCCCGCCGCACCACGCCGCCCGCCGCCGTCGAGACGCCCGAGATGGTCGAAGGCCGCCTCGCGGTCATCGTCGACCACGCCGGCGCGACCGGGGCGGATCTGGGCAGCGGACCGCTCGCCAGCGCCCTCGGGCGCCTGCTCGGCCAGATGCGCGGTGCCGCCGCGACGGATCTCGGCCATGCCGCCGGCATCGCCGCCGAGGCGTCCGAGGGCGCCACGGTCCTCGGCTGGATGACGCACGATGCCGGCGAGATCGCCGGCCAGACCCGCGCCATGGCGGCGGCGGTCGAGGAGGTGGCGGCCTCGACCCGGGAGCTCGCCGGCCGCTCGCAGGCCAGCGCCGACCTCGCCGCCCAGGCGAGCGGCGGCATCGCGGCCTGCGCGACCGACATGCGCGAGGCGAGCCGCACCATGGCGGCCATCGAGACCCATGCCGGGCAGATCGAGCAGCGCCTGACCGGCTTCGAGGGCGCGGCCCTCCAGATCCAGGAAATGGCCGGCACGATCGAGGCGATCTCGAGCCAGACCAACCTGCTGGCGCTGAACGCGACGATCGAGGCGGCCCGGGCCGGCGAGGCGGGGCGCGGCTTCGCCGTGGTGGCCGCGGAGGTCAAGCAGCTCTCCGGCCAGACCGCGCGGGCCACCGAGCAGATCCGCGGCCGCCTGGCGGTGCTGCTGCAGGAGCTCGCGGCGATCCAGGCCGCCGTCGCCGAGAGCCGGCAGGCGGTGGCGGATGGCAGCGCCGCCGTGTCGCGGGTCGAGGCCCGCGTGGCCCAGGAAGGCGAGGCCGTCGCCCGCTCGGCGGAGGGCATCCGGGCCCTCGCCGACGTGCTCGGCCAGCAGGAGGCGGCGACCGCCGAGATCTCCTCGGGCGTGCAGCAGGTCGCCGGCAAGGCCCAGAAGACCCGCGACGAGATCGGCGGCCTGATGACGATCCTGGTGCGGGCCGAGGCGGCGGCGCAAGCCGCCCTCGATGCCGGTGCGGCCCGGGGCCTGCCGGCCTACGCCCTCGTTCGGCTGCCCGCGGATGTCGGTGCGTGGAAGCGCCGCCTCGCGGCCTGCCTGGTCGGGACCGGCTCCGCCACCGCGGCCGTGGCGCCCTTCGGCGGCGGCGAAGCGGCCGATTTCGGCGTCGATCCCGCCGATCCCGTCGCTGCCCGGCTGCTCGCGGCCAGCACCGAGGCCCGGCGCCATGCCGCCGTGATGATCGAGGCCCTGGGCGCGGGCGCCTGGGACCGGGCGATCCCGGCCTTCCAGGCATTCGAGGCCGCCGCCAAGACGATGGTCGCGGCGGCCGCGGAGATCACCGCGCGCTGAAGCGTTTTCGTGGCGCGGCGTCCCGGCGTTAGACTGTCGCGCCGACGCTGATTCGGTCCGCCGTCCACGGGAGGAGCGCGCATGAGCAACCCGAACCGCGACATCCCGACGACGGCGCCGGTGCAGGGCGGACTCGTCACCTACCTGGTGCTGGACGGCGCCCTGAAGGCGGCGGAGTTCTATGTCCGCGCCTTCGGCGCCGAGATCGTCGCGGCGATGCCGGCCGACGCGCAGGGGCGGACGCCGCACGTGCACCTGCACGTCAACGGCTCGTCGCTGATGGTGAGCGACGCCTTCCCCGAGCATGGCTGCGCGCCGGCGCCGCCGCAGGCCTTCACCCTGACCCTGATGGTCACGGATATCGACGCCCGCTACGCCCGCGCGGTCGAGGCGGGCGCCACCACCCTGACGCCGCCGGCCGAGATGTTCTGGGGCGACCGCTACGGCCAGGTGCGCGACCCGTTCGGCGTGACCTGGGCCATGAATCAGCAGAAGTCACATCAGCACAAGACGCAGTGAGGTCCGCCATGACCGACCCCGCGACAACCGAGGGCGGCGGGCGCGAACTCGTCCTCACCCGCCTCATCCCCGCCTCCCCCGCCGTGCTGTACCGGGCCTGGACCGAGCCGGACCTGCTGAAGCAGTGGTTCGCCCCGCATCCCTTCACCGTCGCCGAGGCCGAGACCGATCCCCGCCCGGGCGGCGCGACCCGCATCGTCATGCGGGCGCCGGACGGGACCGCGTTCGCGAGCCGCGGCGTCTATCTCGAACTGGTCGAGAACGCCCGCATCGTCTTCACCGACGCCTACACCTCCGCCTGGGAGCCGGCGGAGAAGCCGTTCTTCACCGGCATCGTCACCTTCTCGCCCGAGGAGGGAGCCACCCGCTACACGGCCCGCCTCCTACACTGGACGGAGGAGGACCGCGCCGCGCACGAAGCCATGGGCTTTCACGACGGCTGGGGCCGCTGCGCCGACCAGCTGGCCGATCTCGCTTCCCGGCTGTAACCCCTGCGGAGACGCGTCATGACGAGCGTCAGCACCTGCCTGTGGTTCGCATGCGACGCCGAGGTGGCGGTGCGAACCTACATCGCCCTGGTGCCGGATTCGCGCCTTGGCCGGATCCTGCGCGCCCCCGGCCCGTGGCCTGGGGGGCAGCCCGGCGACGCGATCCTGGTGGAGTTCACCCTCGGCGGCCAGAGCTTCCAGGCGCTCAATGGCGGGACACCGGCAGATTACGGCAATGCCGCCTCGATCGCGGTGTCGTGCCCGGACCAGGCGGCCGTCGACCGGCTGTGGGACGGGCTGCTCGCGGAGGGCGGCACGGAGATCCAGTGCGGCTGGCTGCGCGACCGCTGGGGCGTGCCCTGGCAGATCGTCCCCGAGATCCTGCCGCGCCTCATCGCCGATCCGGATTCCGCCGTCGCGGCCCGGGTCTTTGCCGCGATGCAGGACATGGTCAGGCTCGACGTGGCGGCCTTGGAGCGGGCGGCCGCCGGCTGATCCGGGGCCGACCGCGCGGGAGCGGCCCTCCGCTCATGCGAGCCGCTCGCACCAATACACGTGGGTCCGGTACGGGAACGTCACCTCCGCCCGCCCGGCGAGGTCCGGCGTGCGGGCAATCAGGTCCCGGACGTCCTGCGCCACCCGGTCCTGCTCCGCTTGCGGCAGCGCCGCGATGAAGCTGACCGACAGGGTGCGGTCGAGGATCACCTGCTCCGGAGTGCCGGCATGGCCGTGGGGGAAGGCCTCCTCGTGCAGCGGCCCGAAGCCCTCGGCCGGGAAGGGCCGGCGCCAGGCCCCGGTGTGGTAGCGCGGCGCGTCGCCCTCATGGGCGTTCATGATCGCCGTCAGCGCCCGGACCCAGGACGTGGCCTCGTCGCGAACGTTCCAGACGAGGCCGAACCGGCCGCCGACCCTCAGGACCCGGCGGATCTCGGCGAGCGCCGCCGGGGTCGCGAACCAGTGGAAGGCCTGGGCGCAGACCAGCGCGTCGAGGCTCCCGTCCGCCAGCGGCATCGTCTCGGCGGAGCCGGCGCGCGCCGTCACGCCGGGCAGGGACGCGGCGAGCTTCGCCCGCATCGCATCGACCGGCTCGATCGCCGTCACGTCGGCGCCGGTGGCGGCAAGCAGCGCGGTGAACTTCCCGGTGCCGGCGCCGAGATCGGCGACGGACCGGCCGGGCCCGAGGCGGAGCGCGTCCGCGAGCCAGCCGGTCAAGGCCGCCGGATAGTCGGGCCGGCCCTTGGCATAGGTGTCGGCGCCGGCGGTGAATCCGGTCGCGGCGGCGGGATGCAGGTCGCGCATGGAAGCCCTTTCTCAGCTCGGATGAACCCTCAGCGCAGCCAGCCCTTCAGCCGCCGCACCGCCTCCTGCGCCTCGGCCTCGCCGCCGGCGAAGGAGAGGCGCAGGTGGTGCGCGCCGGCCTCGGGGTCGAAATCGAGGCCCGGGGTCGCCGCGACGCCGGCCTCGTCGAGCATCCGGCGGCAGAAGCCGATCGAGTCGTTGGTGAGCCGGGCGACGTCGGCATAGAGATAGAAGGCGCCGTCGGCCGGGTGCACGTCGCCGAGGCCGACCGACGGCAGCTCGTTCAGCAGCAGCGACCGCGCCCGGGCATAATCGGCCTTCACCAGTTCCAGCTCCTCGGTCGCCTCGAAGGCGGCGAGAGCCGCCACCTGCGACAGGTAGGGCGCCGAGATGTAGAGGTTCTGGGCCAGCCGCTCGATCGGCCGCACCAGGGCTTCCGGCACCACCATCCAGCCGATGCGCCAGCCGGTCATGCAGTAATACTTCGAGAACGAGTTGATCACGACCGCGTCGGGATCGACGGCGAGGGCCGTCGCGGCCGGCACGCCGTAGGTCAGGCCGTGATAGATCTCGTCGGAGATGAAGCGCAGGTTCAGCGCGCGGCAGGCCTCGGCCAGGGCGCGCAGGCCGCCTTCGTCGATCATCGTGCCGGAGGGGTTCGCCGGGCTCATCACCAGGAGGCCGGAGAGCGGCGCGCCCGCGTGGGCGGCCCGCAACGCGGCGGCCGTCGGCACGAAGCCGTCCTCGGCCCGCAGGGTCAGGCCGACGGGCTCCAGGTCGACCGCCTGGAGCACCGAGCGGTAGGCCGGGTAGCCGGGTGCGGCGATCGCCACCCGGCCGCCGGCATCGAACAGGCTCAGGAAGGCGAGCACGAAGCCCGCCGACGAGCCGGTGGTGACGACGACCCGCTCCGGCGCCACCGCGACGCCGTAGGCCTCGGCGTAGTGGCGGGCGATGCGCTCGCGCAGGGGCGCGATGCCGAGGGCCTCGGTGTAGGGGATGCGGCCCGAGGCCAGCGCGGCCTGCGCCGCCGCGATGGCGCTCCGCGGCGCCGGGGCCGAGGGCTGGCCCACCTCCATATGCACCACGCTGCCGCCCTGCCGCTCGCGCCGCGCCGCGGCGGCGAGCACGTCCATCGCCAGGAAGGGCGCGACGCGGGCGGCGCGGCGGGAGACGAGAGAAGCGGGATCGGACATGACGGGCCTTGAGCGGGATGGTCTCGGGTGTGCCCCCGCACATAACGGGATTTGCCGGAGAATGCGCCCTGCGGTCGACGCGGGCGTGATTTGACAAGCCTGCCGCGAAACCGCCTAACCGGCGGCTCAAGGAGCGCGCCGGACCCGCGCTCCGCCGATGGACGCCCGCCGATGAGGACGACGATGCTGCCCCTGCCCCGCCTTCTGCCCGCCCTCGCCGTCGCGGGCCTCGTCGCCGCCGCCGCCCCGACGCAGGCGCAGTCGCCGACCACGACTCCGGCGGGTCAGGGCCCGGCATCGGCCGCCCCGATGACCGACGTCCAGCGCCAGGCGATCGAGAGCGTGGTGCGCGACTACCTGCTCAAGAACCCGGAAGTGCTGCAGGAGGCGATGACCGAGCTGGAGAAGCGCCAGCAGGAGGCCCAGAAGGTCGCCCAGGCCAGCGCCCTCAAGGAGACCCGGGACACCCTGAACAACTCGCCGCACGGCTTCGTCGCCGGCAACCCGAACGGCGACGTCACGGTGGTCGAGTTCTTCGATTACAATTGCGGCTACTGCAAGCGGGCCCTCACCGACCTGCAGACCCTGATCAAGGGCGACCCGAAGCTGAAGGTCGTGCTGCGCGACTTCCCCGTGCTCGGGCCCGATTCGCTCGAGGCCAGCAAGGTGGCGCTCGCCGCCAAGCAGCAGCTCAAGGGCGACAAGCTGTTCGACTACCACACCCGCCTGCTGGAGAGCCGCGGCCGGGTGAACGGCGAGCGGGCGATCGCGGTGGCGAAGGAGATGGGCCTCGACATCGCCAAGCTCCAGAAGGACATGCAGGCTCCCGACATCCAGGCGGCCCTGCAGGAGAATGTCGGCCTCGGCGACAAGCTCGGCCTGTCGGGCACCCCGGCCTTCATCATCGGCGACGAGATCATCCCGGGCGCCGTCGGCGTCGAGCCGATCCGCAAGACCGTGGCCGGCGTGCGCCAGTGCGGCCACGCCACCTGCTGAGCGCATAGGCCCGCTCGCCTGAAGGCCGGCGCCCCTATCGCGCGCCGGCCGCATGGTCTAAGAGGCCCGCCGATCGTCCGCAGGACACGAAGACGCCCCCGCGTCGTCCGCGGGCCGCCCGGCGGGTCACCCCGCCCCTCCATCACGATTGCCGAAGACCGCCGTGCCCTCCAACAACAAGCATGACCCCTTCGACCCCGAGCTCGTCCGCGAGCTCGCGACCCTGATCGCCGAGACCGATCTCAGCGAGATCGAGGTGGAGAAGGGCGACCTGCGGATCCGCGTCGCCCGCGAGCGCATCGTGCAGCAGGTCCAGGTGCCGGTCGCCGCCGCCGTCGCCCCGGCGCTGCCCGCCGCCGCGCTGCCCGCCGCAGCC
Source organism: Methylobacterium terricola (assembly GCF_006151805.1). Classification (GTDB taxonomy): domain Bacteria; phylum Pseudomonadota; class Alphaproteobacteria; order Rhizobiales; family Beijerinckiaceae; genus Methylobacterium; species Methylobacterium terricola. The sequence continues at coordinate 586,577 of NZ_VDDA01000001.1, read as the reverse complement.
CCGGCCCTCACCACCGAATCCGACCCGAAGGCGCTCGCCGCCCACCCGGGCGCGGTGCTCTCGCCGATGGTCGGCACCGCCTACCGCAAGCCCTCGCCCGAGGCGAAGACCTTCGTCGAGGTCGGCTCGCGGGTCGAGAGCGGCGCCCGGGTCCTGCTCGTCGAGGCGATGAAGACCTTCAACGACATCGTGGCGCCCCGCGCCGGCACCGTGACGGCGATCTTCATCGAGGACGGTCAGCCGGTCGAGTTCGGCGAGCCCCTCCTGCTGATCGAGTGATCCGCTTCGTTTCTTTAGTCTGCCGCAGGTTTTCATCGCGAAACCGGCGGCCACTTTTGCGAAACCTGCTCAGGGCCCCATGTTCGACAAGATCCTGATCGCGAACCGGGGCGAGATCGCGCTCCGGATCCTGCGGGCCGCCAAGGAGCTCGGCATCGCGACCGTGGCGGTGCATTCCACCGCCGACGCCGACGCCATGCACGTGCGGCTCGCCGACGAGAGCGTGTGCATCGGCCCGCCGCCGGCCCGCGACAGCTACCTCAACATCCCGTCGATCATCGCCGCCTGCGAGATCACCGGCGCCGACGCGGTGCATCCGGGCTACGGCTTCCTGTCGGAGAATGCCCGCTTCGCCGAGGTGCTCAACCACCACGGCATCGGCTTCATCGGCCCGAAGGCCGAGCACATCCGGGTGATGGGCGACAAGATCGAGGCCAAGCGCACGGCCAAGCGCCTCGGCATTCCCTGCGTGCCGGGCTCCGAGGGCGGCGTCACCGACACCGACGAGGCCAAGCGCATCGCCGCCGATATCGGCTATCCGGTGCTGATCAAGGCGGCGTCGGGCGGCGGCGGCCGCGGCATGAAGGTCGCCCGCAGCGAGGCCGATCTCGAGAACGCCCTGATGACCGCCCGCACCGAGGCGAAGGCGGCCTTCGGCGACGACGCGGTCTATATCGAGAAGTATCTCGAGAAGCCGCGCCACATCGAGGTGCAGGTGCTCGGCGACGGCCGCGGCAACGCCATCCACCTCGCCGAGCGCGACTGCTCGCTCCAGCGCCGGCACCAGAAGGTCTGGGAGGAGGGCCCCTCCCCCGCCCTCAACGCCGAGATGCGCGAGCAGATCGGCGGCACCGTCGCCCGGGCGATGCAGGAGCTGGGCTATCTCGGCGCCGGCACGATCGAGTTCCTCTACGAGGACGGGCAGTTCTACTTCATCGAGATGAACACTCGGATCCAGGTGGAGCACCCTGTCACCGAGATGATCACCGGGATCGACCTCGTCAACGAGCAGATCCGGGTGGCGGCGGGCGCGCCCCTGTCGGTGCGCCAGGAGGACGTGCGGGTCGAGGGCCACGCCATCGAGTGCCGGATCAACGCCGAGCACCCGACCACCTTCCGGCCTTCGCCGGGCACGATCACCTACTTCCATCCGCCGGGGGGCCTCGGCGTGCGGGTCGATTCGGCCGCCTTCCAGGGCTACCGCATCCCGCCGCACTACGATTCGCTGATGGGCAAGCTCATCGTCCACGGCCGCACCCGCAACGAGTGCCTGATGCGGCTGCGCCGGGCGCTGGACGAGTTCGTGGTCGCGGGCGTCGACACGACCCTGCCGCTGTTCCGCACCCTGGTGCGCAATGCCGACATCCAGAACGGCCTCTACGACATCCACTGGCTCGAGGAATTCCTCAAGACCGGCGGGCTCGAGATCGCCTGAGGACGACCGACGCCGCGTGGCTTTCGTCGAGGGGGCGCCGCGAGGCGCCCCCTTCGCGTGTCCGGGTGCGGCGACGCAGCAATCGATGGCGCGCAAGATTTTTGCGGGCCACGCGGAACGGGGCGGCGTCTCGCCAGTTCTTCCGGCAGCAACGGCCAGGACAGACTGGGTCATCCCTGCGTCAGGCAGTGAACAGGTCCAGTCAAGGCCGGAACGAAGCAATCCCGACCGAAGAGAGATATGACGATGCGCGTGCTCAAGCTCGCCGCCCTGGCCGCCCTGCTGGCCACCCCGGCCCTCGCCCAGGCGCCGGCCTACCCCACCCCGGCCGCTCCGGTGGTCGACCCGCTCACCACCGGCACCGTCGGCAACCCGGGCGTCCCGGCCCGCGTCGGCGGCGTCGGCGAGAACACCTTCCCGACGGATGTCAGCTCGGCGAAGGGCGGCAACGCCGCGATGCCGAGCCGCATGAACCCGAATCTCGGCAACACCTCCGGCGGCCCGTCGAACTAAGCCGGAGGGGAGCAGCCCCGCGACCCGATCCGAACGGCCCGCGGCCCAGAGCCGCGGGCCGCGTCTCGTCGCGTTAAGGCCGATGCCCTATCTTTGCCGGAGCCTGAGCCGGGGGGAGAATGCCCGCCCGTCCACGCCCGGAACCCCTGTCGATGCACGGCAGCCTGAACGTCGAGATCACCGCCGAGATCCTGCTCAAGGCCTATGCGGCCGGCATCTTCCCGATGGCGGAGGACGCGGACGACCCGACCCTGTACTGGGTCGAGCCGAAGGAGCGGGGCATCCTGCCCCTCACCCGCTTCCATCTCGGCCAGCGCCTCGCCCGTACGGTGCGCAACGGCGGCTTCGAGGTCGTCACGGACCGCGACTTCGACGCGGTGATCGATGGCTGCGCCGCGCCACGGCGCGACAGCGCGCGGACCTGGATCAACGCCCGCATCCGCGCCCTCTACGGCGAATTGTACGATCTCGGCCATTGCCACACCGTCGAGGTCTATGCCGGTGAGCCGCGAACCCTGGTCGGCGGCCTCTACGGCGTCTCGCTCGGGGCGGCGTTCTTCGGCGAGAGCATGTTCCACACCGCCCGCGACGCCTCGAAGGTCGCGCTGGTCCACCTCGCCGCCCGGCTGAAACGCGGCGGCTACACGCTGCTCGACGCGCAGTTCGTCACCAGCCACCTCGCCCAGTTCGGCGCCGAGGAGGTGCCGCGCGAGGTCTACAAGGCGATGCTGCGCGAGGCGATCCACGTCCCGGCGCAGTGGGACGACGGGCCGCTCACCGGCGCGGAGGCGGTGGCGATCCTCGGTCATTCCTGAATTTCCGAGTTCAAACTTCGGGAACACGAAGCAAGATTGATTGCCGAATGTTCCCAAACAAGGTCTTCGGCGTTGTCGCGATTGTGGCCGCAGCGTCACTATCGCCGGCCTTCGGGCCGCAACTCTGCCCTAAGACTACTTGAGCGTGCAATACCCCGTCCGCCGGGATTGCGGCTTAACCGTGGATCTCGCTATCTCTCCTGCCTGAGCAGGCGCCGGAGGGCGCCGGAGACAAAAGTTCGGTCGGGGGAGTGAGTCGGGCATGGTGGCGTCGCGCTGGGGACTTCTCGTCACGACCGCTCTCGTCTCGGCCGCGCTCGTCGCACCGGCGGCAGCGCAAGGCACCATCGCCCTCGAGACGATCGACGTCGTGCCGGTGACGCCGGTGGCCGGCTCCGGCGGCACCGGTCGCTCGGCCACGGGCGAGCGGATCGAGAGCGGCGGCGCCCTGTCGCTCGCCAAGGTGCCGTTCACCGTCGAGACCGTGACGGCGAAGAAGTTCGAGCAGGACCGGGCCACCCTCGACCCGACCTTCACGCTGGCCCGCACCACCCCGGGCGTGAACCTGTCCGACGGCCAGGGCAACAGCTTCCGCCAGACCCTGACCTATCGCGGCTTCGACGCCTCGCCGCTGCTCGGCGCGCCGCAGGGGCTCGCCGTCTACCAGAACGGCACCCGCATCAACGAGGCCTTCGGCGACGTGGTGAACTGGGACCTGATCCCACAGGTCGCGATCAACCGCATCGACATCGTCACCGGCAACCCGATCTTCGGTCTCAACGCGCTCGGCGGCGCGGTCAACATCGAGATGAAGAACGGCTTCACCTGGCAGGGCAAGGAAGTCTCGGTGATCGGCGGCTCGGACGGCCGCATCCTCGGCACCCTGCAATATGGCGAGGTGATCGGCCCCTGGAGCTTCTACTTCGCCGGCGAGGGCTTGCGCGATGCCGGCTGGCGCTACCAGTCGCCGTCGGAGATCGGCCGGGTCTACGCCGATCTCGGCCACCGGACCCTCGATTCCGAGTTCCACATCATCGCCTCCGGCGCCAAGACCTATTTCGGCGCCGCCGCCGCCGCGCCGGTCGACTTCACCCGCGACAACCAGCGGGCGATCTTCACTTACCCGCAATCGATCGACACCGCGGTCGGCCAGATCCAGGTCACCGGCAAGGTCAACGTCTCGCCGACCTGGGACCTGTCGGGCAACGCCTATGTCCGCCGCTTCAGCCAGTTCGTGATCGACGGCAACGACGGCAACTTCGAGAATTGCTCGACACGCTCGAATTTCCGCGGCTTCCTGTGCTTCGAGGATGACGGCTTCTCGGCCGCGCCCGGCCAGACCCAGGCGCAGTTCCGCAACCAGTTCCTGATCCTGGGGCCGCGCAACCAGCAGATCCCGTTCTCCGCCGGCGTGCCCTACGGCACGGTCGACACCGTGCGGACCGAGGCGACCGGCTACGGCGGCACGCTGCAGGCCACCAACCGCGACCGGATCTTCGACCGCCCGAACACCTTCATCGTCGGCGGCAGCATCGACGTCGCGACCTACGGCTTCAAGTCGGCGAGCACGCTCGGCGTCATCAACCCGGACCTGAGCGTCACGACCGATCCGAACAACCCGACCTACGGCACCATCCCGGGCCTCGGCACCGGGCCGATCCGCACCGCGGGCGCGCTGGGGATCGCGCCGAGCGCCGTCACCGGCTCGAACCTCTATATGGGCCTCTACGCCCTCGACACGTTCGACGTCACCGACCGGCTCTCGCTCACCGCCGGCGCGCGGCTGAACTTCGCCCGGATCAGCACCCAGGACCTGACCGGCTTCTCGCCCGACGTCACCGGCACCCACTACTTCAACCGCATCAACCCGGTCGCCGGCCTGATCTACCGGTTCTACGACTGGCTGAACCTCTATGGCGGCTACTCGGAGTCGAACCGGGCGCCGACGCCGCTCGAACTCGCCTGCGCCAACCCGAACCGGCCCTGCCTGCTGCCGAACTCGCTCGTCGCCGACCCGCCGCTCAAGCAGGTGGAGGCGCGGACCTACGAGGTCGGCATCCGCGGCTCGGTGCCGAACTTCTACGAGGGCGGCCTGCTCAACTACAAGCTCGGCGCCTTCCGCACCGACCTGACCAACGACATCCTGCAGGTGGCGGTGCCGGGCAACGCGGCCCGCGGCTACTTCGTCAACGTGCCGGCGACCCGGCGCCAGGGCATCGAGGTCGCGGCCGAGTACGTCACCGGGCGCCTGAGCCTCTACGCCAACTACGCGCTGATCGACGCCACCTTCCAGTTCCGCGGCGACCTCTCCTCGCCCAACAACCCGCTCGCCGACGACGGCCTCATCACCGTGCGCCCGGGCAACAAGCTGCCGCTCGTGCCCGACCACCAGATCAAGGCCGGCTTCGACTACGCCATCACGCCGCAATGGCGCTTCGGCATGAACATGCAGGCGTTCTCCTCGTCCTACTTCCGCGGCGACGAATCGAACATCAACCGCAAGCTCCCGGCCTACTTCACCGCCAACCTCAACACCAGCTTCCAGCTGACGCAGAACGTGCAGATCTTCGGTCTGGTGACCAACCTGTTCAACAACCGCTACGCCAATTTCGGCACATTCCTGGAGCGCGACGACAACTTCGCCGGCCGCTACGTGCTGAACGATCCCCGCACCACCACCCTGGTCCAGCCGCTCTCGGTCTATGGCGGCGTGCGGATGACCTGGTAGCCACGATCGAGCCGGGCGGCCGCGAGAGCGGTCGCCCGCATTGACAGCGGGCCCGCGGCCGGGCTCGTGTCGCGGGGCTTCCCCCGCTCCCCCGAGAGCCCGTGTCTCCGCGTCCCGCCCCTTCCCCGCCGCCCCCCCTGCCGGAGGGCGCCGCCCCGCGCCGGCCCTCGTCCACGGACGCCGCCGCGCCGCGGCGATCCCTGTCCGAAGACCCCGCCGCGCCGCGGCCGCGACTGCCGGCCCTGTGGTCCGGCCGGCCGATGCGGGCGCGGCTGATGGTGGTCGTCGTCCTTCTCAACCTGCTGGCGGCGGCGATCTCCGGCGCGGTCATCATCCACAAGGCGCGCACCGCCACCGAGGTCGAGACCGCGGCCTCGATGGCGGTGGTCGAGCCGCTGGTCGCCGAGACGTTGCAGGCCCTGCAGGACGCGCCGCTCTCCGGGCTGTTCCGCACCCTGTCGCTGCGCTTCCAGGGCCTGCGCCACGTGCGGGTCACCCTGCTCGAGGCCGGCAACCGGCCGGTCGCGGACGGTGCGCGGCGCGAGGGCCCGCGGCGGGCGCCGGCCTGGTTCGCCCGCCTGATCGCCCCGCCGGCCCACCGCCACGAGGTGCCGCTGGTGCTGCGCGGCACCCGCATCGGCACGGCGCTCGTCACCGCCGAGCCTTCGGACGAGATCGACGAGGTCTGGGGCTACGCCCTCGCCCTCTTCCTGACCGGCCTCGCCTTGAGCCTCGCCATGCTGGCGATCCTGTTCGTCGCCTTCGGGCGGGTCCTGAGCCCGCTCGCCCAACTCGCCGCCGGGCTGACGCGGCTGGAACAGCAGGATTACGGCGCCCGGGTCGACCGGCCCGACACCCGCGAGCTCGCGGTCATCGCCGCCCGGTTCAACCACCTCGCCGAGACGCTGGGCGCGGCGCGGGCCGCGAACCTGCGGCTCCACCGCCGCGTCCTGACCGCCGAGGAGGATGAGCGCCGGCGCACCGCCCTCGAGCTGCACGACGAGTTCGGCCCGTGCCTGTTCGCGCTCGAGGCCAATTCCTCCTCGATCGCCCGCATCGCCGCGACCCTCGACGAGCCGGCCCGCGCCCGCCTGATCCAGCGCACCGACGACATCGCGGCGATCGTCACCCGCGTACAGACCATCAACCGGACCCTGCTCAACCGCCTGCGCCCGGCCGGCCTCGGCCAGGTGCCCTTGAGCCGCTGCCTCGAGCTCCTGGTCCGCGAGGCCGCCCGGCACCATCCCGAGACCGTGGTCGAGGGCCGCTTCTCCTCGCTGAAAGCCGGCTACGGCGACCTCGTCGACCTGACCGTCTATCGCTGCGTGCAGGAGGGTCTGACCAACGCGCTGCGCCATGCCGGCGCATCGCGGGTGACCGCGGCGGTCGCGGACGAGGAGGGCGGCCTGCGGCTCAGCATCGACGACGATGGCAGCGGAATGGGCGCGGGCACAGGCGAGGTGCGCGGCGAGGGACGAGGGTTACCCGGGATGCGCGAGCGGGTCGAAGCCCTGGGCGGCCGGCTCGCCCTGGTGCCGCGCGAGCCCGGCACGTCCTTGCGCATCACGCTGCCCGCCGGACCCGAGACCCAGGAAGAGGACGCCCCGTGACCCGCCTCGTCGTGGTCGACGACCACCCGATCGTGCTGCAGGGCGCCCGGCGCCTGCTCGAAGATACGGGGGCCGAGGTATGGGGCGCCGCGTGCCTGGCGGCGGGCTACCGCGCCATCCTGCGCCACCGGCCGGACGTGGCGGTGATCGACCTCGCCTTCCCGGGCCGGGACCTCGCCGGCCTGGCGCTGGTCGGCCGGGTGCGCAAGCGGGTCCCCGCGACCCGCGTGCTGGTGTTCAGCATGCACGCCGACCCGGCGATCGTGGCGCGGGCGCTCGCCGCCGGGGCCGTCGGCTACGTCCTCAAGGACGCGCCGGCCGGCGACCTGGTGCGGGCCACCGAGCAGGTCCGGTCCGGGCGGCCCTATCTCGACGGGCGGCTCGCCACCGAGGTGGCCCTGCTCCAGGCCGATCCACGCCGCACCCTGCTCGGGACCCTGACCCCGCGCGAGCGCCGCATCCTGGCCCTGCTCGCGGAAGGACGGGGCTATACGGCGATCGCCGAGGACCTGTCGGTCAGCTACAAGACTGTGACCAATGCCTGCGCGGCCCTGCGCCAGCGGCTCGGCCTTGCGACCCTGACCGAGCTGACGCATTTCGCGGTCAGCCATGCCGGGGATCTGCGGTGATACCCTCGCGCCTGGGCGCCGGCGCCCGTTCGGGCTTGCCTTGCGCCGTCGAACGGATCCGTTCGACGGCGCGGCGGGATGAGAGGTCCTGGCACGTCGGACGGCGAGATCGCGCGGGCATCCCCCCGACGCGTCGACCCCGCAGGGTCGTCCCGGGGCCGCGCAGCGGAGCCGGGGATCCAGAGCCGCCGGTGGTGCCGGACAGAGCGATACCCTGCCCGTCATTCCCTCGAGCCTCGGCGGCTCCGGCTTCCGGGTTCCACGGCGGGGCCCCGGAACGATGGGAGGAAGGACGATCCGTCGCCGCTCCGGTAGCGGGCTGGTCGCCCCCTACAGCGCCTCCCCCCGCATCAGCCGCGGCTGGCGCCCGCGCAACCCCGCCGCCTCGCGGATGAACATCCGCTTCAGCCCCGGCAGCCGGTCGACGAGGCCGAGGCCGAGGTCGCGGGCGAGGCGGACCGGCAGGGCGTCGGTGGAGAACAGGCGGTTGAGGCCGTCGGTGGCCGCCCCCATCGCCAGGGTGTCGAAGCGGCGGCTGCGCTCGTAGGTCTCCAGCGCCTCCGGCCCGCCCGGGTCGAGGCCGAGGCGCATCGTATCGGTGAGGGCCTCCGCCAGGGCGGCGGCGCTGCGCAGGCCGAGATTGAGGCCCTGGCCGGCGATCGGGTGGATGACGTGGGCGGCGTCGCCCAGGAGCAGCAGGCGCTTGGCGCCGAAGCGGCGGGCGATGCCGAAGGCGAGCGGATAGGCCTTGAGCGGCGATTCGAGGGCGATGCGGCCGAGCGACAGGCCGAAGCGGCGCTCGACCTCCACCAGGGCCTCGTCCGGGCCGCCGCCGAGGAGCGCCGCCACCTCGTCCTGGCGCTCGGTCCAGACGATCGAGGAGCGGTGGCCGAGCGGCCCGCCCGGCGGCAGCGGCAGCACCGCGAACGGGCCGGAGGGCAGGAAATGCTCGATCGCCCGGCCCTCGTGGTCGCGCTCATGCGCCACCGTCGCGACGATGCCCGCCTGTGGATAGGACCAGCCGACCCAGCCGATGCCGGCCGCCTCGCGCAGGCGCGAACGCGCCCCATCCGCCGCCACCACGAGATCGGCCCGGATCCGGCGCCCGTCCGGCAGGCGCACGCTCATCGCCCCCGTCTCCGGCACGGCTGCGGTCACCGGGCGTCCCTCCAGGACCACGCCGGCCGCTTCGGCCGCGTCGCGGAGCGCCGCGAGCAGGCCGTCGCCCTCGACCATGTGGGCGAAGGGCTCGCCCTCGGCCACCTCGCCCGCGAAGGTCAGGAAGGTCGGCCGCACCGGGTCGGCGAGGCGGCTGTCGGTGATGACCATCTCGGTGATCGGCTGGGCACTCCCCGCCACCGCATCCCAGACGCCGAGCCGCGCGAGCATCCGCCGGGCGGCGGCTGCGACCGCGTAGGCGCGCAGGTCCCTGCCTGCGTCGGTGCGGGCGAAGGCCGGATCGCAGACCGTGACCCGCACCGCCTCGCCGAGGGCCTGGCGCAACGCCAGCGCCAGGGCCAGCCCCGGCAATCCCCCGCCCGCGACCACGATCTCCCGCGCCGCGCCCCGCCGCCCGCTCACGCCGTCACCCTGCACCATGTCGCGTTTCGCCTGCTGCTCATCCGGTAGGCAGGCTCATAGCATGGTGCGGGGCCCCGCGTCGCTTGACGGCGCGCATCGGCCCGCGTCAGCTACGCGCCCCTCCACCAGCCCGGATATAGTCCCTTGCGCGCGGTCGCCGACCTCCTCGACATCCTCGATCTGGAGCCGCTCGAGCAGAACCTCTTCCGGGGCCGCTCGCCGAAGGATCGCTGGCAGCGGGTCTATGGCGGCCAGGTGATCGGCCAGGCGCTCGTCGCCGCGACCCGGACCGTGCCGCCGGAGCGCCGGCCGCATTCGCTCCACGCCTATTTCCTGCTCGGCGGCGACCCGAAGGTGCCGATCGTCTACGAGGTCGACCGGATCCGCGACGGCCGCAGCTTCACCACGCGGCGGGTGGTGGCGATCCAGCACGGGCGGCCGATCTTCTCGATGTCGGCGTCCTACCACGTCGAGGAACCGGGATTCGACCACCGGGCCGAGATGCCGGCGGTGCCCGGCCCCGAGGACCTGCCGGGCGAGGGCGCCCTCAAGGCCTCGATGCTGCCGCGCATGCCCGAGCCGGTGCGGGCCTATTTCGAGCGCGAACGGCCGATCGAGCTGCGCCCGGTCGAGCTCGCCCGCTACGGCTCGCGCGAGCCCGGCCCGGCGCGCTTCCACGTCTGGATCCGCGCCACCTCGGCCCTGCCGGACGATCCGGCGATCCACCAGGCGGTGCTCGCCTACGCCTCCGACATGACGCTCCTCGACACCTCGCTCAGCCCCCACGGCCGCACGGTGTTCGAGAGCGAGATCCAGCCGGCGAGCCTCGACCACGCCCTGTGGTTCCACCGCCCGTTCCGGGCCGACGAGTGGCTGCTCTACGCCCAGGACAGCCCGAGCGCGTCCGGCGGCTGCGGCTTCTCCCGCGGGCTGATCTTCACCCGCGACGGCACCCTGGTCGCCTCGGTCGCGCAGGAGGGCATGATCCGCGAGAAGCGCCGCCCGCCCGAGCCCGAGGTCTGATCCGGCCCGTGCATAATCCATGGGCATATGATGATATTTTGAACTGAACTGCCGCCGCGAGCGGCTTCTTTATCCGCAATCGGCCCAGGAACCGGGCAGCTTGTCCGTAGGGTCGGTCGCGATCTGTGGCACGTTCCTTGATTTAGGTCTTTCGAGACCGGCGCCAGGACCGAGGGGTTCCCCAAGGCTCCGGATCACGCCCCGTCCGGCCCCAGGCCGGGCGGGGGCGCCAATCGAAAGGGGGCTCGTCCCATGAAGATCGTCATGGCCATCATCAAGCCGTTCAAGCTGGAGGAGGTCCGCGACGCCCTCACCAGCATCGGCGTGCACGGCCTGACCGTGACCGAAGTGAAGGGCTACGGGCGGCAGAAGGGGCATACCGAGATCTATCGCGGGGCCGAGTACGCCGTCAGCTTCCTGCCCAAGCTCAAGATCGAGGTGGCGGTCGCCGTCGATCTCGTCTCGAACGTCGTCGACACCATCGCGGCCGCCGCCCGCACCGGCCAGATCGGCGACGGCAAGATCTTCGTGATGCCGCTCGAGAAGGCCGTGCGCATCCGCACCGGCGAGACCGACGCCGACGCTCTCTGAGGCCGACCGGGCGGGGCCCGCCTCGGTGCCCCGCCGCCCTCCCCCGTCATTGCACTTGATTCCATCGGGAGTTCCTCTTCCATGAAGCTTCGCAACGTCCTGGCTCTGGGTCTGGGAGGCGCCGCCCTGGCGCTGATCCTGGTGGAGCCGTCCCTGGCGCAGACGCCGACCGTCGAAGCGGCGACGGCGCCGGCGCCGGCCGCGGCGGTGCCGCTGCCCAACAAGGGCGACACCGCCTGGATGCTGATCTCGTCCGCGCTGGTGCTGATGATGTCGGTGCCGGGCCTGGCGCTGTTCTACGGCGGCCTGGTGCGCACCAAGAACATGCTGTCGCTGCTGACCCAGATCTTCGCCATCGTCAGCCTCGCCTGCATCGTCTGGGTGTTCTTCGGCTACAGCCTCGCCTTCACCAACGGCGGCGGCCTCAACGATTTCGTCGGCGGCTTCTCGAAGGCCTTCCTGCGCGGCGTCGACGCGAACTCGACCGTCGCCACCTTCTCGAACGGCGTCGTCATCCCGGAATACGTCTATATCTGCTTCCAGATGACGTTCGCGATGATCACCCCGGCGCTGATCGTCGGCGCCTTCGCGGAGCGGATGAAGTTCTCGGCCCTGCTGCTGTTCAGCCTGCTGTGGCTGATCTTCATCTACTTCCCGATGGCCCACATGGTCTGGTACTGGGGCGGCCCTGACGCGGTCGGCAACGCCGCCAAGGCGCTGGCTGCGGCCACCGACGAGGCCTCCAAGAAGGCGGCCCAGGATGCCCTCGACGCCGTCAACGCCGATGCCGGCCTGCTGTTCAAGTGGGGCGCCCTCGACTTCGCCGGCGGCACCGTGGTGCACATCAACGCGGGCATCGCCGGCATCGTGGGCTGCCTGATGATCGGCAAGCGCATCGGCTATGGCCGCGACCTGCTCGCCCCGCACTCGCTCACCATGACGATGATCGGCGCCTCGCTGCTGTGGGTCGGCTGGTTCGGCTTCAACGCCGGCTCCAACCTCGAGGCCAACGGCTCGGCCGCGCTGGCGATGCTCAACACCTTCGTGGCCACCGCGGCGGCCGGCCTGTCCTGGCTCCTCGTCGAGTGGGCCGCCAAGGGCAAGCCCTCGCTGCTCGGCATGCTCTCGGGCGCGGTGGCCGGCCTCGTCGCCGTCACCCCGGCCTGCGGCTTCGCCGGCCCGATGGGCTCGATCGTGCTCGGCCTCGTCGCCGGCGCCGTCTGCTTCGTGATGTGCTCGACCGTCAAGAACGCCCTCGGCTACGACGACTCCCTCGATGTCTTCGGCGTGCACTGCATCGGCGGCATCATCGGGGCGCTCGCCACCGGCATCCTGGTCAACCCGGCGCTCGGCGGCGTCGGCGCGCCCGACTACGCCGCGAAGCCCGGCGAGCTCGTCGCCGCGGCCTACGAGTTCGGCCCGGCCTTCCTGTCCCAGGCCAAGGCGGTGGGCTTCACCATCCTGTGGTCGGGCATCGGCTCGGCGATCCTCTACAAGATCGTCGACGTGGTGGTCGGCCTGCGCGTGACCCAGGACGAGGAGCGCGAGGGCCTCGATCTCGCCGATCACGGCGAGCGGGCTTACAACTACTAAAGGCTTGTGGGCCGGGGCGTTCGCGCCCCGGCTCATTTCACGGAGTCTGAAAGGGCCCCGGTGCGACGGCACCGGGGCTTTTTCGCGTCACCCAGAAGGGTTCGGAGGATACCGTGATCGTCACACCCACGATGCTACGGTCCATCCTGCCGGAGTGCTGGTCGGTGGAGACGAGCAGCCTGTGGCTCCCGGAGAATCCGGCGAGGGGGCAGTGCGACGTGACGAGCTTGGCCGCTCACGACATCTTTGGGGGCGAGATCCTGAAAACCAGGCTTCCCGCCAGGTGGCACTTCTACAACTGGATTGGGGCCGATCGACATGATTTGACCGACAGCCAGTTCGCGTCGTCTATCATTTATGACGACGCGAGAAGCACGAGAGAAGAAGCGCTGGCCGGAGCGACCTTGAGACAATATACGGCCCTGCGCAATAGCGTCGCTCGCAGAATCCTGGCCCTGCGCCTGCGAGAGCGACCCTCATCGTTGATCCGACCGACGGCATGATGACGGGTCCGTAAGCCTGCGGCCCGAACCCGTGCCTCCCCCGGAAACCCTAGCAGATCCAGCGCCTTCGCACCGCTCACCGGCAACGCCGCAAGACGCAGTTAGCCTTAAATGGGCATTAACCGCATCGCTCCATCCTCATGGTCCAGTTCCGCGTACCCGGTTCAGTCCCGCATGCGTTCGCTACGTCGCTCGGCATCGCCCTACGATGGCCTCATCGACACGCTCCGCGCGTTCCTGACGCGGCGGGCGACGGAGGTCACCGGCCTCGCCCTGCTCGTCGGGGCGGCGTGCTTCACGGTGGCCCTGGCGACGTGGTCGATCGACGACCCGAGCCTCAACCACGCCACCTCGCGCACCGCCCGCAACCTGCTCGGCTTCGGCGGCGCGGTGGTGTCGGATCTCGGCATGCAGCTCCTCGGGCTCGGCGCCCTCGCCTTCGCGCTGCCGCCGGCGGTGTGGGGCATGCGGCTCCTGCGCACCCACCGGCTGGCGCGGCTGCAATTGCGGATCGTCCTGTGGATCATCGGCTTCGGCGCGGCGAGCGGCATGGCGAGCGCGCTCCCGCCGACCGCGCGCTGGCCGCTGCCGACCGGTCTCGGCGGCGTCGCCGGCGACGCGCTGCTCGCCGCCGCCAAGGCGATCGCTGGCCCGGCCGGGGCCTTCGCGGGCTTCCTCTACGCGGCGATCGCGGTGGTCAGCCTCACCGGGGCCTGCGGCTTCGGGCTGATCGAGGACGAGGACGGCGACGACGAAGCCGAATCCTACGCGCCGGTGGTGAGCCGCTACGACGAGCGGCAGGGCCGCCGCGCGCCGGCCCCCCACGACGACGAGTCGCCGGGCCTCGGCCTCGCCTCCCTGGGGGCGCTCGCCCACCTCGCCATCAGTGCCCGGAGCGCCGTGGCCCAGAAGATCGAATCGGTCCGCGACGGCTCCTGGCGCCAGGGCGCCGCCGATCCCTATTCCGGCAACTCGCCGGCACTCGCCGCCCGCCGCGCCTTCGCCGAGCCCGGCGAGGCCGAGGGCTGGGACGAGCCGGAGAGCCCGCCCGAGCGTCCCGCCGGCAAGTCCGCTGCCAACTCGGCCGGCAAGTCCGGCCGCCGCGAGCCGGTCTTCGCGGACGAGCCGCGGCGCGCGGCCCCGGCATCGCGCCGGACCGAGCCCGCGCTCGACGACGAGCCCGAGGATGACGAGGACGGCGCGGAGCCGGTGCCCCGCGGCCGCGTCGCACCCCCTCCCCCGCCGATCCAGACCCGTCGCGCCCCGGCTCCGGGCCCGGCCTCGCCGGATGCCTACGAGATGCCGGCGCTGACGCTGCTCGCCGAGCCGCGCCATCCGGCGCCGAGCGCCGCGGTCTCGACCGACGCGCTGGAGCAGAACGCCACCCTGCTCGAATCGACGCTGGAGGATTTCGGCGTGCGCGGCGAGATCCTGGCGGTGCGCCCCGGCCCGGTGGTGACGCTCTACGAGCTGGAGCCGGCACCCGGCACCAAGTCGAGCCGCGTCATCTCGCTTGCCGACGACATCGCCCGCTCGATGTCCGCCGTCTCGGCCCGCGTCGCCGTCGTGCAGGGCCGCAACGCCATCGGCATCGAGCTGCCGAATGCCAAGCGCGAGACGGTGTACCTGCGCGAGCTGCTCAGCAGCCCGGCCTTCGCCGAGACCAAGCAGAAGCTCGCGCTCTGCCTCGGCAAGAACATCGGCGGCGAGGCGATCATCGCGGACCTCGCCCGCATGCCCCACCTGCTCGTCGCCGGCACCACCGGCTCGGGCAAGTCGGTCGCCATCAACACCATGATCCTGTCGCTGCTCTACCGGATGACGCCGGAGGAGTGCCGCCTGATCATGGTCGATCCCAAGATGCTGGAACTCTCCGTCTACGACGGCATCCCGCACCTGCTCTCCCCGGTCGTCACCGATCCCAAGAAGGCGGTCATCGCCCTCAAATGGGCGGTGCGCGAGATGGAGGAGCGCTACAAGAAGATGTCGAAGCTCGGCGTTCGCAACATCGACGGCTTCAACGCCCGGGTGGCGGAGGCCCGCGCCCGGGGCGAGGTGATCACCCGCACCGTCCAGACCGGCTTCGACCGCGAGACCGGCGAGGCGGTCTACGAGGACGAGATGATGGATCTCGCCCCGCTCCCCTACATCGTAATCGTGGTCGACGAGATGGCCGACCTGATGATGGTGGCCGGCAAGGACATCGAGGGGGCGATCCAGCGTCTCGCCCAGATGGCGCGGGCCGCCGGCCTGCACCTGATCATGGCGACGCAGCGGCCGTCCGTCGACGTGATCACCGGGACGATCAAGGCGAATTTCCCGACCCGGATCTCGTTCCAGGTGACCTCGAAGATCGATTCGCGGACGATCCTCGGCGAGATGGGTGCCGAGCAGCTGCTCGGCCAGGGCGACATGCTGTTCATGGCGGGCGGCGGCCGCACGACCCGGGTGCACGGCCCGTTCTGCTCGGACGACGAGGTCGAGCAGGTCGTGGCCCATCTCAAGCGCCAGGGCCGCCCGTCCTACCTCGAGGCGGTCACCGCCGAGGAAGGCGAGGAGGAGGCCGACGCCCCGGTGATGGACCAGGGCGGCGGCTTCGGCGAGCCCGGCGCCGATGTCTACGACCAGGCGGTGGCGGTGGTCCTGCGCGACAAGAAGGCCTCGACGAGCTACATCCAGCGGCGGCTGCAGATCGGCTACAACCGGGCGGCCTCGCTGATGGAGCGGATGGAGCGCGAGGGCATCGTCGGCCCCGCCAACCATGCCGGCAAGCGCGAGATCCTGCTGGAGGAAGGGCAGGACGGCTGAAGGCCGTCCCACCCTCGATCGAGCCTCAGCGCTGGCCGAAGCTCGACTCCTTGAACAGGTCCTTGAGGTGGTGCGGCTGCGAGCGCCAGTACTGCTTCGGGGCGCGGACCCGGGCGCCCAGTTCCGCGGCGGCGTGCCAGGGCCAGCGCGGGTCGTAGAGCATCGCGCGGGCGAGCGAGACCGCATCCGCCTTGCCCTCGACCAGGATCGACTCGGCCTGGCGCGCCTCGGTGATGAGCCCGACCGCGATGGTGACGAGGTCGGTCGCCGCCCGCACCCGTTCGGCGAAGGGCACCTGGTAGCCCGGCGCGATCGCGATCTTCTGCCGGGGCGAGACGCCGCCGGTCGAGACGTGGATGGCGGCCGCCCCCCGCGCCTTCAGCGCCTCCGCGAAGGCGATGGTCTGCTCGACCTCCCAGCCGTCCTCGACCCAGTCCGTCGCCGAGACCCGGGCCCAGACCGGGCTGCCGCCCGGAAACACCTCCCGCACCGCGTCGAACACCTCGAGCGGGAAGCGCATCCGGTTCTCGAGGCTGCCGCCATAGGCGTCGGTCCGCTGGTTGGCGAGCGGCGACAGGAACTGGTGCAGCAGGTAGCCATGCGCCGCGTGGATCTCCGCCGCCTCGATGCCGAGGCGCACCGCGCGCCGGGCAGTGGCGGCGAAGCCATCGCGGATGCGCTTCATGTCCTCGCGGTCGAGCGCCCGCGGCGCCACCTCGCCCTCGGCATGGGCCAGGGCCGACGGCGCCTCGGTGAGCCAGCCGCGGGGGGAGTCCGGCGCCACCTGGCCGCCGCCGCGCCATGGCGGCTCGCTCGACGCCTTGCGGCCGGCATGGGCGATCTGGATGCAGACCGGCACCGGCGCGTAGTCCCGCACCGCGTCGAGGACCGTCGCCAGGGCGCGCTCGGTCCCGTCGTCCCACAGGCCGAGATCGCCGGCGGTGATCCGGGCTTCCGGCGACACCGCCGTCGCCTCGAGGGTCAGAAGCCCGGCGCCCGAGATCGCGAGCTGGCCGAGATGCATCATGTGCCAGTCGGTCGCCGCGCCATCGCGGGCCGAGTACTGGCACATCGGTGCGACGATGATGCGGTTCTCCAGTTCCAGGCCATCGAGGCGCAGGGGCTGGAACAGAAGCGGGCTGCTCATGCAGATACTCCAGGAGGGGATGCCCCAGTGTGGCGCGAGGCGGCGGCACGCGCCAGGGCAGGCAGCGCAGGGCGCCCGTGCGCGGCGGGGCTTCCCGTGGGCGAGCGGACGGCCCGACGCAACGCGTGAAGCCTGCTACCAGCCGCGGCCGAGGCTGGTGGCGATCCGGCTCGGGCGGGTATCGACCAGGACGGCGGCCAGCCCCTCGATCGCCCGCGCGGCCGCCCGGCGCGCCGCGCTTTCCGCCCGCGACCGGAGCGACGGCGTCTCGAGACCCGCCAGACGCTCGCCGGCGCTCACGACCCGCTTCACGGCACGCTGGATCCGCGGATCGCGCTCGGTCAGCGCGCAGATGTCGGACAGGGTGCTGCGCAGGGCGTGCATCGTCTCGCGCTTGTCCGCCCCCTGCATCAGCCCGGCCAGGCCCTGCTCGATCCGGTCGAGGGCGGCCCGGAGCGGTTCCGGCACCCTGCTGCGCGCCGCGACGACGGTCCCGACGCCCGGCCCGGCACTCGCAGGGTGCTGTCCCTCGCAGGGGTCAGGGCCGAGCATGGCGACACCTCTCTTCGACAGGATGGCGGGCGGGGCACGGTGTCACGACCGTCGGACCGCGACGGAGCGTCCGGGGAGATCGCGGGGCGGACACGGACACTCCCCGGGAGCATGGGGCGCACGTATCACACCGTCAAGGCGCGCGGTTGCATTTCATGGATCTAACATGTGCTGCAGGACCGCGTCGCTGCATCGCCGCGCTTCCCGAGCGTTCTTGGGAATCTCTCGATGATAGCCTCGAAGCCGGGCCGGGTATAGGGCGTATCGCTTGTATCGCCCTCGGGATTTTTATACCAAGACTTTCGATACCTGGAAGCGCGCGATCGCCCGGATCCCAGCGAGACGCAGCCTCCGGTTGATGGACCGCAATCACTCCACCCGTCAGGTCGGACCGAACGATGTCTCTGCGCTCTGCTCTCGGCAACCATTCCGGGACCGCCGACGAACAGATCCTGTCGGTTCTCCGCTCCGTCCGCCGCCATCTGGCAATGGATGTCGGCTTCGTCTCGGAATTCGTCGCCGGCAACCGGGTCTTTCGCATCTCGGATGCCGAGACGGTGGTGAACCCGGTCGTGGCGGGGACTTCCGCCCCTCTCGATCAGAGCTTCTGCTACTACGTGGCCAAGGGCCTGATGCCCGAGCTGATGCACGATGCGGCCGAGGATCCGGTCGCGGCGGGAATGCCGGTCACCCGCGACCTGCCGGTCGGGGCGCATCTGAGCGTGCCGCTCCGCCACGAGGGCGGCGAGCCCTACGGGACCCTGTGCTGCTTCAGCTTCACGCCCGACCGCAGCCTGACGACCCGCGATCTCGGTATCCTGCGCGTCTGCGCCGACCTCGTGGATTCCATCCTGTCGCAGGACCGCGAGGCGGCGCGCGCGCACGAGGCGAAGCGGCAGCGGATCGCCGAGGCGATCGCGGCCGAGGCGATCGGGATGGTGTTCCAGCCGATCTACCGCACGGCCGACGGAACCCTCGCCGCCTTCGAGGCCCTGGCGCGCTTTCCTGCGATGCCCCTGCGCGGCCCCGACGCGTGGTTCGCGGACGCGGCCGAGACCGGCCTCGGCGAGGCGCTCGAGTTCCTGGCCCTGCGCACGGCCTCGCGCGCGCTTCCGGCGCTGCCCGCCGGGGTCGACCTGTCGGTCAACCTCTCGCCGGCGGCCCTCGCCTCGCCGCATCTCGCCGAGGCGCTGGCGGGCGCGCCCCTCGACAGGCTGGTGCTCGAACTGACGGAGCACGCGGCGGTCCCGTCCTACGAGGCGCTTCGCAACGGGCTCGGCCCGCTGCGGCGCCGGGGCCTGAGCCTCGCGATCGACGATGTCGGGGCCGGCCACGCGACGTTGCGGCACGTCCTCGACCTCAACCCCGAGTTCATCAAGCTCGACATGAGCCTGATCCGGGCCATCGACGCCCATTCGGCCCGCCGGGCCCTGACCGAGGCGCTGACCGGATATGGCCGCCGCATCGGCTGCGAAATCGTCGCCGAGGGCGTCGAGACCGACGCCGAGTACGCGGTGCTGCGGAGCATCGGGGTGACGCGGGTGCAGGGCTTCCTCACCGGCCGGCCGATGCCGCTCGCCGAGGCCGCCGCCCTGCCCGTCTCCGGCCCGGCCGCCCTCCGCCCGCACGGGACGGCGGCCGGGTGGTGACCCGGCTCCTTCCCTATCCGAGCCCACGCGCGCGAAGAACCCCGCCGATCTCCTCCAGGACGCCCGGGTCCTCGATGGTCGGCGGCACGGTCCAGGCCTCGCCGTCGGCGATCTTCTTCATCGTGCCGCGCAGGATCTTTCCCGAGCGGGTCTTCGGCAGACGCCCGACCGTGAGCGCGATGCGGAAGGCGGCGACCGGGCCGATGCGCTCGCGCACCAGCGCCACCAATTCGCGCTCGATCACGTCCGGCGCTTGCGCGGCGCCGGATTTCAGCACCACGAAGCCGCAGGGCGCCTCGCCCTTCAGCGCGTCCCTGATGCCGATCACCGCGCATTCGGCCACGGCGGGGTGGGAGGCCAGCACCTCCTCCATGCCGCCGGTCGAGAGGCGGTGGCCGGCGACGTTGATGATGTCGTCGGTGCGGCCCATCACCGAGACGTAGCCGTCGGGATCGAGGAAGCCGGCATCCGAGGTGTTGTAGTAGCCCGGATAGGTCGCGAGGTAGCTCTCGCGGAAGCGCTCGTCCTGCCGCCACAGGGTCGGCAGGGCGCCGGGCGGAAGGGGGAGCTTGATCGCGATCGTGCCCATGGTGTCGGCCGGCACCGGCTTGCCGGCCTCGTCGAGCACCTGCACGTCCCAGCCCGGCATCGCCACGGTCGGGCTGCCGTGCTTGACCGGCAGCGCCCCGAGCCCGACCGGGTTGGCGGCGATCGGCCAGCCGGTCTCGGTCTGCCACCAATGGTCGATGACCGGCACGCCCAAGGCCCGCTCGGCCCACAGGACGGTGTCGGGGTCGGCCCGCTCGCCGGCGAGGAACAGGGTGCGGAAGCGCGACAGGTCGTGGCCCGCCATCAGCCGCGCCTCCGGGTCCTCCTTCTTCACCGCCCGCAACGCCGTCGGCGCGGTGAACAGGGCGACGGCCCCGGTCTCGGCGATCACGCGCCAGAACGCGCCGGCATCCGGCGTCCCGACCGGCTTGCCCTCGTAGAGCACCGTGGTGCAGCCGTGGAGCAGCGGACCGTAGACGATGTAGGAATGACCCACGACCCAGCCGACGTCGGAGGCGCACCAGTAGGTCTCGCCGGGGGCGACGCCGTAGAGGTTCGGCATCGACCAGGCCAGCGCCACGAGGTAGCCGCCGGTATCGCGCACCACGCCCTTCGGCTTGCCGGTGGTGCCGGAGGTGTAGAGCACGTAGAGCGGGTCGGTGGCGGCGACCGGCACGCAAGGCGCCGCGCGCCCCGCCGCCTTCGCGGCCGCGACCGCCTCGGCCCAGTCGCGGTCGCGCCCCGCCACCAGCTCGGCGGGTGCCTGCGGGCGTTGCAGGATCAGGCAGGAACCGGGCTTGTGCGCCGAGAGCCGGCAGGCCTCGTCGAGGAGCGGCTTGTAGGCGACGACCCGGGCCGGCTCGATGCCGCAGGAGGCCGCGAGCACCACCTTCGGCTCCGCATCCTCGATGCGGGCGGCGAGCTCGCGGGCGGCGAAGCCCCCGAACACCACCGAATGCACGGCGCCGATGCGGGCGCAGGCCAGCATGCCGAACAGGGCCTCGGGCACCATCGGCATGTACAGGACCACCCGGTCGCCTTGGCCCACGCCGAGATCCTGCAGCACGGCGGCGAGCGCCGCGACCTCGCCCAGGAGCTCGGCATAGGTGATCCGGCGCTTGGTCCCGGTGACGGGCGAATCGTACAGGATCGCCGCCTGGTCGCCGCGTCCGGCCGCGACGTGGCGGTCGATGGCGTTGTGGCAGGCATTGACCGCGGCACCGGGGAACCAGCGTCCGTAGATCCCCTCCTCCGGCGCGAAGACGCGGCCGGGCGGCGTCACCCAGTCGATCGCCTGTGCGGCCTGCCCCCAGAACGCCTCCGGGTCGCGCTGCCAGGCGGCGTAGGTCTCCGGGTAGCGGCTCGGGCTCGCCATGGCGTCTCCTCCGGTGCCGCCCGTTCCCGGCGGCCTGCTCACCCCCATAGTTTAGGGGTCGGGGCGGCCGGAAGTCGAACTTTCGTAAGGACCGGAGGCGGATTGATCGCCTCGCGCCTGCGGGTACTCTTCCGTCGGGCAGCGAGCAGGATGACCCATGACCGGCGCGACGATCTACGACCACGGCCTCGACCGGAACCCGGCCAACCACCAGCCGCTCACGCCCCTCACCTTCCTGGAGCGGGCGGCGGCCGTCTTCCCCGACCACACCGCGGTGATCCATGGCGGCCTCAGGCGCAGCTACCGCGACCTCTATGCCCGCTGCCGGCGGCTCGCCTCGGCCCTGAAGGCCCGCGGCATCGGGCGGGGCGACACGGTGGCGGTGATGCTCGCCAACACCCCGGCGATGATCGAGTGCCATTACGGGGTGCCGATGGCCGGCGCGGTGCTCAACACCCTCAACACCCGCCTGGATGCCGGGATCATCGCCTTCTGCCTCGATCACGGCGAGGCCAAGGTGGTGATCACCGATCGGGAATTCGCCCGCATCATGGGACCGGCCTTGAGCCAGGCCGGTGTCACGCCGCTGGTGATCGACTACGACGATCCGGAATATGACGGTCCGGGGGAGCGCCTCGGCAGCCTCGAATACGAGGACCTCCTCGCGGCCGGCGACCCGGCTTACGCCTGGGCGATGCCCGGCGACGAGTGGGACGCGATCACGCTCAACTACACCTCGGGCACCACCGGCGATCCGAAGGGCGTGGTCTACCACCATCGCGGCGCGTCGCTGCTCGCCGTGGGCAACGTGGTGGCGGGGAATCTCGGCCGGCACCCGGTCTATCTCTGGACCCTGCCGATGTTCCACTGCAACGGCTGGTGCTTCCCCTGGACCTTGTCGGTGGTGGCCGGCACCCATGTCTGCCTGCGGCAGGTCCGGGCGAAGGCGATGTACGACGCCCTCGCCGATCACGGCGTCACGCATCTGTGCGGCGCACCGATCGTGATGTCGCTCCTCATCCACGCGGCCGAGACCGAGCGGCGGGAGCTGACGCGGCGGGTCTCGTTCCTCACCGCGGCGGCGCCGCCGCCGGAAGCGGTGCTCGCCGGGATGGCGGAGGCCGGGTTCGACGTCACCCACGTCTACGGGCTGACCGAGACCTACGGCCCGGCGGTGGTGAACGAGTGGCACGCCGACTGGGATTCCCTCGGCAAGGAGGAGCAGGCGGCCCGCAAGGCGCGCCAGGGCGTGCGCTACCCGCCCCTCGAGGCCCTCGACGTGCTCGACCCCGAGACGATGCGGCCGGTCCCCGCCGACGGCGAGACCCTCGGCGAGGTGATGTTCCGCGGCAACGTGGTGATGCGCGGCTACCTGAAGAACCCGGCAGCCACCGAGGCCGCCTTCGCGGGCGGGTGGTTCCACTCGGGCGATCTCGGGGTGAAGCACCCGGACGGCTACATCCAGCTCAAGGACCGCTCGAAGGACATCATCATCTCAGGCGGCGAGAACATCTCGTCGATCGAGGTCGAGGAGGCGCTGTTCAAGCATCCGGCGGTGGCGGCCGCCGCGGTGGTGGCCAAGCCCGACGAGAAATGGGGCGAGAGCCCGTGCGCCTTCGTCGAGCTGAAGGGCTCCGAGATGGTCTCGGCCGAGGAGCTGATCGGCTGGTGCCGCCAGTCCCTCGCCGGCTTCAAGGTGCCCAAGCACGTGGTGTTCACCGAGCTTCCGAAGACCTCGACCGGCAAGGTGCAGAAATTCGTGCTGCGGGAGATGGCGAAGGCGCTCTGAGAAGGCCTGTTCGACAGGGCCGGCTGACCTGAAGCCCTCCGACGTCCTCCCGGGGCCGCGCAGCGGAACCCGGGATCCGGAACCGCCGGGCGTCCGGTCCGCTGGCGCGCCGCCGGCTGGACCGTTCTGCATCACCGGCAAGGCCTCCAGCGATCCCTGAGGGAGCGAGGCCGCATCGCCCATGCCCTGGACAGTTCGTCAGGGGCCGCCGCGCCGGACGATGGCGCGGCGGCACATGGTTGGTTCTCTGGGCTAGTGCATCACGCGGGTGGACGTCCGCAGGCGACTGATCTCATCCTTCAGGTGAAGCTTTCGCCGCTTGAGTTCTACAACTCGCAAGTCATCGGTGGAGAGGTGGGTGATCGCGTCCTGGATCTCGCGCTCCAAGGCTTCGTGCTTACGCTCAAGCTCGGAGAGATGCGTGTGCAGCGACATCAGCCATTGCCTCCTGTCATGTAGGTGACACACCCAGCCTGCCACAGCTCGTGGCGGATGTCGAAGGCATTTGTTGCTGCACCTGCGTAAAGCACCGCGGCGTCGGGGCCGCGGCGAGGGGGTCCGCGGCGGAGCGAGGAGGCGCTGCACAACCTCCCCGGCGCCAGCGCGACGCCCTTGCCGGAGGCCGGGGGCTGGTTCATGCTTCGCCGCATCTCTCCCGGAATATCTCCAGGACTTGGGGCGGCGATGGCGTTCGAGTTGAGTGCGGAATCTGCGGCGGAGTACGAGAGCGAGCTGGCGCGGCTCCGGGAGGAGCATCGCGACCTCGACGATGCGATCGAGGCCCTGTCCGGGGTCATGGCCGGCGACCGCCTCCAGCTTCAGCGCCTCAAGAAGCGCAAGCTGTCGCTGCGCGACCGCATCACCTTCCTGGAGGACCAGCTCACCCCGGACATCATCGCCTGACGGCGGCGGAGACGGCGGCAGCGGCTTGCGGCATCGCGGGCGCGCCGCTACTGCGGGGGAATGACCGGTCGCGGCCCGTTCGCGCGGCTTGGCGGCTTTTTTGCGAGAGGATGCGCTTGACGATGGCGGCATCGCCCCCCGTCGCGGTGATCATGGGCAGCCAGTCGGACTGGGCCACGATGCGCCACGCCGCCGAGACCCTCGACGCCCTCGGAATTCCCTACGAGGCCCGCATCGTCTCGGCCCACCGCACCCCGGACCGCCTGGTCGCCTTCGCCAAGGGCGCGAAGGCCGCCGGGTTCCGGGTGGTGATCGCGGGCGCCGGCGGTGCCGCCCACCTGCCGGGCATGGCCGCCGCCATGACCCCGCTGCCGGTCTTCGGCGTGCCGGTGGAATCGAAGGCCCTGTCAGGCCAGGACAGCCTGCTGTCGATCGTCCAGATGCCGGCCGGCATCCCGGTCGGCACGCTCGCCATCGGCCGGGCCGGCGCGGTCAACGCGGCGCTGCTGGCCGCCGCCGTCCTGGCGCTGACCGACGACGACCTGGCCGGCCGGCTCGACGCCTGGCGCGCCCGCCAGAGCGCGGCGGTGGCCGAGCACCCGGATACGAGCGCCCCGTGAGCACGACGCCCCCCCGTCTCGCCCCCGTCGCGAGCCCCGGCCCCATCGCCCCCGGCGCGACCATCGGCATCATCGGCGGCGGCCAGCTCGGCCGCATGATCGCGGTCGCGGCGGCGCAGTACGGCCTCAAGGCCCATATCTACTGCCCCGATCCCGACAGCCCGGCCTTCGAGGTGGCGGGCCGGCGTACCATCGCGGCGTATGACGACGCGGCGGCGCTCCAGGCCTTCGCCGCATCCGTCGACGTGGTGACGTACGAGTTCGAGAACATCCCGAGCGACACCGCCGAGATGCTGGCGGCGCGCCGGCCGCTGCATCCGAGCGCCTCGGCGCTGGCGACCACGCAGGACCGGCTGACCGAAAAAAGCTTCGTCGCCGGCCTCGGCATTCCGGTAGCCCCGTTCCGGGCGGTGGACGATGCCGCGGGCCTCACGGAGGCGGTGCGGGAGATCGGCCTGCCGGCGGTGCTGAAGACCCGGCGCTTCGGCTACGACGGCAAGGGCCAGGTGATGCTGCGGGAGGCGGGCTTCGATCCCGTCGCCGTGATGGCCTCCCTGCGCGACCAGCCCTCCATCCTGGAAGGCTTCGTGCCGTTCGAAGCCGAGGTGTCGGTGGTCGCCGCCCGCACCGCCGAGGGCGGCTTCTCGGCCTATGCGCCCTGCGCCAACGAGCACCGCCACCACATCCTCGCCCGCACCGTCGTGCCGGCCCCCGGCATGGCGGAGGAGACCGCCGCCGAGGCGATGGCGATCGCCCGCACCATCGCGGACGCGCTCGGCTATGTCGGCGTGCTGGCGGTCGAGATGTTCCTGGTCCGCAAGCCGGACGGGCGCGCCGGGGTGGTGGTCAACGAGATCGCGCCGCGGGTGCACAATTCCGGCCACTGGACCATCGAGGGGGCCCAGACCTCGCAATTCGCCCAGCACGTCCGGGCGATCTGCGGCTGGCCGCTCGGCAGTCCGGCGCTGACCGGCCCGTCGGTCGAGATGCTGAACCTGATCGGCGACCAGGCCGACGACTGGGCCCGGATCCTCGCCGAGCCGGGCAGCCACCTCCACCTCTACGGCAAGGGCGAGGCGCGGCCCGGCCGCAAGATGGGCCACCTGACCCGGGTCGCGACCGGGGCCTGACCCGACCGGGTGCGGCCTTCCTGCCACACCCATCCCCCGCCTCCACCTCCCCTGCCGCAGCGGCGGCGGCAGGCCACACCTTCGCCACATCGGACCGCACAAGCGTCGGACGCGCATCGCCTTAAGCCGGCGTTCACCCCGATCCGGAATGGTATGTCCGGCACCGGAACCGCGGCTTCAAGCGGCGCGTGCGTGCGAATGGCGATGGCGCGCGGCGCGACAGGATGCGCCGCCCCTTGGGAGCGGGCGATGAA
Source organism: Methylobacterium terricola (assembly GCF_006151805.1). Taxonomy (GTDB): domain Bacteria; phylum Pseudomonadota; class Alphaproteobacteria; order Rhizobiales; family Beijerinckiaceae; genus Methylobacterium; species Methylobacterium terricola. The sequence continues at coordinate 560,501 of NZ_VDDA01000001.1, read as the reverse complement.
CAACGTGATCGGCTTGAGCCGCGTGACACCGGCGGCCCGGGTGCTGGGGGCGACCGTGCTGACCGCGCTGGCGCTCGCCGGCTGCGATACGGTCAGCCGCGCGACCGCGACGCGGCAATTCGCGGTGGTCGAGGCCGACAAGTCCGGCGCGACCGAGGTCAACATCGCCTCGCTGACCGACGTGATCCAGCGCAACCCGAGCGACGCGGCGGCCTACAACACCCGCGGCGCGGCCTATGCCCGGGCGGGCAATTTCGATTCGGCCATCGCCGATTTCACCAAGGCGGTCCAGCTCGACCCGAACTCGGCCTCGGCCTACGGCAACCGGGCCCTGGCCTACCGCCAGTCGGGCCGCAACGACGCGGCGTTGCAGGACTTCACCAAGGCGATCAACGCCGATCCGAACTACACCGCCGCCTATATCGGCCGGGCCAACCTGCAGCGGGCGCAGGGCAACTACGAGGCCGCCTACAGCGACCTCAGCCAGGCGATCCGCCTGACGCCGGAATCGGCCGAGGCCTACCACGCCCGCGGCCTGGTGCGGCAGGCGCAGGGGCAGCACCGCTCGGCGATCGGCGACTTCGACGCCGCCATCGACCGCAACCCCTTCGTGGCCGCGCCCTACGCCGCCCGCGGCCAGAGCCTGATCGCCACCAACCAGTACGACAAGGCGATCGAGGACTACAACGCGGCGCTGAACGTCAACAACAAGGACGCGGATTCCTGGGCCTATCGCGGCCTGGCCTACGAGAAGTCCAACCGCCGCCAGGAAGCGACGGAGAGCTACCAGCGCGCCATCGCCATCGACCAGGGCAATGCCGTCGCCAAGCAAGGGCTCGGGCGGATGCAGGGCGGGATGGCGTCGTTGTTCCGATAGGAGCGACGCGGCCCTAAGGATGACGGAGGCCTCCGGCGATGTGCCGGGGGCCTTTTTCGTTGAGCCTCGTTCTCATACCCTCGCGCGTTGCGCCTTGCGCCGCCGAACGGATCCGTCCGAAGGCGCGGCGGTATCAGAACACCTTCCGGTACTGGATGAAGCCCGGCCGGTCCGCCAGCGTGTCGTAGAGCGCCCGCGCCGTCACGTTGGCCTCCTGGGTCAGCCAGTAGACCCGGCTCGCCCCCGCCCCGCGCGCCGCGGCGTAGACCGCCTCGATCAGGGCCCGCCCGACCCCCTGCCCGCGGGCGGCGGGCGCGGTGAACAGGTCCTGGAGGTAGCAATAGGGCCCGGCGGTCCAGGTCGAGCGGTGGAAGATGTAGTGGACGAGGCCGGTGACGGTGCCGTCCTGCTCGGCCACGAGGGCGTGCATCGGCTCGGCCGGGTCATGCAAGCGGGCGAAGGTCAGGTCGGTGACCTCGGGGGCGACCGTGGCGCCGTAGAAGGCGAGGTAGCCCTGCCAGAGCGGATCCCAGGCGGCGCGCTCGTCGGGGCGCAGCGGGCGGATGGTCGGGCTCGGCATCGGCGGCGATTCCTCGGAGGAGAGACGCCGCAGGGTCGTGGGGAACGGCCCCAGGATCAAGGGCCGCGCCGGCATCCCGGCGCGGCCGATAGGCAGACGATCCTACTTCAGGTGGAACTTGTCGAAGTCGCGGTGCTCGGCCTCGATGCGGCGCACGGTGCCGGTATGCGAGCGGTAGACGACCGTCTCGGTGCGGATGGTGCTGCGGCCGAACTTCACGCCCTTGACCAGCGCCCCGTCGGTCACGCCGGTCAGCGCCACCACGACGTCGCCGCGGGCGAGATCCTCGAGTTCGTAGAGGCGGTTCGGGTCGGCGACGCCCATCTTGGCGGCGCGGTCGCGCTTCTCCTCGGTGTCGAGGATCAGGCGGCCCTGCATCTGGCCGCCGATGCAGCGCAGCGCGCCCGCCGCCAGCACGCCCTCGGGCGCGGCGCCGATGCCGAGATAGATGTCGATGCCGGTCTCCTCGGGCATCGTCGTGAAGATCACGCCGGCGACGTCGCCGTCCGAGATTAGGCGCACGCCGGCCCCGGTCCGGCGGATCGCCGCGATCAGGTCGGTGTGGCGCGGCCGGTCGAGGACGAGCGCGGTGATCTCGGCCGGCGGCACGCCCTTCGCCTTGGCGAGCGCGTGGATGTTCTCCTCGGGGGTGGCGTCGAGATGCACGGTGCCGGCCGGGTAGCCCGGGCCGATGGCGATCTTGTGCATGTAGACGTCGGGGGCGGCGAGCAGGGTGCCGCCCTCGGCCATCGCCATCACGGCGACGGAGCCCGGCATGTCCTTGGCGCAGAGGGTCGTGCCCTCCAGCGGGTCGACCGCGATGTCGACCTTCGGGCCCGAGCCGTTGCCGAGGGTCTCGCCGATGAACAGCATCGGCGCCTCGTCGCGCTCGCCCTCGCCGATGACGACGGTGCCGTCGATCGGCAGGCGGTTCAGCTCGCGGCGCATCGCGTCGACGGCGGCCTGGTCGGCGGCCTTCTCGTTGCCCTGGCCGCGCAGGCGCGCCGCCGCCACCGCCGCCCGCTCGGTGACGCGCACCAGCTCGAGGGTCAGGATGCGCTCGATGACCTGGCTCGGTCCCGGCTTCTTGGCGTCCGACATGCGTTGGTGATCCCTGCTGTTCCTTGGGCCCGGGTCTTAAAGGAGAAACCGGCGCCGCTGAACTGAATTCTGTCAATCGACGGGCCGGTTATCGGTGGATGACCGGCCGGCCCCTCGCCTCCGCCGACCCTACTCGCGCTCGATGCGGATGAGCTGCGGCGGCTCGGACAGGAGGCCGTCGGCCGCCATGGCGTCGAGGCTCGCCCGGATCGCGGCCTCCGTCGCCGCGTAGGTGATCAGCACCAGCGGCACCGGCAGGCCCGAGCGGCCGTGGCGGTCGCGGGCCGCGGCGCTGTCGGAGCGGTGCTGGAGGATGCTCTCGAGCGAGATCTCGCGCTCGGCCATCTTGGTGGCGACGCCGGCGGCGACGCCCGGGCGGTCGTGGACGGTGAGGCGGATGTAGTAGCCGCCCTCGTGGCGCTGCATCTCGGCCCGGGCCGGGGCGGCCAGGGCCGCCACCGGGCGGCCGAAGGCCGGCGGCACCCGGCCGGCCGCCACGTCGGCGATGTCGGCGACCACCGCCGAGGCGGTGGCCTCGCCGCCGGCGCCGGGGCCGATCAGCGTCAGCTCGCGCAGGGCGTCGGTGTCGATGGTGACGGCATTGGTCACGCCCATCACCTGGGCGATGGCCGAGGATTTCGGCACCATGGTCGGGTGGACCCGCTGCTCGATGCCGGCCGCCGTCGCCTCGGCGACGCCGAGCAGCTTGATCCGGTAGCCGAGCTCGTCGGCCATGCGCAGGTCGAGGGGGGTGATCGCCGAGATGCCCTCGACCGAGACGCCCTCGGCGTCGAGCTCGGTGCCGAAGGCGAGGCTGGTCAGGATCGCGAGCTTGTGGGCGGTGTCGAAGCCCTCGACGTCGAAGGTCGGATCGGCCTCGGCATAGCCGAGCGCCTGGGCATCCTTCAGGCAGGCCTCGAAGGTCAGGCCCTCCAGCTCCATCCGGCTCAGGATGTAGTTGCAGGTGCCGTTGAGGATCCCGTAGACGCGGGAGATCCGGTTGCCGGTCAGCGCCTCGCGCAGGGCCTTGACCACCGGGATGCCGCCGGCCGCCGAGGCCTCGAAGGCGAGCGCGACTCCGGCCGCCTCCGCCGCGCGGGCGAGGCCTGGGCCGTGACGGGCGAGCAGCGCCTTGTTGGCGGTGACGACGTGCTTGCCCGATGCGAGCGCCGCCTCGACGGTCTCGCGGGCCTTGCCCTCCGCACCGCCGATCAGCTCGACCACGCAATCGACGTCCGCCGAGCGGGCGAGCGCGACCGGATCGTCGAACCAGGTCACGCCGGCGAGATCGAGGCCGCGGTCGCGCGTGCGGTCGCGGGCGGCGACGGCGGTGACGGTGACCGGACGCCCGGCGGTGGCGCCGATCGCCTCGGCGCGGCGCGCGACCATGCGGACGACGGAGGCTCCGACGGTGCCGAGACCGGCGATGCCGAGGCGGAGGGCTTGAGTCATGGCGTGCATTCCGGGCAGGCAGGCGCGTGAAGGCCGCAACCGTGGCGGCCCCGCAGCGGCGTCCTTCTGCAACGGTTTCCGAACCCGTGCAAGGAAGCCGGGTCCCGCGGCGTCAGGCGGCCGGATCGGCCCGCGACAGAACCGTCAAGCCGCCGGGCCGGCGCGACGCGCCGCCCGCACCAGACCGTAGAGCACGCAAGCATTCAGCAGGTGCCAGAGCCAGTGGGTGCCGAAGGGCACGCGAGGGCAGAGGGCGGCGTCGAGCGTGCGCGCCGCGAGCGAAGCGAGGAACAGGACGCCGATGCCGATCAGCGCTGCTCCCGCCCGGTTGCCGGAGAGCCGCGCCGCCGCGCCGACGCCGAACAGCGCGAGCGCCGCGGGCGCGTAGGCGACCGAACCGTTGCTGGCGGTCCCGAGCGACCGCCCGGCGAGGTGCGACAGGATCGGCTCGAACAGGGCGGCGGCGACCGCGAAGGCGAGCGTCCCGGCGAGCGCCGCGAGCGCCCCGAATCGGAGGAAGCGCCGCACGGCGAGGAAGAAATACGCGTGGATGAACAATGCGATCGGGATCACGTCGGCGAGCATCGCCCATTGCACTGCCAGCGTGTGGAACAGGAGACTGCCGATCCCGATCACCCCGATCAGCCAGGCGAACCCGTCGGCGACCGGGTCCCGGGTCCGGCCGCGGCGCAGCAGCAGGATCGCCGCGACCATGAAGGCGGCATTCGAGACCGCATTCAACGGCTCGGAGAGCAAGTCCGGCCCGGTGCGCTCGCAATAGTCGCGCACCGGCTCCCACCAACCCGATCCCATGCCCGTCCCCACCTCGCGGCCGCGCCTCGGCTTGCCAGCGCGGCGCGAAACCCCGATGACGGGACCTTGCCACGAATGCGGTTGCGAGCGGCGCGGGACGCGATGCGGATCACCACCTGGAACGTCAACTCGGTCAGGCAGCGTCTGCCCCATCTCCTCGGCTTCCTGGCCGAGGCGCAGCCGGACGTGGTCTGCCTCCAGGAGCTGAAATGCGTCGACGACGCGTTTCCCCGCACCGAAATCGAGGAAGCGGGCTACGTCGTGGCGACCCACGGCCAGAAGACGTTCAACGGCGTCGCGCTGCTGGCCCGCCGGCCGCTGCCGCTCCAGGAGATCCGCCGCGGCCTGCCGGGCGACGACAGCGACGAGCAGGCACGCTACATCGAGGCGGTGATCCCGACGCCGACCGCGACCGTGCGGGTGGCCTCGATCTACCTGCCGAACGGCAATCCCGTCGCCACGCCGAAATACGACTACAAGCTCGCCTTCATGCGCCGCCTCCAGGCCCACGCCGTGGCCTTGCGCGAGAAGGAGGAGGTGCTGGTGCTCGCCGGCGACTACAACGTGATCCCCGAGCCCGAGGACGCGGCGGATCCGGCGGCCTGGACCAGCGACGCCCTGTTCCTGCCCCAGACCCGGGCGGCGTTCCGCGCGCTCCTCAACGAGGGCTTCACCGACGGGCTTCGCGCCTGCGACGGGCGGGCGGGCGTCTACAGCTTCTGGGACTACCAGGCCGGCTGCTGGCCGCGCAATCAGGGCATCCGGATCGACCACCTGCTGCTGTCGCCGCAAGCCCTCGACCGCCTGGTCTCGGCCTCGGTGCAGAAGCACCTGCGCGGGCTCGAGAAGCCGTCGGACCACGTGCCGGTGACGGTGGAGCTGGACGTGGCCGTGGACTGATCAATCCACCGCCGGGCGCAGGTAGTCGGCCTGGAACTCGGCGATGGCCTGCAGGCCGGCGAGGTTGAGGATGTCGACCCGCTTGCCGCCGACCTCGACGAGCCGCATCAGCCGCAGCTGGCGCAGCACCCGGTTGACGTGGACGTTCGACAGGCCGGTCGTGTCGGCGAGGTCCTGCTGGGTCAGGGGCAGGTCGTAGCCGGCCTTCGTCGCCCAGCCGACCACGCGCAGCCGCTCGTGCAACTCGCAGAGCAGGTGCGACACCCGCTCGATCGCCGAGCGGCAGCCGACATTCATCACCCATTCCCGCGTCGTCTCCTCCTCGGCGAGCTTGGCGAGGCGGAAGCCGCGGGCGATCCCGGCATGGCGCGCGACGAGGCCGGCCAAGGCCTCGCGCGGCACCCGCGCGACCCGGCAGGTCCCGATCGTGCCGACGCTGTGGTTCATCCGGCACGGATGCACGAAGTCGAGGTCGCAGAGGTCGCCCGGCAGCAGGTAGGCGGTGATCTGGCGCGCCCCGCTCGGGCGGTGGCGGTAGCGGCAGGCGACGCCCTCGACGACCAGCACCGCGCTCTCGGGCACCGCGCCCTCGGACAGGAGGTCGAAGCGCCCCTCGACGCGCTGCGCGCCGGCGCCGAGGCCGGCGAGCGCCGCCTGCTCCTGCCCGGTCAGAGCGCCATAGGCCGAGAGCTTGCGCACCACCGGGTGGAGCAGGTGCCCCCCGGGGGACGGAGCGACGGGGGCGAGCGTGGTCATCGTCAGGGTCATGGTCGCGCCTCGCGGGCGAGCGTGCCGAGCACCAGGACGAGGTCCCGAGGCCAGGCCGGCTTGGTCAATCGTGGCGCGGCGCGCAGAGCCGCACAGGCCATGGCGTCGTGCGCATCGCCGGCTCCCGGTCGGGAGGGAGCGTGGACCAGGCAGGGAGCCTGGACGAGAAACGGGATGCCCCGCGCCCGCAGCGTCCCGGCGAGCCGGCTGCCGTCGCCGTCCCGGAGCGGCAGGTCGAGGATCGCGAGGTCGGGCACGCGCCCCGCCAAACCGGACCCGGCCATCCAGGCCTCGGCCTCGGCCTCGGTCCGAAGCGGCCCGGCAACGCGGTACCCGGCCTCCGCCAGAATGTCGCCGAGATCCAGGCCGAGCAGCAGATCGTCCTCGATCAGCAGCACGGTCGGATGGTCTCCGTCCTGTGGCATCATCGACCCCTCCGGATCCCGCCTACGCCCTGGGCTGTGCAAGGGTTGTAGGCTCCCGCATACGTCTTCGACAGAGATCGACGCGCTTCGGTATTGTATCGAACAATGGCATTGCCGGTCGTTCGTTCCAAAATCTGCGCAATATCGTGACGAAGCGGCGCAGTAAAATTAGTTTTTTTCAGGCATCATTTGGTATTTTCCATCTTTTTCATCGGTACGAGTTTGGAAAATTCGGCCATCCTTGATAGCAACCGCCCGGCCTCGCACCGGGGCAGGAGGTTCTGGCCGGCCGCGATCCCGGAGAACAGCCCATGCCACAGCTTCAGCAGGCCATGGTGCGCAACCGCCTTCTCCGGGCAATGGCCCCGGAGGATTTCGCGCGGCTCCAGCCTCATCTCGAGTTCGCCGCGGTCCAGATCCGCGAGCCGATGGTTCTGCCCGACAGGCCGGTCGAGGCGCTGTTCTTCGTCGAGAGCGGCATGGTCTCGGTCTGTACCGCCCACGAGGATACGCAGATCGAGGTCGGGCTGATCGGCCGGGAGGGCCTGGTCGGCGTCTCGCCGGTCCTCCTCTGCGTCGACCGGACGCCGCACCTGCACTTCGTCCAGATCGCCGGCGAGGTGCTGGGCATCGGCCGGGACGCCTTCTGCGATGCGGTGGCGCGGAGCGAATCCCTGCGCCGCCTGCTGCTGCGCTACATCCACACGCTGATGGTGCAGGCCGCGCAAACCGCCCACGCCCACGCCGCCCTCGGCCTCGAAGGCCGGCTCGCACGCTGGCTGCTGATGTGCCACGACCGGGTCGACGGCGACGAGCTGACGCTGACGCACGAATTTCTGTCGATGATGCTCGGCGTGCAGCGGGCGGGCGTGACGCTGACGATCCAGAACCTGGAGGGAGCAGGCCGCATCCGCGCCAAGCGCCGCCGCATCGAGGTTCTCGACCGCGACAAGCTCAAGGCGCTGACGAACGGCAGCTACGGCGTGCCGGAGGCCGAATACGACCGCCTGATCGGGAGCGCCTGATGCCGCGGTATTTCTTCCATCTCCGGTACGGCCCCGGCCCGGACGGGCTGGCGCGCGATCCGGAGGGGGACGACCTCGCCGGCCCGGACGAGGCCCGCATGCGCGCCCTCGCCATGGCCCGCGACCTGATCGCCCGCACGCGGGTGCAGGCGGTGCGGGACTGGTTCGCCTGCACCTTCGAGGTGACCGGCGAGGACGGCCGGGCGGTGGCGACCGTGCCGTTCGCCGACACCGTCACGGAGGACGACGAGGGCTGAGGCTCGCCGTGGCACCGGGCGCGAGGCGCCGGGCGATCCAGGCCTGAGCCGCGTCGAGATCAGCGAACTTGCCCGGCTGCGGCGAGGCCAGGGGTCCGAAACCGGCTTCGAGGAACCACAGGCCGGCATCGTCGCCATGCACGTCGGACAGGCAGACCAGCACGGCCGCGAGCGTCCCGTCGGCGAAGACGAGCAGGCCGCGCTCGTCCTCGCTCCCGGTCCTGACGCGCACGGGCTGGAGCGTGAGATCCATGCCGGGGCAACGGGGCGGCGCTAGGTTGGTTCTGTCGCCCGGGCGCAGGCGCCTGCGCTGCATGGCAGCCCTCCGCCTGGGGAACAGGTCCGGCCGTCGCCGGATGGCCGTGCGAATTCGCCGTCGCCGAGCCCCCCCGGGGCGGGCGCTGCGACGCGGCAGGAACCGGCCCTGAAAGCCACAACGATCGCCGCGGCCCTCGTCCTCGGCAGCACCGGGTCCGCGATGGCCCAAGGCGCGAGCCCAGGCGCCGGCGGTGGCGCCATCGGCGGAACCACCCCGAGCGGGACCGGCGCGGGCGGCCGGCGAGCAGGCCGACGGCAGCGCCACCAAGGCGCGCGAAGCGGGGCGGGCGAGACCGCGGCGAGGGGCCGCCGCACCGCGGGCAAGCGCGGCCGCAATCGAGCGCCAGACTCCCGCGGTGCTGACGCAGAAGTTGTCCGGCGCCCCGCCTAAATGCCCGGAGATTGATCCAAGTTGAGGACGCCCCCCGGGAACCGGCCCATTCTCCTCCTCGCCACGCCGGCCCTGTCCCGTCCGATCGACGGCACTCGGCTGGTGTCGCTCCGGCGGGCCGGGGCCCTTCTCCTCGGCGTTCAGCGCATCAGCCCGGCCCGCCCATCCGCCTTCAGGCGTCCTCCTCCTCCGGCACCACGTCGACCGCGACGCTCAGGCTCTGCGCGCCCGACCCGGCGATGATCCCGGCGACCGGTGCCACGTCGGCGTAGTCGCGGCCGCGGGCGACGACGATATGATCGTCCTGGACGCCGATGTCGTTGGTCGGATCGAGGCCGACCCATTCCTCCCCGCACCAGAACGCTACCCAGGCATGGCTCGCATCCGCCCCTTCGAGCCGGGGCTGCCCCGGCGGCGGCAGGGTGCGCAGGTAGCCGCTGACATAGGCCGCCGGCAGGCCGAGGCCGCGTAGCGCCGCGATCATGATGTGCGAGAAGTCCTGGCACACGCCGCGCCGGCCGGCGAAGGCCTGGGCGAGCGGCGTGCCGACCTCGGTCGCCTCCGAATCGAAGGTGAAGTCGGCCCGGATGCGGTGCATCAGGTCGAAGGCGCCCGCCACGGCGCCGCCGCCGGCCGGGAAGCTCGCCCGGGCGTAGTCGGTCACTTCGGGCAGAAGCGGCACCCGGCGGCTCGGGGCGCAGAAATGCAGCGGGGCGGCGGGGCCGAGGCCCGTTCCGCCGAGCACCCGCGCCCGCACCTCCTCCCAGGCGAGCCCGGTCTCCGGATCCGGGAGCGGCGGCCGCTCGACCCGGACGCGGGAGCGCGCGTCAATCCGGAAGTCCCGGTGCGGCGTCTCCACGGTGAGCGACACCGTGCGGTTGCCGAAGAAGTCGCCGCGCTCGGTCGCGGTGCGGGGCGCAGGCTCAACCACGACCTCGTGCGACAGGGGCACCTGCCCCTCCCCCGCCGCCGGCGCGAGGCGCAAGGCGCAGCGGGCGAAGCCGACCGGGTTGCGATAGGCGTAGGCCGTCAGATGGCGCAGGCGGTAGAGCATCGGGGCGGGGGCTCAAGCCAGCGTGACGAGGGTTTCGGGCCGGGCGGCATCCGACCCACCCGGGAAGTAGCGCGCGCCGATCGCCTCGGCGATCGCCCACAGGCGTCTCTCCCAGGCGGCTACGGTCTCGAGCGGCAGGGTGGCGGCCTCCGCCCCGGCGATCTCGCCCATCAGCCCGGCGACGAGGCGCGCCGGCGCCTCCGCCACGCCGTCCTGGCGCAGGGACGGCAGGCCGGCGAGGCGCTCGGCCAGCCGCTCGACCTGGAACGCGACGGAGCGCGGGTTGTAGGGATCGAGCAGGACCATGTCGCGCACCGGCGCCAGCGCCACGCCGAGGATGTAGCGTGCCCCGTAGGAGATGCGGGAATCGACGAGTTCGAGGAGCACGCCGAGATCGTCGGTGCTGGCCCCGGCGCCGCCGAAATCGAGGGCGAAGCGGCAGGCATTGACCGCCCGCTCGACCCGCCGGCCCATGTCGACGAAGGCGAAGCCGCCGGCCCGGTTCATGTTCTCCTGGGCAAGGCCGGCCAGCGCCGCGGTGAGCGACAGGGCGCGCTCGGCCCTGTCGAGGAGCGCGGCCTCGGAATCGGTCCCGTCCGCCGGCGCCTCCAGGGCGGCGTGCAGGGCCGAGAGCGCCCGCCAGGTCTCGCCCGAGAGCCGCTCGCGCAGGGAGGCGGCGTTGCGCCGGGCCGAGAGGGCGTGGCTGAGGCCCGAGCCCCATTGGCCGCCATCCGAGAGGGCGTGCTGGGCGAGCTCCGCCGCCGCGCCCTCGACCGAGGGCACGGCGCCCCAGGCGTGCAGCAGGCTGCGGATGCGGGCGGAGGTGGCGCGATCCTCCTCGGCGGTGGAGACGGCGCCGGCCCCGTCGAGCAGGCAGGCGGTGAGGCGGATCACCGCCTCGGCCCGCTCCAGGTGGCGGCCGAGCCAGAACAGGTTGTCGGCGGCCCGGCTCGGCAGCAGGCCGGGCACCCGGCGCACCGCCACCCGGTCGCTCGCCGGCAGCAGGGTGGCCTGGGCGGCGGTCGGACCGGACGACAAGACCCAGACGTCGGCGGCGCGGACCCCGACGCCCATCGCCACCGGGCGCACGTCCGGCGTCTCGGAGATGCGGCAGAAGCCGCCGGGCATCACCCGCCAGCCCTCCGGCGTCGCGGCGGCGAAGACCCGCAGCACGAAGGGCCGGGGCACCAGCCGCGTGCCGTCCCAGACCGGGGCGGTGGACAGCCGGACCGGCTCGTGGGCGACGAGGTCGCCGGGCCGGTCGCGCAGGACGGCCCGCAGGCGCTCGGTCTCGGCCGCGTCGCGGCCCTCGCCGAAGGCCCGGCTGGTGAAGGCGCCCTGCGCCGGCGCCGCGGCCGGCCGGAAGGCGAGCGCGTCGAACCGCGCCATCACGGCTTCGCGCTGCGCGGGGTCGCCGCACCACCAGGTCGGCAGGCCGGGCAGGCGAAGGGGCTCGCCGAGCAGCCGCTCGCACAGGGCCGGCAGCGAAGCGGCGAGCCACGCGCTCTCGACGAGGCCGGTGCCCGGCATGTTGCCCATCGCGACCGCGCCGGCCCGCAGGGCCTCGACGAGGCCCGGTGCCCCGAGGCGCGAGGCGGGGTTGAGCTCCAGGGGATCGACGAAGTCGCCGTCGATGCGCCGCCACAGCACGTCGACCCGCTTGAGGCCGGCGACCGTGCGGATCGACACCATCCCGTCGCGCACCAGGAGGTCGTCGCCCTCGACGAGGGCGAAGCCGAGGTAGCGGGCGAGGACCGCCTGCTCGACATAGGTGTCGCTGTAGGGGCCCGAGGTCATCAGGCCGATGCGCGGGTCCTCCCGGGTCGCCGTGGCGGCGAGGCCGTCGCGAAACGCCTGGAAGAACGCGGCGACGCGCTCGACCTCGAGCGCGCCGTAGACCTCCGGCAGGGCCCGCGCCATGACCAGGCGGTTCTCGAGGGCATGGCCGGCGCCCGACGGCGCCTGGGTCCGGTCGGACAGCACCCGCCAGGCGCCGTCCGGCCCGCGGGCGAGATCGGCGGCGTAGAAATGCAGGTGGCGCCCGCCCGGGGGGGCGACGCCGACGAGCGGACGGAGGAATTCCGGATCGCCCGCGGCGGCGGCCGCCGGCAGCAGGCCGGCGCGGGCGAGGGCGCCGTCGCCGTAGAGGTCGGTCAGGACGGCTTCGAGGAGCTCGGCGCGCTGCGCCACGCCCGCGGCGATCCCCTGCCACTCCGCGCCCTCGATCAGGAGCGGCAGGGCGCCGATCGGCCAGTCGCGCTCGGTCGTCTCACCATAGGCCCGGTAGGCGATGCCGGTATCGTGGATGTGCCGCCCGGCCGCGGCGAGCCGGGCGGCGATCTCGCAATCCGGCAGCCCGGCGAGGCAGCGCAGGAACCTGTCCCAGGCCGGCCGCAGGGTGCCGTCGTCCGCGACCAGCTCGTCCGGCAGGCCGGGCAGCGGGGCGTACCCCGCCGTCCAGCGCGCCAGCCGCTCCGCGGGCGCGTCGGGCCGCGGCCGATCGTGGGGCGCGGGCGCGGCGACCTTCACCTCCGCCGGCGCCTCGCTCATCGCGGCCTCGCTCACCGGGGCATCGCTCACCGGGGATTCGGCGTGCGCAGGTCGAGGGTCATGGGGAATTCGCGCCGCGGCTCCTCCGGCGGCACGCTCACCCGGCCCGGGGTGTGGCCGTTCTCCTGGAAGCGCGCGAGGCGGCGCCCCTCCGCCTCGTAGGTGTTGATCGGGAAGGTCTCGTAGTTGCGCCCGCCCGGATGGGCGACGTGGTAGACGCAGCCGCCGAGGGAGCGCCCGCTCCAGGTGTCGAGCACGTCGAAGGTGAGCGGCGCGTGGACCGGCAGGGTCGGGTGCAGGGCCGAGGCCGGCTGCCAGGCCTTGAAGCGCAGGCCCGCCACCGCCTCGCCCGAGCGGCCGGTATCGGTCATCGGCAGGCGCCGCCCGTTGCAGGTGACGACGTGCCGGCTCGGCACGTAGCCGGTGACCTTGGCCTGCAGCCGCTCCACCGAGGAATCGACGTAGCGCACCGTGCCGCCGATCGATCCCTCCTCGCCGAGCACGTGCCAGGGCTCCAGCGCCTGGCGCAGCTCCAGCTTGACGCCGCCGCGCTCGACCTCGCCGTAGCGCGGGAAGCGGAACTCGGCCTGCGCCTCGTACCAGGCCGGATCGAAGGCGTAGCCGGCGCGGTTGAGGTCGCCGAGCACCGACGAGAAATCCTCCCACAGGAAGTGGGGCAGCATGAACCGGTCGTGCAACGCCGTGCCCCAGCGCACGAAGCCGCCCTCCTGCGGCTCGCGCCACAGCCAGGCGACGAGGGCGCGCAGCAGCACCTGCTGGGCGAGGCTCATCCGCGCCTCGGGCGGCATCTCGAACGAGCGGAACTCCAGCAGGCCGAGGCGCCCGGTCGGGCCGTCCGGCGAGTACAGCTTGTCGATGCAGATCTCGGCCCGGTGGGTGTTGCCGGTGACGTCGGTGAGGATGTTGCGGAACAACCGGTCGACGAGCCAGAGCGGCACCTCGGGGCCGTTCGGCGGCGGCACCTGGGCCAGCGCGATCTCAAGCTCGTAGAGCCCGTCGTGGCGCGCCTCGTCCATCCGCGGCGCCTGGCTGGTCGGGCCGACATAAAGGCCCGAGAACAGGTACGACAGGGACGGGTGGCGCTGCCAGTACAGCACCAGGCTCTTCAGGAGGTCGGGCCGGCGCAGGAACGGCGAATCGGCCGGGGTGGAGCCGCCGAGCACGACGTGGTTGCCGCCCCCCGTCCCGGTATGGCGCCCGTCGATCATGAATTTCTGCGCGCCGAGCCGGGTCTGGCGGGCATCGGCGTAGAGGCCGGTGGTGATCTCGACCGCCTCGCGCCAGGTCTTGGCCGGCTGGACGTTGACCTCGATCACGCCGGGATCGGGCGTGACCTTCACCACCGAGAGGCGCGGATCGTAGGGCGGCTCGTAGCCCTCGATGTGGAGCGGCTGGCCGATCTCGGCCGCGGTCTCCTCCAGGGCGGCGACCAGCCCCAGATACTCGTCGACCCGCTCGATCGGCGGCATGAACACGCACAGCACCCCGTCCCGCGGCTCGACCGCGAGGGCGGTGCGGACCGCGACGCCGACCGGGGCGGGCCGGCGCTGCGGCGCGGTGGCGGCGCCGGGCTGGAGCGGCCCGCGCTGCTCGATCGGGTCCTGAGGGACGTAGTACGGGTAGACGCCCGGCGGCACGTAGGGCAGCGAGGCGAGCGGAAGGCGGAAGCCGGCCGGCGAATCGCCCGGCACCAGGTAGATCGCGCCCCGCTTGAGCTGCCAGGCCTCCGAGACCCAGTGCCGCTCGGGCCCGACCGCGACGTTGGCGATCGGCAGCACGAAGCCGACCGCGTTCTCGATGCCGCGGGTATAGACCCGCACCATCCGCCGTTGCGCCTCCTCGTCGCCGACCTTCGGGTCGAGGGGCGTGACGTTGATCGGCAGGTCGGCGACCTTGCGGTCCCAGTATTCCGGGTCCTCGAAGACCGGCTGGACGTAAGGCTCGAGGCCGAGCCGGCCGGCGAGGCCGTGGATCAGCGCCTCGGCCTCGCGGATGCCGGCGTCGCGCGGGCCGGTCTCGGAGGCGATCAGGGCGGGATCGCGCCAGACCGGCTCGCCGTCCTTGCGCCAGTAGAGGCCGAAGGCCCAGCGCGGCAGGCTCTCGCCCGGATACCATTTGCCCTGGCCGTAATGCAGGAAGCCGCCGGGGCCGAAGCGCTCGCGCAGGCGGCGGATCAGCGCGTCGGCCAGCCCGCGCTTCGTCGGCCCGACCGCGGCGGCGTTCCATTCGGGGGCTTCGAAATCGTCGACCGAGACGAAGGTCGGCTCGCCGCCCATGGTCAGGCGCACGTCCTGGTCGGCGAGGTCGCGGTCGATGCGCTCGCCGAGCGCGTCGAGCGCGCCCCAGGCCTCGTCCGAGAACGGCTTGGTGACGCGGGGCGCCTCGGCGACCCGGGTGACCTGCATGGTGAAGTCGAACGTCACCTCGGCTGGGTCGGCGAGGCCGACGATCGGCGCCGCCGAGCGGTAATGCGGGGTCGCGGCGAGCGGGATGTGGCCCTCGCCGCACAGCAGCCCCGAGGTGGCGTCGAGCCCGATCCAGCCGGCGCCCGGGACGTAGGCCTCGGCCCAGGCGTGGAGATCGGTAAAATCGGTCGTGGTGCCGGCGGGGCCGTCCACGGCGGTCGTGTCGGGCACGAGCTGGAGCAGGTAGCCGGAGACGAAGCGGGCGGCCAGGCCGAGGCGGCGCAGCACCTGCACCAGCAGCCAGGCCGAGTCGCGGCACGAGCCGCTGCCCTTCTGCAACGTCTCGGCCGGGGTCTGCACCCCGGGCTCCATCCGCACGACGTAATTCACCGTGTCGCGCACCAGCGCGTTCAGCGCCACCAGGAACTGCACGGTGTTGGGCTCGGCCGGCAGCCGCGCCATCAGGGCGTCGATCTCGGGGCCGCCAGCCTCGACCGCGAGGTAGGGGCCGAGCTCGGCCTTCAGGTCGTCCGGATAGGCGAAGGGCCGGGTCTGGGCGTATTCCTCGACGAAGAAGTCGAACGGGTTGATCACCGCCATGTCGGCGACGAGATCGACCTCGATCCGGAATTGCGTCGTCTTCTCGGGGAAGATCAGCCGGGCGAGCCAGTTGCCGTTGGGATCCTGCTGCCAGTTCACGAAGTGGTTGGCCGGCGTGACCTTGAGGGCGTAGCTCTCGATCCGGGTGCGGGTGTGCGGCGCCGGGCGCAGCCGGATCACCTGCGGCCCGAGGGCGATCGGCCGGTCGTAGGTGTAGGACGTGACGTGGTGCAGGGCGGCCTTGATCGACACGACGGTTCCGAACCTTCTGCTGGGTGGAGGGATGAGCCCGCCGTCCGCTCGCGCGGTTCTCCCGCGCGGGCTGACGCGGTTCTACACCTTGGCCGGGCCGGCGTCAGCCGGCGCGTCGACGACATGAACCCGCATCGCGTCCCTTTGCGTCACCATGCGGCCTCATCCCGGGCGGCGGGGCGAAAAAATGAGGCAAGTCCCGTGCCGTCACCGGCGGAACCACGGGCGGGGATCGCCCCTTGGTGCAGGCAGGTCCCGCATCCGCTCCGGGAGCACCTGCCCGGACGCCGCGATGAAGATCTTCCAGTGCCAGGCCTGCGCCCAGCCGGCCCATTTCGAAGCCGATTCCTGCGAGAGCTGCGAGTGCCGGCTCGGCTACGACCCCGAGCTCACCGACATGACGGCGATGGTGCCGGCCGGCGCGCGCTGGCGCGGCCTCGCCGATCCGCGCCGCAAGTACCGTCCCTGCGCCAACCGGGTGTCGGGCGGCTGCAACTGGCTGGTACCGGCCGCCTCGTCCGAGACCTACTGCCTGGCCTGCCGCCACAACCGGGTGGTGCCGGACCTGTCGATCGCCTGGAACAAGACCCGCTGGCGCGAGGTCGAGGCGGCCAAGCGCCGGCTGTTCTACGCCATGCTGCGCCTGCGCCTGCCGCTGGCCTCCCGGCGCGAGAACCCGGCCGGACTCGCCTTCGACTTCCTGGTCGATCCGGCCGAATCGTATCTCGTCGGCCCGCCGGTGCTGACCGGGCACGATAACGGCCTCATCACCCTCAACATCGCGGAAGCCGACACCGTCGAGCGCGAGCGCCGGCGCACCCAGTTCGGCGAGCATTACCGCACGCTCCTCGGGCACTTCCGCCACGAGATCGGGCATTACTTCTGGAACGTGCTCGTCCGGGCCGATCCCTGCCTCGACGCGTTCCGGACGGTGTTCGGCGACGAGCGGGCCGATTACGGCGCCGCGCTCCAGCGCCACTACGCCCACGGCCCGGCCGAGGGCTGGCAGGAAACCTTCGTGTCGGCCTATGCCACCTCGCATCCCTGGGAGGACTTCGCCGAGACCTGGGCCCATTACATGCACATCATCGACACGCTGGAGACCGCGAGCCAGTTCGGCGTGCGGGTGCAGCCCAAGCTCCAGGCCGGACCGGCGCTGCACGCGCCGATCACCCTCTCGGCCAAGGTCGATTTCGACCCGTATCGCAGCCCGGATTTCGGCCGGCTGATCGAGGCCTGGCTGCCGCTCACCTTCGCGATGAACTCGCTCAACCGCAGCATGGGCCAGGCCGACCTGTACCCGTTCCGGATGACACCGGCGGTGATCGGCAAGCTGTCCTTCGTGCACGACCGCATCTACGCCCGCACCGACGCGCCGGAGGCCGAGGCCGGGACGCTCAGGGCGGTGATCGCGGGATTGCGCCATCCGGTGGCGGCCCCGCGCTCGGCGTGAGCGGAACGACGCATCGCAACGCTCTTCGACGCCTCGTCCGGCACCCTCATCGTCATTCCAGGGCCGCGGCGCGGGGCCCGGAATCCAGAAACGCCGGACGTGCAGGCTAGGGTGGAGCGGCTTCCGCTCCATTCTTGCGAACCTCAGTGTCTCGAGTCCGGGCTCCGCTCCGCGGCCCCGGAATGACCTTGTGCGGCAGACCCGTTGCCGCGATGCCGCAGGGCCGGATGAGGGTGGCCAGCCGGCCCGAGGCCGCCTGCCATGCCCCGCCGCCGCCCTTCTTCCGCACCCTCTCCGCCTCACCCCGGGCACAAACGCGCGTCAGGTAGAGCCCTGCCGCCGGACGGCATCTCTCACCTTCCGTTAGATCTTACGTTAGATCTTGACCGCAAGCGTAGCTGTGGCGAGGTCGCAACACCCCGAAAGCATCCCAGGTTTGCCCCAGACCGCACTTTGCTCCGCCGCGTTCCCGCCATAAACCGGCGGCACCTCAACGGCCACGTTAAACGACTGTCCCTACAGTGATTTATCGCGGTGTTTCCGGGTCCCCGGGGATCGCGGGCGGCGCTGGCGGATTGACCCGGCAACGGGTCCGTTTCGCGTGGACCGTCCCAGGGCGGTGCAGGGAGCGGGACCGGGGAAACACCGGCCTATCAAGAAACTACGGGTACGGGACAGGGCCATGGACGCGCGTCACACCACCGACAAATCGAAGCTGCCCAGCCGCCACGTGACCGAGGGTCCCGAGCGCGCGCCGCACCGGTCGTACCTGTACGCCATGGGCCTGACCCGTGAGCAGATCCACCAGCCGCTGATCGGCGTGGCCTCGTGCTGGAACGAGGCGGCGCCCTGCAACATCTCGCTGATGCGCCAGGCGCAGGCCGTGAAGAAGGGCGTGGCCTCCGCCGGCGGGACGCCGCGGGAATTCTGCACCATCACGGTCACCGACGGCATCGCCATGGGGCATCGCGGCATGCGCGCCTCGCTGCCGTCCCGCGAGGTGATCGCCGACTCCGTCGAGCTGACCATGCGCGGCCATGCCTACGACGCGCTCGTGGGGCTGGCCGGCTGCGACAAGTCCCTGCCCGGCATGATGATGGCGATGGTGCGCCTCAACGTGCCGTCCGTCTTCATCTATGGCGGCTCGATCCTGCCCGGCACCTTCCGGGGCCAGCCGGTCACGATCCAGGACCTGTTCGAGGCGGTCGGCAAGCACTCGGTCGGCACGATGAGCGACGACGACCTCGACGAGCTGGAGCAGGTCGCCTGCCCGTCGGCCGGGGCCTGCGGCGCGCAGTTCACCGCCAACACGATGGCGACCGTCTCCGAGGCGATCGGCCTCGCCCTCCCCTACTCGGCCGGCGCCCCGGCGCCCTACGAGATCCGCGACCGGTTCTGCGCCACCGCCGGCGAGATGGTGATGGAGCTGCTCGCCAAGAACATCCGCCCGCGCGACATCGTCACCCGCAAGGCGCTCGAGAACGCCGCGACCGTGGTGGCGGCCTCCGGCGGCTCGACCAACGCGGCGCTCCACCTGCCGGCGATCGCGCACGAATGCGGCATCGAATTCGATCTCTTCGACGTCGCCGAGATCTTCAAGCGCACGCCCTACATCGCCGACCTGAAGCCCGGCGGGCGCTACGTCGCCAAGGACCTGTTCGAGGTCGGCGGCATCCCGCTCCTGATGAAGACGCTCCTCGACGGCGGCTATCTCCACGGCGACTGCCTCACCGTCACCGGCCGCACCATCGCCGAGAACCTCGCCAAGGTGGCCTGGAACGCCGACCAGGACGTCGTCCGCCCGTCCAGCCAGCCGATCACCGTGACCGGCGGCGTCGTCGGCCTCAAGGGCAACCTGGCGCCCGAGGGCGCGATCGTGAAGGTCGCCGGCATGCCGCCGGAGAAGCAGACCTTCGCCGGCCCGGCCCGGGTGTTCGACAACGAGGAGGCCTGCTTCGAGGCGGTGAAGAACCGCCAGTACAAGGAGGGCGAGGTCCTGGTGATCCGCTACGAGGGCCCGCGCGGCGGCCCCGGCATGCGCGAGATGCTGGCGACCACCGCCGCCCTGTACGGCCAGGGCATGGGCGACAAGGTGGCGCTCATCACCGACGGGCGCTTCTCCGGCGCCACCCGCGGCTTCTGCATCGGCCATGTCGGGCCGGAGGCGGCGGTGGGCGGCCCGATCGGCCTCCTCAAGGACGGCGACCTCATCCGCATCGACGCGATCCAGGGCTCGCTCTCGGTCGACCTCACGGACGAGGAGCTGGCCCAGCGCCGCGCGGCCTGGCAGCCGCGGGCCAACGATTCGACCTCGGGCTACCTGTGGAAGTACGCGCAGACCGTCGGCCCGGCGGTAACCGGCGCGGTGACGCATCCGGGCGGGGCCCAGGAGACGCTCTCCTATGCGGATATCTGAGGCCGGCCTGCCCGTCCGGGCGGGCCGCCGGTTCCTCCTCGCGCTCCTCGGCCTGACGATGGCGGGGGCCGGGCCTGCCGCGGCGCTCGACGCCGCGGTACGGACCCCGGTGCCCGCGGCGGCGGGCTACCGCAACGCCCGCGAGGCGATGCGGACGGGCATGCGCGACTACAATGCCGGCGACAAGGAGGGCGCCGCCCGCGCCCTCGAATACGCCGCCGGCCAGGGCCACGCCCTGGCGCTGTGGAAGCTCGGCCGCATGTACGCGGAGGGCGACGGCGTCCCGCACGACGACCTCAAGGCGTTCGAGTTCTTCTCGAAGATCGCCGACGAGAACGCCGACGAGAGTCCGGAGGCGCCCAATGCCGGCGTGGTGGCGAGCGCCTTCACGGCGCTCGGCCGCTACTTCCTCGACGGGATCAAGGGCTCCTACGTCCGCGCGAACGTCGAGCGCGCCTACGACATGTTCAACTACGCGGCGACTTATTACGGCGACCCGAACGCGCAGTACAACCTCGCCCGGCTCTACCTCGACGGCACCGGCGTGAGCCAGGATCCGCGCCAGGCGGCGCGCTGGTTCAACCTCGCCGCCGAGAAGGGGCACCCGGCGGCGCAGGCCCTGCTCGGCCAGCTCCTGATCAACGGCCAGGGCGTCACGGTGCAGCGCGCCCGGGGGCTGGCTTGGCTGACGCTCGCCCGCGACGCCGCCGACGGGCCGAAGGACCAGTGGATCGTCGCCCTGCAGGAGCAGGCGATGGCGACGGCCAACGAGCGCGACCGGGCCGAGGCCCAGTCCCAGGTCGACGGATTCTACCGCCGCAGCGCCAAGGGGCGCTAGACGAGGGGACGGGCCCCGCCCCCTCGAACGATCAGCCCTGGCGGGCCGCGATCGCGGCTTGGAACGACGGGCGTTCCAGGATGCCCGCGACATAGGCCGCGAGGCGCGGCCAGCGGCCGGCATCGACCGCCTCGCCGGCAAGGCGCAGGTTGTGGAACGTCGTCACGACCGAGATGTCGGCCAGGCCGAAGCTGCCGCCGACGAGGTACGGCCCGTCGATCACGCCCTCGAGGTAATCGAACAGCCGCGGCAGGTCCTCGCCCAGGCACTTGGCGACGACCGCTTCGTCGCAAGGCTGATTCATCATGTGCGGCCGCAGCACCCGCTGGACGAAGGGCTTGATCAGCACCGGGAACAGCTCGGTGTCGCCGAACTCGTCGAACCAGATCGCCCGGCCGAGATCCTGAGCGCCGGTCGGCAGCATGGCCGGCGCCGGATGCCGGCGCTCCAGGTAATGGATGATCGCCGAGGAATCGGCGAGCCGAAACTCCTCGTCCTCCAGGGCCGGAATCTTGCCGAACGGGCTGGCGGCCTGGAAGCGCGGATCGGGATCGTGGAAGCGCAGCGGCACGTGCCGGGCCTCGATCCCCTTCTCGGCGAGGACGACGAGCACCTTGCGAACGAACGGCGACAGGCTGGTGCCGTAGAGTTTCATCAATTTCTCCCATGCGGCCGGTCCGGGCCGCCGGCGCGGTATCGCACCGGATCCGCCCGGATGGCACCCCCGCCTGGAAACCGCAGGCCGGCTGGCCCATACTCCGACATGGCCGTTCCCGGCCCGGAGAGGCCGCCCGTGGACGAGAACTCCGACTCGGCAGAGACCCTGGACGACACCTTCGCGTTGCGCGAGCGCCTGTCCCGTGCCTGGCGGGCGGTGTTCGACAACGCCGTCGAGGCCGGCAGCCCGCCCGCCGCGGTCGTGGAGACGATGACGGCGGTGGCCCATGCCCGCTTCGCCGAATTGTTCGGCACCGCCGCGGCGGCGAGCTACCTCGCGCTGCTCGCCGAGCAGATGCGCGACGTCGACCACGACGAGGCCGAGAGCCTGATCCGCGGCGAGGCGCCGGGTCCGGCGCCGTTCGACGAGGCCATGATGGCGATGGACCCGACCTGGATCGACCGCGACCCGGCGTGACGCCAGCCCGGCGACGTGCGCCGGCGCACATGGCACACCGCGCAGCGCGGAACGGGCCCACGGGCGGCAGGTTCTCGGTGCAGATCACATTTTCTGCTTGCGAATACCGCCATGATTGTCAGGTCTTCTCTCGCCGTGATCGCCTGGGCCGCCTTCTGCTTCACCGCCCAGCCGCATCGGGACGCGGAAACGCCGCAGGATCCGGTCCTTCTCTCAGGGATCGAGGCCGATCTCGCCAGCCGGAAATGCGACGGCGTGCGGATCGATGCCGTGCACTTCCGGGCCTTCTCGTCCCGGGCGCAGCTCAACCACGCCGACTTCTTCCAGAAGGCTCGCTCCCTCCGCCTTCAGGCCGCCCTCAACGATCTGGACGGACGGCTCAAGCGCGACCGACAGGCGGCCTGCGACGCGATCTGGACGGCCTATGGGCCGGGTAGTCCGTTGCAGCTGCTGCGCCGGGCGTAGGGTCTGGCCGGTCCGGAAACCGGCAGCAGCGACGTCCCTCGACAGGCCGGATCACGGCGGCTCGCCCTTACGAAAAAGCCCGGCCTGGTGGCCGGGCTCCTGATCGGGCGGTCGATCGCCAGTGCTCAGGCGGTGGCCTGAATCCAGCGGAACAGGTCGCCCTTCGGCGCCGCGCCGACCTTCTGGCCGGCGAGCTCGCCGCCCTTGAACAGCATCAAGGTCGGGATCGACCGGATGCCGTACTGGGAGGCGATGCCGGGATTCTCGTCCACGTTCACCTTGGCGATCTTCACCCGGCCGTTCATCTCGGTCGAGATCTCCTCGAGCGCCGGGCCGATGGCGCGGCACGGGCCGCACCACTCGGCCCAGAAATCCACCACCACGGGCTCGGCCGATTGCAGCACGTCCTGCTCGAAGCTCGCGTCGGTCACCTTCACGGTCGCCATCGCTGAAAATCCTTCTCGTCCTGACAGCCGGTCAACGGTGCGGACCGGCCCGCGTGAGAGGGAAGTTAAGAACCGGGCGGGGGCCGATCAAGCGTCACGGCCAAGCCGTCCCCGCATTGCCCGTGCGATCCCGCACCATGGTTCACGCCAGCGTGTTGATCCCCGCGTGCTCATGCCAGCGTATCGAGGGCGGCCGCGCAGTCCTGCGGGGTGAGGCGGCGCAAGGTCGGCCCGGTGGTCCAGACCAGGAGCGGCACCAGGGTCCGGCCCGGATAGACGGTCGCGAGGAGCCGGGCGTAGAGCGCGACCTGCGCCGCCTGCCCCCGCGGCGTCGGGGCACCGTCGCGGGGCGGGCGGCCGGTCTTGAAGTCGACGAGCCAGACCGCCTCCTCGGTGACCGCGATCCGGTCGACCCGGCCATGCACGGGACGCATCACTCCGTCGACCGGCAGGCTGCCGGCGAGCGTCACCTCGGCCCGCGCCTCGGGCCCGAACAGCACCGCGAGATCGGGATCGGCGAGGAGCCGCAGGGCTTCCCCGGCGATGGCGGCGCGCCTGTCCGGATCGAGGCCCGGGGCGCGGGCGGCAACGAAGGCCTCCGCCGCAGCGGCCCGGCGCTCGGGCGCGAGGGCGGGCAGGTGCTCCAGCAGGGCGTGGACCAGCACGCCGCGACGGCGCGCGGCCGGGTCGCTGGAGCGGGCATCCGAGCGGCGCGGCTCGTCGGCGGCGCCGAGGCCGGAGGGGCGCAACGGCGGCAGCGGCTCGGCCTCGGGCGTGACCACGCGGTGCAGCCAGTCCGGCACCGATTCGGGCTCGGCGACGCCTTCGGGCGCCGCCGGCACCTCCGGCAGGGCGGCGCCCTCGCGCCAGCTCTCGACCGGGCCATAGGGCATCTCGGCGATCTCGACGCCGCCGAACGCCTTCACCAGGCCGCGGCGGATCATCTCGCACCAGGCCGCCGCCGGAGTCTCCTTGTCGTTGCCGGCATACGGCGCGATCACCAGCCGGTCCTTGGCCCGGGTCATGGCGACGTAAAGCAGGCGGTTATGCTCCTCGCCGGCCTTGGCGTGCAGCGCGTCGCGGGCGGCGGCGATCGCCGGACTGTCATGCGCCTTGGCGCTCGACCAGACCGGCACCGTGCTGCCGTCCTTCAGCCGGATCGGAATCAGGGCCGGATCGCGGCCCAGCGCATCGCAGCCGTCGAGCACCAGCACCAGCGGCGCTTCGAGCCCTTTGGCGCCGTGCACCGTCATGACCCGCACCTCGTCGCGGGCCGCGTCCAGGTCGCGCTTCAC
Source organism: Methylobacterium terricola (assembly GCF_006151805.1). Lineage (GTDB taxonomy): Bacteria > Pseudomonadota > Alphaproteobacteria > Rhizobiales > Beijerinckiaceae > Methylobacterium > Methylobacterium terricola. Next base: position 536,664 of record NZ_VDDA01000001.1, on the reverse strand, counting down.
GGTGTGGCCGCCGGCATCGCGCCCGCCGCTCGGCGCGTAACGCGAGAGGAAGCCGGTGAGCGAGGGCGCGTCGGGCCCGGCCTCGGCCTGGGCGGCGGCGGTCAGGAAGACGTCGATGGCGTCGCCGGCCTCGCCGCCGAGGCGCTGCACCAGCAGCGCCCGGCCGCCGAGCGGCCCGAGCAGTTCGGCGTAGAAGCCGAACGGCCCGTGCGTCCGAGCCAGTTCCATCCAGCGATCGAGGGCGGCGGCGCCGCGCTCGGCCGCCGGCTCGCCGGCCGCGGCGCGACGCCGGAGCGCGGTCACCAGCGCCTCGGCCGGGTCGCGCCCGGCCGCGATGCCGACGAGGTCGTCGTCGGTGAGGCCGACGAGCGGCGTCTTGAGCGCGGTCGCGAGCGTCAGGTCGTCCTGCGGCAGCAGCGCGGCGCGGCCCGCCGCCACGAGGTCGAGGACCGCGATGTGGGCGGCGATGTCGAGCCGGTCCTGGCCCGCCACCGGCACGCCCTCGGCCTTCAGGGCCCGGATCACGCCCTCGAAGGCGGCGGAGCGCTTGCGCACCAGGATCAGCACGTCGCCGGGCCGCCAGACCCGGCCGGATTCGTCGCCCTCGCTGGTCCACAGCCGCACCGCCCGGGCCACCCGGCGGGCGGTGACGAGCGCCGGGGCCCCGGCCTCGATCGCGTCGACCGGATGGGTCCAGGCGTCGGGCTCCTCCTCGGCGCTCGGCCGCTCGACCGGCCACAGCTCGATCTGGCCCGGCGCCCGGACGCGCGCGGTGGAATGCACCGTGCCGATCGCCGTATCGCCGAAGGAGAGGCCGCGATAATGGTCCTCGATCCCGAAGGTGGCGTCGACCGCCCGCAGCACGCCGATGGCGGAGCGGAACGACAGGGTCAGCCCGACATCGGCGAAGGGCATCCCGGCCCCGTCCGCGTCGCGCCGCCAGGCCCGCCGCGTGGTCTCGAACTCCTCCGGCGCAGCGCCTTGAAAGCTGTAGATCGACTGCTTCGGGTCGCCGACGGCGAAGCGGGTGCGGGCGAGCCCGCCCGCCGCCTCGCGGGCCCCCTCCCCGGCGCAGAAATCCTCGGTGATCCGGCGCAGGATCTCCCATTGCTGCGGGTTGGTGTCCTGCGCCTCGTCGATCAGCACGTGGTCGACGCCGCGGTCGAGCTTGTACAGCACCCAGGCCGAATCGACCCGGGTCAGCAGGTCGAGGGTCTTGTGGATCAGGTCGTCGAAATCGAGGGCGCCGAGGCGGGCCTTCTGCGCCTCCATCCGGCGGTGGATCTCGGCGGCGAGCGTGAACAGGGCCTCGGTGCGGCCTTGCGCCCGGGCGGCCTTGAGGCGGTCGCGAAGGCACGCGAGCCGCGCCTGCTCGGCGAGCAGCGCCTCCTTGGCCGCCGCCGGCACCGCCTTGGTGCCGAGGGACGAGGCGGCGTAGGGATCGCCCTCGCCCTCGTCCTTGAAGAAGGCCGCGAGCGTCAACGTCAGCCGGGCCGGTCCGGTGGCGGAAGCCGCGAGCGCGAGCGCATCGGCGCGCTTCTCGTCATTGGCCTTCCCCGTGCGCAGGGCCGCGATCAGGCCGGCGAGGTCGGGCCCGCCGTCGCGCATCCGGTCCTCGATCACCCCCAGTGTCTCGTCGGGCGCGAGCCCGAGGGCGTCCCGCAGGGCGCCGAGGCGGGCCGGCACCCCGTCCGGATGGCCGATCAGGCTCCGGTTCTGCACCGCCGCCACCATCGCCCGGCGCAAGGCCTCGCCCGCCGCCTCGGGGGCAACGAGGGACAGGGCCTCGGCAAGCTCCGGGTGGCGGGTATCGACCGCGTCGGCGAGCACGTTGTCGATCGTGCGGTCGATCGCCTCGCGGGTCTGGGCCTCGTCCAGCACCACGAAGCGAGCCGGCACGTTGGCCTCGAACGGGACGAGGTGCAGCAGCCGCTCGCACAGGGCGTGGAGGGTCTCGATCTTGAGCCCGCCCGGCGTCTCGACCGCCCGGGCGAACAACCGCCGGGCGCGGCGGAGCGTGGCGCCGTCCGGCGCCTCGCCTTCGAGCGCGGTCAGCTCGGCGCGCAGGGCCGCCTCGTCCAGGGTGACCCAGCGGCCGAGCCGCTCGAACACCCGGATCGCCATGTTGGCGGCGGCGGCCTTGGTGAAGGTCAGGCAGAGGATCTTGGCCGGGGCCGCGCCGTGCAGCAGAAGGCGCACCACGCGGTCGGTGAGCACCTTGGTCTTGCCCGCCCCGGCATTGGCCGACACCCAGGCCGAGGCCCGCGGATCCGCCGCCCGCCGCTGCGCGTCCTGCGTCAGGCCGTCGACGACGAAACCCTCGATGCCCATCGGTCCTCCCGGTCACGCGCCGTTGTGATGGGCTCGCACCGAAGGAAGCGTTGCCTCAAGGGCGATCGGGGGGTGGTGCACAGGGTTTTCGGGAGGCGTGGCGGGCAGGGCACAGGCGTCCCACCCGCTCTCGCGCGCCGGCTGAACCCCTCCCCCCTCTGCGGGGAGGGCTGCAGCCGGCATGGGTCGGCCGCTCACTCCTCCCCCTCGACCAGCGACCACTCCCTGACCCGCGCCAGGTGGTCGTAATCCGAATACGCCTTGGCGTATTTCGGGTAGGGCCGCGACAGGTAGGACGCCTCGCCGGCCATGAACGCGCCGACGAGCCGGCGCAGGCCGGCGACATGGGCCTCGACCAGCTCGGGAACCGTGCGCCCGTCGCCCCGCGGCGGCTTGACCGGCATCGAATCCAGCGGCGTCTTGCCGCCGCTCGCCCGGACGTAGAGCAGGTCCGGCGCGTCGGCGGCGGGCCCGAGCCCCTTGAAGGCGCCGGCGCGCAGCATCGCGGCCTCGAGGGTCAGCTGGGGCGAGAAGCCGGCGAAGACCTCGCGGGCGCTCGGCGGCTGGCCGGTCTTGAAGTCGATGATGGCGTGGCCCCCGTCGCGACGCGTCTCGATCCGGTCGGCGCGGGCCCGCAGGGTCAGGACGTGGCCGCCCGGGATGTCGAGGGCCCAGCGCCCGCCGGTCTCCGGGTGGACCCGGCGGAGTCCGGGGCGGCGCTCGGCCTCCCAGGCCAGGAACGCCTCGGCGAGGCGCACGAAGCGCGGCCACCACTCGGCGTAGAGCTCCGGATAGGCGTCCGAGATCGGCGCGAAGGCATCGGCCGCGAGGGCGTAGAGGACCTGGTCGGCCACGTCGGGAGCGGGCAGCGCCTCGGGGAAGCGCTCGGCGAAGCCGCCGAGCACGTCGTGCACGATGGTGCCGCGGTCGCTGGCGCTCGGCTGCACCGCCACCGGTTCGAGGGCGTCGAGGCCGAGCACGTGGCGGGCGAAGATCCCGTAGGGGTCGCGCACCAGGGTCTCGATCTCGGTGACGCTGAGCGAGCGCGGGAACAGGGCGGGATCGGGCCGGGGCGCCGGGCGGCGCAGGCGCGGCGGCACAGGACCGGTGCAAAGGCCCGCCCCGGCATCGATCACGGCGGCGAGCGCGCGGAAGCGCTGCCCGCCCGTCACCAGACCCGCCCATACCTCCTCACCCGCGAAGGCGCGCAGGCGCTGGAGGAAGCGCGACGGCACGGTCGGCGCGCCCTCGCGCTTGTGGGCCCGGGTGACGATCGCGTCCGGGCAGCCGAGCGCCTGGACGAAGTCGTGCGCGGTCTGGCCCAGGCGCCGTTCCGGCGGGGGTAAGCCGACGCGGGCGCGCATCGGCCGGTTGAGGAAGGCATCGGTCTCGGCTTTCGGCGGCCATACCCCCTCATCGAGGCCGCCGAGCACGACCCGGTCGACGGTGAGGAGCCGCGCCTCCAGCAGGCCGAGGATGCGCAGCCGCGGATGCGGGCTGGCGTTGCGCCGCGACACCACCCGCTCGCGGGAGAGCGCGGTGAAGAAGGCCGGGTAATCCGAGAACCGGCCGGCGAGCAGGCCGGGCTCCGCCATCTCCATGTCGTCGAACAGCGCGTCGAGCACCGCCACCGAGGCGTCGGCGTCGGCGTCGGGTTCCCCCTCGTCCTCCTCCGGCCCCGCCATCAGGAGGTCGCAGGCGGCGCGATGGGTTTTCGCGATGGCGATCAGGTCGTCGGGGGCGTCGTCCTCGTCGGCGGCGAAGTCGCGGAAGGCGACGGAAAGGCGCAGCAGCAGATCGTCGGCCGCCTCCCACTCCTCGGAGGTGAGGCGCCGGCGCGGGCGCGGATCGTGCGGGCGCTCCTCGGTGCGGGCGAGGCGCAGGGCCTCGGCGATGCCGGTGAAGCCCTTGGCCGGGGCCGGGCCGCGCAGGCACCCGATCTCCAGCGCGCTCGCCGCCCGCTCCACCTCCGTGCGGGACAGGCCGAGACGCACCAGCGGGTGGGCAAGGAGCGCCAGCACCCGCTCGGGCTTGGCGTCGAGCGCCGCGACGTCGGCGGCGAGCCGCGCCAGCCGCCCGGCCGGGCTGCGGGCGAGCGGCTCGCCGGCCGAATCGTCGGCGACGATGCCCCAGCGGCGCAGCTCGGCGGCGACCCGCAGCGCCAGGGCGCGATCCGGAGTGATGAGGGCGGCGGTGCGCCCGGGGCGCTCCAGCGCCTCGCGCAACGCGACCGCGATGCAGAGCGCCTCCTCGCGCTCGTCGGCGGCCTCGACCACGCGGATCCCGACGGCGCCGTCGCAGGCGAGCGTTTCGCGATGCCGCAAGTCGAGATCGGCCCAGGCATCGGTGGTCTCGGCCGGGCGCAGGGCCTGCGACAGCAGGCCGGCCCGGGCGCACGACGCGGGGCTCGGCTCGCCCAGGGGGACGATGTCGGCACGGTCGAGGGCGAGAAAGCCCCGGCCCACCAGGCGGCGCAGCACCGCCTGCGGATGGGCATGGGCCGCCGCCTCGCCGTCGCCGGCGGGATCGATGGCGCTCCAGCCGGCGGCGTCGAGGTCGCGGTCGAGGCCGGGCAGCACGACGGCGCCGCGGGGCAGAGCGGCGATCGCGGCGATCAGCCGGGCGGTCGCCGGCACCGAGCCGGTCGAGCCGGCGACGATCACCGGATCGGCCGGGCGCTCGCGGGTCAGGCGCGCGGCCTCGGCCAGCACCAGGGCGCGGCCGCGCTCGACCGGGTCGCTGACGCCGCGGTCGGCCAGGATGCCCGGCCAATGCTCGGCGGCGATGCGGACGAAATCGAGGGTCAGCGAGAAGTAGCGCGAATGCTCGGCCTCGACGGCGCCGGCGATGTCGTCCCAGGGCAGGCCCTCGACGGTGAGGCTGTCCATCAGCCCCTCCAGGTCGGCGGCGAGGCCGATCGCGTCGGCCGGTGAGGACGGCACCCGGAACGGCACCTCGTCGCCGAGGGGCAGGAGCTGGCGGTCGACGGTGCCGGCCCAGGCCTGGACCAGCCGCGCCAGGATCAGCCGGCGCTCGAGCGCCGGGATCGGCGGGCGCAGGATCTCGTCGCGGCGCTGTCCCGGCGGGGCCGACAGCAGATCGAGCTCGGCCTCGTCGGCCTCGCCCAGCGGCACCATGCGCGGCAGGAGCGCGGCCGGGCCGCATTCCCGGGCGAGGATCGCCGCGAGCGCCCGGGCGGCACGGCGGGTCGGCAGATAGAGCGTGACCGCGGCAAGCCCGAACGGCCCGCCGGCGAGGTCACCGACGAGGCGGCCGGACAGGAGCGCCTCGGCCAGGGTGTCGAGAAAGGGCGCCCCCGGCGGGATGGTGAAGACGTGACCGCCGCTCACCGGGCGGTCTCGCGCAGGAGGTAGCGCACGGTCTTCGCCCCGCCGTGGATCTCGGCCAGGCCGACTTCGCCGAAGCCGAGGGCGGCGTGGAAGGCGTCGGAACCCGGATTCGGCGGCACGCGGTTGACCTCGCAGGCGATGCGGTCGTGGCCGGCGGCCGCGGCACGGGCGAACAGGTCCCCGTAGAGCGCCCGGGCGAGCCCGCGGCCGCGCTGCGCCGGGGCGGTGACGATCCGGTCGACGTAGACGAAGCGGGGATAGCGGGCCTGGAACCAGCGGAAATTGGGACTGGCATAGGTGGCGTCCTGATCGAGCGCGATCAGGAAGGCGGACAGGCCCTCCGGTCCGGTGACGACGGAGGCCAGGAAGGCCTGGTCGATCAAGGCGCGCAGGGCCGGCTCGTCGAGGGGCGAGGTCTCGGCGGCGTGCGCGGTGTTGAGCGCCAGGACCGGGGCGAGGTCGTCGAGGGGACGGATCGGGAGGCTGGGCGGCATCAGTAATCCGTTTGGTCTGCCCCGGATGGTCAGGCGCAGGGTTCTCCTCGCCCCGCGGGCGGGAGGAGGGCCGTGTCCCCGACAAGGGGGCATGACATCGTTCCGATCCCCCAAGCCCTCCCGCCGCTCGCGGGGAGAGGCGGGATGCGCACGGCGCGGCACGGGACCCTGCCGGCAGAGGACCGAAGGATCCTCGGCGACAGGACCGCGGACCATTCGTCGCTCGGACGGGCGGCCCCCTTACGGCTGGGTCGCACTCGCCTTCACCCGCTCCTCGGCCTCGCGCAAGGCCTCCGGCGTGCCGACATGCAGCCACTGCCCGTCGAGGCGGAGCCCGAACAGGCGCTCCGCCGCGATGGCGCGGTCGAACAGCAGGTTGAGGGAGAACGAACCGTCCGGCGTGTCGGCGAACAGCTCGGGCTTCACGATCGCGACGCCGGCATAGACGAAGGGCGCGACCTCGCGCTCGGCCCGGCGCGCCAGGCGGCCCTCCTTGTCCATCTGGAAGTCGCCCGGGCCGTCATAGCCGAGGCTGGTCGCCGCGGAGGCGAGCAGCAGCAGCATGTCCATCCGCTCCGGGTCCCAGGCGGCGACGAGCCGGCGGAGATTCGGCTGCGGGCCTTCGAGCCAGAACGAATCGGAGTTCAGCACCATGAACGGCGCCGGGCCCAGATGGCGGAGCGCCTTCTTCACGCCGCCGCCCGTCTCGAGGAGCTTGTCGCGCTCGTCCGAGATGGTGATCAGCGGGCGTGAGCGCCGGCGCACCAGATGCGCCTCCATCAGGTCGGCGAGGTAGTGCACGTTCACCACCGCCTCCGGGATGCCGGCCTCGGCGATCCGGTCGAGGGCGTAATCGACCAGCGACTTGCCGGCGACCTCGACCAGGGGCTTGGGCGTCGTCGCGGTGATCGGGCGCATGCGCTTGCCGAGGCCCGCGGCCAGCACGAAGGCGCGGGTCACGGCGGGCTGTTGGGAATCGGTCATCGGGCGATGTTTCGGCGGTCAGGAATCGGCGGGGCAGAGGCGCGGCAGGTGCTCGGCGTACCAGGCCCGCACGCCGGCGAGCGCCGGATGGGCGAGGTTGCGGGCGAGATAGCCCTCGATGCGCGGCAGGTGGGCGAGGTAGCCCGGCTTGCCGTCGCGCCGGTTGAGGCGGGCGAAGATGCCGAGGATCTTGGTCGCACGCTGCGCCGCCAGCACCGCGTAGGCGCGGGCGAAGCCCTGCATGTCGAACTCGGCGTCGCGTAGGCGGCGCTCGCGGGCATAGAGGCCGAGCAGGCGCAGCTCGAACTCGGCGCTGGCATCGACCCGGGCGTCCTGCAGCAGCGAGGCGACGTCGTAGGCCGGATGACCCAGAACCGCGTCCTGGAAGTCGATCAGGCCGATGCGCTCGATCCCGTCGCGCTCCGGCAGCCAGATCAGGTTGGGGGAGTGGTAATCGCGCAGGATCCAGGTCCGGGCCTCGGCCTCGATCCCGTCCAGGGCCTCGCCCCAGGCGGCGACGAAGCTCGCCCGCGCGGCCGGGGCCAGGGGGCGGTTGGCGACGAACGGAGCGTACCATTCCGGCAGCAGCTCGGCCTCGAACAGCAGCGCCCCACGGTCGTAGGGCGGCAGCTCGTGGTCGCGCCCCTCCGCCACCGGCAGCACGGTCGGCAGCGTGGTGCCGTGCAGGCGCGCCAGCACCTTCACCGCCTCGGCGTAGCGCTCGGGCCGCGGGCCGTTCTGGTCGGCGACCGGCTCGCTGCCGAGATCCTCGAGGATCAAAAGCCCCGCCTCCAGGTCCTCGCCGAGGATCCTCGGGGCCGAGAGGCCGAGCGCCCGCAGGCCGCGATCCATCGCCACGAAGGCGTGCACGCTCTCGGCGAGGTGGACGATGGCGCTGTAGGGCTTGCCGTCGCGCACCGGCGGCCCGTCGGCCTTCGGCGGCGAGATCATCAAAACCGCCTTGGCGCCGTCCGGGTTGGTCAGGCGCTCGTAGGACCGGCTCGACGCGTCGCCCTGCATGTGGGCCCGCTCGGCCTCGCCCCAGCCGGAGCGGTCGAGAAGGACGCGCAGGGCACGGGCCCGCATCAGCCGGCCGCCGAGGCCGCCGCCGCCGATCAGGCGGGCGAGGCGGGCATCGTCGCCGAATTCGGGCTTGAGCGAGAGGTCGATGGCGAGCGTCGGGCCGTGGCGCGGCGGCAGCCGGTCGGGCCATTCGACCAGCGCGATCGCCCGCTCGGTCATCTCGTCGAAGCCGAGCTCGACCAGCTCGTCGGGCCCGCGCAGGCGGTAGAGGTCGGCATGGACCAGAGCCTGCCCGGTCCGGCCCTCGTAGGGCTGGACGAGGGTGAAGGTCGGGCTCGGGACCTCGAGCTCCGGATCGCCGACGATCTCGCGGATGATCGCCCGGGCCAGCGTCGTCTTGCCGCCACCCAATCCGCCCGACAACGCCACCAGGTCACCGGGCCGCAGGATCTCGGCGAGGAAGCAGCCGAGATCCTCGGTCGCGCTCTCGTCCGGCAGCACGATCTCCCAGGGTGTGCGCTCGGCCATACCCTCCTGGTCCACTCCGCCATCCTCGCTCACGGGCCCGTCCGGGGCTGAAGGACCCCGTCATAGCCCATGAACCTTAACCCTTCCCGGATGCAGGCGGCGCCTGCTCCCGGACCGTAACGCGCCCAGGGTGCCGGAATTTCCCGAACCCGTCACCCGCCGGCACCACACTGCGACCCGCGGCGGCCGTTCGCCGGCTACTCGGCCGCCGCCAGATGGGCCTCGCCGTCGTCGACCGGGAAGGTGCAGGTGACCCGGGTGCCGGCCCCGGGGGCCGATGCGATGTCGATGCGCCCGCCATGCAGCTCGACGAAGGAGCGCACGATCGAGAGGCCGAGGCCCACGCCGCGGTGGCGGGTGCCGAGCGTGTGGCTCTCGAACCGCTCGAAGACCCGCGCCATCACCTCGGGCGGCATGCCGCGGCCCTGGTCGATCACCTCCAGCACCAGGCTCTCGCCGTCCTTGCGGGCGCAGACCCGCACCTGCTGGCCCGGGGCCGAGAAGCCGACGGCGTTGGAGAGCAGGTTGAACAGGATCTGGCGGATGCGCTTGCCGTCGGCGACGAAGCTGCCGATGTCGGCCGGCACGTCGAGGACGAGGGCGATGTCGGCCTCGGCCAGCCGGTCGCCGATGCCGCGCACCGCCGCCGCGATGGTGGTCTGGACGTCGACCCGCTCGCGCGTCAGCTCCATCGAGCCGGCATCGATCGAGGCCAGGTCGAGGATGTCGTTGATGATGACGAGGAGCGCCGCCGAGGAGCGCATGATGTGGTCGGCGTATTCGCGCTGGCGCGGGTTGAGGGCGCCGACGGTCTCGTCGCCGAGGAGCTCGGTGAAGCCGATGATGTTGGTGAGCGGCGAGCGCAGCTCGTAGGACACGTGGTGGACGAACTCGTCGCGCAGGCGCGTCGTGCGCTCCAGGGCGTCGTTCTTGTCGGTCAGCGCCCGCTCGACGTTGACGCTCGCCGTCACGTCGATGTGGGTGAGCAGCGTGGCGCCGTCGGGCAGCGGCTCGGCGGCGCAGTCGAGCATGGTGCCGTCGGCGAGCGCCAGCCGGCAGGCGAGGCCGCGACGGGCGTCGACGAGGCCGGTCACCGCCTCGCGGATCCGCGTCCACGGCTCCTCGGCCGGGCTCAAGGTGCGGCAGACCGCGATCACCTGATCGATATGGGGCTGGACCTCCAGCATCTCGGGGGCGATGCGCCAGACCTGGGTGAAGGCGCGGTTGGCGAATTTCAGCCGGCCGTCGGTGCCGAACACCGCCACCGGCTCGCGCAGGGTGTCGAGCGTCTCGCTCTGCACCTGCATCAGCACGTTGTAGCGCGATTCGAGGTGGACCCGCTCGGACACGTCCTCGAACAGGTAGGTCAGGCCGCCTTGCGGGTTCGGGTCGGCGAGGACGCGCAGCGTCCGTCCGTCGGGCAGGTGCCACCAGGTCTCCTGCGCCTCCGCGGCCCGGTAGGCGCCCAGCACCCCGGCCTTCCAGGTCCGGAAATCCGCCTGCTCGGGCAGCTTGCGGGCGTTGCGCAGGGCGTCGAGGATCTCGCCGTCGAGGGGCCGGGTCTCCAGGAAGGCGGGGTCGAGGTCCCAGAGCTGGCGATAGGCGGCGTTGTGGAAGATCAGCTGCTGGCGCGCATCGAACATCGCGACGGCGGTGGGCAATTGGTCGAGGGTGCGGACGTTGGCGTCCATCTGGCGCTGCAGGTCGGCGCGCACGCTCTCCAGCTCCGAGACGTCGACCGCGATGCCGACCGTGCCGCCCTCGGTCGAGACCTCGGTGACGTCGAGGGTGCGGCGCGCGCCCGCGATCACGGCCGAGACCCGCAAGGGGCCGGCGGCGCCGCGGGAGCGGCGGCGATCCGCCTCCTCGCGGGCCTGCCGCTCCAGCAGCTCAGCCCCTTCGCGCACCGCCCGGGCGGCGTCGCCGGCCTCGGCCGCCGCGACGTAGGCGGCGTTGGCCCAGGCCAGGCGCCCGTCCCGGCCGCGGCGCCAGACCGGTTGGGGAATCGCGTCGAGGAGGCCGGCCAAGGCCGAGAGGCCGTGGCGGGCCTCGTCCAGGGTCGCACGCAGCTCGACCAGCTCGCGGCGCTCGCCGGTCAGCTCGCGCAGGCGCAGCAGCGCCTGGCCGCCGACCGCCTGGCCCTGCGCCTCGATGGTCCGGCCCTGGAGGGTGTGGACGGTGCGGCGGAAGCGCTCGCCGCGCCCGCGCAAGGATTCGACCGCGGCGTCCAGGGCGGCGGCGTCCTGGGAGACGAGCCAGGCGCCGAAGGCCAGGACCCGGCGGGCCGAGCCCGGCCGCGATCCTTCGGCGGTGATGCCGACATCGCCCTCGATCCGCGGCTCGCCGCGGGTATCCCAGGTCACGATGACCTGCGGCTCGGAGCCCAGCAGCAGCTCGGCCCGGTCGTGGGCGCCGCGCAGGTCGGCGAGCTCGGTGTTCAACCGGCACTCGCGACGGGCCCAGCGGGCGCGCTCGCGCAGGTAGAGCAGCGACAGGATGGTGGCGAAGATCGTCAAGCCGATCAGCACCGCGAAGCCGACGGCGTTGTGCGCGTGCAGGCCCGGAGCGGTCTCGGCTGCCTGGGCGGCGGCGGCGAGGCCGAGTGCGCCGCCGAGAATACCGGCGCCCGCGCCGCCGCCGAGGCGCCGCGGCGTTCGTCCTACCCCCATGATCCGTCCGTCTCCACGCAAGCCGGCGCGCCGTCCCTCGACCGGACCGGCACGCCTGCGACCTGAACGCCACGCCTCGATGAACGCGGGGACCTGCCCGCGACCGCAAAGCAGGCCCCCTCACCACAGATTCGGCCGGAGTTTAGCGCGCCGCGGATTCAGCCCGGAAGAGGTGAATTGGGCGGAGGGGGGCGATGCCGGTGCGGAGCATCGTCAAGAGCACAGAAATGCCACACCCATGTCAGAACAAAGATAGAACATGCGCGGTGTGACCGTGCCTGCAACCGCCACCGCCGAGCGTACCCGCAAAAAGAAGAGCCCGGCCTCTCGACCGGGCTCTCGATCCCATCACCGCGTGATGGGAATTTTATCAGTAACGGTAGTGCTCGGGCTTGAACGGGCCGCTCTGCTTGACGCCGATATAGGCAGCCTGGTCCTCGCGCAGCTTGGTCAGCTTGACGCCGATCTTCTCGAGGTGCAGCGCCGCGACCTTCTCGTCGAGAGCCTTCGGCAGAGTGTAGACTTTCTTCTCGTACTTGCCCGGGTTGGTCCAGAGCTCGATCTGGGCGAGCGTCTGGTTGGTGAACGAGGCCGACATCACGAAGGACGGGTGGCCCATCGCGTTGCCGAGGTTCACCAGGCGGCCCTCCGACAGCAGGATGATGCGGTGGCCGTCGGCGAACTCGATCTCGTCGACCTGCGGCTTGATGTTCTGCCACTTCAGGTTCTTGAGACCCGCGACCTGGATCTCGTTGTCGAAGTGGCCGATGTTGCAGACGATCGCCCGGTCCTTCATCGCCCGCATGTGGTCGAGCGTGATGACGTCCTTGTTGCCGGTCGCGGTCACGAAGATGTCGGCGCGGGGGGCGGCATCCTCCATCGTGGTGACCTCGTAGCCTTCCATCGCGGCCTGGAGGGCGCAGATCGGGTCGACCTCGGAGACCAGCACGCGGCAGCCGGCATTGCGGAGCGAGGCGGCCGAGCCCTTGCCGACGTCGCCGAAGCCGGCGACCATCGCGACCTTGCCGGCCATCATCACGTCGGTGCCGCGGCGGATGCCGTCGACCAGCGACTCGCGGCAGCCATAGAGGTTGTCGAACTTCGACTTGGTGACCGCGTCGTTGACGTTGATCGCCGGGAAGAGGAGCTTGCCCTCCTTGGCGAGCAGGTACAGGCGGTGCACGCCGGTGGTGGTCTCCTCGGAGACGCCCTTGATCGACTCGGCGAGGCCTGCGAACCAGCCCTTCGGCTTCTCGGCCAGCATGCGCTTGAGGAGCGCGAAGAAGATCTCCTCCTCCTCCGAGCCCGGCTTGTCGAGGAAGGCGGTGTCGCCGTTCTCGGCGCGCAGGCCGAGATGCACGAACATCGTGGCGTCGCCGCCGTCGTCGAGGATCATGTTCGGCATGCCGCCGTCATGCCACTCGAACAGCTTGGCGGTGTAGTCCCAGTAATCCGTCAGGGTCTCGCCCTTGATGGCGAAGACCGGGATGCCGGCCGCGGCGATCGCGGCGGCGGCGTGATCCTGGGTCGAGTAGATGTTGCACGACACCCAGCGGATATCGGCGCCGAGAGCCTTCAGGGTCTCGATCAGCACCGCGGTCTGGATCGTCATGTGGAGCGAGCCGGCGATCTTGGCGCCCTTCAGCGGCTGGCTCGCGGCGTATTCCTCGCGCACGGCCATCAGGCCGGGCATCTCGGTCTCGGCGATCGCGATCTCCTTGCGGCCGAAATCGGCCAGGGCGATGTCCTTGACGATGTAGTCGTGCGTGCTCGGCATGGTCGGGCTCCCCGTAGCGGCCGGTTCGCCCGGGCCTATAGCAGCCCCCCGGCGGGGAGGCAATCAAGATATAAAGATGTCTTTATGCGACTGGTTCGAGGGTGAACGCGGGAGCCGCGCCGGCAGCGCTTGCACGCCTCTTGCTAGCGTCAGGCATGTCACGCGGCGGCCCGGAGCGGCCGCACGCCACCTGGGGTTCCTCGTCATGCGTCACGCCTCCCTCTCGCGCCGTCAGCTGCTGGCCGGCGCCTCGGCCCTGGCCGCCCTCGGGCCTACAGGCGCCGTCCTGGCGGAAGGCACGGCCTCGGGCAGCCTGACCTACGGCATCTCGCTGTTCGACCTGCCGCTCACCACCGGCCAGCCGGACCGGGGTGCGGGCGGCTACCAGTTCACCGGGCTCACCCTGTACGATCCCCTGGTCGCCTGGGAGCTCGACGTCGCCGACCGTCCCGGCAAGCTGGTGCCCGGCCTCGCCACCTCCTGGGAGAGCGATCCGGCGGACCGCCGCAACTGGATCTTCCGCCTGCGCGAGGGGGTGAAGTTCCACGACGGCTCGGGCTTCGATGCCGACGCGGTGATCTGGAACTTCGACAAGGTGCTGGACGCCAAGGCCCCGCACTACGACCAGCGCCAGGCCTCGCAGGTGCGCCCGCGCCTGCCCTCGGTCGCCTCCTACAAGAAGCTCGACCCGATGACGGTGCAGGTCACCACCAAGGCGGTCGACGCGCTGTTTCCCTACCAGATGCTGTGGTTCCTGATCTCGTCGCCGGCGCAGTACGAGGCGGTCGGGCGCGACTGGACCAAGTTCGCGTTCCAGCCCGCCGGCACCGGGCCCTACCGCCTCGCCGCCCTGGTGCCGCGGGTGCGCCTCGACCTCGTGCCGAACCCGACCTACTGGAACCCCAAGCGCATGCCGCGCCTGGCAAAGCTCACCCTGGCCTGCATCCCGGAGGACCTGGCCCGCGCCAACGCCCTCCTGTCCGGCAATGCCGACCTGATCGAATTGCCCGCCCCCGACGCGGTGCCGCGCCTCAAGGGCGCCGGGATGCGCGTCACCGGCAACGACACGCCGCATGTCTGGAACTACCACCTGTCGATGCTCGAGGGCAGCCCGTGGCGCGACCTGCGCCTGCGCAAGGCCGCCAACCTCGCCATCGACCGCGACGGCGTCGCCGCGCTGATGGGCGGGCTCGCCACGCCGGCCGTCGGGCAGGTGCAGCCGTCGAGCCCGTGGTTCGGCAAGCCGGGCTTCAAGATCGGCTACGACATCGACGCCGCGCGCAAGCTGGTGAAGGAGGCGGGCTACTCGGTCCAGAACCCGCTGAAGACCAGGTTCATCATCCCGACCGGCGGCTCGGGCCAGATGCTGTCGCTGCCGATCAACGAGTTCGTGCAGCAATCCTGGGCGGAGGTCGGCATCGCGATCGAGTTCCAGGCGGTGGAGCTGGAGGTCGCCTACACCGCCTGGCGCCAGGGCGCCGCCGACCCGTCGATGAAGGGCATCACCGGCAGCAACATCGCCTATGTCACGTCCGATCCGCTCTACGCGATCCTGCGCTTCTACGATTCGAAGCAGGTCGCCCCGACCGGCGTGAACTGGAGCCACTACCGCAACCCGGAGGTCGACACGCTCTGCGACGCGGTGCGGGCGAGCTTCGACCCGGCCGAGCAGGACAAGATGGTGGCGCGCATCCACGAGATCGTGGTCGACGACGCGGTGCAGGTCTGGGTCGTGCACGACACCAACCCGCACGCGCTGTCGGCGAAGGTGAAGGGCTACACCCAGGCGCAGCACTGGTTCCAGGATCTGACGACGCTGGGATAGAGGGCGTGTGCGGTGCGTCGGCCCGTCCTGCGGGTCGACGCCACCCGGCAGAGGCATCCTGCTCCTCAGCCGCGCAGGGCCGCGTAGCCCCGCCCTGCCACCTGGCGTCCCGCTTCGACCTCCACCGACGCGCCGACGCGCCGCGGCCTGCGCCGGTCCGCGAGCGCATGGACCGCCATCGTCTCGCGCCGCCCCCGCAAGTGATACGCGCCGAGCGGCTCGGCCTCGATGCCGTCGGGGAGACGCGACAGCCGGGCGAGAACGGCCTCCGAGATCAACACCGCCTTCCTGGTCTCCCGGCACAGGCCCTCGAGCCGGGCGGTCGCGTTCATGACGTCGCCGAAATACGCGATCTTGTGGCGGTCGACGCCGACCTCCGCCGTCACCACGCTGCCGCCATGCAGCGCCGCGCGCAGCTCGGGCACCAGGCCGAACCGGGCGAGCCACCACGCCCGGTCGCCGTCGAGGGCGCGACGGATCGCGAAGACGCAGGCCACGCACCGCGCCTCCGCGATGCCGCGCGCGAGCGGCCAGGAGATGATCACCTGATCGCCGACGTAATCGTCGACCTGGCCGCGATACCGACGCACCGGCTCGGCGATGGCGGAGAACACCGCCTTGAGCAGTTCCTGCGCGGCGAGATCGCCGTGGCGGTCCGCATAGGCCGTCGAGCCGGCGAGATCGAGGAACAGGAAGACGCGGTCCTCCCTGACCGGGCGGTGATAGCGGCCCAGGATGAGGTTGAGGAACGTCTCGCCGCCGATCAGGTCGCGCACCCGCAGGACCGAGACGATGACGGCTGACATCACGAGCGCGAACGGAATCGTCGAGAGCTTCGGCGTGACGGCATCCGTCAGGGGCTTCTCGACGATGCCGAGCGTCCAGAGGAGCAGCCCGGTCAGCGCCATGCCGGCGACGATCAGCACCACCAGGCTGATCTCGGCGGCCACGACATAGGCCGGCGTGGGCAGCCGCCGCAGGCGCTCGCTGTAGCCGGCGAGGAAGACGCCGCGCTGGTAGGCGATGGTGAGAAGGCCGATGCAGGTCCCGTACAGGATCCCTGCGAGATTCGGCCCGTCGGCGAACAGGAACCCGTGCAGGGCTCCGAATGAGGCGCTCACGGCGGCAATGATGATCCAGAAGGTCGCGGTGCCGTTCGACATCGTCTTCCTCGGCTCGGGAGCGCTGAAGCAGGGATGAACGAGCGGGAGGGACGGCACAACGATCATCGGATACTTGGCGGCCGCTGGCGTCGCGGCCTGGTGCGGCAGCGCACAGGCGGATCGTGCGGGCTGGCGAACCTTGAGGCTGCTACGGTTCGTGCGTGACGGCGATCCGCTCACCCCGTTGGCGATGGTCAAGGAGCATGCCCAGCCGCAGCACGGGCTTCAGGATTTGACGAGACCGAATGTGATCGCGCCCCATCGTCGCTCCGATCCGCTGCGTCATCCCGGGGCTCGCCGAAGGCCAGAACCCGGGACGACGCTGGAGTGTGTCGGCATGGTCGAGACAGGCCGCAACGGCCCGCTCACCCCTCTCCGAACACCCGCGCCACATCCCCCTCCCCCATCACCCGGTACTGCCCGGGCTCCAGGTCCGTCGGCAGGTCCAGCGCCCCGACCCGATCCCGGTGCAACGCCGTCACGTGGTTGCCGAGAGCCGCGAACATCCGCCGGACCTGGTGGTAGCGCCCCTCCGTCAGGGTCACGGCCGCACTTGTCGGACCGTGGACCTCCAGGGCGACCGGCAGGAGCGGCTTCTCCTCGCCCTCCAGCATCAGGGTGCCGGAGGCGAAGACCGCCCCCTCGTCGCCGCGCAAGGGGCGGTCCAGCGTGACTTGGTACCGCTTCGACACGCTGGCCTTCGGCGAGATGATCCGGTGCAGGAGCGCGCCGTCGTCGGTCAGCAGCAGCAGGCCGGACGTCTCCTTGTCGAGGCGGCCGACGGTCGAGATCGCCGGCTCGCGGCGGCGCCAGCGCGGGGGCAGCAGGCCGTAGACGAGCGGACCGGCCTCCTTGTGCGAGCAGGTCACGCCGAGCGGCTTGTGCAGCATCAGCGCGAGGCCCGGCGGCGGATCGAGCGGCTTAGCCTGGACGGTGAGGCGGGCCGGCAGGTCGGGGGTCAGCGCGATGCGCTGGTCGGCGTCGCGCAAGGGAGCGCCGTCGAGCACGATCGTGCCGGCGCGGGCGAGCATCTGGATCTCGCGGCGCGAGCCGTAGCCGAGATTGGCGAGCAGCCGGTCGAGCCGGACCGACGCCGTCTTGCCCTTGGCGCTCACTTGCGCGCCTCGTGGATCTTATAGCCCTGGGCGGCGGCCCGCGGCACGACCTCGCGAAACACCTCCGCCAGCGTCGCCTCGTAGGGCAGATGGGTGTTGGCGGTGAGCCACAGCGTCCCGCCCGGCCGGAGCGCCGCGGCGGCGCGGCGGATGAAGGCCTGGCCGAGCGCCCGGTCCTCGGCGCCGCCATCGTGGAACGGCGGGTTCATCACCACGAAGTCCAGGCGCTCCGGCACCGCATCGGCGGCGCGGGCATCGGCCCATGTGACCGCGACCCGGGGATCCTCGACGTTGCGCCGCGCCGCCGCGACCGCCCGGCGGTCGTTGTCGACGAGCGTAAGCCCGGTCACCTTCTCCGAGGCCAGCACCGCCCTGGCGAGGACGCCGAGGCCGCAGCCGAGATCGGCGCCGCGGCCGGCCAGAGCCGGCAGTTGCGCGATCAGCAGGGCCGTGCCGGGATCGACCCGGTTCCACGAGAAGATGCCGGGCTGCGACCACAGGCCGAGATCGGCCAGGAACTGCTGGGCCCCCTCGGCGATGGCCTCGTCGAGCCCGGCCGGCGCCTCCGGGCGGACCGTGCGGACGATCCGGTGATGGCGCTTCGCGGTCTCGTCGAGACGGCAGCCGAAGCCGGACAGCTCGCGGGCGAGCCGCGAGCCGCCACGGTCCTTCGGCGCCAGCACCGTGAGGGGGCTGCCTGGCTTGAGCGCCCGCAGGGCCAGCGCCAGGGTATGGCGGCGCTCGAGGGTGCCGGGCGGGGCCAGCACGGTCAGGCCGTCGAGGGCGCCGGGGGCCAGATCCTCCAGGGCGGCGGCGCCGGGAGCGAGGGGGGAGAGCTGCACCGCGCCGTCCGGAACGGCGGCGAGGTCGGCAGGCGGGTGGCCGTAGACGCCCAGCCGGGCGGAGATCGGATCGGTCACGTTAGAGCATTGTCCGACGAAGTGGATGCCGGTTCGCCGCAGAACATGCGGCAAAACCAGAGACTTGGAGCAGGGTCCGATCGCAGCGTGATCGGGCCCCGCTCTAGCCGCGGGGGAATTCCAGGCCCATCTCGCGGTAGCGCTCGGGATCGTCGGCCCAGTTCTCCCGCACCTTCACGAACAGGAACAGGTGGACCTTCGCCTCGGCGGCCTCGGCGATGTCGATCCGGGCGGCCTGGCCGATGGCCTTGATGGTCTGCCCGCCCTTGCCGAGCACGATCGAGCGCTGGCTCTCGCGCTCGACGAAGATCGTCTGCTCGATCCGCACCGAGCCGTCGGGCCGGACCTGCCACTGGTCGGTCTCGACGGTCGAGGAATAGGGCAGCTCCTCGTGCAGGCGGTCGTAGATCTTCTCCCGGGTGATCTCGGCGGCGAGCATCCGCAACGGCGCGTCGGAGACCTGGTCCTCGGGGTAGAGCCAGGGACCGGGCGGCATCCGGGCGGCGAGGTCGCGGCGCAGGTCGTCGACCCCGTCGCCGGTCAGCGCCGAGATCATGAAGGTGCGCTCGAACGGCACCCGCTCGTTGAGGGAGGCGGCGAGGGCCAGCAGCCGCTCGCGGGCGATCACGTCGATCTTGTTGAGCACCAGGAACTTGGGGCGCTTGAGGTCCGGCATCCGCTTGAGGATCGCGTCGACCTCCTCGTCGACGCCTTTGCGGGCGTCGATCAGCAGGCAGACCGCGTCGGCATCGGCCGCGCCGCTCCAGGCCGAGGTCACCATCGCCCGGTCGAGGCGGCGCTTCGGCGCGAAGATGCCGGGCGTGTCGACGAGGACGATCTGCGCGTCGCCCTCCATGGCGATGCCGCGGACCAGCGCCCGGGTCGTCTGCACCTTGCGCGAGACGATCGACACCTTGGTGCCGACGAGGCTGTTGAGCAGGGTCGACTTGCCGGCATTCGGTACGCCGATCAGGGCGACGAAGCCCGCGCGGGTGTCCTTCGGGGGAGTGGTCTCCGCGGGCGCGCCCGGGAGCGTTCCGTCATCCTCGGATTCGGGTGTGGTGTCGTCGATCATTCTGGTTGCTCCCCGGGCTCGTCCCCGGTCCACAGCCCCTCGCGCACCAGCAGCGCGCGCGCGGCCATCTGCTCGGCCAGGCGCTTGGAGCCGCCGATGCCGATGCCGGGCGCGACGCCGGTGACCCGGGCCTCGATGCGAAATTGCGGCGCGTGGTCGGGTCCGGCCCGCTCCACCACCATGTAGGTCGGCGTCGGCCAGCCCTGCGCCTGCGCCCATTCCTGCAACGCCGATTTCGGGTCGCGGCTGCGCGTGCCCTCGGTCTGGCGGTCGGCCTCGAAGGCCCGGTCGATCACCGCCTTGGCGGCGCCGTAGCCGGCATCGAGGAAGATCGCCCCCAGGATCGCCTCGCAGACATCGGCGAGGATGGCCGAGTTGCGGCGCCCGCCGCCATGGACCTCGCCGCCGCCGAGGTTCAGGTGCGGCCCGACCTCCCAGGCATTGGCCACCATGGCGCAGCTCTCGCGCCGCACCAGGCTCGACAGGCGCCGCGACAGGTCGCCCTCGTCGGCGCCGGGCAGGGCATTGTAGAGGCCGTCCGCCACGGCGAGGCCGAGCACCCGGTCGCCGAGGAATTCGAGGCGCTGGTAGCTGCCCCGGCCGTTGGTCGCGCTCACATGGGTGAGCGCCTGCACCAGCAGGTCGCGGTCGGCGAAGCGGTGGCCGATCCGCTCCTCCAGCACCGAGAGGTCGGGCCGGCGCCTTATCCCGCGCTTGCGCCGCGGCGGGGCGTCCCCCGGCCCGGATTCCGGTGCGGGCGGCTCGGCCTGCGGGGTGGCGGCGTCGGCGTCGCTCAAGCTCCTCACTCTCCCGTCAGTGGATCGGCTTGAACAGCCGGTTCCAGCGCACCGTCCACGGCCAGTTCCAGATCTGCCAGGCGGCGGCGCCCTCGTCGATCGAGAAGAAGATCACCTCGGCCCGGCCGATCAGGTTCTCGAACGGCACGTAGCCGACATTGCCGAGATCGCGCGAATCGGTGGAATTGTCGCGGTTGTCGCCCATCATGAAGAAGTGGTTCGGCGGCACGGTGTAGACCTGGGTGTTGTCCCACAGGCCGCGGTCGCCGTCGCGCTCGATGATCTCGTGGGTGACGCCGTTGGGCAGGGTCTCGCGGTATTGCGGCACCAGGGTCGGCTGGCCGAAGGCGTCGGTGGTCGCGTAATCGGCGATGCGCTCGCGCTTGACCGGCCGGCCGTTGATGTTGAGCACGCCCTCGATCACCTGGATCCGGTCGCCGGGCAGCCCGATCACCCGCTTGATGTAATCGGTGGCGTTGTCCTTCGGCAGCTTGAACACCGAGATGTCGCCCTGCTTGGGGCTGGCACCCCAGATCCGGCCCTTGGCCTCGAACGGCAGGTACTCGCTCAACGGCAGCGAGTACTTGGAATAACCGTACGAATATTTGGAGACGAACAGATAGTCGCCGATCAGCAGAGTCGGGATCAGCGAGCCGGAGGGGATGTTGAACGGCTGGAACAGCAGGGTGCGGACCACCACGGCGATCAGCAGCGCCTGGACGCCGACCTTGACGGTCTCCTTGATCGAGTCCCAGACGCCGGCTTCCTTGCCGCGTTTCAGGTCGTGGTCCGTGCGTGCGCGATCCATGCTCGTTCTCTCCGGCGGTCCGTGCAGAATTTCGCCTGGGCACCCGCCGAGGGCACGCGGCCGGCTTTTTGCGCGGTGCGGGGGGTCTAGACCAACGCCTGCCCGCCCGCAACGCGGTGGCGCACAGGGAGCGAATCAGTCCTTCGGGCCTTTGGCAAGCGTGCCGAGGCGTCCGGCGCATCGGCGCCGGCGCCCTGGCGGGCGCTGCGATCGTGACGGCGTCACCCTTCCGGCAGCGCCTCGATGACGACGAAGGCCTGGGCGAGCGGCGGATCATCGGTCAGCGTCACGTGGACGACCGGGCGGTGGCCCGGCGGCATCAGGGCGGCGAGGCGCTCGGCCGCACCGTTGGTCAGCCGCAGGGTCGGGCGACCGCCGGGCAGGTTCACCACCTCCATGTCGCGCCAGAACACCCCGTGGCTCATGCCGGTGCCGAGCGCCTTGGAGCAGGCCTCCTTGGCGGCGAAGCGCCGCGCGTAGGACGGCGCGCGCGCGGCGCGCCGGTCGCTGCGGGCGCGCTCGCCCTCGGTGAAGACCCGGTGGGTGAAGCGGTCGCCGAAACGCTCAAGCGAGCGCTCGATCCGGCGGATGTCGCAGAGGTCGGAGCCGATGCCGACGATCATGCGGCGCCCCCGGCGCGGCCCGCCTCCATCGCCGCCCGCATCGCCCGGATCGCGGCGGGCAACCCGTCGAAGATCGCCTCGGCCATCAGCGCGTGGCCGATATTGAGCTCGCGGATCTGGGCCAGGGCCGCCACCGGCCCGACGCTCTCGACGGTCAGGCCGTGACCGGCATGGATCTCGAGCCCCAAGCCCCCGCCATGCTCGGCGGCCCGGGCCAGCCGCGCGAGCTCGGCCCGGATCCTCCCCGGGTCGCCGGCGATCACCGCCTCGCAATAGGTTCCGGTATGCAGCTCGACGACCGGCGCGCCGAGGGCGTGCGCCGCCTCCATCACGTGGATCTCGGGCTCGACGAACAGCGAGACCCGCACGCCCGCCGCGTTGAGGCGCGCGATGGCCGGGGCGAGATGCAGGCGGCCGCCGATGATGTCGAGCCCACCCTCGGTGGTGCGCTCCTCGCGCTTCTCCGGCACCAGGCAGGCGGCGTTAGGCTTCAGGCGTAAGGCGATTCCCATCATCTCGTCGGTCACCGCCATCTCGAAATTGAGCGGGCGGTCGATCTCGCGCATCAGGCGCTCGACGTCGGCGTCGCGGATGTGGCGCCGGTCCTCGCGCAGATGGGCGGTGATGCCGTCGGCGCCCGCCGCGATCGCCGCCTGGGCCGCCCGGACCGGGTCCGGCATCGTGCCGCCGCGGGCGTTGCGCAGGGTGGCGACGTGATCGACGTTGACGCCGAGGCGGAGGGGCGAGGCGGGCATCGGGCGGGCTTCTCGGACAGAATCTTCTCTGGGAGCCTCCGCGATGTAGCGTGGGGCACCGGGCACCGCCACCCGCCCGTATTGCGGAACAACACTCCCCGGGAAAGCGCCGGGAGACCGGGAACCCGCCTGGACAACCTCGCCCGGTGCACCGCACTGTGCGCCTTCCGCGGCGCGGGCCCCCGAAACCCGCCCGGCGCGGCGCACCCGCCGCGACAACCCGACGACCGATGCTCGGGCGGGCCGACAGGCCTGCCCCGGAGGCCCACGATGTCTGCTCGACGGCTCGACCGCGGCGGTGACGCGCCCGCCCGGCTGCCCCTGCCGCCCCGCCCCCACACCTTCGCCGCGTTCCTCCTCCAGCGGGGACGCACGCTCCCGGAACCCGCGGCTCCCGCCGCGGTTGCCCGTGGGACACGTCGTGCGACCCTGCGAGAGACCCGCTTGACCGGAACCCTGCGGACGATCCTGACGGCCTTCGCCGCGCTCTCCGCCGTGACGGCGGTGCAGGCGCAGCAGGGCTCGGCGCCCGCGGAATCCGGGAAGCCGCCGGCAGCGATCCCCGCGCCGACGGCGCCGGCCCCGCAGCCCGCCGCCCCGCCGGCGGCGCAAGGCCCGGCCGCCCAACCCGCGCCTCCCGCGAGCCAGGCCGCCCCGTCGAGCCCGGCTCCCACGCCGGCGCCCGCCGCGCAGGCCCCGGCGACCCCGCCCGGCACCCCGGCGACCGTCCTCGACACCCAGGATTACGACGGCGTCCTCGGCAAGCCGGTGCGCAGCGCCGCCGGCGAGGACATGGGCCGGATCATCGACATCATCGTCGACAAGGACGGCCGCCCCCGGGCCGCGATCATCGATTTCGGCGGCTTCCTCGGCGTCGGCTCGCGCAAGATCGCGGTCGACTGGCGCGCCCTGCACTTCTCGGCCGACAACAAGCCGGGCCGCGCGGTGCTGCAGCTCAACCGCAACCAGGTGCGGGTCTCGCCCGAGTACAAGCCGGGCGACCCGATCGTGGTGCTCGGGCCTGCCGGTCCGGCCCCCGCCCCGGCGGCGCCGAGCCAGGCCGCGGCTCCGCCCCAGACGGCGCCGGGGCAAGCGGCGCCTGCCCAACCGGCGCCTGCCCAAACCAACTCTGCGCCCGCTCAGCCCGCACCCGCGGCCTCCGTGCCGGCGCCCGCCGCTCCCGCCTCGCCCCCGGCTCCGGCGCCCGACGCCGACCAGTCCGCGGCGCGCAACCCGCCGGACAAATGACGCGACCGCGCCAGGCCTATCGCCGCTCCCTCGCCCATCGCGACCGGGACGTCCCTCGCGCCGAGGCACGGCCGGATCCCCGCCCGGATCCGGCCCGCGACGGGCTGCGGGACCGGGCCGGCGCGGCGACGGGACGGCGGCGGGAGAAGCCGGCACCCTCGCTCGCCAGCACCCGCGGCCTCGACGCGTTCACGTTCTTCGTCGCCAACCTGCAGACGGGCTTCGGCCCGTTCGTGGCGGTCTACTTCACCTCGCAGAGCTGGACCCAGTCCGATATCGGGCTGGTGCTCACCATCGGCGGGCTGTTCAGCCTGTTCGGGCAGGTGCCCGGTGGCGCCTTCGTCGACTGGGTGACCTCGAAGCGCTTCGTCGCCGCCCTGTCGGTCGCGGTCATCGGCGCCTCCGCGGCCGGCCTCGCCCTGTTCCCGACCTTCCTGGTCGTGGCGCTCTCGATGGCGGCGCACTCGATCGCGAGCTGCACCCTCACGCCGGCGATCGCCGCGATCAGCCTCGGCCTCGTCGGCCATGCCGGCCTCGGCGAGCGCCTCGGACGCAACGCCCGCTTCTCCTCGATCGGCAACGCGCTCGCCGCCGCCGGCATGGGCGCCTGCGGCTACTACCTGTCGAGCGAGGCGGTGTTCTACGTCACCGCCGCCCTGGCGCTGCCGACGCTCGCCGCCCTGTACTGCGTGCGGGCGAGCGAGATCGACGTGGTGCGGCCGCAAGGACCCGACGGCGGCGAGGCGCCGGGCGGCTGGGCCAGCCTGAAGCTGCTGCTCACTAACCGGGCACTCCTGTGCTTTGCCGCCTGCATCACCCTGTTCTTCGTCGCCAACGCGGCGATGCTGCCGCTCGTCGGCAGCGTGCTCACGGTGCGGGCGAGCCAGACCGCCACCATCCTGATCGCCGCCTGCATCATGGCCCCGCAGATGGTGATGGCGCTGATCGCGCCGGCGGTCGGCCGCGCCGCCCAGGCCTATGGCCGGCGCCCGCTGCTCATCATCGGCTTCGCCGCCCTGCCGATCCGCGGCCTGCTCTTCGCCTACACCGACGCGCCCGAGCTGCTGGTGGCGGTGCAGGTCTTCGACGGCATCTCGGCGGCGGTGCTCGGCGTGATGGTGCCGCTGATCGTCGCCGATTGCACCCGCGGCACCGGCCGCTTCAACATGGCGCTCGGGGCGGTCGGCACCGCGATGGGCTTGGGCGCCGCCGCCAGCACCACCCTGTCCGGCTACATGGCCGACCATTTCGGCTCCCACGCCGCCTTCCTGGGCCTCGCCGCGGTCGCCTTCGCGGCGCTCGTCCTCGTGGCGGTCATCATGCCCGAGACCCGGCGGCCGCGGGAGGCGTGAGGATGGCCGGAGGGCGGAGCGGTCCCGGGAAAGCCGTGTGCGGTGCAGCGCCGCTCAACTCCCGTTCAGGAACGGCGGATTACACGACGGACTGAACCGTTCGCCTGAAACATAAGGTGACGCTTGCGCGTTGCGAGTAGCGGGTGGGGCCTGCGGGATCATGCGGAGAGGATGCGGCGGGGTTCTTGCATCCCGTCCCTCTCCCGACCGTGGGCCGCACGCGTGCGAAGAACCGGGATCGATCGCCACGATGGATGACCTCTGCGCGTACGCCAACCGGCCCTGGGCCTTCGTGGCCCGTTACCTGCGCGGCCGCATCGTGCCCCACGCGGCCATCCTGGTCGCGGTGCTCGGCGCCGTGGCCTGCTCGGTCAGCACCCAGTACGGCCTGAAGGGCGTCGTCGACGCCCTCGGCAAGGGCCCCGAGAACAATACCCTGATCTGGCCGGCGCTGACCGTGCTGATCTGCTTCATCGCAGCCGACAACATGCTGTGGCGGGTGGCGAGCCTGATCGCCAGCTTCACCTTCGTGAAGGTCACCGGCGATGTCCGGCGCGACCTGTTCCAGCACCTGACCGGCCACTCGCCGTCCTACTTCGCCGACCGGCAGCCCGGCACGCTGGCGAGCCGCATCACGGCGACCTCGAACGCGATCTTCACCGCCGAGAACATGTTCGTCTGGAACGTCATGCCGCCCTGCGCGGCGGCGTTCGGCGCCATTCTCTACGTCGGCAGCGTCAGCGTGCCGATGGCGCTCGGCCTGCTCGTGATCTGCGGCGGCGTGGTGGTGCTGATGTTCCGCATCGCCGCCGCCGGCAAGCCGCTGCACCACGACTTCGCCGAGAAGGCGGCCTCCGTCGACGGCGAGATGGTCGATCTCGTCAGCAACATGCCGCTGGTGCGGGCCTTCTCGGCCTACAAGCGCGAGTTCGCCCGCTTCGACCAGACCATCGGCACCGAGATGAAGGCGCGCAGCCGCTCGCTCCTCTACCTCGAGCGCCTGCGCATCATGCACGCCCTGATCACCGTCGTGGCGGTGCTGGGCCTGCTGTTCTGGGCGATCAAGATGTGGCAGGCGGGCGCCGCCACCGCCGGCCAGGTGGTGCTGGTCTGCACCCTCGGCATCACCATCCTGGCCGCGACCCGCGACCTCGCGGTGGCGCTGGTCGACGTCACCCAGCATACCGCCCGCCTGTCGGAGGCCCTGCGCACGCTGCTGCAGCCGCACGACCTGCGCGACCACCCCGAGGCGAAGCCCCTGGTCGGCGAGGGTGCGCGCATCACCTTCGAGAAGGTCAAGTTCAACTATCCCGACGGCCGCGAGGTGTTCGGCAGCTTCGACCTCGACATCCAGCCCGGCCAGCGCGTCGGCCTCGTCGGCCGCTCCGGCGGCGGCAAGTCGACCCTGTTCACCCTGCTGCAGCGCTTCTACGACCCGCAGAACGGCCGCATCCTGATCGACGGCCAGGATATCGGCCGCGTGACCCAGGAGAGCCTCCGCGAGGCGATCACGGTGGTGCCGCAGGACATCTCGCTGTTCCACCGCTCCTTGCGCGAGAACATCCGCTACGGCCGGCCCGAGGCCACCGACGAGGAAGTGTGGGCCGCCGCCGCCGCCGCCCGCTGCACCGACTTCATCAACGACCTGCCGGGCGGCTTCGACACGATCGTGGGCGACCGCGGCGTGAAGCTCTCGGGCGGCCAGCGCCAGCGCATCGCGGTGGCTCGGGCGATCCTGAAGAACTCGCCGATCCTGCTCCTCGACGAGGCGACGTCCGCCCTCGACACCGAGTCGGAGGAGGCGATCCGCGAGGCGCTCGGCAACCTGATGAAGGGCCGCACCACGATCGCGATCGCGCACCGGCTCTCGACCCTGAAGGATTTCGACCGGATCGTCGTCCTCGACGGCGGCCAGGTGATCCAGGACGGCTCGCCCGACCGGCTCGTGCACCTCGATGGGTTCTACCGCGACCTGATCCAGCGCGAGACGATCAAGCTGTCGCGCGAGGCGGCGTAGGAACTCACCCGAAGCCTGCACCCGCGAAGGCCCGCGCCTGACCCCTCCCCCCTTCTGCGGGGGAGGGTGGCGAGCGCAGCGGGACGAAGTTCCGCCGAGAGGGGCCGTGCGGCGCTCCTCCAGGCGGCGCTCGTCGAACCGGGCCAGTCCGTTCCGGAAGCGGCGGCCCCTCTGCCGTCCTGCGTCGTAGGCCACCCCCTCGGGGGGGCGCCGACCCGCTTCGTTCCAGGCTCCAGTCCGAGCGGAACACCGGCGTGCGCCGGCGCACATTCCGACGCCCCCGTCTCAATCGGAGGCCCCGGGTTTGTGCGCTGCGATGAACCTTCCGCTGCGTTCGCCGTTTTACCCAGGAGCCGCCTGCCGCCGGCCGCGATCTGGCCCCTGGCTTGCCAGTGGCAGGTACTGTCCCTTCCAGCACAACGAGAACCTGCGATGCTGAAGACCATCACCTATGCGATGATCGGTGTCCTGGCCTGCGGGCTGGTGGTGGCCGTGGTCGGCGCCTCCGGCGCCATCGGTGGCTGACGGAACATCGCGGGGGCCGTCCCGACGGGACGGTCCCCGCCCGCTCACTTCTCCCGGAATGCCCGGGCGATCTGATCGGCGAGCGGCTTGGTGAAGTAGCTCAGCACCGTGCGCGACTGGGTCTGGATGAAGGCCTCGACCGGCATGCCGGGGGTGAGCCGGACCGCACCGAGGCGCCTGAGTTCGGCCTCCGGCACGGCGACGCGGGTGGTGTAGGAACCCTGTCCGGTGCGCGGATCGATCGTCAGGTCCGGCGAGATCCGCGATACCGCGCCGCTGATCGTCGGCGTGGTGCGCTGGTTGAAGGCCGAGAACCGCAGGGACGCCACCTGCCCGATATGGACCTGATCGATGTCCTGCGGCGCGAGCTTCGCCTCGACGGTCAGGTGATCGGCGGTCGGCACGACCTGCATGATCTCGGCGCCCGGCGCCACGACGCCGCCGACGGTGTGGACGGCGAGCTGGTGGACCAGCCCGTCCTGCGGCGCCCGGATCTCGACGCGCTTCAGCTGGTCCTCGGCGGTGATGCGCCGCTCGGCATATTCCGACATCTTGCTGCGGATCTCGGCCAGCTCCTTGCCGACCTCGGTGCGCAGATCCTGGTCGATCTGCAGGATCTGCAGCCGCGTCTCGGTGATGCGCCCGCGGACCTGGGCAATGGTCGAGACCAGCGTCCCCTTCTCGCCCTCGAGCCGGGCGAGGTCGCGTTCGAGCGCGCTCACCCGCTGGATCGGCACCAGCTTCTTCTCCCACAGGTCGCGCACCCCGCCGAGCTCGCGCTCGATCAGGACGATCTCCCGGACCTTGGCGGCGATCTGCTCGTCGAGGCCGCGGATCTGCTCGTCGAGCTGGCCGACCCGCTCGGCGAGCTGGGACTTCTGTCCCTCGCGGGCGCTTCCCCGGGTCTGGAACAGCCGGCGCTCGCCCTGGATCAGCCCAGCCACCACCGGATCGGCGGCCCGCGCCGTCAGCCCGGGCGGGAAGGTCACATCGGCGGCGCCGTCGCGCTCGGCCTCGAGCCGGGCCCGGCGCGCGGTCGATTCGTCGATCGAGCGGGTGACGATGGCGAGGTTGGCCTGCAGCACCGTCTCGTCGAGGCGCAGGAGCACGTCACCCGCGGCGACCCGGTCGCCGTTCTTCACCCGCAATTCTCCGACGACGCCGCCGGTCGGGTGCTGCACCTTCTTGACGTCGGATTCGACCACCAGCGAGCCGGCGGTCACGACGGCGCCGGAAAATTCGGCGAGCGCGGCCCAGCCGCCGGCCCCGACGAAAAGGAGCGCGCCGCCGATCGTGCCGGCGAGCAGGTGGCGGCGGATCGAAGCCTGGGTCTCGGGGCTGATCGGGCTCATCACGCGCGC
Organism: Methylobacterium terricola; assembly: GCF_006151805.1. GTDB lineage: Bacteria > Pseudomonadota > Alphaproteobacteria > Rhizobiales > Beijerinckiaceae > Methylobacterium > Methylobacterium terricola. Next base: position 507,924 of record NZ_VDDA01000001.1, on the reverse strand, counting down.
CCTCCCTGGGCGACCTTGAGGGCGAAGCCGGGCGCAAAGCGCGCCGAGCCGGCCTGCATCCCCGGCATCGCCCGGGGCCGGTTGAGGGTGGGCAGGATCTCGTCGCGCGGGCCGAGGGCCTGAACGCGGCCCTGGGCCATCACCATCACCTGATCGAGCGCTGCCAGCGCGCTCGGCCGGTGGGCGACCACCACGACGATGCCGCCGCGTGCCCGCACCCCGGCGATCGCCTCGGTCAGCGCCGCCTCGCCCTCCTGATCGAGGTTGGAGTTCGGCTCGTCGAGCACAACCAGGAAGGGATCGCCATAAAGCGCGCGGGCGAGCGCCAGGCGCTGGCGCTGGCCGGCCGAGAGCAGCGCGCCGCGCTCGCCGATCTGCGTCTGGTAGCCCTCGGGCAGGGCCAGGATCAGGTCGTGGACCCGGGCGGCCTTGGCCGCCGCGATGATCCCCTCGGCCTCCGCCTCGGGCCGGAAGCGGGCGATGTTGGCCGCCACCGTGCCGGGAAACAGCTCGACCTCCTGCGGCAGGTAGCCGACATGCCGCCCGAGATCCTGCGGACGCCACTGGTCGAGGCGGGCGCCGTCGAGGCGCACCGCGCCCCGCGCCGGCAGCCAGATCCCGACCAGCAGCCGGGCGAGGGACGACTTGCCGGACGCGCTGTGGCCGACGATGCCGAGCCCCTGCCCCGCCTTCAGCGTCAGGCCGACGTCGAGGGCGGTGAGGCGCTGGCTCCCGGGCGGGCCGACGCTCGCCTGCTCGACGGTGAGCCCGTCGCGCGGGGCCGGCAGGGCCAGGCCCTCCGGCTCGTCGCCGGCGGCGGCGAGCGCCGCGCCGAGATGGCGCCAGCACTCGCGGGCCGCGGCGAAGGTCTTCCAGTAGCCGATCGCCTGGTCGATCGGCGCCAGCGCCCGGGCGCTCAGGATCGAGCCGGCGATGATGACGCCGGCGGTCGCCTCCTGGCGGATCACCAGGAAGGCGCCGACGCCGAGCACCGCCGATTGCAGCACCACCCGCAGCACCTTCGAGGCGTTGTGGATCGCCCCGGTGATCTCGGCGGTGCGCTCCTGGGTGGCCTGCGAGGCGGCGCTCGCCCGGGTCCAGATGCCGGCGAGGTCGGGCTCCATGCCCATCGCCCGCACGGTCTCGGCGTTGCGCCGGCTCGCCTCGGCGACGAAGCCGCGGGCGGCCCCCGCCTCGCGGGCGTCCCGGGCGTGGTGGCGGGTCAGGATCTCGGCCAGCACCGTCAGCCCGATCAACGCCAGGGCGCCGAGGAGCGCGGTGAGCCCGATCCAGACGTGGAAGGCGAAGAGCAGGGCGAGATAGACCGGGATCCACGGCAGGTCGAACAGCGCGCCGGGTCCCCCGCCGGCAAGCGCGCCGCGGATCTGGTCGAGGTCGCGCATCGGCCGCAGGCCGTCCGCCTCGGGCCGCCCGCGCAGCGGCAGGGTGACGACGGCGCGGAACACCCGCCGGCTCAAGGCCTCGTCGAAGGCTTTGCCCCCCCGCAGCAGCAGGCGCGAGCGGATCAGGTCGAAGTAGCCCTGGCCGAGATAGAGCACCAGCACGATCAGGCTGAGGCCCACCAGGGTCGGCACGCTGCGGCTCGGGATCACCCGGTCGTAGACTTCGAGCATGTAGAACGAGCCGGCGAGCGCCAGCAGGTTCACGGCGCCGCTGAGCACCGCGACGCCCAGCACCACGTGGCGCAGCTGCGCCAGGGCCGCCACGATCGGCGGGGCCGAGGCAGCCCGGGACGGGGCGAGGCCGAAGGCGGTGAGCGCGTCGTGACGCAAGCCCTCGCCGGGGGAGGGCTCGGCGGCGGGGGCGGAAGCGGCGCGCGACCGGCCGAGGACGGGGCGCAGGGCCGTACGGATGACGGCGCGGACGTGCCCGGCACGCGAGAGCGGGCGATCGAGGGATGTCACGGGGTTCGGGCTCCGTCGGGCGGCGCGCGGCGACCGCCGGCCGGAACGAACCCGGGCCGGCGGCGGCGGCGCGTCGTGGAGGTGGAGGAGAGGACGCGCAGGGCTCCCGCCCGCCGGTACGGGGACCGGCGGGCGGGAGCGTCGCGCGCCTCAGACGAGGTAGTCGTGGAAGGTGAAGTGCTGGGCGCCGTTGCTCTGCAGGCTGAGATGGGCGCCCGAGACGTCCTGGCCGTGATAGGTGGCGCTGTCGACGTAGAGGTTGCGGTCGCCGCGGCCGGCGCCGCCCCAGACGTCGTTGAGGAAGTTGACCGCCACGTCGTGGTCGCCCTGGCCCCAGTCGCCACGCACCGAGATCAGGTCCGACCCGGAGCCGTGGGCGGCATGCGCGGTCTGGACGCCGCCGATCTGCTTGCCGTCGACCGAGATCGTGTACTTGGCGTCGCCCCAGAGGGCGTCCTGGCTGATCTTCAGGAGCAGCTGGTCGGAGCCGCTGCCGAGGCTGACGCTCGGCTGCGCCGTGCCGCCGGTGGACGGGGTGGTCGTCACCGGCGGCGTGGTGACGGGTGTGCTCGGCACCGCGTGGTCGCCGCCGCCGGCCGGGGTCGCGGCGGTGTTGTTCGTCACCAGTTCGAGATGCGCGCGGATGGCGCCCATATCCTTGAACAGGTTGTCGACCTGGCTCTGCTTCACGCCCTGCTCGAGATAGGCGAGCTGCAGGGTGTTCGGGCCGGAGGTGTCGGTGACGTAGCCGCCGTAGTTCTGGTAGGCCTTGGCCAGCGCCATGCCCTCGGGCGTGGCGATGCCGATCTTGGTCAGGTCGACGTCCTTCGGGATCGCGAACAGCGAGCCCATCGGGATCGAGCCGGAATAGCTGCCGCTGAAGCCGTCGGCGGTGGTCGCCGGCCAGACATACGGGGACTTGGCGGAGCCGGCCTGCGTCGTCGAGATCGCCATCGCGACCGCGTGGTCGATCTCGAGCGAGTCGAGGTCCGACTTCTGCACCAGGCCGCCCATCAGCGACATGCCGGCGGCGCGGATGCCCTCATGCGCGCCCGGCACGTTGGCGATGCCGTCGCCCGTCACGGTGTTCTCGGCGACGTAGGAGGCGTGGTAGCTGTTGGTGCCGGTCTTCCCGCCGAGCCAGGTCTCGATGTAGTGCTGGCCGTCCTCGGAGACGATGATCGCCCAGCCGTCGCCGGTCTTGAACTGCACGTCGGCCGGCGTCCGCATCTGGAACGAGCCGTTCATCGACGAGGTGTTGCCGAAGGTCCAGTCGGAGTTGGTCGCCCGGCTCTCGTAGGTCCAGGTCGCCATCGGGTCGGTCGATTTGGCCTGGAAGATCGGAATGGCGTCCTGGCCGATCCAGGTGTTCACGCCGGCCTGATGCTGAATGGACGCGGTCTGGGCTCCGGAAGCGGCCTGGAACTGGGCGTTCGACCCGATCGGGGTGTTCCAGATGCTGCTCGGCGCAAAGGGTTGCGCGACCGTTTCATAAGCCATGTATCATTTCCGGTTCTGTGAAAAGGCAGCCGGACCGCAGGACGCGGCGGCATGAAGGCGGCATCACGACAAGATCACGGCCCGCCCTGGGCCTGATCCGATCCGCGAGACAGACAATAAGCAGCAATATTGCACCGTCAAGCCTGTGTTAAGGATTGCAGACTTACGGATATTGTACCAAATAATTCGCCGACATGCAGCAACCGGGCAGCGATTCGCCGGCTCTTCTGTGCAAGATTCGGCGAAGGAGAGCGAGCGCGTGCGAGCCCCGGCTGTCGCGATGGCAAGAGATCGGCGACGACAACTCTCGCGTCTTCGATGCATTGCAGCAACGCGGCCGTATTGATGGCGAGCGCATCGATCCTGAGAGCTGTCGCACAGCTCGATGCAGGCGCCGTCCGCAAGATGAATGATCGTCCCAGAATGGGACGGCGGCCGGACGCGAGTGAGTTGGGCGAGCCTTGCGCTCGCGCGAGCCGCCGAACGATTACAGGGCGCGGCCTCAGGCCCCAGACGAGCGCCCGACACCCGGCAATCGGTGCGGCGGGAGCGACTGGCGCTGCGACGCTCACGCCGGATCCTCGACCTAGTACGACTTGTGACGACCGCTTTCGACGATGCGGCGCAGGCCTCGGCGGCGCTCCGGTCTGTCGCCGACTCAACGCTCGACTCGATCAATCATGAAACACCGCCGAAAGGTGTAGGCGACAGTTTTCGCCTCCACCGAAAGGCTGCGTACGCAGCCGGCCTAAGGCTCCTTTCAGAATTCAGCTTCCAATGTGACAGTGCCGCTCACCGCGAATCCTTCCTGTCGAAAGCAGATGCCATGCTCTATTCGGATGAGATGACCGTCGATCCGGTGCTCAATCCCGTTCAGACCGGCGGCAATGCATCGTCCTCGGGGACCGGCGCGGGTGCGTCGGCGGACGAGGCGGGTGCGGGCAGCAAGGTCGCGGCCCTGGTCGCGGCACCGGCCGGTTCGAGCGGCACGCCCGATACGGCCGCGCCGGCCCCGACCCTGAAGGATCTCGCGGTGGCCCCGGGCTCGGCGGCGGCGGCGGCGAATGTCGCGTTCTGCTGCGGCACCTGCGGCTACGTGAACTGCCCGTCCCGGATCCTCGAACTGGGGGCGAGCAATATCCTGTCCTCGAACGGGCAGCTGCCCGGCTACGGCAGCGGCGCGCCGATGGGCGCCGTCACGACCCTGCCCGGCGGAGCGGAGACGGCGGCGGCCGGGCCGTCCAAGACCCAGATCCCCCGGTTGAGCGGCCCGATCACCTCTGCCGTGGCGACCTCCAAGCCCGCGAATGCGGGGTCCGCCAATTCCCCGACCGCCAACTCGCTGACGGCCTCCGGCACCGCCACCGCCTCGACCAGCAACAAGATCGTCCTCGAGAACCAGAAGATCGGCAACCCGGTCAGCGAGTGGGGCATCGACGGCGCCGGCGACGACAACATCGAGGGCTTCGCCACCGACATCAGCACGAATGTCGGCAAGACCGTCAGCTTCAAGATCAACACGGATTCGAACAACTACCGGATCGACATCTACCGGCTCGGCTATTACGGCGGCCTCGGTGCGCGCAAGATCGACACGATCCAGCATACCGGGGTGCAGAACCAGCCGAATCCGTTGCGCGACGCCGCGACCGGGATGGTCGATGCCGGCAACTGGTCGGTCTCGGCGTCGTGGAGCGTGCCGGCGGACGCGGTCTCGGGCGTCTACATCGCCAAGCTGACGCGCCAGGACGGCACGGCGGGCGAGAACGAGATCCCATTCATCGTCCGGGACGATTCGAGCCACAGCGACATCATCTTCCAGACCTCCGACCAGACCTGGCAGGCCTACAATCCCTGGGGCGGGGCCAACTTCTACGGTGGCAACGGCCCGGCCACCGGCCAGGGCGCCGGGCGCGCCTACGCGGTGAGCTACAACCGGCCGATCACCACCCGGGGCGGCGGCCTCGCGGCCGGTCCCCAGGACTACATCTACGGCGCCGAGTTCCCGGCGATCATGTGGCTGGAGCAGAACGGCTACGACGTGTCGTACATGTCGGGCGTCGATGCCGACCGCTACGGCAGCTTGCTCAAGAACCACAAGATGTACCTGGATGTCGGCCACGACGAGTATTGGTCGGGCGCGCAGCGCGACAACGTCGAGGCGGCCCGCGACGCCGGCGTCAACATGGCGTTCTGGAGCGGCAATGAGGTCTACTGGCGCACGCGGTTTTCCAACAGCATGAGCAGCGACGCCACGCCGTACCGGACGCTGGTGTCGTACAAGGAGACCTGGGGCGCGACCCAGAACCTCGACCCGACCAACCAGTGGACCGGCACGTTCCGCGATCCCCGCGGGCCCTCCGGCACGGTGGGCAACAACGATCCCGAGAATGCCCTCACCGGCACGATGTTCCAGGTCGATGCCTACGTGCTCGACACGATCACGGTGCCGTACGCCGATGCCGACCAGCGCTTCTGGCGCAACACCAGCGTCGCCAATCTCCAGCCGGGCCAGACCGCCTCGCTCAACAAGAACTATCTCGGCTACGAGTGGGACGAGGCGCCCGACAACGCCTCGGCCCCGGCCGGGCTGGTGCGGCTGTCCTCGACCACGTTGGACGAGACGACCTACCTCCAGGATTACGGCAACACCACCGGCAAGGGCACGGCGACCCACAGCCTGACCCTCTACCGCGCCCCGAGCGGCGCCCTCGTCTTCGGCGCCGGCACCGTCTACTGGTCCTGGGGCCTGTCGGCCAACCACGACAACGAGGAGACGCCGACCGATCCTCGGATCCAGCAGGCGATGGTCAACCTGCTCGCCGATATGGGCGTGCAGCCCCAGACCCTCGACCCGAACCTGACGGCCGCCACCGCCTCGACCGACCACACCGCGCCGACCTCGACGATCTCCACGCCGACCACGGGCTCCAGCGTGGCGGCCTTTACCCCCGTCACGATCACCGGCACCGCGGCGGATGCCGGCGGCGGCGTGGTCGCGGGCGTCGAGGTCTCGACCGATAACGGCGTCACCTGGCGCGCGGCGACGGGCGACGAGACCTGGAGCTACACCTTCGCGCCGCAGGTTGCCGGGACCTACCAGATCCGCACCCGGGCGACCGACGACAGCGTCAACCTGGAGGCGCCCTCGGCCGGGCGCAGCCTGACGGTGACGGCGCCGCCGTCGCTGACGCTGTTCCCGGGCTCGGCCAAGCCCACCGTCACCAACACCGTCGACAGCACCCCGGTCGAGCTCGGCGTCAAGTTCCAGAGCTCCAGCGCCGGCACGATCAGCGGCATCCGCTTCTACAAGAGCTCCCTCGACCGCGGCGTCCATGTCGGGACGCTGTGGTCGAGCACCGGGCAGAAGCTCGCCACCACGACCTTCACCAACGAGACCTCGGACGGCTGGCAGACCGCGACCTTCTCGAACCCGGTCCCGATCACCGCGGGCGCGACCTACACGGCGTCCTACTATTCGACGCTCGGGCATTACTCGAGCGACGTCGGCTACTTCGACGGCACCGTGACCAGCGGCCCGCTCAGCGCGGCCGGCGGCCAGAACGGCGTCTACGCCTACGGCACCTCGAGCCAGTTCCCGACCAGCACCTTCAACAACACCAATTTCTGGGTCGACGTGCTGTTCAACCCCGGCGCCACGACGGCGAACCAGGCGCCGAGTGCCGTCAACGACAGCGGCCTTTCGGTCACCCAGAACGCCTCGACGGTCATCCAGACCTCGATGCTTCTCGCCAACGACACCGACCCGAACGGCGATCCCTTGACGGTGACGAGCGTGAGCGGTGCCACCAACGGCACCGTCTCCCTCAACGTCCAGAACGCCACCGTCACCTTCACGCCGACCACCGGCTATACCGGCCCGGCCGGCTTCACCTACGCGATCTCGGACGGGCGCGGCGGCACCGCTTCGGCCAGCGTGGCCCTCACCGTCTCGGCCCCGGGCACCGCCCCGGTCAGCCTGTTCCCGTCCTCGGCGAGCCCGGCGGTCGCCAATACCAGCGACGGCGCCGCGGTCGAGCTCGGGGTGAAGTTCCAGGCCTCGAGCGCCGGCACGGTGAGCGCGATCAAGTTCTACAAGGGCAGCCAGAATACCGGCACCCATACCGGGACGCTGTGGTCGAGCACCGGCCAGGTGCTGGCGACCGCGACCTTCACCAACGAGACGGCGAGCGGCTGGCAGACCGCCACCTTCTCGAACCCGGTGGCGCTGACCGCCGGGGCGACCTACACGGCGTCCTACCACACCAATACCGGTCACTACTCGACGACGGCGAACGGCTTCTCCAGTGCGGTGACGAGCGGGCCGCTCACCGCGCCGTCCTCCGGCAACGGCGTCTACGCCTATGGCGGATCGAGCCTGTTCCCGACCAGCACCTACCAGAACACCAATTACTGGGTCGACGTCGTCTTCAATCCGGGCGCCGCCGCCGCCAACCAGGCCCCGACCGCCGTCAACGATACCGGCCCGGCGGTGACGAGAGACACCGCCGTCACCTTCTCGACCGCGACGCTGCTGGCCAACGACACCGATCCGAACGGCGACACCCTGACGGTGACCGGTGTGAGCGGCGCCACCAACGGCACCGTCGCGCTCAACACCACCAACTCCACCATCACCTTCACGCCGACCGCCAACTACACGGGCGCGGCCGGCTTCACCTACGCGATCTCGGACGGGCGCGGCG
>NZ_VDDA01000001.1:0-499694 GCF_006151805.1 Methylobacterium terricola | reverse complement strand
GTGAGCGGCGCCACCAACGGCACCGTCGCGCTCAACACCACCAACTCCACCATCACCTTCACGCCGACCGCCAACTACACGGGCGCGGCCGGCTTCACCTACGCGATCTCGGACGGGCGCGGCGGCACCGCCTCGGCCACCGTGGCCCTCACCGTCTCGGCCCCCGGCACCGGCCCGGTCAGCCTGTTCTCGTCCTCGGCGACCCCGGCCGCGACCAATGCCAATGACGGCAACTCGGCCGAACTCGGGGTGAAGTTCCAGAGCTCGTCCGCCGGCACGGTGAGCGCGATCAAGTTCTACAAGGGCACGCAGGATACCGGCACCCATACCGGGACGCTGTGGTCGAGCAGCGGCCAGGCGCTGGCGACCGCGACCTTCACCAACGAGACCGCTAGCGGCTGGCAGACCGCCACCTTCTCGAACCCGGTCACGCTCACGCCGGGGGCGACCTACACGGCGTCCTACCACAGCAATACCGGCCGCTATTCGACGACCGCCAACGGCTTCTCGACCGCGGTGACGAACGGGCCGCTGACCGCGCCATCCTCCGGCAACGGCGTCTACGCCTATGGCAGTGCCAGCCTGTTCCCCACCAGCACCTACCAGAACACCAATTACTGGGTCGACGTCGTCTTCAATCCCAACGGCAGCGCCGCCAACCAGGCGCCGAATGCGGTCAACGACACCGGCCCGGCGGTGACTCGCAACAGTGCCGTGACCTTCGCCACCGCGACGCTGCTGGCCAACGACACCGACCCGAACGGCGACACCCTGACGGTGACGGGCGTGAGCGGCGCCACCAACGGCACCGTCGCGCTCAACACCACCAACTCCACCATCACCTTCACGCCGACCGCCAACTACACGGGCGCGGCCGGCTTCACCTACGCGATCTCGGACGGGCGCGGCGGCACGTCGTCGGCCAGCGTGGCGCTGACGGTTTCGGCGCCGAGCACCAGCGCCTTCAGCCTGTTCTCGTCCTCGGCGACCCCGGCGGCGACCAACACCAACGACCCGAACGCGGTCGAACTCGGGGTGCAGTTCCAGGCCTCGACCGCCGGCTCGGTGAGCGCGGTCAAGTTCTACAAGGGCACGCAGGATACCGGCACCCATACCGGGACGCTGTGGTCGAGCAGCGGCCAGAAGCTCGCGACCGCGACCTTCACCAACGAATCTGCCAGCGGCTGGCAGACCGCCACCTTCTCGAACCCGGTCACGCTGACCCCGGGCGCGACCTACACGGCGTCCTACCACACCAATGCCGGCCGCTACTCGCAGACCGCCAACGGCTTCGCCAACGCGGTGACGAGCGGGCCGCTGACTGCGCCGTCCACGGCCAATGGCGTCTATGCCTATGGCAGCACCAGCCTGTTCCCGACCAACACCTACAACAAGACGAATTACTGGGTGGATGTCGTGTTCAATCCGTCGGCGGCCGCGTAACCACGTCGTCATCCCACCCGCAACTCATCCTGAGACCACGGCTGGAAATTGGCGGGACAAGACGACAGCCAGGCATGACCATCGCACAGGGGAGATAGACAATGATCCACGAATCCTACACCGACGGCATCAGCGAGATCACCGTCACCGGCTCGATCGTCCGGGTCGACCTGATGAGCCTGTCGCCCTCCGAGCGCGACGCCCACGGCAACCCGGTGCCGGTGGTGCGCCAGCGCCTGATCCTGCCGGCCGACGCCTTCGCCAACGCCGCCGACCTGATGCAGCAGGTCAAGAACAGCCTGATCGAATCCGGCGTCATCAGCCCGGGGCAGGCCGGGCCGGGTCTCGCCCCGCGAGAGGCGGTGCCCTTCGCCGGCGCCCGCCCGGGGCGCAACACCTCGCCGAACTTCTCCTGAACCCTGAAGACCTTGGGCGCCGCCGTGGACACCGGACTGCACTGCCTCGTCGCCGTCGCGCGCCACCACGGCGTCGACCTCGACCCCGATCGCCTCGCCCATGCCTACGCGACCGGGGACGAGGCGGTCTCGCCGTCGCGGCTGACCCGGATGGCGCGGGAGGTCGGCCTGCGGGCCGGCCGGACCCGCCTGTCCTTCGCGAGCCTCACCGATCTCGGCGGTGCCTTCCCGGCGCTCGCGCGCCTGCGGAACGGCAACTGGGTCGTCGTCACGGGCGCCGACCGGCAGGCGGAGGCGCCGCGCCTGATCGTGTTCGACCCCAAGGCCGCGCGGCTCGAACCGTTCCTGCTCGACGAGCCGGCCTTCTGCGCCGCCTGGGCCGGCGAGATGCTGCTGCTGCGGCCGACGGCCCGGCGCCGCACCGCCGACGGCCGCCGGCCGTTCGGGCTCCTGTGGTTCGTGCCGGAGATCCTGCGCCAGCGCCGGCTGTTCTCCGACGTGATCGTGGCGGCGCTCGCGCTCTACGCGGTGGGCCTCGCGGTGCCGCTGTTCTCGCAGCTCGTCATCGACCGGGTGCTGACCCACGAATCCTACGCGACGCTCACCGTGCTCGCCGGCGGCGTGGTGCTGGCCCTGGTGTTCGAGGCCTGCTTCACTTACCTGCGGCGCTACCTGCTGCTCTACGCCTCGAACCGCATCGACATCCGGGTCGCGGTGAAGACCTTCGCCCACCTTCTCGGCCTGCCGCTCGCGCATTTCGAGCAGGTGCCGGCGGGCATCCTGGTCAAGCACATGCAGCAGGCCTCGCGGGTGCGCGAGTTCCTGACCGGGCGGCTGCTCACCACGGCGCTCGACGCCTGCTCGCTCCTGGTCTTCGTGCCGGTGCTGCTGCTCTACAGCCCGAAGCTGACGCTGGTGGTGCTGGCCTTCACCGGCCTCGTCGCCCTCACCATCGCCGGGCTGATCGGGCCGTTCCGGCGCCGGCTCCAGGCGCTCTACGACGCCGAGGGCGAGCGCCAGGCCCTGCTCGTCGAATCGGTCCAGGGCATGCGCACGATCAAGTCCCTGGCGATGGAGCCGCTGCAGGGCCGCCAGTGGGAGGATGCCTCGGCGCAGGCCGTGCAGATGCGCTACGGCGTCGAGCGGATCTCGGCCATCGCGCAGGCCGTCACGGGGCTGCTGGAGAAGCTCACATCCGTCGCGATCATCGGCCTCGGCGCGCTCGACGTGTTCGACCGCTCGATGACCGTCGGCGCCCTCGTCGCCTTCAACATGCTGGCCGGCCGGGTCTCGGGCCCGCTCGTCCAGATGCTCACCATGGCGCACGAGTACCAGGAGGTCGCGCTCTCGGTGCGGATGCTCGGCGAGGTGATGAACCGGGCACCCGAATCCGAGGGGCCCTCCCGCGGCCTGTGCCCGCCGCTGCGCGGCGAGATCACCTTCGAGGACGTGCGCTTCGCCTACGGGCCGGACCGGCCGCCCGCCCTCGATGCGGTGTCGTTCACGCTCGAGGCCGGCAGCATCGTCGGGGTGGTGGGGCGCAGCGGCTCGGGCAAGACCACCATCACCCGGCTGATCCAGCGCCTCTATTCGGTCCAGCAGGGACTGGTGCGGATCGATGGGCACGACATCCGCGAGATCGACCTCGCTCATCTGCGCCGCCAGGTCGGCGTGGTGCTCCAGGACAGCTTCCTGTTCCGCGGCACGGTGCGGGAGAACATCGCGGCGGCCAAGCCCTCGGCGAGCTTCGAGGAGATCGCCGAGGCCGCCCGCGCCGCCGGAGCCGACGAGTTCATCGAGCGCCTGCCGCGCGGCTTCGAGACGATGCTGGAGGAGAACGCCTCCAATCTCTCGGGCGGCCAGCGCCAGCGCCTCGCCATCGCGCGGGCGCTCGTGACGGATCCGCGGCTGCTGATCCTCGACGAGGCGACGAGCGCCCTCGATCCCGACAGCGAAGCGATCATCCGGCGCAACCTGCGCCGCATCGCCCGGGGCCGCACGGTGCTGATCGTTTCGCACCGCCTCGCCACCCTGGTCGATGCCCACGCGATCCTGGTGATCGACGGCGGGCGCCTCGTCGCGACCGGGCGCCACGACCAGCTGCTGACCTCGTGCACGACCTACCGCCACCTGTGGAACCAGCAGACGAGGCAGGCCGCATGAGCGCCCCAAAGCCTGACGACGCGGCCCGGCCGCCCCTCGCCTCCGTGCCGGGCTCGGACCCGGCCGCCGCCCCCAAGGCCCCGCCCCGCGGCGAGGTCGTGGTCCTGCCTTCCCGGCGCCGGCCGGCCGTGGTCTCGGAGTTCCAGCCCGACGCGCTGGCGGTCGAGGAGCGGGCACCGCCGCGGGTCGCCCGGGCGACGCTCTATGCCGTCGCCGCCCTGCTGGCGACCGGGGTGGCCTGGTCGTGCCTGTCGGAGATCGACGAGATCGCGAGCGCGCGGGGCCGGCTCGTGACCACGGTGCCGAACATCGTCGTCCAGCCGCTGGAGACGGCCTCGATCCGCGCGATCGCCGTCGCGGTCGGCCAGTCGGTCAAGGCCGGCGAGACATTGGCCGTCCTCGACCCGACCTTCAGCGAGGCCGACGTGCAGCAGCTCACCGCCCGGCTCGCCGCGGCGGAGGCCCTGGTGGCCCGGCTCGAGGCCGAGTTCGACGAGCGCGAGGCCGCCTTCGACATGGCCCGGCCGGAACAGGCGCTCGAATCCCGCCTCGCCCGCCAGCGCAAGGCCCTGCGCGAGAGCCGCCTGCGCGGCCTCGACGAGGAGCTGGCCCGGGCGCAGTCGAGCCTCGACCGCAACCGCCGCGAGGAGAGCGTGCTGCTCGCCCGCCTCGATGGCTTGCGCGAGATCGAGGGCATGCGCACGACGCTGCTCGAACAGCAGATCGGCTCGAAGCTCAACCTGCTCCAGACCCGCGACGCCCGCCTCGACGTCGAATCCTCGCTGGTGCGCACCCGTGGCGCGCAGGTGGAAGCGCGCCACGACCTCGCCAAGGCCACCGCCCAGCGCCAGGCCTTCCTCGACGAGACCGGCCGCACCGTGCTCGAAGCGCTGGTCGAGGCCCGCGAGAAGCGCACGGTGGCGGCGGAAGAGCTGCGCAAGGCGACCCTGCGCCGCCAGCTCGTGACGCTGACGGCGCCGGCCGACGGCATCGTCCTCGACATCGCCCAGCGCGGCGCCGGCTCGGTGGCGAAGCAGGCCGAGCCATTGTTCACCCTGGTGCCGGCGGGCAGCCCGCTGGAGGCCGAGGTGATGGTCCACCCCCGCGACATCGGCCACGTCGCGGCGGGGCAGCCCGCCCGCGTCAAGCTCGACGCCTTCCCGTTCCAGAAGCACGGCACGGTCTCGGGCCATGTCCGCACGGTGAGCCGCGACGCCTTCCCGTCCGACGCGGAGGGGCGCGGCAATCCCGGCCCAGGCCAGCCGCCGGCTCTGTTCTACCGCGCCCGCATCAGCCTCGACGACACGGCGTTGCGCGCGCTGCCCCACGGTGCCGGCCTGATCCCCGGCATGGCGGTGGCCGGCGAGGTCCGGGTGGGTCAGAAACGGGTGATCGCGTATTTCCTGTACCCGCTGATGCAGGTGGCGGATGAGGGGATCCGGGAGCCGTGAGGACGGCATGCCGGTCTTCGGGTGCGCCGCCTGCAGTCCGATCAGTTCCGGCCCGCACCCGGATTCCTCCCGTGAGCCACCCCTTCCCGGATCTCCCTCCACTCCGTTCGCGTCGTCCGGGCAAGGGTGGGTGGCCCACGCGGCGTCGGCAGCCCTCGCCATCGCCTGCTCGCGCTCACGCAGCCTGAGCGCGAGTTGGGCGAGGTCGTCGTTGCCGCTGGTCCGCGTCGCCTTGCGCCGATCGTCCCGTCATCCGATAGTCCCGGGACGCCGGCCTGCCGCCGGTCCATGACGGCTCGACGGCGCACGCCTCACCGTCCCGCCCACACCGCCCGCGTCCTTGCCCGCACGCCCAGCACCACCGGCCGGATCGTCTCGCGGACATGGCTGGCGACCGGGTGGTCGAGGACCAGCATCGCGACGAGCCAGGCCGTGGCGCCGCCGAACCCGGCGAGCACGCCTTCCGGGATCGTGAGCACGAAGCCCCGGCCGGAGAGCGCAAGGACGGCGAGCGGCGGCAGGGCGGTGGCGACGGTGACGAGGGCGCTGATCCGCAGCGCGCCGGCGAAATCGGTGAGGCGGAACGGCACCCGGCGGCGGATGAACCAGAGGGCGATTCCGGCCTGGAGCGGCACGGTGACGAACTGGCTCAGCGCCACCGCCAGTGGGCCGCCGGAGGCCGAGACGAACAGGATGGCGGCGCTCGGCGGCAGGCCGATCAGGCTCGCCGTCAGGGTGTCGCGCAGGCCCCCGCTCGCCAGCAGCACCGGGTAGGTCAGCATCGCCGGGAAGGTCAGCATCGAGGCGAGCGCCAGGACCTGGACGATCGGCACGCTGGCGAGCCATTGCGACCCGAGCAGGACCAGCACCACCGGATGGGCGATGAGCGCCAGGAGCAGCGCCACCGGCCACAGCACCCCGGTGATGTTGCCGATCGAGGCGAGGTAGCCCGGTGCCAGGGCGCGGCCGTCGCGCCGGTCGGCGGCGAACATCGGCAGGATCACCGCCCCGAGGCTGCCGAGGATCATCTTGTCGGGAAGCTGGCTCACGACCTGCGCCCGGCCGTAGAGGCCGACGAGGTCGGGGCCGCCGAAACGCCCGAGCAGGAAGATCGGCAGGAGGTCGTAGGCGCGGTTGAGCAGCGTCGTCAGGCTGGAGCAGCCGCCGATCGCGAGCGCCGTGCGCCAGCCCTGGAGGCTCGGCCGGTACACTCCCGGCTCCGGCCGGACCGCGAGGCTCAAGGCGACGGCGGCGGCGGCGCTCGCCACCATCGCCCAGGCGAAGCTCATCGCCCCGAAGCCGAGGACGGCCAGCGCGACGAGCACCAGGGCGTAGGTCAGGCAGGTGCCGACATTGACCCACATCAGGGCGGCGAACTGGAAGTCCCGGCGCATCAGCGCCATCAGCGGGCCGGAGAACGGCACGAGCAGGAAGCTCAAGGACAGCACCCGCAGGTAGGAGGCGAGCAGCGGCTGGCCGTAGAGATCGGCCCACAGGCCCGCGGAGGCGAACAGCCCGACCGCGAAGACCAGCGACAGGGCGAGCAGCACCGTGAAGGCGGTGCGGGCGCTCTGCTGCGAGGTGGTCGGCTCGTGGATGATGTAGTTGGTGGTGCCGAAATCGCGCACGCCGTCGACGACCTGCACCAGCGCGACCCCGAGCATCGACAGGCCGACCTGCTCCGGGGTGAGCAGGCGCGAGACCAGGGCGGTCTGGCCCAGGGTGATCGACAGGACGAGGTAGCGCTCGCCCGAGACGAGCAGGACGGCGCGCTTGACGAGGCTCATCAAGAAACCCTTGCTGGGGATTGGCTGGGACGATCGCGAGGCCGAAGGGTCAGGGCGAGCCGGCGAGCGCCCCCGGCGCCGGCCAGGGGCCGGCCCGCCAGGTGCGGACGAGGGCCGCGCAGTAGCGCGCCGGATCGAGGCCCGGGACGCAGTCGCGCGCCAGCACCGCCCGCGCCTCGGCCGGGCGGCCGAGATCGGCGAGGCGGCGGGCATGGTCGAGCATCAGCCGGTTGCGGCAGCGCCGGGCGGAGGGTGCCAGCTCGGCCGGCACCGCGCCCTCGGCGAGGAGCGTGCCCAAGGTCGCGGCGAGCAGCGGCGGGGCCGGCATGGCCCGCGACGGCACCACCGGTCCCAGCACCACCGTCGGCCGGGCGACGTAGCGGAAGTCCCCCTGCAGGGCGAGGCGGCCCCACAGGTCGAGCTCCGGACCGCCGCCGCTGCGGGCGGGAAACAACCCGGCCTCGATCGCCGCCGCCCGCTCGATCAGGATGGCGCTCGCCCGGAAGGGCGCGGCGCCGAGCCGGAGCGCGAAGTCGAACGGATCGGAGACGCGGCAAGCCGGCACGCTCATTGGTAAGAGCGGCCGGCCGCCGTCCCGGCGGATCGGGTTGCCGAACACCGCGACGGCGTCGCCGAAGCGGGTCGCGGCGACGAGCTCGGCGAGGTGGTCGGGCCGCCAGGCATCGCCGGGATCGAGGAACGCCACCCATTCGGCCCGGGCCGCGGTCACGCCGCGGTTGCGGGCGGCACTGCGTCCCGCCTCCTCGAGGCGCAACGCCCGCACCCGCGGATCGGCGGTGTCGGCGGCGGCCTCGGCCGCCCCCTCCCCGACCGCCAGGACCTCGTAATCGCCGAAGGTCTGGGCCCTCACGGAGGCGAGGGCCGGCTCGGCGGGGAAGCCCGCCCGGAGCGGCAGCACGACCGAGACGCGGGGGGCGCGCATCGGGCTCACGCTCCGGCCCGCAGGGTGCGGGCGGGGTTGCCGACCACGGTCGCGCCCGCCGGCACGTCGCGCAGGACGACCGCCCCGAGCCCGACGAGCGCCCGCTCGCCGATCGTCACCCGCTGGCGCACCGCGCTGCCCGCCCCGACGTAGCAGGACCGTCCGATCCGCACGAAGCCGCTGACGATGCAGCCCGGCGCCAGCACCGCCCCGTCGCCGATCACCGTGTCGTGCCCGACGGTCGCGCCCGGCCCGATGGTGACATGCGCGCCGATCACGACGTTGCCGCCGATGCTGGCGCCGTAATGAATGCAGCTGCCGGGACCGACGATCACCCGGGACGAGACCGCGGCGCCGGGATGAACCAGCGTGGCGAAATGCGGGCGGTCGAGCCCGGTCCCGGCGATGATCCGCAGCCGCTCGCGGTGGCTGGCATCGCTGCCGATGGCATTGACGAAGGCACCGTCGCCGGTCTCGGCAAGGCGCCTCGCCGCCGCCAGCGGTCCGAGCACCGGCAATCCGGCGACCCGCTCACCCTCCGGCCGGGCATCGTCGAGGAAGCCCGCCACCCGCCAGGGCGACGGCGCGTGGCCGGGCCGGCTCTCGACGAGGTCCAGGATGTCGAGGGCGTTGCCGCCGGTGCCGAGGATGATCAGGGGGCGCTGCATGGCCGTGCCGGGTCTCGACCCACGTCTTCGCCGCACCGGGCGGCCTCGACATCCAGGCTATCCGCCCCCGCCCGCAGGGTAAGCGTCGCAATCGTCGGCGCCGGGATCTCCGAAAGACGTAAACCCGGCCGCCCTTCGGGGCGGGGCCGCCGCCGAATTCCACCGCTCACGTGCGGGAAGGCAGCCCCTAGGCTGCTGGCCATGATTTCCAGCCCATGATCGCGCGGCGCGGGACGCCACCCGCGCGCGAGACGGCACGCGGGAGAGCGCCGGCCCATGAAGACCGTCCCGAAGGAGACCGCCGCCCATGAGACGGTGGGCACGACCGCCGGCACGCCACACGCCATGACGCCTGCCATGACGCCCGCCATGACGGTCGCCTACCTCGTCAACACCGCCCCGGTGACGAGCTCGACCTTCATCCGGCGCGAGATGGCGGCCCTCGAGGCGCAGGGCGTGACGGTGCGGCGGTTCGCGCTCCGGCGCTGGCACCTGCCCCTCGTCGACCCCCTCGACATCGCCGACCAGGCCCGCACCCACTACATCCTCAGCGGCAACCTGCTCGGGCTGGCCTTCGCGGCCCTGCGGCAGGCGGGGACCGATCCGGCGGCGTTGTTTCGCGGCGCCTGGCTCGCGGCGCGGCTCGCCCGCTCCGGCGGCGGCGCGGTGCGCCACGCGGCCTATCTCCTGGAGGCAACGTACTTCCTGCGCGCCCTGCGCCGCGAGGGCATCGCCCACACCCACGTCCACTTCTCGTCGAACGCCACCGCGGTGGCGCTGATCGCCCGGACCATGGGGGGGCCCAGCTACAGCTTCACCGCCCACGGCCCCGACGAGTTCCTGACCGCGGCGGAGGACGGCCTCGCCGTCAAGCTCTCGGGCGCCGCCTTCGCGGTGGCGATCTCGCATTTCTGCCGCGCCCAGCTCCTGCGCTTCGGGGGGACGCAGTATCGCGACCGGATCGCGGTGGCGCGCTGCGGCCTCGACCTCGCGGAATTCGTGCCGTCCGTCCGGCCGGCCTCGATGAGCCGGACCCTGGTCTGCGTCGGCCGGCTCTGCCCGCAGAAGGGGCAGGTGTTCCTGCCGGCGGCGGTGGCGGCCCTGCGCACCACCGAGGCGCCGTTCCGCCTCGTGCTGATCGGCGACGGCGAGAGCCGCCCGGCGATCGAGGCCGAGATCGCCCGCAACGGCGTCGGCGACCTGATCGAGCTGAGGGGCTGGCAGAGCAGCGAGACGGTGCGCGCCGCGATCGCCGCATCCCGCGCCCTGGTGCTTCCGAGCTTCGCCGAGGGGCTTCCGATCGTGCTGCTCGAGGCGCTGGCCCTGGAGCGGCCGGTGGTGACCACGACGGTCGCGGGCATCCCGGAACTGGTGGACGACGCCTGTGGTCGCATCGTGCCCCCGGGGGACGGGGCGGCGCTGGTCGGCGCTCTGCGCGACATCCTGCGGGCCGACGACGCGACGCTCGCCGCGATGGGCCGCACCGGCCGCGCCCGCGTCGCGCGTCACCATGACCTCCGGACCCTGGCGACGACCCTGCGCGCCCTGTTCGCGGCGGCGATCGCCCGGGAGGGGCAGGTGGACGTTCGGGCAGGGCGGGCAGGGGTCGGGCGGGAGGCGGCGGAGATGGAGATGTGACGGGAAGGCGGAACCGTCGTTCGACCCTTCGCTGTCCCGGATCGCCTTCCCGCTCCGCTTCCGTCGTCCGGGACGGGGGGGCTTACGGGACACCGTCATCCGGTCTGTCGGCAAATCGCGGACGACGCCTCACCGCATCCCCGTCGCTTCTTCCGACAGCACCGCCACCGGCCGGCCTGCGAAGGTCCAGACCCGGTGGCCGAGGAAGTTCCAGAACACCACCACCCCGGTCGCCAGCCCCTGCGCCGCCAGGTAGGGCAGGCCGAAGCCGCGGGTCAGCCCGGCCATGATCAGCCAGGTCAGCCCGAAGCCGATCGCCGCCACCACGCCGAAGCGCCAGGTCGCCTCGGCATGGGGCCGATCGCTGGCATAGGTCAGGCGACGGTTGAGCCCGTACGACACCACTGCCCCGGCGAGGTAGCCGGCCAGCGCCGCCGGTACCGGCTCGGCGCGGCCGGTCTCGACCAGGGCGGCGAGCAGGGCGTAGTGGACGGCAAGCGCCGCGAGGCTCACGCCGACGTAAGCGAGGAATTGCCGCGCAAGGACCGCCAGCACGTCGCCGGCCCGGGGATTCGATGTCTGTTCTCTCGCCACGACGCAACCCGGTGAGAACGGGCGGGGAAACCCGCATCGCCCCTGTCTAGCCCCGAGCACTGAACCGAAGATGACCCGAAAACGGCGGAATCCGTTCATCCTTGCAGGCGAGCCGCCACCTTTCGGCTGAGCCAGCGCGGCATCAGGCGGGCGCCGAGCACCGCCGCCCGGTTGGCCGCGCCCGGGATCACGACCGCCCGCCCGGCGAGGTACCCGGCGACCGCCGCCTCGGCCACGGCCTCCGCCGTCATCACGTTCCCGGTGAAGCGCTTGGTGCCGCCGACATCGGCCCTCGCCGAAAACTCCGTCGCGGTGGCGCCGGGACAGACGGCCGTGACGGTCACGCCGTGGGGCCGCGCCTCCTCGTACAGGGCTTCCGAGAGCGAGAGCAGGTAGGCCTTGGTGGCGTAGTAGGCCGCCATGTTGGGCCCGGGCAGGTAGCCCACCACCGAGGCGACGTTGAGGATGCCGCCGCTTCGCCGCGCGATCAGGCCCGGCAGGACCCGACGGGTGAGGACCGTCGGCGCCGCGACGTTCACCGCCACCATCTCGGCCTGGTCCCGCTCCGGCAGGGTCGCGAACCGGCCGCGCAGGCCGAAGCCCGCATTGTTGACGAGGGTATGGAGGGCGATCCCCCGCGCCCCGACCGAAGCGAGCAGGGACTCAGGCCCGTCCGGCCGCGCGAGATCGGCCGGCACCACGACGACCGGCACCGGCAGTGCGGCAGCCAGCGCCTCCAGCCACTCCGCGCGCCGGGCGCTCAGCACCAGCGGGCGGCCCCGCGCGGCGAAGGCCCGGGCGATCGCCACACCGATTCCGCTCGACGCGCCGGTGACCAGCGTCCAGCGCGCATCTGCCCCTGGGTCCATGTCCGTTTCGTCCATGTCTCCTCCATCCCTGGGCTCGGGCACGCCCTTCCCCTGATCTGTACGCCTATGCTAAGGGCGCCCAACGCAATCCCCGCCGCCTCCTTCCGTTCCGCTCCCGCCCCGCCGCCCTGACCAGGTTGAGAGGCCGGTTCCGAGGAACGAGGCAGCGCGCCGCACGAGTCTGAAGCGTCCGATGCCCAAGCGCACCGATCTCTCCTCCATCCTCATCATCGGCGCGGGCCCGATCGTCATCGGGCAGGCATGCGAGTTCGACTATTCCGGGACGCAGGCCTGCAAGGCCCTGCGCGAGGAAGGCTACCGGATCATCCTGGTCAACTCGAATCCGGCGACGATCATGACCGATCCGGATCTCGCCGATGCCACCTACGTCGAGCCGATCACCCCGGAGATCGTCGCCCGCATCATCGAGAAGGAGCGGCCCGATGCCCTCCTGCCGACCATGGGCGGCCAGACCGCGCTGAACTGCGCCCTCTCGCTCAAGCGGATGGGCGTGCTGGAGAAGTTCGGCGTCCAGATGATCGGCGCCACCGCCGAGGCGATCGACAAGGCGGAGGACCGCAGCCTCTTCCGCGACGCCATGACCAAGATCGGCCTGGAGACGCCGAAATCGGCGCTCGCCAACGCCTCGGCCGCCAAGAAGGCCGACCGCGAGAAGTACCTCGCCGAGGTGGCCCGCATCGAGGCGACCGAGGGCGACGAGGCCTCCCGCAAGGCGGCGCTCGCGGCGTTCGAGAAGAAGTGGGCCTCGGCCGAGAACGACCGGCGCAAGCGCTACGGCGAGCATGCGCTCGGCCAGGCGCTCGTCGCGCTCGCCGAGGTCGGCCTGCCGGCGATCATCCGGCCGTCCTTCACGATGGGCGGCACCGGCGGCGGCATCGCCTATAACCGCGAGGAATTCCTCGACATCGTCGAGCGCGGCATCGACGCCTCGCCGACCAACGAGGTCCTGATCGAGGAATCGGTTCTGGGCTGGAAGGAGTACGAGATGGAGGTCGTCCGCGATCGCGCGGACAACTGCATCATCGTCTGCTCGATCGAGAACGTCGACCCGATGGGGGTGCACACCGGCGACTCGATCACCGTGGCCCCGGCGCTGACGCTGACCGACAAGGAATACCAGCGCATGCGCGACGCCTCGCTCGCGGTGCTCCGCGAGATCGGCGTCGAGACCGGCGGCTCGAACGTGCAGTTCGCCGTCGACCCGGCCACCGGCCGGATGATCGTCATCGAGATGAACCCGCGCGTCTCGCGCTCCTCGGCGCTCGCCTCGAAGGCGACCGGCTTCCCGATCGCCAAGGTCGCGGCGAAGCTCGCGGTGGGCTACACCCTCGACGAGATCGCCAACGACATCACGGGCGGGGCCACCCCGGCCTCGTTCGAGCCGACGATCGACTACGTCGTCACCAAGATCCCGCGCTTCGCCTTCGAGAAGTTCCCGGGCGCCGAGCCGACGCTGACCACCGCCATGAAGTCGGTCGGCGAGGCGATGGCGATCGGCCGGACCTTCGCCGAGTCGCTCCAGAAGGCCCTGCGCTCGCTGGAGACGGGTCTCACCGGCCTCGACGACATCGAGATCGAGGGGCTGGGCAAGGGCGACGACCGCAACGCCATCAAGGCGGCGATCGGCACCCCGACCCCGGATCGCCTCCTCAAGGTGGCGCAGGCCCTGCGCCTCGGCGTCAGCCACGAGGAGGTCCACGCCTCGTGCAAGATCGACCCGTGGTTCCTGGAGCAGCTCCAGGGCATCATCGACCTCGAGACCAAGGTGAAGCGCTTCGGCCTGCCGAAGACCCCGGGCGCCTTCCGCCAGCTCAAGGCGGCGGGCTTCTCCGACTCGCGCATCGCCGTGCTCGCCGGCATGGACGAGGGCGCCGTGCGCGCCGCCCGCCGGGCCCTGTCGGTGCGGCCGGTCTTCAAGCGGATCGATACCTGCGCGGCCGAGTTCAAGTCGCCGACCGCCTACATGTACTCGACCTACGTCGCCCCCTTCGCGGGGACCGTGGCCGACGAGGCGCAGCCCTCGGACGCCAAGAAGGTCATCATCCTCGGCGGCGGCCCGAACCGGATCGGCCAGGGCATCGAGTTCGACTATTGCTGCTGCCACGCCTGCTTCGCGCTCACCGATGCGGGCTACGAGACCATCATGGTCAACTGCAACCCGGAGACGGTATCGACCGACTACGACACCTCGGACCGGCTCTACTTCGAGCCGCTGACCGCCGAGGACGTGCTGGAGATCATCGAGACCGAGCGCCAGGCCGGCACGCTGCACGGCGTGATCGTGCAGTTCGGCGGCCAGACCCCGCTGAAGCTCGCCCGCGCCCTCGAGGAGGCCGGCGTGCCGATCCTCGGCACCTCGCCCGATGCGATCGACCTCGCCGAGGACCGCGACCGCTTCAAGCGCCTGCTCGACAAGCTGCACCTCAAGCAGCCGAAGAACGGCATCGCCTACTCGGTGGAGCAGAGCCGGCTGATCGCCGCCGATCTCGGCCTGCCCTTCGTGGTGCGCCCCTCCTACGTCCTCGGCGGGCGCGCGATGGCGATCATCCGCGACGAGACCCAGTTCGCCGACTACCTGCTCGACACCCTGCCGAGCCTGATCCCGTCGGACGTCAAGGCGCGCTACCCCAACGACAAGACCGGCCAGATCAACACGGTGCTGGGCAAGAACCCGCTCCTGTTCGACCGCTACCTGTCGGACGCGATCGAGGTCGACGTTGACGCCGTCTCGGACGGCAAGGACGTGTTCATCGCCGGCATCATGGAGCACATCGAGGAGGCGGGCATCCACTCGGGCGATTCCGCCTGCTCGCTGCCGCCGCGCTCGCTGTCGCCGGAGACCATCGCCGAGCTGGAGCGCCAGACCCGCGGCCTCGCGTTGGCGCTGGAAGTCGGCGGCCTGATGAACGTGCAATACGCGATCAAGGACGGCGAGATCTACGTCCTGGAGGTCAACCCGCGGGCCTCGCGCACCGTGCCGTTCGTCGCCAAGGTGATCGGCGAGCCGATCGCCAAGATCGCCGCCCGGGTGATGGCGGGCGAGCCCCTCGCCACCTTCGGCCTCAAGCCCAAGACGCTGCCGCACATCGCGGTCAAGGAGGCGGTGTTCCCGTTCGCCCGCTTCCCCGGGGTCGACGTGCTGCTCGGGCCGGAGATGCGCTCGACCGGCGAGGTGATCGGCCTCGACCGCGGCTTCGGCGTCGCCTTCGCCAAGAGCCAGCTCGGCTCCGGCACCCAGGTGCCGAAGGCCGGCACGGTCTTCGTCTCGGTGCGCGACGACGACAAGGCGCGCATCCTGCCGGCGATCCAGCTCCTCGCCGAGCTCGGCTTCACGGTGCTCGCCACCGCCGGCACCCAGCGCTACCTCGCCGAGAACGGCGTTCCCTGCGCCCGCATCAACAAGGTGCTGGAGGGCCGGCCGCACGTGGTCGACGCGATCAAGAACGGCGAGATCCACCTGGTGTTCAACACCACGGAAGGGGCGGGCGCGCTCTCCGACTCCCGGTCCCTGCGCCGGGCCGCCCTCTTGCATAAAGTGCCGTACTACACCACTCTCGCGGGAGCGATGGCGGCCGCCGAGGGGATCAAGGCCTATCTCGGGGGTGATCTCGAGGTCCGGGCCCTGCAGGAATATTTCGCGGCTTAAGTCGAAAGACCGCGGAAGCGGCCTATCTCATCCCCTCGCGCCCGCGCGAGACAATCGGAAACAGGCCCGGTCGGGAGGCTCACCCTCCCGCCGGGCCGATTATTTGTGACGCGAGACGACGACGATGGACAAGGTTCCGATCACGGTACGGGGGTTCGCGGCTCTGGAAGCGGAGCTGAAGCGCCGCCAGCAGGAGGAGCGTCCGCGGATCATCCAGGCGATCTCGGAAGCCCGCGCGCTCGGCGACCTGTCGGAGAATGCCGAGTACCACGCCGCCAAGGAGGCCCAGTCCCACAACGAGGGCCGGGTGCTGGAGCTGGAGAGCCTGATCTCCCGCGCCGAGGTCATCGACGTCGCCAAGCTCTCGGGCACCAAGGTCAAGTTCGGCGCCACCGTCAAGCTGATCGACGAGGACACTGAGGAGGAGAAGACCTACCAGATCGTCGGCGAGCCCGAGGCCGACGTGCATGCCGGTCGGGTCTCGATCACCTCGCCGATCGCCCGCGCGCTGATCGGCAAGGGCGTCGGCGACACCGTCGAGGTCGTCACCCCGGGCGGCGGCAAGTCCTACGAGGTCGTCGGCATCCAGTTCGGCGCCTGACCCGCCGAAGCGTTGCCGGAACGGTAGCCTAGGGCTATCTCGTCTCGCACGAGGTGGCCCCGTCGGCCGCCGTGGAGACGACGCCGATGCTGCGCTGGAGCCAGTCCCTGATCGCGGCCGCCCTGATGGCGGTCGCCGCGCCGGCTCTGGCGCAGGACGCGACCCTGCCGCCCGCGACACGGTTCTCAGGCATCCAGGTCGATGTCCGCCCCCTTCTCGCCCGCGGCCTCGGCCCCTATGCCGAGAATGTCCGGGGAGAGTTGCAGGCTGCCCTCGCCAGAACCTTCGCCGATCGCGTCGGCGGCCCGGGCCCGACGCTCGTCGTGCGGGTCACCGGCGTCTCGCTCAATCCCTATGCCGGCAGCGAGACCCGCTTCGGCGGCGGCAACGCCACCAACACCGACTATCTCGAGGGCGAGGCCCTGGTGGTCGACCGCGCCGGCACCGTGCTGCTGCGCCATCCGCAGCTCTCGGCCACCAATGCGAGTTCGGGCGGCGCGTGGTACGATCCGGCTTCGGAGCGTCGGCGGGTGACGTATATCGCCGGGCATTACGCGGCGTGGTTGAAGAAGGGGTTGGGGCTGGATTAGCCATCCCGCTGCGCGGCTGTCGAACGAGCCGACCGACAGCCGATGACGAAAATCCCGACCCGCCGCCCTGTCCAGACGACCATCCCGTCGGCATGATGTGCTCGTGCGAGCCGGCCCGTCTTCAGGGAAGATACCGATGTTGACGGTCTGGGGACGGAAGACGTCGTCCAACGTTCAGGCGCTCATGTGGTGCATCGGGGAACTCGGCCTCCCTTATGAGCGGCACGACGCAGGGCACATCTACGGCGGCACCGATACGCCGGCCTTCCTGGCGATGAACCCGAACGGAACCGTACCCGTCCTCCGCGACGGAGGCGGCGAACCGCTGTGGGAAACGGGCGCCCTCCTGCGGTATCTCGCTGGGCGGTACGGCGCGGCGCCGTTCTGGCCGACGGACAGCGTTGTGCGGGCCCGAATCGATCAGTGGGCCGAATGGTCCAAGATCAACGTCACCCTCGGCTTCACGGTCCCGATTTTCTGGCAGGTCGTTCGAACGCCGCCCTCCAGGCAGGACCCCACCGCCATCCGCCACGCGGTGACAAAGCTGGACAATCTCTTGAGTATCGCGGAGGCACAACTCTCGCGCAAAACCTACTTGGCCGGCGACGAATTTACCTTGGCCGACATCCAATTTGGGCACGTGCTCTACCGCTACTTCGACATCCCGATCGACCGTCAGGATCGGCCGGCGCTTCGTCGATACTACGATATGCTTTCGAAGCGGCCGGCTTTTCGCGAGCACGTGATGGTCTCGTACGAAGAGCTCAGGGCCCGTGAGTGAACCTCGGCGCGGATAGCGCGCGCTGCGGACGTATCGGATATGGTGCAACCTGACTGCGTCCCCGAAGATCATGCCGACCGCCCACCTCCTGTTCGGCTTCCTGGGCTCGGGCAAGACGACCCTGGCGCGAGACTTGGAGCAGCGCCACCGTGCCGTGCGCTTCACGCCCGACGTGTGGATGGCGCGCCTGTTCGGCGAGGATCCGCCCGCCGACTCCTTATCGGAACGACGTCTCGCCTGCCCGCCTCACAGGGTCATCCCGGGGCCGCGCAGCCGAGCCCGGGATCCAGAACCGCTGATCATGGCGGATGAGTCGCGAGCGTTCCGCCTCGTCCTGTCCATCTGAGATTCCGGTTTCTTGGCTCCGCTGCGCGGCCGCGGAATGACCCGGTGGGTGTTGGGGCGCGGATTGGTGTCTTGCCTCGCTGGCTCTCGTAGTGTGGGGCGGCGCGGGAAACGCCAGCCCCGCTCACCTGGACGACCCGCAATGGAACTCAAGTGGATCGAGGACTTCCTGAGCCTCGCCGAGACCCGCAGCTTCTCGCGCTCGGCGGAAGCCCGCGCCGTCACCCAGTCGGCGTTCAGCCGGCGCATCCGCTCGCTCGAAGTCTGGCTCGGCACCGCGCTCCTCGACCGCAGCACCTACCCGATCACGCTGACCGCCGACGGGCGCCAGTTCCTCGAGACCGCCGAGGAGGTGGTGCGGCTCCTCACCCTGAGCCGCGCCGACTTCCGGGCCCGCAGCGACGGCGCCGGGCTGCCGGTGGTGACGATCACGGCGCTCCACTCGCTCTGCCTGTCGTTCCTGCCGGCTTGGCTCGGCCGGATCCGCGACGCCCTCGGGCCGGTGGCGAGCCGGGTGCTGCCCGACAACTTCAACATCTGCGTTCAGGCGCTGGTCGAGGGCGGCTACGACCTGCTCCTGACCTATCACCATCCGGGCATCCCGATCCCGCTCGATCCCGAGCGCTATCCCTGCCGCATCGTCGGCCGCGACAGCCTGGCGGCGGTGGTCTCCCCCCGCGGGCTGGTGCCGGATGCGAGGGGCCGCCTGCCGTTGCTGCAATATTCCCGCGGCTCGTTCCTCGGGCGGCTGGCCGCCATCGCGCAATCCGGTGAGGACGCGCCGGCGACCTACCCGGTCCATACCAACGAGAACTCGATGGCCGAGGCCCTGCGCTCGATGGCGCTCGGCGGCCACGGCATCGCCTGGCTGCCGCGCAGCCTGATCGAGGCCGAGATCCGCGCCGGCGCCCTGACGGTGCTCGGCCGCGAGCTGCCGATGGACATCCGGCTCTATCGCAGCGCCGAGCGCCATCGCCCCTTCCTCGACGAGGTCTGGGCAGTCGCCGCAGAGGATCCGCCAAACTATTCGGATCCGGAATAGTTGCCGGCAAACATAGCATTGGCGCGGTGCGGCGCCTGGGCTTATCCCACCGCCATCCGGTGACGCCGCCGCTCGTCTTCGAGCCGGCCAGCGCGATCCCGGCCCCGATCATTCCGTCGACGCGGCCTCAGCCCCGCCCGCCATCCGGCAGGCCGGATCGCGGCCGCATGCCAGGAGAGTCCCTTGTCCGACGTTTCGACCCGCATCGAGCACGATCTTCTCGGCGACCGCGAGGTACCGGCCTCCGCCTATTACGGCATCCACACCCTGCGCGCCGTCGAGAATTTCTCGATCACCGGCACGACCCTCGCGACCTGCCCCGACCTGATCCAGGCGCTCGCGGCGATCAAGCAGGCGGCGGCGCTGGCCAACCGCGAGCTCGGGCTTCTCGATGCGGAACGCTGCGACGCCATCGTGGCAGCCTGCCTGGAGATCCGCGGCGGCGCCTTGCACGACCAGTTCGTCGTCGACCAGATCCAGGGCGGGGCCGGCACCTCGACCAACATGAACGCCAACGAGGTGATCGCCAACCGGGCGCTCGAACTGCTCGGCGCCGCGCGCGGTGATTACGGCCGGCTCCACCCCAACGAGCACGTCAACATGGGCCAAAGCACCAACGACGTGTACCCGACGGCGCTCAAGATCGCCGGGATCGGGGCGATCCGGCGCCTCGTCGCGGCGATGGCCGGCTTGCGGGCGAGCTTCGCGGCGAAGTCGGACGAGTTCCGCGACATCCTCAAGATGGGCCGCACCCAGCTCCAGGACGCGGTGCCGATGACCTTGGGCCAGGAATTCGGCGCCTTCGCCCGGATGCTGGCCGAGGACGAGGCGCGGCTGGGCGAGGCCGAATTGCTGATCCGCGAGATCAACATGGGCGCGACCGCGATCGGCACCGGCATCACCGCCCACCCGCTCTATGCCGGGCTGGTGCGCGAGCGGCTCTCGGCCATCACCGGGATTCCCCTGGTGACCGCGGAAGACCTGGTGGAGGCGACGCAGGATTGCGGCGCCTTCGTGCAGGTGTCCGGGGTGCTCAAGCGCGTCGCCGTCAAGCTGTCGAAGACCTGCAACGACCTGCGCCTGCTGTCGAGCGGCCCGCGGGCGGGCTTCTGCGAGATCACCCTGCCGGCGCGCCAGGCCGGGTCTTCGATCATGCCCGGCAAGGTCAACCCGGTGATCCCGGAGGTCGTCAACCAGGTGGCGTTCGAGGTGATCGGCAACGACGTGACGATCTCCTTTGCGGCGGAAGGAGGCCAGCTCCAGCTCAACGCCTTCGAGCCGGTGATCGCCTACAGCCTGTTCCGCAGCCTCGCCCATCTGGAGGCGGCCTGCCGTACCCTGGACCTCCATTGCGTGCGCGGCATCACCGCCAATCGCGAGCGGCTGCGAGCCAGCGTTGAACAATCGATAGGCATCGTGACGGCGCTCAACCCCTATATTGGCTATCGCAACGCCACAGCGATCGCTATGGAGGCACATGCCACGGGCCGGGGCGTCTACGACCTCGTGCTCGAGAAGCGATTGATGGCCCGCGACCAGCTCGACAGGGTGCTGCAACCCGACCGGCTGACGCGCCCGCAGGCCCTCACGGCGATCTGATCCCTCGCCACTTAGTCACGGACGGAAACGCCAGACATCCGCGGGAAACCTCGGGCGCGCGCAGTCGCGCCCGGGGGCCTTGCCGCACATCCGTTCACCCTCGGGAGGACCATAGACATGGCACAGGTGGAATCGACCGGACGCTCGGGCCGGCTGACGCTCTATACCGGGATCGGCCTCGCCCTCGGCGTCGCCGTCGGCGCGGTGTTGCACGGCATGGCGGGAAGCCCCGCCGAAGCGAAGGAGATCGCCGGCTATTTCACCATCGGCACCGACATCTTCCTGCGGCTGATCAAGATGATCATTGCGCCTCTGGTCTTCGCCACCATCGTGTCGGGCATCGCGAGCTTCGGCGACACCAGGGCGGTCGGTCGCGTCGCGGGCTTTGCCATGGGCTGGTTCCTGACCGCGTCGATCGTCTCGCTGTCGCTCGGCTTCCTCGTCGCCAACCTCTTCCAGCCCGGCGCCAGCCTCGGCCTGCCGCTGCCGGACGCCGGCGCGCAGACCGGCCTGAAGGCCGCCTCGATCGACCTGCGCGAGTTCATCACCCACGTCTTCCCGACCAGCATCGTCTCGGCGATGGCGACGAACGAGGTGCTGCAGATCCTGGTCTTCTCGCTGTTCTTCGGCTTCGGCCTCAGCGCGATCGACCGCCGTTACGCCGACCCGATGGTCCACATGCTGAACGGTCTCGCCCAGGTGATGTTCAAGGTCACCGATGCGGTGATGCAGGTGGCCCCCCTCGCCGTCTTCGCGGCCATGGCCTCGGTCGTCACCATCCAGGGCCTCGGCGTGCTGGTCGATTACGGCAAGTTCATCGCCGTGTTCTATCTCGGACTCGCCATCCTGTGGGCGCTCCTGATCGGCGCCGGCTGGCTGGTGCTCGGCACCAGCGTCGTGCGGCTCCTGCGCCTGCTGCGCACCCCGATGATCGTCGCCTTCTCGACCGCGAGCAGCGAGGCCGCCTTCCCGCGCACCGTCGAGGTGCTGGAGCGGTTCGGCGTGCGGCCGCGGGTCACCGGCTTCGTGCTGCCGCTCGGCTATTCGTTCAACCTCGACGGCTCGATGATGTACCAGGCTCTGGCCTCGCTGTTCATCGCCCAGGCCTTCGGCATCCATCTCGGCATCACCGAGCAGCTGACCATGCTGCTCGTCATGATGGTGACCAGCAAGGGCATCGCCGGCGTGCCGCGCGCCTCGCTGGTGGTGGTGGCCGCGACCGTGCCGATGTTCGGCCTGCCCGCCGCCGGCATCCTGCTGATCATGGGCGTCGACCAGATCCTCGACATGGGCCGCACCGTCACCAATGTGCTCGGCAACGGGCTCGCCACCGCGGCGGTCGCCCGCTGGCAGGGGGAGATGCAGGAGGGTGAGGGCGAGGGCGAGGACGAGACCGTCGCGGTGGCGCCCGCCGCCGCTTCCCTGCCGACCGGCAAGGCGGCGTGAGATCGGGTCGTTGCGAACGACGCGATCTCATCCCCTCCCCGACATCCCCTCCCAGCATCCCGGGGCCGTGCAGCGGAGCCCGGGATCCGGAACCGCAGGAGATCGGGAGGGAAGCGGACCGCGTTCCGCTCCGTTCTGCTCGTCCCGAGCGTCTGGATTCCGGGCTTCGCGTCGCGGCCCCGGAATGACGCGGAGGATTTCAGGAGCGCAGCGGCAGGCCGCGGAGCCAGGGCACGCGCACGTCCTAGCCCACCCCCGCCAGCACCTCGACCACCCTCTCGGGATTCGGCACCTCGACATCGTGCGGCACGGCGAGCTCGCGGTACTCCCACCCGGCCTTGGCCTTGGCCCGCTGCCGGCTCGGCTCGATCGAGGCGAGCGCCGGGGCGGTGTAGGCGACGTAGGTCACCGGCAGGCCGGCACCGGCGGGTTTCGAAAGCCGCACCGGACTCTCGTAGGTGCCGATCGGGTGCGGGCGCAGGCGCTGCATGAACCAGTCCTTGGCCGGCCCGGCCGGGATCGGGAAGGCCTCCGGGCCCGGCACCGGCAGGGCGACGCCCGCGCCCTGCTCCAGGGCCGTCTTGCGCCGGGCCTCCGCCATGCCGGCGGGCAGGATCGTGAAGGCGGTGTCGCCGGCCTCGGGAATCAGCGCGTCGAGATAGACGATGCGGCGGATCCGGTCGGTCAGGCGGTCGGCGACCCCGGTCACCGCCATGCCGCCGTAGGAATGCCCGACCAGCACGACGTCGCGCAGGTCCTCGAAGGCGATCACGCCCGCCACGTCGTCGATATGGGTATCGACGGTGATCTGGCGCGAGAGCAGGTGGCTCCGCTCGCCGAGCCCGGTCTGGGTCGGCGTGAAGACCCGGTGACCCTGGCCCCGCAAGGACGCGGCGACGTCACGCCAGATCCAGCCGCCGCCATAGGCGCCGTGTACCAGGACGTAGGTCTTCGAGTCCTGGGGCTTGGGTCCGCCCTGCGCCTGCGCGGCGCCCGTCGAGAGGGCGGCGAGGGCGGTGGCGCCCGCCAGGGCGGTTCTGCGGTTGACCGTCACGTGCTGTTTCCTCCGTTTGTTCGTTCTTGAACCCGTTGTAGCGGCCGACCGGCCCGGATCCAGCGGCGAGGCTTCGCCGCGACGTATGCGCGGGTTGCGGCTCGCGCACGGCACGGCCGGTGCTATGGAGGAACCCAACGACACGCTTGCCGACACGCTTGCCCCTGGCCGGGCATCACACGAGGGCACGAGCCACCGATGACCCACGCGGAGACCGCCACACCGGACCTCGCCGCCGGACTCTCGCCGCGGATGCAGGGCATCGGCACGAGCCAGATCGGCCTCGTCGCCGATCGCGGCCGGGACGACCCCGAGGTGGTCAAGCTGTGGATCGGCGAGGGCGACCTGCCGACGCCGCCCTTCATCGTCGAGGCGGCGCACCGGGCGATGCTGGCGGGCCATACCCGTTACGCCACGTCGCTGGGCGTGCCGCGGCTGCGCGAGGCGTTGAGCGCCTACCACGCCCGGCACTGGGGCGTGGAAATCCCGCCGGAGCGCTTCGCCGTCACGGCTGGCGGCATGAACGCCATCATGCAGGCGGCGCAGGCCCTGCTGGAGCCAGGCGACGAGATCATCATCCCTTCCCCGGCCTGGCCGAACCTGGCGGAGGCCGTGCGGATCACCGGCGGCGTGCCGGTGACGGTGCCCTACCGGGTGCAAGCGGATGGGCGCTTCGCCCTGCCGCTCGCCGACATCGCGGCGGCGATCAGCCCGCGCACCCGGGTGATCGTGGTGAATTCGCCGTCGAACCCGACCGGCTGGACCATGCCGCTCGACGAGATGACGGCGCTGCGCGACCTCGCCCGGGCGCGGGGGCTGTGGATCCTGTCGGACGAGGTCTACGCCCACTTCACCTACGGCAACGCCATCGCGCCGTCCTTCCAGCAGATCTGCACCGAGGACGACCGGCTGATCGTCACCAACACCTTCTCGAAGAACTGGGCGATGACCGGCTGGCGCGCCGGCTGGCTGATCGCCCCGCGCGGCCTGGCCCCCACCTTCGCCAAGCTCGGCCAGTACAACACCACCTCGATCCCGACCTTCATCCAGCACGCCGCCATCACGGCGCTGGAGGAAGGCGACGGCTTCATCCGCCAGATGGTGGCGCGCTGCGCCGAGAGCCGCGAGATCCTGGTCGCGGGGCTGTCTCGCCTGCCCGGCGTCACCGTGTCGGTGCCGGAGGGGGCGTTCTACCTGATGGCCCGGGTTGCGGGCCCCGGAACGCCCCGCCCGGACGAGACCAGCCTCGAGATCGCCTTCCGGCTCCTCGACGAGGCGAAAGTCGGCGTCGCGCCCGGCACCGCCTTCGGGCCGGAGGGCGAGGGCTTCATCCGGCTGTGCTTCGCCATCAGCCCGGACCTCGCCCGGGAGGCGGTGGCGCGCCTCACCCCCGTCCTCGGCCGCTAGCGCAGCGCCCGATCGCGCTGCGGTCGGGCGATGCTCCAAGGCCCCTGATCCAGGTCCCTGATCCGAATCCTTGATTTGTCGCATTTTCTTCGACGAACCGGCATCCGCTTCGTCGGAGGATGCTCTGAAGCGAGACCCCGATGTCCGAGCCGATCGCCTTCCTGGGCAACCTCGACGCCGACGAGGAGGCCGAGTTCCTGGCAGCCCTCGCCCATGCCATGCCGGAGGAGACCGTCCGGCCGTTCCGGACCTTGAGCGAGGCGGAGCGAAGCGGCGTCGGGATCGCGATCGTCGCCAATCCCGACCCGGCCGAGGTCGCGCAGCTGCCGAACCTCGCCTGGATCCAGAGCCTGTGGGCCGGGGTCGAGCGGCTGGTGCGCGATCTCGGGCCTGGATCCGCGCCGATCGTCCGCTTGATCGACCCCGAGCTCGCCCGCACCATGGCCGAGGCGGTGCTGGCCTGGACGTATTATCTCCAGCGCGACATGCCGGCCTATCGCCGCCAGCAGGAGACGGCAACCTGGCGCCAGCTTCCCTATCGCCCCCCGGGCACGACGACGGTGGGGCTGCTCGGCCTCGGGGCACTGGGAAGCGCGGCGGCCGACCGCCTGGCGCAGGCCGGCTTCCGGATCGCGGCCTGGAGCCGCTCGGAGAAGGCCGTGGCGCCGGGCGTGACGGGCTTCTCCGGGCCCGAGGGTCTTGCCGGACTTTTGGGCGTCAGCGACATCGTCGTCTGCCTGCTGCCGCTCACCCCCGAGACCCGCGGCCTCCTCGATGCCGGGCAGCTCGCCGCGATGAAGCCGGGGGCCGGCCTGATCAATTTCGGCCGCGGGCCGATCGTCGTCGCCGACGCGCTGCTGGCCGCCCTCGATGCGGGGCAGCTGTCGCACGCGGTGCTGGACGTGTTCGAGGTCGAGCCGCTGCCGGCGGAGTCGGCCCTCTGGCGCCATCCCGGCGTGACGGTGCTGCCGCACATCTCCGGCCCGACCACCCCGGCGAGCAGCGCCGCGGTCGTCGCCGGCAACGTGCGGGCCTATCGCGCCTCGGGCCGGATCCCGGCGGCGGTGGACCGGGCGCGCGGGTACTGACGGCGCCGGGTTCCGGCCGCCCGGTCAGGCGACGCGCCGGAACAGACGCGACGCCACTCCCTGCGGCTCGGCGGGCCCGCGCGCCGGCTGGGCGGGGAAGGGTGCCGGCTGAGCGGCGAAGGGCGCCGGGGCGGCCTGCCGCAGGCGCTGAAGCCAGTCGAGGGCGCTGCGCGCGGCTTCCTCGGCCTGGGCCGCGCGCCGCTCCGCCGCCTCGATCATCGCCGCCGCCCGCGCCTCTGCGGCCCGCGCGCGATCCTCGGCCGCCCGCACCTTCTCGTCGGCCTCGGTCATGCGCGCGGCGGCCTCGTCGAGCCGTCGATGCGCGCTGCGCAGCAGGTTCTGAGCCTGCATCTCGCGCTGGCGCAGGCCCATCTCGATCTCGCCCGACCTCGGCTGCAAGGCTTGCCCGGTATCCTGCTGCGACGCTGGCCGCCTGCCCTGCCCTCCCCCCTGCCGGGTGTCCTGGGCGACGCTCCGGACCTGGGCGATCAATGCGTCCCAGTCCCGGGCCGGGGATGTTCCATCGACCGGCGGCAGCCCCTCGCGGGCGGTCAGCACGCCGACCGAGCGAATCACGTCCCCGAGATTCGCGATGAAACTCTGCTCGAACCAATCGCTGTCGTCGCCCGGTCGGCGCGCCCGAATGTTGTCGAAGACATCGAGTCCCATGACGGATGGCCTACCAATTCCACGAGTCGGGTGATTTCTGATATAGAAATATTTACTCCATTATGGTTAAAAATGCATTAACAGTCGATCGGCACTGCGGCAGCGAAGGCGTCACGGCAAGTAAACAGGATCTTTACGCGGCCTTCCACGAGCCTGCAATACATGTACAGAGCATGCGGACAAGCGGCGGAGAACCGCCAATGAGCTAACATCACGGAGCGCCGCCGGCCGGGCATTCGACCGGAGCAGGATGAGAAGCCCTGGGGCGGCTCACGCGACTCCGACGGCGTCGCGATCGTGACTGTCTCGGTGTCGGATGCGAGGTCTTCGATATCGAACCGGGTGGCGAGATCGCTCCGGATCGCCTCGGCAGCCGCTCGGCCGGCGCCGGCGACATCGCGGCCGCATCGCGCACAGGCCGGACGACCCGCGGAGTGTCGAAGGCGACGGCCCCCGGCATACTGCCTCCCGAGGCAGAGATCCGCCATCACGACACGGCCGCCGGGAATCCGCCGCAAACCCCTGCTTCTGCCGTTGACGGCTCCGGGCCGGCCGGCCTACCCAAGGCCATGCGCGCCAGCCCGCCGACATGGTCGATCGGTCGCGCGACCATCGCGGTGGTCGCGCTCTACGCGCTGTGCCTGCAGCTCCTGCTCGGCGCCCTGGCCCCGTTGCCCGCCCAGGCCGCCGCCGGCCCGGTGATCTGCCACTCCGACCAGGCGGGCGATCCGGCAGGGAATGGGGCACATTGCGCCCTGCCCTGCTGCGTCGCGGCCCACCACCTGCCCTTCGTGGCCCCGGTGCTCCTCGCCTTCACCCGGCTCGCCTGGGACGGCCCGAGCCCGGCCGACCGCTTCCCGCCCGCCGCCGACGAGAGCCCGGCGCGGGCTCCGCCCGATACCAATACCAGCCCACGGGGTCCGCCGCAGGCCTGATCGATCCTCGTCGCCATCGATCAGCCGCCTCCCGGATCCCGTCTCATGCCCGTCCCGTCTCACGCCCCCGCCGAGGGGGCCGCGCGCTTGCGCGACGCCCTCTATCGCGCGGTGTGGCGCTGGCATTTCTATGCCGGCCTGCTCTGCCTGCCGTTCCTGATCCTGCTCTCCGTCACCGGCTCGCTCTACCTGTTCAAGGACGAGATCGACCGGACGCTGTTCGCGTCCCGCACCGTCGTGGCGGTGCCGGCGACGCCGCCCCTGTCGCCGGAGCGGCTGGTCTTCATCGCCGCCGACGCAGTGCCCGAGGCCCGGCCGACCACCTATGCCAGCCCCGAGGCGCCCGACCGCAGCGCCATCGTCACCATGGCGGGCCCGTCGGGGAAGACCCTGGTCTATCTCGACCCCTATGACGGCGCCGTTCTCGACCGCGTCGGACGCGACGCGGAAGCGATGCGGGTGGTGCGCCGGCTGCACAGCCTGTCGTTCTTCGGTCCGGTGGCGAACGGGCTGATCGAGGTCGTGGCCGGCTTCACCCTGATCCTGGTGCTCAGCGGGATCTACCTGTGGTGGCCGCGGCGCCAGACGGGCGGCGTGGTCTCGGTGCGGGGCAATCCGGGCAAGCGGGTGTGGTGGCGCGACCTGCACGCCGTCACCGGCTTCGTCGCCGGGGCCGGCCTGTTCTTCCTCGCCGCCACCGGGTTGCCGTGGTCGATCGTCTGGGGCGATCAGCTCCGGGCGGTCTCGAACCGCGCCGGCCTCGGCTTGCCGAACGCGCTCTGGGCCGGCGTGCCGGCCTCGGCGGTGCCGATGGGCGAGGTGCTCGACACCACCGGGTGGGCTCTCGAGACCGCGCCGGTGCCGCGCTCGCAGGGTCAGGACGGCGTGCCGATCGGCATCGACCGGGCGGCCGAGATCCTGACCAGGCTCGGCATGCCGCCGGGCTACGAGCTGGCGCTGCCGGAGGGGCCGACCGGCGTCTACGCCGCCGCCGCCTATCCGCGCGACGTCACCCGCCAGCGGATGATCTCCCTCGACCAATATACCGGCCGGCCGCTGGTCAACGTCTCGTTCGGCGAGATCGGCCTCGTCGGGCGCGGGATCCAGTACGGGATCGGGCTGCACAAGGGAGAGTATCTGGGTCGGCCCAACCAGCTCCTGATGCTGGCCTTCTGCCTTGCCACGATCCTGCTCGCGGTCTCCGCCGCGGTGATGTGGTGGAAGCGCCGGCCGAAGGGCCGCCTCGGCGTGCCGGCCTGGCCGGACGACCGTCGGGCGGTTGCCGGGGTCACCGGCCTGGTCCTCGCCATGGGCGTCGCCTTCCCGCTGACCGGGCTGGCGATCCTGGCGATGATCGCGACCGACGCGGCCCTCCTCGGCCTGCGGCGCGGCCTCCGGCGGCCGGCGACGGCCTGACGCCACCCTTTGCGGGCGGCCGACGGCCGCTCTCCGTCCTGTTCTCGACGAGACTTCCCCGATGCCGCGCCTCCCCGGTTCCGGCGTGCGACCCCGCGCGCTCGCCCTCCTGCTGACCCTCGCCCAAGGCCCTGCCCTCGCCCAAGGTCCTGCCCTCGCCCAAGGCACCGGCTCCCCGGACACCATCGCCCTCGACGAGATCTCCGTCGCCGGCGCGAGCCCGCCCGGCCCCGCCTTCGGCGTCGCCGCCCCGCCGGGCTCGGCCCCGAGCGTGATCGAACACCCGGTCGGCGAGATCGTGACGGCGATCGGCCGGCGGGACACGATCGCCGACCGCCCGGCCACCACGATTGGTCAGGTGCTCGTCAACAGCCCCGGCGTGACCGTGCGCCAGGGCAACGGACCCCGCGACGTGGTGGTGTCGATCCGCGGCAACAACGCCCGCTCGACCGGCGTGACCAAGAACATGGTGGTGCTGGAGGACGGCTTCCCGCTCACGCAAGCCGACGGCGCCTCGCGCTTCGACCTGACCGATCCGCGCGCCTATTCCCGCATCGACGTCTTCCGCGGGCCGCAATCCCCCCTGTTCGGCAACTACGCCACCGGTGGAGCCTTGGCGTTCCGCACCCGCACCGGCCGCGAGATCGACGGCTACGAGATCGGCGTCGATGCCGGCAGCTTCGGTCACCTCAACCATTACCTTGCCGTCGGTGGGGTGAGCGGTCCCACCGAGATCAGCCTGTTCGCCAGCGATTTCCGCCTCAACGGCTTCCAGGACCATGCCAGCGCCAACACCCAGACGGTCAACCTGCTGGCGAGCTATACCCCCAGTCCGGACAACCGCTTCACCCTGAAGGTGATCAACAACCTCGTCGACGTCGACTTGGCCGCCCGCTCGTCGCTGGCGCAGTACCGGATCAACCCCTACCAGCGCGGCTGCGCCACCGCCGCCAACGCGGCCGCGGGCTGCACCACCTTCAACCTGTTCCGCAACGGCGCCTTCGGCGCCACCGTGCCGGTGACGGCGAGCGAGGGCGCCTTCGGCCGCAACGACCGGCGCACGATCATCGCCGGACGCTGGGAGCACGACATCGACGCCCACACGACCTGGCGCACGCAGGTCGGCTTCGACGAGCGCAACTTCGACCAGCCGTTCTACACCACGTCCTCGCGCGGCAGCTATCCGTCGTACAATGTCCTGACAGACGTCACCCATCGCGGCGAGGTGTTCGGCCTGCCGGCGGTCGGTTACGCGGCTTTGTCCTACAACGCCATCGACAGCCATATCGCGCTCTACAACCGCGCGCCCTATGGCGGGCCGCGCCTCGGCGCGCTCACCAGCAACCAGGAGGCGGTGCAGTCGAATCTCGGCGGCCGGGCCCAGGGCGAGATCGCGCTGTCGGACCGATGGACCGGGGTGCTCGGCGTCTCGGCCGAGAATACCTGGCTCAAGGGCCGCACCTTCACCTACAGCTATTCCGCCGCCGGCACGCGCACGACGCTCGCCGACATCGACCGCAGCTTCCTCAACGTCGCGCCGGAACTGGCGCTGGTCTACCGGCCCGACGAGGCCTGGGCCTTCCGCGGCCGGGTCGCCACCGGATATGCGACGCCGGCAGCGAGCAACCTGTTCGTCACGCCCGCCGGCGTGCCGGGCAACAACACCGACCTGCGCACCCAGACCAATCTCGGCTTCGATCTCGGCGCCGACTGGTCGCCCCTGCCGAACTTACGCCTGAGCCTCACCGGCTTCTACGAGTTCTTCCGCAACGAGCTCGTCACCCAGTCGCCGGGGGCGGGCCTGCTCAGCTACACATTCAACGCCCCGGCCTCGGAGCATCGCGGCATCGAGGCCGGCGCCGAATGGGCGTTCTCGCCCGGCTGGCGCGCCACCGCGGCCTACGGCCTCAACGACCAGTTCTACACCCGCTACGTCGAGCAATTGAGCGCCGGCAGCCTCACCGCGCGGTTCGACCGGGCCGGGCGGCTGATCCCCGGCGTGCCGGCCCACCAGCTCCTCGCCCGCATCGGCTACGACCAGCCCTCCGGCCCGCTCAAAGGCGCCGGCGCCTTCGTCGAGGCGGTCTACCAGGACGGCTTCTTCCTCGACAACGCCAACCTGCTGAAAGCCCCGGGCTACACGATCGTCAATGCCAACATCCACTACGACACCGACCTGATCGGCTCGTACGCCAAGCGCCTCAGCCTCTACGTCGAGGTGCGCAACGTGCTCAATACGACCTACATCGCCTCGGCCCAGCCGCTGGCGAACTCGATCAGCGCGGTGACCGGGCTGCAGAACGGCGCGGGCGTGCTCGCCACCACCACCGGCTCGATCTTCGCCGGCGCACCGCGGAGCGTCGTCGGGGGGATGAAGCTGGCGTTCTGAGGTGAGTTCCCTCGGCGGGCGACGTCCAGTCACCTCGAGTCATCGCATCCTCCGCGTCATTCCGGGCTCCGCTGCGCGGCCCCGGAATGACACCGAGGGTGGCATGGCTCGTTGAGCGGATCGGCCGATGGCCGGACCTCCGCCCACCATCCGCCACTGCGCATCGATCGTCGCACACCCCTGGCCCTCTGCGCATTTCGCGCATATCACGCACCATGCGGGTTGACTCCTCTCCGCTATTGCGCCCATCAGGCGCTAACAGCAGCCTATCGCGCACTTCATGCGCGATCCGCGCAAAGGAGGAACGCATGGGCGAGGTACGGATCAAGCGCGCGATCGAGCGCGTGCCGGGCGGGATGATGGTGGTGCCGCTGCTCGTCGGCGCGGTGATCGCCACCCTGTTCCCGACCACCCCGAAGGTGTTCGGCTCGTTCACCGGGGCCCTGTTCACCGGGGCGCTGCCGATCCTCGCGGTGTTCTACGTCTGCATGGGCGCGAGCATCGATTTCCGCGCCACGCCCTACATCGTGAAGAAGGGCGGCACGCTGCTCGTCGTGAAGGTCGGGGTCGCGATGATCCTCGGGGTGATCTTCGGCCGGCTGCTCGGCGAGGCGCCGATCGGGGCCGGCGTGTTCGCCGGGCTCTCGACGCTGGCGATCGTGGCCGCCATGAACGACACCAATGGCGGGCTCTACATGGCGCTGATGGGCCAGTACGGCCGGCCGCGGGATGTCGGCGCCTATACGATCATGTGCCTCGAATCCGGGCCCTTCCTCACCATGCTGACCCTCGGTGTCGCCGGCCTGTCGGCGTTTCCCTGGCAGACGATGGTCGGCAGCATCCTGCCGCTGGTCGTCGGCATGATCCTCGGGAACCTCGACCGCGAGATGCGCGCCTTCCTCGGCCGCGCCGTGCCGGTGATGATCCCGTTCTTCGCCTTCGCCCTCGGCACCGGGCTCGACCTGACCAAGATCTGGCAGGCGGGGCTGCTCGGCCTCGGGCTCGGCGTCGCCGTGGTGGTGGTGACCGGCATCCCGCTGTTCTTCGCCGACCGGCTCACCGGCGGCACCGGGGTGGCCGGCGTCGCCGCCTGCTCGACCGCCGGCAATGCCGCCGCGGTGCCGGCGATCATCGCCGCCGCCAACCCGGCCTATGCCGAGGCCGCAGCGCCCGCGACGGTGCTGGTGGCCGCGACCGTGGTGGTCACCGCGATCCTGACGCCGCTCGCCACCGCCTGGACCGCCCGGCACTTCGGCGAGCCGGTCGAGCCCGAGGCCGCGGCCGAGCTGGACGCGGCTCCGCCGGTGCCGGAGCGGGCCTGAGCCATGGCGTCCCGCTGGCTCATTCTCGCCGACGACCTCACCGGCGCGGCCGATTGCGCCATCGCCTTCGCCCGGCGCGGCCGCTCGGCGGTCGTGCAATGGGGCGAGGCCGGCGGCGCGGCGGAGGAGGACGTCGTGTCCCATGACGCCGACAGCCGGCAGCTCGGCGCGGCGGCAGCCGCCTCGCGCCACGCCGCCCTCGCCGGTCGGCTGCACCGCCCGGACGTGCGGGTGTTCAAGAAGATCGACTCGACCCTGCGCGGGCAGCCGGCGGCGGAACTCGCCGCCACCCTGGCGGTGGTGCGCGAGCACGCGGGCGCGGCCTTCGGCATCCTGGCGCCGGCCTTCCCGGCGACCGGGCGCACCACGAGGGACGGGCGGATCCTGGTCGCGGGCCGTCCGCTCGAGGAGACCGAGCTCTGGCGCCGCGACCACACCTACCCGACCGGCGCACTCGCCGCGATGCTGGACGCGGCCGGCCTCGCGAGCACGCTGATCGCTCTCGACACCGTGCGGGCCGGGGACGACGCGTTGCGCGCGGCCCTCGCCGCTGCCGCCCGGGACTCGGCGGTCGCGGTGGTCGACGCGGCGCGGGACGACGACCTCGCGCGCATCGCCGCCGCCGGCCTCGCCCTCGGCACGCACGAGACCCTGGGCAAGGGCCCGCTCTGGATCGGCAGCGCCGGCCTCGCCCACGCCCTCGCGGCGGCCGAGCCGGCACCGCCCGCCCCGGCCCCTTCCGTCGCGAGCGGCCCGGGCGGCACGCTCGTGGTCGTGGGGAGCCTGGCGGCGATCTCCCGCGCGGCGGCCCGCAAGCTCGCGGCGGAGCCGCGCATGCGCCACGTCCCGGTCGCGCCCGACTGGCTGCTCGGCGCCGACGAAGACGAGCGCCGAGGCTGGTGCGCGACCGTGGCGGCGCGCCTCGCGGTCGGGGACGACGTGCTGGTCGAGGTCGCGATGGGCGAGGCGCCGGATCTGCGCGTCGGATCGCGCCTCGCCGCGTCCCTCGGCGCGCTGCTCGCCCCGACCGCCCGCCATCTCGGCGGCCTCGTGGCCACCGGCGGCGAGACCGCGGCGGCTTTGCTGGCCCATTTCGGGGTCGAGGGCCTGGTGCTGATCGACGAGATCGAGCCCGGTGTCTCCCTCGGCGTGACGCGGGGGCGCATCACGGTGCCGATCGTCACCAAGGCCGGCGCCTTCGGCAGCGAGGACACGCTCGCGCGCGCTATCCATCACCTCCGGGCCATCAGACACGAAGGGTCTCCGACATGAGCCGACCGACCGTCGCGATCACCATGGGCGATGCCTCCGGCATCGGGCCCGAGATCATCATGAAGGCGCTCGCCCGGCCCGACATCGCGGCGCTCTGCCGGGCGGTGGTGATCGGCGATGCGGAGCGCCTGCGCGAGGCCGGCGCCATCGTCGGGACCTCCCTCACGGTCCGGCCGATCGCCTCGCCCGGGGAGGCGGTCCACGCCCCCGGCACCGTCGAGTGCGTCGATCTCGGGCTGATCCCGCCGGGGCATCCGTTCGGCCAGGTCTCGCCGGTCTCCGGCGAGGGGGCGTTCCGCTACATCGAGCGCGCCGTCCAGGTCGTCCAGGCCGGCCAGGCCGCCGCGATCTGCACGGCCCCCTTGAGCAAGGAGGCCCTGCACGCCGCCGGCCACAAGTATCCGGGCCATACCGAGCTGCTGGCCGAGCTCACCGGCACGCCGGAGGTCTCGATGATGCTGGTCTCGCCCAAGCTCCGGGTGATCCACGTCACGACGCATATCGGGCTGATCGACGCCATCGCGCGGATCGAGCCGGGGCTGGTCGAGCGGGTGATCGCCCGGGGGCACGACACCCTGGTCAAGGCCGGCATCGCGAATCCGCGGATCGGCGTCTGCGCGATCAACCCCCATGCCGGTGAGAACGGCCTGTTCGGCCGCGGCGAGGAGGCGGAGAAGATTACGCCAGCCGTGGAGGCCTGCCGCGCGAAGGGCTGGCGGGTCGAGGGACCCTTGCCCGCCGACACGCTGTTCTTCCTCGCCGGCCGGGGCGACTACGACATCGTGGTGGCGATGTACCACGACCAGGGCCACGGCCCGATCAAGGTGCTG
The DNA here is from genome assembly GCF_006151805.1 of Methylobacterium terricola. GTDB lineage: Bacteria > Pseudomonadota > Alphaproteobacteria > Rhizobiales > Beijerinckiaceae > Methylobacterium > Methylobacterium terricola. The sequence continues at coordinate 465,269 of NZ_VDDA01000001.1, read as the reverse complement.
GGGCTGGAGGCGGGGGTGAACATCACCGTCGGCCTGCCGGTGATCCGCACCTCGGTCGATCACGGCACCGCCTTCGACATCGCCGGCAAGGGCATTGCCGACGAGGGCTCGCTGGTCGAGGCCCTGCGCCAGGCGGTCGACCTCGCCCCGCGCCGGGCGGTCTGACGCCCATGACCCGCGGCCGGCACCGTCACCCGCTGCTGCTGGAGGCGCTTCAGGCCGGCGAGGTCGTGGTCGAGGAGCTGGCGGAACGCTTCGGCGTCTCCGCCTCGACGATCCGGCGCGACCTGCAGCAGCTGGCGAGCGAGAAGACGATCCGGCGCACCTATGGCGGCGCGGTGATCGCACACCCCCTTCCCGAGACCAGCCTGCCGGAGCGCGAGGCGCAGGCCCGGCCCGAGAAGGCCGCGATCGCGAAGGCCGCCCTGGCCCTGCTGGCCGAGGACGACATCCTGGTCCTCGACGGCGGCTCGACGGTGGCGGCCTTCGGGGCGGGGCTCGTGGCCGGGGCCGGGGCTGTGGGGCGCCGCCACGCGATCATCACCAACAACCTGTCGCTGGTGGGCGTGCTCGCCGGCATGCCCGGCCTCGCGCTCACGGTGCTCGGCGGCGCGGTGCGCCCCGGCAGCATGAGCACGCTGGGCCCACTGGCGGAAGCCTCCCTGCGCCGTCTCACCGCCGACAAGGCGGTGGTGAGCGGCGACGGCTTCGTCGCCGGCCGCGGCCTGTGCGAGGCGGCGATCGAGCAGGTCTCGCTCAAGTCGCTGATGATGGAGCAGGCGGCCGAGGTCGTGGTGCTGATGGATTCGTCCAAGCTCGGCCGCGCGACGCAAGGCGCCTGGGCGCCGCTGCCGCGGCGCTGGACCCTGGTGACCGATGCCGGCGCGACGGAGGCGCAATGCGCGGAGGCCGAGGAGGCGGGGGCGCGGGTGGTGCGGGCGCCCGCCTGACCGCCCGAGAGATCCGTCCTGATCCGGGTAGGCGGGCGGTTCGCGCATCCCGCCCTGACCGGTCGCCCCGGAGAGCCGCGCGGGCCTCGCAGGCGACGCCCCCGCCATGTCGGTCGCGAGACATCTTGAGCGGCAGAACACTCTGTATTACAGAGTTATCTGTAGATAGGAGACATCCCATGACGACCCCGAACTCGGCCCAAGCGCGCGACGACGCACGTCTCGCTCTGGCCGCGGCGGATGACGGCGAGAGCCGCCTGCTTGCCGCCATCACCTACGGTCGGGCCAGCCCCTACCTCATGCTCTGGGGTCTCGCCTGGATGGCGGGATTCGTCGGCACCTTTCTCGCGCCCGAGCGCACGGGCACCATCTGGCTGGCCGTGACCGCCCTGGGTTGGGCAACGACGCTTCTTCTCGCTCTCGTGCAGCGCCGCACCGGCCGGGAGCGGCGCGTCGGGCTCGGCGCTCGCTACAGCGTCTCGGCGATGCTCATGAGCGCCTATGCCGCGCTCTGGGCCTTCGTCCTGCTCTCGGGGCATGCGAATGCCGTCGGCATCTATGCGGGCACCGTCACGGGCTTCGCCTACCTCGTCGCCGGACTCTGGCGCGGGCCGTTGCTCGCGGTCCTGGGCGGCGCCTTGACAGCCTTGTTCCTCGCGGGTTTCGCGATGCCGCCCACGGGGTTCCTGCTCTATGCCGGCCTGCTCGGCGGCGGCGGCCTGGTTGCTGCCGGCCTGCTGTTGGCGCGGCGTGACCCAACCTGATGTCTGGACAGATGCCTGGCGATCTCGACGCGATCATTCATACGCCGGCACGGCTGCGGATCATGGCAGCCCTCGCCGCGAGTCCTGAGGGGAGCTTGCTGGAGTTCAAGCGCCTGCGGGCTCTGCTCGGCCTGACGGACGGCAACCTCGGTGCCCATATCGCCACACTCGAAGGCGCGGGCTACGTCGCGGTGACCAAGGATTTCGAGGGGAAGCGTCCACGAACACGGGTCGCCGTGACAAAGGCGGGCTATGCGGCCTACCTGGCGCATGTCGCGGCTCTGCGCGCCATCCTCGACGGAAGCGATATCGGCTGACCTCGCCGGCGGCTTACGCCTCCGGAGGCGGGAGCACTCGCCTCCCTCGACGGCCCTCCGCACGGTCAAGCGGCTGGTGTTCTGGCTGCATGCCCCTGATTGTGGCGCATTGTCCGCAACGGTCCGGCATCCGTCTCGTCGGAAAAGGCTCTCATACCGCCGCGCCTTCGGACGGATCCGTTCGAAGGCGCAAGGCAAGCCCGAACGGGCGCCGGTGCGGGCGGTGCGCCCGACCCCGCGGGAAAGAATACCTACGTACGCAAAGATCTAACAGATCAAGCCATTGCGCAGCTTATCATTCTCATGTTTCCAATGTTTTCTGTATGTAACGGCATTCGGGAAGGCCTGGACATATTTCGTCAAATCAAGGAATTTTTAACCACGGCAGCGACCTGAGATCTGCCGACAACAGAGAATGGCATCATGAAGACGCTCGACGCCAAGTCCCTCGGTTCCATCGCCGGCGGCTGCTGCAAGCCGGCCTGCCCCCCGCCCTGCCCGCCGCCGGCGCCGGTCTGCCCGCCGCCGGCCCATACCTGCGGCAGCGTCAAGTCGGGCTGCTGCTGAGACCGCGGGCCGTCCGAGCGCGCAGGACCCTCTGCGCGGCGGGACGGCACGCCATCATCGCCGGACGAAGCGCGGGATCTTCCCCTTACCGCCGGCGGGAAGGCCGTCGGAGGAGGATCCCGCGCCCGTCACCTCCCCCGGACACCCCTGCGGAGGGCGAGCGGCCCTCGCGCCGGTCAGGCGGCCAGATCGTCCTTCACGAAGCGCCCGTCGATCATGATCGCCCGCATGTGCCGGCCCTGGCCGGTCAGCAGCGAGAGGTCGGCGAGGGGATCGCCGTCGACCACGATCAGGTCGGCGAAGGCGCCGGGCGCCACCAGCCCGGCCTTGCCCTCCAGGCGCACGACCTTGGCGGCGTTGATCGTGGCCGAGCGGATCACCTCGATCGCCGGCAGGCAGCGGCCGCGGATCACGAACTCCTCCGACTGGTGGCGGTGCATCTCGCCGAGGAGGTCGGTGCCGTAGGCCATCATCACGCCGGCGTCGCGCAGGGTCTCGAGGGCGGCAAGGCCCGCCTCGCGCACGTCCTCGATCTTGGCGACCGAGGCCGGCGGCAAGCCGAGGGACGCGCCCTCCTTGGCGAGCGCGTCGAAGGTGACATTGGTCGGCACCACGTAGGCGCCCTTCTCGCGGATCAGCCGGGCGGTCTCAGGGCGCACCAGGTTGCCGTGCTCGACCGAGATCACCCCGTTCTCCACCGCCCGGCGGATCGCCTCGTCGGTGTAGAGATGGGCCGCGACATAGGTCTGGGCGTTGTTGGCCTCCTCGACGATCGCCCGCAATTCGTCCACCGAGTAGCCCAGGAAGGCGATCGGGTCGGTCGGCGAGGAGACGCCGCCATTGGCCATGATCTTGATGAAGTCCGCCCCGGCCTTGATCTCCTCGCGCGCCACCCGGCGCACGGCGTCGACCCCGTCGCAGACCCGCCCCATCGCGCCGAGCTTGGTGCCGTAATGGCTCACGTCGCGGGCATGGTAGCGGCCGCGATAGTCGGTGTGGCCGCCGGTCTGCGACAGGGCCTTGCCGCAGATCACGAGACGCGGGCCGTCGATCAGGCCTTCGCGCACCGCCATCACCAGGCCGTGATCGGCCCCGCCGAGATCGCGCACGGTGGTGAAGCCGCGCATCAGCATCCCGCGCATGATCTTGGCGGTGCGCAGAGCCACGAGCGAGTCCGGCAGGTCGGCATTGGCGCCGAGATCGGGGATCGTCGCGATGACGTGGACGTGGCAGTCGATCAGGCCCGGCATCAGCGTGCGGCCGGCGAGGTCGATCACCCGGGCCGTGGATGCGGTCAGCGGCCGGTCCGACACCTCGCGGATCGTACCGCCCTCGACCAGCACGTCCTGGCCCTCCAGCGCGGTGTCGTGGGTGCCGTCGAGGATCCGGGCGTTGCTGAACAGGACGAGGTCGGCGCTCATGCGGGCGGTCTCTTCTCCAGAGCATTGTCCGACGACGTGGATACCGGTTCGTCGCAGAACATGCGGGACAATCGGAAGCTTGGAGCACCGCCCGCTCGCAGCGCGGTCGGGTCGTGCTCCGGTACGGCGCGACCGGGGGATGAGGGCGCGCGACGCCCGGCGACACACTGGACAGAGCGAAAAAAACAGGCAAGCTTGTTTTTTTCGCAGGCGCCCATGCCCGGAGGATCGGTGACGCGGACCGGACGGCCACCGCAGGCGCGCAGCCTCGCCACCCGCGAGCGGGTGGTGCGCGCGACGATCGACGAGATCCACGCCGTCGGCTACCACGCGGCGACGACCCAGGCGATCGCCGCGCGGGCGCAGGTCTCGCGCGGGGCGCTGCTGCACCATTTCCCGACCCGGGCCGACCTCGTGCGGGCGGCGCTCGAGACCCTGCTCGACGACGGCACCGCCGAAATCCGGTCGGTGTCGCGGGACGTGCGCTCAGGGACGCTGCCGCTCGCCGATTTCCTCGACTTCCTGTGGCCGCTCTTCTCCGGCCGGTTCTTCCATCTCTCGCTGGAACTGATCAACGAGGCGCGCACGGACGTCGCGCTGCGGGAATCGCTGATCCCGGTGGTGCAGCATTTCCACGCCGCCCTCGACGCGATCTGGGCCGAGTTCTGCGATGCCGACGCGCGGCCGCCCCGGGAGGCCCGGATCATCCTGAACCTCACGGTGAACCTGATGCGCGGCATGGGCGTGCAGACGGTGCTGCGCCCCGATCCCGACTATTACCGCGACCTGGTCGAGGCCTGGAAGGCGGTGCTGCCGCAACTGATCGCCGGCCCGGCGGGCGACGCCGCCTTCGCCGGCCCGCGCTTCCGCGAGGCGGTGGCGTGAGCAGGCCGGATCCCGGGCCGCCGCTTGGCATCCGTCTTGCCAACGAGGCCAACGCCTGTCTTGCCAGCAGGCCCGGCACCTGTCTTACAAATAGGTCAGCTGCGCCGCAGCCTTCCGACCTCAAACCGTGAACCGCATGAGCGTCGCCTCCCTCTCCTCCGCCGCGACAGCCCCGGCCGCGGCCGGTCCCGGCCTGTCGGTCCGGCTCGGCCGCCTCGCCGTCTCCGCCGCTCTCGTCCTCGCCTACGCGATCGTCTTCGCGCCGATCGTGATGGTGATCGTCACCTCGTTCTTCGACCAGGAGATCGTCACCTTCCCGCCGGAGGGCCTGACCTGGCGCTGGTACCTCAACGCCTGGGCGCAGCGCGACTTCGCCCGCGGCTTCCTCACCTCGCTCCAGATCGCGCTCGCCGCGACCGCGATCGGGGTGCCGCTCGGCACGGCCGCGGCCTTGGCGCTGGTGCGGGGCAACATCCCGGGCCGCGGTATCATCAGCACCTTCCTGCTGGCGCCGCTCGCGGTGCCGGCGATCGTCGCCGGCTCGGCCCTCTACATGTTCTACCTCCGGGCCGAGGACTGGCTCGACCTGGACATCAAGGCGACGCTGGGCGGCCTCGTCGCCGCCAACGTGCTGATCACGATCCCCTGGACGGTGCGCCTCGTCACCGCGAGCCTGTCCGGCCTCGACCGCGCGGCGGAGGAGGCGGCGGCCAATCTCGGCGCCCGTCCGCTCACGGTGTTCCGGCGCATCACCCTGCCGATGCTGCGGCCCGGCATCGTCGCGGCGGCCCTGTTCTCCTTCGTGGCGAGCTTCGAGAACCTCGAACTCAACCTCCTCCTCGTCGGCCCGGGTCGCACCACGCTGCCCGTCGCCATGCTGAGCTACCTGGAATTCCGAATGGACCCGACCCTGGCCGCCGTCGCGACCGCGCAGATCCTGATGGTGACGATCCTGATGCTGGTCACCGACCGGTTCGTGAAGCTTTCGCGGATCGTCTGATGGGCACGCTCCTCCTCGACGGCGTCACCAAGCGCTACGGCGAGGCGACCGCCGTCGCCGGCGTCGACCTCGACATCCGCCAGGGCGAACTCGTGGCGCTCCTCGGCCCCTCCGGCTGCGGCAAGACCACGACGTTGCGGATGGTCGCGGGCTTCATCGAGCCGACCGCCGGCCGCGTCGTGATCGGCGGGCGCGACGTGACGCGGCTGCCGCCCTATGCCCGCGACACCGGCATGGTGTTCCAGTCCTACGCGCTGTTCCCGCATATGAGCGTCGCCGACAATGTCGGCTTCGGGCTCGAGATGCGGAAGGTCGGCAAGGCCGAGCGCGACCGGCGCATCGCCGAGGCCCTGCGGCTGGTCCGCCTCGACGCGCTCGCCGACCGGCTGCCGCGCCAGCTCTCCGGCGGGCAGCAGCAGCGCGTCGCGCTCGCCCGCGCGCTGGTGGTGAGCCCGGCGGTGTTCCTCCTCGACGAGCCGCTGTCGAACCTCGACGCCAAGCTGCGCTCCGAGGTCGGGCTCGAGATCCGCGACTTGCAGACGCGCCTCGGCCTCACCACCCTGATGGTCACCCACGACCAGGACGAAGCCCTCGCCATGGCCGACCGGCTGGTGGTGATGGAGCACGGCCGCGTGCTCCAGGTCGGCAGCGCCGAGGACCTCTACGAGCGCCCGGCCAACACCTTCGTCGCCGGCTTCGTCGGGCGCTGCAACCTGCTCGGCGGCACCCGCGAGGGCGCCGAGGTGTTCCGCCTGGCGAGCGGCGCCGCCGTCCCCTGCGCGCCCGGCACGGCCGCCCCGGACGGCATGCTGGCGATCCGGCCCGAGCGGATCGAGGTCGCGCCCGATCCCGCCGGCTCCGGCCGGCTGCGGGCCGTGACCTATCTCGGCGCCCGCACCGAGTATCACCTGGACCTCGCCGGCGAGGCGATCGTCGCGGTGACCTCCACCCCCTTGGGCGACGATCCCCGGCGCCGCCTCGCCGCCGGCGATCCCGTCCGCATCACCTGGGCCGCCGATGCGGCCCGCGTCATCCCCGCAGCAGAAAGCCCCGCCCGATGATCACCCGTCGCTCCCTGGTCGCCGGCACCGCCGCCCTCGGCCTCGCCGGCACCCTCCCCGCCCGGGCGCAGTCCTCGTCGATCGTCGTCGGCACCTGGGGCGGCGATTACGGCGCGCTCCTGCAGCAGAACATCGACGTCCCGCTGATGAAGCCGCAGGGCATCGAGGTGTCGCAGGACATCGCCAACCAGGATCCCCGCCGCACCAAGCTGATCGCCGAGCGCACCAGCCGCCGCTCCAGCATGGACGTCGCCTGCATCAACGACATCGACAGCTACATGCTGAGCCAGCTCGGCGTGCTGGAGACCGTGCCGGTCGCCGAGGTGCCGCGGCTGTCGCAGGTGGTCGACGTCTTCCGCAAGCCGCACTCGATCCCGCACATCTACTCGGCGCTGGTCGTGCTCTACAACCCGAGCAAGGTCACGACGCCGCCGACCCGCTACGCCGACATCTTCGACCCGAAATACAAGGGCCGGGTCGGCCTCTCCGACATCCTCTGGAACTTCAACATGGCCGGCGCCAATATCGGGGCCGGCGGCACGCCGACCGACTTCACCAAGGGCAAGGCCGCCCTGATGGACCTGAAGGCGCTCCAGCCCAAGGTCTATCCCTCGAACGAGACCCTGGCCGCGGCGCTCAAGTCCGAGGAGGTGTGGATCTCGCTGATGTGGCTCGCCCGCGGCTTCATGTGGAAGCAGGCCGGGATCCCGGTCGAGATGGCGATTCCCGAGGAGGGCGCGCTGCCGATCCTGTTCGAAGCCGGCGTGCCGAAGAACTCGCGGGCGAAGGACGGCGCCTTCAAGTACCTGAACGCCATGCTCGACCCGCAGGCCCAGGTCGCCTTCGCCCGCAAGATGGGCTACGTGCCGACCGTCAAGGACGCCAAGCTGCCCGAGGACCTGGCCAAGCAGATCAGCCTGACGGAAGCCCAGCAGGCCAAGCTCCGCCCGCTCGACTATGCGACGATGCAAGCGCAGCAGGGGGCGTTCTCTGACTTCTGGAACAAGGAATTCAAGGCGTAAGCTGTTGGATTGACCTGCTCGACAGGCATTCCATCCTCCGCGTCATTCCGGGGCCGCGTCGCGGAGCCCGGAATGACCCTATGGGGTGGAGGGGTGATGACCGCATCTCCTCCGCCGGCAATCGACGATCCTTCGAAACCAAAGGTCCGCCGTGTTCGCCCTCATCCTGCCGGCCTTCCTCGTCGTCGCCGCGCTGCTGGTCGGCCCGATGGTGCTGCTCGCGCGCATCTCGCTCAACCAGTACAGCCCGACGCAGCTGATGATCGAGGCGACGACGGCGCAGAACTACCTCAACGCCGTCTCGGACCCGTATTACCGCGGCGTGATGGGCACGACGCTGCTCATGGCCTTCGCCTGCACGGCCCTGACCCTGGCGCTCGGCTTCCCGGCGGCCTACCGGCTCGCCCGGATGGAGAGCCGCTGGAAGAGCCTCGTCACCGTCATGACCCTGATCCCGCTCCTCGTCGGCAACGTCGTGCGGGCGGCGGGCTGGCTCGGGCTGCTCGGCAATGACGGGTTCATCAACGCCTCCTTGCGCGGCCTCGGCCTGATCTCGCAGCCGCTGCAACTGATCTACACCCCCGGGGCGGTGGCGGTCGGCACGATCGCGGTGGTGCTGCCCTACATGATCCTGACCCTGTCCTCGGTGATCGAGAGCATCCCGCGGGCGGTCGAGGAGGCGGCGGCCAATCTCGGGGCGAGCGCGCTGACGGTGTTTCGCCGCGTGGTATGGCCGCTGGCGCTGCCCGGCACGGTGGCGGGCTGCGTCCTCGTCTTCATCCTGTGCATGAACACCTACGCGACCGCGGTGCTGCTCGGCGGCTCGCAGTTCAAGATGATGGCGCCCGCCGTCTACGACCAGTTCTCCCGGGGCATGAACTGGCCGTTCGGCGCTGCGCTGGCCTTCATCCTGCTCGCCGCGACCCTGCTGCTGACGGTGCTCGGCACCGCCCTCCTCGGCCGCCGCTACGCCCGCTGAGCGGCCTCGCTCTCGCATCGTGCCCGGCGCCGAACCGGTGACCGTCACGGCGCAGGCCGATTAGATCTAACAAAAGCACGGGAGACCACCATGAGCGACGCCCCTATCCCGGCCGGCAACGAGCTCGCCGCCGAGCGGACCAGGGCCGGCCAGCCGCCCCTGGTGCCCTCGACCTCCCGCGACCGCGGGATCGGGCCGCACAAGCGGCTGGTGCTGCGGGCGGCCACCGTCATCGACGGCACCGGCGCGCCGCCGATCGGCCCGACCGACATCGTGGTCGAGAACGGCCGCATCGTTCAGCTCAAGAAGGTCACCGGCAACCTCGCGACGAATGCCAACCGGCCCGCGCCCGGCGACCACGAGATCGATTGCCGCGGCAAGTGGGTGACCCCCGGCTTCGTCGATTGCCACGCCCATGCCGGCGTCGCCTACCACGCCGCCAACGGCTGGGTGCCGCCGGTCGAGTACGTCTACAAGCTCTGGCTCGCCCACGGCGTGACCACGGTGCGCGAGATGGGCTCGTTCAACGGCCTCGACTGGATGCTCGACCAGAAGAAGCGCGCGGACGCCAACGAGATCGCGGCGCCGCGGCTCCTGGCCTACAGCTACTTCCCGGCCGTCAACGACATGCTGAAGCTGATCCACACCCCGGATGAAGGGCGGGCGTGGCTGCGCAAGCTCAAGGAGCGCGGCGCCGACGGGGTGAAGTTCTTCGGGGCACCGCCCGCCATCATGGAGGCCGCCCTCGACGAGTGCGCGAAGCTCGGGCTGAAGTCGGGCTGCCACCACGCCCAGATGGCGGTGACGCGGATGAACGCGCTCACCACCGCCGGCTGGGGCCTCACCAGTGCCGAGCACTATTACGGGCTGCCCGAGGCGCTGTTCGAGGACCGGGTGGTGCAGAACTTCCCGCTCGATTATGACTACAATGACGAGTATTTCCGCTTCTCGGTCTCCGGCCAGATGTTCCGCCAGGGCGCGGAGCCCGGCTCGAAGAAGTGGAACGAGACCCTGGAGCGGTTCCTGGAACTCGGCTTCACCTTCGTGCCGACCTTCACGATCTACGACGCCAACCGCGACCTGATGCGGGCGCGCCAGGCCGACTGGCACAAGGAGTATACCTGGAAGTCGATGTGGGATTACTTCACGCCGCAGCGCGGCGGCCACGGCTCGTACTGGTATCGCTGGTCGACCCAGAACGAGATCGAGTGGAAGGAGAACTACCGGCTCTGGATGGCGTTCATCAACGAGTACAAGAACCGCGGCGGCCGGGTCTGCGCGGGCTCGGATTCCGGCTTCATCTATCAGATCTTCGGCTTCGGCTATATCCGCGAGCTGGAACTGCTGCAGGAGGCGGGCTTCCACCCGCTCGAAGTGGTGCGCGCCGCGACCTCGCAGGGCGCCGCCCTGTGCGGGCTCGAGGACGAGATCGGCACCGTCGAGGTCGGCAAGCGCGCCGACCTCCTGGTCCACGATCACAACCCGCTCACCGACTTCAAGCTGCTCTACGGCACGGGCGCCTTGCGCCTCGACGAGGCGACGAACGGCGCCACCTGGCACCGCGGGCTCAAGTACACGATCAAGGACGGGGTGATCTACGACACCGCCGAGCTGCTCGCCGACGTGCGCGCGCTGGTGAAGGCGACCTGGGACGAGGCGGTGCCGAGCCAATACGCCAAGACCGATCAGGCGGCGCCGTGACCGACATCCTCGACTTCGTCGTCCTGACCGGCTTCCTCGGCTCAGGGAAAACGACGCTCCTGCGCGATTACCTCACGCGGCCGGAGGCGGCCGACACCGCGATCATCGTCAACGAGGCCGGCGAGATCGGCCTCGACGGGCTGATCCTGCGCGAGAGCACAGATCAGGTCACACTCGACGTGCCGATGACGATGCTGGCGAATGGCTGCGTCTGCTGCCAGATGACCAGCGATCTCGCCCGCACCGTCGAGGCGCTGCTCGCCGCCGAGCGGCCGGAGGCCTCGGGCCCGCTGCGAAGGATCGTGCTGGAGACGAGCGGCCTGTCGAAGCCCGGCCCGGTCCTGCGCCAGCTCGCGAGCCTCGCCGGGTTCCCGATGCGGGTCTCGGTCGTCGCCACCTACGATGCGCTCCGCGGACCCGAGACGGCTGGGTTCGAGGAGGCCGCGGCGCAGTGGGCCGCCGCCCACCGCATCGTGCTCACCAAGCTCGACGCCGCGCCGCCGGGCCGGCTCGCGGAGGCCCGGGCGGCGGTGGCGGGCCTCAACCCGCTCGCCGAGACGGTGGCAGACCCCGACCGCAGACGCGCGGTCGCGGCGGCCTTCGCGCCGCTCTCAGGCGCCGGCCTCGATCCAGCCCTGCTGGCCTCGGAACCCGGCGGCGCCCATCCCCGCGTCGCGGTCTGGCTCGCCCGGCCGACCACCGCCCTCCCCTACGACGATCTGGCGGCCTGGCTCGACAACCTCGCCGGCCATCTCGGCGAGCGGCTCCTGCGCCTCAAGGGCCTGGTGCAGGTCGTCGAAGCGGACCGCCCGCTGCTGGTCGAGAGCGTCGGCACGCTGTTCTCCCGCCCGCGGCCCTTCGGCCGGCCCGGCGAGGAGGCGGCGTCCTTCGTGGTGGTGATCGCCCGCGACCTGGCAGCGGGAGAACTGGAGGCGGTCGCGCCCGCCGGCCTGTTCCGGTTCGCGCCACGGGTGGCGGAGACGCCGTTCGGGCGGGCGGGGGCCGGGGTGCCGCGGGCGGAAGCCGTGCGCGATTGACGTGTGACGCGTTCCGCCCCCGCGGAACGGCGATCACGCGGGCCGGTTATGGCAGGATGTCCCGACCTGAGCCGTAGCGCCGCCCTCCCGCGAGCCCGACCGAGCATGACCGCACCGGCCGCCACATCCCCCGCGAGCACGCCGTTCTGGTCGGCCCTGTTCACCGACCGGCGGATCGCGCCGGCCCTCGGGCTCGGCTTCACCTCCGGCATCCCGTTCCTGCTCGTCTACGGGACGCAGGCCGCCTGGCTCTCTGACGCCGGCATCTCGATCGCCACGATCGGGATCCTGAGTGAGATGACCCTGGCCTACAAGTTCAAGTTCCTGTGGGCGCCGTTCCTCGACCGCACCGACCCGCCGCTGCTCGGGCGATGGCTCGGCCGGCGGCGCGGCTGGATCGTCGCGGCGCAACTCGGCGTGATGGCGATGCTCGCCGGCATCGCCTTCGGCGATCCCGCGCACTGGCTCGCCTGGACGATCGCATTCTCGGTGGCCTTGGGGTTTGCCGGCGCGACCCTCGACCTCGTCATCGACGGCTGGCGCATCACCAGCGTGCGGCCGCCCGAGACGCAGGCCGTGCTGTCGTCCTGGACCGAGATCGGCTGGCGGATCGGCAACCTCGCGGCGGGGGCCGGCGCGCTGCTGCTGGCCGACAGGATCGGCTGGCGCGGCGCCTATCTCGCCATGGGCGCGCTGATGTCGGTGGGGATGGTCGCGGCCGTGCTCGCCCCCGAGCCGCCCTCGGACCGGGAGGCCCCGCCGCCGCGGGCCGGCCTCGTCGAGACGGTCTGGGCACCGATCCGCGACCTCCTGCGCCGGCTCGGCCCGATGGCGCCGGCGATCCTCCTGCTGGTCGCGGGATTCCGCATGCCCGGCTACATCGCGACCGCGATGGCGGTGCCGCTGTTCAAGCACCAGGGCTTCTCCAACACCGACATCGCCACCGTCACCAAGCTGTTTGGGTTCTGGATCGGGCTCGGCGGCACCTTCCTGGCCGGCGCCCTCATCCCGCGGATCGGCATGCTGCCGAGCCTCCTCGTCGGCACCATCGCGGCCTCGGCCTCGCATCTGAGCCTGGCCTACCTCGCCGCCCATGGCGGCGACGGTGGCCAGGCGTTCTGGACCTTCGCGATCACCGTCGGCATCGACGGGTTCGCCTACGCCTTCGCCTCGGTGGTGCTGATCACCTACATGTCGAGCCTCGCCTCGACCGAGCACGCGGCGAGCCAGTTCGGGCTCCTCACCTCGCTCTGCGCCTTTCCGGGCAGCGTGCTGGCGGGGTTTTCCGGCTTCATCGTCGAGCGGACGGGCTTTCCCTGGTTCTTCGTCCTGACCTCGCTGATCGGCGTGCCGGTGGCGCTGCTGGCCTTCTACGTCCGGGTCAAGGCCGGCCTCCCCGACGGGGCGGCGGCGAAGTCCTGACCCGGTCAGGCGGCGGCCGGGATCCGGGCGATCGCCTTGATCTCGAAGTCGAACCCGGCGAGCCAGGTCACGCCGACGGCGGTCCAGTTCGGGTAGGGCGCCGCGCCGATCACGGAGTCCCGCACCCGCATCACCGCGTCGAACTGCGATTCCGGATCGGTGTGGAAGGTGGTCACGTCGACGACGTCGTCGAAGGTGCAGCCGGCCGCCTCCAGCACCGAGGCGAGCCGGGCGAAGGCCCGGGCGACCTGTGCCTCGAAATCCGGCTCGGGCGAGCCGTCCTCCCGGCTGCCGACCTGCCCGGAGACGAACAGCAGATCGCCGGAGCGGATCGCCGCCGAGTAGCGGTGCTTGTCGTAGAGGGCCTGCCGTCCGGGCGGGAAGACCGCGTCGCGCTTCGACCGTACCATGGATTGCTCCTGCGGCCCGTGAGTTGATATACGGACCGTATGCGAATGAACATGGATACGCGCCGTATGTCAATTCACATACGATGCGTATGCCAGAGAGGACATGTCGGGTGGCGGGCAAGCGTGCGCAGATGATGGAGGAGACGAGGGGGAAGCTCGTCCGGGCCGCCAGGGAGGCCTTCGCGGCCAAGGGCTACGCGGCGGCGTCGATGGACGATCTCACCGCGGCGGCGGGGCTGACGCGGGGCGCGCTCTACCACAATTTCGGCGACAAGAAGGGGTTGCTCCAGGCGGTCATCGACCAGATCGACGCCGAGATGGCGGCGCGGCTGCGGGCCGTCGGCGAGCGGGCGTCGACGCCGTGGCGCGGGCTCCTCGACGAGTACCGGGCCTATGTCGAGATGGCGCTGGAGCCGGAGATCCAGCGCATCCTGCTCCTCGACGGCCCGGCGGTACTCGGCGATCCCTCGCGCTGGCCGAGCCAGAATGCCTGCCTCGCCGAGACGACCCGGCGCATCCGGGCCCTCGTCGCGGACGGGGCGATCCCGCCGGTCGATCCGGAAGCGGCCGCGCGGCTCCTCAACGGCGCCTCGCTCCACGCCGCCCTCTGGGTCGCGGCCTCGGACGAGCCGGGGGCGGTCCTTTCCAAGGCCCTCGACGCGTTCCGGCGGCTCGCCGAGGGGCTGGCGCGCCCAACTTGACACTCAGCCCCGCGCCCCCCACTCTCCCCGGCTCCCAGGGGAGCCTCGCGAGGGGGCTGAGATTCCGCCGGTCCGGATCCGTCCGGGCGCCGCGGTGACCCTATGAACCTGATCCGGGTCATGCCGGCGTAGGGATGCGGGACCGGCACGGGCCTTCACGGCCGACGACGCCGTCTTGATCGCGCATGATCTCCGCTCACGGCCTGGCCGTCGCCCGAGGCGGGCGCGAGGTGGCCGTCATGTCGCAAGCCGAGATCGTCGATGCCCTGCTCGCTGTCATCGGCCGGCCGGGGGCGACCGACGCCGAGTTCGAGGCGGTCGCTCTGCGGGTCTTCGCCTACCAGTTCACCCACAACGCGCCCTATCGCCGCTTCGCGCAACAGCGCGGGCGCACGCCGCTCACGGTGCGGCGCTGGCGCGACATCCCGGCGGTGCCGATCAAGGCGTTCAAGGACCTCACCTTGAGCTGCTGTCCGCCGGACGCGGCCGAGCGGGTGTTCATGACGAGCGGCACGACCGGGAGCGGGCACGGCCGCAGCTACCACCCGACGCTCGCGGTCTACGACGCCTCGATGCTCAGCGGCTTCGCCGCCCGGATCATGCGGGGGCGCGAGCGGATCAGGATGGGGATCCTGTTCCCGGACGAGGCGGCCCTGCCGAACTCCTCCCTCGCCCATTACCTCGCCCTGGCGAAGGATCGGTTCGGCACGCCGGACAGCGCGGTCTTCGTCGGCCCCGGCGGCCTCGACCTCGACGCGCTGCTCGCCGCGCTCTCGGAGGCCGAGGCCTCGGGCGAGCCCACCGCGCTGCTGGGCGCGACCTACGCCTTCGTCCCGGTCATGGATGCGCTCGCCGCGCAGGGCCGTCGCTTCGCCCTGCCGCCGGGCAGCTTTCTCTTCGATACCGGCGGCTTCAAGGGCCAGTCGCGGGAGATCGAGCCCGATGCGTTCTACGATGCATTGTCGGAGGCCTTCGGCGTGCCGCGCGAGTCCTGCCTCAACATGTACGGCATGACCGAACTGAGCACCCAGTTCTACGACGACGGCAACGCCGTCTGCCCACCGGTGAAGTCCGGCCCGCACTGGATCCGCAGCCGCGTCGTCGATCCGCTCACCGGCGCGGATGTCCCTGAGGGCGAGACCGGCGTTCTGGTCCACCACGACCTCGCCCATTTCAATTCGGTCTCGGCGATCCTGACCGAGGATGCCGGGGTGATCGTGCCCGGCGGCTTCCGGCTGCTCGGCCGGGTCGAGGGCTCGGCCTCGCGCGGCTGCTCGGTGGCGGTCGCCGAGTTCCTGGCCGCCGCACAGGGATGAGCGCGGTCGAGCAGGCCGGCCACCTGCCGGACATCTTCTCGGAGGCGGTCGGCCGGCGCGTCGTCGAGCACCGCGCCTGGGGCGAGACCGTCGCGGTGGCGCTGCCGGACTTGAGCGACGCGCAGGCGAGCGCCCTGTGCGCCCATGTCCGCACCCGCGCCCGCGAGACCTTGCGGCGGATGGAGACCGCCCGCATCGTCGCGGCCATCGACCGGGCGAGCGCCTGCCTGCTCGACCGCGCCCACCCCCTGCGCCGCAAGGCCGAGGCCCTGCTGCCGGTCGTCACCGGCTACGACCGCGAGACCGTGCGGCTCGGCCTGACGAGCTATCTCAAGACCTTCCGCAAGCCGCAGCTGCTGCGCTTCCTCGCCGAGGACTTTTCGAATCCCGGCGTGCTCGACGGTTTCCAGCCGGCGGTGAAGGGCGGGCTCGTCCGGGCCCGGGGGCCCGACCTGCTGCTCCATGTCTGGGCCGGCAACGTCCCGGCCCTGCCGCTATGGAGCCTCGTCGCCGGCCTGCTGGTCAAGGCCGGCACGGTCGGCAAGCTCGCTTCGGCCGAGCCGCTGACCGCCGGATGGTTCGCGCACCTCATCGCCGAGGCCGACCCCGAACTCGGCGAGTGCCTGGCGATCACCTGGTGGAAGGGCGGCGCGGGCGGGGCGGAAGCCGCGTATCTCACGGCGGCGGATTGCGTCATGGCCTATGGCGGCAACGACACCCTGGCGGCGCTCCGTGCCAAGCTGCCTGTGACGACCCGCTTCCTGCCGCACGGCCACCGCATCGGCTTCGCGATGGTCGGCCGCGAGGCGCTGGACAGCCGCCGCGCCGGTCCCCTGGCGCAGCTCGCTGCCCACGACATGGTGCGCTACGAGCAGCAGGGCTGCTACGCGCCGCAGATGCTGTTCGTCGAGCGCGGCGGCGCGACCGCGCCGGACGAGTTCGCCCGTCACCTCGCCCACGCCCTCGCCGCCCTGGCGAGCCGACACCCGCGCCGACGGCTCGATCAGGCCGAATCCTCGGCCATCGCCGCCTGGCGCAGCGGCCACGAGATGCGGGCGCTGGATGGCTGCGCCAGCCTCCTCGGCGACCCGGCCGATCCCTGGAGCGTCGTCCTGCTCGACCGACCCGCGACCTTGAGCCCGTCCGGCCTCAACCGCAGCCTCGCCGTGGTGGCGGTCGACGACCTCGCCGAGGTGCCGGCCCTGGTCGCCCCCCACCGGGCCTATCTCCAGACCGCCGGCATCGCCGCCGCGCCCGCGCGGCTCGTGGCGCTCGCCGACGACCTCGCCGCCGTCGGCGTCACCCGGATCTCGGCCATCGGCCGCATGACCGCACCGGAGGCCGGCTGGCACCATGACGGCCGCTTCAGCCTGCTCGACCTCGTCACGGTGACGGAGATCGAGGCCGGCGCCGAGGCGGCGGCGGAAGGCTTCGCGCCCTATGCCGACTGACGCGTTCCTGTCGCTCGAGGGCGTGCGCTACCGCTTCCCGGGCGACGCGGCCGACACCGTCGCGGGGGTCGACTGGAGGCTTCCCCGCGGGGCGATCCACTGCCTGCTCGGCCGCAGCGGCTGCGGCAAGACCACCCTGCTCAAGCTCGCCGCCGGGCTGCTGGCGCCGGACGACGGGATCGTGCGGATCGACGGCGTGGCGCTCGCCGGGCCGTCGCCGCGGGTCGGCTTCGTGTTCCAGGCCCCGACCCTGCTCGGCTGGCTCTCGGCCCTCGACAACGTCCTGCTGCCGGTCTCGCTCAGGCGCCGGCCGCAAGCCCCCGACCGGGACGCCGCCCGCGACCTCCTGACGGCGATGGGCCTCGGGGCGCTGGCGGAGCGCCGGCCCGGCGCCCTGTCGGGCGGGCAGCAGAGCCGGGTCGCGCTGGCCCGCGCGCTGGTCGGCCGCCCGGACCTGCTGCTCCTCGACGAGCCCTTCGCCGCCCTCGACGCGCTGACCCGCGAGGAGTTGCAGGACGACCTCCTGCGCCTCTGCGCCTCCAGCGGCACCGCCGCCCTGTTCGTCACCCACGACATCGCGGAGGCCGTCTATCTCGGCGACCGGGTCGGCGTGATGGCGGAAGGCCGCCTGATCCACGAGGGTGCGGTGCCGCTGACCCGGCCGCGTCCCCCAGGCATCCGCTACGAGCCCGCCTTCGGGGCCGTCTGCCGGTCCTTGCGCGGGATCATGGATTCCGCCGCGATCGGGCGGGCCGCGTGAGGACGCGCCTCGCCTCCGCCCTGCTGCTCGCCGGGCTCGTCGCCGCCTGGGAGGCGTGGTGCCGGTCGGGCGCCGTCTCTCCCCTCGTCCTGCCGCCGCCCTCCGCCGTGGCCGAGACGCTGTGGGGCGAGATCGTCTCCGGCCGGCTGTGGCCGCACCTGCGCGTCACCGCGACGGAGATGGCGCTCGGTCTCCTGGCCGGCACGATCCTCGGCCTCGGCGCCGGCATCCTGCTCGCCGAGTGGCCGGCGCTCCACCGGGTCCTGCGCCCCTACGTGCTGGCGAGCCAGCTGGTGCCGAAGCTGGCGCTCGGCCCCCTGCTGATCCTGTGGTTCGGCTTCGGCCTGACGCCGACCGTGGTGATCACCGCGCTGATCTGCTTCTTTCCGCTGTTCGAGAACACCCTGACCGGGCTGACCCAGGTCGATCCCGGCCAGCGCGAGCTGTTCCGGATGCTCGGCGCGGGCCGGGTCCGGACGCTGCTGCGCCTGAAGCTGCCCTCGGCTTTGCCGGTGATCCTGGCGGGGTTCCGCGTCGCCATCGTGCTGGCGCTGGTCGGCGCGGTGGTGGGCGAGTTCGTCGGCGGGCGCCAGGGCCTCGGCGCCTCGATCATCGCCGCGCAGAGCGTGATGGATTCGAGCCTGATCGTGGCGTTGTTCGTGGTGATCACCGCCCTCGGCATGGCCGTCTACGAGGCCGCGCGGGGAGTCGAAGCCCTGATCCTGAAACGCTACGCGAGAGGTTGAACACGATGCCGTCCCTACGCCTGCTCCTCGTTCTCGCGCTGACGTGGCTCGGCTCCCCGGCCTTCGCGCAGGCCCTCGAAAAATTCACCGTCGGGGGCTGGAGCCAGCCGATCAGCGAGATCACCAACCTGCTCGCCGAGCCCGATCACGGCCTGTTCAAGGCCCGCGGCATCGCCCTCGACTACGTGCCGGGCAATGGCGGCGGCTCGGCGATCCAGGCGCTGCTGGCCGGCCAGGCCGACATCGCCTTCACCGATCCGGCCTCGCTCTACCTCGCCCTCGACAAGGGCGCGGATCTGGTCGCGATCTACAATATCTACCCGCAGAACGTGTTCAACGTCGTCTCGCCCAAGAGAAGCGGCATCCGCACGGCCGCCGATCTCAGGGGCAAGCGCGTCGGCGTCTACAGCCTGGCGAGCGGCACGCGCCAGCACCTCCTGCTGCTGCTCGCGAGCGCCGGCCTCAAGGAGAGCGACGTGACGGTGGAGGTGACCGGCCTCCTCAACTTCGCCCCCCTGATCCAGGGCCAGGTCGACGCGACGGCGGCCACCGATACCGGGCTGCTCGTCGGCCGCGCCAAGGGCCTCGGCGAGGTCGACGTGATCGAGGTGCGCGACCACCTCAACCTGCCGAGCGACATCTTCGTGGTCTCGCGAAAAGATTACGAGGCGAAGAAGCCGCTGCTGAAGCGCTTCCTCGCCGCCTACCGCGATTCCGCCGCCTGGATGATCGCCAAGCCCGACGAGGCGGCGCGGCTCGCCGTCACCCGGGCGATCAACGGCCGCGACGAGGCGATCAACCGCGAGGTCATCGCCTTGCGCAACCTGTCGAGCGTGTCGCCGACCACCGAGCGCGAGGGCCTCGGCCATTTCGATCCGGCGATCCTGCAGCAGGGCGCCGACCAGTTCCGCCAGCTCGGCCTGATCGGCAAGACGCTCGACATGGTCCAGGTGGTGAAGAGCGACCTGATCCCGGCCAAGGAGGACGCGCGGTGAGGTTCCGCGACCGCGCCATCCTGGTCACGGGGGCGAGCCGCGGCATCGGCGCGGCGATCGCCACGGCGTTCGCCGCCGAGGGCGGCCTGGTGATCGTGAACTACCGCGAGAGCCACGCCGCCGCGCAAGACGTGGCCGAGCGGTGCCGGGCGCTCGGCGGCCAGGCGCTGACGGTCGCCGCCGACGTGACCGAGGCCCATGCGGTGGCGGGGCTGGCGGACAGGATCGCCGAGGAGGTCGGCCGGCTCGACGCGGTCGTCAACAACGCCTTCGCGCCCTACCGCTTCGATCCCGACCGCCGTCCGCGCTTCCGCGACGTGCCGTGGGAGGCCTATCAGCGCCAGTTCGACGGCGCGGTCCGGGCGACCTACACGGTCGTCCAGGCGATGCTGCCGCTCCTGACCCGGCGCAGCGGCGGAAGCATCGTCAACCTCGCGAGCGACCTCGTCGCACGGCCGAGCATTCCGTATCACGACTACACCACCGCCAAGGCGGCGCTGGTCGGCTTCAGCCGCAACCTCGCGGCCGAGCTCGGACCGGTCGGCGTGCGGGTGAACTGCGTCGCGCCGGGCCTCGTCACCCCGACCGAGGCGAGCCGGGACACGCCGGAAGCGGTGCGCGAGGCGCTGATCGCCCAGACCCCGTTGCGCCGCCTCGCGACGCCGGAGGACGTGGCCGGGCCGGTGCTGTTCCTGGCGGGCGACGACAGCCGTTTCGTCACCGGGCAGGTCTTGTACGTGGATGGCGGGCTGGTGATGGGGTGAGATGAAGGTTGGACGCGCTGCTTCCATCTTATATCCACCAAGACAGTATAGCGCGGGATCCCCTCTCCAGGCGATGCCGGGCTTGCCCGGCATCGCTGCAAGGTGTGGGAGAGGGGAGATGTGCTCTCCCTGTACTCCTAAGGATTAGGCGGCCATCGCACCTGTTCTGCCAGAGTGGATCGAACCCGCCCTCACGCCGCCTCCCGCCCGCCGATCCCCGCCCGCTTCAGCGTCGCGGCCAGCAACTCGACCTGCGCCGCGATGCGCCCGAAGGCCGCCGACTCCGCCCCCTCGGGCTTCGGCGGCAGCCGGTCGCCGGAGGCGGTCGCGGCGAGCGCTCCGGCCAGCCACTCCCGCCAGGCCCGCCACGTCACGGCCTCGGTCTCCGCAGGCTCCGGCTCGTGGCGCAGGATCGCCAGACGGCCGGCCATGCGGCGCAGGGTGGCGTCGGCGACCATCGCGGCCTCGATGCGGGAATGGCCGCGGCGGCGCGGCTCCTGCAGGGCGCGGGACAGGGCCGCTTCCAGGTTGTTGCTGGCGAGCCCCGCCGCCCGGGCGGCGGTCTCGGCCGCCGCCACCGGGCCCTCGCCGAGGCGCTCGGCCACCACGGCCTCGGCGTAGCGGGCATGGGTCTGGAGCGCGGTCCGCAGCGCGTCGCGCACCCGGCCGGGCTCCCAGAGCGGCCAGAGCAGCAGGCCGGCCAGCACCGCCACGACGCCGCCGAGCACCGTGAACAGGGCCCGCATCCCGACGATCTCCCAGGACGAATGCCCGGGCTCGACCAGCTCCACCAGCACCACGATGAGCGGCGTCAGGCAGGCGATGAAGGTGCCGTAGCTGACGCCGCGGGCGGCGAAGCCGATCACGCTTAGCGGCACCATCATCAGGGCGAGGATGACCGGCGACGTGGCGTAGAAGGCGAGCACCGCCCCGATCACGCCGCCCAGCACCGTGCCGCCGATGCGCTCCAGCGCCCGCTGCCAGGTGGCGGCATAGAAGGGCTGCATCGTCAGCACCACGGTGATGGTGAGCCAGTGGGTGAACGGGCCGGGCCACCAGAAGGTGACGGCGAGCGCCGGCACCGCCACCACGGTCGCCCGCACGGCGTGACGGAGATTGGCCGAGGACCAGGTCAGGTTGGCGCGCAAGGGCTGCAGCACGGTCTCGCGCCAGGGCGGGGCCGGCGCGCCGGCAAGTCCCCCGCTGCCGGCCAGGTCCTCCGGCCCCGACAGCTTGGCGCCGATCCGCACCCGGTCGAGGATGCGCCCGGCCATCCGCCGGAAGGCGGGATCGGCGTCGGGAGCGGGCTTCGCCCGGGCAAGCGCCCGCTCGATGCGCCTGAGGTCCACCGGGCGGTCGCGGCGGATCGCCCGGCTCAAGATCTTCAGCATCGGCGGCAGCAGGCGCAGGAGCCTGGCGGCCTCCGCCCGCTGCGCCGGCGTGGCCCGCTCCAGGTAGTCCGACAGGGCAATCATCACGCCGAACAGCTGCTCGGCCGCCTCGAGCCGGATCAGCGCCCGGGCGTTGCGCTCCGAGAGCCGGGCGCGGCTGCGGGCGAGGTCGAGCACCAGGGTGCGGGCGGCCTCGATCGCGTCGCGCACCGCCCGGCGGTGACCCCGGGCATGGGCCTCCCAGACCGCCAGCCCTGTATCGTGGAGGCTGGCGCTGTCCGGATCGGTCGAGAGCCGGCGCAGGTCGCGGGCGAGGCGCGAGAGCCCGCGCCAGACGCCCCCGATCGCCGCATGCGCCGGCCGGTAGGGATGGAGCCGCCACACCACCAGGGTGAGGAAGGCGGCCCACAGCCCCCCGGCCCAGAACATGCCGGTGACGACCAGGGCCTGCTCGACGCTGAGCGCCCGGTCGAGGGCGAGGCACAGCACCACCACCAGGACGTTGCCGACGGTCTGGGCCGGCACGCCCCAGACCCGCGCGAAGGTGCAGCCGAAGATGACGACGAGCGCCACCGGCAGCACCAGGGCCGGCCCATGGCCCTCCATCACCCCGAAGGCGCCCCAGAACAGGCCGCCGAGGCCCGCGAAGGCGAGAAGCGCCCGCAGGCGCGGCCGGATCGGCCCGCCGATGTCGCAGAAGCAGGTGAGGTTGGCCGCGAGCGCCATGATGAGGAGCGGCGGCCAGTGCAGCCAGAGATCGAGCAGGACGATGCTCGCGAAGGCGACCGCGGCCCGCAGGCCCTCGGCGATGTTGATGCCGGTGAGGTCCGGCGCCACCGGCAGCCGGGCGAGGTCGGGGCCCGGCTCGCGCAGGGTACCGCGGCGGATCGTGAGCTTCATCGGGCGGGAGGGGTCACGGGCGCGCGGGTCCTTCGAGGGCACCGCAAGCGTGGCAAGCCGCGTGCCCTTGCGCCCGTTATAGGACGCGCATCAGCCCCGTGTACCGCTCAAGCCGGCGGCCGCGCCGGGTAGACCGGCCGGCAATCGGCCGGGGTCGCGGTCCGGCGGCAGAGATAGACCTCCTCCTCCGGATGCGCCTCGATGCGGAAGCCTGCGGCCCGCAGCATCGCCTCGGTGCCGGCGCGGTTGGGTGCCCACCAGTTGGTCGGGTCGCCGGCATAGTTCCGCTCGATGAAGTGCAGCTTCGGGTAGCCCGGATCGTCGAAATGGCCGGTCTCGAAGAAATCGTAGTCGTCTGCGACCGGCGCCACGGTCTTCGCGCCCCGCTGCATCGACTGGAACACCATCAGGTCGCCGGCGACGTGGGTGTGGATCAGGTCGAGGGCGAGGAGCGGATGGCGCAGGTGGTAGAGCACGCCCATGAACAGCACGACGTCGAACCGCTCGCCCAGCGCCCCGACGTCGTAGACCGAGAGGGTGCGGAACTCGATCTCGGCGCCCAGCGCCGCGGCGACGAAGCGGGCTTGGCTCAGGTAGCGCTCGTCCTCGTCGATCCCGAGCACCCGGGCGGCGCCGCGCCGCTTCATCTCGACGGCGTAGAAGCCGGCATTGCAGCCGATGTCGAGCACCGTCTTCCCCGTGAGGTCCGCCGGCACGGCGTCGGCGAAGCCGCGCCACTTCACCATCGGGTAGTCGCCGAGGAAGTGGTCGGGCGCGGTGAACACGCCGGGCGCGATCTCGATGTTGTGGAACCAGGGCCCCAGGGCCTCGGCTCTCTTGCGCAAGCTCTCGTCGGTCATGCCGGCTCCTTCGGGACGACGCGCTCGTTCAGGCTCTCGACCTTGGCGCCCCAGTCGCCGACGACCAGCACGCTCACCGAGGCCGGGCCGACCTCGAAGCGCTGCATCGCGTCGGCGCCGAGCCCGAGGGCGTGGGCGATGACGAGCTTGATCACGTCGGCGTGGCTGACGAGGGCGAGGCGGGCCGCGCCGTGGCGATGCCGCAGGTCCTCGAGGCCGCGCAGCGCGCGGGCTTGCGCCTCCAGCGCCGTCTCGCCGCCCGGCGGCCGGGTGACGTGGCGGGCCTGGTTCCAGCCGGTCCAGACCGGGTCGCCGTGCAGGGCCTCGAAGTCCCGCCCGGCCCAGGCGCCGAAATCGATCTCGTTCAGGGCCGGCAGGGTCTGGAGCGGGAGCCCCGTCCGGGCGCTCAGCGGGGCGGCGGTCTCCTGCGCCCGTTCGAGCGGCGAGGCATAGACGGCTGCCAGCCCTTCACCGGCCAAGCGCTCGGCCAGAGCCGCCGCCTGCGCCCTCCCCTCGCGCCCGAGCGTCACCCCGGGCATCCGCCCGCACAGGACGCGGCCGAGCCGGTCGTGCGCGGCGTGCCGCACCAGGAAGAAGGTCGTGGTCATGCGTCCTCGTCGCCCGCCCTGTCCGGGGCGAGATAGGTCCGGGTCCAGGGGCGGCCATGGGCCGGAGCGATACTGGTGGGCAGTTTTTTCGAAGGGCGGCTTGCGATGCCCCGCCAGACCAACGGCAAGATCCCCGCGCGACAAGGCCCACGCGCCTTCCCGCACGCCTGGAGCGCCAGCGAGGGGAGATCCGGGGCCCGGACGCAAGACTTGCCGCGCCGCGGCGCAGAATGCTGCAGGTTGCAGACACAAGGACGTTTCGCGTCTCCTCGGGCTGGCTCCCGGATCGCCGTCCGCGATCGCCTCGGCCGTCCGGGAAAGGGGTGGGGAGGAGGCAGGTTCCGGCCTTTCGTCCCCCTGGCGCCTCGGGCGGGCCGCGCTATCTCGCGGGCGTGCCGAAAAGCCCGGCAGTCAGACCGTGCGGCACCGTCCGGAGGATCCCCGCCATGCGCCCGACCCTGCTCCTCGCCGCCCTCGCCCTCGCCTGCGGGCCGGCCGCCGCGCAGGGCATCCGCAACGCGCCGCCGCCGCGGGCGCTGGAGACGGCGGCCTACGTGTTCGCGGCGGCCAATGTCTGCGGCTACCGCATCGGCACGGCGCCGTTCGAGGCGCTGCTGGCACGCTACCAGGTGACGATCGAGGACGTGCGCCCGCCCCGCGGCCCGTTCGGCGCCAAGGTGCAGACGATCTTCACCCTGATGTCGAACCAGATGATGCAGAACCGGGACGCCGCCTGCCGGGCGGTGGCCGGGGAGTACGGCCCCGAGGGGAGTGTCGTGCCGGGCATCCTCCTGCCGGCCGACGCGCCCCCGCCCGCGCAGCAGTAAGGGGACATTCATGAGCGACGAGACCCGCCCGCATGGGCGCTACGCCTACAGCCCGCTGCCGCACCGACCCACCTATGCGTGGCCGGGCGGGACACGGCTCGCGGTCTACGTCGCGCTCAATATCGAGTGCTTCGCGTTCGGCGGCGGCCTCGGGGCCGAGCTGGCGCCGGGGGGGCCGCAGCCCGACGTGCTGAATTATGCCTGGCGCGACTGGGGCAACCGCGTCGGGGTGTTTCGCCTCGCCGAGCTGTTCGACGAGCTCGCCCTGCCGGCCTCGATCCTGGTCAACAGCCGCATCTACGCCGAGTGTCCCGGCCTGATGGACGTCTTCCGCCTCCGCGGCGACGAGGTCGTGGGGCACGGCCGCACCAATGCCGAGCGCCAGGGCACCCTGCCGGAGGACGAGGAGCGGCGGCTGATCGCCGAGGCCACCGCGATCCTGACGCGGGAGGAGGGCAAGGCCCCGGGGGGCTGGCTCGGCCCCTGGATCTCGCAGAGCCGCACGACCCCGGACCTGCTGGCGGAGGCCGGCTACCGCTACCTCCTCGACTGGTGCCACGACGACCAGCCGACCTGGTTTTCGACCCGCGGCGGCGGGCGCATCCTCTCGGTGCCCTACCCGCAGGAGCTGAACGACATCCCGTCGATCGTCGGGCGCAAGGATTCGGGGGCGCAGTTCGCCGAGATGATCGTCGACACCTTCGAGGAGATGCGGACCGCGTCGTCCGCCGCGCCCCTGGTGATGGGCATCGCCCTCCACCCCTATCTCGTCGGCCAGCCGCACCGCCTGCGACCGCTGCGGCGGGCGCTGGCGCATATCGCGCAACATCGGGACGAGGTGTGGATCACCCGGGCGGGCGACATCGCGGATCACGCGATCGGGCTGCCGGAGGGGATGGTGCCGGGGTGACGGCCGGGGACACTCACGGTCACGGTAAAGCGCGGGATCCCCTCTCCCGTGTGGGAGAGGGGTCAGGGGTGAGGGTGCTACGGTCCTGAGTCGAGTTTCGACCGTTCCGCTGCCAGCACGACGCTTATTGCTTCGCACGGAAGCGTATCACCCTCACCCCTACCCCTCTCCCACATGGGAGAGGGGATCCTGCGTCTAATTCCGAACCCGCAGCAGCCCCGCCAGCTCCTCCGACAGCCCGACGCTCTCGGTCGCCGGCAGCACCGGCCGCGCCCCGGCGAGCCCCGCGGCGGCGATGACCGCCCGCGCCCCGGCCTCGACCGAGCAGATCACCGGCACCGGCACGCCGGGCTGCACCCGCTCGGCGAGGCCCGCGAGCGCCGCGCCGCCGAGCACCACCACGTCGGCGCCGTCGATCTCGGCGCAGTCGCGGCAGGCGGCGGCCAGGCGGCCGATGGCGGCATCGGGATCGCGGGCGATCTCGCCGCCGGTGGGGGCGACGGTGCGGATGCCGGCGAGGCGCTCGGAGAGGCCGAGCATCGCCACGAATTCGGTCAGCATCGGCTTCCACAGGACGCCGCCGGTGACGATGCCGACGCGGCGCCCGCGGGTGCAGGCAAGGTGCAAAGCGCCCTCCGCCATGCCGACGACCGGCACCGGCGAGACTTCCTTCAGCGCCAGAAGCCCCGGATCGCCGAAACAGGCGAGGTAGACCGCATCGCACCCCGCGACATGGGCCGCGAGCGCGTCGAGGGCGGCGTGGCCGGCGATGGCGGCGGCGGCGCGGCTGGCGATATAGCGGGCGCCGAAGCGGCCGGTGACCGGCACGATCTCGACCGGGATCAGGCGCCGGACATGGGCCGCCGCCTGCTCGGTGACGGCGGCCGTGGTGTTGGGATTGATCAGCAGGATGCGCACGGTCAGGTCTCCCCGCAGGTCTCCCGGCACCTCCCGCGTATCACACGGCTACTTCTCGACGAAGGCCTTCTCGATGACGTAGTGCCCGGCCTCGCCGTGGTTGCCCTCGACGTAGTCCGCACCGGCGAGCAGGTCGCGGGTGTCGCGGATCATGTCGGGGCTGCCGCAGAGCATGAAGCGGTCGGCCTCGCGCGACATCATCGGCAGGCCGATATCGGAGAAGAGCTTGCCCGAGGTCATCAGGTCGGTGATCCGGCCGCGGTTGCGGAACGGCTCGCGGGTCACCGTCGGGTAGTAGATCAGCTGGTCGCGGACCATCTCGCCGATCAGCTCGTGGTTCGGCAGCGTCTCGGTGATCGTCTCGCCGTAGGCGAGCTCCTGGACCTGGCGGCAGCCATGGACGAGCACGACCTTCTCGAAGCGCTCGTAGGTCTCCGGGTCCTTGATGATCGCCAGGAACGGGGCGAGGCCGGTGCCGGTGCCGAGCAGGTAGAGGTTGCGGCCGGGCATCAGGTTGTCGAGCACCAGGGTGCCGGTCGCCTTGCGGCTGACCACGATCGGGTCGCCGACCTTGAGGTGCTGCAGCTTCGAGGTGAGCGGGCCGTTGGCCACCTTGATGGAGAAGAACTCCAGCTCTTCCTCGTAGTTGGCGCTGACCACGCTGTAGGCGCGCAGCAGCGGCTTGCCCTCGCCCTTGAGGCCGATCATCGTGAACTCGCCGTTGCGGAAGCGGAACGACGGGTCGCGGGTGGTGCGGAAGCTGAAGAGCGAGTCGGTCCAGTGATGGACGGACAGGACGCGCTCCTCGTTGAAGTTGCTCATCGTGCCAGGAATCCTGAAGGCGTTCGACGGATCGACGGTTCTGGGTTTGGGAGCGGTCATCTCGCAGGTGCGGCATCGCCGTCAAGGCGTCGCCGCACAAGCGGGGTCTGCGTGGCCGTCACGCCGCAGGGACAACGGGCTGTTCTTCGGAATGCTTCCAGGAATCAAGGCCTCACGCCATCCCGGTCGCGTCCGCCACGAGGTGCAGGGTGGCGCGCAGGCCCGTCATCAG
Source organism: Methylobacterium terricola (assembly GCF_006151805.1). Lineage (GTDB taxonomy): Bacteria > Pseudomonadota > Alphaproteobacteria > Rhizobiales > Beijerinckiaceae > Methylobacterium > Methylobacterium terricola. The sequence continues at coordinate 437,532 of NZ_VDDA01000001.1, read as the reverse complement.
TCCGGCCTCGTCGACCCGGAAGCGCGGCGAGTGGTTGGGCGCCGCCTTCGCTGGGTCAGTGCCCGGCGCCGTGATGCCGACGAAGTAGAAGAAGCCCGGCGCCTCACGCGCGAAATATGGGAAGTCCTCGCTCGCCATGGCGGGGTCGACGAGCCGGGCATGCTCGCCGAAGAGGCGCGTCAGCGTCGGGGCGCAGGCGGCGGTGAGCTTGGCGTCGTTCTGGAGCGGGGGATAGCCGTTCTCGTCCCAGGTCACCTCGGCCTTGCCGTTCATGCCGCTCGCGATCAACTGGGCGATCTCGGTCACCCGGCGCTTGGCGGTGGCGCGCTGCGCCTCGCTGAAGGTCCGGAGCGTGCCCTCAAGTTCCGCGGTCTCCGGGATGATGTTGTTGCGCAATCCCCCCTTGAAGATGCCGACGCTGAGCACCGCGGGGCTGCGCGCCACGTCGGTCTCGCGGCTGACCACGGTCTGGAGCGTGGTGACGATGGTCGAGCCGATCACGATCGGGTCGACGCCGTTCCACGGCATCGCGCCGTGGGTCTGGCGCCCGGTCACCTTGATCTGGAAGCGGTCGGCGCCCGCCATGGCGTTGCCGGGCCGGTAGCCGACGCTGCCCACCGGCAGCGCGCTCGAGACGTGCAGGCCGAACACCATGTCGGGCTTCGGGTCGCGCATCGCGCCCTCGTCCACCATCAGGCGGGCGCCGCAGACGCCCTCCCCGACCGTGCCCTCCTCGGCGGGCTGGAACAGCAGCTTGATCGCGCCGGGCAGGCGGTCGCGCCGGGCCGAGAGCACCTGGGCCGCCGCCATCAGGATCGCCACGTGGCAATCGTGGCCGCAGGCGTGCATCACGCCGACCTCCTGACCGCCCCAGGCGGCCCGGGCCTTCGAGGCGAAGGGCAGGTCGACCTCCTCGCGCACCGGCAGCGCGTCCATGTCGGCCCTGAGCGCCACGACCGGGCCGGGCCCGCCCCCGCCCGTGAGCACCGCGACCACGCCGGTGCGGCCGACGCCCTCGCGCACCTCGTAGCCGAGTCCCCGCAGGTGCTTGGCCACCAGGGCGGCGGTGCGGTGCTCGCGGTTGCCGAGTTCCGGATTGGCGTGGATGTCGCGCCGCCAGGCGATCATCGCCGCCTCGACCTCGCGCGCCGCCGCGTCGAGGTCGCCGTGGACGGGCCGGACGGGCGCCGCCGCGCCCCCGGCCTGCGCCGCGGCGGCTCGCGGCAGGAAGGCCATGGCGGCGCAGGTGCATGCCCTCTTGAGCAGCGCCCGCCGCCCCAGCACGACGCCCTCCTCGGCGGGATCGTCCGCCCGGAACCCGCGCGCCGCGCGCAACCCGATACGAAGCATGTCGACCGGCCTCCCCTCCCGGCCCGCTCGCCGCAGGACCGAGGATCTGACGCAAGGATAGACCCGGTCCGGCCGGCAGGCCAAGGGGCCGCGGACCGCTTGCACCGCGCCCGCCATGCCTCCATGACGGGCCCATCATACCCCCCGCCTGTGTGAGCCCGAGGTCCGCATGATCGAAGCGGCGATGATCTGGAACGAGCCCAACAACAAGTCGCACTGGGATCCCGAGATCGATCCGGGCTGGTCGCTGTTCGCCGACACCCTGGATTGCGCGGCCCGGGCCATCAAGGCGGAGGCCCCGCACCTGCCGACCGTGCTGGGCGGCATCTCGCCGATCGACCCGACCTTCATCCGCCTGCTCGACGGCCGCCGCGCCCTCGACCACGTCGACGTGGTGGCGGTGCACGGTTTCCCGCTCGACTGGAACCTGTGGCAGATCCACGAATGGCCGGAGAAGATCGCGGAGATCCGGGCGGTGACGGACAAGCCGATCTGGGTGACGGAAGTCGGCGTCTCGACCTTCGGCGCCGAGGAGGTGCAGGTCTTCGGGGTCGACCGCACCGCCGAACTGCTGGTCGGCCGGGCGCCGCGGATCCACTGGTACAGCCTCTACGACCTGCCGCAGGCCTGGGGCGCCACCACCCGGCACCGGGAGGCGGAGGGCTCGTCCTATTACCGGCACTTCTACATGGGGCTCCTGCGCGAGGACGGCACGCCGAAGCCCGCGCTGGAGCACTTCGCCCGCCACACCCCGGCCCTGGGCCTGTGCCAGTGGTTCCATTATCAGGATCACCGCCTCGACGAGGCGGTGGCCTGGATGCGGCGGCTCGGGGTGACGTATCTCCGCACCGGCCTGTCCTGGGCCGACTCGTTCCGGCCGAACGCCCTCGACTGGTTCGACCGGCAGATGGAGGCCCTGGCGGAGTTCGACGTGACCGTGACCTTCTGCTTCACCCCCGAGCACCGGGGCATCGCCCCCCACCACACCAGCCCGCCGCAGGTGAAGGAGGAATTCGCCGAATTCTGCGCGGCGATGGTCCGGCGCTATGCCGGGATGATCCGGCCCGGGCCGGCCCTCGGCCCCCAGCCGGCGATCTGAGGCCGATGACCCGGATCGCCCCGACCTCGCCGGCCGCCGAAAGGTTCCTCGCGGCCCTCGCCGACCCGGCCTGCGGGCCGGTCGCGGCGCATGACGCCGCGCTCGTGGTGGCGCACCCGGACGACGAGAGCATCGGCTGCGGCGCCCAGCTGCCGCGCCTCGCCGGCCTCACCGTGATTCACGTCACCGACGGTGCGCCCCGCGACGGGCGGGACGCCGCGCGCCGCGGCTTTCCGGACGCCGCCTCCTACGCGGCGGCACGGAATGCCGAGCGCGACGCGGCGCTGACGCTGGCCGGCATCGACCCGGCGCGGCGCATCGCCCTCGGCCAGCCCGACCAGGGCGTGGCGGAGAGCATCGCCGCCCTCGCCCGGCGCCTCGCCGCGCTGTTCGCCGAGCGCGGCATCACGGTGGCGCTGACCCACGCCTACGAGGGCGGCCACCCGGACCACGACGCCGTGGCGCTCGGCCTGCAGGGCGCCCGCCGGCTCCTCGGGCCGGATCGCCTCGTGGTCATCGAGATGCCGTTCTACCATGCCGGCCCGGACGGGCTCGACGCCGGCAGCTTCCTGCCGGCGGAGCCGCCGCGGCGGGCGATCGCGCTCCACCTCGACCCCGAGGATTGCGCGTTCAAGGCCGCGCTGTTCGCCGCCCATGCCAGCCAGGCCGCGACCCTGAACCAGTTTCCGATCGCGCTGGAGCGGTTTCGCGAGGCGCCGGACTACGATTTCGGCGCGCTGCCGAATGGCGGGCGGCTGCTCTACGAGGCGTGGGGGCTGGGGCTCGACGGCGCGCGGTTCCGGGAGCTGGCGGAAGCGGCGGGGCGGGAGATCGGGCCCACGGCTCGATAACTCGCTGACGACTTGACGGATCGTCGTCATTCGCAGTCGCGGGATCCCCTCTCCAGGCGATGCCGGGCTTGCCCGGTCTCGCTGCAAGGTGTGGGAGAGGGGTAGGGGCGATCGAAGATCGCGCGAGGGTGACACGGTTCTGGGTCCAGCATCCAGCGTCGAGCTGCCAGCACGACGATCACAGCTTCACACGCAAGCGTGTCACCCTCACCCCCGACCCCTCTCCCACACGGGAGAGGGGAGGCGTGCTTTATTCCGGAATGCCTGGTCGCCTTTTAGTGCCCCGTCCCCGCCGGCATCGCGCGATAATATGCGATGACGTCGCGGTAATCCTGATCGACCGGCGTGACCGGGACCGCAAGGCGGAGCCCCAGGCCGGCGAGGCCGGTGAGCAGGGCGAGGACGAGGCAGGCACGCAGCGACATGGCAGGCCGATGCCAGAGGCGCCGCTCCGCGTAAAGCCGGAGGGCGGAAACGGGTACGGCCGGGCCGATCGACGAGCCTTGGCGGAGCGAGGGGGCGGAGCTCAACCCAGGATCGCGGCCGGCCCGGCCGCATGTCGATCAACCTACCGGACGAGTGATGAATGTCAACATTCGTCACTCGCCAGCCGCCGGGGTCCGGCGCCCGATGTGCGCCAGCGCACAAAGTCGATCCCGGCCGCGACTTTGCCGGAGATCTTGCGTTCTCCTCGAGGCACCGCGCCGGCCGACCGGTTTTGGGAGTTCTCGTAGGACATGTCGCAGGGATCGCACCGGTGACTTTGCGGTGGGCCTCCATGGGCCTGGCGCCGCTCGCGCTGGCTCTTGCCGGCGCGCCGGCGGCCGCGGAGACCGGCCTCGCCGATCTTGAGGCGCGCTGGCACGCCTGCGTGCGCCAGGCCTTTGCCGGCCAGCCCCTCGGCCTGGAGCGGCGGGCGGCCCAACGCGCGGCGCTCGCCGCCTGCAAGGCGCAGGAGGACACCTATGTCCACGCGATGCTGGCGGCACAGGAGGCGGACATCCGCGCCCGCGCCACGCGCGGGGCGGTCGCCCGGGCCCGGGATTGGGCGCTCAACGCCGCCATGAAGGCGAAGGCGACGCTCGGCGGCGTGATCGACCGGCTGCGCTGGTGAACCGCTTCGCCCCGGCCCCGTTGAGTGCCTGACGCCCTTTCAGAAATCGCCGGAGATTCACCATGCGCGCCGCCTTGCGCACCCTGCTGCCCCTCGCCGCCATGTTGGCCGCCGCCCCCGCCCTCGCCCAGCAGCCGGCGCCGCCCGCCAATCCCGCGGCGGGCTTCCTCACCCGGCCGGAGCCCGGCAGCCTCCGGGCCTCGAAGCTCGTCGGCGTCAAGGTGATCGGGATGGACCACGTCCGGGTCGGCGAGATCGAGGACGTGCTGCTCACCGAGGACGGCCGGGTGCGCGCGGTGGTGATCGGCGTCGGCGGCTTCCTCGGCATCGGCCAGAAATCGGTCGCGGTGCCGTTCGACGCGCTCGCCTGGAACACCGGGCGGGCCGCCGCCGCCGCGGCGCCGCCCTCCCACACCACGCCGGACCGGGCGCCGAGCGACGCCGCCGCGGCGACGGCCGGCCCGCAGACCATGCCGGGCGCCGCCGTGACCGACCAGGCGCTCGCCGCCGTGCCGGCCAAGCGCAGCGGGACCGTCGACGACGCCACCGGCTCGGTCGCGGCCCCGGACCCGGCGCGAGGCCGCGCCACGGTGCTGGCGACCGGCGACGGCACGGTGGCGGAGGCCGAGGTGCGGCTGACCAAGGCGCAGCTCCAGGCCGCGCCGGACTTCAAGTACGAGGCCGCCCGCTGAGCGAGCTGTCCTTGCGCTGGCGCCCGTTACGGGCGCCGGACCTTCCCGCCGCCTCCCACCTCGCCGCGCGCATCCACCCGGACTACCCGGAGGACGACGCGGTGATGGCCGAGCGCCTGTCCCTGTGCCCCGAGGGCTGCTTCGCCCTCGCGGCGGAGGACGGGCTCGTCGGCTACGCCGTCGGCCATCCCTGGCGGGCGCGGTCGGTGCCGGATCTCGACACGCTGGTGGGCGCCCTGCCCGAGCCGGCGGAGGCCTGGTGCATCCACGACGTCGCGCTGGACCCGCGGGCCAGGGGGCGCGGCGCCGCCGCCGCGATCGTCGGGCTGATGCTCGGTGAGGCGGCGCGCCGCCGCCTGCCCGAGGCGGTGCTGGTCGCGGTCGGGGATGCCGCCGGATTCTGGCGCCGCCACGGCTTCCAGGCGGTCCCGCAGGCCGCACCCCCGGGCTACGGCGCCCGGGCGGCCCTGATGGTGAGGGCGGTTCCCGACCCCTCATGAGGCGGGAGCGGCACCGCAGCCGCACGGGGATCGGCGGCCACCGGATCGCGACCACGCTGTCGCACCCGGTTTTCATCCTCACGCCACCTCTGGCCATGGCCGAGCCCTGCGCCACCTAGCTTGGCATCGTTCCGAACAGGGCGGCCACGGCAGAGCGAGAACGGCGTGCGACACATGACAGTCGTCTCGGGCCAGGGACGCCCGGCCGAGGGGCGTCCGGCCCCTCTCCGAGGCGAGGCCTGAACCCGTGCGTCAGCTCTTCGCCCCGGGCGCCGACGCCCTCCTGCGCCTCGCCCTGCTCACCGGCGCCGCCTGCCTGGCGGCCCTGCCGGTGGTGGGGGCCGGGCTGGTGCGTTCCTCCTACGTCACGGGCGTCGGGGTGGCGCCGGCCCAGCCGGTGCCGTTCAGCCACAAGCACCATGCGGGCGAGCTGAAGATCGATTGCCGCTACTGCCACACCACGGTCGAGACCCAGGCCACCGCCGGCATCCCGCCGACCCATACCTGCATGACCTGCCACACGCAGATCTGGTCCGGCTCGGACATGCTGGAGCCGGTGCGCGCCAGCTACGCCAAGGATCAGCCGCTGGTCTGGACCCGCCTCAACAAGCTGCCGGGCTACGTCTACTACAATCACGCGGTCCACGTGACCAACGGCATCGGCTGCTCGACCTGCCACGGCAGCGTCACCGACATGCAGCTCACCTACCGGGCCAATGCCTTCGAGATGAGCTTCTGCCTCGATTGCCACCGCAACCCCGAGAAATACGTGCGGCCGAAGGACCAGATCCTCAACATGACCTGGACCCCGCCGGCCAACCAGGCCACGCTCGGGCCGGAACTGGTGCACCAGTACCATATCCGCGGCGGCGAGCGGCTGACCGAATGCGGGATCTGCCACCGATGAGTGACGACATCGGCGCGCTCCGCGCCCGCCTCGCCGCCGGCGACGGCCCGGCCTTCTGGCGCAGCCTCGACGCGGTGGCGGATTCGCCCGAGTTCCGGGCCTTCCTCGACACCGAGTACCCGGCCGCGGCGCGGCTCGCCGCCGCGCCCGACCGGCGCGGCTTCCTCAAGCTGATGGCCGCCTCGTTCGCGATGAGCGGGCTCGCCGCCTGCGGCCAGCCGGACGGCCGCAAGGAGGAGGTTCCCTACGTCCGCCAGCCCGAGCGGATCGTCCTGGGGGCGCCCCTCGCCTACGCCTCGGCGGCGCTGACCGACGGGTTCGCCAACGGCATCACCGTCACCACCCGCAACGGCCGCCCGCTCAAGATCGAGGGCAATGCCGAGCACCCGTGGAGCCGCGGCGGCACCGACGTGTTCGGGCAGGCCTCGGTGCTCGGGCTCTACGACCCGTTCCGGCTCCAGACCCCGCAACATCTCGGCCGGCCGAGCGCGTGGCAGGCGTTCCGCGCCGCGATGACCGGGCGCTTCGCGGCGCTCAAGGCGACGAATGGCGGGCGGGGGCTGCACCTCCTCACCGGTCCGGTGACCTCGCCGTCGCTCGCGGCGCACATCTCCGCCATGCGCCGGGATTTTCCGGCGATGCGCTGGCACGTCTCCGCCCCGGTCGGGCGGGACGCGCTCTACGAGGGCACCCGGCTCGCCCATGGCCGCCCGCTCGAGACCCGCTGGCGCTTCGACCAGGCCAAGGTCGTCGTTTCCCTCGACGGCGACCTGCTCGATCCCGGCCCGGGCCAGGTCGGCCAAGCGCGGGACTGGATCGACGCCCGCCGCAAGGCTGCCGCCGAGGGGCGGCTCCTCGCCCTCCACCATGCCGGCCCGAGCCCGAGCCTGACCTCGGCCAAGGCCGATGCGCCGCTCAGCCTCGGCTCGGACGGGCTGGACGGGATCGTGCGCGACCTCCTGGCCCAGGCCGGGGGCGGCGCGCCGTCGATGCAAGCCGGCCCGGCCGCGTCCTGGCGCGACCAGGCCTTCTCGGCGCTGAACGCGGCGCGGGGCAACGGCATCGTGCTCGCCGGCGCGCAAGGAGGGCCGGAACTGCTGGCCCAGGTCCACCGGCTGAACGCGGCGTTGGGCAATGCCGGCCGCACCGTCTTCCACACCGCGCCGGTCCCGGTTCTCGACGCAGAGCCCCTGTCGGCCCTCACTGACGCGATGCGCCGGGGCGAGGTGCAGGTCCTGGTGATGCTCGACGTCAACCCGGTCTACGACGCCCCGGGCGACCTCGGCTTCCTGGAGGCCTTGGGCCGGGTGCCGCTCAAGATCCATGCCGGGCTCTACCAGGACGAGACCGCCTTCCACTGCGACTGGAACCTGCCGCTCGCCCACCCGCTCGAGGCGTGGGGCGATGCCCGCTCCCTCGACGGGACGGTGACGCTGATCCAGCCGACGATCCGCCCGCTCTATGACGGCCGGTCGGTGCCGGAGATCCTGTCGATCCTCACCGATGCCGAGGCCAAGGACGGCCGCGCCCTGTTCGACGCCCACTGGCGCCGGCTGGGCGAGGATGATGCCGGGTGGCAGGCCCGGCGCGACGCCTTCCTGCAGGCCGGCTTCCTCGCCGACACCGCGTTTGCGCCCGAGACCACCGGCACGCCGCTGGCGGCGCCGGCCGCCCCGCCCCGCCCCGCGGCCTCGCCGGCCGGCCCGGCCCGGCGGGTCGAGGTGCTGTTCCGGCCCGACCCCACGGTGTGGGACGGGAGCCTCGCCAACCTCGCCTGGCTGCAGGAACTGCCGAAGCCGCTGACCAAGCTGGTCTGGGGCAACGCGATCGCGGTGAGCCCGATGCTCGCCGAGCGCGAGGATCTCAAGCAGGGCGACGTCGTCACCCTGGAGGCCGAGGGCCGGCGGATCGAGGGACCGGTCTGGATCCAGCCGGGCCAGGCCGACCATGCCATCACCGTCGGCCTCGGCTACGGCCGCCGGACGCCGGAGCAACTGGCCGACGGGATCGGCTACGACGCCTATCCGATGCGGAGCAGCGCCACGCCTTGGCGCCTCGCCGAGGCGACGCTCGCCGCCACCGGCCGCAAGGCGGCGCCGGTGACGACGCAGGATCACGGCACCATGGAGGGGCACGACTTCGTGCGCGTGCAGGCGGTCGGCGCCACGGCCCCGGTCGCCTCCCGCGAGGCCCTGCCCTCGCTGTATCCTCCGGCCCCGACCTCAGCCAGCGGGCGCTACGCGACCGAGCGCGCCTGGGGCATGGTGATCGACCTCGATGCCTGCATCGGCTGCAACGCCTGCGTCACCGCCTGCCAGTCCGAGAACAACATCCCGGTGGTCGGCAAGGAGGAGGTGGCCCTCGGCCGCTGGCTGCACTGGCTGCGGATCGACCGCTACTACGAGGGCGGGATCGACGCCCCGAAGACCCACTTCATGCCGGTGCCGTGCATGCATTGCGAGCAGGCGCCGTGCGAGGTCGGCTGCCCGGTCGAGGCCACGGTCCACGACCGCGAGGGGCTGAACCTCATGGTCTACAACCGCTGCGTCGGGACGCGGGCCTGTTCGAGCTACTGCCCGTACAAGGTCCGGCGCTTCAACTACCTCGACTATTCCGGCGACATGGCGCCGGTGCAGCAGCAGCAGCGCAACCCGGAGGTCACCGTCCGGGCCCGCGGCGTGATGGAGAAATGCACCTACTGCGTCCAGCGCATCGCGGCGGCGCGCATCGATTCGACCAAGGGCGACCACGCCCCGATCCCCGACGGCGCGGTCGAGACCGCCTGCCAGGGCGCCTGCCCGACCCGGGCGATCACCTTCGGCGACCTGCGCGATTCCGGCAGCCGGGTCGCGGCCGCCGCCGCCGATCCGCGCAATTACGGTTTGCTCGCCGAGCTCAACACCAAGCCGCGCACCACCTACCTCGCCCGGCTGGTCGAGGATGCCTCCGTGAAGCCCGGGAGGACGCTGTGAGCGGCGCCCTGAATCCCCGCGCCGGCCTGCTCGGCGCCGACGAAGACTTCGCCTCGATCGGCCGCGCGGTCACCGGCGCCTCCGCCCGCACCCGGTCGCGGGCGTGGTGGATCGCCTTCGCGGGGGCCTGCGGGCTGCTGGGCGTGTTCGCCGCGGCCTTGGCCTGGCTGCTCCTCAACGGCGTCGGCATCTGGCACAACAACAACCCGGTCGTCTGGGCGCTCGACATCGTCGCCTACGATTGGTGGATCGGCATCGCCTGCGGGGCGCTGCTGACCTCCGCGACCTTGCGGCTCTCCGGCGCGGCCTGGCGCTCCGGGATAGACCGCATCGCCGAGACCACGGCGATCCTGGCCGCGGCGGCCGCCGCCCTCTACCCGATCATCCATCTCGGGCGGCCCTGGGTGTTCTACTGGACCCTGCCCTACCCCAACACCCTGGCGCTGTGGCCGCAATTCCGCTCGCCGCTGGTCTGGGACGCGATCGACATCATCAGCTTCCTGGGGGTGTGCCTCGGCCTGTGGTATGTCGGCCTGCTGCCCGATTTCGCCGCCCTGCGCGACCGCGCCTTCGAGGCGGTGCAGGGCGAGATCCGGGAGACCGACGAGGGGCGCGGCCGGCGCCGGCGATCGACGCTCCTGAAGGCGCAGGCCTACGGCCTCCTGGCGCTCGGCTGGCGCGGGGCCTCGACGCATTGGGAGCGCTGGCTCCTCGCCACCCGCACCCTCTCGGGGCTGGCCCTCGTCCTCGTCGTCTCGCTCCAGACCGGCGCCTCGGTGATGCTGTCCGGCTCGGTGCTGCCGGGCTGGCACGACACGCTCCTGCCGGTCACGTTCCTCGCCGCCTCGCTGCTCTCGGGCGTCGGCGTCACGGCGGCGCTGACGGTGCTGGTGCGTCGCGCCCTCGGGCTCGAGGCGCTGATCACCGACCGCCACATCGCCCTGCTGGCGCGGCTGATGCTGGGTTTGGGCCTCGCCTCGACCTACTGCTACGCCACGGAGATCTTCTCCAGCCTCCTGCACGGCGACGCCTATGACCGGGCGGTGCTGGTGCGGCGCCTCTCGGGCACGCATGCCTGGGCGTTCTGGCTCATCGTGGTCTTCGCGCTGCTGCCGGTGCAGCTGTTCTGGGTCTCGAAGCTCCGCCGCTCCGGCCTCGTCGTGGCGCTCGTCGGCCTCGCCGCCGCGATCGGCAGCTTCGGCGACCATTTCATGCTGCTGGTCGTGACGCTCAGCCACGACTTCCTGCCCTCCTCCGCCCATCCCTATTCCATGGGCGCGTGGGGTCTGGCGACGCTGGCCGGCTCGATCGGGCTGTTCCTGGCCCTGCTGCTTCTCGGCTTGCGCACCCTGCCGATGGTGTCGATCGCCGAGACCAAGCGCTTCGCCGAGAGCCATCCGGACGGGCGGCCGAGCGGCGGGCCGGCCCCGACGCTCGCCGAGACCGCGGAGGCGCCGCTCTGGGGCGTCAGCGCCGAGTTCGACGAGGCCGGCGACCTCGCAACGGCGGTGCAGGCGCTGAAGGCGCGCGATTTCGGCGCCCGGATCGAGACCTACGGTCCGGTCCCGATGAGCCGCGCCGCCGACCTCCTCGGGCGCCCGGCCGGGATCCTGCCGCTCCTCGCCCTCGGGGCGGCGCTCGCCGGCTTTGCCGCCTTCATGGCCCTGTGCCTCTACGCCACCGGCTTCGATTACGTGTTCGATGTCGGCGGACGACCCCGCTTCTCCTGGCAGTCCTTCCTGGTGCCGAGCGTGTCGTTCGGCACGCTCTGCGGCGGGCTGGCGACCGTGCTGGCCTTGCTGTTCCAGAACCGCCTGCCGCGGCTCAACCATCCGGCCTTCGCGATCCCGGGGTTCGTCCGCGCGAGCGAGGACCGCTTCTTCCTCACCCTCGAGGCGGCCGGCCCGCGCTTCGATCCGGCCCGGATCGAGCAGGCCCTGGCGCGGCTGCCCGAGGGACGGCCCCTGATGGTCCGGAGGGTGCCGCTGTGAAGCGCCTCCTCCTCCTGTTCCCGCTCGCGCTCGCCGCCTGCGACCAGGCCAACATGGTGAGCCAGCCCAAGTCCAAGACCTGGGACGCGAACCCGTTCTTCCCGAAGGGACAGACGATGCGCCTGCCCGCCCCCGGCACCGTCGCCCGGGCGGCGCCGGACCGGCCGGTGCCGCAGCCGGCCTCCGCGACCCCCGCCCTGCTGGCGCGGGGCCAGGAGCGCTACGAGGTGTTCTGCACCCCCTGCCACGGCGCCGCCGGGCTCGGCGACGGCATGATCGTGCAGCGCGGCTATCCGCGCCCGCCCGCGCTCGGCGAGGCGCGCCTGCGCGCGGCGCCAGCGCAACATTTCTACGACGTGATCAGCAACGGCAAAGGCAACATGCTCTCCTACGGCGCCCAGGTGCCGCCGGCCGACCGCTGGGCCATCGTCGCGTATATCCGCGCGCTCCAGCTAAGCCAGGGGGTCACGCTGGCGAGCCTGCCGGCGGAGGACCAGGCCGCGGTCGCGGCCGCGAGCCGCGCCGCCCGGCCGGGAGACAGACGATGAGCCGGCGCCCGATCTCCCTCGTGCTCGGCGTGGCGGCTCTCGGGATCTGCGCGCTCGCCGGCGCCTCCGGCACCCCGGTGATGCCGTCCTACCTCGCGGCCTGGCTGGTGCTGGTGGCCCTGCCGGCGGGCGCGCTGCCGCTGCTGATGGGGCTCGAACTCGCGGGCTTTGCCGCCGGCCCGATGGCGGCGTCCCTGCGTCGCCTGCTCGGCCTGCTGCCGATCGCCGGCCTGCTGCTGCTGCCGGTGCTGCTCAGCCTCAATGGGCTCTATCCGTGGGACCGGGGGGCTCCCCCGCGCACCGCCTTCGCGGGCGCGTGGTTCACCCCCGCCTTCTTCATCCTGCGCAGCCTCGCCTACCTGGCGGTCTGGCTCTGGCTCGCCGACACCTTCCGGCGCCCGGCGGCGGAAGCAGGCAGCCCGGCGGCGGGGCAGCGCCGGAGCCGCGCCATCCTCGGCCTGATCCTCACCACGGTCACCGGCACCCTGGCGGCGGAGGATTGGGTGCAATCGGCCGATCCCGGCCTCGCCTCGACGGCCTTCGGCCTCCTGGTGATGACGATCCAGGCCGGCCTCGCCGTCTCGGCCGCGGCCCTGATCGCGGCCCGCGATTCCTCCGGCCGACCGGGGCGCGACCAGCGCACCGCCGCCGCCTTCGCCGATCCGATTCTGGTGCTGCTCGCGATCTGGGGCTTCGTCCACGCCGCGCAGTATCTCACGGTCTGGTCGGCCAACCTGCCCGAGGAGGCGCGCTGGTACCTCGCCCGCGACGGGGCGCTCGGTCGCCTGGGGGTGTGGCTCGGCGTCGGCGTGATGGTGCTCGCCGCCCTCGTCCTGGTGCCGCGCCGCAATGCCGGACGGCCGGCTTTGCTCGCCGGCATCGCCCTCCTGATCCTCCTGCTGCACGGGGCCGAGATGTTCTGGCTCGTCACGCCGGGCTTCCGCGGCGCCTTCCGCTTCACCTGGGCCGATGCGCTGGCGGTGATCGGCGTGGTGGGCGTCGCCGGCGGCCTCTACGGCCCGGTGGATCGCCGCCTGCGGGGACGCGTCTCGTGAGCGACACCACACGGCCCGGCCCCTTCGCGCTGCTGCCGGCCCTCGCCGCGGCGGGCCTGCTGCGCCTCTCCGGCTTCAGGCGCCCGGCTCCGCCGGCCCAGCCCGACGACGGCCCGCACAACCCGGAGGGGTTCGAGGCGGAGGATGTCGACGTCCGCCGCACCGCCTACGTGGTCGCGGGCCTCGCCGCCTCGGTCGCCGCCGCCATCACCGCGGTGGGGCTGATGATGCACCTGTTCGGTGCCTGGCACGTCGCCGACACCCCGCGCCTCACCCCGCAGCAGACGGCGAAGGTGCAGCCGCCGCCGCCCAACCTCCAGGGCGCGCCCTACGAGGACCTCGCCCGGCTGGAGGCGCGGGAGAAGGCGGACCTCACCACCTACGCCCCCCTGCCCGACGGGCGCGCCCGCATCCCGATCGAGCGCGCCATGCGCCTGATCGTCGGCCAATCCCTCGAGCCCTCTGCCCTCGAGCCCTCCGCCCTCGAGCCTGCCGCCCCCGCATCCCTGCCGCCCGCCGGCGGAGCCCCCGTTCGATGAACCCGACCGATCTCGCGCTCCAGCTCTGGCCCGCGGCGGCCTCCGCCACCGCGGTCGAGACCGACTGGCTGATCCTCGCCTTCACGGTCCTGACCCTGCTCCTGACGGTGCCGGTCTTCGTCGCCATCACCTGGTTCGCGATCCGCTACCGCCAGGGCGAGGCGGCCGACCGCAGCCATACCGGAACCCGCAGCGTGCTGATCGAGATCAGCTGGATGCTGATCCCGTTCCTGCTCACCCTGATCTTCTTCGTCTGGGGCGCCCGGCTGTTCTTCATCTCGAAGCAGGCCCCGGGCGACGCCATGGTGGTCGAGGCGATCGGCCGGCAATGGATGTGGAAGTTCCAGCACCCGACCGGCCAGTCCGAGATCAACGACCTGCACCTGCCGATCGGCCAGCCGGTCAAGATCCGGATGATCAGCCAGGACGTGATCCACAATCTCTACCTGCCGGCCCTGCGGATGCAGATGGCGACGCTGCCGGACCGCTACACCGAATTGTGGTTCAAGGCCGACCGCACCGGCAGCTACCGGCTCTACTGCTCGGAATATTGCGGCACCGACCACTCGAAGATGGACGGTACCCTGACCCTGATGACCCAGGCCGATTATGCCGCCTGGCTGCAGAATGGCGGTGCCCAGCAGGGCGGCCAGGCCGGGGCCGGCCGCGTCGTCTACGAATCCTACGGCTGCGGGTCCTGCCACGATCCCGGCGCCAAGGTGCGGGCGCCCTCCCTCGCCGGCCTCTACGGTCGCGAGGTCAAGCTCGCCGACGGCCGCACGGTGACGGCCGACGAGACCTATCTCCGCGACAAGATCCTGAATCCGAACCGGCAGAAGCTCGCCGCCGACTACAAGCAGGTGATGCCGGCCTTCCGCAACGTGATCCCGCCCGACGATCTCGACCGTCTCGTCGCCTACCTGAAGAGTTCAGGCGCGACGGCGCAGCAGGAAGCCACACCATGACGAGCGGCACCCTCACCGACGGGCCGGCCCTGCGCGACCCCCACACCCCGGATTCCCGCACCGGCCACGGGGCCGATTACCTGCATGCCGAGCACACCCTGCGCTCGTGGTTCTTCACCACCGACCACAAGCGCATCGCGCTCCTCTACCTCGCCAGCATCACCGCCTTCTTCGTCATCGGCGCCGTCACGGCGGGCCTGGTGCGCCTGGCGCTGGTCGTTCCCGACGGGCAGGTCTTCACCAACGACACCTACAACAAGCTGTTCACGATCCACGGGGTCGTGATGGTGTGGTTCTTCCTGATTCCGAGCATCCCCGCCACCTTCGGCAATTTCCTGATCCCGCTGATGATCGGCGCGCGGGACCTCGCCTTCCCGAAGCTGAACCTCGCCTCCTGGTACGTGTTCATGACCGGCGCGCTGTTCACGCTGGCGAGCGTGGTGTTGGGCGGCGTCGATACCGGCTGGACCTTCTACACCCCGCTCTCCACCGCCTTCTCGAACACCTGGGTGGTGCCGGCGCTGATCGGCGTGACGATCGTCGGCTTCTCGTCGATCCTCACCGGCCTCAACTTCGTGGTGACGATCCACACCATGCGGGCGCCGGGCATGACCTGGTTCCGGCTGCCGATCTTCGTCTGGACCCACTACGCCACCAGCCTGATCTTCCTGCTCGCCACCCCGGTCATCACCGTGGCGCTGATCCTGCTCATCGCCGAGCGCGCCTTCCATATCGGGGTGTTCGATCCGGCCTATGGCGGCGACCCGGTACTGTTCCAGCACCTGTTCTGGTTCTACTCGCACCCGGCCGTCTACATCATGGTGCTGCCGGGCATGGGGGTGATCTCCGAGATCGTCCCGGCCTTCGCCCAGAAGAAGCTGTTCGGCTACAAGTTCGTCGCCTATGCGGCGATCGGGCTCGCCTCGGTGACCTTCTTCGTCTGGGGCCACCACATGTTCGTCAACGGGCAGAGCGACTTCGCCAGCGTGGCGTTCTCGGTGCTCAGCTTCGCGGTGGCGGTGCCGTCGGCGGTCAAGGTCTATAACTGGACCGCGACGATCCACAAGGGTTCGCTCAAGCTCGACACGCCGATGCTCTACGCCATGGGCTATATCGGACTGTTCGTGCTCGGCGGCCTCACCGGGCTCTATCTCGCGACGCTGGCCATCAACCAGCACGTCCACGCCACCTACTTCGTCGTGGCGCATTTCCACTACATCATGGTCGGCGGCACGGTACTGGCCTTCCTTGGCGGCCTGCATTTCTGGTGGCCGAAGATCACCGGACGGATGTACATCGAGGCCTGGGGCCGCATCTCGGCCTTCCTGATCTTCATCGGCTTCAACGTGACGTTCTTCCCGCAATTCATCCTCGGCTACCTCGGGATGCCGCGGCGCTACCACGTCTATCCGCCGGAATTCCAGTTCCTCAACATCCTGTCCTCGGCGGGCTCGACGATCCTGGCGGTCGGCTACATCTTCCCGATGGTCTACCTCGTCTACGCGATCTGGTTCGGGAAGCGGGCGCCGGCCAACCCCTGGGACGCCCGCGGCCTCGAATGGACGGTGGCCTCACCGCCGCCAGCGCACAACTTCGTCACCGAGCCGGTGGCGCCGAAGATCCCCTACGACTACCCGATCCAGGCCCAGGAGACCGGGAGGCAGCACTCGTGAGCGCGGGAGCCACCGACACAGCCGTCGGCGTCAAGCTCGTCTCGCACTTCGCTTGCGTTGAGCAGCAGAAGCGCGCCGCCGTGCTCGGCATGTGGGCGTGGCTGCTGACCGAACTCCTGCTCTTCGCCGGCCTGTTCCTCACGGCGCTCGTCCTGCGCCTGCTCCACCCGGAGGCGGTCCAGGAGGCGGCGCGCCACCTGAAATTCTGGATCGGCGCCACCAACACCGTGGTGCTGATCGGCTCCAGCCTGACCATGTCGGGGGCGATCCAGCTCTCGCGGCTCGGCTGGCAGCGCGGCATGGTCCGGTTCATGCTCGCCACCGCGGCCCTCGGCACGGTGTTCCTGCTGCTCAAGGGCTACGAGTACTACGCCGACTACCAGGAACACATGATGCCGTTCCTGTCCGACCGGCCCTACGAGCTGAAGGATTCGCCGCCCTCGCGCCTGTTCGTGAACCTGTACTACGTCGCGACCAGCCTGCACGGCCTGCACCTGATGACCGGCATCACCATCCTGCTGGTGATGACCTGGCAGGCGAGCCGGCCGGGCTTCCTGAGTGCGCACCAGAACCGGATCGAGATCTTCGGGCTCTACTGGCACTTCATCGACCTGATCTGGATCCTCGCCTTCCCGACCCTCTACGTGCTCAACCGGTAGGAGAGCCCCGTGTTCGGCACAAGCGACGAGCGCCGTCTCCTCTGGCGGCACATGCGCGAGCCGGTCCTGACGGCCGGGGCGCTCATGGTGATGCTCGGGATCACCGTGGCCTTGGGGGCCACCCTCCCCTTCGCCCATGTCTGGATCGTCGAGCTGGCGGTCGCCGGCGCGATGGTGGCGACGATCCTGTGGTTCTCGATGGAGGTCCGCCACGAGCCGCCGCTGGTCAAGCTCTTCGCCGGGATCGGCTTCTTCTGGGTCGGGATCCTGTTCACCATGACGCTGGTGGATTACCTCTCCCGAGGTTAGGTGCGTTCACTCCCCGCTCACCGATCCGGCCCTATAACCACCGCCATGTGCGAATTGCTCGGCATGAGCGCCAACGTCCCGACCGATATCCGCTTCAGCTTCGCGGGCCTGGCGCGCCGCGGCGGCGAGACCGGGCCGCATCAGGACGGCTGGGGCATCTCGTTCTACGAAGGCCGCGGCTGCCGCAGCTTCCACGACCCGGAGCCGAGCGCCCGCTCGGAGATCGCCCGGCTCCTGCGGCAATACCCGATCAAGAGCCGGATCGTGATCGCCCATGTCCGCCGGGCCAATCGCGGCCGGGTGGCCCTGGAGAACACCCACCCGTTCAGCCGCGAATTGTGGGGGCGCACCTTCACCTTCGCGCATAACGGCCAGCTGAAGGGCGTGAAGCGCCTCAAGCTCGGGCGCTTCCGCCCGGTCGGCACCACGGACAGCGAGCACGCGTTCTGCTGGATGCTGGGCAAGCTCGAGGAGCGCTGGGGCAGCCTGCCGAAGCCGACGCGCCTCGACGGGGCGGTGCGGGAGCTCTGCGCCGAACTGCACGGGCTCGGGGTGTTCAACATGCTGCTCTCCGACAGCCGCACCCTCTACGCCCATTGCGGCAAGCGCCTCTGCACCCTGACCCGCCGGGCGCCCTTCGGCACCGCGACGCTGATCGACGAGGATTGGCGGGTCGATTTCGCGCAGGAGACGACGCCCGACGACATCGTGACCGTGGTGGCGACCCGCCCCCTCACCCGCGACGAGAGCTGGACCGATCTCGCCCCCGGCGAGGTGCTGGCCTTCCGCCTCGGGGTGCCGGACGGCGACGAGACCGGGGCGAGTCTCGGGGGCTGACGTTTGAACGCTCCCTCGCGGGGCCTGAGTCCCGGCGGCTGAAAACGCCCCGCGACGCGCCGGCCCTCTTGGTCCCGGCCCGTTTCTCGCTAAGCTCGCTCTTTCCGGTCGCGGCCTCCGGGCCCATCTTCCTCCTCTGGCAGGCAGACGCGAGAGCCATGACGCGAGACACCGCCCCGAACCCGTCGGCCGAGGCGCGCCCCGGCCTCTCGGCCAGCATCCGGTCGCATCTCGGCACGCAGCTCCGGGCCACCTACGAGGCCCTGGGCAACGCCGATCCCGACAGCCGGTTCGCCGAACTGATCGCGCGCCTGGAGGCGGCGCTCAAGGCGCAGGGCGAGATCGTCCTGCCGGAATTCCGCGACGGGCTGCTGCAGGCGGTGCCGTCCCTGCGGGCCTTCGCGCTCTCGCTCACCAGCAACCCGGCCCGGGCCGACGACCTGGTGCAGGACACGCTGCTGAAGGGCTGGCAGCACCGGGCCCGGTTCCAGGCCGGCACCAACCTGAACGCCTGGCTGTTCACCATCCTGCGCAACATCTTCTATTCCGACCACCGCAAGCGGGTGCGCGAGGTCGAGGACCAGGACGGCTCCTACGCCGCGCGGCTGGCCACCGCCCCGCACCAGGGCGACCGGCTCGACGTCGAGGACCTGCAGAGCGCGCTCGCCAAGCTGCCGCCGGACCAGCGCGAGGCCCTGGTGCTCGTCGGCGCCGAGGGCGTCTCCTACGAGGAGGCGGCGGCGATCATGGGCTGCAAGGTCGGCACCGTGAAGAGCCGCGTCAGCCGCGCCCGCGGCCGGCTGGCGGAGCTCCTGGGCTACGACGAGGAAGACCTCGGCACCGATCGACTGATCCAGTCGGCGATGCCGAAGGACGCCTGATCCAGGCCCCGCGGCTCCTCGGAGTACTCCCGCGGGGTTACGCGACAATCTGCTCGCATCGATTGAACCGTTTCGCCGGCCACGACGTTACCACCCCCGAGAGCCGCCCTGCTCGACCGGGGTGGATTGGACGAAACGGAGACCGCTTCGATGAAGAGCAAGACCATTCTCGCCGCCGCCGCCCTCGCCCTGTCGCTGCCGATGGCCGCCCAGGCCCAGGGCCTGATCCCCGGCGCCCAGCGCGGCGCCGAGGATGGTGCTGCCGCGGCCGGCCCGGTCGGCGCGATCGTCGGCGGTGCCGTCGGCGCCGCGACCGGTGCGGTCGGCGGCCTCCTCGGTGTCGATGACCGTCCGCGCTTCCGCTCCTACGCCGTGCGCCAGCACCGCTCGTATGACTGGGACGGCGACGTGGCCGTCGGCGGCGTGCTGCCCTCGTCGGGCGTGAGCTACTACGAGGTCCCGTCCGAGTACGGCATCCGTGGTCGCCGCTACACCGTGGTCAACGACCGGGTCGTGCTGGTCGATCCGGGCACCCGCCGCATCGTGCAGGTGATCGACTAAGTCGAAGCCGCGCCGCCATCGGGTGGCGCGACACCGGCTTGTCTTCGAGCCCCGGCCCTCGTGCCGGGGCTTTTTGCGTTCGGAGACTGCAAATCCGGTCCCGCCGTGGCACGACATCTCGCAACGAATTCGGTGCGATCGCCGTTCTCTTGAAGAACGGGCGCCGGCGGCCCGCCCGCTGCGCCGCCACCCTGCAACGATACGGATTGCGATGCCCGCCGACCCGCACGAGAACCACGACGCCGCGCTGCCGGAGCCCGTGCGCGAGCACCTCGGGCAACAGCTGCGCTCGGCCTACAACGCCCAGGCCGAGAAGCCGGACTACCTCGGCGATCCGGGGCTTCCGCCGGAATTCACCCCGCAGCTGCGCCGCCTCGAAGGCCGCCTGAAGGCCCACGATACCGGCCGCGAGGCGGTGGAGGACGCGTTGAAGGATATCCTGAAGGACCTGCCGGGGACGAGATGACGATCTCGCGGCGCTTGCGCGATGGTTCCAGCACAGTCCGGGTCATTCCGGGGCTCGCCGAGGGTGAGAGCGCGAAATCCGGGAGTTCGGGCGCGAGAGGATCGAGCGGAGCGCTGCTCGCCCTCTCCTGAACGCTCCGCGCTCCTAGATCCCGGGCTCCTGGATCCCGAGCTCCTGGATCCCGGGCTCCGCTCCGCGGCCCCGGGCTGACCCCTGTGAGGTGGAAGCCGAGGCCACGGCGTCGGCCGCCGTCACGAGGTCGGCGGCCAGGTCCTCACCGCCGCGCCGCCAGCAGGTCCCGGATCTCCGTCAGGATCTTCACGTCGGCCGGATCCTCCTTCTTCACCTCCTCGCGGCGTACCAGCTGATTCATGCCCCGGATCACCAGGAACAGCACGAAGGCGACGATCAGGAAGTTCAGCGCCACGGTGACGAACTGGCCGTAGCCGAGCACCGCGCCCTGCTTCTTGGCCTCGGCATAGGACAGCCCGGTCTGCACCTTCGAGGATAGCGGCAGGTAGTAGTTCGAGAAGTCGAGCCCGCCGGTGATCGCGCCCACGACCGGCATGATGACGTCCTGCACCAGCGAGGTGACGATGGCGCCGAAGGCCGCGCCGATCACCACACCGATCGCGAGGTCGACGACGTTGCCGCGTAGGGCGAATTTCTTGAATTCCTCGAGCAAGGCGAATCTCCGCGAAAGAGGCTTCCGTGACGGCAGTCCTGTCCCGCGCGGCACGCCATCGCGCGGGAGACGCCATCCCGGCTAAGCTGGGGCGGACAAGCGCGACGGGGAGTCGTCCGATGGCGGATTGGGATGCGGGCCAGTACCTGAAATTCGCCGACGAGCGTACCCGGCCGGCGGCCGACCTGCTGGCGCGGGTGCCATTGACCGCGCCGGCCCGGGCCGTCGATCTCGGCTGCGGGCCGGGCAACAGCACGGCGCTGATCGTCACGCGGTTCCCCGATGCCGCGGTGACCGGCCTCGATTCCTCCCCGGCGATGCTGGAGGAGGCGCGCCGTACCCTGCCGGATGTCGCCTTCGCCGAGGCCGACATCGCCACGTGGGCGCCGGAGACGCCCCCCGACCTGATCGTTGCCAATGCGGTGCTGCACTGGCTGCCCGACCACGAAACCCTGCTGCCGCGCCTCGCCGGCGGCCTCGCGCCGGGCGGCTGCCTCGCCGTGCAGATGCCGGACAACCTCGACGAGCCGTCGCATCGGCTGATGCGGGAGGTGGCGGAGGAACCACCGTTCCGTGCGGCCTTGGCCGGCGCCGCGGGCGCCCGCACCACGCTCGGCCGCGTCCAGGACTACGATACCTGGCTGTCGCGGGCGGGCTGCACGGTCGATCTGTGGCGCACCACCTACATCCACCCGCTTCCCGGCCACCGCGGCATCGTCGACTGGGTGCGCTCGACCGGCTTGCGGCCGTTCCTGGCGCCCCTCGATGCGGAGGGACAGTCCGCCTACCTCGCCCGCTACGAGGCAGCCCTGAGGGAAGCCTATCCGATGCAGGAGGACGGCCGTGTGCTGCTGCCGTTCCCGCGGCTGTTCATCGTGGCGCGGCGGGCCTGAGGCCCGCCCGCCCCGTCACGCCGCCGACGCTTCGTCGCCCGGGGTCGCGGGAGCCGTCGCCGCGTCGAGCTTGGCGCGGCGCCGGTACTGGTTGGCGCCGACCGGGATCGCGCAGAGATAGCCGAGGCTGAGCAGCGCCAGGATCTCGAACGGGAAGCTGATCAGCAGCCCGAACGCCGCGACCGTCACGACGAAGATCGGCAGCACGTATTCCCGCGGCACCCGCTTGCCCACGGTCTTGCCCGAGAAGGTCGGCACCGTGGAGATCACCATGAGGGCGATCACCAGCATGTAGATCAGCGCCACCGGGGCGAGGCTCGGCGCCATCTCGAAGCCGAGGAAGTGCAGGTAGAGCGGCAGCATCACGGTCAGCGCGCCGGCCGGGGCCGGCATGCCGACGAAGAAGTCCTTCTTCCATTCCGGCCGGTTGGGATCGTCCAGCATCACGTTGAAGCGGGCGAGCCGCAGGGCCATCGCGATGGCGAAGATCAGCGCGACGATCCAGCCGAGCGACTTCAGGTTGTGCAGCACGAAGGTGTAGAGGATCAGCGCCGGGGCGCAGCCGAAATTGACGAAATCGGCGAGCGAATCGAGCTCGGCACCGAAGCGCGAGGTGCCCTTGAGCAGGCGCGCCACCCGGCCGTCGACGCCATCGAGCACCGCGGCGGCGACGATCGCGATCACCGCCGGCTCGAACTTGCCCTCGAAGGCGAGGCGCACGGCGGTGAGCCCGAGGCAGACCGCCATCAGGGTGATCATGTTGGGGATGATCATCCGCACCGGCACCGGCTTGAACCGGCGTGGCTTGGGCTCGTTGGGCTCGGGCGCGAAGGGCGGGAAGAGGTCGTCCATTCCGGGTCCCTCCCCTGTCAGACGCGGCGGAACTGCCGCACCGGGCCGGTCCCGCGCAGGTCGGCGAGCACGGTCTCGCCCGCCACCGCCTTCTGGCCGAGGCCGACCAGCACCCGGGTGCCCGCCGGCAGGTAGACGTCGACCCGCGAGCCGAAGCGGATCAGGCCGAACCGGTCGCCGACGGTGAGGTCGTCGCCGGGCTTGACCCAGTCGACGATGCGGCGAGCCACGAGGCCGGCGATCTGCACCACGCCGATGCGCACGCTCTCGCCGTTCTGGCGGGTCTCGATCACCAGGCCGTTGCGCTCGTTGTCCTCGCTCGCCTTGTCGAGCTCGGCATTGAGGAACAGGCCCGGGGTGTAGTGAACCTGATCGATGCGGCCCGTCACCGGCACGCGGTTCACGTGGCAGTCGAACACGTTCATGAACACCGAGATCCGCAGCATCGGCACGGAGGGCAGGTCGAGCTCGGCCGGCGGCAGCACGGTGCTGATCAGGTTCACCCGCCCGTCGGCCGGCGAGATCACCAGCCCGTCGCCGACCGGCACGATCCGCTCGGGGTCGCGGAAGAAGTAGCAGACCCAGAGCGTCAGCAGCAGGAAGATCCAGCCGAGGAACTGCACGAAGGTGCCGGCGAGCACCGTCAGCACGATGCCGATCGCGATGAAGGGATAGCCCTCCTTGTGGATCGGCACCAGCACGCGGCGGATCGTCTCGAACAGGTCGGTCATACGTCCTCGGATGGTCCTCGGGCCTCGCGCCGGCTGCGCACGCGCCGGTCCAGCGCCCGCGGATGGCAGGCGCGTGGGCCCACGTCAATCATCCGATCGACGCGGGGCGGCCCGCTTGTCGGCCATCGCCTGGAGGATGTTGGAGAAATCGTCGGTCCAGGGCCGCCGCTCCCGCTCCGGGGCGATCCGCTCCCAGGCCGGGTCGGTGCGGAGCGCACCCAGATCGGCGGGATCGCGGGCGAGCACCGCGACGGTGGTCGCGGCGCGAAACCGCACCGGATCGAAGGGGAAGGATTCCCGGGCGACCAGCGTCGTCAGGCCGAACTCCGCCCCGACACGCGCCAGGATGCGGGCCAGGTCGAGGTGGCGGTTGGTGATGTGCAGCGCCAGCACGCCGCCCGGCGCGAGCTTGGCGAGGTAGAGCGCCAGGGCCTCGCGGGTGAGGAGGTGGGCGGGAATCGCGTCGGACGAGAAGGCATCGATCATCAGGAGCCCGAGCCCGCCCGGGGCCTCCGCCAGGGTCAGGCGGGCGTCGCCCAGCACGACCGGCATGTCGGGCCCGCAGGCCGACAGGAAGCGGAAGCGCGCGGGGTCGCGGGCGATGCGGGACACCTCCGGGTCGATCTCGTAGAAGCGCCAGGCCTCGTTCCCGGCCCGGTGGCAGGCGAGGCTGCCGGTGCCGAGCCCGACCACCGCGACGGCGCCGAGCGAGCCGCCCCGCGCCGCCCGCACCGAGCGGATCGCCGTGCCGATCGCCCCCTCCTGGGTGTAGTAGACCAGGGGCTCGGGGAGCCCCTCCGCCCGGGTGCCGTCCGGGTTCGCGAGCCGCATCGCCCCGTGCAGGGTGGTGCCGTGCATCAGGAGGCGCATCTGCCCGTCCGGGGTTTCGGCGATCCGGTGGATGCCGAAGAACGAGCGCAGGCTGACGGCATCGTCCGACCGCATCAGCGCCAAGCAGGCGGCGAGGGCGAGCCCGCCCGCCACGGCGAGGCGGTGCGGGTCGCGCCCGCTCGCCGCCAGCAGGCCCGCGCCGGCGAGCGCGAGGATTTGCGGCAGGGCCGCGACCCCGAGGAGCGTGCCGGCAAGCACCATGACGGCGGCGGCCGCCACCCCCGCCAGCGCGAGCGGCGCCACGGCGGCGAGCCAGGGACGGGCGCCGCCGGAGACGAAGCCCGGCCGGCAGGCCAGGGCGGCGACGATCAGCAACGGATACTCCACGACCCGCGGGAACACGAGCGGCGCCACGAGCCCGCAGGCGATGCCGCCCAGCACCCCGCCGAGGGAGACGCAGACGTAGAACTCGGTCAGCCGGTCGGGAGCCGGGCGCAGGTGGTAGAGCGTGGCGTGGCAGATCAGGGCGCTGACAAAGAACAGGCCGAGATGGAGGGCGAGCCCGCCCCACAGCCCCGGGCCGACGACGAAGCTCGCCAGCGCCAGCGCCGTGCCCCAGACCTGGAGGCGCAGCAGCGTCCGGCCCGGCCGCCCCATCCCGTCCCGGAACGCGATCACGAAGGTGAGGAGGAAGAGCGCGAGCGGCACCACCCACAGCAGGGGCGCCGCCGCGACGTCGGTCGAGATATGGGCGGTGACCGAGACCAGGAGGGCCGACGGCACCAGGGCGAGGCCGATCCAGGCGCCGCGACGCCGCCAGCCGGGCGCCGCAGAGGCCGGCACCGCGCGCGCGGTCCCCTCGCGCGGCCCGTCCACCGGTCCCGGCGCCGAGGATGCCAGACCCGAGGCCAGGATGAGCAGGCCGAGCAGCACGAACCCGGCGAGCCAGAGGTCGGCCTGCGCCCGCAGCGGCAGAACGGGCTCGATCAGGAGCGGATAGGCGACGAGGGCCGCGAACGAGCCGATATTCGAGGCGGCATAGAGGAAGTAGGGATCGCCGGCCCGGGCGTGGCCCGAGCGGGCGAACCAGGCCTGGAGCAGCGGGCCGTTCGCCGACAGCGCGAAGAACGGCAGCCCGACCGCCGTGACGAACAGCCCGACGAGCCAGAGCGCCTGGTTCTCCTCCGGCGGGGCGCCCCAGCCCGCGGGCAGGCCGATCGGCAGGCAGAGGGCGGCGGCGAGCATCAGCCCGAGATGCAGCCCGAGCGCCGTGCGGGGCTTGAGCCGCCGGGCCAGCAGGTGGGCGTAGAGGTAGCCGCCGAGCAGGAGCGCCTGGAACACCACCAGGGCGACCGACCAAGTCGCCGGGCTGCCGCCGAGACGCGGCAGCACCATCTTGGTGAAGAGCGGCTGGACCGAGAACAGCAGGAACGCCGACAGGAGCAGGGCCGCCGCCGCCGCCGGGACCTGCGCGCGGGCGAGGACCGGGCCGAGGCGGGGAACCGTGCGGAGCGTGGTGGTCGACATGGATCGGTCCGGCGGTGACGAGCCCGTCTTAGCCGCAGGCCGTTTAAGATGCCGTTCCACCATGCGCCCCGGCGAACCGGAGCGGGAACCGTGACGACCGGTTCCCTCGCAATGCGGCGCCCGGCTTCGCTCGAGCGCCGCGCAGGCTGATGCAGCCTTCCCTCGTCATCCCGGGTCCGCGCCACGCAACCCGGGATCGACAACCGGCGAGATCCAGGATGAAGCGGAATGCGGCCCGCCGTCTCCGGAAACTCCCGCAGGTCGGGGGTCCCGGGCTCTCACCTTCGGCAAGGCCCCGGACGACGTCGAGACGGGAAGGAGGGCCTCGTCTCACGACACCGCAGCCGGCTCCGGCGCCTTGGCGACCGGGCCGGGGACCTCCCCGGGCTCCAGATGCGTGCGCAGGCTCTCGCCCTCCTGCGATTCCGCGCGCTTCAACGCCTCGCGGGCGGCATCCGCCTCGCGCTGGCGGTTCCACATCGCCGCGTAGACGCCGCCTTCCGCCAGCAACGCGAGGTGGGTGCCGCGCTCGGCGATGCGGCCCTGGTCGAGGACGATGATCTCGTCGGCGCCGACCACCGTCGAGAGGCGGTGGGCGATGACGAGGGTGGTGCGGCCCTGGCTCACCCGGTCGAGGGCGTCCTGGATCTCGCGCTCGGTGAAGGAATCGAGCGCCGAGGTCGCCTCGTCGAGGACCAGGATCGGCGGGCCCTTCAGGATGGTGCGGGCGATGGCGACGCGCTGCTTCTCGCCGCCCGACAGCTTCAGGCCGCGCTCGCCGACCGGCGTGTCGTACCCCTCCGGCAGGGCGAAGATGAAGCGGTCGATCTGGGCCAGCCGCGCCGCTTCCCGCACCTCCTCCTCGGAGGCCTCCCAGCGGCCGTAGCGGACGTTGTAGCCGATCGTGTCGTTGAACAGCACGGTGTCCTGCGGCACCATGCCGATCGCGGCCCGCAGGGAATCCTGCTGCACCGCCGCGATGTCCTGCCCGTCGATCGTGATGCGCCCCGCTTGCGGCTCGTAGAACCGGAACAGCAGGCGCGACAGCGTCGACTTGCCGGCCCCCGACGGCCCGACGATCGCGACGGTGCGGCCCGCCGGCACCGTGAAGCTGATGCCGCGCAGGATCGGCCGCTCCGGCACGTAGGCGAAGTGCACGTCCTCGAACCGCACCACCGCCTCGCTGACGGCGAGCGGCTCCGCGCCCGGGCGGTCGGCGATCTCCGGGTTGCGGTGCAGGATCTTGAACATGTCGTCGATGTCGATCAGCGCCTGCTTGATCTCGCGATAGATCATGCCCATGAAGTTGAGCGGCATCGAGAGCTGCACCAGCATGGTGTTGACCAGCACGAAGCCGCCGATCGTCGCCCGCCCGGCCATGATGTCGCGCGCGGCCAGCCACATCACCACGCCCATGCCGATCGTGAAGATCACCGCCTGGCCGGCGTTCAGCACCGCGAGCGAGACGTAGGTCTGGGTCGAGGCCTTCTCGTAGCGGGCCATCGACTGGTCGTAGCGGGCGGTCTCACGCTCCGACGCCCCAAAATACTTCACCGTCTCGTAGTTGAGCAGCGAATCGACCGCCTTGGCGTTGGCGTCGGTGTCGGAGTCGTTCATCCGCCGGCGGATGGCGATGCGCCACTCCGTGGCCTTGTAGGTGTAGCCGAGATAGGCCGCGACCATCACCAGCACGACGAGCGAGTAGGACAGGCTGAACTCGTAGGCGAGCGTGCCGAGCACCAGCAGGAACTCGACGATGGTCGGCACCAGCGTCAGCACCATCAGGCGCGAGAGTTCCTCGATGCCGTTGCGGCCGCGCTCGAGCACCCGGGTCAGGCCGCCGGTCTTGCGCTCGAGATGAAAGCGCAGCGACAGCTGGTGCATGTGCTGGAAGGTCTGCAACGCCAGCCGCCGGACCGCGTGCATCGCCACCTTGGCGAACAGCCCGTCGCGGACCTGGGTCAGGAGCGACATGGCGATCCGGGCCGCGGCATAGAGCAGAATCATCAGGGCCGGCACGGCCCAGATCCCGGTCGGGACCGTCTCCTCCTTGCCACCGACCACCGCCACCAGGGCGTCGGTCGCCCACTTGAAGGTGAAGGGCATCGCCAGGGTGACCACCTTGGCGACGAGCAGGAGGCCGAAGGCGACGAAGACCCGGCGCTGCAGGTCGGGCCGGCCGTGGGGCCAGAGATAGGGCCAGAGGCGGCGGTAGGTCGCGACGAGGCCGGGCCGCTCGGGCTCGGCCGGTGGGATCGGGGTGATGGACAAGGAACCGGTTCCGGACGGGATCGGCGCCGCATATAGGCCAGGATGCGACAGGGAGACAGCGCGCTCGGCGCGGCCCGGGCCTGCTTCGCGGGCGCCGCAAGGTGCGGGCGCTCGCGGGCGACCAGGCCCGGAGCGGCCTCGGCTCCAGCGCGATGCGCGGCTGGACCAGGCTCTCGGGCCAGAGCGGCGACGCCGCGCCGTCCCGGCCGGTGCGGGGGGTGGTGGAGCGGCCCGACGCCCGGGCGATCGGTCACACGTGGCGCGGCCCCGACGATCTACGCGACGCCGATCCAGCGGGTGGGGGACCCCGTCCCCGTCAGCCCGGGCTCCCCGGCACCGGCCGCTGGCCCAGCGGGGCGTCGCCGGGCAGCACGAAGACCTGGCCCGGATAGATCCGGTTGGGGTCGCGGATCTGGCCCTGGTTGGCGTCGAAGATCACGGTGTAGCGCAGGCCGCGGCCATACGTCTTGCGGCTGATGCTCCACAGGTTGTCGCCGCGGGTGACCGTCGCGGTGCTGATGCCGGGCACGAAGACCGTACCGGGATCGGTAGCGGCGGGATCGGTGGCGGCGAGGGCCGCTTCCGCACCCGGAGCCCGCGCCGGTCCGGGGGCGGCGGCCGTCGCGGCCGGGGCAACGGAGGCGGCCGGAACGCCGGCGTTCGGAGGCGCCGCGGATGCCCGGTCCGGGCCGGCGCGCGTCGGGGACGGACGGCCCGGGACCTCGGCGGGAGCCGCACCGAGATTCGGCGGCACCGCGAAGGCGGTCTCGGCGCGGGTCTTGACCGCACCGGAGGCGGGATCGACCTGATCGACCCGCACCCGGTAATCGCCGGGCGCGACCCCGCGCCCGATCGTGAAGGCGACGCGCCCGTCCGGTCCCGCCTGCCCGGGCGCCACCAGCGTGTCGTTGAGGTAGAGGCGCATGTCCGCCTTCGGGGCTCCCTGCGCCGTGACGTAGAGCCGCCCGCCCGCCTCGGCATCGACGCCGACGACCTTGACCGGCGCGGAGCCGGGCTGCGGGGCGTCCGGCTTGGCGTCGGCTCTCTCCGCGGCCTGGGCCCTGGTCCTGCCCTGAGGCCTGGCGTTGTCGGCCGGCGATTTGAGATCCGGCTTCGGATCCCGTGCCGCGAGCCTGGTATCCCCTGCCGGCGGCTTGGCATCCCCTGCCGGGGGCTTGACGGGCTCGGGCAGCGACAGCACCGCGGTCGGCCGGCCGGGCGCCGTCACGGCGACGAGGGGCTTGGTGCGGCGGTCCTGCGCCACCACCACCACGGCGCTGGCGGGGCCCGACACCGTGCTGCCGTCCGGCCCGGTGCTGCGCAGGGTGATCTCGTGGCTGCCGGGCGGCAGGGCCGGGGGCACCACGGCGAAGTTGCCGGATTCGTCGGCCTTGGCGCGGGCGAAGGGCCCATCGTCGCGCAGCACCTCGATCTCGGCCCCGGGCCGGCCGCGCCCGGCAACGACGCTCGCCCCATCGGGCTCGACCCGGATGACGTCGAAGGACGGCATGCCGGTCGGCTCGGTCCTCGTGGCCTGCGGCGCCGCCGGCAGGGCCGCGAGCGGGGCCGGGGCGGCAGGGGTCGGGCCAGCAGGGGGCGGGGCGGGGGTCGGGGCGGGGGTCGAGGAATGAACCGTCGCCGGATGCGGATCCTCCGGCGCGGACAGCGAGAACAGCCGGGTGCCGCTCGCCGCGACGCCGATGAGCACGAACCCGGCGACGAGGCCCACGGAGGCGAGGACGAGGCCCCGGCGCAACTCGGTGGTCGGCAACTCGGTCGTCATGGCGCAACACTCCCGCTCACGGGTCCCCCACGGTCTCGGCGTCCGTCTCCTGGCGTCTCATCCGGCTGCGCGACCTTTCGCCTCCGGTCGACACGCCCGCGCCATCGCCCTCATATTAACAGGACTGGCGGGGCGAGACCACGCGGCGCGACTCGCGCGGCTCGGCCGGAAACTTGCGTGGCAACGGCCGGTATCGGCTGCGAACGGTGCGGAGACTCGATGCGGACGGTTTGCGTGTATTGCGGCTCGGGATTCGGCACCGATCCGGTCTTCGAGGCGGCGGCGCGGGCGCTGGGGCGCCATCTGGCGGAGGCCGGCATCGCGCTCGTCTATGGCGGCGGCAATGTCGGGCTGATGGGCACGGTGGCGCGGGCGGTGCTCGACCATGGCGGCCACGTCACCGGCATCATCCCGGACTTCCTGAAATCGCGCGAGCGGATGCTCGACGACGTGCAGGAGACCATCGTCGTCTCCGACATGCACACCCGCAAGAAGCTGATGTTCGACCGCTCCGACGCCTTCGTGGCCCTGCCGGGCGGCATCGGTACCCTGGAGGAGCTGGTCGAGCAGATGACGTGGTCGCAGCTCGGCCAGCACGCCAAGCCGATCCTGCTGCTCTCGGTGGCGGAGTTCTGGGCGCCGTTCCTCGGCCTCCTCGACCACATGCGCCGCACCGGCTTCATCCGCGAGGGTCTGGATCTCAGCTACCTCGTCGCGGAGGACCCCGGGCAGGTGGTGCCGATGCTGCGCGCCGCGACCCGCGTGGCGGAGCCGCGGCCGGAGGCCGAGGCGCTGATCGACGAGAAGTTCTAAGCCCGCCTCTTCCGCATCTCTTCCGGTCGGTCCAGGGCCGCGACAGCGGAGCCTGGGCCGACGCGGAGTGCCTGACACACGTCCGTAGACTCGCGAGGACCCTGCCTTGGACACGAAGCCCCCGAACGACATGCTTCCCTACCGCCTGATCACCGGCAAGGACGACGCCCATTTCTGCCGCCGGATCTCGGAGGCGCTGGCGCTCGGCTACAAGCTCTACGGCTCGCCGTCCTGCACCTTCAACGGCACGGACGTGATCGTGGCGCAGGCGGTGGTGTGGCCGTCGGTGGTCGAGACATCCGGGTAACGCTGGGCGAAGCGTCCCATCAGACCGATGGTTCACCGGCCGGGCGGCTGGAATCCGACGACGTCGCGCGAGGAGGCGTTCGGCAAAGTCGACGGCTTTGTCGGCATCCTCGGCTGTCAGGCGCGGCCCATCGTAGTCTGCGCTCGCCCGATAGATGCCGCAATCCGCGGCCGGCTTCCCGATCGATCAAGCCTGGAGCGATGCCATGCTCCGAGGACATCCTGCAATCCCGCGGGCGGCCGTGACGGCGGCATAGTAAGCGCGGCGGATGGCACCGTTTGGACGCCCGGTCGCAAGCAGGATTCTGGCCTCGGCCGGAGCTTCTTCTTATCCATAGCTCCGTCACCGGGAGCCCTCGGTCCGCTTGGCATCCCGCCGCATCGCGCGGACGAGGGCCGGGTTGGGGTGGAGGGCCGGATCGGTCCAGGCGCTCCGCGGGACCGGATGGGCCTGGATGTCGAGGCCGTACTCGGTCAGCCGGTCGGCGGAGAGGTCGGCCAGCCGGCGCGCCTCGTCGATGATCCGCCAGAATCGATCAGCCAGGACCACCGCCACATCGGCGTCGCTCTCGCCCCGGGCGCGGCTGCCGAAAAGGGGAGATCGAGGAGGCGCGGCCCGTAATGCCGGCGCGCGTCGGCGGCCGTAGAACCTCCTCGATCGTCCTCACGCTCTCCTCCCCTACGGGTTCACCGTCCAGGTCGTCGTCCCGTCCTTGTTGTCCTTCACCGTGACCCCGAGCGCCGTCAGCGCGCCGCGGATCCGGTCGGATTCGGCCCAGTCCTTGCGGGCGCGGGCGTCCTTGCGCTCGGCGATCAGCGCCTCCACCGCCGCCGCGTCGACGCCGGAGGCGGCCACCGCCGCCCGGTCGCGCTCGGCCTTCGTCTGGCCGAGCAAGCCGAGCAGGCCGGCGCCGGCCTTGAGCGAGGCCGGATCGGCGAGGCGATGGACCTCGCCCAGAGCCGCCGGGGTGTTGAGGTCGTCGAGGAGCGGCTCGAGCACCGTCTCGGGCGCCGGGCCCGGGGCGGCGTCGCCGGCGGCGTCGTACCAGCGGTCGAGGGTGCGGCTCGCCTCCTCCAGGGCGCGCAGGGTCCAGTCGATCGGCTGGCGGTAATGAGTGCGCAGCATGGCCAGCCGCACGACCTCGCCGGGCCAGTCCGCCAGCACCTCGCGCAGGGTGACGAAGTTGCCGAGGGACTTCGACATCTTCTCCCCCTCGACCTGCAGGAAGCCGTTGTGGAGCCAGATGTTGGCCATCACCGGCGTGCCGAAGCAGCAGCGCGACTGCGCCACCTCGTTCTCGTGGTGGGGAAACACCAGATCGATGCCGCCGGCATGGATGTCGAAGGTCTCGCCAAGATGCTTCCAGGCCATCGCCGAGCACTCGATGTGCCAGCCCGGCCGCCCCGGCACCGCGATCCCGCCGGGCGAGGCCCAAGACGGCTCGCCCGGCTTCGACGGCTTCCACAGCACGAAGTCGAGGGGCGAGCGCTTGTAGGGCGCGACGTCGACCCGGGCGCCGGCCTCCATCTCGTCGAGGGGACGGCGCGACAAGGCGCCGTAATCGGGCATCGAGGGCACGTCGAACAGCACGTGGTCCTCGGCGACGTAGGCGTGGCCGGCGGCCACCAGCCGGTCGATCAGCGCCGTCATGTCGACGATGTGGTCGGTCGCCCGCGGCTCGATCATCGCCGGGGGCAGGCCCGAAACGTTCACGTCCTGAGGCATCAGGATGCCGAGGCGGCGGATGTCGTCGTGGAACTGCGCCAGCGTCCCGTCGGTCAGCTCGCGGATGGTGATGCCGCGCTCAGCCGCCCGGGCGTTGATCTTGTCGTCCACGTCCGTGACGTTGCGGGCATAGGTGACCGCCCCCGTGCCGTAGACGTGGCGCAAAAGCCGGAACAGCAGGTCGAAGACGATCAGGGGCCGGGCGTTGCCGATATGGGCGGCGTCGTAGACGGTCGGGCCGCAGGCATACATCCGCACCCGGCCCGAATCGATCGGCCGGAGCGGCTCCTTGGCCCGGGAGAGCGTGTTGTAGAGGCGCAACAGCGAGGCCATGAAACACCTGCGGGAGGGGGTCGGGCCAGGTCGCCGCGGGGCGCTCCGGCCGAGGTTCTAAGTCGTTGCCGGATCGGGCTCGGTCCCGTCCGGCTGAGGGCCCGGGCGCCGTCCGTGCCGGCGACCGAGGCGGCCGCCTGTTGCACGGGTGAGACGCCCAGGCGGGCCGATCCGGGTTAGCTCAAATCCGTGAGCAATTCGAGAAGGCAGACGCCGCCGGGGCCAAACCCCGGCCGGACCCTGCGTAATCGCCCCGCTCGCACGATGCGTAGAGAGATTGTTTACCACCCACGCCCAGTGTCGGGCCGGAGCCGGATGCCGACGGCTCCGTTCAGAAGGTTTGCCCCATGCGTCGCACCCTCGCCGTCCTCAGCGCCCTCGGTGTCCTGGTCTCCGTCGCCGTGCCGGCGCTGGCCGCATCGCAGACGCCCGGCGTGGAGAAGACCTTCCTGATCCCGTCGAGCGACGGCTACGGCGTCGCCGAGTGCCTGACCACCGGCGGCGAGTGCGGCCAGGTGGTGGCGGATGCCTGGTGCGAGTCGCAGGGCTATGCCAAGTCGGCCTCCTTCGGCATCGCCGCCCAGGACGAGTATACCGGCGCGATCGAGGCCGCCCCGGCGGTCAAGACCTCGGACCGCCCGATCCGGATCACCTGCCGGGATTGAGTTGTCAGACCGCGATCGTCGCGGCGAACCTGACATCCCTCGCGTCACCCCGGGGCCGCATCGCGGGACCCGGGACGCGTCGGTGACGTGCCGGCCCGCGATGGCGCCGGCCGAACATCGCCGACACTACCCGGACACGCTTCGCCCAACGCCGCCACGCTCCGCTGGCGCACCGTGCGGATCCGCCTATCTCGGACCCTACGAGACGACAGCCGCGGCGGCCGGGAGATCGGGCATGATCCGAAACGCTATCATCCTCGCCGCGGTCCTGATGCCGGGCTTGGCCTCCGCCGGCCCGCGGACCCGCGAGCCAGCTCCCGTCGGCCCGGTCATCGCCGGCCTGCCCGGCTACGATTGCCGGATGTGGACCCCGTTCGACCACGACGTCGTCGGGCCGTATCCGCGCCCGGGTGCCCGTCCGGTGCGGGCGGCGAGCGGCTGGGGCCGCACCGCCTACGGCTACGGCACCGGGGGCGCCTCGGCCTCCGGTGCCGTCGCGTTCCCGGGCCGCAGCGTGGCCGATTGCGACATCGGCGAGCTGACCTTCGGCCGCGCCGGGCTGGACATCCTGCCGCGCTGAGCCCGGATGCCCGCTCGGCTCAGTCACGTGCCCGGCTGGCCATGCACCGCCTTGTAGAAGAAGTCCTTCCACTCCTTCGGCCGGTTCTTCAGCACACCGGCCTTCGCCAGATGGTCGGCCTGCAGCATCGTGCCGTAGGGCGTGGTCGAGAACACGACGCCAGGCTGCTTCATCATCGCGACGAGCTCGTCGGGCTCGAACTTCTCCTTGGTGGCGCCGAGATAGAGCTCGGCCGCCCGCTTCGGGTCGTCGCGGATCAGCGCATTGGCCTCCTCGATGGCGGCGAGCACCGCGGCGGTGGTCTTCGGGTTCTGATCCATGAACTTGCCGCGGCCGAACACGATGGCGTTGCTGAGCGGACCGCCGACCACGTCGTAGGAGTTGAGGACGACGTGGATCTTCGGATCCTTCAGCTCGATCTGCTGGTAGGGCGGCAGCGAGAAGTGGCTGTTGACCTCGCTGGTGCCTCCCAACAGCGCGCCGACCGCGTCGGGATGGCCGAGCTGGATGGTGATCGGGTCGAGCTTGTTGCGGCCGGCCTCGCCGAGCTGGCGCTCGGCGGCGATCTGCAGCATCACGGCCTGCGCCGAGACCTTCACGGTCGGCACCGCGATCCGGTCCTTCGCCGAGAAGTCGGCCAGCGTCTTCACCGCCGGGTTGCGGGTGACGAGCAGCATCGGCGCGCCGGCCGACGCCGCCAGCCCCTTCACCTCGCCGCGGGTGCGGTCCCAGGCAAGGAGCAGGTTGGTGGCACCGCTGGTCACGAAATCGACGTTGCCGGAGATCAGCGCGTCGACCGAAGCGCCGCCGCTGGTCAGCGTGACCCAGCTCACCTTGACGTCGCCGAGGCCGGCACTCGCGACGTGCTTCTCGACCAGACGCTGCTGCTCGGCCAGCACCATCGGCATGTAGATCAGCCCGGGCTGGCGGGTGAAGCGCACCTCGCCGGTCTCGGCGTTCGCGGGAGAAGCGGCGAGGCCGAGGGCGACGGCCAGCGCGCCGACGGCGCGCCTGAGGAACGGCATGGGCGAATGCTCCCTGGTTTTCCCGGCCCGTGTCCGGACGCTCGAGGCAGCGAGCGCCCGCCGGGCCGTTGAGAACCAGGGTCCGGAAATGCTCCGGATACGTCAAGCCGCGACGAAGGAAGGGGGGATCAGGCCGAGACGGCGCCGGGCGCCTCGGACCGGTGCCGGGCCGCGCGGTTCGCCACCATGCGGTCGTGGAGCTTGAGGACCGTGCGCGAGCCGGTCGAGGTGAAGGCGAAGGGCAGGAAGCCGTGCACCAGGCAGGCCAGCCCCCCGGCGATCATGCGAAGGCCGAAGCCGGTGGCGACGCCCATATGCTCGAAGTAGGTCTCGCCGACGGAGGCCGGGTGCTCGGAGAAGGACAGCTTCGACATCGGGATCTCGGGGATTCTCATGGGCTTGAAGGACGGGCTGAGGATCGCACGGGAGCCGCGAAGCCGGATTGCGAACTTTCTCGAATCATCGCAGGGTCACGCAAATGTCTTGCGCCATGCCGCCGTTGGTTGGAAAATTTTCGCGTGGACGAGTTCGACCGAAAAATTCTGTTGTGCCTGCAGGAGAACGCGGCCGAATCGCTGGAGGCGATCGCCGCGCGGGTCGGCCTGTCGGCCTCGCCGTGCTGGCGGCGGATCCAGAAGCTGGAGGCGCAAGGGGTGATCCAGCGCCGGGTGGCGCTGCTCGATCCCGACCGGATGCGGGTGGGCGTCACGGTGTTCGTGTCGGTGCGCACCAACCGCCACACCGCCGACTGGGCCGAGCGCTTCTGCGCCGCGGTGGTGACGATCCCCGAAGTGGTCGAGTTCTACCGCATGAGCGGCGAGACCGATTACCTGCTGCGCATCGTCGTACCCGACATCGCAGCCTACGACCGGGTCTACAAGCGGTTGATCCAGTCGGTCGACCTGTACGACGTCAGTTCGGCCTTCGCGATGGAGCGGATCAAGTACACGACCGCCCTGCCGGTGACTTACGCTGAGTAAGAAACGGGTGGCCGGCGCTTGTCCGGCTCTTGCGCGGGGCTGGCCTGCGCCGGGCGCCGGTTGCTTTCCGGGCGGATCGGTTTAGCTGCGCCGATCACCCCCTCCCCTGCCCGAAGCCCGCGACCATGACGACCTCCCGGACGACGCGCCGTCCCCTCGTGATCGCCGCCGTGATGGCCGCGATGGCGATGGTGGCGATCGAGGCGACGATCATCTCGACCGCGATGCCGGGCATCGTCGGCGAGCTCGGCGGGCTGTCGCTCTATGCCTGGGTCTTCTCCGGCTTCCTCCTCACCCAGACCGCCGCCACCATCGTGTTCGGCAAGCTCGCCGACATCCACGGGAGGAAGCCGGTGCTGCTCGCCGGCATCGCGGTCTTCCTCGCCGCCTCGCTCCTGTGCGGCTTCGCCTGGTCGATGCCGGCGATGATCGCCTTCCGGCTGATCCAGGGCATCGGCGCCGGCGCGATCCAGCCGGTCTCCCTCACCATCGTGGGCGACCTCTACAGCGCCCAGGAGCGGGGGCGGATCCAGGGCTTTCTCGCCAGCGTCTGGGCGGTCTCGGCGGTGGTCGGGCCGCTGGCCGGCGGCTTCATCATCGCGCACGCCTCGTGGTCGTGGATCTTCTGGATCAACCTGCCGGTCGGGCTCGTGGCGACCACGCTGTTCGTCGCCTTCCTGCACGAGGGCGAGCGGCGCGAGCGCCGGCCGGTCGACGCCAAGGGTGCGGCCCTGTTCACCGTGACGGTCGCCGCCCTGATGGTGGCGCTCACCGAGGCCGGCGAGGCGCGCTGGCCGGTCGTGACAGGCGCCGCCGCGCTCGGTCTCGCCGCGGCCGTGCTGCTGGCGTTCCAGGAGCGCCGGGCGCCGGAACCGGTGATCGATGCCGCCCTCTGGCGGCGCCGGCCGATCGCCGCCGCCAACGCCACCTCGCTGCTCGCCGGCATGGCGCTGATCGGGCTCACCACCTTCCTGCCGATGTACGTGCAGGG
Organism: Methylobacterium terricola; assembly: GCF_006151805.1. Classification (GTDB taxonomy): domain Bacteria; phylum Pseudomonadota; class Alphaproteobacteria; order Rhizobiales; family Beijerinckiaceae; genus Methylobacterium; species Methylobacterium terricola. Next base: position 400,571 of record NZ_VDDA01000001.1, on the reverse strand, counting down.
CGTGCTCGGGCAGACGCCGATCGTCGCCGGCATGGCGCTCACCGTGATGGTGCTCGGCTGGCCGATGGGCGCGACGCTGGCGGCGCGCAACCTCCACCGCTTCGGCCTGCGCCGCATCCTGGTCACCGGCGGCCTGCTGCTGCCGCTCGGGGCGCTGGCGATCGTGACGCTGCAGCCCGGCAGCCACCCGGCCCAGGCCGGGGCCGGCTCGCTGATCATGGGCTTCGGCATGGGGCTGCTCAGCAACGCCGCCCTGATGCTGATCCAGGAGATCGTGCCCTGGACCCAGCGCGGCAGCGCCACCGCCTCGAACATCTTCTCGCGCAACCTCGGCAGCACGCTCGGCGCCACGGTGTTCGGCGCGGTGCTGAATCACGGCCTCGCGGCCGCGGGCAGCCCCGTCACGGCCGACGGGCTGCAGCAGGCGCTGGCCGCGGGCGGGCTGCCGGGGGAGGTCGAGACCGTGCGCCTCGTGCTCCAGCACGCCCTGCACCAGACCTTCTGGGCCGTGCTGGTGATCTCCGCGGCGGCCTTCGCCACCGCCCTGCTGGTGCCGCACGTCGCGATCGGACGCGCCCGCGAGGTGCCGGCGGAGTGACCGGCCCGGCCGAGCACGCGGCGGCGTCCTAGCGCGCGGCGGCTTGGGCCGGCAGGGCCTCGGTGGTGGCGTTGATCAGGTAGGGCCGGCGCAGGCCGAGCACGTGGTAGAGCACCCGGTCGACGTCGCGGGCGAAGAACGGCTTCTTGAGCACGTAGTCGATGCCGAAATGGCGCGAGGCCTGGGCCATGCTGGCGGCATCGCCCCCGGTCATCAGCACCAGCGGCGTGCCGGGAGCCACCTCGCGGATCTGGCAGGCGAGTTCGAGCCCACCCCCGCCGCCGCGCAGGCCGATATCGATCAGCGCGACGTCGCAGGCCGCCTGACGGGCGAGCTTGAGGGCGTGGGGGCCGCTCTCGATCTCCTCGACCGCGAGGTTGAACCCCGAGGTCGCCAGGATGCGGCGCACCAGGGCGCGGCTCTGGGCGGCGCTGTCGACGAGGAGCAGGCGGGTCGGCTGGCGCCGCCGGGCATGGGCCTGGAGCAGCCCGGCGACATGGGCCTCGTCGAGGGGCAGGCGCAGGAACTCGTGGGCATCGAGATGCTGCGAGACCTCGGTCCAGCGGGAAAAGATCTGCGTCGCGACCAGGATCAGGCAGGGCACCACGAAGCCTTGCGCCTTGAACCGGGCGACCGCCTCCGGGCCGGTCGCGTCCTCGAATTGCAGGCCGACGAAGGCCAGGACCGGCCGGTGGATCAGGCAGGCCTCGCAGGTCTCACGGCTTGTTTCCGCCTCGATGATCTGCAGCGAGGGATCGTGCGCCCGGATCAGGGCCGCCAGGCTGCGGCGCAGGGCGGGATCGCGGTCGGCGACGAGGGCCGAGGCCGGTCCGCGGTCATCTTTGTCGCTCACCGGCATCGTGCCTCGTCCGAGTCGCAGGTCAACGTCAGGATCGGCCCGGCCTCCGGTTCAAGGCCGCAGGTCGGGCTACCTGGGGGTTAAAGTCCTAACTGGAAAACATTAGCACCGGATTACGATGAGCTGCTCCCGGTTCACGAGGCACGCGCCCGGGGATGTGCAGAATCGAACGCATCGAGCAGACGAGCGGCATCGACCTTGGTGTAAACCTGTGTCGTCGCGAGGGATGCATGTCCGAGCAATTCCTGTATCGCCCTCAGGTCACCTTGGCGGGCGAGCAGATGGGTGGCGAAGGAATGACGCAGGGCATGCGGCGTCGCGCTGTCGGGCAGCCCGAGCGCCCCGCGCATCGAGGCGACGGCGAGCTGGACGATGCGCGGCGAGAGCGGCCCGCCCTTGGCGCCGACGAAGAGCGGCCCCTCGGGCGGCAGGCCGTAGGGGCACAGGCGCAGATACTCGGCCACCGCGGCTTGGACCTGGGAAATCACCGGCACGCTGCGGGTCTTCTGGCCCTTGCCGATCACCGTCACCGCGTCGATGCCGTCGACCGGCGCGTCGCGGCGCGCGAGGCCGAGCGCCTCCGAGATGCGCAGGCCCGAGCCGTAGAGCAGCGCCAGCACCGCGGCGTCCCGGGCCAGCACCCAGGGCGGGCGCTCGTCGCCGGCCCGGATGTCGGGGCTCGCCATCGCCACGGCGGCGGCGACGGGCAGCGGGCGGGGCAGGCGCCGCTCGACCTTGGGCGAGCGCACGGCGGCGAGGGCCGCGACGCTGCCATGGCCCTCGCGGTCGAGGTGACGGGCGAAGGAGCGGAGGCCCGCGAGCGCCCGCATCAGGCTGCGCCCACCCACGCCCTCCTGGCGCCGGGCCGCCATGAAGGCGCGCAGGTCGCGGGGCTTGAGCCCGATCAGGGACGGGATGTCGGGATTCTGCCCGTGGCGGGCGAGATGGGCGAGGAACTGGCGCAGGTCGCGCCGGTAGGCCTCGACGGTGTTGGGCGACAGCCGCCGCTCGGCGGCGAGCCCGGCGAGCCAGGCGATCGCCGCCGCCCGCACGTCGGGCGCGCCGGGCAGGATCAGGTCGGCGGGGTCGGCGTCGGATGTAGGGTCTGACATCGGGGGCCGGGCTCCGGTCGCGGGGTCTGAGCCGGCGAGTAGGGCCCGGCCCCGGTTGACGGCGGGTTGACGGCAGGCGCAGGAACCAGGTCCGTCAGGCCGGCACGTGGCGCAGGGTGACGCCGTGGCGGGCGCTGGCGCCCGGCGCCAGCAGGCGCTGCGAATCGCGGGTCGCCAGCTCGCCGGAGAAGCCGAGCCAGTCGGCGTGGCCGGTCCAGCATTCGAGCGACAGGAACGGCGCCGTCGGCTTCGTCCAGACAGCGAGGTGGGGGAAGTCGTCGGCCTCCAGGGCAATGGCGGCGCCGGACGGCGCGGTGAAGCGCATGATGCGGCTGCGGGCGTTCAGGAAGACCAGCGCCTCGGTGAACAGCGCCGGATCGAGCGGCAGGGTCTCGCCGTCGAGGGGCAGCGCCCGCTCGCTGCGCACCAGCAGGCCGCCGGGCCCGACCTCCGGCACGGCCGGCCGCTCGGGGGTCTCGAAGCGCACCGCGTAGCCGCCCTCCGCCGCCCGGGTGCCGTCGGCGAAGGGCCACGGGAAGGCCGGGTGGAAGCCGAGCCCGTAGGGCAGCGGCTCGGCGCCGGGATTGTGGACCGCGCAGGCGAAGGCGAGGGCACCGTCGGTCACCGTGGCGGTGATGTCGAGCCGGAAGGCGAACGGGTAATGCGTCCGGGTCTCCGCGGTATCGGCGAGGCGGAAAGTGACGCTGTCCTCGGTCTGCGCGACCACGTCGAAGCGGCTGTCGCGGGCAAAGCCGTGCTGCGCCATCGGATAGGCGCGCCCCGCCACGGTCACGCTGCCGCCCGCCGAGGCGCCGACGACCGGGAACAGCCAGGGCGCGTGCCGGTTCCAGTGCGCCGGATCGCCGGACCACAGGTACTCGGTGCCGCCGACCCGCCAGGAGACCGGCTCGGCGCCGGTGAGGGCGAGACGGGCTGTGGTGTCGCGGTGCCGGATCTCGACGGTGTCGGTCATCGGGGCCTCATAGAGCGCACGCGCACAACCCTCCCCCCTCTGCGGGGGACGGTGGTCCCTGCGTCAGCAGGGGCCGGGAGAGGGGCAGCGCGACGCTTATCCAGCTCGCGCCCTTCAGAACGGTTCCGCCATAGCCGGAAGCGTCGTCCCCTCTCCCGCCCCACTCCGTGGGACACCCTCCCCGCAGAGGGGGGAGGGTTCAAGGGGGTGCCCTTAAGAACCCCCGGGGGTCCGCTCACCCCCGCCGGGCATTGTTGTTGCGGCGGGGCTGGCGCGGACGCGGCGGCACCTCGGCCTCTCCGCCCGCCAGGGCCTCGACCTGGAGGTCGGCCGGGCCGGTGCGCGGGAAGGTGTGGGCGAAGCGCTCGGCGGCGCCGCCGCGGACCTCGAACTTGGTCTCGCGGTCGAAGATGCGGATCGCGCCGATCTCCTCGCGGGTCACGTCGCCGCGGCGGCACAGCATCGGCAGCAGCCGGCGCGGATCGGCATTGTCGCGCCGGCCGACATTGAGGCGGAACCACACGCTCGACCCGAACGGCGCACGCGGCGCCGCCTCGCGCTTGGGCGCGACGCCGCGGCCGGTGGTGAAGCCCGGATCGGTGACCTCCTCGGGCGAGGGCATGCGGGCGCGGTAGGCCCGCACCAGGGCGGCGGCGATGTCCTCGGCCGAGCGCTGCGCGAGCAGCGACTGGGCCATCGCCCGGTCCTCGTCGCTCACCTCGTCGGTGACCAGCGGGTCCTGGAGCAGGCGATCGTGGTCGAGGGCGCGGATCTCGTCGGCCGGCGGCGGGCCGGACCAGACCGGCACGACGTTCGCCCGCACCATCAGCTCCTCGGCCCGGCGACGGCGCGACGGCGGCACCAGGAGGACGCTGATGCCCTTGCGCCCGGCCCGGCCGGTGCGGCCGGAGCGGTGCTGCATCACTTCCGCATCGTTGGGCAGCTCGGCATGGATGACGAGGCCCAAGCCCGGCAGGTCGATGCCACGGGCGGCGACATCGGTGGCGACGCAGACCCGGGCGCGGCCGTCGCGCAGGGCCTGGAGGGCGGCGTTGCGCTCGCCCTGGCCGAGCTCGCCCGACAGGGCCACCGCCTGGAAGCCACGCTCGGTCAGCACCGCCTGGAGGTGGCGCACGGAATTGCGGGTGTTGCAGAACACGATGGCGGTGCGCGCCTCGATCTGGCGCAGGGTGTTGACCACCACGAGCTCGGTCTCCCGCGGCAGGATGCGGAAGGCGCGGTACTCGATGTCGGCATGAGCCTTGGTCTCGCCGACGACGGCGATGCGCATCGCGTCGCGCTGGTAGGCCTCCGCCAGCGCCACGATCGCCTTCGGCAGGGTGGCGGAGAACAGGAGCGTGCGCCGCTCGGCCGGGGTCGTGCCCAGGATGAATTCGAGGTCCTCGCGGAAGCCGAGATCGAGCATCTCGTCGGCCTCGTCGAGCACCGCGGCGCGCAGGGCCGTCGGGTCGAGGTTGCGGCGCTCGAGATGGTCGCGCAGGCGGCCGGGCGTGCCGACAACGATATGGGCGCCGTCGGCGAGCCAGCGGCTCTCGCGCCGCGGGTCCATGCCGCCGACGCACGACACGACGCGGGCGCCGGCCGGGCCGTAGAGCCAGGACAGTTCGCGATGGACCTGAAGCGCCAGCTCGCGGGTCGGGGCGATCACCAGGGCGAGCGGGGCACCGGGGGCGGGCAGCATCTCGGCGTCGCCGAGCAGCGTGCGGGCGAGCGCCAAGCCGTAGGCGACGGTCTTGCCGGAGCCGGTCTGGGCCGAGACGACGAGGTCGCGCCCTTCCGTCTCGGGCTCGAGGACGGCGGCCTGGACCGGCGTCGGGTCTTCGTAGCCGCGGTCGGCGAGGGCCTTGGCGAGGGGGGCGGGCAGAGCAGGAAACGGCACGTGGATTCAATCCCGGGGGTAGCGACGCGCGGGGATCGAATCGGCTCCGGAGGCCAGGGCTCGGTAGCACATGGCCTCGTGGCGAGGGCCGGCCGCATCGGCGGCGGGCGCTCTGCGGCGCGCGGGAAATCCCAACGGTCTTTTCGTGGAGGAGGGAGCTGTTACAGGGGTTCGGGGCGGAGGTCCACCCCGCGGCCCGCATGGCGGACTGGCGCCCCGGGGATGGTTCCGGATGGGATCACCCCTCGATCATCGTCCGGATGCGCCGCGCCAGCAGGTCGACCGGGAACGGCTTGGTGATCATCTGCATGCCGGGCGCCAGGAAGCCCGCCATGGCGGCGTTCTCGGCGTAGCCGGTGATGAACAGCACCTTCAGCCCCGGGCGGTGCTCGCGGGCGGCGTCGGCCAGCTGGCGGCCGTTGAGGCCCGGCAGGCCGACATCGGTGACGAGGAGGTCGATCCGGCCGGCGGCGCGCAGGGCGGCGAGGCCGGCCGGGCCGTCCTGGGCCTCCAGCGCCCGATAGCCGAGGTCGCGCAGCACGTCGACGATCAGGCTGCGCACCGCCGGCTCGTCCTCGACCACCAGCACGGTCTCGCCGCTGCCGGCGACCGGGAGCGGGGCTTCGGCCGGGGACGGGCTCGCCTCGGCGAGGGGACCGGTGTGGCGCGGCAGGTAGAGCGCCACCGTGGTGCCGCGGCCGACCTCCGAGGCGATGACGGCGTGGCCGTCGGACTGGCGGGCGAAGCCGTAGATCATCGACAGGCCGAGGCCCGTGCCCTGGCCGATCGGCTTCGTGGTGAAGAACGGGTCGAAGGCGCGGCGCACCACCTCGGGCGGCATGCCGGTACCGGTATCGGTCACGGCGAGGCGGATATACGACCCCGCCGCCACGTTGCCATGGGCGGCGGCGAACACCGCGTCGAGCTCGACGTTGCGGGTCTCGATGGTGAGGCGCCCGCCCTCCGGCATCGCGTCGCGGGCGTTGATCGCCAGGTTGAGGATCGCGCTCTCGAGCTGGTTGGCGTCGCAGAGCGTCGGCCACAGCCCCTCGCCGAGGCGGGTCTCCAGGGTGACGGTCTCGCCCAGCGTCCGGCAGACCAGGTCCTCCAGCGAGGCGACCAGGGCGTTGGCGTCGACGGCGCGCGGGTCGAGAGGCTGGCGCCGGGCGAAGGCGAGGAGCCGGTGGGTCAGGGCCGCGGCCCGGTGGGCGGAGGTGAGCGCCGCCTCGATGTAGCGCGGGGCGACGTCGAGACGGCCCTGGGAGAGCCGCGTCGAGAGCAGGTCGAGGGAGCCGACGATGCCGGTGAGCAGGTTGTTGAAGTCGTGGGCGATGCCCCCGGTGAGCTGGCCCACCGCCTCCATCTTCTGCGACTGGCGGAACGCCTCCTCCAGCTCGCGCTGCTCGGTGACGTCGCGCGCGACCGCGTGCAGGTGGCCCTCCCCCGGCACCGCCGTCCAGGACAGGGTGCGGTAGGAGCCGTCGGCGTGGCGGTAGCGGTTCTCGAACAGCAGCGTGGCCTGGCCGTGCTCGAGGCGCCCCGTCTCCGCGACCGTGCGCGCGCGGTCGTCCGGGTGGACGAAGTCGAGGAACGAGCCGCCGACGAGATCGGCCGGCTCCCAGCCGAGCACCTCGCGCCAGGCCGGATTCAGCGCCGTCACGGTGCCGTCGAAGCGCGCGATGATCATCACGTCCTTCGACAGGCGCCACATCCGGTCGCGCTCGCGGGTGCGGGCGGCGACCTGGGCTTCCAGGGTCTCGTTGACCTGCCGCAGGGCGTCGGCGCTCTCGCGCCGGACCCGGGCGAGGCGCAGGTTGGTCTCGACCCGGGCCTGCAGCTCGCGGGCCGAGAACGGCTTGATCAGGTAATCGTCGGCCCCTGCCGCGAGTCCCTCGATGCGGGCCTCCTCGCCGGCCCGGGCCGAGAGCAGGATCACCGGGATGCCCCGCAGGGCCGGGTCGTCCCGCAGGGCGGCGAGCAGCCCGAACCCGTCGAGCCCCGGCATCATCACGTCGGACAGGACGAGGTCGGGGGCCCGGCGCCGGGCCGCCTCCAGGGCCGCCAGCCCGTCGCCCACCGCCTCCACGACATGGCCGCCGTCGCCGAGCAGGCGCCCGACATAGGCCCGCATGTCGGCATTGTCGTCGGCGAGCAGCACCCGGCCGGTCAGGCCGGGCGCGACCGGGCGGGACGCGTCGCCGAGATCGTGCGGCGCAGGCTCTCCGTCGCCGAGCCAGCGCGTCGCCTCCTCGACGAAGGCGTGCGAGCGGGTGGCGGTCGAGACCCCGGTCCGGGGCGCACGGATGCGGTCCGGCGGCAGGTGGGCGCGGCCGAGCGGCAGGCTGACCGTGAAGGTGCTGCCGGCTCCCAGGGTGCTCGTCACCGCGACCGTGCCGCCATGGAGCCGCACCAGTTCCTGCACCAGGGCGAGGCCGATGCCGGAGCCCTCGAAGCTGCGCCCCTGCGCGCCCTCGACCCGGTGGAAGCGCTCGAACAGCCGCGGCAGCTCGGCCTCCGGGATGCCGAGGCCGGTATCCGCCACGGTGAGCACCGCTCGGCCCCCCTCCGCCCGCAGCCGCACGGCGATGCCGCCTTGGAGCGTGAACTTGAAGGCGTTCGAGACGAGGTTGAGGACGATCTTCTCCCACATCTCCGGATCGACGAAGGCCGGCTCGGACGAGGACCGGCAATCGACGTCGAGGGCGAGGCCGGCCTTGTCGGTGGCCGAACGGAAGCTGGAGGCCAGCTCCGCGGTGAAGCGGGCGAGGTCGAGGGGCTCGAAGGCGGCCTGGGCCCGGCCGGCCTCGATGCGCGAGAAATCGAGGAGCGCGTTGACGAGCCGCAGGAGCCGCAGGCCGTTGCGGTGGGCGAGCTCGACGAGCCGGCGCGTGTCCGGGTCGAGCGTGGCCGGGCTCGCTTCCAGCACCTCGGCCAGCGGCCCCAGCATCAGGGTCAGCGGCGTGCGGAACTCGTGGCTGACATTCGAGAAGAACACGGTCTTCTGCCGGTCGAGCTCGGCGAAGGCCTCGGCCCGGCGCCGCTCGGCCTCGTAGGCGTAGGCGTTGGCCAGACCGGTGGCGATCTGGCCGACGAACAGGGCGAGGAAGCCGCGATAGGCCTCGTCGAGGGGCCGGTAGGGGTTCAGCCCGGCGACGAACACCCCGGCCGGGCGGCTCTGGCCCTGCTGGGCGACCGGCAGCACCAGGACGTGGGTCGGGGGCCGGTCCCACGGGCCGGCCGGCAGGTCGGAGAAGAGCGGGCCGAGATCCGAGACCGGCAGCAGGCGCGGAACCTCACCGGGGGCATTCGGGCCGCGGGCCTCCTGCCCGGCGGAGTCGAGGAGGCCGAGCGCCAGGAGGGCCGCCTCGTCCGCCCGGGCGACCGCCGGGTGCCCGGGCCCGGGCGCCGCCTGCGCCAGCAGGGCCGGCGCGTCCCCGCCGAGATAGGCCAGAGCCACCGGCAGGTCGGCGGTCCCCTCCCCGAGGCAGCCGGCGACGACCGCGCCGACCTCCGCGGCGGTACGGGCCGCCGCCATCCCGGCGCCGAGATCGCGCAAGCAGCGCAGGCGCCGCTCGCCGATGACCCGCTCGGTTTCCTCCGAGACGACGCAGAGCATGCCGGTGACGGCGCCGGAATCGTCGGCGAGCGGGCTGTAGGAGAAGGTGTGATAGCTCTCCTCGGTGAAGCCGCGCCGCTCCAGGAACAGCAGCAGCGCTTCGTCCCAGGTCGCCTGGCCGGTGCTCAGCACCTGGGCGATGCGCGGGCCGATATCGGGCCAGATCTCGGCCCAGACCACGTCGGAGCGGACGCCGAGCGCCCAGGCTTCCTTGACGCCGAGGGTCGGCTTGTAGGCGTCGTTGCAGAAGAAGGTCAGCTCCGGGCCCCACGCCATCCACATGGCGAAGCGCGAGCCGAGCATGATCCGGACCGCCGTGGTCAGCGATTGCGGCCAGCGCTCGACCGGTCCGAGGGACGTCGCCGCCCAGTCGTGGGCGCGCAGGCGCGCACCCATCTCGCCGCCGCCGGGAAAGAGGGTCTCGCGCATCGCGGACGGGGTGGCGGGCATGGCCGTATCCAGCATGCCCTCGCGATGGCACGGGCGCCGCGAACTGTCAAAAACCAGGCATAAGCGGAAACGACGTGGGCCTGCCCGGGGGGAGGATGCGGCTTTAGGACGCCGCCCGCCCGGTCACGGCCGCGACGATTTCGGCGACGATCGCCTGCGGGGTGCCGCCGATCGAGACCACCAGGGGGGCCTCGTCGGGCGCGGGCTCCTGCAGGGTGCGGAACTGGCTGTCGAGCAGGCTCGTCGGCATGAAATGGCCGTGGCGGGCCGCCATGCGCCGGCCGATCAGCGCGCGGTCGCCCTTGAGGTAGACGAGGCGCACGTCGGGCCGATCGCCGACCAGGATCTCGCGATAGGCCCGCTTGAGGCCCGAGCAGGTCACGACCCCGTGCCGCCCTTCGGCGCGGACCCGGTCGATCCAGGCCGCGATGGCGGCGAGCCAGGGCCAGCGGTCCTCGTCGGTGAGCGGGGTGCCGGCCTGCATCTTCTCGACGTTGGCGGCGGGGTGGAAATCGTCGCCGTCCTCGAATTCCCAGCCGAGGCGGCCGGCGAGCAGGCTCGCCACCGTGCTCTTGCCGGAGCCGGAGACGCCCATCACCACGATGACCGCGGGGGTCGTCGTGTTTCCGTGTCCAGCCGCATCGTCCATCGACATGGATCCTTCAACTCAAGCACAGGCCGGGCCGTGCCCGGCATCACCCCTCCCCCCCCTCTGCGGAGGAGGGTGCCCCGCGGCGCGGGGCGGGAGAGGGGACGACGCTTCCGGACAGGCCGCGCGTCATGAAGGGCGCCGCGCGTCATTCCGCGTCGCGCTGCCCCTCGCCCGGCCCCTGCACGACGGCGGGACCCCCTCCCCGCAGAGGGGGAGGGCTCATCCGCGCGAGCCGTGCGACCGCCCTCACATGTGCAGCGCGCGCTTCTCCACCGCGAGCGCCGCTTCCTTCACCGCCTCGGTCAGGGTCGGGTGGGCGTGGCAGGTGCGGGCGATGTCCTCCGAAGAGGCGCCGAACTCCATCGCCACAGCGACCTCCATGATGAGGTTGCCGGCATCCGGCCCGACGATGTGGACGCCGAGCACCCGGTCGGTCCCGGCATCGGCCAGCACCTTCACGAAGCCGTCGGTGGTGTGGTTCACCTTGGCGCGGCCGTTCGCGGTGAACGGGAACTTGCCGACGTTGTAGGTGATCCCGTCCTTCTTCAGCTCCTCCTCGGACTTGCCGACCGAGGCGACCTCCGGCGTGGTGTAGACCACGTTCGGGATCACGCCGTAATTCACGTGACCCGCCTTGCCGGCCAGGATCTCCGCCACCGCGACGCCCTCGTCCTCGGCCTTGTGGGCGAGCATCGGGCCGGCGATCACGTCGCCGATGGCGTAGATGCCGGTGACGTTGGTGGCGTAGTGGTCGTCGGTCTGAATCCGGCCCTTGCCGTCGAGCTGGACGCCGACCGTGTCGAGGCCGAGACCCGCGGTGTAGGGCACGCGGCCGATCGCCACGAGGACCACGTCGGCCTCCAGCACCTCCGCCGCGCCGCCCGCGGCCGGCTCGACCGTGACCGTGGCGCCCGAACCGGTGCGCTCGACGCCCGTGACCTTCTGCGACAGGCGGAACTGGATCCCCTGCTTCTGGAGGATGCGCTGGAACTGCTTGCCGACCTCGCCGTCCATGCCCGGCAGGATCCGGTCGAGATACTCGACGACGGTCACCTCGGCGCCGAGACGGCGCCAGACCGAGCCGAGCTCGAGCCCGATCACGCCGGCGCCGATCACGACGAGCTTGCCCGGGACCTTGGCGAGGTCGAGGGCGCCGGTGGAGGAGACCACGACCTCCTCGTCGATCGTCACGCCCGGCAGGTTGGCGACGTCCGAGCCGGTCGCGATGACGACGTTCTTGGCCTCCAGGATCTGGTTGCCGCCGTCCTCGGACGTGACCTCGACCCGGCCGGCGCCGGCGAGGCGCCCGGTGCCCTGGACGGCGTCGATGCCGTTCTTCTTCAGCAGGAACGCGACGCCCTTGGTGTTGCCGTCGACGCCGTCCTGCTTGAACGCCATCATCTTGGCCAGGTCGAGCTTCGGCTCGCCGACGGTGATGCCCAGCACCGGGAAGTGCTTGGTCGCCTCCTCGAACGCCTCCGAGGCGTGCAGCAGGGCCTTCGACGGGATGCAGCCGACATTGAGGCAGGTGCCGCCATGGGCCGGGCGCTTCTCGACCACGGCGGTCTTCAGGCCGAGCTGGGCGGCGCGCAACGCGCAGACGTAGCCGCCGGGGCCGGTGCCGATGACGACGAGATCGTAGGAGGACATGCGGGACTCGCGAGGTTGGGAGCGGCGGGCCGTCCGGCGCCGCCGCGGGATGAGGGATGGGGGTGCGTGCGGCTAGCGGCCGCCCGAGATCGTCAGGGTCGCGCCGGTGGCGTAGGAGGCCTCGTCCGACAGGAGCCAGACCACGGCGGCCGCGACCTCGTCGGCGGTGCCGGCGCGCTTCATCGGCACCAGGGGGCTGAGCCGCGCCAGCCGGTCCGGCTGGCCGCCGCTCGCATGGATCTCGGTCTCGATCAGGCCGGGGGCGACGCCGTTGACCCGGATCCCTTCCAGGGCGACCTCGCCGGCAAGCCCGGTGGTGAAGGTGTCGATGGCGCCCTTCGAGGCCGCGTAATCGACGTACTGGCCCGGCGCGCCGAGGCGGGCCGCCACCGACGACAGGTTGACGATGACGCCGCCCTGCCCGCCGTGGCGGGTCGACATCCGCCGCACCGCCTCGCCGGCGCACAGGAACGAGCCGATGACGTTGGTGGTCATCATCCGGTGGAGGCGGGCGGGCGTCATCTCGTCGACGCGGGCGGCGTAGTCGACGACGCCGGCATTGTTGACGAGGCCGCCGAGCCTCCCGAGGCCGTCGGCCGCCTGGAACAGCGCCGGGATGTCGGTCTCGACCGCGACGTCGCTCCGCACGGCGAGGCCTACGCCGCCGGCCGCCTCGATCTCCCGTACCAGGGAGTCGGCGGCGTCCTTGGCTGTGACGTAGGAGAAGCAAACCCGCCAGCCGGCCCGCGCCGCCCGCAAGGCAACCGCCCGGCCGATGCCGCGGCTGCCGCCGGTCACCACCAGGACCTTGTCCGTCATCATCGCGCTCCCCGATGCGAGAGGCCCCTCCCCCGGGTGGGGAAGGGGCTGGTTTTGGCTGGCCTTAGAGGTCGAGCACGAGGCGCGCCGGGTCCTCCAGGGCCTCCTTGACCCGCACCAGGAAGGTCACGGCCTCCTTCCCGTCGACGATCCGGTGATCGTAGGACAGGGCGAGGTACATCATCGGCCGCGCCTCGATCTTGCCGTTGCGCACGACCGGGCGCTCCTCGATGCGGTGCATGCCGAGGATGCCCGATTGCGGCGCGTTGAGGATCGGGGTCGACATCAGCGAGCCGTAGATGCCGCCGTTGGTGATCGTGAACGTGCCGCCCTGCATGTCCTCGATCGACAGCTTGCCGTCGCGGGCCTTGCGGCCGAAGCCGGTGATGGCCTTCTCGATCCCGGCGATCGACAGCTGGTCGGCGTCGCGCACCACCGGCACGACCAGGCCCTTGTCGGTCCCGACCGCGATGCCGACGTGGTAGTAGTTCTTGTAGACGATGTCCTGGCCGTCGATCTCGGCGTTCACAGCCGGCACATCCTTCAGGGCGCCGATCACCGCCTTGGTGAAGAAGCCCATGAAGCCGAGCTTGGCGCCGTGCTTCTTCTCGAACACGTCCTTGTACTGCTGGCGCAGGGCCATCACCGCACCCATGTCGACGTCGTTGAACGTCGTCAGCATGGCGGCGGTGTTCTGCGCGTCCTTGAGGCGCCGGGCGATGGTCTGGCGCAGCTTGGTCATGCGCACCCGCTCCTCGCGGGAGGCATCGTCCGGCGCCGACGGGGCGCGGGCGACCTGCGGGGCCGGGGCCGGGGCGGGCGCGGAGGTGCCGGCCGAGATCGCCGAGAGCATGTCGCCCTTGGTGACGCGGCCGTCCTTGCCGCTGCCCTTCAGCGACGACGGGTCGACGCCGGATTCCTGGGCCAGGCGCGCGACGGCTGGGCCGTTGTCGCCGGCCGAGTGACCTTTCGGGGCGGCGTCGCCATGGGCGCCGTAGGAGGCCGACGACGACTTGGCCGGCGCCTCGGCGGCGGCCTTCGGGGCCTCCCTGGGGGCCTCGGCCTTGGTCTCGGACTTCGGGGCGGCCGCGCCGTTGCCGGCGGAGGCGCCGCCCTCGACGATCGAGCCGAGCAGCGCGCCGGGCTCGACCGTCTCGCCGTCCTTGGCGACGATGTCGCCGAGCTGGCCGGAGGCCGGGGCGTTGACCTCGAGGGTGACCTTGTCGGTCTCGAGCTCGACCAGCGGCTCGTCGGCCTTCACGGTGTCGCCGGGCTTCTTGAACCAGCGGCCGATCGTGGCCTCGCTCACGGACTCGCCGAGCGTCGGGACGCGGATTTCGGTGGCCATGTCTTCCGTCAGGGTTGGGGCGGTGGGGTGCCCGGAAAAACTTCAGGCGGCGCCCCTGGCGGGGCGCCGGCGACTTGGGAGGCGACCTGGAATCAGACCGCCAGGGCCTCGTTGAGGAAGGCCTGTAGCTGGTCGAGGTGCTTCGACATCAGGCCGACGGCGGTCGAGGCCGAGGCCGGGCGGCCGATGTAGCGCGGGCGCTTGGAGGCGGAGCCGGCCTGGTTGAGGACCCACTCCAGGTAGGGCTCGACGAAGGCCCACGAGCCCATGTTCTTGGGCTCCTCCTGGCACCACACCACCTCGGCGTTGCGGAACCGGGAGATCTCGGTGGCCAGCGACTTCAGCGGGAACGGGTAGAGCTGCTCGACGCGCATCAGGTACACGTCGGAGATGCCGCGCTTCTCGCGCTCCTCGTAGAGGTCGTAATAGACCTTGCCCGAGCAGAGGACCACGCGCCGGACCTTGTCGTCCTTCGACAGCTTCACGCCGTCCTGCGTCTTCTCGGCGTCGTCCCACAGCACGCGGTGGAAGGTCGAGCCCTCGGCGATGTCCGCCAGCGCCGAGACCGCCCGCTTGTGGCGCAGCAGCGACTTCGGGGTCATCAGCACCAGCGGCTTGCGGAAGTCCCGCTTCAGCTGGCGGCGCAGGATGTGGAAGTAGTTCGAGGGCGTCGTGCAGTTGGCGACCTGCATGTTGTCCTCGGCGCACATCTGCAGGTAGCGCTCGAGACGGGCCGAGGAGTGCTCGGGACCCTGGCCCTCGTAGCCGTGCGGCAGCAGCATCACCAGGCCGGACATGCGCAGCCACTTGCGCTCGCCTGACGAGATGAACTGGTCGACCACGACCTGCGCACCGTTGGCGAAGTCGCCGAACTGCGCCTCCCACAGCACCAGGGAGTTCGGCTCGGCCAGCGTGTAGCCGTACTCGAAGCCGAGCACCGCCTCCTCCGAGAGCATCGAGTTGATGACCTCGTAGCGGCTCTGGCCGTCCTTGATGTGGTTGAGGGGCGTGTAGCGCTCCTCGTTCTCCTGGTCGATCACCACCGAGTGGCGCTGCGAGAAGGTGCCGCGCTCGACGTCCTGGCCCGACAGGCGGACCCGGTGGCCCTCCGTGAGGAGCGAGCCGAAGGCCAGCGCCTCGGCGGTCGCCCAGTCCAGGCCCTCGCCGGTCTCGATCGCCTTGGCGCGGTTGTCGAGGAAGCGCCGGATGGTGCGGTGCAGGTGGAAGTCCTGCGGCACCGTGGTGATGGCCTGCCCGATCTCGCGCAGGGTGTCGGCCGGCACGCCGGTGCGGCCGCGGCGCGGGTCGTCCTCGTCCTCGCGCACCGCCTTCAGGCCCGACCAGCGGCCGTCGAGCCAGTCGGCCTTGTTGGCCTTGTAGCCGGTGGCGATCTCGAACTCGCTGTCGAGGGTGGCGCGGAACTCGGCCTTGCGGTCGTCCAGCTCCTTCTGGCTCAGCACGCCGCTCTCGGTCAGCCGCTTGCCGTAGGTCTCGAGCGTCGAGGGGTGCTTGCGGATGATCTGGTACATCTTCGGCTGGGTGAACGCGGGCTCGTCGCCCTCGTTGTGGCCGAAGCGGCGGTAGCAGAGCATGTCGATCACGACAGGCTTGTGGAACTTCTGCCGGTACTCGGTGGCGATCTTGGCCGCGAAGGTGACGGCCTCGGGGTCGTCGCCGTTGCAGTGGAAGATCGGCGCCTCGACCATCTTCGCCACGTCGGACGGGTAGGGCGAGGAGCGCGAGAAGCGCGGATCGGTGGTGAAGCCGATCTGGTTGTTGATGATGAAGTGGATCGAGCCGCCGGTGCGGTGGCCCTTCAGGCCCGACAGGCCGAAGCACTCCGCCACCACGCCCTGGCCGGCGAAGGCGGCGTCGCCGTGGATCAGGAGCGGCAGCACGTTGGTGCGCTGCTCGTCGCCCTGCTGGTCCTGCTTGGCGCGCACCTTGCCGAGCACCACCGGATCGACGATCTCGAGGTGCGAGGGGTTGGCGGTCAGCGACAGGTGGACGGTGTTGCCGTCGAAGGCCCGGTCGCTCGAGGCGCCGAGGTGGTACTTCACGTCACCCGAGCCCTCGACCTCCGCCGGGGAGGACGAGCCGCCCTTGAACTCGTGGAAGATCGCCCGGAACGGCTTCGACATCACGTTGGCGAGCACGTTGAGACGGCCGCGATGCGCCATGCCGAGCACGATGTCGGTGACGCCGAGCGCGCCGCCGCGCTTGATGATCTGCTCCAGCGCCGGGACCATCGCCTCCGAGCCGTCGAGGCCGAAGCGCTTGGTGCCGGTGTACTTGAGATCAAGGAACTTCTCGAAGCCTTCGGCCTCGATCATCTTGTTGAGGATCGCCCGCCGGCCCTGCTCGGTGAACGAGATCTCCTTGTCCTTGCCCTCGATGCGCTCCTGGATCCAGGCCTTCTCCTCCGGATCGGAGATGTGCATGAACTCGACGCCGAGCGTCTGGCAGTAGGTCCGCTCCAGGATCGCGACGATCTCCCGGATGGTGCCGAATTCGAGGCCGAGCACGTTGTCGAGGAAGATCGGGCGGTCCCAATCGGACTCGGCGAAGCCGTAATGCTGCGGGTGCAGCTCCTCGTGGTCGCCGCGCGGCTGGAGACCCAGCGGGTCGAGCTTGGCGTGGAGATGGCCGCGCATGCGGTAGGCGCGGATCAGCATGATCGCGCGCACGGAATCCTTGGTGGCCTGCTGCACGTCGGCCGGGGCGACCGGCTGGCCCTTGGCCTCCTGCTTGGCCTTGATCTTCTCGCCGACCGCCTTCTCGATCTGGGCCCAGTTGCCGTCCAGCGCCGAGACGATGTCGCCGTTGGCGGCGATCGGCCAGTTCGGCTTCGCCCAGGACGCGCCTTCCGCGTTCTTGACGACGATCGCGCTCTCCTCCTTCAGGCCGGAGAAGAAGCTGCGCCACTCGGGATCGACCGCGTTGGGATCCCGGGTGTAGGTCGCGTAGAGTTCCTCGATGTAGTCGGCGTTGCCTCCGTAGAGGAACGAGGTTCCGAGGAGGGCGTCGTTCGCGTCCTGGCGTGCCATGGCGATCTGTCTATCCGCGCTGGTCGATCGATGCGCCGGCTCTGGCCTTCAGTTGAGGCGGGAGGATGGCGATCCGTCGACGGTGGGGCGCCCGGTTCTCACCGGGCGCGAGGATGTCTTTACGAACTCAAGAGAGTTGACGTTTGCTTGCGATGTGGGTGCGGACCTTCGATTCCGCACGCCACGCCTGCCATGCGCGAGGCGAAGGGCTTCAACCCTTCAGGACCTCGACCAGGGTCTTGCCGAGGCGCGCCGGCGACGGCGAGACGCGGATGCCGGCCTCCTCCATCGCGGCGATCTTGTCCTCGGCGCCGCCCTTGCCGCCCGAGATGATCGCGCCGGCATGGCCCATGCGGCGGCCGGGAGGCGCCGTGCGGCCGGCGATGAAGCCGACCATCGGCTTCTTGCGGCCGCGCTTGGCCTCGTCACGAATGAACTGCGCCGCCTCTTCCTCGGCCGAGCCGCCGATCTCGCCGATCATCACGATCGACTCGGTCTTGTCGTCGGCCAGGAACATCTCGAGCATGTCGATGAACTCGGTGCCCTTGACCGGGTCGCCGCCGATGCCGACCGCGGTGGTCTGGCCGAGGCCCTCGTTGGTGGTCTGGAACACCGCCTCGTAGGTCAGGGTGCCGGAGCGCGACACGATGCCGACCGAGCCCGGACGGAAGATGTTGGCCGGCATGATGCCGATCTTCGACTCGCCGGCGGTGACGATGCCGGGGCAGTTCGGGCCGATGAGCCGCGACTTCGAGCCCTCGAGCGAACGCTTGACGCGCACCATGTCGAGGACGGGAATCCCTTCCGTGATGCAGACGATCAGCGGGATCTCGGCGTCGATCGCCTCGCAGATCGCGTCGGCGGCGCCCGGCGGCGGCACGTAGACCACCGAGGCGTCAGCGCCGGTGGCGTGACGGGCCTCCTTCACGGTGTCGAACACCGGCAGGCCGAGATGGGTCGCGCCGCCCTTCCCCGGCGAGGTGCCGCCGACCATCTTGGTGCCGTAGGCGATCGCCTGCTCGGAGTGGAAGGTCCCGTTCTTGCCGGTGAAGCCCTGGCAGATGACCTTGGTATTCTTGTCGATGAGGATGGACACGTGCGATCTCCGGAGATCTGCATTCGGGAATGGGCGGTACGGCTCAGGCGGACCGAGCCTCAGGGGATGCACCGCGCCTGAGAAACTGCGCCGAGGGGAAGCCCGATGGCCGAGCCCCGCTCACGAGAAGGGCGCCCTCGCGGGCGCCCTGCCCTCCTCAGCCCTTGCGCACCGCCGCGACGATCTTCTGCGCCGCGTCGTCGAGGTCGTCGGCCGGGATCACGTTGAGGCCCGAGGAGCGGATGATCTCCTTGCCCTTCTCGACGTTGGTGCCCTCGAGGCGCACCACCAGCGGGACCTGCAGGCCCACCGTCTTGACCGCCGCGATCACCCCGTTGGCGATCACGTCGCACTTCATGATGCCGCCGAAGATGTTGACCAGGATGCCCTTCACGTTCGGGTCGGCGGTGATGATCTTGAAGGCCGCGGTGACCTTCTCCTCCGAGGCGCCGCCGCCGACATCGAGGAAGTTCGCCGGCTCCTCGCCGTAGAGCTTGATGATGTCGAGGGTCGCCATGGCGAGGCCGGCGCCGTTCACCATGCAGCCGATGGTGCCGTCGAGCGCGATGTAGGCCAGGTCGTACTTCGAGGCCTCGATCTCCTTCTCGTCCTCCTCGGTGATGTCGCGCAGCTGCACGATCTCCGGGTGGCGGTAGAGGCTGTTCGAGTCGAACGAGATCTTGGCGTCCAGGCACTTCAGGTGCCCGTCCTTGGTGACGATGAGCGGGTTGATCTCCAGCATGCTCATGTCCTTGGCGGTGAACGCCCGGTAGAGCTTGGTGGTGAGATCCTCCGCCTCCTTGGCGAGCGGGCCGGTGAGGCCGAGCGCCTTGGCGACCGCGCGGCCGTGATGCGGCAGCACGCCGGTGGCCGGGTCGACCGAGAAGGTGATGATCTTCTCGGGGGTGTCGTGGGCGACCTGCTCGATATCCATGCCGCCCTCGGTCGAGACCACGAAGGCGACCTTGCCGGTCTCGCGGTCGACGAGCATCGACAGGTAGAACTCGGTCTCGATGTCCGAGCCGTCCTCGATGTAGAGGCGGTTGACCTGCTTGCCGGCCTCGCCGGTCTGCACCGTCACGAGGGTGCGGCCGAGCATCTGCTCGGAGAAGGCCTTGACCTCCTCGACCGACTTGGCGAGGCGCACGCCGCCCTTCTCGCCGGCCTCGGCCTCCTTGAACTTGCCCTTGCCGCGCCCGCCGGCGTGGATCTGGGACTTCACGACCCAGAGCGGACCACCCAGCTCGTTGGCGGCGGCCTCGGCCTCGCTGGCCTTGAAGATGGCGCGGCCGTTCGAGACCGGCAGGCCGAACTCCTTGAGGACGGCCTTGGCTTGATACTCGTGGATGTTCATGGGCGGAAAGCTTTCTCTTCGTCGGGCGGGGCGTCGGGGAGGCGGCGCGGAGAGCCGCGCCGCCCGTCAGGCCTTACGCCAGCGCGCCGTTGATGCCCTTGCAGGCCTCGACCAGGCCCTTCACGGAATTGACCGACTTCTCGAACATCGCCTTCTCCTCGCCGGAGAACTCGACCTCGACGATGCGCTCGACGCCGTTCTCGCCGATCACGATCGGCACGCCGATGAACAGGCCGTCGACACCGTACTGGCCGGTGAGGTGGGCCGCGCAGGGCAGGACCCGCTTCTTGTCCTTGAGGTAGCTCTCGGCCATCGCGATCGCCGAGGCGGCCGGGGCGTAGAAGGCCGAGCCGGTCTTGAGCAGGTTGACGATCTCGCCGCCGCCCTTGCGGGTCCGCTCGACCATCGCGTCGAGCTTCTCCTGGGTGGTCCAGCCCATCTTGACGAGATCGGGCAGCGGCACGCCGGCCACCGTCGAGTAGCGCACCAGCGGCACCATGTCGTCGCCATGGCCGCCGAGCACGAAGGCCGTGACGTCCTCGACCGAGACCTGGAATTCCTCGGCCAGGAAGTGGCGGAAGCGGGCCGAGTCGAGCACGCCGGCCATGCCGACGATCTTCTTCGGGTCGAGGCCCGAGAACTTCTGCAGCGCCCACACCATCGCGTCGAGCGGGTTGGTGATGCAGATCACGAAGGCGTTCGGGGCGTGGGTCTTGATGCCGGTGCCGACCGCTTCCATCACCTTCAGGTTGATGCCGATCAGGTCGTCGCGGCTCATGCCGGGCTTGCGCGGCACGCCGGCGGTGACGATCACCACGTCGGCCCCGGCGATCGCGCTGTAATCGCTGGCGCCGCTGTACTTGGCGTCGAAGCCGTCGACCGGAGCCGACTCGGCGATGTCGAGGCCCTTGCCCTGCGGCACGCCGTCGGCGATGTCGAACAGCACGATGTCGCCCAGCTCCTTGAGGCCGGCGAGGTGCGCGAGCGTGCCGCCGATCTGTCCAGCGCCGATGAGCGCGATCTTCTTGCGTGCCATGTAGAACCGATCCTTCGCGGTGTGATGGAACCGTCGGGGGCCGGGGTCCGCTCGCGAGGAGCCCGCGCCGGCGGTGCCTCTTTGACGAAAAAAGCCGGGGCCGACAACCCGAAGGCCCGGCGCGCGGGGCGCCGGGGGCGCCGGGGGCGGGCTCACGGCACGTCACCCGATTTCGTTTTCTGTTGCGATGCAATAACTTACCAATGCACGCAACTGGGCGTTACATGATCGACGTTTTGTCAGCGAGTTACAGGGTGCCGATGCGCAGGATCCGCAGCATCGCCCGGATGACCGCGCCGAGGCGGGCCTCGATCAGGTCGCGGGGCACCTCGGCGTCGAGCTGGATCGAGACCGGGTGCAGGAAGCGGTGGCTGGTGTCGAAGATGAAGGCGAGGCCGCGCTCGCGGTCCCGCAGCGAGAAGGTGCCGGCATTCATCCCCTCCTCGATCACCCGCTCGACCAGCTGGCGCAGGCGGCCGCGGTGGCGCCGGGCGATCGGCCGGGACTCGACGGTGGCGTCGCGGTGGACGGCGAAGAGGTGCGGATCGCGCGCCAGCACCTCGCGCTGCATCGAGGCCAGCGCCAGCAGCAGGCGCTCGAGCTTGTCGTCGGCGGGATCCGGTGCGTCCGCGATGGCGCCGAGCTCGGCCTCGACCTCCCGCAGCCAGCGGCCCGCCACCGCATCGACGAGGGCGGTCTTCGACGGGAAGTAGCGGTAGACGTTGGCATGGGTCATGCCCGCCTCCGCCGCGACCCCGACCACCGTGACCTGCCGGTGGCCGAGCCGGCGCAGGTGGTCGGCAGCGATGGCGAGCAGCCGCGCGTCGGCGGAGGGCGGCGCCGGCCGGACGCGCGGGCCCAGCCCGCTGGAGATCGGCGCGGCGGGAAGCAACCCGTCGGCCGGGTTCAGCTCGTCGCGGGACGGGGCGCCGGGGCGGCTGCGGGGCATGGACCTCGAAAGAACAGTCAGGATCGGCGGCGCGACGATCCCGCCAGGGTAACGGCCCGGCCGCGGCAAGAGAAGCCCCGCGCTCCGCCTCCGTCGGCGCCTCGGGGACGCAGTCTCAGACCCGGTAGCGCCGGTGCAGGCTGGAGACGATATCCTCGGACAACCCCAGGCGCTCGGCCAGGTAGGCCAGATACAGCTGGTTGACCCTTCGGCGCTGGTCGATGGCGAGCAGCGAGGCGGCATAGGCGGAGGCGCCGAGATCGGCCGCCTGGATCGCGTCGAGCAGGTCGCCCAGCGCCAGCGGCGCGGCGAGCGCCTTGTCGAGGCGCTGGCGCTCGGCCTCCGCCGCGCTGATCCGGGCGAGCGCGTCGCGGACCGGGGCCGGATCCTGCCGCCGCCCCTGCGCCAGGAACGCCGCCGCCATCGCCTGAACCACGAGGTCGCGCTGGGCCGGCTCCAGCACCCTGAGGTTCAGGGTGAACGGCACCAGGGTCTGGTGGCGGTTCTGCAGGAAGGCGTGCAGGACTTTCTGGCTCAACGCTTCCGTCACGACGGCGTCGGCGCGGCCCGCCCGCCGGTCGCGCCGCGAGGCCCGGGCCGGGGCGGCCTCCGGCTCCTCGACGTCGTCCGGCGCGTCGCGCCCGAAGGCGCGGGTGAGGAAGGCGAAGCTCATGCGAAGTCTCGGGTCCTACGGCCAAGCACCAACGTGCGATCGCCTGACGGGCTCCCTCAGATCAACCTCCCGCGACAGGCCATGAGGTCGTTGATCGCGTGCGACACCCCTTACGGCCAGCGTTGCAAGCCATACGGAAATCCCGTATATTTTCGACTTATGACGGCCGATCGGTTCGACCCTGCCAAGGACGCGATCAATCGCCAGAAGCACAAGCTGCCCCTGGCCTTCGGCGACCGCATTCTCGAGGACGGCGACCATCTGCTCATCCCGTCGATTCGTGACGTCGACGGGGAGGAGAGGTTCAAAGTGATCGGGCTCGTCGAGCAGAAGCTGTTTACCGGCGTGTTCGTCTGGAGGGATGACCTGCCTCGTTTCATCTCGGTGAGAAGGAGCAACAAGGGTGAAGAGCGAGCCTATCGCGCTGCCGGCTGACCCGGCCGATCCCGAGGATTTCGACGTGGGCGTCGACGCGCTGGATCGCGGCCAGCGCGCACGCCTGATCCGCAGGACGCGGACCGGGCTCGGCCTGTCGCAGATCGAGTTCGCCCGCCGCTTTCGGGTCCCAGTCGGCACGCTACGCGACTGGGAGCAGGCGCGGGCGACGGCACCGGATTTCGCCATTGCTTACGTGCGGGTCATCAGGCGGCATCCGGATATGGTGGCAGACGCCGTCGCATAGGCGCCTGCGGAAAGAGGCGCACTCCTCTGGAATCACGCCCTGCTCGCGATGCGTCCGGCCGCCTGCAGGGTTCGGCCCTCTCCTCGCGGCTCCGTCCCTACCCTGGCGCGATCGTCGATTGCTCGTACCCCTCTCTCGGCGATCCCGCCCCCGCTCGCCCACCCCGGCAGCGAGCCGAACCCGGCACCGCCCGCGTGGAAAGGCGCCGGCCGCGCAAACTCTTCGCGTCCCCGCCCTGGGCGCCGCCCCGCGCGGCCCAATCTAGGGAGGCCCGCGACCCCGCATCAGGATCACCGCCCCGGCATGACCCGCACCCGACCCGTCGCCCGGATGTCCCGCGCATGACCCTCGACCAAGGCCTCGCCTTCGGCCTCATCGGGGTCACCGTCCTGCTCTTCATCTGGGGCCGGCTGCCCTACGACCTCGTGGCTTTGCTCTCCCTCGTCGCCGCCGTGGCGCTCGGGCTTGTGCCGGCGTCGAAGGCCTTCGACGGCTTCGCCGACGACGTGGTGATCATCGTGGCGAGCGCCCTCGTCATCTCATCGGCGGTGTCCCGCTCCGGCGTGGTCGAGAGCGCGATGCGCCCACTCCTGCCTTACCTGCGAAAACCCCGCCAGCAGGTGCCGGCGCTCGCCGGCGCGGTGATGGGGCTGTCGATCTTCACCAAGAACATCGGCGCGCTCGCGATCTTCATGCCGGTGGCTTTGCAGCTCGGGCGCAAGACCGGCACGCCGGCCTCGATGCTCCTGATGCCGATGTCCTTCGCCTCGCTGATCGGCGGCCTCGTGACGCTGGTCGGCTCGTCGAACAACATCATCGTGGCGAAGGTCCGGGCGGACGTCGTCGGCCAGCCCTTCGGGATGTTCGACTTCACGCCGGTCGGCCTTGGCTTGGCGGTGGCAGGCCTCGCCTTCCTGTCGGTGGGCTACCGGCTGCTGCCCCGGGACCGGCGGCCCGGCGGCTCGCTCGCCGCGGCGTTCCGGATCGAGGCCTACACCACCGAGGCCTGCCTGCCGGCGGAGTCGCCCCTCGTCGGCGCCACCGTGGGCGAGCTGGAAGCGCTCGGCGACGGCGACGTGACGGTGGCGACCATCATCCGCGAACGCTTCCGCCGCTACGTGCCGGGGCCGGACTGGCGGCTGGCCGCCGACGACGTGCTGCTGCTCGACGGCGAACCGGAGGACCTGGAGCGGCTGGTGGCCCGGGCGAAGCTCACCCTGGTCGGCACGCAGGCCGCCGGGGCCGAGCTGACGGTGATCGAGGCGGTGATCCCGGAGGGCTCGGCCCTCGTCGGCACCACCGCGGCCGGGGCGGACCTCGCCGCGCGCTACGGCACCGCTTTGCTCGCGGTCAGCCGGTCGGGCGCGGCGATCACACGGCGCATCGGCAGCGTGCGCCTGCGCGCCGGCGACGTGGTGGTGCTGCGCGCCGAATCCGAGCGGCTCGCCGACGTGCTCTCGGAGTTCGGCCTGCTGCCGCTCGCCGAGCGCAAGCTGGCGCTGGGCCACAGCCGCCGCAGCTACATCCCGATCGCGGTGCTGGCCGGGGCGATGGCCCTCATCGCCCTTCACGTCGTGCCGGTGGCGATGGCGTTCTTCGGCGCCGCGGTGCTGCTCCTGTGCCTGCGCGTGATGACCATGCACGAGGCCTACGAGACGATCGAGTGGCCGGTGATCGTGCTGCTCGGCGCCCTGATCCCGGTCAGCGACGCGGTGCGGGCCACCGGCGGCACCGACCTGATCGCCGGGGCGCTCTCGAACGCGATGCATTCGGTGCCGCCGATGCTGGCGATCGGCCTGCTGCTCGTCGCCGCCATGGCGGTGACGCCGTTCCTCAACAACGCCGCGACGGTGCTGGTGATGGGACCGATCGGCGCCAGCCTGGCGGTGAAGCTCGGGCTCAACCCGGACCCGTTCCTGATGGCGGTGTCGGTGGGGGCCGCCTGCGACTTCCTCACCCCGATCGGGCACCAGTGCAACACCCTGGTGATGGGCCCGGGCGGCTACCGCTTCGGCGATTACGCCCGCCTCGGCCTGCCGCTCTCGCTCATGGTGATCGTCGTCGGGACGCTGCTGATCAGCCTGTTCTGGCCGGTGGCGCCGCGCTGACGACAGGGCGCGCCGCCGCACGGGATTGCCCGTGCGTGACACCTTGTCGCCACGCTCGCGAATCGTGTCCCCCACGGGGGAGCGATAGAGAGGGGCATGACGGCGATCTGGTTCATCTTCGCGCTCATGACCGGCCTGGCGGTGCTCGCCCTGCTTTGGCCGATGTCGCGCCGCCCCGCCTTCGCTTCCCTGCCGGAGGGCGAGGCGCGGATCGCCACCGAGACCGGCTTCTACCGCGACCAGCTCCGCGAGATCGACCGCGACGCCGCCCGCGGGCTGCTGGCCGCGCCGGAGGCCGAGGCCGCGAAGGCCGAAGCGGCGCGGCGCCTGTTGCGGGCGAGCCGCGAGCCCGGCCGGGGCCCCGGCGCGGTCGGCGAGCCGGCGCTGCGCCGGCGCCGCGCCGCGTCCGCCTTCGCCCTCTCGACGGTGCCGCTGGTGGCGCTCCTCGTCTACGGCATCTACGGCTCGCCCGACCTGCCGGCCCAGCCCCAGGCCGAGCGCCTGGCCCATGCCCGGTCGGCCGGCAACGACCTCGCGGCGGCGGTCACGCAGATCGAGGCCCATCTCGCCAAGGCGCCGGAGGACGGCCGCGGTTGGGCGGTGCTGGCCCCGGTCTACCTGCGCGTCGGCCGCGTCGAGGACGCGATCAAGGCCTACGAGAATTCCCTGCGGATCCTCGGCGACGACGCGACCCGGCTCGCCGATTACGGCGAGGCCCTGGTGGCGGCGGGCGACGGCGTCGTCTCGTCGAAGGCGCGCGACGCCTTCGAGCGGGCGCTCAAGCAGGATCCCAAGGCGGTTAAGCCGCAATTCTACCTCGCCCGCGCGGCCGAGCAGGACGGCGACCGCGCCCAGGCCCGCAGCCGTTACGCCGCGATGGAAGCGGCCGCGCCCCCCGAGGCGCCCTGGCTGCCGCTGGTGCGCGAAAGCCTCGCCCGCCTCGACGGCGCCGCCGCGCCGCCGGTCGCCGCTGCGCCTGCCGGCACGAAGCCGGGAATGAGCGAGGAGCAGCGCGGGATGATCCGCGGCATGGTCGACGGCCTGGCCCAGCGCCTCGCCGAGAAGGGCGGGACGGGAGAGGAGTGGGGCCGGCTGGTGCGCTCCTACATGGTGCTCGGCGAGCGGCCGAAGGCGGAGGCGACGCTGGCGCAGGCGCGCGCGGCGCTCGGGACGGATCCGGGCAAAGTCGCGCCGGTGGAGGAGGTGGCGCGGGAGCTGGGCTTGGGCGTGGCGAAGGCGCCGTGATGATCGCGACGGCCGCGCGCGTGAGCCCTCCCCCGCCGAGGGGGGAGGGTTCGGGCGCGCGCCCTGCAAAGGCACGGGGCCGGGCCATCATCCCGCAGGCCCCCCCGCTTTTTGCCGCCTCGCCACGCGCGCTGCGACGTAGCAAAAGACGCCAACAGAGCCGGCCCATGCCGGCCTCCCCGGGAGACGCCCCTGATGACCCTCGCCACCGCCCTCCCCCGTCGCTCGGCCTGAGACCGCGATCATGACGCGCCGGCGCCGCCGCTCCGTCCTCATCCTCGTCTGCAGCGCCGTGCTGGCGGCGGCCCTGGGGCTCGTCCTCACGGCGATGCGCGACACGATCGTGTTCTTCCGCTCGCCGACCGAGGTGGCGAGCCAGAAGGTCGCGCCCGGCACCCGCTTCCGCCTCGGCGGCCTGGTCGAGGCCGGCTCGCTCAAGCGCGAGGCCGACGGGCATGTGGAGTTCAGCGTCACCGATACCGGCTCGACCGTGCCGGTGCGCTACCGCGGCCTGCTGCCCGACCTGTTTCGCGAAGGCCAGGGCGTGGTGACCGAGGGCGTGCTGCAGGCCGACGGGACGTTCCGGGCCGACACGGTGCTGGCCAAGCACGACGAGACCTACATGCCGCGCGAGGTCGCCGACGCCCTCAAGGCGCAAGGCCGCTGGCAGGAAGGCGGCGCGGCCGCGCAAGGTCAATCCGGACCGGCCTCGCGCACCGCCACCCAATAATCAGTCTGTATCCCCGTGCGGCGGAAGGTCTGGGCGGCGTCGGAGCCGAAGCGGACTAAGGTGACGGCCGCGATCCGCCGTGGCAGGACGCCGGGTCGGGAGAGCCGTCGGCCGATCTCCCGTCCCGATGGACACATGTTTACCGAAAGGTCGCCCTGGTGCTGATCGAGGTTGGTCACTACGCCCTCGCCCTGGCGCTCGCCCTGTCGCTGACGCAGATGGTGATGCCGGTCTGGGCGAGCCGCACCGGCGACCCGGTCCTGCGCAGCGTCACGGTGCCGGCGGCGCTCGCCACCTTCGCGTGCATCGCCTTCTCGTTCGCGGCGCTCACCTACGCCCACGTCACCTCGGACTTCTCGGTCCAGAACGTCGTCGAGAATTCCCACTCGATGAAGCCGCTGATCTACAAGATCTCCGGCGTCTGGGGGAACCACGAGGGCTCGATGATGCTCTGGGTGCTGATCCTGGCGCTGTTCGGCGCCGTGGTGGCGCTCGCGCGCAAGTCCGTGCCGCCGACCTTGCGCGCCAACACCCTCGGCGTGCAGGCGGCGATCACCGCGGTGTTCCTGCTCTTCATCCTCGTCACCTCGAACCCGTTCAACCGGCTCAACCCGGCCCCGGTCGAGGGCCGCGACCTCAACCCGCTGCTCCAGGATCCCGGCCTCGCGATCCATCCGCCGCTGCTCTATCTCGGCTATGTCGGCTTCTCGATCACCTTCGCCTTCGCCATCGCGGCCTTGATCGAGGGCCGGATCGACGCGGCCTGGGCCCGGGCGGTGCGGCCCTGGACGCTGGCGGCCTGGTGCTTCCTCACCATCGGCATCGCCATGGGGTCGTACTGGGCCTATTACGAGCTCGGCTGGGGCGGCTGGTGGTTCTGGGACCCGGTCGAGAACGCCTCGCTGATGCCCTGGCTCGCCGGCACGGCACTGGTCCACTCCACCGTGGTGATGGAGAAGCGCGACGCGCTCAAGGTCTGGACGGTGCTGCTCGCCATCCTGACCTTCTCGCTGTCGCTGCTCGGCACCTTCCTGGTGCGCTCGGGCGTGCTCACCTCGGTCCACACCTTCGCCACCGATCCGGCGCGCGGCACCTTCATCCTCGGCATCCTGGTCGTGTTCATCGGCGGCTCGCTGGCGCTCTACGCCTGGCGGGCGCCCACCTTGCGCCAGGGCGGCCTGTTCGCGCCGATCTCCCGCGAGGGGGCGCTGGTGATGAACAACCTCTTCCTGTCGGCGGCCTGCGCCACCGTGCTCGTCGGCACGCTGTATCCGCTGGCACTCGAATCGCTGACGGGGGAGAAGATCTCGGTCGGGGCGCCGTTCTTCAACCTGACCTTCGTGCCGCTCGCGGTGCCGCTGCTGCTCGTGGTGCCGTTCGGCCAGACGCTGGCCTGGAAGCGCGGCGACCTCGCGGCGGCGAGCCAGCGGCTGTTCGTCGGCTTCGGGCTGGCGCTCGCCGTCACGCTCGCCGCCATCGCCGTCACCTGGGGCGGACCCGTGGGGGCGCCGCTCGGCATCGGGCTCGGCGCGTACCTGATCGTCGGCGCCGCCCTCGAGATCGTCACCCGGGCGCGGGGCAAGACGGTCGGCCTGTCGCTGCGCCGCGCCGCCGGCCTGCCGCGCTCGGCCTGGGGCACCGCGATCGCCCATGCCGGCGTGGGCGTGACGGTGATCGGCATCGCCGCCCAGGCCTGGAGCGTCGAGGCGCTGGCCACCCTGCCGCGGGGCGGGGAGCTGCGCGCCGGCCCCTACCTCGCGGTGCTGGAGGGCGTGCTGCCCCGGACCGGGCCCAACTACACCGAGACCGTCGCCCACCTGACCATCCGCGAGGACGGCATCCCGGTCGGCGTGCTGGAGCCGGGCAAGCGCTTCTACGCCTCGCGCAACATGTCGGTGAGCGAGGCGGGCCTGCTCACGATCGGGGCGAGCCAGGTCTATGCCAGCGTCGGCGAGACCGGGACCGATGGCCGCGTCGGCATCCGCCTGTACTACAAGCCGCTGGTGCTGCTGATCTGGCTCGGCGCGGTGGTGATGGCGCTCGGCGGCGGCCTCTCCCTCACCGACCGGCGCTTCCGCGTCGGCGCCCCGGCGCTGAAACCGGCCCCCCGCGACGCCGCCGGCCCGGTGCCCCCCCACTCCGTTCCGGCGGAATAGCCCCGATGCGCGCCCTCCGCTCGACCCTTCTCGCCCTGGCGCTGCTCATGCCGGCCGCCGCCGGTGCGGTGCAGCCCGACGAGGTGATGAAGGACCCCGCGATGGAATCGCGGGCCCGGTCGATCTCGGCCGGCCTGCGCTGCCTCGTCTGCCAGAACCAGTCGATCGACGATTCCGACGCGCCGCTCGCCCGCGACCTGCGGCTGATCGTGCGCGAGCGCCTGCGCCAGGGCGACAGCGATGGTGCGGTGGTCGATTACGTGGTGCACCGCTACGGCGAGTTCGTGCTGCTGCGGCCGGTGCTGGCCTGGCACACCGCCCTGCTCTGGCTGACGCCGCTGCTGGTGGTCGGCTTCGGCGGCCTCGCCCTCTGGGGCGCCGCACGCCGCCGCAAGCCGGCGCCGCCCCGGGCGCTCTCGGCGGCCGAGGAAGCCGCCGTCGCCGACCTCGTGCGCCGGGCCGAGCCGCGGTGAGCGGCAGCCTCACCGACATTGCCGGCCTGCGCGTCGGCCATGCCGAGGATTGGCGCGCCCTCTCCGGCGTCACCGCGATCGTGTTCGACGCGCCGACGGTCGCGGCGGTCGACGTCCGAGGCGGCGGGCCCGGCACCCGGGAGACCGACCTCCTCGATCCCGAGCGCACGGTGACGGGGGTCGATGCGCTGGTCCTCTCCGGCGGGTCGGTCTTCGGGTTGGACGCCGCCTCCGGCGTGACCGGCTGGCTCGCCGAGACCGGCCGCGGCTTCGCGGTCGGCCCGGCGCGGGTCCCGATCGTGCCCGCAGCGATCCTGTTCGACCTCCTCAACGGCGGCGACAAGGCGTGGGGCCGCTACCCGCCCTATCGCGAGCTCGGCTACGCCGCGGCCGCCTCGGCCGGCACCGGCCCGGTGGCGATGGGCTCGGTCGGAGCCGGGCTCGGAGCACGGACCGCCAACCTCAAGGGCGGTCTCGGCAGCGCCTCGGCCGCGGTCGAGGGGACGGGGGCCCGCGTCGCGGCGCTCGTGGCGGTGAACGCCCTCGGGCGGGTCACGGTCGGGGACGGGCCGCATTTCTGGGCCGGCCCGTTCGAGGAGGGCGCCGAGTTCGGGGGCCTCGGCCCCGCTCCGACGATCCCGCCCGACGCCTTCGCCTGGCCGAGAAAGCCGATGCCGGGCGCCAACACCACGATCGCGGTGGTCGCGACGGATGCCCGCCTGACCAAGGCCGAGACCCGCCGCCTCGCCGTGACGGCGCAGGACGGCCTCGCCCGGGCGATCGTGCCGGCCCACACTCCCCTCGACGGCGACCTCGTCTTCGCGGCGGCGACCGGCGCGGTGCCGCTCGCCGACCCGGTCGGGGATCTGGCGCGCCTGGGCGATGCGGCGGCGCGGGTGCTGGCGCGGGCGGTGGCGCTCGGCGTCTACCATGCAAGCGCCCTGCCGGTGGCGGGGGCGCAAGCGGCGTGGCGGGACCGGTTCGGGAAGTAACCGCTCCCCTCTTCGACCACCCTCCCCTTTCCCGAACGACTGAAGCGAAGCGGAAGGAGATCCGGGATCCAGGGAAGAAGTGCCGCGAAGCGGCTCTGCATGCTGCACCGTTGCAGACACACTGACGCTTCGCGAAGCCTTGTGCTGGTTCCCGGATCTCCTTCCGCTGACGCTCCCGTCGTCCGGGAAAGGGGCGAGATCGCAACAACGACAGGCGGGCCCCTGCTCCCGGGCACCCGCCCCGCCTCTCAGAACTGGTACCGCAGCCCCGCCGTGACCCCGTGCGCCACCCCGGCCCGGGTGCCGATCGCCGCCTGGTAGTCCACCCTCCAGCCGAGCCGCTCGGTCAGGTTGCCCTGGAGGCCGGCACCGGCGGTGACGAAGTCGGACTTGAGGAAGGGGATCGCCGCGGTGGCCGTCGCCAGCGGGTTCTGGACGCTGGCGAGGCGGAACAGGCCGGCGCTCTGCTGCGGCCCGAGGCCGAGATTGTAGGCCACGCGCACCGACGGAATGATCCCGCCGAAGCCCGTATAGGCAAGCTCGGCGCCGAAGCGGGCGGTGGTCTGGAGCACCGTCAATCCGCCATAGGCCACGTTGTTGCCGGCAGCCCCGGTCTCGGTGAAGCCGCCGATGCGTGCCGAGAAGTGGCTCAGTCCCGCGAAGGGCATCAGCCGGAATGCGTCGCGGTCGAGGATCAGGCCCGCCTCGCCGTCCAGCGCCAGGGCGGTGGCGGAGGTCTTGCCGTCGGCGGTCAGGCCGTAGGCGGCCGGGCGGCGGAGGCCCGAGAGGTCGATGAGCGGCGCGCCGCCGACGATGCCTTGCGCGTAGAAGGTCGGCCCGTAGTAACCGCCATAGGCCGCGACCGTGAAGGCGCTCTGGTCCTGGCGGAACCCCTGGGCGCGCGACAGCGAGCCGCCGCCCCCGCCGACCGCGAGGCCGGCCCGCCACGGGCCGCTGAGCGGCAGGTCGAGTCCGGCCGAGCCCTGGGCGATGGTCCGGTCGAGGGAGAGGCCGCCGGTGCGTGGCTGGTCGGCGAAGACGACATCGCCCCCGAGCCAGAGCGCCGGGCCGGACGTGCTCCAGGCCCCCTGTCCGGCGAGGCCCGCGCCGCGGCGCAGGGCCGAGAGATGGTCCTGCACGCCGCGCGTCGCCGCGGCCGCGAAGCCGAGGGCGCCGGCCCCGAGGCTCTGGAGCACCGTCGGCGCCGTCGCCTTCATCACCGCGAGCGAGAGCGGATCGACGTAGGTCGGCAGGGTCAGCCGGTAGGCGAGCAGGAGGTTGTCGTTGTTGAGGCCGGCATCGTAGGGCTGGCCGTTGATGACGCCCTGGCGGGTCAGGAAGTCGTTGTCGTTGCCGACGAGCAGGAAATAGTCGTTGGGCGCCCGCTCGCTCAGCACCGGCACGAGGCCCATCGCCTCGATCTTCTCGGGCAGCGTGGTCTGGGTCGCCGGATTCGTGTTCAGGTTCATCCCGAAGCGGTTGAGCTGCACCGGGTTGAGGAGGTCGACGACCTCGGTCGTCTTCACCGGGGTCAGGCCGGCCCGCAAGGTGCCGCCCGGCGAGATCGGCGTCGTGCCGTCATAGGCGCTGCCGGCGATGTTGGTGGCCCCCGCGGTGTCGACGAGGAGCACGCTCTTGTAGACGATCGGCGTGGTGTTGCCGGTGCCGAGCCCGTTCGAATCGCGCGACAGAACCAGGAACTGGGTGTCGTTGAGCGCCAGCATCTCGCTCTGGGCCGCGGTGCGGTTCGGCGCACCGCCTGTGCCGGCCTGGTTGTAGACCGGCAGTTGCAGCACGTATTCGCGGCTCGGGCCCGACGGGGTCGGGGACCCGGAGATGTCGTAGTAGAGGATGCGGGTATTGGCCCGCTGCTGCTGGTTGGCGCCGGAATCCTGCAGGGTCGCGCTCTGCAGGATGGTGACGAGGCCGCGCCCGTCCGGCGTCAGCGCCAGCGCCTCGAGGCCCTGGTTGTTGCGCCGGCCCGTATCGGGCGGGGTGAGGGAATTAAAGTTGAGCTGCCCGTTCGTCACCGGCTGCAGCGCGGCCGGAATGCCGAGCACGCCCTGCAATTGGCCGTTGCGGTTGAAGTAGTAGATGTTCGGGCCGTACTCGTCGCTGACGTAGAACGAGCCGTCGAGGCGGCGTGCCAGGCCCTCGGCGTCGAGGCTGATGCGCCCGGCGCTCGGGCCGGTGGCGGCCGAGGGCAGCACGGCGCCGAGCTGGCGGGTGGTGCCGGCGCCGGGATCGAGGCCGCTGAAGCGCTGGCCCCGGGCATCGGTGAGGACGATGCCGCCATCCTGGGTCAGGACGACCTGGGCTTGCGAGGCGGTGGCCTGCGGCAGGGCGGCGCTGCCCGTGTAGGGCGTGAAGCTCAGGGAGAAGCGATTGAGCCGGCCGGCATAATCCGTGAACAGGCCGCCATCGGGATTGTTGTAGCCGCGGTCGGGCAGCGTGTAGAGCGTGCCGGTATAGGTGTCGCCGCTGCGCCGCCAGGTCGCGAGATCGACGGCGAGCGAGGAGAACGAGCCGAGGGAATCGCCGAGGAAGTCGCGGGTGGTCGCCGGCAGCCGGCCGAGGCCCTGGAGGCCCTGGTTGACGATCGTCGTGCCGCCGGCCTCGACCGAGACCGGCCCGTCGACGGGCTGCAGGTTCGGCACCCGCGCCTCGATCGATTGCGCCTGCGCGATCCCGGCGCTCGCGAAGAGGCCGCCGGCCGCGAGAGCGGCGCGGATGGAAATGGTCGTCACGATTCGTCCCCGGCTGACTTTGCGGCAGCGATGGGGCGGTTCCATGACGGCCGCATGACGCCGTGTGGCGTCTGGGCCGCGAATGGAACCGGGTGCGGCGTGCGGGCCACGGTTGCGTCTCGCGTCATCGCCCTGACCCGGGAGGCGTGGCAGAAGCCCGGGGCGTGGACGGAGGCGGTGGAACGGTGAGCTACCTGGTGGTCTTCCTCGGGGCCGGGCTCGGCGGAGCCCTGCGCCACGGCGTCAATTTGTGGGCGGCGCGGGCGGGCAGTTCGTTCCCGTTCGGCACGATGGTCATCAACATCGTCGGCTCGGTGCTGATGGGGGTGCTCACCGGCTGGTTCGCGGCGCGGGGCGGCGGGCCGCAGGCCCTGCGGCTGTTCCTGACCACCGGCATCCTCGGCGGCTTCACCACCTTCTCGACCTTCTCGCTCGAGGCCTTCCTGCTGTGGGAGCGCGGCGCCCACGGGGCGGCGCTCGCCTACGTCGTGGTGTCGGTCCTGGGCGGCATCGCCGGCGTCGCCGTGAGCCTCGCCGTGCTGCGCCAGCTCGCGTGAGACCGGGCGGAGTCCAGGTCCCCCGGGCGTGAACATGGTTGACAAGCCGGGGGATCGGAGGCGGAGTCTCCCGACGATGAGCGACACCGTTCCCCGCCCGGAGGCCGAGAAGCCCCGCATCGCCATCACCTATTGCACCCAGTGCAACTGGCTGCTGCGGGCCGGCTGGATGGCGCAGGAGCTGCTCTCGACCTTCCGCGACGACCTCGGCGAGGTCGCGCTGATTCCCGGCACCGGCGGCGCCTTCGCGATCACCTGCGGCGACGCGGTGATCTGGGAGCGCAAGCGCGACGGCGGCTTCCCCGACATCAAGACCCTCAAGCAGCGGGTGCGCGACCGGATCGAGCCCGGCCGCGACCTCGGTCATCTCGACAGGGCCTGACGCCTTGAGCATGCCGCGCCGCCCGCGCGCCACCGGAGACAGGCCATGATCCGCCGCCGGCTCAACGCCCTGCGGCGGGACGGGCTCTCGACCCAGGTCTACCTCGTCGCCCTGGCGATCGCCCTGATCGGGCCGGGCCTGATCTTCACCGCCGTGCTGCTCGGCCGCTACGCCGCCCTGGAGCGGGTCCGCTTCGAGCAGGATGCCCGCGAGAGCGTGCGCGGCATCGCGCTCAGCATCGACCGGGACATGGCCGGGCTGGTCTCGGTGCTGCAGACCCTCGCGGCCTCGCCGCGCCTGAGGCAGGAGGGTCTGGACGGGTTCGAGACCCAGGCCCGGGCCGTCACCGCCACGACCGGCCTCGATTTCTCGCTGCGCCGGGGCGACGGGATCCAACTGGTCAACACCGCCCTGCCTCCCGGCGCGCCGCTGCCGCAGGACCCGCATCGGGAGGATGCCGAGGTGATGGCGACCAAGCGCCCGGTGATCGGCGGCGTCCGGGCCGGCAGCCCCGGCCGGCCGCCGACCTACGACGTGGCGGTACCGGTGACGATCGAGGGTGCGCCGGCCTACGTGCTGAGCGTCACGGTGCCGGTGGAGCGGCTGCACCAGATCCTGATCCACGACCTCGCCCCGGGCTGGACCACCGCGATCATCGATCGCACCGGCCTGCTGCTCGCCCGCTCGGAGGACCACGCGACCCTCGCCGGCCAGCCGATGCAGGCGGGCTTGCGCGGCCACCGGACCGCCGCCGCCGACATCTGGGAGGGGACCGACCGCAAGCGCCGCCCGGTCCTCTACGTCGAGACCACCGCGAAGGCCGCGGGCTGGACCGTCGGCGCCAGCATTCCCAAGCAACGGGTCGAGGCGCCGTTGCGCCACTGGATCCTGGCCTTCGGCGGGTTCGGGCTCCTGGCGCTCGCGGTGTCGTCGTATCTCGCGGTGAAGTTGTGGGCGCGGGTCGCCGAGCCCCTGCGCCAGCTCGCCAATGCCGGGGGAGCGCTCGCGTTGGGCCAGCCGGTGCCCCGGGTCTCGACGCCGATCCGCGAGATCCGCCAGCTCGCCGACACCCTGGCCGACGCCTCCCAGAGCCTGCGCCGGGGCATCGCCGAGCGCGACCGGGCGCTCGAGGAGCAGAGCCGGGGCCTCGTTGCCCTGCGCGAGAGCGAGGCGCGCTTCCGCCACATGGCCGATTCCGCCCCGGCCCTGATCTGGATGACCGATGCCGAGGGCGAGATCGCCTTCGTCAACATGCATTACGAGTACCTGTTCGGCCGCTCGACCGCGATGTTGCGTCAGGGGCGCTGGCGCGAGATCGTCCATCCGGACGACCTTCCGGGGTTCGAGGAGAGCTTCGCGCTGGCCTTCGCGGCGCGCACGCCCTTCCGCCGCGCCACCCGGGTGATCGACCGGCACGGAGCCGTGCGATGGATCCTGTGCGAGGGGGTCGCCCGCCTCGACGATCATGGCCGCTTCCTCGGCTATACCGGCTGCAACGTCGACGTCACCGAGGCCAAGGACGCCGAGGCGGCTTTGCGCGAGGGCGAGGAGCGCCTGCGGCTGGCGCTCGCCGCCGGGCGCCTCGGCACCTGGGAGATCGACCTCGCCTCGGGGCAGCACCGCCTCTCGGCCCGCTCGGCCGAGATCTTCGGGCAAGCGCCGCTCTCGCACGAGGCCTGGATCCGCACCGTGCATCCGGAGGACCGGGCGCGGCTCGAGGCGGCGCTCGCCGCCCTGCTCGCGGGCGAGGCCGAGTACCGCACCGAGTTCCGGATCCGGCCGGAGGAGACCCAGCCGCGCTGGGTCAGCGCCCAGGCGATCGTGCAGCGCGATGCCGGGGGCCGGGCCCGCCGGGTGATCGGCATCCACCAGGAGGTGACCGAGCGCAAGCGCGCCGAGGAGCACCTGCGCCTGCTGGTGCACGAGCTGAACCACCGGGTGAAGAACACGCTCGCCACCGTGCAGTCGATCGCGATGCAGAGCCTGCGCGGCCTCGACGGCCCGGCCGCGGCGGCGGCCCGCTCGGCCTTCGAGGCCCGGCTGATCGCGCTCGCCCGCGTCCACGACGTCCTCACCCGCGAGAGCTGGGAGGGGGCGGAGCTGGCCGAGGTGGTCAAGGACGCCCTCGCCCCCCTCGACGGGCCGGGCGCGCAGCCGCGCTTCACCGTCGGCGGGCCCGCGATACGCCTGCCGCCCCGCATCGCCTTGTCGATCGCCATGGCGTTGCACGAGCTCGCCACCAACGCCGTCAAGTACGGCGCCCTCTCGGTGCCGGCCGGCCAGGTCACCCTGTCGTGGAGTGTCGGCGAGGGACGGCTCTCCTTACGCTGGCAGGAGCGCGGCGGCCCGTCGGTGGTGCCGCCGACCCGCACCGGCTTCGGCTCGCGCCTGATCGAGCGCAGCCTCGCCCGCGAGCTCGACGGGACGGTGAGCCTGAGCTTCCCGCGCGAGGGCGTGGTCTGCACCATCGTGGCGCCCCTGGGGGAGCCGGGGGCGGTACGGGTAGGGAGCGAGCCGGACACCCGGGAGGCAGGCGGCCCCCCGGCACGGCGCCGGGCGGCGGGGCAGGCGTGAGGGGTTGGGCTGCGGCGAGTCGAACGGGCGCGGGCTCCCCGCTCCCTGCGGGCGGGGAGAGGGTTTCATCGACCTTGTCGTCGATGAAACAAGCGTGGGCGGAGCCGACGCGACGGTAGGGGGGGCAGGATCGGGCACTTCCCCTCACCCTCGCCCTCCGGGCTCGTCGCGCGCCCTGAACGGGAGCACGGCCCGCTCCTCGCCCGCGGGGACAGGACAAGGTCCCGCGCCATGGCTTCGAGCCGGAACCCGTCCGACACTCCCCTGCGTCAGCGGAGGTAGGCCGGCCGGTCGATTGCGGGTGGCAGCGTGCGTCCCATATCGCAGGGAGCCAAGGGCCCGTCCTGCGCCCGGCGCCGGACGAGACCGCCGATGACGCCAGACACGACGCCGAGCCCGCCGGCCCGCCGGCCCCTCGGCACCCGGATCGGCCGCGTCCGCAGCCGGGCCGGGCTGACCGGCGTCGGGGCGGCGCTGCTGCTGATGGTCGGCGCCGCCAACGGCCTGCTGCTGGCCTGGCAGAGCAATGTCCAGCACCGCATCACCCACACCCTCACGATCGACCGGATCCTGATGCAGGTGCTGGCCGACCTCCTCGACGCCGAGACCGGGCAGCGCGGCTATTTGCTGACCGGCGACCCGGCCTTCCTGGTACCCTATACCGCCGGCAGGGCGCGGATCGCCGCGGAGCTGCCGCTGCTCGGGGCGGAGCTCGGCACCTCGTCCACCCAGGAGGCCCGCATCGCCGCCCTCCGGCCCGCCATCGACCGCAAGTTCACCGAACTCGACCGGACCCTCGCCCTCGACAAGGCGGGCGACCGCGACGGGGCGCTCGCCCTGGTGCGGGCCGGCGAGGGCAAGGCGGAGATGGACGAGATCCGCCGGATCATCGAGGCGATGCGCACCCAGGAGGACGCGCTGCTGCTCGGCTACCAGCAGCACGCCCACCGCATCGAGACGATGGTGGGGATCGGCAGCGTGGTGTCGGTCGGCGTCATGGCGCTGCTCGCGGTCCTGGCGCTGCGCGAGGCGTCGCGGCGGGCGGCCCTGTCGCGCTTCCTGCCGGCAGAGCTGGCGCCGCTGCTGGAGCGCGGCGGCAGCATGGAGCAGGGCGGCGGCCTGCGGCTCGGCGAGCGGCGCCACGCGGGCATCGCCTTCGTCGACATGCGCGGCTCGACGACGATCGCCGAGCGCGCCGACCCCGAGACGGTGGCGATCCTGGTGACGGGGTTTCGCCGCTGCGTCGCCCAGGCCGCCCGGGAGACCGGGGGCGTCATCGACAAGTTCATGGGCGACGGGGCGCTCGTGGTGTTCGGCGTGCCGGAGGCACGGGCCGATGCCGCCGCCCAGGCGCTGGCCTTCGCGAACCGGCTCGAGGCCCTGGTGACCGCGTGGAATGCCGGCTCGGGCGAGACCCCGGTACGGATCGGCATCGGGGTCCATTGCGGCGAGGTGTTCGTCGGCGTGGTCGGCGACGACGACCGGCTCGAATTCACGGTGCTGGGGGACGCGGTCAACGTCGCGGCCCGTCTGGAGCAGGCGACCAAGACCTTCGGGACCACCACGCTCGTGTCGCAGGCCGCCCTCAAGGCAAGCCGCGCCTCGGGCGAGCAATGGCGCGAGGTCAGCCGCACGGCCCTACGCGGCCGGCAGGAAGCGTTCCCGATCTACGGCCGCGCAGCCTGACGCCACCCGATGGCCCTTCGGGCTCGACGGAGCGGAGGAAGGGGCGAAGAACGGCGTGGGACGGGGTAGCGGTCCCGCCCCGCCTCTGCTATCGCAGCCGCCCCGGACGCGTCGGTTCGAACACGATCCGGCGGTGGAAGGCGCACCAGCTCTTTCCATCCTGCACCGGCGCGCCGCAGCAGACCGCACGGTCGTTCGGCTCGCCGATGATGAACTTGCATACGAAGGCGCCCGATTGGGCAAAAGGAACCCGGAGACTCGGAGAGGGCTCCTCGACGGCGTCTGCGGTCACGATATGCGACATGCGCACGAGCTGGTTCATCGGGTACTGACTCGCTGGCCTTCCGCCACCCTCGACCAGAAGGGCACCGGGCCGGTTCGTTGCGGGCGGATCCGCCAGCGACCAATCGCCGGGAAACCCGCACCTCTGGGACCCGCCTCCCTGTGACCCGCATGCACGCGTCGCAGGGGCAGCGGTGGTCCGACGAATTTGGGGTTGCGTCACGCAGAACGCAAGCCCCTTAAGCATTTACACCGGGTTTTCGACAGCCGGACAGCCTCCGGGAGGCCGCGCGCCGCACCCTCGGCCGTCATCCACTTGCCATCCCACCGCCCTATCCTTGGCGAGGTGCCGTTGCGGCGCGCTTTCCGGTGGATCCCCGATGTCCGATGCCGCCCTCGCCTCCGGCCGCTCCGGCGCGGCGCATAGTCACGGCCGCCCACGATTCGAGCATCGCCTGCACCCGGCGGCGGCAATGGCGTTCCTGGCGGTCCTGGCCGCGGGCCTCGCCTATGCGGGATACAACCTCGTCACCGACATGCACCGGGCAGGCCAGCCGCCGCTCGCCATCGGGGCCTTCGCGCTGCTCGGCCTCGCCCTCCTGATCGCGCTCGCCTTCGAGTTCGTGAACGGCTTCCACGACACCGCCAACGCGGTGGCGACGGTGATCTACACCCATTCGATGCCGCCGCTCGTGGCGGTGATCTGGTCCGGCGCCTTCAACTTCCTCGGCGTGATGGCCTCGACGGGGGCGGTGGCCTACAGCGTCGTGACGCTGCTGCCGGTCGAGCTGATCCTGCAGGTCGGCTCGGGCGCCGGCTACGCGATGATCTTCGCCCTGCTCGTCGCCGCCATCGTGTGGAACCTCGGCACCTGGGCGCTCGGCCTGCCGAACTCGTCCTCGCACGCGCTGATCGGCTCGGTGATCGGCGTCGGCCTCGCCAACCAGCTGATGGCGCCGGGCCACGCCGCTTCCGGCGTCGCCTGGGGGCAGGCGGCGAGCGTGCTCGAATCGCTGCTGTTCAGCCCCCTCGTCGGCTTCCTCTGCGCCGCCGGCCTGCTCCTCCTGCTCAAGCGCGTCGTGCGCCGGCCCGAGCTCTACCGCGCCCCGGAGGGCGAGGCGCCGCCCCCGCTCTGGATCCGCGGCCTCCTGATCCTGACCTGCACCGGCGTGTCCTTCGCCCATGGCGGCAATGACGGCCAGAAGGGCATGGGGCTGATCATGCTGATCCTGATCGGCGCCGCCCCGACCGCCTACGCGCTCAACCGCACGATGCCGGAGTCGAGCACGCCGGCCTTCGTGCAGGGCTCGCACGGCGCCAGCCGCATCTTCCGCGACCATGCCGGAGGGGCCACCGTCCCGGACGCCGCTTCCGCCCGCGCCCAGGTGGGCGAGGCGCTGAAGGCGGAGGCGCCGGCCAAGGCGCTCGCCGCGCCGGAATCCTTCGCGGCGCTTGCCGGCCTCGCCGACGACATCGCCGCGCAGGTGCGGAACTACGGCGCCATCCGGCACGTCCCGGCCGAGGCGACGCAGAACCTGCGCAACGACATGTACCTCGCCAGCGACGCGGTGCGCCTGCTCACCGGCGAGGCGTCGCCCTTCACGGATGCCGAGAAGACGACCCTCGGCGACTACCGGCGCACCCTCGACGACGGCACCCGCTACATCCCGACCTGGGTCAAGGTCGTGGTCGCCCTGGCGCTCGGCCTCGGCACGATGGTCGGCTGGAAGCGGATCGTCGTCACGGTCGGCGAGCGCATCGGCAAGCAGCACCTCACCTACGCGCAGGGCGCCTCGGCCGAGGCGGTCGCCGCCGGCACGATCGGGCTCGCCGAGGCCTACGGCCTGCCGGTCTCGACCACCCACATCCTGTCGAGCGGCGTCGCCGGCACGATGTGGGCCAACGGCACCGGCCTGCAGATGGCGACGGTGCGCAACCTGGCTCTGGCCTGGATCCTGACCCTGCCGGCGGCGATCACGCTCGCGGGGGTCCTGTACTGGGGGTTGCGGCAGGTGTTCTGAAGGGGGCGGGCCGGGCTGGCAAGCCGCCCCCCGCCGGTGTAACCGCCCCGGGCGGGCGCTTCGGATCCGCGCCAGGGACCCGCCATGCGCTTCCTCGTGACAGGCACGGCCGGCTTCATCGGCTACCACCTCGCGCACCGCCTGCTCCAGGCCGGCCATGAGGTGGTGGGGGTCGACGGGCTGACCGACTACTACGACGTCGCCCTGAAGCGGGCCCGGCTGGCGCGGCTCGCGGCCCTGCCCGGCTTCTCGTCGCACGCCTTCCTGCTGGAGGAGCCCGGCGCCTTCATGGCCCTGATGGCCGAGGCGCGGCCCGAGGTGGTGGTGCATCTCGCCGCGCAGGCCGGGGTGCGCTACAGCCTGGAGCACCCGGAGGCCTACGTCGCGGGCAACATGGTCGGGACCTTCCAGGTGCTGGAGGGCTGCCGGGCGCATCCGGTGCGCCACCTGCTCTTCGCCTCGACCTCCTCGGCCTATGGCGGCAACCGGACGGTGCCGTTCCGCGAGACCGATCGGGCGGTGTGGCCGCTCACCATCTACGCCGCCTCGAAGATCGCCGGCGAGGCGATGGCGCATTCCTACGCCCATCTGTGGAAGATCCCGACGACCGCGTTCCGGTTCTTCACCGTCTACGGGCCGTGGGGCCGGCCCGACATGGCCCTGTTCCTGTTCACCCGGAAGATCCTGGCCGGCGAGCCGATCGAGGTCTACGACCACGGCCGGGCGATCCGGGACTTCACCTATATCGACGACCTCGTCGAGAGCATCACCCGTCTGATCGACGCCCCTCCTCCCCCGCCCGGCACAGAGCCGGTCTCGGCCGCCGACACCCTGAGCCCGGTCGCACCCTACCGGATGGTCAATATCGGCGGCGGGCGGCCGGTGAGCGTCGCGGCGATGCTCGACGCCCTGGAGGCGGCTTTGGGCGTCCAGGCGGTGCGCTTGTTGCGCGACCTGCCGCCCGGCGACGTCGACCGGACCGAGGCGAGCACCGACCTGCTGCGTGACCTCGTCGGCTACGTCCCGGCGACGCCGCTCGCGACCGGCATCCCGGCCTTCGTCGCCTGGTACCGGGAGCATTACGGCGCGGGCGTCTAATCATCGTCTTGTCACGGGGGCCGCGACAGTGCTCAATCCCCCCATGCCCCGCAGCCTCGATCCCGAGACCGTGCCCGCCCCCGGCGCGGCGCCGCGCCAGACCCGGCGCTACGCTCAGAAGCGCGACGCGATCCTCCATGCCGCCGCCGCCCTGATCAACGAGGCCGGCGTGAAGGGCACGACGCTCGCCGACGTCGCCCGCAGCGTGGGGCTGATGACGAACAGCGTGACCTATTATTACCGCCGCAAGGAGGATCTGGCGGCGGCCTGCTTCCTGCACACGATCGGGGTGCTCGACGGGCTCGTCGCCCGCGCCGAGGCGGCACCCGACGGGCCGGCGCGGCTCGCCATGCTCCTCGACCTCGTGGTCGCCCACCGGGCCGCGATGGCGGCCGGCGAGGAGCCGGACATCGCCGTGCTCAACGACGTGCGGGCCCTGCCCGCGCCCCAGGCCGAGAGCGTGTTCTCCGCCTACAACGCCCTGTTCCGGCGCCTGCGCGGGTGGTTCGACGACGGCCTCGACCGGGCGGACCGCAACGCCCGCACGCACCTGCTGCTCTCGGTGATGCACTCGACCCGGCTGTGGATCCACCGCTACGAGCCGCGGGACTATGCCCGGGCCGGCGCCCGGATGGCCGACCTCCTCACCCGCGGCATGGCGGGCCCGGGCTCC
Organism: Methylobacterium terricola; assembly: GCF_006151805.1. GTDB lineage: Bacteria > Pseudomonadota > Alphaproteobacteria > Rhizobiales > Beijerinckiaceae > Methylobacterium > Methylobacterium terricola. The sequence goes on along the minus strand of NZ_VDDA01000001.1, from coordinate 358,033 downwards.
GGCTGGCGCCCGGGCCTGCTGCCCGAACAGGCGCCTCCCGAGGAGAGCGAGGTGTCGCCAGAGGCGTTCCTGCGCGCCGCCACCATCCTCATCAACCAGCAGGGCTATCGCGGCGCCTCGGTGGAGAAGATCTCCAGCCTCCTCAAGGTCACCAAGGGCTCGTTCTACCACCACAACGACAACAAGGACGACCTCGTCGCCAATTGCTTCGCCCGCAGCTTCGCCCAGATCCGGGCGGTGCAGGACGCGGCGGATGCGCATGGCGGCAGCGGCTGGGACCGGGTCTGCACCGCCGCGGCCACCCTGGTGCGCAGCCAGCTCGGCCCCGGGGGACCGCTGCTGCGCGTCACCGCCTTCAGCGCCCTGCCGGAGGCCCTGCGCACCGAGACCCGGCGCACCATGAACCGCCTGACCGAGCGCTTCGGCTTCTGCCTCGTCGACGGCATGGCGGACGGGTCGGTGCGGCCGCTCGATGCCGGCATCGCCGCGCAGCTGGTGTCGAGCATGGTCAATGCGGCGGCCGAGCTGCCGGCCTGGGTGCCCGGCGTGACGCCGGACAATGCGGCGGAGCTGTATGCGCGGCCGTTGTTCGTGGGGTTGTTCGCACCGGTGGAGCGGTGAGCACCGGGTGCCTTCCCTTCACGGAGGTGCCACCCTCGGTCATCCCGGGGCCGCGCAGCGGAACCCGGGATCCGCAACCGCCGACGGCGCGGGATAAAGTGACACGCTTTCCGCCGGACCCATTTACGGTCGGCGATGATGAATCCCGGGTTCTCGACGTCGTCGACCCCCGGGATGACGCGGTGAGTGGTCGATGTGATGGCAATGCCACGGGGTGGGTCAGTTCCGCCGACCGCCCCTCATCCCCCGACAACCCGCCGCGGCCACATCCGCCCCATCACCTCGTCGCGCCGGATCCAGGCGTGCCACGCCACCGCCAGCACGTGGAGGCTGAGCACGATCCCGACCGCCCACGCGATCCAGTAATGCGCGCTGTAGCCGGCCAGCGACACAGCCTTGTCGACCGGCACGAGGCGCGGGAACGAGAACACCCCGAACCACGGCAGCCCGTAGCCCCCCGCCGCCGAATAGACGTAGCCGCTGACCGGCAGGAGCAGCATCAGGACGTAAAGGCTCGCATGCGCCGCCTTCGCGGCGAGATGGGCCGGGCGGGACGGCGGCACGCGATAGGCCGGCTCGCCGGCGATCAGACGCCAGACGAGGCGCAGGGGCAGGAGCAGCAGCACCGTCAGGCCGATCGACTTGTGGATGTCGAGCAGTTCGCGCCGCGGCGAGGTGCCGGGGACCTGCCAGGCGGCATAGATCCCGATCCCGAGCGCCACCAGGATCAGGGCCGCCATCAGCCAGTGGAAGCCGCGCTGCGCGCGGTCGTAATGGTAGGTGTCGCCGGCCCGGGCCATCATGCGCATCCATCGTCGGGGTAAGGCCGAGCTGTCGCGGCCGATTGGGACGCGAGCGCGGCAGGTTCGTTTCGGAACCGTCGCTCGGGCGGGTCCGGTCCGGTTGCAACGGCTCGCCCCTCGGGACATATCAGGAACACCCCAGGCCTAACCCCCCGGAGATCCGTCGCCGATGGCGAAGAACCACCAGACCTTCGCCTGCCAGTCCTGCGGCGCGGTCTACAACCGCTGGCGCGGGCGCTGCGAGGCCTGCAACGGCTGGAACACGATCGTCGAGGAGACCGGCGCGGCGAGCCCGGTCTCCGGCCCGGTCGCGACCCGGCCGAGCCGGGCGCGGGGCCGGATCTTCCCGCTCGAAGGCCTGACCGGCGAGGTCAAGGAGGCGCCCCGCACCTCGTCCGGCATCGCCGAGCTCGACCGGGTGACGGGTGGCGGCTTCGTGCGCGGCTCGGTGATCCTGCTCGGCGGCGATCCCGGCATCGGCAAGTCGACCCTGCTGATGCAGGCCTCCGCCGCCCTGGCGAAGCGCGGCGAACGCGTCGCCTACATCTCGGGCGAGGAGGCGGTGGGCCAGGTGCGGCTGCGGGCCGAGCGGCTGGGGCTGGCGAGCGCTCCCGTCGAGCTCGCCGCCGAGACCAATGTCGAGGACATCATCGCCACCCTGAGCCAGGGCAAGCCGCCGGCGCTGGCGATCATCGATTCGATCCAGACGATGTGGACCGAGACGGTGGAATCGGCGCCCGGCACGGTGACCCAGGTCCGCGGCTCGGCCCAGAGCCTGATCCGCTTCGCCAAGACCTCGGGCACCGCGGTGATCCTGGTCGGCCACGTCACCAAGGACGGGCAGATTGCCGGGCCCCGCGTCGTCGAGCACATGGTCGACGCGGTGGCCTCGTTCGAGGGCGACCAGGGCCACCATTTCCGCATCCTGCGCGCGGTGAAGAACCGCTTCGGCCCCACCGACGAGATCGGGGTGTTCGAGATGACCGACGGGGGCCTGGCCGAGGTGCCGAACCCCTCGGCCCTGTTCCTGGCAGGGCGCGACCTCGCGGCGCCGGGCACCGCGGTCTTCGCCGGGATGGAGGGCACGCGGCCGCTCCTCGTCGAGATCCAGGCCCTGGTGGCGCCCTCGGCGCTGGGCATGCCGCGGCGTGCGGTGGTCGGCTGGGATCCGAACCGCCTGTCGATGGTGCTGGCGGTGCTGGAGGCCCATGGCGGCATCCGGTTAGGGGGCCACGACGTCTACCTCAACGTGGCGGGGGGCTTGCGCATCAGCGAGCCGGCGGCCGACCTCGCGGTGGCGGCCGCCCTCGTCTCCTCGCTCTCGGGCGCGGCGCTCCCGTCGGACGCGGTGTATTTCGGCGAGGTCGGCCTGTCGGGGGCGGTCCGGCCCGTGGCGCAGGCACCGGCACGGCTGAAGGAGGCGCAGAAGCTCGGCTTCGCCAAGGCGCTGATGCCGCAGGGTCGCGAGGGGGCCGGGCGCGACGGATCGGGGACCGGGTTTCCGGCGGAGTCGTTGCGCCACATCGCGGATCTCGTGGCGGGGGTGGCGGCCTCCGGCAAGCCGGTCCGCGGGGGACGGCGGCAGCCGCAGCGGCTGCCGGCCTATGACGATGAGGATCTGTGACGATCCGATCGATTGACGTCGACGGATGACGGGGCGCCCATGCCCCTCACCTCCTTTGGGGCAACCCCGGGGCCGCGCAGCGGAGCCCGGGATGACGCGAAGGAGGCGAAATCCGTCGATCAGGCCCGGCCGGTCCTGCGCCACAGCACCACCCCACCCACGACAGGGTGACGGATCGGATCCGGCAGCGTATACAACCCCGGCGGTCAGGGCAGCCGCGACCCCGAGGCAACGCTCCCGCCCCCGAACCGTTCCTGCCGATGCCGTTCTCCGTTCTCGATCTCGTCGTGCTGGGTGTCGTCGTCATCTCCGCGTTGCTCGCGGCGGTGCGGGGCTTCACCCGCGAGGTTCTGGCGATCGTGGCCTGGGTCGCGGCGGCCGGCCTCGCCTGGACCCTGCACCCGCTGCTGCTGCCGACCGTGAAGCAGCACGTCTCCAGCGACACCGTCTCGCTGGTGGTCTCGATCGCCGCGATCTTCCTCGTCACCCTGCTGGTGGTCTCGGTGATCACGGTGAAGATCTCCGACCTGATCCTCGATTCGCGGATCGGCGCCGTCGACCGCAGCCTCGGCCTCGCCTTCGGGGCCGGGCGCGGCTTCCTGATCTGCGTGATCGGCTGGGTGTTCCTGGCCTGGCTGGTCCAGGGCAAGGTGCCGGACTGGGCGCAGCAGGCCCGCAGCCGCGAGATCCTCGAGAACAGCGGCCAGAAGCTGGTGGCGATGCTGCCGGACAACCCGGAAGGCCTGCTCAAGCAGTTCCGCAAGCCGAAGCCCGAGACCGATCCCGGCACCGACGCCCCGGCGGAGGCCGATGCCCCGCCCCAGCGCCGCACCGACGCCACGCCGCGTCGCTGAGCAGGTGCGAAACCGCACGGGGCGCCGGATCGGCGTCCTTTGCATGTGAGATACGTCGCGCAACGCGTATCTGCCGCCTTGGTTCCGCCCGCGGCAGCGACTACATAGCCGGCGCGAGGTCAAATATCGGACGCTCCATGGCGTAAGACCCCATGGCCGACACGCGACCTCGCGGGCGAATCAGGCCCGCGCGGCTAACGGGTGCGCGGGGTCGGCGAGGCGAGGCCGTGCGGTGACCGGCCACCAGGGGCTTCTCATCATGTCAGCACGCAGCGAAACCTTCCGGGGCGCGCCCGGGGCGAGCGAGGCGTTCGGCGGCGATCTCGACCTCGACGGCGATACCCTGCGCGAGGAATGCGGCGTCTTCGGCATCTACGGCCATCCGGACGCCGCCGCGATCGTGGCGCTCGGCCTCCACGCCCTGCAGCATCGCGGCCAGGAGGCGGCCGGCATCGTGGCGTTCGACGGCCAGGTGTTCCATTCCGAGCGCCGGATGGGCCTCGTCGGCGATTCGTTCTCCGACCTCGCCACGATCGAGCGCCTGAAGGGCGAAGCGGCGATCGGCCACGTCCGCTACTCGACCACCGGCGAGACGATCCTGCGCAACGTGCAGCCGCTCTTCGCCGAGCTCGAGACCGGCGGCCTCGCGGTCGCCCATAACGGCAACCTGACCAACGGCCTGCTGCTGCGCCGCCAGCTGGTGCGCGACGGCGCGATCTGCCAGTCGACCTCCGACACCGAGGCGATCCTCCACCTCGTCGCCCGCTCGCGCCACGTGCGCATCGTCGACCGGGTGATGGACGCGCTGCGCCAGATCGAGGGCGCCTACGCCCTCGTGATGATGACGAACAAGAAGCTGATCGGCGCCCGCGATCCCCTCGGCATCCGCCCGCTGGTGCTCGGCGAGCTCGACGGCCGCTACATCCTGGCCTCCGAGACCTGCGCCCTCGACATCATCGGCGCCCGCTTCGTGCGCGACGTCGAGAACGGCGAGATGGTGGTGATCTCCGAGGACGGCATCGAGTCGATCCGCTTCGCCCGGGCGCAACCGATCCGTCCCTGCATCTTCGAGTACATCTACTTCGCCCGCCCCGATTCGATCGTGAACGGCAAGAACGTCTATTCGGTGCGCAAGAACATCGGCGTCGAGCTGGCGCGGGAATCCGCGGCCGAGGCCGACATCGTGATCCCGGTGCCGGATTCCGGCGTGCCGGCGGCGCTCGGCTACGCCCAGGAGACCGGGCTGCCCTACGAGCTCGGGATCATCCGCAACCACTATGTCGGCCGCACCTTCATCCAGCCGACCCAGTCGGTGCGCGAGCTCGGCGTGCGGATGAAGCACTCGGCCAACCGCGCGGCGGTCGAGGGCAAGCGCATCGTGCTCGTCGACGACAGCCTGGTGCGCGGCACCACCTCGGTGAAGATCGTCCGGATGATGCGCGAGGCCGGCGCCCGCGAGGTGCATTTCCGCATCGCCTCGCCGCCGATCACCCATCCCGACTTCTACGGCATCGACACGCCGGAGAAGGAGAAGCTGCTCGCCGCGACCCACGACCTCGAGAGCATGCGCCGCTACATCGGCGCCGACTCGCTGGCGTTCCTGTCGATCGAGGGCCTGTACCGGGCGATGGGCGAGGAGGGCCGCGACGCCGCCCGCCCGCAATACACCGACCACTGCTTCACCGGCGACTACCCGACGCCGCTGACCGACCTCGCCGTCGCCTCGCCGCGCCAGATGGCGATCCTCGCCGAGGCCGACTGACCGCATGTCCGACACCCTCCTCCCCGAAAAGCCCCTCGCCGACCGCATCGCCGTCGTCACGGGCGCGTCGCGCGGCATCGGCCGCGCGGCGTCCCTGGCCCTGGCCGAGGCCGGGGCCCACGTCATCGCGGTCGCCCGGACGCAAGGCGCGCTCGAAGAACTGGACGACGCCGTGCGGGCTTCGGGCGGCTCCGCCACCCTGGTCCCCCTCGACCTGTGCGACTACGACGCCATCGACCGCCTCGGCGCCGCGATCCACGAGCGCTGGGGCCGGCTCGACGTGCTCGTCGGCAATGCCGGCGTGCTCGGCAAGCTGATGCCGCTCGGCCACGTCGACCCGAAGGTCTGGTCGACCGTGATGGACGTCAACGTCACGGCGAACTGGCGCCTGATCCGTTCCCTCGATCCGCTGCTGCGGCGCTCGGAGGCCGGGCGGGCGGTCTTCGTCACCTCGGGCGCGGCCTCGTCGTGCCGGGCCTATTGGGGCCCCTACGCGGTGTCGAAGGCCGCGCTCGAGGCGATGGTGCGGACCTACGCCGCCGAGACCGCGACCACGCCGGTGCGCGCGATGCTGCTCAATCCCGGGCCGCTGCGCACCGCGATGCGCAAGGCCGCGATGCCGGGCGAGGACCCGGAGACCCTGCGCACCCCCGAGGACCTGGCGCCCCACATCGTCCGCCTGGCGAGCCCGGACTGGAGCGAGAGCGGCGCGATCTTCGACTTCCCGACCGGCCGGGTGCTGACGCCGCAGAAGCCGGCCTGAACGGATCACCGGCCGTGTGAGGACAGGCAAGGCGGGGCCCTCGCGAGGCGGGGGTCCCGCCTTTTCCATGTCCGGAGCCAGCCTGGCGACCGCGCTGCGTGAGGAACCGGGATCACGTGGACAGGCCCCGCACGCGGTCCGGGCGGATCCTGCGCGCATGCCGGCCTCCACGGGGAACCCGGCATCCCCCGGGATCGCGACGACATGCTCGTCGGTCGCGACACCCGTCACGGGATGACGCAGAGGCGTTCCATGCTCACGGATCCGGCGAAAAGACGCTTTCTGCGCCCTTCGACATTGCCATAGCGGAGGGGTCAACGATTGCTCCGCCCCGCCGCGCTGATTTAGGACACATGTCCCAATAGGGAAAAATTTTCTGTCGCGATGATATCGATTTAAGATTGCATTAGTACGGAACAGCCCATCTTGGCGGGCGTGAACCAGACTCTCCCTGGGAGACCCTGGAGCGACGCCGATGATGGACAGCCAGTCGTGACCGCAAGCACCGACGTCCTGTACCGATTGCTCGTCCAGGGCGTGACCGACTACGCGATCGCCCTGCTCGATCCGGGCGGCGTGGTCGTGAACTGGAACGCCGGCGCAGCGAAAATCAAGCAATACACGGCCGCGGAGATCGTCGGAGAGCACTTTTCGTGCTTCTACGGTCCGGAGGATCGGGCGGCGGGGGTGCCGGAGGCGAATTTGCGCCAGGCCCGCGAGACCGGGCGCTTCGCAGCCGAGGGCTGGCGTCTCCGTCGCGACGGCACCTCGTTCTGGGCCGAGGTCGTCATGGCCGCCATCCGCGACGACGACGGCCACCTCATCGGCGTCGCCAAGATCACCCGGGACCGCAGCGAGCAGCAGCGCCTTCTCCAGCAGCATCGCGAGGAGGAACGTCGCTTCCGCCTCTTCGTCAAGGGCGTGACCGATTACGCGCTCTACATGCTCGATCCGGCCGGGAACGTGGTGAAGTGGAATGCCGGGGCCGAGCGCTCCAGCCAGTACAAAGCCGCCGAGATCGTGGGCCGGCACTTCTCGTGCTTCTACGGTCCGGAGGACCGGGCGGCGGGCCTGCCGGAGGCGAGCCTGCGCCAGGCCCGCGAGACCGGACGGTTCGAGGCCGAGGGCTGGCGCTTCCGCCGCGACGGCACCTCATTCTGGGCCGAGGTCGCGATCGACGCCATCCGGGACGACGACGGCACCCTGCTGGGTTTCGCCAAGATCACCCGCGACCGGACCGAGAAGCGCCTCCAGCGGCTTCAGGTCATCGAGGCCAAGGAGATCGCCGAGCGCCACCGCGACGAGCACGCCGCCGCGTCGGCCTTCCTCGACAGCGTGATCGCCACCATGCCGTCGAGCGTCGTCGTGCAGGACGCCGCGACCGGGCTGATCCGGCTCGCCAACCGGCAGGCCGAGCTGCTGCTCTGCCGCTGCACCGGCGAATTGATCGGCCGCCCGGCCGCGGTGGTCCTGCCGGCGGCCATGGCGGCCCTGATGGACGCCGCGCTCGCGGCGGCCGAAGGGCCCGCGGGCACCGATCCGGCCGCCGTCACCGTCGAGGCCTCGGTCGAGACCGCGTGGGGCCCGCGCATGCTGCGGATGCGCGCCCTGGCGATCGGCGGGCGGGGCGATCACCCGCGCAACGGCCTGCTCATCGCCGAGGACGTCAGCGACGAGCACGCCGCGAGCGCGCGGATCCACCACCTCGCCTATCACGATGGCCTGACCGGGCTGCCGAACCGCGAGTTCTTCCGGCAGCGGCTCGGCGAGGTTCTGGCGGCCGAGACCGCGCGTGGGGAGACCGGGCGCCCCGAGGCCTCCGGCGGCCTGAGCCACGCGGTGCTGTGCATCGATCTCGACGACTTCAAGTGCATCAACGACACCCTCGGCCATCCGGTCGGGGACCACCTGCTGCGCGTCGTCGCCCGGCGCCTCCGGGACAGCCTGCGCCCGGGCGACACCCTGGCGCGCCTCGGCGGTGACGAGTTCGCGGTCGTCGCCGCCGTCCCCGGGGCGGGGGCGGAGGCCGTCGCCCTCGCCGACCGGCTGATCGCGGCGGCGCGCCAGCCGGTCGAGGTCGACGGGCAGCGGATCGAGACCGGGCTGAGCATCGGCATCGCCCTCGCGCCGGAAGACGGCGACACCGCCGATGAACTCCTGCGCTGCGCCGACCTCGCGCTCTACGAGGCCAAGCGCACCGGCCGGTCCCGGCACGCCCGCTTCCACGGCGCGCTCGAGGCCTCGGCCCGCTACCGCCGCCTGATCGAGACCGATCTGCGCGCCGCGATCGCCCGGCGCGAGCTCGGCCTGCACTACCAGCCGATCGTGCGGGCCGAGGACGGCGAAACCGTCGGCTACGAGGCGCTGCTGCGCTGGCACCATCCGGTGCGCGGCCCGATCTCGCCCCTCGACTTCATCCCGGTCGCCGAGGAGACCGGGATGATCCACGAGATCGGCGCCTTCGTGCTGCAGGAGGCCTGCCGCGAGGCGAGCGGCTGGGCGAGCGGCCGCACCGTCGCCGTCAACCTGTCGCCGGTGCAGTTCCGCAGCACGGCCCTCGCGGCCCAGGTCGCCGCGGCGCTCGCCGCCTCCGGCCTGCCCGCCGGCCGGCTCGAGCTCGAGATCACCGAATCGGTGCTGCTCGACGCCTCGTCGAACAATCTCGCCCTGCTGCAGCAGCTGAAGCAGCTCGGCGCCCGCATCGCCCTCGACGATTTCGGCACCGGCTACTCGTCCCTGAGCTACCTGTGCGCGTTCCGGTTCGACAAGATCAAGATCGACCGTTCGTTCATCCGCGAGATCTGCGGCAGCCGGGAGGCGCTAGCGGTGGTGCAGGCGATCACCGGGCTCAGCCGCAGCCTCGGCATCGTCACCACGGCGGAGGGCGTCGAGTCCCCCGAACAGGCCGATTGCCTGCGCGGGGCGGGCTGCACCACGCTCCAGGGCTATCTGTTCGGCAAGCCGGTGCCGGCCGGCGCCCTGCCCGAGCGCGAAGGCGCGGCGGTCCTGCTGCGCGAGGCGTGACACGTCCGTCTGGCCGGGCCTCGGCCCGCGGGCTATCAGGCAGGGCATGGCCCAGCGGGGCCCCGCTCCGGAGGACGTGTTGCGATGATCGACGTGCGGGCGATGTGCGCCATCGGGCAGCGGGGCCAGCTCGGCCTGCACGGGCGGCTGCCCTGGGAGGGCAACACCGATCCACTCTATGTCGAGGACGTGACGCGCTTCTTCGCGGTGACGCAGGGCCACGTGCTGATCGCCGGGCCGAAGACCATCGAGGCGGTGCCGGACTTCGCCTACCAGGATCGCACCATCGCGATCATCCGCTCGCACGAGGATCCGCGGGCGGTGCTGGCGCGCTATCCCGGCCGCCGGATCTATGTCGGCGGCGGGATTGCGGTCTGGAACGTCTACGCCCCGTTCATCCAGCAATGGGACATCACCCGCCTGCCCTATGACGGCGAGGCCGACCGGTGGTTCGATCCGGCCTGGCTGGTGGGGCGCGGACGGGATTGAGGCGGGGCCGTCCGGCCGGCGGGGACGTCCGATCGCCGCCGGCCGGACGGCCGTGTCGCCCGCGCCGCGAGCGACAGCCTCAGCCCTGCTTCAGCTTGGTGATCGTGCCGCCCGGCACCCCGGCGAAATTGTTCGACAGGAGGTAGCGCGGGCTCGATTTGATCCAGGTGTCGAGGTCGATCTCCTCGAACTTGCCGTTGTCCCAGGTCTGGACGATCTCCAGGTCCTCGTCGCCGGTGTTCTTGATCGCGTGGCCGAATCCCATCGGGATGTAGGCGACGTCGCCGGGCTTGAACTCGGCCACCTTGCCGCGCCCGCCCGAGCCGAACAAGGCCACCTGCCCCTTGCCCTTCAGGTAATAGTGCCACTCGTTGGCGTTGACGTTCCAGTGCAGCTTGCGCATCTGCCCCGGCCTGATCGTCATCACGCCGCCCGACATCGTCTTCTGGATCGGCCACTCGTCGACCGTGGCGAGCCGGAAGCTGCCGCCCTCGAACTCGCGGACGGCCCGCGGATCCTTGAGCAGGCGGAACTTGTGGGTCGAGTCCTTCGGCCACGGCGCGTCGAGGGCGTCGGCGACCGGGATCACCGGGCCGGCCTGGATGTAGGCCTCGCCCTTCGGGAAGGCCTCGAAGGCGTCCGGCGACAGGCCGAAATCGAGGGCCAGCATGTCCTTCGGGGTCACGTCGATCCAGTCGGTGATCGAGAACGTGCCGTGCTCCGAGAAGGCGCCGTTGTCGAACGACAGGATGAAGTGGCACGGCTTGTCGCCGATGGTCTGGATCGAGTGGCCGTGGCCCTTCGGGAAGTACCAGAGGTCGCCCGGCTCGTAATTGTTGATCTCGCTGGCACCCGACGGATCGAGGACCACGGTCTGGCAGCGGCCGTCGATGACGTAGGCCCACTCGGCCGCGATGGCGTGCCAGTGCAGCTCGCGCGAGGCGCCGGGCTCAAGGAACATGTGCACGCCCGCGATCCCCTTGCTGATGGGGAACTGGTGCACCGTGGCCTCCTTGGCCCAGCCGCCGGAGGTCACCTTCGGCCGGTTGCCGTCGAGGGAGAAGCGGAAATCGGGCATCGCCCCGACATCCTGCGGATCGTGGTAGGCGACCGTCGCCCCCGGCGGCAGCGAGACCGCCTGGCGGCCGAAGCCGCCGTCGCCCGGGTTGCCGTGGTCGTGCTCCAGCGCCGTCGCCCCCGTGGCCATCAGCCCGCCGGCGCCGAGCGCCGCCGCGCCGAGAAACAGCCGCCGCGTCTGGTCCATGATGTCCCTCCCCCGCCAAGGATCGGCCGGTCGTGCCGGGCCGTCGGCGCGGGAAGCTGGGCCAAGCCGGTGCGCCAGTGAAACGCATTGTCGGCATCGGCGCATGGCCGGCATTCATGATGCCGGGCGGGCGGCGCGGGGGAGGTCGCGGGATGGCGTGGCAGGTCTGGGCGCTGGCCTCGGCGGTGTTCACGGCGATGACGGCGGTCCTCGCCCGGGCCGGCAGCGCCGGTGCGGACACCGACGCCGCCGCCTTCCTCCGCTCGATGGTGATCGTCGCGGCGCTCGGCGCGCTCTGCCTCGCCACCGGGCAATGGCAGGGCCTGCGGGCGCTGAGCGGCCGCAACCTCGGCTACTTGAGCCTCTCGGGGCTGGCCACCGCCGGGTCCTGGGCCTGCTACTTCCGGGCGCTCAAGGTCGGCGGCGCGGCGCAGGTCGCGACCCTCAACAAGCTGTCGATCGTGCTGGTCGCGGTGTTCGGCGCGACGCTGCTCGGCGAGCGGTTGTCAGGGGTGAACTGGCTCGGGGTCGGGCTGGTGGTGGTGGGGGCGTACCTGCTGACCTGGCGGGGGTGAGGGGCAGCGCTCGGCTGCGTCCTGAGCGCCTGCCCAAGCGCCCGGCATCCCTGAAACCCGCGTGGTCGTCCCGGGCCGTCGCCTGTGGCGAGCCCCGGGATGACGCCGGGAGTCGCGGACCAGCCGTGCGGGTTCGACTCGGATCGGCGCCGGGCGAACCCTCACGGCCACACCTTGATCGAGACCGGCCGGCGCACGAGGTCGCGGTCCGAGGTCACCTCGCAGCCCTTGGTCCTCAGCGTCACGTAGAACAGAGTCGCGGTGTCCCCGACGGTGTCGAAGTTGCGGCCGGGCGCGGCCGGGTCGATGAGGGAGGGATAGCTGACGAGCTCGCCGCCCGCGGTGCAGGGATCGTCGTAGAGCGTCGGCCCGGCGATGAGGAGGCGCGGCGCGTCCCAGGCGAGGAGGTCGCGCGAGGTGCTCCAGTAGATCCCCGGCCGCGGGAAGACGCCGCCGGCGGCGGCCTGGAACACCGCGATCCAGGCGCCGGTGCCGCGGTGGCGGCTCACCGAGCCGACCGGGGCCGGGAACGGCGCCACCGGGGCGCAGGAGCCGGTCGGTTTCGCGCCCTTCCCGTAGGGGTTGGGGAAGCGGGCGGAGAAATCCTTGCCGTCGAAGGCGCGCCAGCGGGCGGGATCGGAGACGTCGTCGCTCCGGAACAGGCAGACGCCGAAGGGCTGCCCCGTCCAGCCGGTGGTCGAGGCGTAGAAGTAGCGGGCGCGCCCGTCGGAAACGATGTTCGACGGGTTGAAGAAGCCGCGGTGGCGGCCCTGCTCGACCTCCTGGCGGAAGGGGGCGGCGGCCACCACCGTCGGCGGCACCGTGCGGGTGAAGCTCTTCCCGCCATCGGTCGAGCGGGCGGCCAGCACGGCGTTGTACCAGCAGGCGAGCGCCCCCTTGGTGCGGCAACGGCCGTAATCGTCGGCGTGGTACTCCTCGTGCAGCAGCGCTTCGACCCGCTGGCCGTCCTCGGTCCAGGTGGCGGCGATCCAGGAGCGGTCGTCGAAGGCCTCGGGCTCGGGCTTGAAGGCGGAATCGAGCACGACCCGGCAATCGAGCTTCAGCGCCTCGAAATCGCGGCCGCGGAAGGCGCGGTTGCGGTAATGCATGCCGAACAGGGCGATGCCGCCATCCGCCTCGCGGAAGGCCCGGGCGGGGGCGTCCGGCACGTCGTGCCCGTCGCAGGCGTCGCGGCCGGCCTTGAACACGGTGCGGGGCGGGCCGACCAGGGTCAGGGCCGAGAGCGGCGGCTCCTTGGACGATGGCTCCTTGGCGTCCGCGGCCGTCACGACCGCGACGCAGAGACACGCGAGGAGAAGGCGGAGGAGCATGCGGCATCCCTGGACTTGGCCGTAAAGCCTGCTCCAGAGTGCTTGAGGCTTGCTTAGCGCAGCTCCGCGAATCCAGCCGCCATCCCCGAAGGTTTTTCCCTGATGCTGCTCCTGCTCGCCGGCCTCGTCCTCTTCCTCGGCACCCATGCCTTCACGATGCTGCGGGGCCCCCGCGCCGCCGTGATCGCGCGGATCGGCGAGGGCCCCTACAAGATCGGGTACTCGATCGCCGCGCTGCTGGGCCTCGTGCTGCTCGGCTACGGCTACGGCCAGTACCGGGCGCACGACTACATCCAGGTATGGTCGCCGCCGGTCTGGACCCGCCACCTCGCCCTGCTGCTGGTGCTGCTTGCCTTCATCTCCTTCGTCGCCGCCTACCTGCCGGGACGGATCAAGGCCCGGCTCAAGCACCCGATGCTGCTGGGTGTGAAGATCTGGGCGACCGCGCACCTGCTCGCCAACGGCGATCTCGGCTCGATCATCCTGTTCGGGACGATCCTGGCCTGGGCGGTGATGGCGCGGATCAGCGCCAAGCGGCGGGACGAGGTGAAGCCGCATGGCGGCCCCGTCGCCGCTCCGGCGGGATGGCGCAACGACGCCCTCGCCGTGGTGATCGGGGTCGCGGCCTGGTTCGTCTTCGCCCGGGTGCTGCATCCCTGGCTGATCGGCGTCGCGGTCTGGCCGGGCCAGGCGTAACCGGACGCCCGACCCAACCGAGTTCTCGACCGGGCCTGACTTCCTGCCGGGACTGTGCTACGCGACCGGCCCTGTCGCACGGTCGCGGCGACGAGTCCTTCCAGCATCATTCGCCGAAGCGGTCCCCGGTCCGGCGACGGAAACGATGCAAAAACACGTACCTCGGCAGAGTTGCCCCGGGCAGCTCCGTGGAGGCCCCTGCTGGCGGCGAGCCCGGATACCATGAGCGAGAACGAGTTCATCCGCGAGGTCAACGACGAGTACCGGCGCGACCGCCTGGCCCAGATCTGGTCGCGCTACAGCGGCGTGTTCATCGGTCTCGCGGTGCTGGTGGTGCTGGGCGTCGGCGGCTGGCGCTACTGGCAGCATGCGCAAGCCCAGCAGGCCGAGGCGGCGAGCCTGCGCTTCGAGGAGGCCCTGCGCCGCGCCAAGGACGGCACGCCGGAGGATGCCGAGAAGGCCTTCGCGGGCGTCGCCGCCGAGTCGCCGTTCGGCTACCGCCTGCTGGCGCGCCTGCGCGCCGCGGCGGAGGCCGGCAAGGCGGATCCGGCGGCCGGCGCCAAGGCCTATGCGGCGATCGCCGACGACACTGCGGTCGGCCCGGCGCTTCGCGATCTCGCCCGCCTGCGCGGCGCGCTGCTCCTCGCCGACAAGGACGACGCGACCGCGCTGAACACGCTCCAGAGCCTCGCCGCCCCGACGAGCGCCTTCCGGCACACCGCCCGCGAGACGCTGGGCCTCGTGGCGCTCAAGAAGGGCGACGTCGAGGGCGCCGGGCGCTGGTTCGACCAGATCGCCGCCGACCGCGAGACCCCCGCCGGCCTGCGCCAGCGGCTCGAGATCTATGTCGGCTTGGTGGCCGGCGGTCCGGTGCAGGTCGTCGAGGCGGCGCCCGCAGCCCCGGCCGCCCCGCCGCCGCCGGTCGTCCCCGACGCCCCCGCCCCTGCTCCCGCCGAGGCGACGCGGTAGAATCCCATAGCGCGGGACTTTGACGTCCCGCATCATCACCAGGACAGGGCGGCGCGCCTCGCGGCGTGCCCGCCCGCTGCTATTTTCAGGAAGACCTCCATGTCGATGCCCATCGTCGCGATCGTCGGGCGTCCCAACGTCGGCAAGTCGACGCTGTTCAACCGTCTCGTCGGCCGCAAGCTGGCGCTCGTCGACGACCGGCCGGGCGTCACCCGCGACCGCCGCGAGGGCGAGGTACGCCTCGGCCACCTGCGCTTCCGCATCCTCGACACCGCCGGGCTGGAGGAGGCCGAGGCCGATTCGCTGGCCGGCCGAATGCGCGCCCAGACCGAGGCCGCCATCGCCGAGGCCGACGCGGTCCTGTTCGTGATCGATGCCCGCGCCGGCCTGCTGCCGGCCGACCAGCCCTTCGCCGAGCTGGTCCGCCGGGCCGACAAGCCGGTGATCCTGCTCGCCAACAAGGCCGAGGGCGGGGCCGGCATGGCCGGCGCCTACGAGGCCTTCGCGCTCGGCCTCGGCGACCCGGTGCCGCTCTCGGCCGAGCACGGCGAGGGCATGGGCGACCTCCTCGACGCCCTCGAAGCGGTGCTGCCGGAGCAGGACGACGACGACGACGAGGGCGGCGAGGGCAAGCCGCTCAAGGTCGCGATCGTCGGCCGCCCGAATGCCGGCAAGTCGACACTGATCAACCGGATGCTCGGCGAGGACAGGCTGCTCGTCGGCCCCGAGGCCGGCATCACCCGCGACTCGATCTCACTCGACTGGGAGTGGCGCGGCCGCCGGATCAAGCTGCACGACACCGCCGGCATGCGCCGCCGCGCCAGGATCGACGACAAGCTGGAGAAGCTCGCGGTCTCCGACGGCTTGCGGGCGGTGCGCTTCGCCGAGGTCGTGGTGGTGCTCCTCGACGCGACGATCCCGTTCGAGAAGCAGGACCTGACCATCGTCGACCTCGTCGAGTCGGAAGGGCGCGCCCTCGTCATCGGTCTCAACAAGTGGGATCTTGTCGCCGACCAGCCCGGGCTGCTGAAGGATCTGAAGGAGAAGGCGACGCGCCTGCTGCCGCAGGTGCGCGGGGCCGCGGTGGTGCCGCTCTCGGGGCTCGCCGGCGAGGGCATCGACCGGCTGATGCACGCGGTGGTCTCGACCGCCGAGGTGTGGAACCGCCGCGTCTCGACCGCCAAGATCAACCAGTGGCTGAGCGAGGCGACACAGGCCAACCCGCCGCCGGCGGTGTCCGGCCGGCGCATCAAGATCCGCTACGCTACCCAGGTGAAGTCGCGCCCGCCGCACTTCGCCCTGTTCGGCAACCAGCTCGACGCGCTGCCGAAATCCTATACCCGCTACCTCGTCAACAGCCTGCGCGAGGCCTTCGAGCTGCCGGGCGTGCCGATCCGCCTGTCGCTCCGGACCTCGAAGAACCCGTTCGACAAGAGCGAGTGAGGACTCGGCGAGCGAGGATCTGGCGAGAGGCCGCTCAGCGCGGCCTCTGGTCGGCCGGGAGGTTGCGGGCGTAGGCCTCGCGCTCCTCCTTCTCGCGGATCAGCTTCTCGTAGGCCGCCTTGGCCTCGGCCGAGACCGTGAGGGTGCGGGCCTGGGCGGGCTTGCGCTTGGGCGCACGCTTGAACCGGTCGGTGGATTCGCTCATCGCTGACAGCCCCCGTTCTGACTGGTTACGACCGCGTTTACCGCGTTCGTCGCGTCTTGGCGACCACCTTGGCGACCACCTTGGCGACCACCTTGGCGACCACCGATGACTTGGCGGCAGGCGGGATCGTGCAGACTTTCGGGGGGCATTCCCAGCCGTGACCCGGCGAGACGCCTGATTTGCCTATGGGCCGGGCGCGATGCCGCCCGAATGGGCAATTCATTGATGAATTATTCTGCGTAACCCCGAATACTAGTCGGCAATCAAAAAATTGTCGAAAAACGAACCGTCAGAATAAGCAACGCCACGATATGGCGGAGAAATGATCTCTTAACCCGACGATGCCAAGCCTCCGTCATTGTTAGCTTATGGAAGGGTGCGACCGTATCGGGTTCGGGCCGTTCCGCGGCGGGAATCCGGCATGCGCGCCTTCAACAACCTCACGCTCCTCGCCAAGCTGGCGCTGCCGGCCGGCCTCGTGCTCCTCGTGGCGCTCGGCCTCGTCGGGCTCGCCCGGACCGGCCTCGACGCGATGGGGCGGACGATGGGAGAGATCGTCGACTCGCGCACGGCCCGGGCGGTGGCGGCCCTGCGGGTGGCGAACGCCGTCGCCGAAGCGGCGATCGCCCAGCGCAGCGTCATCATCGAGGGCAGCGACGAGGCGCGCCAGGTCCTGGCCAAGCAGCACCGGGCGGCGGAGGAGCTGGCCGCCGCCGAGGCCGAGCGGCTGGTGGGGCTGGCCGCGACCGCGGAGGAGCGCGCCGCGGACGAGGCGACCCGCACGAGCATCGCCGATTACCTCGCCTTCTCGGCCAAGGTGGTGACGAACGCGCAGCAGGGCATGACCGACGTCGCCTTCGCGCTCTCGACCGAGAAGGATGCCGGCATGCGCGAGACGGCCTCCGCCGCGGTCGCGGCCCGGGTCCGGGCGACGCTGGCCGACCTCGCCGCGGCCCGGGACGCGGCGCAGGCCGCCGCCGCCGCGACCACGACGCGCCTGACCCTCGTCGCGGGGATCGGCCTCGCCCTCGCCTTCTCGGCCCTCGCCGCCATCGCGGTCTTCGGCGTCGCCCGGCCGCTCACCCGCATGGCGCGGGCGATGAACGACCTCGCGGCGGGCGACCTTACGGTCGCGGTGGCCGGCACCGGGCGGCGGGACGAGATCGGCGCGCTCGCCCGCGCCCTGCAGGTGTTCAAGGATTCCGCCGGCGCGATGCGCCGGCTGACAGCGCAGGAGGGCGAGCGCAACGAAGCCGCGGCCCGGCGCGCCGCCCTGGTCGATGGCCTTGCCCGGGAGTTCGAAGCCAAGGTCTCGGGGCTCTCGCGCGATCTCGCCGGGGCGGCCGGCACCATGGAGGCGGCGGCCCGGGCGATGGCGGCGGGCGCCGAGGCCGGGGCCGGGCGCACCGAGGCAGCGGCCGGGGTGGCGCAGCGGACCTCCGGCCACGTCCACGCCGTGGCGGCGGCGAGCGAGCAGATGACGGCGGCGATCCAGGAGATCGTGCAGCAGGTCGCGCAGACCTCGCGCATGGCCGGGCAGGCGGTGGCGGATGCCGGCCGCACCGACGCCACGGTGGGCGAACTGGCCCAGGCCGCCGAGCGCATCGAGCGCGTCGTCTCGGTCATCGCCGACATCGCCGCGCAGACCAACCTTCTGGCCCTCAACGCCACCATCGAGGCGGCCCGGGCGGGGGCGGCGGGGCGCGGCTTCGCCGTGGTGGCCGCCGAGGTCAAGGCGCTCGCCGGCCAGACCACCCGGGCGACGGAGGAGATCACCGGGCAGGTCGGGGCGATCCAGGCCGCGACCCGGGCCGCCATCGCCGACATCCAGCGCATCGGCCAGGTGATCGGCGAGATGTCGGCCTCCGCCGCATCCGTGGCGGCCACGATGGAGGAACAAGGCGCCGCGACCCAGGAGATCGCCCGCAGCGTCGGCGAGGCGGCCGCGGGCACCGGCCACGTCACCGAGACCCTGCGCGACCTGGGCCGGGAGGCCGGCGAGACCGGCACGGCCGCCGGGCAGGTGCTCGACGCGGCGCTCATCCTGGCGCGCCATTCCGACGGGCTGACGCGGGAGGTCGGCGGCTTCCTGGCGGCGGTGAAGGCGGCGTGAGCCGGGTCACTCCCCGATGAAGGATGCCAGCTCCTCCGGCGCTCCGGTCGGGAACGTCTCACCGAGGTGGTCGAGGAAGGCCGCGACCCGGGCGTTGAGCAGCCGCCGCGACGGGTAGAGCGCCCATAGGGCGGTCTCCCCGCCCGCGACGTCGCCCCAGCGGACGAGCCGTCCCGCCGCGAGGTCGGGACCGACGAGGGAGAGCGGCAGGCGCGCGACCCCGACACCGGCCCGGACCGCGTCGCGCACCATGACGAGGGAGGACAGGGCCAGAACCGGCGAGACGGCGAGGCTCCCGCCACCCGCGAGCGCCCAGACCGCCGGGTCCTGCTCCGTCCTCACCACCGCCGGCACGGGCGCGTCCTCGGGCGGCCGCCGCCATGCGGGAGCCGCCGCCACGACGATCCGGTCGCGCAGGAAGACCCGGCCGACCAGGCTCTCGTCCGGGTCCGGATTGACCCGGATCACCAGATCGTAGCCCTCCTCGACCATGTCGACCGCCCGGTCCTCCGTGGTGACCGCGAGGCGGACCTCCGGGTGCTTCAGCGCGAAGGACGCCGCCACCCGGCCGAGCGCCGTCTGCGCGAACAGGAGCGGCGCGCTGATCCGCAGCCGGCCGCGGACCCGGCCGCCGCCGGCGGCGATCGCCGCGGCCGTCTCGTCGAGCTCGGTCAGCAGGGCGCCGGCCCGCTCGGCGAGCGCCCGTCCCTCCTCGGTGAGCACCAGCACCCGGCGGCCGCGCTCGAACAGACGCAGGGTCAAGCTCGCTTCCAGCTCGGCCACCCGGCGCGACAGCGTCGCCTTCGGCCGTCCCGTGGCGCGGGCGGCCCGCCCGAACCCGCCGTGGCGGGCGACGAGTACGAAATCGGCGAGCGCGAGCAGGTCCATCCGTTCCACCGGCGAGACGGTGCGTCCAGAACTGACGTCTATCGGCTCATGACTGGATCGCGCATCGTCGGGACGTGTTCAACCCCGAACCGGAGCAAACCCATGACGATCCTGGTGACTGGCGCGACCGGCACGGTCGGGCGCCACGTGGTCGCGGCGCTCGGCCGCCACGGCGCCGACATCCGCGCCCTCGTCCGCGATCCTGCCAAGGTCCGCGACCCCGCCAAGGCCGGTCTTCCCGACGGCGTCGCGGTGGCGCAGGGGGACTTCCTCGACATCGACGCGATGCGGGCCGCCCTTTCGGGCGTCTCGACCCTGTTCCTGCTCAACGCGGTGGTGCCCGACGAGGTCACGCAGGCGCTCGTCGCGCTCAACCTCGCCCGGGAGGCGGGCATCCGGCGGGTGGTCTACCTGTCGGTGATCCACAGCGATCGCTACCTGAACGTGCCGCATTTCGCCGGCAAGTTCGCGGTCGAGCGGATGATCGACGGGATGGGGTTCGAGGCCACGATCCTGCGCCCGGCCTATTTCATCGACAACGACCGCACCATCGCCGACGTCGTCCTGCACTACGGCGTCTACCCGATGCCGATCGGGCACAGGGGCCTCGCGATGATCGACGCCCGCGACATCGGCGAGATCGCCGCCCTCGCGCTCGTCCGCCGCGACGGGAGCACCGTCCCCCTGCCCTCGGAGCGGCTCACCCTCGTCGGGCCGGAGACGCTGACCGGCGAGGGCGTCGCCGCGATCTGGTCGGAGGCCCTGGGGCGTCCGGTCGCCTATGGCGGCGACGACACGGTCGCGTTCGAGCGCACGCTGGGCGGAGCGATGCCGCCCTGGATGGCCTTCGACATGCGCCTGATGGCCGAGCGGTTCCAGACCGACGGGATGCTCCCGGAATCCGGCGACCGCGAGCGCCTGACCGCCATGCTCGGCCGCCGGCTGCACGCCTACCGCGATTTCGCCGCCGGCCTCGCCGCATCGGCGTGACGGGCGATCCCGGCTCCCTCGACCGGGCGCGGTGCCTATCCCGCCCCGCGCCCCTCCGCTACAACCGACGCCCGTGAACTGGGACGCGTTCGACTTCAAGCTGCTCATCGTGTTCGACGCGATCATGCGCGAGCGGCACGTGACGCGCGCCGGCGAGCGGCTGGGCCTGAGCCAGTCGGCGGTGAGCCATGCGCTGCAGCGCCTGCGCCGGGCGCTCGGGGACGAACTGTTCGTGCGCGGGCCGGAGGGCATGAGCCCGACGCCGCGGGCCCTCGACCTGGCGGAACCGGTGCGGCGGGCGCTGGCCGAGATCGAGGGCGCGCTGCAGCAGGACCGGTTCGATCCGGCCTCGGCCACCGCCCGCTTCCGGCTGGTGCTCAACAACACCGCCGCCGTGGTGCTGGCCCCGGCCCTCGCCGAATGGATCGGGCATCGGGCCCCGTCGCTCCACCTGCACATGAGCCCGAGCGGCACCGTGCGCCTCGACGACCAGCTCGACCGCGGCGATGTCGACCTCGCGGTGGTCGGCGCCGGCCGGGTCGAGGGCGAGCGCTTCGGCACCACGACGCTGTTCCGCGACGGGTTCGCGGCGGTCGCCCGGCGCGGGCATCCGGCCCTGGCCTCGCCCCTCACCTACGAGCGCCTGGCGGAACTGCCCCACCTCGTCGTCTCCTCGACGGGCGACGATGTCGGCTTCCTCGACGCGATCCTCCTGCGCCGGGGCCTGCCGCCCCGCCGCATCGCGATGGCGGCGCCGTTCCTGTCGGCGGCGCCGATCCTGGTCCGCTCCGACATGGTGGCGGTCCTGGACGAGCGGATCGCCCGCACCCTGGAGACGGTGCATCCGGTCGCCTGCGCGGCCCTGCCGGCGGATCCCGACCTGCCGGTCACCCGCTCGGTCCTGGTCTGGGCCCGGCGGGTCGAGCGCCATCCGGGCCATGCCTGGCTGCGCCGGCAGGTCGCGGAATGCGCCCGCAGCCTCGCCGCGAATGGTTCCATCGCGGTCGATCAAGATCTAACAGTCAGGTGAATCGCCGGTAACCGAAAATTATGAGGAACCCACGCACAAGTTGTGTTCTGCAACTGGTGCAACTTCGCCATGGATCAGACGGTCGTCTCCGCCGCGCAAAGCCGGCGCTTCGCCACCTTCGGCCTCACGGAGGACGACCTCGCCCGCCTGCGCGGCCTCGCCGGCTTCGCGCGCGAGCGCCTGCCGGGGCTGCTGGCCGAGTGGAACGCCCGCTTCGCCACCTGGCCGGAGATCCAGGCGACCCTGCGCGATCCCGAGGTGCACGAGGCCCGCGTCGCCCACTGGGTGCGGGTGGCGAGCGGGGATTTCGGCCCGGACTTCACGGCATCGGCCGAGCGGCTGGCGACCGTGTTCTACGACCGGGGGGTGCCGGCCTACGCGGTCTCGATCTGCCACGCCACGGTGACGGCGGGACTGGCCGGCGCGCTCGGGCTCGACGCCCCGCGCCGTCCGTTCTCCGGCAAGGACCGGGAAGCCCTGCGCGGCACCCTCACACGGGCGGCCTGGCTCGACCTCGAAGTGCTGCTCGAGACCTACGCGGCGGCCGAGCAGGCGAGCCGCCGGCGCACCGCCGCGACTCTGGCGCAGACCTTCGAGGACCGGGTGCTGGCGGTCATCGGCGCGGTCACCGATCAGGCCCGGGCCCTCGACGGCTCGGTCGATTCGTTGTCGCGCAACGCCGCCCGCTCGACCGAGGCGGCCACCGCGGTGGCGGCCGCGATGGTCGAGGCCGCCGCCGGGACCGAGCAGGTGACGCGCTCCGCCGAGCAGCTCAGCGCCGCCATCGCGGAGATCGCCGGCGAGGTCGGCCGCTCCCACGCCGTCGCCGAGGAGGCGGTGTCGCAATCCGACGCGGTGGCGGCCCGGGTCTCGTCGCTCGCCGAGGCCGTCGGCCAGGTCGGCCAGGTGGTGACGCTGATCACCGGCATCGCGGCCCAGACCAACCTGCTCGCCCTCAACGCCACGATCGAGGCCTCGCGCGCCGGGGCCGCCGGCCGCGGCTTCGCCGTGGTGGCGGCGGAGGTGAAGGCGCTGGCCCAGCAGACCGCCCGGGCCACCGGCACCATCGCCGGCCAGATCGACGCCATGCGGACAGCGGCAGGCGGGTCGGTCGAGGCGATCGCCCGCATCCGCGAGACGATCGGGCGGATCAGCGAGAGCAGCGCGATGATCAGCGCCGCGGTCGAGGAGCAGAGCGCCGCCACCGCGGAGATTGCCCGCAGCACCCGCGACGTCAGCGCCGGCACCGAGGAAGTCGCCCGCCTGATCGACCGGGTGCGCGAGGATGCCGGCGGCACCGCCGCGGTCGCGATGCAGGTCACCGATTCCACCCGCGACCTCGGGCGCCAGACCGATGCGATGAGCGCGGCGGTGGGGGCGTTCCTGGGCGAGGTCCGGGCGGCGTGACCGCCCGGCATCGCTGGCCGCCGCGATGACCGGATCGGCGGCACGACGATTCAGAAGCAGGAACCCGAACGGAGCGGGCCATGCCGTTTACGCGGCTCGACGCTGGCCATCTCCCGGTTCCCCGTAGGCCGCCCCTGTTCCGGACGACCGATGCGTCAGCGGACCGAGATCCGGGATCGGTGGCCGGACCGGCGGCGGCGCGGCGGACAGCGCCCCCTCACCCGCCATGCCGCACCGAGCGCGATCACCGGCAGGACGTCGCCTCCGGTGCCGAGCCCGACGAGGACGACGCGCCGGCCCTCCGTGACCGCCGCCTCGCCTCGGCCGATGCCGCATCCCCGATAACCGCGAAAATTTTTCCCATGTCGGTGACCGAAGATTAATCATGCGATGGGAATGACGGCGGTCCGACCGGCGGATGGGCGGACGCCATGACCGTTCGGGATCGGAAAAACCTGCGGCGCGGGACGCGGGAGGACGGGCGATGCCTCATCGGATCGGCCGCGATCGGCGCGCGCGCCGTCGCGCATTATCCCAGGCGGCCTAGGCTGTAAGCCCGGGTATGTCTGGCGTGTTGCAGGCACTACTTGCGCGAGTATGATCCTGAATCTCGACCTGCCGGTGGCCGCCGAGGGCCGCCCTCCCGCCCCCGCGCCTGTCGCGGCCCTGGTCACGCACGTGCTGCGCGATCTTGCCCTCTCCTACGAGGCCGAGTGCCCGGGCGGATTCGCCCGCTTCCGGCAGGCCCTGTCGGTCGAGTCGCTCGCGGTCATCGCCCGCTTCTCCGGCGCGGCGACGAGCGACGAGGCGGCGCTCGCCATGGCGCGGCAAGTCCACGAGACGCTGCTCGACGTCGAGGAAGACGTCTGGGCGCTCCACACCGCCTCGCACTGACCCTCCCCTCATCCGGTCCCGCTACTCCGCGGCGACGATGCCGGCTTGCGCCGCGTGCAGGCGCCGGTAGGCGCCGTCGGCTGCCACCAGCGCCTCGTGCGAGCCCTGCTCGAGGATGCGCCCGTTCGACACCACGGCGATGCGGTCGGCGTGCCGGATGGTGGCGAGGCGGTGGGCGATGACGAGGGTCGTGCGGCCGATGGTCAGTTCCGCGAGCGCCTGCTGGATCTCGCGCTCGGTCTGGGTGTCGAGGGCCGAGGTCGCCTCGTCGAGGATCAGGATCGGCGGGTTCTTGAGAAAGACCCGGGCGATCGCCAGGCGCTGCTTCTGCCCGCCCGAGAGCTTGACGCCGCGCTCGCCCACCACCGTGTCGAGCCCGTCCGGCAGCGTCTCGATCAGGGTGTCGAGGCGGGCCCGGTGCGCCGCCTGCCGGATCTCGGCCTCGCTCGCGTCGAGCCGGCCATAGGCGATGTTCTCGCGGATCGTCCCGGCGAACAGGAACACGTCCTGCTGCACGATGCCGATCTGGCCGCGCAGCGAGGCGAGGGTCAGGTCGCGGATGTCGTGGCCGTCGATCGTGATGCGCCCGCCCTCGACGTCGTAGAAGCGCGGCACCAGCGAGCAGAGCGTGGTCTTGCCGGCGCCCGACGGCCCGACGAAAGCGACGGTCTCGCCCGCGCGCACGGCGAGGTCGACACGATCGAGCACCGGGCGGCCGTCGCCGTAGCCGAAGCGCACGCCCTCGAAGCGGATCTCGCCCGTGAGCGGCACCGCGACCGCGCCGGGCCGGTCGACGATGTCGGGCGCGGTGGCGAGCAGGGCCAGGTAGCGGCGAAAGCCCGCGATGCCTTTGGGATAGGTCTCGACCACCGCGCTGATCTTCTCCAGCGGCCGGTAGAACACCCCGACGAGGAGCAGGAAGCCGACGAAGCCGCCGGGGCTGAGATCGCCCCGCACCACATAGGCAGCGCCGCCGACGAGCACCACGATCTGGACGAGGCGCATGCCGAGATAGTTGAGCGACAGGCTCGCCGCCATGATCTTGTAGGCCTCGAGCTTGGTCGCCCGGTAGCGCGCGTTGTCGGCGGCGAAGAGGCGCCGCTCGTGGGCCTCGTTGGCGAAGGCCTTCACCACCCGGATGCCGCCGACATTCTCCTCGATGCGGGCGTTGAAGGCCCCGACCCGGCCGTACTGCGCCTGCCAGTTCCGCGTCATGCGGCCGCCGTAGCGCACGGTGACGAAGGCGATGACCGGCAGGATCGCGGCGGTCATCAGCGCCAGCGGCGGATGGACATAGAGCATCAGCCCGAAGGCGCCGATCAGCGTCATCACGGCGATGAACAGGTCCTCGGGCCCGTGATGGGCGACCTCGCCGATCTCCTCCAGGTCCTTCGTCACCCGGGCGACGAGGTGGCCGGTCTTCTGGTTGTCGAAGAACCGGAACGACAGCGTCTGCAGGTGGTCGAAGGCGCGGGCCCGCATCGTGGTCTCGATGTTGATGCCGAGCACGTGGCCCCAGTAGGTCACCACCACCATCAGCCCCGCATTGGCGACGTAGAGCAGGGTCAGCCCGGCCGCGGCCAGCAGGATCAGGCTCCAGTCCTGGCGCGGCAGCAGCACGTCGACGAAGGCCTTCACCGCCATCGGGAAGCCGAGCTCGAGCAGGCCCGAGAGGATGGCGCAGCCGAAATCGACGAGGAACAGGGCCCGGTACGGCCGGTAATAGGCGAGGAAGGCCTTGAGCATGACGGTCCGGTCGGAGGATGGGGCGGAGCGCGGTCCGGCTCCTGATAAGCGGGAAACGTCGCGCGCGACAGAGGCGGAAGCACGGGTCACCCGGTCGCTGGCGGCGTTTCCCCGGCCTGCGTCACGCCCGGTGCGGCTTGACCGGCCGGGGGTCGCGCGCCACCTCCGTCCCGAGCGGACCCGCGCGCCCCGGAGCGGCACATGATCGACCCCTGTTCCCGGCCGGCCGCGAGCGCCCGCTCCGGGCCGGCGTGGAGCGGGCGATGACGACGGACCGATCCTCCGCCTGGGGCTGGCGCCGGACCTTGCGCCTCGTCCTCACGGTCGTGCCGCCCCTCGTCGGGATCGTCCTGATCGGGCAGGCGGTGGTGGCGTCGATCGGCGGCGACATCCGGCGCTGGGAGTTCGTCCTCGGGGCGGCGTGCCTGTGCTTGACCTTCGCCGGGCGGTTGGTGCCGGAGGCGTGAGGGGCTTAGGGGTCCCCGGCAGGCTTATTGCGAAGTCTCCGCGTCCGGTGCGCCGCCCTGCCGACGCGACGCCTCCTCCTCGGCCCTGCGGGCTGCGTCCGCGGCCCGCGCGGCCTCGGCGGCCCTCGCCGCTTCAGCCTTCGCCGCTTGAGCCTTCGCTGCTTCAACCCTTGCCGCTTCAGCCCTTGCCGCTTCAACCCTTGCCGCTTCAACCCTTGCCGCCTCGGCCCGCGCGGCCTCGGCCCTTGCCTCCTCCGCCCGCTGCCGGACCTGCCGCGCGTCATCGATCGCACGGGCGCGGTCCATCTCTAGGCGGCTGCGGCGGCGGGCGAGTTCGTTGCGGTCGGCCTCGACGGTCTCGATCTTGTCGAGCTCGCGCTGCAGCACCACCGCCGCCAGCACGTTGCTGAGCGGGACGAGGTCGAGCTCCCGCTGCGGCCGGGCGAGCGGTCCGACGAGGGCGAGGCCGAGGGTCGGCGCCGGCGCCGTCCAGGCCCGGGGCGTCGCCGTGGCGGTGAAGGTACCGCGGGCGTCGAGGCGCAGGGATTTCAGGTCGACCTGCACCAAGCCGCTCCAGGTCGCCGGACCGAGATCGAGGGACAGGCCGCCGGTGCGCAGCACCCCGCCGACCATCGAGGCCGGGACCGAGACCGGCCCGGCGATGACCAGCGGCCCGCGGTCGAACTCCTCCGACACCACCCGCTCGACGCGGCCCGACCGCAGCGGGTCCTCCTCCGACAAGAGCCGGGTCAGCGCCCGTTGCACGGCCGCCGGGTCGAGGTCGCGCAGGGTCAGCCCGGCGAGGTCGAGGGCGCCGCTGCCGGCGAGGTTGCCGACGAGGGCGGCGGTGCTGTCGCCGGCGCCGCCGAGGCGCAGACGCAGCGAGACCTGGCCCCGCACCGCGTCGCCGCCGGTGAGCGGGGGCAGCGCCGCCGCGGTCAGGCTGCCTTCCGCGGCGAGCGTCGCCTGGGCGCCCTGGCGCGCCAGGGTGGCGCTGCCGGAGAGCCGCCCGCGGGCGAGGCCGGCGCCGAAGTCGCGGACCGAGAGGCCGTCGCGACCGAGCCCGAGATCGAACCGCGCCCAGTCCGCCGCGAGGCCGCGGCCGAGATCGAGGCGGCGCACGGTCATCGCGACCTGGCCGGTGGCGGGCGCCGCCGGGGTCGGGCCGAACCGGGCGGCGGACCAGGAATCCGGTCCGGCCGGCGCCCCCCCGGGATTCAGCACCAGGGCCTCGGCGAGCCAGGGCAGGGAGAGCCGCTCGAGCGAGATGCTGCCGGCGATCTCGTCCCCCGCCGACCGGGTCAGCGTCGCCTCGACCGCCGATCCCGCCAGCGTGCCGGTCACGGCGAGGCGCGGGGTCTCGCCGCTGCGGGAGAAGCCCAAGGTCAGCCGCGCCGGCACCGGCTCCGGCGGGGTGGCGGCGCGGCCGAGCAGGCCGGCGAGCGGCCGCAGGTCGGGCGCGGCCAGGGTCAGCGCGCCGTCCTGGAGCGGGCCGCCGCTCGCCGGCAGGATCAGCGGCCTTGCCGTCCCGACCGTCGCCCCGGCGATGCCGGCATCGAGGGTCAGGCTCAACGGGGCGTCCGCCGCCGGCCGGCGCCCGGCGAGATGCAGGGTCGCCGGGGTGGCGAGCGCCGGGTCGTCGGGCCGGCCGAGCCAGCGACCGGAGGCCACGCCGTCGAGGCGCGCGTCGAGACCGTCGAGGCGCCCGGCCTGGGCGGCGAGGGTCAGGGCGAGACGGCCGCCGGCAGCGCTGCCGCGGGCCTCGCCGTGCAGGGTGCCCTCCTCCGACCCCGGGCCGCGCTCCAGCGTCACGTCGAGGGCGACCGGGCCGTCGCGCAGGAAGCCCGGCAGCAGCCGCGCCTCGTCGACGAAGGTGCGCGAGACGAGGTCGATCAGCGGGGCGGCGACCGGGGCGCTCACCCGCCCGGCGATCCGCCCGGCCCCGTCGGCGCCGATCCGGCCCGAGAGGCTGGCCCGGGCCCCGGCGAGGTCGCGCACCTCCAGGCTGTCGAGGCGGAGCGCGGCGCCCTCGGATTGCAGGCTGGCGGCGATCTCGCCGGTCTTCGTCCCGGTCGGGCCGTAGCGCAGGTCGCGGGCGAGGAGCGTCAGGCCGACATCGTGGTCGTGCAGGGCGGCGATCGCCCCGCGCATCGGCGGCAGCTCCGCCACGTCGAGCCCGTCGGCGATGATCTGGGCGTCGAAGCGCGGCCGGGCCTGGTCGGGACCGGCCGGGCTGTAGCGGGCCGAGCCGGTGATCCGCGCCGTTCCCAGCGCCACCCGGGCGTTGCGCACCGACAGGACCGGCAGGGCGGCGGCCACGTCGGCCTCGGCCGAGAACGGCCGGCCGTCGAGGAGCCCGGTGAGCGGGCCGCCGAGGCCGATCCGGTCGAGCAGGCGCGCGAGCCGGTCCGAGGCCGGGGCATCGAGGGCGGCGTGGCCCGAGAAGCCGCCGCTCGGCGTCACGTCGCCGGACAAGCCCAGCGTCAGGCCGCCCGCGGCGGTACCGGCGAGGCGCCGCAGCGTCACCGCACCGGAGGGCCGGATCGTGGCGCTCAAGCCCGCGCCGCTCCATTCCTCGCGGGCGAGCGTCAGGCTGTCGACCGCGACGTCGAGGGCGAGGGTGCCCGGCAGCGCGGCGGGCGACAGGCCGCGGCCGAGCAGGGCCTGCCCGGTGGCACTCATCAGGAAGCCGTCGAGGTCGAGGCGCCGGGCGTCCAGGCTCAGCGCGGCGCGGGCATTCGCGAGGTCGATGCTGCCGCGGCCGGTGAGGCGCAGGGGCGCCTCACCCGGAACCTCGACGGCCAGGGCCTCGAAGGTGGCGAGGCGGCCCTTCGCCTTGAACCCGCCCTGCGCTGAGAACGGCAGGGCCGCGCCCGCCGCCTGAGCCGGCGGCCCGACCACCAGGCGGGCCGTGCCGGAAGCCTCCGGCACGCCGTCGGCGATCGTCACCCGGGCGTCGAGGTCGAGCCGGGGCACCGTGTCGCCCCCCGTCCCGAGCTTCACCGGCAACGCCCCGTCGGGCCCGGGAGTGCCGGTGGTGAGGCGGAACGGCACCGCCTCGACCTGGCCCTCCACCCGCCACGGCCCGGCGAGGCGCGGCGCCGAGAGCCGGACGGTCTCGGCATAGACCTGATCGGTGCGCCCGGTCGCGGCCACCCGGGTGGTGACGAGGAGCTGCGACACCCGCAGGTCTTCGACCGCCAGATCGCGGCCGTCGGTCAGGAGGTCCGGCAGCGGCCGGAAGCCCCCGGCCTCGGTCATCGGCAGGGTGACCTCGCCGCGGCCGATCCGGGTCTCGGTGAAGCGGATCTCGCCCGCCAGGAGCGGGGTCAGGGCGATCTCGGCCTTGACGAAGCGGGCATCGAGGGACGGGCGGTCGCGCCCGGTCGAGAGCCTGAGGTGGTCGATCCGCAGGCGCGGCGAGGGCAGGAGGCGCACCTCGAGCCGGCCGTCGCTATGGGCCTCGACGCCGAGGGAACGGCTGAGCGCCGCGTCGAAGGCGGTGCGGTAGGATTCCCACGGGATGAAGGGCGGCGCGACCAGGGCCGCGGCGAGGATCAGGATGACGAGGCCCGCCAGGGCGGTCAGGATGTCGCGCACCTTCAGCCGTCCGTGCCGCCCCGCCAGGGGGCGCCGCCCTTGTGTTCGTCCGACGGCCCGGCAGGCCGTACCCCAATGACTGCGCTAGCATATCGTCATCGGAAACGCGGACGAAATCCGGCGCGATCACGCAGCGACAGCCGCCCCCCGATGCGCCCGCGCAACGCTCGGGCCCGGCCTGACACCCGGAGCCGAGGCTGTTAGAGCGGCATCGTGAGCATGCAAACGGACCCGATGCGCTATTATCTCGGCCTCGCCACCACCTTCCACGACCCGGCCCTCGCCCTGGTCGGGCCGGACGGCACGGTGCTCTTCGCCGAGGCGACGGAGCGCTACCTGCAATACAAGCGCGCCCCGAACTGCGAGCCGGATTCGGCGCCCCGCATGGCCGGTCTGCTCAAGGCCCACCTGCCGCCCGGCGCGGAACTCGTGATCGCCACGACCTGGGGCCCGGATTTCAGCCGCTACCTCGCCGGCCAGGCGGCGACCGGCGCCTTCGCGCTCGATGCGCTGAAGGGCCATTCCCCCGCCCTCAACCGCTCGCTGGTGCCCGAGCGGTCGGAGCGCACCTTCATCGCCGAACTGGCGCTGGCGCAGGGGCGGGCCGGCTACGGCACGCTGCTCGGCCTCGACCGGGCGCATGGCGGCCGCTCGACCATCGCGGATCTCCGCCGTTACCCCCACCACCTGACGCACGCGGCCTACGGGCTGTGGGGCTCGCCGTTCCGGGACGCCACCTGCCTCGTCGTCGACGGCATGGGCGAGACCGGAGCCTCGGCGATCTACCGGATGGAGGCGGGCCGCCTCTCGGAGGTCAAGCGCCATCGCGGCCGAGAATCGATCGGCTTCTTCTTCGGCCTCGTCACCGACCTCGCCGGGTTCGACCAGGCCAAGGGCGAGGAATGGAAGATCATGGGGCTCGCCCCCTATGGCCGGACCGATCCCGACCTGATGGCGCTGCTGCGCCGCCTGTACCGGGTCGAGAACGGCCGCCTGCGCTTCTCGGATGCCGCCACCGTGCAGGCGGTGGCCGGGGAGATCCGCGCCCGCCGCCCGGCGGATGTCGGCGAGGACGGCTGGGCCGACCTCTCGGCCTGCGGCCAGGCGGTGTTCTCGGAGATGATGGACGTGCTGGTCGCCGAGGCCGGGCGCCTGGCGCCGCACGAGAACCTCGTCGTCACCGGCGGCTGCGCCCTGAACTCGTCCTACAACGGCCGCCTGCTCGGGCGCAGCGCCTTCCAGCGGCTGCACGTTCCCTCGGCGCCCGCCGACGACGGCAACGCGCTGGGCGCGGCCTGGCTCGCCTTCGAGGAGGACCATCCGGGCTGGACCGGCCCGGGCCGGCTCGCCACCCCCTATCTCGGCTCCCGCGTCTCGACCGAGCCGCTGGAGCGGATGGTCGGCTGGGAGCCGCGCCTCCGGCATCTCGGCCATGACGGCGTGACGCAGGCCGCTGCCGGGATCCTGGCGGCGGGCGGGCTCGTCGGCTGGGTGCAGGGGCGGGCCGAGTTCGGGCCCCGGGCGCTCGGCAACCGCTCGATCCTGGCCGATCCGCGCCCGGCCGACGCCAAGGCGATCCTGAACGGCAAGGTGAAGTACCGCGAGGCGTTCCGGCCCTTCGCGCCCTCGATCCTGGCCGAGGCCGGGCCGGACTGGTTCGAGGATTACCAGGACAGCCCCTACATGGAGCGCACCCTGGTCTGGCGGCCGGAGAGGCGGCGCCACGTGCCGGCGGTGGTGCACGAGGACGGCACCGGGCGGCTCCAGAGCGTGACCGAGGAGCGCAACCCGGCCTATGCCGCCCTGATCCGCGCCTTCGCGGAGCGGACCGGCGTGCCGATCCTGCTCAACACCAGCTTCAACGTGATGGGCAAGCCGATCCTCCACACCGCCGAGGACGCGATCCTGATGTTCGCCACGACGGGTCTCGACGCCGTGGTGATCGAGGACTGGATCCTGGTGAAGGACGGGGTGCCGACGTGAGAAGGGCCGGCCCCGTCCCCGGGTGCCGGCCCCTGACAATCCTGCGAGGCCGCGAGGCTTACTCGCAGACCTCGACCCGCTTGTAGGTGAAGGACTCGTCGTCGAGCCACACCTTGCGGCGCTCGAAATGGCAGATCGGGCCGCGGCGCGGGCGCACGATCACGGTCTCGGGCTCCTCGACATAGACCCGGCGCGGCGGCGGCGCGGCGTAGACCGGCGGCGGCGGGGCGTAGGCCGGGGGCGGCTGCATGCCGTTCATGATCGCGCCGGCCGCGACGCCGCCGAGGACGCCGGCCGCCGCGCCGCCGATGATCGCCGCGCCGACATTGTCGCGCGCCTGGGCCTGGGGCGCTGCGGTGACGAAGAGGGCGGCGACGAGCGCCGCGCCCGCGCCGAGGCGCGGAAGGCCGTAAGAGGTCAGAGCGCGCACGCTGAGGGTCTCCCGAAAGTGTTGGCGCGAGAATGAGAGCGAGTGCTTAACGAAGTGCCAAGCTTGCCGCCCGACCGCACGTCGGACAGCACGGCCCGGGGCCGACGAAAGCCTCGCGCCGTCGGGCCCGAGAGATGATGGCGGTTTGCGGCGATTTCCGGGTATGCCCACGGTTCCGCAGGAGGTGTGTATTTCGGGTGACGGTGGCGGGTCTGGCCCAACCCGGTCTTCCCCTGCGACGAGGGCCGCCCGGTGGGCGGCCCTGGAGGATTACAGGATCATTGAGGATTACAGGGTCATCGGGGCGCTGGCAGTGCCCGCGACCGTCATGGCGAGGCCGCCCGCGAGCACACCGGTCATGCCGTAGGATACGACGCGCACGAGCATCACGTCGCTCGCCTCGGGTCCCCTCAGCACCGGTAGCCGCCGGCGGTCTGGCCGTACTGCTTGACCGGGAAGTTCTGCTGCCGGGCATTGCCCTCGGCGGCCGAGCTCATCGGGCAGGAGCCGTAGAACGGCACGCTGGTATTGGCGCGACCGCCGATCGACCCGGTGGTCTCGACATCGCGGGGCCAGAACGGATTGGCAGGAGCGCGGCCGTCGAACGCCAGGGCCGAGGACAGCGGAGCGGCCCCGAGGACGAGCGCGGTGATGGCGGCGGCGAGGTAGGGTTTCATCTGAAATCGATCTCCATTCATCGGGGATATTTGGCCCTTTGAGCCGTTTACCCCTCGATGATTACAATATATTCGACCGGACAATGCCGTGATGTGTCCCCGCGCACGCGGAAAGATGGAATAAACATCGGGATGCCGTACGAGGGTGGGACGGCTTGATTTTTCACCGGCCACGCTGCCTCTTCGGCAATCGGCGCCGGCTCCGGGTCGACGGGACGGCACGCATCATGTCGGCGTGCGGGATGCGGGGGCACGCGACCGTCCCGCCCGACCATCCGTGGCCGACAAAGATGCCGCGTCCCGCGACGCTCATGACGTAAGGTCCGGCGCGCGCGGTATACTCCCGCCCCATGGCGAGGTCCGCGCTCGGGAAGCGACGCCATGACGGTCGAGATTGTGGTCTTCAACGGTTCGGGCCGCCTGCCGGCGGACCTCGAGGCCGAGATCCGTGCGGGGATCGGCGAGGGCGTGTCCGCTCTTGGTCAGCATCTGGAGCTGGGACGGATCGGGATTGCCGTTCACGTGAACGAGCTCATGGGCTCGGAGGACGGTTTCGGTGGTCTGTCTCTTGCCCCGGACAGTTGCCGGATCTCCGTCGATCCCTACAGCGACATGCTTCCCCGCGTCGCGCGCCCTCGGGCCGCTGCCGTGGCGATCCACGAACTGCATCACGTCCTGCGCATGCGGCAGCCATTCTGGCCTCGCGCCGCCGATATCTGTGCCGGCGAAGCCATCGTCCTGGAAGGATTGGCCACGCATTGCGAGATGTTCCTGGGGCAGGCCGAACCATGGCTCGTTCGCGAGGCGCGCAATCCCCTGACGCATCAGTATTTGCGCGAGATCACGCCCGACGTGGCCGACCCGCGGTCGAATTGGGGCTGGATCTATCGCCGGAGGGAATTGCCGACCGGCACGGCGATCTATCCGATGGGTCACGCGGTCGTCGGCGCCTATCTGTCCGCCGCCGGTACAACGCCCATCGACGCGATCGGCGTCCCCTGGCAGGACGTATGGGCGACATGGAGCGACCTGTCGTCCCGCTCCCTGCGCGGCTGACCGTGTTCGATAGGAGATCCTGCCGCGTCGG
This sequence comes from Methylobacterium terricola, assembly GCF_006151805.1. Lineage (GTDB taxonomy): Bacteria > Pseudomonadota > Alphaproteobacteria > Rhizobiales > Beijerinckiaceae > Methylobacterium > Methylobacterium terricola. The sequence continues at coordinate 324,298 of NZ_VDDA01000001.1, read as the reverse complement.
CCGGCTTCGGGCAGAGCGCGAAGGGGGTCCGCCACAAGGTTGCGGCGAGCCCGCGGGAGGTTGGCAGGGTGCCGGCCCCGGGATCGGCGGGCCCGAACGTACCCGACATTCGCGGCGAACCCGGTCGATCTCCGCCCTGCGGCCTGCTACCGTCCTGACAAAAGGACGCTCCAGGGAGGACGCGATGGCCGAGAGCGAGCAGTTCGAGAAGGGACTCGAGGTCCGCCGGGCGGTGCTCGGCGCCGACTACGTCGATGCCGGCCTTGCCAAGGCCGACGACTTCATGATGGCGTTCCAGCGCATCACCACCGAATGGTGCTGGGGCTATGCCTGGACCCGCGACGGGCTCGACCGCCGGACGCGCTCGATGCTCAACCTGGCGATGCTGACCGCCCTGTCGAAGCCGGCGGAGCTCAAGCTCCACGTCAAGGGCGCGCTCGCCAACGGCGTCACCGTCGACGAGATCAAGGAGATCCTGCTCCACGCCACCGTCTATTGCGGCATTCCCGCCGGACTCGAGGCGTTCAAGGCCGCGCACGAGGTGCTCAAGGCGGAAGGGGCCATCCCCGACAAGGCGTGACGGCACGCGCCGACGACGTTCCGGGACAGCAGAGGCACGACCCCGTCATGCGCATCGACCGTTCGTCTACCCGCATCGCCTTCCTGGGCCTCGGCAAGATGGGGCTGCCGATGGCGAGCCGCCTCGTGGCGGCGGGGTGGACGGTCGCCGGGTTCGATCCCGCGCCGGCGGCAGCGGACGCCTTCGCGGCCGCCGGCGGCACGGTGGCGTCCTCGGCGCGGGAGGCCGCGGCGGGGGCGGGCGTCGTGGTGACGATGCTGCCGGACGGCCGTGCGGTGCGCGCCGCCCTCACCGGGCCCGACGGGGTGGCGGACCAGCTCGCGCCGGGGGCGGTCGCGATCGACATGAGCTCGTCGGCGCCGGTCGGCACCCGCGAGCTCGCCCAGGAGCTGGCCGGGGCGGGCATCGTGCTCCTCGACGCGCCGGTCTCCGGCGGGGTGAAGCGCGCGCGCGACGGGACCCTCGCCATCATGGTGGGCGGGGACATCACCGCCGCCGCCGCGGTGAGGCCGCTCCTCGAAGCCCTGGGGGCTTCGATTTTCGAGACCGGGCCTGTCGGCTCCGGCCACGCCATGAAGGCGCTGAACAACTACGTGTCGGCCGCGGGCCTCACCGCGGCCTGCGAGGCCTTGCGGATCGGGGCGCGCTTCGGCCTCGACCCCGCGCTGATGACGGACATTCTCAACGTCTCGACCGGCCGCAACAACTCGACCGAGGTGAAGCTGAAGCCCTTCGTGATCCCGAAGACCTACGCGTCGGGCTTCTCGATGGCGCTGATGGCCAAGGACCTGCGCACGGCGGACGATCTGGCGCGCCACGAGGGGATCCCGGCACCGCTGTCGCGGGCCGTCGCGGCCCTGTGGCAGCAAGCCCTCGACGACCTCGGGGCGGAGGCGGACCACACCGCGATCGACGCGTTCCTGGCGACGAGGCCGACTGAAGACTGAGGAGGGGACCGTGGCGGTCTACGAGGTTCTCGCCCTGCGCTACGCGACCCACGCACGCCCCGCCTCCGCGAACCTCCTCGACCCGCCGGAGGGCGGGGACCCGCACGATGCGCCGATGCCCATCGACTACTTCGTCTGGGTGATCCGCGACGGCACCCGCACCGTCGTGGTCGATACCGGCTTCGACGGGCCCGCCTGCGCCGCCTACGGCCGCACCATGGTGCTGCATCCGCTGGAGGGGCTGCGGCGTCTCGGCGTCGATCCGGCCGAGGTGCGCGACGTGATCGTCACGCATCTGCACTACGACCACGCCGGCAACCTGTCGGCATTCCCGAACGCGACCTTCCATCTCCAGGATTCCGAGATGGCCTACGCGACCGGGCGCTGCATGGGCCATGCGCGCCTGCGCGGCGCCTTCGCGGTGGAGGATGTCTGCGCGATGGTGCGCAAGGTCTATGAGGGCCGGGTCGCCTTCGTGGACGGCGATGGCGAGATCGCCCCGGGCGTCACGGTCCATGCCGTGCCGGGGCACACGCGCGGGCTACAATGCGTGCGGGTGGAGACGGCGCGCGGGCCGGTCGTGCTGGCCTCGGATGCGGCCCACTTCTACGCCAACCTCGCCCAGCAGAACCCCTTCCCGATCGTCGTCGACATCGCCGCGATGATCGAGAGCTGGCGTCGGCTCGGGCGGCTCGCGGGCGACCCCGACCGGATCGTGCCCGGCCACGATCCGCTGGTCATGGCCCGCTATCCGCGGCATCCGGCGGCGGAGGTCGAGGCGGTGCTGCTCCACCTGCCGCCGCTGGATCCGGCCACGTGATTCCGTGTCCGCAAGGCCGCGTCCGGGAACGGCATCACGGCGCCATGGCCGCTCAGCCCGCCACGATCGCCAGCCGCGCCCCGTGGGTGAGGGCGAGGTCGAGGTCGCCCGCCGCATCGCCGGCGCGGAACACGGCAGCGACCGGTCCCTCGCCCCGGGCGGCGAGCGCCTCGGCCAGCGCCCCGCCCGTCCCCGCCGGGCTCGCCAGCGTGACGGTGGTGTCGGGCCCGAGCGGCAGGGTCACGGCGCGGGCCGGCCCCCCCAAGATCTCCGCCTCGATCAAAGGCGCCTCGGCCCCGGTGCCGAGCAGCGCGGCGTAGCGGGCGCGCGAGGCCTCGACGTCGCGCACCGCCACCGTGACCGACTTGACCCCGGTGACGCCGTTGTCGTGGCGGCGCACGTCGCCCTCCTGCACGCGCAAGGAGCGGGGCGTGACGTCGCCGCACAGGAACGGCACGTCGGAGCCCGGGGCCCGAGCGGTCTTCCAGTCGAGGCGGGCGCCGTCGGGCCGGAAGCGGCCACCGGGGACCGGATCGGCGATGTCGAGCCCGCGCGCTTGCGCCGCCTTCACGTCGGCATCGATGTCGGAGGGCAGGAGCGCGTGGTCGAGGAAGCCTTCCCCGGCACGGTGATAGACCTCGGACCAGCGGTTGCCGGGCTCCGGCGCCTTGAAGGCGATCAGCTCCAGGTAGGCGCCGTCCGCCAGCACCACCAGGACGTTGTGGGTGATGCCGTTCTGATGCTCGCCGCCGCGGATCACCGTGAAGCCGAGGCGGGAGTAATCGGCGAAGGCGGCGTCGAGATCGGCGACCGCGATGACGAGGTGGTCGAGGGTGAGGGGCATGGATTGTCCTTCTCAGACCGCGGGCGATTCAGGCGGCGGGAACGTGCGGGCGGCCGGGGATCCAGGCGCGGCCGGGCACCGCGTCCAGGAGGGCGCGGGTATAGGCGGCCTGCGGGGCGGCGAAGACCTCGGCGGTCGGGCCGGCTTCGACGACGGCGCCGTCCTTCATCACCGCGATGCGGTCGCAGATCTGGCCGGCGACCCGCAGGTCATGGGTGATGAACAGCATCGACAGGCCGAGCCGGTCGCGCAGGCTGTCGAGCAGGGCCAGCACCTGGGCCTGGACCGAGACGTCGAGGGCCGAGACCGGCTCGTCGGCGACCAGCACCTCCGGTTCCATGGCAAGGGCCCGGGCGAGCCCGATGCGCTGGCGCTGGCCGCCGGAGAATTCGTGCGGCAGGCGGTCCATGGCTGCCGGATCGAGCCCGACGAGGCCGAACAGCTCGCGCGCCTTCGCCAGCGCGTCGCGGCGGGAGACGCCCTGGAGCATCGGCCCCTGCGCCACCAGTTCGCCGGCCCGGCGGCGCGGGTTGAGCGAGGCGAAGGGGTCCTGGAACACCATCTGCACCCGGCCCGCCTGCCCCCGCATGGCGCGACGCGAGAGGGCGGCCAGATCGGTGTCGCCGAGGCGGATCGAGCCGGTATCGGGATCGAGCAGGCGCACGATGCAGCGGGCGAGGGTCGACTTGCCGGACCCGGATTCGCCGACGATGCCGAGCGTCGTGCCCCGCGGCAGCGACAGGCTCACCTGCCTGACGGCGTGGGTGACCCGGGCCCGGCCGGGGATGAGCCCGCCGCCCTTGCGGTAGGTCTTCGAGACGCCCTCGAGCGTCAGGATGGCGGGCGCGGCGGTGCCGGACCGGGCGCGCGGCAGCAGCGGCGGCACTGCGGCGATCAGCGCCCGGGTGTAGGGCGCCCGCGGCCGGTTGAGCACGGCATCGGCCGGCCCTTCCTCGACGAGGCGGCCGGACTGCATCACCGCGACCCGGTCGGCGATCTCCGCCACCACGCCGAAATCGTGGGTGATGAACAGCACGCCCATGCCGCGCCGCGCCTGGATCTCGCGGATCAGCGCCAGGATGCGCCCTTGCGTCGTCACGTCGAGCGCGGTCGTCGGCTCGTCGGCGATCAGGAGCGCCGGCTCCAGTGCCAGCGCCATGGCGATCATCACCCGCTGGCGCTGCCCGCCGGACAATTCGTGCGGATAGGCTCGCAACGCCGCCACCGGGTCCGGCATCCGCACCTCGGCGAGCAGCGCCAGGGCCTTCTCGCGGATCTCGCGGGCACGGAGCGTGGTGTGGATGCGGAACGTCTCGGCGATCTGGTCGCCGGCCCGCCGCAGCGGGTTCAGGGCCGTCATCGGCTCCTGGAAGATCATGCCGATCTCACGCCCGCGCAGGCGCCGCATCTCGGCCTCCGGGACGCCGACGAGGTCGCGGCCCCGGAACAGCACCGCGCCGGCATCGGGCCGCACGCCAGGCGGCAGCAGCCGCATCACCGTGTTGGCCAGGACCGACTTGCCCGAGCCGGACTCGCCGACGACGCACAGGATCTCGTTCTTCGCGACGGCGAGCGAGACGCCGGTCAGCGCGTGGCTGCGGTCGGCCCCCGGCGGCAGGCGGACCGAGAGGTTCTCGATCGAGAGGAGTCCGCTCATGGTGCAGCCTTCACCGGAGCCGGGCCGCGCAGGCGCGGGTTGAGGGCGTCGTTGAGGCCTTGGCCGACCAGCGACACGGCGAGCACCGTCACCAGGATCGCGACGCCCGGAATCGCCGAGACGTACCATTGGGTGCGCAGCACGCCGCGCCCGGCGCCGATCAGGTTGCCCCAGGAGGCGACGTTCGGGTCCGACAGGTTGAGGAAGGCGAGCGCGCTCTCGAGCAGGATCGCCACCGCCATCACCACGCTGGCATAGACGATCACCGGCGGGAGCGCATTGGGCAGGATCTCGCGGGCGATGATGCGGGCATCGCCCATGCCGAGCACCCGGCAGGCCTGGACGAATTCGCGGTTGCGCAAGGTCAGGAACTCCGCCCGGGTGAGCCGCGCCGGGGCCGGCCAGGAGACGAGGCCGATCGCCACCGTGACGGTGGTGATGTCCGAGCCGAACACCGCGACGAGCACGAGGAGCAGCAGGAAGTTCGGCAGGGTCTGGAACGCTTCCGTCACCCGCATCAGCAGGTCGTCGACGATCCCGCCGTAGAACCCCGCCACCGCCCCGACCGCGATGCCGATCGCGATGGCGATCACCGTCGCGACGAGGCCGATCAGCAGCGACACCCGGGCGCCGTGGAAGATCTGGGCGGCGATGTCGCGCCCGCTCGCGTCGGTGCCGAGCCAGACCTTCGGGTTGGCGAAGGGCCATTGCAGCGGCCGGCCGGCGAGGCCGAGCGGGTCCTTGGGGAACAGCACCGGGGCGGCGAGCGCCACCGCGACGACGAGGAGGAGCAGCACGGCGCCGAGAAGCGCCGCCGGGTTGCGCAGATAGCGTGTCACAGCCGCCATCGCGTCAGCGCCCCGCCGCGATGCGCGGATCGAGCCGGCCGTAGATCAGGTCGACCACGAAATTGACCGTGATGACGAGGAGCGCCGAGACGAACACGATGCCGAGCAGGGTGTTGAGGTCGCGCTGCACCACCGATTCGTAGGCCAGGCGCCCGAGGCCGGGCAGCGCGAACACGCTTTCCACCACCACCGAGCCGCCGAGCATCGTGCCGGCTTGGAGCCCCACCAGGGTCACCATCGGGAGGAGCGCGTTGCGCAGGGCATGGTGCACGATCACGCCGGTCTCGCCCAATCCCTTGGCGCGGGCGGTGCGGACATAGTCGAGGCTCATCACCTCCAGCATCGAGGCGCGCATGATCCTGAGATACGTCGCGAGGAACACGAGGGCCAGCGTCAGGGTCGGCAGGACGAGGTGGCGGGCGATGTCGAGGATCCGGGTCAGCCCGGCATAGCCGGCGCCGACCTCCTCGAAGCCGCCGGCCGGCAGCCAGCCGAGATGGATCGCGAACAGCACGATCCCCATCAGGCCGAACCAGAACGACGGCGTGGCGTAGAACATCAGCCCGAAGGTCGAGATCAGCGTGTCGGGCCATTGCCCGATCCGCCGCGCCGCGAGCACGCCCAGCACGATCCCGCCGAGGAAGGCGAGGCTGAGGGAGGCCCCCATCAGGAGGAGCGTCACCGGCAGCCGCTCGGCGATCACCGTCGCGACCGGCTTGCCGTAGATCGCCGACTGGCCGAGGTCGAGCTGGACCAGCCGCCCCAGGTAGCGGGCGAGCTGGGCCGCCGCCGGCAGGTCGAGCCCGTAATAGCGGCGCAGCTCGTCGGCCGTCGCCGGGTCACCGCCGCCCATCTGGGCCATCAGGGCATCGACCGTGTCGCCGGGGGCGAGCTGGAGCAGCAGAAAGAGCCCCGCCAGGATGACGAGGAGCGTCGGCACGCTGGCGGCGAGGCGGCGCAGCGCCAGGAGGAGGATGGTCATGGGTGGGCCCGTCCTGTTTCCAGGGTGGCTCCGGCACCCCTCCCCCCTCTGCGGGGGAGGGTGGCCTGCGGAGCAGGCGCAGCGGGACGAAGTCCCGCCGAGAGGGGCAGCGCGACGCTGATCCAGATGGCGCCCGTCATCATGGTCGCGACTTCTCCGGCAGCGGCGTCCCCTCTCCCGGCCCCCTCCGGGGGCCACCCTCCCCCGCAGAGGGGGGAGGGTTCCCCGTCGCGCGCGTCATCGACGACGATCTCACGCCTCGATCCACGCATCGTGCCAGTCGGCCGAGCCCCAGCGCGGGGTGTTGTGATCGCCGTGCACGCGCGTGCTCGTCGCCGACAGGAAGGTGCGCTCGGTCATCATCCAGACCGGGATCTCGTCGTTCACCGCCTTCACCCACTGGGCGTAGAGGGCCTTGCGCTTCTCCGGGTCGAGCTCGCTCGCCGCCTCGTCGGTGAGGCGGTCGACGAGGTCGGATTGCCAGCCGTACTGGTTGGTCCACGGCGCGCCCTTCGGCGAGCCGGAGCGGTACCAGACCGTGGTCGAGACCGCCGGGTCGCCGCGATACTGGTGCCAGCCGGTGGCGAGATCGAAGTTCCAGTCGCGGTAGACGGTGGAGAGCGCGCCCGCCGTGTCGAGGTTGACGATGTCGACCTTGATCCCCACCGCCTGCAGCGATTGCTGGATGAAGGTGGCGAGCAGCGGCACGTCCTCGCCGTTCATGATCGGGACGAGCTTGAGCGAGAACCGGGTGCCGCCGGCCCCGCGCTTGAACCCGGCCTCGTCGAGGAGCGCCGCCGACTTCTTCGGGTCGAGCGGGTAGGGGGCCGGGTTGCTCGGGTAGAAGGCGGTCGAGGAGGACGGGATCGGTCCGGTCGCCGGCTGGCCGAGGCCGTAGATGAAGTTCTCGATGAAGAACGGGACGTCGATGGCATGCGCGATCGCCCGGCGCACCCGCACGTCGGCGAGCTCCTTGCGGCGGGTGTTGAACTCGAGGGTGTTGTTGAAGGCGTTGGCCTCCAGCCCCTTGCTCGACACGGTGAAGCGCTTGTCCGTCTTCAACCGGTCGAGATCGGCGAGGGCCAGCGCGTTGTAGGTCGAGAGCTGGACCTGGCCGGTCTCCAGAGCCGCCGAGGCCGCCGCCTTGTCGGTGATGAAGCGCCAGACGATCCGGTCGAGATAGGGAAAGCCCTCGCGCCAGTAGGTGGGATTGCGCTCGGCGATGACGTGCTGGCCGCGCTCGTAGGACACGAACTTGAACGGGCCGGTGCCGATCGGCGCGGTGTTGGCCGGGTTCTCCAGCACGTTGGTGCCCTGAAAGACGTGCCGGGGCGCGACGTAGCCGAGGTCGCAGAGCGCCCGCAGCAGCAGGTTCAGCGGCATCGGCCGGGCGTAGCGGAACACGGCCGTGTGCGGATCGGGCGTATCCACCGCCTCCAGGTAGAGCTGAAGCTGGGTGCCGTAGTTGAGGTACTTCTTCCACAGCTCCATCGCGGTGTATTGCACGTCCGCGGAGGTGAACGGCTTGCCGTCGTGCCAGGTCACGCCCTGGCGGAGCCGAAAGGTCACGGTCTTGCCGTCGGGCGTCGCCTCCCAGGAGGTCGCGAGCACGCCGGCCGGCTTGCCGTCCTGGTCGAGGTCGACCAGCGGCTCGACGATCTTCGAGGTGATGACGTAGACGCCGGTCGAGGCGCGGATCGCCGGGTTCAGCACCCGCTGCTCGCCGTTGAGCTGCACCGTCAGCACGCCGCCGCGCCGGGGCGCCTGGGCAGCCCCCTGCGCCATGGCCCGCGTCAGGGCCGCCGGGCTCCAGGCCGCGGTGCCGAGGGCGAGGAGGCCGGCCCGCTTGAGGGCGTCGCGGCGGTCGATGATCATCCCTGAACCCCGTCGTGTTGCGGGCGCCATCCTTGCTGCAACGCAGCGCCGGCGCAATGGACGAAGCGTGGCAATTTCCGCGCCGTGCAGAGATGCTTCGTCTCCGGCGGGCGCGCCCCCGAGAATATTTGTTATCGCCTGGCCATCGCGCCCGGGGGCATCGGGTCGCGGGCCGATCGGGACGGGCGAGGAAACATCGGACGCAACCTGGCGTTCTGGCCTCGACCTTTCTCACCCTCTCCGAGAGGCCCCCGATGACGTTCCCCGCCCGCGCCGCTGCTGCCGCGTTCCTGCTCGCCGCCCTGACCGGCGGAGCGCAGGCCGCCAACGACCTGCCGCCGCCCAAGACCGACGCGATGCCGCCCGTCGAGGTGACGATCACCGCCGAGAACGGCGTGCCGCGCTGCGCCCCCGCCGAGCTGCGCCTGCCGGCCCAGACCAATGTCGACCTGCACGTGATCAACCAGTCGAGCGAGCAGGTCTCGCTCACCGCGCCGCAGATCTTCCAGAACAAGAACGTGCTGCACCACGACGGCGACGTCGTCCACGTGGCGAGCAACGACGCCTATCTGGTCAAGGCCAACGGCAAGGGCGCGATCCGCCTGCGCACCATCGCGCCGGGCGAGTACACCTACGGCTGCACCGCGACCACGAAGCAGGACAAGCCGTTCGAGGGCAAGCTGACGCTGATCGACCCGACGAAGTGAGCTGATTGGATACTGAAGCGTATCAACAACGATACAGCGCGGGATCCCCTCTCCCGCATAGGAGAGGGGATGCTTCCCTGCCTGAGATCGGCGTGCCGACCGTATGGTGTGACCCGTAGGACGTCATCGAAACGATTTCCGCGGATCGAACGCGTCCCGCACCGCCTCGCCGGCGAAGATCAGAAGGCTCAAGGTCACGGCGATCACCGCGAACCCCGTCAGCCCGAGCCACGGCGCCTGGAGGTTCGCCTTGCCCTGCGCCAGCATCTCGCCGAGCGACGGCGAGCCCGGCGGCAGGCCGAAGCCGAGGAAGTCGAGCGAGGTGAGCGTCGTGATCGAGCCGTTCAGCACGAAGGGCAGGAAGGTCAGCGTCGCCACCATGGCGTTGGGCAGGAGGTGGCGGAACATGATGCGGGCGTTGGAGAGCCCGAGCGCCCGGGCGGCCCGCACGTACTCGAAGTTGCGCGCGCGCAGGAACTCCGCCCGCACCACGCCGACCAGCGACACCCACGAGAACAAGAGCAGGATCCCGAGCAGCACGAAGAAGCTCGGCGTGATGATCGACGAGATGATGATCAAGAGGTAGAGCGACGGGATCGCGGTCCAGATCTCGATCACCCGCTGGAACACGAGATCGACCCAGCCGCCGAAATAACCCTGCACCGCGCCGGCCAGCACCCCGATCACCGACGAGACCAGCGCCAGGGTGAGGCCGAACAGCACGGAGAGGCGGAAACCGTAGAGGAGCCGGGCGACGACGTCGCGGCCCTGGTCGTCGGTGCCGAGCCAGTTCCACTCGATGTCGCGGCAGGTCGTGCCGCCGCTCTTCTCCGCCACCGCCTTGCACTGGGCATTGGTGAGCAGCCAGGTCGGGGGGGCAGGAGCCGGAACCGGCAGGTCGAGGTTGTGGGTGTCGTAGGAGAAATGGATCGGCGGCCAGATCGCCCAGCCGTTCTGGGCGATCTCCTTGGCGATCACCGGATCGCGGTAGTCGGTGCGGGCGAGGAAGCCGCCGAACGTCTCCTCCGGGTAGTCGACCACGATCGGGAACAGGATCTCGCCCTTGTAGGAGACGACGATCGGCCGGTCGTTGGCGATGAACTCGGCGAACAGGCTGCCGACGAACAGGACGCAGAACAGCACGAACGACCAGTAGCCGCGGCGGTTCGCCTTGAAGTTCGCCAGCCGCCGCCGGTTGAGCGGCGACAGCCGCCCGGTGCCGGTCGGGCCCGGGAGCGGCAGGCTCACCGGGCCCGCCGCCGGCGAGGTGACGGGAATCGCGTCGAGTTCCGGAGCCGGGGGGCGCTGGTTCATGCGGCGTCCCCCGGTCGGGCGGTGAGGATCAGTCGAGGCGCGTGGCGGTGACGTCGATCACGCTGGGCTTCAGCGCGCCGCTGCGCTCGAGGTGGCGGCGCAGCAACTGCACATTGCGGCGATTGGCCTTGAAGGCGGCATCGAACAGGTCGCCGACCAGCGGCACCGCACCGATCACCCCGTCGATCGCCACGTTGGCCGCCATGCGGGCGATCAGCCAGCGCGGCGCGCCGAGGCGGCGGGCCTCCCAGACGATGTAGGACGAGATCGCCGTGGTGATCGCGTCGCCGATCACCGGGATCAGGCCGACGATCGCGTCGAGGCCGATGCGCCGGTTGCCCGGCAGCAGGATCGCGGTGTCGAGGACATGCGCCAGCAGGTCGAGCCGCGCCATCACCTGCTCGGGCGTCGAGCCCGCCATGGCCTGGCCGGCCCTGGCGCGCAGGCCGAGCGTGTCGTCCTTGAAGTCGGTCGCCTTGTAATCGGTCGCCTTGTAATCGGTCCCTTGCCCGAACGCCCCGGCCCCGAAGGGCGGGACATGGCCGGCCGTCTGCGAAGAGGTCATCCCGGGGCTCCGGAGCGGGTGCGTGGTGCTCATGAACCAGGATGTGGCCCCGGCCCCCCTGTCCGACAAGGAGCCCCCGCATCAGGCGGCGCGCCCGGGCGCGAGGCCGCGCAGTCGCTCGAGGGCGCGGTCGAGGGTGTCGTCGCGCTTGGCGAAGCAGAACCGCACGATCGTCCGCACCGGCCGGTGGGCATAGAAGGCGCTCACCGGGATCGCCGCGACGCCGTGCCGGCGCACCAGCCGCTCGCAGAAGGCGACGTCGTCGCTCTCGCCGAGGGGCGCGATGTCGAGGTTGAGGAAGTAGGTGCCGGCGGAGGGCAGCACGCTGAAGCCGAGAGCGCTCAGGCCGCCGGCGAAGCGGTCGCGCGCCCGGGCAAAGTCGGTGCGCATGTCCTCGAAATAGGTGTCGTCCTTCGAGAGGCCGTAGGCCACCGCCGCCTGGAGGTTCGGCGGCGTGGTGAAGGTGAGGAACTGGTGCGCCTTGGCCAGGCCCCGCATCAGGTGGGGCGGCGCCATCACGAAACCGACCTTCCAGCCGGTGAGGGAGAAGATCTTGCCCGCCGAGCCGATCTTCACCGTGCGCTCGCGCATGCCCGGGACGGCCATCAACGGCCGATGGCGGCGGCCGTCGAAGACGACGTGCTCCCAGACCTCGTCGCAGAGCGCCACCGCGTCGAAACGCTGGCAGAAGCCGGCGAGCAGCTCCAGGTCCTCGTCGGGGAAGATCGTGGCCGACGGGTTGAGCGGGTTGTTGAGCAGCACGACCTTCGTGCGCGGCGAGAAGGCGGCGGCGAGGGCATCTTCCGTGATCCGGAAGTGCGGCGGGGTCAGGGTGACGAAGCGCGGCACGCCGCCGGCCCGGCGCACCAGCGGCAGGTAGGCGTCGTACATCGGCTCGAACAGCACGACCTCGTCGCCGGGTTCGATCAAGGCCATCAGGGCGCCGGCCAGGGCCTCGGTGGCGCCCGAGGTCACCATCACCTCGGTGTCGGGGTCGAGATCGAGCCCCTGCCAGCGGGCGTAGTGCTGCGCGACGGCCCGGCGCAGCTCCGGCAGCCCCATCATGGGCGGGTATTGGTTCCAGCCCTCCACCACCGCCTCGGCGGCCTTGGCGCGCACGTCGGCCGGGCCGGGATCGTCGGGGAAGCCCTGGCCGAGATTCACGGCGCCGGTCTCCCGGGCGAGCGCCGACATCACCTCGAACACGGTGGTCGGCAGGTCGGCAAAGATGGGGTTCATGCAGCGGGCGACGGGTTCGAGGGCGGGACCGGGCCTCGCTACCACGCCGGGAAGCCGGACGGAACCGAGCGGCGCGGGCCCGCGATCCCGGGGCGGAACCGCCTTGCGCCTCCGCGGCTTGCCGTCTCATGCTCGTGCCTGGGGGAATCCCTGCCCGTCGAGTTCCCGCCCGTCGAACGCCGGAAGAAGGCCCCCATGCGCGACAACCCGGAGCGGAGCCGGTTCGAGCTCGAGGTGAACGGCGAGGTCGCCTATGCCGATTACCGCCGCCAGCCCGGCACTCTCGTCATTGCCTACGTCTACGCGCCGCCCGCCTTGCGCGGCACCGGCACCGCCGACCGGCTGATGCGGAGCGTGGCCGAGGCGGCGCGGGCGGAGGGCGTGCGCCTCCGGCCGCTCTGCGGCTACGCCGCGTCGTGGCTGCGCCGCCACCGCGAGCACAGCGACTTGCTGAGCTGACGCGTCGTCGACGACGCGCGCGACCATGCCGTCACTGGAACGCGGCTCGTCCCGACGCGGCATCCGATGACTGCGCCTGTCCCGCCAGTTCCAAGGCGTCCCAGAGGCTGTTTTGGCGGGAGATCGAGGTTTCCAGCGAGACGGGCGAGCGCCGGCCCATGGCGGCGGGGCCGGCGCCGTCGCCGGTCCGGCTGTCGAGGGCCGCGGTGATCGCCCGCACCAGGTCGGGATCCACGGCAGTCCGGGCCCTCGTTCGCGGCGGGCCCGAATCGGCGCCCGATGCCGGGGCGACCATCGGCGCGGACGTGTCCGGGGGAGCGACGGCGCCTCGCGGCGACGCCTGGAGCGCGAACAGCGCGTCGAACGTCGACGGCGACATCGTCACGGCTGCGGGCGTCGAGGATGGCTCGGGCCTGGCCGGGGGCTGAGCCTCCGGCGGGGCCGGACCAGCCTTGGCGGGAGGAAACCGGACGATGTCCGGTTCGTGAGGATCTGCCCCAGCAAGGACGCACTCGTGACGATCATGACCCGTTCCGTTCCCGCGAGCGACGGAGCCTTCGGGCCGGTTGCCGCATTGCGGGTGCAGGCGCCTCCATCGGGGACGACCCTACGGAGGGAGATCTGTCCTCATGGTGGGGCGCATCGGTAGCATTTGAGGCAAAGGGCGGAATCGCGGGGGCGGCGGGCGGATGCGCTATGGTCGAAACCTCATCAGGTTGACCATGCAGGGAGCTGCTTCCGACATTTAGGCTCCCTTCGTTGGCCTGAGGAGCGCTCGTTCCATGATTATCGTCCGCTCATCGCCATGGTAGCTCTCGCGCACCGCCGTGAACCCCAGCTTGGCGTAGAATTTTTCGGCCGTCACGGATGAAGGCACAGTGAGTGCCGCGATTTCCTGCTCGACCGCTTCCATCTCGACCGCGGCCATCAAGGCTTTCCCGATTCCAATGCCTTGATGCTTTGGAGCAACGAAGACCGTCCGCACTACGCGGCCATCAAGGCTTGCCGTGCCGACGATACCATCCTCCCCCTCGGCAACGAACACGAGGCGCTTTGTCAGCAACTCGAATACTGACACAGGTGAGAAACCCTGCTCGACCCGCGCAATTACTGCTTCCGAATAATCTTTTGCGTTGGTTTCACGTAGAGCGGCGATGACGATGCGACTGATATCATCGGCGTCGTTTGAAGTGGCAGGCCGGATTGTAACCTTCACGTGCGAGGTCTCCTTCGCACCCTCATCCTGACACTGTCACGGTCCGCTTTCCACTCCTGGCAGATCCTCGCACAGTGAGTCTGATTGGGTTTTTACCGCAAGGCCTGTGGTCTTCAGTCCTGAAACACCAAGAGAAACAGGGCTGTCTGGGGTAACATCGAATCAAGCATACGGAGCGGATCCCCCCTCTCCCGGCCGGGAGAGGGGCCGGGGGTAAGGGTGACACGCTTCCGTGTAAGGCTCGAACTGTCGTGCTGGCAGCGGAACGGTTCAGTCTTCTTGCGGCACCGTCTCCACCCTGCGCGGTCTTCGATCGCGGGATCCCCTCTCCCATCCGGGAGAGGGGATCCCGCGATCGATTTTCAAAAGGGTTTTCCCCGGACAGCCCCGCGGCCCCCGCCGCGTCTCACCCCGCCATGTCGAGCGGCGGCGCCAGGTCCGCCGGCAGTGGGCTGACATAGGGTGTGCGCCGTAAGCGCTCGGCGTGGTCGGCCTTGGCGCGGGCGAGCAGGTCGGGGTCGCGCAGGACGTCGACCGCGGTGCCGGCCATCGCCTTGGCGACGTGGATCATGCCCTTGTGCGCCGCCGGGGTCTTGCCCTGCGCGGTCATCTGCCAGGAATGGCCGGGGGTGCCGATGGCGTAGGTGGCGCCGCGGGCCTGCACGGTCGGCACCGCCCAGCTCACGTCGCCGACATCGGTCGAGCCCATCATCCGCTCGCCGTTGGCGCCGAGCGGCACCACCGTGTCGCAGAGCGGCGCATCGGTCACCGGCACGCCGAACCGGCGATGGGCCGAGACGATGTCCTCACGGGTCAGCGTCGCCCGGATCTGTTCCGCGAAGGCGCGGTCCTCGGCGTCGAAGGGCGGCGGGCCGAGCCGCATCAGGTTGGCGTGCAGCGCCTGCTCCAGCGGCGGGTTCGCGAGCAGGTTCGACATCGCGCTCACCACCCGGCTCGTCACGGTGGTCTCCGTCATGAGCGCCGCGCCTTCGGCGATCCTGCCCACCCGGGCCGCGAGGTCGAGGAGGGCGGGCAGGTCGGCGGCGCGCACGAGGTAGCGCACGGTGGCGCTCGCCTGGACGACGTTCGGGGCGATGCCGCCGGCATCGAGATAGGCGTAATGCACCCGCGCATCGCTCGGCATGTGCTCGCGCAGGTAGTTGACGCCGACATTCATCAATTCGACCGCGTCGAGGGCCGAGCGGCCGAGATGCGGGGCCGCCGCCGCATGCGAGGCCTTGCCGGCGAAGCTGAAGTCGATGAGCTGGATCGCCAGCGAGACCGGCTCCCAGATCGACACGAACGGCCCCGGATGCCAGGTGATCGCGACGTCGACGTCCTTGAAGACGCCGTCGCGGACCATGAAGGTCTTGGCGGCGCCACCCTCCTCGGCCGGGCAGCCGTAATAGCGCACGCGGCCGGGCAGGCCTTCCTGGGCGAGCCAGTCCTTGACGGCGGTGGCGGCCAGCAGCGCGCCGGCGCCGAGCAGGTTGTGGCCGCAGCCGTGGCCGGCGCCCTCGCCCGGGCGGGGCCGGTGCTCGGCGATGCCCGCCTCCTGGCTCAGGCCCGGCAGGGCGTCGTATTCGCCGAGGATCGCGATGACCGGACCGCCCGCGCCGGCCTCGCCCATCATGGCGGTCGGCATGCCGTCGATGCCCTCGGTCACCCGGAAGCCGTGGGCGCGGAGCATCGCGGTGTGCTCGGCCGCCGAGCGCACCTCCTGGAAGTTCAGTTCCGGCATCTCCCAGACCCGGTCCGAGAAGGCCGTGAACGCCGCCGCGTGCGCCTCGACGTGCCGCCAGATCGCCTCGCTGTTGTGCATCTTTCCTCGCCCATCCAGGGGCATTGTTAGGCTCTGCCCCACCCCTCCTTGTCGCATGATGGAGGCCGGGCGCCATGCACCCGGCTCTGGCCAGGCCTGCGTGAAGTCAGCCCCTGTCCCGGGCGGCGCGCCGCGCCAGCGCCCGGTCGACGAAGCCGAGCCGGTCCTGGCCCCAGAACAAGTCGCCGTCGAGCACGATCGTCGGCGAGCCGAACACGCCGAGGCGCTCCGCCTCCTCGCCGTTGCGGCGATACTGGGCCTGGACCGCCGCGCTGCCCTCGGCGGCGACGAGCGCCGCGCCGTCATAGCCGTTCTCGTCGGCGATGGTCCGGCGCGTGTTGGGATCGGCGATGTCGCGCTCCTCGGCCCACAGGGCCCGCAGGATGGCATGCGAGAGCGGGAAGGCGTCGAGCCCGGCGAGTTGCGCCGCGATGACGGTCCAGCCGGCATGCTTGTTCCAGTTCGGCGCCGGGTTCTCCATCGGGTAATGCCGGGGCGTCACGGTCAGCGGCAGGCCGAGATAGTCGCTCCAGCGGGCGAGCTCGACGGCATGATAATCGCGACGCGGCTGCGGCCGGGTCCGGATCGGCACGCCGCCGGTCTTCGGCACCACCTCCTGGAAGTCGAACGGCTTCAGCACCAGCCGGGCGCGGTGGCGGCGCACGATGTCCTGAAGCTGCGGCCCGCCGAGATAGGACCAGGGCGAGGACAGGCTGTAGAAGCAGGACAGTTCGACCATCGGGACCTCCGGGACGGGCATGCAAGGAACGGGCATGGATATCCACCAGGACGCCGCAGCCGTGAAGGGTCTCACGGCCCTCGCCTCCGAGGTGCGCCGCGACCTCGCCCGCCTCAACCACCCCCCCGCGCCCTGGACCCTGCCGGTCATCGGCCCGGACGGGCGCCCCGCCCTCGACGTGCTGGTGGTCGGGGCCGGGATGTGCGGCCAGACCGCCGCCTTCGCGCTCCTGCGCGAGGGCGTCGCGAACATCCGGGTGATCGACCAGGCGCCGCGCGGCGCCGAGGGGCCGTGGGGCACCTTCGCCCGGATGGAGACCCTGCGCTCGCCCAAGCATCTGACCGGCCCGGATCTGGGCATCCCCTCCCTCACCTTCCGGGCCTGGTGGGAGGCGCAAAGCGGCGAGGAGGGCTGGCGCACCCTGTACAAGATCCCGCGCCTCGACTGGCTGCGCTACCTCTTGTTCGTGCGCGACACCGTCGGCGTGCCGGTGGAGAACGACACCCGCCTCGTCCGGCTATGGCCGGCGGACGGGCTGATCGGCGCCGCGATCGAGGGGCCGGGCGGCCCGGAGACGGTCCATGCCCGCAAGGTGGTGCTGGCCTGCGGCCGCGACGGCTCGGGCGGGCGGCGGATGCCGGCCTTCGCCCGGGGCGGCGAGGGGCGCCTGTTCCACTCCTCCGACCCGATCGACTTTTCGCGGTTCCGCGGCGGCCGTGTCGCGGTGCTCGGTGCCTCGGCCTCGGCG
Organism: Methylobacterium terricola; assembly: GCF_006151805.1. GTDB lineage: Bacteria > Pseudomonadota > Alphaproteobacteria > Rhizobiales > Beijerinckiaceae > Methylobacterium > Methylobacterium terricola. The sequence continues at coordinate 306,936 of NZ_VDDA01000001.1, read as the reverse complement.
ATCGACAACGCCGCGACGGCGCTCGAGGCCGGCGCCGCCGAGGTGACCCTGTTCGTGCGCCGGTCGCAGTTTCCGCAGGTCAACAAGTCGAAATGGGCCGCCTTCCCGGGCTTCCTGCGCGGCTACGCCGCCCTCGACGACGCGCGGCGCTGGGCCTTTACGACCTTCATGATGGGAGAGGGTACGCCGCCACCGCACGAATCGGTCCTGCGCTGCACCCGCCACCCGAACTTCGCGGTGCGGTTCGGCGAGGGCTGGAGCGGGATCGCGGAGACACCGGACGGGCTGGTGGTCGAGACCGCGCAGGGACGCTACCCGGTCGACGCCGCCGTGGTGGCGGTCGGCTTCGACATCGACCTGACGCGCCGGCCGGAGTTGGAGGCGTTCCGGGACGCGGTGCTGACCTGGGGCGAGCGGGTGCCGGCGGCGGAGGCCGAGGCGCATCCGGACGCCGCGCGCTTCCCCTATCTCGGCGACGGGATGCAGATGCTGGAGCGGGTGCCGGGCCAGCTGCCGGATCTGGGCCTGCTGCACGTCTTCAACTGGGGCGTCACCCTCAGCCACGGGGCGCTGGCCGGCGACATCCCGGGCCTCGGCATCGGGGCGACGCGGCTGGCCCAGGCGCTGGTGCGCGACCTGTTCGTGGCACAGGCCGACGCGCATTTTCCCCGCATGGTGGCGCATGAGGACGCGGAACTGGAGCCGACGCCGTTCTTCGTGCCGCGGGGGGAGCGGCCTCCGAGCGGATGAGCCTCCGGTGCGGGCCTGCCGCCATCGTCACGCCCCGTGCTGCTCGATGATCCGCAGCTGGATCTCGGGGTAGCGCGCCACGATCTCGTCGGCCGGTGCGGTGAAGATCGTCCGCTGGAGGGCGGCTGCGCGCAGCACGCCGCGGAGCTGGGGCAGCGCGAAGCGGCGCGACAGCAGGTCCTTGGCGAGTTCCGCCACGAGGCGGCGCAGCAGCAGCCGGCGGTACTGCGCCCGCTTCACCGCCAGCATGCTCGAATGGCGCTTGAGGAAGAAGGCCAGGTTGAGGAGCTGGAGCGTGATCACCGTGTCGCGCGGCAGGCGGCCGGCCGAGATCTGGAAGTGGTGCAGCCGCGCGCGCCGCGCCAGCACCAGGGCGCCGTGGCGCGCGATGCGGTGGCAGAAATCGGCATCCTCCAGGGCCGCGTAGTGGCGCAGGCTCGGGTCGAACGGCTCGCGCCGGGCGATGTCGGCCCGCACCGTGAGGGCGAAGCCCGAGATGCTGCGGACCGGAACCGCATCGTCCGGCGAGACGCCGGCGGGGAGCGCGAGCGGCGGAAAGCTCACGCTGTCATAGGGCACGAAGGTCTGCTCGTAGCCCATCATCAGCACGTGCCGGTAGACGAAGCGGCCCGCCGCCGACCGCGCGAAGGCGGCGCCGAGCCCGCCGCGGGCATGGCCGGTGACCTTCAGGCTGAAATCGCGCGTGCGGGCGGTGGGGCTCTCCTCGACCCCGCAGGCGCCGACCGCCGCGATCGTCCCGGCCTCGTCGCCCTCGTAGACGGCGAGGATCTCGGCCGCGCAATCCTCGTACATGAACGAGTCGTCGTCGATCAGGAAGACGATGTCGGCCGAGACCAGCGCGATCGCCTGGTTGCGCTGCATCGTCAGCGACTTCGTCGCCGCGTGCTGGTACTGCAGGTCGAGGCCCGACGGCCGGACGAGGGCGGCGACCCGGTCGCGGTTCGCCTCCCAGTCGTCGCCGGCATCGACGACGACGATGCCGACCGGCGGCCGCGACTGCCGCAGCGCGAGGCCGATGCACTCCGCGAGCGCCTCGCCGCGGTGGCAGGTCGAGACGGCCAGGGCCCAGGACAGGGACGGCGACAGGCGGGAGGGTGACATGCTGGCGGCATCCGCTCGCGGGCCGGGACGATCCCGGCCCGATGCGCGCGAGGCTCCCATGGCGGGACGGCGCGGGCGAGCGGTAGGCGCCTACGGTCTTCGGGGAGGCCCGCCCCGCCGATCGGCGTAGGCGCGCCGGCCGCGGGCGACGCCGTCAGGGCGGCGGAAGCTTGGCCGGGGTTTTGCCGCGGATGAGCGCCATCACGGCCTCGTCGCGCTCGGAGATCAGGCGGGCGCCGCGCTGGAAGCTCACATAGGCCCAGAGCCAGCGCAGGGTGACGACCAGCCGGTTGTGGAAGCCGACCAGCAGGTAGACGTGGGCGACGCCCCAGACCAGCCAGGCGGGGAAGCCCCGGAGCTTGACGTGGTCCCACTGCACCACGCCGGCATTGCGCCCGATGATCGCGAGGTTGCCGCGGCTGCGGAAGCGGAACGGCGCCGGGGCCTTGCCGTGCAGGATGCGGTCGCGCAGGGACCGGCCGAGATAGCGGCCCTGCTGGTCGGCCACCTGGGCGAGGCCCGGCAGGGGCGTGCCGTCCTCGGCCTTCGCCATCGCGAGGTCGCCGAGGGCGTAGATGCCGGGGCGGCCGATCACCGCGAGGTCCGGCCCCACCGGCACGTGGCCCTGGCGCGTCGTCTCGACCCCGAGCCACTCGCCCGCCGGCGAGGCGCGCACGCCGGCGCCCCACACCACGGTGGCGGCCGGGATCAGCCGGCCCTGGACGGTGATGCCCTGCTCCGACACGTCCTCGACCGCGTGGTCGGTCAGCACCGTGACGCCGAGGCGCTCCAGCGCCCGCTTCGAGTAGGCCGAGAGGTCCTCCGTGAAGGTGCCGAGCACCCGGGGGGCCGCCTCGATCAGCAGGATGCGGGCCTGCTTCGGGTCGATGCGTCGGAAATCCTGCGACAGGGCATGGTGGGCGAGGCCCGCGATGGCACCCGCCATCTCGACCCCGGTCGGCCCGCCGCCGATCACCGCGAAGGTCATCAGCCGCTCGCGGGCGGCCGGGTCGTCCTCGCGCTCGGCCGCCTCGAAGGCGAGCAGCACCCGGGCGCGGATCCGGCGCGCATCGTCGAGGGTCTTGAGGCCCGGGGCGTAACGCTCCCATTCGGGGTGGCCGAAATAGCTGTGGGTGGCCCCCGTGGCCAGCACCAGCGTGTCGTAGGGGATGCGGGTGCCGTCGCGCAGGATCGCGGCGCGCCCCTGCGCGTCGATCCCCTCGACCTCGCCCATCAGCACCCGGACGTTGCGGTCCCGGCGCAGGATCGCCCGGATCGGCTCGGCGATCTCGCCCGGCGCGATCACCGCCGTCGCGACCTGGTAGAGCAGGGGCTGGAACAAGTGATGGTTGCGCCGGTCGATCAGCGTGACCTCGATGCCCTCGGCCCCGCCGAGACCCCGCGCCGTGGTGAGCCCGCCGAACCCGCCGCCGACGATCACCACCCGGTGCGGCCCCGCGGCCGGAACCGGGATCCGGTGCGGCCCGGCCTCCGGGCTCGGGCCGGAGTCGAGGGCGGTGCGGTGCAGGGGTTCGGGCATGCGGGTCTCTCGCGGGCGATCCTGGCGGCCGGATCGGGGCTTGCCGGTCAGGGCTTGCCGGGTCGGTGCCGGGTTAGGGCTTGCCGAAGCGGCACTCTCACCCGACGTTACGCTTCTGGCGGGGCCTGGAAATCCCCCCTCTTATGCCCCCTTCCCGGCCGGATGCGGCCCGCCCGGCGCGGCGTTTCCAACCCGGAAGATCTGACGCCGTTCCGGCGGCTCCGGAGCCGGGGCGGACCCCTAATTCACAGTCCAAATCCGTATAAATCGGCATACCTCGACGGCCAGCGGGATTTCCGCTACCCGTGCGGCGGACGACGCCTGCTCAGGGAGAGACACACCATGGCCGACGCCACCGCCACTTCGGAGACCGGCCGCCGGATCGGCCACGGCCGGGTCTACGACTCGATCACCGAGACCATCGGCAACACCCCGCTGGTGCGCCTCAACCGCCTCGCCAAGGAGCGCGGCATCGATGCCGAGATCCTGCTGAAGCTCGAGTTCTTCAACCCGATCTCGTCGGTGAAGGACCGCATCGGCGTCAACATGATCGACGCCATGGAGGCCGCCGGCGTCCTCAAGCCCGGCGGCACCCTGGTGGAGCCGACCTCCGGCAATACCGGCATCGCGCTCGCCTTCGTGGCCGCCGCCCGCGGCTACCGGCTGATCCTGGTGATGCCCGAGACGATGTCGCTCGAGCGGCGCAAGATGCTGGCCTATCTCGGGGCCGAGCTCGCCCTCACCCCCGGCCCGCAGGGCATGAAGGGCGCGATCGCCAAGGCCGAGGAGCTCCTGAAGGAGATCCCGGGCGCGATCATGCCCCAGCAGTTCAACAACCCGGCCAACCCCGAGATCCACCGCAAGACCACCGCGGAGGAGATCTGGAACGACACGCAGGGGCAGCTCGATGCCTTCGTGGCGGGCGTGGGCACCGGCGGCACCATCACGGGCGTCGGCCAGGTCATCAAGCCGCGCCTGCCCCACCTGCGCGTCGTCGCGGTCGAGCCGGAGGATTCCCCGGTCCTGTCCGGCGGCCAGCCCGGCCCGCACAAGATCCAGGGCATCGGCGCCGGCTTCGTGCCGGGCGTGCTCGACCGCGGCGTGATCGACGAGGTGGTGACGGTCTCCAACCAGACCGCCTTCGACACCGCCCGCCTGCTCGCCCGGATCGAGGGCATCCCCGGCGGCATCTCGACCGGCGGCAACGTCGCAGCGGCGCTCGAGATCGCGGCCCGGCCCGAGTTCAAGGGCAAGCGGATCGTGACGGTCGCCTGCTCGTTCGCCGAGCGCTACATCTCGTCGGCCCTGTTCGAGGGGCTGTGAGGCGCCGAGGGGCGGGGTCCTTCGGGGCCCCGCCTCAACGGGTCTTCTCGGGGTCTGCTCGGGGTCTGCCCGGCAGACCACGCATCCTCCGCGTCGTCCCGGGGCCGCGCAGCGGAGCCCGGGACCCGGAACCGCGAGACGTTCAGGATCAGGCGGTGAGCGTTCCGCCCGATTCTCGCTCACCCGAGCGTCCGGATTCCGGGCTCCGCTTTCGCGGCCCGGAACGACGCGGAGGGTTTGAGATCGGCGCTACGCCGCGACCGGCGCCTCACGCCACCAGTTCGGGCCGCCGTTCCTCCTCGCACACGCTCCGGCGGAACAGCGCCGCACAGCGCGACTCGCGGTGGACGCTGAGGATCGACGCGCGGTCGATATCCGGATTGTCGGCGAGGATCCGCCGCACATCCTCGACGAGGCGGCCGTAGCGGTCGGCATCGTAGCCGCTCTCGAGCGGGCTGACGGCGATATAGGCTTCCACCACCAGAACCTTCTCGGACTTCTCGCGCGAGACTTCGGCGGCGATCCAGGCTGATTTCACCAAGCGGTTCGGATTGACCATCGGCGTACCTCCGTTCCCGTCGGGCCGCTCTGCGGCGGCTCAGTCACGACAGAGTGCGACATGATGCGCCCTCTGCCAACTCTGCAGGGGCTGCAAAGCTCCATTATGTCGCAGCCGCGCCATGCAGGCCGCGCATGGAACTTGGGATCACGCCAAGGCCCGGGTTCGGACCGGAAGGCCCGGGTTCAGACCGGGAGCAGCCCGTCGCTCTTCACCTCCTCCATCACCGCGTAGGTCCGGGTGTTGTTGACCCCCGGCAAGCCCAGGAGCCCCTCGCCGAGGAAGCGCCGATAGGCCGGCATGTCGGCGACCCGGGCCTTGACCAGGTAGTCGAACCCACCCCCGACCATGTGGCATTCCAGGACTTCCGGCGCGCGCCGCACCGCCGCCGCGAAGCGCGCGAAGGCGTCGGGCGTGGTCTTGTCGAGGGAGACCTCGACGAAGACGAGCAGGCTCAGGCCGAGGTGATGCGGATCGAGCCGCGCCCCGAACCCGGTGATCACCCCGTCCTTCTGCAACCGCCGCAGCCGCTCGCCGGTGGCGGTCGGCGACAGCCCGACCCGCTCGGCCAGCTCCACGTTCGGGATCCGCCCCTCGCGCTGGAGGATCCGCAGGATCTGCCGGTCGACCCGGTCGAGGCTGTCCGTCATTCTCGCTACCGAAGCGCGGTTTCGCCGCCGATCCTGCGGCATAATCCGGATATGCGCCATCGAAGCGCGGCGAAAGGCCGAATACGCTGAGAATCGTCAGCAAGCCCGGACCCGCCCCGATGCCCGCCCCGCTCCCCGTCTTCCACGCCCCCTACGCGCCCGACGACGCCGCCCTCGCGCGCACCTTCCTCGAGCGGGCCAGCCTCAGCCCCGAGCGCGAGGCGAAGGTCGATGCGCTCGCCCGCGACCTCGTCGGTGCGATCCGGCAGGAGACCGGGGGACTCGGCGGCGTCGAGGCGATGCTGCGCGAATACTCGCTCTCGACCAAGGAGGGCCTGGCGCTGATGGTGCTGGCGGAAGCCCTGCTGCGGGTGCCGGATGCCGCCACCGCCGACCGGCTGATCGAGGACAAGCTGCGCTTCGGCGGCTTCGAGCAGCACGCCACCCGCTCGGAGGCGCTGCTGGTGCGCTCCTCGGCCTGGGCGCTCGGCCTCTCGGCCCGGATCATCCAGCCCGGCGATACGCCGGAAGGCATCCTCGCCGGCCTCGCCAAGCGCCTGGGGCTTCCCGCCGTGCGGCAGGCCGCCCGTCAGGCGATGCGGGTGATGGGCGGGCATTTCGTGCTCGGCGAGACGATCGACGCGGCGCTCAAGCGCTCGGCGAGCGGGCAGGGCCGGCTCTACCGCTACTCCTTCGACATGCTCGGCGAGGGCGCCCGCACCGCCGAGGACGCCAAGGCCTATGCGGAGTCCTACGCCGCCGCCATCGAGGCGATCGGGCGGGCGGCCGGCAACAAGCCGCTGCCGGACCGGCCAGGCATCTCGGTCAAGCTCTCGGCGCTGCATCCGCGCTACGAGGCCGTCGGTCGCGACCGGGTGATGGCGGAGCTGGTGCCGGTGCTCCTGCGCCTCGCACAGGCGGCGAAGAGCTACGACCTCAACTTCACGGTCGATGCCGAGGAGGCGGACCGGCTCGAACTCTCCCTCGACGTGATCGCGGCGGTGCTCGGCGATCCCTCGCTCGCCGGCTGGGACGGCTTCGGCCTCGCGGTCCAGGCCTACCAGAAGCGCTGCCTCGCCGTCATCGACCACGTCGCGGATCTGGCCGCCCGCCTCGACCGGCGGCTGATGGTGCGCCTGGTCAAGGGCGCCTACTGGGATACGGAAGTGAAGCGGGCGCAGGAGCGGGGTCTTCCCGACTACCCGGTCTTCACCCGCAAGAGCATGACGGACCTGAGCTACCTGGCGGCGGCCGAGCGGATGCTGGCCCACCGGCCGCGGCTCTTTCCGCAATTCGCCACCCACAACGCGCTCACGGTCGCGGCCATCGTCGAGCGGGCCGGGCCGGAGGCCGGCACCTACGAGTTCCAGCGCCTGCACGGCATGGGCGAGGCGCTCTATGCCCGCCTGCTGGCCAGCGTGCCGGGGGCGGCCTGCCGCACCTACGCGCCGGTCGGCGGCCATCGCGACCTCCTCGCCTATCTGGTGCGGCGGCTGCTCGAGAACGGCGCCAACTCGTCCTTCGTCTCGCAGGCCGCCGATACGGCCGTCCCGGTGGAGAGCCTGCTGCGCCGCCCGGCCGAGAGCATCGGCAACCCCGACCGCGCCCGGCACGCCAAGCTCCGCCGCCCCGCCGACCTGTTCGCGCCGGAACGGGTCAACTCCGCCGGCGTCGAGCTCGGCGACCGGGCGGCCCTGGAGCGCCTGACCGAGGCGGTGGCGGCGGCGCGGCAGCCGGCCGAGGCCGCGCCGGTGATCGACGGCGTGACGCAGGCCGGCACGTCGCGGGTGGTGGTGAGTCCGAGCGATGCCCGCACGATCGTCGGCACCGTCGTCGAGGCGTCGCCCGAGACCGCGGTCGCGGCGATGCGCGCCGCCCGCAAGGGGGCGGCCGCCTGGGCGCGCGTCCGTCCCGAGGAGCGCGCCGCCGCTCTGGAGCGGGCTGCCGACGCGATGGAGGCCGCGCGCGGCCGGCTCATCCACCTGCTCCAGGCCGAGGCCGGCAAGACCCTCGACGACGCCGTGGCGGAGCTGCGCGAGGCGGTGGATTTCTGCCGCTACTACGCGGCGCAAGGCACGAAGCTCTTCGGCACGCCCCAGAACCTGCCGGGCCCGACCGGCGAGAGCAACCGCCTGACCCTGCGCAGCCGCGGCGTGTTCGTGGCGATCTCGCCGTGGAACTTCCCGCTCGCCATCTTCGTCGGCCAGGTCGCGGCAGCCCTGATGGCCGGCAACGCCGTGGTGGCCAAGCCCGCCGAGCAGACGCCGCTGGTCGCCGCCGAGGCCGTGCGCCTGCTGCATCGGGCCGGCATCGCGGCGAGCGCGCTCCATCTCGTGCCCGGCGACGGCGCCGTCGGGGCGGCCTTGGTGGCGGATCGGGACGTCGCCGGCGTGGTCTTCACCGGCTCGACCGAGGTGGCGCGCCACATCAACCGGGCGCTCGCCGCCAAGGACGGCCCGATCGTCCCGCTGATCGCCGAGACCGGCGGCATCAACGCGATGCTGGTCGACGCCACGGCGCTGCCCGAGCAGGTCGCCGACGACGTCGTGACGTCGGCCTTCCGCTCCGCCGGCCAGCGCTGCTCGGCGCTTCGCCTGCTGCTGGTCCAGGAGGACGTGGCCGACAAGGTGATCGGCATGGTGGCGGGCGCCGCGCGCGAGCTGCGGCTGGGCGATCCCCGCGATCCTGCCACCCATGTCGGCCCGGTGATCGACGCCGAGGCGCGCACCCGCCTCGACCGCCACGGCGCCGCGATGCGCCGGTCCGCCAAGGTCCATTACGCCGGCGAGGTCCCGGGCGAGGGCCATTTCGTGGCACCGCAGATCTACGAGATCGCCGGCCCCGGGGCACTGACCGAAGAGGTGTTCGGACCGGTCCTGCACGTTGCCCGCTACAAGGCCGCGGAGTTCGACCGGGTGCTCGACGCGATCGAGGCCACAGGCTACGGCCTGACGCTCGGCGTGCATTCCCGCATCGACGCCACGGTGGAGCGGGTGGTGTCGCGGCTCTCCACCGGCAACGTCTACGTCAACCGCAACATGATCGGCGCGGTGGTCGGCGTGCAGCCCTTCGGCGGCCATGGGCTGTCCGGCACCGGCCCGAAGGCCGGCGGTCCGCACTACCTCACCCGCTTCGCCACCGAGCAGACCGTGACGGTGAACACCGCGGCGGCGGGAGGCGACGCGGCGCTGATCGCCATGGAGGGGTGAGGCGCGCCCCCTCCCCCATCGCGCAGGGTTGGCCGGGGACAAGCCCGCGCGACGCCAGCCGGGATCCCTCCCCGCGTCGAGCAGGCCCCGCGGGAACGGCGACGCGCGCATCGCCCGATCATCCTGCGATCGGGCGATACTCTCATACCCTCGCGCCTCGGCATCGACGCGTCGATGCCAAGGCGTCCGGCGCATCAGCGCCGGCGCCCGTTCGGGCTTGCCTTGCGCCGTCGAACGGATCCGTTCGACGGCGCGGCGGTAAAATTCGTCCACGCCGCCGGCGCCTGCCCGGCGGCGAGGCGGCGGCCGATCTCCAGGAGGAGCATGTCGGCGAGGCGGCGCAGGAACGGATCGTGGCAGGCATCGACGGCGCCGCGCAGGGCGAGGCCGAGTTCGGCGGCGCGCTCCAGCGGATGATCCGCGAGGGGGACCTCGGCCTGGATGCGGGTGCGAACCCGCCTCGGGGATTGACCGTCGGTCAGGTCGATGATGACGCCTCGCCCTTCCGTCGGCCGGCCCGCATCGTCATGGGCGCAGCGTCCGCAGGACAGGACCCAGCGCACGGCGCCCTGCCGCGACAGCAGCCGATAGGGAACGACGTAGGACCCGGCTTGGTCGGCGGCCCGCCGGATGCGGGCGATCACCGCCCCGCGGTCCTCCGGGTGGATGCGGGCGAGGAGGAGCGGGACCGGCGCGCCGCTCCGCAGGTCGGCCGGCTCGACCTCGTAGAGCGCCGCCATGCGGGCATCCCCGCACAGGACGTTGCGGCCGATGTCCCATTGCCAGGTCGCGACCGCGTCAGGCGCCGCGCAGGCCACCGCCAACCCGTCCGGCGGAAGCTCCGCCGGTCCCCCATCCGTTCCCCGCACGCACGTCTCCGTCCATCAGCGCCCCCGGGCCACGTCGTCCGCCCAGGGGAATTTCCACAACCCTTGCGAGCATGAGTAGTTTTGCGCTCACTCACCGTCAAGCTTCCCCAGACGCATCGTTGCCGGTGAGGCAGTGCAGCCGCGATCTCCCGCAGCATCGGATCTCCTGAAAAGGAGACAATCCCTGAAAATCCGTCGGCCGGAGAAGGACGACGACGCACCGCGCGCCCGGACCGGCCTCCCGCGGCCGTCCGGCACAATACATACTCCATCGATGTACTTTTGGGACAAGATTCCTCATTGTTCAACTGACTTTGCCGCGACACTTGCGCCGATCGACCGGGTTCCCGCGCAGCACGATGCCATCCGCCCGGGCCGCCCTACATCGCGGCGGGCTTCCCCTCCGGCCCGGCCTGCCGCACGGCGCAAGCCCGCTCCCTCTCTCCCCGGCTCCGCATGCTCCCCACCGCCGATCCGTCCCAGGTCGATTCGACCGCCCACATCATCCAGGTGGCGCTGACGCCGGTCTTCCTGCTCTCCGGCATCGCGACGCTGCTCAACGTCTTCTCGACCCGCCACGCCCGCATCGCCGACCAGGTCGAGAAGCTCTCCGACCGCCTCGCCGAGCGGCCCGGCGACCAGGCGAGGCTGCGCGACCTGCGCCGGCGCAGCCTCGCCCTCGACGTGGCGGTGGTGATCGCGGCTCTGGGCGGCGTGGCGATCTGCGGCGCGGTCCTGACCCTGTTCGTCGGCACCCTGCGGGACGCCGCGGTGGCGAGCGTGCTGTTCTCGCTGTTCGGCGCCGCGATCGTCTGCACGCTGGCCTCGCTCACCGCCTTCGCGGTCGAGATGATGCTGGCGAGCCGGACCGTGCGCACCGAGGTGGCCGAGACGCAGCAGGAGGACGGACAGGGGACGGGCGCGGGGGATGCGCCGGCGCGGTGAGCGCGGAACCGTCGCCGAACCGGTCGGTTCCCCCAGGGTCCCGTCCCTCTCGCAGCGGAGAACGCCATGCCGACCGACCTGCCCAGCGGAGGTCCCTCCCCGAACGAGCGCTCCTTGCGCGAGCCGGGCACGATGCAGCTCGATCCCGCCGGCGACGGCGTCGCCCTCGACGAGACGCCGCGGCTGATCGCCTCGAACAAGGTCGAGGGCACCGCCGTCTACGACCGCGAGGCTCAGCATCTCGGCAGCGTCTACAACTTCATGGTCGACAAGGTCTCGGGCCAGGTCGCGTATGCGGTCCTGTCCTTCGGCGGCTTCCTGGGCTTCGGCGAGCATTACCACCCGGTGCCCTGGAAGGCGCTGACCTACGACCTGCGGCTCGGCGGCTACGTCATCGACATCGACGCCGACACCCTGGCGGGGGCGCCGCGGCACGGCCCGGACGAGGACCCGTTCAACGACCCGTCCTATGGCGGGCGCCTCGACGATTATTACGGCGGCCGCGCGCCGACGATCTGAGGCGGGCCGATGGGCGGTGCGGAGCAGGACGGATCGGGGGCGCCGGCCGGCGAGGTCGCCCGCGGGGCGGGATTCGCCGTGGCGCCCGGCACGGTCAAGCGCCCCGGCGTGCTGGTGGCGATGCCGTTCGACCGCGCCCTGCTCGCCCGCTTCAAGGACACGTTCCCGACCGCCCGCTGGCGGCGCAAGCTCCGCCGCTGGTTCGTGCCCGGCACCACCGCCGAGCAGCGGGCCGATGCCTGGATCGCCCGGGAGATCTCCGCGCTCGACGCCTACGGCGACGACAAGGGCCGCGACGCCTACGCCTTCGAGCCGCTGGAGAGCCCCTATCTCGAGGCCGGTCCCGATGCCCTGGTGGTCCGCACGCCCTATTCGCGTCTCGTGGTCGATACCCTGCGCACCATCCCGTTCGCCGCCTGGGCGCCGGAGATCCGGGCCTGGCGGGTGCCCTGGCGCTCCTACGAGGCGCTGAAGGACGTCTGGGGGGTGATCGAGAAGGCGGCGGCGGCGAGCGAGCCGGCGGCGCGGCGGGCCCGGCGCGAGGCCGCCCGCAACCCCGCCGCCGAGGCGGAGCGCCGGCGCCGCCGCCACCCGGTCCCCCGGGGCGATCCCCCGCCGCTCGGGGCGGCGGTGGAAACCGCGGAGGCCGGCGTGGTGGTGTTCGAGGCGCTCGACGACGCCCCCGTCGCCGAGACCGAGGCGCTGGCGCATTATTCCGGGATCACCGCCCCCGGCCCCCTGGTCTGGGGCTGGTGGCGCATCCCGACCTTCTCGGAGCTGGCCGAGACGGTGCCGGCGGCAGCGCCCGACGCCACCGGCCGCGGCTGGTGGCCGGCGACCCGCGCAGGCCTGGAGGAGCGCCTGCGGCGGCTCCGCGAGACCGCCCGGGCGCAGGCGACCCGGCAGGCCGCCCGGGACCGGAAGGCCGGCGAGACGCAGGAAGCCGCCGGGCCCGAGCCCGGTTAGGCCCTCGTCGTCAGAACTTGCCGCCGAGCCCGACCGAGCCGCCCGACCCCATGGTCGGCGACAGGCCGCCGCTCGTGCTGCTCGCGCCGCCCTCGCCCTCGATCTCCTCGCGGCGGATGCGCCGGGGCGGGGCGCTGAGGGTGTCGCTGCCGCGGGTGCTCGACGGGAGGTTGAGACGGCGGGTCGGCTCTGTCGCCGCCTGGGCGAGGTCGCCGCTGCTGCGGGCCGGCAGCTTCACGTCGCCGCGCAAGGAGGGCGGCGGGCCGACATCGCCCGCCGGGAGCACGCCGCCGACCTGGCCGAGGGGGTTTTGGATGCAGCCGCCGGCGAGCGCGGCCACGGCCACGACGAGGCAGGCTCTGGACAGGACGGACATCGGCATTTCCCACGCTTCCACAAAGACCGCCCCGCCTGCCGGCGGAGAGCGGCGTTGACGAACCTCTAATGGCCGAGGCGTCCGAAGACCAGCCGCGCCGCTCGCATCCTCGGGAACCCAGGCGCTTTGCATGGCTTTCGTGCCTGGCTGCAACAGACGAGGCCCCGCCATGATCCGCAACCTGATCTTCGACATCGACGGGACCCTGCTCGACAGCGTCGATCTGCACGCCGCGGCCTGGTCCGAAGCCTTCCGCGCCTTCGGCCTCGACGTGCCGCAGGACGAGGTCCGCAGCCAGATCGGCAAGGGCGGCGACCAGCTGATGCCGGTCTTCGTGCCCGAGGAGCGCCTGGAGCGGGAGGGCGAGACGATCGAAAAATTCCGCTCGGCGCTGTTCAAGGACAAATACCTGGCCAAGGTGAAGCCGTTCCCGGGCGTGCGGGACCTGTTCGAGCGGCTGAAGGCGGAGGGCCACGTCCTGGCGCTGGCCTCGTCGGGCAAGGCCGAGGAGGTCGAGCGCTACCAGGAGATCGCCGGCATTCGTGACCTCGTCGACGTGGCGACCAATTCCGATGAGGCCGAGCGCTCGAAGCCGCATCCGGACATCTTCGAGGCGGCGCTCGCGCGGCTCGGCCACCCGACCCGGGGCCAGGCCCTGGTAATCGGCGATTCGCCCTACGACGCCGAGGCCGCCGTGAAGGCGGGGCTGCCGGTGATCGGCGTCCTGTGCGGCGGCTTCCCCGAGGCGCGCTTGAGCGAGGCCGGCTGCCTGGCGATCTACCGCGATCCCCAGGACCTGCTCGACGGCTATGCCAGCTCCGCCTTGCGGCGCGGCCTGCCGTAGCGGGGCATGGCGGCGTCGGCCTGCACGAAGACCGCGCCGCACGACGAACCTTGCCCGATGCGTGTCGGCGTGCGAATCGTGCGGGGACTCACGCCATCAGGATGTTCGTCCCTTGCCCGGCCCGCGCCGCTCCGCCGCCCCGCATCTGGCTGCCCTCGTCCTGGCTACCGCGCTGCCGGCGCCCGCTCTCGCGCAGCAATCGGCGCCGCCGAATGCCGACGCGTCGGATTTCGCCCGCCTCGAGGCGGCCCAGAACGCCGCCAACGCCAAGCCCGGCCCGCGCACCGTGCCGGGCCGGCGCATCCCGGTGCCCGAGACGGTGAGCCCGGAATTCCAGGCGACGATCGCGGCGCCCTACCGCACCCCGGCCTGGAACGCCGATCCGGGCAGCGCGGCGGAGTGGAAGGCGCTGATCGCCAAGCTTGCGGCCCAGACCGCGGCCCCCCTGCCGGCCCTGCGCGAGCGCCTCGGCGTGGTCTCGACCCCGGAGGTGATCGGCGGCGTCAAGGCCTGGATCGTGGCGCCCAAGGAGGTGCCGGAGCGCAACCGGCACCGGCTGCTGGTCCACATCCATGGCGGCGGCTACGTCTACAACCCGGGCGAGGCCGGCACGCTGGAAGCGGTGCTGATGGCGGCCTTCGGCGGCTTCACGGTGATCTCGTTCGACTACCGCATGCCGCCCGACGCGCCCTACCCGGCGGCGATGGACGACGCCATGGCGGTGTGGAAGGCCGCGCTCGCCCTGCAGCCGGCCGAGAACATGGCGGTGTTCGGCACCTCGACCGGCGGCGGCATGACGCTGGCCCTGATGCTGCGCGCCAAGCGCGAGGGCGTGCCGCTCCCGGCCGCCATCGCGCCGGGCACGCCGTGGTCCGACCTGACCGAGACCGGCGACAGCTACAAGGCCAACGAGTGGCTCGACAACGTGCTGGTCTCCTATGACGGCTACCTGACCCGGGCGGCCCAGCTCTACGCCGCCGGCCACGACCTGCGCGACCCCCAGCTCTCGCCGATCTACGGCGACCTGCGCGGCCTGCCGCCCACCATCCTGACCACCGGCACCCGCGACCTGTTCCTGTCGAACACCGTGCGCACCCACCGCAAGCTGCGCCAGGCCGGGGTCGAGGCCTCGCTCCAGGTGTTCGAGGGCATGAGCCACGCCCAGTACCTGTTCAACCCGGACGCCCCCGAGACCCGCGAGGCATTCGCGGAGATCGCCGGCTTCCTCGACAAGCATCTGGGAACGGCGGCGAAGAAGCCGTGAGGGCGTGAAGCGTCCCCTCACGCCGCCCGCACGGTGCCGAGGAACCGGACCACTTCGGCCGAGAGGTGCTCGGACTGACGCGACAGCGCGGAGGCCGCCACGAGCACCTGGCTCGCCGCGGCGCCCGTCTCCTCCGAGGCCTGCGCCACCCCGGCGATGGTGCCGGTGACCTCGGCGGTGCCGGTCGCGGCTTCGGAGACGTTGCGCACGATCTCCTGGGTCGCCGCGCCCTGTTCCTCCACCGCCGAGGCGATCGCGACCGCGACCTCGCTGATCTCGCGGATCCGGCCGGTGATCGCCCCGATGGCGCCGACCGCCTGATCGGTCACGCCCTGGATCTCGCCGATCTGCTCGGCGATCTCCTGGGTCGCCCGGGCGGTCTGGTTGGCGAGGTCCTTGACCTCGGCCGCCACCACGGCGAAGCCCCGCCCCGCCTCGCCGGCCCGCGCCGCCTCGATGGTGGCGTTGAGCGCCAGGAGGTTGGTCTGGGCGGCGATGCCGGAGATCAGCCCGACCATGTCGCCGATCTTGGCCGAGGTGGCGCGCAGCGCCTGGACGAGATGGCCCGTCCTGTCCGCCTCACCGACGGCCGCCTGGGCGAGGCTGGCCGAGCCCTGGACTTGGCGGCCGATCTCCTGGACCGAACTGCCCAGCTCCTCGGTCGCGGCCGCCACCGTGCCGACATTGGCGGCGGCCTCCTCGGCCGCCGCCGCGACCGTGGTGGATTGCGCCGCCGTCTGCGTCGCGGTGGCGGTCATCGTGGCGGCGGTCGCCTGCAGCTCGGTGGCCGAGGCCGAGACCATGCCGACGATCCCGCCCACGGCCCGCTCGAACCCGTCCGCCAGCTCGATCATCACGCGCCGGCGCTCGGCCGCGGCGGCCGCCTCGGCGAGGCGCCGGACCTCGGCCTGCTCGGCCGCCTTGCGGGCGACCATGTCCTTGATGCCCTCGACCGCCCGGGCCACGGCGCCGATCTCGTCGCCCCGCGCCGCCGCCCGGATCTCGGTGGTTCCCTCCCCCCGGGCCATGCGCTCGAGCATCGCGACCAGGCCGCCCAGCGGCCGCGTGATGCCGAAGACGACGATGAGGACGGCGAGCGCCAGGGCGGCGAGCAGCCCCGTGACCGCCGCCCCGAGGAGGACCGTGCCGGCCTCGGTCACGGCCCGGTCGGCATCGGCGCCGGCCTGCGCGAGCTCGGCCCTCAGGCCGTCGATGCGCGGCTGCACCGCGTCGCGGACCCTCTGCCGCACCGCCGCGGCCTCGACCATCAGGATCCGGCCGGCCGCCTCGTTGTCGTTGCTCAGGGCCAGGAGGTTGGCGCGCCTGGAGGAGTCCAGGAACTCGACCAGGAGCCCGCGCAGAGCCTGGTTCGCGGCCTTCCGGTCCGACGTGTCGGACAGGGCGATCAGATGGTCGACGCTGCCGAGCGCGGCGGTCTCGGCGGCGGCGTAGCGCCGCTGGTAGGCCGCCATCTGCTCGGAGCGCGTCTCCAGCACCATGTTGCGGCTCTGGACCGCGGCCTCGTTCACGCTAAGGCGCAGCATCAGGATGTTCTCGAGACGCGCCATCTGCACCTCGACCAGCTGGCGCGTCTGCACGGCGAGGGCGGCGAGGCTGGTGCGGCCATACAGGACGAGCCCGCAGGCGACGGCGGCGACGATCAGGAGCGGCAGCGCCGCCTTGACCAGGATACGGGTGTTGCCGAGGAACTTCATCGCGAGCGGCCCGGGCGAATCGGGGGAGATTGCGGAACATTTCCGCAAATCCTTAACGGTTCGCAAATCTTCGCTCATGATCTCTAGGGCATGATTGATCGGCAAGGACACCACGACAGGTCAAGACTGCCGGCCACCAAGTTCTGACACACAGCAGCGCGGGATGCGTGCGCGATCCTGCGACGCGGACCGGTCCGAGATCCAGCCTCCCCTGGGGCGGGCGGTCCGCCCCCCTCTCCCCGCGGGCTGCTGTCGCACGGCCGGGAGCCCGGCCCTTCGGTCGAGGCCGACGCGGCCTCGTCTCGACCTCCCGCGCGACGTCACCCCCTGCCAGGCCGCAGCGGCGGCGCCGAAGTTGCGGCCCGAGGACCGACCAGTCCGGGCGCATCCAACGTGACGCGAGCCGCCGCCTCACTTTCGGGCAATGCTTTATCGAAATGTCAGGAAATCGGCGTCCTACTCCACGTCAGGTTGTTCCCTGGACCGAGCCTATGCCATTCCGCGGCGAGAGCGGCAGCGTTGCCGTCATCTTTGCGATCGTCTTGCCGGCCCTCCTGATCGGGGTCGGAGGATCGATCGAGGCCTCTCGCGCGATTGCATACCGGCAGCGGCTGGCGAGCGCGGCCGAACTGGCGTGCACCCAGGCCCAGGCCTACATCAACGCGCGCAAACGGCAGGACGTCACATCGTCCGACAAGACGAAGCTGTATCCCGCCTCCGACGTCCAGCCGATCGCCGATCGCGTCAAGACCGCGAAGGCTCTCGGCACCAGCGCCGCATTGAGCGCCGTCAACAATACCGACGTCAACGTCCACGTCTCCGCGAGCGGGACGATGAAGATCATCTTCAGCTCGGTGCTGAACAACGCGAGCGTGGACCTCGCGGCGTCGCGGGATTGCTCGGTCATCTCGACGACCGCGGCCTTGAGCAGCAGCGGCACGCCGCAGCTCCTGTTCACCGAGTCGTTCGAGAGGCCGACCCACTCCGTGAACTACAACGACTGGAGCGTCCTGGGCGGCGTCAATAACGGCAAGACCTGGAATGGCTGGACGACGATCAACGCCGGCATCGAGATCAATGGCCAGCGCGAGCTGGCGAGCAACGTCATCCGCTTCGGAGACTTCTTCGCCGAGCTGGACAGCGATTGCGGGACATCCGCCAATACGAATAACCGCAGCTGCCGTTCGAATTCGACCATGTCCCGCTACATGGACCTCATTCCGGGCAACTACCAGATCCGATACTGGTACATCGCGCGCGAGCGGGATGCGAACCAGCCCGGAAAGGTCATCTGCGGGGCCAAGGACAGCGACGTCTCCTGGTATCAGGTGAATGGGCAGACCAACCGGATCGAAGTCTACGTCGAGCGGTCCGGCAATTACACGTTCTCGTCGTCGTCCATGGTCGATGTGTGCGTCCAGGCCGATGCGTGGACGGAGCGCGTGATCAGCTTCGTCGTTCCGAGCAATTCGGATTCGAGCGCGACGCAGTACCGCATCAGCTGGAGGGCGGCCGGGAAGGAGGACACCTATGGCGGCCTGATCGACTACATCCGCATCTGCCGCAATACCTGCCCCAATTGAGGCCGGGACGATGAGGCGGCCCTACGCCCTCAGGTCGGTTGCGTCACGCTCCGGGGCCAGACTCCGCGCCTGCCTGCAGGCCTGGAAAGCCGCCACGGCCGCCACGGCACCGGCGGGCGCCCCTGCCTCCGGCGGCGGCGCCCGCCCGATCGCGGCGGCGTTGGGCCTGATCCGCGGCCAGGGCGGCAGCGCCTCGGTCGAGATCGCCCTCCTGGCCTGGCCGACGATGATCGCGCTGGTCGGCATCCTGCAATTCGTGGTCGCCCAATACACGCAGCTTCTGCTCGGCAATGCCCTGTACGACTCGGCCGCTACGCCCGAGGCGGAGCTTCTGCTCGGCGCCTCGTCGACCTACAAGGCGACGCTGTGCCGGAAGATCCGCATCGTGCCGTCCGATACGTGCCGAGCGCAGATCATCGTCGAGATGATGCGGCTGACGGACGCGCCGAGCGTCGCGACGAGCATCACCGGTTCCACGTTCGACGCGGGATCGGCCAACGACGCCCTGCTCCTGCGGGCGGCCCTGCCGACGCTGCGGGTCTTGCCGGTCATCCCGGCGATGACGGCGCAGGCCTCCGTCGTGTTCCGGCGATGAGGGTGGCGCGCTCCTTGCGCCGGGCTCGCCCGGGGGGCCGTCCGGCAATGGCGGGTCCGCGCTGTCGGAGAGACTGCGGCGCGACCGGCGACCGGGCGCAACGACCGGATGCCCGGCGATCGGCGGCGGCCCTCGCCGGCCGCTTCGCCGGAAGCCGCCGGGGCTCGATGACCGTCGAGTTCGCCCTGGTCGGGACGGTCCTGGCGCTGCTGTTTGCCGGCATCATCGACCTGTTCCAGTTCTCGACCATCACGCGAGACGTCGAGCGCTCCTCGGCCCAGATCGCCAACCTGATCGCCAGCTGCTCCCGGTCGAGCGACCAGAGCTGCACGACGAACACGATGAACACCGTCATCGCCAAGCAGGCCAACGCGATGATCCGGTACTACCGGAGCGGGCTCGTCATGAGCATGGCCCAGATCAGCGAGAGCAACAATACGCTCAAGGTGTGCGCCGGCAACATGACCTATCTCGAACCCGACGTCGCGGCGAGCGCCCTCGCCCAGATGGCGGACAAGGACAATGCCATCGTCGTCGTCGTCCAGATCAGGTACGTGGCGATGTTCGCGCGGGTCTCGCAAGTCTTCACGGGCAGCGCCAGCTCGATCATCAGGGGCTGGACGACCGTGGTGAATTCGAGCGGCTCGAACGCGTGCTGATCCGGTCGCACGGCGATCGATCGCTCCGGACCGGGCAGGCCCGGCTCAGCGCGGCCACCCGGCGACCGTCGCCCGGGCGCCGGCCACCGTCGCGCCGCGATAGAGCGCGACGGCGCGGCCGGCCGCCTCCGGCGTCGGGGCCGGTCCGGGGCGGGCGCGCAGGAAGGCGCCCAGCGTCGAGAGCCGCAGATCCGCCGCGCGGACGATCAGGGCGAGGGCCTTCGCCCCCGGGGCGCGGTGCGCGGCCTCGGCCCGCGCCGCGGAGCAGCCGGCGAGATGCGCGAGGCCGAGGACGGCTTCCGTCACCCTTCCGTTCGCGAGCCAGTTCCGGAGGTCGGCCTCGTCGAGCCCGAGGCGGATCCGCAGGGCCACGGCCTCGGCGGCCCGCCGCGGCGGGCCGGAGGGACCGGGCCCGCGCAACAGGGCCTTGCGCTGGCCCGGCAGCACGCCGCGGGCCGCGAGCCCCGCCGCGAGGCCGTGCCGGTCCTCCATCCGCTCGGACAGGGCCGAGAGCGCGGCGAGCGAGAGCTGCGCCCCCGGATTGCCGAGCAGGGTCGCCATCACCGCCTGGTCGCCCCGGTCGGCCAGCACGTCGGCGACCCGGGCCGCGACCCGGTCGCGCCCGGCGATCGCCGCGAGGTGGACCGGCCCGCGGCGGCGGGCGACCCGCAGCAGCACCTCGTCGGGCAGGGAGGCGCAGGCCGCCAGGACCGGCACCGCGACGCTGGCCTCGGGATCGTCGGCGAGGCGCCGGGCGAGCTTGTGCGGCGGGCGCGCCAGACCGCCGACCCGCCGGGCGAGCCGCCCGCGCGAGTCCGTCCCGGCGCCCTCGGCGAGCACCGTCATCACCTCGTCGAAGGCGCTGACCTGCGGGCCCGAGAGCCGCTCGGCCCCGGCGATGAGCAGGTCGGCGACGTCGTGGAGTGCCCGCGCCGCCTCCTCGCCGGGGGCGACCCGCTCGGCCTCGTCGACGAGGTCGGCGAGACTTGGGGCACCGGAGGCCCGGCGTCCCTCGGGTCGTGAAGCCGCAGCCGACGCCATCCGACGAACGATCCTCGCAAGAGTATTCGGAGCGAACTCTGCGGCAACGATACGGGACGAGGGTTACGCCGGTCTTAGCGGCGGACCGGGTGCGGCGGAGGCGTCCGCCTCCCGCGCTTCCCTCCGCTCTTGCCCTCCCCTCTTGCCCTCCCCTCTTGCCCTCTCGTGAAAACCTGCTATAGGCCGCGCCTCGCGTTCGCTCCGGCCGGGGGCTGAACGGACGGCGGTGGGCTGGTTGCCCGCCGCAGGGGCTTGCCCCGTCGTCCCGTGTCTCCGCCTTCGAACAACCGCTCGGGCCTTTGCAGGCTCGAAGGGCTTGGCGCCGTGCGACGCGAGGACGAACCGGCCCGACGCCAGAACCGCACCCGCGACTTCAGGCAGCGGGCCAAAGTCTCCCTGAGAAAGGCCCATCATGGCTCTCTACGAGCATGTGTTCCTGGCTCGCCAGGACGTGACCTCGCAGCAGGTCGAAACGATGATCGAGACCTACAAGTCCGTCATCGAGCAGAACGGCGGCAAGGTCGAGAAGACCGAGATGTGGGGCGTGAAGTCCCTCGCGTACCGCATCCGCAAGAACCGCAAGGCGCATTTCACCCTCCTCAACATCGACGCTCCCCCGGCGGCCCTCGCCGAGATGGAGCGCCAGATGCGGATCTCCGAGGACGTGCTGCGCTTCATGACCGTGCGCGTCGAGGAGCTCGAGACCGAGCCGTCCGCGATGATGCAGAAGCGCGACCGCGACGAGCGCAAGGACCGCGAGCGCGGCCGTCGCCGTGACGACGACGGCTTCGGCGGCGGCTTCGGCGGCGGTGACCGCGCCGAGCGCGGCGATCGCCCTGAGCGGGCCGAGCGCCCGGAGCGCGCCGAGCGCAACACGAACGAGGAGCAGTAAGCCATGGCTTTCGGTGCTGGTGGCGGCGGTGGCCGTCGTCCGTTCTTCCGTCGGCGCAAGACCTGCCCGTTCTCGGGCCCCAACGCCCCGAAGATCGACTACAAGGACGTGAAGCTGCTCTCGCGCTACGTCTCCGAGCGCGGCAAGATCGTGCCCTCGCGCATCACCGCGGTGTCGGCCAAGAAGCAGCGCGAGCTCGCCCAGGCGATCAAGCGCGCCCGCTTCCTGGGCTTCCTGCCCTACGTGATCCGCTAAATCGACTGAACAACCCGGCGGCCGCGTGCCGCCGGGTCGCTGGGGCGATGGGATCGCCTCTAACCCCGCCCGGATGGGCGGCGGGACAGCGGACGGGTTCCCCATGCTTCGTCATACCGGCATCGGCGTCGTCGCCGGCCTCGCCTCGGCGCTCCTGATCGGGGTCGTCGTCCAGGCGACGCCGCTCGCGCTGGCGCTCTACCTGCTCGCCCCGCTGCCGATCCTGATCGTCGCGATGGGCTGGAGCCACCGGACCGGCCTCGTCGCCGCCGCCGCCGGCACGCTCGCCCTCGCGGTCGCTTCCTCGCCGTTGCGCGGCCTCGCCTTCCTGGTCTCGACCGCCCTTCCCGCCTGGTGGCTCGGCTATCTGGCGCTCCTCGGCCGCGAGGCGGCCCCGGGCCGGATGGAATGGTACCCGACCGGGCGGCTGCTGGCCTGGGTCGCCGTCACCGCGGCGATCGCCCTCGTCGTCGTCGTGATGCTGTCCTCGGGCGACCACGCCGCCTACCAGGACCGCGTCCGCCGGCTCGCCCGGGCGATGCTGCAACTCCAGATCCAGGAGGCCCCGTCCCGCGGCGCCGGACTGGAAGAGGACGACCTCGCCCGCATCGCCGAGCGGGTCGCCGGCCTCGCCCCCGCCATCATGGCGACGACCTTCACCCTGCTCCTGACCTTCTATCTCTGGGCCGGCGCCCGGGTGGTGCAGGTCTCCGGCCGCCTGGCCCGGCCCTGGCCGGACCTGCCCGCCACGATGCTGCCGCGCCGCGCCCTGTGGGCGCTCGCGATCGGCGCGGTCCTGGCCCTCGCGCCCGGCTATGCCGGGGCATTCGGGGTGGCGCTGCTCGGCGCCTTCGCGGCCGCCCTCGCCCTGCAGGGCCTGGCGGCGCTCCACGACCGCAGCCGGGGCAGGCCCGGCCGCACGCCGCTCCTCATCGGCCTCTACGTGCTGGTGTTCTTCACCCAGGGGCTGGCGCTCGTCGCCCTCGCGGTGTTCGGCCTCGTCGACACCCTCACCGGGCGCCGCCGCCCGGTCCAAGCGCCGCCGGTGGCATGATCCCGCCGGTGGCCTGACACGAGATCCCCGGGTCGCCCAGGCGATCCGGTTCCCCGACGGCGGACCATTCCGCCATCACCAACCCGGGGCCGACCGGCCTCACAGCAAAGGACGACGACCATGGAAGTGATCCTGCTCGAGCGCGTGGCCAAGCTCGGCCAGATGGGCGAGACCGTGAAGGTGCGGCCGGGCTTCGCCCGCAACTTCCTCCTCGCCCGCGGCAAGGCCCTGCGCGCCACCGAGGGCAACAAGAAGCGCTTCGAGGACCAGCGCGCCCAGCTCGAGGCCCGCAACCTCGAGCGCCGCGCCGAGGCCGAGAAGGTCGGCGAGTCCCTCAACGGCAAGAGCTTCGCGCTGATCCGCCAGGCCGGCGAGTCCGGCGTGCTCTACGGCTCGGTCTCCCCGCGCGACCTCGCCGAGGTGGTGACCCAGGAGGGCTTCACCATCAACCGCGACCAGTTCAACATCGCGCAGCCGATCAAGACGCTCGGCCTGCACACCGTCCCGGTGGTGCTGCACCCCGAGGTCGAGGTCAGCGTGATCGTGAACGTCGCCCGCAGCCCCGAGGAGGCCGAGCGCCAGGCCCGCGGCGAGTCGACCACCACCCGCGAGGAGTTCAACCTCGACGACCTCGGCCTCGAGGTCGGTGCCGCCCTGGCCGAGGCCGGCCCGGATGCGGACGACCGCGGATAATCCACACGCTGCCTCGCCCCCGGGGTGGGACAGCAGGGACAGCGGGGACAAGCCCCGGAACCGGGCTTGACTTGTTCCCATTTTGTTCCAGCATGGCGGGGTCCGCGACGTGAGTCGCGGGCCCCGCTCTCGTTTCAGACCCCACTTCGCCGTGCTTCGGTCAAGGTTTGGTCAACGATAGCGGTGCGATGGTCGCCGCCGCATCGTTGATCTGACACCTCGTCCCCCCTCTCGCCCGGAGCCCCGCCGGATGGCCATTCCCAGCACCCTGACGGCGAATCTCGAGCCCGTGCAGCAGGAATACCGCGTCGCGCCGCACAACATCGACGCCGAGCAGGCGCTGCTCGGCGCGATCCTGGTCAACAACGACGCGTTCTACCGGGTGTCGGACTTCCTGCTGCCCGAGCACTTCATGGAGGAGGTGCACCGGCGGATCTACGAGGTGTCGATCACGCTGATCAAGGCCGGCAAGCTCGCGAGCCCGATCACCCTCAAGACCTATCTCGGCGACGCCGATCTCGGCGGCCTCACGGTCGGCCAGTACCTCGCGCGGCTCGCCGCCGAGGCGACGACGGTCATCAATTCCGAGCATTACGGCCGCACGATCTACGACCTGGCCTTGCGCCGACGCCTGATCACCATCGGCGAGGACCTGGTCAACGGCGCCTACGAGGCCCCGGTCGAGACCTCGCCGCGCGAGCAGATCGAGGCGACGGAGCGCCGGCTCTACGAGCTCGCCGAGACCGGCAAGTACGACGGCGGCTTCCAGAAATTCTCCGACGCCCTGACGGCGGCGGTCGACATGGCGGCCAAGGCCTACCAGCGCGAGGGGCGGCTCTCGGGCATCGCCACCGGCCTGTCCGACCTCGACGCCAAGATGGGCGGCCTGCAGGCCTCGGACCTGATCATCCTCGCCGGTCGCCCGGGCATGGGCAAGACCTCGCTCGCCACCAACATCGCGTTCAACATCGCGAAAGCTTACGTCGGCGAGAAGCAGCCCGACGGCTCGATCGCGACCAAGAACGGCGGCATCGTCGGCTTCTTCTCGCTCGAGATGTCGGCCGAGCAGCTCGCCACCCGCATCATCGCCGAGCAATCCGGCGTCGCCTCCTACAAGATCCGCCGCGGCGACATCCGGCCCGAGGAATTCTACAAGATCACCGACGCCGCCCGGGACATGCAGACGATCCCGTTCTACATCGACCAGACCGGCGGCATCTCGATCGCCCAGCTCGCGGCGCGGGCCCGCCGGCTCAAGCGCCAGCGCGGCCTCGACCTGCTCGTGGTCGACTACCTCCAGCTCCTGTCGGGCTCGTCCAAGAAGGGCGACAACCGGGTGCAGGAGATGACCGAGATCACCACCGGCATGAAGGCGCTCGCCAAGGAGCTGGCGGTGCCGATCATCGCCCTGTCGCAGCTCTCGCGCCAGGTCGAGGCCCGCGACGACAAGCGGCCGCAGCTCTCGGACCTGCGCGAATCGGGCTCGATCGAGCAGGACGCCGACGTGGTGATGTTCGTGTTCCGCGAGGAATACTACGTCAAGAACAAGAAGCCGCGCGAGGGTACGGAGGAGTTCTTCACCTGGGAAGCCGAGATGAATCGCGTCTACGGCAAGGCCGAGGTGATCCTGGGCAAGCAGCGCCACGGCCCCACCGGTACCGTCGAGCTGCAGTTCGACGCCGAGATCACCCGGTTCTCGAACCTGGCGCAGGGCGACCGGCTGCCGGATACGCACTGACAACCGTTCGGCCCCCCGCCTCCGCACTGCCCCCCCCCCGCGTCATTCCGGGGCCGCGACAGCGGGGCCCGGGCTTGCGGGTCCGCAGGTTTTGGGGAGCCGAGAGGAACGCTCCCGGCCCCGTCCCTCCACACCCGGGTGTCTGGATCCCGGGTTCCGCTGCGCAGCCCCGGGCTGACACGATGTGGGATCGGTCGCAGCACCCAAGAAGATCGGCAGCCTGACTTAAGGTCACTTGGCCCGCCGCCAGCCCCTTGGCTCCCCACCTTTCGGGGGGTAGACCGGAGCCGAGGAGCGAGATCATGACCGAGTCCCATCCGATCGGCCACGGCGGCCGCCTCACCATCGACCTCGCGGCCCTGCGGGCGAACTGGCGGCACCTCGCCGACGTGGCGGAGTGCCCGGAGACCGCCGCGGTCATCAAGGCCGATGCCTATGGGTGCGGGATCGCCCGGGCCGCGCCGGCCCTGTGGGCGGAGGGCTGCCGCACCTTCTTCGTCGCCCACCTGTCGGAAGGGCTCACCGCCCGCAAGGCGGCGCCCGAGGCGGCGATCTACGTGCTCAATGGCTTCCCGCCGGGGACCGCGCAGGCCTACCGGGACGCCGATCTCCGGCCGGTGCTCGGATCGCGCGAGGAGGTCGCCGAGTGGGCCGCACGCAACCGCGCCGGGGGGATGCGCCCGGCGGCGCTCCATGTCGATACCGGCATGAACCGCCTCGGCCTCTCGGTGCCCGAAGCCCTGGCGCTCGCCAGCGACCCGATGATGGCGGAGGCCGGCCTCGACCTGCTGATGAGCCACCTCGTCAGCGCCGAGGTCGAGCACGATCCCCTCACCGACCACCAGGCGTCGGAGTTCGACCGGGTGCGCGCCGCCTATCCGCATCTGAGGGCCTCGCTCGCCAATTCCTCGGGCGATTTCCTCGCCTCCTGCCGCGCCGACCTGGCGCGGCCGGGCTACGCCCTCTATGGCGGCAACCCGCGGCCCGGCCGCGGCAACCCGATGCGCCCGGTGGTGCGGCTGGAAGCCGGCATCCTGCAGGTCCGCGACGTCGATGCCGGCGCCACCGCCGGCTACAACGCCCGCTGGACCGCCCGCGGCCCCCGGCGCCTCGCCACCCTGTCCCTCGGCTATGCCGACGGCTACCCGCGATCCTCGACCGGCCGCGGCGAGGCCGTAGTCGGCGGCGTGCGCTGCCCCTTCGCCGGCAACGTCTCGATGGACCTCATCATCCTCGACGTCACCGGGGCGCCGGAGGAGGTCCTGCGCCGCGGCGCGCCCGCGACGCTGATCGGCGATGGCCTCGACCTCGACACGGTCGGGCGCAATGCCGGCACGATCGGCTACGAGATCCTGACCGGTCTCGGGCGGCGCTACGAGCGGGTGTATCGGGACTGATGCCCTCCTGGTCATTCCGGGGCCGCGCAGCGGAGCCCGAATCCAGGCACTGAGGTGGTTCGAGGTCAGGTGCGCCGCGTGCCGCCCGGTTCGGCCCCGCCTGCGGTTCTGGATCCCGGGCTCTCGCCTTCGGCGAACCCCGGGATGACCCGGGGCGGTGGGGCTGTTCGCGCAGATCCTGCTCAGCCGCTCCATTCGAAAGCCCGGTACGGCGCCGGCACGGCGCATGTGCCCCGTCCCTTTCGAAAAGGCGGTTTTGCTCAACGCCGGTTGGCGCTAGGCTCCCCCGGGATGCCGGGGCGCGAGACCCCGGCGACGGGAGGATTCGCATGGACTTCACCCTCTCCGAGCGGCAGCGCCACTGGCGCGACCGGGTCCGGGCCTTCATGGACGAGCATGTCCGCCCCATGGTGCCGACCTACAAGGCCGAGATGGAGGCCTTCGGCACCGACCGCTGGCAGCCGGTGCCGGTGATCGAGCGGCTCAAGCCCAAGGCCCGGGAGGCGGGGCTGTGGAACCTGTTCCTGCCCCCCTCCCCCGAGCATGACGACGGCGATTTCCGCGGCGCCGGGCTCACCAACCTCGACTACGCGCTCTGTGCCGAGGAGATGGGCCGGATCCAGTGGGCCTCCGAGGTGTTCAACTGCTCGGCGCCCGATACCGGCAACATGGAGGTGCTGCACCGCTACGGCACCAAGGCGCAGAAGGAGCGCTGGCTCACCCCCCTGATGGCGGGCGAGATCCGCTCCGCCTTCCTGATGACCGAGCCGGACGTGGCGTCGTCGGACGCCACCAACATCGAGACCCGGATCCGCCGCGACGGCGACCATTACGTCATCAGCGGCCGCAAGTGGTGGTCGTCCGGCGTCGGCGATCCGCGCTGCGCCGTCGCGATCGTGATGGGCAAGACCGACACCAGCGCGCCCCTGCACCAGCAGCAATCGCAGATTCTCGTGCCCCTCGACACGCCCGGGATCGAGGTGGTGCGGATGCTGCCGGTCTTCGGCTACGACGACGCGCCGCACGGCCATGCCGAGGTCATCTTGCACGACGTCCGGGTGCCGGCCGAGAACCTGCTGCTCGGCGAGGGCCGCGGCTTCGAGATCGCGCAAGGCCGCCTCGGGCCGGGACGCATCCACCATTGCATGCGCACCATCGGGGTGGCGGAAGAGGCGCTGGAGAAGATGGCCAAGCGCCTCCTCGGCCGCGTCGCCTTCGGCAAGCGCATCGCCGACCACTCGGTCTGGGAGCAGCGCATCGGCGAGGCCCGCACCGACATCGAGATGACGCGCCTCCTCTGCCTCAAGGCGGCCGACATGATGGACAAGGTCGGCAACAAGGGCGCCAAGCTCGAGATCGCGATGATCAAGGTCGCCGCGCCGCGCATGGCGCTGAAGATCATCGACGACGCGATCCAGGCCCATGGCGGCGCCGGGGTCAGCAGCGATGCCGGCCTTGCTTATTCCTATGCCCGCATCCGGACCCTGCGCCTCGCCGACGGGCCGGACGAGGTCCATAACCGCTCGATCGCCCGGCTGGAGCTGGCGCAGTACGGCAACCGCGAGCGGCCGAAGGCCTGACGGGGCATCCGAGAAAGATCGTCCGCGCGGCAGGCGCCTTCGAGAGAACGGGCTTCCCGCGCGGGCCGCAAAAAAGCATGACGATGCTTTTGACGGCGCGGAAACGGCCTTCGATACTGAAGATCAACCGCGCCATTCGATTATGACGGCGACGGCTCTTCTTCATGATCGATGAGCGAGGATCCGCCATGACGCAGAAAACCGCGCAGCAGACCCCTGAGCCGATCCGCTTCGCCTACTGGGTGCCGAACGTCTCCGGCGGCCTTGTCATCAGCAAGATCCCCCAGCGCACGTCCTGGGACGCCGATTACAATCGCGAGTTGGCGCGGATCGCCGAGCGAGCCGGCTTCGATTACGCCCTGACCCAGATCCGCTTCACCGCCGGCTACGGCGCCGAGTACCAGCACGAATCGGTCGCCTTCAGCCACGCACTGCTGGCTGCCACCGATCGCCTGAAGGTCATCGCCGCGCTCCTGCCCGGGCCGTGGAATCCGACGCTCGCCGCCAAGCAAGTGGCGACGATCTCGCAGCTCACGGCTGGGCGCATCGCCGTCAACATCGTCAGCGGCTGGTTCTCGGGCGAGTTCCGGGCGATCGGCGAGCCCTGGCTCGACCACGACGAGCGCTACCGCCGCTCGGAGGAGTTCATCCGCAGCTTGCGCGGGATCTGGACCGAGGACGATTTCAGCTTCCGCGGCGACTTCTACCGCTACACGAACTACACCCTGAAGCCGAAGCCGGCCGAGCCCCTTCCTGAGATCTTTCAGGGCGGCTCGTCGCGCGCGGCGCGGGACATGGCGGCCCGCGTCTCCGATTGGTACTTCACCAACGGCAACACCCCGGAGAACATCCGGGCCCAGGTCGACGACATCCGCCACAAGGCGGATGCCGAGGGACGCAGCGTGAAGGTCGGCGTCAACGCCTTCGTGATCGCCCGCGACACCGAGGAGGAGGCCCGGGCCGTCCTGCGCGAGATCATCGAGCAGGCCGACCCCGAGGCCGTGCGCGCCTTCGGGCACGAGGTCAAGAATGCCGGCGCCGCCTCGCCGGAGCGCGAGGGCAACTGGGCGAAATCGGGCTTCGAGGATCTGGTCCAGTACAATGACGGCTTCCGGACGAACCTGATCGGCACGCCCGACCAGATCGCCGAGCGCATCCTGGCGCTCAAGGATGCCGGCGCCGACCTGGCGCTGCTGGGCTTCCTGCACTTTCAGGAGGAGGTGCGATATTTCGGTGAGCAGGTGATCCCGCGGGTGCGGGCGCTGGAGGCGGCGCGGGCCGAGCGGCGGGCGGCGGCCTGACGGCGGCGCCTCCCCGCCCTATCCTGATGGGGCTTTTCGGGGAGGCATCCATGACCGAGGCGAGTGCGGGACCGATCCACGCCTTCCTGGCCGGCCACGGGCGCGACGGACGCGGGCGCAGCCTCGCGGAGGTGCTGGCCTTCGACGACGACCGCATCGAGGGCGTCCACGACTTCATCCAGTGGCTGTTCCCGCTCCGGGATGCGAGCCGGGCGGTGCCGGGGGCACCGGTGCTCGGGGCCGCGGAGGCCGAGGCGATCCGGGCCGATCCGACGGCCCGGGCCGGGCTCCTCGCCGCCCGCGACCGGATGCTGAGGTTCTATTCCGCGACCGACGGGTGGCTCACGGCCTTCGACCACAACCACCTGCGCATCACCCGCATCCTCACCGCCCTGCGCGACCTCGCCGGGCTGGATGAGGCCAGGGCTTTTCACGCGGATATCCTCACCCTCAACGAAGCGGCAGGCTCCCCGGTGAACCCGGGGAGCCTGGAATACTGGCGGCGGGCCGTGAGCTGACCGCGGCCGCCGATCAGGGACGAAGCGGCCGCAGCGTCGGGAAGGCGATCACCTCGCGGATGGTCTGGCTGTCGGTGAGGAGCATCACCAGCCGGTCGATGCCGATGCCGAGCCCGCCCATCGGCGGCATGCCGAAGCTCATCGCCTTCAGGAACTCCTCGTCGATGCCGGGGGCTTCCGGGTTGCCGGCCGCCTTCTGGGCCGCCTGCGCCTCGAAGTTGCGGCGCTGCTCGCGCGGGTCGTTGAGCTCGGAATAAGCGTTGGCGATCTCCCAGCCGTTGCAATAGGTCTCGAACCGCTGCGCGACGTCGGGCCGGTCGGGCCACGCCTTGGCGAGCGGCGAGATCTCCTTCGGGAGATCCAGCACGTGGGTCGGCTGCACCAGCGTCGCCTCGACCGTGTGGCCGAACACCGCTTCGATGATCTGCCCGCGATTGTGCGCCGGATCGACCGGGACGCCGAGGCGCCCGGCTTCCGCCGCCACGGCATCGCGCGTGACGATGAGGCGGAAATCGACGCCCGTGCGCTCCTCGATGAGGTCGAACAGGGAGGCGCGGCGGAACGGCGGCGTGAAGTCGAGCGTCACGCCGTCGAACGTGCAGGTCGTGCCGCTATGCACCGCCCGGCAGGATTCCGAGACCAGAAGCTCGGTGACGCGGATCATCTCCTCATAATCCACGTAGGCCTGATAGAGCTCGATGGTGGTGAATTCCGGGTTGTGGCGCGGGCTAATCCCTTCGTTGCGGAACAACCGGCCGATCTCGTAGACCTTCTCCGACAGGCCACCGATGACGAGCCGCTTCAGATGCAGCTCCGTGGCGATGCGCAAGGAAAGCGGAATGTCCAGCGCGTTGTGATGGGTCTGGAAGGGCTTGGCGATGGCGCCGCCCGCCGTGGCGTGGAGGATCGGCGTTTCCACCTCCAGGAAGCCGCGCTCGTCCAGCGCGCGGCGGATGGCACGGACGATCAGCGAGCGCCGGCGCAGCGTGAGGCGGCTCTTCTCGGTCGCGACCAGGTCCTGCTCGCGATGGCGGTAACGGAAATCGACGTCCTTGAGGCCGTGATACTTCTCCGGCGGGCTCTCCAGCGCCTTGGCGAGCAGCACCAGACGGTCGGCATCCAGCGTCAGCTCCCCGCGCGGCGTGCGGCGCAGGCTGCCCTCCACGCCGACGATGTCGCCGAGGTCGAGCAGACCCAATAGCGTCCGCACCTCGGGCGCCACGTCCTTGATCGGGTGGAAGACTTGCAACCGCCCGCTGTCATCCAGCACGTCGAGGAACATGCCGGAGTTGCGGATGGCCATCACGCGCCCGGCGATGGCGGCTCGGACCTCGGTCTTCTCCCCGGCCGGCAGATCCTTGTGCTGCGCGTGCAGGGCCGCCGCGCTGTCGCGCTTGTCGAATTGGGTAACGTGGAACGGATTGCCGAACGCTTCGGTGATCTGCGCCAGCTTGCTGGCGCGCTGCGCAGCAGGGTCGGTCCCGGTGGCGAGGTCGGGGATGATCTGGGTCATGGCCAATCTGTCAGGCTTGGGAAGCACCCTCACCTAACGGAACCGTGAACCGAAGACGAGAGCACCGCCCGATCGCGTTGCGATCGGACGGTGCTCCAGGTCTTCGGATGGTACGGAAGGGCCTGCGACGAACCGGCATCCGGTTCGCCGAGCCTGCGCTAGAAGAACGCCTGCAACCCGGTCTGCGCCCGGCCGAGGATCAGCGCATGGACGTCGTGGGTGCCCTCGTAGGTGTTCACCGTCTCGAGGTTCTGGGCGTGGCGCATCACGTGGTACTCGCCCATGATGCCGTTGCCGCCGTGCATGTCGCGCGCCTCGCGGGCGATCGCCAGCGCCTTGCCGCAATTGTTGCGCTTGACCAGCGAGATCATCTCGGGCGCCATCCGGCCCTCGTCGAACAGACGGCCGACGCGCAACGAGCCCTGGAGACCCAGCGCGATCTCGGTCTGCATGTCGGCGAGCTTCTTCTGCACCAGCTGGGTCTGGGCGAGCGGCCGGTTGAACTGCTTGCGGTCGAGCGTGTATTGCCGCGCCCGGTGCCAGCAATCCTCGGCCGCGCCGAGCGCCCCCCAGGAGATGCCGTAGCGCGCCCGGTTGAGGCAGCCGAACGGCCCCTTGAGGCCCGAGACGTTCGGGAGCAGCGCGCTCTCCGGCACCTCGACGCCGTCCATCACGATCTCGCCGGTGACCGAGGCGCGCAACGACAGCTTGCCCTTGATCTTCGGCGCGGAGAGGCCCTTCATCCCCTTCTCCAGGATGAAGCCGCGGATCTGGTTGTCGTGGGCGGGCGACTTCGCCCAGACCACGAACACGTCGGCGATCGGGGCGTTCGAGATCCAGGTCTTGGCGCCCGAGAGGCGATAGCCGCCGTCGATCTTGTCGGCCCGGGTCTTCATGCCGGCGGGATCGGAGCCGGCATCCGGCTCGGTCAGGCCGAAGCAGCCGACGAACTCGCCGGAGGCGAGCTTCGGCAGATACTTTTTGCGCTGGCTCTCGTCGCCGTAGGCGTAGATCGGGTACATGACGAGGGACGATTGCACGCTCATCATCGAGCGGTAGCCGGAATCGACCCGCTCGACCTCGCGGGCGACGAGGCCGTAGGCGACGTAGCTCGCGCCGGCGCAGCCGTATTCTTCCGGCAGGGTGACGCCGAGGAGGCCAAGCTCACCCATCGCGTTGAACAGCGAGCGGTCGGTCTTCTCCTCGGCATAGGCCTCGACGATGCCGGGCAGCAGGCGCTCCTGGGCGAAGCTGCGGGCCGAGTCGCGGATCAGGCGCTCGTCGTCGGTGAGCTGGTCGTCGAGCAGGAACGGATCGTCCCACCGGAACGCGCCGCGGGTCCCCTCGTTGGGCGTGACCGGGCTGAGGTTGGTCTGGGTCGCGACCGCGGCGGACGGGGGGTTCATGGCGTCTCCTCCTGGCGTTTCGGCCGGGACGTTACCTCGGGTGCGCCGCCTCCGCCAGGATGCGAAACCGCATTCCGCACGCGCCAGCCATGCAGGCGGGGTGCGGGATCACTTCACCTGCTGCTTGTCGAGCTTGCGGGCCAGCGTGCGCCGGTGCATCCCGAGCCGGCGCGCCGTCTCCGAGATGTTGAAGTCGGTCTCGACCAGGGTCTGGTGGATGCGCTCCCATTCGAGCGTCTTGATCGAGGTCGGCCGGCCGTCGAGGGAGACGTCGACGTCGCCTTCCGCCTTGGAGAAGGCCGCCTCGATGTCGTCGGTGTTCGCCGGCTTGGCGAGATAGTGGCAGGCGCCGAGCTTGATCGCCTCGACCGCCGTGGCGATGCTGGCGTAGCCGGTGAGCACCACCGTGAGGATGCCGGGATCGTGGTCGTGCAGGGCCTTGACGCAGGCGAGGCCCGATTCGCCGTTGAGCTTGAGATCGACCACGGCGTAGGCCGGACTGCGTTCGGCGAGCAGGGCCTCGAGGGCGCCGAGGCCGGTCAGGCTCACCACCGTGTAGCCGCGGCGCTCGAGCGAGCGGGTCAGGGTGGCGGCGAAGCGGTCGTCGTCCTCGACGATCACGAGCAGGCGGTCGTCCTCGGACATCTCACACCGTCAGGCCGGAGAGCGGCAGGCTGATGGTCACGACGGCGCCTCCGTAGCTGCGGTTGCGGGCCTCGACCGTGCCGCCGAGCTTGCGCACGACGTTGACGACCAGGAACAGCCCGAGCCCGCCGCCGAGGCGGCCCTTGCTCGATGTATAGGGCTGGCCGAGCCGCGCCAGCATCTCGGGCGCGAAACCGGGTCCGCGGTCGGTGACCGACAGCCGCAGGGTGTCGCCGTCGCGCAGAGCCGCCAGCTCGACGAAGTTCGGCGACATGTCGAGGGCGTTGTCGAGGACGTTGAACAGGACCTGCTTGAGGGCGGTGTCGGAGACGATCTCCTCGTCGTCGCCGAACTCGTCGCGGACCTGCAGGCAGAAGCAGGAGCGCATCCGGCGCCAGTCGCCGGCGAGCTCGGTCACGAAGCCGCGCACCGTGGTGAGGTGGGGCGCCTCGCCGCGGGCGGCACCGGCCGCGAGCAGGATGCCGGTGACGATCGCCTTGCAGCGCCCGACCGCCTCCTGCATCTCCTCGATCTCCCGGGCGATGTCGGGCGAGGCGGTGAGCTCCGGCATCCGGCGCCAGTCGCCGAGGATCACCGACAGCGAGGAGAGCGGCGTGCCGAGCTCGTGCGCCGCCCCGGAGGCGAGGAGGCCCATCCGGACGATGTGATCCTCCTCGGCGGCGCGCTGGCGCAGGTCGGCGAGCCGCGCATCCTGCCGGCGCAGGTTGCGCGAGACCCGGGTGACGAACACCGCGATCAGCGCCGCGTCGATCACGAAGCCGACCAGCATGCCGACGAGGTAGAGCCGGAACAGCTCGTCCTCGCCGTCGCCCTGCGGCAGCACCAGCGGCCGGTGCGCCAGCATCAGCAGGCCGAGGGCCGCGGTGGTCAGCGCCACGAGGGCCAGCGTCGCCCGGCTGCTCAGCAGCACCGCCGCCAGGGTGAGCTGGAGCAGGAACAACGAGGTGAACGGGTTGGTGGCGCCACCGCTGAGGTAGAGCTGCGCCGTGAGCGCGACGACGTCGAGGAGCAAAGCCACGAACAGCACGCCCTCGGTGACGCTGCCGCCGCGGGCGAGCCATCCGACGCTGACGAAATTGAGCAGCACGAGCCCGATCAGCACCACCGCCATCGGCCCGAGCGGCAGCGCGATGCCCAAGCCCCCTTGCACCACCGCGATGGTCATGACCTGCCCGGCCACCGCGATCCAGCGCAGCTGCACCAGGAGCAGCAGGTTCTGGCGCCCGCCCTCCTGGTCGTCGGGCTCGCCGAAGCCTGCGGGCGGGCCGGCACCGAGGCGGCGGGCGGTGTCGGTGAGGATTTCGCGAGCTTTGCGGCGCGACTCGGCCCAATCGGTCATCGGAAGACCGTTCCGGTGCCCGCGCCCTGACCCCTCCCCCGCAGAGGCAGGGCTGTCCGGGAAAAAAGGATGGCGCGTCTCCCCTCTCCAGGGGATCCCGCGCTTGATCTTCAAAGGGACTGTCCCCGGACAGCTCTCCCGCGGAGGGGGGAGGGTTTTCCCGGTGCCTCGTCTGGAAACCATCAGCCCGGAACCCGCTCCCGCCACGCCCGATACGCTGCATACCCCGTCAGCGCCGCCAGCCCGAACCATGTCAGCGCGTAGATCAGGTGATGGTTGCGGAACGCGACGACGGTCAGCCCGCCGACCGGTCCGCCCGGCCGGTTGCCCGCGGCATCCGCGTCGATGAAGTACGGCGCCACTTGGCCGAGCCCCTTGGCGCCTGCGATCGCCGCGACGTCGCGGGAATACCAGCGGTCATGGGCCGGATCGTTGCTGCGCAGGAAGCCGCCGCCGGGCTCAGGGATCCGCAGGAGGCCGGTGACGGCCGCACGTCCCTCCCCGTCCGCAGGCGGCGCCTGCCAGTCCGGGGGCACGAAGCCGCGGTTGATCAGGATCGTGTCGCCGGACGCGGTGACGAACGGTTCGATCAGCCAGGAACCGGCGCCCTTCTCGGTCACCGCCATCACGCGGACGCTGCGGTCGGGGCGGAAGCGGCCGGTCGCCGTCACGCGGCGGTACTCGTCGGCCTCGCGGGTGATCGCCGGCCACGCGGCCCGGCCGGGCGCCTCGACCGGGGCGGCGGACAGCCTGGCCTCGACGCGGGCGATGAGATCGAGCTTCCAGGCCCGGCGCTCGACCTGCCAGATGCCCAGCGCGAGGAACAGGGCGGTGGCCAGCAGCGAGAGCGCCACCAGAAACAAGCGCTTGGTGGACCGGGGCGGAGCCGCCCCGGCCGGGATCGGACGATCGTTCTGGATCGTCGTCACGGCATGTTGCGCATGTCGCCCGGCGACATCGGCATCATGTTGGTGTTGAGATGGTACATCACCCAGAGCGAGCCCGACAGCGCGATCACCACCAGCACGATGGTGAAGATCAGCGCCATCATGGTCCAGCCGCCTTCCGAGCGCGCATTCATGTGCAGGAAGTAGACCATATGGACCACGATCTGCGCCACCGCGAAGGCCATGATCACCAGCGAGGTGACGCGGGGATCGGTGAAGACCTCGGCCATCACCAGCCAGAACGGGATCGCCGTCAGGATCGCCGAGAGGACGAAGCCGGTGACGTAGCCCTTGCGCGAGCCGTGGCCGGCCTCGTGGTGGTCGTGGACGACCTCGACGTGGACGTCGTCGGAAACGGGAGCGCGGGCGCTCATTTCAGGGACCCCATCAGGTAGACGAAGGTGAAGACGCCGATCCAGATCACGTCGAGGAAGTGCCAGAACATGCTCAGGCACATCAGCCGGCGGCGGTTGGCCTCGATCAGGCCGCGCTGGTGCACCTGCACCATGAGGGTCACGAGCCAGATCAACCCGAAGCTGACGTGCAGGCCGTGCGTGCCGACCAGGGTGAAGAACGACGACAGGAAGGCGCTGCGCTGGGGCGTCGCGCCCTCGTGGATCAGGTGGGCGAACTCGTAGAGTTCGAGGCCGATGAAGCAGAGGCCGAAGGCCCCGGTGATGGCGAGCCACCGTTGCGTCATCCGCTGGTCGCCCTTCTCCATCTCCAGCATGGCAAAGCCATAGGTGATGGAGGAGAACAGCAGCATGGCGGTGTTCACCGCCACGAGCTTGAGGTCGAACAGGTCCGCACCGGACGGACCCGCGGCGTAGTTCCGTCCGAGCACGCCGTACGTCGCGAACAGGATCGCGAAGATCAGGCAGTCGCTCATCAGGTAGAGCCAGAACCCGAGCATGGTCCCGCCCTCGGCGTGGCCGTGCTCGTCCTCAGTGACGTAGAAGTGCAGCTCGCCGTCGTCCGCTGCGGCCGTGTGTGCGTGTGCCATGGCGGGGTCCTCAGGCGCCGACGGGGGTGGGGGCCGGGGCCGTGGCGAGCGCGCGGGTGCGCTCGTCCTCGGTCCGCGCGACCTCGTCGGCGGGGATGTAGTAGTCGCGGTCGTAGTTGAAGGTGTGGATGATCGTCGCCGCGATCACGCCGACGAAGGCAAGCGCCGCGAGCCACCAGACGTACCACACCATGGCGACGCCGAAGACCGTGGCGATGGCCGAGATGATCACGCCCGCGCCGGTGTTCTTGGGCATGTGGATCGCCTTGAAGCCGGTCACCGGACGCTGGTGGCCGCGGTTCTTCATGTCCCACCAGGCATCGCCGTCATGCACCATCGGCGTGAAGGCGAAGTTGTAGGGCGGGGGCGGCGACGAGGTCGCCCATTCGAGGGTGCGGCCGCCCCAGGGGTCGCCGGTGAGGTCGCGGAGCTGCTCGCGCCGCAGGATGCTGACGGCGAACTGGATGATCATCGCGCCGATGCCGCAGGCGACGAGCAGCGCGCCGAAGGCCGCGATGACGAAGAGCGGCTGGTACTCGGTGCCGCCGAAGGAGCTCATGCGGCGGGTCACGCCCATCAGGCCGAGGATGTAGAGCGGCGTGAACGCCACCCAGAACCCGCTGACCCAGCACCAGAACGAGACCTTGCCCCAGAACGGGTCGAGGCGGAAGCCGAAGGCCTTCGGCCACCAGTAATAGATGCCGGCGAACAGGCCGAACAGCACGCCGCCGATGATCACGTTGTGGAAGTGCGCGACCAGGAACAGCGAGTTGTGCAGCACGAAGTCGGCCGGGGGCACGGCGAGCAGCACGCCGGTCATGCCGCCGATGACGAAGGTCAGCATGAAGGCGACGGTCCACATCATCGGCAGATCGAAGCGGATCCGGCCGCGATACATCGTGAACAGCCAGTTGAAGATCTTCGCGCCCGTCGGGATCGAGATGATCATCGTGGTGATGCCGAAGAACGAGTTGACGCTCGCCCCCGACCCCATGGTGAAGAAGTGGTGCAGCCAGACCAGGTAGGACAGGATGGTGATGACGACCGTGGCGTAGACCATCGAGGCGTAGCCGAACAGGCGCTTGCCGCAGAAGGTCGAGACCACCTCGGAGAAGATGCCGAAGGCCGGCAGCACCAGGATGTAGACCTCGGGGTGGCCCCAGATCCAGATCAGGTTCACGTACATCATCGGGTTGCCGCCGAGATCGTTCGTGAAGAAGTTGGTGCCGACGTAACGGTCGAGGGTGAGCAGCGCCAGCACCGCGCCGAGCACCGGGAAGGAGGCGACGATCAGGATGTTGGTGCAGAGCGAGGTCCAGGTGAAGACCGGCATCTTCATCATCGACATGCCGGGCGCCCGCATCTTGACGATGGTGGCGATCAGGTTGACGCCCGACAAGGTCGTGCCGACACCGGCGATCTGCAGCGCCCAGATGTAGTAGTCGACGCCGGTGCTCGGCGAGTAGGCGATGTTCGACAACGGCGGATAGGCGAGCCAGCCGGTGGCCGCGAACTCGCCGACGAACAGCGACATCATCGTCAGCACGACGCCGCCGGTGGTCATCCAGAAGCTGAAGTTGTTGAGGAACGGGAAGGCGACGTCGCGGGCGCCGATCTGCAGCGGCACCACGAAGTTCATCAGCCCGGTGACCAGCGGCATCGCCACGAAGAAGATCATGATCACGCCGTGGGCGGTGAAGATCTGGTCGTAGTGGTGCGGCGGCAGGAAGCCCTCGGCGCCGCCATGCGCGATCGCCTGCTGCGAGCGCATCAGCACCGCGTCGGCGAAGCCGCGCAGCAGCATGACGAGCCCGAGGACCATGTACATGATCCCGATCTTCTTGTGGTCGACGCTGGTGATCCAGTCGCGCCAGAGCGGACCCCAGAGCTTGTACTTGGTTAGCACGCCGAGGACGGCGAGGCCGCCGAGCGCCACGACGAGGAAGGTGACGACCACGATCGGCTCGTGGAGCGGCAGGGATTCGATGGTGAAGCGGCCGAACAGCAGCCGCCACCAGTGCGGGTAGGCTTCGATCGGATTGTGCTCGGAGTTCATGGCTCAGCCTGGAGTGCAGGTCGGACTGTTCGGGGTCGGATCCACGCGGAACGGCGCCGCCCGGATCCTTGTTCGGGCCTCGCGGTCGCCGCCGAACCGGCGACCGCGCCGGCACCGGCCGCGAGCGGCCGGTGCGACAGGGTTCAGTTGAGGCGGGGCGTCGCGGCGGCGGAGGCCGTCGAGGCGTTGCCCAGGGACGCGACACCCAAGCCGTAGGCGTCGGCAGGGGTGCAGAGCGCGGTGACGAAGGTCGCCTGCTGGGTCGCGCCGGTGCCGCGGCGCACCGCCTTGTCGTAGGTGAGGCTCATCACGGTGTTGATGCCCTCGCGGCCGCCGCCGCCGCGGGCGTCGATCGCCGCCATGTCGTGCATGCACATCTTGGTGCGGTCGACGCACATGTTGAGGATCGCGTCGTAGAGGCCGGCATCGACGGTGTTGTAGTAGCGCACCGGCTCCTTCTCGCTCGGGCGCTCGAGCTTCAGGTAGTCGGCCCGGGACAGGCCGCCGCCCTCCTTCTTGACCTTGTCGACCCAGGCGCTGAAATCGCCCTCGTCGACGCCCTTGAAGGTGAAGCGCATGTGCGAGAACCCGGCGCCGCTGTAGTTGGCGGAGAAGCCCTCGTAGTTGCCGGCCTTGTTGATCACGGCGTTGAGCCGCGTCTGCATGCCCGGCATGGCGTAGATCTGGCCGGCGAGCGCCGGGATGAACAGCGAGTTCATCACCGAGGACGAGGTGATGCGGAACTCGATCGGCCGGTCGACGGGCGCGGCGACCTCGTTGAGCGAGGCGACGCCCTGCTCGGGGTAGAGGAACAGCCACTTCCAGTCGAGGGCGACGACCTGGATCACCAGGGGCTTGCCGGAGACCATCGGGTCGCCGACACTCGACACGATCGGCTTCGACGCGCTGATGCGGGTGACCGGGCGGTAGGGATCGAGCAGGTGGGTGCCGAGCCAGGTGAGCGCCCCGAGCGCCACGATGATCAGCAGCGGCGCCGACCAGATCACCACCTCGAGACCGGTCGAGTGGTGGAAATTCGGGTCGTAGACGGCCTTCTTGTTGCCCTCGCGGTAATGCCACGCGAAGGCGATCGTGAGCGCCATCACCGGCACGATGATGAGGAGCATCAGCACCGTGGAGGCGATCAGCAGGTTACGCTGTTGCAGCGCCACGTCGCCGGACGGCGAGAGGAGCACCATATTGCATCCCCCGGTGAGGAGGATGAACGGAAGTACGAGGAGGAGGCGCAAGTGTTTCACGGGCAGCCCGGACGATCAGCTTTCGGCCCCTGTCCTGTACGCCCGCCGGAGCTCCCGCGGGATTGGACGTTTTGTCCAGGCCCCCAACCGGCCGGTTCTCCTCTAAGGAAGGGGCCTTCGTAGAGTGACGAAGCAGGATTCCGATATGGCCACGATCATGGCGGACGCCGCCGCCGCCAACTCCTCCAAGCCGGAACGGGATGCCCGCCTGGCCTCGTCGGAGCCGGGGCACGTCGCGCCCGGCGAGATCGCGCTCGGCGTCATCATCGGCCGCACCTCCGAGTTCTTCGACTTCTTCGTGTTCGGCCTCGCCTGCGTGCTGGTCTTCCCGCGGCTGGTCTTCCCGTGGGCCGAGCCGGTGACCGGCACGCTGTACGCCTTCGGGCTGTTCGCCCTCGCCTTCGTGGCCCGTCCGGTCGGCTCGGTGCTGTTCATGGCGATCGACCGGCGCTACGGCCGGGCGACCAAGCTCACCATCGCGCTGTTCCTGCTCGGCCTCTCGACCTGCCTCATCGCCTTCCTGCCGGGCTACGAGACGATCGGGCATTGGTCGGCGGTGCTGCTCGGCCTGTGCCGCATCGGCCAGGGCCTGGCGCTCGGCGGCGCCTGGGACGGGCTGTCCTCGCTCCTCGCCCTCAACGCACCCAAGAACCGCCGCGGCTGGTACGCGATGCTGCCGCAGCTCGGCGCGCCGGTGGGCTTCATGCTGGCGAGCGGGCTGTTCGCGTTCTTCGTGCTCCAGCTGTCGGATGCCGACTTCATGGGCTTCGGCTGGC
This sequence comes from Methylobacterium terricola, assembly GCF_006151805.1. GTDB lineage: Bacteria > Pseudomonadota > Alphaproteobacteria > Rhizobiales > Beijerinckiaceae > Methylobacterium > Methylobacterium terricola. Next base: position 266,014 of record NZ_VDDA01000001.1, on the reverse strand, counting down.
GCTACCCGTTCTTCGTCGCCTTCACGATCAACGTCGTGGCGCTCTTCGCGCGCCTGCGCCTCGTCGCGACCGAGGAGTTCCGCCGCCTGCTCGAGGCCGACGAGCTCGAGCCGGAGCCGGTCATCGAGACGGTGCGGGCCAGCGGCCGCAACATCCTGGTCGGCGCCTTCGTGCCGCTCGCCTGCTACGCCCTGTTCCACCTCGTCACGGTGTTCCCGGTCAGCTGGATCAGCCTGTTCACCGGGCGCTCGGTCGGCGAGTTCCTGATGGTGCAGTTCGCCGGTGCCGTCATCTGCACGATGACGATCATCATGTCGGGCCTGATCGCCGACCAGATCGGCCGGCGCTCCACCATCGCGATCGCCGCCGCGCTGATCGGGCTGTTCGCGCTGGGCAGCATCATCGCCCCGCTGCTGTTCGGCGACAGCATGCCCGGGCAGACGATCTTCGTGGTGGTCGGTTTCGCGCTGCTCGGCCTCGCCTACGGCCAGAGCTCGGGCGCCATCGCGGAGAATTTCGGCACCAAGTACCGCTATACCGGCTCGGCGCTGACCTCCGACCTCGCCTGGCTCGTCGGCGCCGGCTTCGCCCCGCTCGTGGCGCTGTACACCTCGAGCCATCTCGGCCTGCCGTGGGTCGGGGTGTACCTGCTCTCCGGTGCGGCCTGCACGCTCGGCGCGCTCGGGCTCAACCGGCGTCTCGGCGTCTCGGCCTGAAATTCGGCAAGGATGAAGCGCGGGATCCCCTCTCCCGGGTGGGAGAGGGGTAGGGGTGAGGGTGATACGGCTCAGAATAAAGCTGGATCGTTGAGCTGCCAGCACGACGCTCAGCGCTTTGCGCGGAAGCGTGTCACCCTCACCCCTGACCCCTCTCCCACACGGGAGAGGGGAACCGCGCGTTTCCTTGAAAGGTCGGTCCAAGACCTGATCTTGATTTACCCCTCCCCCACGCGGAACCGCGCCGCGTGGCTGCCGATCTCCTCGAATTCCCCCGGCGCCGCGCCGGCCTGCGCCAGGGCCGCCCGCGCCTCCTCGGGACCGACGCTGCCGGGCATCGCCAGGAGCTGGCTCAAGCCTCCGCTGAGGCCGGCGCTCGCCACCACCTCCCCTCCCAGTTCCGCCACGGCCTCGGCCGCCTCCTCGCGCCAGCGCTCGAACCGGGCGGCGTAGAGCACCCAGTCGCGCTGGGCCGCAGCCGGATCGTCGAGGGGCTTGGCGATGCAGAAGACCGGGGTGCCGGCCGGGTGGCCGGGCCGCTCGATGAAGGGCAGCCGGGCGATCACCTTCGGGCGGTTGGGCCCGGCGAGCTGGCGCCACCAGGCGCCGGCGGTCACCCCCTGGTCGAGGCGGAAGACCCCGAGGTCGCCGCGCGAGGCGGCGACCGCCGCGATCACCGCGGCGGCGCTCGGATGCGGCCGGTACGGCACCGTGAAGCCGAAATGGAACCGGGCCGAATCGCGCATCGGCGCGTCGCCGCCGGAGACGTCGGCATGGACCGCGAACGGCGCCTGCACGTAGGTGAAGGTGGCGATGATGACCCGCCAGATCCCCTCCACGGTGTCGAGCGGCAGGAGGCCCTGATGGCGTTCGGCGATCATCCGCATCATCGAGGCCTCCCGGCCGGGCCGGAAGGCGGAGCCGGAGGCCGAGGTCTTCTTGACCGCGATCAGCCGATCGATGATCCGGCCGCGCTCCATCAGGAGGTCGTGCATCGCCGAATCGATGCGGTCGATGTCGGCCCGGAGGGCGGCGAGGTCGGCGGGCGGGGTCGACGTCATGGCTTCGCGGGGCAAGGCGGCAGGAGGATCCGTCTTACGACCGCCCGCGCCCGCGGGCCAGGGCCGCCGTCGCGCGGTCCTGCCGGAGAAGTCCCTTCCGTCGATTGACGGCGCGACAGCGAAGCCCTACCTCTTTCGTCCGTCGAAGCGGAATTTTTGGACGCTTTAACGGCCGGTCCGGTTTGGAGAACGAATCGCCTCCGGTTTTTCCACAGCCTTCGCCGCGTCAAGCCCGCCGCCTGGCGACAGCCCCGTGAGAAGCATGGCCACACCTCTCCTGAAGTCCGGCCCGGAGCCCGCCTCCCAGGCGGACGAGCCGACGAGCCCCGTCGCCCGGTTCGAGGTCGATGCGCCGCTGGCGATGGATGCGGGCGTGGACCTGGCGCCGTGGCAGATCGCCTACCAGACCGCCGGCACCCTCAACGCCGAGCGCAGCAACGCGGTGCTGGTCTGCCACGCGCTCACCGGCGACCAGCATTTCGCCAACACCCATCCGGTGACCGGCAAGGACGGCTGGTGGGAGCGGCTGATCGGTCCCGGCAAGCCGGTCGACACCGACCGCTACTTCGTGATCTGCGCCAACGTCGTCGGGTCGTGCATGGGCACGACCGGGCCGGCCTCGATCAATCCGGCGACCGGCCGGGCCTACGGCCTCGACTTCCCGCTCGTGACCATCCGCGACATGGTGCGCGGCCAGGCGATGCTGCTCGACCGGCTCGGCATCAAGGACCTGTTCCTGTGCATCGGCGGCTCGATGGGCGGGATGCAGGTGCTGCAATGGGCGGCGAGCTACCCCGAGCGGGTCTTCGCCGCGATGCCGATCGCGACGGGGGCCCGCCACTCGGCCCAGAACATCGCCTTCCACGAGGTCGGCCGGCAGGCGATCCTGGCCGATCCGAACTGGCATGGCGGGCGCTACCTCGATGTCGGCACGCGGCCCGCCAAGGGCCTCGGCGTCGCCCGGATGGGCGCCCACATCACCTACCTGTCGGAGCCGGCGCTGCACCGCAAGTTCGGCCGCCGCCTGCAGGACCGGGACGCCCCGACCTTCTCGTTCGACGCCGATTTCCAGATCGAGAGCTACCTGCGCCACCAGGGCATCACCTTCGTCGAGCGCTTCGACGCCAACGCCTACCTCTATCTCACCCGGGCGATGGACTATTTCGACCTCGCGGCCGACCATGGCGGCGTGCTCGCCAACGCCTTCCGGGACACCAGGACCCGGTTCTGCATCATGTCCTTCACCTCCGACTGGCTGTTTCCGACCGCCGATTCGCGGGCGATCGTCCACGCGCTCAACGCCGCGGCGGCGCCGGTCGCCTTCGTCGAGGTCGAGAGCGACAAGGGCCACGACGCCTTCCTGCTCGACGAGCCGGCGATGATCTCGGCCGCCAAGGGCTTCATCGCGGCCGCGGCCCGGGAGCGCGGCCTGTGAGTAGCGTGACCGCCTCCCTCGCCCCGGCGGACCTGCCGCAGGACGCCACCGGCTCGTCGCGCATCGACCACCTGGTGATGCTCAACCTCGTCGAGCCGGGATCCCGGGTGCTCGATGTCGGCTGCGGCGACGGCTCGCTGCTGGCGCTGCTGCGCGACCGCCGCGGCGTCGACGGCCGCGGCATCGAGTTGTCGCGCCAGGGCGTCAATGCCTGCCTCGCCCACGGCCTGCCGGTGATCCAGGGCGACGCCGACACCGACCTCGCGGCGTATCCGGACGACGCCTTCGACTACGTGATCCTGTCGCAGACGATCCAGGCGACGCGCCAGCCCAAGGTCGTGCTGGAGCACCTGCTGCGGATCGGCCGGCACGCGATCGTGTCGTTCCCGAATTTCGGCCATTGGCGGGTGCGCAGCGAATTGCTGCTGCGCGGCCGGATGCCGGTGACCGACACCCTGCCCGACCCCTGGTACGAGACCCCGAACATCCACCATTGCACGATCCGCGACTTCGTCGGCCTGTGCCGGCTGGTCGGCGCGCGGATCGAGCGCGCCTCGGCGCTGGACGCCTCGGGCCATCCGATGCGCTTCGCCCTGCCGTGGTGGGTGTGGAACCTCGTCGGCACGCAGGGGGTGTTCCTGCTGCGGCGGCAGTGAGGGCGCGCCAGCGGGGTCTTCCCCGCCGGCCACGGTCCTGTCCCGCACCGTCCGCGATCGCGCGGGAACGGCCCTAGATTCCGCGCTTTGGTCAGCCCCCGGCAGGCGGGCTGGATCCAAAGCGAGAAGGAGTGCGGGCATGGCGGAGCATTCGAGCCACCGGGACGCCCCGGTGCCCGGCGGCAGGGTCTCGCCCGAGACCGGAGCGGCCGGAACGGCAAGCGGGGACGTGCTCACGCCCGAGGAGCGGCGCGAGCTGGAGCGGCGCCTCGCCCGGCCCGACGGACCGCGCGACGATGCGGGCCGGGCGCCCGATCCCGGCGACCTGCCGGGCGAGGCCGACGACGTCCGGGCGGCCTTCGGCACCGCCGGCGCCGATGCGGCCGATGGCGGCGCGCAAGGCCAAGGGGGACAAGGGTACGGCGGAATGGGCGGCGACGGGACGACGCAATCCGGGATCCTGAGCGCGCCCGGGGGCAGCGAGGCGGCGCCGACGCGGGTCGACGACGTGCCGGCCTCCGAGCGCAGCAACCCGGAGGAACTCGCCGGCCGCGACGACGCCCGCCGCAATCCGCCCCGGCGCGACGAGACCGGCCCGGGCGGCCGGACGGTGTTCTCGAACGCGGCCCGGGAGGGGTGACCGGCCGCCGCGGCGGCGGGATGTCCGGTCAGTTCGACCGCGGCAGCACACCCGCCGCCTGCAACCGCCGGATCGCCGCAATCAGGGCGTCGGCGCTGTCGACGGTCTCGGTGAAGCCGGCACGGCGGATCTTGGCCATGTCGGAGACGAGATCGAAGTCGCTGTGGAACACGAAATCGCCGAACGCCCACCCGACCGCGCGCTCGTAGGGTGTGTCGACCAGCCCCTGCTCGGCGACGAGGCGGGCCCAGGCCGGGGCCTTGTCGGCCATGTGGGTGGCCAAGCGCAGCGGCACCGGCGGGCCGAGGGGGAGATCGAGGGCGCCGGCGATCCGCTCCCAGATCCGGCGCCAGCGGAACGGCTCGTGGACGTAGTTGAACGCCTCGCCCCGCGCCGTGTCAGAGGTGGCAGCCCACAGGCTCGCCCGGGCCAGCGCGCCGGCCTCGGTGACCTGGGCGAACACACCGTCATACACGTGGGCGGGGCCGGGGAAGCGGAAGGCCGCCCCGTCCGCCCGGCACAGGGCCGCGTAGGCCCCGATCACCATGGCGATGTTCATGGCGTTGCCGGCGGCATCGCCCACCACCACGTCCGGCCGCAGGATCGCGAAGGCCGGGCCGCCGCGGGCGGCGCGGGTGCGCAGTTCGTCTTCCTGCGTGAAGTAGAAGTTCGGCCCGACGTGGCGCGGCTCGTCCTCGTAGAACGGCGACGGCACGGGGCCGAGATGGACGCCGTACACCTTGGCGCCTTGATACAACACCGCCCGCTCGAGGGGCGCGCCCGCGGCCTCGAGCCCGTCGAGGAGGTGGCGCAGCATCGCGCCGTTCACCCGCACCTCCGCGGCGAGGTCGGGCTGCGGCGCGAGGGCGGCGTAGAACAGGTGGGTGACGTCGCGGACCCCGGTCAGGGCGGCGCGGGTCGCGGCGGCATCCGTGAGATCGACCGCGATCGCCCCGGGGGAGCCGTGCGGGCGGCGCGACAGGGCGCGGGCGCGCCAGCCGGGGGTGGCGGACAGGGTCTCCATCAGCGCCTTGCCGATGATGCCGTTGGCGCCGGCGACCAGGGCGGTTCGGGTCTCGGGCATCGTGCGCTCGCGCCTCCGTGAGGGATCGACGGAGGTGCAACATCGGCGGACTGGCCGGGATCCCGACCGATCCCCGCGCGCGTTGCAGAACGATGCCTCGACAGCCCCGACCCCGCCGCGCGGTCCCGCCGCGGAAACCCTCGCTCTGGTTCGAGGTTGCCCGCCGGGCGGCCGGCACGGTGCCGGGCGTCACGGAGCAGGCGAGCGCGGCCGGTCCGGTCCTGCGGATCGGCCGGCGGCGTCTCGCCCGGCTGGCGGAGGACGGGGTGTCGCTGGTGGTGCCGATCGGCGAGGACGAGCGCGCGCTGCTGATCGCAGCCGAGCCCCGGACCTTCGCGGCGGACCGGGGCGACCAGGGGCGGCCGATGGTGCGCATCCATCTCGCCTACGTCGATCCCGGCACCCTGGCGCGCCTCCTCGCGCAAGCCGCCCACACCTTGACCGGAGCAGACCGAGCACCATGACCGACGCGCGCGACGTGACGACCCCGGACGGCACCGCCTGGACCTGCATCGAGGCGCTGGCCGAGATGCCGGAGGCGGCCAAGGAGAAGCTTGCCGGCGAGGGGCGCCGGGCGGTGGTCTGCACGCCGTCCGGCGGGGCGCATTCGGTGCGGCTGACCCTGGACGAGGCGTGGCGCACGATGCCGGATTCCGACCTCGCCGCCAGGATCGCGGCGGGACTCGCCGAGGACGGCCGGGGATGACCGCGTGGCCGCCGGAGAGCGCCGAGGCCCGCGCCCGTCAGACCGGCGCGGCCTCGTCGATGAGGCCGCGCGCCTTGAGCCGGTCCCAGAACCCCGCCGGGATCGGCGCCTCGAACCAGGCGGCGTTGGCCTCGACCTGCGCGGCGTCGCGCGCGCCGGTGACGACCGTGAGCGCGGCCGGGTGCAGCAGCGGGAATTGCAGCGCGGCCGCCTCCAGCCGCACGCCCTCCTCCGCGCAGGCCGTGCGCAGGGCTTGCGCCCGGGCCGCGATGGCGGGCGGTGCCTCGGCGTAGTTGAAGGTGGTCTGGCCGGCGAGCAGCCCGGAATTGAACGCGCCCGCCACCACGATCCCGATGCCGCGACGGGCGCAGGTCTCCATCAGGCCGAGGCTGGTCTGCTCCAGCAGCGTGTAGCGCCCGGCCAGCATGCAGAGGTCGAGGTCGGCGGCGTCGATCGCCTGCGCGACGATCTCCCACTCGTTGACGCCGAGGCCGATCGCCCGCACGGCGCCCTCGGCCCGCAGCCGGGCCAGCGCCCGGAAGCCGCCCCCCGTCGTCAATTGGTCCCAGTGATGCGCGTGGCGGTCGCCGTGGGTGAAGCGGCCGATGTCGTGGACGTAGAGGATGTCGGGATCGAGGATGCCCAGGCGCTGCCGGCTCGCCTCGAAGGAGCGCAGCACCCCGTCGTGGCTGTAGTCGAAGGTGGGTCGGAACGGCAGCGGATCGGCGTAGCCCTCCTCCATCGGGCCGACGCCCGGGTCCGGCACCATCACCCGGCCGACCTTGGTGCTGACGACGTAGGCGTCCCGTTTCTCCTCGGTGAGCAGGGTGCCGAGCCGGCGCTCGGAACGGGTGAAGCCGTAGAACGGCGCCGTGTCGAAGTAGCGGACGCCCCGGCTCCAGGCCGCCCGGACCGCGCCGGCCGCCTCGGCGAGGCTCGTCGCCTGGTAGAGGCCGCCCATCTGCGCGCCGCCGAGACCGAGAGCGGTGAGGGTCAGGCCGGTGCGGGCGTGGGTGCGGGGAGTGGCGGGGTGCATGGGGGTCCTCGAGGGTGGGGGCGACGAGCCAGCTGGAACGGCCCCAGCCGTCCCCTCCTCCACGTCGTTCCGGGCGCCGCTGTCGTAGATCTGGAATGACCGGACGATTTCAGGTCGGCCGAGCCCGACGGCGATGCCACGTCATGACGTCAGCACGCTCCTCGCCTCGCCGTCCCGGCACTGTCCTTCGTCACGGGCACCATGCCGGTGTCGATGACCTTCCGCACCGTCTGCCCGGGCGGCACCTCGGCGACGCCGGGCTCGCCGATCGGGAACGGGCCCTCGACGACGATCGCCGCCGGCGTGCCGTCGCCGGCGGAGTCCTGCAAGTCCTGGCTGCCGTCGAAGCCGACGCTCCCGAGCGTGTCGGGCCGCGTCGTCACCGCAGTCGAGCACGACAGCAGCCCTCCCCAGGACGTTTCGTTCTGGTTGCAATCGTTATCAGGTTCGACGATCCGGTAAAGCCACTTCGGCGACCCTGGGGCAGGGACCAGCGCAAGCTCGCCGCGGGCGGCGATGCACGCGCACCCGGAGCCATCGACCCGGCGGCGGCTGGAGGGAGAGCCGCGGCGAAGGACGGCGCAATGCCCGACCGCATCAGCCAGATCGCGGGTCGTGGCAGCCCGTTGAGCCGACGTGCCTCCAAGGCTCGACGTCGCCCCGGGGCTCGCCGGAGAGGAACCACGATCCCTGACCGCTGAGTTCCGGAACGGGGCAGCGCGCCGACCGCCCCGTCCTGAAGCAGCGGCTACGGATCCCGGGCTCCGCTGCGCGGCCACGGGATGACGCCGAGGGCATGAGACGGCCTGGTATGCGTCCTAAGCCCCCGGCAGGTACCCCGCCGCCCGCAACGCCGCCGCGACCTCGTCGTACAGAGCCCCCTCGGGACCGTCGTTCACGGCGGGCGGCGGCGTCAGCGGGATCATCGGGGGGAGGTGGGCGACCGCCTCCGGCGGCGCGGCCAGGCAGGTCTCGCCCTCGCCCGTCCCCTCCGGAGCTGTCTCACCGGCCTCGGGCATCCGGTGCGGCCGCCAGGTGGAGATCAGCCGAGCGATCATGCGGGACCCCTCACGTCCCCGGACCCGCAGCGGGCCGGTCATGCAATCTATGCGTGCGTCAACACGTGAGGCAAGCAGGCAAGAAACGTGCGCGGCGCCGGTTTCGATCCGCCCCGGCCTCTTCCGACGCCCGTCGACGGCCCCATCTCGGGTGCTGTTCCATGCGTGAGGAGTCAGCGGATGCCCTGGACCACCGCCATGATCCCGCCGCAGGCCGGGCGCCGCGCCCTCGTCACCGGGGGAACGAGCGGCATCGGCTACGAGGCGGCCCTGGCACTCGCCGGAGCGGGGGCCGAAATCGTGCTCGCGGCCCGGGATGCCGGCAAGGCCGAGCGGCAAGCCGCGGCGATCCGCCGGGCGCATCCGGCAGCGCGAATCGAGATCCGCGCCCTCGACACCGCGCGCCTCGCCTCGGTGCGGGCCTTCGCGGCGGCGTGGGCGGCGGAGGGAGGGCCGGTCGACATTCTGCTCCTCAATGCCGGCATCGCCGCGGTGCCCCGGCGCGAGGAGACCGAGGACGGGTTCGAGCGCCAGCTCGCCACCAACTATCTCGGCCACTTCGCCCTGACCGGTTTGCTGCTGCCGCACCTGCGGCGGGAGCCTGGAACGCGGGTGGTCGCGGTGGCGAGCATCGCGCACCGCTCCGGCCGGATCACCGTCGACGACCTGCAGCGGCAGCACGCCTACGGGCCGCAATCGGCCTATCGCCAGACCAAGCTCGCGATGCTGCTCTTCGCCCGCGACCTCGACCGGCGCCTGCGCGCCGCCGGCGCGCCGGTCCGGTCGATCGCCGCCCATCCCGGCTTGGCGGCGACGGCCATCGCCCGGCGCGGCGACCGGGCCGGGCCGCTCGCCGCGCGCATCGGCGCCGGGCTGCTCGGGCTCGTCGGGCAATCGGCGGCGCGAGGAGCGCTGCCGCTGCTCTACGCCGCCACGGCGCCGGAGGCCGAGGGCGGCGGCTATTACGGCCCGGACGGCCTGTGGGAGATCCGCGGCGATCCGGCGCCGGCCGCGATCGAGCCGCATGCCCGCGACCCTGAGACGGCGGCGCGACTCTGGGCGCTGTCCGAGACGCTGACCGGCGTGAAATACCCGCTCTGACGGGACGGCCTACTCGTCGTCCTCGTCGGCCGATGCAGGCGGGAGGGCGGCATGCCCGACGGGGCGCGCCCAGGGCGCCGCCTGGACGGGGCGCGACCACGGCGCCGCCTGGGCGGGGACGTCTTGAACGGGAGCTTGAGCCACCTGCCGCGACGGCATCATGCCCGCCGCGAAGGCGACGAAGCCGGCGGCGTCGCGAATGTCCTCCGGCTGGCGCGGATCGCGGGAGATCAGCTCGGCCTCGCGCTGCAGGCGGGCGTTGCAGGCGGGAGTGGCCATCCCGCCGCGGGGGGTGCAGGCGTCGTGGCGGGCGCAGGCCGCGTCGAGGGCATCGATCGGCGGCAGCGGCGCGTTGTTGCCCGGGCCGCAGTAATTGCCGTGGATGAGGAGCGCCGGCGGACGGCCGGACTGCGCGAGGGCGGGGGCGGCGAAGCCGCAGGCGAGGACGAGCGGGACACCCAAGGTCATCGTTAGCAAGCGCATCGATCTGGTCACTCCGAATGCCCCGGCGAGCCAACGGTAGCGCATAGACGCGGTTCCCGTCTCGCGTCCAACAGTCCCGCTTCGAACAATCCTGCGTGCGGAGGGTGGGCAAACTGCGAAGATCCGGCACAAGTTCCAGCACGGCGGAAGGACGATCGACCACCGGATGAACGCCATCACATGTCCGCTGCGCGGCGGATCGTGCTGGAGCCGCGCGGCAAGATTGCCAGGATCGAGGTTGCCATGCTCAAGAGCACCGGGCGCCGCACCGGTGTCGGGCAACCGGCGCGGGGTGTCGGCCAACGGGGTCGGGCGAGGATGTCGGTTCTCGGGATCTTGCCGGACCCGCCCGGCCGCCAATGTTAGGACCAATGATCGCATCCGATTCCCATACGCCTCGATCCGGCGCGTCCCAGCCCGGCGAGCCGCCGGAGGGCGGGCCGACCCTCGATGCGGCGAGCCGGGAGCGGCTCGGCCGCTACCTTCAGGCCCTGTACGAGCCGGTCCTCGACGAGGGGCTCGACCCCCGCCTCGCCGAGCTGCTGACGCAGCTCGACCGCGACCGCGCCGAGCAGGAGGGCGATTCTCCACCCGGGCGGCCGGACCACTGACGGACGCGCCTGCCGCACCGGCCCCTCTGCCCTAGAATCCAGCCCGGGGGATCGCAGGATCCCGTCGGAGGGGCGAGGGCAGATGGGCCGGTGGGCGTGGATCGGACGGCGGATCATCCGGCAGGTCTGGTTCCGGGCAGCGCTGATCAGCCTGTTCGGCGTCGGCCTCGCGGTCGTGTCCGCCTTCGTCGGGCCGTTCCTGCCGGGCGACCTGACCGGCCGGCTCGGGCAGGACGCGGTCGGGACGATCCTGCAGATCATGGCGTCGAGCATGCTGGCGGTGACGACCTTCTCGCTCACCGCGATGGTCAGCGCCTACGGCTCGGCGACCCAGCTCGCGACGCCGCGGGCGACGCAGCTCCTGATCGGCGACCCGACCTCGCAGAACGCGCTCTCGACCTTCCTCGGCGCCTTCGTGTTCTCGGTCGTCGGCATCATCGGCCTGCAATCGAGCGTCTACGGCGACAGCGGCCGCGTCGTGCTGTTCTCCGGCACCGTCCTGGTCGTCGCCGTGGTGGTGGTCACGCTCCTGCGCTGGATCGGCCACATCACCGGCTTCGGGCGCATGGGCGACGTGATCGACCGCGTCGAGGAGGCCGCCACCGCGGCGATGCGGACCTTTTCCGCCGATCCGCGCCTCGGCGGCCGGCCGGCGGTGCCGGTGCCCGCCGGCGCGCGGCCGGTCTTCGCCGAGGCGACCGGCTACGTCACCCATATCGACGTCGCCTCCCTGGGGGCACTCGCGGAGCGGCACGGGCTCGTGCTCCACGTCGCCGCCCTGCCGGGCACCCTCGTTCACCCGACCCGGCCGGTCCTGCACGTCGCGGGCGAGGATGGCGAGACGGTGGGGAGGAAACTGACCAAGGGTCTGGCCCACGCCTTCACGATCGAGCGGCACCGGCGCTTCGACCAGGATCCGCGCCTGGGCCTGATCGCGCTCTCGGAGATCGCGAGCCGGGCGCTGGCGCCGGCCACCAACGATCCCGGCACCGCGATCGAGGTGCTGAACGCCCTCCTGCGCGTGCTGCTGCACCTGCCGCCCGACGAGCCGACGGGTGAGGAGCTGGCCGAGCGGCCCCCGGTCCATGTCCCGCGCCCGACGCTCGACGACATGCTGACCGACGCCTTCCGGCCGCTGATCCGCGAGGGCCTGGCCGAGATCGAGGTCACGCTCCGCCTCGCCAAGACCCTCGGCGCGCTGCACGCCGCGCGGCCCTACGCGGCGCCGTCGATCGCCCGCGTGGCCGAGCGTTTGGACCGGGCCGCCCGCGAGCGGATCACCGATGCGGCCGATCTGGCGGAATACGAGGCGGCCCGGGGGTCGTCGGACGGGTGAGCCGGTGTGATCCGTCCCCTTCCCAGAGAGGCCGGCCACCCCGGACAGCCGGCCGCCGCGACGCGCACCGACCCCGCCGCTACGCCCCGCCCAGCCGGAACGCCTTCGGCGTCAGCCCCGTCGTCTTGCGGAACACCGTCGCCAGGTGGCTCTGGCTCGAGAAGCCGGTATCGAGGGCGATCGACGCGACCGTGTGGTCGGTGGCGCGCAGCAGGGTCTTGGCCCGCTCCAGGCGGCGCGACAGCACGTAGCGGTGCACGCTCGTCCCCCAGTGCTGCAGCACGGCGCGGGACAGGGAGCGCGGCGAGACGCCGATCGCGCCGGCCATCGCCTCCAGGGAGAGGTCCTCGGCGAGATGCGCCTCGACGAGGTCGCGCAGGCGGGCGAGATCCGCCCGGTCGAGCCGATCGGTGTCCGGGGCGGAGCGTGCGGACCGGCCGTTGGCGGTGTAGGCCCGGACCAGGCGGACCGCCATGGCGTGGACCAGCTCGTCGACGTAGAGGCGCGCCGACGGGTCCGGCGGCTCGCGCATGATCTCCAGGATGGCGAGCGCCAGCTGCTCGAGCAGCGGGTCGGCGGTGCCGAGCGGCACGTCGAGCGCGACCCGCGCGGCCGGGGCGCTCCACATCCGCCCGGCGACGTCGTCGATCAGCTCCTGGCTCAGATGCATCGCCAGCATCTCGGACCGGCCCCGCCGCTGCCACTCGCTCGCGTCATGGGCCGGGATCAGGTGGAACTGGCGCGGGCGAAGCGTACGGGTCTCGGCCGGCCCGCCCCGGCCGATGCGCCGGTGCACCTGGGCCGGGCGGTTGACGCAGTAGCCGAGGCAGGGATTGCCGACCGGATCGAGCGTGCCGGTCCACGGCTCCACCGCGACGTGCTGCGCGTGGATGTTGCGCCAGCCCCGCCCGGTGCTGCCGGCGAGCACGACGTTCCTCGGCCAGGCGCCGATGTCCCGCATCTGCATCGTCGTGAGCGTCATCGTGTCGATCCCGGTGCCGCGCCCCTCCCGGCGTCCCCTCGCTCCGCCTTGCTGGTTTCGATTGGCCGATTTCCGGTTGGCCGGTTTCTGATCGATCGCGGCGCGATTGTGGAAGAACGCTCCGGGAAGGTACGGGCAGTCTTCCGGTCGAGCAAGTCGTCGCCGGTAGATGAGCGGGCATTCGGGTGCTCGTTTCTTGTCGAGAGCGATCGATTTTCGGGCAGTTCGCACGTTTCCCCGCCAGAAGCTTGGGGGGCGGGCGGAGTTGGAGACCAGACCGGATGTCCTCTCTGTTCAGCGCGTTGCAGGTCCGCGACGTCACGTTGCGCAACCGGATCGCCGTATCGCCGATGACCCAGTTCTCGTCGCCGGACGGGCTGGTGACCGACTGGCATCTGGCGCATCTCGGCTCGAAGGCGGCGGGCGGGGCCGCCCTGGTGGTGGTGGAGCAGGCCGCCGTCGCGCCGGAGGGCCGCATGTCGACCCACTGCGCCGGGATCTGGAACGACCAGCAGGGCGAGGCGCTGGCCCGCATCGCCCGCTTCGTGGACTCGGTGGGGGCGGTGCCGGGCATCCAGCTCGGCCATACCGGCCGGCGCGGCTGCGTCGAGCCGCCGTGGCGCGGCGGCGGGCACCTGCCCGAGGATCACCCGGACGCCTGGGAGGTGATCGGCCCCTCGGCCGAGGCCTTCGGCGGGAACATGCCGCGGGTGCCGCGCGCCATGACCCACGACGACATCCGCGACGTGGTCCGGCACTACGCCGAGGCGGCGCGCCGGGCGCGGGAGGCCGGGTTCCGGTGGCTCGAGATCCACTGCGCCCACGGCTTCCTGCTGTCGAGCTTCTTCTCGCCGCTGGCCAACCGCCGCACGGATGAATACGGCGGCGACTTTGCCGGCCGCAGCCGGCTCCTGGTCGAGGTGTTCGAGGCGGTGCGGGCGGAATGGCCCGAGCGGCTGCCGCTCTCGATGCGCTTCGGCGTCACCGAGTTCGCCCCCGGCGGCCAGACCCTCGACGATTCCGTGGAGCTCGCCCGGCTGCTGGCGCCGCGGGGCCTCGACCTCGTCGACGTGTCGTTCGGCGGCAATTCCGGCCGGGCCCAGACGCCGTGGGACGAGGAGGGCTTCATGGTGCCGGCGGCCCAGCGCATCCGCGAGGAGGCCGGCGTGCTCACCGCCGCCAACTGGAACCTCGCCGACCCGGTCTTCGCCGACGCGATCCTGCGCGAGGGCCAAGTCGACCTCGTGATGCTCGGCCGGCCGATGCTGGCGAACCCGCATTGGCCGGTCTACGCCGCCATGGTGCTCGGCGAGGAGCGCCCCTACGACATGCTGCCGGTGCAGTTCAGCACCTGGCTCAACAAGTATCAGCGCAGCCGGGTCAACAACGGCTTCGGCCGCGTAGTGGCCGCCGGCACCGAAGACTTCCCGAAGGCGGCCGAATAGCGGCCGATCGCCCCCCTTTTACTGATCAGAACGGAGGTCTAATCATGTCCGTCGAGCGATCCCCTCTGCACAACCCGAACGACGACCTGCCGCAGGCGCGGCTCGGCTGGATCATGGCGGCGATCCAGACCCTGATCTACGCCGCCTTCGTCGGCACCTTCATCGCCTCGCCCGCCACCATGACGACCCCCATCGCCCCCGGCATGGCGGTGACGGTCGCGACCGTCTTCGGACTCCTCTGCATCCTGTCGACGATGGTGCTCACCGGCACCTACGTCCTCCTCGCCAACCGCATGACCGCGCGCTGAAAGGCCCCCGACGCATGAACAGGTCCCTCCTTCCCGTCCTCGTCCTCGCGGGCGCCGCGACGCCCGCCCTCGCCGCCGAATCCGGCGGCGGCATGAATCCCGTGGCGGTGACGATGTTCGTCGCCATCGTGCTCGTGACGCTCGGCATCACGTATTGGGCGGCGCGGCGCGCGAACTCGGCCGACCAGTTCTACGCCGCCGGCGGCCAGATCTCCGGCTTCCAGAACGGCATCGCGCTCGCCGGCGACATGATCTCGGCCGGCGCGCTCTTGGGCCTTGCCGGCCTCATCTGCGCCTCGGGATTCGACGGGCTGATCTTCGCGGTCGGCTACGCCACCGGCCTGCCCTTCGTGGTGTTCCTGGTGGCGGAGCGCCTGCGCAAGCTCGGCCGCTACACCGTGGCCGACGTGCTGGCGACCCGGCTGTCCGAGACCCCGATCCGGATCTTCACCGCGGTCGCGACCCTCGTCATCGTGATGTTCTACCTCATCGCCCAGATGGTCGGGGCCGGCCAGCTGATCCGGCTGCTCTTCGGCCTCGACTACCTCTACGCGCAGGTTCTCGTCGGCGCCCTGATGATCGTCTACGTGATGTTCGGCGGCATGGTGGCGACGACCTGGGTGCAGATCGTCAAGGCGGTGCTGCTGCTCGGCGCCGGCCTCGCGATCTCGCTCCTCGTGCTCGCCCGCTTCGGCTTCGACTACAACGCCCTGGTCGCCCGGGCGATCGCCGTGCACCCCAAGCACGAGGGCATGATGATGCCGCAGGCCTATGCCGGCAGCATCTGGCAGTCGGTGTCGCTCGGCATGACCCTGATGCTCGGCACCGCCGGCCTGCCGCACGTGCTGATGCGCTTCTTCACCGTGCCGGATGCCCGCGCGGCCCGCGTCTCGGTGTTCTGGGCGGTGATGTGCCAGAGCGGCTTCTTCGCCCTCATCTTCGTCCTCGGCTTCGGGGCGCTTGCCATCGTCGCCGGCGATCCGGCCTATCTCGACGCCAAGGGGGCGATCCGCGGCGGCGGCAACATGGCGACGATCCACCTGTCCCACGCGCTCGGCGGCCACACCCTGATGGGCCTCGTCTCGGCGGTCGCCTTCGCGACGATCCTGGCGGTGGTGGCGGGCCTCACCCTCACCGGCGCCTCGGCGGTGAGCCACGACCTCTACGCCCGCATCCTCGGCCGGAATAGCGCCACCGAGCGCAGCGAGATCCGGGTCTCGCGCCTCGCCACGGTCGGGCTCGGGCTGCTGTCGGTGCTGCTCGGCATCGCCTTCCAGAGCCAGAACGTCGCCTACATGATCAGCCTCGCCTACGCGGTGAGCTGCAGCTCGACCCTGCCGCTCCTGATCCTGGCGCTCTACTGGCGCGGGCTGACCACCCGCGGGGCGATCGCCGGCGGCGTCACCGGCCTCGTCGGCGCGGTCCTGCTGACGGTGCTCGGGCCCCCGGTCTGGGTGAAGGTGCTGGGCAACCCCGCCCCGCTCTTCCCCCTCGACCCGCCCACCCTCGTGACGATGCCGCTCGCCTTCCTCACCGCCATCGCGGTCTCGGTGATGGACCGGCGCCGGGCCCCGTCCGCCGCGATGGCGCCCGCCTTGTCGGCGTGACCGGCGGGAGGCCGTCGCGGTTCACCTCGCTGCGCGCCGCCAAGGGCGCGCAGCGTTTCGCTTCGTTCGTTGCAGGGCCGGCCGGGGGCCCCTCCCCCACTCGAACGTCGCCGGGTTCCCCCCTGTCCCCGCGGGCGGGGGAGGCCTTGGGGATCGGAGCGATCCCGCCCCCTCGTCGGGGGTGAAGGGAGCCCGCAGCGAACCGCAGGTTCGCCGCGGGGGTTGAGGGGATGTTTCCGGCAGAGCCTCATCCGGCACCGCCCCCTCGCTCCGGCCGCGCCTGCGCTTGTCGCAGCCCCGACAAAGGGGCCGTGACCCCCTCCCCGCCCGCGGGGCGAGGAGACACCCGCGTCCTGTCCTGGCCCGAACAGCCCTGCCGCGAGCGCGCCGGAGGCCTGTCCGCATTCCGGCAGCCGGCGTGGCCGCGGCGCCCGATGCGGAGCCCTCACGCTTCGGCTATCCTGCGGCCATGACCGGATTCGCGCCTTCCCGTCCCGTCCGCCGCCTCGCGGCCTGCCTCGTCCTCGGCCTTGCCGCTCTCAGGCCGGATCCCGGCGCGGCGCAGGCCCTGGTCGGCTTCGGCCTCCTGCCGGTCTTCGCCTGGCCCCGGGCCCTGTCGGAAGGGGCGCTCGCCGTGGACGGCCTCGACGGGGCGGGCCGCTGGTCCGGCTCCTACGCCCGCCTGTCGACCGGGTTCGAGGCGGTGTCGTCGCGGCGCTTCGGCAGCTATGCCGGCCCGACCATTGGGTTCGAGGGCGGGCGGCTGTGGCAGGATGGCCGGTTCGTCTACGGCATCAGCGGCGGCTTCGATTACCTCGCCGCGACCTCCGGCGGCCTGACGCCAGGCTTCGGCGGGCTCGCCTATACCCGCGACTTCGCCGGCGGGGTGCAGGTGAAGGTCGGCGCGCTGCTGACGCCGGACGTGCTGCTCTATGCCCGGGCCGGCGCGGCGGCTGTGCACGGGACGCTGCGGGCGGGAGCGACGCCGGTCTTGGCCCCGTTCTCGCGCGATGACATCTTTGTGCGCCCGGACGCGCATGTCGGGGTCGAGTGGGCGGTCACCGACCGCCTGACGCTCGCCGTCGAGGCCGGGGTGGTCGGCGGCGGCCTGCGCTGAGCCGGTGGCGGCCCACGCCAGACCGCCATCCTCAGCAATGTTGTGTCAATCCCGGACACAACATTCGCAATATTTACATGCAAAATAGATTTCCGGCTTCGTAGACCGGCCTGCCGCCACCGAAAACACGCCAATATCAACGGCTTGCCATCCGGGCTGATCGCAGCTCGACGCCTCCATGTCTCCCAATGCCACCGTGTCTGCTCGATCCCAGGACTGAAACGCCGCAAAATCGCCGTGTTCGCGCTTGAACTCGCGTGGTGGAGGCGGCCTAACGCGGTCCGCAACCAGGAGCGGCATCGCGGGGCCGCTGCGCGCCGGCCCCTGCGGGACGCCGCTGCGCAAGGCACCCCGGCAGGCATACGGGGGATGATCGCATGGTCCCGGTCGACCGCACGTCGCCGCGCCGGACGCGGCGCCCGGAGACATGGAACGGGGCGCGCTGAGCCCCGATGCGCCGCGCCATCATCCATATCGGCACGCCCCGCACCGGCACCTCGTCGCTGCAGATGCTGCTGCATACCCGCCGGGACGATCTCGCCAGGGCCGGCATCCTCTACCCCGCATTGACGCCGGCCTCGGCGGCGGCGCCCCATGTCAGCCATCAGCATCTCGGCGAGACCCTGGACGGGCGCCGGCCCCGGTGCGAGCGCGGGGAGCTGTTGGCCCGCCTCGACCGGGCGCTGGCCGAGAGCCGGGACGACGTCGCCCTCCTCTCTTACGAGAGCCTGTGCCTGCTGCCGCCCTGGCACCGGGCGCCGAAGCTGCTCTGCGGCCTGTTCGAGCGCCGGGGCTTCCGGCCCGAGATCCTGATGACGGTGCGGCCGCAAGCGGCCTACCTGCAGTCGCAATATACCTGGCGGATCCAGTTCCTGCGCGAGGCCCGGGCCTTCGCGGCAGCCTTCGAGGCCGAGCTGCGGGCACGCCGCTTCGATTACCGGCGGGGCCTCGACGCCTGGGCGCGCGCCGCCGCGTGGCGCGTGCATCTCGTGCCGATGCAGGACCGACGCTCGCCGGCGCCGCTGGTCGAGCGGATCGCGGCCGAGCTCGGGCTCGCCGACCGGCTCATGCCGCTCCTGACCCCGGCCGACCTCGCCTACCGTACCAACGAGAGCCTCGGCCCGGTCGGGGTCGAGGTGTCGCGCCGCCTGCGGGCGGACGGGACCGGCGGCGCGCAGGGGCTCGCCCGGGAGGTCACCGCGCGCATCGATGCCCTGACCCACGCGCGCGGCCTCGACGCCGAACCGTTCCGGGCCCTCGATCCCCGGATGATCGAGCGGGTCCGCGCCGTCTACGAGCGCGGCAACGACGCCCTCGCCCGCCGGATCTGGGGCACCGACTGGAGCGCCCGCGTCGCCGACGCGCCGCCGCGGGCGGTGAACGAGCTGGCGCGGCTCGGACCCGGCACCGGGCGCGAGGCGGAGGTGGACGACATTCTCGGAATGGTCCGCCAAGAGTTCGCGGGCCGGCTCCCGGTGGCGGCGCCGGCCCTGAGCGGCCGCATCGCGGCGGCGGCGTCCGGCTTCGTGCAGTTCGCCCGCAGGCTGCTGTGATCCGGCGAGCTTTTGTTAGTTCATGGGATCGAACCCCGCCGCGTCGCGTTGAGCGGCGGCCGGTCGTCCGATACCCCGCGCCGGCGGCCCTCCCACCCGCGATGTCAGGATCAGGCATGAGATCGGTCACGCTCGCAGCCCTGCTGCTCGGCGCCGCGTTCGCCCTCCCCGCCCGGGCGCAGACCGCACCGGCACCGCCCGTCGGCTCGGCGGCGGCGACGCCGGACAACGCCGTGCTGCTCACGGTCTTCCTGCGCCACGACCAGTCGCGGCCGCTCTCCGAGCTGAACGCCCAGCTCGCCAGGCAGGGCTTCTACAAGGCCTTCCCGCCGCCGGGCATGGAGGTGGTGTCCTGGACCGTCGCGATGGGAATCGGCCAGATCATCGTCCTGCGCCTGCCGGCGACGCGCCTGCGCGAAGTCAACCGCGTCCTCGAGGACACCGCCTGGGGCGCCTACCGCACCGAGTTCTACCCGACCTACGACTACAAGGCGGTGGGCCTCGCCGAGCACGAGCGGGCGAAGTAGGCGCGGGTCGTCCTGCTCGCAGCAAGCGCGGGCGTGTCCGGGGCGACACCGGATCGAGAACGGAGCCAGTCCCCTCTCCCGTGTGGGAGAGGGGATCCCGCGCCTCATGGGGCCCCGGATGGTGTCGTGAGCCGGTCTGCACCGTCCTGCGGACGACCCTACCGGTCCGCCTTCTCGCCCCGGGCCTCGCGGGCGACGTAGCCCTTCGTCACCGGCACGATCTGCTGGAACACCGCCTCGGCCATGCGCTCCTCCTCCTGGAGCGAGAGGCGCAGGGTCGCGACGTCGCGGGCGTGCCCGGCCTCCTCGGCGAGCGTGATCAGCGAGGTGTAGGCGGCGATCTCGTAGGTCTCGACCGAGTAGTCGGTGTAGAGGTTCTTCAGCACCTCGTCGCCGGTCACGCTGTGGACCAGAGCCGCGACGTTGCCCACCGTCTGGGTCACCATGTCCTTCATGAGCGAGCGGTCCTCGCCGTGGCCGTGCAGCAGGTCGGCGAGGCGCGTGACCTGCTGGTCGGTCTCGCTCTTGTGCAGCCGCAGGGCCTGGGTCAGCTCGGGATAGTGCTCGTAGCGCTCGATCTGGCGCTGGATCATCTGCGCCGCCTGCTTCTCGAGGGCGTGGGTGTTGCGCAGAGCCGTGACGTAGATCGACTGCACGGTCTCGTCGGTGGCGGAGCCGGCCTTGGTCGCGGTGGTGGTCATCGAGAATCCTCTCGCGTCGTGGTGAATGGCGACCAAACTGCTTGGGGGTATACCGGGTTCGAGCTCGGCCGTTCGCGGCCGGACCGCCGCGGGCGTGACGAAACCGCGCGCGGGCGAAGCGCCCGAGGGGGAGTGGCAAGCGCCGGGGCTTTCGTGTAGAGGTGCGCCACCCTCGCCCGCATACGGCGAGGTTTTTCGCCGTGGCAGACCGCGCTGGACGACATCCCGGCCCGGCCGAGCCATGCGGAAGGCGGCCCCGATGCGGGGACCGCGCCCCTTTAGACCCGTCACACTGAAAGGACACGCGATGTCGATCACGGCGGAGCGCAAGACCGCGCTCATCAAGGAACATGCCCGCGGCGGGACCGACACCGGCTCGCCGGAGGTGCAGGTCGCGATCCTCACCGAGCGGATCCAGAACCTCACCGGGCACTTCAAGACCCACACCAAGGACAACCACTCGCGCCGCGGCCTGCTCAAGCTGGTCTCGCAGCGCCGGTCGCTCCTCGACTACCTGAAGCGCAAGGACGAGGCCCGCTACCGCGCCCTCATCGAGCGCCTCGGCATCCGCCGCTAAGGCGGGACCCACGCGGTTCGGGCACCGGTCCGGGCCGCGTTTTCGCGAGAGGCCGCCCGTCTCCCTGGAGACGGGATGCGCCCCCGCCCCGGGCGGGCCGGAATGGGTCCGGCCGCCCTCACTCCGGGACCCGCGAGGAACGCGGGCCGCGACCGCCAGGGCAGGATCGCCGGTGGCTCACCCTCGAGCCCCTCGCCGTCTTGCGCTGGCGCCGCCCTCCCGGACCGCAGGAAGGCATGACGAACATGTTCGACGTTCAACGCGAAGAGCTGCTGTGGGGCGGGCGCAAGCTCGTGCTCGAGACCGGCAAGGTCGCCCGCCAGGCCGACGGCGCCGTGGTCGCCACCTACGGCGAGACCTCGGTGCTCGCCACCGTGGTGTCGATGAAGGAGCCGAAGCCCGGCATCGACTTCCTCCCGCTCACGGTGAACTACCAGGAGCGCACCTACGCCGCCGGCCGCATCCCGGGCGGCTACTTCAAGCGCGAGGGCCGTCCCTCCGAGAAGGAGACCCTGGTCTCCCGCCTGATCGACCGGCCGATCCGCCCCCTCTTCGTCGAGGGCTGGCGCAACGACACCCAGGTCGTCGTCACGGTGCTCTCGCACGACCTCGAGACCGATCCCGACATCCTCGCCATGGTGGCGGCCTCGGCGGCCCTGACCCTCTCGGGCGTGCCGTTCATGGGCCCGATCGGCGCTGCCCGCGTCGGCTATGTCGGCGGCCAGTACAAGCTCAACCCGCCCATCCAGGAGATGGAGGGCTCGACCCTCGACCTCGTCGTCGCCGGCACCCAGGACGCCGTGCTGATGGTCGAGTCCGAGGCGAAGGAACTGTCCGAGGACGTGATGCTCGGGGCCGTGATGTTCGGCCACAAGCACTTCCAGCCGGTCATCGAGGCGATCATCCGGCTCGCCGAGAAGGCCGCCAAGGAGCCGCGCAACTTCCAGCCCGCGGACAATTCCGAGGTCGAGAAGGCCGTGCTCGAGGTCGGCGAGACCGAGCTGCGCGAGGCCTACAAGAACACGATCAAGCAGGAGCGCTACGCCGCCGTCGACGCCGTGAAGGCGAAGGTGATGGCCGCGCTGGCGCCAGTCGAGGGCGAGGCCCGCTTCGAGGCCGAGAAGATCAAGGCCGCCTTCAAGGAGGCCCAGTCGAAGGTGGTCCGCTGGAACATCCTCGACACCGGCTCGCGCATCGACGGCCGCGACGTGAAGACCGTGCGTCCGATCGTCTCCGAGGTCGGCGTGCTGCCCCGGACCCACGGCTCGGCGCTGTTCACCCGCGGCGAGACCCAGGCGCTGGTGGTGGCCACCCTCGGCACCGGCGACGACGAGCAGTTCATCGACTCGCTCTCGGGCACCTACAAGGAGACGTTCCTCCTTCACTACAACTTCCCGCCCTATTCGGTGGGCGAGACCGGCCGCATGGGCTCGCCCGGCCGCCGCGAGATCGGCCACGGCAAGCTCGCCTGGCGCGCCGTGCACCCGGTCCTGCCGGCCGCCCACGAGTTCCCCTACACGATCCGCGTCGTGTCGGAGATCACCGAGTCGAACGGCTCGTCCTCGATGGCCTCGGTCTGCGGCGCCTCGCTGTCGCTGATGGATGCCGGCGTGCCGCTGCGCCGTCCGGTGGCCGGCATCGCCATGGGCCTCATCCTCGAGGGTGAGCGCTACGCGGTGCTGTCGGACATCCTCGGCGACGAGGACCATCTCGGCGACATGGACTTCAAGGTGGCCGGCACGGAGGAGGGCATCACCTCGCTCCAGATGGACATCAAGATCGCCGGCATCACCGAGGAGATCATGCGGGTGGCCCTGGCCCAGGCCAAGGACGGCCGCGCCACGATCCTCGCCGAGATGTCCAAGGCGCTCACCGCCGCCCGTCCCGAGCTCGGCGAGCACGCGCCGCGCATTGAGACGATGC
Source organism: Methylobacterium terricola (assembly GCF_006151805.1). Classification (GTDB taxonomy): domain Bacteria; phylum Pseudomonadota; class Alphaproteobacteria; order Rhizobiales; family Beijerinckiaceae; genus Methylobacterium; species Methylobacterium terricola. The sequence goes on along the minus strand of NZ_VDDA01000001.1, from coordinate 243,351 downwards.
AGATCCCGACCGACAAGATCCGCGAAGTGATCGGCACCGGCGGCAAGGTGATCCGCGAGATCGTCGAGAAGACCGGCGCCAAGATCGACATCCAGGATACCGGCATCATCAAGATCGCCTCGGCCGACGGCAAGGCGATCAAGGCGGCCTATAACTGGATCCGCTCGATCGTGGCCGAGGCCGAGATCGGGATGATCTACGAGGGCACGGTCGTGAAGACGATGGAGTTCGGCGCCTTCGTCAACTTCTTCGGCGCCAAGGACGGCCTCGTCCACATCTCCGAGCTCGCCGCCCAGCGCGTCGCCAAGGTCACCGACGTAGTGAAGGAGGGCGACAAGGTGAAGGTGAAGTTCCTCGGCCAGGACGATCGCGGCAAGATCCGCCTCTCGATGAAGGTCGTCGACCAGCAGACCGGCGAGGACCTGACCGAGAAGCTGAAGGCCCAGCGCGACGCCGACCGCTCCCGCGAGCGCCAGCCGCGCGGCGAGTGATCGCCGAGCCGATCGGCGGTGGCCCTTGAGGGCCACCGTCGTCTTCCTCTGAAAGCGCGGTCCTCCGGGGCCGCGCTTTTTTCGTGCGCAGGTATGGGCCGGGTCGGGCGCCGGACGGTCGACGGCGCGACGAGAGTTGATGACAAATCACGCGATTTGCTATCGAAGCCGCCGACCCGATGAGGGACGCCCTTCAAGCCCGCCGTCACCATCCGCAACCTCTCCGAGGAGGCGCACCGCGCCTTGAAGGTCCGTGCGGCTCAGCACGGCCGCAGCACGGAAGCCGAGATGCGCGATATCCTCGAAGCGGCGGTACGCCCGGCGCAGCGCGTCCGGCTCGGCACGCTTCTGGCCTCGATCGGCCGCGAGGCGGACCTGACGGAGGAGGATGTCGGGCGCTTCGATCGGATCCGGGATCGAAGGCCGGACGAGCCACCGGGCTTCGAGTGATCCTGCTCGACACCAACGTCGTCTCCGAGCCCTTGCGGCCGGCAGCCGATCCGCGGGTGCTCGCCTGGATCGATGCCCAGTCGATCGAGACCTTGTACCTGTCGGCCATCACCGTGGCCGATCTCCGGTTCGGCCTCGTCACCCTGCCGGTGGGCAGGCGGCACGACACGCTCCACCGGCGCCTGGAGACCGAGGTGCTGCCGCTGTTCGAGCACCGGGTCCTGCCCTTCGACCTCAACGCCGCCGCGGCCTATGCCGACCTCATGGCACGCGCGCGGGAGGCCGGCCGGGCGATCGGCAGGGCAGACGGCTTCATCGCCGCGACGGTCGCCACGCACGGTCTCATGGTCGCCACCCGCGACACGAGCCCGTTCGAAGCTGCGGGGCTGCGGGGCTGCGCATCGTGGACCCATGGGCAGCAGCGTGACGGAAGCGATGTGCGTCGTGCCGGCAGCTCGACTGTCCTGCAGCCTTCCCGCTCACCCCCGCCTCTGCTTCAAGATCTGTCACGGGCGCTGCCGATTCGCCCGCCCGGGAGGAGGCCGCATATGAGCGACGATCTCGTCTTCTACACCCACCCGATGTCCCGTGGGCGCATCGTCCGCTGGATGCTGGAGGAGGTCGGGGCGCCCTACCGCACCGAGATCCTCGGCTACGGCCCGGCGATGAAGGAGGCGGCCTACCGGGCGATCAACCCGCTCGCCAAGGTGCCGGCCCTGGTCCATCGCGGCGTCACCGTGACCGAGACGGCGGCGATCTGCGCCTACCTGGCCGATGCCTTCCCGGAGGCCGGCCTCGCCCCGGCCGCCACCGACCCGGCGCGCGGCGCCTATTACCGCTGGCTGTTCTTCGCCGCCGGCCCGGTCGAGGCGGCGGTGACCGACAAGGCGCGCGGCATCGAGGTGCCGGAGGAGAAACGCCGCATGGTCGGCTACGGCAGCCTGGCGGAGGTGCTCGACGCCCTCGACGGCGCGGTCTCGGGTTCCGATTACCTCGCCGGCGGGCGCTTCTCGGCTGCCGATCTCTATGTCGGCTCGCACCTGATGTGGGGGATGCAGTTCGGCAGCATCGAGCGGCGCCCGGCTTACGAGGCCTACGTGGCCCGCCTCGCCGACCGCCCGGCCGCCGTCCGGGCGCGGGAGATCGACGACCGGCTCATCGCAGAAGCGCCGCAGGCGTGAGGCGAGCGCCCTAGGGCTGAAGAAGTCGGGCGGAGGGACTGCCCGCAGGGAACGTCCGTCCCCCGGCTGCGTTCGCACCGCGACGTGAGCGGACACTCGTCCGCGACCAGAGCCTGACGGAGCCACCATGGCCAACGACATCATCAACGACGTGTTCGGCGGCGAGCGCAACCTGACCACCAAGGAGCGCGCCATCTCGGTCGTGCTCGGCCTCGGGCTGGCCGCCGCCGCGGCCCAGCCGCGGCCGAACAAGTTCCTGAGCCTCGCGGCCCTGGTGGCCGGCTCGCTGCTGGCGATCCGCGGCGCCACCGGCCATTGCGCGGCCAAGTCGCTGATGAACGGCAGCTCGCACGCGCCGGCGCGGACCTGATCCCGGGGGGCGCCCGCGCGGCGCCCCTTCCCCGCTCGGCCCGAATGCATTCCGCCCATGCGACAAGGCCCGCGCCGGCATCCCGGCGCGGGCCTTCTTGGTCGCGGAAGGGCCGGCGAGGCCGGCCCGGGCCGTCAGAGAACCGTGCTGCGGCGGCGGCCCTGGATGAAGCCGTAGATCGCCAGCACGATCACCGCGCCGATGACCGAGGCGATCAGGCCCGCGCCCTCGTTCGGTGGGTACCAGCCGGTGATCTGGCCGAGGAACGTCGCCACGAAGGCGCCGACGATGCCGAGCAGCGTCGTCATGATGAAGCCGCTCGGCTCGTTGGCCGAGCCAGGCATGATGAACTTGGCGATGACACCGGCGACGAAGCCGATGATGATGGTCCACAGGATCGCAAGCATGGGGATCTGCCCTTCGGCTCCGCTTCGATGCTTCGCCAACGCACGAGGCCCGGCCGTGGTTGCGCCGGACCCGCCGTTCCGTGTCGCGAGCCCTTTACGTGAGCCCGGGTTCGGCGGCACAAGGCGCCGGGGCGCGATTTCCAGGGCCCCGAGGAGTTCTCATCGATGACCATCACCCGTTTCGATACCGGCCCGCGGATGAGCCAGGCGGTGGTCCATAACGGTACCGCCTACCTCGCCGGCCAGGTCGCGGACAACGTCTCGAACGACGAGGGCGTCGAAGCGCAGACCAAGGACATCCTCGCGCAGATCGACGAGCTGCTCGCCACCGTCGGCAGCGACAAGACCAAGCTCCTCTCGGCCACCATCTACCTCGCCGACATGTCGACCTTCGCCGAGATGAACCGGGTCTGGGACGGCTGGGTCGCCGCCGGACACACCCCGGCCCGCGCCACCGTCGAGGCGAAGCTCGCCGGCCCGCAATACAAGGTCGAGATCTCGATCATCGCCGCGACCGGAGCCTGACGATGCGGCTCCTCCGGCGCGGCTTCCTGCGGGCGAGTGCCTGCCTCATCGCCCTCGCGGCGGGGTTCCCGACGGGCCTCGCGGCCGCGGCCGCGCCGGAGCGGGTCGTCAACATCTACAACTGGTCGGACTATATCGATCCCAAGATGCTCGACGCGTTCACGCGCGAGACCGGCATCAAGGTCGTGTACGACACCTATGACACCAACGAGATCGTCGAGACCAAGCTTCTCGCCGGTCGCTCGGGCTACGACATCGTAGTGCCGACCGGGCCGTTCCTGCAGCGCCTGATCAAGGCCGGCGCGTTCCAGCCCCTCGACAAGGCCAAGCTGCCGAACCTCAGGAACGCCTGGCCCGAGGTGACCGCCCGGCTCGCGGCCTACGATCCCGGCAACGTCTACGCCGTCGACTACATGTGGGGCACCACCGGCATCGGGGTGAACACCGCGCTGGTGCGCGAGCGCCTCGGCCCCAACCAACCGCTCAACACCTGGGACATCGTCCTGCGCCCGGAGCTGATCGCCAAGCTCAAGGATTGCGGCGTGACGATGCTCGATTCGCCGGACGACATCATCCCGAGCGTGCTCCAGGCGCTCGGGATGAAACCCGATTCGCGCCGGACCGACGACCTCGACAAGGCCGGCGACGCCCTGTTCCGCATCCGCGGAGCGGTGCAGAAGTTTCACTCCTCGGAATACATCAACCAGCTCGCCAATGGCGACGTGTGCCTGTCGGTCGGCTATTCGGGCGACATCCTGCAGGCGCGCCGGCGTGCCCGCGAGGCCAAGAACGACATCGACATCGCCTACTTCATCCCGCAGCAGGGCGCCCTGATGTGGTTCGACGCCTTCGCGATCCCCAAGGACGCGCCGCACGCGGCGGAGGCGCACGCCTTCATCGATTTCATGATGCGGCCCGAGGTGGCGGCGGCCAACACCAACTTCGTCTCCTACGCCAGCGGGAACCTGGCGGCGAAGGCCCTGGTGAAGCCGGAGATCCTGTCCGATCCCGGCATCTACCCGGACGAGGCCACCTTCCGCCGGCTGTTCACCAACACCGCCTACGACGACCGGACCCAGCGGGTGGTGACGCGGCTCTGGACCCGGGTGCGGACCGGACGGTGATCCTCCCGGCGGAACTGCATCGAGCAAGAATCGTCTCGCAGGGACGCCGCGCGGCGACGATTCTCGCGGTCACGCGGTCCTAATCCTAAGGCCAAGCCTAGGCCAAACGGCCGGTACAGGTGCGTCGGCGGGCGTGGTACGCCGAACGCATGGGTGATCCGTGCGAACCCGTCCTGATGATGCTGCGGACCACCGGCGAGGCGGTGCCGCCTCTCGCCTGGGAGCTGGCGGCCAAGGGCTATGGCATCGTCGATGCCGTGGGACCGGATTTCGGCACGCGCTTGCCCGGCCCGGGCCCCCGGGTGATCGATCTGGCGCTGGTGAGCGCGGGGCTGTCGCTCTCGCCGGAGCTGCCGACGGTCGTGGCCCGGCTGCGGGCGGCCTGGCCCCACCTGCCGCTGGTCTGCCTGCCCGGCGCGGCCCCGGTCCCCGGCCTGCCCGTCCTGTCCCGGACCTCGAGCCTATCCGAGATCTGCGAGCGCCTGGACGAGATCGTGCTGGCCTCGGCGCAGGCCCGCACCGAGGCCCGGCAGTTGCGGCAGGCGGGCGAGAGCCTGACCGCGCGGGTGCGGCAAGCGCGGCTCGGTCTCACGGATGCCGTCGTGGAGGCGCGCCGCCTGCTCGTCGAGGCCCGCCACCTCACCGCGAAGAACCGGCCCGAGGACGACCAGCGGTGACGGCGGCCTGCCCCTGACGGAGCAGGCCGACAGGGACATCCCCGCACGATGTCGGACCGCTTGCTTCAAGCGATCCTGGCGGATCGCCTTCGCAGTGGGAGAACCGGCTATGCGCGAGCGTGGAGAGCGAAGCTCCGCCGCCGCGGGCTGACGATCAGGCGTCCGGAAGGACGCGTCCCGACACAAGGACGCGTCCCGACATCTGATCAGTCCTTGAGGTCGTCCGGCACCTTGCCGCCGTTCTCCTCGAGCTTCTTGATGACCTGCTTGTGCAGCCACACGTTCATGGTGGCCGAATCGTCGGTATCGCCGGTGTAGTTCAGCTCCTTGGCGAGGTCCTTGCGGGCCGACAGGCTGCTGTCGAGGTGGAGCAGCTTCATCAGGTCGACGATCGAGGTGCGCCAGTTGAGCGGCTGGCCGGCCTTGGCGGCGAGGTCGTTGAGCACCGCCTCGACGTCGACCTTGCCGTCGACTTTCGGCACCGCACCGCCGGAGGCCGCGTCCGAGCTGCCGCCCGCGGCGGGAGTGTCGGTCTTGGGGGCCTCGCCCGGCGTCTGCGCCTGGGCCTCGCCGCCGCCGAAGGGGTGCAGGATCTTGCTGACGATCGTCCCGAGCAGGCTCATCGTGTCATCCTCCGTCAGGGGCTCTGTGCGTGGGGGGCCGCGCAGGGCGGCCGGAAGTGAATCTAGGGCGTGACTTGCCCTGCGGCATCGCCGGCACGGTAACGAACGGCCCCGCTCGGCGTTCCTCCGCGCCGCGAGCTTGCCTCCGCAGCGCGAGCTTGCGCGATGCGCATGCTGCATCCCGCGCCGTGCAGGCGAGGTGCGCGCATCCGGTCGCTTCACGCGCCCGCAGGATCGGTTAAGGACGACACGGCCGGCGGCAGGCCGGGGCGACGGGAACCGTGGACGAGGCATGACAGGGGATCCGATCCGCCGGGCGCTCGACGACGTCTGGTACTGCGTCGGCGAGAGCCGGAGCCTCCGGCCCGGCGGGATGCGCGCGGTGAGCCTCGGGGACGAGGCCGTGGTGGTCGGGCGCGAGGAATCGGGGGCATTGTTCGCGCTCCGCGACCGCTGCCCGCATCGCGGCATGGCGCTGTCGGCCGGCCGGATCGTCGACGGCAACCTCGTCTGCCCGTTCCACGGCTGGCAATTCCGGCCGGACGGCGCCTGCGCGGCGATTCCGGCGCTGGCCCGTCGCGACGACGCCAATTTCGCCTCGGTCCGCCTCGCCCGCTTCCCGGTGGCGGAGAGGTCCGGCCTGATCTGGGTCCACGCGACGGCCAATCCGATGGCGGCGACCCCGAACGCCCCCGATGCGGCCGCGGCGCCGCCGATCCCGGAGGTCGATTTCGACTATTGCGGCCAGCTCGTCGAGATCCTGGAGGTCGAGGCCTCGTTCGATCTCGTGGCCCTGAGCTTCGTCGATCCGGCCCACGTCGCCTATGTGCACGATTCCTGGTGGTGGCGCCCGTCGAAGACGATGAAGGAGAAGGTGAAGCACTTCGCGCCCTCGCCCTTCGGCTTCACCATGACGAGCCACACCGCGAAGACGGCCTCCCTGGCCTACCGCCTGCTCGGCTCGATCCCCGAGGTCGAGATCGAGTTCCGGCTGCCCGGCGTGCGGCTGGAGCGGATCACCGCCGGCGAGAAGCGCTTGGCCAACTACACCTTCGCATCGCCGCTGGCGAACGGCCGGACCGCGCTCATCAACGCGATGTACTGGAACATCCCGGCCCTCAACCTGCTGAAGCCCGTCGCCCGGCCGCTGATGCGCCAGTTCCTCGGCCAGGACCGGGACGTCCTCCAGATCGCCCAGCGCGGCCTGGACCGGAAGCCCGCGATGGTGCTGATGGGCGAGAGCGACGTGCAGTCGCAATGGTATTTCAGCCTCAAGCGCGAGTTCCTGCGCGCCCGCGAGGCCGGCGCCGCCTTCGTCAATCCCCTGGAGCCGCGGGAGCTGCGCTGGCGCAGCTGACCCAGAGACGAAAAAGTTCCCTCCCGCGCCCGCGACACGAAAGCCGCGCGGCGGCGCTATCGCGGCACAGGCCGTCTGGCCTATCCAATCTGGATTGATTCCAGGAGATTCGGATGTCCGAGGACATCTTCCGCATCGTCTACAAGAGCGCCGCCGCGCACCCGGCGGAGGTGATGGCGGGCCAGGGCCACCTCGCGAGCCTGCTGGCCACCGCCCGCCGGCGCAACCACGTGGCCGGTGTCTCGGGGGTGCTGGTCTATACCGGCCTCGGCTTCTTCCAGGTCCTGGAAGGCCCGCGATCCGGGGTGCAGTCGATCTTCGAATCGATCCTGGTCGACCGGCGCCATCACACCCTGGCGGTGATCGAGATGGATGTGGTGGCCGAGCGCCGCTTCGCCGGCTGGGCCATGGGCTTCCTCGGCACCACCCGCGAACTCGACGAGCGGCTCAACGGCGTAGGGCTCGGGCCGGTCGGCGGCCCCGAGAGCCTCGACCAGCTCCTGCGCCGGACCCTGCTCGTCCTCGTCGACAGCCCGATCAGCCTGCCGTGGCTCGGCGCGCGGGCGGCGCTCGACGACGGCCTCGGCTCCGTCCTGGGTCGGCGTTTCTGACCGGGCCGGATCCGACCGGCAGGTCGCACGACGCTTTCCCTAGAGGCAGCGCGGTGTTCCGCACGCGTCACGAGCGCCTCGATGCGACAGGGGCGGCTTGACACGAGAGCGCAGTTTTCTTCAATAAAAGACAAAACGTCATAAGATTCGACATGCTTGGTTGCTGTCCCGACGCAAACGCGGAAGCCGTCGCATGCCTGACCCGGCCACAGACAGATTGCATGACCAGCTCGCGTTCCTGGCCGAGGTGGACAAGCTGAAATCCATTCTTCGGCAATCTCCTCTCGCCAATGGCACGCGCAAGGAAAACTCGGCCGAACATTCCTGGCATCTCGCATTGTTCGCCATCACTCTCTCCGAGCACGCCGAAGAAATCGATCAGCTCAAGGTCGTGCAGATGCTGTTGATTCACGATATCGTCGAAATCGATGCCGGGGATTCACCCCTCCATGGCACCGGCTGCGACAAGTCTGCGCTCGAGCAGAGGGAACGGATGGCAGCCGAGCGCATCTTCGGCTTGCTTCCCCATGGGCAAGGTCAAAAGCTGATGGCGCTCTGGCTGGAATTCGAAGCGGCGGACACACCGTCCGCGCGCTTCGCCAAGGCCCTCGATCGCCTTCAACCGTTGCTCCTGAATACCCTGACCGGCGGCGGCACTTGGACGGAGAACAACGTCACGGAGCAGCAGGTCGTGGATCGGTACGGACCGACGATCGAGCGAGGCTCGCCTCAGTTGTGGCTGGAGGCCCGGAAGCGCGTCAGGCAGCATTTCGGCAATTCTGCTCGTACGGCGTGAATCAACGGGCGAATGCCCCTTCATTCACGCTCCGCGATGATCGCGGCTGATACCTCGTGCCACCGGAAATCCGGCTGACTGCTTCGGGCGATCCGGGTTTCGGCTTCGCTCATACCCCCGCGCCCTGGCATCGACCCGGCGATGCCAAGGCGTCCGGCGCAGCAGCGCCGGCGCCCGTTCGGGCTTGCCTTGCGCCGTCGAACGGATCCGTTCGACCGCGCGGCGGTCTCAGGCGCCGCGCGGGGTGACGATCCGGTATCCGCAGGCAATCCCCGGGACATCGCATCACTCGGCCGCCAGCAGCCCCACCGCCACGGCCGGTCCGCAGGTCGACGCGAAGGCGGCGGCCTCCGGGGCGAGGCGCGGCGCGATGAGGTCGGACAGGTCCTCGGCGCGACGCCCGAGCCGCGCGGCGAGCCGCGCGGCGACGAAGCGGCCGGCACCGCAGATCACCAGGGGCGCATCGTCCGGCACCGCGCCGCGGGACAGGACCAGAAGGCCGGCATCATGCAGCAGGCGCAATTGCGCCTCCGCGAAGAAGCCGGCGAGGCCGGCCCAATCGGCGCCCGTACCCTCGTGACGGTCGCGGCCGATCATCCGGGCGAGGCGGGTCTCGGTCTCGGAGATCGACTTGCCCTTGAGGTCGGCGGTGTCCTGCTGGTCCTCCGCCTCCGGCAGCCGCCCGAGCAGGCGGTAGGCATCGGCCGTGGTGGCAAAGCACTCGGCCATCAGCGCCGTGCGCCGGCCGCGGAACGGCGCGGCCTGCGACAGGGCCAGGACCGGGGTGCGCACGACCCCGGTATAGACCAGCTCCCCGGTCTCCAGCCGCTCGGCGTCGCTGTAGCCGACCGCGCAGGGCCGCCCGTCGGCGATCGGGATCAGGTCGGCGGTGGTCGAGCCGATATCGGCGAGGAGGGCGGCCGGGCGCAGGGTCCCGATCAGGGCTGCGGTGGCGTGCCAGTTGGCGCTGGCGACGTCCGCCGCATGCTCGGCGGCGGCCCCAGGCGCCGCGAACCCGGCCCGGCCGGCATAGATCGCGACCTCGCCGACGAGATGCGCGGCGGCCCAGGCGGCCAGCTGCGCCACCCCGTCGGCGCGGTCGGAAAAGCAGTCGGTCAGCTCGCCGGTCATCGTGACGGCGTGGCGGGCGGGCGCCCGGACCCAGTCCGGCAGGCCGGCGACGGTGGCGTCGAGAGCCGGCAGGCCGTTCCAGAGCGGGCACGGCGCCTGCACCACCGCCCGCACCTGCCCCCCCTCCACCAGGGCCGCCTTGACATGGACCCCGCCGAGGTCCCAGCCGATGATGCGACGGAGCGGAGCGGAGGGATGAGGATGGGTCACGGTCGAATCCCGGGCACGATGCGGCGGGTCCGGGTGGCATGAGCGGCGCCCCTCCCGCAACCCGGACCGAGGTGGTGCCGGTCCTCGACCTGCGCGGCGGCATGGTGGTGCGGGCCCGGGCCGGCGACCGCGCGCGCTACGCGCCGATCGTCACGCCGCTCGCGGCCACCTCCGCTCCCGCCGACGTGGCGCGCGGGCTCCTCGCGGCCTGGCCGGCGCGCCGGCTCTACGTCGCGGATCTCGACGCGATCATGGACGGCGCGCCGCCCGATCTCGCCTCCTTGCGGGCGATCGCGGCCTCCTGCCCCGGGGTGGAGCTGTGGGTCGATGCCGGCTTCGCCTCGGAGGTCGGCGTGGCGGCGTTCCTGGCCGCCGGCCTCGGCCGGCCGGTGCTCGGCAGCGAGAGCCAGACCGATGCCGGCCTGGTGCGCCGGACCGGCGCCCGGGCGGTCCTCTCCCTCGACAGCCGCGACGGCGCACCGATGGGTCCCGCGGAGCTGCACGAGGATGCCTCGGCCTGGCCGCCGGAGGTGATCGTGATGACGCTGTCGCGGGTCGGCAGCGGCGCCGGGCCGGACCTCGCCGGTTTGGCGGACGTCAAGGCGCGCGCGCCGCAGACCGCCTTCTACGCCGCCGGGGGCCTGCGCGGGTCGGAGGACCTGCCGGCCCTGGCGGCGGCGGGCGCTGCCGGGGTGCTGGTGGCGAGCGCGATCCATGACGGGCGGCTGCGGGCTGATCCCGCGGCCTGACGGGCCCTCGTCGGTCACCGCCCTGTCCCGGATCTTCTCCCACTGCGTTTGTCCGTCGTCCGGCAAAGGGCGGCGTGCGCTCGCCATGCTCGACGCGGGACGTCCCGCCGAGGTCGACGCGGAAGCCCGCAAACAAGAAGGGAGGGCCCGGTGGGGCCCTCCCGATGGTGTCGTCAGCGTCCGAGAAAGATGGAGGCCAGTCGCTGGAACAGTCCCTGCGGCGGAGGCGGCGGGGGCGGCGGGGGAGGTGCCGCTGGCTGTTCCGGACGGTTTCCTGTCTAGGCGACGTTCGCCGCGAAGGGGTGCTGGGCGGTCTTGTACTGCTGCGTGACCTCGGCGGCGGTCGGCGTGCCCTTGATGGCGCGCTCGATCGACAGCTTCGTGGCCTCGTAGTTGTACTTCTCGATCTTGGCGTCGTCCGCGGCTTCCCAGTGGATGAACACGCCGACCAGGATGTACAGGTCGTCGGCCTCGGCCGCCGGGATGATCCCCTCGGCGACGCAATCCTGCACCGCCTTGGCGACGGCGTGCTGGGCCGGGCCGAACATCTGGACGGCCTGGCGGGCGTCGTTGATGGTGACCTTGTTGAACAGCAGGGTGTTGGGCTTGCACGGCAGGTTCGGCGCGACCACCGCGAGCAGGCTGGTGAAGCCGTGCTTGTTGTTGGTCAGGCTGTTGCAGAACGCCGTCTCGGCGGCGCTGCCGCGCGGGCCGATGATGAGGTCGATATGCGCTACCTCGTTGCCGTCACCGACGAGGGCCTCGCCCACCATCACCTTGTTGATCGTCGCCATGTGGGGTTCTCCCAGGTGTCGATAAGGTTAGCCGGCCGCTCAATCAATGCGGCCGTGCTCCGCCATCCTTGCTGTCGGCGTTCAGCGGGAAGCCGAACCGGTTGTCCGGATAGCGGGCGGACACTACAGCGCCGCTGATCGGTGAACAAGCCGGAGAAGCCGGTACATTGGGCCATGCCGGATCCGGAGCCGCGGGGAAAGCCGCGTGGGGACTAGGACTTATTGGCAACTTGCGGTCGGCCCGATCGTCCCCTCCGCCTTCGCCCGCCGGAGGGCGTCGAGGAACAGGGTCGCCACGGTGAGGTCGGCGCTGGTGCCCGGGTTGAGACCCGCCGCCTTGAGCGCCGAATCGTGGGCCATCAGTGCCGCCCGCGCGCCCTCGCCGAGGGGCAGGCCGCGGAACGCGCCCTCCGCCTCCGCCCGCACCCGTTCGGCGACCTCGGGACCGAACTTGCGGGCGAGGTGGCTGTCGGGAAACCCGGCCAGGAAGGCGAGGTGGACCGCCGTGGTGGTCCAGGGCTCGGACAGGCCCGCGCCGCGCGCCGCCGCGAGCGCAGGCAGCCCGGTCTCGAACAGATCCTCGAACCCGGTGACGTAGGCCCGTGCGATGCGGTCTCGCCCCGCCGCCTCGGCCATCGCGGCGAGCAGCGGCGGCGCGGGCGCCTCCGCCGTCACGTCGTGGCGCTCGGCCCGGCCGAGGCCGCCCGGGCTGGCACGCCGGATCGCCGCGAAGACGCCGGCGGCATCGGTCGCGTCGAGCTCGGCCAGCACGGCGGCCAGGGCCGGCCGCAGGGGGCCGGGCCGCTCCGCCGCGGCGGCAAGGGGCGCGCAGAGCAGCACGATGCCGAGATTGGTGTTCTGGCCGATTCCGGCCCGAGTGGCGGCGACCGCGCCCTCGACCCGCGCCCCGACGGGAGCGCCCGGCGCCGCGATGTGGGGGGCGGAGAGGCTTGCGCTCGCCTCGAAATCCGCCACCGACATCCGGTGCCCGGCGGCGTGGACATGGACGTTGCCGGGCTTGATCGCCGCGAGTTCGGCCCGGCACGCCGCGAGATAGGACCGCTCGATCGCCGCCGGCGCCAGGGCCGGGGACATGGCGGCCGAGGACGGGGCGGCCGGGGACATGGCGGCCGGGGACCTGGCCGGCATCACGCCGCCCCGGTTGCGAGCCGGGGCGGGCGCCCGGCCCGGACCGCCGCCAGGAAGCCGGCGGCGACCTCCCGGGCGATGTCGACCGGCGTCACCTGCTGCAGGCCCGACCAGGCCGGCATGCTGTTGACCTCCAGCACCTGGAAGCCGCCCTCGCCGTCCTCGACGAGGTCGATGCCGGTATAGCCGCAGCCGACCGCCGCGGCGGCGGCCTCGGCCAGTGCCGCCGCCCGGGCCGGCGGGCGCCAGGGCAGCGGCCGGCCGCCGCGATGGACGTTGGTGATCCAGCCGTCGCCCTCGCGGATCATCCCGGCGACCGCCCGGCCGGCGCAGACGAAGACCCGGTAATCCCGCCACGCCCCGTCGCGCCGGGCGACGTAGCGCTGAAGGTAGTAGACCCGGCCGACCAGCTCCTCGGGCGGCAGCTCCTCCGGATGCGAGATCAGCTGGAGCCCCTCCCCTTGCGAGCCGAACAGCGGCTTGAGCACCAGCGGCCGGCCGGGCGCCGCCTCCCGGGCCACGACCTCCGCGGCGGCCTCGCGGCGCGAGAGCACGAAGGTCTCCGGCGTCGGGATGCGGTGTCGCGCCAGCAGCAGGCTCGTCATCGCCTTGTCGACCGAGCGCTCGATGGCACCCGGCCCGTTCCACACCACGGTGCCGGCGGCCTCGAGGGCGTGGAGGGCGCCGAGGCGCATCGTCGTCGCCTCGAAGGTGCCGCCCGCGATGGTGCGCAGCAGCACCCCGTCCGGCAGGGCCCCGCCGAACCCCGGCACCCGCAGGGGCTCGTCGTGCCCGGTCTCGACCGTGACGTCGGCGAGCGAGAACAGCCGAGGGGCCGCGCCGAGATCGCTGAGGGCGGCGAGGAGTTTGGCCTTGTGCCAGGCGCCGTTGTCGGCCGCGAGCCCGATCCGCATGGCTCGGCCCCTAGGCGAAGGAGCGCGCCACCAGCTCCGGCACCAGCCGGCCGGCGCGGTGGCTGGCGCCGGAGCGCAGCGAGGTCACCACCACCTCGGCCGGGCTGAACAGGTGCTTGTCGATGGCGTAGAAATCGCCGTTGAAGCGGGCGAAGATCTCGGCGAACGGGGCGCCGTGGTCGCGCGACGTGGTGCTCGGCAGCGCCTCGGCCAGCCCCTTGGCGTCGGCATCGTCGGCCTCGACGAAAAGCTGCACCCGCCCGCCATAGATGATGGCGTCGTTGGTGCGGCCCATCGCCTGGATGAAGTCCGGATGCGGCGGGCTCAACGGCGCGGCGCCGATCCCGTCGACGATGGCGGCGAGATCGAACCCGACCGAGTGCGCCTTGTGCAGGGCGACCTCCAGCACCCGGGCGACCACCTGTGTCGCGCCGGCGAGGCTCTGGGTCGGGGCGTACACGAAGGTGACGTCGGACGCCGCCACGCCCGCGGCCTTGGCCACCTTGGCGACGACCGAGGCCGGCGGCGGGCTGCCCGATTCGAGCACCAGGGCGATGCGGCCGGCGGGATCGCGGTAGGCCAGCTCCTCGAACAGGTGCTCGACCGCCGCCGCCGCCCGGCCGGGGCCGGAACCGAGGGCGAAGAAGCCCGAATCGCCCTCCTCGTCGGCCAGGCTCCAGCCGGCATACTGGCTGCCGAGGCAGGCCAGCACCGGATCGGTGCTGTGCACGGTGAGGGTGAACGGCCAGGCCTCGAGCGGGCCGGCGGGCCCCACGGTCACCGTGCCGAGGCCGCCGAGACAGATCTCGGCGATGCGCCGACCGGCCTCGATCGAGCCCCGCACCCCCGCCCCGGCATCGATCAGCCGCGCCCCGTCCGGCGCCTGCGTCACGGCGAGCCGCAGCCGCACCGCCTCGGCGGCCAGGGAATCGACGAGGGGGGTGGCGAGGGCGTTGACGCTCGGGCGGGACGCGGTGGTGGTGGCAACTGAACTCATCGGGTGACTCCCTCGGGCCGGTGCGGGGTGGATGGCGCCCCGGGACGGCCGGTCAGATCGGTCGGGGTCTTCGCGGGCCCCGTTCTGGGATGAGAGGCAGCAGATCCTCTCGCTTACGAACTCGCGCAGTCACGCACCGGGTTGCGCGCATCCCCTCGCCCCGCGGGCGGGGAGAGGGCTCGGGCGACCTTGCCGTCACCTGAGCGAGGCGGCAGCCGACGGTGAGGCGACCTGTCCGGAGGAGCCTCATCCGGAGACACCCCCTCACCATCGTTCTTCGGGCCCCGAGCCCGTTCGGAGCTCAGGCCTCTCCCCGCCCGCCGGGAGAGGAGGATCCCCACGCTCGTCCTTCGAGGATGGAGCGGTGGGAGGCGAAAGCCAATCCGGGATCGCGCGATCCACCGTCGAGCATCATCCGCAGCTCTGCGCCCCGCGCCGCAACGGCCCGTCGCGCCGCCGCCGCATCCCCCCCCTCGGCGATCACCGTGCAGACAGGCGCCCCGGCCGCGACGCGGCTGCCGGCGGACGGGCGATCCATCGCCCAGTCGGGCCAGTCGAGGGCCGGCACGGCGGCCATCGCCGCATCGGCGTACAGGATCTCGCTCGCGGCGGCCGCCGGGAGGATCGGGCGATGCTCCGGCAGTCGCCCGCGCGCGGCGGCGAGATGGGCCGCGAAGAGCGGGGCGGGACCGCGGTCGAGCACGTCGAGGGTGGCGCCGGGCCGCGGGTTGATCTCGAGCAGCCACCAGCGGTCCCCCTCGACCAGCAGGTCGGCGCTGACGAGGCCGGAGAGTCCGGTCGCGGCGACGAGGCCGGCGAGCGCCCGCTCGGCCGCGTCGCGCACGCAATCCGGCAGCGTGGCCGGCCCGGCGGCGCCGGCATAGCGGAACGGACGATCCGGTCCCGGCGCCGTCCACTGCTCGGTCACCGCCAGCACCGCCACGCCGCGACCGTCGGCCAGCGCATTGAGCGCGTGCGGCCGGCCCGGCACGCGGCGCTGGAGATAGGCGCCGGCCGGCAGCCGGCCCGGCCCGGCCCGGCGGATGTGGCCGCCGCCGGAGGCGCCGCGCCGCTTGACCAGCCAGCCGGCCGGATCGGGCACGGGCGCGAGCGCGATCTCCGGGTGCGGGATGCCGAGGCGCCGGCACAGGGCGGCGAAGCGGCCCGGATCCTTCAGCGTCGCGACCGCCTCGGGTGAGGCCCCGAGCAGGGTGTGGCGACCGGCAAGCCGCCGCATCAGGTTCCGCGCGCCCTCGAAGCCTGAGCCGAGGACGAGGCCGACCGCATCGCCCGCCTCCGCTGCGAGGTCGGCGAGCGCCGATTCGATGCCGTGAGCCCCGGGCCCGGCACCGAGGCGGCCGGGCACGCGGCGGTAGCCGGCGGCGAGCGCGCGGGTGTCGGCGTCGCCGAACAGGTCGGCGACGAAGGGGCGGTAGCCGGCCCGGCGCGCCGCGGCGGCGAGGGCGCGCCCCGACTGCGCCGCGATCAGGACCGCCGGGGCCGTC
Organism: Methylobacterium terricola; assembly: GCF_006151805.1. Lineage (GTDB taxonomy): Bacteria > Pseudomonadota > Alphaproteobacteria > Rhizobiales > Beijerinckiaceae > Methylobacterium > Methylobacterium terricola. The sequence goes on along the minus strand of NZ_VDDA01000001.1, from coordinate 227,290 downwards.
ACGCCGAGGCCGGGTGGTCGGTCAGCTCGACGGCGAGGCGGTAGGCCTCGCGGAAATCGAGGACGAGGGGCTGGTCGGCCTGGAGCAGGCGACGGAACAGCCCGGCCTGGGTCTGGTACTTCACGTTGCCGATGGCGAGCGCGCCGATGCCGACGCCTCGCCCGCTCGGCAGCGGCACCGCGTCGGCATGGACGTCGATCCCGGCGATGCCGGCCGGCGGCACGGCGTTGACGTCGGCGGCGACGAGCAGGCGCCCGGCCTGGGCCACGTCCTCGGCGCTCAGCACCTGCACGCCGGCGGCGGCCGCCGACAGGATCACCTCGGCGTCCCGGGCGGCGGCGAGGCGCCCTTCGGGGGTCGCGCCGTCGGCGGCCTCGACGGCGACGGCGAAGCGCGCCTGCATGCCCTCGGCGATCGCCGCCACACGCTCGCGGCCGTTATAGCCGACGATGACCGGCAGGGCGCCCTCCTGCGCGGCGATCACCGCGGCGCAATAGGCGACGACGCCGGTACCGCCGAAGATCGCGACGCGCTTGCCCGTCAGCGTCTCGCCGAACCGGTCCGCCAGCGCCTTGCGCGTGCAGGCCACCATGGCGGCGCCGGTGGTGAACGAGCCGGCCGGATCGGCGAAGACGTGGTTGACGAAGGGCGGCACGAAGGCGCCGGTCGCGGCATCCACCATGTCGAGGGCGGCTTCCGCGTTCTTGCCGCCGATGAAGATCGCCGTCCGGGTGCCGTCCTGCGGCGCGCGGGAGAAGATCGAGTCCTGGACCAGCGGCACCACCTCGCCGCGCTCGACGCCGGTATAGGTCGAGACGACCTCGAACCCCGCATCCACGGCCATGTTCACGTCGAACGGGCTCATGTGCTTGAGCGGGGTCAGCATGTGCAGGATCGAGCGGCTCAAGCGGACCTCCTTGCGGAACGACGACGCGACCGCCCGCTCCGAATCGCTGCGGAGGGGCGGCGGGGCCGCTTGTAAGCCGCGCGGCCCCGCCTGTGGCTTGTCCATTGGTGCGGGTCGGGCTCAGTCGATCTCCGCCCCCCGGTTGCGGCCCCGGGCGATGCGGTAGGCGAGGCCGGGGTGGCGGGCGCGCAGGGCGGCGACCAGGGACTCGGCCTCGTCCTGGTCGCGGGCGAGCGCGAAGCCGGTCGGCCCCCAGGAGCTCTGGCCGAAGCCGGCGACGCCGGCAGCCTCGACGTCGGCGAGCGCCGCCGCGACCGCGGCGCTGGCGTAGCGCCCGCCCTGGTGGGGGGCGAAATAGTCGCCGATCCGGCGCTGGATCTCCGTGATGCCGGCGCCGAACCGGGCCAGGTCCGCCGTCACCGCGGCCGGCAGCACCTGCATCAGCACCGTGCGGCAGATCTCGGCCGCCTCGGGGGCGGGGAAGCGCGGCAGCTCGCGGAAGGCGCGGCGCTCCTCGGCGCCGTGCACCCCGGTGCGTCCTTCATCGAGGATCAGCACCACCCGCCACGCCTCCGGGAACGGCACCCGGGCGATTACCGGCGGCGGGGCGTCGCTGCCGTCGCGGCCGCCATCGACGATCAGTCCGCCGGTGACGAAGGCGGCGAGGCCCACGCCGGAGCGGTTGCCGCGGTCGAGAACGTCGGCGAAGGCCGCCGGCGAGAACGGCGCGCCGTGCAGCGCGGCGAGCGCCGCCGCGACCGAGAGGGCGAGCTGCGTCCCCGAGCCGAAGCCCGCATGGGCCGGAATGGCTTCCGCGAGGTGGAACGCCCCCGCCTCCGGCACGCCGAGATGGCGGGCGGCGAGGGCCGCGTAGCCGCGTACCCGCTGGCATTCGCCGGCGATGCCGGAACCATCGCCCCCGGTGACGATCAGGGTCCCGGCGCAGGACGCCGTGAGGTCGATGCCCGGCGCGTCGAGGCCGAGCCCGATGCTGCCGAAGCGCCGGCCGAGCCCGCCATGCAGGTCGAGGAAGCCGAAATGCAGCCGGGCCGCGGCGCGCACCCGCACCGTCGCCCGCGCCGTCGCCATCTCGTGCGCCAAACCGGCCTCGCTTCCTGCTCCGGTACCGCGGCGCCCGCGGGAGCCGCCCTCTCGGGTGGACTCTCCCACACCGCCCGCCCGGTGGGCAACTCGCGTTGCGCCGAGCCCGGCCGCGTCGATACCGGCCCGGGATGACGGGGTCTGGATACCGGCCCGGACCCGGGCCCCAGAAGCCGGACTTTCGGGGGACTTGCCTGGCCGGGGCCCCGGATGCGACCGTCCCGGACAGACATGACGCGACAGAGATTCGCGTCGGGCAACCAGCGAGGGCGGATGACGGCCTGGATCGACGGGCAGGCGGTGGAGCGGGACGCGGCGGTCGCGGCGGCGGCGTCCCTGCTCGCGGGGGCGCACGCCCCCGTCATCGCCGGGCTCTGCGCCGAGGCGGCCGCCGTGCAGGCGGCGTTCGACCTCGCCCGCGCGGTCGGCGCGTCCCTCGACCCGGCCGCCGGTGCGGCGCTCTACGCCGATCTCGGGGCGCTGGCCTCGGGCGGCGCCATGACCACCACCGCGGCCGAGACGCGGGGCCGGGCCGACCTGGTGTTGGCGCTGGGCGCCGCGCCCTGGTCCTCCGGCCTCCTCGCCGAGCTGGCGGCGGACGCGCCGGGGCGCGGCCGGGCGGCGGGGCAGCCCCGCGCGCTCCTCGCCCTCGGCGGCCCCGGCGACGGCGGCATCCAGCACGTGTCCTATCCGGCGGGCGAGGCCGGGTTGCCGGCGGCCATCGGGCTCCTGCGCGGCCTCGTCGCCGGCCGGGTCGCCGGCCCCCATCCCTTCGCCGATCTCGCCGCGCGCCTGCGCGCGGCGCTCTACGGCGTCGTGATGTACGATCCGGCCGAGATCGGCGCCCTCGGGGCCGAGATGCTGAACGGCCTCGTCAAGGACCTCAACGAGGTCACGCGCTGCTTCGCCCTGCCGCTCGGCGACGCCCACCAGGGCCGGGCCGTCGCGCAGGTCTCGGCCTGGAGCACCGGCCAGGGGCCGCGGGTCGGCTTCGGCCGCGGCTACCCCGAGCACGATCCCTGGCGCTTCGATGCGGCGCGCCAGGCCGCTTCCGGCGAGATCGACGCCGCGCTCTGGCTCGCCTCCCTGCCGGCCCCCCTCCCCTCCTGGGCGCGCACGGTCCCGACCGTGGCCCTCCTCGGCGCACCGAAGGGCGACGAGGCGCGGGTGGTGATCGGCGTCGGCGTGCCGGGCGAGGCCTTCGGTGCCGCCCTCTGGCACCCGCGCCGCGCGGCACTCGCGTGGCACGCGGCAGACCCCGTGCCGTCGGGCGCGCCGCCCGCCGCCGCGATCCTCGCCGATCTCCGGGCCCGCATTTCCGCCGCTTCTCCCGCCCCCCAACCGGAGCGCTCCGCCTCATGCTGACCCGCATCGCCGGCGGCCGGGTGGTCGATCCGACCACCTCGCGCGACGCCATCGGTGACGTCTGGATCGAGGACGGCCGCGTCGTCGCCCCGTCTGAGCGCACCCCCGACCGCACCATCGACGCCGCCGGCTGCATCGTCATGGCGGGCGGCGTCGAGGTCCACTCGCACATCGCCGGCGGCAACGTGGTGCTGGCGCGCCTGCTGCTGCCGGAACTGGGTGTCTCCGAGCCCGATGCGCCGAACCCGCACGGCTCAGGGAGAGACGTCGGGATGCTCTACGCCCGGATGGGCTACACCACTGCGGTCGAGCCGGCGATGCCGCCGGTCAACGCGCTGGCGACCCAGCTCGAACTCGCCGAGATCCCGCTCCTCGACCGGGGCGGGCTGTGCGTGATGGGCAACGACGACCAGTTGCTCCAGCTGCTGCGCGACCGCGAGAGCAAGGAGGCGGTGCGCGACCTCGTGGCGCTGAACGTCGCGACCTCGCGGGCGCTCGGCGTCAAGGTGATCAATGCCGGCGGCGCCGACGCCTTCAAGGACGGGGCGGTCCGCTTCTCCCTCGACGACGAGGTGCCGGCCTACGGGTTGACCTCGCGGACGATCCTCACCGGGCTTCTCGACGCCGTCGAGGCGCTGAAAGTCCCGCATCCGCTCCACGTCCATTGCAGCAATCTCGGCCTGCCCGGGGCCGATGACAGCCTGATCGAGACGCTTGCAGCGGCGGAGGGACGGCGGATCCACTTCGCCCACGCCCAGTTCTACGCCTATGCCGCCGTCGACAAGGACAACCCGCTGACCGGCGGCTTCGTCTCCGCCGCGCCGCGCATCGCCGAGGCGCTGGCCCGCCACCCCAATGCGACGCTCGATATCGGCCAGGTGGTGTTCGGCCAGACCGCGACGATCTCGCTCGACATCCTGCGCCAGTTCTCCGGCCGCAAGGCGGCGAGCCCGCGCAAATGGATCGTCAATGCGGGCGATGCCGAAGGCGGCGGCATCGTGCCGTTCCGCTACCGCGACCGCGGCCCGACCTCGTCGCTGCAATTCGCCATCGGGCTCGAGATGATGCTGCTCTCGCCCGACCCGGAGCGCACCATCCTGACCACCGACCACCCGAATGGCGGGCCGTTCACCGCCTATCCGCGCATCCTCCACCTCCTGATGGACAAGGAGGCCCGCGACCGGGAGGTCGCCGCCCATCCGAAGGTCGCGGCCGAGCGCTCCGGCCTCGCGGCCATCGAGCGCGAATACACCCTGACCGAGGTGGCGCAGCTCACCCGCTCCGGCCCGGCGAAGCTCCTGGGCCTCACCGACCGCGGCCACCTGCGCCCGGGTGCGCGGGCCGACATCGCGGTCTACCGCGACCAGCCCGACCGGACCGCGATGTTCGCCCGCGCCCACCGGGTGCTGAAGGACGGCGCGGTCATCGTCGAGGACGGCGAGGTGGTGTCCTGGACCCGCGGCCACACGCTGAGCCTCTCGGTCGAGGCCGATGCCGGCATGGCGCGGCGGACCGATGCCTATCTCCAGGGGCGCTTCGGCGCCGGCCTGTCGAGCTTCACCGTGCCCGACGCGGCCTTCCCCGATCGCGAGGTGTTCGAGGCGGTGTCATGCCGGACCTGATTCTCCACGGCATCCGGGTCGAGGACACCTTCGCGGAGGCCTTCGACATGGCGGCCACCGCCCTGGTGCTGACCGCCGAGACGCCCGAATGGGCGATGATCGCCGCGACCACGATGACGGGCTTCGCCACCTCGGTGATCGGCTGCGGCGCCGAGGCCGGGATCGACGCCGTGCTCGCCCCCGACGCGACCCCGGACGGGCGCCCCGGCGTGCGGGTGCTGCTCTTCGGCTTCGATGCCGGCGGCCTCAAGGACCAGCTCCTGCGCCGGGTCGGGCAATGCGTGCTGACCTCGCCGGGCAGCGCGGTGTTCGCCGGGATCGCCTGGGACGATCCCAATGTCGGCAAGGCGCTCAAGCTCGGCGGCGCGATCCGCTATTTCGGCGACGGCTTCGCCACCGCCAAGCGCGTTGCGGGCCGCCGCTACTGGCGCACGCCGGTGATGGACGGCGAGTTCCTGTGCGAGCACTCGGTGCCGACGGTTCAAGGCGCGGTCGGGGGCGGCAACCTGCTGTTCCTCGGCCGGCGCTTCGGCGACACCCTGCGGGTGGCCGAGATCGCGGTCGCGGCGGCGCGCACGGTGCCGGACGTGATCCTGCCCTTCCCGGGCGGCGTGGTGCGCTCCGGCTCCAAGGTCGGCGCGCGCACCAAGGGCATGATGGCCTCGACCAACGACGCCTATTGCCCGACGCTCAAGGGCCGCGCCGGCTCGGCCCTGCCGCCGGAGGTCGACGTGGTGCTGGAGATCGTCATCGACGGGCTCTCCGCCGCCTCCGTCTCGGCCGCGATGCGGGCGGCGCTCCACGCCTCGACCCGGGCCGGAGCCGATCTCGGCCTCGTCGCGGTCACGGCGGGCAATTACGGCGGCAATCTCGGCCGCCACCACTTCCACCTCCGGGACCTGCTCGGAGAGGCCGCATGAGCACCCTCACTCTCCGCGAGGCGCCCGAGCGCCTCGACCTCGCCGGCGTCACGCCCGCTGCGGTTGCCGGCCTGTCGGAGGCCGAGGCCGCCCGCCTCGTCATCGGCACCGGCCGCCGCGGCCTGACGCTGGGCGATTGCTTCGCGCTCCACCTCGACGGGTCGGAGGAGTTGCGGATCGTCGGCGCCACCGACCGGCTCGACCGCGTCGGGGCGGGTCTCGCCGCCGGGCGGATCGTGGTCGAGGGCGATGTCGGCCAGCGCCTCGGCGCCGGCATGACGGGCGGGATCGTCACCGTCAGCGGCTCCGCCGGTCCCTTCGCCGGCACGGCGGCCAAGGGCGGCACGATCCGCATCGCCGGCCACGCCGGCGAGAGCGCCGGCGGCGCCCTGCACGGCGCGGATTGCGGGCTCGACGGTGCGACGCTGGTGATCGGCGGCATGGCGGGCGAACGCCTCGGCGACCGGATGCGCGCCGGGCTGATCGTGGCGAAGGGCGCCGGGGACCATGCGGGGTCCCGGATGATCGCCGGGACGATCGTGGCCGAGGCGGTCGGCGACCATCCGGGCTACGGCATGCGCCGCGGCACCCTGGTCGCGGCCCGCCACGGCGCCCTGCTGCCGACCTTCGTCGAGACCGGGCGGCAGGATCTCGTGGTCCTGAGGCTCCTGGCGAAGTCGCTGGAGGGTGTGGCACCGGAGGCGGCAGCGCTGCTGCGGGCGCCCCAGCGGCGATATTCGGGCGACCTCGCGACCCTGGGCAAGGGCGAGCTGTTCACGCCGGTGGGGTGAGCGAGATCGGACAGGCCGGCGCGCGTGGCGCGTCCGGTCCTTCCACCCTCCACGTCATCCCGGGTTCTCGCCTGCGGCGAGCCCCGGGATGGACGTGGAGGGTCTCAAATCACAACCGCGCCTGGATCTTCTTCGCGATCGCCCCCAGCCGCTGCTCCAGCAGGGTCGGCACCTCGCAGACATAGGTCAGCGACTGGCTGCGCTCCTGGAAGATGCGCTTGTCCCAGTTGAAGCGCGACTCGAGCTCGGCCAGCTCCTTGGTTTCGGGCGCATCCGGCGAGGTCTTCACCTCGCTGATCCGGCCCGCCTCGTCGCGGATGCGCTCGGCCATCACGCGCTGGCCGCGGGCGTAGCGGCCGATGCCGGCCACCACCTTGTCGCGCTCGCCGTTCAGCACCTCGAACACGCCGGCGAAGACCCGGGTCAGGCGGGCGTCCTTCTCGGCCTTGTCGAGCTTGGCCGCAAAACCGTCGAGGAGGCCGTCGACCTCCTCCAGCGGCAGCCGGCGCGACGCGATCTTCTGCGCGAGCAGAGCCGCCTCGGTGTCGTTGCCCCACTCGGTGAGCGCCTGGCTCGGATCGGGGCCGGTCCAGACCGCGCCGGGGCCGAGCGTCGAGACCTTGCGCTGGGCGCAGGGCCAGTCGGGATCGGGTTTGGGCTGGGCGAGGGCCGGGGCGGCGCCGAGGATCAGCAGCGTGGCGAGAACGGAGCGGAGCATGGTGGGCATCATCTCTCTCACAGGCGCGGTCAGCCCGCCTCCCCGGCCGGGCCGCCGCGCCGGGCGAGCAGCCCGCGGCCGGGATCGTAGGCGGCGACCGCCATGACGAAGAACGCGATCCCGGTCCCGACCACGACGGCGCAGGAGACCGGGTTGAAGGCGCCGTAGAGCGCGAAGCGCACCAGCTCGACGGCGTGGGTGAAGGGATTGATCTGGCAGATCCAGTAGAGCGTGGCGCTCGATTCGTTGATCCGCCACAGCGGGTAGAGCGCCGAGGAGGCGAAGAACATCGGGAAGATCACGAAGTTCATCACGCTGGCGAAATTCTCGAGCTGGCGCACCAGCGACGACAGGAACAGCCCGATCGCGCCGAGCATCAGCCCCGCGGCGAGGAAGGCCGGCAGGGCCGCGAGGTAGCCGATCCACGGGATGTCGGTCTCGAAGAAGCTGGCGATCCCGAGGAAGACGTAGGCCTGGATCAGCGACACGATCACGCCGGCGATGAGCTTGGCGAGCAGCAGGCTCCAGCGCGGATAGGGGCTGGTGAGCAGCACCCGCATCGAGCCGACCTCGCGGTCATAGACCATCGACAGCGAGGATTGCATGCCGTTGAACAGCTGGATCATCACCGCGAGGCCCGGCACGACGTAGACCTCGTAGAGCACGTAGGTCTCGTAGGGCGGCGTGATCGAGAGGCCCAGCGTATTGCGGAACCCCGCGGCGAAGATGAACAGCCAGACCAGCGGCCGCACCAGGGCCGAAAAGAACCGCTCCTTCTGGTTGAAGAAGCGCAACAGCTCCCGGCGCACGATGCCCGACAGGGCGATGAGGTAGCCGCCGAAATCGAGCCGGCCGCGGACCGGGGTGAGGGTGGCGCCCGAACTCATGCGACCTTCCTCGGACCGTCGGGTCCGCGCTCGGCGGTCATCTGGCGGAACGCGGTCTCGAGGGAGCCGGTCGGCTCGCTCAAAGTGCCCGCGACGCCGCGGGCGACGATGCGGCCCCGATGCAGCACCACGACCCGGTCGTCCGCGTCGATCTCGTCGAAGATGTGGGTGGCCCAGAGCACCGACAGCCCCTCCTCCCGCACCAGGGCGCGGACGATCGCCACGATGTCGGCGCGGGAGTCGAGGTCGAGGCCGACGGTCGGCTCGTCGAGGAGCAGCAGGTCGGGAGCGTGGATCAGCGCCCGGGCGATCTCGATCCGCCGCGACTGGCCGCCCGACAGGGTGCGGATCTTGTCGTCGCGCCGCTCCAGGAGGCCGATGCGGGCGAGCAGCGATTCGATCCGTGCGAGCGCCGCCTTGCGGGGAATGCCGTGGAGGGCGGCGTGATAGAGCAGGTTCTGGCGCACCGTCAGGTCGGTGTCGAGGGTGCGGGCCTGGAACACCACGCCGAGGCGGGCGAGCGCCCGGGAGGGCTCTTGATTCAAGTCGTGACCGAGCAGCGCGACCCGGCCGGCCTGGCTCGCGTAGAGGCGCGTCACCACCGAGAACAGGGTGGTCTTGCCGGCCCCGTTCGGCCCGAGCAGGGCCACGAAGGCCCCCGGCGGCACGGTGAACGACACGCCGTCGAGCGCCGTGCGGGCACCGAAGCGATGGGTCACGCCCTCGACCGCCAGCGCCTCGGCGCTCATCGGCTCAAGGCCCTGCGGGCGTCGCGCACCGCGTCGAGGCACTCGTCGTATTCCTTCTCGCCGAGTTCCCGCTCGGCGACGCGCAGCTCCTTCTTCAGCACCCTGGCGACCGGCTCGGGCGGCGACTTCGCCAGCTCGGCCTTGATCATCGCGATGCCGTCCCGGCACGACGCCGCGTCGTCGGCGCGGGCGGGGAGCGCCGTCAGCAGGATCAGGGCGGCGAGGCACGCACGCATCCTTGGGGTTCCTCCGGTCTCGTTGAGGGCGATGTAGGTCAGCCGCACACGCCCGTCACTTCACGATGAAGCGCCCGGTCATGCCCCGGCTCTCGAGTCCCTGGACCGACCACGGGAACTCGCCGGCCCGCACCGTGACGAACTCCACCGCGATCGTGCCCTGGTCGTCGAATTCGAGGTGGTGCGGCGGCCCGGCCATGTGCACCTCGAGGTGGTTGATGACGATCTGGTTCATCCACACGCCGCGGAAGAACTCGCTGGCGAAGAACTTGTACTCCTTCTGCCCCTTGGCGGTGATGCGCAGGCGGTAGGACTTGCCCGCCTCCATCTCGATGTCCTTCACCGGCACCGCGTAGTCGTTGTCCTCGGCGCCGAGGAACAGTTCGGGCAGGTCGGTGCGGCCCTTGGTGAGGTCGCCGGCAGTGGCGGCGGTGGTGAGGAGGCAGGCCGCGAGGGCGGCGGTGAGGAGGGCGCGCATGGGGGATCCGGGTGGGAGGTCGAGCACTCTCCCCTCTCCCGTATGGGAGAGGGGCCGGGGGTGAGGGTGCTACGGTTCCGCAGGATCCTGAACCATCCCGCCAGCAGCACGACGCTCTGAGCTTCACACGGAAGCGTGTCACCCTCACCCCTACCCCTCTCCCACTCGGGAGAGGGGATCCCGCGCCTCATTCAGCTTGCGGCGCGGGGCTGAATTCACTGCGGCGAGACCGCGACGCCCCACGGGAGCAGGCCGACCGGGATGCTCTTCGTCACCTTCAGCGCCTCGACGTCGATCACCGAGACGTCGTTCGAGGTGCCGTTGGTGGTGAACACGAGCTTCTGGTCCGGCGTGAAGGCGAGCTGCCACACCCGCTGGCCGACCGGCAGGTATTTCTGGACCTCGTAGGTCTTGGCATCGACCACCGCGACCCGGTTGGCCGGGCCGAGGGCGATGAAGGCCTTGGTCCCGTCCCTGGTCAGGCGGACGCCGACTGGCTGGATCTGCTCGTCGGTGACGCCCGGGATCTTGAAGGTGATCTTCTTCACCACCTTGCGGGTCTCGACGTCGATCACCGAGACGGTGCCGCCGACCTCGGCCGACACCCAGAGCCACTTGCCGTCCTGGCTGAACTCGGCGAACCGGGGACGGGCGTCGACCAGCACGTTGTCGATCACCTGGAAGGTCTTGGTGTCGATGAAATGGGCCATGTTGGTGGTCTCGGAGGTGTTGACCAGGATCGCGCCGTCCGGGCTCAAGCCCATCCCCTCCGGCTCGACGCCGACCGGCACCTCGGCCACCACCTTGTTCTTCTCGATGTCGAGCACCGTGACCTGGCTGTCGTCCTCGTTGGCGACGTAGAGCGGGTTGCCGGACGGGTGAGCGATGAACTGCTCGGGGTCCGGCCCGGAACGCAGGGAGCGCACGATCTTGCCGGTCTTGGTGTCGAGCACGTCGATGCGGTCGTCGTCGCTGGCGCAGACGTAGAGCAGGCTCCCGTCCTTCCCCACCGTGATCCCCCGCGGCCTGCGCCCGACCGGCCAGGTCGCCGTGACCTTCAGCGTGTCGACGTCGATGACGCTGACCGAGTTGCCCTTCTCGTTGCTGACGTAGACCGTGGTGGCGTGGGCAGGTGCGGCGGCCAAGGGGGCGGCCGAGAGGGCCGCCAAGGGGGCCGCCAAGAGGGCTGCCATATGGGCGGCCGCGACGCGTGCGGCTTGCGCCGGTCTGATCCGGTGACGGCTCATTCGTCCTCCCCTCCGGCCGCGCTGCGCGCGATCCGATTATGCTCTTACCTGGCCCGCCGCGCCCTTGCGGGCGAGACCGACTTATGGCCGGGTCACGACTTCGTCAGCTTGCACTGCGTCTCCGGCAGATCCACGCCCAGCGTATCGAGCGGCGTGCGCTGGTGCAGGTAGCCCTGCTCCGGCGCCACCGCCACCAGGGCCTGGGGCTGGACCAGGAGCAGCGGCTGGCGCAGCTGGTGGTCCCAGGGGCGGAAGCTCAAGGCCACGCCCTTGTAGCCCGGCAGGCTGAAAGCCGGATCGGCGATGGCCGAGGCGAGTGCCGCCGGATCGACCGTCTTCTTCTGGAACGCGGCCTCGCCGACCGCCCGTACCGCGGCCCAGACCTGGTAGTCGAGGGGGCGCATCAGCCGGCCGGCGAGGCGGCGGAAGCGGTTCTGGGCCTGGGCGGCGCCCCAGACCTCCAGCGTCGGATGCCAGGTGGTCGGGACGAGCCCTTGCGTGCCGACGACGGGCCGCGGATCGACGGTGTGGAACGGCACGTAGTCGCCGAAGTCACCCGCCTCGTCGGCGACCACGGCGACGTCGTAATCGAGGCCGCGGGTGAAGACGAGGGCCTCGGCCCGGGTCGGGGTGTCGCCGCGGGCCCGCGCCAGCGGGCCGAAGGTCCAGGGCCGCTCGGCGCTGATCTGCAGGCCGAACTTCTTCGCCGAGCGCTTCATCGCCTCGGCCCACAGCTTGTCGCCGTCCTGCGGACCGGTGATCAGGAAGAGCTTGCGCCAGCGCATGAAGGCGAGGAACTGCGCGAGCGCGTCGGTCTGCATCGCCCGGCTCGGGGCGACGTGGAACACGTCGGCCCGGCAATCGGCGCCGCGCAGGCGGTCGTCGGGGGCGGCCGCGTTGAACAGGACGACGCCGGAGCCCTTCAGTGCATCGGCCACCGCCAGCACCTCGTCGGCGGGGAGCGCGAGCACGATGAAGCGCAGGCCCTTCGCGGCGAGGTCGCGGGCGGCGTCGACCGGGCTCTGCGGCGGCGTCTCGCCGGGGGCGGCGGTGCCGAGTGCCACCGCGTCGAGGGCGTAGCTCTGGCGCACGAAGCGTCCGGTCGTGGTGTTGTCCTGAATCGCGAGCTTGGCGCCGGCCAGCCCTTCGTCCTCGGGCGCGGCCTGGGCGTCGTAGGAGGACGGGGCCGGGACCGGCCGATAGATCAGGCCGATGCGGATCTCGGCCCCTTGTGGCGCGGCCGCGGCGGGCGGCGAGGGTGCCTGCGCGAGGGCGGCTGGCATGCCGGCCAGGGCGGCGAGAAGGGCGAGGGTGGCCGTGCGGAACTGTGCCATGCGGTCGGCACGCTACCAGGGATTCTCCCGCAGCCTCAACGCCTCATCGATGAGGATTCCCTAAGGACCCAGGCCCTCCCCCCAAAGTCCGAAGGCGGGCGCCGGGGGCCCGCGTTGCGTCCCCCCGCATCGCCGTGCGAGGGTCGGGGCGATGCTGGTTCTCCGCGCCCTTGGTCTTCGCGCCCTCTCGGCCCTCGCGGCCCTGCTCGTCGGCCTGCCCGCCGCGGCGGCCGCCGACAAGGCGGCTTTGTTCGGGATCGAGCTGGCCGAGCCCGGGACGATCGGGCCGCGCCCCTTGAAGCCGCAGGACGCCAAGCGGCTGGCGCTGGCGAGCGAGGCCCTGCGGCGGGAAGTGGTGGCCCGCGGGCTCGACCCCGTCGACCTCGGCCCCCAGGCCGCGGCGATCCGGCGCGACGCGCCGCTCTACAAATGCGAGGGCTGCGCGGAAACCATCGCCAAGGCGGCGGGAGCGGCGCTGGTCGTCTACGGCTACGTCCAGCGCAGCGCCCCGCAGGTGCTCAACCTCACCATCACCATCACGGAGGCCGAGAGCGGCAAGGTGCTGCGCGGCGGCCAGGTGGTGATCCAGGGCGACACCGACGACACCTGGCTTCACGGCGTGCGCTCGCTGGTGAAGAACCGCCTCTTCGCCGAGCCGCTGCCGAACCGGTCCTGACGTCCCGTGCCCCACCCCTCTCCTTCCCGCGTCCGCCTCCTCGTCAGCGTGCGCGACCCCGCCGAGGCGGCGCTCGCCCGCGATCACGGCGCCGACCTGATCGACGCCAAGGATCCCGACCGCGGCGCCCTCGGCGCCCTCCCCGCCGACATCGTGCGGGCGATCGCCGCCGCCGCCGGCGACCGGCTGTCGAGCGCGGTGGCGGGCGAGCCGGGCGACGCCGACGCGGCCTCGGCCTGCCTTGCGGCGCTCGCCGGAACGGGCGTGGGCTACCTCAAGATCGCCTGGGCGCCGGGCCGCGAGGCCGCGGGCCTGCGCCTGCCTGCCGGCCTCCCGGTGATCGCGGTGCTGTTCGCCGAGGACGGGCCGGACGGCGCCGACGTGCCGGCGCTCGCCGCCGCCGGCTTCTCGGGCGCGATGATCGACACGAGGGCCAAGGACGGGCGCCGGCTCACCGACCACCTGCCCCTCCCGCGCCTCGCCGGGTTCGCCGCCGCGTGCCGGGCGCACGGGCTGCTGTCCGGCCTCGCCGGGTCGCTCAGGCTCGACGACATCCCGGTCCTGGCCGCGCTGGGGCCGGGCTATCTCGGCTTCCGCGGGGGATTGTGCGCCGGGGCCGACCGGACGGGAGGCCTCGACCCGCAGCGGATCGCCGAGGCCGCGCGCTGCCTCGCCGCCATCGTGCCGTGCGTCGAGGCAGCGTAGTCGTGACCGTGCGGGTAGGGGCTGGTCGAGGACGCATCCGAACCAAGATATGGCGCGGAATCCCTGCGTGCGCAGGACATGCAGCATGAGCCACGCTCTCAGCGTCGTGAAGGTCGGCGGCAGCCTCGTGGCCGATCGGGCCCGGCTGTGCCGGCTGCTCGGCGCGCTCGCGGATGGCACCGAGGGGCCGGTGGTGATCGTGCCGGGCGGCGGCGGCCTCGCGGACGCGGTGCGGGCGGCGCAAGGCGCGCTCGGCTTCCCCGATCCCCTTGCCCATCGCCTCGCCCTCGACGCCATGGCGGGCATGGCCCGCATCTTCGCCGCCCTGGAGCCGCGCCTGGAGGTGACCCAGGACCCTGCGCAAGCGCTCGGCGCCGGTGCCGTACCGGTCTGGGACCCCTCGGCGCTCAAGGCCGGCCGGCCGGAGATCCCGGAGACCTGGGACGTCACCTCGGACAGCCTGGCCCTGTGGCTCGCGGCCCGTCTCGGCGCCGGGACCTGCCTGCTGGTGAAATCGGCCGACGCGCGGCTAGGTGCCGGGCCGGCGGAGCTGGCCCGCACCGGGCTCGTCGATGCCGCCCTGCCCGGTTTCGCGGCTCGGTTCCCCGGACGAATCGTGCTGCGGGGCCCCGGCGGCGACCGGCTGTGCCGCGCCGCGCTCGCGGAGTGTGCCGCGTGAGGGAGCATCTCGTCTTCGTCACCGGGCGCCTCGCCAAGGCGCGGCTGGAGAAGATCGCCGCCGGCCTGCCGCCGGACCGCTTCGCCTGGACCATCGCCGATGCCGGCGTGAAGGTCGCGGCACTGATGACGGAGGAGATCATCCGCCGTCGGGTCACGATGCCGGAGGGCGCGACGCGGGTGATCCTGCCCGGGCGCTGCCGGGCCGATCCGGCGGCGCTGTCAGAGCATTTCGGCCTGCCGGTGGAGCGCGGGCCCGACGAAATCGTCGACCTGCCGGTCTTCCTCGGGCTTGCCGGGCGAAAAGTGGACCTGTCGCGCCACGACGTGCGGATCTTCTCGGAGATCGTCGACGCGTCGCGGCTGTCGCCCGAGGAGATCCTGGGGCGGGCGCGCGACCTCGCCCGGCGCGGGGCCGACGTGATCGATCTCGGCGGGCTGCCGGACACCCCGTTCCCGCATCTCGGCGACACCGTGCGGCTGCTGAAATCCGAAGGCTTGCGGGTCAGCGTCGACTCGTTCTCGGCCGACGAATTGCGCCAGGGCGCCGCGGCCGGCGCCGATTTCCTGCTCAGCCTCAACGAGGAGACGCTGGATCTCGCCTTCGAGACCGATGCGGTGCCGGTGCTGGTGCCGATGCGGCCCGACGACCTGCCCTCCCTCGACCGGGCGATCGCGCGGATGCAGCGGGCGGGCCGGCCGTTCATCGCCGACCCGATCCTCGAGCCGATCCATTTCGGCTTCGCCGCCTCGCTGGTGCGCTACCACGAGACACGGCGCCGCCACCCCGACATCGCCATGATGATGGGCACCGGCAACCTGACCGAACTCACCGAGGCCGACAGCCTCGGGGTGACGGCTTTGCTGATGGGGGTGTGCTCGGAGCTGGCGATCGGCAACGTGCTGATCGTGCAGGTCTCGAACCACACCCGCCGCACGGTCGAGGAGCACGACGCCGCCCGGCGGGTGATGTACGCGGCGAAGGCCGACGCCGCCCTGCCCAAGGGTTACGGCCGCGCCCTGCTCTCGCTCCACGACAAGCGCCCCTATACCCAGACGCCCGACGAGATCGCGACCCTGGCGGCGGAGGTGCGCGACCCCAATTACCGCGTGGCGGTGGCGGAGGACGGGGTGCACATCTACAACCGCGACATCCACAAGACCGGGCGCGACGCGATGGCGTTCTTCCCCGATCTCGGCGTCGAGGGGGACGGCGCCCATGCCTTCTATCTCGGCGGTGAATTGACCAAGGCGGAACTCGCCTGGCGCCTCGGCAAGCGCTACGTGCAGGACGAGCCGCTGGAGTGGGGCTGCGCCCTGGATGCCGAGGTCGAGGACACCACCCGCTTCAAGGCCCCGGGCCATACGCGCCACAGCGGCAAGCCCTGAGGAATCATCGAGAGTCATGCCGCTGATCCTCGAGACCATCGTGACGACGGCCGCGGCCGACGGGGCCGTGCACCTCGTGCCGTTCGGGCTGATCCGGGAGGGCGAGGATTATTGGGTGGCGCCGTTCCGGCCCTCGCCGACCATCGCCAACCTGGAAGCGCAGCCATACTTCGCCGCGGTGGCGCCCGCCGATATCCGGGTGATCGCCGGCTGCGTCACCGGCCGGCGCGGCTGGCCGACCGTGCCGTGCCGCAGCATCCCGGTGCCGCGGCTGGCCGAGGCCTATGGCCACATGGAATTGCAGGTGGTGGAGGTGCGCGACGATCCCGTCCGGCCGCGCTTCCGCGGCCGGGTGGTGCACGAGGAGGCGCACCAGCCATTCCTTGGTCACAACCGGGCGGTCAACGCGGTGCTGGAGGCGGCGATCCTGTCGACGCGCCTGCACATGCTGAATCCCGAGACGGTGCTGGCCGAGCTGCACCACCACCGCATCGCCGTCGAGAAGACGGCCGGGCCCGCCGAGCGCGAGGCCTGGAACTGGATCGCCGCGAGGGTCGCGGCCGCCCTGCCGCAGGCGGCGGCCGCGACCCTCGCAGTCGATGACGCGTGAGACACGCGCGAACAGGAGAGACCCGATGAAGCGCATCATCGCGGCGGCCCTCGTGGCCGCCTTCGCGGCGGCCCCCGCCGCCCAGGCCCACGGCCCGACCCGCAAGAAGGTCGAGGAGAAGGTCACGATCAACGCCAGCCCCGACAAGGTCTGGGCCGTGGTCGGCAACTTCCAGGACATGAGCTGGCTGCCGCCGGTCGAGAAGACCGAGGGCAAGGGCGGCAACGAGATCAAGGCCACCCGCACCCTCACGCTGAAGGGCGGCGCCACCGTCGAGGAAGAGCTCTACAAGTACTCGGCCGAGCAGAAGAGCCTGTCGTACCGGATCAACAAGGTCGACGTGAAGGTGCTGCCGGTCAACAACTACTCCTCGACGATCAAGGTCGAGCCGGCCGACGGCGGCAAGGCGTCCGAGGTGGTGTGGGACGGCGCGTTCTATCGCGGCTACATGAACAACGATCCGCCGCCCGAGCTGAGCGACGAGGCGGCGATCAAAGCGGTCAAGGAGCTGTATCGCAGCGGCCTCGACAACCTGAAGGCGAAGATCGAGAAGGGCAACTCGTGAGCCCGAGCAGGTTCCGGAAACGTGTCGTGCGGTTTTCCGATCAGAACCTGCGTCGCTCCAGGATGACCCGGCACCTTGCCGGGCTCTGCCTGCTGGCCGGGATCGGCGTGTCGCCGGTCCCCGCACGGGCGGCGGAGGCGTTCGTCACGGCGCAGAATGCCGATGCGGTCGACGTGGTCGATCTCGAGGCGCTCAAGGTGGTGGCGACGATCCCCGTGCCCGGGGCGCCGGCCGGCATCGGCCTGTCGCCGGACCGGGCCCGGGTCTACGTCACCGCTCCGGAGGGCAAGGCGCTGGTGGTGATCGACGCGGCGTCGCGGCGGGTCGCCCGGACCGTGCCGCTCGGCGGCGGGCCCCTCGGGGTCGGGGTCAACCCGGTCAGCGGGGCGGTCTACGTCGCCGACTGGTACGCCAAGCGGCTGTGGGAGGTCGATCCGCAGAGCCTCGCGGTCGCGGCCGAGATCGCGGTCGGCACCTCGCCGTCGGGCATCGCGGTGACGCCGGACGGACACGTCCTGCTGGCGGCGGACCGGGACGACGACGCCCTGTCCCTCGTCGATACCGCGACCCGCCAACGGGTCGCGACGATCCCGGTCGGCACGCGGCCGTTCGGGGTCACGATCGACGCGGACGGCAAGCGGGCCTATGCCGCCAATGTCGGTTCGAACGACGTCTCGGTGGTCGATATCGCGGAGCGCCGGGAGGTCGGCCGGGTGAAGGTCGGCGAGCGGCCCTACGCGGTGGCGCTGGCCGGCGGCCGCGCCTTCGTCACCGACCAGTATGGCGGCACGGTCAGCACCTTCGACACCGCGACCCTGTCCCCGGGACCCCGGCTCGATGTCGGCGAGTACCCGGAGGGCATCCAGGCAAGCCCGGATGGCCGGCACGTCTACGTGGCGAACTGGGAGTCGAACACCCTCACGGTGATCGATACCGCGTCCCTGCGTGTGACCGGAACGGTGAAGACCGCGGACGGACCGCGGGCCTTCGGGCTGTTCCTGCGCTGAGCCCCGGCGGGGTCACCCGTTCGCGGATCGGCACCGAGGGGTAGTTCGACGCGAACGGGTTGGTCACCAGCCCGCCCTGCGCCTGCGCCGGGGCGGCCAGCAGCAGCAGAAGCATCGAGAAGCGCAGCCGCACCGGAACCAACCGACTCGGGGACACGCGACTCAGAGTCCTGCGGCCTTGCGCAGGGCGGCGTTGATGCGCTCCTGCCAGCCCGGGCCCTCCTCCTGGAAACGGTCGAGCACGTCGCGGTCGAGGCGCAAGGAGACGGTCTCGCGCAAGCCCGGCACCGCAGCTTTCGCGGCAGGCTTGACCGCCTTGGCGTCGGGGGCCGGGCCCTCGGGGGTCTTGCGGGTCACGGCCCGGAACGCGGCCTCGGCGGCTTGCCGGGGATCGCTGCCGCGGCGGGAACGGTCGAATGACATGAGGGTCCTCCTCGCCTAGCTCTATCACGGCATGGCGAGCCCCGAAAACACGAAGGCCCGCCGGCGCACCGACGAGCCTTAAGGGGCAGGGTCCACGTTTCAGGGTGCGGGTGGTCGTGCACGATACGCCGATGATGGCCGACTCGGCCCCGTATCGTATTCAGCCCGCCCTGAAGCCACTATCCCTGTCGATCGTAGTCCGGTGGCGTTTCCTGATCACCGGCATCGGTCTGTGTCGCGTGAGGGCTGCAACCTTGAGAATTCATGGCTACCTCCTCGAGTTCAACTCGACGAAGACTATGCTGCTCCTCTCCGGAGGGATGGTCAAGAGGGATTCGTCGCCGACTGCGCGAGGCCGCCATCCGGAGGACAAACCTTACGGAATCCTTACGGGATCATGACGATCCGACCGCCGGCCGCAGGGCTGCCCGGGGAAGGTTGCGCGGGCGGTAGCGACCGACATTCCCTCGCGCCGTCCTCGGATCCGCTCGCGCGGACGGCGCAAGGCAGCACTCCTTCAATCCAGCATCCGTCGCAGGATCCCTTCCGGCCCCTCATGCGCGATCGGCAGGGGCGCGGGCGGCAGGACCGGGCGGACCGGCATCATCGCCCGGAACTGCTGGCGGAAATCCTCGGCGATGCGGTCGGCCTCGACGGTGCCGCGGATCACCCGGGGGCGGATGAACACCAGGAGCTCGGTCCGCACCCGGCTGTCGATCCGGTTGCGGAAGGCCGGACCGATCACCGGCAGGTCGCTCAGCACCGGCAGGTTCTCATTGGTGATCTGCGCCTTTTCCTGCACCATGCCGCCGATCGCCAGGCTGTGGCCGTCGCTCACCGCGACGCTGGTCGCGACGCGGCGCTGGCGGATCGTCGGCGAGTCGATCGCCGAGGTCGTGGTCGGGACGACGTCGCTGACCTCCTGGTTGATGTCGAGCACGACGAGGCCGTTCTTGTTCACCCGCGGCGTGACCGAGAGGATGACGCCGGTATCCTTCATCTCGATCTGGTTGAGGATCGGTGCGCCGGCGGTGAGCGCGCTCTGGCCCGATTGCTTGATGATCGGCACCTGGTCGCCGACCTGGAGCTTGGCGGTGCGGTTGTCGAGCACCGTGATGTTGGGCGACGAGATCACGTTGACCCGGGTCACGCCCTGGAGCGCGTTGAGCACCACGTTGAAGTCGGCGGCGTTGAGCAGGTAGTTGAAGCCCGGCACGCCGCGGGCCGCCGCGGCGACCAGCCCCGAGGTGCCGCTGAGGCCGAGGCCCGTCGCGGCCTTGCTGGTATCGGCGCTGCCGAGGTTGAAGCGGCTGCCCTGCTGCTTGAGGAACCACTGCACGCCGAAGGCCAGGTTGTCGTTCAGCGTCACCTCCGCGATGACGGTCTCGAGCAGCACCTGCGTCGGCATCGCGTCGAGGCGGCCGAGGATGCGCAGGATCTTGTCGTACTGGTTGCGGGTGGCCGAGATCACCAGGCTGTTGTTGGCGTCGTCCGCGACGATGCCGATCGCGTCCCGCCGCATGCCGGCGCCGCCGGCAAAGCCCGAATCGAGCCCGCCGCCGTAACCTCCGCCGCCATAGCCCCCGCCGCCGAGCGCACCGGCGCCCAGCCCTCCCGCACCAAAGCCTCCCGCGCCCAAGCCCCCCGCGCCCAAGACCCCGCCACTCAAGCCACCGCCACTCAAGCCCCCCGCCGCGCCGGAGGCGCCGCCGAAGCCGGCTCCGCCGGCGGCGGGATCGCCCGTTCCGCCCGAGGCCCAGCCCGAGCCCGACGGGGAGGCGCCGCCGGACGCGCCGCCCAGAGGACCGCCCGCGGTGCCGGCTCCCATCGAACCGGATCCCATGGCGCCCGCAGCGCCGAAGCCGCCCGCGCCCCCGAGCCCGCCGCCCATCCCGCCCCCCAAGGCGGCGTAGCCGCCGCCGGAGGCTCCCCCATAGCCGCCGAAGCCGCCCGCCCCGGCGCCCCCGTAGGCGCCGCCCATCTCCGCCATGACCACGCCCTGCAGCACGGCGGCCAGTTCCTTGGCCGAGCGGTTCTGGATCCGGTAGACGAAGAGCTGGCGCTCGCGGTCGGCGGCCAGGGTCTCGAGCTGCTCCAGGAGCGCCCGGGCGCGGTCGAGATAGGCGGCGCGCGAGCTCACCACCAGGATCGCGTTCAGGGCCTCGTTGGGGATGAAGCGGATGACGTCGCCGGTGCCGGCGGTCTCGCCGCCGAAGATCTGGGTCAGGTCGCGGGACAGCGCCACCGGGTTCGAGCTGCGGACCGGCACCATCGCGGTCGACATGCCGCGCATCCAATCGACGTCGAACACCGCGATGGTCTGGCGCAGGACCCGGATCTGGTTGGCGTCGCCGGAGAGGATCAGCAGGTTGCGCGCCCGGTCGGCGCGCAGCACGACCTCGCGCGGCGCGACCGCTCCCAGGATCGCCTGCATCTCGGCGGCCGAGATCCAGCGCAGGGGCACCGCGACGGCGCCCGATTCGGCCCCGAGGCCCTGGACCGGGCGGATCTCGGCGGGCGTGCCCGCGGGCACGATCTGGACGCTGCGGCCGGCGCGGCGCAGGGACAGGCCGCGGCTCGCCAGCGCGCCCTCGACCATCCGCAGCAGGGCGTCGCGGCTCACCGGCCCGCCGGTCTGGAGGGTGATGGTGCCGGAGGCGCGCTCGTCGAGGCTGTAGCCCCAGCCGAGCGTGTCGGCGAACACCGCCTTGGCGGCGACCGGCAGCGGCACCTCGACGAGGTTGAGGCTGACCGGGCCGCCCGGGATCGGCTCCCGGGCCGGCGCCTCGCCGCCAATCAGGCGGTCGTTGCCGCGCAGCACGAGGGCACCGGGATCGCGGCGGCCCGGATGGTGCTGGAGCGGCTCGGCGGCGTGGGCCGTCGACGACCAGCCGCAGGCGAGCGCCAGGGCGAGGACAGGCGCAACTCTGGTCATCCGCTCGCCGTTCCCCAAAGCCCGCTTCGTCGATGACCGAACGTTAGGCGGATCATGGTTAATGGGGAGTTGAGGACGGCCTGGCGGTCCAGTTCCGGCAGTTGCCGTTAGCGAGACGTGCAGCTTCCGCGTGCGATCTGCCGGAGCGATGCCCAGTCGGGATCAGGTCGGGAGCGAAGTCGTGGGGCGGCGGCGGCGACCGGACACGCGGCGCAAGACCGCCCGATGTGGCGGCGGAATCTGTCCGATGACCTGGCCGAACGCCGATTAGACTTGGCTTGACGCCGCCGATACCGACGACCGTCATCCCGGTGCCGCGCAGGCGGAACCCGGGATGACCCGCAGAGGCCTCGGCGATCGGGCTGGATCGGCCGGAGCAGCCCATCAACCCGGACGCGACGGGGGAGCGGAGTCCGATCGCATTGCCGGCGGTCGCTCCTCCCGATCGTTGATTTCGCTGCATTTTTTCCGACGAACCGGTATCCGCCTCGTCGGAAAATGCTCTAGTTGCTCGCCACGTCGGCCTGATCGCCGTTGCCGCCGGGCTTGCCGTCGGCCCCCAGGCTGTAGACCTCGAACGGCGTGCCGCCGGCGCCCGGGGAACGGTAGAGATAGGCGTGGCCCCACGGATCGGTCAGGCCGCGGGCATCGCGCACGTAGGGGCCGCGCCAGGTCGGGCCGCTCGGCTGCACCAGCGCCTGCAGGCCCTGCTGGGTCGTCGGGTAGGCGCCGAGGTCGAGGTAGTAGAGCTCGACCGCCTGGGCGATGTTCTTGACCTGGATGCGCGCGGTCTCGCCCTTGGCGCGGCCGAGATAACCGAGGACCTGCGGCGTCACCATCGTGGCGATCATGCCGATGATCGCCAGGACGACGAGCAGCTCGACCAGCGAGAAGCCGGCCTGGTTCTCTCGCCGGCTTTCTGTCTGGCCGTCTTGCCGCTTCCCCAGCGGCTCCCGGCTTTGCTTCATGGTCGTGACGAGCATCGTGCGGCCTCGCGGCGAGCGGACAATCCGCGGGCACGCTGCCAGTCCTTCGTAAAGAAGCCCTCTCTGCCGAAGCTGACGGAGGGACGGCGCGGCGGGACGGTCGGGATTTGTTATCCAATTCCGGCCAGGATCCCGGCCTCATCGACGAGTCCCTGGGGCAGCGGCAGGAGGAAGCATGCAGCGCGCAGCCGAATACGCGGGCCGGCGGTCGCGCGGGCGCCGGCCGGCGATCGCCGGGCTCGCGCTCGCGGGCCTCGTCGCGCTCGGGGGGGCCGCGCTCGCTGGGGAGCCGCTGCAAGCGCCTCTTCAGGTGCCGCTGCCGGCGCCGCTGCCGCCGATCCGCGTCCTGACGCTGCTCGTCGCCGTGCACCTCGTGGGCCTGAGCTTCGGCCTCGGCGGCGCGACGATGCTCGATTTCTGGATCCTGCGCTGGATGCGCTGGGGCAGCCTGCCGGGCGAGATCGCCCGCATCTTCCTGTTCGTCAGCAAGGTCGTGTCGGTCGGTCTCGGGCTGCTCTGGCTCTCCGGGCTCGGCTTCCTCGCCGTCTACGCGGTCGAATCCCCGGAGAAGTTCGACAACCCGAAGCTCTGGGCCAAGATCGCGGTGGTGCTGGCGCTCACCGTCAACGGCCTCCTGATCCACGCCGTCGTGCTACCCGGCGTGCTGCGCGACCTCTCCCGGCCGATGCTCGACGGGGTGTCGGGCCGGCGCACCGCCATCTTCCTCATCTCCGGCGCAGTCTCGGGCGTGTCGTGGTACGCGGCCTTCGCCCTCGGGCTGATGCGCGAGCTGAACGGCCGCGTCCCCGCCAGCCTGCTGCTCGCGCTGTGGCTCGCCGCCGTCATGGCGGCCGCGCTGGCGGCCTACATCTACTGGCTGCACCTGCGCGAATGGACCCTGCGCCATGCCGCCCGCGACGCGGCGGAACCGCAACCGGAATCGCCGCCCGAGCCCGCCCCGGCGCGCGAGCCCGGGAACACGGCGGCGCCCGCGCCGAACCTCCCGGCGGCTCGCGCGCCAGCGCGGCCGGACGCGGCCGAGATCCGCAGCCCGGCCGCCCCGGCCCGGATCCCCTCCGACCGGATCCCCTCCGACCGGATCTTGGCGCTCACGCCGGCCCGGGCGCGTCCGGGCCGGCGGGCGTGATGTCCGCCGCCCTCCTCGCCGGCGCGGTGCTGACCGCGCTGCTGCCGCTGCCGCTGACCCTGCCGGCGAGCCTGATCGACCTGCGCCGCGGCATCATCCCGAACGCGCTCAACCTCGCGCTCCTGGTCTCGGGCCTCGGCGTCGCCGCCTGGGACGACGGCATCCGGGGTTTCGGCCTCGCCCTCGCCTCGGCGGCCGCCGCCTACGCTTTGTTCCGGGCGGTGCGCGCCGGGCATGCGCGTCTCACCGGCCGGATCGGGCTCGGCCTCGGCGACGTCAAGTTCATCGGGGCCGCCGCCGCCTGGACCGGCCTGAGCGGCCTGCCGGTGCTGATCCTGGCCGCCAGCCTGTCGGCGCTCGCCGTGATCGGCGTCCTTGCCGCCACCGGGCGGGAGATCGGACGCACCACCGCCCTGCGGTTCGGGCCGTTCCTGGCCCTCGGGCTGCACGCGGCGCTCGGGATCCAGGCCGCTCTCGTCCTCGGCCCGATCGACTGATGGCGGGGCGGGGACAGGAGGGCTTCACCCTCGTCGAGATGCTGGTGACGATGGCGATCCTGGGCCTCGCCGCCGGGGTCGCGTTCCAGTCGCTCGGCCCCGGCGCCCTCGACCGGCGCGCGCTCCTCGTCTCCGAGACAGTCGCCGCCGAGATCGGCCGCCTGCGGGCCGAGGCGATCCGCTCGGGCCGGCCCGGGCGCCTCGCCTTCGAGCCGGGGGACGCCCGCTTCGTGAGCTCCCGCCCGGGTGCGGCGCCGATCCCGGTCGGGTCCTTGAGCATCGCGGTCGAGCCCGGGCCGACGGGGCGGCCGGTGCCGGGCGAGCTGCGGCTGCTGCCCGACGGCAGCTCCTCCGGCGGGCGGATCGTGCTCGCCGCCGGCCCCGCGCGCCGCGTCCTGTCGGTGAGCGCGCTCACCGGCCGGGTGCTGCGGGAGGACGGGCGGTGATCGCGCGGCTCCGCCGCCTGCTGCCGTACCGGCCGCACCCGTCGGACGAGGACGGCTTCACCACCGTCGAGGTGCTGGTGGCGTTCGGCATCGCCGCCGCCGCCACCGTGATGGCGTTCCAGATCGCCGGCACGGCGGCGGGTGCGGTCCGACGGATCGAGGCGAGCCGCGTCGCAGCCGACGAGGCCGAGGGCGTCGTGCTGCGCCGCCTCGCCGACGGCCCGCTGCGGCCGGGCCTGCTGCAGGGCACCTTCTCGGACGGCACGCCCTGGACGCTCAGCATCGCCGACCTGCGCCCGGTCCTCGGGCTCGGCCGGGTGCCGCCGCCGCTCTGGCAGGTCCGGGTCTCCCGCGGCGGGACGGACGCCCCGCTCTACGCCACCCTGATCCCGGGGAGGCCCGAATGAGCCGGCCGCCCCCCGAGCGCGCGGCCGCGGAGGCCGGCTTCACCCTGGTCGAGACCCTGGTCTGCCTCGCGCTCGCCGGGCTGATCGGGGTGCTGCTGCTCAACGCCGTGCGGATCGCCGGCGGCGCGGCGGCGGCGGCGTCCCGGGCCGCCGGGGCCGAGGAGGTGCAATCGGTCCGCGACCACCTGCGGCGCACCCTCGGCAGCCTGGCGCAACGGCGCCCCGACGGCCGCCGGCCGACCCTGCGCGGCGGCCCGGACGGGCTCGTGGCGGCGCTCGCCCCCGACCAGACCCTCGAACGCCCGACCGAGCTCGCCGTCACGCTGTCCCGCGTTCCGGGCCGGGACGGCGCCTTCGACCTCCGGGAGAGCCGCACCGAGGCCGAGATCATGCCGGGGCAGCCGGCGGCCCTGCGGGCCGAGGTGATCCTCGGGCGGATCGCCGGGCTGGTCTTGCGCTATTACGGCGCCCCGTCCGAGGGCGCCCGGCCGGTCTGGCTGCCGGCCTGGTCGCGGCCGGACCGGCAGCCGCTGATCGTCGAGATCCAGGTCGCCTTCCCCCCGGCGGATCGCCGCCGATGGCCGCCCCTGCTGATCGCCCTCGATTCCGGCCCATGATCCTCTCATGAGCCTCCCAGACGTGAGCGCCCCCGACGCCTGCCCGGTCCAGGACGACGAGGCCGGCCTCGTGCTCCTGTCGGTGCTGGCGATCTTCATCGTCGTGGGCGCCGTGCTGGCGGCGGCGATCCTGCAGGTCTGCTCCGCCACCGGCCTCGCCCAGGCCCGGGCCGAGGCCGTACGCCTCCAGGGGGCGGCGGACGGCATCGGCCGCCTGATCGCCTACCAGCTCGACCTCGCCCGGACCAATCGCCGGACCGGCATCGGCCTGCCGGAGGACGGCACCGTCACCGCCTGCCCGCTCTCGCCCGGCCGCACCGCGTACGTGTCGCTCCAGGACCAGGGCACGCTGATCGACCTCAACGCCACCCCGCGCCCGGCGATGGAGGAGGCGTTCCGGCTCCTCGGCATCCCGGACCGGGAGGTGCTGGCGCTCGCCGCCGAGATCGTCGATTACCGCGACCTAGACGACGCGCCGGAGCCCAATGGCGGCGCCGAGCTGCCGCAATACCGCGCCCGCGGCCTGCCCTGGGGACCGCGCAACGCGCCCTTTGCCAGCATCGACGAGGTCGACCGCCTGCCCTCGATGACGCCTGCCATCGCCGCGCGCCTGCGGCCGGTGCTGACGGTCTACAACGAGGGTGGCCGCTTCGACCTCGCCGCCCTGGTGCGGCGGGCCAACCCCGGGGCGATCCGCTCCCTGCCGGGCTCCGCCGGCCCGGTCCCGTCGCCGCGGCAGGTCTTCCGCCTCTCGGTCGTCGTCGAGGAGGGGCGCGCCCGGGCCGGGCGCTCGGCGATCCTCACGCTCGGCGGCTCCGGCTTCGTCGTCTGGCAGCAGACCGTGGCACCCGACCTCGTCGGCGGCACCGGCCATCCCGCCTGCGCGCCGATCGCGGTGGCTCTCGCGGCGGGGCCGTGACGCCATGCCGAAGAGGAAAGCGTCCCGGCTGGGCCGATCGAACCGGATCTGATCGGCGGGACGCGGAGTTAAGCTTAGGCGAAGGGTCGGCGAGATCTTCGATGCGAGGAGGTCTTCGATTCGGCGCCTGGGCGAACGGAAGGGAGCGCGATGCGATGACGGAGACCAGGACGGTGCCGCGGTGCCCGGACGTGGTGCTGTCGGATTTCGGGACCTTCTTCGAGGAGCACCGGCTCCGGCGCGAGGCCGAGGCGGATCCCGAGCCGCAGGATCCGGCGCCGCTCTCGCCCGAGGACGCGCAGCGCGTGGCGCTCCTGCGCGACATCACCGCCGAGGTACTGGAGGCGGCCGGCAGCCAGCTCGCGCCCCACGGCGTCCTGATCGAGCGCGGGCCCTCCCTTCGCGGTCGGCCGGATTTCGAGCAGGCCTACACCCAGTTCATGCTGATCAACCGGCATACCGGCCGCGCCTCGGACGTCTACGTGATGAGCATCACCGATGCGGGCTACTTCCTGGCCAGCGCCTGCGACCCCCGTCTCGACCACGACCAGAGCGACCGCCAGGTGACGCATTGTGCCGCGAGCGCCCTGACGTGCGACATCGTCGCCCGGGTGGTGAAGGACGCCATCCTGCACGTCGCCTGACCCCGGCGCGACGGCCGGGGAGGGCGCCAGGCGAAACCGGGGATCACACGCGTTAACCTGTCGTTAGGTTTTTGTTCCAGCGCGACAGTTTAAAAAAGTCGGCGACGAATTCCGCTTGACCATCCCTCCGGAGAGGAGCAGCATAGTCTTCGTCGAGTTGAACTCGAGGAGGTAGCCATGAATTCTCAAGGTTGCAGCCCTCACGCGACACAGACCGATGCCGGTGATCAGGAAACGCCACCGGACTACGATCGACAGGGATAGTGGCTTCAGGGCGGGCTGAATACGATACGGGGCCGAGTCGGCCATCATCGGCGTATCGTGCACGACCACCCGCACCCTGAAACGTGGACCCTGCCCCTTAAGGCTCGTCGGTGCGCCGGCGGGCCTTCGTGTTTTCGGGCCCGAGACGCGATGCGGCTCGCCAGGGCCCCCCTCCCTCGTCCGACCACGCCGCCGTCTCGCACCTTTCGGGAAGGCCGCGGTGAGCGCAAGCCAAGCCCTCCGGTCGGCCGGCGCGGGACGCCCCCGTCGCCGGGCGTCACGTCACCCGCCCTCACTGCCGCAGGCCCGCCTCGGCCACCGGCTTCGCCCCCACCGGCCTCAGGGTCGTGGGCGCGCCGAGGAAGGTCGCGACGTAGCGGCGCTCGCCCTGGACCAGGGTGACCCGGTCGCGGCCGATCTCGGCGATGCGCCAATCCCCCCTCCCCTCGCCGCGGGCGAGCCAGGCCTGGATGCCGCTGCCGTCGTCGATCAATGCCCGGGCGGCCGAGCCGTCGAGCAGGATGCCACGCACGGTCAGGACCGGCCGCGGCGGGTCGCCGGCGAGGATGTCGCGCGGGCCCCGGGCGGTCCAGGGACGGCGACCGGGATCGAAGAGCGGGCGGGCGAGCGCGGTCTCGTCGGCGGGCGGCACCGGGGCGGCGGCCCGGCGCGGCGGGGCGGCGGGCCCGCCATCGACCGGCCAGGCGAAGGCGGCGAGCATCAGCGCCGCGGCGCCCGCGCAGGCCACGCGCGACCCGCGCCCGGTCGCCGCCAGGGCGGCCCGCAGGGGGGGCAGGATCCGTCTCATGGCCTCGCGCCTCTGCAACGACGCCTCGACGCACGGGCGCTCGGCGCATCGGCGCCGGCGCCCGTGCGGGCTTGCCCTGCGCCTGCGAACGCGCCCGTTCTCAGGCGCGGCGGTACCGCGGCACGCACGGTCATGTCGGGCTCCCGGTCACGGCGTCCCCTGGGTCGGTGGGGCGGGCAGCAGCACGCCGCGCACGGTAAGGGTCAGGCGCATCACCGTCGCCCGCCCGATCTCCGGATCGGCCGGGCGCTCGACGCTGAGCTCGGCCTCCTCCGGCACGATCAGGGGGCTCCCGGTCTCCAGCGCCTGGAGCAGGCCGTGCAGCCCCTCGGCGGTGCCGCGCAGGGAGGCCGAGAGGCGCGGCAGGGTCGGGCGCGCCGGATCGGGATTGATCCCCGCCCCGTCGACGGACGCCACCCGCTCGGCGGCCAGCGCGTCGAGACGGGACCGGAAGGCGAGGACGAGTCCGGTCTCGTCCGGGGCGCTCAACGGCGCCGGCACCGGGGGCGCCGCGGCGGCGGCCTGCGCCCGGGCGAGGCGGTCGCGGGACGCCGCGATGTCGTCGGCGGCGGCCAGTGCGTCGAGCACCGGCCCGGCCGCGACGGCGGCGGCGAGGCTCACCCCCGCGAGGCCGAAGATCAGCGCCCGGCCGTTGACCGGGAGCGCTCTCACGGCCGGCCCCCGGCGGGACGGCGCGGCAGCGCGACGACGACGCGCTGGCCGCCCTCCATCGGGGAGGCCTCGCGCAGCTGCGGCGCGCCGAAGCCCGGCAGCGTGCCCAAGGCCGCCAGCACCGCCGGCGGGTCGGGAGCGACGAGCGTCAAGTCGAGCCCGGCGCCGGTCAGGCGCAGGCTCTGCGCCGACACCGTGGCCGGCAGCGCCGCGGCGACCGCATCCCAGGTGCGGGCCATGGAGGGCCCGCGCTCGGCCAGGATCGCGGTCGCGCCCGCCTGCACGGCCGGCGGCAGGCCCGAGGCTGCCGCCCGGCGCGCCATCGCGAACGACTCGTCGAGGGCCTGGAGCGTCGCCGCCTGGTGCTGGCGCAAGCCCAGGAAGGCCGCGAGCAGGAACAGGAACGTCACGGCGGCGAGGACGAGGTCGCCCGCGCCGCGCAGGAGCCCCGGCAGGGCGCGGTGCCCGCTCGACAGCAGGTCGACCGGCATCGTCCGCTCCTCGGACGGGCCGACCGCCACGACGCTCGCGCTCATGCCGGCCCCCGCGAGCGCCGCCAGCACGGGGCCGAGGCGGGCGCGCTTGAGCACGACGTGGCGCACCCGCAGGGTGCGGGTCTCGGGGTCCTCGCCCTCGACGTACCAGTCGCTGAACACCTGGTCGGCGCGGAACGGGGTCGCGGCCTCCAGCTCCTGCGCCAGCACCGCGCGCATCCGCGGCAGCGCCGCGCTCGGCAGGTCCAGGGTGCGGATGAAGCAGGCTCCGGGATCGACCAGGACCTTCGCCCGCGCCTCGGTCCGGCCGCCCCGGATCGCGGCGAGCCGGTCGGCGAGGTCGTCGGCCGCGAGATCGAGGCGGTAGGTCCGGTCTTGGCCCTCGCGCCGGTCGATCAGCGTCAGGCCGGGATCGGTCGGGGGCCCGAGCCGCAGGATCAGCAGTGCCGGCGCGCGGTCGGTGCGCGGCTCGGAGAAGCCGAGGAGAAGCGAGGCGGCGTCGAGGCCCTGGCGGAACGAGGCCTCGACCGAGGACAGGGCGGATGGCGCGCGCAAGACGGGTCGGCTCCGGCGCCCCGGACAGGACGAGGGGCGTGGGGACCGGTCTAACGCCGCGATATTTCCGTCCGCTTAAGGACGCGGCGCGAGAATAGCGCCGTCCGGCCCCGCGCCGGAGCGAGTTTCTCCGGGCAGGTTCTCTGGGGCAGGGCGATGCTGAGCATCTGGGGGGCGAAGACCAGGCCGCGGCGGCTGCGGGCCGACCGGCGCGACGCGGCCCGCGGCCGGGCCGAGGACCTGCGCGCGTTCGTCGACCGGCTGGCCGAGAGCGAGGTGCTGGACGCCGCCGGCCACGAGCGTGCGCTCGCCGCCCTCGACGGACCCGGCCGGCGCCCGCTGCCGCTGCTGCTCACCGAACTCGGCCTCGTCCACGAGGCGACCCTGGTCACCGCGCTGTCGGAGGCGACCGGCCTGCCGATCCTGCGCCAGGACGAGCTGCCGGGCGAGCCGGTCCTGGCCGACCTCCTCTCGCCCGATTACTGCGCCCGCGCCCGCGTGCTGCCCCTCGCCGCCGACCGCGACCGCCTCGTCGTCGCCCTCGTCGATCCGTTCGAGCCTGAGACCACCCGGGCGCTGGAGCACCTCGTCGACCGTGCGGTGGCGCCCTGCCTCGTCGGCCCGGGCAGCTTCGAGCGGGCGCACCGCGCCGTCTACGGCGACGTTGCCGAGGAGGGCGAGGCGGGCGGCGACGACGACCTCGCGCGGCTTGCCGACGTGGCGAGCCAGGCGCCGATCGTGCGGCTCTCGGCCCGGCTGGTGCGCAAGGCCTTCGAGCTGTCGGCCTCCGACATCCATCTGGAGGCGGAAGAAGCCGACATGCGGGTGCGCTACCGGGTCGACGGGGTACTGGTCGAATCCGAGCGGCTGCCGAAATCGGTGCAGCTGGCGCTCACCACCCGCATCAAGATCCAGGCCGGGCTCAACATCGCCGAGCGGCGCCTGCCGCAGGACGGGCGCATGCAGGCCCCCGACCGCGGCCAGGAGGTCGACATCCGCGTCTCGACCCTTCCGACGGCCCATGGCGAGAGCGTGGTCCTGCGCGTCCTCGACGGCTCGCGCCGCGTCGAGGACTTCTCCGCCCTCGGCTTCGACGCTACGGCGATCGCCGAGATCGCCGCGATGACGAGCCGGCCGAACGGCCTCGTCCTCGTCACCGGCCCGACCGGGTCCGGCAAGACCACGACGCTCTACGCGGCGCTCCGCCGGATCAACGGCCCGCACCTCAAGGTCGTCACCGTCGAGGATCCGGTCGAGTACCGGATGGCCGGGGTGAACCAGGTCCAGGCCCATCCGGGCATCGGCCTCGACTTCGCGGCGGCGCTCCGCTCGATCCTGCGCCAGGACCCGGACGTGGTGATGGTCGGCGAGATCCGCGACGGCGAGACCGCCCGCATCGCCGTGCAGGCGGCGCTGACCGGCCACCTCGTCATCTCGACGCTGCACACCAACTCCGCCCCCGCGACGGTGACCCGGCTGATGGACATGGGCATCGAGCCCTACCTCATCGCCGCGGTGCTCAACGGCGTGGTGGCCCAGCGCCTGGTGCGGCGCCTCTGCGGCCTCTGCGCCGAGGCGACACCGGCGACGCCGCAGGAGCGCCTGCGCCTCGGGGTTCCGCCCGATCGGCCGTTGAGCCTCAAGCGTGCCCGCGGCTGCCCGTCCTGCAACGGCACCGGCTATCGCGGCCGCATGGTCGCCTCCGAGATCATGACCCTCGACGGGGACCTGCGCGGGCTGATCGCCCAGCGCGCGGACGAGCAGACCCTGACCGCCCGGGCGCGCGATGCGGGCATGACCGGGCTTGCCGACAGCGCGCGGGCGCGGGTGCTCGACGGCGATACCACCCTCGACGAGGTCGGACGGGTGCTGGAAGGGACATTGTGATGTCTCTCGCGACGCTCCCGATCACCATCATTGCCCGCCGTGCCGGACCCGGCGCGGCGGGCCTTGCGTGAGGTGCACCGAGATGCCGCGCTTCGCCTACAAGGCCTATGCGGGCGACGGGCGCTCGCGCGCCGGCAAGATCGAGGCCGAGACGCGTCAGCGCGCCGTGGCCTTGCTCCGCGCCGACGGGCTCCAGGTCTACGAGATCGAGCAGGCGAGCACCGGCCCGGCTCCGTTCTGGCGCCGCGACCTGTTCGGCCGCGACCGGGTCAACGACGCCGCCCGGGTCGCCTTCCTGCGCGAGTTCGGGACGCTCATCGGCGCCGGCCTCACCGTCGACCGGGCCCTGCGGCTCGTCGAGCGCCAGGCCGGCCCGGCCCTGAAGCCGATCCTCACCGACCTGCTCGAGCGGGTGGTGGCCGGCGCCTCGCTGTCGCGGGCGATGGCGGCCCACCCGCAGGCCTTCCCGCGCGACATGGTCGACATCGTGCGGGCCGGCGAGGCGACCGGCACCCTCGTCGACGTGGTCGGCTCGCTCACGGGGTCGATCGAGCGGCGCGACGCGGTCAAGCGCCACCTGATCTCGGCGATGATCTATCCCGCGCTGCTCGTCGCGATGGCGATCGGCACCGTGGCGATGATCGTCGGCGTGCTGGTGCCGGCCCTCGCGCCGCTGTTCGAGGGCAGCGGCCAGGCGCCGCCCTTCGCGATCCGCGCCGCCGGATGGCTCGGCGACACGCTGTCGGCCTCGTGGCCGGTCCTCGTCGGCGGGCTGGCGCTCGCGGTGCTCGGCCTCGCCCGGGTGTGGGGCCTGCCGGCCTTCGCGGCGGCCCGCGCGCAGCTTGCCCTGCGCCTGCCGCTGGTGCGCGAGATCGTGGTCGGCATCGAGTGCGGCCGGTTCTGCCGGGTGCTCGGCACGCTGCTCGTCGCCGAGGTGCCCATCCCCGACGCGGTGGCGGCGACCCGCCCGCTCGCCGGCAACCGGGTGTTCCGCCGCGCCCTCGACGAGGCCGGGCGGCGGCTCGCCGAGGGCGGCAGCCTCGCCTCCGGCCTGGCCTCGCTCAAGCCCTACGCCGCCTCGACCCTGAACCTGATCGCCAGCGGCGAGCAGGTGAACCGCCTCGGCAGCGTGCTGCTGCATGCCGCCGAGATGCACGAGACCGAGACCCGCCAGCGCATCGACCGGCTGCTCGCCCTGCTCACCCCCCTGGTGACGGTGGCGATCGGCGGGCTGATCGGCGGGCTCATCATCTCGGTGATGGGGGCGATCCTGAGCGTGGGGCAATTGACGCAGTAGGGGCGGCGGATCCAGGCCGGGCCCACGGGCGTTGGCGGGCCTCAGACCATCGGAGCGCACCCGTCGTGTCCGCCGACCGCCGACAACCCGGATCCTCGATCCTCCTCGCCGCCCTCGTCCTCGCGGCGGTTCCGACCCTCGCCGTCGCCCAGGGCCGGCCCTCGACCCTCGCCATGACCTGCGGCCAGGCCCGCGCCTTCCTGGCCGCGCAGGGCGCCGCGGTGCTGGGCACCGGCGGCTACACCTACGACCGCTACGTGCGCGACCGCAGCTTCTGCGAGCCGACGCAGATCACCCGGAACGCCGTCGTGCCGACCCGCGACACGCCGCAATGCCTCGTCGGCTATCGCTGCATCGAGCCCGGGCGCAACTGGTTCGACGACGAGTAGCGCCGTCAGGGCACCGTCACGCCCCCCGAGAGGAAGCGCGCCGCGAAGGTCTCCGGATCGACGGGCGGGCTGAAGAAGTAGCCCTGGCCCTCGGCGCAGCCCTTCCGGCGCAGGCGGCGGAGCTGGTCCTCGGTCTCGATCCCCTCGGCGACCACGTCGAGGCCGAAGCCCTTGGCGAGTTGCAGGATCGCCCGGATCACCGGCACGTCCGGGGCGTCGTTCATCTTGCGCACGAAGGAGCGGTCGATCTTCAGCCGGGTGATCGGGAACTCCTCGAGCATGCTCAGCGAGGCGTAGCCGGTGCCGAAATCGTCGAAGGCGATGCCGATGCCGCGCTCGCGCAAGGCATGGAGGGCCGCGGTCGTGGCACTCCCGTGGGCGAGCACCACGGTCTCGGTGATCTCGAGCTCGAGGTTCTCGGGGTTGAGCCCGGTCTCGGCCAGGATCGCCATCGCCACCGCGTCGATCTCGCCGGAATGCAGGCGGGTCGCGCAGGCATTCACCCCCATGCGGAAATGCGGCCCGGCGGCGGGCAGCCAGGATGCGGCCTGGCTGCAGGCTTTGCGCAGAACCCAGTCGTTGACCGCCACGGCGTGGCGGCTCGACAGCAGGGCCGGCAGGAACGCGCCGGGCTGGAGCAGGCCGTGCTCCGGGTGCCGCCAGCGGATCAGCGCCTCGGCGCCGACCAGAGCGCCGTCGCGCAGGCGGATCTGCGGCTGGTAATGCAGCACGAATTCCTCCTGCTCCAGGGCGCGGTGGAACTCGTGGACGAAGCGCTGCCGGTCCGAGACCGCGGCGCGCAAGGACGGCGTGTAGAGCCGGTGCCGGTGGCGGCCGTCGGCCTTGGCCTTGTAGACGGCGAGGTCGGCGCAGAAGAGCAGGTCGTCGATGCTCTCGGCCTGGGACGGCGCCAGCGCGATGCCGACGCTCGCGCCGATCCGCACGCGGCGCTCCTGCACCGGGAACGGCTCCTCCATCGCGGCGACGATGCGGGCGGCCACCTCCCCGCCGACCGCCGGATCGCCGCAGCCGGGCAACGCGATCACGAACTCGTCCCCGCCGATGCGGGCGACCACGTCGCTGCCCCGGACGCAGGCGAGGAGCCGCGCCGCCGCCTCCTTCAGCACCTCGTCGCCGGCCGCGTGGCCGACGGTGTCGTTGACGTCCTTGAAGCCGTCGAGGTCGATCAGCAGGACCGCCACGGGCCCGGCGGCCAGCATCGCCTCGAGGCGCAGGCGCATGAGCGGCCGGTTGGCGAGCCCGGTCAGGGCGTCGCGATGGGCGAGCGCGTGCAGCGCCTCCTCGCGCTCGCGGCGCTGCGAGGTGTCGCGCAGGATGGCGCCGTAGATCGTCTCGCCGCCCTCGCGCCAGCGCGACAGCGAGACCTCCACCGCCCTCGTCGCCCCGTCGCGCAGGCGGATCTCGGTCTCGCGGATCGCCC
The DNA here is from genome assembly GCF_006151805.1 of Methylobacterium terricola. Lineage (GTDB taxonomy): Bacteria > Pseudomonadota > Alphaproteobacteria > Rhizobiales > Beijerinckiaceae > Methylobacterium > Methylobacterium terricola. The sequence continues at coordinate 192,477 of NZ_VDDA01000001.1, read as the reverse complement.
CCGGGGCGTCGTCGAACCACGGCGCCCGCGCGCCCGGCCCGGCCGTGAGGTCGGAGACGTCGAGGCGGGCGGCCGTGGCGGCGTCATGGCCGAACATTCGCTCGGCGCTGCCGTTCCAGTGCAGGATGCCGCCCTCGGCGTCGTACACGATCATCGCGTCCGGACTGGTCTCGGCCATGTGCCGGAAGCGCATCCGTGCGCTGTCCCGGTTGGCGTGCTGCGCCCGCAACTCCAGCATCTCGCGGGCGATGGCGGCGTAGCGTTCGAGGCGCAGGTGCTCGCCGTCGGAGAACGCGGCGCGCGGCGCAGTGTCGATGAGGCAGAAGGTGCCGATCGCCTGCCCGTCGATCCGCAGCGGCACCCCGGCATAGAACCGGATGTAGGGCGGGCCGATGACCATCGGGTTGTCGCGCCAGAGCGGGTCCTGCGCCGCGTCGAGGATCACCACCGTCCCGTCGCTCTCGATGGTGCGGGTGCAGAACGAGATGCCGCGCTCGGTCGAGGCAACCGTGATGCCGACCTTCTCGAAATAGACCTGACGGTCGGCATCGATCAGCGAGAGAGTCGCGATCGCCACCCCGAACGCATCGGCGGCGACCCCGACCAAGCTGACGAACGTCTCGTCCGAGCGGGCCGACAGCAGGCCGGTCCTGTCGAGGGCCGCAACCCTCCGCTTGTCTTTCCGGGAGTGGGGCATGCGTCGCCGACTTGCTGAGCCGCTCGGTCCGACGACCATAGGGTCGACGGTATTTCGAGGCAAGAACGGACGTCGTCGCCTTTAAGTCTTACGCCTGCATAAGGCACCGGACCGCAAGTCGGTCCTGCGTCAACAGAACGCAACTCTCCTGTTGCGGACGCTGGGAGAGGATTGGCTCCATACTACCGGTAAAGCCGGCCGATACCGGTAGACCTGGAGCAACTGCCGGCGACGCGGAGACCGGTTCGTCGGCGAAAAAAATGCGGCGCAATCAAAGGTCGAGGGCAGCGTCCGATCGCAGCGCGATCGGGCGGTGCTCTCGTGTGCAATCCTTCCCGGGGCGGGCCGGCCCCGCCCCGGGAAGGGACGCCGGGCGCGCGGGGCTCCCGGCGGGAGCCCGCCCGTTGCGGCCACCGCGCGGCGCGGGATGGCTGCGCCGCGCGGGGCCCGGTGCGGTTCGGACGGGCCGGATCAGCCCTTCTTCAGCAGCGCCTCGATCTCCTGCGTGAGCGCGTCGCGCAGCTCCGGCCGCTCCAGGCCGTAGGCGAGGTTGGCGACCAGGAAGCCGAGCTTCGAGCCGGTGTCGTAGGTCTTGCCGCGGTAGTGCATGCCGTAGAACTTCTGCGTCTCGGCGAGGCGCTTCATGCCGTCGGTGAGCTGGATCTCGCCGCCCGCGCCGCGCTCGCCGCGCTCCAGGATCGAGAAGATCTCCGGCTGCAGGATGTAGCGGCCCGAGATGATGTAGTTCGACGGCGCGGTGCCCTTCGGCGGCTTCTCCACCATGCCGGTGATCTCGAAGGTGTCGCCGAATTCCTGGCCGACGCTGACGATGCCGTACTGGTGGGTCTGGTCGGGGGCGACCTCCTCAACGGCGATGACGTTGCCGCCGTGCTTCTCGTAGGCGCTGAGCATCTGCACCATGCTGCCGCGGCTGAGCATGTCGGGCAGGATCACCGCGAAGGGCTCGTCGCCGACGATCTCGCGGGCGCACCACACCGCGTGGCCGAGGCCCAGCGGTTCCTGCTGGCGGGTGAAGCTGGTCTGGCCGGCGCCCGGCAGGTCCTTCCTCAGGGCCTCGTAGGCCTCGGTCTTGTTGCGCTCCTGCAGGGTGCGCTCGAGCTCGTAGGAGATGTCGAAATGGTCCTCGATCACCGCCTTGCCGCGGCCGGTGACGAAGATGAAGTGTTCGATCCCGGCCTCGCGGGCCTCGTCGACGACGTGCTGGACCACCGGACGGTCGACGACCGTCAGCATCTCCTTGGGCACCGCCTTGGTCGCCGGCAGGAAACGGGTGCCGAGACCCGCGACCGGGAGGACGGCTTTGCGAATGCGTTTCATCGTACGTGTTCCAGTCGACATAGCGGGAGCTGCCGGACCGCCCGGCGGGGACGGGCGCATCCGGGCTCTCACGCCCGGCCGGCCTACCCTCTCCCCGCTGCCTTGTCACCGGACAGCTTAATTGACGCTGAAGCATTGCACGTTATGGATCAACCCGCATCACGGCGGGGAGCGAACGGAATGGCGGTACTTGTCACGGGCGGCGCGGGCTACATCGGCAGCCACATGGTGCTCGCCCTGATCGATGCCGGCCACGACGAGGTCGTGGTCCTCGACGATCTCTCGACCGGGTTCGATTGGGCGGTCCCGCCGGAAGTCACGCTGGTGCGCGGCGACGTCGCCGACCAGTCCCTCGTCGCCGAGACCATCCGCCGGCACAAGATCGACGCGCTCGCCCACTTCGCCGCCAAGATCGTGGTGCCGGATTCGGTCTCGGATCCGCTCGGCTACTATCTCGGCAATACGGTCAAGTCGCGGGCGCTGATCGAGGCGGCGATCGGTGCGGGCGTGCGCCACGTGATCTTCTCCTCGACGGCGGCCGTCTACGGCGAGCCGGCCGTGGTGCCGGTGCCCGAGGATCTGACCCCGAGCCCGATCAACCCCTACGGCCGCTCGAAGCTGATGACCGAGTGGATGCTGGAGGACGCCGCCCGCGCCCACGGCATCAGCTACGTGGTCCTGCGCTACTTCAACGTGGCGGGCGCCGATCCGCGCGGGCGCTCGGGCCAGTCGAGCCCCAACGCCACCCACCTGATCAAGGTTGCGACGCAGGCCGCCCTCGGCAAGCGCGGCCAGCTCGAGGTGTTCGGCACCGACTACCCGACGCCGGACGGCTCCTGCCTGCGCGACTACATCCAGGTCTCCGACCTCGCAGCGGCCCATCTCGTGGCGCTCAACCACCTGCGCGGCGGGGGGGCAAGCCTGACGCTCAACTGCGGCTACGGCCGCGGCTACTCGGTGCTGGAGGTGATCGACGTGGTGAAGTCGGTCTCGGGCGTCGACTTCCCGGTCAAGCTGTCGCCGCGCCGGCCCGGCGATCCGTCCCGGATCGTCGCCGGGGCCGACCGGATCCGGACCGAGCTCGGCTGGGCGCCGCAGCACGACGACCTGCGCGAGATCGTCACCCAGGCGCTCGCCTGGGAAGAGGCGCTGGGCCGCCGCAACCGGGTCTGACGATGCGCCGCTTCCGCGTGGCGGCCCTGCGTGCCGCTCTCGCGCTCGCCGGCGTGCCGGTCCTCGCTGCCCCCGCCGGGGCCGGCGATTTCCGCGCCTTCGTCGAGGCGCTGTGGCCGGCCGCCCAGGCGCGCAAGGTCTCGCGCGCGACCTTCGACGCGGCGTTCCGGGGCGTGACCCCGGACCCGGCGGTGCTGGCGCGCCTGCGCCGCCAGGGCGAGTTCGGCCGCCCGGTCTGGGAGTACCTGACTGGCGCGGTTTCGCCTGGGCGCATCGCCCGCGGGCGGGCGGAGGCCGCGCGCCGCGCCGACATCCTGGCGCGGATCGAGGCGGCTTACGGCGTGCCCGGCCCGGTGCTGCTCGCGTTCTGGGGCATCGAATCGGATTTCGGCGCCAGCGCCGGCACATTGCCGGTGGTGCGCGCGCTCGCCACCCTGGCCGAGGCCCGCCACCGCGGCGAGCTGTTTCGCGACGAGCTTCTGGCGGCGCTCGAGATCCTCGAGCACCACGACGTGAGCCCGGAGCGGATGCGCGGCTCCTGGGCCGGCGCGATGGGGCAGACGCAGTTCCTGCCCTCCGCCTACCTGCGCGCGGCGGTCGATTTCGACGGCGACGGGCAGCGCGACATCTGGGACTCCGTTCCGGACGCCCTCGCCTCGATCGCGAGCTTCCTGCATCAGGCTGGCTGGCAACGCGAGCTGCCCTGGGGCGTCGCCGTCGCCCTGCCGGCGGGGTTCGACCTCGCGCGCTACCGCGGCCCGTTCTCCGAGTTCGCCCGGCGCGGGGTGCGCTCCCTCGACGGGGAGGCCTTGCCCGAGGCCGGCGAGGCGAGCCTGTTCCTGCCCGGCGGCGCCGGCGGCCCGGCCTTCCTGATCACGGCGAATTTCGAGGCCATCCGGGCCTACAACACCTCGGATTCCTACGCGCTGGCGGTGGGCCACCTCTCCGACCGGATCGCCGGCGGGCCGCCGCTCGCCGCTCCCTGGCCGACCGGCCCGCGCCTCGACCAGGCCGGGCTCACCGCGCTCCAGCGCGGGCTCTCCGCCCGGGGGCACTATGACGGCCCGTTCGACGGGCGCGCGGGGCCGAAGTTGCGCGAGGCCGTGCGGCGCTACCAGACCGCCGCGGGGCTGCCGGCGGACGGCTACGCCACCCCCGCCCTGCTGCAGCATCTGAGCGGACCTCGCTAGGGCATCGCCCGATCGCGCCGCCCTCCGGCGGTGCTCTGGACCTTTGATGTCGCCGCATGTTCTCCGACGAGCCGGAATCCGCCTCGTCGGAAGACGCTCGAGCGGTGGACAAGCAGGGCCGTCTCTTGCGAGGATCGGCGCCTCGCGAGGAGAGACGAAGAACCATGGCTCACGCACTGGGCACCCCGACGGCCGAGCGGATTCCGGACGGCCTCAACCAGCCGGACCTTGCCGGCCCCGAGGTGCGGCAGGCCAAGGAGGAGCTGGCGGCCTGCTTCCGCATGGCGGCCCGCTACGGCCTGGAAGAAGGCATCTGCAACCACTTCTCGGCGATGGTGCCGGGCTACGACGACCTCTTCCTCGTCAACCCCTACGGCTACGCCTTCGCCGAGCTCACCGCCTCCAAGCTCCTGGTCTGCGACTTCCACGGCAACGTGGTGTCGGGCAAGGGCCAGCCGGAGGCGACCGCCTTCTACATCCATGCCCGCCTGCATGCGCGCATCCCGCGGGCGCGGGTGGCGTTGCACACCCACATGCCCCATGCCACCGCCCTGTCGATGACCGAGGGCGATCCGCTGATCTTCGCCGGCCAGACCGCGCTGAAGTTCTACGGCCGCACCGCCTTCGACCGGAACTACAACGGGCTCGCCCTCGACGCGCGCGAGGGCGACCGCATCGCCGACAGCGTCGGCGAGGCCGACATCGTGTTCATGAAGAACCACGGCGTCATGGTGCTGGGGCCGACCATCGCCGAGGCCTGGGACGACCTGTACTACCTGGAGCGCGCCGCCGAGGTGCAGGTGCTCGCCCTCTCGACCGGCCGCCCGGTCCTGCCGGTCGATCCCGCCATCGCCGAGGCCGCCTATCGCCAGATGCGCGAGGGCGACCCGGAATCCGCCCGCCTCCACCTCGCGGCGATCCGCCGGCGGCTCGACCGGGAGGAGCCGGACTACGCGGCGTGATCCCACATCACCCATGAGGCGACGAGCGCCAGCACGCCGGCGCTCACGACGTGCAGGGCCACCTGCCACCACAGCGCCGTGCCGGCGACCATCGCCAGGTCGCAGGCCGGAATGACGAGGCTCGCCGCGAGCACGACCGCCACGGCGCGCCGGGTCGAGACCAGGGTCAGCCCGGCGAGGTAGAGCGCCAGCGCCACGTCGCGGGCGCCGATGGCCCGCAGGGCGGTCCGGCCGGACCCCGCCGGCTCGGGGATGCCGTAGATCGCGGCGCCGGCCCCGGGCGCGGCCAGGAACAGGGCGCCGAGGGCGAGGAAGACCAGCGCCAGGGCGAGCACCGCCCAGGAGCGCGGGTCGGTGGGGCCGAGATGTGCGTCGCCGGTGTCGGGATCATGCCGCTTCATCGCGCCCGCATGCCTGAACAGGTGGGCGGGTGCCTTCACCTGGAGCACATCCGGACCTCGCCCGGTGAGCCGCCGGGCATTCTCCCCGGGTCGCCATGCGCCCGACGGAAGAGCAGACGGCTCATCCCACCCCCCCGAAATACGCCCGCTCGAGCCGCTCCGGCAGATCGGGCGCCCCGGCGACCGCCTCCAGCACGATCCGTCCCTGCGCCAGGGCGTAGACCCGGTCCGAGACCGCCCTCGCCTTCTCGACCAGCTGCTCGACCAGCAGCACCGCCGTGCCCTGCCGGCGCAGCCGCGCCACCACCTCCAGCACCCGGTCGACCAGCACCGGCGAAAGGCCGGCGGAGGGCTCGTCGAGCATCAGGAGGCGCGGGCGCTGCACCAGGCCCTGCGCCACCGCCAGCATCTGCTGCTGGCCGCCGGAGAGCGAGGCACCCTTGTCGTGGCTCTTCGCGGCGATCTCGGGGAAGTGGGACAGGGCCTCGTCGATCCGCGCCGCGCGCTCGGCCCGGGGCAGGTCGTAGGCCGCGAGCAGCAGGTTCTCGCGCACGGTCTGCCCGGTGAAGACCCGGTGGCCCTCGATCACGTGCGAGAGCCCGGCCCGCACGGCCTGGCGGGGGCCGGCCCCCGAGAGCAGGGCGTCTCCGAGCCGGACGGTGCCGGCCTGGACCGGCAGCAGGCCGGAGAGCGCCCGCAGCAGCGTCGACTTGCCGGCGCCGTTGGGGCCGAGCAGCGTCACCACCTCGCCGGCCGCCACCGTGAGGTCGACGCCGTGGAGCACCCGGATCTTGCCGTAGCCCGCCTCCAGGCCGTCGACGCGAAGCAAGGTTTCACCCGCCGAGATAGGCACTGACCACCTCCCTGTGGCTGCGGATCTCCGACGGCGTGCCGGCGGCGAGGACCCGGCCGAGATTGAGCACCGTCACCTCGTCGCAGATGGCGAAGATCAGGTCGGCGTGGTGCTCGACGAGGAGAACGCCGATCCCGGCATCCGCCACCGCCCGGATCAGGCCGCCGAGGCGCTGGATCTCCTGGGCCGAGAGGCCCGCCGCCGGCTCGTCGAGGAGCAGGAAGGCCGGGCGCAGCATCAACGCGCGGGCGATCTCGAGGAAGCGCAGCTCGCTGTGCTGGAGCCGCCCGGCCCGGACCTCGTCGAGACCGTCGAGCCCGACCGCCCGCAGGGCGAGGCGGGCCGAGGCGCGTAAAGCCCGCTCGTCCTCGCGGTGACGCGGGAGCGCCAGCAACGCCTCCGCCAGGGTGGCCCGCCCCTCGACGCTGCCACCGAGCATCACGTTCTCGATCACGGTCGCGTCGCCGACGATCCGCGGGGTCTGGAAGGTGCGGGCGATGCGCAGGAGCGCCCGCGCCTCCCGCGCCTCAGCGAGCAGCGAGCGGGTCCCCAGGCTCACCCGGCCCTCCTGCGGCCGGTAATAGCCGGAGATCACGTTGAGCGTCGTGGTTTTCCCCGAGCCGTTCGGGCCGATCAGCCCGTGGACGCCCCCCGGCCGCAAGGTCAGGTCGAGCCCGTCGATCGCCCTCACGGCGCCGAAGCTCAGGCGCACGCCCGTCAGCGTGATCGGCTCCCGCGCCGTCGTGCGCGCCGCGAGGTCCTGGAGCGCGGCGGCGCGCGGGGCGATGCTGCGCTCGAGCGGCAGCGGGCGGTGCTTGCCGCGGTCGAGGAGGTCGGCGATGCCGCCGGGGAGCACCAGCACGATGACGAGGAGCAGGAACGCGTAGAGGAAGGTCGACCAGGCCGCGAGCGGGGCCGCCACCTCCGGCAGGAGGGTGAGCAGGATCGTGCCGATGAGCGGCCCCAGCACCGAGCCGCGCCCGCCGATCAGCACCGCGATGAAGAACAGCAGCGACAGGTCGAACGTGAACGCGTCCGGCGTGATGTAGGTCTGGAGCGAGGCGAACAGCCCGCCGGCGACGGCCGCGACGCCGCCGGCGAACAGGAACACCGCGACGAGGAGCCTGGGCTTGGCGATGCCGACCGCCTCCGCCGCCACCTCGGCGTCGCGGATCGCCACGAGCGCCCGGCCCCAGCGGCTGCCGGCGACGTTGAGGGTCATCCAGGTGCACAACACCGCGCCCGCGAGGCACAGGCCGTAGAAGCCGAGGCGCGAATCGAACGGGCTCGGCATCTCCGGTCCGGTGATGCCGATGCCGCCGCCGGTCACGTCCTGCCAGGCGAGCGCGATCTGCGTGACGATGGTGGCAAAGCCCAACGTCGTCATGGCGAAGTAGAAGGTGCGCAGCCGCAACGCCGGCAGCCCGACCACCACCCCGACCAGAGCGCCGACGATTCCGGCGCAGGCGAGCGCCGCGAAGGCGGGCAGTGCCGGCAGCACCGTGCCGGCGGCGAGCACGCTGGTGGTGTAGGCGCCGACGAGCAGCAAGGCCACGTAGCCGATGGCGAGCTGCCCGGCGAAGCCGACGACGAGGTTGAGGCCCGAGACCAGGATCCAGTAGATCGCCGCCCGCGTGGCGATCAGCGTCCAGTAATCGTTGCCGGCGAGCGGTACCGCCAGCGCGAGGCCCAGGATGAGGAGGAAGGGCGCGGCCGCCGCGAGGCGGGCTCCCGGGCCGGTGCGGACGGGGGCGTCCGCGGCGGCGAGAACGGACGGGATGCTCATACGCGCCTCGCCTGGGCCGAGCCGAGCAGGCCCTGCGGGGCCGCGAGCAGCACGACGATGAACAGGGTGAAGACGGCGACCGAGGCGAAGATGCCGCCGACGACGAAGTTCGCCGCCTGCTGGAACAGCCCGAGGACGAGGCCGCCGACGAGCGCGCCGCGGTTGTTGCCCAAGCCCCCGAGCGCCACCGGGATGAAGCCGTAGAAGTTGAGATGCGGCCCGTTGGCGAAGAAGGCGAGCAGCAACTCCCCGCCGGCAAAGCCGGCGAGCGCCCCGATGCCGCCGGCAAGTGCGTAGCTCATCACCCGCAGGCGCCGCTCAGGCAGGCCCAGGGCGCGAGCCGCGAAATTGTCCTCCGCCACGGCGAGGAAGGCGTGGCCGAGGAGGGTGCGCCGGTAGAGGAGCTCGAGCCCGACCACCACGACGAGGCAGGCCGCCACCGGCAGCCAGAACTTCTCGTCGAGGACGGTCTCCCCGAAGCCGCCGAGCAGGCGCGGGAAGGGCTGCGGCTCGGTGCTCCAGGTGATCGCGGTGACCTGCTGGATCATCAGCGCCAAGGCGAGCGTCGAGAGCACGTAGAGGTGCTGGTCGAGACTCTTCAGGACCGGGCGCACCGCCACGAACTCGGTGACGATGCCGACGAGCGCCCCGCAGGCGAGCGTGAGCACGAGCCCGAGCGGCCAGGGCAGCCCGAGGCGCAAGCTGAACAGCGAGCCGAGCACGCCGCCGAGCATCCCGAGCTGCCCGGCGGTGAAGCTCATCACCCGGGAGGTCGAGAACATCGTGTTGTAGGTGATGCCGATCAGCGCGTAGATCGCGCCGACGGCGAGGCCCGAGGCCAGGATCGAGGCGAGCATGGCGGCGCTCCCCGGATCGCCGCCTCAGGAGTATCCCGGTGCGAGCCGGAAGCTGCCGTCGCGGCCGGAATTGGCCGCCGACATCACCACCTCCTCGGTCGGGTAGCCGTTATGCTGCGTCGGCGTGTAGGTGTAGTCGCCGAAGATGCCCGGATATTGAGTCAGGCCGTTCCAGTGCTTGACGATCGCGTCGGGCGCGCTCGATCCCGTCTCCTCCACCGCCTTGGCGATCAGGCTGACGGCGTCGTAGCCGGCCGCCACCCACCACAGCAGGGTGTCTGCGAGCGCGACCTTGCCCTTCAGCCGGCCCACGAACTCCTCGCTGCGGGGGGTGAGCTTGCCGGCCTCGTCGTAGGAGCAGCTGCGATAGCCGACCGCGTAGACCTTGTCCCAGTTCGCCGGCTTCTCCAGCAGCCCGCCGATCTCGCCCGACGCCATTGAGGGATGGCCGACGAAGGGCACGTCCCAGCCCATCCGGGCGCGGGTGTTGAACAGGCGCGCATCCATGCCGGTCGACACGCTCCAGACCACGATCACCTCGGCGCCGGCATTGCGGGCGCGCAGGAGGTCGGGGGTCATGTCGGGCTGGGTCGAATCGATGTTGCCGAGATAGACCACCTCGGCCCCGTCCTGCTTGAACGCCGCGCCCGACGCCTTGGCGGCGGTGACCCCGTAGCCGGTCGTGTCGCCGATCACCGCGACGCGCTTCACCTTGAGCACCTTGAGGCAGTAGCTGCGCACCGCGTCGTCCCATTGCGTGTTCGACGGGGCGATGCGGAAGGCGTTGGGATACTTCGCCGGATCGATCAGGCTGTCGATCACGCAGGGGTGGATGTTCGGCATCTTCGCCCGCGCCATGATCGGGGTCACGGCGAGCGCTTCGCCCGAATTGGTCGGGCCCCAGATCGCGTGGACCTTGGCCTGGCTGATCATCTCCTGCACGGCGTTGACCGCCTTGGTCGGATCGCCCTGCGAGTCGCGGGTGACCAGCTCGACCTTGCGGCCCTTGACCCCGCCGGCACCGTTGATCGCCTCGACGGCGAAGACCACGCCGCGGTTGAAGCCGACCGTCGGGGCCGAGCTGGGACCGGTCATCGCCGCGAGCCAGCCGATGCGCAGGGGCTCGCCCTGCGCCAGCGCCGGCCGGGGAAACCCGAGGGCTGCCGCCCCCGCAAGGCCGGCAGCATTCATCACGAGCGCACGACGGTTCGTCGTCACCATGGCGTCCTCCTCCCGTTGTCGTCCCGGCCGGCGCAGTTGGTTTTTAAGCGCCTTGCCGCTCCAGGTGCCGGATCCTGTCCTCGTCGAAGGTGAATCCGAAGCCCGGCCGCTCCGGTACGATGGCGGATCCGTCGGCGAAGTCCAGTCTCTCGCAGTACAGCTCGGAGAACCACGGCATGTATTCGAGAGAATGGGCGTTCGCCAGGGCGCCGAGGACGCTCAGGCTCTGCTCCGGGAACAGGTGGCTCGACACCGGCAGGTCGTGCGCCTCGGCGAGGTGGCCGACCCGCATGAACTCGGTGACGCCGCCGACGCGCTGGAGGTCCGGCATCAGGATGTCGGCCGAGCGCAGCTCGATCATCCGGCGGAAGCCGTAGCGGGTATAGTCGGTCTCGCCGCTGGCGATCGGGGTATCGAGGGCGGCGGCGACGCGGGCCAGCCCCTCGACGTCCCAGGCCGGCAGCGGCTCCTCGAACCAAGTGAGATCGAACTCTTCGAGGCGCCGCCCGAGGCGGATGGCGTCGGTCTCTGTCAGCCCCTGGTTGGCATCGGCCATCAGGCGGATCTTCGGGCCGATCGCCTCGCGGACCGCCCGCACCCGGGCGATGTTCCAGTCCGGGTCGCCGGCCGAGAGCCGCATCTTCATCGCCGTGAAGCCCGCCGCCTTGAAGCCGGCGGCTTCGGCGACGAGTTCGTCGGTCGAGCGGTCGAGCCACAGGCCGCCGGACTGGTAGGCCGGGACGCGGGCGCTCGCGCCGCCGAGCATGCGGTAGAGCGGCAGCCCGGCGCGCTTGGCGCCAAGGTCCCACAGCGCCCCGTCGAGGGCCGAGATGCCCATGATCGGCATGCCCTTGTGGCCCATGAAGTTGACGTCGCGCCAGGCCCGCGACCAGAAGCCGGCGATGTGGCCGGCATCCTGGCCCACCACCAGATCGGCCATCTCGTCGATCAGGCTGCGCAGCACCCGGGTGCGGCGGTCGTTCAGCGTGAACACGATGTTCTCGCCGGTGAGCCCGTCGGCGTGGACCGTGACGAGGATGCAGCCGAAGGCATGCAGTTGCCCGAGCGCCGAGCCGATGGGCCGCTCCGGGCGCAACAGGATGGGGCGCGTCTCGACGCGGTCGACCTTCATGGCGTGTCCTCCCTGATTGCTCTTGATTCTATGCCGTGCGGACGATGTCGCCGACCCGGTAGCGCTCGAGCACGCCCGGATCCGGGTCGCAGCCGAGGCCGGGCCCGGGGGGCAGCCGCACGTGGCCGTTCTCGGCCCGGATCCAAGGATCGAACGGGTTCGCCTCCATGTCGAGCCACAGCACCTCGACCAGAGGGTCTTCGACGCGGGCCGCGATGACGTGCATCGTCGCGACGAGGCCGGGGCCGAAATACGGGCTGTGCGGCGCCGCCCGGATCCCGTGCGCCTCGCAGAGCGTGATCACCCGCAGCATCTCGCCGACGCCGCCGATCTTGGTCACGCTCGGCTGGGCGACGTCGATGGCGCCGGCCTCGATCAGCGCCTTGAAGCCGAACAGCCCGGCGGTGTTCTCGCCGGCGGCGATCGGGACGCCGCGGGCCCGCACCTGCGCCAGCCCGTGCACGTCCTCCGGCGGCCAGACCGGCTCCTCGAACCAGAGGAGGTCGTGGGGCGCGAAGGCGTCGGCCATCCGCAGCGCCGCCGGGACGCTCCAGGCGCAGTTGACGTCGACCATCAGGGCGGCCCCGAACGCTCGCGTCACCTCGGCCGCCGCGGCGACCGCCGGTTCGGTGACCTCGTGCAGCTTGATGTGGCGGTAGCCGGCGGCGCAGGCCGCCTCGACGTTGCGGCGCACCAGCGCCGGCTCGTGATAGGCGAGCAGCGAGGCGTAGGCCGGCAGCCGCTCGCGGACCTCGCCGCCGAGCAGGCGGGCCAGGGGCTGCCCCGCCCGCTTGCCGGCGAGGTCCCACAACGCCGTCTCGATCCCGGAGAAGGCGAAGACGAACGGGCCGTTGCGGCCGAGCAGATGCGTGGCGTGGAGCACGCTCCGCGTCAGCGCCGCGATGTCGCCCGAGGAGCGCCCGAGCACGAGCGGCGCCACGATGGTGTCGAGGGCGGCCCGCGTCGCCTGGATGCCGGCATGGCCGAAGGCCTCGCCCCAGCCGACCAGCCCCTCGTCCGTCTCGACCCGCACCAGCAGGATGTCGAGATGGGTCCAGGCCTTGCCGGCGAAGCTGGCCGGCGGGCCGCCCATGTCGAACGGGAGCGAGACGATCTGGGACTGGATGTCGGTGATGTTCATCCGGGTCTCCGTGATGTGACGTTTTTCCACGCGGCTCGAACAGCTTTCCTGGTCACGACCTCGCGCGGCAGCCTCGAAGGAGGGCTCCAGGGATCGCAGGGGCTTGCGGAGCCCTCCTTCGCGATCGGTCCATCGTCGATGAACGGACACCTCGGGGCGAGGTCGCTGGCGGGAATCAGGCTTCCGCTCACCCCTCCCCTCCCCGCCCCGCCGGGATCCGCTCCCGCTCCATCAGGTCGGCCTCGCGCCGGAGCGCCTCCGCCAGTTCCGCCTCCCGCGCCCGGATGCGGGTGGTGAGCGCCGCGAGGCTCAGAGCCGCGACGGTGCGCCCGCCTTCGTCGCGCACCGGCACGCCGATCGCCCCCATCGTGTCCACCACCTGGTCGAGGAGCACGACGTAGCCCCGCGCCCGCGCCTCCACGATCGCCCCCCGGATTTCCTCCCGGCCGAGGCGCGGATAGGGCCCGAGGCGCTGGACCACGATGCCGAGGATCGCCTCGACCTCGCGGTCCGGCAGCCAGGCGAGCAGGGCCATCGCCCCGGCTCCGACCCCGAGGGGCCGGCGGCTGCCGATATCGAGGTAGTTGGCACGAATCGGGTAGGCGCCGACCTCGCGCTCGATGCAGACCGCCTCGACCCCGCTCCGCACCGAGAGCAGCACCGTGTCGCCGGAGAGTTCGGCGAGCCGCACCAGCCCCGGCCGGGCCAGCGCCCGCACATCGTCGGGCCGGCCGGCACTGGCGCCGAGCGCCGTCAGCTCCGGCCCCGGCCGCCAGCGCCGGCCATCGGCCGCCCGGGCGGCGAAGCCTTCCTGCGCCAGGGTGTCGAGGATGCGGAGTGCCGTGACCTTGTTGAGCCCGGTCTCGGCCGCGAGGTCGGTCAGGCGCCGCGGCGCGGGGGCGGCGAGCGCCCGCAGCACGGCGCACACCTTCTGGACCGCGTTGGGCTCGGGCGGGGTGGGGGGAGGCGGGGCGTCGTCGGCCTCGGCGGACGGGCTCATGCGGCTCCCGTCGCCGCACGCGGATCCTGGCCCGGCCGAGGGTGCATGGCGCCTCTCACGCGTTCCCGGTCCCGCCGCCCTTGAGGGATGAGTTCCTTGCAACAGAACTCTTTCGGTCGGTCCCGGCTCTCCCCGCCCGGCGACGATCTCCGATCATCGCCCGGCTTGCACCAGTGTTGACAGGCTATTCGTCGGAAGGCAACCATCGTCCGGCAAGAGGTTGCCGGCACAAGGCTCGTCCTTCGCCGCGACGGCCCGGCCCGGAGGACGCCCGATGCGAAGTTCCGCCACGCGGAATACTAGGCATTCCGATGGCCCGGCCGCGACCGGCCGTGCTGCGCGGCCGTGCAGGGCGATGCCCGAGGGGATCGCCGGCCTGTCCGCCACGAGCCCGGCCCCTTTCCCGGACGACTGGAGCGCTCGCGGAAGGAGATCCGGGATCCAGCACAAGACCTGCCGCGAAGCGGCTCTGCCGTATCAACGGCGCGGAGATTCGGACGCGTCGCGACCGTTGGTGCTGGATCCCGGATCTCCTTCCGGCGACGCTCCAGTCGTCCGGGAACGGGGGAGCGGCCGTGACGTCGGCCCTCCTCTCCGGACACTCGCCCGATGAGCCGCATCACCGGCTTCGGCCTCACGCCGTTCGGGCGCCTCTCCGGCCTCTCCACCCTCGACCTGATGAGCCGCGCCGCCGCGGATGCGCTCGCCGATGCCGGGCTGGAGCGGCGCGAGATCGACGGGCTGGTCACCGGCTACTCGACCACCCACCCGCACCTGATGCTCTCGACGGTGTTCGCCGAGCATTTCGGCCTGCGGCCGGCCTACGCCCACGCGGTGCAGCTCGGCGGCGCCACGGGCTTCGCCCTGGTGATGCTGGCCCATCTGCTGGTCGAATCGGGCGCCGCGGAGCGGATCCTGGTGGTGGCGGGGGAGAACCGGCTGTCGGGCCAGTCCCGCGACGCGGCGGTCCAGACCCTGGCCCAGATCGGCCACCCGACCTACGAGGTGCCGCTCGGCCCGACCATTCCCGCCTATTACGGCCTCGTCGCCTCGCGCTACGCCCACGCATACGGCATCGACGACCATGCCGAACTGGCGGTGCTGATGCGGGCGAATGCCGCCCGCACGCCCGGCGCCCACCTGACCGAGCCGATCACCGCCGCAATGGTGCGGGACTCCAAGCTCATCGCCGCGCCGTTGCGCCTGCTCGATTGCTGCCCGGTTTCGGATGGCGGCGCGGCCTTCGTGATCGAGCGCGACGACCCCGCGCGGTCCGGCCCGCGCATCCGCGGCGCGGCGCAGGCCCATACCCACCAGCATGTCAGCGCCGCGCCCTCCCTCACCGCCTTCGGCGCCGGCGAGAGCGCCGGCCGGGCAATCGCCCAGGCCGGCATCGCGCTGAGCGATCTCCGCTACGCCGCGATCTACGACAGCTTCACCATCACGCTCGCGATCCTGCTGGAGGAGATCGGCCTGGCGCCGCGGGGCGCCGCCGGGCGGCTCGCCCGCGAGGGGCATTTCTCCGCCAGCGGCGCGCTGCCGCTCAACACCCATGGCGGCCTCCTGAGCTACGGCCATTGCGGGGTCGGCGGCGCCATGGCCCATCTCGCCGAGACCGTGCGGCAGATGCGGGGAGAGGCCGGCCCGCGCCAGGTCGCGCCCCCGGCGCTGGCGCTGCTGCACGGCGACGGCGGCGTGCTCTCCTCCCATGTCAGCCTCGTCCTGGAGAACGGCCGATGAGCCCGGACGGCATGCCCCCGGACTGGACGATGGGCGGCGAGGGCCTGACGCTCGCGCGCTGCCGCGCCTGCGGCCATGTCCAGTATGTCCGCCGCCCGTTCTGCCCGTCCTGCGGCCGCGAGGATCCGGACGTGGACTCGGCGTCGGGCCGCGGCACGGTCTACGCCGTGACCGTGGTGTCCCGCGCGCCGTCGCCGGACCTCCAGGCCCACGCCCCCTATGGTCTTGCCCTGGTCGATGCCGAGGAAGGCTTCCGCTTCATGGCGCATTGCCCGCCCGAGGGGATCGCGATCGGCGATTCCGTGCGCACGACGTTCCGCGCCTTCGGGGCCGGGCTCGTCCCGTTCGTCGTACCGGAGAGCCAGCCATGACGTCGAGCCTCCAGGCCGCCCTCGACCCGGGCTCGATCGCGGTGATCGGCGCCTCCGAGAATCCCGACAAGATCGGCGGCCGACCGCTCCTCTACCTGTCGCGCTTCGGCTTTCGCGGCGAGGTCTGGCCGGTCAACCCGCGGCGCGACGAGGTCCAGGGCCGGCGCACGGTGCCGCGGCTCTCGGCCCTGTCGCGGGCGCCCGACCTCGCGATCATCGCGGTGCCGGGCGAGGCCGCGGTGGCGGCCCTCGACGAGTGCGGCGCGATCGGCGTCAAGGTCGCGATCATGATGGCCTCGGGCTTCGGCGAGACCGCCGACCCCGCCGCCCAGGCGGCCGAGCGGGCGATGGTGGCCCGCGCCCGGTCCCGGGGCCTGCGGATGATCGGCCCAAACGCGCAGGGGCTGGCCAATTTCGGCACCGGCGCGGTGGCGAGCTTCTCCAGCATGTTCCTGGAGGCGCCGCCGCAGGACGGCCCGGTCGGGATCGTCAGCCAGAGCGGGGCGATGAGCGTCGTGCCCTACGGGCTGCTGCGCGCCCGCGGCATCGGCGTGCGCCACACCCACGCCACCGGCAACGACGCCGACGTGACGGTGTGCGAGCTCGCCGCCGCGGTCGCGGCCGATCCGGCCCTCAGGCTGCTGCTCCTCTACCTCGAGAGCATCCCCGACCCGCACCACCTCGCCGAGGCCGCCGCCATCGCCCGCGACCGCGGGCTGCCGATCGTCGCGCTCAAGTCCGGCCGCACCGCCGCCGGGCAGGCGGCGGCGCAGTCGCATACCGGCGCGCTCGCCAACGAGGACCGGCTGGTCGACGCCTTCCTGGAGCGGCACGGAATCTGGCGGGCGCGCGACACCACCGATCTCGTCGCGGCGGCCGAGCTGTACCTGAAGGGCTGGCGCCCGGGCGGGCGCCGCCTGGTGGCGATCAGCAATTCGGGCGCGACCTGCGTGATGGCGGCGGATGCCGCCACGTCCTGCGGGCTCGACATCGCCCCCTTGCGCGAGGACACCCAGGGCCGCCTGCGGGCGATCCTCCCGAGCTTCGCCGCGACCCGCAACCCGGTCGACATCACGGCGGCGCTGATGACCAACTCGGCGCTGTTCGGCCAGATCCTGCCGGTGATCGCCGCGGATCCGTCCGCCGATGCCTTCCTGGTCGGGGTGCCGGTGGCGGGACGGGCCTACGCGGTCGACGATTTCGGCCGCGACACCGCCGCCTTCGCACAGGCGACGGGCAAGCCGGTGGTGATCGTCGCCCCCCAGGAGATCGTCGCATCGCCGTTCCGCTCCCGCGGGCTGCCGGTCTTCCCCGGCGAGGGCGAGGCGGTGCGGGCGCTGCACCAGCTCATCGCCCACCGCGAGCGGATGGCGGCGGCCGCGGGCCGGCCGCCGCACCCGGCCCCTCCCCCGCCGGCCCGAACGCCGCCGCGCCTCCTCGACGAGGCCGAGAGCCTGGGCCGCCTCGCCCGCGCCGGAGTGCCGGTGGTGCGCCACCGGCTCTGCCGCACGGCGGAGGAGGCGGTGGCGGCATCCGTCGAGATCGGCGGCCCGGTCGCGGTCAAGGGCTGCTCGGCGGAGGTGGCGCACAAGAGCGAACTCGGCCTGGTGCATCTGGGGGTGAGCGGCGACGCAGCGGTCCGCGCCGCCTTCGAGGCCTGCCGGACCGGGCTGGCGGCGGCGGGTCACGCCTCCTCCGGCGTCATCGTCGCGGCGATGGCGCGGGGCCGGCGCGAACTGGTGCTCGGCGCGCATCGCGACCCGGTTTTCGGTCCGGTCGTGATGGTGGGCGACGGCGGCACCACCGTCGAGGCGATGCCGGACGTCGCGGTGCTGCTGCCCCCGTTCTCGGAGGCCGAGGTGGAACGGGCGCTCGGAGGGTTGCGGATCGCCCCGCTCATCGCCGGCGTGCGCGGCGAGCCGCCGCTCGCGGTCGCGCCCTACCTCGCCGCCGCGGTGGCGGTGGGGCGGCTGATGGTCGAGGAGCCGGCGATCGCCAGCCTCGACCTCAACCCGATTCTGGTGGGAACGGAGCCGGGGGCGTGCATGGCGCTCGACGCGGTGGTGTTCGTGGAAGGCACGCCGTGACCGCCCCGGGCGGCGGGCCGAGGACGGCGGGACGCCTCAGGGCGGCAGGCCGCGGTGCCGCAGCAGGGCTGCGACGTGATCGACGAAGGCGCGCACCTTGGGCGTCGTGAGGCGGTTCGTCGGATAGACCGCGAGGATGCCGCTCGCCGGGGTGTCGTAGCCGGCCAGCACCCGCTGCAGCTGGCCCGCCGCGAGGACGTCGGACACGGCCCAGTCGGGAATGGCGACGAGGCCGATGCCGGCCAGGGCCGCGGCGCGCAGCGACTCGGCGTTGTCGGTGGCGAGAACCGGGCGGACCGGAACGGCGGCGATCCCGATCCGCCAGGTGTCCCGCCAGGGCAGGGGCGAGAAGCCGATGCAGCGGTGCTCGGCCACGTCCGCCGGCTCGGCCGGCGGCCCATGCCGGGCCAGGTAACCCGGCGAGGCGACGATCACGACGCGGGAGGTCGCGAGCCGGCGCACGACGAGGCCCTCGGCAGGCGTCTCGACCACCCGGATGGCGAGGTCGAAGCCGTCCTCGACCAGCCGCACGGAGGCGGCGCCCTCGACGAACTCGATCGTGACGGCGGGGTGGGCCGACAGGAAGGCCGGCAGGCCCGGAATGAGATGGCGGGCGGTGAAGCACTCCGGGGCTGCGATCCGCAGCGTCCCGGCGGGCGCCGTCTGCCAGGCCTGCGCTTCCAGCCGCGCCGCCTCCTCGTCGGCGAGCAGCCGAAGGCAGCGGAGATAGAAGGCACGGCCGGCCTCGGTGGGGCGCACATTCCGCGTCGAGCGATCGAGGAGGCGCACGCCCAGGCGCTCCTCCAGCGCGCGCACCGTCTCGCTGACCGAGGACTTGGCCGTCTGCAGGCGTTCGGCGGCAGCGGTGACGCTGCCGGTCTCCACCACCCGGACGAAGGCTTCGATGCCGAGGAACGGTCGCATGAGGGCAGGTATGGCAGCATTGTTCGCGTGGGCGAACACCGCGTCCACGATCGCCATCTCCTCCCTCCCGCTGAAATTCGCAAGGTAGGCGGGCGGGGCGCAAGCCCTCTTCGAACGGACGGATCGACGATGACCCATGCGACGGAACCGATGGCCGGCCTCACAGAGGCCGGGGGTGGCGAGGCCTTGAACGTCTTCGGCGCCGCGATGGTGGTGAAGGCCGAGCCTGCGCGGCACGGATTGTTCGTCGGCGAGCACATCATCCCGCCGGGATACGGGGTGCCGCCGCACGTCCATGCCGGCGACGACGAGGTCTTCTTCGTGCTCGACGGCGAGCTGACGATCCTGGGCGCCTCCGGCGAGAGACGGGCCGGACCGGGAACGACCGTGCAGCTTCCGGGCGGCACGCGTCACGGCTTCCGCAACGACATGACGGGGCCGGTGCGATTCCTGGTCATGGCCCGGCCGGGCATCCAGGCGCTCGAGATGTTCCGTCACTTCGACCGTGCCGGCCGCGCGGCGCCCGGCGGGCTGACGCCGCCGGAGATCGTCGCGATCTGCGCGCAGTACGGCGTGAGCATGGGATGAGGCAGCGGTGCCAGGGTCCGGGCGATCTCGCCCGGCCCCGGTCGGCAAGCGTCAGGCCCCCCGCACCAGCATTCCCTCCACCGCGCTCTCCACCAGCGTGACGTGCCGCAGCATCGCGGCATGCGCCTCCTCGGCCCGCCCGGCCAGGATCGCCGCGACAACCGCCCCGTGCTCGGCATGCGAGCGGGCGAGCCGTCCGTCCTGGCGGAACTGCGCCTCGCGGTAGGGTTGGAGCCGGCGGCGCAAGGAGAGGGCGAAATCGGCCAGCACCGCGTTGTGGGCGCCGGCATAGACCGCGCCGTGGAACGTCGTGTTGGCCCGGGCATAGGCGCCCGCATCGCCGGTGGCGGCGAGGTCGGCCATGACCTCGTGGAGGGCGTCGAGGCGGCGGCGTTCGAGCGGGCTCATCGACTGGGCGGCGAGCCGGGCGCAGGTCGCCTCGATCTCCGCCATGGCGACGAACAATTCGGCGAGCTGCGCGGGCGTGACCTGCGCCACCACCGCGCCGCGGCGCGGCCGGACCTCGACGAGGCCCGACGTGCCGAGCTGGCGCAGGGCCTCGCGCACGGGCGTGCGCGACACGCCGTACTGGTCGGCCAGCGCCTGCTCGTCGAGGCGGTGGCCCGGCGCCAGCGCGCCGGTGACGATCGCCTCGGCGATCTCGGCCGCCAGCCGCTCGGTCCGCGTCCGTCCTGCCGCCTCGTCCATCTCATCCCCGTCGCGAACAGGCGAGACCCTGCCGCATCGTCACGCCGCCGGCATGCCTGAAATTGCGGCTCCCGCGCCCAAACAACATGCGTGCAACATCGCCGAAATGCATGCACTCTTTCCATGTTGCATGCAATTTCCGATGCCGGTCCGATCCTTGCCTCGCGGTGGCGTCACGCCCGCCGACGCGGGCACCCGCCTCCTCTCGCCCACGAAGGTCCGCGCCGCATGATCACCCGCCGCACCGCTCTCGCCGCCGGGCTCGCCGCGCCGTTCGTGGCGAAGAGCCAGGCTCACGCGCAGAACCCGACCCGCAACGAAACCCTGCTGCTGGTGCAGGAATACGGGCCGAACTCCCTCGACATGCAGGGCATCGGCGCCTCGCAGCCGGTGAACGGGGTGGCACTGAACTGCTACGACCGGCTCCTGCGCTTCAAGCCGGTGCCGATCCCGGGCGGCGGCGGCAATGCGGTGAAGATGGGCGAGCTGGAGGGTGAACTCGCCGAGAGCTGGCAGGTCGCCTCCGACGGGATGAGCTGCACGTTCAAGCTCCGCGACGCGACGTTCCATTCCGGCCGGCCGGTCACCGTCAAGGACGTGAAGTGGTCCCTCGACCGGGCGGTGTCGATCGGAGGCTTCGCCACCACGCAGATGAATGCCGGCTCGCTGGAGAAGCCCGAGCAGTTCGTGGCGCTGGACGACAAGACCTTCCGCATCGACTTCGTCCGCAAGGACAAGATGACGATGTCGAACCTCGCCGTGACGATCCCGTTCGTGATCGATGCGGAACTGGCGAAAGCCAACGGCGGCGGTGACCCCTGGGCCAAGGAGTGGCTCAAGAACAACGTCGCGGGCTCGGGCGCCTACCGGGTCGAGAGCTGGAAGCCCGGCGTCGAGACGATCTACGCCCGCAACGATGCCTGGACGTCGGGCAAGCTGCCGCAGCTGCGCCGGGTCATCGCCCGCGACATCGCCTCGCCCTCGACCCGCCGAGCGCTGATCGAGAAGGGCGATGCCGACATCTCGTACGGGCTGCCGCCGAAGGACTTCAAGGACCTGATCGACGCCGGCAAGATCAAGGTCGTCGGCGTGCCGATCCCGAACGGGGTCTGGTCGGTATACCTCAACACCGCGGTCGGGCCGTTCACCGATGTCCGCCTGCGCCAGGCGGTCGCCTGGGTGCTGCCCTACGAGAAGATTCTTCAAGCCTCGCTGTTCGGCCGCGGCCTCGACATGTCGGGCGGGCCGGAGACGCCGCGGGTGGCCTGGCCGCAACCGTTCCCGTACCGGACCGACCCGGCGAAGGCCAAGGCCCTGGTGCAGGCCGCCGCGCCCGGCGGCCTCACCACCACGCTGCTGTTCGATGCCGGCAACGCCACCGTCGCCGAGCCGATGGCGGTGCTGATCAAGGAGGCGCTCGCCGGGATCGGCATCACGGTCGAGATCGGCAAGATCCCAGGTGCGAACTTTCGCGGCGAGATCTCGAAGAAGACCAACCCGATGGTCCTCAACCGCTTCGCCGGCTGGCTCGATTACCCGGACTACTACCTGTTCTGGACCCTGCACGGGGCGAACTCGATCTTCAACATCGCCTCGTACCAGAACCCGGCGCTCGACACGCTGATCGATACCGCCCGCTTCACCGACGATCCGGCGGTCTACCAAAAGAGCGTGATCGACTTCGTGTCGCTCGCCGAGCGCGAGGTGCCGATGGTGCCGATCGCCCAGCCGACCCACGACGTCGCGATGCAGCGCACGATCAACGGCTACCAGTTCCAGCCCTGCCGCGAGCCGGACTTCCGCTACCTGACCAAGGGGACGGCGTCGTGAGGGGTGGGATGCTGGGGCGCTGACGCCTTCCTCGTTCGCTGGACTGTCCGGAAGAAAGGAGTGGCTCGGGTTTCCCCCTCCCCCCTCTGCGGGGGAGGGTGGCGAACGCAGTGAGCCGGGAGAGGGGCAGCGCGACGCCGCTCCGGTGAGCGCCCTTCATGAAACGCGCAACATCTCCGGAAGCGGCGTCCCCTCTCCCGCCCGGCTCCGCCGGGCACCCTCCCCCGCAGAGGGGGGAGGGTTCAACCCGCGCCTCGTCTTTCCCGCCACGCACAAGGAGGGCCACACCATGCTGCGCACGCTCCTCGACCGCCTCGCCACCACGCTCCCGGCGCTTGCCGGGGTGGTCGTGGTGTCGTTCCTGCTCACGCGCGTCCTGCCCGGCGACACCGCGGCCTATTTCGCCGGGCCGGCCGCGACCCCGCAGGCGATCGCCCAGATCCGCACCGAGCTCGGCCTCGACCGGCCGCTGCCCGAACAATTCGCCCGCTACGTCGCCGACCTCGCCCGCGGCGATCTCGGCCGCTCGCTCACCACCGGCCAGCCGGTCACAGTTGATCTCGGCGCCCGGCTGCCGGCCTCCGCCGAGCTGACCCTGGTCGGCCTCGCCCTCGCGCTCCTCGTCGCGGTACCGCTCGGCGTCGCGGCGGCCCTGCGCCAAGGCTCGCTCGTCGATCACGCCTGCCGGATCGTGGCGACCGCGGGCGTGTCGCTGCCGGTGTTCTTCACCGGGCTCCTCCTCGTCTACGCGTTCTACTTCGTGCTCGGCTGGGCCCCGGCGCCGCTCGGGCGGCTCGACGCCTTCGCCTCGCCGCCGCCGACGCGCACCGGCTTCTTCCTCCTCGACAGCCTGATGGCGGGCGACATCGAGACCTTCCGGGCGGCACTGGCGCAGATCGCCCTGCCGGGCCTGACGCTGGCGATCTTCGCGCTCGCTCCCATCGCCCGGATCACCCGGGCGGCGATGCTGGCGGTGCTCGCCGCCGATTTCGTCCGCACCGCCCGCGCCGCCGGCCTGTCGCGTCGCCGGGTCGTGGTCACGTATGCGCTCAGGAACGCGATGCTGCCGGTGGTGACGACGCTCGGCATGGTGTTCTCGTTCCTGCTCGGCGCCAACGTGCTGGTCGAGAAGGTGTTTGCCTGGCCGGGCGTCGGCTCCTACGCGGTCGAGGCCCTGATCGCCTCCGACTTTGCCCCCGTCCAGGGTTTCGTGCTCGCCATGGCGCTGCTCTACACGGTGCTGAACCTCGCCATCGACCTCGCCTACGGGCTGATCGACCCGCGCGTAAGAGAGGCCGCATGAGCGCCGCCGGCTCCCCTGCCCTCCCGGCCGAGCGGCCCCGCGCCGGTGTCTCGGCGACGCTGGCGCATGCCCGCGCCGTCATCGCCGGCAACCCGGTCACGGGCTTCGCCTTCGCGCTGCTCCTCGGCCTCGTCGCCTGCGCGACGGTGGGTCCGTCGCTGGTGCCCTACGATCCGCTCGCCTCGGATACCGCGGTGGCGCTCCAGGCCCCGACGCTCGCCCACCCCTTCGGCACCGATCAGCTCGGGCGCGACATCCTCTCGCGGGTGGTGGTGGCGGCAAGGCTCGATCTTGCCATCGCGGTCTTCTCGGTGGCCCTCGTCTTCGTCGCCGGCGGGCTTGCCGGGATCATGGCCGGGTTCTTCGGCGGCTGGACCGACCGGATCGTCGGGCGGCTGGCCGACACCATCATGGCCTTCCCGCTCTTCGTCCTGGCGATGGGGATCGTCGCGGCGCTCGGCAACACCGTCGGCAACATCGTGCTCGCCACCGCCATCATCAACTTCCCGCTCTATGCCCGCCTCGCCCGGGCCGAGGCCGCGCAGCGGCGCAACGCCGGCTTCGTGATGGCGGCGCGGCTCACCGGCAACACCGACCTGCGCATCGTCCTCACCGCGATCCTGCCGAACATCCTGCCGATCATGATGGTGCAGATGTCGCTGACCATGGGCTACGCAATCCTCAACGCGGCGGGGCTCTCCTTCATCGGCCTCGGCGTGCGCCCGCCGACCCCGGAATGGGGGATCATGGTGGCGGAGGGCGCGGGCTTCATCGTCTCGGGCGAGTGGTGGATCGCGCTGTTCCCGGGCCTCGCCCTGATGCTCGCGGTGTTCTGCTTCAACCTCATCGGCGACGGCCTTCGCGACATCGTCGACCCCCAGAGGCGCACGTGACCGCGCTCCCGCTCCTCGCCATCCGCGACCTCACGGTCGAGTTCGCGACCCGCCGCGGCACGGTGCAGGCGGTGCGCCAGGTCGACGTCTCAATCGC
This sequence comes from Methylobacterium terricola, assembly GCF_006151805.1. GTDB lineage: Bacteria > Pseudomonadota > Alphaproteobacteria > Rhizobiales > Beijerinckiaceae > Methylobacterium > Methylobacterium terricola. Next base: position 168,185 of record NZ_VDDA01000001.1, on the reverse strand, counting down.
CAAGGGCGAGACCGTCGGCATCGTCGGCGAATCCGGCTCGGGCAAGTCGGTCACCTCCTACGCGGTGATGCGCATCCTCGACCGGGCCGGGCGCATCGCCGGCGGCGAGGTCGGCTTCTCCGGCATCGACCTGCGGGCCGCGACCGAGCGCCAGATGCGCGACCTGCGCGGGCGGGAGATCTCGATGATCTTCCAGAATCCCCGCGCCGCCCTGAACCCGATCCGCAAGGTCGGCCACCAGATCGAGGACGTGCTGCGCCAGCACGCCGAGGCCGGCTCGGGCGACGCCAAGGCCAAGGCCATCGCGGCGCTCGAGCAGGTGAAGATCGCCCGGCCTGAAGAGCGCTATCACGCCTACCCGTTCGAACTCTCGGGCGGCATGTGCCAGCGGGTGGTGATCGCGCTGGCGCTCGCGTGCCGGCCGCAGCTCCTCATCGCCGACGAGCCGACGACCGGCCTCGACGTGACGACCCAGAAGGCGGTGATGGACCTCGTCACCGGCCTCACCCGGGAGCGCGGCATGGCCACCGTGCTCATCACCCACGATCTCGGGCTGGCCGCGACCTATTGCGACCGCATCGTCGTGATGGAGCAGGGCCGCGTCGTCGAGACCGCGCCGGCGGCGACGATCTTCCGGGCACCCGCCCACGCCTATACCCGCCGGCTGATGCAGGCGACCCCGCGCCCGGGCGCAACCTTGCGCGACTTGCTGCCCGAGGGGGCGCCGGCCGCAGCCCCGGAGCGGGCTCGAGGAGCGGGGGCGCCGCTGCTGGCGGTCTCGGGGCTGGTGAAGGACTATCCGAAGGCGAAATCCCTGCTCTCGCGCAAGGCGGCGGCGCCGTTCCGGGCGGTCGATTCCTTGAGCTTCACGGTCGCCCGGGGCGAGAGCGTCGGCCTCGTCGGCGAATCGGGCTGCGGCAAGTCCACCACCTCGACGATGGTGATGCGGCTCCTCGACCCGACCGAGGGCTCGATCGTGTTTTCCGGCGAGGAGATCGGCCGGGTGCCGGCGGCGCGCTTCGCCCGCCATCCGTTGCGGCCGAAGATCCAGATGGTGTTCCAGGATCCGACCGAATCGCTCAACCCGCGCTGGACCGCGGCGCGGGCCATCGCCGACCCGCTCCTGCGCTTCCGCACCGTGCAGGGAGGTGAGGCGATCCGGGCGCGCTGCGAGGAACTGGCCCGCCTCGTCGGCCTGCCGGTCGACCTCCTCGACCGCTTCCCGCACCAGCTCTCCGGCGGCCAGAAGGCGCGGGTCGGCATCGCCCGCGCCATCGCGCCGAGCCCCGACCTCGTCATCCTCGACGAGCCGACCGCGGCCCTCGACGTCTCGGTGCAGGCGGTGGTGCTGAACCTGCTCGCCGACCTCAAGCAGGCGCTCGGCATGAGCTACCTGTTCGTCAGCCACGACCTGCAGGTGGTGCGCCTGCTCTGCGACCGCGTCATCGTCATGCGGGCCGGCGGCATCGTCGAGGAGGGGCCGACCGCCGAGGTGCTGGAGGCGCCCAAGGCCGAGTACACCCGTGCGCTGCTCGCGGCCATTCCCCGCCCACCCGTGTGAGGGCCAACCATGACGACCTCTCCCTCCTCCCCTGCCGTGCCCCTCGACGACGACTCCGCCGGCGCGGTCGTCGACGCGATGGTGCCGCTCTCCGGCATCCCGATGGCGCCCGAGTGGCGCGAGACGGTGATCGCCAGCGTCAAGGCGACGGCGGCGGCCGCCCGCCTGGTGCTCGATTTCCCCCTCGACGACACCGTCGAGCCGGCGCCGGTGTTCCGGGCATGAGCGAGTCTGGCATGACGAACCAGGAGACCGCCGTCGGGATCGCCGCCGCCGTGGCGGCGGGCCGGCTCACCGCCTCGGCCACGATCGAGGCCGCCCTGGCGCGGATCGCCGCGGTCGATCCGGGCGTGAACGCCTTCACCGATGTGACGGCGGAGCGCGCCCGGGCCCGCGCCGCGGCGCTCGACGCCGAGCGCGCCGCCGGCAAGCCGCCCGGCCCGCTCGCCGGCGTGCCCTTCGCGGTCAAGAACCTGTTCGACGTCGCCGGGCTCCCGACCCGCGCCGGCTCGAAGATCAACCGCACCCGTGCTCCGGCTGCCCGCGACGGCGCCCTAATACGGCGGCTGGAGGCGGCCGGCGCGATCCTCGTCGGCGCCCTCAACATGGGGGAATACGCCTACGACTTCACCGGCGAGAACGCCCATGACGGCCCCTCGCGCAACCCGCACGACCGCGGGCGGATGACCGGCGGCTCGTCGGGCGGCTCGGGGGCGGCGGTCGCGGCGGGGCTCGTGCCCCTCACCCTCGGCTCGGACACCAACGGCTCGATCCGGGTGCCGTCGGCGTTCTGCGGCACCTTCGGGCTCAAGCCGACCTTCGGCCGGCTGTCGCGGGCCGGCTCGTTCCCGTTCGTCGCGAGCTTCGACCATCTCGGACCGCTCGCCCGCTCGGTCGCCGACTTGAGCTTCGCCTACGACGCGATGCAGGGCGAGGATCCCGACGATCCCTGGCAGGCGCCGCGTCCGGTCGAGCCGGTGACGGCGGCGCTCGCGCAGGGCACCTCCGGCCTGCGCATCGCGGTGGCCGGCGGCTACTTCGCCCGCGGCGGCGAGCCCGATTGCTTCGCGGCCGTGCGACTCGCCGCCGAGGCGGTGGCGGCGACCCGCAGCATCGAGATCCCGGAAGCCGCGCGGGCGCGGGCCGCGGCCTTCGTCATCACCGCCTCCGAGGCGGCGGGCCTGCACCTCGACCGCCTGCGCGAGCGCCCCGGCGACTACGACCCGGCGGTGCGCGACCGGCTGATCGCCGGCACGACGATTCCGGCCGCCTGGGTCCACCGCGCCCAGCGCTTCCGCAGCTGGTATCGCGCCCGGGTGCTGGCGTTGTTCGACGAGGTCGACGTGATCCTCGCCCCCTGCACGCCCTGCCGGGCGCTCACGATCGGCCAGGCGACGATGGAGCTCGACGGCGTCACCGTGCCGGCGCGGCCGAATATCGGGATCTTCACCCAGCCGATCTCGTTCATCGGCCTGCCGGTCGTCGCGGTGCCGGTGCGGGTCGGGGGCGGGCTGCCCCTGGCCGTCCAGGTGATCGCGGCGCCGTGGCGGGAGGATCTGGCCCTGCGGGTGGCCGGGGCGATCGAGGCGGCGGGGGTGGGGGCGGCGCCGGTGGCGGGGTGACCCCTGCCGGATGTGCGACCGCGGCCACGCTGAACCGCGCCACCCTCACCCCGACCCCTCGCCCGCACGGGAGAGGGGATCCCGCGACTTTCCGTTTCCGACATGGATCTTTCCACATCGATGGAAGGGAGGACCACCCCCATGGACATCGACCACCCCGACGTGAAGGCCGAGGTCGAGGCGGCCTTCGCTGCTTACGAGACCGCCCTCGTCACCAACGACGTGCCGACCCTCGAGGCCCTGTTCCGGGACGATTCCCGCACCATCCGGTACGGCACGGCCGAGAACCTCTACGGCATGGACGCGATCCGGGCCTTCCGCCGGGCGCGCTCGCCGGTCGGGGTCGAGCGCAGCATCGGACAGACCGTCATCACCACCTTCGGGCGCGACTTCGCCACCGCCTCGACGCTGTTCTGGCGCGAGGCCCATCCGGGCAAGGTGGGGCGTCAGATGCAGTCCTGGGTCCGGTTTCCCGAGGGCTGGCGGGTGGTGGCGGCGCATGTCAGCCTGATCGACGAGGTGCCGGCGTGACCTCCACCCCCCTCAGCCCCTTGCCCCTGACCGTCGCCCAGTACCGCGAGGCCTACGCCTCCGGGTCCCTCACCCCCGCCGAGGCGGTGCGCGAGGTCTACCGGCGCATCGCGGCCCATGCCGATCCGGCGCTCTTCATCACCCTGCGGCCCGAGGCCGAGGTGGCGGCGGAGGCGCAAGACCTGCCGGCGGGCCCGCTCCACGGTATCCCGGTCGCCGTGAAGGACAACATCGCCGTGGCGGGCCTGCCCACCACCTGCGCCTGCCCCGGCTACGCCGCGGTGGCCGAGGCGGATGCCGCGGTGGTGGCACGCCTGCGCCAAGCCGGGGCGCTCGTCATCGGCAAGACCAACCTCGACCAGTTCGCCACCGGTCTCGTCGGCGTGCGCTCGCCCTACGGCGTGCCGCGCAACACCCTCGATCCGCGGCTCGTCCCCGGCGGCTCGTCGTCGGGCTCGGCCGTCGCCGTCGCGGCCGGACTGGTGCCGCTGGCGCTCGGCACCGACACCGCCGGCTCGGGCCGGGTGCCGGCAGGGCTCAACGCGATCGTCGGATTGAAGCCCAGCCTCGGCGCCATCTCGACCCGCGGCGTCGTGCCGGCCTGCCGCACCCTCGATTGCGTCTCGGTCTTCGCGCTGACCGCCGAGGATGCGTTCGACGGCCTGACCGCGCTCGCCGGGTTCGACGCCGCCGACCCGTATTCGCGGGCCCTGCCCCTCGGGCGCCCCGGGGCGCTGCCACGGCGGATCGGCGTGCCGGATGCGGCGAGCCGGCGCTTCTTCGGCGATACGCTGTCCGAGGCCGCCTTCGACGCCGCGCTCGCCGATCTCGCGGCGTTGGGCGCGACGCTGATACCGGTCGATCTCGCGCCGTTCTTCGCCACCGCCGCGCTACTCTATGACGGGCCGTGGGTGGCCGAGCGATGGGAGGCGATCCGCCCGTTCATCACCGCGCAGCCGGAGGCGCTGCACCCGGTCACCCGCGCCATCACCGAGCGCGCCACCGGCTTCTCCGCCGCCGACGCCTTCGCGGGCCGCTACCGCCTCGCCGAGCTGCGCCGTGCCACCGAGCCGGTCTGGCGCGACATCGACGCGCTGTGCGTGCCGACCTTCCCGCGCCCGCAGACCCTGGCGGCGCTCGAGGCCGACCCGATCGGCCCCAATGCCGAGCTCGGCACCTACACCAACTTCGTCAACCTGCTCGATCTCTGCGCGCTCGCCGTGCCGAGCCGTCCGCGCGCCGATGGCGGGCCGGCCGGCGTGACGCTGATCGCGCCGGCGGGCCGCGACGCCGCCCTGATTCCCCTCGGCGGCGCCCTCCACCGCGCTGGCGGCGTCCCGATGGGCGCGACCGGCGCCACGCTGCCGCCGGCGCTCGAGCCGGGACCCGCGCGGGCGGCCGGCGATGCGGTCGAGCTGGCGGTGGTCGGTGCGCACCTGTCGGGCCTGGGCCTCAACGGCGAGCTGACGGCGCTCGGCGCGCAGCTCCTGCGCGCGGTCGCGACCCGGCCGGACTACCGGCTCTATGCCCTGCCGGGCGAAGGCCCGCGCCGCCCCGGCCTGGTGCGGGTGGCGGAGGGCGGGGCCGCGATCGCCACCGAGGTCTGGGCCCTGTCGCCGGAGGCGTTCGGCCGCTTCGTCGCGGCGATCCCCGCCCCCCTCGGCATCGGCACCCTGCGGCTCGCCGACGGCACGACCCCGAAGGGGTTCCTGTGCGAGCCCGAGGGCGTGCGGGCGGCCGAGGACGTGTCGCGGTTCGGCGGGTGGCGGGCGTATCTGGCGGCCGGGGGCTGAGCGCCCGCTCGACGACACCGGCAGCCCCACCATCCATCGCCTCGGTCCGGGGCCGCGCAGCGGCTTCGGCATCACCCGGGAGGGCGAGGCCGCCGGGCGGGCCGCACCCGCGTCAGAACCGCACCACCTCGCTCGCGTTCACCGCCCGCACCGTGCCGGTCGGCCGCCCCTGCGTGCCGATCAACGCGAGGCGGCGCTCGCCCCCCGGCGCCAGGTGGAACCAGTTGTCCGACGGGCGCCCCTCGCCCTCGAGGGCGACGTGGACGGCCAGCGCGTGGCGTGCCGAGGCGATCCGCAACGCGACCCCCCTCCCCTCCTCGACGAGGTCGGCGGACAAGCCGATCTCCTGCGGTACCGCATCGCGACCGCTCGGGAAGTGGAACGCCTCGGCCAGCACGGTCCCGTCGGCACCGGTCAGCCGCAGATGCGCCAGGGTATGCGCCGCAGGGCCGAACCGGTAGGCGACGGTCGCATCGAAGAACCGGCCGAGCAGGGTGGCGGAGGACAGGCTGATCGACGCGCGGGGCCCGAGCGACAGGGACCGCTCCGCCTTCGCGGCGACCTTGCCGGCGGCGGCGGTGAAGGTGAGCGCCAGCGTCGCGTCGAGCGGCCGGTCGGTCTCGTTCAGGACATGGGCGTGGAGACCGTTCAGCCCTTCGTCCGAGAGCACGGCCTGGACCGGCCGGAAGGCGCGCTTGAGGGCGTACCAGGCCGATTTCGGCCGGCCGGCGACATCGACCACGCCCCAGCCGGCCCCCGGCGCGAGGTCGCGCCAGAGCCAGACCAGGCCGCCGGCGGTGAGCGAGGCGGGGCGGCGCCACTCCGCAACCGTCGCTTCCATCACCTCGGCGACGGCGGCGCGGCCGAGGGTCAGGTAGCGCGCGGGATCGTCGCGGCGCAAAGCCGCCGGGTCGACGCCGTAGAGCGCGCCGACGTAGTGATCGCGCACGTCCTCGAAATCCCAATCGGCGCCGCGGTCGCGCGGCACGCCTCCGGCCCAGGCCGGGTCACGGGGATCGGTCAGCCCGGCCTCCGCCAGGGAGACCGGCTCCGGCACGTTGGCGAAGGCCAGGCATTCGGAGGCGAAGCGCACCTCGGCCCGGCGGGCATCCTCGAACGGGCGGCCATAGGCGCCGACGCCGTAATAATGAGTCACGCCGGCATTGGTGGAGAACGGCAGGTCGCCGCCCGAGGGCGAGTTCGGCACCACGACGAGGTCGGGCCGACGCGCGGACACGGCCTCGTGCAGCATCGCCTCCACCGCCGCGGCGCGCCAGACCGTCTCCGGGAAGCCCAGCATCGCGGCCTGCTGCTCGACCTCGCTGCCGCCGCCGACGACGCAGAGCGAGGGCGAGGCCTGGAGCCGGTCGAGGAGCTGGGCGATCTCGGCCTCCAGCGCAGCCCGGAAGCCGGGATCCTCGGTCGGGTAATCGAAATTCGCCAGCATCAGGTCCTGCCAGACCAGGATGCCGAGCTCGTCGCAGAGGTCGTGGAAGGCGTGCGCCTCGTAGAGCATCGTGCCGCCGACCCGCAGCATGGTCATGCCGGCCTCGACGGCGAGCCGCAGGAGCGGGGCGTAAGCCTCCCGGTCGTCCGGCAGCCCGACGAGGTCGGCCGGCGTCCAGCAGGCGCCGCGGCAGAAGACCGGCACGCCGTTCACCGCGAGGCTCAGGCCCTCCGCGAAGGGGCGGAGCGGGGTGATCGTGCGGAAGCCGACCCGGCCGAGATCGAACGTTCGCTCCCCGGATTCCACCGCGACGGCGTGCAGCCGTGGTTCGCCGAGGGTGTGCGGCCACCACAGGGCGATGTCGGGAAGGGCGAGCCGGCCCTCGAAACGGCCGGGCGCGGTCTCGGTCAGGGGCGTGCCGCGGCCGTCGCAGCGCAGGGTCGGGGGATCGGCGGCATCCGGGACCGTCAGCCGGACGGTGAGGATCCCGGTCCCGTCCTCGACGCATGTCCGCAGGTCGATGTCGGTGGGGCGCCCCCTCTCCCCTCGCCGGGTGACCGCGCGGTAGGGGCCGACGGCGTCGACGCTCGGGCACCAGCCCGGCATGAAGCCGAGCAACGTCGTGCGGGCGTGGCGCAGCGAGCCCGGCGTGGCGAGCTGAGGCCGCCAGCGCCCCCGCTTGTGCGGCCGGGCGAGATCCTGGCCGAGCGAACGGAACGCGAGGACGAGGCTGTGGGTGCCGTCGAGATCGACCGCGACCTCGTGGGCGAGGAACATCGACCGGCTGGAGAGCAGGAGCCGACCGTCGAGCCAGACCTCGCCGAGCGTCGCCATCCCGTCAAAGCGCAGGATCTCGCGGCCCTGACCCGCGATCGTCGTGCGGTACCAGATGTCGGAGCCGTGGAGCGGCGTCGGCGCGGCCTCCGACCAGCGGCCTGACGCGCGCAGGGCACCGGCGGCGGTGCCGGGCACCGGAGCGGGGATGAAGCCGGCGAGTGCATCGAGGTCAGCCGGCCCGGCGCAGGCGCCCGGCCCGGTGACGATCATCTCCCACGGCCCGTCGAGGGTCCGGTCGGCGTTCCGCAGAAGGGCCATGTCGTCCTTGGAGGGTGCTGGAATGGCGCAACGGCGATGACATCCCCGGCGTCATCCCGGATTGTCGCCTGGGGCGAGTCCCGGGATGACGCCGAGGGTTGTCGCTGCGTGTCCGCTCGACCGGCAACGCCGGTCAGACGGTCCCTCACCCCGCGGCGAGGGCGCGGTCGAGGGCGTCGAACAAAGCGGCGTAGCTCGCCTCGGCGGCGGCCAGACGCTCGGGCAGGCCGGCGAGCCGGCCGCGGGCGTAGGCCCGGGCGAGCTGGAACTGGAACGCCTTGGCCTCCTGCGCGAGCCGCGTCGCCGCCGCCGCCGCCATGCCGAACGATCCTGCGCCCTCGGCCTCCAGCCAGGCGAGGTGGCTGCCGAGCAGCTCGAAGTTGGCCCCGAGCTGGCGGGTGGTGTTGAAGGCGTAAGCGTGGAAGGCCGAGAGCGGCCGCTGCACGAAGGCATCCTCCTTCGCCGCCAAGGCCGCGCGGAAGGCGGCGACCGGATTGGCCTCCGGCGCCTGCGCCCGGTGCCGGCGCAGCAGCGTCAGCGCCGCGTCGGTCAGCGCGGAACCGGCCAGGGCCGGACCGCAGGGCTTCACGAACTCGGCATAGGGCAGGAGCTCGCCCCGGGCGAAGATGCCGTCGTAATCCTCGCCCTCGAGGGTGAAGCGGCCGGCATTGTGGAGGTAGTCGAGCCGGCGCCGCGCGGGATCGAGGGCCAGGATACCGATCGTGGTCTTGGAGGCCTCCCGCCGGTAGGTGGTGCCGGCGGTGTCGGGCAGGAAGTAGGCGTTGACCTCGACCAGCACCGGCAGCCCGCGGGCCGCCTGGACGAGGCTGTGGCTCTCCAGGTCTTCGTAGAGCGCGAGTTCCAGGATCTCGAGGCCATAGAGCGCCTCGAGATCGGCCGCCTTCGGCTTGAAGAACGTGAACTGGTCGCCCTCGAAATCCTGCCGCAGGGTGAAGCCCAGCATCGCCTCGGGCGCGAGACCCCGCACGTGCAGGAGCTCGATCCAGAGATCGACGTAGCAGTTCGTCTCCGGCCAGGTCCGGTCGGGGGCGTGGAGCGCGTGCGGGGTGAAGCGGGCCGCGGACGTCTCCGTCCGCGGGGCTTCGATCGCAACATCCCGGGGGAGTTGTGCGAGGGCGGCCGACATCGCGGCCTCAGCCGAAGAGCTGGGCGCGCACATCCGCCGGCCAGGCGTCGAGGTCGAGGCCGTGGTGGCGCAGCAGCGCAAGGGTGATCCGCTCCAGCCCGAAGCCGACGCAAGCGGTGTGGGCGGTCGAGCCGTCGGCCTGATTGATGTCCCAGGTCGTGCCGAAATGGTCCTGGTGGTAGTTGAAGCTGAGGCAGGCGGTCGGCTTGTCCTCGCTGTTGACCGGCACGTTCAGCTCGAACTTCAGCGCCTGGGCGCGCTGGTTGTTGGCGAGCATCTTGCCGGCGCGGCCGAAGAACGGGTCGTTGGCCGGGTCGATGGCGAGCGGCAGGCCGAGGTCGCTCATCATCTTGGTGCCGCGCGCGAGCCACAGCTCGCGGAAGGCCAGCACCTGCTCCGGCGTACCCATGCGGACGTATTCGCGCATCCGGAACAGCTGCATCCGGGTCGGCTCGAGCGAGGGCTCGTGCCGGAAGCAGTAGGATTGCAGGTCGAACAGCAGGCCGCCTTCCGGCAGCCGGCCGCGGGCCGCGGCGACGGGATAGAGCGGGTAGCAGGCCGCCGGGGTCAGCACGATGTCGGTCGCCGCCTGCTTGGCGGTCCAGTCCTCGCCGGCGTCGAGGCAGGCGAGCAACCGGGCGTGGTCGGCCTCGTTGCCGCAGAAGCTGTGCACCGTGCCGGCGAGGTGCGGGAAGCCCTTCAGGTAGCCGCTGCGCTCGAAGCTGGAGCGGGCCATGCCGGGCGGGAAGCGCAGGGCCTCGGCGCCGTCGGCCCCGCCGATGCGCGAGACCAGCCGGTCGAGGGCTTCGACCACGCTCTCGAAGGCGCCGGAGCGGCCGTAGAGCCCGTCGACCCCGGTGCGGATCAGGAGGCCGCGGTCGAACAGCCGGTCGAGGAAGGAGCGCGGCTCGGGAGCCACGTCAACGGGCGCCTCGTCGGCGGCGGGCAGGAGATCGGAGGAGAGGCTCTGGTCCATCACGCGCTCAGGAGCTTGCCGCTGCCCTTCTGCACCAGCAGGAGGTTGGCGGTGTTGGAGAGGATGCGGTCGTTGTTGATCATCAGCGGCGCCGAGAGGACGTCGCGCAGCTGCCGGCCGAGGCTGAACGGGGTGCCGTTCTTGTAGCCGGCGATGCCGACCACCGAGAGCGCGCGCTGCACGATGTCGACGGCTTGGCCCGAGACCGTGGTCTTGACGTTGTTCAGCATGATCGAGAACCCGATCGCGCTGAGGGCGTCCGCGTCGCCCTTGGCGGCCTCGTAGCGGGCGAGCCCGGCGACGACCGTGCTCTTCATCGCCTGCAATGCGTTGGCGGCCTCGGCGAGACGGAGCGCGCCCGGGGGCACCTGGCCCGGCTTCTTGCGCGCCTCGGCCTGCACGAAGGCGCGGGCGCGATCGACCGCGTAAGCGGCGATCCCGAACCACACGCTGCCCCAGAGCAGGTGCGAGGCGGCGAGCATCGACTGCGCGGCGATCTCCGCGAAGGGCTTCTGCAGCACCTGCACGAGGGGCAGGCCCTCGGCCCGGAGCACGAAGCCGTCGCTGCAGGTGCCGCGCATGCCGAGCGTGTCCCAGATGCTGGTGCGCTCGAGCGTGATCTGGTTGGCGAGCAGCGCCACCAGCACCTGGTCGGAGGTCGCGGCCTCCGGATGGCGGCGGGCGGTGGCGAGGATCAGGTCGGCCTGCGCGCCGTAGGAGATGACGCTCGCCTCCTTGGTGAGGCGGAACACGTCACCCTCGGCCTCGACCGCGCACAGGCTGTTGCGCAGGTCGCCGCCGATGCCGGCCTCGGTGGTCGAGGAGGCGATCAGCATCTGCTCAGCCGCGACGCGCTCCATCAGGCCGCGATGCCAGGCGCTGTCGACCCCGTGGGTGACGAGGCTCGCGAGCTTGATGTGGTGCATCGCGAACACCATCGCGGAGGCCGAGCAGGCCCGCCCGAGGACGGCGCAGAGCTCGGCGATCTCGCTCATCGTGGCCCCCTCCCCTCCCAAGGATTGCGGGACCTGGATGCCGAGCAGGCGCTCGGCCTTGAGCGCGGCGACCGCCTCGGCCGGGAACCGGCCCTCGCGATCGACCGCGTCGGCGTGCCGGGCGGCGATGTCCGCGACGCGCTTGGCCCGCGCGTCGAGGCCGCCCGCCGGCACCGGCGTCGCGACGGGCTGAGCCGCCGCGACCTCGACGTGCATGTTCATGCGGCCTCCTGCTGGGCGAGGCCCGCCACGGTGTCCCGGATGATGCGGATGGTCGAGAACGAGCGCCGGCCGAGCGCCGAGTCGGGGAACTCGATCTCGAACCGCTCCTCGAGGGCCAGCATCAGCTGGACCGAGCCGAAGGAATCGAGGCCCTTCTCGAACAGGTCGTCGTCGTCCGACAGCGTGTCGACCACCCCCTTCAGCGACTCGAGCGACTTCAGCACGTCCCGGATATCGGAGATTTCGACCATGAGGCTCCACCTTCCTGTATGAGACGACACTCTCATCACGCAGATGAGGGTGCAATGTCAGGTATAAATCTTGGTAAATTTTCGGGCGTCTATTTTAGCGAAACACCTGCTCCACTGCGGCGCAGGACGCTCGAACGGAGCTGATGTCAGCCACTAAACTCGACCCGGCTTAACGGCTGGCAAATCCCATCGCGGAGTCGGGCGGAGGATTCCGTCAAGCTTACGGATTTCATCCAGGGAGGCGGGAGCCTAAGCCTTTCGTGGTCTCAGCCTAAGCCGCTCCGCCGGAGGAGCTTGACCTTGGACGTGGGGGCCGTGCGGCGGATGTCCGTGGTCTCCCCTGTCCGGCGGAGGCGGGGTCGGCGCCGACCCAGACCCTAGCGCCGGGGGCGTGCGCGTTGAAGCGGCCGGCGCAGCCCTCTTTCGAGGTAGCCGCATGTCCGTCCGGAGGTCCCGGTCCAGGTGGCGGGCCGGGCGCTCCCTCCCCTGCCGTCGCCCTGCCGGATCGGCGGCCGCCTCGGCGCTCGGGCTTGCGCGAGGCTTGCGTCGAACCGGCGGCGGCGATTGCGAATCGGGGCTCGAACAGGCCAATTGCAGTTTGAACGCCGAACCGGCGATTTTTCTGCAAGCAGGGCTCGCGAGCATGAATCAGCATACGCCGCCGCATCCCCCCGCCCCCGTCGCGCCCGCTGCGATGATCGGCGCCCATGCGTCGATCCTGCGCGAGCAGCTCCAGGCGATCTCGTCCGGCCTGTTTCCGCCCACCGCCGCCAAGGGTCTGCGGCGCTTTACCTCGACCGAGGCCGCCCGGATCATCGGCGTGACGGTGTCGCGGCTGCAGCAGCTCGCCGCCGACGGGCTCGGGCCGCAGCCGGAGGTCTCGTCCAACGGCCGGCGCTCCTACAGCCTCGCCGACATACACGGCCTGCGCCGCTACCTCGACGAGAACACCCGTGGCGGCCGCCGCTACCACCCGCGGCGGGGTGCGAACGAGCACCTGCAGGTCGTGGCGGTGGCGAACTTCAAGGGCGGGTCGGGCAAGACCACCACCACCGCCCACCTCGCCCAGTCCCTGGTGCTGCGCGGCTACCGGGTGCTCGCCATCGACCTCGATCCCCAGGCCAGCCTCTCGGCCCTGATGGGCGTGCAGCCCGAACTCGATGTCGGCGCCGACGAGACACTGTACGGCGCGATCCGCTACGACGACGCCAAGCCCCTGCGCGAGGTGGTGCGGCCGACCTATTTCACCGGCCTCGACCTGGTGCCGGCCAATCTCGAGCTGATGGAGTTCGAGCACGAGACGCCCCGCGCACTGAGCCGGCGCCGGGCCGGCGAGCCGCTGTTCTTCGACCGGGTCGCCCACGCCATCGAGACGGTGGCGGAGGAATACGACGTGGTGGTGATCGATTGCCCGCCGCAGCTCGGCTACCTGACGCTCTCGGCGCTCTGCGCCGCGACCTCGCTTCTCATCACCGTGCATCCGCAGATGCTCGACGTCGCCTCGATGAGCCAGTTCCTGGCGATGACCGAGGATTTGCTCGGCGTGGTGGCGGAATCCGGCGGGCGGCTGCAATACGATTGGCTGCGCTACCTCGTGACCCGCTACGAGCAGCAGGACGCGCCGCAGACCCGCATCGTCGGGATGCTGCGCACGCTGTTCGAGGACGCGGTGCTGACCGCGCCGATGCTGAAATCCTCGGCGGTGTCGGATGCCGGGCTGTCGAAGCAGACCCTCTACGAGATCGGCCGCGAGAGCGTGACCCGCTCGACCTATGACCGGGCGCTCGAATCCCTCGAGGCGGTCAACGGCGAGATCGAGGGCCTGATCCGTCGTGCCTGGGGCCGGTCATGAGCCGCAAGTCGAACCTCGACGCGCTGTTCGGCGCCCGGCCGGCACCGAAGCCCGCCGGTCCGGCCGCCCCGCCGGCGCCCGAGCCGGAGGCGTTTGCAGCTGCAAACCCGGACGCCGCCGAGCCGGAGTTTGCAGATGCAAACCCCGCCACCCCGGACACCCCCACGGGCCCGGACGTCAGGCCCCCGGAGCGCAGCCGCAGCGGCCCGGTGCGGGCGATGAGCAGCACCCTGCGTGGCCTCGCCGCCCGGGCCGATGCCGCGGCCGAGATCGAGGCCGGCAGCGTCGTGGTCGAGATCGAGCCGGGCCGGATCGACGATTCCTTCATCGCCGACCGGGTGGCGGATGCGCATGATCCGGGCCTCGCCGCCCTCGTCGAGAGCATCCGCGAGAGCGGCCAGCAGGTGCCGATCCTGGTGCGGCCGCATCCCGACGCCCCGGACCGCTATCAGGTCGCCTATGGTCGCCGGCGCATCCAGGCGGCGCACCGGCTCGCCCGGCCGGTCCGGGCCGTGGTCCGCCCGCTCTCCGATGCCGAGCTGGTGGTGGCGCAGGGCAAGGAGAACCTGGAGCGCCAGGACCTGAGCTACATCGAGCGGGCCTTCTTCGCGCTCCGGCTCGAGGAGCACGGTTTTGCCCGCGCCACGATCACCGCCGCGATGGGCGTCGGCAAGGGCGATCTCTCGACCCTGATCTCGGTGGCGCGCACCGTGCCGGCGGAGATCGTCCGCGCCATCGGCCCGGCGCCGGCTGCCGGGCGCCCGCGCTGGATGCTGCTCGCCGAGCGGATCAAGGCGGCGCGCCCCGACCGGATCGCCCGCCTCATTGCCGACCCGGCCTTCGCCGACAAGCCGACCAACGAGCGCTTCGCGACGCTGCTGGCCGCGCTCGCACCGGCCGCCGCACCACGGCCGGCGCCGCAGGTGTGGAGCGACGAAGCCGGACGCGGCATCGCCCGGATCGAGCGCGGGAAGGACCGGGTGGCGGTGACCTTCGACGAGAGCCTGGAGCCGGGGCTGGCCGACTACGTCCTCGATCGGCTGCCGGAGATCCTGGCCGCCTACCGGGCCGGCCGCTCGCGGCCCTGATGGGGGAACCGGACGGCCGGGCGGGACATGTCTCCAGATGTCCCGCCCGCGACCCGAGAGGCCCCCGATGCGCCGCGCCGTGCTGATTCTCGCGCTCCTTTCGCCCGCCACCGCCCTCGCTCAAGCTGCGCCCGAACCGGGCGCCGCCGACGGCCGCCAGATCTGCGAGGCCAAGGCCGACCAGAGCGGCATCACCGGCGACAACCGGGAAACCTACCTGCGCGAGTGCGAGGCCGGCGAGCGCCTGGCCCGCGGCGCCGCCCCGCGCTGACGCGAACGGGCCCGGGCCCGGCGCGTTGGTCGTGCTGAGGACAATCGCCGCGGAGCAGCCGATGACCGATTGGAGGCCCATCGATCGCGCCCCACAGGACGGCCGCTGGATCATCGCCATCCACCGGGACGTGCCGGACCGGCGCGCCGTGATCCGCTGGGATCCCGGACGGGCCGGGGATGGCCGGCCCTGGCACGTCGCCACCACCGAGTACGGCTACGCGCCGGACGCCTTCACCCACTGGACGCCGTTCCCGGAGCCGCCGGAGCCGGGGAGGGAGGCCTGACGCGGCGACCCGACCCGATACCAGGATCGTCCGCCCCGTGGAGACCGTCGTTGCCGGATGTCGCGATCCTGGGCTGAAGCCGCTGTGCCGGTAGCGACCCGGGGGCGGCCCCGTTCCGGCGGCTTGCGCTCACGGCGGGGCCTGGCGGCCGGCACGGCCCGCTCGCCGGCCTGAGCCCATCACGGAAGCACCGCCGCGATGGCGTCGCGGCGGTGCTGGCCCTCTGTGAGGGCGTTCCTCCCCAGACTTCGGGCCGCTCTCGAGGGCAGCCTGTGTCGTGTCTGTGATCACAGTGGTACCCGGCGACGGCCCGGCGCACAAGCACAATTGTGCGTCATTTGCGGGCATGTGGCACTTTCGTGCTCAAGCCCAGGATGACCGGGCAGGGGAGGTCGGGGGTCACGGACGGAAACGCGCGCGCGAGCGAGCCATGCCCCGCCTTCCGCTCCCGCCCCACGCCGGGCGGCGGAGACGACGGGGAGAGATCAGGCCCGGTCGCCTGCGGCAGGCCCTGCCATGCCGTGGAAGCGGATCCGCCGCGACCCGCCCGGCCGAAAACCGGCGCGACTCCGCGCCCGAACCGTCCTACGGTCCGGCCCCGGAGGAGGGCGCATCATGATCCAGCTCTACACCTGGGACACGCCGAACGGGCGCAAGATCAGCGTCGCCCTCGAGGAGATGGGGCTGCCCTACCGGGTCGAGCCGGTGGACATCACCAAGGGCCGGCAATTCGAGCCGGACTTCCTCCGGTTGAGCCCGAACAACCGCATTCCGGCGATCGTCGATTCCGAGGGGCCGGACGGGGCACCGATCTCGGTGTTCGAGTCCGGCGCGATCCTGGTCTACCTCGCCGAGAAGACCGGGCTGTTCCTCCCAGCCGGCGGGCGCGGCCGGGTCCAGGCGATGGAGTGGCTGATGTGGCAGATGGGCGGCTTCGGGCCGATGCCGGGCCAGGTCCACCACTTCCTGACCGTCGACGAGAAAGACCGCGCCTACGGGCTCGAGCGCTACCAGAAGGAGACGCGCCGGCTCTACGGCGTGCTCGACCGGCGCCTCGCCGAGGGCGAGTACGTCGCTGGCGCGCTCTCGATCGCCGATTTCGCGATCCTCGGCTGGGCCTGGCGCCACGCCCGGCACCGGGTCGACCTCGCCGATCACCCCCATGTGCGACGCTGGTACGACGCCCTGATGGCGCGGCCGGCGGTGCAGCGCGGCTTTGCCGTGGCGCTCAGCTGAGGATGGACCGGACCATGCCGGACGAGACGGCCCTGCGGGCGCAACTGGTCGAGCGCTTCGTCCGCTACCTCGCGGTGGCGAGCCAGAGCGATGCCCGCGCGACCACCCTGCCGAGCACCCCGGGCCAGCGGGCGCTCGCCGAGCTGCTGGCCGGGGAATTGCGCGATCTGGGCCTCACCGAGGTGGAGCTCGACGCGCAGGCGATCCTGACGGCGCGAAAGCCCGGCACCCGGCCCGGCGTGCCGCCGATCGGCTTCGTCGCCCATCTCGACACCGTCGATGTCGGGCTCTCGCCCGAGATCCGTCCGCAGGTGCTGCGCTTCGACGGCGGCGACCTCTGCCTCAACCGCGAGCGGGACATCTGGCTGCGGGCGGCCGAGCACCCGGAGATCGCGCCGTGGACCGGCGAGGACGTGATCGTCGGCGACGGGACCAGCGTCCTCGGGGCCGACAACAAGGCGGCGATCGCCGTGCTGATGACCTTGCTCGCCACCCTGACGCCGGAGGACGCGCATGGCGACATCCGGGTCGCCTTCGTGCCCGACGAGGAGATCGGGTTGCGCGGTGCCAAGGCCCTCGACCTCGCGCGCTTTCCCTGCGACTTCGCCTACACGATCGATGCCTGCGCGGTGGGCGAGGTGGTGTTTGAGACCTTCAACGCGGCCGGCGCCGAGATCGTGTTCACCGGCGTCGCCGCGCATCCGATGTCGGCCAAGGGCGTGATGGTGAACCCGCTCCTGATGGCGCACGACTTCATCGCCCGCTTCGATCGGGCCGAGACGCCGGAGAACACGGAGGGCCGGGAGGGCTACATCTGGTTCAACGGCCTCCAGGCCCATTCCGGCGAGGCCCGCCTGCAGGCGATGATCCGCGACTTCGACAAGGACGGGTTCGCCGCCCGCAAGGCGCGCCTGCACACGGTCGCCGACGAGATCGCGGCCCGCTATCCGACGGGCCGGGTGGAGTGTCGGATCACCGACACCTACGGCAACATCCACGACAGCCTCGGCGACGATCGCCGCCCGGTCGACCTGCTGCTCGCGGCCTTCGCGGCGGAAGGCGTCACGCCGAACCAGATCCCGATGCGCGGCGGCACCGACGGCGCGGCGCTCTCGGCCCGCGGCCTGCCGACGCCGAACTACTTCACCGGTGCCTATAATTTCCACTCGCGGTTCGAGTTCCTGCCGGTGCCGGCCTTCGCGACGGCGTGGCGGGTGACGCGGCGGATCTGCCTGCTGGCGGCGGGGGAGGGCGCGTCGTGAGCCGACCGCGGCCGTGACACCCTCCGGGTCATCCCGGGCCGCGACAGCCGAGCCCGGGATCCGGACCCACAGGGGGGAGGGCACGAAGCGGCACGCTGCCCGCGCGTTCCCGAGGCCGGCGCGGTTCCCGGGATTGCGCCGCGCGCCCGCTGGATCGGGCCGTCATCATGCCCGCCGCCCGAACCCCGCGAACACCCCCTCCACCAGCACCCCGACCCGCTCACCCCCCAGCGCCTCGTCGAACAGGATCCGGAACAGGATCGGCGCGATGACGCCGTCGAGCACCGCGTCGAGATCCGGAAACGCCTCGCCGCGGGTCGCGGCGCGGTCGGCGATGACGGCGATCTGCTGGCGGGCGTAACAGCAGCAGCGCCGGGGACCGGCGGCGCCCTCCGCCGCCAGCACGTCGCGGATCATCTCGCGGCCGAGGCCCGAGGACATCTCCTCGGCATATTGCTCGGCCCAGGCCAGGAGGTCGCCCCGCCCGCTACCGGTCTCGACCGGCACCATGTCGGGGCGCAGCCGCTCGACCGCGACATCGGCCAGAAGCTCGTTCAGCTCGCCCCAGCGGCGATAGATCGTCGAGGGCGTGACGCCGGCCTCCGCGGCGACCAGCGGGATCGTGACCTCGGCCCGGTCCATCCGGGCGAGCAGCGCCCGCACGGCGCGGTGGACCGAGGCCTGGACGCGCGCGCTGCGCCCGCCCGGGCGCGGTCCCGCCTCCCTCTCCGCCATCGCCGCCATCCTCCAAACGCAAAGAATTTGCTTTTAGCACCCCGCGGCTCTAGATCGTTAACGCAACGGGTTTGCTTTAAGGGGCATGGCGATGCGCAGAGGTCAAGGATCCTGGCAGCTCGACCCGCTCGGCGTCCACGCCGTGACGCTCGGGGCGTTCTTCGCCGCCGCGGCGGCCCCGACGCCGCTCTACCGGATCTACCAGGAGACCCTGGCGCTCTCGCCGGTCTTCGTGACCCTGGTCTTCGCGGTCTACGCGGTGGCCCTGCTCAAGGCGCTGCTCGTCGCCGGCTCGCTGTCCGACCATCTCGGGCGCCGGCCGGTGATCGCCGGGGCGCTGCTCCTCGAGGCGGTCGCCATGGGGCTGTTCCTGCTCGTCGGCTACGGCGCCGCCTGGCTCGTCGTCGCCCGGATCGTCCAGGGCCTCGCCACCGGGATCGCCGCCGCCTCCCTCGGCGCGGCCCTGGTCGATGTCGACCGTGCCCGCGGCCCGGTCGTCAACGCGGTGGCGCCGCTTGCCGGCATGGCGGTGGGCGCGCTCGGCGCCAGCGCGCTGATCCAGGTCGCGCCGCTGCCGCTCCACCTCGTCTACGGCCTGCTCGCCTGCGTCTTCGCCGGGCTGGCGCTGGCGGTCCGGCTCATCCCCGAGAGCGCGGCGACGCGGCCGGGGGCGCTCGCCTCGCTCAGGCCCCGCATGGCCGTCCCGCCCCATATCCGGCGCTCCTTGGCGCTGGTGACGCCGATCAACCTCGCCAATTGGACGCTCGGCGGCTTCTACCTCTCGCTGGTGCCCTCGGTCGTCGCGGCGGCCACCGGCAGCCGGGCGCCGCTCACCGGCGGGGCCGTCGTCACCGCGCTGATGGTGGCCGGGGCGGTCTCGGTGAGCGTGCGCCGGGGCCGGACGCCCCGGGACAACCTGACCTTCGGGGTGCTCGCGACGGCGCTCGGCGTCGTCATCGTGGTCGCCGGCATCCATCTGGCCAGCGTGCCGGTGCTGATCCTCGGCACGCTCGTCACCGGCGGCGGCTTCGGCGCCAGCTTCCTCGGCTGCCTCGGCACGATCATGCCCCTCGCCGGGCCCGACGAGCGCGCCGGCCTGCTCGCCGCCTTCTACGTCCAGAGCTACCTCGCCTTCAGCCTGCCGGCGGTCGGCGCCGGCTTCCTCGCCCGCAGCCTCGGCTACGCGACGACCGCCGACCTGTATGCGGCGGTGATCCTGGTGGTCAGCGGGGGCGGGCTCGCGGTGCTGCGGGCGCGGCCGGAGCGGGGCGTGGCGGCGGCGTAGGGAAGGGGAGGGGAGGGGACGCCCCTCACTCGCCCGTCAGCAGCTCCGCCAGCGGCGCGGTGAGCGTGCACACCACGCCCTCGGGCGGGTAATGCGTGGCGACCTCGCCGTCGACGGTGCCGGCGAGTCCCCGCTCGATCAGGCGCGAGCCGAACCCCTTGCGGGCGGGCGGCGTCACGGGGGGCCCGCCATGCTCCTGCCAGCGCAGCGACAGGACCGGCCCGGCGCGGCCGGCGACGGCCCAGTCGAGGGTGACGTAGCCGTCGGGATGGCGCAGCGCGCCGTACTTGACCGCGTTGGTGGCGAGCTCGTGCGCCATCAGGGTCAGCGACAGGGCCGCCCGGGCGCCGCAGGGCACCGGCGGGCCCTGGAGCCGGAACCGGCCGGGGCGGCCGTCGTCGTGGATCGCCAGCGCGCCCTCGAGCACCGCCCGCAGGTCGGCGCTCTCGCCCTCGCCGGTCAGCAGGATGTCGTGCGCCTTGCCGAGCGCCACCAGGCGGGCGACGAGCGCGTCGCGGGCCGCCGCCGGGTCGGTGGCGTTGCGCAGGGTCTGCACGGCGACCGCCTGCACCATCGCCAGGGTATTCTTGAGCCGGTGGCTCAGCTCGCGGTTGAGGATCTCCTGCCGCGCCTCGGCCGCCTTGCGGGCCGAGATGTCGTGGCTCACCGCCGCGAAGCCCTCGAAGCCGCCGCCGGGACCGCGGAGCGCGAACAGGTTGTAGCGCACCGGCACCACGGCTCCGCTGGCGAGATGGCGCAGGCGGTATTCCCCGCTCCAGCTGCCGCCGGCCCGGATCGCCGGCAGGATGGTTCCTTCGGCGAAGGGCAGGTCCTCGGGGGCGAAGACGTCGGTGAGATGCGCTCCCCGCGCCGCGTCCTCGCTCAGGCCCACCAGGGCGCGGCCGGCCGGGTTGACGTAGTCGATGATGCCGTCGGCATCCGCGATGGCGATGAAGTCGCTCGACTGCTCGGCGACGAGGGCGAGGCGACGGAGCTGGGCCTCGGCCCGGCGCTGCTCGGTCACGTCGAGGAAGACCGTGACCGCCGCCCGGATCGTCCCGTCCTCGTCCCGCACCGGGGCGCTGGAGACTTCGAGCAGGCGCAGGGCGCCGGTCGCGGCGTTGCGGTAGCGCATCGCCTCGCCGGTCACCACGGCGCCCTCCCGGAGCGCGCGCAGGGACGGGTAATCGTCCGGGGCATAGATGCGCCCGTCGGCATGCTCGGCGCGGAAGGATTGGTAGCGGGTGAGCGCCGGCCCGCCGAGGCTGTGGCCCAGGATCGCCTCGGCCCGGGCATTGATCAGGTTCGGCGCGCCCGGCTCGGTCCCGGCGACCGAGATGCCGACCGGCGCCTGCCGGAAGACCGACTTGAGCAGGCTGCGCTCGAGATCGAGCCGGCGCTCGGAATCGCGCCGGGCCGCCTCGGCGCGCCGGCGCTCGGTGAGGTCGAGCATGGCGCCGATCATCCGGATCGCCCGGCCGGCCGCGTCGCGGATCACAGAGCCGCGGTCGAGGACGTCGGCGTAGGAGCCGTCGGCGCGGCGGAAGCGGTACTCGTCGCTCCACACCGTCCCGGCGCCGTCGATGACGGCGTGGATCGAGGCGTCGATCCGGGCGCGGTCGTCGGGATGGATATGGTCGATCCACCACGCCCCGGTCGGCGCGACCTCCGCGAGGGGGTGGCCGTAGGCGGCCTGCAGCGCCTCGTTCCACAGCACGTGGTCGGTGGCGAAGTCCCAGTCCCAGATCGCGTCGTTGGTGGCGCGCGCCGCCAGGCGGTAGCGCTCCTCGGTGGCCTGCACCGCCCGCAGCGCCGCCTCGCGCTCGGCGGCCGCCCGGCGCATCGCCAGATGGCCCGTCACCTGGCGCGCCAGGGCGCGGAGGTCGTCCGCCTCGGTCGCGCTTAAGCCCTCGGGCCGGGACACGTAGTCGATCACGCAGAGCGTGCCGAGGACGTGCCCCTCCGGCGTGCGCAAAGGCGCCCCGGCATAGAACCGGATGCCGGGCGAGGCGGTGACGAGCGGGTTGTCGCGGGTGCGCGGGTCCTGCGTCAGGTCCGGGATGACGAGGAGCGAATCCGGCTGCGTCAGGGCGTGGGCGCAGACCGAGCGGCCGAGGTCGGTCTGGGCCAAGGGGAAGCCGGTGCGGGCCTTGAACCATTGCCGGGTGCCGGCGACGAGGCTCACCAGCGCGACCGGCGTGTCGCACAGGCGGCTCGCCAGTCGCACCACGTCGTCGAAGCCCTGCTCGGGCAGGGTGTCGAGGACGGCGTGAGCCTCGAGCGCGGCCAGGCGGCCAGGGTCGCAGACGACGCTCGGAGGATCGGAGGGGCGTGACATTCCGGACGGGGGTTTCTTCCTACCGGCTCTTACCCCGAACCCGGCCCCGGCGTCACGAACGATCGCGGCCTATCCCCGTCAGTCGATCACCTCGACGATGCGACGGGTGCCCGGCTCGACCAGGACCGGGTGGTCGTTGACGATGGTGTAGTTGTAGCCCTTGAGGGCGAATTCCGGCGGCACGTCGTAGTAGATCACGCCCTCGGGCGGCAGCACGGTGCCGGCGCGGATCGGCCCCTGATACGCGAAGGAGGGCCGGCGCTCGCCGGCGGCGTAGATGCGGAATCGCTCGCGCCGGTCGATGCCCAGGATGCTGTTGGCGGTGCCGACGGCGGCCCCGATGGCGCTCCCCACCACCGCCCCGACCGGTCCGGCGATCGCCTCGCCCCTTGCCGCACCGTCCTGTGCGCCCCGGACGGTGCCCTGGGCCTGGGCGGCCGTGAGGCTGGTGGCGAGGAGGAGGGCGGCGGTGACGAAGCGCATGGGAGGTCTCAGGCTGAGCTTGGCTGTTGCGGGAGAACGGCGCGGGGGCGGGGGAAGTTCCGGGCCGCGCCGGCCGCCTGGACGAACGCCGCAATCCGGAATCGACGTTAACCGCGATTGAAGAGGATCGGGGACGACCTCCGAAAACCCATTGGCGTCCACGATTTGGAAGGCGGGCGGGTCCTAGCGTCGTCGGCATGAGCGGGATGTTGGACGGCACGACGGCAGGGAGCGGCACGGCGCGGCAGGGGCCGGGGCTGCCGGATGCGGGCATGACACGGGCGTGACGATGAGCCATCGGCGCAACGACCAGATCGACATGGTGGTGCCCTTCGTGCACTTCCGCGACCAGCGGGAGACGATGGAGCGGCCGTTCTTCTCGATCGCCAAGCAGAAGCGCCTGAAGGAGATCGACTATACGAGCCCGGACGGCTCGGTCTGGGTGCGGGTGCTGCCGAACCAGGCCTACGGCATGGCGACGATCTGGGATGCCGACATCCTGATCTGGGCCGCCTCGACGATCTGCGAGATGAAGAAGCGCGGCCGCAACGACATCCCGCGCAAGCTGAACTTCATGCCCTACGACCTCCTGAAGGGCATCGGCCGCGAGACTGGCGGGCGGCAGTACAAGCTCCTGCGCGACGCGCTGTTTCGCCTGCAATCGACCTCGGTGCGCACCAACATCCGGGCCGAGAAGGCCAAGCGCAAGGAGCGCCAGTTCAGCTGGATCGACTCGTTCGACGACACGATCGACGAGGAGACCAATGCCAGCCGCGGCATGTCGATCACCCTGTCGGACTGGTTCTACGAGGGCGTGCTGATGGATGGCGGCGTGCTCGCCATCGATCCCGCCTATTTCGGCATCACCGGCGGACGCGAGCGCTGGCTCTACCGCATCGCCCGCAAGCATGCCGGCGGGGCAGGGGAGGGGGGCTTCGCCATCAGCCTGCCGACCCTGTTCGAGAAGTCGGGCGCCGAGGGCACCTATCGCCGGTTCAAGTTCGAGATCGCCAAGATCGCCAAGGCCGACGAGCTGCCGGGCTTCGTGCTGCGGATCGAGGACAAGGAGCGCGGCGAGCCGCACCTGCGGATGATCCGCCGCGACCTCGTGACCGACGAGATCCTGATCGCTGCCGCGCCGAAGCCCAAGAGCCCCACCAAGCGCACCCGCAAGCCGAAGGCGGCACAGGAGCTGCCGCTGTTCCGCCACCTGTCGGATGAGACGATCGCGCTCTGCCGCAAGGCCCATCCGGGCTGGGACGTCTACGGGCTGAAGACCGAGTTCGACCACTGGCTCGAAGGCGATGCCGACCGCGAGCCGAAGAACTACGAGAGCGCCTTCCTGGGCTTCGCCGAGCGCTTCGTGCGCGACGCCCACTGATCCACAGGCCTCCCGTTCCCGATGTACGGGTCCGGGGCCATGGGGACGGGGGGTGCCCGAGGAGAAATCCCCGGAATCCCTGTGAACGAGTCGGGTGGACTCGGCACTTCGGGAACGCCGCAGGGTCGGATCGGCACTTCGGGAACGGGCACCGTGCGATCGGGAACGCCGGCACGGCACTTCGGGGACAGGACTCGCGGTACAACGGGGACAGATCCTCGGCACAACGGGAACGGCCGACTCGCATTAAGCATTTGGGCGCGTTTCGGGAATCGCCGCCGCCGAAGCGCCTAAATCCATAAAGATTCCTGTAACACTCTAAGCGGTGCATTCTGGGGAAAAGCCGGACAACGACTCACGCCCCGAGTCCGCACCCATCGACCGAGCCCCCGAACCGAGAAGACCCGAGTCGAGTCGCCGTCCACGAGCGTCCACCGGAGTCCACAGGCCTCATCGGAACGAATCACCTGGCCACCGCATCTGTCGAAGGGAGCGGGAGCGGCAGGACGTGACTCGTGAAAGCTTTCCTGTGGGACTCTCCGGGGTGGAGGATCGCGTTCTCGACTCGTCAGACCTCGCATCGTACGAGCGGATTCAGGAACGGATGGGATGGATCGGGCGATGCGGGACGACGGCTGACGTGGATCAGGATCATGGCGAACCGTTCGTGAAGTACGCCCCGGCAGCGACTGATCCGGGAACGAAGGCATCGGGGCGAGGCCGACCCTCGACCGCGCCGTGTGGTGGCGCCACTCGCGGTCGTCGGCGGTGGATGGCACGAGGATCGGCGGAGCGGCGTACATCGGGGACAGCGGGGATGGGCGACCGGTCGGGGACCGGATCATGCACGGTTTCCCCACCATTCCGGACCCTGCGTCAGTGGACAGGGCGGGCGCGGGAGGGCGGCTCCGGGGATCGGCAGCGGCCAATCGAGCAAGGGCCGGTTTCGCCCTGTGCGGGCGTCTTCGCCAGGGTTGCGGCGTGAGAATGGGAAGTTCCCGAAGTACGTCGGACGGTATCGGGAGGGCTCATCGACGATGGGCAGGGTGTCTGGACACGGCGGACCGGCTCTCACGTCAGCACAATCCCGATCTCATACCCTCGTGCCTTCGAACGAGTTCGTTCGAAGGCGCTGCGGTATCAGAACCTCCCAACTGTCCTCACCGGTACGGACAGCCTTCGCGTCATTCCGGGGCCGCGCAGCAGAGCCCGGAATGACGGCGTGGGCTTGAACGTGATGACGAACGATCGGACACGGCTTCAGGACGAGAACCGTCAGGAGGACCGGTCCGAACGTCCTCGTAACCCGGGGAAAACCCTCACCCCAGGCTCGGCAGATCCAGCCCGTGCTCCCGGGCGCAGGCCGCCGCCTCCTCGTAACCGGCATCGGCATGGCGCATCACGCCGGTGGCGGGGTCGTTCCACAAAACCCGCTCCAGGCGCCGGTCGGCGGCCTCGCTGCCGTCGCAGACGATCACCATGCCGGCATGCTGCGAGAAGCCCATCCCGACCCCGCCGCCATGGTGCAGCGAGACCCAGGTCGCGCCGGACGCGGTGTTGAGGAGGGCATTGAGGAGCGGCCAGTCGGAGACCGCGTCCGAGCCGTCGCGCATCGCCTCCGTCTCGCGGTTCGGCGAGGCGACTGAGCCGGAATCGAGGTGGTCGCGGCCGATGACGATCGGCGCCTTCAATTCGCCGGTGCGCACCATCTCGTTGAAGGCGAGCCCGAGGCGGTGGCGGTCGCCGAGGCCCACCCAGCAGATCCGCGCCGGCAGGCCCTGGAACCGGATCTTCTCCCGCGCCATGTCGAGCCAGCGGTGGAGGTGGTGGTTGTCGGGCAGAAGCTCCTTCACCTTGGCGTCGGTGCGGTAGATGTCCTCGGGGTCGCCCGAGAGCGCGCACCAGCGGAACGGGCCGACGCCGCGGCAGAACAGCGGGCGGATATAGGCCGGCACGAAGCCCGGGAAGGCGAAGGCGTCCTCGACGCCCTCCTCCAGCGCCATCTGGCGGATGTTGTTGCCGTAATCGACCACCGGCACCCCGGCGCGGTGGAAATCGAGCATCGCCCGGACATGCACCGCCATCGAGCGCCTGGCGGCTGCCGCCACCGCGGCCGGATCGCTCTCGCGCTTGGCTTCCCACTCGGCCACCGTCCAGCCCGCCGGCAGATAGCCGTTGACCGGATCGTGGGCGGAGGTCTGGTCGGTGACGCAGTCGGGACGCACGCCGCGGGCGTAGAGCTCGCCGAAGATCTCGGCGGCGTTGCCGAGAAGTGCCACCGAGCGCGGGGTCTTGGTCCGGCCGGATTCCGCGATCAGCTCTAGGGCATGGTCGAGGTCGCGGGCCTGGACGTCGACGTATCCGGTGCGCAAGCGGAACTCGATGCGCGAGGCCTGCGCCTCGACGGCGAGGCAGGAGGCGCCCGCCATGGTGGCGGCGAGCGTCTGCGCGCCGCCCATGCCGCCGAGGCCCGCCGTGAGGATCCACCGGCCCGACAGGTCGCCGGCGTAATGCTGGCGGCCCATCTCGACGAAGGTCTCGTAGGTGCCCTGCACGATGCCCTGGCTGCCGATATAGATCCAGGACCCGGCCGTCATCTGGCCGTACATCATCAGGCCCTTGCGATCGAGCTCGTGGAAGTGGTCCCAGGTCGCCCAGTGCGGCACCAGGTTCGAGTTGGCGATCAGCACCCGCGGGGCATCGGCGTGGGTGCGGAACACGCCGACCGGCTTGCCGGACTGGACCAAGAGGGTCTGGTCGTCGTCGAGGTCGCGCAGGGCCGCCACGATCCGGTCGAAGCTCGCCCAGTCCCGCGCCGCCCGGCCGATGCCGCCATAGACGACGAGTTCGCCCGGCCGCTCGGCGACGTCGGGATCGAGGTTGTTCATCAGCATCCGCAGCGGCGCCTCGGTGAGCCAGCTCTTGGCGGTGAGGGTCGAGCCGTGGGGGGCGCGGATGGTGCGGGCGTTGTCGATGCGGGTCATGGCTGGGGGCTCCGGACGGTCACGTGAGTCGGACAGTGCTTTGATGAAACCGGAAGAGTTCAAACCCTCGATCGTCAGTCCGGGGCCGCGCAGCGGAGCCCGGACGTCGGAAGCGATGATGGTTCGGGACAAGGCGGGGCGCGGTCCGCCTTGTTCTTTTCCACCTGCGGTCCTGGATTCCGGGCCAAGCCGTGCGGCCGCGGAATGACCCGGTGGATGTCAGGTCCGTCGCGTCATGAGGGCGGCCACTCAGTCGCGAGCCGCCCGGATCCGGACATGAAGCGGGTTGAACCCCATCCGGTAGACGAGCTCGGCCGGCCGCTCGACCGACCAGACCGCGAGGTCGGCGCGCTTACCGGCTTCGAGGGTGCCGGCCTCGGCGAGGATCCCGAGGGCGCGGGCGGCCTCGCGGGTGACCCCGGCCAGGCACTCATCGACGGTGAGGCGGAACAGCGTCGCGGCCATGTTCATGGCCAGCAGCAGCGAGGTCAGCGGCGAGGTGCCCGGATTGCAGTCGGTGGCGACCGCCAGGGGAACGCCGTAGCGCCGGAACAGGTCGACTGGGGGCAGCTTGGTCTCGCGGATGAAGTAGTAGGCGCCGGGCAGCAGCACCGCGACGGTGCCGCTCGCCGCCATGGCGGCGGCCCCGGCCGCGTCGGTATGCTCCAGGTGGTCGGCCGAGAGGGCCTGGTAGCGGGCGGCGAGCGCGGCGCCGCCGAGATTCGAGAGCTGGTCGGCGTGGAGCTTCACCGGCAGGCCGTGCGCCGCGGCGCGGTCGAACACCCGCGCGACCTGCTCGGGCGAGAAGGCGATCCCCTCGCAGAAGGCATCGACCGCATCGACGAGGCCCTCCGCGGCCAACGCCGGCAGCATCGTGCCGGCCACCTCGGCGATGTACCGGTCCTTGTCGCCGCCAGCCTCCGGCGGCAGGGCGTGGGCGCCGAGGAAGGTGGTGCGGATGCCGACCGGCCGGACCTCGCCGAGGCGGCGGGCGGCGCGCAGCGCCTTGCGCTCGCCCGGCAGGTCGAGGCCGTAGCCGGACTTCACCTCGACGGTGGTGACGCCCTCGGCCAGCAGCGCGTCGAGCCGGGGCAGGGTCTGGCGCACCAGATCGTCCTCGCTCGCCGCGCGCAGGGCGGCGACCGAGGAGACGATGCCGCCGCCGGCCCGCGCCACCTCCTCGTAGGAGGCGCCGGCGAGCCGCAGCTCGAATTCGTGGGCCCGGTCGCCAGCCCAGACGAGGTGGGTGTGACAGTCGATCAGCCCCGGGGTGATCCAGCGGCCCTCGCCGTCGATGGTCTCGGCCCCGGCGAGCGCCGCCCCCGGCAGGTCGGCCTCCGCGCCGGCGAAGGCGATGCGGCCGTCGCGGATCGCGAGCGCGCCCTTCTCCACCGCGCCGATGCCCGGGAGGGTGGGCGCGAAGGTGGCGAGCCTGACGTTGCGCCAGACCTGCGGCGGTCGCTCTGCCTCGCTCATACCCGCATCCTCCCGGTGAATCGCTCATATGTATAGACATGAGAGATCCAGTTTGTATAGACATGAATGGACGCGAGCGGGCCGTTCGGGTCACAGTGCCGAGCCCCAATGCAGGAGACGCGCCGATGACCGTGCTGCACGCCGCCCACGCCCTGACGCCGACAGGCTGGCAGGCCGATCTCCGGCTGACGGTCGCGGAGGGGCGCTTCTCGGAGGTCGAGGCCGGCCGGGCGCCGGAGCCGGGCGACGTCCGGGTGGCGGTGCTGGTGCCAGGCCTGCCGAACCTGCACAGCCACGCCTTCCAGCGCGGCATGGCGGGGCTCGCCGAGCGCCGCGGCGCGAGCGCCGACACGTTCTGGACCTGGCGCGAGACGATGTACCGCTTCGCCCTGCGGATGACTCCCGACGAGGCCGAAGCCGTGGCGGCGCAGGCCTATGTCGAGATGCTCGAATCCGGCTTCACCCGGGTCGGCGAGTTCCACTACCTGCACCACGCGCCCGACGGCCGCCCCTACGCCCATGTCGCCGAAATGGCCGAGCGGATTGCCGCGGCGGCCGCGCTCACGGGCCTGCGCCTCACCCTGCTGCCGGTGCTCTACCGCCGGTCGAATTTCGGCGGCGCCGCGCCGACGGAGGGGCAGCGCCGCTTCGTCAGCGACCTCGACCTGTTCGCCCGCCTGGTCGAGGCGTCCCGGTCCGCCGTGGCGAATCTCCCCGGCGCGGCCCTCGGCATCGCGCCCCACAGCCTGCGGGCGGTGACCCCGGAGGACCTCTCCGCCGCGATCGGTCTCGCGGCAGGCGGGCCGGTCCACATCCACGCCGCCGAGCAGACGCGGGAGGTGGAGGAGTGCGTGAGCTGGTCCGGCGCGCGGCCGGTGCAGTGGCTCCTCGATCGGGTCGGGCTCGATGCGCGCTGGTGCCTGATCCACGCCACCCACATGACGCCCGACGAGACCGCCCGGTTCGCCGCGAGCGGGGCCGTCGCCGGCCTGTGCCCGGTGACGGAAGCGAGTCTCGGCGACGGCATCTTCCCGGCCCCCGGCTTCGTCGCGGCGGGCGGGCGCTACGGGGTCGGCACCGATTCGAATGTGCTGATCGGCGCGGCCGACGAGCTGCGCCAGCTCGAATACGCCCAGCGCCTCGGCCAACGCCAGCGCAACGTGCTCGCCGCTCCCGGCGCCTCGACCGGGCGCGCCCTGTTCGACGCCGCCCTCGCCGGCGGCACCCAGGCGCTCGCCGCGGAAAGCGGTGGGCTCGCGCGCGGAGCGCCGGCCGATTGCGTCGCCCTCGACGGCGCCGACCTGGCCCTGCTCGAACGGCGGGGCGACGCCCTCCTCGACGGCTGGATCTTCGCCGCAGGCTCCCGCGCGGTGGAGGGGGTCTGGGTGGCGGGCCGCAGGGTCGTCGTGGGCGGACGGCACGTCGCCCGCGAGGCGGTGGCGGCGCGGTATGCGGGGGCGCTCCGCCGGCTGATGGCGGAGTGAGGCGGTCCTGTCCGCCCGCAGGGTCGCGCCCTGTCCCGACGGTGATCGTCGCGACGGGATGACCCTGGGGCAAAAATGATGCAGGAACATCAGCCCAAGGAGAGTATTCCGCGCCTCTGCGCGCGGGGGATGGATCGCCCTGGTCCTCACAGGCGCGATCGGCTATCAGCCGCGCCGCCTCGGCGAAGGCCGAGCCGGCTCGGTCGTCGCAAGGTCATGGCCGACGGGCGGGGCGTGAACGGTCGAGAGTGATGCGGTACGAGGTCGAGCGGAAGTTCCTGGTGGCCCATGCGGGGTGGCGCGACCATGCCGTGAGCCGGAGCCGGCTCACGGACGGGCTCGTGGGCGAGTTCGCCGGCGGCAAGGTCCGGGTGCGGCTCGGCGAGGAGACGGCCTGGCTCACGATCAAGGGCCGGCGCGACGGCCTGGCGCGGCCGGAATTCGAGTACGAGATCCCCCGCGCCGATGCCGAGGCGATGCTGCGCCTGGTCTGCGAGACCTGCCTGATCGAGAAGACCCGCCACTGCGTGCCGCATGACGGCGTGGTCTGGACAGTGGACGAGTATCGCGGCGCGCTGTCGGGCATGGTCCTGGCCGAGGTCGAGCTGGAGCACGAGGCGCAGGTGCTCACCATGCCGGACTGGATCGGCCGCGAGGTCACGGCGGATCCGCGCTTCCGCCAATCGACCCTGCTGC
The DNA here is from genome assembly GCF_006151805.1 of Methylobacterium terricola. Lineage (GTDB taxonomy): Bacteria > Pseudomonadota > Alphaproteobacteria > Rhizobiales > Beijerinckiaceae > Methylobacterium > Methylobacterium terricola. The sequence continues at coordinate 137,688 of NZ_VDDA01000001.1, read as the reverse complement.
GCCTCGCCCGCGAGGCGGGCCGTCCGGTCACCCTGCACGAGGTGATCGCCGCGCCGCTGTGAGGGCAGGGGAGCCGGCACCGCCGAGGACCGGGCGGATGCCCCTGGGGATGCTCCCGGCGATTGTCCTTGCCGTCCGTATCGTCTATGAGCCCGCCGCAACAGCATCGAGCCTAACCGGCCAACGCGCTTGCCGTCACTGGGGCCGGCCCGCGATTCATCCGCGGTGCGCCGCCTCGCGCTTCCGGCGAGTGGACACCTCCTCCGCCGACCACACGCGGAAGCGGGGCCTGACGCGTCGCGAGGGACCGACCGATCCCGGTCGGGGTGCCGCGACCATCCTCGAGGAAACCCACCCGAACGGCTTTGCGAACGAGCACGTCCGCTCGATCGCGCTTCGACGCCGGTCACGGCCGGAGGCGCCCACGCGCCTGCCGGCCCGCACGAGAACGGGATTGGGCCATGCGCGCCGACGACACGACCACCTGCCCGACGGGCATCAGCCGGCGCCAGATCCTCGGCGGCGCTGCGGCCGGGCTCGCGGCCGCGGCGCTGCCCGATTCGCTCGCCCTCGCGCAAGGCGCCGACACGGTCGACGTGCTGCTGATCGGCGGCGGCATCATGAGCGCGACCCTCGGCGTGTGGCTGAACCAGCTCGAGCCGAACTGGTCGATCCGGATGGTCGAGCGCCTCGACCAGGTGGCGCTGGAGAGCTCGAACGGCTGGAACAACGCCGGCACCGGCCACTCGGCCCTCGCCGAGCTGAACTATACCCCCGAGAAGAAGGGCAAGATCGAGATCGCCAAGGCGATCGAGATCAACGAGGCGTTCCAGGTCACGCGCCAGTTCCTGGCCTCGCAGGTGAAGAACGGCGTCCTGAAGGACCCGAAGACCTTCATCAACTACACCCCCCACATGAGCTTCGTCTGGGGTGACGACAACGTCGCGTATCTCCGCAAGCGCTACGAGGCGCTGAAGGCGAGCCCGCTGTTTGCCGGGATGGAGTTCTCGACCGATCCCGAGCAGCTCAAGACGTGGGTGCCCCTGATGATGGAGGGGCGCGATCCGAAGCAGACGATCGCCGCCACCTGGTCGCCGCTCGGCACCGACGTCGAGTGGGGCGAGGTCACCCGCCAGTACGTCGCCCATCTCCAGCGCCAGAAGACCTTCCGCCTCGACGTCTCGACCGAGGTCCAGGGCATCGTCAAGAACCCGGACGGCTCCTGGCGGGTCACCGCGCGCAACCTCAAGGACGGGTCGCGCCAGACGGTCGACGCCAAGTTCGTGTTCATCGGCGCCGGCGGCGGCGCGCTCCACCTGCTCCAGGCCTCCGGCATCCCGGAGGGCCAGGATTATGCCGGCTTCCCGGTCGGCGGCTCGTTCCTGATCAACGAGAATCCGGACGTCGCGACGCTCCACCTCGCCAAGGCCTACGGCAAGGCCTCGGTCGGCTCGCCGCCGATGTCGGTGCCGCACCTCGACACCCGGGTGCTGGGGGGCAAGCGCGTCATCCTGTTCGGGCCGTTCGCGACCTTCTCGACCAAGTTCCTCAAGGAGGGCTCGTATTTCGACCTGCTGACCTCGACCACGACCAGCAACGTCTGGCCGATGATGAAGGTCGGCCTCGACGAGTACCCGCTGGTGGAATACCTCGCCGGGCAGCTCATGCTCTCCGACGACGACCGCCTGGCGGCTTTGCGCGAGTACTTCCCCAACGCCAAGAAGGGCGAGTGGCGCCTGTGGCAGGCCGGCCAGCGCGTGCAGATCATCAAGCGCGACAAGGACAAGGGCGGCGTGCTGAAGCTCGGCACCGAGATCGTGAACGCCAAGGACGGCAGCATCGCTGCTCTGCTCGGCGCCTCGCCGGGTGCCTCGACGGCGGCGCCGATCATGCTGCAGGTGCTGGAGAAGGTCTTTCCCAAGAACGTCGCCACGCCCGAGTGGCAGGCGACGATCCGCCGGATCGTCCCGAGCTACGGTGCGCTGCTGAACGACGATCCCGGGAAGGTGGCGCAGGCCTGGGCCTATACCAGCGAGCAGCTGCAGCTGCCGGCCCCGCCGGCGATCGACCGCGCGGTGATCAAGCCCACCCCGGTGAGCAACACCGTGCTCGACAGCGCCGACACCCCGGTCAAGGGCCCGGTCGGCGACCTGGCGCCCTGAGAACCGGCCTCTTGAGAAGACCGTTTCGCACTTTCGCCTGCTACCCGCACCGATAGGGCAGTTCGGGGAAGAAAAGAGCACAGGCCTCCCCTCTCCCACACCTTGCAGCGATACCGGGCAAGCCCGGAATCGCCAGGAGAGGCGATCCCGCGCCTGATCTCGAAAGGGTTTGATCCGACCGCCACGCGGCTGTCCGGGACCAGATCCACCCCCCTCAGATCGGATGCGCCGAATGCCCGGTCGGCTCGCGCCGGTCGGTCTTCGGGCCGCCCGGCTCCGGCCGGATCCGCACCGGCACCGATTTCGCCGCCGGCGTCTTCGAGTGCACGTCGTGGTGCGAGAGCGCCATCAGCGGGTTCATCTCGGGGTAATAGGCGCCCAGGCACCCGTCCGGCAGCGAGAACGGCGTCACCGTCAGCCCGGTCACCACCCGCTCGATCCCGTCGCCGGCATCGCCGACGAGCGACACGACCTGGCCCTCGCTGAGGCCCGCCCGGCGGATCTCGCCGGGATTCATCAGCAGCACGTCGCGGGTGCCCTCGATCCCGCGCAGGCGGTCGCTGTAGCCGTAGATCGTGGTGTTGAACTGGTCGTTCGACCGCATGGTGATGAGGCGGTAGCGGCCGGGCTCGTCCTCGAATCCCGTCGCCGACAGCATCGCGGGCGCGGTGAACGTGGCCTTGCCGGTCTCGGTCTTCCAGATCCGGTCGCGGGCGGAGTTGCCGCGGTAGAACCCGCCGGGAATCCAGAGCCGGTCGTTGAAGTCGTGGAACTCCTCCCGGTAGGTCTTGGCGATCTCGTCGCGGATCAGTCCGTAATCGCCGACCCATTCGTCCCACGTGACCTTCGGGTTCGGCGCCAGGGTCGCCTTGGCCATGCCGGCGACGATCGCGACCTCGGATTTGAGGAAGTCGCTCGCCGGGGTGCGGCGGCCGAGCGAGCCGTAGATGCAGCTGAACGTGTCCTCGATGCTCACCGCCTGCGGCCCGCCGGCCTGCTTGTCCTCCTCGGTGCGGCCGAGGCAGGGCAGGAGATAGGCGATCTCGCCGTTGACGAGGTGCGAGCGGTTGAGCTTCGTCGCGACCTGCACGGTCAGGCGCATGCGGGTCCAGGCCTTCTCCATCCGGTCCTGATCGGGAATCGCCCGCACGAAGTTGCCGCCAAGCCCGATGAAGCTGCGGACCTCGCCCGACAGGATGCCCTCGCAGGCCTCGACGGTGTTGACGCCCTTGTCGCGCGGCGGCTCGAAGCCGAACTGCTCGGCGATCCGGTCGAGGGGCACCAGCTCGGGCTTCTCCGAGATGCCGACGGTGCGCTGCCCCTGCACGTTGGAATGGCCGCGCACCGGCGATACGCCGGTCCCCTCACGCCCGATATTGCCCTTGAGCAACAGCAGGTTGACGACCATCGCGACGTTCTCGAAGCCGTTGACGTGCTGCGTCAGGCCCATGCCGTAGAAGGCGCACACCCGCTCGGCCTCGACATAGACCTGCGCCGCCGCCTCGATGTCGGCGCGGCTGAGGCCGGATTCACGCTCGATCTCCTCCCAGGAGGTCGCCCGGACCTTCGCCTCGAAGGCCTCCAACCCGGTCGTGTGCTGGGCGATGAAGTCGACGTCGAGGACCCGGGTGCCCTTGGCCTTGGCGGCGTCGTCGGCCGCGAAGACATGCTTGCACAGGCCGAGCATCACCGCGATGTCGCCGCCGGGCCGGACCTGGTGATACTGGCTGCTGATCGGCGTCGCCTTGCGGGTCAGCATCTCGACCGGGCTCTGCGGGTTGGTGAAGCTCTCCAAGCCGCGCTCGCGCACGGGATTGAAGGTGATGATCTTCACGCCCCGCTTCGAGGCCTCCTGCAGCGGGTGCAGGAACCGCGGCGAGTTGGTGCCGGTATTCTGGCCGAAGAAGAACATCGCATCGCATTTCGACAGATCGTCGAACACCACCGTGCCGACGCTGGCGCCGATCACCTTCTTCAGCGCCACCGACGTCGTCTCGTGGCACATGTTGGAGGAATCGGGCAGGTTGTTGTTGCCGTAGAGCCGGGCGAACAGGGCGTAGAGGTACGAGGTCTCGAGGCTGGCACGCCCCGACGAGTAGAACACCACCGATTTCGGATCGAGCCCGCGCAGCTCGGCGCCGATCGCCCGGAACGCTTCGTCCCAGCCGCAAGCGACGTAGCGGTCGCTGGCGCGATCGTAGCGCAAGGGGTGGGTGAGGCGGCCGGTCTGCTCGAGCTCGTAGTCGCTCCAGCCGCGCAGCTCGGTCAGGGTGTGCTTGGCGAAGAACTCGGGCGTGCAGCGCCGGGTCGTCAGCTCCCACAGGGTCGCCTTGGCGCCGTTCTCGCAGAACTCGAAGGGATGGTAGTTCGCCGGCTTCGCCCAGGAGCACGAGACGCACATGAAGCCCTTCGGCTTGTTCTGGCGGAACAGGGTCTCGGTAGCGAGCGGCGTCGCCCATTCCTTGCCGAAGACCTCGGCGATGCCGCGCACCGAGCCCCATCCGCCGGCCGGGCTGTCGTAATGGACCGTCTTCTCCTCGACCGACATGCTGGCTCTCCCGGCGGCGACAGGACAGCCGCCGACAAGGAACCCGCAGGGGGATGTTAAGTTCGCCGGACGCGGCGTCAGCCGCCCTGGGGCTTTCGCCGCAGCCGCACGAGGGCCCGGTCGAGGGCGCCGAGGAAGGCGGATCGGTCCTTCGCCGAGAACGGTTTCGGGCCGCCGGTCACCGCGCCGGCCTCGCGCAGGGACTGCATCAGGTCGCGGGTGGCAAGCGCCATGCCGACGGATGAATCGGTGAACGCCTTGCCGGTGGGCCCGAGCACGCTGGCACCGGCCTTCACGCAGCGGCTCGCCAGCGGCACGTCGGCGGTGACGACGACCGCCTGCGGGCCGGCCCGCTCGGCGATCCAGTCGTCGGCGGCGTCGAACTTGTCCGACACGATCACCCGCTCGATCCACGGCTCGCGCGGCACATTCAGGAAGGCGTTGGCGACCACCACGACGTGAACGCCGTGACGCCCGGCGACGCGATAGATCTCGTCCTTCACCGGGCAGGCATCGGCATCGACGTAGATCGTGATCCCGGACATGACCGTCAGGTGCCGGGATTGAGGAACAGGCTGTCGAATTCCGGCGGCGCGTAGTCCCGGCCGGTGATGTCGGTGATGACGACGTGATCGTGGCCGTCGGCCTCGAGTTCCTGCGCCTTCTCCAGGGCCTCCTCGGGCGAGGTGCGCTGGTGCGAGAGCGGGCCGTTGGCGGTGTGGGCGGTCACGACGAGATGCATTGTCATCCTTGGTTGAGGGCTCGCCGGCTTATCGCACGATCCGACGCGAAGAGGCGAGCACCCTGGGCGCGGGCCCGGGGGAGGGACGCCCGGCCAGGGTCGCGGATGAGGGTTAACGGTGTGTTGATGCGGGGTGGGCGCCGCGTGCGCATGACCCCTCCCCCTCCGGCGGGGGAGGGGGCCCCACGGACCGGGGAGGGAGGGGGACGCCGCTTCCGGATGAGGCGGACCCGTTCCGACGGGCACGTCCTGGATGAGCGTCGCGCTGCCCCTCTCCCGGCCTGCCCCGCAGAGGGGGGGAGGGGTCATCCGCGCGTCATCCGCGCACTCACCAACGTCACGCCGCCGTCGCCGCCACCCCGTGCCCGGCTTCCGCGAGCGCCGCCTTGTAGACCGCGATGTAGCGGGCCGCGACGCCCGACCAGCGGTAATCCGACAGATCCTCGCCGCGCGTGACCTCGCCCCGCGCCAAGCGGTCATAGGCGCCCCGGATCGCCCCGGCCGCGGCGTCGGCGTCGGCGAAATCCGCCAGCGTGATCAAGGGGTGGCGCTCCTTAAGCCAAGCGAAGGCGTCGTTGGGATGGGCCACCGGGACGAGGCCGGCGCTCAAGGCCTCGATCAGCGCGATGCCGAAACCCTCGTATTCCGAGGCGGAGACGAACAGGCTCGACTGGCCGATCAGCGCGCGGACCGCCGGGGCGTCGAGCCCGGTATGGAGCGTGACCGCACCGGAGAGGCCCATCCGGTCGATCTCGGCCGTGAGCGCCGCGGCGGTGATGTCGGAGGGCACCCCGACGATCCGCAGGCGCCAGTCCGGGCCCTCGGCGTTGAGCGCCTGCATGGTCGCGAGCAGGCGGTCGAGGCGCTTGTTGCGGGCGAAGCGGCCGATCGTCAGGAGCGCGCGGCGCGGCTCCGGCGCGGCGGCTCCGGCGAACTTGTCGAGGTCGACGCCGTTCTGGATGACCGTGATGGTGCCCGGCGCGATGGCCTGGAACAGCCGCGCGTCGCTGTCGCTGCAGGCGACGATCGCCTCGTAAGCACGCACGCTCATCCGGGTCGGGCCGTCGAACCACAGCTTCTTGAGGCGCGAATGCGCGTTGGTGTGGAAGAAGCCGCCATGGGTGGTCGCCACCATCGGCCGGCGGTGGATCGGCCGGGCGAGCGCGAAGGCGTCGAAGAAGAAGTCGATGGCGTGGACGTGGACGAGGTCGGCGTCGCCGAGGTGGCGGAACACCGACGGCGCCACCGGATAGCGGTGCGAGCCGAAGAACGGGATCCGCTCGATGTCGATCCCCTCCAGGGTTTCCCGCGCCGGCAGCCGCATCTCGGGGGCCGAGAACAGCCGGTCGAGGGTCAGCACCCGGACGCGATGGCCGAGGCGGGCCTGCTCGCGGGCGAGGTTGGCGACGAAATCCTCGAGCCCGCCGCGGTTGGGCAGGAACTGGCGGACCACGTGCAGAATCGACAGGGGGGCGGCCGGCATCGTCGGTGGCTCTTCGTTCAGCGTTCGCAGGACGGTTCGGCCCGGGCGGCGGCCTGGACCGCGGCCACGACCGGGGCGTTGGCCCCGCCGGGATCGAGCTTGAGGGGATAATCCGGCGCCCACAGCTCGCCGGCGGCCCAGGCGGTCCAGCCGACCCATTGCTGGGGATTGCGGTTGAGGTGGTCGAGCACCGCCCGCAGCCGCTCCGGGCAGCCCCTGCGGCCGGAGGCGCCGATCTCCCCGAGGAAGGCCCGGCGCCCGTTCCGGGCAAGCCACTCGGTCATCCGCTCCACCGCCTGCAGGGCGTCGGCGCCGCGGCTGCATTCGGCATGGGTGCCGGAGAAATCGGCATCGAGGTACTGGTGCACCTCGTAGGCGACGTTGTTTCCCGGATCGACCACCCCGAGCATGATCGCGGCGTTGTTGCCGGTCGGCAGGTCGGCGGTCCAGCTATGCGCCCCGGTCCACCCGGAGCCCGGCACCAGCACCAGTTGCCTGGCGCCCGTCTCGCGGATCGCCGCCACGGCGGCATTGGCCGAGACGAGCCAGCGCGCCGCCGGGATGTCGTGCGGTTCGTTCATCAGCCCGAACACCACCGAGGCATCGCCGCGGAAATGCCGCGCCAGGCGCCGCCAGACATCGGCGAAGGCCTCCGGGGTCACCATCTCCGAATCGACCCGCGCCTTGCCATGATAGGCGTAGTTGTGCAGGTCGATCACCGTGCGCATCCCGGCTTGCGTCGCGGCCGCGACCGCGGCTTCGAGGCGGGCGAGCTCGTCCGGGTCGAGGGGCTGGCGCAGCTGCGGCTGCAACCGCTCCCAGCGGATCGGCAGCCGCATCGCCGTGAGGCCGAGGGCCGCGAAGCGGCTGATCGTCCCGGCCGAGGGATAGAGGTAGTCGAAGCCGTAGCGCCCCGGCACGGTGCCGAACTCGGCCCCGCTGATGTTGACGCCGCGCAAGCATAGCGGGGCGGTGGCGGTGGCGGTGGCCGTGGCGGGGGGCACGGCCGCGATCAGGCCGGCGGAGGCCAAGCCGGCGAGGACGAGGAGGTGACGCATCTTACTCGGCCGCCTGCGGGGCGATGTCGGAAGAGGGGACGTGGGGGACGGGCTCCCAGGCCCGGCGGGTGAAGAAGGCGGTGGCCCGGCTGTCGACGTTCCAGTGCCGGCGCACCCAGCGGGCCAGCACCAGGTTGATCACCACGGTCCAGCCCACATTCGCCACCGCGACGCCGAGGATCCCGAACGGGACCGCCACGAGGCAGAGCAGGACCGCGTAGGCGGAGAACAGGACCGCGTTCGCTCCCAGGATGTAGCGCTCGCCGCCGCCGATCGTCAGGAGCGAGGCGCCCGGCCCGAAGAACGCGGTCACGACCGAGGACAGGCTGAGCACCATCAGCACGTCGGTGTGGGCGGCGAAATCGGGCTTGAACAACGCGAGGGCGAAGGGCGCGCCGACCGCCATCACGACGGCGCCCGCCGCCGAGATCGCGAAGCTCGCCAGCGACAGCCGGCCGACCAGGCGCTGGGCGCCCTCGCGGTCGCCGGCCTGGAAGTGGCTGGCGATCATCGGCATGCTGACCGTGTCGATCGCCGCGCTCGGCAGGTTGACGAGCGTCGCGTAGCGCAGGGCGACGAAGTAGAACGCCGCCTGCTCCATGCCGAGCATCGCGCCGACGATCACGGTCTCGAGGAAGGCGGTCACCGCCACCATCACGTTGTTGGCGGTGAAGAGCAGGCTCTCGCCGCGCCAGGCCGGCCCCTTCTCCCGGTGGCGGAAGCCGCCGCGCCAGCAATCCCAGCCGTGATGCGTGGCGAGGTGAGAGACTTGGTAGAGCGTCATCGCCAGGAGGAGGCCGAGCACGATCTCCATCGCCTCGGTGGCGCCGGTCAGGAGGCCGGCGAGCGAGGCGCCCCAGAGCAGCACCGAGCAGGCGCCGCGCCAGACCACCTCGCGCGGCAACAGCGCCAGCCAGATCCGGCCGTGGATGCGGAAGTAGCTCTGCAGGTACTCGGCGACGGCGAACACCGCCGCGAAGGCGCAGGCGAGGTGGAGCCGGTGATACGGGTCGGGCAGCGCGTCCTCGACGGCGAACACCACGACGCAGAGGGCCAGCATCAGGGCGATCGCCCCCGCGAGCCAGCCGAGATTGTAGCGCACCAGCGCGTCGTTGTGGGGCGTGACGCCGTCCTGCGCGCGGTAATGCTTGAGCACCAGGTTTTGCTGGCCGAGTGCCGCGATCAGCCCGAGCCCGCTGCCGAGCGTGAACAGGAAGACGTAGACGCCGTACTCGTAGGTGGTGAGGAGCCGGCTGGCGACCAGCAGCATCACGAAGCCGAGCACCGCGCTGGCGATCCGCGCCACGAAGGCCGAGGCGAATTGCTGCGAGCGGCCCGACCGGCGCAGCCGCGCGACGAGTGTCAGCATCGTGTCGGTCGCCTCATCGGTGGAGCCCGCGCCGCGATCGGCTCGGGCGGCGGGGCGCCCGCGCCCGCCACGTCTCACGGTTATCAGCGATCCCCTATCGGGACTTTAACGCGACGTCGCGCCTTGGCCCCATTGCCGCAAAAGCATCGCCCGGGCTGGCCTAAGACGACAAGCTTAGCCATGTTCCGTGACTATGCCGGTGGCTTGTCGGCATCTGTCGAAGGCCGCATTAACCTTGTGCGAAGTTAAGGCTGCATCTGCATGGCGGGCGGGTGCATTCACTGGACGGAGGGCCGATCCCGCTGGGACTTCTTTACCGGTGCCGGCGATGGTCTTGCCTCGACACGGATCATCCAACCGATAGGGAAAGCGTCCCATGCCTGACAGCGCCCTCGATACGGCGCCCGGAGCTGCGAGCGTCGACCGGCTCGACCTCGAGGGCGTCAGCGTCAGCGACATCACCCGCGACGAGCTGTTCGGGCGCCTGCGCGCCGTCCTCGATCAGCGCACGCAGCTCTGCCTTGGATTCTGCAACGCCAACATGCTGCTGCAGGCCCTGTGCACCCCGTCCTACGCGGCGGCGTTGCGCAGCTTCGTCCTGGTCAGCGACGGGCTCGGCATCGACTTGTGCTCGCTGCTGTTTCGCGGCCGCTCGTTCCGGCAGAACCTCAACGGCACCGATCTGGTCCCGGCCTTCCTGGTCGCCGAGACGCAGCCGCGCACGCTGTTCCTGCTCGGGGCCAGGCCCGGCATCGCCGAGGCGGCGGCGCGCAACCTGGCGCTGGTCTATCCGCAGCACCGGATCGTCGGCGTGCGGCACGGCTATTTCGCGCCGGAGGAGACCGGCGCGGTGCTGGCCGAGATCAACGCCGCCTCGCCCGACATCCTCCTCGTCGCCCTCGGCAACCCGGCCCAGGAGACCTTCATCGCCGAGCACGCGCCGCGGATCGACGCGCGGCTGCTGATGGGGGTCGGCGCCCTCCTCGACTACACCGCCGGCGCGGCGGTGCGTGCGCCCGCGGCGTTCCGCCTCGCGCGGCTCGAATGGCTGTTCCGTCTCCTGCGCGAGCCGCGCCGCCTCGGGCGCCGCTACACCGTCGACGTCGTGGTCTTCCTGGCGATGATCCTGCGCCTGCGGCTGGCGAGCCGGGCGCGGAGCCGCCCGGTCCGCGTCGCCCGCTCGTGAGCCCGCGGGACCTCCGCCCGACGACGGCGGGCCGGCCTCGCCGGTGACACTGCAGCAAACTTGAAGATCCAGAACAATCGACCGGAGCGGCGCGATCGGCGTTGCTCGGCGGCGGTGAAGAGGGAAGAGTTCAGATGCTGACCGATGGCGCGGGCCAGACGCTCATCGACGAGCCCATCGCGGCGGAGCCGGTCCCGGTCATGCTCGGCGACGCGTTCGGCTGGTACAGCCCGGGCGCCCGCCGGCGCGGAGTGCTCCTGTGCGGCACCTTCGGGTTCGAGCAATGGTGCGCCTACCGCTCCTGGCGCGAGCTGGCCGGGATGATCGCCGGTGCCGGCTGCGCCGCCTTGCGCTTCGACTATCCGGGCCAGGGCGATTCGCGCGACCCGGCGGGCCCCGAGATCCCGGCGGCGCTCGAGACGATCCGGGCCGGCGTCGCGTTCCTGCGCGAGCAGGCGGGCGCGGAGGAGATCGTGGTGGTTGGGCTGCGGCTCGGCGCCACCCTGGCGGCGCTCTCGGGCGCGGAGATCGACCGGCTGGTGATGCTGGCGCCGTTTCCCACCGGCAAGGCCTATCGCCGCGAGATGGCGATGCAGGCCCGCCTCATCGACGTGATGCCCGACCGCACGCCGATGCCGCAGGAGCCCGATTCGCTGATGGTCGGCAGCTTCCTGCTCGGGCCCCGCACCCTCGCCGACCTTGCCCGGCTCGACCTCGCGGCGGCGGAGCGCGCGCCGGCGCCGCGGATCCTGCTGCTCGGCCCGAAGGTCGATGCCCTCGGCGAGCGATACCGGGCGCTGGGCAGCGAGGTCGAGACCGGTCCGTTCCCCGACCTGACCCAGCTCGTCTCCGACCCGCTCTTCTCCCGCACGCCCGACCAGACCTTCGCGCTGGTGCGCGACTTCGCGGTGGCCGGCGGCTCCCTCCCCGTCTCCTCGCCCGACCCCTTGCCGGGACCGTGCCGGCTCGCGGATGCGGCGTGGCAGGAGGAGGTGTCGCGCTTCGGCCCCGGCCTCGTCGGCATCCTGTGCCGGCCGAACGGCCCCTGGACCGGCGACACCGTGCTGGTGGTCAATTCGGGCCGCAACCCGCGGGCCGGCCACGGCCGGCAGACGACGCGGCTCGCCCGGCGGCTCGCCGCCTCCGGCATCGCCTCGTTCCGCTTCGACCTGCGCGGCATCGGCGACAGTCCCGCGCGGCCGGACGGCTCGCTGCCGCTCTACGCGGCGGATTCGGTCGCCGACGTGACGGCGGCGATCGACCACCTCGCGGCCTCCGGCTTCGCGCCCGGCGTGGTGCTGGGCAATTGCAGCGGCGCCTACCAGGCGTTCCAGGCGCTGAGCGGCGATTCCCGCCTGCGCGCCGCGGTGCTGGTCAACCTGTACCGCTTCGCCCTCAAGCCCGGCACCGACATCGAGACGATGGTGCGGGACACCTTCCGCCACAGCCAGGGCTACATGGCGCGGGCTCGCCAGGGCCGGTTCTGGCGCCGGATCCTCACCGGGGACCTGAGCGTCGCCAGGATCGCCCGCGCGCTCGTGCGCGACGCCGCCGCCCGCCTCGACCGCTGGACCACCCGGGCGCCGTGGCGGACGCTGCAGAGCACCAGCGTCGCCGGCCGGGTCGCCGCCCTGCGCCGGCGCGGCGCCCGGATCTGCATGGTCTACAGCGCCGACGACCTCGGCATCCCGACGGTGCAGGCGCATTTCGGCAACTCGGAGGCGCGGGTCGCCCGCCGCCTCGGCTACCCGGTCCAGATCCTCGAGGGCACCGACCACAATCTCAGCCGCGCGGTCGACCAGGACCGCATCTTCGCGATCCTCGAGGGGGTGGTGCGCGAGGCGCGGGCCGCCGACCGGCCGGGCACCGCCGCCGAGCCGGCCAGCCCGCAGCCGGCCAAGCCCCCAGCCGACCTGACCCTGCGGCTGTCGCGCACCGGCTGAGGACCCGACCATGAGCCCCGAGCCCGCCATGCCCTCGTCCACCGACGCCTCCCATCCTCCGCCGCGCGTCTCCCTGCTCGTCTGCACCCGAGGCCGCTCGGCGCAGCTCGAACGGCTGTTCGCGTCCCTCGCGGTCCAGACCTGCCCGGATTTCGAGGTCGTGCTCGTCGACCAGAACGAGCCCGGCACCCTCGAGCCGATCGTGGGCCGCTACCGCGACCGGCTGACGATCGACCATGCCCGTTCGGCGCCGGGCCTGTCGCGCGCCCGCAATGTCGGGCTCGCGCGCTGCCGCGGCGACCTGATCGCCTTCCCGGACGACGATTGCTGGTACCCGGCCGGTCTCGTCGCCGAGGTGGTGCGGCTGTTCGCCGATCATCCCCAGGCCGATGCCGTGACCGGCCGCACCCTCGACGCGACGGGCCGCGAATCACTCGGCGCCTTCCTCGCCGCCGACCAGGCGGTCGACCGGCGCAACGTGTGGTTCTCCGGCAATTCCAACGGCCTGTTCGTGCGCCGCGAGGCGGCCCGCGCCATCGGCGGCTTCGACGAGACCCTCGGCGTCGGCGCCGCGACGCCGTTCCGCTCCGGCGAGGAGACCGACTTCCTGCTGCGCCTCCTCGGGCAGGGGAGGGGGGTGGTGTTCCGCCACGGCCTGACCGTCCATCACGACCAGGTCGCCGAGACCGGCCGCCACGCGCGCGCCGCCGACTACGCCCGCGGCTTCGGCCGAGTCCTGCGGCTTCACCGCTACGGCCTGTTCTATCTCGCCTTCCGCCTCGCTCGCTTCACCGCGAGCGGCGGCCGCGCGCTGCTGCGCCGGGACACCGGCACCGCCCGCGACAAGGTCCTGTGGGCGATCGGCACGGTGTCGGGCTACTGCGCCGCACGGCAGGTGGCGGCAGGGACGGCCGCGGGCGAGCAGAGGGCCTTCGGCCGCTGAACCCGGGCGGGGGGACAGGCGGGGATCACGCTTCCGTCGCGCCCGCGAAGGCCCGGCTCAGCCCCCGCCACACCTCCATCCCGTACATTGCCTCCCCGCCCGGCGGTCGCGCGAAATCGTAGGTCGGGGCGGCCCGGAACCGTTCGGGGCCGAACCCGAACATGCGGAGATTCCCGGCCTGGCTGCGGTGGCAGGCGAAAGCCACCTCCTTGCGGCGCGCCGCCTCGGCCGAGAGCGGCACGACGATCTCCGGGGCGGCCGGGTCGTCGAGGAAGCGGCCGGTGCGCAGGAGGCCGTGTAGCCGGTGGTAGCTCGTGAATTCGAGTCGCGTCGGCGCGTGCGCGCCGTGGCGCGCCAGGCGGGCGCAGGCCTCCTGCACCGCGAAGGCGGCCGCGTCGTGGTCGAAATGCCCGCCCTCGTAGGGATGGGTCAGGACGACGTCGACGTGGATCAGGTCCTCGACCAGACGCTCGACCGCCACCGCGAGGTGGTCCGCCAGCCGGCCGTCCGGGATCTCGTAGAAGACCTGGCGGGCGAGGCGCCCTTCGACCAGCACCGCGAGCGCATCGACCAGCTCGCCGCGCCGGGCGGCGGCATAGCTCTGGCGGCTCGGGAAGCCGGCCCGGGCCGCGACATCGGGTTCGAGCGGCGCGCCGTCGGTGAGCTGCACCAGGGTGAGGTTGCGCAGACGCGCCATCGCTCCACCGAGGCCGACCGTCTCGTCGTCCGGATGCGCCGTGACGACCGCCACTGCCAGATCCAGGGGTTGGCGGGTCGCCAGCGCACGCAACGCCCGCTCGCGGGCGGTGGCAGGGTCCGTCGTCATGACGATTCCATCGGCAGAGTCGAGGGTGGCGGCGATCATCGGCGGGCTCCCTGGTGCTGGCCGTCGCCGAGGCGGTAGCGGGCGAGGTCGGCGAGGCCCGGGCGGGTCGCCTTGCCGGACCAGGCATCCGCGATCGACCCGATATCGACCGCGACGCCGCCGCGGGCGGCGATCTCGTGGCAGTAGAGCTTGCCGAGGTAGCCGGCCGCGACGAGCCAGAGCACCCCGGTCCAGTCCCGGCCGCGCAGCCGCGCGATCACCTGGCCGAAGGCCTCCGGATAGTGGCTGCCCGGCATCCCGGTCGCGCCGATGATTCCGGCGAATTCCTTCTCCTCCGGCACCAGCAGGGCGGCGGCGAGGCGGGTGCCGGGCCGGCGGGCGAGCGCGGCGGCGAGCGGCGGGTGGCAGGAGATCAGGCCGATCGGGTGGCCGGCCCCGATGAGCCGGTGCAACCCCCCCGAGAGATGCAGGTCGAGATGGATGTCGTGGGTGCAGAAGGACGGGCCCGCGCCATCCAGGAGCGGCGCGACGTGCCGCAGCACGTTGGTGCAGCTCGGCACGCCGTCGGGGCTGGCGATGCCGTATTCGTGCCGGATCCGCTCCGGATAGGTGACGCCCACCACCGTGGCGGCGGGGACCGTCGCCAGGAACCGCTCGCGCAGGGCCAGGAAGTCACGGCGGTCGATCAGGGCGTCGGTGCCGAACCAGGTCCGTAGGATGCGCTTGCGGTTGCGGCGATAAAGGTCGCGGAAGCGTCCGTCCGCCTCCGCGGGGTCGCTGATCCAGGCGCCCTCGCCGTCGCCGAGCCGGATCAGCGAGAAGGGCCGCCCCTCGGCCAGGGCCGCGGCGATGCGCACCTCGACGGCGGCGGCGTCGAGGTGGCGGGGGCTGGTGCGGATGGCCATGGCGAGCCGGCTCGCCTCCGCCTCGGGATGGTGCCGCATGTAGGCGAGGAGCTGGTCGAGCCGCGCCACCCGGCCGGTCTGCTGGGGCGTGCGCGGAACGAAGGCTGCGAGGCAGGCCTGCGCCTCGTCGAGCCTGCCCGCGCCGGCGAGCTGGCGCACCGCCTGGACCCGGGTGAGCAGGTCGCCCGGATTCGCCGCCAGGGCGCGGGCGAAGTCGTGCGCGGCGCCCGCGGCATCCCCGGCCCGCCGCCGCAGGATCGCGCGCTCGCGCCAGCCATAGGGCAGGTGGGGAAACAGCCGGCACAGCTCGGTCAGGATCGCGGCGGCGCCGAGGATGTCGCCGTCATCCCGCAGGGCCTCGGCCGCCCGAACCGCCTTCACGGGATCCGCGCCCGCCCGCGCCCAGCCGGCGCGAGGGGCGGCGCCGGCCTCGGAGAGCCCGCCCGGGCTCACGGCGCCTTCTCGATCTCGAACACGAAATGCGTGCAGAACAGCAGCCGGAGCAGGTTGATGGTCCGGATGTCGAGGCCGAGCCGGCGCCCGGTCTCGATCAGGGCGCGGTGGACGGCGCCGTCCGGCCCCATCATGCGGTTGAACGGGGTCTCGTCGCTCGCCGTCAGGGTGATCAGCAGGCGGCGCAGCAGGAACACGAAGGCGTCGTGCTTGGGCTCGACCCGGGTCAGGCGCAGGCCCGCCTCTCGTGCCGCCACCTTCATGCCGTAAGGCGTGAAGTTGAAGGTGCCGTAATCCTGCATCTGCTCCAGATAGGCCACCTGCCCGATCAGCTTGCCGCCGGGCCGCAGCACCCGGGCGATCTCGCCGAAGCTGAGGTCGATGTGCTGGACGTGATGGAGCACCACCATCGCCCAGACCACGTCGAACTCGCCGTCGGCGAAGGGCAGCACGCGCCCGTCGTAGAAGCGCACGGCGGCGTCGCCGAGGCGCGCCACCTCGTCCCGCACCCCGCTCGAGACGCTGTCGAGATAGTCGACGCCCTGCCAGGCATAGCCGAGCGATTCGATGAAGGGCCGGCTGTGCATCGCCCCGCAGCCGAAATCGAGCAGCCGCGCGCCGGGCCGGAAGGCCGCGGCGAGCAGGTCCTCGGCCGAGAGCGCCTCCAGGCGGTCGCCGGCGACGGCCGGGCCGACCTCGTGGTAGAACGAGCCGTCCATCGCGAGCGTCGTCGCCCGGGCGGTGATCGCCCTGATCAGGCGCTCGAGCTGCACGTCCAGGTCGTCTTGCGCAACCGGGTCGTCGGCGACCGGTGCGGGGGGCGGCGCCGGAGCGGGGCCCGGGATGGGGCCTGGCCGCCCGCGATCGGGGTCGAGGCGGCGGGCGAGCGCGCGGCGCAGGGCCGTCAGGCTGAGGCGAGGCGAGACGGTCATCGCGGCGTCGGGCTCCGGAGCATGGCGAGCAGGGCGCGGTAGGCCTCGCCGGCGGCCTCGGGGGAGAAGGCGTCGGCGGCCCGGCGCGCCGCCGCAGCGCCGAGCGTCGCGCGCAGGTCCGGTGCGGCGACGAGCGCGCCGAGGGCATCGGCCCACTCCGTCCCGCCGGCGGCGAGCCGTATGTCGGTCCCGTCCGTCAGGGTCTCACGGTGGGCGGGGGTGTCGCTCGCCAGCGTCGGGATTCCTCGGCGCGCCGCGGCGAGCCAGCCGGTCGGAGCCAGGCAGTCCTCGGCCTCGCTCCCGTCGGCGAGGACGAGGTTGAGGTCGCATCCGGCCAGGGCCTCCTCCCAGTCCGGGATCGGGCCGCGCTGGTCGATGCGGTCGGCGAAGGGGGCGAAGGCGTCGTCGAGCGCGATGAAGCCGGCCGTCGTCAGCCGGACCCGCGGCTCGTGCCGCAGGACGTGCAGCAGTGCCGCGCCCGCCGGGTCGGCGGCGTCCAGGATCCGCGTCCGCGGCGCGTGCAGGAACAGCCGGACCCGGTCGTCCACCGCCGGCGACCGCTCCGCCGCCTCGGCGGCGTCCCGAACGACGAAGCTGCGGCCGGTGGCGACGATCCCGTCGAGATGCCGGGCCAGCGCCCGGGTCGGCACCAAGCCGTGATCGCAGAGCGCGGCGGCGCCGCGGTAGAGCGCGACCCCGAAGAGCAGGTCCTCGTAGGCCCGCTCGCCGATCCGGCCCTCGAACGCCGCTAGCGGGGGCGGCGCGAAAGCCGGCGCGACGGTCAGCTCGTCGGTCTCGTACAGGGTCGGCACGCCGAGCCGCCGCGCCCGCACCAGGGCCTGGACGACGGTGGGCCAGGCCGGCATCCGCACCACGATGGCGGCCGAGGCCGCAGGCAGCGCCTCCTCGAAGGCCCGCACCGTGCCGAGGTCGAAGAATCGCACGGCGTGACCGGCGCGGCCGAGGAGGATGATCGCATGGTCCAGCCGGCGCCCGGCGCCCTCCGGCAGGCCGTGGGCCAGGATGGCGACGAACGGCTCCTGCTCCGCGGCCCGCGTGCCGGCAGGCAGGCACGCGGCGGCGAGGTCGGCGACGTCCCGGATCGCCCGGGCGAGGACCGCGTCCCCCTCGACCCGACGCCCCTCTGTGTAGAGTGCCCGCGCGGCGCGGCCGCGCTCGGCGAAGTAGCTCTCGGTGACCTCCCGGGCCATGGCGTCGCCGGCCGCCGGCAGCCGGGCGAGCGCCCCGGGCAGCCGGGTGAACAGGCGCGGCCACGCGGCCCGGCGCGCCGCCGCGCCGACGAAGCCGCGCAGGTCCGCCTCCCGCAACTCGGCCCCGTCGCCTTCCGGGAGATCGTCCAGGAGGCCGTCATAGAGATCGAGGGCGGCCGCCCAGGCGCCGGCGCGGCCATAGGCCTCGGCGAGCCGCCGTCGCGCCGCCGGCGAGGGCGTCACGTCCCGCGTGATAGCCAGCTCGTAGGCCCGGATCGCCGCCGGGTGGCCGCGCGCGGCGAGGTGGTTGCCGAGGGCGATGAGGAAGGACGGGGCGTCGTCGCCGTACGGGATCTCATCGGCGACCTCGGCGAAGCCCTCCCGCAGGAAATGCGCGAGGGCCGCCCAACGATGGGCGGCGGCGCGCGGGTAGAGGCGCGTGTAGAAGCGCCACGGAAAGGCCTTCGGGTAAGCCGGCAGCGCCAGGCCGAGCCGCTGCAGATGCGCGGCCTGGTTCCCCGGGGTGGCATCCGGCCCGCCCTGTGCCTGCCAGGCGTTCCGGCAAGCCGTGTCGTCGGCATGCGCGAAGGCCGGATGGGTCTCGCGGAAATGGTCCGGGTCGAAGCCCGGGACATGATCGGCCCGGTAGGCAAGGCCTGCGGGCTTGCCGACAGTGCTGTAATGCAGGGCGACCTCGTGATCGGCCAGAGCTCCGAGATCCGGGTTGCAGTCGCGATAGCCCTGGGGGCTGAAATCGGCCGGCAGGGTCGTCGGGGTCTCGCGCGGCGCCGCCCGGTCGCGCCGTTGCAGCGCCGCCGGGATGGTTGTGGGGGCGTCGTCAGGGGCGCCGCCGGCATCGGTTGCGCCGAGATAAATCTCGGGCAAGCCCGATGTTGCGGGACGATTGCTGCGCGGTAGGAAAATATTTCGTGAGATATTCTTGAGTAAGTTCATAACCTGCCGCATCAGACGAACGCGAGCAAAAAGTGCGAACAGGCCGGCCTGCTGAGTCCCGATGATCGTGCGGTACCAAGCCTGGGATGTTTTGTAAAGACGAAGGAAGGTAGGGCGCTGTTCGCTCGACGAGAGACACACAGGATAAATCTGTCACGGATTTGGGGTCGATCGAAGAAACCAGTCGCGAGGTGCCGCACGTTAAAATTGTACAAAGTTCACGAGATCGTGACGGATGACCGAAGCCCTTCGCTGCTCGGGCGGGACTCGTCGCCTCCTGCCACAGGTCTTGCCACAGCTCTTGCGCCTGCCGGGCTGCGGGCGTCGGTCCACGGCTCCCTGCGCCGGGAGAGACCAAGTGCACGCAGGCCGGGTGCGGGCCGACCGAAGCCTCGTCCGGCGAGGCGGGCCCCGGTTCGTCACAGAGAACGGGCCGAACGAGAGCCGTGCCGGCTCGGGGCCGGATGCGGCATCCCCAGAGCGGGACCGCCTCCTATCCCGCCCGCGACAGGCGCGCGGTCTCGCCCACCGCCTCGCTGCGCAGCAGGAAGTCCGGGATCGCTTCCCCGAACACCCGGTCGGCCGCCGTCCGGTCGTCCGCTGCCAGCGCCGCCGCCAGGCGGTCGAGCCAGGCCGCGAGCTGGGCGCGGTCGGCGAAGACGGGTTTGGCCGCCATCACGCCGTCGATGCCCGCGAGGTTCACCATCGGCTCGTCGCGGGCGAACAGGATCTCGTTCAGGCGCTCGCCCGGGCGGGCGCCGGTGACGACCACGTCGATATCCTCGCCGGGCTCGAAGCCGGCGAGCCGGATCATCCGCTCGGCGAGGTCGCGGATCCGCACCGGCTGGCCCATCTTGAGCACGTAGACGGCGGCGCGCTGGTCGCCGGCGCCGGGCGCACGGGCCTCGCGGTCGGCATGGGAGGCGGCGGTGAGCACGAGATCGGCCGCCTCGCGCACCGTCATGAAGTAGCGCACCATGTCGGGATGGGTGAGCGTCACCGGGCCGCCGCGGGCGATCTGCGCCTTGAACACCGGCACCACCGAGCCGACCGAGCCGAGCACGTTGCCGAACCGCACCGCCACCAGGCGGGTCTCGTCGTTGGTCCGCCCGGCATCGAGGGCCTGGGCGTACATCTCGGCGAAGCGCTTCGTCACCCCGAGCTGCGACACCGGCTCGATCGCCTTGTCGGTCGAGATCATCACCAGGGCCTTGGCCTCGGCGGCGAGCGTCGCGTCCGCGACGTTGACCGAGCCGAAGACGTTGGTCTTGATGCCCTCGCTCCAGTCGCGCTCCAGGTAGGGCACCTGCTTCAGCGCGGCGGCGTGGAAGACGTAGTCGGGCCGGAAGTCCTTGAGCACGCGGAACAAGCGGTCGCGGTCGCGGATGTCGGCGATGACGCCGCTCACCGCCGGGTGGCCGGACAGCCCGGGGCGGCTCAGGACCCCGTGCAGCGCGGGCTCGGAACTCTCCAGCACCAGGACGGCGCTCGCCCCGAAGGCCACGGCCCGGGCGCAGATCTCCGAGCCGATCGAGCCGCCGCCGCCCGTGACGACGATCCGCTGCCCGGTCAGGAAGTGCTCGAGCCGCGGCTTGTCGATGGCGACGGTCGGGCGCAGGAGCAGGTCCTCGATCTCGATCGGCGCCAGCTCCGCCCCGCGCCCGGCATCCCCGAGGCTCGTGACGCGCGCCAGCGGCAGGCCGAGGCGGCGCGCCTTGGCGATCAGCGCCTCGGGCTCGGCCTCCGGCGCCAGCGCGCTCGGGGTGGCGACGAGGCGGCGGATCGGCATGCCGCGGGCGGCCATGCCGGCCACCACCTCGTCGAGGTCGGAGACGGCACCCAGCACCGGCACGCCGCGCATGGTCTGGCCCTGCTCCTCGGCCCGCGGCGAGAGGATGCCCTTCGGGTCGAGCTTGCGCACCGCGCCCGATTCGATCGCCCGGAGCACCACCTCGATGTCGTGGCCGCGCCCGATCAGCAGGGTCGGCGTGCTGGCGGCGCGGGCCGCGCTCTGGCGCGAGCGGCTGTACTTCAGGTAGCGGAACGCCAGCCGCGGCCCGCCGAGCAGGAAGACCTGCAGGACGAAGTACAACCCGATGGCGATCTTGCCGAAGAAGTAGATGCCGAACGCGACCGGCGAGACCAGCACGTAGTCGAGCACCAGGAGCAGCAGCGTGAGGACCGCCACCGCCCGGACGATGTTGGCGAGATCCGGCAGCGAGGCGAAGCGCCACTTGGTCCGGTAGAGCCCGAAGGCCCGGTAGACCAGGCCGGCGCAGGCCACGAAGGGCGGCAGCAGCACCGGCAGGTGGGCGAGCCGCTCGGCCAGGAGCGGGCCGTCGAAGCGGATCACGAAGGTGAGGAGCACGGCGAGGGCCGTCGCCACGAGGTCGTGGACGATGATCGTCGCGGTCTTGAGGATCTGTCTGCGCATCGGGAGCCGGGCGCGGTATCGGCCGGGCTTTCCGCGGTGTCAACGCGGGCGGTCGCCTCGGTTTCTCCGGCGGCGGGATTTGCCAAACGCCGCCGCTCCGCCATCTGGGCATACAGTCAGGGAGCATCGCGGGATGCGCGGTGCGTCAGAGGGAGCCCCCGCGCCGCATGCCCAGCCTCGCCTTCTACGGCTCCAGCCTGCTCTCCGCCTACTGGAACGGCGCCGCCACCTATTACCGCGGCCTGATCCGCGACCTCGCCGGCCGGGGCTGGCGCACGACCTTCTACGAGCCCGACGCCTTCGAGCGCCAGCAGCACCGCGACATCGACCCGCCGGACTGGGCCGAGGTGGTCGTCTACCAGGCCACCGAGGGGGCCGCGCGGAGCGTGATCGCCGAGGCGGCGCGGGCCGACGTGGTGGTGAAGGCCTCG
This sequence comes from Methylobacterium terricola, assembly GCF_006151805.1. GTDB lineage: Bacteria > Pseudomonadota > Alphaproteobacteria > Rhizobiales > Beijerinckiaceae > Methylobacterium > Methylobacterium terricola. The sequence continues at coordinate 116,108 of NZ_VDDA01000001.1, read as the reverse complement.
GGCGTCGGCGTGTTCGACGACCTGCTGCTCGTGGAACTGGCCCGCACCGCCCGCCCCGACGCGGTACGGCTGTTCTGGGACGTCGACGCCCCGGCGACGCTCGCCGAGATCGGCGCCGCCCCCGATCACCCGATGCGGCGGGTCCTGCCGGATCTCGACCTCGTCCTCACCTATGGCGGCGGGCCGCCGGTGGTGGAGGCGTATCGCGGCTTCGGGGCCAAGGACTGCGTGCCGATCTACAATGCGCTCGATCCCCAATCCCACCATCCGGTGCCGGCGGAAGCGCGGTTCTCCGCCGACCTCGCCTTCCTGGGCAACCGGCTGCCCGACCGCGAGGCGCGGGTGGAGGAGTTCTTCCTGAACACCGCCGCGGGCCTGCCGGAGCGGCGCTTCCTCATCGGCGGCAACGGCTGGGAGTGGCGGGCGCTGCCGGAGAACGTGCGCCGCATCGGCCACGTGCCGACCGCCGACCACAACGCCTTCAACACCTCGCCGCGCGCCGTGCTCAACATCGCCCGCGATTCGATGGCCGCCACCGGCTGGTCGCCGGCGACCCGGGTGTTCGAGGCCGCCGGCGCCGGCGCCTGCCTGATCACCGATGCCTGGACCGGGCTCGACATGTTCCTGACGGAGGGCGAGGAGGTGCTGGTCGCCCGCGACGGGCGCGACGTCGCCGCCCATGTCGAGGCGCTCACGGAGGAGCGGGCTCGCGCCATCGGGCAGGCGGCGCGCCGCCGCATCCTCGACCAGCACACCTATGCGCGCCGCGGCGCCGAGGTCGACGCCCTGTTGCGCCGGGCCCTGTCCGCCCGCCGGTCGGGGGCGTCCGCGTGAGCCGGCCCCTCGACCTCGTGGTGCTGGGCCTGAGCCTGTCCTCGTCCTGGGGCAACGGCCACGCCACCACCTACCGGGCGCTGCTGCGGGCCTTCGCGGCCCGGGGCCACCGGATCACGTTCCTGGAGCGCGACGTGCCCTGGTACGCCGCCCATCGCGACCTCGCCGAGCCCGGCTATTGCGACCTCGTGCTCTACCGCGACCTCGCCGCCCTCGTGGAACTGATGCCGCGGTTGCGCGCCGCCGACGCGGTGATGGTCGGCTCCTACGTGCCGGAGGGTCTGGCGGTCGGCGAGATGGCGATCCGGGCGGCGCACGGGGCGGGGCGGATCGCGGCCTTCTACGACATCGACACGCCGGTGACGCTGGCCAAGCTCGCCCGCGGCGACCACGAATACCTGACGCCGGCGCTGATCCGATCGTACGACCTCTACCTGTCGTTCACCGGCGGCCCGACGCTGGAGCGGCTGGAGCGCGAGCACGGCGCGCCGATGGCCCGGGCGCTCTACTGCTCGGTCGATCCGGAGCATTACGCGCCGAAGGCGAGCCCGCGCCGCTACGACCTGAGCTATCTCGGCACCTACAGCCCCGACCGGCAGCCGACCCTGGAGCGGCTCCTGATCGAGCCCGCCCGGCGGGCGCCGCACCGGCGCTTCGCCGTCGCCGGGCCGCAATATCCGGACGACATCGCCTGGCCGGAGAACGTCGCCCGCCTCGACCACGTCGCTCCGGCCGATCACCCGGCCTTCTACGGCGCCAGCCGCTACACCCTGAACGTCACCCGGGCCGACATGATCGCCGCCGGCTACAGCCCGAGCGTGCGCCTGTTCGAGGCCGCCGCCTGCGGCACGCCGCTGATCTCGGATGCCTGGGACGGGCTCGACACCGTGCTGACGCCGGGCCGCGAGATCCTGGTGGCCGACGGGTCCGACGCCGTGCTGGGTATCCTGGAGCGGCAGGACGAGGCCGCCCGCACGGTCCTGGCCGAGGCCGCGCGCGCGCGGGTGCTTGCCCGCCACAGTGCCGCCTGCCGGGCGGCCGAGCTCGAAGCGGCGCTCCGGGACGCGATCGCGAACCGGGTCGTCTTGCACGAAGCGGGGGCTGGCGAGCGCCGCGCAGCACCCTAAAAATACTTACACCCTGTATCGCAACGAGGGCGTGAGACGCCGCGTTGTGTGCGGGTGCGGGCCCGGGAACAAAGATCCCGGATTCGTGAGGCGCTGGGGGGCGTCCCGGGCGGGCCCGTCCCGTCCGGCCAGGCTGGAAGAGGATCGACCGCATGAGACACCGCGAGAGCACGCTCGTCCTGGTCGCCGGCGGCGCGGGGTTCCTGGGGTCTCACTTGTGCGACCGGTTGCTCGCCGAAGGGCACGAGGTCGTCTGCCTCGACCATTTCGGCACCGGCCGGCGGCGCAACCTGCGCCATCTCGAGCGCGAGCCGCGCTTCGACGTGGTGACCCACGACGTCGTCCAGCCCCTGCCGGCCCGCTTGCGGCGCCAGCGCTTCTCCCGGATCTACAACCTCGCCTGCCCGGCCTCGCCGCCGCATTACCAGGCCGATCCCGAGCACACCCTGCTCACCAGCGTGCTCGGCACCCGCCACCTGCTGCTGGCGGCCGAGGAGAGCGGCGCGCGCCTGCTCCAGGCCTCGACCTCCGAGATCTACGGCGACCCGGAGATGCACCCGCAACAGGAGGGCTATTGGGGCCACGTGAACCCGACCGGGCCCCGCGCCTGCTACGACGAGGGCAAGCGGGCGGCCGAGACCCTGTGCGCCGACTACGCCCGGGCCGGCCGCGCCGCGGTGCGGGTGGCCCGCATCTTCAACACCTACGGGCCGCGGATGCGCGCCGATGACGGGCGGGTGGTCTCGAACGTGATCTGCCAGGCGCTCGCCGGCGACGACATCACGGTCTATGGCGACGGCAGCCAGACCCGCTCGTTCTGCTACGTCGACGACCTGATCGACGGCCTCTACCGGCTGATGGAGCACGAGGCGGAGGCGCGCGACATCGGCGCGGTCAATCTCGGCAACCCGGTCGAGCTGACCGTGTCGGACCTGGTGCGCCGGGTCCTGGCGATGACCGGCTCGCCCTCGTCGGTGGTCCACCACCCGCTGCCGGTCGACGACCCGCGCCGGCGCCGGCCCGACATCGCCCGCGCCTCCGAGCTCCTGGGCTGGGCCCCGCGGGTGCCGCTGGAGCAGGGCCTGCGCGCCACCGTGCTGTGGTTCTCCGACGAGGCCGAGGACGGGCCGCGGGCGGGCGGGCGGTCCGAACTCGCGGCGCCGGCGATCCTGGCCTGAGGCGACGCGGCTCGGCTGCCGGGGCGCTCGGCCGTCCTACATCATGGCCATGTCGCTCTCTCCCGTCATGACCCGTGCCGCCGGCCTCGACGCGCTGGCCGCCTTCCTCGCCGGCCCCGGCGCCGATTACGCCGCGGCCCGCAACACCGATCGCGGTCCCGGGACGGTGCCGACGACCTCGGCGCTCTCGCCGTACCTGCGCCGCCGGCTCCTGACCGAAGAGGAGGTCGCCCGGGCCGCGATCCGCGCCTTCGGCGAGCGCGGCGCCGAGAAGTTCGTCTCGGAGATCTTCTGGCGCACCTACTTCAAGGGCCATCTCGAGACCCATCCCGAAGCCTGGACGCGGTACCTCGCCGGGCGCGACGCCGCGCGGGCACGCCTCGCGGCCGAGCCCGGCCTGCGCCGGACCCATGCGCGGGCCATCGCCGGGGAGACGGGCATCGACGGCTTCGACGCCTGGGCGGCGCAGCTCGTCGCGGAGGGCTGGCTGCACAACCACGCCCGGATGTGGTTCGCCTCGATCTGGATCTTCACCCTGAGGCTGCCCTGGGAGCTCGGCGCCGACGTCTTCCTGCGCCACCTCCTCGACGGCGACCCGGCGAGCAACACCCTGTCCTGGCGCTGGGTCGCGGGCCTGCACACACGCGGCAAGCACTACCTGGCGCGGCGCGACAACATCCGCGAATTCACGCAAGGGCGACACGATCCCGCCGGGCTCGACGAGCACGCCGCCTGCCTCGACGAGGCGATGCCGCCCCGCGAGGGGCCGCTGTCGCCGGCCGATCCTGCGCCCGACGGACCGGTCGCCCTGCTCCTGCACCTCGACGACCTTCACCCGGAGAGCCTGCCCCTCGGCGGCGCCCGGGTGATGCGGGTCGCCGGCCTGACCGCCTCGGTCGACGGCGCGAGCGACCGGGTCCGCGCGGCGGATGCGGCGGCGATGGCGGACGCGCTCGCCCGCGCAGGGGAGCATTTCGGCTGTTCGGTCGAGCCCATGGGGGAGGGGTGGGCCGGCGACCTGCCGGTGGTGACGGCTTTTGCGCCCGTCGGACCCTCGGCCGAGGCGCTGCCGGTGGGCTGCTCTCGGATCCGGCGGGTGTGGGACGAGCGGGCGTGGCCGCTGTCGAACCGGGGGTACTCGCGGTTGCGGGGAGCGATACCGAAGGTGATGGCGGTGTGACGGATCGGCTTCAGGGGCGGCGTGATGGACGCTGACGCAATCGGCACCCTCCACGTCACACCCTCGATGTCGTCCTCGGGCTCGGCGACGCCGGGATCACGGGACTCATCATCGTCGACGGTGCAGGACAGGGCGGACAGCGCTCGAAAAATCAAATCACCTTGTTCACGGTCGTTCACGAGGGGATCCGCTGCATGAGCCGCCAAATTCCAGATTGGATCTTGTTCAGAGGATGCCGGCGCCCACTATCCCCCGGACTGGCGCCATTCCCACCCGATTTCGATTTGCCGCGTGGGCATATGTTCGCAGGGGGGTATAACGGCACACGCGGCTACGTGGCCACCTGGGAGATCAAGGACGATCGCCTGTTCGTCATCGCTTTCGGCGGCACCGTCGAGGCACTCTCCGACGGAGAGCGGGATATCGGCATGAGGGAAGTCTACGGGACCGAGAAGCCGGTCTGGGCCGAGTGGGTCAGCAAGACGTTCGCCATCCCGGTCGGCCAGGAAATCCCCGATCCTGAAGGGTTCCGGTCTCCCACCTGGAGCGCCTACTGCGACGTGGAGGTGGTCAACGGCCGGGTTGTCGGCATGACCGAGCGGCCCGGGGCGAAGCGTACAGCATCCTAGGCAAGAGAGGAGGGCCGACCGATGTCTGAGACCGCCGTGCCGTCGAACGGATCCGTTCGACGGCTCAAGGCAAGCCCGAACGGGCGCCGGCGCCGATGCGCCGGACGCCTTGGCATCGACGTGTCGATGCCAAGGCGAGAGGGTATGAGTGATGCCGCGACCTGCAGAGGGAGAACGGGACTTCGGGCGGGATCACGCGGCCTGGAATGCTCTGCTCGCTCCCCACAAGGATCGGTACGACGCCGAGCGTCCGCGGGATCCGCGCGTTCCCGACACGAAGCTGTATGATCCCGGATTCAGCTGCGCGGCCACGGGACGACTGGGACGGCATCCGTCCCGGTGCGCATGTCGGACCGGCATTCAATAATCTCCAGCGCTATCCCCGGGCGTGAAACTCGCGGGATCCCCTCTCCCGGGCGGGAGAGGGGACGTGCTTCACGGGTCAAGCACCTGAACTACGCCGCCTTCGTCATCCCGGCATCATTACGCTTCACGTCGTACCGATCCAGCATCATCACCTTGTGCCAGACCTTGACGAAGTCGCGCATGAACCGGTCCTGCCCGTCGCTCCCGGCATAGATCTCGGTGATCGCGCGAAGCTGCGCGTTCGAGCCGAACACCAGGTCGCAGCGCGTCGCCGTGAACGTCGTCCCACCGCCCTCGCGCGCGTCGAGGGTGAAGGTCGTGCCGGCCTCGTCCGCCTTCTTCCACTCGTAGTCCATGCTGGTCAGCACGGTGAAGAAGTCGTTGGTCAAGACGCCGACGCGGTCGGTGAAGATGCCGTGGCGCGAGCCGTCGTGGTTGAGGTCGAGCGCCCGCAGGCCCCCGGTCAGCACCACCCATTCGGGGGCGGTGAGAGCGAGCAGGTTGGCCTTGTCGAGGAAGACCTGCTCGGGAGAGACCCGGCCGCGGGTGATCTCGGCGAAGGACGGATCGACGTAGTTGCGGAAACCGTCGACCAGGGGCTTCAGCCACTCGAAGCTGTCGGCGTCGGTCAGCGCGTCGGTGGTGTCCATCCGGCCCGGCACGAACGGCACCGTCGTCGCGGCGCCGGCCGCCTTCGCCGCCTCCTCGACGGCCGCGCAGCCGCCGAGCACGATGAGATCGGCGAGCGAGACCTTCTTGCCCCCGGAGGCCTTGCCGTTGAAGTCCGCCATGATCGCGCGCAGGCGCTCGATCACCGGCAGGGTGCGCCGGTTGACGGTCCAGCCCGATTGCGGCGCCAGCGCCAGGCGGGCGCCGTTGGCGCCGCCGCGCTTGTCGCTGTTGCGGTAGGTCGAGGCCGAGGCGAACGCCGTGAAGGCGAGGTCGGAGACCGACAGGCCGCTGGCCAGGATCTCCGCCTTCAGGGCGGCGATGTCGGCCTCATCGACGAGCGGGTGGTCGACCGGCGGGATCGGGTCCTGCCACAACAGGTCGTCCTCGATCTTCGTCTCCGGCCCGACGTAGCGCTCCTTCGGGCCCATGTCGCGGTGGGTCAGCTTGTACCACGCCTTGGAGAATTGCAGCGTGAAGTAGTCGAAGTCCGACAGGAACTTCTCGCAGATCGCGCGATAGACCGGGTCGGTCTTGAGCGCGATGTCGCTCGTCATCATCATCAGCGGGTGGGACTTCCCCGGGATGTGGGCGTCGGGCGTCTTCGGCGCGTCGGCATCGACCGGCTCCCATTGCAGGGCGCCGGCGGGGCTGCGGGTCTGCTTCCACTCGTGCTTGAACAGGTTCTCCAGGTAGCTGTTGTCCCAGGTCGTCGGATCCGGCGTCCACGAGCCCTCGATGCCGTTGGTCATCGTGTTCTCGGCAGCCCCCGTCCCGACCGGGTTGTGCCAGCCCAGCCCCATCGCCTCGATCGGGGCGATCTCCGGCGGCGGGCCGATCTTGTCGGCCTTGACCATGCCGTGGCTCTTGCCGAAGGCGTGGCCGCCGGCGATCAGCGCCACGGTCTCCTCGTCGTTCATCGCCATGCGGGTGAAGGTCACCCGGATGTCGCGGGCCGAGCCCATCGGATCGCCGTTGGCGTAGGGTCCTTCCGGGTTGACGTAGATCAGCGACTGGTGCGACGCGGCGAGCGGGTTCTCGAGGTCGTAATCGGGGTCGCCGTTCTGGCCCCGCCAGCGCTTGTCGCGGTTGACCATCTCGTCGAACGACTTGACGTTGGTCGGGTCCCACAGCTCCGGGCCCCAGTAGGTCGCGTTGTCGGCCTCCCAGGCATCCTCGCGGCCGCCGGCGAAGCCGTAGGTCGGGAAGTTCATGATCTCGAGGGCGCAGGTGCCGGTCAGCACCATCAGGTCGGCCCAGGACAGGGCGGCGCCGTATTTCTGCTTGATCGGCCACAGCAGGCGGCGCGACTTGTCGGTGTTGCCGTTGTCCCACCAGCTGCTGATCGGCGCGAAGCGCTGCAGGCCCTGGCCGGCGCCGCCGCGCCCGTCGGCGATGCGGTAGGTGCCGGCCGAGTGCCAGGCCATCCGGATCATCTGCGGGCCGTAATTGCCGTAATCCGACGGCCACCAGGCGACCGAGCTGGTCAGGAACTGCTTGATGTCGCGCTTCAGCTCGTCGTAGTCGAGCGCCGCGAAGGCCGCCCGGTAATCGAACTCCGCGCCGAGCGGGTTCGCCTGCGGCCCGTTCTGGTGCAGCGTCTCGACGCGCAGGCGATCGGGATACCACTCCTCCAGGGTCGGGGGCGACGCGAGGGCGCCGCCGACGCGGTCGCCGCCGAAGGGGCACTTGCCCGACAGGACGTCTTTATAGGTTTCCACGCCGTCGTTCCTTCCGTGCCGATCGCGCGCGGCGATCGTGATGCGCGAGCCGGCGGCCTCGGCTGTGCGAGACGTGCCGCCCGGGCATCGTGTGATGATCCGTCGGGTGCGGAATACTATTACCGAGTATTAGGACGGGGCCGTGACATCGGGCGCTGAGGGAATGGACCCGCGGCCTCGCCCTGACGACACGATTCTTCATCCCGAACCCGGCCCGACCCTACGGTGCGCCGAGGCAAATAGGCGCCGCTTCCGCTGCGGCTACTCCCGTGGGGATCGCCGCGTCACGGGGTCTCGGCGGGGCGGTGGGGGAGGAGCCGGGCAGGCCGGGTGCTCGCGCTGGCGACAAGGCCCGTCGAGCGGGCGACGGGGTGCCCGCATCCGCGTGTCATCCCGGTCGGCGCAGCCGAGAACCCGGGATGACGAGGAGGATGTCAGTTCAGGGTGCGCGGCCGGACGACGGGCTTCAGCCTTTCGCCACCGTGAACCCGGCCCGCGGGAAATGCAGGTGCAGCGCTCCCGCCTGCGGGTCGTCGCGGCGGATGACGATGCGGCCGGCATCGACCGCGACGAGCCGGCCCTCGACCGGCACGCGGGCGAAATCGTCTGGGGTGACGGTCACGGCATCGCCGGGAGAGACCGCGATCAGGTCCGGCACCGCGTTGACCGCCTCGACCGTCGCCGGCTCGGCCGCCTTCGCGACCTCCAGGGCCGCCTCGGCGCTCATCTCCTGCGGCCGGCCGTGCCCGAGGGCGGCGACCCGGTCGATCCAGCCGTGAACGGCTCCGAGCCCGAGCAACGGGTCGACCGAGGCGGCCCGCTCAGCCCCGCGCATCAGCCAGAGCAGGTGGTAATGCGCCAGATCCACCGCCCCGGCCCGCTCGCCGCCGAGGAACGGCCGGCCGTCTGCGAGGGCCTGCGTCAGCCACGCCGTCCAGGCCGCGACCCGCTGGGCGTTGCGGGCGAAGTCCGGCTCCATCGCCGCGTGGCTGATGTCGACGTAGAGGTAATCGTCCTTGCGGTCGCGCAGGAACGCCCCGGGCAGGTCGCCGGCGAAATGCACCGTGACGCCGATGACGGCGAGCCACAGGTCGCGTTCGAGGCCGAAGGTCAGGCCTTCGGCGAGCGGCGCTCCGAGGCCCGGATACAGGCTCGGCTCCGGGGCCAGGCGCTCCAGGGCGGGCAGGATCGCATGGGTGTCGCAGTAGATGTCGGCGCCGACCTGCAGCACCGGGATGCGGCGATAGCCGCCGGTGAGCGGATCCAGGAGCGGGCGCGGCGGCATCATCGCGACGTCGACCGAGCGCCAGGCGAGGCCCTTGATCCCGAGGGCGAGGCGGATCTTCTCGGCATAGGGTGAGAAGGCGTAGTGGTGCAGGATGATCTCGGGGGCGGACATGCTGATCTCTCCCGGCTGAGCGATGAGGGGAACGGTCAGGCCGGGAGGGCGCCGACCTGCTTCAGCAGGCCGAGATTGTCCAGCAACGCCCAATGCTCGACGAGGCGCCCGTCGACGATCCGGAACAGGTCCATCACCGCGATGTCGATGCTGCGGTCGCTCGGGGCCAGCCCCATCAGGTCGCCGGTGTGGCGGCCCTGGAATCGCAGGCGCACCAGCACCCGGTCGCCCTCGGCAACCACCTCGTCGATCGGGAGCGCCATCTCGGTGACGCCGCCATGCAGCACCTCGCCGAGCCGGGCCACGCCCTCGGGGCCGCGGACCGCGAAGGTCAGGCCGGGATCGTGGCGCACGAACTCGGGCGCGATGTGCCGCTGCCACCACGCCCCGTCCCGTTCGAGGAAGGCGGTGAAATAGGCGCGGGCGAGATCCTTGTTGGCGTCGATCGACATGGCGTCCTCCCTGGATGCGCGCGCCCTCTCCGGGATGCACGGTTGCCATGATTATTTTGCGCGCAACCTATTAATTTGCAATCCGCTCCGGTGGCCTCTGTGGCATTCGGGGTAGGGCGCGGCTCTCCTCTTCTCCCTGCGGGAATCCGGGATTGCCCGACTTCGTCCGTTTCTTGCGGATCCAGGGCAGGCCCGGTCCTCGACGTCGCGTCGCTCGTCCTCGGTGATACGCCCGCCTTGTCGGCGCCGATCGCCTCGTGGACGTCCGTGACCATGAGGTTGCGGCCGGAGAACAGCTCGCCCGCGCGAGCCCCCGGTGGTGATGGCGTCGTCGATCGAGACCGTGTTGACCCCGAGCGGCGTGCCGCCCACCTTGCGCCACCAGGGCGGCGAGCTCGCGGCGGTTCCAATTGCGCGGTGCCGATCCAGCAATGCGCGATGCCAATCTGCGGCCGCGCCAGGCTCTCGTCGGTTTCGCCGATCGCCTTCATCATCGAGCGGGCCACCGCCCGGTCCGGCCCCTCGTAGAGGCGCCGGCTGGTGTGCCGCGGATCTGCCGCCATCGTCACCCTCCCGGAACGGGGGTCGGACGTTTCTGCGTCAGGTCTCTTATCCCCGTGGGGGATTATGACTCTACGGTGCGGTCCGGTCGACGCCTGTGCGGCCGGCGGGACCGGATCACAGGAGATCCGTTCGCCGTCATGAGCGCCTTGTCAGTGCTACTTCCAAGCGCAGAGTTCGACACTCTTGTCCAAGCTGACCCAGCAGGCCCGCTCCTGCGTCATGGTGCCGAGCGCTCTTCGGCCCGGAGTCTTGCCTCCCTCCAGGAAGCCGCGACCCGTCTTGTCGTCGTTCAGCGCGACCGCCATCTTGTAGACGTACTTCCGATTCTCGGATCCGGCGACGATCGAGAAACTACGCTCGAGCTTCTCGAAGAAACATTTCTGCGCATCGACGACGGGGCTTCCGGCGATGCGTAAAGTGCATCTCGATATGACGGAGCTTGATACCGGCGCCGAGCCGAGATCGATCGGCTTGGGACGCGCGCCGCCGCTATCGGAGGAGCCACCCGGTCCGCCTGCCCCGCCCGTAGGCCCGGTGATCGTGCATTTGTAGCAATGGAAGACTTGACCTCCGGCGGGACCGCCCGCCCCGCCGTCGCCGCCTCGCGCCACGCGATCTCGATATTGTACGCAGGTCAAACCCCGGGACGAACCGCACGCCGTAGCCCCCTCTTCCACGGGCGGAGTGCCGTGGATGCTCAGCATGAGGAGGACGGCCGGGGCAGGTGCGAACCACGCGGGCATGTCGATGCAACCCAAAATTATGCCCAGCCTTCAGCCAGGCCGGGCGGCGACGCTTGCACTTCTTGCTCTTCACTCAGTCACTGTCAATCCGTACCGGCAGATCGGGGCGGGAGACGGCATTCGATATTTGCGGTAAGTCGTTCCATCTGATCGCATGATCGAACTTGACTTGATCGTTGGACTAAGAAATATAGGTATTTTTTCCGCACGTCGCCGTAAGTCAGTCTAAGGATGCCGCATGCCGGCATATAGGGTCAAACGTTCAATGCGATGAAAATGATTGCTGTTGAAGGCATCCCGGGACTTGACGCGTCACTTCGAGAGCAGAATGATGCGGACGACGAAGGATTTCGCTCACACTTCCCCGCGGAGCTGGATATGTCGAAACTAGTGGCTACGGCTGCCGTCATCACTGCCCTGGTCATGCCGACGATCGCGTCCGCCCAAGGTGGGGCGGGTGGAGCGGGCGGGCAGGGCTACTACAATGGAATGGGGGGACAGGGCGGCGCGGGCGGCGGCGGCGTGCACGGCGGAGTGGGCGGGAACGGCGGCGCAGGCGGTCTAGGCACGCATGGCGGTGCGGGCGGTGGCGGCGGCGGCGGTGGGGCTGGAGCGTATGGCGGTGTCGGGGGGGCTGGCGGCCCTGGTGGTCGCGGATCCAACGGTGCCGGTGGCGGTGCGGGTGGCGGTGGCGGCGCTGGCGCGTTTGGTGGCGTCGGCGGCGCCGGTGGTGCCGGCGGCTCGTCCCGCTGATAGCGTTAACGCAAGATTATCACCTGCAGATGTAATCTTTGCTTCGGTCCATTGGTGCTTCGGTGCCAATCGATAATCGAAAACAGGCTATCGACCGCAATCTGCAGGAGCGAAGATGCTGTACCGTCCCAATCTTGCGCGATGGTTTGGCATCGCGCTACTCGTCGGAAGCAGTCTCAGCACAGTGCCGCTCGCATATGCGGCTGAGCGCAGCGGCGGGGTGGCGACTGCTGACGAAGACGGGGTCAATACGACGGGCGCGCTGGATCAGGATGCCGGTCGTCCGGGACGTTCCGGCGATTCACTCCTGACATACTGCATCGCCACGATGCAGTCGCCCGGGGCGCGCGTTCACCTGCGCGCCGCCTCGCGGCGTCCGAGCGACTGCCTCTCCCTATTCGCCACGACGCGGCAGGCCCAGCTGGCGGAGCCGGGTCAGCCGGCCCGCGGCGGGGACGGCGGCAGCGTGCTGGAGGCGCAGGGCGGTCGCGGCGGCCGGTCGGGCGTGCCGGCGGATGCGCGCGATGCCGAGCCCGGCCTGCCGCCGCTGTTCGAGCGGGGCGAAGTACGGTCGGATCTGATCGCGTACTGCACGTCCCTGCTCCAGACGCGCGGGCGCAGGCCTGCCGATCCGGAGTTCTCGGGCTCCGACTGTGCCTATTACATGCTCTGGCTGGAGCGGAACCAGATGGCGCGCGGCGGGCGTGCCGGCCGGCCCGGGTCGTCTCAACGCGCGGCGGATGGTCCTGACGGTCCGAGCATCGATGGCGGTGTCGGCGGAGCCGGGGGCCGGGGCGGCAGCGGCCCGGGCGGGGGGCGCGGCGGTGCGGGCGGTGCCGGTGTCAGCGGTGGCGTCGGCGGCGCCGGGGGAGCCGGCGGCTCCAGCCGCTGACGACCGGACGCTCCGGCTTCCATCGCACGCACGCCACTCGCATCGGGACAGTCCCGCTCCGGGAACGGTCCGATGCCGCTTTCGCCCCGAGATGTCGGGAGGCTGCTCCCGGCACCTCGTCACGCGCGACCGTACCGTCGGTCGACCATCCTACGCGTCACAGAAGGCGGGAATACGCGATGAAGTGGACTGTCATTGCTCTGGCAACCGGATTCCTCGTCGCCGGCTGCAACGTGGAGAGCACCCCGTCGGGCAAGGCCGACGCTGCGTCGACCGGGCCCGGAGCGACGGGCACCGTGCCGGCCAGGCCGAGCGGCCGGGACGGTCCCGACGGCGCCAGCATCGACGGCGGAGTCGGCGGTCGCGGCGGTCGCGGCGGTGCCGGTGCGCAGGGTGGCGCCGGCGGAGCGGGCGGGGCCGGCATCGCCGGCGGCCGCGGCGGAGCGGGCGGGGCCGGGGGCGCGAGCCATTGATCCTGGAACTGCCGGTCGGGCCGGAGCGGCGCCAAGGATTTTACGGCACCAAGCTTCCGCGGCGCCGATGGACGGGCCGGCTGACTGTCTGACGGGAGGTCCGAACCGGCCCGATGGCTCTCAGGCCGACGGGCCGGAACCGGCTCTGGACGAAGGAGACCTCACGGCCGCCCGTCGAGGAACTCCAGCACGCCGGCCTTGTGCACCTTGTCGCCGACCGCGAGGTTGTGGTCGCGGTTGGGGATGTCGAGGGCCTTGGCCTCCGGGATCAGGGCGGCGAGCGCCGGTCCCGAGCCCGCGACCGTGTCGGTGGTGCCGACCGCGACCAGGACCGGCACCTCGATCTGCGCCACCTCCGCCCGTGACAGGGTCTGGCGCGAGCCGCGCATGCAGGCGGCGAGCGCTCGGAGGTCGCTGCCGGTCGATTCGGCGAAGACCCGGAACATCCGCGCCGTCGGATCCGCGACGGTGTCGCGCGAGGGCGCTTCCATCGCCTCCGAGATGCCGGCCGGCAATCCCCGCCCCTCGACGAGGTGGATGCCGAGACCCCCGAGCACGGCCGAGCGGACGCGGTCCGGGTGGTTGAGCGCCAGGAAGGCGGTGATCCGCGCGCCCATCGAGTAGCCCATCACGTCGGCGCGGGGGAGGCCGAGATGGTCGAGGAGCCGGCGGGCATCCTCGGCCATCAGGTCGGAGCCGTAGGCCTCCGGGGCGTAGAGCTTGCCGCTGCGGCCATGGCCGCGATTGTCGAGCGCGATCACCCGCCGTCCGGCCCCGGTCAGGCTGCGCACCCAGGAGGTGTTGACCCAGTTGACGGCGTGGTTCGAGGCGAAGCCGTGAATGAGAAGGATCGGCTCGCCCGCTCCTTCTTTCGGCGCGACATCGAGATAGGCGATCGGCACGCCGTCTGAATCGAAGGTCTGCATGGCGATGAGGCTCCCGCGCGAGGTCGGAGGCCGGCTTAGCCAGTGCGGCGTGGGCCCGCAACGCGCGCAGAGCCGGCCGGATGAACGGAGAGGCGCTGGTTCGCTCAGTCTCGCGAGGCGCAGCAGAAGGGCCGTAGCCCTACGGCTCGCCCGGGAGGGCCGAGGCTTCGAGGCGCCGGCCGCTGCGGCCGAGCAAACCCTCGCGCAGGCGCGCGGGATCGCCCCTGTCCAGGAGGCCGGCGAGGCGCCCGCGCAGGTCGGCGCAGGCGAGGGCGCCGGTGGGCGGACGCATGGAGGGGGCCGGCAGGCTCGGCCCGGTGAGCGCCTTGTCCAAGAGGGCCCGCATCCGGCTGGTCCCGTTCCCCTCCGGCAGCGCCTCGGCCGCCGCCACCAGGTCGCCGTCCCAGCCGATGGCGCGGCACGCCTCCTCGCTGCCGCTCGCCGCCATCGCGTCGAGAACCAGGCGGCCGAGGCCCGCGACGGTGGCGTCGTCGGCGCCGGCGAAGGCTCCTCGCAGCGCGCCCGCCGCCTCGCTGCGCAGGAGTTCGAGGCCGTCGCTCTCGCTGCGGCCCTGCCGGTAGCTGTCCTGATAATGCGCGGCGATGCCGTCGAGCACCCCCGGCCGGCGCGCCCCGAAGGCGGCGAGGAGGTCGACGGCGCGGAGGGCGGCGGCCCGGGCACCGCTCAAGGAATCGTCGTCGTCGAGGGTCGAATCCGGCAGCTCGCCCGGATCGACCACCCGGGTGACGACGCCGGCGGCGCGCAGGCGGGCGGGATCGGGGATCCAGATGTCGCGGGAGGGGGTGCCGAGGGCCTGGTCGATGAAGGCGGGGTCGAGGCCGGCAGCGAGGTAGAGGCCGCGCTCCTCGCGCGGATCGACCGCGATCATCGCGCCGAACGCCCCCGGCTCGTAGGGGGCGTGGAAGCCGAGCCGGCTGTCGCTCATAATGATCCGCTCGCGCCCGCGCACGAAGGCGAGGGTGCAGGCCGAGACGCAGTAATCCGGCACGTAGGTGGACAGGCCCCGCCCGGCCACCAGTTCGCCGATCGCCGCACCTTCGTCGACGAGGCCGCCGTCGCTGGTCAGGTGCAGCCGGGTCACGCCGGGATTGGCGTCGAGCAGACGGCGCAGCCGCTCGGCGGTGCCGTCGTTGAGGTCGCCCCACAGCCGCACGTCGCGACCGCCGGGTCCGAGGGTGACGCGGGCCGGCGGCCCATCGGCCTCCGGGCTCGCGATGGCCTCGAGATCTCGCGACAGGCCTCCGAAGGCCGGGGTCAAGGCGCCCGTCAGCCCGGCAAGGCCGAGGCAGGCCAGCACGACCCCGACGCCGGCCGTCCATGCCCGGCCACGCCGCACACCCGCTCCCGCCATCCCGGACCCCCATGCCGCTCGTGCCGGGCCATTCGGCCCTGACCGCCCTTGCTTGACCCCATCCAGCCACATCGCTGCCGCGATGCGAAGACGTTGAGGTACCGGCCAGGGTGAGCAAGATCCGGGCCGAACTGGGGCCGGAGCATGGTTCGTTTCGTCAGTGGGTCCGGCGACGGAAACAGTTCTCGGGCGAATGGCAGCGCCGGAGAAACTTGCGCTCCGGCCCGCGCCACCGTGTCGCGGTCGCAGGTTTGCCTAATCCTTCAACGGATCATGGCCCCAGTTCATGAGCGAGTAGCGCCAGCGCGAGCTCTTCACGTCCTCCTTGGGACCGCCCTGGGCGAGGTGGCGCTTCACGTAGCCCACCACCTTGCGCATGTCGGCGTAGTCGTCGTCGGTCAGGTCGGCCTTCTTGGTGTGCTTGATCTCGACGATCCGCCGCCCCTGGTGGTGGCCGACCGATTCGCCGCCCTTCGCGCTGTCCTTCTTGCCCCCGTCGCTCCAGCCGACCGACTGGCTGTCCTCGCTGTCGAGCCATTTCTCCAGCTCGCCGGGCGTCATGTTCACCGCCTCGCGGAAGGCCGCATAGGTCTCCTCGTGTGATTCGGTGTCCTTGCTCACGCGTCGCCTCCGTTCGTGTCGATCGCGCATCAACGTCGGGGCGGGCGCTGCGGTCCACGGCGCGACCGTGCGTCACCGGGAGACGGGGAAGGCGGCAGTCGCTACGCTCCGGCGGCACGCCGCATCCGGACCCCGCCATGACCGACGCCCCCACCGAAACCGACGAGCTGCTCTACGGGGTCGATGACGAGGGCATCGCCCGCATCACCCTCAACCGGCCTCAGGCGCGCAACGCCCTGACCTTCGCGATGTACGAGCGCCTGCACGGCCTCAGCTTGGCGATCGGCGCCGATCCGGCGATCCGCGCGGTGGTGATCCAGGGCGCGGGGGACCGCGCCTTCGCGGCGGGCACCGACATCGCGCAGTTCCGCGCCTTCTCCACCGCCGAGGACGCGCTCGCCTACGAGCGCTTCATGGACCGGGTGCTCGGGGCGCTGGAGGCATGCGCCAAGCCGACCATCGCGGCGATCGCCGGGGCCTGCACCGGCGGAGGCGCGGCGATCGCGGCGGCCTGCGACCTGCGGATCGCCACGCGCGACGCCCGGTTCGGCTTCCCGATCGCCCGCACTCTCGGCAACTGCCTCTCGGTCACCAACCTGCGCCGGCTCTCGGCGCTGGTCGGCGCCGCGCGGGTCAAGGAGATGATCTTCTCGGCCCGCTTGGTCGAGGCCGAGGAGGCGCGGACGATCGGGCTGGTGAGCGAGGTGGTGGCGGATGTCGACGCCCTGCATGCGCGGGCCACCGACCTCGCCCGCCTGGTCGCCGGCCACGCGCCGCGGACCCTCGCCGCGACCAAGGAGGGCCTGCGCCGGGTCCGCGACGAGCCCCCGTCCGAGGCCGGGGACGATCTCATTCTGCAATGCTACACCAGCGCGGATTTCCGCGAGGGGATGGAGGCCTTCCTCGGCAAGCGCCCGCCGCGCTGGACCGGGCGGTGACGGGACAGGGTCGTGGGGCCGGCGTCCCGGCCGCGTGGCCCTGCCTCGTCCCGCTGCTCGGCGAGCCGTGGTTCGAGACCGTGGCCGGGGCTTGTCGGCCCCGGCCGGCACAGCGGAAAGCCTCGACCGGCATTCCGGGGCTGCGACGCAAAGCAGGGGATGACGAGGAGATCGTGATGGCTGCCGAGGCCAATCACGCAGGGTTTGCCTGGTGGTGTCCGGTCGGTCTGGCGGTTGGATCGACAGATCTCGCCATCATCCCTGGCTCACTGCAGGCGAGACCAGTTCCATGCACGAATGTCGTGAAGGTCTTCGAGGATGCGAAGGCCGACGACCGCGCATGCGAACCGGCAGCGACATCGAAGAGTGTATGAGTGAACGGACCGCCGTGACTTCCTCCCTCGTCATCCGGGAGCGTCAGCGGTTAGGCAGCCTGCGTTCCCGCCTGCGGCGGGTCCCAGGATGACGTCGAGAGAGGCCGGCATCCGCGCCAGGCACCTTGCGCAAAGAGTTCAGACCGGCCTCGGGACGCGGTACGCGCGCGCGGCTGTCGAGCCGAGGCGGGAGAACATCACTCACCGGCACCGATGAGCCGACGGCGCACCGCGTCGTCGGCACGGGCCGAAGATCGGCCACAGGCGCGCCGCCTGGGCGGCGCGATACGCTCAGTGGACCGCTTCGTCGGGCTTGCGCTCGTTCTGGGCGAGCGTGGCCTCGTAGCTCTCGGCCTGTGCACGGGTCAGGCCGCTGACCAGCACGAGCGTGCCGCGATACACCGTATAGGTACCGTCCTGCGTGGGCTTGACGCGAATGATCTGAGACATGCGCTGGCTCCCTGGCGCCGAATCACGACTGATTTTCTTGGGTTGAACGTGACGTTAACGACTCGGTAGAAACGCGCAAGAGGGAGGGCCGCGAAACCGCCGGGCTTTCGACACGATCATGACCAAAGTACAGTCGGGCAAGGAGCGGCGCCGCGCCGTCTCCTCGCGCAGGGCGGCAACGTGCCGACCCGCCCCGGGGTCCGGCATGGCCGGCCCAGGATCGCTGGAAGCGATGCCGCAGGTGCGAGGATGCTGCCGTTGGCGGCGCGACGGCGAGGGTCACGCGATCACGATGCCCCGATCCAGCGTCCGAGAGCCGAGGGTCGTCGCGATGCAGGGAGGTGACCGACCGCCGCCGGCGTCGAAGCGCGAGGCGGCGGATCGAGATCCCGGGACGCCGGCGTGGGCCGGCGCGCCGGTTCAGGACGGCGAGCGGACGCTCGTCAGGTGGATCGGCCCCTGGATCGTCGGCGCGGAATGGGCGGAGGGCGCCATGATCGGGGCCTTGCCGGGAAGCGTCCACCAGCCGACCGCCGAATGCACCGCCAGGGTGAGGCAGAGCAGGACCAGCATCGAGAGGGCATGACGGCCCATGCTGGGTTCCACGGGCGCCGGCGATGCCTCGCGCGGCGCGGCCTGGGCGGGATCGAGGAAGTCCGGCTCCAGCGGGAGGAGCGGGGTGGTGAACCCGGTGGGCTGCCCGGTCGGGCGGTGGAAGGGTCCAATGCTGAACATCGGCGTCTCCTGTCGAGGCCCCTGCGACGGAGGGCTATCGGAACCGCCTAAAGTTAACAGCTGATGAACGAGACGCTAGCCCCGATCACGAAACCGTGAACGCCAGCGCTTGTACACCGCCCGTTCAGGATGCGGGCGTTGCCTTTCGACCTCAACTGCGCGTTTCGGTGCGATCCGCGAACAGGTCCGGATGCCGCAGGCGCAGGGTCTGGGTGAGACAGAGCGTCTTCAGGTCGGTCACCGCGCCCCGGTCGGCCAGGGCGGCGAGGTCGGAGAGGGCGACCTCCACCACCTCGATGCTCTCGTTCTCCTCCGCCAGGCCGCCGCCGGCGCCCTCGCGGTCGGTGACCCGGTAGGGGGCGAGGAAGAGGTCCATCCGTTCGGTCGAGAGGCCGGGCAGCGACCAGACCCGGCCGGCCGGTTCCAGCTGCGACAGCCGCAGGCCCACCTCCTCGAAAGCCTCGCGGCGGGCGCAGGCCATGGGATCGTCCTCCTCGCGCAGGCCCGCGGGCACCTCCAGCAGCGACGGCGTGCCGTCGACGAAGCAGGGCGGCGTGCGGAACTGCCGCACCAGCAGGGCGACCCGGCGGTCCGGATCGTAGGGCAGAACGGCCACCGCCGGCCCGTGATCCTCGATCTCGCGGCCGATGCGGCTGCCGTCCGGCATCCGCACCTCCGCGACGAGGTAGCGCGCCCAGCCCTCGTAGACGGTGCGGGTGCCCTCGATGCGCGGTACGTCGTCGTCCCGGTTCACGCGGCATCCTCCTCGGTCTCGGCGTGCCGGCCGGCCCCTGGCCCGCGACGGACCTCGAAGGTCAGGACGCCGTCGTCCCGCTCCATCCGGTCGAGACGGTCCCCGGTCTCGCGCAGCAGGTTGGGAATGTCGATGGCAGCCATCGGGTCGGTGCAGCGCACCGACAGTCCCTCGCCCGGCGCCAATCCGCGCAGGGCCTTGGCGGTCCTCAGCACCGGCAGGGGGCACTTGAGTCCGCGCAGGTCGAGGTCGTGGTACCGCATCGTCGCCCCTGGCTGGCCCTCGGATCGGTTGAGCACATCCCGCGAGCGCGAGAAAGCCCGACCCGGGAGGGCCGGCCACGGAAAAGCCCGGCGCGGGGGCATCCCGCGCCGGGCTCTCCTTGGTCAGCCGGTGCGGCCGGTCTCAGTAGCCGTAGCCGTAATAGCCACCGTAGGACGGGTAGCTGTAGCCGTAGGACGGATAGCTGTAGCCGTAGCCGTAGCCGCCGACCGGGGCGTAGCCGCCGCCGTAATAGCCGCCATAGGCCGGGTAGCCGTAGCCGCCGCCATAGTAGGACGAGGCGGTGCCGGCCGCGAGCGCGCCGCCGATGATGCCGAGCGCCGCGCCGGCCGCCAGCGCGCCGCCGGCCCCGATGCCGCGGCGGTAGCCGTAGCCGCGATAGCCGCGGTAGCCGCCGCCGTAATAGCCGCCGCCGCGCCAGCGCACCTGGTCGACGGTCGCGCCCGAGCCGGCGATCGCGGCCGAGGTCGCGGCCGGGAGCGGCGCGGCCTGGGCGCCGACGGTGCCGGCGGTCAGGGCGACGGCGGCGCTGGCCATCACGGCGAAGGTGGTGATGCGAGACATCTTGGATTGCTCCGATCGGTCTGAGGAACGTGCCCCGTAGGCCTCAAGAACGACCAAGGGCCGGGATCTGTTCCAGGATTCGGAGCAGATTGACGAACCGTCAATCCGTATCGGCTACGCTTACCCTGCGCCTGCGCGCCGGCCGCTTCCGGATGGACTGGGCGGCCGGACGGCTAAGCTTGAGCATGCCGGATCGCGGCTCGCCGCCGGCCGGCGCGGTGGCGCCCCGTGTCAGAACGCGCAGGCGCCGAAGACCGGGTCGACCGAGCCGTTCCACGGCCCGCGATAGAGCGCGAGCAGGTCCTCGGCCCGGGTGCGCGAGGCGGCGACGGCCTGGAGCGGCGCGAGGTAGAGCGTCTCGTCGCGCCCTTGCGCGTCGTGGCGTGCCCGCGCCTTCAGGCCGGATTCCGCGAGCGCCAGGGCGTCGCGGGCCAGGTCCCGCAGGCGCCTCTTGCCGGCCGGGGCGTCGAGCCCGAGGCGCGGCGCCTCGGCCCGCATCGTCTCGCGCTCCTCGGCGGAGAGCTCGCGCACCAGCTGCCAGGCGCCGTCGAGGGCGGCAGGATCGTAGTAGAGCCCGGTCCAGAACGCGGCTTGCGCGGCGATCATGTTGGCATCACCCACATCGGCCCCGCGCATCTCGAGGAAGCGCTTCAGCCGCACCTCGGGGAAGGCGGTCGAGGCGTGGTTGGCCCAGTCCGAGACCGTGGCGCGCTCGCCCGGCAGGGCGGAGAGCCGCCCCTCCATCAGGTCGCGGAACGACAGCCCGCTGACATCGTGGTAGGTCTCGCCGCGCTTGACGAAGTACATCGGCACGTCGAGGAGCCAGTCGGCGTAGGCCTCGTAGCCGAACCCCTCGTCGAAGGCGAAGGCGAGCATGCCGGTGCGGTCGGGATCGGTGTCGCGCCAGATCTCGGAGCGGCGCGACAGGAAGCCGTTCGGCTTCCCGTCGGTGAAGGGCGAGTTGGCGAACAAGGCGGTCGCGACCGGTTGCAGGCCCAAGCCGACCCGCATCTTCGTCACCATGTCGGCCTCGGACGAGAAGTCGAGGTTCACCTGCACGGTGGCGGTGCGCAGCATCATGTCGAGGCCGAGGCTCCCGACCTTGGGCATGTAGCCCTTCATGATGCGGTAGCGGCTCTTCGGCATCACGGGCGTCTCTTCCCGCGTCCATTTCGGGCTCATGCCGAGGGTGAGGAAGCCGATGCCGAGGGGATCGGCGGCTCGGGCCACCGCGTCGAGGTGCTGGCTCAGCTCGTGGGCGGTGGCGTGCACGTCGGGGAGCGGCGCGCCCGAGAGCTCGAACTGGCCGCCGGGCTCGAGCGAGATCGCGCCCCCGCCCTCGACCGCCGCGAGGCCGATCACCTTCCCGGCATCCTCGATCGTCTCCCAGCCGGTGATCGCCCGCAGGCCGTCGAGGAGCGCCTCGATCCCGCGCGCGCCCTCGTAGGGCACCGGCGCGTGGTCGGCGCGGTAGAACGGGACCTTCTCGTGCTCGGTGCCGATGGCGAAGGCGTCGTGCGGCTTCTCGCCGGCCGCGAACCACTCGATCAGCTCGGACCGCGCGCTGAGCGGGGTCGCGTCGGACACGTCGCGCGCCATGCGCCACCTCGTGCTTGAAGAACGAAAAAAGACTCCCGGCAGGCCGGCGGCCCACCGTCAAGGTTGCGCCTAGATAGGCCGCGGACGACCGAGCCGCAACGCGGGCGCAGCAGACCCAGGGAACCCATGCCCCGGGATCCGGGCATCCCGATCGCTGCCCGCCCCGTCAACCAACCGTTCACCACACCGACCGGATCCGACGCGATCCCCCTTTGACATGGAACAAAACAAGAACAAACATCCAGCCAACGAAAGGGGACAGACCATGAACATACGCAAGATCCTCCTCGCTGTCACGGAGGTCGCTTCGATGGGGCTGCTGACCGGCGCCGTCGTCCTGTGGGCGGTGGCCCTGTCGCCGATGCATTGACCGGCGGCGTTGCCCTGCGGCCACGTCCAGGAAGGTTCCGGTGATTCGCCGGTGAATCCCCGGCGATTTTCGGCCCGGTGAGGCGGCCCGGGTCGTGACTCCTCACCTGCGACCGGGAATCCTGTCTCGCTCGGTAGGAGTGAGTCGCCTTGCAGATCCTGAAGCCCGTCGGCTACGTCCACCTGCACGTCCACTCCTCGTATTCCCTGCTCGAGGGCGCCCTGAAGATCGGCGACCTCGTGAAGGCCGCGGGCGCCGACCGGCAGCCGGCACTGGCGCTCACCGACACCAACAACCTGTTCGGCGCCCTCGAATTCTCCGAGAAGGCGGCGGGCTCCGGCATCCAGCCGATCGCCGGGATGCAGCTCAGCGTCGCCTTCGAGGCGCCGGAGGCGAACGCCAAGCTCAACGCCACGCATCCGCACATCGTGGTGCTGGCCAAGGACGAGACCGGCTACGGCCACCTGCTGCGGCTGGCCAGCCGCGCCTATTTCGACAACGCCCTCGGCGAGGTGCCGCGGGTCTCCGCGCAGGCGCTGGCCGAGTGTGCCGGCGGCCTGATCGCGCTCACCGGCGGCATGGGCGGCCCGGTCGATTCGGGCTTGCGGGCGAACCGTCCCGAGCTGGCGCTCGCCCGGTTGGAGGCGCTGAAGGCGGCCTTCGGCGAGGACCGCCTCTACGTCGAATTGCAGCGCCACGGCCTGCCCGACGAGCGCGCCGTCGAGGGCGAGCTGATCCGTCTCGCCGACCGGCACGGCCTGTCGCTGGTGGCCACCAACGAGCCCTACTTCGCCAAGCCGGAGGATTACGAGGCCCACGACGCGCTTCTCGCGGTCGCCGAAGGGCGGCTCGTCTCCGACGACAAGCGCCGGCGCCTGACCCCGCGCCACGCCTTCAAGACCCGGGCCGAGATGGCCGAGCTGTTCCGCGACCTGCCCGACGCGCTTCAGGCCAGCGTCGAGATCGCGCTGCGCTGCGCCTATCGGGCGCGCACCCGCAAGCCCATCCTGCCGAGCTTCGGTGCCCCGAGCCTGACGACGCCCGCGCAAGGCACGCCGGAGGGCGCCGCCCAGCAGGCCATGGCCGCCGCCGCGACGACCGCGGTGGCGCAGGAGATCGCCCCCGACGAGGCCGCCGAGCTGCGCCGCCAGGCGGAGGAAGGTCTGACCGAGCGCCTGCGCCAGCACGGCCCGGCCGAGGGGCTGACGGAGAAGGATTACCGCGACCGGCTCGAATACGAGATCCGCGTCATCACCAACATGAAGTTCCCGGGCTACTTCCTGATCGTCTCGGACTTCATCAAGTGGGCCAAGGAGCACGACATCCCGGTCGGGCCGGGCCGCGGCTCGGGCGCCGGCTCGCTGGTCGCGTGGTCGCTCCTCATCACCGACCTCGACCCGATCCGCTTCGGCCTGCTGTTCGAGCGCTTCCTCAACCCCGAGCGCGTCTCGATGCCGGATTTCGACATCGATTTCTGCGTCGAGGGCCGCGAGCGGGTGATCCGCTACGTGCAGGAGCGCTACGGCGAGGGCCAGGTCGGCCAGATCATCACTTTCGGTACGCTGCTCGCCCGCGGCGTGCTGCGCGATGTCGGCCGGGTGCTGGAGATGCCCTACGGCCAGGTCGACAAGCTGACGAAGCTGGTGCCGCAGAACCCGGCCAACCCGGTGACGCTGGCGCAAGCCATCGAGGGCGAGCCGAAGCTCCAGAGCGCGATCGAGGAGGAGCCGGTCGTCGCGCGGCTGATGAGCATCGCCAAGAAGCTCGAGGGCCTGCACCGCCACGCCTCGACCCACGCCGCCGGCGTGGTGATCGGCGACCGGCCGCTGGAAGAGCTGGTGCCGCTCTACCGCGATCCGAAGACCGGGATGCGGGTGACCCAGTTCAACATGAAGTGGGTCGAGCAGGCTGGCCTGGTGAAGTTCGACTTCCTCGGCCTCAAGACCCTGACGGTGCTGCGCGCCGCGACCGACCTGCTGAAGCTGCGCGGGATCGAGGTCGATCTGCCCTCGCTGCCGATCGATAACCAGCTCACCTACGAGCGCCTGCGCAAGGGCGAGACGGTCGGGGTGTTCCAGGTGGAATCGGCCGGCATGCGCAAGGCGCTGGTCGAGATGTGCGCCGACCGGTTCGAGGACATCATCGCGCTGGTGGCGCTCTACCGCCCGGGCCCGATGGCCAACATCCCGGTCTATTGCGAGCGCAAGCTCGGCCGCGACGCCGGCAACGAGAAGAACTGGTACCCGCACGAGAAGCTGGAGCCGATCCTCGCCGAGACCTTCGGCATCATCGTCTACCAGGAACAGGTGATGGAGGTGGCCAAGGTCCTGGCCGGCTACTCCCTCGGCGACGCCGACCTGCTGCGCCGCGCCATGGGCAAGAAGATCAAGGCGGAGATGGACGCCCAGCGCGACCGCTTCGTGAAGGGCGCGGTCGAGCGCGGCCTCGACAAGGGCAAGGCCAACGAGATCTTCGACCTGCTCGCGAAGTTCGCCGATTACGGCTTCAACAAGTCGCACGCCGCAGCCTACGCGCTGATCACCTACCAGACCGCCTACCTCAAGGCGAATTTTCCCGTCGAGTTCATGGCCGCCTCGATGTCGCTCGACATCGACAACACCGACAAGCTCGCCGAGCTGCGCCAGGACGCGCAGCGGATGACCATCAAGGTCGAGCCGCCGAACGTGAACCGCTCCGGCGTCACCTTCGAGGTGCATGACGGCGCGATCCGCTACGCGCTCGCCGCCATCAAGGGCGTCGGCCGCGCCGCCGTCGAGGCGATCGTGCAGGCCCGCGGCGACACGCCGTTCCGCGATCTCGGTGATTTCGCCCGGCGCCTGAACCCGAAGCTCGTCAACAAGCGCACGCTCGAAAACCTCGTCGCCGCCGGCGCCCTCGACGCGATCGAGCCCGACCGGGCCAAGGCTTTTGCGGCCGTCGAGCCGATGATGCGGCTCGCCCAAGGCGCGGCGGAAGCCGAGACCGTCGGCATGATGGACATGTTCGGCGGCGTCGTCGCCGCCGAGGTGAATTTGCGCATCCCGGCTTACGAGAACTGGCCGATGGCCGACCGGCTCAAGCGCGAATACGACGCGGTCGGCTTCTTCCTCTCCGGCCATCCGCTCGACGAGTACGGCGACCTGCTGCAGAAGCTCCGGGTCCAGACCTGGGCCGAGTTCTGCCGCTCGGTCCGCGCCGGTACCTCGACGGTCGGTCGCGTCGCGGCGAGCGTGCTCGACCGCGCCGAGCGCCGCACCAAGACCGGCAACAAGCTCGGCATCGTCACGCTCTCCGACCAGACCGGCCACTTCGAGGCGATCATCTTCTCGGAAGGCCTCTCGCATTACCGCGACATGCTGGAGCCCGGCGCCGCCCTGGTGCTCCAGCTCCAGGCCAGCACCGAGGGCGAGGACGTCCGCGCCCGCATCCAGACCTGTGAACCCCTCGACCAGGCCGCCGCTCGCCACCAGAAGGGCATGCGGATCTACCTGCGCGACGAGCGCCCGATCTCCAGCGTGCAGCAGCGGTTGCAGGTCAGAGGGGAGGGGGAGGTGTCGCTGATCCTGATCCTCGATGGCGGGGAGCGGGAGGTGGAGGTGAAGCTGGGGGGGAAGTATCAGGCGACGCCGCAGATTGCGGGGGCTTTGAGGGCGGTGCCGGGGGTGGTGCAGGTGGAGGTGAGTTGAGGCGAAAATAGTCTCTATTTTGTATCTATTTTATAGCGTGAGTTAGATGGTGCGGGAGTAATTCTATTCGATTACATTTTTAACAATTAATTTATAATTTTATCTATATCTCCATAATATTTGTTGTTTTATCCCTTTATTTTGTAAACCACACATCTGGGTTGCAACCACACAAATGGTTTACGGCTATGTCGGAATCTTTTAGAGCTTCCGCTGCATTTAACCAATCGCTGTCCGTAGCATTCGCAACTGGAACTCTTTCTTGAGCCGCCAGGGCGGCGAACTTTCGATCGCTCGGATCGAAATTTGCATCTAGCATGGGTTTAGGTAAGTTTTTGTACTCACCATCTGAGTTTTTTGGTAGTGCAACACGCCTAACTCGGTCAGGTGAACTTTGCAATACGATCTGATAAAATCTGTCACCTACCCCTGGTTGGCCTGAGGGCTGCAGATGTGCTCTATATTCCGCTTGAATTGCCCCTTCTTGGTCTAGTACGACCCTGTCGCTTGTAACGAGCTGCAAAAGGAAAGTTACAGCGGCTTTCCTGCAAGCGAGGCTCGGTGGCCGATTCTCATCGGCCTCTACTTTCCCGTTCGCAACTATAGGAACATTCGTATCGACTATCCATTCAGTCATTTCGCGTTTTGCATCCTAGACAATCTTGCCAGTTCTGCCTTGGCTGTTTCAGCAAACGCATCGCCCATGAAGCGATCTGGCCAGTTCAAAATATTACCATAAAGATCTACATTCAACGGCGTCAAGATCGACTCTCCCTTAGGGGCGTCACAAAAATACAACTTTATATTTTGTGATGTTATTGCTTGTTCCGCAATACGGCGCTGAAGCCTAAGCAGCAAGTGCTCAGAATGACTCTCTAATATAATCTGGATATTTCTATGAACTGCCGCTTGAATTATTACGTCGGCCAATCCGGCCTGCGCAAGTGGATGGAGATGAATTTCTGGCTGTTCAAGTATGACTGTGGAGCCTTCTGGAACATATTGAAGTAATGTAACGACTGGCAAAACCTGAGACACGCCAAAACCAACGTCGGTTAGCAGTACTTCACTCCCGCCGGCTCTAGTGCGTACTTTAGCCTGCCAACGGTTAGAGCCCTCAGCAAGTTCGACCACATTGAAGGTGTCGATAAGACCCATTTCGCGCAGCCAATGGGCTATAATTTGTTGGAATGGCAGTCTGCGCGCCTTGGGTCGCAGATTTCGCATCTCTCCGGCGTCAGTAGCAGCTAAAATTGCGTCTACTGTTTTTTCGCCACGTTGTCCGACATCGGAAGGTCGGGACCGAGCCCACAGATAATCGCGCTGCGGATACTCACGCAGAGGTCCTAAGTAAAAAATCTTGTCGATTTCGGCTTCGTACGTAGCCTCTAGATCAGAAAGAAAACTAGCATTTTGATAATAAGTTCTTGCCTGATCAGGAAATGCGTACGACTTGATCGGCGGGGGCAGCTGCCACGGTCTACCTTTTGTGCGAACAAAACTAAAATCCAAGTCTTGATTGTCGTCGGTCGATACTGCACGCAGATCGAAGCTGCGTTCGTCCGTGCTTCGCCCAACTAGACTAAAGCGGGCGCGCCCAAGCCTATACGACAGATCACGTGAGCGTGTAGCCATAGACTGGACAGCTACCCGAGCACGCAGTGAAAGAAAGCGATTGCGGCTGATTATGCCACCGCTTGGATTTTGAAGGCTGAGCTCGTTAGGAAGTTCAAATTTAATTCGCCATTTTATTTCAGAAAAATCTTCGTGATTATGAATTACATCCCTAATTGTTCCAAGTTTGACGTAATCTCCATTCAAATCTAGCGCTACTGCTCTGTCTGTCGCATCTTTTGTCTGTTTTAGCAGTAATAAAAACTGTAATATGCTAGTCTTTCCAGAGGAATTTGTTCCAAAAAGGCCAGTGATACCTCCGCATTCAATATTTGCGCTTGACCATGATTTAAAATTAGTGAAACGAAGCACCTTAATCATCACTCGCCCATTAAAAATTACTCAGTTCATGATGTTTCATATCACAATTTGTACATGAAAAAAAGGAATGATCGAGTTGGACGCGCTCGGATCGAGAACATCTCATGTTTCAGAGCATGGCCGAGATGAATCGATAGCCAAATATATAAAAATATTGCTAATTGGGAATGCAATAGTAAAATTCAATGCAATCACCTAGTCATATAATAAATAATAATGAAATAAGAGATTATAAAATATCTTCACATTTAATTATTACGTGTTATTTTGTCAGACATCGATTATATGGTCGCCAGAAAAATATCTAATAATATATTATATTTAAATCGCTTAAAATAATATATGCGACTTCAGGCCTTGATTTTGTCGATAAATGATGCAGTAATATTCAATTCATCCAAGTCTAACCACCCCGCCAAAACACTCAACTCCACTCCCAACGCCTCCATCGCCCCCTGCGCCACTCCCGGCTCCCAATGAACTGCGTGGACGATGAGCCGCGACCCCGCCCGATCTGCCTTCAAATCCACCCGCCCCACCAACTCCTCCCCGAACAGGAACGGCAGCACGTAATACCCGTACTGCCGCTGCGCCGCCGGGGTGTAGATCTCGATGCGGTAGCGGAAGCCGAACAGGCGCTCGGTGCGGGTGCGCTCCCAGACCAGGGGGTCGAAGGGGGCGAGCAAGGCTTGGGCCGAGACGCGGCGGGGGATCTTGGCATCGCGGTGGAGGTAGGCGGGGGGCCAGCCGGGCACCTCGGCCGGGAGCAGGGTGCCCTCCTCGACCAGCCGGGCGATGGCCACGGCGGCGTCGGCGGGCCCGAGGCGGAAATAGTCGCGGAGTTCCGACGCCGTGGCGATCCCGAGGGCCCGGGCGGAGAGGTCCACCAACCGGGCCTGCGCCTCCGCCTCCGGCACGTCGGGCAGAGAGAAAATGTCCGGCGGGATCACCCGCTCGGGGAGGTCGTAGACCCGTTCGAAGCTGCGCCGACGCGTCGCGGTGGTGACGTGGCCGGCGTAGAACAGCCATTCGAGCATGCGCTTCGGCTCGCTCCACTCCCACCAGCCGGCCCGGCCGGTCTGGATGTCGGAGGCCGAGAGCGGGCCCTCGTCGCGCAGGCGCGCGAGCAACGCCATCGCCTCGGCCCGGCGCTCGGTCGCGAAGATCCGCATCCCGGTATAGCCGGCCTGCCCCCGGTCGGCCCGGGCCATGCGCCAGCGCAGCAGCGGGTGGAGGGCGAGCGGCAGGAGCGAGCATTCGTGCGCCCAGTACTCGAACAGCCGCCGGTCGCGCCGGGGGCCCCAGGCGCGGCGGTCGAGGAGGGCGATGTCGTAGGCGCCGAGCCGGGAGAAGGCCGGCAGGTAATGCGCCCGCACCAGGACGTTGACGCTGTCGATCTGGTGCAGGCCGAGCCGGTCGATCGTGGCGGCGAGGTGCCGGGGACCGGCCGTGGGAGGGCGTGCGGCGTGAAACCCTTGCGCCGCCAGGGCGACCCGGCGGGCTTCCGGAGGCGTCAGCCGCACGATCCCCATCGGTTTAGATCTTCCGCACGGCCCCGTGGGCGGCGCTGGTGGTCATGCTGGCGAAGGCCCGGAGCGCCGCGCTCACCTTGCGCTTCCTCGGGGCGGCGGGCTGCCAGCCCTTGGCGGCTTGCGCGGCGCGGCGGCTCTCGATCTCGGCCGGATCGACCGCGAGGTGGATGCGGCGGTTCGGGATGTCGATCTCGATCCGGTCGCCCTGCTCGACGAGGCCGATGAGCCCGCCCTCGGCCGCTTCCGGCGAGACGTGGCCGATCGACAGTCCCGAGGAGCCGCCGGAGAAGCGCCCGTCGGTGACCAGCGCGCAGGCTTTGCCGAGGCCCTTCGACTTCAGGTAGCTCGTCGGATACAGCATCTCCTGCATGCCGGGGCCGCCGCGGGGGCCCTCGTAGCGGATCAGCACCACCTCGCCGGCCTTGACCTTGCCGCCCAGGATGCCGTCCACCGCCGCGTCCTGGCTCTCGAAGACGTGGGCCGGGCCCGAGAAGGTCAGGATGCTGGCATCCACACCGGCGGTCTTCACGATGCAGCCGTCTTCCGCCAGGTTGCCGTACAGCACCGCAAGGCCGCCATCCTGCGAGTAGGCGTGGGCGGCATCGCGCACCACCCCGCCCTCGCGGTCGAGGTCGAGGTCGTCGAAGCGCGAGGCCTGGCTGAACGCGACCTGGGTCGGCACGCCGCCGGGCGCCGCGCGGTAGAACTCGCGCACGCTCTCGCTGGTGGTGCGGGCGACGTCCCAGCGCGCCAGCGCGTCCTTGAGGGTGCCGGCGGCGACGTTGCCGACTTGCGTGTCGATCAGGCCGGCCCGGTCGAGCTCGCCGAGGATCGCCATGATGCCGCCGGCGCGGTGCACGTCCTCCATGTGGACGTTGGCGACGGCCGGCGCGACCTTGCACAGGACCGGCACCCGGCGCGACAGCCGGTCGATATCGGCCATGGTGAAGGGCACCTCGCCCTCATAGGCGGCGGCGAGCAGGTGCAGCACCGTGTTGGTCGAGCCGCCCATGGCGATGTCGAGGGTCATGGCGTTCTCGAACGCCGTCATCGAGGCGATCGCGCGCGGCAGCACGGAAAAGTCGTCCTGCTCGTAGTGGCGCCGGGCGAGGTCGACGATCAGGTGGCCGGCCTCGACGAACAGGCGCTTGCGGTCGGCGTGGGTCGCCAGGACCGAGCCGTTGCCGGGCAGCGAGAGACCCAGCGCCTCGGTGAGGCAGTTCATCGAGTTGGCGGTGAACATGCCCGAGCACGAGCCGCAGGTCGGGCAGGCCGAGCGCTCGATCACCTGCACGTCCTCGTCGGTGACGCGGTCGTCGGCGGCGGCGATCATCGCGTCGACGAGGTCGACCTTCTTGATGCCGGTCGAGAGGTGGACCTTGCCGGCCTCCATCGGCCCGCCGGAGACGAACACCACCGGGATGTTGAGGCGGAGCGCCGCCATCAGCATGCCGGGGGTGATCTTGTCGCAGTTCGAGATGCACACCATGGCGTCGGCGCAATGCGCGTTGACCATGTACTCGACCGAATCGGCGATCAGGTCGCGGGACGGCAGCGAGTAGAGCATGCCGTCATGGCCCATCGCGATGCCGTCATCGACCGCGATGGTGTTGAACTCCTTGGCGACGCCGCCCGCCGCCTCGATCTCCCGCGCCACGAGCTGGCCGAGGTCCTTCAGGTGGACGTGGCCGGGCACGAACTGCGTGAACGAGTTCACCACCGCGATGATCGGCTTGCCGAAATCGGCATCCTTCATGCCGGTGGCGCGCCACAGGCCGCGGGCGCCGGCCATGTTGCGGCCGTGGGTGGTGGTGCGGGAGCGATAGGCGGGCATCGGAACTCTTCTAAGGGAGGCTCCTCGGCGTCATGCCGCCGCGACCCCGCCCGCTGCAAGTCCCTGGATGCAGATCAGGCCCGCACTCGCCGCTACTTCGAGCAGCCGATGCAGATGCCCTTCATGATCTGGTCCTCGCGCCGCTCCTCCTGGCGGTTGCGCGACGTGACCGTGCCGGTCTCGTCGGGCCCGAGGCTGCCGGGCTTCGGCACGGTCTGGCCGACGGCGCTGGTGTTCGGCGCCCGGATCGTCGAGGCCGGCCCGCCGCCGGTGCCGGTCTCGCTCGGCGGGGTTTGCGCGAGGGCGGGGAGGGGGGCCAGCAGCCCGAGGGCGAGAAGGGGGGCGAGGAAGCGGGCCGACATGGTGTGCGTCCTTCGTGAAGCTCTGGCTGAGTCGACGCGGGGCGGACGGTGAAGTTCCCATCGGCACTGAAGGCGTCGAGGCGCGCGCTGGCCGGGGAAGGCGAAGGCGTCCACCGCCGGCGAAAGCGCGGCCGGTGCGCCTATATCCGCCCGTATGGACGCCCCCTCCGACGACCGCCCCTCCCTCCGCCGCCGCGCCATCGCCCGGCTCGGCCCGTTGCGCCACCTGCCCGCCCTGTTCCGCCTCGCCGTCGCGGCCGATCCGGGGCTCACCGCCGCCAGCCTGGCCTTGCGGCTCATGCGCGCCGGGTTGCCGGCCCTGATGCTCTACATCGCCAAGCTGGTGGTCGATGCCGTGGTGGCGGGACGGGGCGGGCCGCCGCCGGAGGCCGGCTGGCTCGCCGATCCGCGGCTGCACCACATCGCGGCCCTCGTCGCCATCGAGCTCGCCCTCGCGATCGCCTCGGACCTGCTCGGGCGGGCGACCTCGTATGTCGACGGGGTGCTGGCGGAGAAGGTCGGCAATGCCACGACCCTCCGCCTGATGACCCACGCCGCCTCCCTCGACCTCGAGCAGTTCGAGGACAGCGCGGTGCAGGACCGGCTGGAGCGGGCCCGGCGCCAGGTGGCCTGGCGCTCGAACCTGATCGGCCAGCTGCTCGGCCAGCTCCAGGATCTCGTCACCGCGCTCACGCTGGCGGTCGCCGTCGGCACGATCCTGCCGGGGCTGGTGCTGCTGCTGGTGCTGGCCCTGATCCCGGCCTTCCTCAACGAGCTGCACTTCAACGCCCGCGGCTACCGCCTCGCCTGGCGCCGCAGCCCGGACCGGCGCGAGACCGACTACCTGCGCTATCTCGGCGCCGATGCGCACAGCGCCAAGGAGGTGAAGCTGTTCGGCTTGGCCTCGCACCTCGCCGAGCGGTTTCGCGATCTCGCCGCCCGGCTGCTGGCCGAGAACCGGGAGCTGGCCCGGCACCGGGCGCTGGCCGGCGGCGCCTTCGCGACGCTGGGCACGCTCGCCTACTATGCCGCCTACCTGGTCATCGCCGGGGAGGCGCTCGCCGGCACGCTCACGGTGGGCGACCTCACCTTCCTGGGCGGCGCTTTCTTACGCCTGCGCGGCCTCGTCGAGGGGCTGCTGCTCGGCGCCTCGCAGCTGCTCGGCCAGGCGCAGTATCTCGACGACCTGTTCTCGTTCTTCACCATCGCGCCGACCATCCGCTCGCAGCCCGGCGCCCGTCCCGTGCCGGAGCGCCTGCGCGAGGGGTTCGTGTTCGAGGATGTCGGCTACCGCTATCCCGGCGAGGAGCGCTGGGCCGTGCGCCACCTGTCCCTCCGCATCCGGGCCGGCGAGGTGGTGGCGCTCGTCGGCGAGAACGGCGCCGGCAAGACCACGATCGTCAAGCTGCTCGCCCGCCTCTACGCCCCGACGGAGGGGCGGATCCTGCTCGATGGCCGCGATCTCGCCGAGTACGACCTCGACTCGTTGCGCGCCCGGATCGGCGTGATCTTCCAGGATTTCATGCGGTTCGACTTCACCGCCGGCGACAACATCGCGGTCGGCCGCATCGAGGCGCGGGAGGACCGGGACGGGATCGCGCTCGCGGCCCAACGGGCGCTGGCCGATGCGGTGATCGCGCGCCTGCCGGGTGCGTACGACCAGCGCCTCGGCCGGCGCTTCGAGGACGGCGTCGAGTTGTCGGGCGGCGAGTGGCAGAAGGTGGCGATCGCCCGGGCCTACCGGCGCGACGCGGCGGTCCTCGTCCTCGACGAGCCGACGGCGGCCCTCGATGCCGGCGCCGAGGCCGAGGTGTTCCGCCGCTTCGCCGACCTCGCGGCGGGGCGCACCGCGCTCCTCATCTCGCACCGCTTCTCCACCGTGCGCCGGGCCGACCGGATCGTGGTGCTCGCCGGCGGGCAGGTCCTGGAGGAGGGGACCCACGCCGCGCTGGTGGCCCGGGGCGGGCGCTACGCCGAGCTGTTCGAGCTGCAGGCGGCGGGGTACCGGTGACGGCGTGACGCCCGGTCGATCCGGCTCCGGCGATCCGGCTCCTGCGATCCTGCTGCGCGGCGCCCTTCAGGCCACCGATCGCGCGGGCCCCGGCACGTCCCGCGGCACCTCCCCGGTGCGGCGCATCTCCTGCGCCTCCCGGCACAGCAGGTCGGCGAGCACCCGGGCCCGCTCGGCCCAGTGGTCGCGCTCTTCGCGCAGGGCGTCGAGCTGGTCGCGGCCGGCCGCCAGGGCGACCGCGAGGTCGTCGACCTCGGCCGACAGGGCGTGCGCCCGGTCGCGCTCGCGGGCGAGCGCCGTGCGCAGGACCGCGACCGCCGCGGATCCCGCCTCCGGCGCCAGGGTCTCCCGCGAAGGAGCCTCCCGCGAAGGAACCTCCCGCGACGCGGCCTCCCGCCGCCCCATTTCGGCCGGGGCCGGCGCGGCGGGTGCGGGAGCGGTCTCCACCGGGGCGACCAGGACCGGCGCCGCCGCGGCCGGGGTCACCGCGAGCGGGGTGCCCTCCTCGTCCAGCACCAGGCCGTGCAGCATCGCGAACACCCCGTCGCCGTCGAGGCGGGCGAGGTCGAAGCCGCTCTCGGCGGCGAGCCCGCACCACAGCGCCTGGCCGCGGGCCGACTGGCCGACGAAGGCCATCGACCAGTCGGGGAAGCCGCGGGCCTCGACCGGGCCGCATTGCAGCACCGTCACGTCGCCGTGGCGCTCGTCGCGCTGGATGCGCTCGAACGTGTCCTCGACGCCCTTGCGCGGGCCCTCCAGCACCTGGGCGAAGGCGCCGCCGTTGAACATCAGCGCGCCGGTGACGCCGACCTTGCGGTTGTTGGCCTGCGAGGCGTCGAGGATCTGGCGCAACGCCGCCGAGACCGCGTGGTCGGGGCCCTGGAGCAGGTTCTTGCTGGCATAGACCAGGCGGTACAGGTCGCTCATCGGCGGGCTCCGGAGGCGGGCGTGGCGGAGGCGCCGAGGAGGCGCAGGAGGTCGTCG
The DNA here is from genome assembly GCF_006151805.1 of Methylobacterium terricola. Lineage (GTDB taxonomy): Bacteria > Pseudomonadota > Alphaproteobacteria > Rhizobiales > Beijerinckiaceae > Methylobacterium > Methylobacterium terricola. The sequence goes on along the minus strand of NZ_VDDA01000001.1, from coordinate 81,739 downwards.
GCGGGGAGCGGCTTGCTGATCAGGTAGCCCTGCACGTCGGTGCAGCCCTCGGCGCGGATGCGGTGCAGCTGCTCCTCCGTCTCGACGCCCTCCGCCACCGTGGTCATGCCGAGGCTGCGGCCGAGGCCGGCGATCGCCCGGATGATCGCCTCGCCGTCGGCCTTCGCCCCCGGATTCGTCTGGGCGCAGATGTCGGTGACGAAGGAGCGGTCGATCTTGATCTTGTCGAACGGGAAGGCGCGCAGGTAGCTCAGGGACGAGTAGCCGGTGCCGAAATCGTCCATCGACACCCGCACGCCCAGATCCCGCAGGCGGTGGAGGGTGTGCAGGGTCTTCTCGTTCTCCTGCAGCAGCACGCCCTCGGTGATCTCGACCTCGAGCCGCGCCGCCGGCAGGCCGGCGAGGCTGAGCGCCGACACGATGGTCTCGACGAGACGGTCGCTCTTGAACTGCGCCGGCGAGACGTTGACGGCGACCGAGAGCGGCCGCGGCCAGGAGGCGGCGTCGCGGCAGGCCTGGCGGATCACCCACTCGCCGATCGGCACGATCAGGCCGATCTCCTCGGCGAGCGGGATGAAGTCGAGCGGCGAGACCAGCCCGCGCTCCGGGTGGCGCCAGCGGATCAGCGCCTCGCAGCCGACCAGGCGATCGTCGGCGAGGCTGAGCTGCGGCTGGTAATGGAGCAGGAACTCGCGCCGGGCGAGCGCCTGGCGCATGTCGAGCTCCAGGCGCCGGCGCGCCTGCATCCGCGCATCCATCGCCGGCTCGAAGAACCGGAACGTGCTGCGCCCGTCGAGCTTGGCGCGGTAGAGGGCGAGGTCGGCGTTCTTCAGAAGGCGATCGGCGTCGCTGCCGTCGGCCGGTGCCAGGGCGACGCCGACGCTCGCCCCGATCGAGAGCAGCTGGCCCTCGATCATGTAGGTGCGGCCGACGAGGTCGACGACGCGGCGCGCCAGCGCCTGGGCCTCGCCGGGCTCGGACACGCCGGCCTGCAGCACCACGAACTCGTCGCCGCCGATCCGGGCCACGGTGTCTCCGGCCCGGACCATCGAGCGCAGGCGGTCGGCCACCTTCTGCAACAGGGCATCGCCGACCGGGTGGCCGAGCGTGTCGTTGACCGGCTTGAAGCGGTCGAGGTCGACGAGGAGCACCGCGCAGCCTTCGCCCGACCGTTGCAGGCGCAAGAGCGCGGCGTCGAGGTGCTCGCGCAACTCCAGGCGGTTCGGCAGGCCGGTGAGCGGGTCGAGGCGGGCCAGCTCATGGGCGCGGCTCTCCGCCTCCCGGCGGGCGCTCACATCCTCCAGCACCAGGGCGATGCCCTCGCCCGGGACCGGGTGCATCTCGACCTGGACGCTGTGGCCGCCGAGCGCGACGTCGACGATGGTCCCGCCGCGCAGCCGCGCGACGGTTTCCCGCGCGCCCGAGCCGGCGCCGGCCTGGGCGAGGCGCAGGAGCCGGCGCATGGTGGGCGCGCCGCCGAGGCCGAGCCGCCGCAGCAGGGCGAGGGCCGGCGCGGTGCAGGCGACGACGCGGCCGTCGGAATCGACCAGCAGGACGCCGTGCCGGACGGCGTCGAGGCCGCGGGCGAGACGCTGCATCGCGGTCGCGTCCGGCCCGTCCGCCCGGATGGGCGGGCATCCTGGCGCGGGATCCGGCGTGACGCGCAGGGCGGCGGAGAGGAGGGCGGTCATGGCAGGCGGGTGGGGCTCCGCGGGGACGCCGGCTCGGCGCGGCTGCGATACGGGATAGGACTATATTGCTGGAATTAATGCTTCGTCTCTTTCGGCATAGGTCATGCCGATTCTCAGGCAGTTTTCGCGTCGTCACGACGTGGTTTGCGCACATTCATCGGCGCCATCGAATGTAACGGCATAAGCTGCGACAAGCTCCGCCACTCTTTCGAGGAATGGTTCATGGATCGTCATCGGCGCCGTCCGACGGAGCGGGGGCCCGTTGGCGTGGAGAGGAGCTGATTGATCTAAGAAACGTCGGGACCCATGCGCGTTCGTGGCAAGCAAATACGAGCGCGGCGACGCTGCGGAATCCGGCCGGCGATCCAGTTTCGAGGGCCGAGCGTGGGTGTAAGGCGAAAGACCGGACGTCCCTCCGGCTCACGGGCGCCTCGTGAGCCTCGCCTCGTCTGCACCGACCGGGTCGCCGCGAAGGACAGGCCTGCCTGTCCCGCATGGGCAGGCGGATCGTGCACCGCCACCATCGCCATGAGGGCGGCGCCGATTGGTTCGGATCTGTCACCGTCTCGGCGCGGCCGAACTCTCCCGCCTCCTGCCGGCGTCCCGCTCACAGGGGGGCTCGGCGGCGGGGGGCGGGTGCGAACGCCGTCGCGGCGGGTGCCCGCAGGGTGAGGCCCGACGCCGGAGACCTGCCGCGCCGTCTCACCCGGAGAGGTTGCAGCCTGCGCGGTTTGCCGCGAAGCTGGCATCGGCCCGTTCGTGCGAGAGGTGCCTCATGTCGACCGAACCCGTCAGGGGACCGGCGTCGTATTTCCCGTCCATCGAGAAGAAGTACGGACGCTCCATCGGCGAATGGCAGCGGATGGTGCGGGACCGGCTGCCCGCAAAGCACATGGAGCTGGTCGCGATGCTGAAGGACGAGCACGGGATGGGGCACGGCCATGCCAACGCGATCGTCGCGCACGTGCTGTCCACGCGGACACCGTAGCCGACGCCGTTCGAGGACCGTTCTGATGCGATGTCCGGTCGATCGCCTCGCGATGCGGCGATCGGCTTCTCTCAAGTGTGGGGCGCCGGAGGTTCGACCGCGCGCGCCGGGGATCCGAGGTCCGGAAGGGATCCTCCGGAGGTCGCATCGAACGGGCTCCGAAGGATGGGCCTGCTACCGCGTCGCCTCCGTCCGCGCGGTGAGCTTGTTCCCGTCCGGATCGCGAAGGTAGGCGACGAAGGACCCGTTCGGGCGCTCGGTGGGCGGGCTCTCGATCGCGGTGCCGCCCTGCGCCGTGCCGGCCGCGTGCCAGGCGAGGACCTGCTCGCGGCTCGCCGCGGCGATCCCGATCGTGCCGCCATTGGCCGGGGTCGCCGGCTGGCCGTCGATCGGGCGGGTGATCATCAACCGGCCGCCCGCATGGGCGTAAATCAACCGGCCCCTGGCATCCATGACGCCGGGCTCGCCGCCCAGTGCGGCGAACGTGGCGTCGTAGAAGGCCCTGGACCGCGCGAGGTCGTTGCTGCCGATCATCACGTGGGTGAACATGCGCCTTCTCCGGCCTCGGACCGCGCGAACCGAGCGCGGTCCACGAGCCTACACCGCCTCCCGTCCCCGCAACACGTCCAACCGGTACGCCCCGGTCCGGACCTGCCGGTCGACCGCGAGGTGATCGCGTGTCTCGCGGATGAACAGGTCGGCGGCCTCGTCGCCGGTGAGCGGATAGTGCGTCTCGCCGGTCCAATGCACCAGGACGACGTCGCCGCTGGGCAGGAGGCTGGCCCGGATGCGGGCGGCGAGGCCGGCGACGTCGCCGGCATCGAGGTAGTAGACCACCTCCGACAGGAGGATCAGGTCGAAGCGTCCCTCCGGCCACGCGCCCGGCACCTGGGCACGCATGAAGCGCACGCCCGGGAGGTCGTGGCAGCGGGCGCGGGCCTGGGCGAGGGCGGCCTCGGCCACGTCGAGGGCGAGGAGGGCGTCGCAGCGGGGGCCCAGCGACGCGGTCAGCACCCCGATCGAGCAGCCGATCTCCAGCGCCGCGGCGTAACGCGGCCGGGTCAGGGCGTCGAGGGTGGCGGCGTACTTGTCGCGCTCGTAGGGGCTGGCGGCGAAGTTCCAGGGATCGGGATCGACGGCGTAGCGCGCGTCGAAATAGTCGGGCGGCAGCGAGGTCGTGTGGCGGGTCATCGGATCCTCCTCGTCGATGGTCCTCAGGGTGCGACCTCGATGAAGATCTCGTGGCCTTCGACGAAGCGGGCGATCATCGCCGGTTCCAGGCGGAAGCCCTCCGGATCGTCGGCGATGAGGTCGGTGGTCTGCGAGCGGTGGGCGGCGACGGCCGCCGCCTTGGCGGCGCGACGATGCGAGACGGCGAGGCGCGCCCCCCGGGGCGGCGGGCCGACGTCGGTCTCCGGCGGCAGCGTCCAGCCCCAGACCGGATAGGCGTAGAGGCGGATGCCGCCGAGACGATCCCGGGCGAGGCTTGCGATGGCCGCGCTCGCCCGGTGGTCGCAATGCGGGTCGTGCGCCCAGGTCACGAACAGGGCGGCGGCCCCGCAGGCCCGGGCCGCGTCGACGACCGCCTCCGCCGCCGCCTCGGCGTCGGGGCCGGAATCCGGCACGAACCGGTCCGGCAGGCCCAGGAAGGACACGTGCTCCGCGGCGAGCCCGAGATGGGCCGCCGCCGCCAGGGTCTCGGATTCGCGCAAGGTGCGCAGGCGCTCGGGCGGGTGGCTCGGCGAGTTCGGGTGCGAGCCGACCCCGTCGCTCACCACGACGAGGCGGAGCGGGACCCCGAGGGCGCGGGCCTCGGCGATGAGGCCGCCGCAGCCGAGGCTCTCGTCGTCGGGATGCGGCGCCACCACGACGATCCCGCCCGCCGGCACGATCTCGCGCAAGGCCCGCACGGGCAGCGCCGCGGCGGCGGCGAGGAACGCGTCGGCCCGCATCAGCGCGGCTCCTGCCAGAGCGCCGCGACCGGCTCGCTCGCGGCGAGGATCGTCGCGGCGGCGCCGGTGAGGGCCCGGTCGGGGGCGGGCTGGCGCAGGTAGGTCGCGAGGTCGCGCGACAGCCGTTCGAGCGGATGCCCGCGCAGGAAGCCCTGGAGGCCGACCGAGCGCTGGGCGAGGCCCAGCACCTCGAGCCCGGCCCGCTCGACCGCGAGCCGGGTCAGGTTGACGAAGGCGACGATGCGCTCCGCCGGCAGGGCGTCCTCGGCGACGAGGCCGGCCGCCCGCGCCACGAACAGCCGCGCGCCCTCGAGGGCGATGGCGCCCTCGCCGAGGCGGGCGAGCTGGTGGGGATCGTCGCCGCGCCCGGTCCGGGCGAGGTGGCCGCGCCAGGCCTCGAACACCGCCTCGATGCCCCCGAGCTGCACCGCCGCGAAGCGCCAGGCGCCGCCGGAGAAGTGCGGCTGCTGGTGGTAGTCGTCCGGCCCGCCGAGGCGGGCGAGCGGCGTCAGGCCGGTGAGATCGACGGTGCCGGTGGCCGAGGCCCGCATGCCCTGCGCATGCCAGGCCGAGAGATCGGCTCGGGTCCCGGGCTCGAGGGCGACGACGAGCATCAGCGGCGCCGTCTCCCCGGGCCGGCGCGCCGTCACCAGGGCGCGGGTGACGTGGCCGGCCCCCGAGGCGAAGGTCTTCCCCCCCGTCAGGCGCCCATCCGCGCCGAGGACGAGGCCGTCCGCGGGGGCCTCGGTGTTCCAGACTCCGAACAGGTGGCCCGCGCGCGCATCCGCGAACAGGGCGCGCCGCGCCGCCGGGTCGCCGTAGCGGCCGACGAGCTGGAGCGCGTTGACGTGGCCCTCGTAGACCCGGCCGAGCGCCAGGCTGCCGAAGCCGACGAGGCGCAAGGTCTCGGCGAGGTCGGCGGCCCCCGGCTCGTCGCCGAGGCCGGCGCCGCCGTCGGCCGCCGGCACCGGGGCGGCGAGGAGACCCATTTGGGCGAGGTCGGCCACGTCCTCGGCCGGGAAGCCGTCGTCGCGGTCCTGCCCGTCGGCCCGCGCGGCGGCGCGCTCCGCGACGCGGCGGGCGGCGGCGACGGCGTCGCGGACGAGGTCGGGCGGCGTGCGCTGGTCCATGTGTCGTCCCTGACGCTGCCGTGTGGTCGGGCGTGCGAGCGTGTCGAGGTCAGGCATGGCTGGCCGGCTCCGAGGCCTGCCCGAGGGCGGGCCGGGTCTTCCCGGGGCGGAGGCCGCGCAGGACCTGCCGTGACTGCGCCCCGTGCCGCAGCCCGGCGAGCAGCCTGTGCGCGCCCCGGATGTGCCGCGGCAGCGCGCCCGGCCGTAAGGGACGCGGGGCGAGAAGCGGGCTCTGCACCTCGATCGCCGCCAGCCGGGCGCCGAGGGTGGGGAGCGCGGCGATGCGGCGCGCCGCATCCGCCCCGATCCGCAGCCAGGGCGCCCACAGCCCGGTGCGGTCGAGCCGCCCGGCCGCGTGCAGGCGCCGCAGCCGGCGCCGCCAGGCGAAGCGGAACAGGGCGCGCCAGAGCGGTTCGAGGCGCGGGTCGCAGGGACTCTCGGGGGCTTCGCAGCGCCGGCGCATCGTGTCGGCGGCGCCGCCGGGAGCGCGGCCGTCGAGCCTGCCCGAGGTGACGACGACGATGTCGGGGGCGTGGCGCACCCGGGCATCCGCCGCCAGCAGCGCCGCCACGAAGGCCCGGTCCTCGCCGAGCGGGATCGCCGGCATGCCGCCGGCTGCGCGGTAGGCCGACAGGCGGACCGCCAGGGTCGCGCCCGAGCGGGTGGCGTGACGCGGCCAGGGATCGTGCGCGACCGGGTCGATCCAGGCCTCGAGGGCGATCAGGGCCGCCTCGTAGGCGCCCTCCAGCCGGCCGCGGGCATGGAGCGCGTCCGGCAGGCGCGCGGCCTCCGCCGCGTCGAGGGCGATGGTGCCGGCGATCGCGTCGGCGCCCTGCGCCAGGGCCGTGAGATTGCGGGCCACCCAGTCCGGCGGCACCCGGCTGTCGGCGTCGGTGGTGAGGATCACGCCGTCCGGCGCCGTCTCGCTCGGGCTCTCGTCGAGCCAGGCGGCGGCCGCCTCCATCGCTTCGCGCCGGGCCCAGCCGGCCTGCGCCCCGGCAAAATCGCGCTCGATCACCCGCAGCGGCAGGCGCAGCGACGGCGCGAGCGCCGCGACGGCCTCGGCCGTGCCGTCGGTGCAGTTGTTGAGGAACAGGACGACGCCCAGCGCGCCTTCGCCGATCCCCTCCTGCGTGGCCAGGGCGCGCAGGCAGGCCGCGATCCGGTCGACCTCGTTGCGCACCGGCACGGCGACGATGCAGCCCGGCGGCGGCGGGCCGCCGGGCTCGGGTTTCCGGCCGTCTCGATCAGTCACGCGCGGCGTCTCCGGCGAGCCGCCGCGTCGCACTGGCAGCCCCTGGCGACCCACATATGTCATACTCTCCCCCAGTCTCTGGGGTGCGACCAAATCGACGGTGAATCCCCGGAAGGCGTTCATGCAGCCCACCGCGAGCCTTCTGGCCCTCAACGTCGCCCTGGCGGGCGCGCGGGAGGGGTTCGGGCCCTTCCTCGGCGTCTACCTGCAGCAGCAGGGCTTCACCCCGGCGACCACCGGCCTCGCCATGGGGCTGGCCGGCCTCGCCGGCCTCGCGGTGACGACGCCGATCGGCGCCCTCGTCGACCGGATCCGGGCCAAGCGCGCGCTGCTTGCCGCCGCGGTCGGGGCGATCGCCCTCGGGGCGGTGGCGCTCGTCGCCACGAAGAGCCTGTGGCTGATCGCCCTCGCGCAGCTCGTCATCGGGGTCGCCGATACCAGCATCGCGCCGCTGGTCGCGGCCCTCACGCTGGGGCTCGTGGGCCAGGCGGCCTATGCCCGGCAGGTCTCGCGCAACGAGGCGTTCAACCATGCCGGCAACGCCGCCAACGCGGCTCTGGCGGCGATCCTGGGCTATACCTGCGGTCTCGGCTTCGTCGCGGTCGCCATCGTGGCGATGGCCGTGGCTTCCTGCGGCGTGCTCCTCACCCTCGACCCCGCGCGGATCGACCACGACGCGGCGCGCGGCGGCGAGCAGGGCGAGCGCTCGACCCTGCGGGTGCTGTTCGGGACCCGCCCGCTCCTGGTGCTGGCCGGAACCGTCCTGGCGTTCCAGACCGCCAACGGCGCGATGCTGCCGTTCCTCGCCCAGGCCCGCACCGCCGCCGGCGCCGATCCGAGCCTGACCACCGGGATCATGACCGTGACGGCACAGGTCACGATGATCGCCGCCGCCCTCGGCGCCGCCCGCCTCGCCGAGGGGCGGGGCCACGGCCGGGTGCTGTCCGTGGCGCTGGCCCTCGTCGTGATCCGCGGCGGGCTCGCAGCCTTCGCCGGGTCGTGGTTCTGGATCGTCCTGGTCCAGGTGCTGGAGGGGCTCGCCATGGGGCTTGCCGGCGTCGCGATCCCGGCGCTGGTGGCCAAGATCATGGCGGGCACCGGTCATGCGAGCGCCGGGCTCGGCGGCGTGATGACCGCCTACGGCGCCGGCGCCGCGCTGAGCCCGGTGATCGCCGGCCTGGTGGCGCAGTCCCTCGGCTTTCCCGCCGCCTTCTGGGCGCTCGCCGGCATCGCGGCGCTCGGCCTCGCACTGTGGCTCCTCGGCCGGCGGGGCGGGTGATGCGGTGGGGCTCGTTCCCGGCCTTCGTCGGCCTCCAGGGCGCGCTCTACGCGGCCTACGGCCTCGAAGCGCCGTTCCTGCCGAGCTTCCTCGCCGAGCGGGGCCTCGGCTCGGCCGAGATCGGCCTGGTCCTCGCCGCCGGCACCCTGGTGCGCCTCGTCGCTGGCCCGGCCGCCGGCCACCTCGCCGACCGGCGCGGGGCACCCCGGGCGGTCTTGGGCCTCGCGGCGGCGGCCTCCGGCGTGATCGCCTTCGCGTACCTGCCCGGGCACGGCCTGATTCCCCTGCTGGCGGTGAGCCTCGTCCACGCCGCGGTCACCGCGCCGCTCGCCCCGCTCGCCGACGCGCTGGCGCTGGCCGCCGCCGCGCGCGAGCGGGTGTTCGCCTATGGCTGGGTCCGCGGCGCCGGCTCGGCCGCCTTCGTGCTCGGGACGCTGATCGCCGGCCAGCTCGTCGGCTGGGCCGGCCTCGCGAGCGTCGTGGCCGCCAGCGGCGGGATGTTCCTCGTGATGGCGCTCGCCGCGACCCGGGTGCCGCAGGGCCGGCCCGAATCCACCGCGCCGTCCCTCGGCCCGTCGGGAATCCGGGAGCTGCTGAGGCTCGCGCCGTTCCGCCGGCTGCTGCTGGTTGCCGCCCTCGTCATCGGCAGCCACGCCCTCAACGACGCCTTCGCGGTGATCCGCTGGCGCGCGGCGGGCTTGGGACCCGGCACGATCAGCCTGCTGTGGTCGGCCGCGGTCGCCTCGGAGGTGGTGGTGTTCGTCCTCGCCGGCCCGTGGCTGCTCGCCCGGATCGGGCCCGCGCGGGCCGCGATGCTCGCGGCCGGGACCGGCGTTCTGCGCTGGGGCGCCATGGCGGCGAGCGGCGCGGTGCCGGTGCTCGCCGTGGCGCAGGCGAGCCACGGCCTCACCTTCGCCCTGCTGCACCTCGCGGTCATGCGGCGGATCGGCGAATTGGTGCCTGCGCATCTCGCCGCCACCGGCCAGACCCTCTACGGCACCTTCGGCCTCGGCCTCGCCTCGGCGGCTCTCACCGCCACGGGGGGCCTGCTCTACGGCGCGCTCGGCGCCGGGGCGTTCTGGATCATGGCCGCCTTGAGCGCCGCCGGCCTGCCGGTCGCGGCGGGGCTCGGGCGGGACGCGCCCCGGACTGAGGCGTCCGGGGCGCGCCGCGGTCAGTTCGAGCGCCGCGACAGCGAGACGGCGTAGGCCGGCGAGCGGATCGCGAACATCGGGTCGTCGGCCGGGCCGGCGATGCCGTCGGGCAGGTCGACCACCGGATCGAAGGTGGCGGCGTCGCAGGTGGCGTCGGGCTCGATGCCCGAGATCGCCAGGGTGCCGAGCGTGCGGGTCTTGCGCTCCTCCTCCGGCAGGGCGGCGGTGACGTCGGTGGTCGGGTCGCCCGCCTCGGGCAGGACCGCCACGAGGTCGAACTTCGCCGGGCCCTTCGCCAGCCGCTCCTTCAGCTCGTCGGCGTAGAAGCTGTCGGGCTTGGCCTTCAGCTCGTCGTCGGTGAGGGTCGCCTTGTCGGCGGCGACGAACTTGAGCCGGGCCTTGGTCGCCTCGCCCTTGGCGTTGGTCAGGGTGTAGGTGTGCACCGCCCAGTAGTCGGTGCCGGCGAAGCTCGCCGGCACCGGCCGCGCGTTGAGCCACGCCGCCTGGCGGCCGGTCTCCGGGTTCTTCGCCGCGAAGGCCTTGATCTTCTCGGGGTCCGGCTTGCCGTCCGGGCCCGGGGCCCGGACCTGGAGGAATTCGAGCAGCTGCGCCGGGGTCTTGGTCGAGAAGACCGGGGCGGAGATGATCACGAAGGTCAGGTCGCCGGCCGGGTCCTGCATCCGCATCGCGAAGCCGCGGGTGGTCGGCTTGGTCTTGTCCGAGATCTTCGGGTTGCCGCCGCCCATCGAGAAGCGGGCGGTGACCGGTACCGGCTTGGCGAATTGCGGCGCCTTCGACACGCTCGCCGCGTCGGCGGCGGGCGTGAACTGGCCCTTGAGGCAGACGCCCTTGGCGCCGCTCGCACGCACGCCCTTGTGGTCGCCGCTGACGGCGAATTGCAGGGCGACGATGGCGCCGGGATCGACCTCCTCGGCCTGCACGGGCGCGGCGAGGGAGGTCAGCACCGCGGCGCTGGCCAGAAGGGAAAGGGACCGGATCATGGGGGGCGCTTCCTCGGGATTGTCGAGGGCGACTTTGAATTGTGTGCAACCTTATTGCAAGACCAATTCCAATCTGTGTCCCGACCGTTTCCCGTCCCGCGGGCCTACGCGGCCGCGCGCGAGGCCCGGTAGGCAGCGACCGCCGCCGCGAGGCGCCGCATCGCCTCGTCCAGCGTCTCCGGCGGGTTGAGGGTGAAGTTGATCCGCATGCCGCGCCGGTTCGCACCCCTCGCGTCGAAGACGCTGCTCGGCGAGAAGCAGATCCCGGCCGCCAGGGCGTGGGGGAGCAGCGCGTCGGTGTCGAGGTCCGGGTCCTTGGCGAGCGCCCAGACGAACATGCCGCCGACCGGCACCTCCCAGGTGAAACAGTCGGAGAGGTGGGCGCTCAGCGCGGCGCAGAGCGCGTCCCGGCGCTCGCGGTACAGGGCGACGATCGCCGGCCGGATCTCCTCGAGAAGGCCGGTCTCCATCGCCGCCAGCGCGATGCGTTGGGTCACGCCGCTGGTGCACAGGTCCGAGCCTTGCTTGGCGAGCGTCAGCGCCTCGATCATCTCCGGCGCCGCGACGATCCAGCCGATGCGCAGGCCGGGCGCGATCTCCTTCGAGAGCGTCCCCATGTAGATCACCGGGCCGGCATAGGGCTCGCCTGGCGCCGTCTGCGCCGACAGCTCGATCAGCCGCGGCAGGGCTGCGCCGTCGTAGTGCAGCGTGCCGTAGGGGTCGTCCTCGACGAGCCAGGTCCCGGTGCGATGCGCCGCCGCGACGAGGGCGCGGCGGGTCGCGAGATCGACGAGCCGCCCGGTCGGGTTCGAGAAGTTCGGCACCGCATAGGCGAATTGCGCCCCCGCGAAGGCTCGCTCGGGGTCGAAGCCGGGCTCGTCCAGCACGAGGTTGCGGAACGACGGCGACCGCGGGCGCCAGGCATCGAGGGCGCCGAGATAGGTCGGGGACTGGCCGGCGATCAGCCCGCCCTCGTCCAGCAGCACCTTGCCGATCAGGTCGAGGCCCTGCATCCCGGCGGTGGTCACCAGCACGTTGGCGCGGGTCAGCGGCAGGGCCGGCGAACCGAGGCGGCGGGCGATGGCATCGCGCAGGGGCGCCAGCCCCTCGATCGGCCCGTAGCCCAGCACCTCGTCCGGATGCTCGGCCACCGCCCGGCGGGCGAACGCGGCGAGCCGGTCGGTCGGGAAGAGGCTCGGGTCGGGCAGGCCGCCGGCGACGTTGATCAACCCGGGAATCGCACCGGCGGACAGGAACGTCCGGGTGATCTGGTTCGTCGTGCCCATCCACCGGGCGAAGGCCGGCCGCGTCGCGGTGGCGGCGGACGGGGAGGAGGACGGGACCATGGCGGCAGGCTCGCGGGTTCGGGGTGGGGAATGGTGCCCCTGGGTCTTTGCGGCGCTCTACCATTGGAGCGCTGCGCGACGAAGCGAGTTCTTGAAAGCCAGAGCATTCAAAGTTTAAAGAGCGCCCCCTTTCCCGGACGACTGCAACGAAGTGGAAGGAGATCAGGGATCCAGCGCAAAAATTCGCGAAGCGGTCTGATGTCTGCAACGTTGCAACATAGAGAGCCGCTTTGCGGCACGTCTTGTGCTGGATCCCGGATCTCCTTCCGCCGTCGCTTCAGTCGTCCGGGAAAGGGGGAGACTCGCGACGGACCGGACACGCGGGCCGGTCATGCCCCGATCACGCCGATTCGGTGAACGACGCCCCCGGCACCGCCGCCAGCAGGCTCCGCGTGTAGGGATGCTCCGGCGCCCGGAACAGGGCCGCCGTGCGGTTCGTCTCGACGATCGTGCCCCGGTGCATCACGGCGATCCGGTCGCAGATCGCCGCCGCGACGCGCAGGTCGTGGGTGATGAACAGCATCGCGATGCCGAGGCGGGCTTTCAGGTCCTCCAGCAGCGCCAGAACCTGAGCCTGGACCGAGACGTCGAGGGCCGAGACCGCCTCGTCGGCGACGAGCACGTCCGGCTCCATGGCGAGCGCCCGGGCGATGCCGATGCGCTGGCGCTGGCCGCCCGAGAAGGCGTTCGGGTAGCGCTCGGCGGCGGTCTGGGGCAGGCCGACGAGGGCGAGGAGCTCGCGCGCCCGCGCCCGGGCCTGGCGGGCCGGGGTGCCGTGGGCGATCGGGCCGCCGGCGATGATCTGCTCGACGGTGCGGCGCGGATTGAGCGAGGCGAAGGGATCCTGGAAGATCATCTGGATCCGCCGGCGCTCGTCGCGCAGGGCCGTCGGCCCGAGCGCCGTGAAGTCGAGGCTGCCGAGGCGCACCGTGCCGTGGTCGGGCTCGATCAGGCGGATCGCCAGCCGCGCGGTGGTCGACTTGCCGGAGCCCGATTCGCCGACGAGGCCGAGGGTCTCGCCCCGGCGCAGATCGAAGCCGACCTCCTTGACCGCCGCCACCACCCGCGGCTTGCCGAACAGGCCGCCGCCCGTCGCGTAGGTCTTGGCGAGGCCCGTCACCGTGAGGGCGACCGGGGCCTCGGTGATCGGCGCCCGCTCCGGCGGGGTCAGGCTCGGCACCGCGGCCAGCAGCGCCTTGGTGTAGGCGGCCTGCGGGCGGCGCAGGACCGCCTCGGCCGGGCCGGATTCGACCAGCCGGCCGCGCTGGAGCACCGCGACGTGATCGGCGATGTCGGCCACCACGCCGAAATCGTGGGTGATGAACAGGACCGCCATGTTGCGGCGGGTCTGGAGGTCGCGGATCAGGGTGAGGATCTGCGCCTGGGTCGTCACGTCGAGGGCCGTCGTCGGCTCGTCGGCCACCAGCACGGCGGGTTCGAGCGCCAGCGCCATGGCGATCATCGCCCGCTGGCGCTGCCCGCCGGAGAGCTGGTGCGGATAGGAGCGGACGATCTGCTCCGGGTTCGGCAGCCCGACCTCGCCGGCGAGCGCCACCGCGCGGGCGCGGCGCTCCTTCGGGGTCAGGAGGTCGTGCGCCTCGAACATCTCGGCGATCTGGTCGCCGATCCGCATCACCGGATTGAGCGCCGTCATCGGCTCCTGGAAGATCATCGCGATCCGCCGGCCGCGCAAATCGCGCCAGGTGCGTTCGTCGAGGCGCAGCAGGTCCCGGCCCTCGAACCGGATCTCGCCGCCGGCCACCCTCAGCGCCCGGGGCAGCAGGCCGGTGAGCGCGTAGGCGCTCATCGACTTGCCCGAACCCGATTCGCCGACGACGCAGAGGATCTTCCCCGGCATCAGGTCGAGGCTCAGATCCTCGACCGCGTGCGGCCGGTCGGCGCCCCGCGGCAGGGCGAGGGTCAGGTTGCGGATCTGGACGATCGGTTCGCTCATCTCTGCCCCTCGCGTGCCCGGTCATGCGGGCGGCTCGTGCTGGGTCGACTGTTATGGCAACATTCTTGACGGCATCTCATCCCGTCCGCGACCTCAGGATGACGCGTCCAGTGAGCGTGATGCTGGCTGGAGCCCTCCGTCGAGGTCAGTCCATCATGGATGGACCGACGCCTCAGGATGAGGTCGCGAGCGGGATGACAGTCGTTTCGCGATCGCCGTGCCGGCGACCCGAACCGCCCCTCAGCCCGCCGCCTTGCGCCCGGCCAGAACCGCCGGCCCGGTCTCGCCGAGGTCGAAGAACAGCCCGGCCATCAGCCCCAAAGCCTCGCGGGTCGGCGGTCCGAGCAGATGCTCGTCCGGGGCGTGCTGCGAGCAGGCCGGATAGGAATGCGGCACCCACAAGGTCGGAAGCCCAAGGATCTCCGAGAAGGCGTCGTTCGGCAGCGAGCCGCCGAGATTCGGCAGCAGGGCCGGGCGCTTGCCCGTGCTGGCGCTGATCGAGGCCAGCGCCCATTCGACCCACGGATCCTCGACGGGCAGGCGAGTGGCGCGAAACACCTCGCCGCGGGTCGCCCGCACCTCGACCATCGGAAAGCCCCGCGCGTCGAGATGGGCGCGGATCGCCGGCAGCAGCGCCTCCCAGTCGGTGCCGACGACGAAGCGCAGCTGCAGCGTCGCCTTGGCGGTGGGCGGCACCGCGTTCTGCGGCCCGTCCGGGTCGCCGCACTTGAAGGCCAGCACCTCCAGGGTGTTCCAGGCGAAGACCCGCTCGGCCGGGGACAGGCCGGGCTCGCCCCAGCCCTCGTCGATCGCCGGCGCGTTCGGATCGCCCCCGACCGTGATGTCGGCGAGCGCCGCGCGCACGCCCTCGGGGATCGGCGGCGGGCGGAGGGCGTCGAGGAGGATGCGGCCGCGCCCGTCGACGAGGCTCGCGATGGCGCTCGCCAGCACCGTGCCGGGGTTGCGCAGGAGCCCGCCCCAATTGCCCGAATGGTGGCCGCCCTCGCGCAGGTTCAAGGCCAGCTCGAAGGTGTAGCCGCCGCGCGACCCCAGGAACATCGTCGGCCGCGCCGCCTCGATCCGCGGCCCGTCGGAGGCGATGAGGAGGTCGGAGGCGAGCGCCTCGGCTTCCGCCCGGCAGACCTCGCGCAGGCCCGGCGAGCCGGCCTCCTCGCCCATCTCGATCAGCAGCTTGACGTTGAAGCCGAGCTTGCCCCCGCGGGTCCGCATCACCGCTTCGAGGGCGCCCAGGTTGATCAGGTGCTGGCCCTTGTTGTCGGCGGTGCCGCGGCCGTACCAGCGCTCGCCCTCGACCGTGACGTCGAGCGGGTGCAGGCCCTCGCGCCACTGCTCGGGGTAGTTCCGCACCGTGTCGCCGTGGCCGTAGGTGAGGAGCGTCGGCAGGCCGTCGCCCTCGTGCCGGGTGGCGATCAGGAACGGCCCGCGACCCGGTTGCGGGTTGTCGACGATCCGGGTCTCGAAGCCGAGCCGCGCCACCAGGGGGATCATGAACTGCGTGAGGTAGGCAGCCAGCGCCGGGCCCTGGTCCGGGGCCTGGCTCTCGGTCGGCAGGCCGACCGCCCGGCGTAAGACGGCGAGGAAGTCGCCGTCGTCGTAGTGCCGGTGGGCCAGCGCGATGGCGTCGCGTCGCGACATGGGGGGACTTTCTGGAAGGGTGTGGGACACAGGGAATGTTAGTTCTTGATCGACGGTCGATGGAAGCCTGGCCGGCGGTGTCCTCCGACCGGGCACGCCCTCAGGTCCGGCCCTCCGGGGCGGTGATGTCGCGCACCCCGTCGCCGAGCAGGTTGATGCCGAGCACCAGGACCACGAGGGCGATGCCCGGGATGGTGATGACCCAGGGCTGGAAGAACATGTACGGCTTGCCCTCGGCGATCATCAGGCCCCAGGACGGCAGCGGCGGCTGCACGCCGAGACCGAGGAAGGACAGGGCCGCCTCGAGCAGGATCGCGTGCGCCATCTCCAGGGTCGCCACGACGATCAGCGCGTTGAGGATGTTGGGCAGGATCTCCTGGCCGAGGATCCGACCTGCGCCGAAGCCCGAGGCCTTGGCGGCGGCGACGAAGTCCTGGGCCCGCACCTGCCGGGTCGCGGCGCGGGTGACCACGGCGAAGCGGTCCCAGAGCAGGAAGCCGAGCACCAGCACCACCACCTTGAGCGAGCCGCCGACCAGCGAGGCCATGGCCAGCGCCACCAGCACCACCGGCAGGGCGAGCCGGGTGGTGACGACGTAGCTCACCACCGCGTCGACCCGGCCGCCGTAATAGCCCGCCAGCACCCCGAGGGTGGTGCCGATCACCCCCGAGATCAGGGCCGCGGAGACGCCGATCAGCAGCGAGATCTGGCTGCCGTAGATCAGGCGGCTCAGGTAGTCGCGCCCGAGCTTGTCGGTGCCGAGCCAGTGCTCGGCGGTGCCCTTGGCGTGCCAGATCGGCGGGATCAGCCGGCGCGACACGTCCTGCGCGTAGGGGTCGTGGGGTGCGACGAGGGGGGCGGCCAGCGCGACGAGCACGATGAGCCCGACGAGTCCCGCCCCGATCAGGAAGCCGCCATGCGACAGGCCGCGCCGCAGGGCGATCGCCGCCGGCGAGCGCGACGGGGGGAGAACGGTCTCGGGCAGAACGGTCTCGGCGGGGGCCGGGGTGCCGAGAGGAGGGGAGGCGGGCCGGACGGTCATGCGCGCAGCCTCGGATCCAGGAGGGCGTTGAGGAGGTCGGCGGCAAGCGTGAGCGCGATGTAGATCATCGCCAGCACCAGCACGATCGCCTGGACGACGGGAAAGTCGTTGCGGGCGATCGATTCCCAGGCGAGCTGGCCGAGGCCCTGGAGCGAGAACACCGCCTCGATCACGATCGAGCCGCCGAGCATGAAGCCGAACTGCACCGCGGCGAGCGCGATCACCGGGATCACCGCGTTGCGTAAGCCGTGGCGGATCAGGACCTTGCGCGGGGCCAACCCCTTGGCGCGGGCGGTGCGGACATAGTCGGAGGACAGGACCTCCAGCATGCCGTTGCGGGTGAGCCGCATCACCGCCGGCATGGCGTAGTAGCCGAGCGCGACCGCGGGCAGCACGAAGTTCTTCCAGGAGGCGTTGCCGGAGACCGGCAGCCAGCGCAGGTTGACGGAAAAGATCATGATCAGGGTGAGGCCGAACCAGAAGCTCGGCATCGCCTGGCCCAGCACCGAGACGGCGAGCGCCGTCCGGTCGATCCAGGTGTCGCGGTAGAACGCCGCCAGCACCCCGAGCGGGATCGCCACCAGCAGGGCCACCGCGAGCGCGATGATCCCGAGCGTCAGGGTCACGGGCATCCGGGACGCCAGGAGGTCGGTCACCGGCTCGGGGAAGTAGAACGAGCGTCCGAAATCGAAGTGGAGCGCGTGCCAGGCCCACGATCCGAACTGGACCACGAGCGGCTGGTCGAGCCCGTGCTGCACCCGGATCGCCGCGATCTGCTCGCTCGTCGCCTCCGGGCCGGCGATCGCCGTGGCGAGGTCGCCCGAGAGGTGCAGGAGCATGAAGCTCGCGACCGAGACGGTCAGCGCGACGCTGATCGCGACGAGGATGCGCCGCAGCGCGAAGCCCAGCATGGCGCTTCCCTCCTACTTCCAGGACGCCGCGTAGAAGCGCGGGATCTCGTCGGCCTGGGCGGTGAAGCTCAGGTCCGCCGTGAAGGCGTAGTTCGACGGGTAGGAGAACATCGGCAGTGCGTAGGCCTGCGCGGCGATGCGCTTCAGCGCCTCGGCGTATTTCGCCTTGCGGAGCGCCGGGTCGATGCTGGTGTCGCCGGCCTTCAGCTCCGCGATCACCGTCGGATCGCGGGTCACGTCGTCGTCGCCGCCGCCGAAGAAGACGGGGGTGAAGGCCGAGACGTCGTCGATCGAGTACGAGCCCCAGGTCTGGTAGGCGATCGAGACCTTGCCGCCCCGGACCGCGTCGCGGAAGGCGGCGAAGCGCAGGTAGTTGAGCCGGACCCGGATGCCGACGGCGCGCAGGTAGCCGATCACCGCCTCGGCGTAGTCGCGCTCGCGATAGGCGGCGAGATCGAGATCGATGCCGTTCGCGTAGCCGGCCTCCTTGAGGAGCGCCCGCGCCTTGGCCGGGTCGTAGGAGTAGACCGGCACACCCTCGTCGGTGCAGCCGAACTGCTCGATGAAGCAGAGCGCGTTCATCACCCGCGAGCCGCCCCGCACCAGGTTGTCGACCATCGCCTTGCGGTCGATGGCGTAGGCGATCGCCTGGCGCACCCGCACGTCCTTGAGCGGCGAGTTCTCCTGGGCGCGGCCCTGCACGTCGAATTGCAGGAAGCCGACCCGCATCGTCTCGGCGGAGAGCACGGTGAGCGTCGGGTCGCGCTTGAGCTGATCGGCCTGGTCGGTCGGCACGCGCCAGATCCAGTCGACGCCGCCGGTCATCAGCTCGGCCATCCGGCTGTCGCCGTCCGGGATGACGCGGAACTCGAGCTTGCCGATCTTGGCCTTCCCGATCGGGCTGCCCGGCCAGTAGGCGTCGTTGCGCGCCATCTTCACGCCCTTGCCGCTCGCAGTCGAGACGATGCGGTAGGGGCCGGTGCCGACCGGCGCCTTGCTGAAGCCGTCGAGGCCGACCTTCTTGAAGTAGGCGGCGGGCAGGATCGGGGTCGGGCCGGCGAGGTAGTCGAGGGCGGCGGGGAACGGGGCCTTGAGGTGGATGCGGACGCTGTGCGGGCCGGTCACCTCGGTCGACTTCATCCAGTCGACGTTGCTCTTGGTGACGATCTTCGCCTCGGGCGTCAGCACGTAGTTGAACGTGAAGGCGACGTCCTCGGGCGTCAGCGGATCGCCGTTGTGGAAGGTCACGCCGTCGCGGATCGTGAGATCGAGCGTCAGCGGATCGACCCAGGTCCAGGCGGTGGCGAGCATCGGCTGCTGCTGGCCGGTCTTCGGGTCGCGGTAGAGGAGAGTGTCCCAGACGTTGCGGGAGAGGATCACGCCCTCGCGCAGGCTGTTGTGGTAGGGGCTCAGGTTCTCCGGCTCGCTGTCCGAGGCGTAGACCAGGGTGTCGTTGGCCTTGCCGGCCAGCGCCGGGCTTGGCCCCACGGCAAGCAGGAAACCCCCCAGCAGCGCGCCCGCCAGCCCTTGACCCATCTTGCGCATCCGGCCCGCGTCGATCCGTGTCGGCATGTCGGCTCCGTCTGGTCAGGGGCAGCGAGGGCGTCGTCCACCCGTCGCGATGCGCTGCCGCAAATTTCACCGTGCCAGGATGTTGCGCATATCGCATCGCAACAAGTCGAATTTATCGATAGGCTCGTTGCCGAAACGGCAAGGCAGGGTTTTCAGGTGCAAACCACGGCGTTGCGCTACTTCCTGGCAGTGGCCCGCGACGGCACGATCGCGGCGGCGTCGAACCGCCTCAACGTCGCTCCCTCGGCGATCAGCCGCCAGATCGCCAACCTCGAGGCCGAGCTCGGATGCCCGCTGTTCGAGCGCCGGCCGCGCGGCATGGTGCTGAGCCAGGCGGGGGAGCTGCTGGCGCGCCACGCCCACCAGGTGCTTCTGAGCGCCGAGCAGGTCGTCACCGAGATCCAGGAACTGGAGGGGCTGCGCCGCGGCCTGGTGCGGATCGCCACGACCGAGGCCTTCGCCATCGACCTCGTGCCGGGGGTGATCACCGCGTTCCATGCCCGCCATCCGGGCATCCGGTTCGAGCTGAGCACGCTGCCGCCGGGCCTCGTGACCCAGCGGGTGGCCCAGGGCGAGGCGGATCTCGGGCTCACCTTCAGCCTGGAGCCCTCCGTGGACACCGCGGTCGCCTATCGCGCCAGCCTCGACATGGTGGCCCTGTGCGCCCCCGACCATCCGCTCGCCGTGCGCTCCCTGATCGGGCTTTCCGATCTCGCCGCCTATCCGGTGGCGCTCCTGCCCCGCGACACCACCTTGCGCACCGTCCTCGACGCGGCCTGCGCGGCGGAAGGCATCGCGATCGAGCCGGTCTTCACCTCGAACGTCCTCTCGGCGATCCTGCCCTTCGTGCGCGACACGCGCGGCCTCACCCTGATGTCGTCGATCGTGCTGCAGGGCGAGGGCTGGCGCGATGCGTTCCGGGTCCTGCCGATCCGGTCCGATCGCAGCCTCGCCCGGGGCATCGAGGTCCAGACGATGCGCGACCGGCGGCTGCCGCGGGCGGTGGAGGCCTTCCTGGCGGCCCTGGTGGCGGCGTTGCCGCCGTCGCCGGAGCGATGACGCGTCAAACACCAGCACGAGGCGGGTGACGACCGGGACATCCCGGGCACGACCCGGCTCACGATGCCGCGGCTCCGCAGCAGCTCCCACCCTCCTTGACCGGGCACAACGCCCCGCAGGACGGCACGCCCGGCAGCCGCTGGCGCAGGCAGCAGACGCGCCGGCGCCGGCTCCCGCCCGCCGCGCACAGGGCCTGGGCGAGGGGATTGCGCGCGCAAGGCGGTCCCCCGCACCAGCCGAGGCAGGTCGCGACCTCCGGGCAGGCCAGGGTCTCGGGCTCGCCGAGCTCGCGGGCGACGTAGTCGAGGATCACCGCGGCGTTGCCCCAGATCACCCGGGGGGCGATGCCGCAGCGGGCCCGGCACAGCTCGACGAAGGGCCGCAGGTGATCGTCCACCAGGGCGCCGAGCCCGGCGGAGCGGCAGGGTGGGCAGCGCGCCGCCTCGGGCTGGACCAGGAAGCGGGCCGGGCGGCCGGCCTCGTCGAGTTCGAGGCTCGTGGTTTCGAAGGCGAGCGGCAGCGGCTGGCCCAGGCGCACCAGAGCCGTCATCGCCGGAGTGGCGAGCGGCGCGAGGTAGAACTGGCTCCAGTACGAGACGAGGGCACGCCGGTCGGTCGTGCCGGGCGCGACCCCGAGCCCGGCTTCGAAGGCCGCGAGCGCGGCGTCGAACACCGCCGGATCGTGCAACGCCGCGAGCGGCGTCGCCCGGGGGCCGCCGGGGCCCGCCGCCACGCCCTCGCGGTAGGTGCCGAGCGAGGCCGGCACGGCGGCGGCGATCTCGGGCGTCATCGGCGGTCGGCCCGCAGGGTGCGGGCGATCGTCAGCGCGAGACAGGCGAGGGCGCCGGCGTAGAGCGGCATCGCGGCGGTGAAGTAGCCCGGCCAGCCGGCCCAGCCGGCGAGCGCCGGAGCGGCGACCCGCAGCGGCATCGCGGCGAAGAAGGCGGCGCCGAACAGCAGCGCGTAATCGGTGGCCGGCCGCGGCCCCTGCGCCCAGCGATAGATCATGTTGAACACCGGCACCCCGAGGAAGCCGCCGAAGACGTAATTCAGGACGGTGGAGGCGACCGCCAGCCCCTCGGAGCGGAGGAGACACGCCACCGCCATCAGGCCGCCGGCGGCGAGCACCCCGATCCCCCCGAACGCGACCATCCGCACGGTGCCGAACCGCGCCGCGAGGCCGCCGGCGACGAGCGCCATGACGAGGTTGACCGCCGGCAGGACGGTGCCGGTCAGCGCCCCGACCCGGGCGAGCGGCACCCCGAGATCGAGCAGCGCCAGGGTGTTGGGCCCGGCGATGAGGTAGGCGGCGGCGAAGTAGGCCCCGAGCGCGGCAATCCGGCCGGCGAGCACCCGCAGGCGCGCGAACGAGCCGGACCAGCGCTCCGTCACCCCGCCACCGTGCCGCCGCAGCCGCGCCTCCGGATAGGCGAGGATCGGCAGCAGGCCGAGCGCGTCGAGCCCGGCGCAGGCCAGCACCGCCGCCTTCCAGCCGAGGAGATCGTAGGAGCCGACCAGCACCCCCACCCCCAGGATGCCGCCGAGCGACGCGCCGCAGAGCTTGGCCGAGGCGACGAAGGCCCGCCGCTCCGCCGGCACCGTCTCGACCACCAGCGCCTCGAGGGCGATGTCCATGGTGGCGATGCAGGCGCAGGCGGCGACCGCCAGGGCCAGCAGGGTCGCGAGCGACCAGTGCTCGCCGAGGCTCAGGAGCGCCAGCAGCGCCACCGTGCACCCTTGCGCCGCGACGATCCAGCCGAGGCGGTGGCCGAGGCGGGGTCCGAGAAAGGACAGCCGCACCCGGTCGAGGAGGGCGGCCCACAGGAAGGTCAGCCCGACCGGCAGGTTGATGAGCTGCAGGAGACCGACCTCGGCGAGGTCGAGGCCGCGCGCCCGCAGGATCAGCGGCGCGCCGCCGGACAGGAAGCCGAGCGTGGCCCCGAAGGTCACGTACAGGCAGAAGAACGGCGCGAGCGGCCGCAAGGCGGCGAGGCTCAGGGGCTCACGGGTCGCCAGCGCCTGCGTCACCGGCGGCCAGGCCCGGCACCCGCGCGGGCGGTCCCGATGGCGGCGTAGTTTGGAATCACACTAATTCTTCTTTGCGTGCAACGACTTGCAAGCTTACGGGAGCGGCATCCGGGCGGCAAGCCCGCCCGGGGGGCGCCCTGGCATCGTGCGCCCGGCCAAGAGCGGGGCCCGCCGCGCCGCCCGGCCCAGGGTCGGGATTCGACGGGATCGACCCTGCGTGACGGCGGCTTGCGGTCCGTTGCCGATCTGCACGGATCACGGGCCGCGCGCTAAGGTGCCCGGACCGTGTCGGAGATCCACATGCTGATCGCCCATCTGTCGGATCCGCACCTGCGAGACCGCGGCCACCTGTATCAGGGCCTGGTCGATTCGAACGCCATGTTCGAGGCGGCCCTCCGCCACGTGGACGATCTCGACCCGCAGCCGGATATCGTGCTCATCAGCGGTGATGTCGTCGACTATGGAACCGCGGCCGAGTATGCCCATGCGGCGGCGATGCTGGGCAAGGTCCGTCGACCGCTCCTCATCATTCCCGGCAATCACGACGAGCGGGACACCTTCAGGGCTTGCCTGCCCCATCATGCGCCTCGGACGGCCTCGGGCCCCCTTCACTTCGCCGTCGGCGATCTCGGGGCCGTCCGCATCCTGGGTCTCGACGTGACGGTTCCCGGAGCCCACCATGGCGACATGGACGAGGCCGCCTGCGACTGGCTGGAGGCACGCCTCGCGGAGGAGCCCGAACGCCCCACCATCGTCATGATGCATCAGCCGCCCATCCGGAGCGGCATCCCCTACATCGACGCCTATCGCTGTCTTCATGGCGACAGGCTGGAGCAGATCGTCCTTCGCTACCCCGCCATCGAACGCGTCCTGTGCGGACACGTCCACCGCTTCATGCAGCGGCGTTTCGGCGGCACGGTCCTGATGACAGCGCCCAGCACCACGACCGCGATCGCGTTGCGGCTGGGTGCCGATGCCGAGCCCGCCAGCTTCATGGAACCTCCGGCCATGCTGCTGCACCACTGGCACCCGGGTTCCGGGCTCCTGACGCATCTCGTGCCGATCGGCTCGTTTCCCGGTCCGCTGCCGTTTTTCTGAGGGCCGCGGACTGGCCGCCGCTTGTCACCCTTGGCGGCCCGCCGCACCATCGGGCGGATCGGGGTTCGATCCCGGGGACCGGCGAGCGCCCCGAGCGTCAAGGTGGTCACGGCGCCGGCTCGGCGCGGAACCGCGGCCCGTCGCCCGGTTCCAGGCAGCGACAGGCCGGTCGCCCCCGGTCGCCCTCGTCCCGGCCGGGCGCGCCGCAGAGCAG
Organism: Methylobacterium terricola; assembly: GCF_006151805.1. Classification (GTDB taxonomy): domain Bacteria; phylum Pseudomonadota; class Alphaproteobacteria; order Rhizobiales; family Beijerinckiaceae; genus Methylobacterium; species Methylobacterium terricola. The sequence goes on along the minus strand of NZ_VDDA01000001.1, from coordinate 58,409 downwards.
GAGATGGGTGAGCAGCGTCTCCAGCTGCGCCGCCTGATACGGCTTCTGCATCACCGGGGCGGCGTGGTAGGCCGGGTCGACCCCCTGGCGGCCATAGCCGGTGGCGAACAGGAACGGCACGCCGCGGGCGCGCAGGAGATCGGCGACCGGGTAGCTGCGCGCGTCGCCGAGATTAACGTCGAGCACCGCGAGGTCGAAGGCCTGCGCCCGCGCCTGGGCCAGCGCCTGGTCGAGGCGCATCGCCACCGTGACCTCGCAGCCGAGATCGAGCAGCATGTCCTCGGCCAGCATGGCGACGAGGCTCTCGTCCTCGACCAGCAGGACCCGGCGCCCCTGCAAGGCACTCATCGCGGCGCCCGCCCGTCCGGCGCATGATCCGGGGCGGAGTGTCCCGGGACAGCGTGCTCCTGAGGATCTTGCACCAGCGCCTGGCCGGCCCAGCCGAGGGGCGTCAGCGGGATCCGCAGGGTGCAGGCGACGCCGCCGGGCGCGTAGGTGATGGTGGCGCTGCCGCCGAACTCCATCGGCAGCTGGCGCTCGACCAGCCGCGAGCCGAAGCCCCGGCGGGACGGCGGGGCGACCGCGGGGCCGCCCGCCTCCTGCCAGTCGAGAGCGAGAAGCGTGCGATCGTCCGCGCCGTCCCGCAGGCTCCAGCGCAGGCTCACCCAGCCCTCAGGCACGGAGAGCGCGCCGTGCTGGGCGGCGTTGGTCGCCAGTTCGTGCAGCGCCATGCCGAGCGTCACCGCCACCTTCGGGTGCAGGCGCGCCTCGGGCCCGTCGAGGGCGACGCGGCCGGGGGCCAGCGCGGCGAGCGCCCTGTCGACCACGCCGCGCAGGCTGGCGCTCTCCCAGTTGTCGGCCACCAGGGCGTCGTGGGCGTGCGAGAGGGCCGCGAGGCGGGCGTCGAACAGCGTGCGGGCCGCCCCGTCGGTGCGGCCGCGGAAGGTCTGGGCGGCGATCGCCTGCACGGTCGAGAGCGTGTTCTTCACCCGGTGGTTCAGCTCGTCGATCAGCAGCCGCTGGCGCTCGGCCGCGGCCTTCTCCTCGCTGATGTCGCGCACCTCGATGATGGTGCCGATCACCTGCGCGGCGTCGTCCCGGATCGGGCTCGCGGTGAAGCCGACGGGATAGAAATGGCCGTCGCGGTGGACGAACACCTCCTCGCCGCGTTCCTGGTTGTTCTCCGGGAAGGCACGGTCGATGGCGCATTCGTGCAGCGGGAACGGCCGCCCGTCCGGATAGGTGTGATGGACGATGTCGTGCAGCGGGCAGTCGCGCGCCAGCACCTCGTCGAGCGTCCAGCCGGTCAGAAGCTCGGCCGCGCGATTCATGTACACGCAGTGCTGGCGGTCATCCATCAGGAAGATGGAGACCGAGGCGTTGTCGAGCACCGCGTTGAGGCGGCGCTCGGTCTCGAACAGCTGGTCTCCGCGCCGCAGGCTCGGCAGCCTTGCCGCCGAGGAAGGCCGCGTCTGCCGCGGGTCGGTCACGGACATCCATCTCCGGTCACGCCGGGGACGACCGGCCTCGCGCATGACGTAGGGCAGAATCGAGGCGCGGCAATGCGCGAAAGCTCAGCCGGGAGCGGCCGCGCCGGACCCGGGGGCCGCGCGGTTTCCGTCATTGGACCTCGTCATCGGCGGAGCGGTACGATCCCGGGACGACATCTGCGGGAGATCGTACCAGGCGACATCGGGCTCCGGCCGCCCGGTGCCTGGCTCACGACGACGACGACGGCCGGCCCGCCGCATCCCGCAGCCGCTCCCCCGCCTCGCCATAGCCCAGGGCCGCCGCCGCCCGGTTGGCGATGCCCCGGCTCAGCGTCACCCATTCGAGGTCGTTGATCGCCTTGACCAGACGCTCGCGCTCCGGGACGTCGTCGTCGTCCGGCCTCGCCTCGGCGAGGTTCACGGCGGCGATCAGGACCTGGTCGCGGCCATCCTCGATCCGGGGATCCCGCTCGACATGGCGGCGGACGTGGTCGTCGAAGGGCTTGATGATCGTCCAGGGCAGGGCGTCGGCGCTGCAGCCCCCAGGATAGCTGCGGGCGACGAGGCGGGCCTGGGCCGCGGCCTCCCGGACGAGTGCGACGAGCGTGGCGACCATGGCGTGTCCGCGGTGAGTGTCCGGAGCGGGAACCCGCGAGAGGGCCCGCGGGTCCCCGTCACCGCACCAGCCGTCCTTGCGCCGCGTCCTTCGCCATGTCCTCGGCATCCGCCGGCAGCAAGGTACGCTCGGCCACCATCCGGTCCGCCGCCGCCTTCACGGCCGCCACGTAGGCGCTCGTGTCCGGGTAGCGCTCCTCCAGCGAGGGCCGCGGGTCGTGCGCCGCCTCCGCCGCCGCCTTGGTCGCCGCGAAGGGGAGCACGCCGCCCTTCTGGTTGCACAGGGTCTCGGCGGCGAGGCCGCGGGTCGGGTTCCAGGCGGTGTAGGTCGCCCGCGGCGCCTCGATCAGCGGCAGGCGGATGCCGGCCAGCGTGTTGCCGTCGGGATCGACCTTCGGCAGCAGCAGCGGGTAGGTGCCGCGCACCACCGGGGGATTCCCCGGTTCGACCCACTGGGCCGGGTTGTAGAGGCCGGCATAGGGCAGGCCGGGGATCGGCGGGTAGAGGCGGGCGGGCGCGCCCAGCGTGCCGTCGGCCCGCGACGGGTAGCGGCTCGCCGGCGGCGCGACGCCGTCGGTGATCCAGGACGCCAGGGCGGTGAGGAGCGCCCGCGAGGCTGCGCCGGCATGGACCGGGCTCACCGGCAGCGCGCAGGCAGGATCCGCCGCGGTCGTCGCGTCGGCATTCGCGAAGTGCGGCGCGCCGGTGACCATGTAGACCCGCACCTCCGGCGGCTGCGGCAGGTCGGCGCCGCGCGTGTCGGTGGTCACCAGCGCCCCGCGCGAGCCCCACATCTCGTACTCGCTGTCGACATGCATCAGCTTCGGGCAGGTATTGGTGAGCCGGCAGCGCAGGAACAGCCCGTCGCGCTTGCCCGTCAGGGCATCGGTCGTCGTCGCATAGGCGAAGGGGAACTGGTCGGCCGGGTAGTAGCGGTCGAGATGGGGGCCGGGATTGCGGCCGGGCTGGGCGAAGCGGGCATTGGTGAAGCTGCGCCGGCTGCCGGCGATGTGCGGCATCATCCCGTCGAACACCATCCGGCCGCTCTCGTCCTCGTTGAGGCCGAGATAGAGCACGTCGCGCAGGACCCGGCCCGATTGCGAGATGCCGAAGCCGATCGCCCGGTCGATGGTGCGGCGGCCTTGCACGGCGAGCGGGTTCCGGTCGCTCGCATCGTGGCGCAGGAAGCTCGCGACGTCGCGGATCGCCGCGAGGCCGAGGCCCATCACCGCCGGGTCGCGGGCGGTGTAGCTCAGCTCGTAGAGCGCGCTGCCGTCGAACCCGGCCGGCCGGGTGATCTCGATGCGCTTGGCGTCGAGGAAGCGGAACGCCAGGCCGGGCGGGGTGGTGCGCGGGTCCTCGGGCTTGGCCCGCACGGTGAGGCGCGGCCTGACCGGATCCTGGCCCGGATCCTTGGCCGGATCGAGATCGGCGGCGGGCCAGGTCAGCGGCGCCTCGACCGGGGACTTGGTGGTGCCGAAGCTCCATTCCTCGCGCGACGCCCCGGTGACGCCCCGGAGCACCGGCAGGCGGATGCCCAAGCCAGCGCCGGGTGCGATGTCGCCCTGCCAGCCGATCCAGGCGAGGGTGTAGCCCTGCGACAGCAGGAAGCCCGTTCCGGCATCGTCGGCTTGCGCGAGCCGGCCCGAGGCCTCGGCCGAGGTGCCCTCGATCAGCGGCCCGATCAGCTTGCTGCCGCGATTCGGGATCTCCACCAGCAGGAGGCCGTTCGGGCGCTCGGGACGCAGCAGCACCACGTCGGCAAGGGCCTCGACCCGCCCCTCCGGGTTGCGGGATGCGAGCGCGATATCGGCGATGACCGCGTTGTGGGGATCGGCGGGATCGAGGGCGATGGTCGCCCGCCCGGTGATTTTTTCCGCCTGGCCGCGCTCGCCGAAGCTGCGGCCCTGCAGGGCCGGCTTCTCGGCCGCGATGATCTCGAACCGCGTCACCTCCGCGGCCGCCGGCCCGGCGGCGAGGCCGCCCCCAAGAAGCGCCAGGGCCGCGATCGTCGGAATCGTCTTCATGGCGGCTCCCCCCGAAGGGCGCCACGTCCGGGCGCCTTTGAGGCAACCGTAGAGGGCCGGGGGCGTGCTGGAAACCGCGTGTGAGCGCCTGATCACCAGGCCGCTCGTGCCAGGGCGGGGGTCCCCGGCTCAGCCGCCCGCCCGATCCCCGCTCAGCACCGCCGCCAAATAATGCCGGACGAAGCCCGGCATCCGGGCGGAATCGAGATCCGCGACGCCCTGCACGGTCACGATGGCCGACAGTTCCGGCTCCGCCTCCGCCGCGAGATGGGCGGCGATGCCCGCCGTCACCGTCGCCTCGTCCTGCCCGAGCGGCACCGGCCGCAGCAGCGCCATCAGGCCGCCGTCGCGCACGATCGCCCAGCCGGGATCCGGCCCCTCCGGGGCGACGAGGCCGGTCTCCTCGCGCAATTCGCGCAGGGCGCTCGCCGCGAGGTCGACGCGGCCGTCGGGGCCGATATCGGTCGGGTCCGGCGTGCCGCAAGGGAAGTAGACCCGGCCCGCCGCCGCGGTGTGCGGGCCCATCTCGCCGAGGATGTAGGCGCCGTCGGACGTGCGCGGCACCGCCGCGGCGAAGACGTTGAGCACGCTCCGGTCCGGGAAGCCCCAATCCTTGAGCGCGGTCAGCGCGGCGTACTCGGCTTCGAACAGCTCGGCGGTGAGAACCCCGTCCGCGAGGTCCCAGCGGCGCAGCATCAGGACCGTGCCGTTGAACATCGCCGGGCGCGCCGCCCGGCGCGCCTCCCAATGGGCGGCGATCCGCTCCCGGTTCTCGCGTGCCCAGACCCAGTCATGGGCGACCATCCGGGCCTCGACGCGGCGGGCGGGGGTGATGGTGACGCCCATCAGAGGTGCAGCTCGCCCTCGGAGACCAGGACGGCGCTGCCGCCGATCTCGGCCGCTCGCAAGCCCCCGTCCTCGATCGTGAGCTGGAGCGCGATCTCGCTCGGCCGGCCCATCTCGAACCCCTGCGCGATCGTGAGGTCGTGGGTGCCGCTCCCCAAGGGCTCGTACTGCATCAGGGCGCCCGCGAAGGCCGCGACCGCGCCGCCGGTCGCCGGATCCTCGGCGATGCCGGCGGCGGGAGCGAACATCCGGGCGCGGAAGCTGTGGGCCGGATCCCCGGTCTCGCCGGTATAGAGGAACACCTTGGCGCCGGGGCCGAGGGCCTCGGTCAGGGATTCGGCGCTCGCCCGCGCTCGGCCCAAGGCGTCGAGGCCCTGGACCGGGACCAGGTGGAACGGCGTGCCGGCGCTGTAGCGGCTCGGCCGGTGGCGGGAGAACCCGATCTCGGAGGGCAGGAGGCCGAGCGCCCCGGCGAGCGCGGTCGCGTCCGGTTCCTCGCCCCAGCTCTCCGGCAGGCGCGGCAGGCGGAAGCGGGCGCGGCCCCATTTCGCGCCGGCCTCGCTCTCGCCGGTCTCGACCACGCAGGGCACCACCCCGACCCCCTCCTCGAGCCCGAACGCCACCGCGTCGGCGACCTCCGCCCGCCGGTCGCCGAGGGCGAGCAGCACCGCGGTGCCGACCGTTGGGTGGCCCGCGAAGGCGAGCTCCTGCGCCGGCGTGAAGATCCGCAGCCGCGCCCGGTGCCGGCTCTCGGCCGGCGGCAGCACGAACACCGTCTCCGACAGGTTGAACTCGCGGGCGATGGCCTGCATCGCGGCGTCGTCCAGCCCCTCGGCATCGCGCACCACCGCCAGCGGGTTGCCGGCCAGCGGGGTGTCGGTGAACACGTCCAGGGTGGCGTAGCGGCGTGCGGGCATCGGGCGATCCGTCCTTGCGAGGCTCGGTTCGCGAGGCAGCACGGATCGGGGGAAGGGCGCAAGTCCCCCGGGCCTCTCGAGCTCCGGGGGCCCTCAAGCCCCGGGGCGGATCGGCCGATCGCGGACGACCGTCATGGCGGTTTCGCGAAATTGCCATGACGACCGCTCGCGGGAAGGGTCCGGGAACCCCGGGCCGTTCGCGTCGACACCCCCGCCGCGCCGGCTCACACCGCCTCGACCGGAAACGTCCGGCTCGGCGCCACGAACTCGTCCTGCGCCGCCACCGTCAGGATCTCGCGCGCGCCGGCCTCCGCGGTGCGGCGCAGGAGCCCGTAGATCGAGGCGGCGGCGGCGCCGAGCGCCTCGCCGGCCGAGCGGGTGCGGGCGTAGTGCACCAGGAACAGGGCGGCGGTGGCATCGCCCGCGCCGTTGACGCTGAGCGACAGCCGCGGCGTGCGCAGGCGCCAGAACCGGCCGCCCTCGCCGGCCAGCATGTCGATGCTGTCGTCGGGCGTCTCCCGGGTGTGGAGCGAGGTGACGAGCACCACCTTCGGCCCGCTCGCCTGCACGGCGGCGACTGCCGCCTTGGCGTCGGCCAGCGTGCGGGTCTCGATCCCGCTGAGATAGTCGAGCTCGAACTGGTTCGGGGTGATGAGGTCGGCCGCCGGCACCGCGTGGTCGCGCATGAATTCCGGGATGCCGGGACGCACGAACACCCCGCGGCCGACATCGCCGATCACCGGATCGCAGCAATACAGCGCGGCAGGGTTGGCCGCCCGCACCCGCGCCACCGCCCGCAGGATCGCCGTGCCGATATCGGCGGAGCCCATATAGCCCGACAGGACCCCGTCGCAGGTCGGCAGCACCCCGCGCTCGGCGATGCCCTCGACCAGCTCCTCGATCGCCGGCCCGTCGAACACCCGGCCGCGCCAAGCGCCGTAGCCGGTGTGGTTCGAGAACTGCACGGTATGCACCGCCCATACCTCGACCCCGAGCCGCTGCATCGGGAAGACCGCCGAGGCGTTGCCGACATGGCCGTAGGCGACATGGGACTGGATCGACAGGACGTTCATCGCGACACGAAGCCTCGCGCGGGGGGAGGTGAGGCCCGCACCGTTCCGGAACCGGCCGCTCCTGGCAACCGTGCAAATCAGTCAAATCCGGTGATCGTCCAGGCCCGTGCGAGAGCCTGTGGGCACGAAACCTGCTCCGCGCCCGGCGGGACCGCCGCGATCGGGGAGACGGGAATGGAACCGGAACTGGCGCAAGGAGCCGGCGCGGCCTTGGTCGTGCAAGGGGCGGCCCTGGTCGCGCAAGGGGCGCCCACCGCCCTCGACCTGTCGCGGGGCTTTTCCGAGGGCAGCCTCTCCCCGGTCATGGTGCTGGAGCAGTCGCTGGAGCGCCTCGCCGCCGTGAACCCGGTGCTCAACGCCGCGATCCTGATCGATCCCGGGACGGGCCGGCGCATGGCCGAGGCTTCGGCCCGGCGCTGGCGCGAGGGCCGGCCGTTGAGCCCCCTCGACGGGGTGCCGGTGGCGGTGAAGGACACCAACCACGTCGCCGGCTGGCCGACCCGCTACGGCGCCGCCACGACCCCGGACGCACCGGCACCGGAGGATTCTCCCGGCGTGGCCCGCCTGCGCGAGGCGGGCGCGGTGTTCTTCTGCAAGACCGCGACGCCGGAATTCGGCTGGAAGGGCATCACGCATGGGTCGCTCACCGGTGTGACGCGAAATCCCTACGACCCGTCGCGCACGCCGGGCGGATCGAGCGGCGGCTCGGCGGCGCTCGTCGCCGCGGGCGTCGTGCCGCTCGCCACCGGCGGCGATGGCGGCGGCTCGATCCGCATCCCGGCGGCCTTCACCGGCGTGTTCGGGCTCAAGCCCACCTTCGGCCTCGTGCCCTACGGGACGACCTCGCTCGGCTGGCTGCCGGTCTTCGGCGGCCTGTCGCGGGACGTGCGCGACGGCGCCCTGATGCTCGGCGTCCTCGCACGGCCCGATTGGCGCGACGCCTTCGCGGTGCCGCAGCCCGAGGTCGATTACCTCGGCGGGGTCGACGCGGGGGTCGGGGGCTTGCGCATCGCGGTGTCGCGCGACCTCGGCTTCCCGATCGTCGAGCCCGCCGTGGCGGCGTCCGTCGAGCGCGGCGTCGCCGCCCTGGCGCGGGCCGGCGCCGAGGTGCGGGAGGTCGCCCTCGACCTTTCGCCCCTGCGCGACGCCCTGGACGTGATCTGGCGCGCGGCCTTCGCCGGCAGCCTGCGCCACCTGACGGGCGCGGACCTGCAGCGCCTCGAGCCCGACCTCCTCGATCTCGTCGTCTCCGCCCGCGACCTCACGGCCGCGCACCTGCAACGCGCGCAGGACGACGCCCGGGCCCATTGCCAGGCGATGCAGCGTTTCCACCAGGACCACGACCTCCTGGTGACGCCGACCCTGCCGATCCCGGCCTTCGCGGCCGGGCTCAATACCCCGGACCCGGCCCGCTTCCCGCGCTGGTACGACTGGACGCCGCTGACCTGGCCGTTCAACCTCAGCCGGCAGCCCGCGTCGTCCGTGCCGTGCGGCCTCGCGCACGGCCTGCCGGTCGGGTTGCAGGTCGTCGGGCCGCTGTTCGGCGAATCCCTGGTGCTGCGCGCCAGCCGCGTCGTCGAGCGGGCCGTGAACGAGAGGCCCTGACTGGTGCGGGATGACCGGCGCGCGGGTTCATGCGGCGCTCACACGTCCCGGATAAGCGAGGGGAGGGGAACGTCCGCCCGGCTCCCCGACTTGTCCCGCCATCCCGCTCACCCACGGTCAAGGCTGCATGGACTTCGAGAGCTTCCGCAACACGGTGGTCGACTTCGTGCGCGATCATCAGGCCTGGGCGCCGGTGATCACCGGGATCATCGCCTTCTGCGAGTCGCTCGCGGTGCTCTCGCTCCTGGTGCCGGCGACGGTGATCCTGATCGGGATCGGGGCGCTGATCGGCTCGGGCGCGATCCCGTTCCTGCCCGTGATGGTCGGTGCGGCCCTCGGGGCGATCCTGGGGGACTGGGTCTCCTACGAGATCGGCCGCTACTACAAGGACGGTGCCAAGCGCCTGTGGCCGCTCAACCGCTATCCCGAGATGGTGCAGAAGGGCGAGGCGTTCTGCCAGCGCTGGGGCGCCTGGGCGATCTTCGTCGGCCGCTTCATCGGCCCGGCCCGGGCGGTGGTGCCGCTGGTCGCCGGGGTCGCGCTGCTGCCGCGGCTGCCGTTCTGGCTCGCCAACCTGTCCTCGGCCTTCCTCTGGGCCTTCGTCTGGCTCGCGCCCGGCGCCGGCCTGGTCGACTGGCTGCGGCGCGCTTGACGAAGGGGGAGCCGTGATGAGGAGTGTTGTCCTCTCGGCTTTCCCGCGCTGCGATTCGACAATCTCACGAAATCTTAAGCCGCAGCCGCAGACTTGTCGGTGACGGTTCCGAAAGGGCCGTCGCCGGAACCCGTAGCATGCTCGACCCCTCGCCGACCTACCTGCTGCCCCGCATCGCGCCGCTGCGCTGGCTCGTGGATCCCGGCCTCGACCTGCCGGGCGACCTGCGGATCCGCCTGATCGCGACGCTGCTGTCCTCCGCGCCGACCATGGTGCTGGGCGCGATGGGGATGCTGATCGTCGAGGGCGTGGCGGCGATCCGGAATCCGGGGTCGGTCTTCCCGGGCTTGCTGGCGATGGATGTCGCCCTGCTCGGATTCCGCGTGGTCCTGATCCGGCGGCTGCACCGCGCCGTCGCGGCCGGGCGGCCGGCCCCGACCGACCTGATGCTCGCCACGAGCCTCGCCTGGGCCGTCATGGTCGGCCTCGCCACGGCTCTGTGCGCGGCGAGCGGCGATCGGGTGGTGCAGGTCCTGGGGCCGCTGACCATGATGGGAATCCTCAGCGGCATCGTCACCCGCAACTATGCGGCCCCGCGCCACGCCCTCACGATGATCGCCCTGTGCAGCCTGCCGATGACGCTGGTGTTCCTCGTCGAATACCGCGATGCTTGGTTCCTCGCCGGGCTGGTCCTTGGCGTGCTGTTCGTGGTGTCCATGAGGGCGACGACGGTGCGGCTCAACCGCACCTACGTCGAGGTGCTGCTCGCCAAGCGCGAGAGCCAGCTCCGGGCCACCCACGACGCCCTGACCGGCCTTCGCAACCGCACCGGGCTGATGGACGACCTCGCCGCGCGGCTGCGCTGCGGGGCCGGCAGCCTCGCCCTGCTCTACCTCGACCTCGACGGCTTCAAGGCGGTCAACGATGGCCTCGGCCACGCGGCCGGCGACGCCCTGCTGGTGGAGGTCGCCGGCCGGATCGGCGCCGCGATCCCGGAGGAGTGGCAGGCGGCGCGGTTCGGCGGCGACGAGTTCGTGATCCTGGCCTGCGGCGAGCGGGTCCACGAGGCTGCGAGCGTGGCAGCGCGCCTGATCGAGGCCGTGAAGGCGCCCAACGGCGTCGGGATCGGCGTCGGAGTCAGCGTCGGGATCGGCTGGGCGCTTCCAGGAATGACGCCGGAGGCGCTGCTGGCCGCGGCCGACGCGGCGCTCTACCGCGCCAAGGCCGCCGGCAAGGGCCGCCTGGCGACAGCCGGCGCGAAGACCGACCTCGCCGCGGCACCGCCCGGACCGCGCTCCGCCGCCCGGGTCGGGTGGGGGTAAGGCTTCAGCCCATCGCCCGCTTGACGAACCGGTCCTCGACGGTCGCCGCGAGGTCGATCTTGGCGCCCTGCAACTCGGGGTCGAGGGTGCGCACCAGCTCCAGCACGCTCGCCATGCCCTCCTGGGTCGGGATGCCGGTGCGGGAATAGCTCTCGAGCGAGTTCTTCACCGCCTGCACGTAGAGCGGCTTGTCGCCGAAATGGTAGGCCGGCGGCACCGTGTCGGCGATCTCCTCGGGCGAGGCGGCGACGATCCACTTCAGCGACTTGGCGAAGGCGTTGACGACCTTCTGGGTCGCGGCGGCGTGGCGCTCGATCCAGTCCTGCTTGGTGTAGACCACTGCGGCCGGGTTCGGCCCGCCGAACAGGGCCCGGGTGCCGGCCTCGGTGCGGGTGTCGATGATGACCGTGATGTCGCCGTCGGCCTCGAGCTTGGCGATGACCGGGTCGAGGTGGGAGATCGCGTCGATCTCGCCCTTCTTCATCGCCGCGATGGCGCCGGCCCCGCCGCCGACCCCGATCAGCGCCGCGTCGGTGGGCTTCAGCCCGGCCTTGATCATCGCGTATTGCGCGGTCAGCGAGGTCGAGGAGCCTGGCGCGGTCACGCCGATCTTGCGGCCCTTGAGGTCGGCGGCCGTCTTCACCGTGCCGGCGAGGTCCTTGCGCACGCCCACCACGATCGCCGGGAAGCGGCCGAGCTCGCACACCGCGCGCACGTCCTGGCCCTTGGCCTGCATCCGGATCGTGTGCTCGTAGGCCCCGGTCACCATGTCGACCGAGCCGCCGATCAGCGCCTGGAGCGAGCGGGCGCCGCCGCCGAAATCGTTGATCTCGGCCTCGATGCCCTCCTCCTTGAAGTAGCCCTTCCGCTCGGCGATCGTCAGCGGCAGGTAGTAGAGAAGCGGCTTGCCGCCGACGCCGATGCGGACCTTCACGGTGTCGGCCTTGGCGGGCGCGGCCGGCGCGAGGGCCAGGGCGGCGGCGCCGGCGAGGAAGCTGCGGCGTTGCATGGGGGACTCCTCCCTTATTCTCTCAGCCCTGGCCGCCGGCTTGCGGCCGCCAGACCAGGAGGCGGTTCTCGATCAGGGTGACGATCGTGTCGATCACGATGACGAACACGGTCAGGATCAGCATCCCGGCGAAGACGCCGGTGACGTCGAACACGCTCTCGGCCTCGTGGATCTTGTAGCCGAGGCCGGCCGAGGAGCCGAGATATTCCCCCACCACCGCCCCCACCAGCGCGAAGCCGACCGCGGTGTGGAGCGAGGAGAACATCCAGGTCAAGGCCGAGGGCCAGTAGACGTGGCGGAGCAGCCCGCGCTCGCTCATGCCGAGCATCCGGGCGTTGTTCAGCACCACCGGGCTCACCTCGCGCACGCCCTGGTAGACGTTGAAGAACACGATGAAGAACACCAGCGTGAAGCCGAGCGCCACCTTCGACCAGATGCCGAGGCCGAACCACAGGGCGAAGATCGGCGCCAGCACCACGCGCGGCAGGGCGTTGGCCGCCTTGATGTAGGGATCGAACACCGCGGCGAGCAGCGCGTTGCGGGCGAACAGGAACCCGAAGGCGATGCCGCCCGCGGCGCCGAAGACGAAGGCCAGCACCGTCTCCTGCAGGGTGATCCACAGGTGGCCCCAGATCTCCGGGTTCGTCATCTCCATCCAGGTGCGCTTGAGCACCTCGACCGGGGTCGAGAAGAAGAACTGGATCTGCTTCGGTGCCCCGAGGATCGGGTAGACGGTGAGGACGTGCCAGATCGCGAAGCCGACGAGGCCGACGAGGATCTGCAGGGCGAGAAGGCCGAGGCGGCTCACGATCGCGTTCTCCGGTTCATCGTCAACGTCATCGTCCTCACGCGGGACCGCCCGCATAGGCGCGGGAGACCTCGACCCGCAGGCACGACCAGATCTCCTTGTAGAGGGCGTGGAAATGCGGCTCGAGGCGGATCTCGCTGATGTCGCGCGGGCGCGCCAGGTCGACCTTGAACTCGCCGACGATCCGCGCCGCCGGGCCGGCGGAGAGCACCACCACCCGGTCGGCGAGCGCGATCGCCTCCTCGAGGTCGTGGGTGACGAACATCACCGCCTTGCGGTTGGCCGCCCACAGCTCCAGCAGCAGGTTGCCCATGATCTGCCGGGTCTGCGCGTCGAGCGGCCCGAACGGCTCGTCCATCAGCAGGATCTCAGGGTCCCGGATCAGCATCTGGGCGAGGGCCACGCGCTTGCGCTGGCCGCCCGAGAGCATGTGGGGATAGCGGTCGACGAAGGTCGCGAGCCCGACCTTGGCCAGCCACTCGCGGGCCCGCGCCAGCGCCTCCGCCCGCGGCACCTTCTGCGGCTCCAGCGCCACCGCGACGTTGTCGAGGGCGGTCTTCCACGGCATCAAGGCGTCGGCCTGGAAGAGGTAGCCGGCGCGGCCGTTCAGGCCCGACAGGGCCGAGGAGAACACCGTGACCGAGCCGGCGGCGGGCTTGAGCAGGCCGGCGGCGGCGTTGAGCAGCGTCGACTTGCCCGAGCCCGTCGGCCCGACCACCGCCACGAACTCGCCCGGCATCACCGCGAGGTCGATGCCCTCGACCGCGACGTAGCGTTTGCCGCCCTTGAGGGTGAAGGCGATGCTGACGCCGTCGAGCCGCACCGCCTCGCCGTGGGCCAGTGCCGTCCCGCCGACGAGGCGCATGCCGGCCCGTCCCGCCTTTCGTCCCTCGGCGGCGCTCTGCCCCACCATGCCCGTCGCTCCCTCCCGTCACCGTCGCCGTCTCTGCGGCTCCCAGGGCGGTGACCATCGACGAGCGGGCGCGTGAGATCAACCGCTACGTCCGTCGCGGTACCCGGCTTCGTGACGCGGGGGTCCGGCCGCGATCGGCCAGGATGCCGTAGGCCCTGCCGCGCGAGGCCTTGGCCACGTGCCATCCGATCAGGGCCAGCGGCAGGCTCAGGGCCAGCCAGGACACGACCCATCCGGCGCCCTCGTGAAGGAGCGCCGCCAGGAGCCCCGTCAGGGTGGCGAGGCCGACGAGCAGCGGCACGCCGAACACGGCCCGCCACCCGGCCGGATGACGGCCGGCGCTCATGCCGCCTGCACCCGTGCCGTGTGCAGGGCCGGCACCGGGCGGCGACGGCGCACCCACCACAGGTAGAGCCCGCTGCCCAGGACCACGATGCTGACGAGGTCGAGCAGCGCCCAGATCACCTTCATCGGCAGCCCGCCGTAATCGCCGAAATGCAGCGGCTGCGAGACCAGGAGGGCGGTCAGGTACCAGGGCAGGCGGCGCGAATCGGCCACCGCTCCGGTGCCGGCATCGAGCAGCACCGGTTGCAGCAGCCGCGCGGTGAGCGGCGCGGTGCCGCGCAGGAAGACGCCGAAATGCTGCGGCGTGGCGAAGGGCGTGCCCGGGAAGGCGATGAAGCCCGGCACCATCCCGGGCGCCGCCTCGCGGGCCCGGGCCACGATCGTGTCGAGGGAGGCGGGCCGCCCGGGCGCCGGGCCGGGCCGGCTGCCGGCGATCATGCGGCTCAGGGTCTCGGCCTTCCACACCCCGATCAACGGTTCGGCCAGGGTGTTGATCGCGCCGGTGAGGCCCACCACCGTGAGCCAGGCCACCGTGACGATGCCGAGCAGGTTGTGCAGGTCGAGCCAGGCCACCCGCCGCGCCCGGCCGGCCCGCACGGTGCCGAAGGCCATCCGCCGGGTGAACGGCCAGTACAGCACCACGCCCGAGACGATCGCCACGACGAGGAGCAGGCCCATCGCCCCGAGGAACAGCTTGCCGGGCAAGCCGGCATACAGGTCGACGTGCAGGCGCAGCATCACCTGCATGAAGGCGCTGCCCGACGGCCCCAGCTTGCCGCCGCCGATCGCGTCGTAGAGCGTCACCGTGGCGTCGTTGGGCGCGGCATCCGCGGCGGCGTTGAGGATCACGAAGACCTTGTCCGGCTCGTGCTGGTCCCAGCCGATATACTGTATGGCCTTGCCCGGGTGGTCGCGCAGGGCGTTCCCGGCGATCCGGTCGGCCGGCGCGGGGGCCTGCCCGGCGATGGCGGCCGGGGCGTCGCCGGCGCCGAACAGCTCGTCGATCTCGTGGTGGAAGATCAGCGGCAGGCCGGTGAGGCAGAGGAGCAGCATGAACAGGGTCGAGATCAGGCTCGACCAGGTGTGCACGAAGGACCAGGCGCGGACGCTGGACGCTCTCATCCGGTTCTCCGTAACGCGACCGCACCGGACGCCGGTGCAGTTTTGAATCTGTATAAGGTGCTGATGCGGCTCGGCTTTTAAGGGCGCTGCTAGAGCCTAACAGGCCCGCGCGCAAGGGGTGCGGCCGTCCGCGCCCGATGGGTGCGCGGCCTGCGACACGAGCCGCAGGTGACAACGGAGTCCGAAGCTGGTCCGATGGCGTTCCCGATTCGATCTCCTTGGCAACCCCTCGATCAGCGTTCCTCCACAGCCTTGTCCGCCGCCCTCGCCCTCTCGCTCCCCGTCGACCGCCGCCAATCGCCGACCGCGCTCAGCGTGCAGCGGGGCGTGCGGCGCCTGTTCGCCGAGCTCGGCCACGTCACGATCCCGGAATTCACCCTGGCGAACGGCCGGCGCGCCGACCTCATCGCGCTCGGGATTTGCGGCAAGCTGACGATCATCGAGATCAAGTCGAGCGTCGCCGATTTCCGCGCCGACCGGAAATGGCCCAATTACCGCGACTTCTGCGACCGCTTCTACTTCGCGGTGCCGGAGACCCTGCCGGTGGACATCCTGCCCGACGATACCGGCCTCATCGTCGCCGATGCCTTCGGGGCCGAGATCCTGCGTGCCCCGCCCGAGCATCCCCTGGCCGGCGCCCGCCGCAAGGCGGTGACCCTGCGCTTCGCCCACGCGGCGGCGGGGCTGCTCCACGCGCTGGCCGATCCGGGGTCGATTCGGGAAGGGGCGCTGTAGGGGCGCCGTTCGGTCGGATCCCGGTTTTGCGAAGGAGGGGGCGGACCCGTCGCGGATCTTCGAGCGCATGGTCAGGCCTGCTCCGTGACGAACGCCAGTCGCAACGTCGCCAACCAGGCAGGGCTTGACTGACGGCCGAACTGAAGGCGCTCCGGCACGGCATCAAGGCCGACGCGGACAAGGGGACTGTCCCGCCAGGCCCGGACTTCTTCGCTCGCCTCGACGCTGCGATGGAGCCTGTGCACGACCTGCTGAAAGCGTTCGAGAGGGAGCGCGACCATCAGCCGTTCACCGCGCACGCATCATGCCCTGCACGTGACTCTGGAACCGTCACGTGCACAGACGAGGCATCCCTCGTCGGGAGTATGAAACATGACAACTGCGAGTACGTGACAGTGAATCTCTGATCGTGGTCAGGGCGCCCGTCGGTCCCGGGTCGTCGCAGGTAGGCGCATGGTTCGTCGTAAGACGCCTCCCTTTCCCGGACGACTGAAACGAAGTGGACAGACGAACGCTTCGCGATGGTGCTGCCGGATCCCGGGTTGCCTTCCGCTGACGCTTCTGACGCTTCAGCCGTCCGGGAAAGGGGAGCGGCTTGCGAGGGACCGGCAGCATTCCGGCGCCGCATCGGCCCCCGCCGTGTCCCTCTGAATGCTTCAGGACATCGCGCGACGCACCCTCAGCGGCCTTCCTCAAGTCGTCCGACCACGTTGATTCCTACAGAACCAAATTCTCATCGAACCGGTCCGGCGACAGCGGCAGCCGGAACTCCACCGCGACACCGCCCTTGAACTGGCGCACCACCCGGGCGGCGGTGCGGCCGACGATCAGGCTCGTATCGAGCGGCAGGTCGACCTCGCAGGCGACCGCAGCGCCGGACAGCGAGATGTCGACGATGCGGGCGGCGATCTCGCGTCCGCCTTCGAGGCGCAGGGTGGTGAGGGTCTGGCGCGGCACCAGGCGTTCGTGCCGGCGGTCCTCCGGCAGGCCGAGCACCGCGCGGTTGGCGAGCCAGGTCAGCTGCGAGGCGATCTTGTCGCGCTTGCGGGAGGTGGCGCTGATCGCCACCGCGAAGCCGTCCGGCAGCAGCCGGGCGATCGTGCCCTCGATCCGCCCGACATGCTCGAGATAGACCACGATGCGCTCGCCGACCTCGCCGCCGACCGCGCAGGTCAGCCGGACCCCGCCGGGGGACATGTCGACGGTCTGGCAGGGATATTCCTGGCGGTCGGAGAGCATGTAGCGGCCGAGCAGGGCCACCGCGACGCGGCGGTGCC
This sequence comes from Methylobacterium terricola, assembly GCF_006151805.1. GTDB lineage: Bacteria > Pseudomonadota > Alphaproteobacteria > Rhizobiales > Beijerinckiaceae > Methylobacterium > Methylobacterium terricola. The sequence goes on along the minus strand of NZ_VDDA01000001.1, from coordinate 41,653 downwards.
GGCGCTGGTCCGTCGCCGCCTTCAGGGCGAGGGGACGCAGCCCCGACAAGGCGGCCCGGCCCGCGCCATTGCCCGCCACGGTGCCTGCCATGCCGATCGCCATGACCCTCGACCCTCCCGGTGCGGCCCGGTCCGCGCGGGCGATCCTGCACGCGACTGGTTAAGGAACCGCAGAGGTTGCAGGCCGTGCCGCCAGGCCCGACTGGTGCGGGCGGCGCCGTCAGGCCCGCCTGGTGCGGGCGGTGCCGTCAGGCCCGCCCGCCGTGATGGACCACGAAGCGCTTGCGGCGCTCCAGGCCCGGCTCGTCGTTGGCCGCCGGCGGGGGGGCCGCCAGCGGGGCGGGGGTGGCGTTCGCCTCGGGGGTGAGGATCCGCAGGGACACCGTGCGCAGGGCCACGAGCGGGCGCAGGCCGAGCCAGGTCGGGATCACCGACGGCGACAGCGCGCCGATCACCCGGGCCTGGGTCTTGCCGCGATGGCGCAGCGGCAGAAGCAGCAATTCGAGGTCGAGGGTCTCGCCCGCCTCGGTCACCCCGACGAGGCCGACCACCACGCCGGCCGTCTCCTGGATCACCACCTCGATCAGCCGCCACGGATCGGCCGCCGGCGCCTCGCCCCACAGCCCGGCGAAGGAGAGGCCGCGCAACTCCCCGCCGAACAGGGCGCAGAGCCGGGTGCCGGCGAGGCGGATCGCGGCGGATTGCCGGGGCGCGTCGATCTCCAGGATCAGGCTGTCGGCCAGGACGTGACGGATCTCCCCGGGCTCGATCTCGCCCCGCTCCGGCGCGGCGCGGGCGCCGCGCAGGCCGTTCCAGTAGGCGTGGAGCATGCGGCTGGTCGGGTGCTTCATGGCGTCTCGGTCTGGCACGGGAGCGGGGCGGCGGTCCAAGCGGTGGCCGGTTGTCGTTCCGAATCAGGACGACGACCGGTTGAACTGATTCGGTTGAGCAGACCGTATGCCGAACGGCCGAGCCGCGAGAGCGTAAGGTTTTGTTAGGGTTAATCGATCATCAATGTTGCGTTTGTCCCACACCTGCGCGATTGTCACGGGCGACAGAGATTTCGGGCTGGCCGGGGCGAGGAACGCGCCCTAAGCCCGCCTGCGTGAAACAGGGGGGAGGGCCGGGTCAGGCCCGCGTCGTCACGGTCCTGACGGCGTCCTGCGCGCGGCCTCGACGGGCTGGGCGCGATCCCCTTCTTGCGGGGAGAGCGGCAACGCTCTCCCCTTTTTTTTCGTCCGCCGCCCTGTTTCCGCGGTCTGCGGCCCGTCCGCGGCGGCGGTCTCCCTTGCGGTCGGCCCCGCGGCCCCGCAATGGTGCCGCATGGATGCCACTCCCGACCTCCCGCGACCGCCGCGCGTGCCGGTCTTCAACATGCCCGCCGTGGTGACCGCCTCGGTCGGGATCCTGGTGCTGATCCACGCCGTGCGGCAGGTGCTGCCCGACCTCTGGGACATCACCCTGCTCCTCGACCTCGCCCTGGTGCCGGCGCGCTGGACCCTCGCCCTCGATCCCGACCGGGCCGCCGACGTGCTGCGGGCCGCCGCCGCCTCGGAGGGCGGCGCCCTCGAGGTCGAGGCGCGCAAGGCCTTCGCGGCCTACCTGGTGGCCGATCCGGGGGCGATGCCCTGGACCTTCGTCTCCTACGCGCTTTTGCACGGCTCCTGGGCCCACGTGCTCCTCAACAGCGTGTGGCTGGCGGCCTTCGGCACGCCGGTGGCGCGGCGCTGCGGCGCCTGGCGCTACGGGGTGATCGCGCTCGTCTCGACCGCCGCCGGCGGCCTGCTTCACGTCCTCATCGATCCCCTGAGCACCGTGCCGCTGATCGGTGCCTCGGCCGGCGTGTCGGGCCTGATGGCGGCGGCGGTGCGCTTCGCCTTCCAGCCGGTCGAGCCTGCGGGCGCCGGCGCCGTGCCGTGGCAGCGCCCGGTGCCGACCCGGCTGCAGACCATCCCCGAGCTGATGCGCAACCGCTCGGCGGTGGTGTTCCTGGTGATCTGGTTCGTCACCAACCTGCTGTTCGGCCTCGCCGCCCTGCCGCTCGGCCTCACCGATTCCGCCGTCGCCTGGGACGCGCATCTCGGCGGGTTCGTCGTCGGGTTCCTGCTGCTGCCCCTGGTCGAGCGGCTCGGACGGCGCTGACGCGCCGCGCCTTGTTTCTCTTCGACTTCCGGGGTGCTTGCGTCCTCCGGCGAGCGGTCACACACTCGCCCTCCAAACGAGCGTCCGCCCGGATCGCGAGGCCGGGGGGCCCGAGCAGGGAGGTGTTGATGACCGTTGCGCGCATCCTGTCGCAGAAGGGCCGCACCGTGGTGACGGTGCAGCCCCACCGCACGCTGGCGGAAGCCGCGGCGCTCCTGACCGAGAAGGGCATCGGCGCCCTCGTGGTGAGCGATGCCGGCCAGAGCGTCCTCGGCATCCTGTCGGAGCGCGACATCATCCGGGCGGTGGTCCGCGGCGGCGGCGCCGCGCTCGAGGCCCCGGTCTCCCGGCACATGACCGCCAAGGTGGTGTGCTGCAGCCGCGCCACCGCCATCGACGAGGTGATGGAGCTGATGACCGACGGGCGCTTCCGCCACGTCCCGGTGGTCGAGGACGGACGCCTCGCCGGCCTCGTCTCGATCGGCGACGTGGTCAAGCACCGCATCGAGGCCGTCGAGGCCGAGCACCGGGCCCTGCGGGAATACATCGCGACGGCGTGACGGCCTGGCTCCGCCAGGACATCGTTCGGTCGGTCACGACCGCGACGCGCCGACGCGCATCGTTTCCCGCGTCTCAGGAGCGTCCCGGAACTCGCCGCAGGCGCGAGGCCATGATCCGGAACCGCAGGCGTGGCGGAACCAGGCGAACAGCGTTCCGCCTCGTCGAGCATCACCGGCGGTTCTCGATTCCGGGCTCCGCCGCGCGGCCCCGGAACGACGGGGGAGGGGATGAGCCGGCCGGTGCCTCACACCGGCGCCACCGCCGCCGAGATCATCTCGTGGATCTCCGGGAGCAGGCGCCGCGTGGCCTGGCGGCCGAGCTCGATGCATTCCTCGGCGCGGTGGAACTCGAACAGGCCCATCTGGGCGAGCTTGGGGTTGATCATCACGTCGGGCGGATCGCCGGCGAGCCGTGAGCGCGAGATCCGGTCCTGGGTGATGTTGAAGGCATCGACCATCACGCTGGCGATGCCGCTCGGCGCGCCGGCCTCGGGCCGGGGCTTCGGCGGGGATTTCGGCTTGGTGCGCCGGCCGCCGATCAGCGGCCAGCGCCGCGGCTCCTCCGGCATGGCGCCTGCGGCCTCGGCGGCGGCCTCCATCACCGCGTCGGCGCCTTCCGCCCCGTGCGACTGGATCACCGTGCCGCGCACCCGCATGTCGCCGTTGAGGTTCACGCACAGGACCACGTCCGCCCCGAGGGCGCGGGCCGCCGTGACCGGCACCGGGTTGACGAGCGCCCCGTCCATCAGCCAGCGCCCGGCGATCTTGACCGGATCGAAGATGCCCGGCAGCGCGTAGGACGCCCGCACCGCCTCGACGAGGCCGCCGCGGGTGAGCCAGATCTCGTGGCCGGTGCCGAGCTCGGTCGCCACCGCCGCGAAGGTCAGCGGCAGGTCCTCGATGCGCGCCGTGCCCAGATCGCGTTCGAGCAGCCGCCGCAGGCGCTCGCCGGCGATGAGCCCCGAGCCGCTGATGTGGAAATCGAGCAGGCCCATCACCCGGCGCTTGGTCAGCGACAGGGCGAAGTCGCGCAATTCCCCGAGCTTGCCGGCGGCGTGGCAGGCGCCGACCGCGGCGCCGATCGAGCAGCCGGCCACCACGTCGATCGGGATGCCGGCCTCGCGCAGCACCTCGATCGCCCCGATATGCGACCAGCCCCGGGCGGCGCCGCCGCCGAGCGCCAGGCCGACCTTGGCTCGCCGCGGCCGCGCGGGCTCCGGCACCGGAGGAACACCCGCGGCACCGAGCACGCCGTCCGCTGAGCGCCGTATCGGCGCGCCGGAGAAGAGTGCGATGCCGTCCCACCTCATGGCGCCTGACCTCTGCCGGGTCTGTCCCGGTTCGCAGTATGGCCTGGATCCCTCAAGCGTTCGTCAACGGCAGAGGTTGCATCACCATCTCGATGGGGAGCGGGCCGGCACGGCCCCAACGGCAACCGCGCCCATGCCCTCAGCCGGAGGCCGGCCCGCGTGGCAGCGGCAGGGGCGCGGCCTCCTTCAGCGTATCGAGCACCACCGAGGAATGGACGTGGGCCACGCTCTCGTGCGGCAGGAGCACGTCGTTGACCAGAGCCGACAGCGCCTTCAGGTCGGGGACGATCAGCTTCAGCAGGTAGTCGCTGTCGCCGGTCATGACGTGGGCCTCCAGCACGCAGTCGAGGCCGCGGACCAGCTCGGCGAAGCGCCGGGCATTGTCGCGGTTGTGGGTGGCGAGCGCCACCTTGGTGAAGACCGTGACGGTGAGGCCGAGCGGCCCCGGCGCCAGCTCCGCCCGGTAGCCCCGCACCACGCCGCGCTCCTCCAGCCGCAGGCGCCGGCGCGAGCACTGGCTCGGCGACAGGTGCACCCGCTCGGCGAGCTCCTGGTTGCCGAGCCGGCCATCTTCCTGCAATGCCGCGAGGATCTTCAGGTCGAAACCGTCGAGAGTGAGAGGATCGGTCATCGAAGGCCTCGATCGTGCGCGATCCGTGCATGCGGAGCGGGACGGCCCCCGGATTTCGCACGCTCCGCGCACGCGGTCCATGCTCTGATAGTCCCGACAAGACGAGGAGCAGGCACCCATGGGCCCCTATCCGCACGACGCCCCGGCCGCCGAGATCACCGCCGCCAACCCAATGGGCACGGACGGGTTCGAGTTCGTGGAATACGCCCATCCCGAACCGGAGGCCCTGCACGGCCTGTTCCGGGCCATGGGGTTCACCGCGGTGGCGCGCCACCGCAGCAAGGCGATCACCGTCTACCGCCAGGGCGACGTGAACTACCTCGTCAACGAGGAGCCCGGCAGCCACGGCCACCGGTTCGTCGCCGCCCACGGCCCCTGCGCCCCGTCGATGGCGTTCCGGGTGGTCGACGCCCAGGCCGCCTACGACCGGGCCTTGTCGCTCGGTGCCGAGCCGGCCGATCCGGCGGACGGTACGAAGACCCTCGACGTGCCGGCGATCAAGGGCATCGGCGGCTCGTTGCTCTACTTCGTCGAGACCTACGGCGCGAAGGGCTCGCCCTACGAGGCCGAGTTCGAGTGGCTCGGCGCGCGCGACCCGAAGCCGGAGGGTCTGGGCCTCTACTACCTCGACCACCTGACCCACAACGTGCATCGCGGCCGGATGGGCGTCTGGGCCGGGTTCTACGAGCGGATCTTCAACTTCCGCCAGATCCGCTACTTCGACATCGAGGGCAAGCATACCGGCCTGTTCTCGAAGGCCCTGACCTCGCCCGACGGCAAGATCCGCATCCCGATCAACGAGTCGGCCGACGAAAAGAGCCAGATCGAGGAATACCTGCACGCCTATAACGGCGAGGGGATCCAGCACATCGCCTGCGGCTGCCGCGACATCTACGCGACGATCGAGGCCCTGCGGGCGGGCGGCGTCGCCTTCATGCCCTCGCCGCCCGGCATGTATTACCGCCGCGTCGACCGGCGCCTGCCCGGCCACGGCGAGCCGCTGGAGCGGATGGAGCGGAACGGCATCCTGATCGACGGCGAGGGCGTGGTCGAGGGCGGGATGACCAAGATCCTGCTGCAGCTGTTCTCGGCCAACGCGATCGGGCCGATCTTCTTCGAGTTCATCCAGCGCAAGGGCGACGACGGCTTCGGCGAGGGCAACTTCAAGGCCCTATTCGAGTCGATCGAGGAGGACCAGATCCGCCGCGGCGTGCTGGCGGCGGACGCGGCGGCCTGAGGGCGTAGCCGGCCCAACTCGCGACTTGGGCGGGAGGCGGACACCGACGGGCGGACGCTCCGTCGTAGGCCACTCCCTTTCCCGGCCGACTGCAACGAAGTGGAAGGGGATCCGGGATCCAGCACGAGAATTCGCGAAGCGTCGGTCTGTCTGCAACGGTGCAGCATCCGGAGCCGCGTCGCGGCGAGTCTTACGGCTGGATCCCGGATCTCCTTCCGCTGACGCTGCAATCGTCCGGGAAAGGGGCGGCTAGCGACGGGCCATGTGACCGTATGACGACGGGGGGCAGCGCCGTCGAGGTCTCACCCCTCCCCGGGCTGCACCCCGTCATAACCCTCGATCACGATCAGATCGATCTCGGCGCCGCCCTCCTGCTTGGCGCGGGCGGCCTGATACTCGGGCGAGTGCCAGCAGGCGAGCGCCTGGTCGTAGCTCGGGAACTCGATCACGACGTTGCGGGCGCGGCTCGATCCGAGCACCGCCTCGAAGCTGCCGCCGCGCACCAGGAAGCGCCCGCCGAACTTGGCGAAGGCGGCGCCGTTGGCCGCGACGTAGTTCTTGTAGGCCTCCGGCTTCGAGACGTCGACGCGGCCGACCCAGTATCCCTTCGCCATGGGTTTCCTCCCTCGTTGTTAGGCTTTGCGGTTCTAGAGCGCCGCCGCCATCTCGTCGACGATGCGGCGGGCGACGTCGCGCGGGTCGGCGGCCCCGGTGATCGGGCGGCCGACCACGACGTGGTCGACGCCGGCGCGCATCGCCGCGGCCGGGGTCACGACCCGCTTCTGGTCGCCGATCTCGGCGCCGGCCGGGCGGATGCCCGGGGTGACGATCAGCCGGTCCGGCCCGAGGATCGCCCGCACCTGCGCGGCCTCCGCCGCCGAGCAGACGATGCCGTCGATGCCGATCGCCTTGGCGGCCGCGGCCCGCACGGCGACGAGGTCGGCGACGGTGAGCCCGTAGCCGGCCTCGCGCGCATCGGCGTCGTCGTAGGAGGTGAGCACCGTGACGCCGAGGATCTTCAGGCCGGTCCCCGCCGTGTCGCGCCCGCTCGCCGCCGCCCGCATGGTCTGCGGATAGGCGTGCACCGTGAGGAAGGTGGCGCCGATCCCGGCGAGCGACTGCACCCCCTCCTCGACGGTGTTGCCGATATCGTGGAGCTTGAGGTCGAGGAAGACCTTGTGGCCGCCCCGGACCAGCCGCTCGGCGAGGCCGAGGCCGCCGGCATAGCCGAGGCGGTAGCCGATCTTGTAGAAGCTCGCGGCGTCGCCGATCCGCTCGATCAGGCGCTCGGCCTCGTCGGGGCTCGCCATGTCGAGGGCGACGATCAGGCGGTCGCGGGGGCTGATGGGCTCGGGCACGGGACCCTCCGTACGTGAAATGCGTACGCTCCCATCGGGGGAGTGGGGCCGGGAATCAAGCCCTGCGCGTCGTACCGGACCAATACGACGTGAGGCCAACCGCGCCGGAGCGTGCCGTCATGCGGCGGTGCCCACGAGGGATATCGCCGACAGGCGTGGTAGGCCTCGCGCCCTTTCCCGGACGATTGCAGCGAAGCGGAAGGAGATCCGGGATCCAGCACAAAAAGTCGCGAAGCGGCCGTCTGTCTGCAGCGTCGCAACATAAGGAGCCGCTTCGCGGCAAGTCGTACGGCTGGATCCCGGATCTCCTTCCACGGCGTTGCAGTCGTCCGGGAAAGGGGTGGGAATCATCAGGTCTCCGGCAGGCCGATCATCGCGAAGCCCGATGCCCGACCTCCCCGGCCAACCGCGCCACCTCCTTCCGCAGCACCGGCAGCAGCTCCGCCTCGAACCACGGATGCTTCTTCAGCCACGGCGTGTTGCGCCACGACGGATGCGGCAGCGGCAGCAGGCGGGGACGCTGGGCTTGCGAAAAAATCTCGCGCCAGCGCGCCACCGTGCCGGTGAGGCCGCCGGGCTGGCGGCCGAGATGCCAGGCTTGCGAATACTGCCCGATCAGCAGGATCAGCTCCAGCTGCGGTAGCCCGGCGAGCAGCGGCGCCCGCCAGGTCTCGGCGCATTCCCGCCGCGGCGGCAGGTCGCCGCCCTTGGCGTCGTGGCCGGGAAAGCAGGCGCCCATCGGGACGATCGCGATCAGATCGGGGTCGTAGAAGGCCGGCTCGTCGAGGCCGAGCCACTCGCGCAGGCGCTTGCCGGACGGGTCCTGGAACGGCACCCCGCTCTGGAACGCCCGGTTGCCCGGGGCCTGGCTGGCGATGCAGATCCGGGCCCGGGACGTGCCCTGGACGATCGGCCGCGGCTCGACCGGCAGGGGAGGGCCGTGGCGGGGGGCGTCACGGCAGAGCCGGCAGGCGCGGACGCGGTCGGCGATCGCGGTGAAGTCCGGGGCGGCGGACGAAAAAAGGGTGCGGCTTTCGCCGCACCCTGAAGTCGTCTCGGGTCCAAAACTGGAAGTCATCCCTTTCATATAGGGCGATGGTTAAGGGTGTGGTGCGCGATCACACGCCGCGCAAGGCCGTGAGGTCGAGGGGCAGCGAGCGCAGGCGCTGCCCGGTGGCGGCGAACACGGCGTTCGAGATCGCCGGGCCGAGCACCGGCACGCCGGGCTCGCCGATGCCGGTGGGGGCGGCGGCCGACGGCACGATGTGGACCTCGACCTTCGGCATCTCGCTCATCCGGGTCGGCTCGTAGGCGTCGAAGTTCTTCTCCTGCACCTCGCCGTCCTTGAAGGTGATCTTGTTGCGCAGCACCGACGAGAGCGCGAAGCCGACGGCGCCCTCGACCTGGGCCCGGATGATGTCCGGGTTCACCGCCACGCCGACATCGACCGCCGCGACGATCCGGTTGACCTTCACCTTGCCGGCCTCCGCGGTCACGTCGGCCACCATCGCCACGTAGGAGCCGAACGACTCGTGCGCGGCGACGCCGTAGCCGCGGCCGGGCTTCTGCTCGCGGGCGCTCCAGCCCGATTTCTCGGCGGCGAGCGTCAGCGCGGCGGAGAGCCGCGGCGCTTGGCGGAGCAGGCCGAGGCGATAGGCCACCGGGTCCTGGCCGGCGGCGTGCGCCAGCTCGTCGATGAACACCTCCATCGCCTGCGCGGTGTGCGAGTGCCCGACCGAGCGCCACCACAGCACCGGCACGCCCTCGCGGGCGTTGTGGACCTCGAACCGGTAGGCCGGCAGCGCGTAGGGCGTGTCGGACGCCCCCTCGACGGTGGTCGCGTCGACCCCGTCCTTCACCATCATCGCCTCGAGCGCCGTGCCGATGATGATCGACTTGCCGACGATGCGGTGCTCCCACCCGGTGATCGCCCCCTTGGCATCGAGGCCGGCCCGGATGCGGTGATAGGCGGCCGGGCGGTAATAGCCGCCGGTGATGTCGTCCTCGCGGGTCCAGACGAGGTGGATCGGGGCCTTCTCGCCGGTCGCCTTCAGGATCGCGGCGGCTTCCGCGATGTAGTCGGCGGACGCCGTGGCGCGCCGGCCGAACGAGCCGCCGGCCCACAGGGTGGTGATGCGGACCTTGTCGGCGGTGGTGCCGAGGATGCCCGCCGCCACGGCCTGCTCGATGGTCTGGAACTGCGAGCCGGCATAGATGTCGTAGGATCCGTCCGCCGCCCGCTCGATCGTGGCGTTGAGCGGCTCCATCGGCGCATGCGCCAGGTAGGGGAAGCTGAACTCCGCCTCCAGCACCTTCGCCGCACCCTTGATGGCGCCCGCGGCATCGCCGCTCTTCGAGGCGACGAGGCCGGGCTTGTCGGCCATCGCCTTGTAGGCGGCCTGTTGCGACTCGGTCGATTGCCGCTCGGCGCCGGCATCGTCCCAGGTGAGCGCCAGGGCCTCGCGGCCCTTCATCGCCGACCAGGTGTCCTTGGCGACGACCGCGACGCCGCTCGGAATGCGGACGACCTGCACGACCCCCGGCACCGCCTTGGCGGCCTTGTCGTCCACGCTCTTCAGCGTCGCGCCGAAGCGGGGGGCGCGGGCGACGAGCGCCGTGAGCTGGCCCGGCCGGCGCACGTCGAGGGCGTATTGCGCGCTGCCGTCGGTCTTCGCGGCCGAATCGAGCCGCGGCAGCCTGGTGCCGATCAGCCGGAACGCGGAGGGGTCCTTCAGCGTCGGGTTCTCGGGAATCGCCTGGACCGCCGCCTTGGCCGCAAGAGCGCCGAACCGGCTCTCCTTGCCGCTGGCGTGGCGCAGCACGCCCTTCTCGATGGTGATCTCGCCGGCCGGGACCTTCCAGTCCTGGGCGGCGGCGGCGACCAGCATCGCGCGGGCGGCGGCGCCGGCCTTGCGCAGCTGGATCCAGGAATTCGCCACCGCGGTCGAGCCGCCGGTGCCCTGGATCGGCCCGAAGGCGAGGTTGTTGTAGAGGCTGGCATCGGCCGGGGCGAAGACCGCCCGCATCTGCGCCCAGTCGGCGTCGAGCTCCTCCGCCACGATGGTGGCGAGGCCCGTCGTGTTGCCCTGGCCCATGTCGAGGTGCTTGATCACCACCGTCACGGTGTCGTCGGCGGCGATGCGCACGAAGGCGTTGGGCTTCGCCGGGGCCTTGGACAGGTCCGGGCCGCCCGCGGCCCGCGCGCCCTTCGGCGCGAGGTGCAGCCCGATCACCAGGGCGCCGCCGGCGGCGGCGGTGCCGCGCAGGAAGGCGCGGCGGGAGGAGAGGCCGGAATCGCGGCTCTTGAGTCTGTGGTTGAGCATGGCGGCGTCCCGGTCAGGCGAGGGAGCGGGCGGCGTCGTGGATCGCCGCGCGGATGCGCTGGTAGGTGCCGCACCGGCAGACATTGCCGTCCATGGCGGCGTCGATGTCGGCGTCGCTCGGCTTCCTGTTCTCGGACAGGAGTCCGATCGCCGACATCATCTGGCCCGACTGGCAATAGCCGCACTGCACCACGTCCAGCTGACGCCAGGCCGTCCGCACCGCCTCGGCCACCGGGCCGGAGATCCCCTCGATCGTGGTGATCTTCCCCTCGCCGACATCGCCGAGGCGGGTCTGGCACGAACGCACCGGCTGCCCGTCGATATGGACCGTGCAGGCACCGCATTGCGCGATGCCGCAGCCGTACTTGGTGCCGGTGAGGTTCAGGTGATCGCGGATCGCCCAGAGCAGCGGCATCTCGGGATCGGCCTCGACCTCGTAGGTCCGGCCGTTGAGGGTGAGCTTCGTCATCGTGCGCTTCCGACGAGAGGCTGGAATGCTTCCAGACCTGCTTGTGTGCGGCTGCTCCTGCACTGCCGGCAAGCGGGGCCGATGTGCGCTGGCGCACCCGCCCGCGCGTGCCCCAGGGGCAGGGCGGGACGGGAAATTGCCTCGCATTCGTGGGGTTCCGGCAGGGGGACCTTAACGAAGTTCGGGCAGCCTCTTCCGGACCGGCCGACGGTCTCCCGCGGCGAGGGAGCGGCACGGCCCGATCGCGATGTCCGAAGTCACGGCGCAAATGGTGCAGCGCGGGCGCGGCCCGACGGCGGAGGAGGCGGCCCGGCGGCGCAAGGTCGCCCGGGACGTGCGCTCCGCCCGCGAGCGGCTGACCTCGTCGATCGGGCTCGAGCGCGCCTTCGACTACGAGTTGCTGCGCGTCTACGCCCAGTACCGCCTCGGCGCCTTCTTTCCCCTGGTGCTGCTTGCCTGCTGCATCGCCGCGGCCTCGGTGTTCTGGGCGCCGTCCCTGCTGAGCGGGGCCTGGTGCGCCGGCGTGCTCGCGGTGATCGCCGGGAACACCGCCCTGTCCCGCTCGCTGCTGCGCCAGGATCCGGACGCGATCTCGCTCCGGGTCTCGCGCCGGCGGGTGATCCTCGGCGAAGTGGTGCAGAGCGTCGCCTGGGCGCTCCTTGCCCTGATGCTGGTCAAGGTCGACGCCGCGAATGCCCGCACCTTCGTGATGTTCGTCCTCGTCATCGTGGCGGCCGTCACCACGATGCTCGCCGCCACGGTGCCGCTCGCGGCTTACGCGGGCCTCATGCCGCTCAGCGCCGCCACCGCCGCGCTGCTGTTCCTGTCGCGCGAGGGGGAGTCGGTCCTGCTCGTCGCCATGGCGGTCTGCGCGCAGCTGTTCTTCCTGTTCCTGTCGAACCACCTGCACGCCTCCACCGTCTCGGCGCTGCAGTCGCGGGCCGAGAAGGACGCGATCTTCGGCGAATTGGAGCAGGCCAAGGCCAATTCCGACGAGGCGCGCCGGCGGGCCGAGGAGGCCAACCTCGCCAAGTCCCGGTTCCTCGCCACGATGAGCCACGAGCTGCGCACGCCGCTCAACGCCATCCTGGGCTTCTCCGAGGTGATGAAGAACGAGGTGTTCGGGCCCCATTCCTCGGCCTCCTACCAGGAATACTCGACCGACATCCACGATAGCGGGTTGCACCTGCTCAACCTCATCAACGAGATCCTCGACCTCTCGCGCATCGAGGCCGGGCGCTACGAGCTGAACGAGGAGGCCCTGCAGCTCGCCTACGTGGTCGAGGAGGGGCGGCACATGATGGGCCTGCGGGCGCGCGCCAAGAACCAGACCTTCCGCGAGTTCATCGACCCGACCCTGCCGCGGCTCTGGGCCGACGAGCGGGCCCTGCGCCAGATCGTGCTCAACGTGCTGTCGAACGCCGTGAAGTTCACGCCGCCCGGGGGCGAGATCACCATCAAGGTCGGCTGGACCTCGTCGGGCGGCCAGTATGTCAGCGTGAAGGATACCGGCCCGGGCATTCCCGAGGACGAGATCCCGACCGTGATGTCGTCCTTCGGTCGCGGCTCGCTGGCGATCAAGACCGCCGAGCAGGGCTCGGGGCTGGGGCTCCCGATCGTCAAGGGCCTGGTCGACCTGCATGGCGGCGGCTTCCAGCTGAAGTCGCGCCCGCGGGAGGGCACCGAGGTGATCGTCACCTTCCCGGCGACCCGGGTGATGGACGCGCTGCCGCCGGTGGCCGGGGAGAGCGCCGCGCCGGCGCGGCCGATCAAGGCGGCGTGAGGCGCTGCGCGCGCCCCCGCCGACCGATGGCGCCGAACACGCGACCGGGCGCCCTGATCGACACCTCTCGCCGTCAGCCCGGGGTTCGACGCAGCCGAGAATCCGGAATCCGTCGTCGCTGAGAATTCGGAAGAGGCCAGCGGCCCTCCACTTCGTCCTCCATCGTCAGCGGCGGTCGATCCCCTACCGGGCAACCCGTCACGTCAACGGAATATCCAGCACGAAATGCGCCCCCGGCCCGCTCTCCTCGGTGCTGAGCCGCCCGTCGAGCTGGCGGATCAGGCTGGCGATGATCTTGAGGCCGAGCGAGCGCTGGCGCATCGACACGTCGAAGCCCGGCGGCAGGCCGATGCCGTCGTCGCGCACGGTCAGGCGCAGCCCCTCGGCCTTCACCGACAGGGCCACCTGCACCGGCCCGGTCTCCTGCGGATAGGCGTGCTTGACCGCGTTGGTCACCAGCTCGGTGACCACGAGCCCGATCGGGATCGCCTGGTCGGCGCTGATCACCTTCGGGTCGGCCTGGCAGGCGAGGCGGTGGCCCGGTGCCTCCTCCTGGAGCTTCGCCACCAATTCGCGCAGGAACTCCGCCAGGTCGACCATGCCGAGCTGGTGGATGCCGCGCCAGAGATGGTCGTGCACCTCGGCCACGGTAGCGATGCGCGCCCCGGCATCCTCGAGGGCGTGGCGCACCTCGTCGGACTGGGCGTCGCGCGCCTGGAGCCGCAGCAGGCCCGCCACCACGCCGAGGCTGTTCTTGACCCGGTGGCTCATCTCCCGGGTCAGCTGGACCTGATGGTCGAGGGCGTCGCGCAGGCGCGCATCGCCCTGGTGGCGCTCGACCGCGATGCCGATCAGCCCGGCGAAGCCGGCGAGGAACTCCTGGTCGGCCCGGTCGAAGCCGTGGCCCTCCCGGCCCCAGGCCTCGAGCACGCCGTAGGCGCGCCGGCTCTCGTCGCCGAGGGCGATCGGGACGTTGACCGCGTGGCAGATATCGGCGGGCGCCAGCCCCTCCGGCAGGTGGAGCCGGGCCCCATCGGGCTCGGCCGCACCCTGCCGCGGCTTCCCCTGTCCCGACCTGGGGTGGATCCCGTTGGCGAGCACGCCGGCACCGGTGCGGAAGGCGTAGGAGCTGGGCGTCGCCTCGTCCCCGGCCGTCACGTCGGTCCCGACGAGATCGGCGCGCAGGCCGGTGCAGGCCCGGATCACGAAGGCGTGGTCGGGGGCGCGGTATTCCAGCACCTGGCAGCAGGCGGCGCCCAAGGCCTCCGCGCACAGCTCGCTGGCGCGTTGCAGCAGCGCGTCGAGATCGCGGGTCTGCAGCGCCATGCGGGCGAAGGCGCCCATCAGCGCCTGCTGGCGCAACCGGTACGGCAGCTCCGCCCGGCCGTTCCCGGCCTCGGACGCCTCGCGGATCGACCCCTCACTCGCCATGGTCACTCGCCACGCACCGGGATTGTCGGCACCGGGATTCTCGCCATACCGGGTGCCTTCCCCAGAGTGCCTGTCCCCCGAAGCACGTCGGATGGCCGGACTCTTACGCCATCCTGTCGCGAGCACAAGCCGGGAACGCGGGCAGGGGTGCAGGGGGCGGGAGCACCCGGCCCGCCGCTACAGCAGCCGGCGCCGGTGCTCGACGAGGCGCAGGATCATCGGGGTCAGGATCAGCTGCATCGCGAGGTCGAGCTTGCCGCCGGGGATCACCACGGAGTTCGCCCGCGACATGAAGCTGCCGGCGATCATCGAGATCAGGTAGGGGAAGTCGATTCCGCGCGGGTCGCGGAAGCGGATCACCACCATCGATTCGTCGGCGGTCGGGATCCAGCGGGCGACGAACGGGTTCGAGGTGTCGACCGTCGGGATACGCTGGAAGTTGATGTCGGTGTTGGTGAATTGCGGGCAGATGGTGGTGACGTAATCGGGCATCCGGCGCAGGATCACGTCGGTCACGGCTTCCGTCGAGTAGCCGCGGGTGGCCTTGTCGCGGTGGAGCTTCTGGATCCATTCGAGGTTGATCACCGGCACCACGCCGATCTTGAGGTCGGCATGGGCGGCGATGTCGATCCGCTCGTTGGTCAACGCCCCGTGCAGGCCCTCGTAGAACAGCAGCTCCGAATCCTCGGGGAACTCCTCCCAGGGCGTGAAGGTGCCCGGCTCGGCGCCGAACCGCGCGGCATCCTCGGCATCGTGGACGTAGTGCCGGGTGCGGCCGCGTCCCGAGGCGCCGTATTCGCGGAACACCGCCTCGAGCTCGAGCAGCAGGTTCGCCCGCTCGCCGAAATGGCTCAAGGTCGGCTCCCGTGCCTCCGCCTCGCGCATCCCCGCCCGGTCGAGGGCGTGGAAGGCATCGCCCTCGATGAACACCGCCTCGACACCCTCGCGGCGGAAGATCTGGTCGAAGGTGTTGCGCACCGAGGTGGTTCCGGATCCCGACGATCCGGTCACCGACACGATGGGATGGCGTGCCGACACCGTCAGGTCCGCAAGAGCCCGCGGGTGGCGAAGAGCGGCGAGCGGTCGGCGTCGAGGCGGGCGAGGCTCGCGACATCCCGGGCCGAGCCGAAGGCGAGGGCGGTGCCCTGGTGCAGGGCGGTGGCCGGGATGTCGAGGATCGCCCGCCCGCGCCCGTCCGTGGCGCCGCCGCCGGCGGCCTCGATCGCCAGCGCGACGGGAGCCGCCGCATGGACGAGCCGGACCTCGCCCGCGTCGCGGCGCCGATGCAGACCGCCGCGGACGAGCACGCCCTGGGCGGCCGCCGCCAGCGACAGGCGGGCGGCCTCCGCGGCGGGGCGGGGCCCCGCTTGCGGCACGCGCAGGGGCGCCGGCGGCCGGAAGGCGCCGGTCTCCGGATCGAGGACCCGCGTCGTGGTCGCCGTGCCGTCGGTCAGGGTCAGGAGGGTGCGCGGGCCGTAGGTGACGAAGCCCGCCGCCACCTGGCTCCTGCCGGAGCCCAGGAAGGCGGCGCGCGGGTCCGAGCCGGCGGGCCGCAGGGAGAACAGCGTGCCGGCGGGCATCCCGCTCTCGAGGTCGTCCGCCCCTTCGAGCGGACAGAGGGCCAGCACGAGGGAGGCCCCGGGCATCCGCGGCTCCGGCGCCGCCCCGTCGTCCCAGGCGATCGCCGCCACCTCGGCCTCCCGCAGGGCCGCGGCGAAGATCCGCCGGGCCGCCGCCGCCGGGTCGCCGGGCGCGCCCGCCGGCATCGCCGCGATGCCCGCCGGCATCGCCGCGATCATCGCCGCGGTTTCGGCGGCGGCGGTCGCGAGGGCGGTGAGGACCGGGGCGAGATCCGGGTGCCGCCGCGGCGGTCTCGCGTCGATGAGGGCACTCAGAAGCATGGTGCGATCCCCCCAGGATGCCCGCCGCGCCGGGCTTGCTTGCCGTTGCGTTCCGGCCGTGCCGGGCTTGCCTGCTGGTGGCCGTCCGTGGCTTACCCGTTCGTGTCGGCGCGGTTCCAGATTAGCGTCCGGGGCCCGTGTCCGTCACCCTGTCCCGAAGTACGGGATGCGCCGGCACCGGCCGCGATGTCGGATCGCCGCCCGATCGATGATCGACGGCCCGAGGGGCGGATGGCGCAGGAACGGATTCGCAACCTCTCGCTCAAGCAGCTCCACGCCGTCGCGGCGATCGCGCGGCTCGGCACCATGACCCGGGCGGCGCAGGAGCTGAGCGTCACCCCGGCGGCCCTGACGGCGCGGATCAAGGGGCTCGAGGACGAGATCGGCCTCCTGCTGTTCGACCGCACCCATGCCGGCCTGAAGCCCACCGATGCCGGCCGCGAGCTGATCTGGGCGATCGACAGCATCGGCACCGTGCTCGAGACCTGCACCGAGCGGCTGCGGGCCCTGCGCGGCGGCCAGGGCGGCCGGGTCGCCCTCGGCGTGGTCTCGACCGCGAAATACTTCGCGCCCCGGATCGTCGGCGGATTCGCCAGGGCCCATCCGGGCGTCGAGATCGACCTCGTGGTCGGCAATCGCGGCGCCACCGTCGAGGCCCTGCGCGACTACCGGATCGATCTCGCGCTGATGGGCCGACCGCCGCGGGACTTCGCCATCGCGGCCGAGGCCTTCGGGCCGCATCCGCTCGTCGTCATCGCCGCTCCCGACCACCGCCTCGCCGGGCGGCGCGGCCTGACCCGGGAGGAGCTGGCCGAGGAGCCGTTCCTGGTACGCGAATACGGCTCGGGCACCCGCACGGTGTTCGAGGAGTTCATGACCGGCCTGCTGATCCGGCGCGCCCGCATCGGCATCGACAGCGGCTCGAACGAGACCATCAAGCAGACGGTGATGGCGGGCCTCGGCATCGCGCTGATCTCCGGCCACACCGTCGCGTCGGAGCTGGCGGATGGCCGCCTCGTGCTCCTCGACGTCGAGGGCCTGCCGATCCGTCGCGACTGGTTCGCGGTCCGCCGGGCCGACAAGGTGCTGAGCCCCGCCGCGACGGCGTTCTGGGACTTCCTGCTGGGGGAGGGGGCCGCCTGGCTGCCGGCCCTGCCCCGGGACCTGCCGGTCCCCGCCCCGTAACGCCGGTTCCGGACGGCGGCCGTCAGGCCGCCGCGTCGCGCGGCGTCGCCGCGCCGGCGGCCGGGACCTCCCGGGGCAGGGCCGGCACCCGGGCCCAGGGCTCGATCCGGAACGGGATGTCGCGCAGGCGCGACGAGGCGCTGGCGCCGACCGCCACGATGTCGTTCCAGCGCGACAGGAAGGCGGCGACGCAGGCCGGGTCGAAGTGCCGGCCGCTCTCCGCCTCGATGCAGGCCCGCGCCTCGTCGAACGGCATCGCCGCCTTGTACGGACGCTGGGTGGTCAGCGCGTCGAACACGTCGGCGACGGCGACGATGCGCGCGGCGAGCGGGATCGCCGTTCCGGACAGGCGGTGGGGGTAGCCGCTGCCGTCCCAGCGCTCGTGATGCGCTTCGGCGATCTCCGCCGCCAGCCCGATCAGCGCGCAGGTGCTGCCGCCCAGGATGCGCTTGCCGATCGCCGCATGGGTGCGGATGAGCGCGAATTCCTCCTCGTCGAGGCGGCCGGGCTTGAGCAGCACCCCGTCGGGGATCGCCACCTTGCCGACGTCGTGGAGGGGCGCCGCCAGGTAGACGCGGCGGCACAGATCCGCGTCGAGCCCGAGCGCCTCGGCCATGATCTGGCTGTAGCGGGCGACGCGCCAGGTGTGGTCGCCGGTGTCGTTGTCCCGGTACTCGACCGCCAGCGAGAGGCGGAAGATGATCTCGGACTCGCGCTCGCGCAGGGTGCGCACCGCCGTCTCGACCTCGCCGGCGAGCCAGGAGGCCTGGTCGTCGAGCCGCCGCACGGCGCCGGCCAGCCGCATCAGGTTGCGCAGCCGCACCTTCAGCTCGACGCGGCTGATGCGCTTGTCGACGAAGTCGGTCGCCCCCGCGTCGAGGGCCTCGAGCCGGACCTTGTCGCTCACCTCGCTGGTGATCATCACGATCGGCACCTGGGCGTAGTGCTCGATCCCGCGCAGCTGGCAGATCACCGCGATCCCGTCCATCTCGGGCATGTTGTAGTCGACCAGCACGAGGTCGAAGGCGCGCATCCGCGCCTCGTCGAGCGCCGACAGCGGATTGTCGAAGATCGCGGCCGTCGCCTGCCCGTCATGCTCCACCAATCTCTTCAACCGGGCCAGGACCGTCCGGCTGTCATCGATGACGAGTATGTCCATCCGCCCATCTCCCGCGACGCACGATGTCCGGCCTTGGGCCGATCCCCGCGGCATGAGAGCCGAGAGCTCCCCCGAGCGTGAAACCAGGATGTGGTCTGCTCACCGGGCGATCCTGGATTTTCGGGCTTAACCGTGAGTAAACAGCCGTTCAGGGACGCCGGCCTCACGGTTAGGATTTCCCGGCCGTGGCCATCCTGCCCCGCCCGTATCGCTTTCGGGGCCGGCGGCCCCCCCCTTGCTACTGAGGTGGTGCGATCAAAACCGAACGCCGTGGCGCACGAAGCCGGGAGCGCTGCACGATTGCGCTGGGACTATTATTATAGGCCGGCTCGACTTCATTATGGCGGCAGTCTTCGCCGGTATCGTCGTGTCGTCATTCCGGCATCGCCAGATCTGTGGGTCCGTTGCTAGGCACGAACATCTCGACGATGCGCGGGCTGACGGGCGCGGCCGCGATGACCGGGCGGCCGAATCGTGGGTCGGCCGGTCGATTTTCGCAGCGTGAAACAGCGCAGGTCACCCCTTGCCGAGGTCGGCAAGAGAGGACCTGCGCCCTTTTCCGCGCATGCGGCCCTGTCGCCGGAACGTGGCGTGCGGTCCGTCGCCGGCCTGCCGGCACACGCATCGGTCACTGTGCCGGACGGGATCGCGGCGCGGGCGGCGCCGCCCGCGGGCTAGAAGTAGAAGCGCGGGCCGTAGATCCGGCGATAGTACGGCCGGTAATAGGGCCGGTAGTACCGCCGGTAATACGGGCGATAGGCGCGCCGGTAATACGGACGGTAGGCGTAGCGCCGGTACGGCCGGTAGCCGTAATACCGCCGGTAGGGCCGGTAACGGTAGTAGCGGCGATAGTAATAGGCCTTGTCGACCAGGGGTGCGGCGGTGCCGACGCCCGCCGCGACGGCACCGGCGGTCGGCAGGGCGGCGGCGGAGCTGCGGCTGGTGCCGAGCCCGATTCCGGCGACGAGCAGGGTCAGCACCAGGCTGATCCATCGAAGGGCGCGCATGTGATCGATCTCCCTCGGACGGCGCGGCATTCCCTGCCGTCGCCGCGGCTTGCGGCTTGACAACGTGGCTCGTTCCCGCCGGTTCTCACCTCCGGCGGGACGCCCGTCGGACGACCGAGGGGCGCTGGCGGATCATCTAGACGCGGACTGCCCCGCTTCAATCGTTGGGCGTGAAAAACTTCGCGTCATCTTCCGGCTGTAACGGCGGAGTCTCGCCGAGACAGGCCGGTGCCGGGGGGCTCGAAGGCCCGGCCGGGGGCTGCGTCGCCCCGGCTCGCTTGCCGGGGCCCTCCGGTCCGCCTACCTCTCGGCTCCCCGTTCGTCGGAGACCCCGCCCCGCCATGCCGTTCCGGCCTCTCGCCGCCCTGCGCGCCCTCCTGCCCGAGGCCCTCCTGCCCGGGTGCTGGGCCCGCCGCCACCCGGTCGTGCCGGTCGTCCGCCTCAGCGGCGCCATCGGGGCGGTCTCGCCACTGCGGGCCGGGCTCTCCCTCAGCGCCTGCGCGCCGGCTTTGGAGCGGGCCTTCGGCATGAAGGGCATCCGGGCGGTGGCGCTGGTCATCAACTCGCCCGGCGGCTCGGCGGCGCAGTCGCACCTGATCTTCCGCCGCATCCGGGCTCTCGCCGCCGAGGCCGGGGTGCCGGTCCTCGCCTTCGTGGAGGACGTCGCGGCGTCGGGCGGCTACATGATCGCCTGCGCGGCCGACGAGATCCACTGCGACCCGTCCTCCCTCGTCGGATCGATCGGGGTGGTCTCGGCCGGGTTCGGCTTCACCGGGCTGATCGAGCGCCTCGGCGTCGAGCGCCGGGTCCACACCGCGGGCAAGGCCAAGGCGATGCTCGATCCGTTCCGGCCCGAGAACCCGGACGACGTCGCCCGGCTCAAGGCCATCCAGGCCGACGTGCAGGCGATGTTCACCGAGCTGGTGCAGAGCCGCCGGCCCGGCCTCAAGGGCGATCCCGACGATCTGTTCTCGGGCGCGGTCTGGACCGGTCGCCAGGGCCTGGCCCTCGGCCTCGTCGACGGCCATGGCGACGTTCGCTCGGTGCTGCGCGCCCGCTTCGGCGACAAGGTCAAGCTGCCGCTCGTGGAGCAGGTCCGCGGCGGCCTTCTCGCCCGGCTGCTGCGCCGGCGCGAGCCGGGGGCGGTCGGCCTCGCGGCGGTCGAGGGCGCGCTGGCGGTTCTCGACGAGCGCGCCGCCTTCGCCCGCTACGGCCTGTAGGGCCCGCTAGGGCGTCGTCCCGTCCCGCAGGCTCGCGGGCAGCTGGGTCAGGCACAGGATCTGGTCCTGGCGCTCGTAGGTCTCGCGCTCGCGGATCGCCCGCTCGACCTCGTCGGTGCCGGCGCTGGAATAGCGCAGGCCGAACGGGATCGAGCCGTCCTTCGGGTAGGTCGAGAGCTTGCGCCGCGTCTCGGCCCGGCAATAGGCGGCCCAGTCCGGCGACAGGCCGAGCCGGCGGGCATATTCCGCTACCACGACGCCGACCCGCCGCTGCGCCTCGCGCTCGCTGCGGGCCAGCGCACGGTCGTCGAGCCCGTTGATGAGCCCGCTGACGACGAAGCCGAGCGCCACCGCGATGCTCATCAGGACGAACAGGCTGCGCATCCCGGGCCTGCTCCCTCGTGCGGCGGCGTCGGCGATAGGTGTCGCGCGGGGCGGAGTTCGGCAAGGCGGTGCGGGTCGGGGGCGGCTCGGCGGATCGCTGCGCCGTCTCCGACGGGTATCGCTCCCTCCCGGTCATACGAGCGCCGGATACCGGATCGGTCCGGGCTCCGCGGACGCGGTCCCGGAACGACCGGGAGGGTTTTACCGCGGCCGGAGCGCCATCACGGCCCTCAATATGACAGTCCGTACGCGTCATACGGCCCGCGATAGGGCGACGGATAGACCGCTCCGACCGGCTGCCAGCTCTCGTCGCCCCACGGGTCGTAGGCGCGGCCGCGGCGGGCGCGGGCGACCGGGGCGAAGCCGTCCTGCTCCCGGCGCAGCCTCGCTTCCCGGGGCGGCGAGGCCCGCCCGGCGATCACGGTCTCGTCGCCGCCGATCACCACGCGGGTGTTGCCCATCCCTTCCGCCTTGACGAGGGCGAACAGGGTCGCGGCCTTGCCCGGCGCGAGGCGCACGCAGCCATGCGAGGCCGGGGTGCCGAGGCGGCCGGTATGGCTGCTGCCGTGGATGGCGTGGCCGCGACCGGTGAAGAAGATCGCGTGCGGCATCGGCGCGTCGTCCCACTCGCGCGAGCGGTGATCGACCGCCATGCGCTGCGGCGAGAACGCGCCGCGGGGCGTGCTGTAGCCGTCCATGCCGGTCGAGACCGGCCAGTCGTAGAGCGTCCGGCCGTCCCGCGAGACGGTCATCCGCTGGGTGGTCTTGTCGACCTGGATCAGGATCCCGGCCCGCGCCTCGCTCGCCGATAGACTGGACCCGGCCACGCAGAGGGTGACGAGGAGGGTGGCTGCGGCGCGCATCGTGAAGAATTCCTTACCCGGCAGGACGCGGAAGCGATAGGCCACGCTTCGCTGCCGGATTGACGTGCGCGCTGCGCCCCGGTTCCCGGGTTTTACTGCGCAGAAACCATTATGTGCCGGCCACCTCCGGCTCCCAGCCGATCGCCCGGCGCAGGAAGGCGGCGCCGAGGGCCGCGAAGGCGGCGGTCTCGGCGCTGGTCTTGCCATGCGAGTGGCCGCCGGCCTCGGGCTCGTAGAAGCGGGCGTCGTAGCCGAGGGCCTGGAGCTTCGCCGCCATCTTGCGGGCATGGCCCGGATGCACCCGGTCGTCGCGTCGCGTCGTGGCGATCAGGATCGGCGGGTAGGGCCGGCCGGCTCCGGCGACGTGGTAGGCCGAGATGTGCTGCAGGAAGGCCCAGTCCGCCGGGTCGTCGGGATCGCCGTACTCGGCGATCCAGCTCGCGCCGGCCAGCAGCTTGGTGTAGCGCCGCATGTCGATCAGCGGCACGGTGCAGAACAGCGCCCCGAACCGCTCGGGGTAGCGCGTCAGCATGTTGGCGATGAGCAGCCCGCCGTTCGAGCCGCCCTCGGCGGCGATGCGGCCGGGCGTCGTCACGCCGCGGCGCACGAGGTCGGCGGCCACCGCCGCGAAGTCGTCGTGGGTCAGCGCCTTGCCCTCGCGCCGGCCGGCCTCGTGCCAGCGGGTGCCGAACTCGCCGCCGCCGCGGATATTGGCCACCACCCGGGTGCCGCCCTTGGCCAGCCAGAGCCGGCCGAGCACCGCCGAGTAGCCGGCGAGGTTCGTGACCTGGAAGCCGCCATAGCCGGAGAGGTGCACCGGCGCCTCGCCGGTCTCCCCCGGCGGCCCGGCCTGGACATAGGGAATGCGCTCGCCGTCGCTCGACACCGCCTCGTGCCGGGTCACCACCAGGCCGTCGGCCTCGAACAGGGCGGGGGCCTGCTTCAGCAGCGCCGGGGCGGCGAGGTCCGGATTCGTCGCCAGCAGGGTCGAGGGGGTGATGGGGTCGTTCGCCGCGACCAGGAGGTCGCCGTTCGATTCCTCCTCCTCACCGTCCATCGACCACACGCTGACCACGCCGAGCTCCGGCAGGCCGGCGACGCGGCTCTCCGCCCATCCGCTCGCGGACGGGGTGAAGACCGGGAACACGGCCTTCAGGTCGTCGAGGACCGAGATCACCAGCCGCCCGCCGGTCCAGAAGAAGCCTTGCAGCGCCCGGCGCGGGCCGGGGGTGAACAGCACCTGGAAGGTCCTGTCGCCGGCCAGGAAGGCCTCGAGCCCGATACCCAGCACGCTGTCGGCCGGACGGGTCGTGCCGCCGACCTCCCAGGGCGTGCGGGTGCGGATCGCCAGGTGGCCGCGATGCCAGTGGGCGTCGGCGTCGGTCGGGATGTCGAGGCGGGTCTTCGGCCCGGTGCGGTCGCCGAGATCGATCGTGCCGTCGAAGAAGCCGGTGCGCTCGGCGAAGACCAGGCGTTCTGGGCTCGCCTCCCGGTCCGGATAGCCGTAGGCGACCATGCTGGCGGGGCCGGCGGAGAAGATCACCGGAGCCTGGAGCGGGTCGGTGCCGCGCCGCCACAGCCGCACGGTGCGGGCGTAGCCCGACGGCGTCGCGTGCTCGGGCCCGCCGAGGGGGGAGGCCAGGAGCAGCGTGTCGGGGTCGAGCCAGACCGGGATGCTCTTGGCTTCCGGCAGCGTGAAGCCGTCCGCGACGAAGCGGCGCCCGGTCAAGTCGAACTCGCGCACGACGGTGGCGTCGCCGCCGCCGCGGGAGAGCTGGACCAGCGCCCGCGCGTGGCTGCCCGGCAGGCTGGCGGCGCCGCTCCACACCCAGTCCTCGCCCTCGTCGCGGGCGAGCGCGTCGAGATCGAGCAGGATCTCCCAATCCGGCTCGGGCTGGGCGTACGCCTCCTGCGTGGTGCGCCGCCACAGGCCGCGGGGATGCTCGGCATCCTGCCACAGGTTGTAGAACAGGCCGCCGCGCCGGGTGACGCCCGGGATCTTGTCCGGCCGGTCGAGGGCGGCCTTCAGGCCGTCGCGGTCGGCGGCGTAACGGCCGTCGGCATAGGCGGCGAGCGTATCGGCGTTCTGCGCCTCGACCCAGGCGAGCGCCCGCTCGCCGTCGATCTCCTCGAGCCAGAGATGGGGATCGTCGTCGGGGGCCTGGAGGGTCGGGCGGGGATCGGGATTGCGCGTCATGCCGGGCCCTTCGGGTTCAGGGATGAGGTCAGATCTAGCTTGGCCGGAGGCCGGGTCCAGGGCGATGCCCGCGAGGCACATCGCCGGGACCGCCGCGCCCGGGACGGCGGCACCGTCATACGGTTGCAACAGCCCGCCTGTTTGAGGGGAGGACAGGGCCCGGGTCGGCACCGGCCCGGGAGGACTCGCATGACCGGTACCGGCATCGCCGCCATCATCTGCCTCGCCCTCACGCTGATCAACCTCGCGAGCCTCGCCATCGCGCTGCGCCGCCTCGGCCGGCCGGATCCCGAGCCGGCCGGGCTCGCGGAGGCGCCGGTCACGGTCGTGCGGCCGGTCTGCGGCCTCGAGACCTACAGCGAGGAGACCCTGGCCTCGGGCTTCCGCCTGTCCTACCCGGCCTACGAGCTGATCTTCTGCGTCGCCCGCGCCACCGACCCGATCGTGCCGCTGGTCGAGCGGCTGATCGCCCGTCATCCCTCCGTGCCGGCCCGGCTGATCGTCGGCGACGAGCGGGTGAGCGACAACCCGAAGCTCAACAACTGCATTCGCGGCTGGGAGGCCGCGCGCCACGACTGGATCGTGCTGGCCGATTCGAACGTGCTGATGCCTAGCGACTACATCCAGCGCCTGCGCGCCGCCTGGCGCCCCGAGACCGGCCTCGTCTGCTCGACCCCGGTCGGCACGCGGCCCGGCAGCTTCTGGGCCGAGGTCGAGTGCGCCTTCCTCAACACCCTCCAGGCCCGCTGGCAATATGTCGGCGAGGCGCTGGGCCTGGGCTTCGCGCAGGGCAAGAGCATGCTCTGGCACCGGCCGCTGCTGGACTCGCAGGGCGGCATCCGGGCGCTCGGCGCCGAGATCGCCGAGGATGCCGCCGCGACCAAGCTGGTGCGGGCGATGGGCCGGCGGGTCCACCTCGTCGCCTCGCCCTTCGCCCAGCCGCTCGGCCCCCGGCGGGCCGCCGAGGTGTGGTCGCGCCAGCTGCGCTGGGCACGGCTGCGCCGCGTCACCTTCCCGCTGTTCTTCGCCCCGGAGATCGGCACCGGCGCGGTCGTCCCGATGCTGGCGGCCTATCTGGCGGCGGGGGGCGGCCTGTCGGGCGTCGCGGCGATGCTCGGCACGGCGGCGGCCTGGTACGGCGCCGAGTGGCGGCTCGCCGCCCGCAACGGCTGGCCGCGCTCCTGGCGCTGGCCGCTCGCCTGCTTCGCCCGCGACCTCCTGTTCGTCCCGATCTGGCTCGCCGCCTGGGTCGCCCGCGACATCGTCTGGCGCGGCAACGCCATGGACATCCGCTCCAGGGACATCCGGACCAAGCCCGCCCGCCTCGGCACCGATGCCTCGGCGGCATGACGCGGTGCGGCCGCTTGACGGCGGGCGCCGGCGGGATCACCCTGCCTCGCGTCCTCCCGCAGCAGCGGGGAGGCGAGAGCGGAGGGGGCCATGACGCCACCCATGAGACGGGCCGCGACGATCGCCCCGGCAGCCGTTCGGGCCGAGGCGTAGCGGCAGACCAGCGGACGACGGAGCGGAGGCGGCCCCCACGGGGCGGCGAAGCCACGCGACGCGTGCGCCTTCCTGTGACCGATGAGCCCTGATCTCGGCCGCTCCCGCTTCGTCCCGCGTTCCACCGCTGGCGGTATACGGTTCGCGGACGAGTCCTGCCGGACCTCGCACCACCAGCCGGCGCGGTGGAGCCTCCGGCTTCGCGCCCCTGAGCGAAGCCGAAATCCGCCTTGCGAAACCATCCGCCGCACCGCGCATGGCGCGGTCCCGTCGTGCGAGCCTGCCGGGCGGCCGGGCCGGTCAGCCCGGCGTCCCGCTCACGCCCCCGGCGCCGTCCAGATCCGGGTCAGCCGGGCGAGCCGCACCAGGGCGTTCTGGAACCGCTCGGAGGTGTCGTCGACCCGGACATGGATCCCGAGCGCGCTCAGGCTGACCACGCGGGCCTCGACCTCGCCGATCGAGGCCGCCTCGATGCGGATCGAGGCGCCGGGCAGGAGCGGGGCGGTCGTCACCGGCGCCAGCAGCAGGCCACCGCGGCTCAGGTTCAGGATCTCGGTGCGGTAGCTCCGGCCGCCATGGCGCAGCCGCGCCGACAGCGTGACCGGAAAGCGTCGGTCGCGACGCCGCTCGGCGCCGTCCCGCGCGGCATCGCTCCTCGCCCCTGCGGCGAGCGCCGCCGATGCCGGGGAGGCCGAACCGATCTGTGGCGTATGGAGCATCGCGTTCATGCCCGGTTCTCTCGCAGGGATAGGTTAAGTCTCGTTTAATGATTGTTGGTTAACCATCATTCGACATTTTCGCTCTCCCCGAGACCGCCGCCGGCATGACCATGGGTTCCGAGACGAAGCCGAATCCGGTGGTCCTCCGGGTGCGAAGGACGAGGGTGGGCGCGGCGGCCCCGGGCGGGCGTCCGGCCTCGCAGGGGCATGACGCGTACGATCTTGGAGTGTGCGGCCTTGCGTGAGGGGCGCTCCGGCTGGCGCGCCGCCCTCGGGCGGCTGTTCGGGGGCGGCCGCGCCGAGCGGTGGCTCGCCGCCTGTCCCGACCTCGTCGCCGAGATCGATCGCGGCGGCCGGCTCGTCCGCGCCTCGGCGGCGAGCCGCGCCCTGACCGGGCGCCCGCCCGACACCCTGGCGGGCTTGGCCCTGGCCGACCTCGTCCATCCCGAGGACCGGGCCGGCCTGGCGTCGATCGTCGCCGGCGGCGGCGCGCTGATGCATCGCCTCGCCCATGCCGACGGGCGCTGGATCTGGGTCGAGACCCGCCTGTCGGCCCCCGAGGCGGCGCCGGGCGCGCCCCGCATCGCGACGATCCGCGACGCCGCGGCGCGCCAGGACACCGAGGCCTCGCTGCGGGCGAGCCGGGCGCATTACCGGGCGCTCGCCGACACGCTGCCCCAGCTCGTCTGGATGGAGCGCACCGATACCGGCGAGACCGTCTACGCCAATCCGGCCTTCGCGCGCTATTTCGGCGAGATCGGACCCGGACGGGCGGCGCGGGAGGAGCGCTACCACCCGGACGACCGGCCGCGGATCGCCGCGGCCTTGTTGCAGGGAAGTCTGGCGCAGGGAAACGCGGCGCAAGGAAACCCGATGGAGGCCGGCAGCGGCGAGGCGCAGGGGCGCCTGCGCGACCGCGACGGCGCCTATCGCTGGCACCAGCTCTCGTTCCAGCCCCTGCGCAAGGACGACACGCTCCTCGGCTGGCTCGGCTCGGCCCTCGACATCGACGAGATCCTGGCCGCCCGCAAGGCGCTGGAGGAGACCGGCGACCTGCTGCGGCTCGCCCAGGAGGCCGCCGGCGCCGGCCTGTTCGATCTCGACCTCGTCACCCGCGAGGTCACCCTGGCGCCCGAGAGCGCCCGCCTGCACGGCCTGCCCGGCGACCGGCCGGCGGTGATCGCCCTCGGCGCCTGGCTGCGGCGGCTGGCGCCGCAGGACCGCAAGCCGGCGCTCAAGGCCTTGCGCGGCGCGGTGGCCGGGGGAGGGACCTTCGACATCGCCTTCCGGGTCCTAGTCCCGGGCGGCGTGCGCTGGATCCAGGCGATCGGCCGGCTCGGGCGCGATGCCGGCGGCCGGGCCGTGCGGGTGACCGGCCTCAACCTCGACATCTCGGCCCGCAAGGACGCCGAGGCGGGCCTCGTCGCCGCCAAGGCGGCGGCGGAGGCGGCCAAGGCCGCCGCCGAGGCCGCCAGGACCGCGGCCGAGCGGGCGAATGCCGCGAAGACCGACTTCCTGTCGGCGATGAGCCACGAAATCCGCACGCCGCTGAACGCCGTGATCGGCTTCACCGGCCTGCTCGCGCAGGCGGACGGGCTGGAGCCGGATCTTCGGCGCTACGCCTCCCTCGCCCGCGCCTCGGCCGGCGGGCTGCTCACCCTCGTCAACGACATCCTCGACTTCTCCTCGGTCGAAGCCGGCGCGGTGTCCTTACGCCGCGATCCCTTCGCGATCGAGGCCCTGGCCGAGGGCTGCCTCGGCGTCGTCGGGGCGGCGGCGGCCGAGAAGAGCCTCGCGGTGACCTGCACGATCGACGCCAGCCTGCCGCGCCGCCTCGTCGGCGACGAGGCGCGCCTGCGCCAGATCCTCATCAACCTGCTCAACAACGCGGTGAAGTTCACCCCCCGCGGCAGCGTCGCCCTGTCCCTGCGCCACGAGGGCAGCGGCCCGGGCGGCGAGCGGATCCGCTTCTCCGTCGCCGATACCGGCATCGGCATCCCGGCCGACAAGCAGGGCCGGCTGTTCGAGCGCTTCTCCCAGGTCGACAGCTCGATCCGCCGCGATTACGGCGGCACCGGCCTCGGCCTCGCCATCAGCCGCCGCCTCGTCGAGGCGATGGCGGGCGAGATCGGGCTGATCTCGGCGGCCGGCCGCGGCTCGACCTTCTGGGTCACCCTGACCCTGCCCCGGGCCGAGGACCAGGCGGCGCCCGAGCCCCGCGCGGCGGCCATGCCCGCCCGGACCGGCCGCATCCTCCTCGTCGAGGACATCGAGGTGAACCGCGAGCTCGCCTGCCTGATGCTGCGCAAGGCCGGCCACAGCGTCGACGTCGCCGTCGACGGGTTCCAGGCGGTGCGGGCGGTCGAGGCCGGTGCCTACGACCTCGTCCTGATGGATGTGCAGATGCCGGGCCTCGACGGCCCGATGGCGACCCGGCTGATCCGCTGCCTGCCCGGCGCCGCGGCGCAGGTGCCGGTGATCGCCATGACCGCCAACGTGCTGCCCGACCAAGTGCAGTCGTTTCGCGATGCCGGGATGGACGACCACCTCGGCAAGCCGTTCACGCCCGCCGAGCTCTCCGCGATGCTCGCCCGCTGGCTCGACCGCGCCCCGGCGGCGCCGGCCGCCGAGGACGAGCCGGCCTCCCTCGACCGGACGCTCTACGACGGGGTCCGCGCCTTCCTGCCGGCGGAAGCCGTGCGCCGCCTCCTCGGCCACCTCGCCGACCAGGTGACCGGGGCGCTCGTCGGGGAGGGCCGGGAGGCGGCCGACCGGGCGCGGCTGCGCTTCGAGGCGCACGGCCTCGTCTCGGCGGCCGGCATGCTCGGCTTCGCGGCGCTCTCCCGGGCCTGCGCCGAGCTGGAGGCCTGCAGCGAGGAGGAGGTCGCCCGCGACGCGTCCGCCTTCGCGATGGCGCTCTCGCGGGCCCGGGCACGCTGCACGGCTGCGGCCTTCGAGACCCGGCGCCTGCGGGCCGAGCTGGATGCCGCCGCCGCGCCGGCCGGCCTCGGCCTGACGGCCTAAGGCGCGGGGCGGGGCGGGGGCTACCGCATTCGCGCCGCCCGGCTCGCTGTTCGCGCCAGGAGATGCCCACGAACCCAAGTCCAGCGCTCTCTCCTCCCCAAACGATACCGGGCAAGCCCGGTATCGCTGCAAGGTGTGGGAGAGGGGCCGGGGGTGGGGGCGGCGACGGTGCCGAATAAAGCACTGGCCGTCGTGCTGGCGACGGAGCGTCCGGAGCTTCGTTCGGAGCCGTCTCCACCCTCACCCCTCCCCCTCTCCCACCGGGGAGACGGGATCCCGCGCCGGTCCGGATCGGGGCGGAGCGTACCGGCAGGGGACCGCCGCCTACCCCGCCGCGGCTGTGGATGCGGGGTGCGGCAGGGCTTGACCGGCCATCGCCAGTCATCCGGTCGATTCTCATTATCCTGAACGTCGTAAGACTTCCGCGCACGGGATGCGACCCGTTCCGGCAAGGTCTGCTTAAGGATCCGGGCCCGATCCTGCCGGCGTTGCAAGGTCTCGTGGCGTATCGACATGCACCGCACTCTCGCCCGCGCCGCATTCCGGCGCGGCCCCCTTCCGTGCGTCCAACGGGCGCTTGTCCCGGCGGCGTTCGTCGCTGCGGCGGCCGGTCTCGGCCGGCCGGCGCTGGCGGCCGACTGGTACACCGGGGCCGAGCCCGCCGGGGCCCGGGATGCCTGGATCGTCTCGGTCGACACCGCGGCGACCGTCAGCTCGCAGGGCTCGCAATTCGCCGGCGCCACCGCGACCGCGGCACCCGCCGGAACCCTCCAGACGAGCGGCCTGCGCCTGCGCGCCGACACGCTGATCGGCTCGTACCGGACCGGGACCGGGCTCGGCCAGCAGGCCGAGGCCGCGGCGATGATCGGCTACGGCTGGGTCTGGCCCGAGGCGGTGCTGTCGGCCTTCGTCGGCCTCAACGTCCGCCGCAACGAGATGCCGGGGCTGGAGGCGAGCGTGCGCAATGCCGGCGGCCTCAAGGCGGCGCTCGATGTCTACGCCAGGCCGACCGACGGCACGATGGTCCACGCCACCGGCACCTATGCCAGCACCTTCAACGCCTATTACGGCCGGGTGCGGGGCGGCGTCGCGGTGATGGGCGGCTTCCTCGGACCCGAAGTCGCGGTGCTGGGCGACGATTATTACCGCCAGTGGCGGGTCGGCGCCCATTGGAGCGCGTTCCAGTTCGGCGCGCTGCAAGTCGGCATCGCCGCCGGCTACCTGCACGACCAGACCCGCAAGGGCGGGCTCTACACCACCGTCGACATGCGGGCGGGGTTCTGATGGCCGCGTCCGCTCTGCGCTGGGCCGTCTGGGCCCTGTCCGCGTTCGTCACCGTCGGGCTCCTGGTCCAGCCGGTCGGGGCCGAGGCGCAGACCTGGCTGTGCGGGGCGGCCTGCGCCGGCATGGTGGCGCTCTGGCTCCTCTTCCCGCGCCGCGGCCTGCCCCGGCTCGCCTTCCTGGCGCTCGGGACGCTCGTGGTGATCCGCTACGTCTACTGGCGGCTCACCGGCACGCTGCCCTCCCTCGACGATCCGGTCGGCCTCGGCTTCGGCCTGCTGCTGCTGGCGGCCGAGCTGTACTGCGTGCTGATCCTGGCGATCAGCCTCGTCGTCACCGCCGACCCGCTGGTGCGCGAGACCGCCCCCCTGCCGGCGGAGCTGCCGGCGATCGACGTGCTGATCCCGAGCTACAACGAGCCGACCTCGATCCTCGCCGTGACCCTGGCGGCGGCGCTCAACCTCGACTACCCGGCCGAGAAGCTGACCGTCTGGCTCCTCGACGACGGCGGCACCGACCAGAAATGCGCCGATCCGAACCCCGGGAAGGCCGCCTCGGCCCGGGCGCGCCGGGCCGAGCTGCAGGCGCTCTGCACCGATCTCGGCGCCCGCTACCTGACGCGGGCCCGCAACGAGCACGCCAAGGCCGGCAACCTCAACAACGGCCTGTCCGCCTCCCGGGCCGAGATCGTGCTGGTGCTCGACGCCGACCACGCGCCGTTCCGCTCGTTCCTCACCGAGACGATCGGGCTGTTCGCCCAGGACCCGAACCTGTTCCTGGTCCAGACCCCGCACGTCTTCATCAACCCGGACCCGATCGAGCGCAACCTGCGCACCTTCGCCCGGATGCCGTCCGAGAACGAGATGTTCTACGGCGTGACCCAGGCCGGGCTCGACAAGTGGAACGGCTCGTTCTTCTGCGGTTCGGCGGCCCTGCTGCGCCGGCGGGCGCTGGACGCGGTCGGCGGGTTCTCCGGCATCACGATCACGGAGGATTGCGAGACCGCCCTCGACCTGCACGGCCGCGGCTGGACCAGCGCCTACGTGGCCAAGCCCCTGATCGCGGGCCTGCAGCCCGAGAGCCTGGCCGACTTCATCGTCCAGCGCTCGCGCTGGTGCCAGGGCATGATCCAGATCCTGATGCTCAAGAACCCGCTGCTGAAGCCGGGCCTGCGGCCGATCCAGCGGCTCGCCTACCTGTCGAGCATGACGTTCTGGTTCTTCCCGCTGCCGCGGCTCGTCTTCATGCTGGCGCCGCTCCTGCACATCTTCTTCGACGTCAAGATCTTCGTCTCGTCGGTGGACGAGGCGCTGGCCTACACGGCGACCTACATGGTCGCCAACCTGATGATCCAGAACTACCTGTACGGCCACGTGCGCTGGCCGCTGGTCTCCGAGCTGTACGAGTACGTCCAGGGCGTGTTCCTGGCGCGCTCGATCGTCTCGGTGATCGCCTCGCCCCGGCGGCCGAGCTTCTCGGTCACCGCCAAGGGCGTCAGCCTCGAGCACGATCACCTGTCGGCCCTCGCCTGGCCGTATGTCGCGATCTTCGCAGGCCTCGCCGCCGGCTGCGGCATGGCGGCCTGGCGCTACCTCTACGAGCCCGGCGTCACCAGCCTGATGCTCGTCGTCGGCCTGTGGTGCGCCTTCAACCTGGTGATCGCCGGCGTGGCGCTCGGCGTCGTGGCGGAACGGCGCCAGGACGAGCGCGTCCCGAGCCTGCCGGTCGGCCGCCCGGCCGAGGCCGCGATCGGCGCCGAGCGGGTGGCGGTCGTCGTCGAGCGGATGAGCCCCGAGGCCGCGACCCTGCGCCGGGCCGACGGGGCGCCGTTCCCCGCGATGCCGGAGGGCGGGCGCCTCCACGCCGAGGGGGGCGCCCTACGCTTCGCCGTGCGGGCGGTCCCGGCACCGGACCGTTGCGTCGTCGCCCTCGCGCCGCTCGCCACCGCCGATTACCGTATCGTCGCCGGCCTGATCTACGGCGATGCCGGCGCCCTGCGCGACTTCCTCGGGCAGCGCCGGCGCCACCGCGACCTCGTCACCGGCCTCCTGCGCGTCCTCGCCTGGGGCCTCTCCGAGCCGGTGCGGGCCCTGTCCTATCTCGGCAAGGCCGCGCCGCCGGCCCTGCCCGCGCCGGATGCGGCGGCAACGATGCCGCAAGCGGTCCTCGCCGCCGCAGCACCGGAGGTGGTCGCGCTCGCCGTGGACCCGGCGCCGCAGCGGATTCTCGCCGACGAGATCTTTCGCGAGCTGGCGGCGCCCGCCGCGAGCGTGTCCAAGCCGGCGGCGTCCGTGCCGGCGGCGGTCCTCGCCGCACCCGTGCCGGCGGCACCGCTCCCCATCGTGCCGGCGACCGCGCCGGCCATCGCCCCGGCGGCATTCCGCGCAGGGCCGCCGCCCGCCTCCGTTCCGGTCCCCGATCCGGCGCCGGCCCCGGTCGTGCCCGCCTCCGAGGCTCCGGTCGTCGAGGCGGCGTGGCGGGCCGCCATCTCCGGCCTCGCCGCCGCGGCGCTGCCCGCCGCCGCGGACGCCGCCACCGAAGCGCGCCCGCCCGACGCGGCGGCCTGGGCCGAGAGCATCCGGGCTCTCGCCGGCGTCGCGGCGGCACCGGTGGCCTTCGCGCCGCCGCCCCGCGCCCCCGCCGCCGAGACCGCTCCGGGCAGCGACGCCCGCGACCTCATCGCCACCTTGCGCGACGCGCTCGCGGCACCGCGCAACGCCGCCTGAGGAGACCATCGCATGCGCATCCTCCTCGTGCCGGCGCTCGGCGCCGTCCTGGCCGGGACGCCCGTCCCCGGATCCCCCGCCCTGGCCCAGACCTTCTCGGGCTTCGGGCCGACCCCGACGATGCTGCTGCCGGGCGCGAGCCCGGTCCGGGCCCCGGCCGCGCCGCCGGCTCCCGGAAGCCAGGCCGAAGCGCCCATCCCGGCGCCCGCCCCGACGCCGCGCCGCCTTCCCGCGGTGGCGAGCCCGCTGCGGCTCTGGGGCGAGACCGGCGCCGTGACCTGGCCGCTCTTCGTCACCGCCGCCGAGGCGCGGGCGGGCGGCCGGTTCCAGGTCGGCTTCCTGTCGGCGATCTCGGTCCTGCCGGAGAGTTCCAGCCTGACCATCGGCCTCAACGGCGCGGAGATCGGCCGGACGGCGATCGACGGCGCCCGCGGGCTCACGCTGGAGAGCGTGCCGGTGCCCCCGGGCGCCCTGCGCCCCGGCTTCAACGCCCTGACGATCGCGGTCGACCAGCGCCACCGCGTCGATTGCACGGTGGCGGCGACCTACGAGCTCTGGACCCAGATCGACCCCGACACTACCGGCCTCCTCTCGGCCAGTGAGGGCGTGGCCGATCTCGGCGACCTCGCGGCGATCCGGCCGGGGCCCGACGGCGCGGTGCCGATCCGCCTGATCCAGACCGGCGAGCGCCTGTCCGAGCGCCGCGTGGAGGGGCTGCTCGCCGGCGCCCAGGCGCTCGCCCTCGCCGGCCGCTTCGCCAAGCCTGCCGTCTCGTTCGCGCCGACGCCGGAGGCCGGCGACGGGGTGGCGCTCGCGGTGGCGCCGGCGGCCGAGCTCGCCCGCAGCCTCGACATCGCGGCGCTCGGGCCCGTCACCGGGCCGCGCCTCGCCCTGCTGCCGGCGGGGCCGGAGCGCCGCCCGGTCGTCGTCGTCACCGGAGCGAGCGAGGCCGACACGGCCGCGGCGCTGGCGCAACTCGATGCCTTGGCGGCGGCACCGCCGCACGGCGCGCCGGAGGGCCTCGCGGTGATGCGCGAGGCCGGCGGGCACCGGATCCAGGGCGGCGAGAGCCTGACCTTGGCGGATCTCGGGCTCAGGGACGAGGCGGTCGGCGGACGGACCCACCGCCTCGTCCTCGATCTCGCCCTGCCGCACGACCTCCTGGCGGCGGATTACGCCAAGCTCGCCCTCGACCTCGACGCGACCTACCCGGCCGGCCTCGCGCCGGGGGCGCAGGTCAGCCTGTCGATCAACGGCGAGGCGGCCGGCAGCGTGCCTCTCGGCCGTGCGGGCGGCGAGGCCTTGCGCCGACGCACGGTGTTCCTGCCCCTGCGCCTGCTGCGCCCCGGTCTGAACCGGATCGAGCTCCTCGCCGAGCTGCCCCGGGCCGGCGACGCGACCTGCGCCGCGCCTGCCGGCGAGCGCCTCGTCCTGCACGCCAGCACCCGCCTGACCATCCCCGACCTCGCCCGGATCGCCCGCCAGCCCGACCTCGCCGCCACCGCGGCGGCGGGCTTTCCCTACCGGGCGGGCGCGGACGGGCGCGCCCCGACCCTCGTCGTGCCGGCTCCCGACCGCGACACGATGGCGGCCGCCGCCACCCTGGCGACCCGGCTCGGCCTTGCGGCGGGACGCCCGATCCCGTTCGGCTTCGCG
The DNA here is from genome assembly GCF_006151805.1 of Methylobacterium terricola. Taxonomy (GTDB): domain Bacteria; phylum Pseudomonadota; class Alphaproteobacteria; order Rhizobiales; family Beijerinckiaceae; genus Methylobacterium; species Methylobacterium terricola. The sequence goes on along the minus strand of NZ_VDDA01000001.1, from coordinate 6,584 downwards.
GCCGGGCGCGCCGGCATCGTCGGGCCGACGGTGGTCGTCGCCGCCGCCCGCAGCCTCGACGCTCCGCTGCTGAAGGCCGCCGGCCTCGACCCGCAGGCCCTGCGGGACGTTTGGTCCCGGCGCGACGAGGCCGCGATGCAGGGCAGTCCCGCCCGCGACGTCCCGCCGCCCGAGGCGGGCGCGGCCGCCCGGCGCCGGCTCCTGCGCCTCGGCGCCCCTCCCGGCTGCCGCGGGCCGGCGACCCCGGATTCCGGGCTCGCATCGTTCGACCTCCCCGATGCCGCCCTCGCCCTCGCGCAAGGGGTGACCGGGCCGGCACCGGACGACGTGCTCACATTGGTCACCGCGCCGAATCCCGCGGCCTTGAGCGAGGCGGTCGCCTGCCTCGTCCAGCCCCTGGTCTGGAGCCGGCCCCGCGGCCGCCTCGCGCTCCTGGCGCCGGACGGCGCGGCGGCGTCGCGCCTGCCCGAGACCGCCCGCTACGTCGCGACGGCGCCGGCCTCGTTCGGCAACCTGCGCCGCGTCGCCGCCGGCTGGCTCTCCCTCAACGGCGGGGCCTACGCCCTGATGGCACTCGCCTGCGCCGGGCTGCTCGCCGCCGCGACCCACTGGCTGGTGCGCAACCTCGGCAGAAGAACCTCATGAGGATCGTTCTCGTCCTTCTCGCCTGGCTCGGCCTCGGCACCGCCGCGCTGGCCCACCCCGCGCCGCTCGCCGACAGCGAGGGCTGGCGCGCCTACAAGGCCCGGTTCGTCACCGAGCAGGGACGGGTGGTCGATACCGGCAATAACGGCATCAGCCACAGCGAGGGCCAGGGCTACGGCATGCTGCTCGCCGTCCTGGCCGGCGACCGGGCGACCTTCGAGCGGATCTGGACCTGGACCCGCGCCAACCTGATGGTGCGCGACGACCAGCTCCTCGCCTGGCGCTGGGAGCCCGACCGGCGCCCCGCGGTCGCCGACATGAACGACGCCGCCGACGGCGACCTCCTGGTCGCCTGGGCGCTGGCCGAGGCGGTGTCGGCGTGGAACGACCCCTCGCACCGGGTCGCCGGCCGGCGCATCGCGGTCGAGCTCGGGCGCAAGCTGATCCTGCCGCGGGCCGCCCACGGGCCGCTGCTGCTGCCGGCGGTGGCGGGCTTCTCCGCCGAGGACCGGCCCGACGGCCCGGTGGTCAACCTCTCCTACTGGATCTTCCCGGCCTTCGACCGGATGCCGCTGCTCGCGCCGGAATTCGACTGGATCGGCCTCGACCGCAGCGGCCGCCGGCTGATCCGTGCCGCCCGCTTCGGGCCGTCGCGCCTGCCGAGCGAGTGGATCTCGCTGTCCGGCGCGCCCCGCCCCGCCGACGGCTTCGCGCCCGATTTCGCCTATAACGGCTTACGCATCCCGCTCTACCTCGCCATGGCGGGGGCGACCGAGGCCGATCTCTACGCGCCGTTCCTGGCGCTCTGGCCCCGGCCCGAATCGGGCCTCGCCCTCGTCGAGACCGGCAGCGGCCGGGTGACGGCGCGCCTCACCGAATCCGGCTACGGCGCGATCCCGGCGCTCGCCGCCTGCGCCGCGAGGGGCACCCCGTTCCCGCCCGGCCTCACCCGGGTGCGGGCCGAGAGCGAGCATTACTACCCGGCCACCCTGCAGCTCCTGGCGCTGGCCGCCCTGAAGACGAGGTATCCCGCATGCGCGCCGCGCTGATCCTCGCCGCTGGCCTCGCCCCGATGATCGGCCAGGGGCTGCCCGCCGCCGCGGCCGAGCGCCCCGACGAGACGGCGTTGCGCTACTACGCGTCTCAAAGCCGGCCCGAGCGGGTGGCGGCGGAGGCCGAGCGCCTGGCCCGCCGCCATCCGGGCTGGACGCCCCCCGCCGACCTCTGGACCGCCGCGCCGGGCGCGGAGGACGAGGAGGGGTACTGGGACCTGCTCGGGGCGGGCCGCCTCGACGCCCTGCGCAAGGCGCTGGCCGACCGCGCCCGGGCCGAGCCGGGCTGGACGCCTTCCGGGGCGCTCACCGGCGCGCTCGCCCGCCGGGCTTTGCGCGACGAGGTGCGAGCCTTCGCCAAGGCGGGCCGCTGGACCGACCTGACCACCCTGTTCGACCGGCGCCGGCCCGAGATCGAGGCCGGCGAGGCCGAAACGGCGTGGACCGCCGCCGAGGCGCTCGCCCGCACCGACCGGGTGCCGGAGGCGCTCGCCCTGTTCGGTCTCGCCCTGGCCTCTCGGGGCGCGAGCGCCGAAGAGCGCCGCGCCGGCCTGCTGCGGGCGCTGCCGCTGCTGCCGATGGCCGAGATCGACCGTCTCGCCGCCGGCATCCCGGCCGACGACCTCGCGCCGGTCCGCATCGACCTGATCCGCGCCCGCATCAGCGCGGTGCTGCACGACGAGGCCGGCCAGGCGGTTCGGCCGGACGATCTCGCCGCGTTCCAGGCCTATGCCGAGGCGGCGCCCGATCCCGACCAGGCCGGTCTCGTCGCCTGGTACGCCTTCAAGCGCAGCGACCTGCTGGAGGCCCTGGCCTGGTTCAAGCGCGCCGTCGCCCGCGGCGGCGACGCCATGGTGGCGCATGGCCTCGCCCACACCCTCCTGCGCCTCGGCCTGCGCCGCGAGGCCGAGGACGTGGCTTACGCCTGGCGCGAGCCGCTGGTGAACAATGCGCTGCTCTTCATCGACATCCTGGAGCGCGACCTGACGAAGGCCTCACCCCCGGCGATCGAGCCCGAGCGCCTGCGCCGCTACGCCGAGGTCACGGCGGCCACCGCCTCGGGCGAAGGGGCACAGGCGCTCGCCTGGTACGCCTACAACACCTGCCAGTTCGACACCGCGCTCGCCTGGTTCCGCCGCGCCGTGGCGTGGTTCCCCAAGGAGGCCACCGTCTACGGCTACGCCCTGGCGCTGCAGCGCGCCGGCCAGCAGCGCGCCTTCGTCGAGGTGGTCAACCGCTACGACGGATTGTTTCCCCGGGTGGTCGGCCTGCTCTTCGCCGCCCGGTCGGACCGGCCCTCCCCCTGCGATGCGGCGGCGCCCCGCGCCGCCGAGCCCACGGCCCGCACCGCCTATCTCGATCTCGCGCCGCCCCCCGAGCCGCGCGGCCGCGTGCCCCGGCCCGATGCCCTCGAGGCGGCGGCGGCGACGCCGCTGGTGCGCCGCAGCGACTTCCCGCTGGCGGTGCCGATGGAGAACGACCTGCGCGCCGCCCCCGCCGGCAGCCCGCTTGGGCCAATGGCGATCCCGCCGTCGCGGGGCCCCGGCCGGGGGCCGACCACCGCGCGGCGCGTCCCCGGCGTCGGGCCGATGCCCTATGAGCGGTTCGGCTTCGCGCTCCTCCCCGGCTGGACCGGCGAGACCGGGCCGAGCGCTCCGAGCGCCGCCGACCGTCCCGCCCCCCTCGGCACCCTGTGGTCGGCGATGCAGGCCGTCCCGGCCGATCCGCCGCCCCGGCCGGAGGTCGCCACCACCGGCGCCCTCGCTCCCAGAAGGACCCAGCCGTGATCCGCCCGCTCGTCCTCGCCGCCGTGACCGCCCTCGGCGCCTGCACCACGCAGGAGCGGGCCGCCGGGCCGCGCTTCGCCAGCCTCGATGCCGCCCTGCCGGCCGCTCCGACCCGGCCGACCCCCGTCGCCGTCCTGCCGGCCTGGGTCGGGCGGCCCGTCGCCTTGCGCGAGCGCGATGCGGCCGGCGGGTTCGAGCAGGCGATCATCCTTCCCGCCCCCGGGCGGCGGGGCGGGCGCGACGACCTGATTCTCGTCTCGACCGCCCGGGACGCCTCGCTCGATGCCGTCCCCGGGGGCAAGCCGACCGAGGCCGGCATCCGCGCCGAGATCGCCGCCGCCTTTCCCGGCGTGGCGATGCAGGTCGTCACCCGCCCCTCGGCCAATGCCTACGGCCCCTACGGCCTCGCCATCGGCCGCGCCGGGGCGGCACGCTGCCTTTATGCCTGGCAGTGGATCCCGGAGGCCCCGGTGCGCGAGGAGGCGGCGCCGACGCCCCTGTCCCTGCGCGTCCGCCTGTGCCGGGACGACCTGACCTTCGAGGCGATGGCCGCGGCGGTGGGCCAGCTCCGCCTGGTGCCGCGCTTCTCCGGCGAGCCGGTCGCCGGACCGGCGACGGCTGCGATCCGCCCGCCACACCAAGCCCGCCCGCCACGCCAAGCCCGCCCGCCACGCCAAGACCGGTCGACGCCGCAGGTCTCCCGCCGGGCCCACCCGGATCCCGCGCCGGGCCCGGTCTTCGCCGCGGCGCCTCCCGAACCGGCCCCTGCCGGTCCGCGCTATCTCGGTGCGGAGGCCCCGGCGCGCGGCCCGGCCTCGTCCGGCCTGCCCGGCATTCCCGTGCGCAACGGAATCCTGGGCGCCGTCGACGCCCCCCCTCCGGCACCCGGGGGCCTGCCCGCCGACGCCGCGATCCTCCCGCCCGAGGCGACCCGCGGCCCCGCCGCGCCCCGCCCGTGATCCCTCATCCCGACCGAACGGAGCCCCCGATGAGCCTGCGCCTTCTCGTGGTCGAGGACGATCCCGGCTTCCAGGACCTCGTCCGCGCCCTGTGCGAGCGCCGCGGCGACAGCGTCGACGTCGCCTCCGACGGTTTCCTCGGCCTCAAGCTGCTGAGCGAGCGCCGTCACGACGTGGTGATGATCGACTACCACCTGCCCGAGATGGACGGCTACGCGCTGGCGCGGCTCATGCGCGAGATCGCCCGCCCGGAGGACCGGGTGCGGCTGATCGGCGTGACGGCCGACCGGCACGGCCTCGCCTCCCGCCGCGGCGCCGATGCCCGCTTCGACGCCATCCTGGTCAAGCCCCTCGATCCGGCGGCGCTCTACGCGACCCTGGACCGGCTGGCCGGGACCGAGACGCCCGCGGGCGCCGCGGAGGCACCGAAGGCCGCCGTGGCCGAGACCGCCGCCGACGCGGTCTGGCGCCGCTTCGGGCTGGCTGGGCGGCCCCGGGCCCTGATCTGTCCCCATCCGGGGCCCGCCGAGGCGGCGGCCTTCGGCCAGGCCTTCGTGCCGGTCGCGCGGGCGGTGGAGGCCGACCTGATCCTGCTGAGCGGAGAGACCGGGCTTCCGGTGCTCCGGGCCGCCCGGGCCGAGACGCCGCTGCGGCCGGTGCCGAGCGTCGACCTCACCGGCCGGCTCCCCGGCGCCTGCGACGTGACGTTCCGGGTCGCCGAGCCGGCTTCCTGGGCGGCGGTCGCCGAGGCCTGCGCCGGGTTCGAGGCGCGCCGTGCCGGGCTCCGGGCACCCGTCCATCTGCCCGAGCCCGCCGCGCACCTGATGGCGCTCCTCCACGTCTCCGGCCGTGACCTGGCGCTCGCGGGAGGGGAGGGGACACATACCTACGAGACCGGCCTCGCCCCCGCCGCCGTGATGGCGGCGGTTCTCAGCCTCACCGAGGCGGGGGCGCTCGCCTGCGTGGCGACCGGCACCGGGGTGAGCGTGCGCCTGACCGAGCAGGGCGGACGCGCCGCCGCCGGCGAGGCCCCGGGCGTCGCGCTCCGCCGCCCTGCCGAGCCGCAGCGGCCTCCGGTGGTCGACCCGCGCAAGAGCGCCGAGCTGGCGCGCCTGATCGGCGAGGCCGATCTCAACCGCCTGCGCGACCGCCTGATGACCCAGCTCTCCGGGGCCTTCGCGCGGGAATCCGACCTCGCCGCCCTGGCGCACGACGCCCATGTCATCGTGGCGATGGCCGGCAGCCTCGGCTTCGACGACCTGGCCGCCGCCTGCCGCGGGCTCGAGGCGGCGATCGCGGCCGGATCCGGCATCCCGGACGCCGTGGCCGAGGTGCGCCGCGCCGCCGCCGAGGCGCGCAGCCACTGTGCCGCCGCGGCGTGAGGCCGGCTGGTGAGCGGGCGAAAAAGAGAGGATCTGTCGCAAGAGGTTCACAAACCGGTTGACGGGCCGACATCGGGGGCCTATACGACCACCCATCGGCGCCGGCCGCGACAGCGGACCGGGCGCTGAACTATCTCTTCGACAGTCTGGGCCGGCGAGCCTGACCTTGGTCAGGCGCTGGTCCTGTCGTCGCCGATGATACCCCGGTCTTGGCCGGGCCGCTCTTTGACAAGTGCATACGAGAAAGAGAAGCGTGGACGGCGTCGTCCCTGCGGATCCGGGTTTCGGCCTGGATCGTGAGTAGGATGATGCTGGTCTGACGTTTCGGTGCTCACACGATCAGGTGGAAACGCCGATCGGTTGTGAGCCTCCGTTTATGTTGTGATCAGCTATGATCAGCTCTTCAACTTGAGAGTTTGATCCTGGCTCAGAGCGAACGCTGGCGGCAGGCTTAACACATGCAAGTCGAGCGGGCCCTTCGGGGTCAGCGGCAGACGGGTGAGTAACGCGTGGGAACGTGCCCTTCGGTTCGGAATAACTCAGGGAAACTTGAGCTAATACCGGATACGCCCTTATGGGGAAAGGCTTGCTGCCGAAGGATCGGCCCGCGTCTGATTAGCTAGTTGGTGAGGTTATGGCTCACCAAGGCGACGATCAGTAGCTGGTCTGAGAGGATGATCAGCCACACTGGGACTGAGACACGGCCCAGACTCCTACGGGAGGCAGCAGTGGGGAATATTGGACAATGGGGGCAACCCT